>CAWIGP010000001.1:0-255809 GCA_963835735.1 uncultured Solirubrobacteraceae bacterium
AACGGGCTGAGGGATTCTCCGAGTGGAGCTAGGGGGACTCGAACCCCCGACCTCCTGGGTGCGATCCAGGCGCTCTCCCAACTGAGCTATAGCCCCGCGAGGCAGGATTTTGGTCCGCCGCGGCCAACCGATTGTAGCCGGGCCTCCCCGCGCCTGGGGCGTCCCGCATAGGCTGCCCCACAAGGGACGCCCGTGAGCTTCCGCAATCGCCTCACTCTGTTCTTCATCCTGCTGGTGATCCTGCCGGTGCTCGCCGTCGCGGCCGTGGGCATCCTGATCGTGCGCGATTCGGAGGAGCAGAAGAACGAGCAGGCTCTCGACCAGGCCAAGCGCGCCGCGGAGGGCTTGTACCAGGAGGCGCGCGACCGGGCGCAGGTCGTCGCGCAGACAGCCACCACCGACGACGAGCTCGCGGTCGCCGTGCGCGACGACGACCGCGCCGCGCAGCAGCGCCGGCTGGAGGACCTCATGCGGCGCGGCGGCGCCGTGCGCGTCCGGCTGAAGCTCGTCGGCGAGGAGCCGGTCGAAGCCGGCGGCGGCGAGGCGGTGGCGCCTGCGCGCAGCCGGGTCGTGGACGCCGACGGCCGGCCTCGCGGCCGCATGGACGTCTCCGTGACGACCGCGACCGACTTCGCCGCGTTGCTCGAGAGCGTTACCGGATACGAGGTCGTGATCACGCAGGACGGTCGCACGCTCGCCGGCACCGTCGAGGGCGATCCCGGGCGCGGGGTCGCGCCCGGCAGCGAGGTCGATATCGACGGCGAGACCTTCCACGTGACCGGCTTCGAGACCCCCGGGTTCGACGGCGGCACGCTCGAAGTGCAGGTCCTGATCCCCGACGACCAGATGCAGGACGCGATCTCGGACAACACGCTCGGGCTGTTCCTGATCCTGCTCGCTTTCGTGGCCTGCGCGCTCGCGTTCGCGCTCACGGCCGCCCGCTCGCTGCGGCTGCAGACCACGCGCCTGCTCGACGCCGCCAAGCACATCGGCAAGGGCGACTTCTCCGTCGAGGTTCCGACCGAGGGCAACGACGAGTTCGCCGCGCTCGGCAAGGAGTTCAACGCGATGGCGCGCCAGCTCCAGGGCCGGCTGGAGGAGCTGCAGCTCGAGCGAGCGCGGTTGCAGGAGACCGTCCGGCGCGTCGGCGAGTCGCTCGGCAAGGGCCTGGACCGCGACGCTCTGCTGGGCATCGTCGTGCAGACCGCGGTCGACGGCGTCGGCGCCGAGTGCGGCCGCGTCGTGATCCGCAACAGCGCCAACGGCACGCTCAGCGAGGCCGCCCGCGCCGGCGACGTCTCCTCCTACACCGCCGCGCTCGAAGCCGGCGAGGCCGCGGCGCTGGAGGCCGGCAGGGAGGCCGAGACCCAGATCTCCGGCGCCAACGCCCTCGCCCGCCCGCTGCCCGCCCCCGAGCCCGACGCCGGCGTGCTCGGCGTGATCTCGATCGCCCGTGCCGGGCGGCCGTTCTCAGAGCGCCAGCGCGAGCTGTTCGCCTACCTCACCAACCAGGCGGCGATCTCGATCGAGAACGTCGACCTGCACGAGGCGATCCAGCGCCAGGCGGTCACGGACGAGCTGACCGGCCTGTTCAACCACCGCCGCTTCCAGGAGGTCATGGCGGCCGAGGTCGAGCGCACGCGACGGTTCGGGCAGGAGCTGGGCCTGATCATGCTCGACCTCGACGACTTCAAGCGCGTCAACGACACCTACGGCCACCTCCAGGGCGACATGGTGTTGCGCGAGGTGGCGCGCGTGCTGCGCGAGTCGTCGCGTGAGATCGACGAGCCCGCCCGCTACGGCGGCGAGGAGATGGCCGTCGCGCTGCCGCAGACCGGACTGCAGGGCGCGTACGACTTCGCCGAGCGCGTGCGCCACCGGATCGAGTCGCTCCAACTCCCGCTGCTCGAGGGAGAGGGAACGCTGCGCGTGACTGCTTCCTTTGGCGCCGCATCGCTGCCACACTCCGCGAAAGTGGACAAGGACGCGCTGGTCGCGGCGGCCGATGCCGCGCTGTATCGCGCCAAACGCTCTGGCAAGAATCGGACCGTGAAGGCCGAGTAGGCTGTTGGGGGGACAGAATGGGACTGCTCGACGACGCCATCCGCGAGCACCTCGAGCTCAAGCGTGCCAGGGGGGCCGATCCGGACGAGGTCGCCCGCCAGGAGGACGAGGCGCTGGGCGACCCGCGCAGCGGGGAGTTCGTCCAGCCCGATGAGACGCCGGGGCCGCCGCCGGCGCTAGAGCCGGAGCCGGAGCCCGAGGCGGCCGCGCCCGCTCCCGACGACGACGAAGGATGGCTCGACGACGAGTTCCCGGAGCCCCAGCCGACGGCCGACTTCACGCCGGCCGAGGGCGAGCGCGAGCCCGAGGAGCCCGAGGTCGTGCCGCCCGACGAGGAGCCCGGAGCCGACGAGGACGTGCTCGAGGAGACGCCCGACTTCCTGCAGGAGACGCCGGAGCACGACCGGCTGTGGTTCGAGCAGAAGCCTCCGCGCGACTTCGACTTCGACAACTAGACGCCTGATCGAAACCTGCGCGCCGGTGCTTCACCGGTGAGGTCCGGGCGCCGATGGAAGGATCAGAGCCGCCGCCTCCAGGAACGGGGAGGGCGCGCGGCTCGCCTCGCTCTCCCGACGAGGCCTCGCCGGACCCAGGCGGCGCGAGCGGATACCTGCCCCGGAACGCTCGCGCCGCCCCGGCGCCTGGTCATGCGCGTCACGGCGCGGAAGGATGGAGGCGAGGGGAATCGAACCCCTAACTCCGGCATGCAAGGCCGGTGTGTTCCCGTTAGCACCACGCCCCCGGGCGGCAAGAAGGGTAGTCGTGCCGCCACCCCGGCGCCGGACGCTTCGTGCCCCCAGCGCCGGGGGAAGGGAGGGGTGGCGGCCGTCCAAGGGGTCGCGGTCGTTACG
Organism: uncultured Solirubrobacteraceae bacterium; assembly: GCA_963835735.1. Taxonomy (GTDB): domain Bacteria; phylum Actinomycetota; class Thermoleophilia; order Solirubrobacterales; family Solirubrobacteraceae; genus DASQMT01. The sequence goes on from CAWIGP010000001.1 coordinate 2,916, forward strand.
GCACACCCACTGGATGCACCTGGACGCGCTTCGCCCTGAACCTTTCGAAGCTCGCGCTCACCAATGTAAAGCCTGCGCGCGCGGTGCGTCCAGCGGTGCAGTATGCGCGTCATGGCCCTCCCATCTCCAAGCGTCGACACCACCGTCCTCGTCACCGGCGCCTCCGCGGGCATTGGCGCTGAGCTCGCCCGCGAGCTGGCGCGCCGCAACTACAACGTCGTGCTCGTCGCCCGCCGGCCCGACCGGCTGAGCGCGCTGGAGGAGGAGTTGCGGCTCTCAAACGGCGTACGCGCGGACGTCGAGCCGTGTGATCTGAGCGACGCGGACGCGCGCCACGACCTCGTCGCGCGGCTCGACGCCGGCGAGCGCAGGGTCGTCGGCGTATGCAACAACGCCGGTCTGGGATCGGTCGCGACGCTGCTGGAGGCCGGGCTCGAGCACGAGCAGCGGCTCGTCCGGCTCAACGTCGAGGCGGTTCATCATCTGACCGCCGCGTTCCTGCCGCGGATGGTGTCGGACGGCGCGGGAGCGGTGCTCAACGTCTCGTCGACGGCGGCATTCCAGCCGCTGCCGGGCATGGCCACCTACGCCGCAAGCAAGGCGTTCGTGCAATCGTTCTCGGAGGCCGTCCACACCGAGCTGGGCGGCACCGGCGTTAGCGTCACCTGCCTCGCCCCCGGCTTCACGCACACCGAGTTCGGCGCGAACGCCGGCGGCGCCGAGGCCGAGCGCGCGCTGCCGGAGTTCGCGTTCATGGAGGCCCCGGAGGTCGCGCGGGCGGGGATCGACGCGATGGTGGCGGGCCGCCGCACCGCGATCCCCGGGCTGAAGAACCGTGCGGCGATGCTCGGCGGGCGCTTCACGCCGCGCACGCTGCTGCTGCCGCTCGTCCGGCAGTACACCGGACGCTAGGCAGCCTCCGCCCGTGCGGCCGTGATCAGCTCGCCGGCCACGCGGTCGGCGGCGCCGGCGGTGCCGCCGAGCAGCCGGCGGGAAAGCTGCGCGCGGCGGTAGTAGAGCGGCGCGTCGTGCTCCCACGTCGCGCCGATGCCGCCGTGGACCGAGATCTGGGTCCGCGCGGCGTGGTCGAACGCCTTGCCGGCGGCGTGTCGGAATGCGGACGCCGCGAGCGCGAACTCGTCCGGTCTGTCCTGCGCCGCCCAGCCCGCGTAGTACATGAGCGAGCGCGCGTTGTCGAGTCCGCGCAGGATCTCGACCAGCTCGTGCTTGACGGCCTGGTAGGACCCGATCGGACGGCCGAACGTGTGGCGCTCCTTCGCGTAGGAGACACTCGTCTCGAGCGCGACGTCGACGGCCCCGAGCGATTCGGCGCCGATCAGCGCCTGGGCGATGTACCAGGCCGCGGCGGTGTCGGCGGCGGAGACGTCCAGCAGCACGGCGGGCGCGCCGTCGAACGTGACGTGGCCGAGCGAGCGGGTCGCGTCGTAGACGGTCGCCGGCTCGATCCGGGCGTCGGCGCCGCGCACGAGCGCGGCGCGACCGTCTTCGAGCACGACTACGAGCTGCAGGGCGCCGGGCGCGTCGGGGACCCACGAGACCGTGCCCGTCACGGCGCCGCCGGCGTAGGACGGGGCGGGCGAGCGGATCAGGCCGAGCGGCGGGTCGACGGTCCAGCCGTCGGCGAGGTCGGTGGGCGGCCGCGCCGGGACGTACGCGGCGCGCGCATCGCCGGCGAGGGCATCGACGGCGCCGGCGCGGTCGAGCAGGAACGTCGCCGGGAGGTGGCCCAGCAACGGCACGCCGGCCAGCACCCGGCCGAGCTCCTCGAACACCAGCATCGCCTCCAGCGCCGAGAGCCCGGCGCCGCCGTTGGCCTCGGACACCAGCAGCCCCGGCCAGCCGGCTTCGACTGCGGTCGGCCAGAGGTCGGGCAGGCGTTCGCCGTCGAGCGCCTCGCGCGCCGCCTCGACGGTCTTGACGCGCCCGAGCGCGCCGCGCGCGGCCTCCTTCAGGAACTCCTGCTCGTCGGAGAGAGCGAAGTTCATGCGACGGCCTCGCGCTCACGCGCGCGCAGGTCGCTGAACGGGACGCCCTTGTCGAGCCGCGGCTCGGGCGGCAGGCCGAGCACGCGCTCACCGACCATGTTGCGGAGGATCTCCTCCGTCCCGCCGGCCGACTTCAGGCCGGGCATGTCGGACACCAGCTCGCCGAAGCGCTCGTCGGAGAGCCCGTCGGGTCCGAGCACGTCGCAGATCAGGTCGCCCGCCGCGATCGCCGCGCGGATCGTGGTGACCTTGGCCAGCGCGCCCTCCGCGCCCGGCACCTGGCCGCGCTGCAGCGAGGTCAGCATGCGGTAGCCGGTGAAGCGCAGGGCGAGGAACTCGGTCGCGATCTCGCCGAAGCGGTGGCGTGTCTCGGCGTCGCGCGTGGCCGCCTCGTCGGCGAGCAGCGCGTTGGCGAAGCGGTCGGCGCGCCAGCCGAATCCCTCGCCGCCGAGGCCGATCGCGACGCGCTCGAACATCAGCGTCGTCAGGCCGACCGCCCAGCCGCCGTCGACCGGGCCGACCTCGGAGCCGGCCGGCAGCGGAACATCGTCGAGGAACACCTCGTTGAAGTGAGCCTCGCCGGAGATCTGCCGCAGCGGGCGGACGCCGACGCCGTCGGCGTCCATCGGGACGATGAACATCGTGAGGCCCTTGTGCTTGGGCACGTCGGCGTTCGTGCGTGCGAGCAGCAACCCGAACGCCGCGTGCTGCGCGTTGGTCGTCCAGACCTTCTGCCCCGACAGCCGCCACGACCCGTCGGGCTGCTGGGCGGCGCGCGTCTGGATGCCGGCCAGGTCCGAGCCGGCGGCCGGCTCGGAGAACAGCTGGCACCAGACCTCGTCGGCGGTCAGCATCGGCCCGAGATGGCGCTGCTTCTGCTCCTCCGAGCCGTGCGCGATCAGGGTCGGGCCGAGCATGCCCACGCCGATGATGTCGAAGATCCCGGGCACGCCGGCGCGGCCGATCTCCTGGTTGACGACAACCTGGTGGAGCGGCCCGAGGCCGGCGCCGCCGTATTCGGCGGGCCAGGTGACCGCGGCCAGCCCGCCCTCGGCCAGGCGGCGCTGCCAGCGCCGGCGGTGAGCGACCGTCTCGTCGTCGTCGTCGCGACTGGGGGGCGACTCGTGCTTGTGCTCCTCGAGCCACGCCCGCGTCTTCGCGCGGTACTCGGCCAGCTCCGGCGTGTCGTTCAGGTCCAAGGCCGCTCTCTCCGGTTGAACGTCGGTGTTCACGCGGACGCTAGCGGATCGGACCTGCCACGATGACCGTGAGGAGCGCGTAGAGGAGAGGGATGGCACGGTACGGCGGCATCGACCTGGGCGGAACGAAGATCCAAGCGGTGGTGGTGGACGAGGCGCACGAGGTGCTCGGCTCCGCCCGCCATCCCACACCTGCCACCGGCGGTCCGGCCGACGTCACGCTGGCGATGGTCGGGGCGCTGCGCGAGGCGCTCGACAGCGCCGGCGTCGGCGCGGGCGAGCTCAGCGCGATCGGCGTCGGCTCCCCCGGGGTCGTCGACGACGCGGCCGGCACCGTCACGAGCGCGCGCAACCTGCCCGACTGGGAGGGGACCTACCCGCTCGGAAAGAAGCTGGAGACCGCTCTCGACGCGCCGGTCACGCTCTCCAACGATGTCAACGTCGCCACCCAGGCGGAGTTCGTGCTCGGCGCCGGCAAGCCGTTCAAGTCGATCCTCGGCGTGTTCTGGGGCACCGGCGTCGGCGGCGGGATCGTGCTCGACGGACAGCTTTGGGAGGGCCGCGGCGGCGCCGGGGAGATCGGCCATGTAGTGGTGAAGTACGACGGGCGGCGCTGTCCGTGCGGGCGCATCGGCTGCATGGAGGCCTACGCCGGCCGCGGCGCGATGGAGGTGCGCGCGCGGGAGAAGCAGGCCGACGGCGAGAAGACCGCGCTGTTCGACATCATGGCCGAGCGTGGCAAGACGCGGCTCTCGAGCAGCGTCTGGGAGCGAGCGCTCGAGCGCGACGACAAGCTCGCCCACCACCTGGTCGAGCGCGCCGTTCACGCGATCGGCGTCGCCGTCGCCTCGTCGCTCAACCTGCTCGACGTCGACGCGGTGATCATCGGCGGCGGGCTGGGGCTGCGGCTCGGCGACCCGTACGTGGAGAAGATCCGTGCGGCGATGATGCCGCACCTGTTCGCCGACCACCGCCCGCCGCCGGTCCTGCTCGCGGCGCTCGGCGACCTCGGCGGCGCGATCGGCGCGACGTTGCTCGCGGCCGGCAAGGCGCCGGTCCACGCCTGACCGCTACTCGTACACGACCACGTCGGGCACCGGCCGCAGCCGCAGCACCTCGCGCGGGCTCATCAGCCCCGTGTCCTCCTCGTAGAACAGCTTGAAGCCCTGGTCGAAGCTCTTGGCGGCGCGCGTGAACGCGTGGTACTTGACGACCTTCTGCGGCTTGGTGCCGAAGCCGTCGGCGTTCAGCACCATCGCGAGGCCGTCGCGGCGCTTGAGCTGGGCGTCGTCGACCATGTCGTCGGTGAACTGGTGCACGACGAACAGCTTCTGCGGGAGGTCGTGCGCGGCGACCAGCTGCGCGAGCCACGCCGACGTCGCGTTGACCTCGCGCGCGCCGACCCGCCCGATCACCTGACCCGGCACCTGGCCCGCCTCGACACGCCACTCGGGATCGAGCGCGAGGCCGACGTCCGGCTCGCGCAGCCAGCGCTCCAGCCGCGTCGCCTCGGTGAAGAAGTCCGAGCGGCCCGGCTGGATGTCGAGCACGAGCAGCATGTCGTGCCGGCGCGCGGCGCGCAGGTAGCGGCGGATCACGGCGTCGGTCTGACGGGTGCGGTACATGCCGTCGTCGCCCGCGTCGGCGTTCGCGATCACACCGATCAGCTCGAGCGCGGGCAGCACCGGGCGGCGCTCGCGGGCGTACGGGCGCGCCTGGCGTTCGAGCCGGCGCGCCGCCGCGTCCGGGGTGCCGATCCCGAGTGCGCCCAGGGCGGCCGTCTGCGGGGCGCCGTAGAACGCGACCACGCGGCGGTCGGGCAGCAGCGTGCGCCCGCCGCGTGGGAGCTGCGCCGGCTCGGGCGACGGGTCGGACCCGGGCCGCTGCTCGCCCTGAGCGGGCGCGTCGTCGTCGCCGGAGAACGCTCCGGCGGCTGCCGCGATCCCTGCGAGCAGCGCGAACACGACGCCGCCGGCGACGAGCCGGCGCCGCAGATACACCGAACGTGGCACCTCGCACCGCTACCCGCGTCGGTCAGCAAACGAACCTTCCTCGGGCGCCGGCGGCGCCGCGAACTGCAGGCATTGAAGGGTGCGGGACCGGCCGGACTCGCTCACGACTTGATCCCGGATAGCGGGACGAAGTCGGGATCGGCCTCCGCGGCGCGGCCGATCCCGCCCCCTCAGTGCACGCCGTTCACCAACGAGCGAGCCGGCGTCGCGGCCCGCGGATCAACGCAGGTGCGCGCGCCCGAGCGCCGCCGTCGAGAGCGCTCCCGCGGCCCACGTCGCGATACGCAGCTGCGCGATCGCGGCGCCCACGGCGTCGCCCGTGCGGTCCGCGCGCGCGGCGATCAGGAACGGCCGCGCGAGCCCGCCTGCGACTGCTCCCAGCGCGAGGCACTTGGCGACGTCGACGCCGTCGCGCAGGCCGCCCGACGCGATCACGGGCAGCCCCGGCGCGGCGGCCAGCGCGTCCGCCAGCGCGTCGGCCGTGGGCACGCCCCAGCCGGCGAACGCGGTCGCGACGGCGCCGGCGCGCGTGTCGCGACGACCCTCGATCAGCGCCCAGTTGGTGCCGCCGGCGCCCGCGACGTCGACGGCGGCGACGCCGGCTCCCGCGAGCGCCCGCACGTCCTCGCCGTCCATCCCGAAGCCCACCTCCTTGACGACCACCGGCCGCGGCGCCAGCCGCGCCACGATCGCCGCGATCCCGTCGAGCACGCCGGAGAACACCGGCTCGCCCTCGGGCTGCACCGCCTCCTGCACGGGGTTGAGGTGGATCGTGAGGCCGTCGGCGTCGAGCAGCTCGACCAGCCGCTCCGCGCGCCCCGGCGCGCCCGGCCCGCGCACCTGCGCGGCGCCGAGGTTCGCCAGCAGCAGCGGCGGGCGCGGTCCGCCGGCCGGCCGGTAGGTCGCCAGCAGCCCGTGGTCGTCGAGCAGCGGCCGTCCCGAGCCGAGCACGAGGCCGATGCGATGCTCGGCCGCCGCGGCAGCCAGCCGCGCGTTGACGGCGCCGGCCTCGTCGGTGCCGCCGGTCATCGCCGAGATCAGCAGCGGCGCGCCGAGCGCCGCGCCGAGCAGCTCGCAGCGCAGGCTCACGTCGGCGAGGTCGCGCTCGGGCAGCGCACGGTGGCGCAGGCGCACGTGCTCGAGCCCCGATCCGCCGGCGTGCTCGATCCCCGGCTCCGCCGCGATCCGCAGGTGGTCGGCCTTGCGGCCGGGTGTGTCGCTCATCAGCGATCCGCCCGGAAGCCCTGATCGAGCAGCCGCCGCGCCTGGCGGCCGGGGTCGGGCGAGTGCAGCAGCACGACGCCGAGCCGCTTCGTGCCGCGCTTGGCGGTCGCCACGAGGCAGCGTCCCGCCGCGACCGTGTAGCCGGTCTTGACGCCGGTCGTGCCGCGGTAGCGGGAACGGAGCAGCGGGTTCGAGTTGAACAGATAGAGCTTGCCGCCCTTGATCGGGAACGGCAGCTCGACCTTGCGGCGCTTGACGATGCGCGCCAGCCGCGGTGTGCGCAACACCGCACGTGCCAGCGCGGCGAGGTCGCCCGCGCAGGAGTGGTTGCCGGCGTCGCGGATCCCGCTCGGCGTGGAGAAGCGGGTGCACACCAGCCCCATCGCCTTCGCCCGCCGGTTCATCAGCCGCACGAAACGTCGCTCGCTGCCGCCGGCCGCACGCTGCGCGAGCGCGATCGCCGCGTCGTTGCCCGACACGAGCAGCAGCCCGTGCAGCATCTTCTCGACGCCGATCAGCTTCCCGCGCGGGAGCATCCCGACGCCCGAGCCGCGATAGCGGAGCGTCTCGGGCGTGATCCGCACCCGCCCGTGGCGCGGCACCCGCTCCACGACCAGCAGCGCGGTCATCATCTTCGTGAGCGACGCCATCGGGAGGACGCGCGTGGCGTTGCGCCGCCACAGCACGCGACCGGTGTTGACGTCGAACAGCAACCCGGCCCGGGGCGGGCGCTTGAAGTCGACGCGCAGGACGTCGTGCGGATCGTCCAGACGCACGGCGAGCGGCGACGGCGCGGTCCCGAAACTAGGCGGCGGGGCCGGCTCGGCAGTGGGCTGCGGCGGCGCCGGAGGCGCGGAGGCGCGCACCGCCGGCGTGCTGGGGTCGTCGACGACCAGCAGGTAGGCCGCCGCTGCGGCGGCTCCGAGCGCGAGCAGCACGACGATCCTGCGGAGCCGGCGGCTCATCCGCTCAGCCGTCCCGCGGCGGCGTCGAGAGCGCGCCGATCACGCCGAACGCGAACAGCCCGAGCACGGCGAGCGAGAGCACGACGAGCACGTCGGGACCCTTCCAGAACAGCACGAACAGCGTGAGGAACGCGAGGGTCGCGATGAACAGGAGCGCGAGCACGAGGATCAGCGTGCGCACACGTCACCGTGCGCTCTCTGCCTGCGCCCGGCGCCTGCGGTTGCTCGCGAACAACCGGATCGCCAGCAGCCCGAACACGAAGCCGCCGATGTGGGCGAAGTACGCGACGCCGCCCTCCCCGCCCTGCGAGCCGAGGTCGAAGTAGCCGAACAGCACCTGCTGGACGAACCAGAAGCCGAGGATCCAGATGGCCGGCAGTTCGACGATCGTGACGAAGAAGATGATGAAGATCAGCGTGATCACGCGGGCGCGCGGGAACAGGATCAGGTAGCCGCCGAGCACGCCCGCGATCGCGCCCGACGCGCCGATGGTCGGCACCGTCGAGTCGGGGTCGATGGCGACCTGCAGCCCGCTCGCCGCGAGCCCGCCGAGCACGTAGAACACGATGAACTTCAGCGGTCCCATCGAGTCCTCGACGTTGTTCCCGAAGATCCACAGGAACAGCATGTTGCCGCCGAGGTGCAGCAGCCCGCCGTGCATGAACATCGATGTGAACAGCGTCACCCAGGTGGGAGTGGTCGGCGGGGCGCATCCCTGCGCGCCGACCTGCTCCCCCGGATGCGAGACCTCGAACGGAATCTCGGCGTAGTCGACGAGGTTGCAGAAGTAGTGCTCGCCGCTCGGGTTGCCGAGCGTGAAGCCGCCCTGCTGCCAGAAGAAGTAGGCGATCACGTTCACCGCGATGAAGGTGACCGTGACCACCGGGAAGTGCAGGGTCGGGATGTTGTCCTTGATCGGGAACACCGGCGCCGAACCGTAGCCGGTGCGCCGGGCTACTCAGCAGGGAGCCACTTGAAGCGCCGCGCGGCGACGATCGCCATCGCCACGCCCCACAGCGCCATGATCCCGAGGTCGCCCCACGCGACGGTCGCGCCGGTCGGCAGCCACGCGTGCTGCAGCGCCTCGGTCAGGTGCGCGAGCGGGAAGGCGTTCGCCACGTGCTGCAGCCAGTCCGGCAGCTGCGACATCGGGAAGTAGAGGCCCGACAGCAGCTGCAGCGGCAGCAGCGTGAACTGCAGGATCGGCTGCGCCGACTCGACGTTGCCGATCAGCGACGCCACCGCGTAGCCGCAGCAGGCGAAGCAGAGCGAGCCGACGAGCACCGCGAGCAGCGCCGGCAGCAGCCCGCCGGGCGGCGGGTCGATTCCGAACGCCACGTCCGCGACGATCACCATGATCGCCACGGCGACCAGACTCGACAGCGTCGCGGTCACCACGCGCGAGAGCACGAGCACCGCGGCGGGCACCGGTGTCGCACGTCGGCGCTTGAGGATCCCGCCCTCGCGCTGGTAGACGATCGACATCGTGAGCGCCAGGAACGAGCCGGTCAGCACGGCGAGGCTCATCACGCCCGGGACGCTGGCCCGGTTTCCCGCGACCTCCTGGCCGGCGACCTCGACCGTCGAGGTGCCGTAGAGGCCGGCGAACACGCACAGCAGCAGCAGCGGGAGCAGCAGGATGAAGACCTGCGAGCGCCGGTTGCGGCGCATCGTCAACAGGTCGTAACGAAGCTGGTGGAGGAACAGGGTGTGTGTCATCGCGTCAGCTCCAGATACATGTCTTCGAGCGTGGGCCGGCGGACCTCGAGGTCGGTCAGCTCAAGCTCCCGTTCGAGCGCCCAGCCGGTCAGCTCGTGCAGCTCGGCCATCGGGTGCTCGGTGCGCAGCGCGACGCGCCCGCTGTCGTCGACCTCTGCGCCCAGGGGCGGCTCGCCTGCGCCCGGCGGCAGCGTGAAGGAGACGATCGCCGCCGCCCGGTCGCGGCCGCCGAGGGTCGCAGGCGTGCCGTCCGCGACGATCTCGCCGCGCGCCATCACGACGATCCGGTCGGCGAGCCGCTCGGCCTCCTCCATGTAGTGGGTGGTGAGCAGGATCGTCTTGCCGAGCGAGCGCAGGCCGCCGATCACCTCCCACGTCCGGCGCCGCGCCGCGGGGTCGAAGCCGGTCGTCGGCTCGTCCAGGAAGATCAGCTCCGGATCGCCGATCAGCGCGAGCGCGACGTCGAGCCGGCGGCGCTGGCCGCCCGACAGCTTCGTCGCTTCCTGGCCGGACTGCTCGTCCAGCCCGACCAGCGCGAGCGTGTCGTCGACGTCGCGAGGCGCGCTGTAGTAGCCGGCGTAGAGCTGCAGGCATTCGCGCGCGCTGAGGTTGGTCTCCGGCGAGGACTCCTGCAGCACGATGCCGATGCGGTCGCGCCAGGCGGGCGGCGCGGTGCGGGGATCGGCGCCGAGCACGGAGACCTCCCCGGCGGTCGGGGCGCGGAAGCCCTCGAGGATCTCGACGGTGGTGGTCTTGCCCGCGCCGTTCGGGCCGAGCAGGGCGAGGATGTCGCCACGCCGGACGTCGAGGTCGATCCCGCGGACGGCCTCGACGTCGCCGTAGCGCATGCGCAGGCCGCGGACCTGCACGGCCTGCTCGGTTGCGGTGGTGGGGAGGAACATGACCGCCACGCTAGGCGCGGACCGCGGTCATCACATCGGCGCCCGGTTCCAACCTCGCTCCACCCTGGGGTTGAGCCCGCGGCCCACCTCCGCGCCGATGTCGAGGCGAACACTGCGGCCTATCGTTGGTCGCGTGATTTGGCCGGTCCGCTGGATTCTTCCGTTCTTCGCCGTGGTGCTGACGGTCCTGATCGTCGCCTCCTCGCTGCAAGAGGACCCGCGGCCGGCGCTGCACGGCGAGGGCCTGATCGTGCTCGCCGCGCTGGTGGCGTTCGTGTTGCTACTCGGCTTCGCGCTCGTGTTCCGCACGCGGCATGTCGACCAGCGCGCGACCTGGTGGCTCCTGGGCGGGATCGGCGCGTGCGCATTGACGCTCGCGATCGTCCAGCCCGACGGCGCCGGCGTGCTCGCGCTCTACATCACGCTCGGCGTCGCGTGCTCGCGGCTGGAGCCGCGCCGGGCGATCCCGCTGTTCACGGCCGGGATCATCGCCGCCAGCGCGCTGCACGAGCTGGTCGCGCGCGACGGCACCCTGGGCGACACGATCATCGCCGACGCCAGCGCGATCGTGTTCTTCTTCATGGGCTACATGATGCGGATCTTCCGCGTCGGGCAGGCGCGCGCCGAGCGGCTGGTCGAGGAGCTCGAGGAGAGCCGCGATGCGCAGGCGCAGACCGTCGCGCTGCGCGAGCGCCAGCACCTCGCGCGCGAGATGCACGACGTGCTGGCGCACTCGCTCTCCGCGCTCGCCGTGCAGCTCGAGGGCGCGCGGCTGCTCGCCCGCCGGTCCGGCGCGGACCAGAGCGTCGTCGACGCGGTCGAGCGGAGCCATCACCTGGCGAAGGGCGGGCTGGAGGAGGCACGGCGCGCGATCGAGGCGCTGCGCGGCGGCGACATGCCGGGGCCCGACCGCCTCCCCGCGCTCGCCGACGAGTTCCGCGAGCAGACGGGCGTCGAGACCGTGCTCGCGACGGACGGCGCCCCGCGCGAGCTGCCGTCGGAGGCGCGGCTCGCGCTCTACCGCACAGCTCAGGAGGCGCTCACCAACGTGCGCCGGCACACGGACGCCGAGCACGTCGACCTGCGCCTGCGCTACGCCGACGACGGCACCTGGCTGACGGTCGAGGACCACGGGCAGCGCAGGAACGGGACCGCCGAGCCGGGCCTCGGGTACGGGCTGACCGGGATGCGCGAGCGCGCCGAGCTGCTGGGCGGGCGGCTCGACGCGGCGCCGACCGCGGACGGCTTCCGCGTCGAGCTCTACATACCGGCATGACGGTCGACGACCCCATCCGCGTGCTCCTCGCCGACGACCAGCGCGTCGTGCGCGAGGGCCTCGCGATGCTGCTCGATCTGCTGCCCGGGATCGAGGTCGTCGGCACCGCCGCCGACGGCGAGGAGGCGGTGCGCTTGGCGGTCGCCCGCGCGCCGGACGTGATCCTGATGGACCTCCGGATGCCGCGCCTCGACGGCGTCGAGGCGACCCGCCGGATCGCGGACGTCCGCCCGCAGGTGCGCGTGATCGCGCTGACGACGTACGCCGACGAGCCGACCGTGCTGAGCGCGCTGCGCGCGGGCGCGCGCGGGTACCTGACCAAGGACGCCGGCGCGGAGGAGATCGAGGCGGCGATCACGGCGGTGGCGCGCGGCCAGGCGGCGCTCGACCCCGCGGTCCAGGCGGCCGTGCTCGCCGGCCTGGCCGAGCCGGCGCTCCCGGACGGCCTGACGCCGCGCGAGGCCGAGGTGCTCACGCTGATCGCTGACGGCCTCACGAACGCGCAGATCGCCGAGCGGCTGGTCGTCAGCCCGGCGACGGTCAAGAGCCACGTCAACCGCGTGTTCGCGAAGGCCGGCGTACGCGACCGCGCCCAGGCGGTCGCGTACGCGTACCGCAACGGCCTGGCGCGGACCTAGTCGGCGGCGTAGGCGACCTCGGCCGGCGCGTCTGCCTGCTCGGCGGCGCCGTGCGGGACGCAGCACGAACACGGCGAGCGCGATCCCGACGGCAATGAGCGCGGCGCCGATCACGTACGCCAGGTGGAAGCCGGCGTTGAGCGCCGACGCCGCCGACTCGCCGTCTGCGAGCAGCCCGTCGGTGCGCTCGGTCGCCAGCGTGGCGAGCACGGCGAGGCCGATCGCGCCGCCGACCTGCACGCTGGTGTTGACGAGGCCGGAGGCGAGGCCGGAGTCGCTCGGCCCGGCGCCCGACATCGCGAGCCCCATCAGCGCCGGGAAGGCGAGGCCGGCGCCGAGGCCCAGCAGGATCATCGCGGGCGCGATGTCGACGATGTAGTCGCCGTCGACCGGCGTGCGCGCGAACAGCAGCAGGCCGGCGCCGATCGCCACCAGGCTCGCGATCAGCGGCGTGCGCGGGCCGTAGCGCATGATCAGCGGGTGCGAGAAGCGGAGCGACATGGCGCCCATGACGATCGTCGCGGGCAGGAACGCGAGCCCGACCTCGAGCGCGCCGTAGCCGAGGATCTCCTGCATGTAGAGCGCGCCGAGGAAGAACATGCCGAACATGCCCATCACCATCAGCGCCTGGATGACGTTCGCTCCGGCGACGTCGCGCGAGCGGAACAGCCGCAGCGGCATCAGCGGGTTGGGGATGCGCGCCTGACGGAGGACGAACGCCGCGATCAGCCCGATCGCGATCGCGCCGAATCCGAGCGTGCGGGCCGAGCCCCAGCCCTGCTGCTCGACCTCGAGGATCGTGTACACGAGGAGCATCAGCCCGCCGGTGAGCAGCGCGGCGCCCAGCAGGTCGGCGCCGGCCTTCAGCCCGACGCCCTCGCGGTCGTCCACGAGCCGCACGGCGAGCAGCGCCGTGACGATGCCGATCGGCACGTTGATGAAGAAGATCCAGTGCCAGTTGATCGCCTCGGTCAGCGCGCCGCCCGCCAGCAGCCCGATCGAGCCGCCGGCGGAGGCGACGAACCCGTAGACGCCGATCGCCTTTGCCTGCTCCCGCGGCTCCGGGAACATCGTCACGATCATGCCGAGGATCACGGCCGAGGCCAGCGCGCCGCCGACGCCCTGCACGAACCGCGCGCCGATCAGCATGGCCTGGGTCTGCGCCACCGCGCACAGCAGCGACGCGACGGTGAAGACGGCCAGCCCGATCAGGAAGATCCGCCGCTGGCCGAGCAGGTCGCCCATGCGGCCCGACAGCAGCAGCAGGCCGCCGAACGCGATCAGGTAGGCGTTGACGACCCACGCCAGCCCGCTCTGCGAGAAGCCGAGATCCTCCTGGATCGAGGGCAGCGCGACGTTCACGATCGTGGCGTCGATCACGATCATGAGGACGCCCGCACAGAGGACGTACAGGGCCAGCCAGCGCCGGCGATCGCTCGTCTCGGCAGTCACGTCGGGGAGCTCCTTCAGGGGATTCGGGGCCTTCGAGGTCGCTGGGGAGACGACCGTAGGCTGGAAGATATGCCCGGAGGCGGCCGCGGTCAGTGCGGCCAGGCGGCGTGCGGACGTTCGGCTAACTCGAAGCCGCGATGGGTCGTGTCGCGCCACTTCTACGTCCTGTCGTTGACATCGCGCGACTCGGCACTAGGGTCCGGCGGCCAATGGGCCCGCAGGGGGCCTACGCACAAGGGGAGTGCCTTGAGTAAGCGCCATACGGCTCTCGTAGCCGCCTGTGCCACCCTCGCGATCGCGCCCGCCGCGGCCGCGAGCAGTCAGCACGGAAGTCCGAACGATCCGGACGCCAAGCGCTTCGTGCGGGACGTGTCGGTCGAACGCATCGTCAAGCATCAGACCGCGCTGCAGACGATCGCGTCGCTCAACGCGGATACGCGCGAGGTGTTCTCGCCCGGTTATCAGGAGTCGCTGGAGTACGTCGTGAGCACGCTGCGCGCGTCCGGTTACAACCCGCAGATCAACCAGTTCAACTATCCGTTCTGGCGCGAGACGCAGCCGCCGGTGCTCAACCAGGTGACGCCGACTGCCAAGACGTACGTCCCGGGCGACGAGGCGGACAACGACCTACCGACCCGACCTACCGACGGCCGACTTCATCACGATGGCGAACTCGCCGACGGTCGAGCTGACGAACGCCCCGGTGTTCCTGGTCGGCGGCATCGTCGACCCGCCGACGGGCGGTTCCGCGTCCGGTTGCAGCGCCGCTGAATTTGTCGGCGTCGCGGGCAAGGTCGCGCTCATCCAGCGCGGCACGTGCGCGTTCGTCGACAAGTGGGCGCTCGCCCAGGCGGCCGGCGCCACCGGCGTGATCATCTACAACGAGGGCAACACGCCGGCACGCCAGAACCCGCTGTTCGTCGACAACCAGATCGACGCGACGATCCCAGCCGTGATCAGCTCGTACACGCTGGGCAACGAGCTGCTCCAGGCCGCCCGGGCCGGCCAGAACCCGACCGTCGACTTCAAGGTGTACGGGACGTTCGAGGACCGCTTCCTGCCCCAGGTGATCGCGGAGACGAGGCACGGAGATCCCAACCACGTCGTGATCGCGGGCGGGCACCTCGACTCCGTCCCCGAGGGGCCGGGCATCAACGACGACGGCTCCGGCACGGGCGCGCTCCTGACCATGGCCCAGGAGGTCGCGAAGCCGTGGAACCGACCGCGCCAGAAGATCCGCTTCATGTGGTTCGGGGCCGAGGAGAACGGACTGGTCGGGTCGAGCTACTACGCCGCCAACCTCAGCCCGGCCGAGGTGGACAAGGTCGACGTGATGCTCGACTACGACATGCTCGCCTCGGCGAACTACATCCGCATGATCTACGACGGTGACGGCAACGCGGAGCCGGGCAACCCCGCCGGGCCCCCGGGCTCCGGCAAGGTCGAGCAGGTCTTCGACGACTTCTTCCGTTCGCGCGGGCTGCAGAGCGCGCGCACGCCGTTCGACGGCCGCTCGGACTATGTCGGCTTCACCGCTGCGCGGGATTCCCGCGGGTGGGGTGTTCTCCGGCGCGGAAGGCGATCAAGACGGCCGAGGAGGAGGCGATCTACGGTGGCGCCGCCGGCGCGTGGTACGACCCGTGCTACCACCAGATCTGCGACAACCTCCAGACGGTGCTCACGGGCGTCCCGCCGCTGAGCGCCGACGGCTTCCAGATCCCCTTCGACAACGATGCCGACCGCATGGCCGCGCAACGCAAGATGGTCGGCGGCTCGCTCAACAGCCTGAAGGAGATGGCGGGTGCCGCGGCTTATGCCGTCTGGTACTTCTCGACCGTGCGCGATCCGTTCGGGACCAAGGGCAAGGCGCACAAGTCCAACCGCGAGCGCTCGCGTGCGTTCAAGGCCAAGGCCAGGAAGCGGGGCCACCGCCCCGCGTTCCGCTGGCACGGCCACAACACACGCGTCCGCCGGTAGCCCACCGTCGCGGTGGCGCCGTTGCCTCGGCAACGGCGCCCCGCGACCGGGTCATGCCGCGGCGAGCGGCCCGGCGCCGGGCTGTTCCTGCTTGACGTGCTCGTCGGCGTGGTAGCTGGAGCGGACGAGCGGGCCGGCGGCGGCGTGCTCGAAGCCGATCTCGTAGGCGGCTTGTTCGAGCGCCTTGAACTCGTCGGGGTGCCAGTAGCGCACGACAGGGAGGTGCCGTTCGGTCGGGCGCAGGTACTGGCCGACGGTGAGCACCTGGACGCCCTGCTCGCGCAGCCGTCCGAACGCGTCCACCAGCTCGTCGTGCGTCTCGCCGAGCCCGACCATCAGGCCGGACTTCGTCGTGACCTCGTCGCCGCCCATCTCCTTGGCGTTGCGCAGGACCCGCAGCGAGCGCTCCCAGCGCGAGCCGCGCCGGGCGACGGGGTACAGCCGCGGTACGACCTCGACGTTGTGGTTGAACACGTCGGGGCGCTCGGCGATCACCTTCGCGAGCGGCATCTCCTCGCCGCGGAAGTCGGGCGTGAGGGTCTCGACCTTGCACCACGGCGCCTGCATGCGCACCGAGCGGATCACACCGCACCAGACGCCGGCGCCGTAGTCGGGCAGGTCGTCGCGGTCGACCGAGGTGATGACCGCGTGGCGCAGGCCCATCTTGGCGATGCTGCGCGCGACGCGCAGCGGCTCGAGCGGGTCGTTCCAGGTCGGCTTGCCGGTCTTGACGTTGCAGAACCCGCAGCGGCGCGTGCACGTGTCGCCGAGGATCATGAACGTGGCGGTGCCGCGCTCCCAGCAGTCGCCGACGTTCGGGCAGGCGGCCTCCTGGCAGACCGTGTGGAGCTGCTCGTCGCGGATCATCCGGCTCAGCTCGCGGTACTTCGCGCCGCCCGGCGGCGGGACCTTGAACCACGACGGCTTGCGCCCGCGGAACGGCTCGGTGTCGGTCCCGAGCACCTTCGTCACGTCCATCCCGCCGGGGTTCGCGCGCGAGCGCGTGACGTGCAGGCTCACGCGACCGAGAGTACCGGCGGGGCGAGCCGGGTCGGCGACACGATCCGCTGGCGCCTGCCGTGCGCGCGTGCGAACGCGTAGGCGACGCGCTTGCGGAAGCACGGCAGCCCGCCGGTCCGGCCGGTCTCGAGCGCGACCGAGGTCATCCGTACGCCGGGCAGCCCGCAGGCCGTGACCTGGTGGAAGGGCTCGACGTCGTTGTCGACGTTGACGGCGAACCCATGCGCGGTAACGCCGTGCGAGACGTGAACGCCGATCGACGCGATCTTGCGGTCCTCCACCCAGACGCCTGTGAACTGCGGCCCCTCGTGGTCGCGGCCACGGGCGTCGACGCCCTCCTGCGCGAGCGCGTCGACGAGCGCGTCCTCCATCGTGCGGATGAACGCCGGGATGTCGGCCGCGTGCATGATCGGGTAGCCGACGAGCTGGCCGGGACCGTGGTAGGTGAGCTTGCCGCCGCGCGGCGTCTGCACGACGTCGATCCCGCGCGCGCGCCAGAAGTCGGGGCCGAACGGGAGGTCGGCGGGCTCGGAGCGGCGGCCGAGCGTGTAGACGGGCGGATGCTCCAGCAGCAGCAGCAGATCGGGCAGCTCGCCGGCGATCACGCGCTCACGGAGCGACTCCTGCAGCGCGGCCGCCTCGCTGTACTCGACCGTGCCGAGATTGCACGTCCAGAGGTCCACTGTTTCCATGGTACGTGGGCGGCGGGCTCGGGCGAACGGCGGGGCACTGAGGGGAGCGGGATCGGCCGCGCCGCGACGCCGAACGTCGGTGAGCCGGGCGTATACGGGGTGCTGACCGACGTTCGGCGTCATCGCGCGAGCGGACCGGCCGATCCTGCACTCCTCAATGCCCGCCGTTCGCCGGCGCTCCCGCGAACGCCCGGCGGTACGCGGTCGGCGACGTGCCGACCACCCGCCCGAAGTGCTGGCGCAGCGCGACCGCGCTGCCGAAGCCGGCGCGCTCCGCAACGTCGTCGATGCCCAGCCCAGACGCCTCCAGCAGCCGCTGCGCCTCTGCGACCCGTCGCCCGATCAGCCACTGCAGCGGCGTCGTGCCGGTCTCCGCGCGGAAGCGGCGGGCGAACGAGCGTGCGCTGCAACCCGCGTGGCGCGCCATCTGCTCGACGGTCAGCGGCTCGTCCAGCCGCTCCTCCATCCAGGCGCGGGTCGGCGCCAGCCCCCCGCCCGGGCTGGACGGCAGCGGGCGCTCGACGTACTGCGCCTGACCGCCGTCGCGGTGGCCGGCTACGACCATCCGGCGCGCGATCGAGTTCGCGGCCTCGGCGCCGTGGTCGCGGCGCACGATGTGCAGGCACAGATCGACGCCGGCGGCGACGCCGGCCGAGGTCAGGACGTCGCCCTCGTCGACATAGAGGACGTCCGGATCGACGCGCACGAGCGGGAACTCGCGCGCGAGCCGTGCCGAGTAGCGCCAGTGCGTCGTCGCGCGACGGCCGTCGAGCAGGCCGGCGGCGGCGAGCACGAACGCGCCCGTGCAGATCGACGCGACCCGCGCGCCGCGGTCCGCGGCCTGGCGCAGAGCAGCGAGCGATGCCTCGGGCAGCGGCCAGGCGCCGTCGCCGACCCCCGGGACGATCACGGTGTCGGCGCGCGCGAGCGCCGCGAGGCCGTGCGGCACGAGCACGGAGAGACCGGTCTCCGTCGGCACAGGGCCGGGCTGCGCCGCGCAGATCGTCCAGGAGTACAGCTCGGGCTCGCGGCCGAACACCTGGTCCGGGATCGCCAGGTCGAACGTGACGACCTCGTTGACGAGTAGACCGACGACGCGATGGGGCGCTCCGTGCTCTCCCTCGATGCCGCCGTTCGCCATGGCCGGAATCTATCGCTAATCGTCTTTTCTGCCACTCGACCGGATCGCCGGCGACTGCGACGCTCAAGCCATGAACGCCGAGATCCTCCTCTTCGAAGGTTTCGACGAGCTCGACGTGTTCGGCCCGTTCGAGGGCCTGGCCGACGAGCTCGACACCGCGCTGGTCACGCTCGAGGGGCCGCGCGACGTGACGTCGGCCCGCGGCATCGTGGTGCGCGCCGGGCGGCGACTCGGTGAGCGCCCGGACATCCTCGTCGTCCCGGGCGGCGGCTGGCTCGACCGCGCGCCGGCGGGCGTCCACGCCGAGTACCACCGCGGCGAGGTGCCGGCCGCGATCGCCGCGCGGCACGCGGCGGGCACCACCGTCGCGTCGGTCTGCACGGGCGCGCTGCTGCTGGCCGCCGCGGGCGTCCTCGACGGGCGCCGGGCCACCACCAACCCGCAGGCGCTCGACGACCTCCGCGCGCGCGGCACGATCGAAGTGGTCGCGGCGCGCGTGGTCGACGACGGCGACGTGCTCACGGCCGGCGCGCCGTCGTGCGGCCTCGACCTCGCGATCCGGCTGCTCGAGCGCTTCGGCGGCCCCGGCTCGGCCGAGGCCGCCGCGCATGAGCTGCAGCTAGGCGACCGGCCAGGCCTCGAGCCGGTCGGCGAGCGCGCGTAGGAACTGGGCCGCGAGGGCGCCGTCGAGCGCCCGGTGGTCCCAGCTCATGCACAGGTACGTCATGTGCCGGATCGCGATCGAGTCGTTCCCAAGCTCGTCCGTCACCACCACCGGCCGCTTGACGACCGCCTCGGTATCGAGGATCGCCACCTGCGGCAGGTTGATCACCGGCGTCGCGATGATCGAGCCGTAGCCGCCCGGGTTGGTGATCGTGAACGAGCCGCCGCGCACCTCGTCGGGCGTGAGCGCGTTCTCGCGCGCACGCTTGGCAAGGTCCTTGATCCGCGCCGCGAGGCCCTCGACCGAGAGCTCCTGCGCGTCGCGGATCACCGGGACGATCAGGCCGCCCTCGCCGAGCGAGACCGCAACCCCGAGGTGCACGCCCTCGTAGGTCGTGAACGTCTCGCCCTCGAGCGTCGCGTTGAGCGTCGGGAACTCGCGCAGCGTCTCGATCGTCGCGCGGGCCATGACCGGGAGATAGGTGACGCCGAGCTTCTTGCGCGCCGCCTCGACGCGGGTCATGTCGGCCTCGACGATCGTCGTGCAGGTGGCGGCCGTCTGCAGCGACTCGACCATCGCCCGCCCGATCGACTGGCGCATGCGCGACAGCGGGCCACTGCCCGCCGCGACGGGCGCCGGCGTCGGCTGCTTCTTCGGAGCCGGTGCCTCGTCCGGCTTGTACGGCGACTCGATGTGCATCGGCGGCTCGGCCGTCGCCGCGCCGTTCTCGAGGAACGCCAGCACGTCCTGCTTGCGCACCCGCCCGCCGCGGCCGGTTCCCTCGATCTGCTCGAGGTCGAGGTTGTGCTCGGCGGCCATCCGCATCACCACCGGTGAGTAGCGACGCAGCGCCTTCTTCGGCTCCTCCGACTCGCTCCGGTGCGCCTCGCCGGGCTTGGCGTCGGTCGCGATCAGCGCGAGCACCGTACCGACGTCGACCGTCTCGCCGACCCCGACGACGATCTCCTGCAGCCGCCCGGCCGCCGGCGCCTCGACGTCGGTGTCGATCTTGTCGGTCGAGATCGCCGCGATGACCTCGTCGGCCTCGACCCAGTCGCCGACCTGCTTCTTCCACTCGACGACGGTGCCCTCGGCGACGGAGACCCCCATCTGCGGCATCGTGATCTCAGTAGTCAAGGAGCTCCCTCACCGCCTCGCGCACGTCGTCGACCTGCGGCAGCACCGCCTGTTCCAGCGTCGGCGAGAACGGGATCGGGACGTCCGGCGTCGCCACGCGGACGACGGGGCCGTCGAGGTCCTCCCACCCCTTCTCGGCGATCAGCGCGGCGACCTGCGCCCCGGCGGCGCACGTCCGGTTGGCCTCGTCGACGATCACCACCTTCGAGCACTTGCGCACCGACGCGAGGATCGCCTCCTCGTCGAGCGGCACGAGCGAGCGCAGGTCGAGCACCTCGATTGAGGCGTCGAGCTCAGCGGCCGCCTCCAGCGCGGTGTGGACCATCGCGCCGTACGCGATCACTACGAGGTCGGTCCCCTCGCGCGCCACGCGCGCGGTGAAGTCGGTCTCGTACGCGCCGGCGGGCACGTCGCCCTTGATCCGGCGGTACAGGTGCTTGTGCTCCATGAAGACGACCGGGTTGGGGTCGCGCACCGACTTGATGATCAGCCCCTTCGCGTCCTCGGCCGTCGACGGCGCGACGACCTTCAGCCCGGGGGCGTGCATGAACCACGCCTCCGGGTTCTGCGAGTGGAACGGGCCGCCGGAGAAGCCGCCGCCGGACGGCAGCCGGACCGTGATGTTCACGCTCAGCCCCTGGCGGTAGAACATCTTGCCCGCGACGTTGACGAGCTGGTCGAAGCCGCACGAGATGAAGTCGGAGAACTGCATCTCGGCGATCGGGCGCAGGCCCTCGGCCGCGGCGCCGATCGCGGTCCCGACGATCCCCGACTCCGCCAGCGGCGTGTCCATCACGCGCTCCGGCCCGAACTCGTCGATGAACCCGTCCGTCACCTTGAACGCGCCGCCGAAGACGCCGATGTCCTCGCCCATCACGAACACGCGCTCGTCGGCGCGCATCTCCTCGCGCATGCCGTCGGAGATCGCCTGCAGGTAGGTCATGGTCGGCATGGCTAGAACCCGCTCCAGCGCGTCTCGCCGTCCTCGAGCAGCGCGGGCTCGTCGGCGAACAGCCGGTCGGTCGCCGTGTCCCCGTCGGGCATCGGCATCGTCAGCGCCTCCTCGACCGCGGCGTCGATCTCGGCCTTGACCCCCGCGCGCAGCGCGGCGACGTCGACGCCGAGCGTCTCGAGCCGGCGCACCTGGCGATCGATCGGGTCCTTGCGCTTCCACTCCTCGATCTGCTCGGCCGGCACGTACTTCATGTCGTCGTGCGCGGCGTGGCCGTGCATGCGCATCGTCACGGCCTCGATCATCGTCGGGCCCTCGCCGGCGATCGCTCGCTCGCGCGCCTGTCGCGTCGCCTCGAACATCGCCTCGACGTCGTTGCCGTCGACGCTCACGCCCGGGAAGCCGTAGGTCGCGGCGCGCTCGACCGGGTCGACCGCGAACTGCGAGGTGGTCGGCGTCGAGTACGCGTACTGGTTGTTCTCGAGCACGAAGATCACCGGCAGCTTCTGCACGCCGGCCCAGTTCATCGCCTCGTGGAAATCGCCGCGCGACGTCGAGCCGTCGCCGAACCAGGTCAGCGCCGCGCGCTTCTCGCCGCGCAGCTTGAACGCCATGCCGAGCCCGGCGGCCACGAGCATCATGTCCGGCAGCATCGAGACCATCCCGACGCAGCCGACGCGCCGCTCGCCGAAGTGCACATTGCCGTCGCGACCGCCGGTGACGCCGCCCGCGCGGCCCATGTACTGGCCGAATATCGATGTCGCCGGGACACCGCGGATCAGGTGCGCGGCGAGGTCGCGGTGCAGGATGCAGAGACGGTCGTGCCCGTGCATCGCCCATGCCGGGCCGGCCGAGACGGCCTCCTGGCCGAAGCCGTCGTAGAACGAGCCCGGGACCTTGCCCTGGCGATAGAGCATCATCGCCCGCTCTTCGATGCCTCGCATCATCAGCATCGCGCGGAGGAGGCCGACGCGGTCCTCCAACGTCAGGTGCTCGCTGACCGCTACGTCAGCCGTTTCGGTCGCCATCTGCTTCGAGTCCCTTTCCTCGTGAAGCGCGTTCGGGATCTTCCGGCCGCGCCCCGTTTGGTGCCGGCCGCTCGCGCGGGATCGCCGCTGCGAGTCTTGCCGTGTTCCAGGCAAGGTTACCCTCCGAGGGGTGCAGCACTCGGAGCGGCTCTGGCCCGCGCGGCTGCGCTGGCGCTTGCGCGGCGCGTGGATGTGGCCCGCGTTCTTCGCGTTGACCGCGGCCGACGGGATCCTGATCAGCGCGCTGCCGCCGTACGAGGGAACGCCGCCCGGGCTGGTCGGCGCCGTGCTGCTGGCCGGCTTCGCGAACCTGTTCCTGCTCGCGGTCGCCGCGCCGCTCGCCGGCACCACACTGCGGCGCCGGCGTCCGGACCTGCCGCGCCCGATCGCCCGTGACTACGCGGGTACGGCGCTCCTGTGTGCGCTCACCGCCGTGCTCCTCGCCGCGGGCATCGCGCACCGCCCGGCGGTCGCGGGCGAGCACGACGACGCTGACGCGCTGTCGGCGGCCGTGCGCGGCTACGTGCTCGCACACGCGCCCGAGTGGGAGCCCGGACTCGACGGCGTCGACGTGCGCGAGTACGCGCCGGAGGTCTACCGCGCGTGCGTGCCGGGCAGCGACCCGCGCCGCTGGCTGTGCCTGATCGTCGACACCGACCGGCGGCCTGCGCGGATCACGCGCGACGAGTCGATGGTGCCCGACGGGGCTGGGCGCTCCCGCCGATGAGTTGCCGGCTCCCGGCGAGTCCTAAGACCAATGTCCCCTGGCGGCCGGGCCGCCGCTCCCCCTAGCTTCTGGAGTCCATGCACGCGATCCGCCTCCGCGACGTAGCCAAGTCCTTCGGCCCGATCCACGCGGTCGACGGCCTCGACCTCGATGTCCCCGAGGGTGCCTGCGTGGGGCTGCTCGGCCCGAACGGCGCCGGCAAGAGCACGACGATGAAGATGCTCACCGCGCAGGCGATCGCCGACCGCGGCGAGCTCGAGGTGCTGGGCCACGTGCTGCCGCACGAGTCGAAGTCAGCGCGCGCGCTGATGGGCGTCGTGCCGCAGCAGGACAACCTCGACACGATGCTCACGGTGGAGCAGAACCTCACCGTGTTCACGCACCTCTACCGCGTCCCGCGCGGCGAGCGGCGCGCCGCGATCGAGCGCACGCTCGCGATCGCGAACCTCGCCGACCGGCGCGACACGAAGGTCGACAAGCTGTCGGGCGGGATGCGCCGGCGCCTGCTGATCGCGCGCGCGCTCGTGCACCGGCCGCGGCTGCTGCTGATGGACGAGCCGACCGTCGGGCTGGATCCGCAGGTGCGCCAGGAGATCTGGGCGCTGATCGACCGGCTGCGCGGCGAGGGCGTCTCGATCCTGATGTCGACGCACTACATCGAGGAGGCCGAGCGGCTCGCCGACACGGTGACGATCATGTCGCACGGCAGGGTCGTCGCCGTCGGGCCGCCGCAGCTGCTGGTGAGCGAGCACGCCGGCGACGAGGCCGTCGAGGTCTACGGCCCGCCCGCGCGGCTGGCCGAGGTCGAGGCCGAGGCGACTGCCGCCGGCCACCTCACCCGCCGCACCGGCACCTCGGTCGCCGTGCTGCGCATCAACGGCAACGCGCCGCCCGGCGAGCGCCGCCCGGCGAACCTGGAGGACGTGTTCGTGCTGCTGACAGGGGAGGAGATCGCATGACCACCGCAAGCCTGAGAAAGCCGCGGCTCGGCCGGCTCGAGCGCCCGGCGCTCGCGGGCGTGCTCGTGCGCGAGGTCATCAACTACTCGTCCTACTGGCGCGGCACGACGTTCGCGTCGACGGTCGAGCCCACGATCTACCTGCTCGCGTTCGGCTTCGGCTTCGGCACGCTCGTGTCCAGCGTCAACGGCTACGACTACGTCGAGTTCGTCGGCACCGGCACGGTGGCCACCGCGGTGATGTTCTCGTCGGTGTTCGCGACGATGTACGGGACGTACTTCAAGCGCGAGTTCCAGCGCACGTACGACGCGATCCTGGCCGCGCCGGTCGATACCGAGGAGCTGGTGACCGGCGAGGTGCTGTGGGTCGCGGCGCGCGCCGGGGTCTACGGCTCGGTGCCGATGCTCGTGGCGATGGTCTTCGGACTCGACCCGGCCTGGGGCATGTTGGCCGTGCCGCCGATCGCGTTCATCACCGGCTTCGGCTGGGCGGCGTTCGGCGCGTTGGTGTCGGCGCTCATGAAGTCGGCCGACACGTTCTCGTACATCACGAGCGTCGTGGTCACGCCTGCGGTCCTCGTGGCCGGCACGTACTTCCCGCTCTCAGGCCTGCCTGAGTGGGCGCAGGTCCTTGGCCAGATCAACCCGCTGTTCCACTGCGTGGAGCTCGTCCGCCACGCGGCGTTCGGCTGGGAGGGCTGGGCCGACGTCGGGCATGTGGCCGCGATCGTCGGCTTCGGCCTCGTGATGTGGCGGCTCGCGATCTGGCGGACCGAGAAGCGCCTGATCGACTAGAGGTGCTAGCACTGTGCAACCACAAGCGCTACGCGGCGAGCCCGCGGGTGACGTTGGTGTCCGCCGCCCACGGCCTGATCGAGCGCGACGGTCAAGCGCCATCCGCCGCCTCGCTTGCCGCCGCGGCGGAGGCGTTCGGCGCGCCGCTCGTCACCGTCGACGACCGGCTACTCCGAGCGTGTCACGACGCCGGGATCCCGGCCGTGCACCTCGATCGGATCACAGCGCGAGGCTGAGCGGGTTCTCGAGCCGCTCGCGGATGCGGCCGAGGAACTGCGCGCCGTCGGCGCCGTAGAGGATCCGGTGGTCGCAGGTCAGCGTGAGCTCCATGATCGAGCGCACGACGACCTCGCCGTCGCGCACGACCGGGCGCGGCGTCATCTCGCCGACCGCGAGGATCGCGGCCTGCGGCGGGTTGATCACGGCGTTGAAGCGCTTGATGCCGAACATGCCGAGGTTCGACACGCTGAACGTGCCGGAGGAGAGCTCGGGCGGCGTGATCTGGCCCGCGCGCACGCGCTCGGCCAGCGTGCGCGCCTCGCGCGAGATCTCGCCGAGCGACTTGCGGTCGGCGTCGAAGATCGTCGGCACGATCAGCGCGTCCTGGGCCGCGACCGCGATCCCCACGTTGATGCGCGAGTACAGCTCGAACTTGCCGTCCCGATAGGCGCCGTTCGCGCGCGGGAACTCTCGCAGCGCCAGCGCGCTCGCCTTGACCACGAAGTCGTTGAACGACGGCGCCGGGTTCTCACCGGCCGCGGCCTTGAGCTGCTTGCGGAACTCGACCGCCGCCTCCATGTCGACCTCGCAGGTGAGGACGAACTCGGGCGCGGTCGCCTTGGACTCCGCCATCCGGCGCGCGATCGTCTGCTGAACGCGGGTGAGGTCCTCGACAGTTGTCTCGCCCTTGCCCTGGTCGATCGTCACGACCGGCTTGGGGGCCGCGCGCTCGCGGCTCCTCCGCGGGCGCGGCCTCGGTGGTCTTGCCGCCGTTCTGTACGGCCGCCTCGACATCCGCCTTGACGATCCGCCCGCCCGGTCCGGTGCCCTCCAGCGTGGCCAGCTCGACACCGAGGTCGTGGGCCATCCGCCGCGCGATCGGCGATGCCTTCACGCGGCCGTTGCCATCGTCGGGCCGCGGCTCGCGCTCGGCCGTCGCGACCGGCGCCGGCAGGCGCTCCTGCTCGGGCACGTTGTCTTCGGCGCTGGGCACGTCCTCACGCTCGGGCTCCGTCCGCTCCTCGCCGCCGCCCTCGCCGATCCGCGCGATCGTCTGACCGACCGGGAGCGTGTCGCCCTCCTGGGCGACGATCTTGAGCACGCCCTGCTCGTCGGACTCGTACGTCATGTTGGCCTTGTCGGTCTCGATCTCGACGAGCTCCTCGCCGCGCGCGACCTCGTCACCGTCGGACTTCAGCCACTTCAGGATCGTGCCCTCCTCCATCGAGTCGGACAGGCGGGGCATAGCGACATCGGCCATGCCATCAGCGTATATGTCGCCGTGCGGCGGCGTCAGTGCGACGGCAGGCAGGCGAACTCGAGCCAGAAGCCGTTGATCGCCTGGACGAGCTCGGTGAAGTCGTCAAGGTCGAGCGGCTTCACGACGTAGCCGTTGACGCCGCGGTCGTACGACGCGGCGACGTCGCGCGCGGACGACGAGGTGGTGAGCATGATCACCGGCGTGGTGCGCAGGGCCGGGTCGTGCCGGATCTCCTCCAGCACCTCGAGCCCTCCCTTCTTCGGGAGGTTGAGATCGAGCAGGATCAGGTCCGGCCGGCCCTCGTTGCGCAGGAACGCGAGCGCCTGCTCGCCGTCGGGCACGGCGGTCAGCTCGACCGAGACCTCCGCCTCGCGCAGCGCCTCGCGCGTCAGCCGCACGTCGCCCGCGTTGTCCTCGACCAGCAGAATCGAGCGCCCCGTCATGCCGACTGCCCCGTCACGGCAGGGAGAGTGAAGCAGAAGCGGCGGGCGGTTGAGAGCTCGTTTCATGGTCGCCCCGTGGATCGGCAGCCGCCGGCTCGTCTTGACGCCGCTAGACGGTTGTCCGACGCTCCCGGCGGCGCACCAGCGCCGGGTCGAAGCCGGCCGGCAGCTCGAGATCGTGACGGGCGAGCAGCGCTGTGTCCGCGAGCACCTCCTGACAATCCGCGTCGGCGGCTATCCGCCCGCCCGACAGGATCACCGCGCGCTCGCAGAGCTCGGCAGCGAACGGGAGGTCGTGGGTGACGACGAGCAGCGTGCGGTCGAGACCGGCGAGCAGCTCGAGCAGCTCGCGCCGCGCACGCGGGTCGAGGTTCGCCGACGGCTCGTCGAGCACGAGCAGCTGCGGGTCCATCGCGAGCACGCCCGCGATCGCGACGCGACGGCGCTCGCCCATCGAGAGCTGGTGCGGCGCGCGGTCGGCGGTGTGGGCCATCCGCACGGCATCGAGCGCGGCGGCGGTCCGCTCGGCTATCTCGGCCTCGCCGAGCCCGAGGTTGCGCGGGCCGAAGCCGACGTCCTCGGTGACCGTCGTCATGAACAGCTGGTCGTCGGGGTCCTGGAAGACGAGCCCGACGCGGGCCCGCAGCTCGGGCAGCGTGTCGCGCTCGACGGGCAGCCCGGCGACCTCCAACTCGCCGGAACCGCGCAGCAGCCCGTTGAGGTGGAGCATCAGCGTGGTCTTGCCGGCGCCGTTGGGGCCGAGCACGGCGACGCGCTCGCCGTGGTCGACGGTCAGGTCGAGGCCGGCGAGGACCTCGGCGCCCGGCGCGTAGCCGAACGTGAGCCCGCGGGCTCGCACCGCGCACGGCGCGGTGACGGTGAGCTCCGGGGTGATCGCGTCGCACGGCATGACCGCGGTCATCCCGCCACCTCCAGCACGATCCGCGCGACGAGGGGTAGCCCGGCCAGCGTGGCGAGGAACGCGGCGTCGGTCCGCGTCAGCGCACGGGCCGCGGCGCGCGGCGGCGTGCCGCTCCAGCCGCGGGCGGCCATCGCGACGTGCACGCGCTCGCCGCGGCTGTGCGCGCGCAGGAAGAGGGCCGTGGCGAGCCGCCCGGTGGCGGCGCCGTGGAGCAGGTGGCGCGGCCGGTGCCCGCGGGCCGCGAGCGCGGTGCGCATGCGCGCGACCTCGCCGGCCAGCACGAACACGTAGCGCCAAGTAACGCCCGCGATCGCCACGAGCAGCGCGGGCGCTCGCAGCCGCCGCAGCGCCTCGAGCGCCGCCGGCACGGTCGTGGTGGCGGCGAGCAGGACCGCGCTCAGCGTGCCGACGGCGGCCTTCGCGACCGCGGTGCCGAACACGGCGAGCCCCGCGTCCGAGATCCGGACCGGCCCGACGGCGTGCTCCGCGCCGCCCGCGTGCACGAACGGGAGCGAGGCGGCGGCGAGCGCGACGACCGGCAGCACGACGGCGACGCGCCGCCACAGCACTCCGGCCGGGACCCGCGCGGCGAGCGCGACCGCACCGAGCAGCGCGGCACACGCCGCCAGCAGCGCCCAGGAGGAACGCGGCGCCGTCGCGGCGATCACCGTGAGGCCCGCGAGGCCGAGCAGCTTCGCGCGCGCGTCGAGCCGATGGACCGGGCTCGCGAGGTCACCCGCGAGCCCGGCCGACTCCAGTGCGTGGATGCCGCTCATGCCGTCCGCGGACGGCGCCGGACGATCGCGACCACGCCGGCACCGAGCAGGAACACGCCGATCGTGCCGACGAAGCCGGCCGCCGCGGTGGCGAGGCGGGCGTCGTCGATGCCCGGAAACGCGTAGTCGGGCACCGGCGAGCTCTCCTGCACGGACGCCAAACGGCCGTCGTCGAGGAAGCCCTTCTCCTCGGCGACCTTCTCGAGCCCGTCGGGTGAGCTCGACGCGAACGGAGAGAACGCGGTGCCGAGTGCGACCGCGACGGCGAGAGCCAGGACCGTGAACCAGCGCATGACTACACCCCCTGTGGGATCGAACGGGCGGGCGGCGCGACCGGCTCCGCGGGAGCCCAGCCGCCGATCAGGTCGGGCCGGGTGGCCATCAGCGCGCTCACGGCGGCGACGGTGATCACTGCCTCGCCGGCGCCGATCACGACGTGCACGCCGAGCATGGCGGGCAACACGGTGCCGAGCGGGATCGTTCCCGAGATCGCCAGGCAGAGCGACGTGCCGACCGCGCCGGCGACGACCGCCAGCCACGCACCGGCGCCCGCGATCGCGAGCAGGACGCCGCGCCGGCGCGGCAACACCCGCCGCGCGGCCAGCATCAACCCGCCGGTCACGAGCGCCCCGAGAACGCCCATGTTCACGATGTTGGCGCCGAGCGCGCTCACCCCGCCGTCGGCGAAGACGAAGCTCTGCGTGGCCAGCACAACCGCGAGCACCAGGCAGCTCAGCCACGGGCCGAGCAGCACGGTGGCGAGCGCCGCGCCCAGGAAGTGGCCGCTGGTGCCGCCGGCGACCGGGAAGTTCAGCATCTGCGCGGCGAACACGAACGCGCCGGTGACGCCGAGCAGCGGGACGACGCGGTCGTCCAGCGCACGGCCCGCACGGTGCAGGCCGACGCCGACGGCGCCTGCCGCGACGACCGCGGTTCCGGCTGCCACCTCGGGCGACAGGAACCCGTCAGGGATGTGCATGGTGCTCCTTTGCGGAATCGGTGTGGGTCGAGTGCGCGCCGGGGCCTGCGGCGCAGTCGGGGCAGAGCCCGACGATCGGGAAGTGGGAGAAGTCGCTGGTGTAACCGGTGGCAGCGTGCACCGCCGCGTGCACCGCGGCGAGCGCGGCGGGCTCGAGCGCGACGTGATGGCCGCAGCCCTCGCAGGCGACGAACCCGCGGTCGCGCCGGGCGGCGAGCGCGTACATCCCGGGCCCGTGCCCGACGTGCACGTGGCGCACGAGCCCGACCGCCTCGAGCGCGTCGAGGTTGCGGTACACGCTGGCGAGGTCGAGCTCGCCGGCGAGCGCCTCGGCGGTCAGCGGCTCGCGGGCGTCGTAGAGCGCCTCGAGCAGCGTGCGGCGCGGTCCGGAGACGCGCATTCCGCGCGTGCGGAGCGCGACGACGGCAGCGGTCAGTGAGGGCGCGGCGAGCGCCTCAGTGCGGTGGGGAACGGTCATGCGGAATGTGGGCCTGGGAAGCGGGGTTGCTGCCCTGCTTCAGCCGACTCAGACCTCCAATGCGCACGACCTCCGCGGGCGGATCAATCAGGCGAGTTGCGGCACCGCCTGCAGCGTCAGCGCGAGGCCGACCACGACGATCAGCGCCGCCGAGGCAGCCGGCACGGCTGCCGCGACGCGCCCCGGCACGGGCAGCCGCGAGAGCACCCGCCCGGCGTGGACGACCGCGATGCCCAGCGCGGTCAGAGTCGCCGCGAGACCGAGCGAGAAGGCGACGATCAGGACGAGGCCCAGCCCGATGCGGTGCTGCGCGACCGCCCCGAGGAGCACGACGAGCGCGGAGGGGCACGGGATCAGGCCGGCCGACGCCCCCATGGCGAGGAGTCCTCGCCGTCCCGGTCGGTCGGGTTCCGCATGGTCGTGCGCGTGGTCGAGCGCGTGGTCGTGCGCGTGGTCGTGACCGTCGTGGGTGTGCGTATGGCCGGCATGCGCGTGCGTGTGCCCCGCGTGCGAGTGCGAGTGGCCCAGCCCGCGGAGGCGGCCGCGCAGCACAGCGGCGCCGACGCTCACGACCAGCAGGCCGGACGCCAGCGTGAGCCACGGGTAGAGCTGCTCGGGCAGGATCCAGGCCGAGAGCCCGAGCGCGACCGCGCCGAGCGCGATCACGCCCGCGGTGTGGGTCACGGTGACGGTCGCGCCGAGCACGATTGCGTCGCGCGTGCTGCCGCGCGTACCGACCAGGTAGGCGGCCACCATCGCCTTGCCGTGGCCGGGCGAGAGCGCGTGCACTGCACCCCAGCCGAACGCCGCGAGCAGCAGCAGCACCAGCACGCCGTCGCCGGTGAGCAGACCTGCGAAACCGTCCTCCGGGCCCGCCTCGCCGCCCGTGCTCACGCGCCCCGTGCCGGCGTCGAGCGTGCCGCCGCCAGGCCGCACGTCGAAGTTCGCCTCGCGCATGTCGCTCGGGCTCGCGAGCAGGTCCTGCGGATATTTGCGTAGGCCGCCCGTGGGGTCGGTGGCCGGCGCACCGGTGCGGACGGCGGTGCCCTCACCCGGCCGGGCCTGGACGGCGATCCAGCCGACACGGCCCGGGAACGTGCCGTCGCGGATCGTGACCGATCGCGCGCCGCGCGCCTGCGCGGTCAGCGGCAGCTCCAGCCGCGTCGTGGAGAGCCCGCCCTGCCCGGCGGGATGGGTGAGCACCGGCTGCCCGTCGGGACGCAGCGCGACCGTGCGGCCGTCGACGGTCAGCACCAGCCGCTTGGCGACCTCGTCGCGCTTGCGCTCCAGCACCTCGGCGTCGCTCAGCCCGCGCTCGCGGAACGTGGGGATCTCGGCCTGGTCGAGCACGTAGCGGACGTCGACGCGGTCGTCGGAGACCCGCACGACCGTCATGTGGTTGATGGAGAAGTTGCCGAGCGGATGCGCTTCGGCCGCACTCGCGCCGAGGCCGAGCGTGACGAGCGCAAGCAGGAGCGCCACGGCCCGCCTCATCGCCGGCCGTCCCGCGGCGCGGCCCGCGGTCATGAGTCCCGCGCGGCTCATCGCGAGCCCCCTTCCAGTGCGGCCCGCGCCTTCGCGGCCTGCCAGGGCCAGCCGGCGAGCCCGTGATCGAGCGCGATCCGCAGGTGCCGGCCGCCCTCTGCCTCGCGCCCGGCACCGAGCGCCGCGATGCCCGCGTGGTAGCGGAAGATCGCGTCGCGGCTGCCGAGCCGCAGCGCCCGGTGTGCCCAGCGCAGGCCCGCCTCGGGCCGGCCCGCGCGCGTCAGCGCCCAGCCGCGCGCGTCGGCGGCGCGGAGCCCGGGCGCCGCCGACCATGCGCGGCGCGCCAGGTCCAGCGCGCGGGCGGGTGAGCCGTGGTCGGCCTCGAACACGGCGAGCTCGGCGTCGATGTTCACTCCGGCGCCCGCCAGCCGCTGTTCGGCGCCGACGAGCTCGAGCTCGCGCCGCCCGGCGGCCGTGCGGCCGGCCGCGAGCTGCGCCTCGCCCAGCCCGATCACGTACTCCGGCAGCGGCAGGCGCTCGGCCAGCGCGCGCCAGCGGGCGATCGCGCCGTCCAGGTCGCCGCGCGCGGCGGCCAGGCGGGCCAGCCCGGCCTCGGCGGCCGGATAGCCCGGCACCGCGGCCAGCGCCGTCCGCTGTGCGGCGCGCGCGGCGGCGAGATTCCCGCGCGCGAGCTCGATCGTGCCGACGAGCGACTGCACGGACGCGGCGCTCTCGCGTGCCGAACCGGCTCCGGAGGCCGCGAGGCGCATGACCTGAGCGGCGCCGTCGAGGTCGCCGTGCAGCTCGCGCACGTAGGAGATGCGGGCGTAGGCGGCGAGCCCGGGATTGGCGTCGACCAGCTGCTGCAGCGTGCGCTCGGCTGCGCCGAAGCGGCCCAGCTCGACCAGGGCGTCGACGAGCAGGGGATATGCCGCGAACGACTCAGGCCGCGCGGCGCGGGCGCGCTCGGCGAGCTCGAGGCCGCCGCGGAAGTCGTGGCGCGAGAGCGCGAGCGCGGCACTCGCGACGAGCGCGTCGTGGTCGCCAGGCTTGCGCGCCAGCGCGGCGCGCAGCAGGCCGTCGGCGCGCTCGTAGAAGCCGGGATCGCCGCTCACGCGCGCCTTCTCCAGGTAGGCGCCGGCGAGCTCCACCCGCGGAGCGACGTCGCGCGGCGCGGCGCGGACGACCGCCTGCAGTCGCGCGATCTCGGCGTCGGGGCTGGCGCCCGGCCGGCCGACGGACGGCGCGCCGGCGCGCGCCTGGTCCGCAGGCGACGGCGGCTCGGCGCCGCGCAGTAGCAAGAACGCGGCGAGCGCCGCGGCGAAGCTGACGAGGATGGCGAGCGCGCGGTAGGGAAGGCGGGGCGCAGCGGTCATGGCGTCTGAGAAGGTCTCCGGTTTCTGGGACGGGCCGGACGGAGGGCCCGCCACTGGGGCGGGCCCTCTTTCCGTCCGGGGGGAACTACGGCGTCGGCGGCTGGGGCACCGGCGCGTGCGGCGGCTCGATTCGCTTCAGCTTCGAATCGAAGGCCGAGTCGCCAAGGGCGACGTACGGGAACGTCGAGCGGAACGGCTTGTCGTTCTGATCGACGCCATCCCCGAGCGGGATCTGCTTGCCGCCCTGATCGGCCGGCAGCAGCGCGCCCGCGATGACGCGCAGCTCGATGTCGACGACGTCATCGGTCAGCCGGCGCCCGTTCGGGAAGCCGGCGATGTCGTTCGCCAGCACGCCGAACCGGTTCGGGTTCGCGCTCGGAGGCACGCCCAGGTTCGTCTTCAGCGTGTCGGCCGCGGCCGGCTTGTTGCTGATCTGCGTGAGTCCGGGCACGCCGGTGAGCAGCGCCTGGACGATGTCGGTGCGGTTCGTCTCCTTGACGCCGAGACCGAACAGCGCGTTGAGGAGACGTGCCGGCTCCGGGTTCAGAGCGGCCGCGCCGAAGTTCGCCGCGTCGTCGGCGGGCGACGTGCGGTTGAACTTGTCCTTGAGGCCGATCGGGATGATCACCTCGTTGATCAGCGGGTTGCCGAGGCGGCTGACCTGCGTCCAGCGCCGCTCGTAGCGACCCTTGCGGCCGCCGCGGCGGCTCGACAGCACGCTGAGGCGCTGACGCTCGGTCGTGGCCCAGACGCCGACGACCGCGTTCTTGGCCTTGGCCCCGGAGACGTTGCGACCGTCCCTCGTCACCTCCGACTCGGGGATCTGCAGCACGAACGAATGCGTGTTGTAGCCCGCGACGTCGTCCTTGCCGCCGCCCTGGTTGCCCAGGCCGATGCCGGGGCGACCCGGCTTGTCGAGGTTGATCCCGTCGAACGCGGCGGCGAGGTCGATGAAGAACGCGTCATCGGCCGGACCGACGAACGTCTTGTAACCGCGCGGGAGCGACTTGACGGCCCCGGCAGAGACATTCGCGTAGTTCGGCATCGTCTTCGGTCCGACGTTGTCGGGCGCCACCGGCACGTCGTCGGCGAGCTTGCGCTGGCCGTCGACGCGACCGTTGCGGTAGGTCTCCTTGACCAGGTCGTACGTCTGGACGTAGTTGAGGTCCGGATCGTCGACCGTGTCGACCGTCGGCGCCGCGTACAGGAACGAGTTCGGGTTGCGGAACTTCTGGCTGAACTCCCACCGGTAGGCCACGTCCTCGCGCCCGTCACCGGTGTTGTCGATCTTGACGTAGTAGCGGGCCTTGGTGTCCAGCTTTCCGAAGTACGGCCCGCCAGAGGGATCCTCGAACGGGATCCAGTTCGCGACCACGGTCAGCTTGTCCGGCGCGTCCGGCGCCGTGAACGCGTACAGGTCGGTGTTGTCCGCGGCGGGGTCGAGCATGATCCTCGGCGCCTCACGGTGACTCGAGCCGGTGCCGGTGGACACTGCCACGGCACCTGCGGCCAACGCGGCTACGGTAGCCGCGCCGACGAAGGCGGATCTGCGCATGCGCACTCCTTGGTGGGATTGAGATGTCCACCAGTGCGCGCCTGGCGCGTCCGCGGTTCTAATACTCGTTGCGAGCCAGTCGCAGGTGTGGTGGGGGCGCCGACCGAGGAGAGGCCGGCGCCCCGCCACACATGTGGCTGCGGCGCGGGATGAGGAGAGGGGTGCGCCGCTGCCTGGGGCGAGGGGAGGGGATGGGTCTCGCCTCCCCCTTCTTCGGCACTGCCCCGGCGGTTCTTTAGCTCGGCTCCCAGCGTCGCCAGCGGCGGATGAAATCCTGCGCCTCGAGCTGCGCGAGGTCGGCCTTGAGCGCGCGTGACAGGCGTCCGGTCTGGGCCGGCGGGGTGTCCCAGAACAGCGCGATCTCGCCCGTCGCGATCTCGACGATCTCGACCATGTCGACGCGATCGGGATCGGCCAGCGCGGCCGGTCCGCGGCCGCCGCGCCGCACGATCAGGTCGAACTCGCGATTGGCCTTCATACCGCCGTCCCGAGCGCGCGGGCGGCCGCCCCCAGCTCGCGGTCGCCGTGGAACACGTCGGTGCCGACCCGGACCGCCGGCACGTCGACCACGCCCGCCGCCCGCGCCGCAGCCGTCGTCTCCTCCAGTCGCCGGCGCGTGCCGCGCAGCTCGGCGGACTTGGTCACCGCTGCCGGGTGCATCTCCGCCGCCGCGGCGGCGACCAGCACCCAGTCGCGCTCGCCGAGGTCGCGGCCGGCCGCGAACGCCTGGCGAAACGCCGCCAGCGAGTAGGCGACGACCCGGCCGGTCTGCTTCGCGTAGGTGGCGACGAGCATCGCCCACTCGGCGTCGGCCGGGAACGGCTCGGGCCAGCGCAGCGGCAGCAGCCCGTACGCCGCCGCTCGCCGCTCGACGTCGGCGCGGTAGATCTGCTCCTCCTCGGCGCAGCGGAACGCCCCGATGCCGCCGATCCGCACCGGCACGAACTCCGGCACCGCGCCGAGCACCTCGACGACGCGCTCGGCGGCCAGGTACGCGTCCGGCGACGTGAGGTCGTAGTAGAAGCTCAGGGAGTCCATTCGGGGCGAAGGATCGACATCACGATCAGCGACTCGAAGCGGTCCTCGAGGTAGAGCACGTCGCGCAGCAGCCCTTCCTCGACAAACCCCGCGCTCCGATAGAGCGCGAGCGCGCGCTCGTTGTGCGGCTTGACGTCGAGCCACAGTCGGTGCGCGCCGTACTGCTCGAACGCCGCCACCATCACCAGCCGCAGCGCCGCGCGGCCGTGGCCGCGGCCCTTCTCGGTGACGGCGATCCGGCGCAGCTCGACGGCGCGGTCCTCGGGGTGCAGGCGCAGCAGCGCGAAGCCGACGGCACGGCCGCCGGCCTCCGCGATCAGGTGGCGCTGGAGCGGGTCGCGCAGGAACCCGCGGTGCACCTCGTGCGGCGACGGAGCCAGGAACGGCGCGTTGTCCGGGTCGGCCTCGGCCGCGACGACGTAGGAGAGGTCGTCCTCGCGCGTGGGCCGCAGTCGCAGCTCAGCCGTGGATGAGCCAGCCATCCGCAGCGCGGGCCGCCTCCATCACGCCCTCGGAGAAGGTCGGATGGCCGTGCACGATGTGCGCGACCTCCGCGTATCCGCCCTCGAGCGCCTTGGCGTTCACCAGCTCCTGGATCAGGTCGACCGCCTTTGCGCCGACGATGTGTCCGCCCACGAGCTCGCCATACCGCTTGTCGCCGACGATCTTGATCACGCCGGAACGGTCGCCGTAGACGGTGCCCGCACCGACCGCGCCGTACTGCAGCTTGCCGACGACGACGTCGAGGCCCTGCTCGCGCGCCTGCTCCTCGGTGAGGCCGAACGAGGCTACGTTCGGCGTGGAGAACGTGGCGCGCGGGATGTCGGCGACCTCGATCGGGTGTGGATTCAGCCCGGCGACGAACTCCATCGCGATGATGCCCTCGTCGGAGGCCTTGTGGGCGAGCGCGGGGCCGCGCACGATGTCGCCGATCGCGTAGACGTTCTCGCGCGACGTGCGCTGGAACGCGTCGATCGCGACGAGCCCGTTCTCCTCGAGCTTGACGCCCGCGGCGTCGAGCCCGAGCGCCTCGACGTCCGGCCCGCGGCCGGCGGCGATCACGAACCAGTCGACCTCGGCCTGCTGGTCGCCGTAGGTACACGTCACCGAGGCGTCGCCTGGCTGCACGTCCTGCACGAGCGTGCCGGTGTGGATCTCGATGTTCTGCTTGGAGAGCGCGCGGCCGGCGACCTTGGAGATGTCGGCGTCCTCGGTCGGCAGCACGCGGTCGAGCGCCTCGAACAGCAGCACCTTGGTGCCCATGCGGCCGTACGCCGAGGCGATCTCGGTGCCCGAGGCGCCGGCGCCGACCACGGCCATCGTCTCCGGCAGCTCTTCCAGCGCCCACGCGCCCTCGGTGCCGATCACGCGGCCGCCGAAGCTGGTGCCGGGAACGGGCTGGCCCACCGAGCCGGTGGCGAGGACGACGGTCTTCGCTTGGTACTCGCTGTCGCCCACGCGCACGTTGGCGTCGGCGGTGAGCGAGCCGACGCCCTCGATCACGTCGATCTTGTTCTTCTTCATCAGGCCGCTGACGCCGCCGGTCAGCGTCTTGATCACCTTGCGGCGGCGCTCGCCGACCGCGGCGAAGTCGATCTGACGCTCGGGCACGGTGATGCCGAACTCCGACGCGTCGTCGATCTCGGAGAGGATGTCCGCCACCCGCAGCACCGCCTTCGCCGGGATGCACGCGACGTTGAGGCAGCGGCCGCCGATGTCCCCCTTCTCCACGACGGCCGTCTTCATACCGAGCTGGGCCGCGCGGATCGCCGTCACGTACCCCCCCGGTCCGGATCCGATGACGATGCAGTCGTAAGCGCTCTCTGGCATGGTGGCGGTGGAGGCTAGCCGACCGGCTCGTGCGGTCGCCGCGACGGCACCTGGATCCTGGCCATCGCCTTGATCAGGAACCAGAACAGCGGCCCCGCGATCACGATGACCGTCAGGCACAGCAGCACCGCGGCGAGATTCGAGGCGACCATCAGGCTGAGCGCGGAGAAGATGATCGCGATGCCGAGCAGTGCCTCGAAGCCGAGCACGGCCCAGTAGCGGCACTGCCACATGCCGATCGCGGCGGCCGCCATCAGCGCGGCGAAGATCAGCGCGCCGGCGATCGACTGCCCGCTGTCCTCGACCTCGTAGCCGGCGGCGAGCAGCACGACGTTCGACAGCGCGAGCGCCGCGGCGAGGATCGCGGCGAGCGTGACGGCGAGCGGGCGCTCGCCCGGCGCGAGCGGCTCGAGCTTGGCGCGCGCTGCCTCGTCGCGAGCCCGCCCGCGGGCGTACCCGCGCGCCATGCGGTCCTCGTCCGGCGTCGCCGCTCGATGGTCGGCCGCCGCACGCGAACCCGCGGGGCGACGCTTACGGCTGCGCTGCCCCAACGGGCGCCTCCAGTCGCTCGCGCAGCGCGCGCGCCGCGGCCTCGGGGTCGGCGGCGCCGGCAATTGCGCGCACGACGACGATCCGGCTCGCCCCGTGCGCGGTCACCTCGCCGACGTTGCCCGCGTCGAGCCCGCCGATCGCGAACCACGGCGTCGAGACGTGCGCGGCCGCCCAGCTCACGTAATCCAGTCCGGCGGCCGGGCGCCCCGGCTTGGTCGGCGTCGCATGCACCGGCCCGACCGCGAGATAGTCGACGTCGGGGTCGGCGTCCGCCGCCGCGCCCTGCTCGGGCGCGTGCGTCGAGCGTCCGACGATCCGCTCGGCGCCGATCGCGGCGCGCGCGTCGGCGACGCTTCCGTCCTCCTGCCCGACGTGCACGCCGTCCGCGCCGCACGCGGCGACGAGGTCGGGGCGATCGTTGAGGATGAACAGCGCTCCGGCGGCGTCCGCGGCCGCGCGGAACTCGCGCGCCGCCACGACGAGCTCGTCGTCTGAGAGCGTCTTGTCGCGCAGCTGCACGATGTCCACCCCGCCGCGCAGGGCGGCGTCCAGGAACGCGCGCGGGCGGGCGTCGCACACCAGGTACAGCCGGGCGGATGTGATGTGCTCGCGCGGGCTCACGCCAGCAAGTCAAGCACGGCGAGCGCGCTAGTCTCTGCACATACGGGAGCCCGCGATTCGGGCTGAGAGGGCGCCGCGGGGCGCCGACCGTCGAACCTGATCCGGGTAGTACCGGCGTAGGAAAAGGAGTGATCAGCACGTTGGATGAGGCCAAACCGGACGTCGCCGTCGTAGGCGGCGGGCCGATCGGGCTGGCGAGCGCATGGCGCGCCGCGCAGCGCGGCCTGCGCGTGTGCGTGCTCGACGCCGGCGAGCCGGGTGCCTGGCACGTGGCCGCGGGCATGCTCGCTCCCGTCGCCGAGGCGAACTTCGGCGAGGACGCGCTGCTCGACCTGACCCTGCGCGCAGCCGCCGGCTTCCCGGCGTACTGCGCCGAGCTCGCCGAGGCGTCCGGCGCCGACCCCGGCCTGATGCGCAGCGGCACGCTGGTCGTCGCGCGCGATCGCGACGAGGCGGAGTCGCTCGACCGGCTGCTCGCGTTCCGGCGGCGGCTCGGGCTGGGAGTCGAGCGGCTGCTGCCGAGCGCGGCGCGGCGCGCCGAGCCGGCGCTCGCGCCGACCGTGCGGCTGGCGCTCGACATCGCCGGCGACCACAGCGTCGACCCGCGCCGGCTCGTCGGCGCGCTGCGCGAGGCGGTGCGCGGCTCGATCCGGCGCGCTCGGGTCACGCGCGTCGTCTCCGCCGGCGGGCGGGCGACGGGCGTCGAGCTGGAGGGCGGCGAGGTCGTCGAGGCGGGCGCGGTGCTGATCGCCGCCGGCGCGCACTCGGGCCGCTTCGGCTCCGTCCCGGTGCGTCCGGTCAAGGGCCAGGTGCTGCGGCTGCGCGATCCGAACGGCCCGGGTCTGGTGGAGCGCACGATCCGCACCCACGACGCCTACCTCGTCCCGCGCGCCGACGGCCGCTACGTGGTCGGGGCGACGATGGAGGAGCGCGGCTTCGACACCGCGCCCACCGCGGGCGGCGTGTTCGAGCTGCTGCGCGACGTCTCCGAAGTCGTGCCGGGCGTGCTCGAGCTCGAGGTCGAGGAGCTGATCGCCGGCCTGCGCCCGGCGACGCCCGACAACCTGCCGGCGATCGGGCGCGGCGAGCTCGACGGCCTGTTCTGGGCGACCGGCCACCACCGCAACGGAATCCTCCTGTCGGGCCTGACCGGCTCGCTGGCCGCCGCCGCACTGTGCGGCGAGGACGTCCCGGCGTACGTCGATCCCGCGCGCTTCGCCGAGGTGCTCGCATGACGATCCTGGTGAACGGCGAGACGCGCGAGCTCGCTCCGGGCATGACGGTGCGCACGCTGCTCGACGCGCTCGAGGTCCCGGGCGGGGCGCGCGGCGTGGCCGTCGCGGTCGACGCCGAGGTCGTGCCGCGCGGCGAGTGGGACACGACCGAGCTCGACGAGGGCGCGCGGGTCGAGGTCCTGCGCGCGATCCAGGGAGGCTGAATGAGCGTCACCGAACTCAAGCCCGATCCGCTGGCGATCGCCGGGCGCGAGCTCGGTTCACGGCTGCTGCTCGGCACCGGCGGGTTCCGCTCGCTCGAGGCGATCGCAGCCGCGATCGAAGCGAGCGGCACCGAGCTGGTCACGGTCGCGCTGCGGCGGATCGATCCGGCGGCGCGCGGCTCGCTCGTCGACGTGCTCGACGCCGCGGGCGTGCAGCTGCTGCCGAACACCGCGGGCTGCTTCACCGCGCGCGACGCGGTGCTCACCGCCAAGCTCGCGCGTGAAGCGTTCGGCACCGACTGGATCAAGCTCGAGGTGATCGGCGACGACCGCACGCTGCTGCCCGACGCGCCGGCGCTGCTGGAGGCCGCCGAGCAGCTCGTCGACGAGGGCTTCGTCGTGCTCCCGTACACGAACGACGACCCGATCCTCGCGCGCCGGCTGGAGGACGTCGGCTGCGCCGCGGTGATGCCGCTCGGCTCGCCGATCGGCTCGGGCATGGGGCTGCTCAACAACTACAACCTGCGGCTGATCCGCGAGCGTGCCGGCGTGCCGGTCATCCTCGACGCCGGCGTCGGCACGGCGTCAGACGCGGCGCTGGCGATGGAGCTCGGCTGCGACGCGGTGCTGTGTGCCAGCGCGGTCTCGCGCGCCGAGGACCCGGTGGCGATGGCGCGCGCGATCCGGCTCGGCGTCGAGGGCGGGCGGCTCGCCTATCGCGCCGGCCGCATCCCGCGCCGGCTGCACGCGCAGGCGTCCACCCCCGAGGACGGGGTCGCGGAGTTCTGACGGTCGACGAGCTGTTCGACGGCTGGGAGCGGGCGTGGTCCGGGCGCGATCCCGCCGCGTTCGATCCCCTCTGCCACGACGACATCCACTACGAGGACCCGCTGCTCGGCGAGCCGCTGCAGGGCGCCGACGCGATCGCGCGCCGCGCGGCGCGGCTGTGGGAGGCGTTCCCCGACGCGCGCCTCCAGCCGACGGGGCCGCGACTTACCGATCGCCGGCACGCGAGCGCGCCGGCGAAGCTGCTCGGCACGCACCGCGGGCCGCTCGAGGGACTCGCGGCGACCAACCGCTTCGTCGTCGTGCACGTCGTGTTCTTCGCCGAGTTGCGCGACGAGCGCCTGTTCCGGGTGCGCGCGTTCTTCGACGTCTACGGCGCGGCGGTCTCGCTCGGCGTACTGCCGCGCCCGGGGACGCTGGGGGAGAAGGCGCTCCTGATGCTGCGCGGCTTCGGCCTGTCGCGCGGCTGACGGGTTGCCAGTGCCACGCCCGCGAGGGCGATCGCGCCGCTGGTCAGCGTCATCGCCGCGGTGGGTTGGAGCGGCCGGCGTTGGCGGCGATGGTCGAGGCGCTGCGGGGTGTCTCGGCGTCGATGAACGGCGAGCATTGAAGGAGGGCCCGGATCGCGGACGCGTCTCCGCGGGAACGCGTCCGCGCTCGACGCGGGGCGCTTTAGGGTCGGATAGCGACCCCAAGGCGCCCCACGTCGATGCGGGGCGCCTTAACCACCAATGCGGTGGTCAAAGCGCCCTACGTGAGCGCCGCCGCAATCCGTGCCTCCTTCAATGCCCGCAGTTCAAGTGCGCCGCAGCGGCGACTCAGACCGCCACCCGCAGCGGCCTGTGATCCGACAGCGGCCCGGCGTCCAGCACCTCGGGCTCCGACGCCGCCGCCCGGCCCTCGGTGAAGAAGTGGTCCACGTGGTGCCCCGCGATGTGCACGAGCCCGGGCATCGCGGGACGCGTCGAGTTCAGGTCGCCGCCGAAGACGAGCAGCGCGCCCGCCGCCCACTCCAGCGCGGTGGCCGCGGCGAGCATGAGGTCGGCGCGCCGCTGCTCGGGCGGGTGCGTGGAGGCGTGGAGGTTGACGATCCAGCCCGCGTCGCCCAGCGCTACCCCGTGCATCACGCGCCGCTCGGGCTCGCGCGTCAGCTCGCGCGTCCGGTGCTCGCCGATCGGCAGGCCGCGCACGAGGATCGCGTTGCAGCCGCCGCCGGCCGCGGCGAGCAGGTCGGGGTTGCGCGAGGCGATCGCACGGCGCAGCGGCAGGCCCGAGTTGCGCGACGTGAGCGCGAAGCGTGCGCTCGCAGCGGTTGCCGCGGCGAGTTTCGACGGCCACCACGGCGGCACCTCCTGCAGCAGCGCGACATCCCAAGACCAGCCGGCCAGCGCACGGCTGAACTCCACGAGCAACGGTCGGCCTGCGGCCGGCTCTGAGCGGCCGTGGAACAGGTTCCAGCTGAGTAGAAGGATGCGCGCGAAGCTACCGCCTCGCCCGCCGGCGCGGCTTGCAGAGCGCGAGCACGTCGCAGGAGGCCCGTCCCCCTCCAGCGGTAGGAGCCATCCCCCGCAAGGCGGGTGCCAAGATCGCCCCTGGCGCCGACATGGGATCACCGCCCCGGCCGACGACGCGAGGCCCGACATCGCGGAGCCTTGATCGCACCCCAACGACCCGTCAGGAGCGACCAATGGCACACGCCGGACAGACCATCCACAACCCCGTCAGCGGAGAGCGCATCACGTTCATCCAGACGTCCGCCGACACCGACGGCGAGCTGCTCGAGATCGAGCTCGAGCTGCCCGCCGCCGGCCGCGTGCCCGGCGCCCATGTCCACCCGGAGCAGGAGGAGCGCTTCCACGTGCTCGAGGGCACGATGAAGTTCCGCCTCGGGCTGCGCACGATCGTCGCCGAGGCCGGCGAGTCGGTCGTGGTCCCCGCCGGGCGAGTGCACAGCTTCGCCAACGCGGGCGACGTCCCGGCGCGCACGCGTGTCGAGGTGCTGCCGGCACTCGACATGGAGGAGCTGCTCAGCACGGCGGCCGCGCTCGCCCGCGACGGCAACGTCACGAGCTCCGGCATGCCGAAGCCGCTGCACCTGGCCCTGTTCGTCCGCCGCTTCCGGCGCGAGGTCCGCGCGCCGTTCCCGCCTGCGTGGGTCGTGCAGGCCCTGATGGCGCCGCTCGCGGCGCTCGCGCGCAGGCGCGGCCACGCCGAGCGCTACCAGCCCGTGTTCGCGTAGGGCGCCGCCCCAAGGGACAGGTCCTGTTCGCTCGCAGTGCCGTGCACGCATGAGCGAACCGGACCTGTCCCTTTCGCGTGCGCGGGGGCAGGCCGACCGTACACTTGCGCGCTTGCCGCGCCACTTCCTCACCGGCTCCGAGCTGTCCGCCGACGAGCTGTCCGCCCTGCTCGACCTGGCGCTCGAGCTCAAGGCCGCGCCGCACGCTTCGCGCGTGCTGCAGGACCGCACCGTGGCGCTCGTGTTCGAGCATCCCTCGACCCGCACCCGCACGAGCTTCGAGGCCGGCATCGTCGAGCTCGGCGGCCACCCCATGGTGCTGCGCCCGGGCGAGCTGCAGCTGACGCGCGGCGAGTCGGTCCGCGACACCGCGCTCGTACTGTCCCGTCACGTCGCGGCGATCGGGCTGCGCACCGGCAGCGAGGAGACGCTCGCCGAGCTCGCGCGCCACGCGACCGTCCCGGTGATCAACATGCTCTCCCCGCGGCACCACCCGTGCCAGGCGCTCGCCGACCTGCTCACGATGCGCGAGGCGTTCGGCGAGCTCGCGGGCCGCAGGCTCGCCTACATCGGCGACGGCAACAACGTCGCCCGCTCGCTCGCGATCGTGGGCGCACTGGCCGGGGTCGAGGTCACGGTGGCCGCGCCTGACGGCCATCAGCTCGAGCCGACGGCGGGCGCGCGGCTGACCGGCGACCCGGTCGCCGCGGCGACCGGCGCGGACGTGCTCTACACCGACGTTTGGGTCTCGATGGGCGACGAGCAGTCCGCCGCGAGCGAGGCGCTCGCCGCCTACCGGATCGATGACGCGCTGCTCGACCTCGCCGCACCCGGCGCCTTCGCGCTGCACTGCCTGCCAGCGCATCCGGGCGAGGAGATCACCGAGGCGGTCCTGTACGGCGACCGCCAGCGAATCTGGGACCAGGCCGAGAACCGCCGGCATGCGCAGAAGGCTTTGCTGGAGTGGCTCGTCGGGTAGGGTCGGAATCCGGAGGATGCCGCAGCCACGCGTGACGACGAACCCGCTGGATCTGGTCGTGCTCACCCGCGCCCGGGTGCAGGAGGTCGTTGACGAGATGGTCGAGCGCGGCCGCATCACGCGCGGCGACGCCGCCGATCTCGTCGCCGACCTGCTCTCCCGCGGCCGCGCTCAGGCGGACGAGCTACTGGAGCAGATCGGCGTGCGCGG
The DNA here is from genome assembly GCA_963835735.1 of uncultured Solirubrobacteraceae bacterium. Taxonomy (GTDB): domain Bacteria; phylum Actinomycetota; class Thermoleophilia; order Solirubrobacterales; family Solirubrobacteraceae; genus DASQMT01. Next base: position 46,587 of record CAWIGP010000001.1, read on the forward strand.
ATCGCTCGAGGCGGCGCGCCGCGTTGCCGGACTCGGCCCGGAGTTCCCGATCACCGGCTACGACGAGCTCTCCGCCGCCGAGGTCGCGCCCGAGCTGGACGGCATGAGCGACGCCGACCTGCGCAAGGTGCGCGAGTACGAGCAGGCGAACGCCAACCGCAAGACCGTGCTGGCCGCGATCGAGCGGCAGCTGCGCTAGCTACCCTCGACGGGTGGCCACCACCCCGACATCGCAGCGCCCTGCCCGCGGCGCCGAGCTGGAACTGACCGTCGACACGCTCGCGCACGGCGGCAACGGCGTCGCCCGGCACGACGGCTATGTCGTGTTCGTCGCGGGCGCGCTGCCCGGCGATCGAGTGCGCGCCGTGGTGGGCAAATCCAAGCGCGCATACGCCGAGGCGCGCGCGGTCGAGATCCTCGAGCCGTCGCCCGACCGGATCGAGCCGCTCGCCGACCACCCCGGAGCGCCCTGGCAGGTCCTCTCTTACGACCGCCAGCTCGAGGTCAAGGCGGAGCAGGTCGGCGACGCGCTCCGCCGCATCGGCAAGCTCGAAGGCTTCGAGCAGGACCCGATCGTTCCGGCGGTCGAGCAGTGGCGCTATCGCAACAAGCTGGAGTACTCGTTCGGGACCGCCGCGGACGGCACGCTGGTGTGCGGCTTCCACGCGCCCGGCCGCTTCGACGAGATCGTCCCGCTCGAGGACTGCCTGCTGGCGTCCGCGCGCGGCAACGCGGCGCGCGAGCAGGTGCTCGCGTGGGCGCGCGACCAGGGCCTCTCGGCCTGGGACCGGCGCGACCAGCGCGGCCTGCTGCGCAACCTCGTCGTCCGCGAGGGGCGCCGCACCGGCGAGCTGCAGGTACGGCTCGTCACGTCACCGGGCGCGATCGACACCGACAGCTTCGCCGCCGCCGTCGACGCCGACGGCGTGTTCTGGACCCAGGCGGCCGGCCTGGGCGAGAGCACGCAGGGCGGCGAGACCACGCGGATCGCCGGGTCAAAGCGGCTGCGCGAGGAGCTCGGCGACCTGGAGTTCCTGATCTCGCCGGACGCGTTCTTCCAGACCAACACCGAGATGGCCGAGGTGCTGTACGGCGCCGCCGTCGAGCTGGCCGACCTGCGCGGCCACGAGCGCGTGTTCGACCTCTACTGCGGGATCGGCACGATCGGGCTCTCGCTCGCGAGCCGCGCGCGCGAGGTGGTCGGCGTCGAGATCGTCGAACCGGCGGTCGCCGACGCGATCGACAACGCGCGCCGCAACGAGATCACGAACGCGCGCTTCTACGCCGGCGACATCCGCCTGGCGATGCGCGACCTGGTAGCGGAGGCCGGCAAGCCCGACGTCTGCGTGATCGACCCGCCGCGCGCCGGCCTCTCGCAGAAGATCGTCCGCCGGATCATCGAGGCCGGCCCGAAGCGGATCGTCTACGTCTCCTGCAACCCGACGACGCTGGCGCCGAACGCGGCGCAGCTCGTCGAGGCCGGTTACACGCTCCGCCGCGTGCGCCCGGTCGACATGTTCCCGCAGACGCCGCACATCGAGTGCGTCGCGCTGCTCGAGCGCTAAGCCGCCAGCGCCAAATCGGCGTCCGAGCAGCTCCAGAGGGCGCGGGCGATCGCGCGGTAGGCGTCGGCGTTCAGGCTCATGCCGCAGTGCGACGCGTGCACCTCGACGCAGGACGCCGCGGGATCAAGGCACGAGCGCCAGTCGACGATGCCGTCGGTGCGCGAGTAGATCGACACGTAGCCGACGCCCGCCGGGAACGGACTCGTCAGCGCGGCGCGGAACGGCGCGCAGCACTCGCCGCGGAGGCAGCGCCACGACAGCAGCCCGGGCAGCGCGCCGCTGCCGCCGAGCGCCGCGACCACACCGACCTGGGCGAGCACGAGCGGATGGACCGCGAGCTGCGAGCGCACCGGCGCGCCGAGCCCGATGACGCCCGCGACGAGGTCGGGCCGCCGCGCGGCGAGCGCCTTGGCGAGCACGCCGCCGCGGCTCTGGCCGATGATCGTCACTCGCCCCCCGGTGCCCTCGGCCAGTCGCTCGAGCCGCTCCTCCAGCCGGCCGCAGGCGACCTCCGAACAGTCGACGTTCGCGCGGATGCCGGCGCGCTTGGTGTGCCAGCCGGCCGCGCGCAGCCAGTGCGTGAGCGTCGCGAGCGAGCCGTCGCCGGCCATGAAGCCGGGGATCAGCAGGATGCCGCGGCCGTCGCCGGCCGGCACGCCGGACCCGCGATACACGTCCGAACGGCGCAGCGCCGCCCATTCCAGCCCGATCCGGCCCTCGCGCCACAGCGGCGGGACGGGCGGAAGGCTCGGACGTGGCAATTGCAACATGTACGACAAGTATCGGATTGTCGGACCGTCGGTCCAATACTTTCGGCCAATCGCCGGACACGACCCCGTGATGGATGCCGTCGCGCGCGCCCGTGTGCAAGCATCGGCCCCCATGCGCGCCGCGACCATCCGTGACGGCGAGATCGTGGTCGCCGAGCACCCCGACCCCGAGCCCCAGGCCGGCGAGCTGCTCGTCCGCGTTCGCGCGGCCGGCCTCAACGGCGCCGACATGCACCAGCTCAGGGGCGGCTATCCGGCGCCGCCCGGCTCCCCGCCCGACATCCCGGGCCTGGAGCTGGCCGGCGAGGTGATCGCCGCCGGCCGTGGCGTCACGCGCTTCGACCCGGGCGACCGCGTGATGGCGGTGGTGGGAGGCGGTGGCCAGGCGGAGCTGGCGATCGTCCACGAGCGCGCGGCGATGCCCGTGCCCGACGAGCTGGACTGGACGGCCGCCGGCGGCGTGCCGGAGGCGTTCACGACGGCTCACGACGCGCTCTTCACGCAGGCCGGGCTGACGGTCGGCGAGCGCCTGCTCGTCCACGGCGCGGCCGGCGGCGTCGGCATGGCGGCGGTGCAGCTCGCGACGATGGCGGGCGCGCGTGTGACAGCCACCGTGCGTGACCCGCACGCGCGCGAGCAGATCGCCGCCCTGGGGACCAACGCGCTCGACCCGGAGGGCTTCGAGGAGTCGGGGCCGTTCGACGTGATCCTCGAGCTCGTCGGCGCGCCGAACATGCCCGGCAACGTACGCGCGCTCGCGACGTGCGGACGCATCTCCGTGATCGGCGTGGGCGCCGGCGCCAAGGCGGAGCTGAACCTGGTCGCGCTGATGGGCAAGCGCGCGCGGATCTACTCCTCGATGCTGCGCGCGCGGCCGCTCGAGGAGAAGGCCGACGCGGCGCGCCGCGTCGAGCGCGCGGTGCTGCCGGGCTTCGCCTCCGGTGACCTGAGCGTGCCGGTGTGCGCGACGTTCCCGCTCGACGCGGCCCCGGACGCATACGAGCGGTTCCAGGCCGGCGGCAAGCTCGGCAAGATCGTGCTCGAGCTCTAGCTCAGGCCGGCGGCCCGTCAAGCGCGTCGGGGTCCAGCGGCGTCGACTCGACCGCGTGGACGGTGCAGAGCGCAGGACCGCCAGACTCCATCGCGGTCTGGAGCTCGGCCGCTGTCAGCTTCGCGCCGCATTCCTCGCAGTTCTCGCCGACGGTCTCGAGAGTGCGCTCCTCGAGGTCCATGAGCCGGAGTCTAATCCCTGGACACATAGACAGTTGAGAGGTCGGCCACCTGTCCACATACTGACCTCAACTTCAAGGTATTCGGCGCACGGCTCACGGGAGAGGAGCCAAGCGCCGGAACGGATTCCGGCAGGGAGGACTCGTCATGGATGGCATCGCCCGCCGCACGTGTGCGGCAGTTGGACTTGGGCTCGTCGCGACGCTCTGCGCCGCTGCGCCCGCGCTCGCGACCGACGGATTCGAGCCCGGTGAGGCCGAGACCGTCGACAGCCCGGCGATCGATCTGCTCAAGCAGGTCCGCCGCGGCGGCGACCAGGCCTGGGCCAAGGACGCGACGCTGCAGGTCGGCCAGACCGCCGAGTACCTGTTCACGGTCACCAACCCCGGCGTCGGCGGCCCGCTGGTCAAGCTCGAGGTGCTCGACGACCGCTGCGACGCCCTGCCGGTCTATGCCGACGGCGACGCCGACGAGAACGGCAAGCTGGACGAGACCGAGGCATGGACCTACCGCTGCGACCACGTCGTGACCGCCGCCGACGGCGCCGGGTTCGTCAACACCGCCGAGGCGGTTGCCGCCGACGAGTGCGGCGACCCGGTGAGCGACAGCGACACGGCGACGGTGAACGTGACGGCGCCGCCGTCGACCCGCCGTCGACCCCGCCGTCGACTCCGCCGTCGACGCCGCCGTCGACTCCGCCCTCGACTCCGCCGTCGACCCCGCTGTCGCCGCCGGTCGAGGAGCACCAGATCCTGCCCGCGAAGGTCGTCTCCGGCACCGCCCGGCTGCGCGGTCCGAGCGGGTGCGTGCGCGGTCCGTTCAAGGCCAACGTGAGCGGCCGGCGGATCCGGCGCGTGACGTTCTGGCTCGACGGCCGGCAGGTCAAGCGCATCGTGGCGAAGCGCGGCCAGACCGCGTTCGCGCTGCGGGTCGACCCGCGCAAGGTCGCCAGGGGCGTCCACCGCGTGCGTGCCCGCGTCGTGTTCGCGGCCGATTCGCGCACGGCCCCGCGGACTCTGCGGCTGAGCTTCCAGCGCTGCGCGCGCCAGGTCATGCCGCCGCAGTTCACGGGCTGACGCCCGCCATAGAATCCGCTCGGGCATGACTCGCAGGCTCATCCCCCTCACGCTGCTCGTCGCCGCATTCGCGGCGCCCGCGGCCGCCTCGGCGGCCGCGGCGCCGCCGCTGCGCGAGAAGGGCGATCGCTCTCCGCTGGGCAACGAGCGGCTGTCGAACGAGCGCACGCTGACGCGCTGGGCGCACACCAACCTGGTCGGCAAGATCCGCTCCAAGCCGTCGCATCGCAGCAAGACGGTCGGCAGGCTGCGCTGGAACACGGAGGACGGGCTGCCGGAGGTCTACGTCGTGCTCGAGTCGCGGCTGGACAACGTGAAGCGCGTGTGGCTGGAGATCCGCATCCCGGGGCGGCCGAACGGCCGCACGGGCTGGGTACGCGAGGATCAGCTCTCCAACCTGAAGGCGGTCGAGACGCACCTGACGATCGACCGCCGCTCGTTCACCGCGACGCTGCGCAAGCGCGGCAAGAAGGTGTGGCGCTCACGCGTCGGCGTCGGGGCGCCCGGCACGATCACGCCGAAGGGCCGGTTCTGGATCCGCGAGCGGCTGCGCAACCTCGGCGGCAGCCCGGTCTACGGCCCGTGGGCGTTCGGCACGTCGGCCTATTCGGACACGCTGACCGACTGGCCGGGCGGCGGAGTCGTCGGCATCCACGGCACCAACCAGCCGGAGCTCATCCCCGGCCGCCCGTCGCACGGCTGCGTGCGCGTGCCGAACGCGAAGATCGTCCGGCTCGTGAAGCTGATGCCGGTCGGGACGCCGGTCAAGATCCGCTAGTACGGCGGGAAGTCGGCGTACCACTCGCCGAGCTTCCTGAACGCGGTCCAGAACGCCCGTTTGGCGGAATCCTCGTCGAGCGCCTCGTCGATGTTCGGCACGTAGAGCGCCTCGATCGACGGCGTGAGCGACTGGATCTCGCCGGGCCGCGCGCCGACCTCCTGCGCGAGCGGGAGCGACAACTCGTTGAGCACCTCCAGCGCCTCGGCCCCCATCACGACGACGATCCGGGGCTGCACGATCGCGAGTTCCTCGACCAGCCGCGCGACGCACTCCGGCGCGGCCAGCGCGGTGTCCGGCACCGGACACTTCACGCACAGCGTTCCGTACACCGCGAGCGGATCGATCTCGAGCCGCCTGAGCGACTTCATCAGCGCCGTCCCGGAACGCCCGTAGAACGCGACGCCCTCCTCGATCTCCGAGGCGGTCGGCGAGTACTTGAGCAGGAACACGTCGGCCTGCGGGTGGCCCGAGCCGAGGATCGGCATCAGACTTCCGCGCGGGCACGCGCTGCAGCTCTGGAGGTCGCGGGTGAATTGGTTGAGCTCGCGGATCGCTCGCTCCAGGTACTTCTCGCGGATCTCGTCGTCGGTGGCCGGCATCCCTCCCACGGGTTTGGCGGTGCCGCCTCGTTCCCCTTGTCCCTGCATCAACGATTGCGGCCGGAGGTCGCTCGGCGCAGCTTGCGCTCGCGCGCGGCCCGCCGCGCCGCCGGCGGCCTGGCCTTGGTCTGGAGGAACTTGAGCGCCTGCACCTGCGCGTAGTACAGCGAGGACGGGCGCCCGACGATGTCGGCGTCGGCGAGCGAGGCGAGGAACTCCTCCGGCCCGTCGAAGTCGCGCATGCGGATGCGGAGCAGCCCGAGCCCCTGCGCGACGTGCGAGTCCGATCCTGCGCCGCCGACGATCCGGTACTTGCCGGCGAACCGCACCGCCTCCTCGTTGTAGGCCGGGATCGCGATCCGCGGGTTGAACACCTCGATCGCGTCGACGTCCTCGACGACCTCCAGCAGATGCTCGTAGTCGGGCACGGAGTGCATGCGGTCGAACGGGTGCGGGACGTAGACGAGCCCGCCCTGGCGCTTGATCTCCGCGATCGTCTCCTCGAGCGTCATGCCGCGCGGGATCTTCTCCTCGATGAACAGGCCGATCACCTCGCCCTGGTGGGCGGTCATCACCTCCTCGCCGACGATCACTTTGACGCCGTACTCCTCGGCCTTCGCGCGCGCGTCGAGCGCGCCGGAGATCTCGTTGTGGTCGGTCACCGCGATCGCGCCGAGCCCCTGCTCCCGCGCGGTGGCCAGCAGCACGTTCACCGGCGTCGCGCAGTCGGAGGAGTGGTCGGTGTGCATGTGCAGGTCGACGTCGATCAGCGCCCGCGCGTCCAACCGGGCGCGCAGCGCCCCGTTCGCCTGCGGCGCGTGCCGGCGCGCGGCGACCTCGGTGTAGAGCGCCTCGAAGCGCTCTGCGACGCCGCTCCAAGCGAGCTCGGGCGCGCGCGCGGCAACGGCGCCGGCGAGCCGCTCCCGCAGCGGCGCGTCGGTCAGCAGGCGGGTGAGCTGCGCCGCCAGCGTGAGCGCGTCGCCCGGCTCGAACAGCATGCCGAGCGCGCCGTCGCGCAGGATCTCCTCGTAGGCCGGCAGCCGCGCGGCCACCGGGACGGCGCCGGCCCCGAGCGCGCGCACCAGCAGTCCGGGCGCGGGCGCCTGGCCGAACGAGGCCGCCACGACGACGTCGGCGCCCGCGAGCACCGCCGCTTCGGTCGTGTCGGCCGCGGTGACGAGCTCGACGTGGTCGCGCAGCCGGCTGCGAAGCGCGCTCGGGCGCGCGCCGACCGGCGCGAACACGGTGGCCCGCCAGTCGGGCTCGTCGGGCAGCCGCCGCAGCGCGCGCAGGAACAGGCGCAGCGCCTGCCGGTCCTCGTGATCGACGAACGCGATCCGGAGCGGCCCCTCGCGCGGCCCGCGCTCGAGGATCTCGGCGCCCGGCCGCAGCACGCGATAGGTCGCGGGGAACGCGCGCTCCATCAGCTCGCGGGTGGCGTCGAACGATGCGGTGCGGGCGTCCAGGCGGCCGAAGAAGCGCTCGACGAAGCGGCGCGCGACCTGCGTCGAGATCACCCGCTCGGCTGGCGCGTGGAACGTGCCTACGTTGAGCGCGCGCGAATGGCGCAGCGCGACCGACGACGTGCTCGGCGCGAACGGTTCGTGCACGTGGACGAAGTCGAACGGCGCGCGGCTCAGCACGTCGTCGATCGTGCGCGCGACGTCGAGCGGCGGCGCCGGGGCCGTCCCCCGTCGCGCCGGCGCGAGCGGCAGCAGTTCGCCGACGCCGAGCACCCGCACCTCGCCCTCGGGGGCGAAGAACTCGCCGGCCCGGATCAGCCGGCGCGACTCGCGCACGAGCTCTGGCGAGCGCGACGGCGCGAGCACCACCAGCCGGTGCCCGCGCGCCGCCAGCCTCTCCGAGAGCGAGCGCACGAAGGCGGAGACCTCGTGCTCGTCCTCCCACGGATGGGGCGTGACCTGCGCGATGGCGAAGGGGGGACCGCTCACCGTCGCGCAGGATATGGGTTAGGCCGAGGCCTTCTCCTGCTTCTTCGCCTCGCGCGCGGCCTTCGTGGCCTTGGTCAGGCGCGCGTGCTTCGTGATGAACTCCTCGGTCGCATCGCGCGCCTCGTCGTCCGGGCGCTGGTTGTGCGGCGACTTCATCAGGTAGGAGGACGGGCCGTCGAGCTGTCCGGCGAGGCCGTGGTTGAGAGCGAGCTTGCAGCAGCGCACCGCGTCGGTGACGATGCCCGCCGAGTTCGGCGAGTCCCACACCTCGAGCTTGAGCTCGGCCTGCAGCGGCACGTCGCCGAACGCCTGCCCCTCGAGCCGGATGTGCGCCCACTTGCGGTCGGTGAGCCACGGCACGTAGTCCGATGGGCCGACGTGCACGTCGTCGGCGGGCAGCTCGTGGCCCATCACCGACGTGACGGCGTTCGTCTTGGAGATCTTCTTGGACTCCAGCCGCTCGCGCTCGAGCATGTTGTAGAAGTCCATGTTGCCGCCCACGTTGAGCTGCGACGTGCGCAGGAGCTTGACGCCGCGGTCGTGGAACAGGCGCGCGAGCTGGCGGTGGACGATGGTCGCGCCGACCTGCGACTTGATGTCGTCGCCGACAATCGGGAGCCCGGCCTTGACGAAGCGGTTGTTCCAGTAGTCCTCGCGGGCGATGAACACCGGGATGCAGTTCACGAAGCCACAGCCGGCCTCGATGATCTGCTCGACGTACCACTTGGTGGCCTGCTCGGAGCCGACCGGCAGGTAGGAGACGACCACGTCGGTCCGGGTGTCCTGGAGCACCTGGGCGATGTCGACGGTCGAGCCCGGCGCCTTCTGGATCTTCTCCGACAGGTACTTGCCCAAGCCGTCGTGCGTCATCCCGCGCATGACCTCGACGCCGAGCTTCGGGATCTCGCCGGCGAAGTTCAGCGTGTTGTTCTGCCCGGCGAAGATCGCCTCGGAGAGGTCCTTGCCGACCTTGTCGACGTCGATGTCGAACGCGGCGGAGAACTCGATGTCGCGTACGTGGTAGCCGCCGAGATCCACGTGCATGAGGCCGGGAACCTGCTCGGAGGGGTCGGCGTCCTTGTAGTAGTGAACGCCCTGCACGAACGAGGACGCGCAGTTGCCGACGCCGATGATGGCGACGCGCACCTTGTCCTCCTGGTAACGCCCCTTGCCGTTGGTGCTCAAGTTCTCGTCCTCTTTTTCGGAGACATTCGGCTGACTTAGACCCCGCTGGATGGCCAGCGTTACAGCGCCGGTGCGCGCCGGAGTTCCTTGCGGACGTGGAAGATCCGCTGGCCGACCGTGATCACCGACAGTCCGGCGAGCAGCCAGACCGCCGGCTCGAGCAGTTCCACGTCGAAGATCCCGGCGCCCTTCGCGAACACCAAGCCGACGGACAGGATCACCACGCGAACCGCGCGGTCGGCGATCCCGACCTTGCACTCCACGCCCAGCGCCTCGGCCCGCGCGCGGGTGTAGGAGACCATCAGCGACGCGAGCACAGCGACCACCACCGCAGCCACGGCGGCATCGTCGCCCGCCTGCGAGAACTGGAACGCGACCGCGGTCAGCACGATCCCCTCCTCCATCCGGTCCAACGTGGAGTCCAGGAACGCGCCGAAGCTCGTGCCCTTGCCCGACATGCGCGAGTAGCGCCCGTCGAGCGTGTCGCAGATCGAGCCGAGGATGAACGCGATACCGCCGAGGAAGTAGTACTCGTTGAACACGAGCGCGGCCGCGACCACGCACAGCACGAGCCCTGTGAGCGAGATCGCGTTGGGCGTGAGGCGCGACTCGATCAGCCGGTTGCGCACCAGGGTCTGGTATTCGCGCGCCGTCGTCGGGCGCGCCCGGTCGAGCGGCGGAGAGGGCATGGACGCCGGGGAATGCTAGAGGCCCTAGCGGGCGGCAGCCGGAGCGGCGGCCGGCATCCAGGCCCAGGCGGCGGGCCGCACGCGGGCGAAGCCCACCGCCGCGACCGCCGCCACGGCGGCGACCAGCGCGCCCGTGAACGCGTCGAACCACCAGTGGTTCGCGGTCGCCACGACCACGAACGTGACCAGCGCCGGGTAGACCAGCCAGAGCGCCTTCACCCATGCGCGCCGGGACATCGACGCCATCGGGACCCCGATCATCAGCGCGAACGCGACGTGCATCGACGGCACCGCGGCGAACGGGTTGTAGAGAGCATCCGCGGAGGACCCATCAGCGGTCACGCCCGTGAACTGCGCGACGGAGTCCTGGAAGCCGTACTCCGGCATGAACCGTGGCGGGGCGGTCGGGTACGCGGCATACAGCACCAGCGCGATCCCCATCGCGACCATGAACATATTGCGGATGAAGTAGAAGCTCGGGTTGCGCCGCAGGTAGATGAACGCGAGCACGGCCGTGGTGACCGCGAAGTGCGAGTTGAGATAGAGCCAGCTGGTCACGTCGATGATCAGCGACGAGCCCCGAGCCCATGCGTGCACGGCAGGCTCGATGAACAGGCCCATCCCCTGCTCGAGATGGATCAGGTCGCGGGCGTTGTCGAATGCCTGCGCGACCTTGCCGTCCGTGAACCCGCGCACCAGCCGGTACAGCCAGTAGGCGCCGCAGAACAGCAGCAGCTGCCTGAGCAGGTCGGGCCAGCCCTTGGGGAGAAAGCGCGCCGCGAAGCGGTTGGGGAGCTGCCGCATCACTTTCACAAGGTACCCGTCGCTCATCGGCTGCCGACAGGGGGGTTGACCGCACTCGTGCGGATGGGGGCACCCGGACCGCTGCTCTTGTCGGCGCAGCGGGGCTCCCGCCGCAGCACCCCGGAGGCCGAGAAGCGCGCCCGCACCCGGACCATGCCGGCGCGGCGCACGTCCACCCGGGTCCAGCCGGTCGCGCTGTCCTCGGACACGCAGCCGTCGCCGTCGGCGACGGTCCAGTACGGCGTCCCGTGCTGGCGCACGATCACTGTCCCCGGCCTGGTCGCCTCGAGGTCGAACCCGTCGGCCCCCGCGGCGGTCATGCGCGCGGCGCCCGACACTGGCGGCTCGGGGTTGCGCACCTCCCAGATGCGCCAGTCGGCCGACGCGTGCACGGGCTTCAGGAACGGCTGCCCGTCGAGCAGTAGCTCCCTCTCCGCCTTGGCCGAGAAGTCGAGCGGCGCGGCCGGCAGCGCGACCCAACGCACGGCGTTCTCGTCCAGCCAGCGCTCGTAGCGGGCGGCCGTGAGCGGGTGCTCCGGGTCGTAGAACAGCGGGTTGACCTTGCGGTCGAGCTGCCGGTGCCAGCCGCGCGCCAGCGGGTAGTCCTGGGCCAGGTACGTCGCCTCCCAGTGGTTGCGGGTGAGCGGCACCTCGAGCCGCTCCCCGGGCCGCGCGCGCGTCTGCAGGAATTGCAGCACCTCTTGGTGGAACGCCGCATGGGTGGACGGGTCCCCACGCGCCTCCTCCACCGCCCGCACGGCCGGCAGCCACTGCAGGTAGAGCAGCGCGACCGCGATCACGGCGATCGCGGTGCGCGGCGCCCGCGGACGCGCGAACAGCACGAGCAGCGCCGGGCCGAGGACGACGCCGGGGCGCAGCGCGTTCTGCCCGAGCGAGTTGGGGATCACGAACGCGGCGACGAGGATCGCGATGTAGATCGCGGCTGCCCACAGCGCGGCGCGGCGCGTCGGGTCGACGAGCGCGAGCGCGCCGAGGCAGACCAGCAGCATCGGCCAGAACGCGGTGCCGACGAAGTGGTCCGAGCCGCCCTCGGGGAACAGGATCGCCATCGTGAGCCCGCCCGCCACGGCCGGCCCGCCCAGCGCCAGTGCGGTGCGCCAGTCGCCCGGGCGCTGCTGCGCGCCTGCCACGATCGCGACCGCTGCGACGCACAGGAAGACACCGGCCACCGGACTCGCCCAGACGCTCGCGAGCGAGAGCAACGCCGCGGCGAGCCGCGAGCGCCGCGCACACGCCCAGGAGCCGACCGCGAGCGCGATCCCGAGCGTGAACGGCATCCGCCCGATCACGACGTTGCTCATCACGCCTCCGAGGAACAGCCAGGACGCGAGCGCGGCCGCCCCCGGCGTCGGCGCCATCCGCCGCGCGAGCACCGCGAACAGCCCGACGGCGACCACACCCGCGACCACGCCGACGAGCCGGGTTCCGGCCAGTGCCGCCAGCGGCGGGTACAGCAGCGAGTAGCCGGCCATGTGATGGCCGCCGTACCACTGGGCATTCCACGTCGCGAACCCCACCTGGTGCCAGAGCCACGTGCGGTACGTGTGCGCCGCCATGTCCGCCGTCTCTGGGGCGGCGATCAGATAGGCGACGCCCAGGGCGGCGGCGGCCAGCGTGGGGACGAGCGGATGGGACAGATCGCGTCGCACCACGACCCACGAGCGTAGTGCTGCCGCCCGTCGGCGGCGGCTAGGACCTGTTAGGAGGCGAAATCCGCGGTCACGACCGCCTTGCGGGCGGATCCGAGCGTGCCCCAGCGTCGCGCGACGCCGATCCGGCGGAATTCCGCGCCGAGCACGATCGCCCGATGTGGCGCGGAATCGAGCCACAGGCGCACGGCGGTCGCGGCACCGCCACGGCGCCGGGGCAGGGCCGCGAGCGTCTCGCCGACCATGCGCGCGTCCGCAAATCGGCGCACACGGCGGTCGAACGGAGTGCCGTCGCTCGAGGGGTGGTCGAAGAAGTCGGCGCGCAGCATGTCGCCCGAGTGCCGGTCGGCGGCGCGGCTGAGACCGTGGTGGGCGCGCAGCGGCGCGAGTCCGTGTTGCGCCCGCGCCGCGTTGAGCTCGTGGATCACCTTGCGCTCGAAGCCGTTCAAGCGAGGGCTCGCGCCGGCCGCGGTCGCGCCGGCCGCGAGCGTGGCGACGAGCACGGCAACGAGCGTGAGCGCGGTCCGGGTCATGGCGGGGGCTTGCGGTCGCGGTCCGTCGCGAGCGCGGCAAGCTAGCGGCGCGTTACCCGTCATGTCGAGATCTGCAACGGGGGATTCACGCCGCCGCTCAGACCGTCGCCGCCGTCGTCCACGCCACCCCACCCGTCGTGGCTCATCCCGCCGCGGGGTCGTCCGCGCCGTCCCTGCGCCGGTTCAGCCCGCCCGCGGGGTCGTCGGTGCCGTCCCTGCGCCGGTTCAGCCCGCCCGCGGCCTCGTCGGCGCCGTCCCTGCGCCGGTTCCAACCCGCCGGCGCGGCCTCGTCGGCGCCGTCCAGGAAGCGGCAGACGCGGTCGACCAACTCGGGGCGGTCGAGCCAGGGCCAATGTCCGGCGCCGGCGATGTGCTCGACGCGGCCGTCCCCCAGCGCGGCCGCGAGGCCGTCAGCAAAGCGGGGCGGCATGTAGCGGTCGCTCGCGCCGTGCAGCACGAGCGCGGGGGCGGCGATCGTGTTCAGGTGCGCCCCGGCGCGGGCCAGCACGTCAGGCGGGCTGGCGCGGTAAAGCCGCAGGATCGCGCGCTGTGTGCCGGGGTCGAACGCGGCGAGCACCGGCTCGGCGCGGCCGGCCGGCAGCAGCCGCCGCACGACCGGCCCGATCGCCATCCCCATCGCCGCCTCGCCGAGCACTGGGACGCGCCAGACGCGCGCGATCGGGTGCCAGCGATAGCCGGGCAGGAACGGCACCGTGTCGATCGCGACGAGCCGCTCCACGCGCTCCGGCGCGCGCTGCGCGAACGCGAGCCCGACCACGCCCCAGTCGTGCATCACCAGGCGGAACCGGTCCAGCTCGGCGAGCTCGCAGAAACGCTCGAGCCAATCGGCGTACCCGTCGATCGAGTAGTCGAGGTCGCCGCGCTTGGCGCTCGCGCCGAAGCCGGGCAGGTCGGGCGCAACCCCTCCGCATTGGTCGAGGAACGGCGTCCAGAGCTCGCTGTGGTCGGGGACGCCGTGGATGTAAAGGATCGGCGGGTCGGTCGACGGCGCGCTGCGCCACGTCACCGGCAGGCCGTCGAGCTGGTCTTCGTGGACCGCGATCACCGGCGGCGTATCCCATCACGCGCTCGGATGCGCGGACGTTTCACCCGAGCTCGGCGCTGGGGTACGGCGGGCATTGAGGGGAGCGGGTTCGGCCGCGCTGCGCGCTGTGTTGCGCCTTGAGGTCGAATAGCGACCTCGAGGCGCAACACAGTCTCCGCGACGCCGACGCGGGGCGCTTTGACCACCGCCACGGTGGATAAGGCGCCCCGCATGGACAAGGCGCCGCGCATGACCGCGGCCGAACCCGCTGCCCTCAATGCCCGCCGTCCGCGAGCGCCGAGCCCGCCAGGCTGGCCCCGCGCCGTCACCGCCGACACCGGCGACGCCTATCGTCCCGCCCGCAATGCAGACCATCCCGCGCCGCGACTGGATCCCGCCGACCCGTCGGCGCGTGCGCGCGCTGCGCGACCGGCTCCGGCTCGTCTACGGCCGCCCCGTGGCACCCCCGCATCACCAGCCGCTCGAAGAGCTGATCCTGACCGTCCTCTCCCAAGCCACCAACGACCGCAACCGCGACGTCGCGTTCCTGAGACTGCGCACACGCTTCCCGAGCTGGAGCGCCGTCAGGGACGCGCCGAACGACGAGGTCGAGGCCGCGATCCGGCCCGGCGGCATCAGCAGGATCAAGTCGCAGCGGATCCAGGACATCCTGCGCGCGCTCGACGATCCGCCATCGCTCGACCACCTCGCCGACCGCACGGTCGAGCAGGCGCGCGACGAGCTCATGAGCCTCCCCGGCGTCGGCCGCAAGACCGCCGCCTGCGTTCTGCTGTTCGCGTTCGGCATGCCAGACGTTCCCGTCGACACGCACGTGTCCCGCGTGGGCACGCGGCTCGGCCTGTTCCGGCCGGGCGCGCCGTTCGAGGAGCTGCACGACGACATGCTCGCCATCACCCCGCGCGGGCAGGAGCTGGAGTTCCACGTCAACCTGCTGCGCCACGGCCGCCGAACGTGCCACGCGCAGCGCCCGCAATGCCCCGAGTGCGCGCTGAACCGCATGTGCCCGTGGGTACGCCAAGCGCGCTAAGATCTTCGTCGGACCGACTCAGATTTACAGCAGCAAGGAGCCTCATCACACATGGCCAAGACCATCGGCATCGACCTCGGCACGACGAATTCGTGCATGTCCGTACTCGAGGGCGGCGAGCCCACCGTGATCGAGAACGCTGAGGGTGGTCGCACCACGCCGTCGGTCGTCGCGTTCACCAAGGGCGGCGAGCGGCTCGTGGGCACCGTCGCGAAGCGCCAGGCGGTCACGAACCCCGAGAACACGATCTTCTCCATCAAGCGCTTCATGGGCCGCAAGGAGGCCGAGGTGCGCGAGGAGGAGGCGATCGTCCCCTACACGGTCGTCGCCGGCCCCGGCGGCGACGCGCGCGTTGAGGCGGGCGGCAAGCAGTACTCGCCGCCGGAGATCTCCGCGATGATCCTGCAGAAGCTCAAGGCCGACGCCGAGGCGTATCTCGGCGAGACGGTCGACTCCGCGGTGATCACCGTCCCCGCGTACTTCAACGACGACCAGCGCCAGGCCACCAAGGACGCCGGCCGCATTGCCGGCCTCGACGTCAAGCGCATCATCAACGAGCCGACTGCGGCCTCACTCGCCTACGGGCTCGACAAGGAGAGCGACCAGACGATCCTCGTCTTCGACCTCGGCGGCGGCACGTTCGACGTGTCCGTGCTCGAGATCGGCGACGGCGTCTTCGAGGTCAAGTCGACCGCCGGTGACAACCACCTCGGCGGCGACAACTTCGACAAGGCGGTCGTGGACTGGCTCGCGGCGGAGTTCAAGCGCGACCAGGGCATCGATCTGACCGCCGACAAGATGGCCCTCCAGCGCCTCTACGAGGCCGCCGAGAAGGCCAAGATCGAGCTGTCCTCCGCGCAGGAGACCCAGATCAACCTGCCGTTCATCACGGCCGACGCCTCCGGCCCGAAGCACCTCGACGTGCGGCTGACCCGGGCGAAGCTGAACGAGCTCGCCTCGCCGCTGGTCGAGCGCGTCGTCGGCCCTGTCCGCCAGGCGCTCGACGACGCCAAGGACAAGGGCGTCAAGGACATCGACCACATCGTGCTCGTCGGCGGCATGACCCGCATGCCGGCGATCATCGAGAAGGTCAAGGAGCTCACCGGCAAGGAGCCGCACCGCGGCGTCAACCCGGACGAGGTCGTCGCCGTCGGCGCCGCCATCCAGGCGGGCGTCCTGGCCGGCGACGTCAAGGATGTGCTCCTGCTCGACGTCACCCCGCTCACGCTCGGCATCGAGACCAAGGGCGGCGTGATGACCAAGCTGATCGAGCGCAACACGACGATCCCGACCCGCAAGGCCGAGGTGTTCTCGACCGCCGAGGACAACCAGCCGAGCGTGGAGATCCACGTGCTGCAGGGCGAGCGCGAGATGGCGACCTACAACAAGTCGCTCGGCAAGTTCCAGCTCACCGGCATCCCGCCGGCGCCGCGCGGCATCCCGCAGGTCGAGGTCGGCTTCGACATCGACGCCAACGGCATCCTCAGCGTGTCCGCGAAGGACCTGGGCACCGGCAAGGAGCAGAAGATCGAGATCAAGGCCGGCTCCGGTCTGTCCGACGACGAGATCAAGCGCATGGTGCAGGACGCCGAGTCGCACGCCGACGAGGACAAGCGCCTGCGCGAGCTGGCCGAGGCCCGCAACAACGCCGAGAACGCCGCCTACCAGGCGGACAAGCAGGTCAAGGAGCTCGGCGAGCAGCTCGACGAGGCGTCAAAGCGCGAGATCGAGGACGCGATCAAGGAGGTCCGCGCGGTTCTCGAGTCCGATGACGTCGAGGACATCCGCGCCAAGACCGACCGCCTGCAGACCGCGTTCCACAAGGTCTCCGAGCAGATGTACGAGCGCGCCCAGGCCGAGCAGGCCGCGACGTCCCAGGACGGCGGCGCAGGCTCGACCAACGGCGCCGCCTCCTCGGCCGACGAGGAGGTCGTGGACGCCGAGGTCGTCGACGAGCAGAAGTGATGGACGACGTCACCAAGGACATCGCCGCCGCGGAGGAGGAGTTCTCCGCGGCGGCGCCGCCAGACCCTGAGGCGCCCGGCACCGGTGAGACGTCGTTCGCCGACGCCGAGGCGCCGCCCGCGAGCGAGTCGCGGCCCAAGCAGGAGGACGACGCCGCGAAGTACCTCGAGCTCGCCAAGCGCAAGCAGGCGGAGTTCGAGAACTACCGCAAGCGGATGGCGCGCGAGAACGCGCAGGCGGCCGAGCGCGGCGCGGCGAAGCTCGCCAAGGAGCTGCTACCCGCGATCGACCACCTCGAGCTCTCGCTCACGGGCGCCGAGGGGCACGCCGACGCGGACGTCATCAAGGGCTTCGCGCTGGTGCGCGACGAGCTGATCGCCGCGCTCGAGCGTGCCGGGATCCAGCGCTTCTCGCCCGAGGGCGAGGCGTTCGACCCGAACGAGCACGAGGCGATGGCCCAGCAGCCGTCCGAGGAGGCCGAGCCGGGCACCGTGCTGCAGGTCTACCAGCAGGGTTACCGGATCAACGGTCAGATCCTGCGGCCGGCTCGCGTGATCGTGGCGCAGTAGGGAGGCACCGTGGCGCGCAATCCCGACTACTACAAGACCCTCGACGTCGACAAGAAGGCGTCGCAGGACGACATCAAGAAGGCGTACCGCAAGCTCGCGCGCCAGTACCACCCGGACACGAACAAGGAGGCCGGGGCGGAGGAGCGCTTCAAGGAAGTGTCCGAGGCCTACGACGTGCTCTCGGATCCCGAGAAGCGCAAGAAGTACGACCGCGGAGGGCTGTTCGCCGGCACCGGGCCGTTCGGCGCGGGCGCCGGCGGCGCGGCGGGGGGCGGCGCGGCCGACTTCGGCAGCTTCTCGGACATCCTCTCCGGCATCTTCAACACCGGCGGCGGGCGCGGCACGCGCACCAAGCCGGCGGCCGAGCGCGGGCGCGATCTCGAGACGACGGTCTCGCTCTCGTTCGAGCAGGCGGTCGAGGGAGCGCAGGTGCCGGTGTCCGTGGCCACGCACACGGCCTGCCCGACGTGCCGCGGCACGGGGGCCGAGCCCGGCACGCAGCCGGTCGTCTGCCCCGTCTGCCATGGTCGCGGCGTGGAGTCCCAGGGCCAGGGCCTGTTCTCCATCACCCGGCCGTGCGAGCGCTGCGGCGGCTCCGGCACGGTGATCGAGAAGCCGTGCCACACGTGCCACGGCGAGGGTCGCATGCGCGAGCTCAAGAAGTACCGCGTGAACATCCCGGCGGGCGTGAAGGACGGCTCGCGCATCCGGCTCGCCGGCAAGGGCGAGGCCGGCCTGCGCGGCGGCCCGGCCGGAGACCTCTACGTGATCACGCACGTCACCGAGTCGCCAGTGTTCAAGAACAAGGGCGACAACCTCGAGGTCGAGGTCCCGATCACCGTGGCCGAGGCGCTCGGCGGGGCCGATGTCGAGGTCCCGACGCTGCACGGCACCAAGACGCTGCGCGTGCCGCCGGGGACGAAGCACGGCACGCTCCAGCGCCTGCGCGGCGAAGGGCCGGCGGTACCGGGCGGGAGCAGCAAGGGCGACCTGCACTACCGGTTCGTGATCGACGTGCCGCGCGAGCTCTCCGACGAGCAGCGGCGCGCGGTCGACGAGCTCTCCAAAGTCATGAACGGCAACCCGCGCGAGCGGATCCTGCGCGAGGCGAGGCAGGGCTGATGGCCTCCGTCCGCCGCACGCGCGTGACCGCGAGCGTCGACCGCGAGCGCGGCGTGTTCATGATCTCGGTCGCGGCCGAGCTGGCGGAGATGCACCCGCAGACGCTGCGCATGTACGAGGCGCGCGGGCTGATCGAGCCGAAGCGCTCGCCCAAGGGCACGCGCCTGTACTCGCACTCGGACGTGGAGCGGCTGCGGCGCATCCAGGAGCTGACCTCCGGCGGCGGCATGAACCTCGCCGGCGTCGAGAAGGTGTTCGAGCTGGAGGGCCAGCTCGAGCGGATGCAGCGCAAGGTCGGCGCGCTCGAGCAGCGCGCCGGGGAGCTGCAGGCGGAGATCGAGCGGCTCGAGGAGGTCAAGCGCTCGGTCAAGGCCGAGATCGTCCGCTACGAGGCGGTCTCCACCGACCTCGTGCCGGTCCAGCTGCGCCGGCGTCGCTAGCGATAGCTGAAGCGCCCAACCGCCACCGCGCTACCGCTGCGGTGGGGGAAACCGCAGGCCGCGGAGGAGATCGCGGCGTGTGCGCGGGGCGGTGGGCGCGTGCGGGCGACGTCTTGTCGCCAGCAGGTGTGCCATCTGGGGAGCGAACAACATGCTTGCCTTCCGTGGCCGGCCGCCTGGGGTCAGCGGCTGAGAGAAGAGTCCCGCTTGAGCGCCTGCGCCGACACCCGCCATCGGGGGGAAACCGGTCACACCTCTAGACTTCGACGCCCCCCGCCGGTGCCTGACGAGCCTTCCATCCGCTGCCCAACGTGCGGTCGTCCGTTGCCCGAGGAAGGAGCGCGTTGCCCGGCGTGCACCGACCTCGCCGAAACGGTGTCGCCGGCCACGGCGCCGGCCGTCGACCTGATCGCCGGGCGCTACCTGCCGCAGCGCATACTCGGCCGCGGCGGCGCGAAGGAGGTCTGGCTCGCCCACGATCTCACGCTCGACCGTCCGGTCGCGATCTCACGCGCCCGGTCCGGCGCGGCCGGCGCCGAGGCGCGCGAGCGGATGCGGCGCGAGGCGCGGCTGACGGCGCGACTCGGCGACCACCCGAACATCGTCACCGTCTACGACGCGGTACAGGACGGCGACGTGCTGCACATCGTCGCCCGCTACATGGCGGGCGGGTCGCTCGCCGAACGGCTCGCGGCGGTGCCCGGCGGCCGGCTGCCCGTGGACGAGGTGGTTCGCACCGGACGCGCGCTCGCGGATGCGCTCGCGCACGCCCACGAGCACGGCGTCGTGCACCGCGACGTCAAGCCAGACAACGTCTGGCTCGCCGCGGACGGCAGCGCCTGCCTGGGCGACTTCGGCATCGCGGTGACCGTCGACGAGCCGGTCAGCTCCTTGGTCACCGGTTCCGGCACGCCGTACTACCAGGCGCCGGAGCAGTCCGCGGGCGTCGCGCCCGCTGCGCCCGCCGACCTCTACGCGCTCGGAGCGGCGTTGTGGGAGCTCCTCTGCGGCCGTCCTCCGTTTTCCGGCCCCGATGCGCTCGCGCTCCAGGCGCAGCACCGTCATGCGGAGCCGGACCCGCCGTCGCGCCACGCGCGCGGCGTGACGGCGGAGCTCGACGCGCTCGTGCTTGCGCTGCTGGCGAAGCAGCCGAACGAGCGGCCGGACAACGCCGCTGCCGTGCGCGACATGCTCGACAGACTGGGCGGCGCGCCGAGCGTGCCCGTAGTTCCCGTCGCCGCCGACCGCGACCCGCTGATCGGTCGCGACGGCGAGCTGGCGAGCATCCGGCATGCGCTCGACATCGCGCGCTCCGGCTCGGCGCACGTGGTCGCGATCGTGGGCGAGCCGGGCATCGGCAAGACGCGCCTGGTGGAGGAGGCCGCCGCCGAGGCGGGTGCGCGCGGCGTGGCGGTGGTGCGCGGGCGGGCGGAGGAGGAGGCGCGCGCGTACGGACCGTGGAGGGCGGCGCTGCGCCCGCTCGTGGCGGCGGCGAGTGGCCTCCCCGCGCGCGTCCTCGGCGACGTCCGCAGGGTCACCGGCGACGGGCGCCCTCCGGTGGAGGCCGGACCGGGCAGCGGGCAGCCGCACGACGGGGAGGAGGACCGGTTGCGGATGTTCGACGCGGTCGCCGCGCTTGTGCGCTCCGCGGCACGCGAGCGGCCGCTGTTCATCGCGCTCGAGGACGTCCACGCCGTCGACCGCTCCTCGCTGCTGCTGCTCGGCCACCTGCTGCGCGCGGCGTCCGACGTGCAGCTGCTGGTCGTGCTGACATACCGCAGCGCCGAGCTTGGCCCCGGCCATGGGCTGGGCGATCTGCTCGACGACCTCGAACGCGACCGCCGGCTCAGCCGCGTGCCGCTGCGCGGGCTGCCCGAGTCGGCCGTCGCACGCTTCTTCCCGCCCGACTCGCCAGTCGCCGCCCGCGCGTCGCACGAACTGCACGAGCGAACCGCCGGCAACCCGTTCTTCCTCCGCGAGCTGGTGCGCTTGCTAGCTGAGCGTGGCGAGTTGGACAACGACGGTGCGATGCTGCCGGCCGTCGTACCTGATCGCGTGCGCGAGGTCGTCGGACGGCGACTCGAGCCGCTCCAGCCCGGGACGCGCGAGGTACTCGCGATCGCAGGGGTCGTCGGGCGCCCGTTCACGATCTCAGGCGTCGCGCGCATCGGCGGGCTCGGGCGCGAGAGCGTCGCACAGGCGCTGCAGCCCGCCCTCTCGGGGCGTCTGCTCGAGGCGCGGCCGGACGTACCCGGCCGCTTCGGCTTCGCCCACGCGATCGTGCGCGACGCCGTTTACGACGAGCTGCCGCCGGCCGTGCGCGCCCGCCTACACGCGTCCGTCGCCGCAATCCTGCAGGAGTCGCTCGAGGCCGGCGGTGAGGCGACCGCCGCCGAGGCGGCGCATCACGCGCTGGCGGCCGCCCGCAGCGGCGCCGACCCGCAGCCGGCCTGGGACCTCTCGCTGGAGGCGGCGCGCGAGGCGGCGGCGCTGCAGGCGCACGCCGAGGTGGCCGCCCACTACGTCGGCGCACTCGAGGCGTTGGAGCTGGGCGTCGAGGTTGCGCCGGCAGTCCGCCTCGACACCTCGCTCGCGCTGGCGGCCGCGACGTTCGCGGCCGGGGATATCGACGCTGCCCGGCGCCGCTTCCGCAGCGCCGCGGCGGCGGCCCGCCGAGCCGGTACCGCCGAAATCCACGCGCGCGCAGCGCTCGGGTTCTCGGAGGTGCAGCAGTACGGGTCGATCGACATCGACGCGATCGCGCTGCTCCAGGAGGCGCTGGATCTGCTGCCGGCGGAGGACAGCGCGCTGCGGGCACGGGCATCCGCGCGCCTTGGCCAGCGACTCGATCCGGTGACCGACCAGGCGCGGCGCGAGGCGCTGGTCGACGACGGCGTCGCGATGGCGCGCCGGCTCGGCGATGACGACGCGCTCGTCTCGCTGCTCGCCGCGGCGGCGCTGGTCAATTGGCCGCCCGAGCGCGACGACGCGCGCCGTGACGCGACCGAGGAAGTGCTCGCTCGCGCGGTCCGCGGGACCGACCTCGCAGCGGTCTTCTGGGCACGCATGACGCGGCTGCGGGATGCTTTCAGCGCGGGACAGCTCGATGTCGTCGACGCCGAGCTCGAGCAACTGGCGCGGCTCTCGGCGGAGAGCCGCCGGACGTACTACCGCTGGTACTTGCTCGTGCTGAAGGCCACCCGCGCGACGTTCGCCGGGCAGCTCGCGGAGGGCGAGCGGCTGGCAGGGGACGCCGTCGAGCTCAATCGCCGCCACGGCGATGATGCCGATCAGGAGTACACCGTGCAGCGTTTGGCGCTCGCGTTACAACGCCGCCGCCCGCGCGAGGCGCCGCTCGTAGCGCTGCGCGACTACGCCGGGCGCTACCCGGCGCTGCCGGTGTGGAAAGCGATGCTCGCGCAGGTCGAGTGGAACCTCGGCGCCGAGGGCGCGCGCGGGACCGTTGCAGCCTGCACACGCGACGGCTTCGCGGGGATCATGCGCACGCCCGACTGGCTGTGCGGGCTCGTTCTCCTGGCCGAGCCCGTCGCCGAGTGGGGCGAGCCGGACGAGGTCGAGCAGCTGGCCGCCGCGCTGTCCGGGCACGCGGCGCGCAACGCCGTGATGGACGACGCCTGCGCCGCGTTCGGCCCCGTGGCGCGCCCGCTGGGCGTGCTGGCGGTCGCCGCGGGCCGGTACGACGATGCATCGAGTCACTTCGAACATGCCGTCGAGCTTGCCCGGCGCTGGCGTGCGCCAGGTTGGGAGCTGGCGGCGATCACCGACTGGCTGCAGAGCGACGTGTCACCGGCGGGGTCAGGAGCGCCGCGCGACCGCGGGCTCGCGCTCGCCCGCGAACTCGATCTGCCCTGGATCGCCGCGTCGCTGCGTCAGACGACGACGCCGTAGCTCTCGCGCGTCGCCTGCGCGAGATAGGGCTCGGTCGCAACCGCATAGCCGCCCTGGCCCCAGTCTTCGCCCCAGCTGCAACGGATCAGGAACCCGTTCGGGGCGTAGCCGACGAGCGCGGCGGCGTGATTGAACGACGCGGAGCCGGGATCGAACTCGTCAAGCAACCGGGGGCCGTTCACGAACGCCTGATCCACCGTGAGCACGACGAGGACCGGTCCGTGCTGGTGGATCCAGCGACGCCAGTGCAGGAACCAGGCTGAGCGATCCTCGTCCGGATCGAGGCGGTAGTAGTGCGTGATCTTGCGCTGGGCGGCCGACTCGTAGAACTGCTCGATGTCGCCCGGGAAGAGCCCGTCGTCGAACGGCAGCTCGCTCTCGAGTGCGGCGCCGTACAGCCGCGCGACGTCGAGGGCGCTCTTGACGTCGGTCATCCCCTGATCGAGGAATGTCGTCGGGCGCCAGGCCGGCGCGCCCTTGATCTCGGTCAGCTTCGCGCGCATCTCCTTCGCCGCCATCCACATGAAGCGCGGCGAGAGCCGCTCGTCCTGCGCGAGCCGCCTCGCCGCGACGAGCTGGCGCCACATCACGGAGTCGGCCAGGGCCCAGCCGACGCACGAGCCGGTCTTGCGCTGGTCGCGGACCGTGTACCACGGTGCACGCAGGTCGACCCGCTCGGGCGGATCGACCGCGCGCAGCCGGCCGGCCGCCTCGGCGGCCTCGGGCGTGTGGTCGTCCTCGCGGGCCGGCGACGGCCCGACGTTGAGGACGCGTCCCGCTGCTACGGCTTCCACGACCCGGCAATCGCGGCCGCGCGCTCGTGCAGCCGCGAGCGGTAGTTGCCGGGGTCCAGATCCTTCTTGATCGCCTCGTGTTCCGCGATCGCCGTCGCCAGGCCTCCCACGACGTTCGGGCGGACCGTGTCGTCCGCCGCGTCGTTCGCCTTCGTCTCGGTCTCGTCGAGCAGGGCGAGCAGATCCTGCTCGCTGGTTTCGTCGTAGCCGCGCCAGAGGGGAGCTGGGGTTTCAGCCATCGTCGTCGAAACTCCTTGGTCGGGAGCCGCGGACTTTATGGCTTAGAGTGGCCTCGTGACCGAAGCCCTCGGACTGCACCGGCGTACGCCGGCTGAGCTGAAGGCAGTGATCGAGGCACAACGCGCCGGCGCCGCGTTTCTCGAGTACCGCGACGGCGACGACAACCAGAAGATCGTCGGGCTTTCTCCCGCGCACGAGCGGATGTCGATCGGGCGGCTCGCGGCGTGCGAGGTCGCGTTGCCGTGGGACACCGAGGTCTCGCGGGCGCACGCGCTGCTCGAGCAGGCCGGAGGCGCCTGGACGATCGAGGACCGCGGCTCTTCGAACGGGACGCTGGTGAACGCCTCGCGCATCGCCGGCCCGCAGGTGCTGCGCGACGGCGACGTACTCCGGATCGGCCGCACCACGCTGATCTTCCATGCAGCCGGCGACGACGACATGCGCCGCACCACGCCGGCGCTCGACCGCGTCGTGCCGAACATGACCGACTCGCAGCGCCGCGTGCTCGTGGAGCTGTGCCGGCCCGCGCTGGACCGGGGCGGCGGCGCCGCGTCGAACCGCGAGATCGCGACCGCGCTGTTCGTCAGCGTCGAGACGGTCAAGACCCACATGCGGGCGCTGTTCGACGCGTTCGAGGTCGGCGACGTGCCGCAGTACCACAAGCGCACCGAGCTGGTCCGGCGCGCGCTCGAGAGCGGCCTGATAACCCCCCACGACCTGGAGCGCTGACTCGCTAAGATCTGAGTCAAACCGACTGAGATCTTTGGAAGAGGCCCATGCAACTCGATCGCTTCACGCAGAAGTCCCGCGAGGCCATCCAGGCCTCGATCTCGCTCGCCGCCGAGCGCAAGAACGCGCAGGTGGCACCGATCCATCTGCTCGCCGCGATGCTGCGCGCCGACGACGCGCTCGTGCGCCGGATCCTCGACCGGATCGGCGCCGCGATCGACGCCGAAGTCGATGCCGCGCTCGCCGCGCTCCCCACGCTCGCCACCCTCGCGGAGCCGACCACGGATCCTGACCTGATGGCCGTCCTGCGCGCAGCCGAGCACGAGGCGCGCGAGATGAAGGACGAGTTCATCACCACCGAGCACCTGCTGCTGTCGCTCGCCGGCCACAACTCGTCCGCCGGCGAGGTGCTGCGCTCCAACGGCGCGACCAAGAAGGCGATCGCGCAGGTCGTGGCCGAGATCCGCGGCTCGCACCGCGCGACGAGCGAGAACGCCGAGGACGCGTACGAGTCGCTCGAGAAGTTCGGCAACGACCTCACGCGCGCGGCGGAGGACGGCAAGCTCGATCCGGTGATCGGGCGCGACGACGAGATCCGCCGCGTGATCCAGGTCCTCTCCCGCCGCACGAAGAACAACCCGGTGCTGATCGGCGAGCCGGGCGTCGGCAAGACCGCGATCGTCGAGGGGCTCGCCCAGCGGATCGTCTCCGGCGACGTGCCCGAGTCGCTGCGCGACCGCCGCGTGATCGCGCTCGACATCGGCGCGCTGCTGGCCGGCTCGAAGTACCGCGGCGAGTTCGAGGAGCGCCTGAAGGCCGTGCTGAAGGAGATCGCCGACGCGCGCGGCCAGGTGATCCTGTTCATGGACGAGCTGCACACGATCGTCGGCGCCGGCGCCGCCGAGGGCGCGGTCGACGCCGCCAACCTGCTCAAGCCGATGCTCGCCCGCGGCGAGCTGCGCGCGATCGGCGCGACGACGCTCGACGAGTACCGCAAGCACGTCGAGAAGGACGCCGCGCTGGAGCGCCGCTTCCAGCCGATCCACGTCGGCGAGCCGAGCGTCGAGGCCACGATCGCGATCCTCCGCGGCCTCAAGGAGCGCTACGAGGCGCACCACAAGGTCACGATCACCGACGCCGCGCTGATCGCCGCCGCGACGCTCTCGCACCGCTACATCACCGACCGCTTCCTGCCCGACAAGGCGATCGACCTGGTCGACGAGGCCGCCTCGCGCGTCTCGATCGAGATCACGTCGATGCCGACCGAGATCGACGAGGTCGACCGGCGGATCAAGCAGCTCGAGATCGAGCTGGTCGCCGTCGAGAACGACAAGACCGCGACCGAGCGGCGCGAGGAGATCGAGCGCGAGCTGGCCGACCTGCGCGAGCAGTTCAACAGCATGAAGGCGCAGTGGGAGCGCGAGAAGGCGCAGGCCGAGGGCCACGGCAAGCTGCGCGAGCGGCTCGACGCCGCTCGCGTGGAGCTGGAGCGCGCCGAGCGCGAGCTCGACTACCAGCGCGCTGCCGAGCTGCGCCACGGCGAGATCCCGGACCTCGAGCACCAGCTGGAGGAGGCCGAGCGCCGCGCCGAGCGCGGCGACGTCGAGCCGCCGGTCTACCTGTCGGAGCGCGTCGACGCCGACGAGATCGCCGACGTCGTCGCGAAGTGGACCGGCATCCCGGTCTCACGCATGCTCGAGGGCGAGGTCGAGAAGCTGATCCACATGGAGGAGCGGCTGCACCAGCGGGTGATCGGCCAGGAGGAGGCGGTCGTCGCCGTCTCCAACGCCCTGCGCCGCTCGCGCGCCGGCCTGCAGGACCCCGATCGCCCGATCGGCACGTTCCTGTTCCTCGGCCCGACCGGCGTCGGCAAGACCGAGCTGGCGCGGGCGCTGGCCGAGTTCATGTTCGACTCCCAGGACGCGATGGTCCGGATCGACATGTCGGAGTACATGGAGAAGCACTCGGTGTCCCGGCTCGTCGGCGCGCCGCCCGGCTACGTCGGCTACGAGGAGGGCGGCCAGCTCACCGAGGCCGTGCGCCGGCGCCCGTACTCGGTCGTGCTGCTCGACGAGATCGAGAAGGCGCACAACGACGTCTTCAACGTGCTCCTGCAGGTGATGGACGACGGTCGCCTGACCGACGGCCAGGGTCACACGGTCGACTTCAAGAACACCGTGCTGATCATGACGTCGAACGTGCCAGGCGGGCGCCGCGGCGTCGAGATGCAGTTCAAGCCGGAGTTCATCAACCGGCTCGACGACATCGTCGAGTTCGAGTCGCTCACGCGCGAGCAGCTCGGCCGGATCGTCGACCTCCAGGTCGCGCGGCTGATCGGCCGGGTGTCCGAGCGCGGCGTGACGATCGAGCTGACCGACGCCGCCCGGGCGCTGCTGGGCGACATGGGCTACGACCCGACCTACGGCGCGCGGCCGCTCAAGCGCGTGATCCAGAAGCACCTGGTCGACCGGCTGGCGCTCGGGCTGCTGCAGGGCGACTACGCCGCCGGCGACCACATCGTGATCGACGCCGCCGAGGGCGAGCTGCGCTTCGAGCGCAGCCGCGCCGCGGCGGCGCCGGAGGCGGCGCTCAGTTCGGCGGGACCAGCGTGACCGTGATGCGGAGCAGTACGAAGACGCTCTTGAGCCCGGAGTTGGGCTTGCGAGCGTCGCGGTAGCGCCTCGACTGGTCGAGCTGGACGATCCAGTTGCCCCGCTTCGGGTCCCTGACCGGGATCTGCGGCCGGCGCGCAGACCAGCCGCCGCACGGGCTCGGCTTGCGCGCGAGGCGAACGGTCTTGCGCACCTTGTTCTTGTACACGTAGTGCGCGTACACCGGCTTGGATCCGGTGAAGCCGCTGCCCTTGAAGCGGACCCGCTGCGACGGCCGCGCGCGCCGCGGGCTGACGGTCACGCCGAGAGCGGTGGTCCGCGCCGTTGCCGTCACGGTGTTTGCCGGTTGGTCGGTCTGCGTGAGCGTCACCGAGAACTCGCGCGACCCCGCCGCGATGAACGGTGCCGGCACCTGCTCCGGCGACAGCGTGAGGCTGCCGTCCGTCGCGTTCGTCTGCAGATTCGCTCCGTTCGGGAACGGCAGCCCGTCCATGAGCAGGTTGACGGTCGAGCCCGGCGTGAAACCCGTCGCGGAGATCGCGACGCCCTCCGACTGGGGCCCCTGCGGGGTGTTGGCCGTGACGTAGCAGGGCTTGAGCGGCGCGATCGTTGCCGCCTCCGCACCCGCCGGCACCACCAGGGCGATCATCAGCGCGCCGGCGACGGCGGGAGTGCGTGCGGACATGGGGGCACTGTAGCCGCCGATGGGATACAACGCAGGATCGCCATCCGCCAGTGCGAGAGGAGACACGGTGCCCACCTTCATCATGCTGTGCACGCTGACCCCCGAGGGCGTGCAGACGATCAAGAACAATCCGGCGCGCATCCGCGAGGTCAACCGTGAGGTCGAGCAGCTCGGCGCCTCGGTCAAGGCGCAGTGGGCCACGCTCGGCCACTTCGACTTCATCAGCGTCGTCGAGGCGCCCGACGACCGGACGATGGCGCGCGTCTCGCTCGAGCTCGGCTCGCGCGGTACCGCCCGCTACGAGTCGCTGGGCGCGATCCCGATCGACGATTTCATCGGGGCCGTGTGAGGGTCCTCGTCGTCGGCTCGGGCGGGCGCGAGCACGCGCTCGTCCGCACGCTGCTGCGCTCCCCGCAGGCGCCGGAGGTGCTGTGCGCGCCGGGCAACGCGGGGATCCGCCGCGACGCGCGCGCGCTGGACGCGCCGGCCGACGACCCGGAGGCGCTCGCCGCCGCGGCCCGCGACGCGGGCGTCGAGCTCGTCGTCGTGGGACCGGAGGCGCCGCTGGTGGCCGGTCTCGCCGACGCGCTCGCGGGCGCCGGCGTGCGCTGCTTCGGACCGCGCGCCGCCGCCGCACGGCTGGAGGGCTCCAAGGCGTTCGCCAAGGAGGTGATGGCCGCGGCCGGAGTGCCGACCGCGGCGCACCGCGTCGTGACGACCGTGGAGGAGGGGCTCGACGCGGTCGCCGGCTACCCCGCCGTGATCAAGGCCGACGGGCTCGCCGCCGGCAAGGGCGTCGTGATCGCCGCCGCCGAGGCGGAGGCGCGCGCGGCGCTGGAGGACATGCTCGTCGCGCGCCGCTTCGGCGACCAGCCGGTCGTGGTCGAGGAGTTCCTCGCCGGCGACGAGCTCTCGCTGCTCGCCCTGTGCGACGGCGAGCGCGCCGTCCCGCTCGCGCCGGCGCGCGATTACAAGCGCATCGGCGAGGGCGACACCGGCCCGAACACCGGCGGCATGGGCTGCTATTCGCCGGTGCCGGAGGCCGCGGCGCTGGTGGACGACGTGATCGCCACCGTCCATCAGCCGGTCGTCGAGGAGCTGGCGCGGCGCGGCATGCCGTTCCACGGCGTGCTGTACGCCGGGCTGATGCTGAGCGAGGAGGGGGCGCGCGTGCTCGAGTTCAACGTCCGCTTCGGCGACCCCGAGACGCAGGTGGTGCTGCCGCGCCTGCGCTCCGACCTGCTCGCCCTGCTGCTGGCGGCGACGGAGCCGGGCGGGCTCGCGGGCGCAGTGCCCGAGTGGGATCCGCGCGCCGCCGTGTGCGTCGTGCTGGCCTCGCGCGGCTACCCGCAGGGCTCGTCGTCCGGCGACGCGATCGCCGGCCTCGACGGGCTCCCGCCGGGGGTCGAGGTGTTCCACGCCGGCACCGCCGAGCGCGACGGCGAGATCGTCACGGCCGGCGGGCGCGTGCTCGGCGTCACGGCGCTTGGCGAGGACCGGCTTGCCGCCCGGGCCGCCGCGTATGCTGCCGCCGACATGATCGCCTTCGACGGCGCGCAGCTGCGGCGCGACATCGCGGCATGAACGAGGAGCGCGGGCACGCGCGGCCGGCCGAGGGAGGGCCGGAGGCGCTCGCCGAGGCCGAGGTCGAGGAGGAGTTCTCCGAGATCGAGGTCGCCGCCCCGCGCGTCGGCATCGTGATGGGCTCCAAGAGCGACATGCGCGCGATGGAGGCGGCCGTGAAGGAGCTCGAGGAGCGCGGGATCGGGCACGAGGTGCGGGTGATGTCCGCGCACCGCGACCCGGACGTGGTGGCGGACTACGCGCGCAACGCGCGGATGCGCGGGCTGCGCGTGATCATCGCCGGCGCGGGGCTCTCGGCCGCGCTGCCGGGCGTGGTCGCCGCCCACACGCCGCTGCCGGTGATCGGCGTGCCGCTGACGTCGTCGAAGTCGGTCGCGGGCGGGCTCGACGCGCTGCTGTCGATCGCCCAGATGCCGCCGGGCGTGCCAGTCGCGTGCGTCGGCGTCGACAACGCGCGCAACGCCGCGGTGCTGGCGGCGCGGATCCTCGACGCATAGCGGGGCGATCAGCCGGCCACCGTGGCGGTCATCAGCGCGGCGGCCGCGGCGTCGTCCAGGCCCTCGAGCGCGAGGCGCTGCCAGGTCCAGAAGTCGAGCGCGAGCGCGACGAGCGCACGCGCCTCGGCACGGTCGAAGCCGGCGGAGAGGCCTTCGGCCAGCTCGGCGAGGCTCGCGTCCGCCGAGCGCGCCATCCACGCGTCGAGCTCCGCGACCGTCGCCCGCTCGCCGTGTACGCGCCGCTGCATCGGCGCGTTCTCGCGGTACCAGCCGTAGAGCGCGGTCAGCACCGCGCGCAGGCGGTCCGCCGGGTTCTCGAGCGCGAACGCCGGCTCCAGATCGGGCCGCGGATGCTCGGCCAGCCAGTGGGCGCTGCACGCGGGCAACAGCGCGTGCAGGTCCGGGAAGTGGTTGTAGACGGTCAACCGCTGCACGCCCGCGCGGCGCGCGATGTCGGCGACCGTCGTCTTCGCGATGCCCACCTCCTCGTGCAGGGCGGCGGCGGCCGCGGCGATCCGGGCGCGAGTCGCCTGCTGGGCCTCCGCGCGGGCTTTGAGCTCGTATCGGCGCGTTTGGGTTGACACGGCGTTCAATGATGTTACAGTTCCCGCCAATCGGTAAACACCCCGTTCATCGAAAGGCTCGCACGGAATGCACGCCCAGCCCGCCCCGAAACTCGTCGGCCTGCGCGACGGCAAGGCCGGAAGCCTCGGCTCGATCGGCGTCCGCTTCATGATCGACACCGAGGAGACCCACGCCGGCGGCTTCTCGCTCGTCGAGCACCCGATGCCCCCGCGAGCGCTCGCCGCCCCGCTCCACCGCCACAGCCGCGAGGATGAGTACTCCTACGTGCTCGACGGCCGGATGGGCGCGCTGCTCGGCGACGACGTCGTCTACGCCGATGCCGGCGACCTCGTCCACAAGCCGCGCGACCAGTGGCATACGTTCTGGAACGCGGGCGACGCGCCCTGCCGGATCCTCGAGATCATCGCCCCCGGCGGCTTCGAGCACTTCTTCGACGAGCTCGTCGACGCGGGCGCCGCCGGTCCGCCGCAGCCCGAATGGCTGGCTGTCCTCGGCGCCCGGTACGGCCTCGAGCTCAACTTCGAGTCGATCCCAGGGCTCTGCGAGCGATTCGGTCTCAGCTTCGGATGAGCCCGGCTACGGCGCCAGCGAGGCGTCGCGCTCCCGTGAGGCGAGCGGTTCCGGCTCTGCGCCGTGCAGGGTGAACCGGAACCGCGCGCCCTCGCCCGGCTCCGACTCGACCCAGATCCTGCCGCCGTGCGTCTCCACGATCCGCTTGCAGATCGCCAGGCCCATGCCGGTGCCCTCGACCTCGTCGTGGCGGTCCAGGCGCTGGAGCAGCACGAAGATGCGGTCGTGGTGGCGCGGGTCGATGCCGGGGCCGTCGTCGGAGACCGAGACCTCCCAGTCGCCGGCGCGCCGGATCGCCTCCGCATGGATGCGCGGGGTGTCGCCCCCGTACTTGATCGCGTTGCCGAGCAGGTTCTGCAGCACCTGGACCATCTCCCCGCGGTCGGCCAGCACGACCGGCAGCGGGCCGCAGGTCACCTCGGCGCCGGAGTCGGCGATCGCCGCCGAAAGGTTGCGCACGGCGACGCTCCAGGCGCCGGCGAGGTCGGTCGGCTCGGGCGCCGCCTCGCGGCCCGTGCGCGAGTAGTCGAGCAGCTCCGCGATCAGCGCGTCCATCCGCTTGGCGCCGGCGACGGCGTGGTCGAGGAACTCGCGGCCCTCGTCGTCGAGCCGCCAGCCGTGGCGGCGCGAGAGCAGGCCGAGGAAGCTGGTGATCGTGCGCAGCGGCTCGCGTATCGGTCATCCGCGGCTCGCGCTAAAGAAGGCGCCACCCCGAGGGACAGGTCCTGTCCTTCGCGAAGGCCTGTCCCGCCCCGTGCCCAGGACCTGTCCCTCCCGCGCGGGATATAACCCAGGGGTGATCGAGCGCTACACCCGACCCGAGATCGGCGCCGTGTGGACCGACGAGGCGCGCATGACCGCGTGGCGCGACGTCGAGGTCGCGGCGGCGGAGGCGCTCGACGGCCCGTCCGAGGCCGACCTGCAGGCGATCCGCACGGCCACGTTCACGGTCGAGGCGGTCAAGGAGCGCGAGCAGGTCACCGACCACGACGTGGCCGCGTTCGTCGACGTGCTTGGCGCGTCGGCGGGCCAGGCCGGGCGCTGGATCCACTACGGGCTGACCTCCTCCGACGTACTCGACACGGCGCTCGCGCTGCAGCTGCGCCGCGCCGGCGACGTGATCGTCCCCGGCGCGCGGACGCTCGCGGCCGCGCTCGCCGAGCGCGCGCATGAGTACGCGGACACGCTGTGCGTCGGCCGCACCCACGGCGTGCACGCCGAGCCGACGACATTCGGGCTCAAGCTCGCAGGATTCGCGTTCGAGGCGCATCGCAACGCCGAGCGCCTGACGCGCGCGTTCGATCAGGCCGCGACCGGCGCGATCTCCGGCGCGGTCGGCACGTACGCGACGCTCGGTCCCGACTACGAGGCGCGCGTGCTCGAGCGGCTCGGCCTCGCGCGGGAGCCGGTCTCCACGCAGGTCGTGCCGCGCGACCGGCACGCCGAAGTGCTGCAGGCGGTGGCGCTCGCCGGCGCCGGGCTGGAGCGCTTCGCGACCGAGATCCGCCACCTCCAGCGCACCGAGGTGCGCGAGGTCGAGGAGCCGTTCCGCGAAGGCCAGAAGGGCTCGAGCGCGATGCCGCACAAGCGCAACCCGATCATCAGCGAGCGCATCACCGGGCTGGCGCGCGTCCTGCGCGGCTACTCGCAGGCGGGGCTGGAGGACGTCGCGCTGTGGCACGAGCGCGACATCTCGCACTCCGGCGCCGAGCGCGTGATCCTGCCGGACGCGACGATCGTGCTCGACTACATGCAGCACCTCGCGCTGCGGGTCGTGGAGGGCATGACCGTCCACGCCGAGCGCATGCGCGCGAACCTGGAGCTGACGTGCGGAGCTCTGTTCTCCCAGCGCGTGCTGCTCGCGCTTGTCGCCGGCGGGATGCAGCGCGATGACGCCTACCGGATCGTGCAGCGGCGCGCCCAGCAGGCGTGGGACACGCAGACGCCGCTGCGCACGCTGCTCGAGGCCGAGCCCGGCGCCGACACGCTCGATCTGGACGCGATCTTCGACTACGGCCACTACACGCGCTACGTACCGGAGGTGCTGGCGCGGCTCGACGAGGTGATCTCCCCTGTCTGACGTACTCCTCTATGGCGCTCCCGACACGTCGCCGGACCTCTTTCACGCGATCCCGGTAGGGATCATCGACCCGTTCCTCTACACCGAGGTCGACGGCCGCCGCGCCGCGACCGTCGGCGTGCTCGACGCCGACAAGGTCGCCGCGCTCGGGATCGAGATCCTCGATCCTTCGACGCTCGGCGGCGACGCGCTGCTCGCGAGCGGGATCTCGCGGCACGAGTTCGCGCTCGAGATCGCACTGCGCGCGTGCCGCGAGCTGGGCGTCGAGCGCGCCGCCGTGCCGCCGGACTTCCCGGTCGCCTTCGCCGACCACCTGCGCTCCGCCGGGTTGACGCTCGACGTCGAGCCGGAGACGTTCGCGCTGCGCCGGCGTTCGAAGACCGAAGCGCAGCTCGCCGGGATCCGGCGCGCCCAGAAGGCCGCCGACGCCGCGATGGCGGTCGCCGCCGAGCTGATCCGCGAGCTGCGCCCGGGCCTCACGTCGGAGGAGATCCGCGACGCGATGACCGCGCGCTGCGACGAGCTCGACTGCGACCTGCCGGGCGACGTGATCGTCTCGCACGGCGCGCAGTCGGCCGACGGGCACGAGTCCGGGTTCGGCGCCCTGGTCGCCGGCGAGCCGGTCGTCGTGGACATCTGGCCGCGCGACCGCGCGTCACGCTGTTGGGCTGACATGACGCGTACGTTCGTGGCCGGCGGCGAGGCGCCCAGCGACGAGCTCGCCGAGTACTGGCGGCTGACCAGGGAGTCGCTCGACCTCGTCTACCCGGAGGTGCGCGCGGGCGCCGACGCACAAGCGATCTACAGGCGCTCGTGCGAGCCGTACATCGCGGCCGGCAAGCCGACGCAGCTCACCAAGGCCGAGGGCGAGGTGCTGCGCGACGGCTACTTCCACGGGCTCGGCCACGGCGTCGGGCTGGAGATCCACGAGCGCCCGGCGCTCACCCGTTCCCCCGACACGCTGCTGGCCGGCGACGTGATCACGCTGGAGCCCGGCTGCTACCGGCAGGGCTACGGCGGCTGCCGGCTCGAGGATCTCGTGCTCGTCACCGCCGACGGATGCGAAACGCTGACGGACTTCCCGTACGACCTGTGAAGTAGCCTGGGCCGCGTGTCGCTCCCTCTCCTCGCCTCCGGCAAAGTCCGCGAGATCTACGACCTCGGCGGCGACCTGCTGATGGTCGCCTCCGACCGCATCTCGACCTATGACGTCGTCCACCCGAACGAGATCCCGGACAAGGGCAAGGTCCTCACGGGCCTGTCCGTCCTCTGGTTCGACCTCACGCGCGGGATCGTCCCGAACCACTACCTCTCGGCGACCGACGGGGTCCCGGCCGAACAGCGCGGGCGCGCCCTGCGGGTCAAGCGGCTGCAGATGCTGCCGGTCGAGTGCGTCGTACGCGGCTACATCACGGGCTCGGGCTGGAAGGACTACCAGGCGACCGGCGCGGTGTCGGGCGTCGAGCTTGCGCCGGGCCTGCGCGAGTCCGAGCAGCTGCCGGCGCCGATCTTCACGCCCTCTACCAAGGCGGACGAGGGCCACGACGAGGCGATCGACCTCGACGCGGTCGTGGACCTGGTCGGCTCGCGCGAGCTCGCCGAGCGGCTGCGCGACGTCTCGATCGCGGTCTACGAGGCGGTCGCGGCGCACGCGCGCGAGCGCGGGGTGATCCTCGCCGACACCAAGTTCGAGTTCGGCTTCGACGCGGACGGGACGCTCACGTTGGGAGACGAGGTCTGCACGCCGGACTCGTCGCGCTTCTGGCCCGCCGATCAGTACGAGGTCGGCCGCTCGCAGCCGTCGTTCGACAAGCAGTTCGTGCGCGACTGGGCGGCGGGTACCGGCTGGGACAAGGCCCCGCCGGCACCGGCGATCCCGGACGACGTCGTCGCAGCCACGCGCGAGTCGCTACGTGACCGCGTACGAGAAGCTGGCGGGCGAGCCGTTCTCGGCCTGGCTGGCGCGGGTCGCATGAGGGCGCGAGTGCTGATCCGGCCCAAGGCGGGGATCCTCGACCCGCAGGGCCAGGCGGTCGAGCGCGTGCTGCCGGCGCTCGGGTTCGACGGCGTGCGCAACGTGCACATCGGGCGGCTCGTGGAGCTCGACGTGGAAGACGCCTCGCAGCTGCCCGCGATGTGCGAGCAGCTGCTCGCGAACCCGTTGATCGAGGACTACGAGATCGTCGGCTGATGCGGTTCGGGGTGATCCAGTTCCCCGGCTCGTGCGATGAGCGCGACGCGCTGAGCGCCGTCTCGCGCGTCGGCGACGGCATGCTGCTCTGGCACCGCGACCACCACCTGCGCGACGTCGATGCGGTGATCGTCCCCGGCGGCTTCTCCTACGGCGACTACCTGCGCGCCGGTGCGCTTGCGCGCTTCTCGCCGATCATGGAGGAGGTCGAGCGCTTCGCCCGCCACGGCGGCCTCGTACTCGGCATCTGCAACGGCTTCCAGGTGCTGTGCGAGGCGGGGCTGCTGCCGGGCGCGCTGCTGCCGAACACGTCGCTGCGCTTCGTCTGCCGCCAGGTCGAGCTGGAGGTCGTCAACGCCGACACGAAGTGGACGGCCGCGTGTGAGCCGGGCGACGCGCTCTCGATCCCTGCCAAGCACCAGACGGGCCGCTACTGGGCGCCCGACCCGGTGCTCGACGAGCTCGACGCCAACGGCCAGGTCGTTATGCGCTACGCGCGCGGCGAGAACTTCAACGGGTCGGCGCGTGACATCGCCGGCGTGAGCAACACGGCGGGCAACGTCGTCGGGCTGATGCCGCATCCCGAGCACGCGGTCGATCCGCTGACGGGGTCGGCGGACGGGCTGCGGCTGTTCGAGTCGGCTGCGCTCATCGCCGCATGAGCCGCCACAGAGAGCTCGGCCTGACGGACGCCGAGTACGAGCGGATCGTCGAGCTGATCGGGCGCGAGCCGAACGAGGTCGAACTCGCGATCTTCAGCCTGATGTGGTCCGAGCACTGCGGCTACAAGCACTCGCGCAAGCTGCTCAGGACGCTCCCCACCGAGGGCCCGCGCGTCGTGATGGGGCCAGGCGAGAACGCCGGCGCCGTCGACGTCGGAGGCGGGCTCTCGTGCGCCTTCAAGGTCGAGTCGCACAACCACCCGAGCGCGGTCGAGCCGTTCCAGGGCGCTGCCACCGGCGTCGGCGGCATCCTGCGCGACGTGTTCGCGGTCGGCGCGCGGCCGATCGCCGTGCTCGACTCGCTGCGCTTCGGCGAGCCGGCGGAGTCGGCCCGTTCGCGCTACCTGCTCGAGCGCGCGGTGGCGGGCATCGGGCACTACGGCAACTCGATCGGCGTGGCGACCGTGGGCGGCGAGATCTACTTCGAGTCCGCCTACGAGCAGAACTGCCTCGTCAACGCGATGTGCCTGGGCCTGATCGAGACCGAGAAGCTGATCCGCTCGGCGGCCGCAGGTGTCGGCAACGTCGTGATCCTGTTCGGCGCGCGCACCGGGCGCGACGGCATCGGCGGCGCGTCCGTGCTGGCGTCGGCCGAGCTGGGCGACGAGGACGCCGCCAAGCGCCCGACCGTCCAGATCGGCGACCCGTTCGAGGAGTCCAAGCTGCTCGAGTGCTCGCTCGAGCTGCTCGATCGCGGGCTGCTCGTCGCGCTCCAGGACCTCGGCGCTGCGGGCTTGAGCTCGTCGTCGTCGGAGATGGCCGCCAAGGGCGAGGTCGGGCTCGACATCGACGTGACGAAGGTGCCGCTGCGCGAGCGGGACATGGAGCCGTTCGAGATCATGATCTCCGAGTCGCAGGAGCGGATGCTGTGCGTCGTCGAGCCCGAGCGTGTCGACGACGTGCTCGCGGTGTGCGAGAGGTGGGAGGTCAACGCGACCGCGATCGGCGTCGTGACCGACACGCGGCGGCTGCGCGTGCTGGTCGGAGAGGAGGTCGCCGGCGACCTGCCGGTGACCGCGCTCGTCGACGAGTGCCCGGCCTACGACCTCGAGCCGGCTCCTCCCGGCAGCTCTCTGTACGACGCGCCGCCGCGGGTGCTCGCCGACGACGCCGGGCCGCGCGACACGCTGCTGGCGCTGCTCGGCTCGGCCAACCTCGCGTCGCGGCGGCCGGTGTTCGAGCAGTACGACTGCATCGTCGGCTCGCGCACGGCGCGGCGCCCGGAGCAGGCTGACGCCGCCGTGCTGATGCTCGATACCCAGCCGACTTCGTCGGCAGGCACACGTGGCGGCGGCGCGCTGGCGGTCTCGATCGACGGCAACGGCCGCCGCGTCGCGGTCGATCCGTACCGCGGCGCGGTCGAGGCGGTGCTGGAGTGCTCGGCCAACCTCGCGTGCGTCGGCGCCGACCCGCTCGGCCTGACGAACTGCCTGAACTTCGGCAACCCCGAGAAGCCGCACATCGCCTGGCAGCTCACGCGCGCGGTCGCCGGCCTCGGCGACGCCTGCCGTGCGCTCGGCGTGCCGGTGGTCGGCGGCAACGTGTCGCTGTACAACGAGGGCGGCGAAGGCCCGATCTACCCGACGCCGGTCGTCGGCATGGTTGGCGAGCTGACCGACGCCGCGCGGGTCGGCCGGCTCGGCTTCGCGCAGCCCGGCGACGCGGTCGCGTTGATCGCCGCCCGCGGGTGGGCGCCGTCGCCGGCCGGCTCCGAGCTGGCCAAGCTGCGCGGCCAAGCGCCGGGAGGCGAGCTGCCCGCCGCCGACCTCGGCGAGCTGCGCGCGATGCACGCCGCGATCCGCCGGGCGGTGCGGTCAGGTGCGCTGCGCTCGGCCCATGACGTGGCGGAGGGCGGGCTCGCGGTCGCGCTCGCCGAGTGCTGCGTGGCCGGCGGGCTGGGCGCGGACGTGACCGTCGACACCGATGAGGCGACGCTGTTCGGCGAGGGCCCGGGCGCGTTCGTCGTCTCCGGCCCCCACGATGCGTTCATCGCGTTCGGCGCCGCGGCGCGGGTCGTCGGCGTCGTCGGCGGAGACGACCTGCGGATCGCCGGCGCGCTGTCGGTTCCGGTGGATGAGCTCCGTCACGTGCACTCGGACGGCCTCGCCGCGCTGATGCGCTGACGGACCGGAAGCGGCTTACGGCCCCGCCGAGCCCTGGTCGTACGGAGACGGCGCCGGGCGGCTCACGGGCTGCACCGACATCGGCTGAGCGCCCATCGACTCGTACGCCACGAGCGCGGCGCAGATCGCGCCGACGATCGCGAGCGCGGCCAGCGCAGGCAGCTCGAGCGCCAGCGGGATCACCGCCAGGCAGATCGCCGCGGCCACCAGCCGCGGCGGCTCGGCGAGGCCGAGGACGCGGCGCCGGAACGCGACGTCGCCGATGAGGTAGAGCGCGACGCCGCCGCACAACGCCACCGCGGCGACCTCGGCGAGCGGGTCGTCGACCTGCTCGAGCGTCTTCTTGACGCCGAGCGCGAGCAGCACGATGCCGGCGACCAGCGCCAGGTGCAGGAAGCTGAACCCGTCGCGCGCTGTGACG
Source organism: uncultured Solirubrobacteraceae bacterium (assembly GCA_963835735.1). Lineage (GTDB taxonomy): Bacteria > Actinomycetota > Thermoleophilia > Solirubrobacterales > Solirubrobacteraceae > DASQMT01. The sequence goes on from CAWIGP010000001.1 coordinate 85,372, forward strand.
TTGCGCGCGCGCCCGGTCAGGGCGTGCAGGCGCGGCTCGACCAGCTCCCGCGCATCGTCGAAGTAGACCCACCACAGCGACGCGGCCACGATCACGCCGAGCGTCGCAGCGGCGAGTGCGCCCGCGTCGAGCTCGATCCCGGCGGCGCCGACGCCGATCGCCACGATCGACTCGCCCAGAGCGATGATCACGATCAGCCCGTGGCGCTCGGCGAAGTGCCCGGGTGAGAGGCGCCAGCCGCCGATGCCGCGCGTCCCGCCGACGCTGAAGTCGACGATGAGCGCAGCGATCCAGATCGCGATCTGCGTGGCGCCGTCGAACGCGCTCGCCGCGATCAGCATCCCGGGCGCGACCGTCGAGACCGGAGCGAGCGCGCGCGTGGCCTGGCGCACATCGACGCTGTCGGTCCCGGCCGCGAACAGCAGGATGTGGATCTCGCGCACGCCGAGGTAAGCGAGGGCGAACAGCAGCGCGTCGTCCTCGAACGCGCCGGGGATCGCGAGCGAGGCGATCAGCATCGCGATCATCGCCGCGAAGATCGCCAGCCGCACGCCGCGCCGGCGGCCGTCGACCTCGTTCGTCAGCCACGCGTACGCCGACCAGGCCCACCAGATCGCGGCCAGCACGAGCAGTCCGCGCAGCATGCCGCCCCACGACAGGTCGTCCGCCATCCGGGCGGTGACCTGCGTGAGCGCGAAGACGAAGACGAGGTCGAAGAACAGCTCGAGCGGCTCGACCCGCTTCTCGCCGTCCACCGCTACTTGGTCAGCTCGCTCGCCATCTCGTCGAACACCGCGACGTACGCGTCGATCGCCTCGTCGGTATGGGTCACCGACAGCGTCCACTCCTCCTCGCGGCCCGGCGTCATGAACACGCCGCGGTTCATGTTGAACAGCCAGGCGAGCTCGGACAGGTCCTTGTCCTGGCTGCGCTTGAAGGTCGTGTAGTCGACGATCTTCTCGGTCGCGAAGGTGACGCAGCCCTTGCCGGCGACGCCGATCGCGTAGCCCGGCAGGTTGTACTTGCGGATCACCTCGGTGCAGCCGGCGAGGAGGCGGTCGTTGAGGTGGTCGAGGTGTGCGTAGGCGTCGGGCGTGAGGACCTCGAGCAGGTTCGCGCGCACCGCCGCCATGCCGAGCGGATTCCCGTTGTAGGTGCCGACCTGGTACACGGAGCCGTCCTCGACGACCGTGAAGACCTCTTCCGAACCGCCGATCGCTCCGGTCGGGACGCCGCCGCCGAGCGCCTTGGCGAGCGCGACCATGTCGGGCTTGACCCCCCAGCGCTCGGTCGCGCCTCCCGCGGCGATCGTGAGGCCGGTCTTGACCTCGTCGAAGATCAGCACGATGCCGTGGCGCGCCGTGATCTCGCGCACCGCCTCGAGGTAGCCGGGCTCGGGCAGCACGATCCCGAGGTTCATCATCGCCGCCTCCATGATCACGCAGGCGGGCTTGCGGCCCTCGGCGGCGAGCCGCTCGATCCGGCGCTCCATCGCCGGCGCGTCGTTGAACGGAACCGCGATCGTGAGGTCGGCGACGGCCTGCGGGATGCCTGCGCCGTAGGGCAGCGAGGCGAGGTTGTCGGGATCGCCGATCTGGTCGTACTCGACGCCGATCGAGACCATCACGGCATCGTGGTGGCCGTGGTAGGAGCCGAAGATCTTCATGATCGTGTCGCGGCCCGTGTACGCGCGCGCGATCCGGATGGCGTCCATCGTCGACTCCGAGCCGGAGTTCGTGTAGCGCCACTTCGGCAGGCCCCAACGGCGGGCCAGCTCCTCGGCCACGACGACCGCATCCTCCGTCGGCGCCGCGAAGTGCGTGCCGTGTTGGTAGCGGGCGGCGATCGCCTCGCCGATCGCGGGGTGCGCGTGACCCTGCACCATCGCGCCGAACCCGTTGTGGAAGTCCCACATCTCGTTGCCGTCGACGTCCCAGACCTTCGGTCCGGCGCCGCGCTCGAGGTAGATCGGCCACGGCTCGCGCAGCTGGTACGACGACGCGACGCCGGCGCTCAACACCTTGTCGGCGCGCTTGAACATCTCGCCCGACGCCCCCGTCCGGTCGTTCAGGCGCTGCTCCTCGCGCTCGATCAGCTCCTGGAGGCGCCGGCGGTCCAGCGTGATGGGCGTCGTCACTGCCATGGTCGGGTCTCCTCGTTCGGGTCGATAAAGAGAGCGTAACGACCGCTACTTCCGAAGCGCGAGCGTGCGGGAGCCGCCTGTCCCGCCGCTATCCTCAGACCAGCCGTGTTCGAACTCCGTGACGGACCGCGCGACGAGTGCGGCGTGTTCGGCATCCATGCTCCAGGGTCGGATGTCGCCCGTCTCACCTACTTCGCCCTCTATGCGTTGCAGCACCGCGGTCAGGAGTCGGCCGGGATCGCCGCGGCCCAGGGCGGCCACATCATGGCGATGCGCGACAAGGGGCTCGTCAACCAGGTGTTCGACGAGCAGAAGCTGCGCGCGCTGCGCGGTGATATGGCGGTCGGCCACGTCCGCTATTCGACGACCGGCGCGAACTCGTGGGAGAACACGCAGCCCGTCTGGCGCGCCGACCGGCGCGAGGTCGCGCTCGCCCACAACGGCAACCTCGTCAACGCGGTCGAGCTGCACTCCGAGCTGGGCGCGCGCGGCGTGACGTTCCGCTCCACGTCGGACTCCGAGATCCTCGCCGCGCTCCTGTCCACCCACGAGGCGGACCGGATCGAGGACGCGGTCGCGGACGTGATGACGCGGGTCGAGGGCGCGTACTCGACGGTCGTGATGACGAAGGACCGCGTCGTCGCGTTTCGCGACCCGGCCGGGCTGCGGCCCCTGTCGCTGGGGATGATCGGGGACCGCTACTGCGTCGCCTCGGAGACCTGCGCGTTCGACATCATCGGCGCCCGCTTCCTGCGCGACGTGCAGCCGGGCGAGGTCGTCTCGCTCTCGGAGGACGGGATCGGGACGCGGATGGCGGTGCAGGGCGCGCGCCGTGCGCTGTGCGTGTTCGAGCACATCTACTTCGCCCGCCCCGACTCGCGCCTCGGCGGCCAGGTGCTGCAGGTCTCTCGCGGGCGGATGGGCGAGATCCTCGCGCGCGAGGCGCCGGTCGACGCCGACCTCGTGATAGCGGTGCCGGACTCTGGCAACGCTGCCGCGCGTGGTTACGCGCGCGCGAGCGGGCTGCCGCAGGACGACGGCTTCGTCAAGAACCGCTACGTCGCGCGCACGTTCATCCAACCGGGCCAGGAGCTGCGCAAGCACGGCCTCCGGATGAAGTTCAACCCGCTTCCCGAGGTCGTCGCGGGCAAGCGGCTCGTCGTCGTCGACGACTCGATCGTGCGCGGCAACACGACGCGCCAGATCGTGCAGATGCTGCGCGACGCGGGCGCGAGCGAGGTGCACATGCGGATCTCCGCGCCGCCGATCCGCCATCCCTGCCACTACGGGATCGACATGTCGACGCGCGAGGAGATGATCGCGCACGGCCGCTCCGTCTCCGAGGTCGCCGACGAGCTCGGCGCCGACTCGCTCGCGTATCTGTCGCTTGCCGGCGTCTACGAGGCGATCGACGGCACGCGCGACACGCACTGCGACGCGTGCTTCTCCGGCGACTACCCGCTCGAAGGCACCGCGGGCGCGCAGGCCAAGGACGCGTTCGAGCTGCCGCTCGCGCGCGCCTAGCCGCTTCGCTTAGACCTTGATCAGCCCGTTCGGGTTAAGGACGAACTTCTGCGCGGCTCCGTGGTCGAAGTCCTCGTAGCCCTTCGGCGCCTCGTCGAGCGTGATGACCGTGGCGTTGACCGCGTCGGCGATGTGCGCGCGATCGCTGAGGATCATCTGCATGAGGTCGTAGTGGTATCGCATCACCGGGCACTGGCCGGTGGCGAAGCTGTGCGACTTCGACCAGCCGAGGCCGAAGCGGATCGACAGCGAGCCCTCCTTGGCCGCCTCGTCGACGGCGGCGGGATCGCCGGTGACGTACAGCCCCGGGATGCCGAGCTTGCCAGCCGCGCGGGTGACGTCCATGATCGAGTTCAGCACCGTGGCCGGCGCCTCGTGGTCGGCGTCGGCGCGCGCCTCGAAGCCCACCGCGTCGACCGCCGCGTCGACCTCCGGCACGCCGAGGATCTGCTCGATCTGGTCCTTCAACTCGCCCTTGGAGATGTCGACCGCCTCGCAGCCGAACCCGCGCGCCTGCTCGAGGCGGTCCGCGTTGAGGTCGCCCACGATCACGACTGCCGCGCCGAGCAGCATGGCCGAGTACGCCGTCGCGAGCCCGACGGGCCCCGCGCCAGCGACGTAGACAGTCGATCCCGGGCCGACCCCCGCGGTGACGGCGCCGTGGAAGCCGGTCGGGAAGATGTCCGACAGCATGGTCAGGTCGAGGATCTTCTCGAGCGCCTGGTCCTTGTCGGGGAACCTGAGCAGGTTCCAGTCGGCGTACGGCACGACGACGTACTCGGCCTGGCCGCCGACCCAGCCGCCCATGTCGACATAGCCGTACGCCGATCCCGGACGGTCGGGATTGACGTTCAGGCACACGTCGGTGTGGCCCGTCTTGCACATGCGGCAGCGCCCGCAGGCGATGTTGAACGGGACCGAGACGAGGTCGCCCACCTTGATGAACTCCACGGCGGGTCCGGTCTCGATCACCTCGCCGGTGATCTCGTGCCCGAGGACGAGGCCCTCGGGCGCCGTGGTGCGGCCGCGCACCATGTGCTGGTCGGAGCCGCAGATGTTCGTCGAGACGATGCGGAGGATGGCGCCGTGCGGCAGCTTGCGGCCGACGTTCGCCGGGTTGACGCCCGGACCGTCCTTCAGCTCGAACGTCGGGAAGTCGATGCTCTGCACCTCGACATGTCGCCGGCCCATGTAGACCACGCCTCTGTTCTCCGCCATCTCGTCCCTCGATTCGTGGGCTGCGTTCCCGGCTCACTGTCGCGCATCGGCCTCGCGTTCCTGGGTTCCCAGGGGTGACCGACGCCGCGCGTGGTCAGCCCGCGACATCCGTCAGGAACAGGTCCAGCACGCCGAGATACTCGTCGACGTCCGCGGCGTCGTGCGCGAACGACGCCGCCGGCCCGGCGCTGGAGATCGCTTCCCACACGCCCCGGTTGGCCATGTGCAGGCGGCGCGTGTCGATCAGCTCGTGGTCGAGCGACCGTTCCGCGTCTTCGGCGTTGCGCGGCAGCTCCGGCTCCAGGCAGTAGCCCGAGCGCCCGCCGAGCCGGTGCGCGCGCCAGGGGAGCCCGTGGCGCTTCGCTGCGTCCTCGATGCCGTCGGCGAGCTGCGCGCCGAGCGCCGCGGTCCGCTCGAACGCGTCCGGGGTCTGGATGTGGCGGAGGGTGGCTGCGGCGGCGGCGAGCGAGAGCGGATTGGCGTAGGTGGTGCCGCCCGTCGCGAGGCCTTGTGAGCGGCCGTAGGCGTCGAGGTTGCTCTCCATGTGATCGCGCAAGTCGCCGCTCATGCCGTAGGCGCCGATCGGCACGCCGCCGCCGAGGCTCTTGCCCAGCGTGAGCACGTCGGGCTCGAGTCCGAGGCTGCGGGTGAGCCCGCCGTACGCGGCGGTCTGGGTATGCGTCTCGTCGAGGATCAGCAGCGCGCCGTGCTCGCGCGCGAGCGCGCGCACGCCCGCGTGGAAGCCGTCGGCGGGCTGGACGACGCCGACGTTGGTGAGCGCCGGCTCGGTGATCACCACGGCGACGGCGTTGCGGCTGAGCACGCGCTCGAGCGCGTCGAGATCGTTGAACGGGACGAGCCGGGTGTCCGCCGCGGCGCCCGGGTTCAGGCCGTGCAGATCCGGTCGTGCGCCCTCCTCGTCGCCGGTCACGAGCGTGTCGTCGAGGTGCCCGTGGTAGTGGCCGCGGAACACCACGATGACGTCGCGGCCGGTGCGGTGTCGCGCGAGCCGGATCGCCTCGACGTTGGCGCCAGAGGCCGAGAGCGTGAACTGCCAGGCGGGGAGTCCGTAGCGCTCCGCAAGCATCTCGGTCGCGTCGATCCCCTGCTCGACCGGGAGCAGGAACTGCAGCCCGCGGGCGGCGCGCTCGGCGATCGCGTCGAGCACGGCGGGCGGGGCGAAGCCGCAGCTCGCGCTGAGGTCGGCCTGGTTGAAGTCGACGTACGCGTTGCCGTCGACGTCGGTGAAGCGGCAGCCGTCGCCGTGGCTGACGTAGATCGTCGGGTGGTCGTACAGGCCGGCCATCCAGGCCATCGGGACTCCGTCGGGCATGGAGGCGCGCGCGCGGGCCGTCAGCTCGGCGGAGCGCCGCGTGCGGTGCTCGAACGCGGCCCGCTCGCGCGTGTATACCGCGGCGAGACGCTCGCGGTCGATCTCCGTCATGGCGCCCAAGCTTGACGTGTACGCATCGGTCATGCGCTTGCCGCGACCCATGCCGGCGTCACGTTCGCGCGCCTCCGCCGCCATCCACCGTGATCCCCTCCCGGCGCGCACGATCGCGCGCCTCCGGCGCGATTCGTCGCGACTCCGTGACGACTGTGCAGCGACTTCGTGCCGGTTCGCCCGAGGGCGCGGATGGCGACCGGACCACGGTCTATGGTCGTCCGCCCGATGTCCGCTCCGCTCGTCAGCGACCCGCTGCTCGCCCCCGCGCTCCCCGGCCTGGGGCCGGAGCCGCCGGAGCCGTTCGCGCGGGCGCGTGAGCCGTCGGCGGCGCTGCGCGAGGTGTTCGGCTTCCCGGGCTTCAGGCGTGGCCAGCGGGAGGCGGTAGCGGCGGTGATTGGGCCCCACCCACCGCGCGACGTCCTGGTCGTGATGCCGACCGGCTCGGGCAAGTCGCTCTGCTACCAGCTCCCGGCGCTGATGCGCGCGGACCTGACGCTGGTCGTCTCGCCGCTCGTCTCGCTGATGCAGGACCAGGTCGAGGCGCTCGAGCGGGTGGCTCCGGGCAAGGTCGCGCTCGTGAACGCGCAGCAGGACGCGGCGGCCAACTGGGCGGCGGTGGACCGCGCGGTTTCGGGGCGGGCGCGGCTGCTGTACGTCGCGCCGGAGCGCTTCTCCTCGCCGGGGTTCCTGGAGCGTGTGCGGCGGGCGAAGATCGGGCTGTTCGTTGTCGACGAGGCGCACTGCGTGTCGCAGTGGGGGCACGACTTCCGGCCGGACTACTTCCGCCTGGCCGACGCCGCGCGCTGGTTGGGCGCCGAGGCGATCGTCGCTTCCACCGCGACTGCCACGCCACGCGTCGCCGACGACATCGTCGCGCGCCTCGGGCTGCGCGACCCTGTGCGGATCGCAACGGGCTTCGACCGGCCGAACCTGTCGTTCGCGGTTGTGCCGTGCGCGACCAAGGAGGCGGGGCATCGCGGGATCGCCGCGACGCTCGCGGAGCCGGACGCGCTGCCGGCGATCGTGTACGCGGGCACGCGTGCGGAGTGTGACCGGCTCGCGACGCGGCTCGGGCACGAGCTCGGCACGTCCGTGCTGGCCTACCACGCCGGGCTGCCACGCGAGGCGCGCGCGGAGGCGCAGCGGCGCTTCATGGCCGGCGAGGTCGACGTGGTCGTGGCGACGAACGCGTTCGGGATGGGCGTCGACAAGGCCGACGTGCGGACGGTCTGCCACGAGGCGGTGCCCGGGTCGATCGAGGCGTACTACCAGGAGGCCGGCCGCGCGGGCCGCGACGGCAAGCCTGCGCGCTGCCTGCTGTTCGCGTGCGCGCGCGACAAGGGGCTGCATGTCTTCTTCATCGAGCGCTCGACCGTTGAGGAGCCGGCGCTCCAGCTGATCGGCCGGAGGCTCACGTCCGACCCGCCGCAGTTCAACCTGCCGGCCGCGGTGCTCGCGGGCGAGGCGGGCTGCGACGAGGAGGTGGTGCGCGCGATCGTCGGCCATCTCACGCGGGTGGGCGTCGTCAAGCCGAGGCCGTCCTCGCCTGATGTGGTCGCCGGGCAGGTGACGGGGGCGTTCGATGCGCTTGCCTTCGCCAAGTGCAAGGCCGCTGCGCAGGAGGGGACGCGCGCGCGCTGGCGCCAATACCGCTCCGTTTGGAGCTGGGTCGAGGGATCGTCCTGCCGGCGCGAGGGCATCCTGGCGCATTTCGGCGATCGCCAGGCGCCGGCGGCCGACGGCTCGTGCTGCGACGTCTGCGATCCGTCGCTGGCCCCGGCGCCGCCGGTGCTTCGCGGCGGCGGCCGTGATCACGGCCCGCGGCAGCTCGCAGCGCGTCCGGTCGCGCCGGGCGACACCGCCGCGCTGGACGAGGCGATCGTCGAGGTCGTCGCGCTCGCACGGCCTTCGCTCGGGCGTACGCGCGCGGTCGAGGTGCTGCGCGGCGGCCGCTCGAAGGTGCTGCTCAAGCACGGCTGGGACGGGCTGCCCCACTACGGCACGTTCGGTCACCTGAGCGGCTCCTCGGTGCTCGAGCGCGTCGACGCCCTGCTCGACGCCGGCACGCTGAAGTCGAGCGGCGGCCACTACCCGGTGCTGGAGGCCGCGTGAGCGGCGGGCGCGCGTCTCGCCCGATGGCGGCGGCGCCGTGAACGTCGGCGTCCTCGCCTCCGGCGAGGGGTCGAATCTGCAGGCGATCCTCGACCGCGTTCACGGCCGCGAGGGCGTGCGGGTGGTCGCGGTCGGTTCGGACAACCCGGACGCGCGCGCGCTGGCGCGCGGCCGCGCCGCCGGCTTGCCGGTCCGGGCGTTCCCGGTCGACGAGCACGCAGACCGGCGCGCGCGCGACCTCGCGATGGCCGACTGGCTCACCGGCGCCGGGGTCGAGCTCGTCGTGCTCGCCGGCTACATGCAGCTCGTCGACCCGGCATTCCTCGCCCGTTTCCCGCAGCGCGTGATCAACGTCCACCCCGCGCTGCTGCCCTCGTTCGCCGGCATCGGCGCGGTCGAGCAGGCGCTCGCGCACGGCGTCAAGGTGTTCGGCGTGACGGTCCACTTCGTCGACGAGGGCGTCGACACGGGGCCGATCATCGCCCAGCGGGCGCTCGACCTGCCCGATGCGCGTGACGTGGACCAGGTGCGGGCCGCGCTGCGCCCGCTCGAGCACGACCTCCTGACCGAGGCGGTCCGGCTGATCGCAGGCGGCTCGGTCCTTATCGATCCGGATAACCCGCGCCGGGTCGTCGTGCAGCGCTGACCGTGCCTTGTAAGGTGCGGCCAGATGACGCAGCCGGGTGACGTGCGGGTTCGCCGGGCGCTGCTGTCGGTGTCCGACAAGCGCGGGATCGCGGACTTCGCACGGGGCCTTGCCGAGCTCGGCGTGGAACTGGTCTCCACCGGCGGCACCGCCCGCGAGCTGTTCGAGGCGGGCCTGGTGGTGCGCCCGATCGAGCACTTCACCGGCTTCCCGGAGATCATGGGCGGGCGCGTGAAGACGCTCCACCCGAAGCTCTACGCAGGGCTGCTGGCGCTGCGCGACGACCCCGAGCACATGATCGCCGCCGAGGAGCAAGGCATCGAGTTCGTCGACCTCGTCTGCGTGAACCTCTATCCGTTCGAGCGCACCGCGGCCCAGCGCGGCGCAACCGATCATGAGGTGATCGAGAACATCGACATCGGCGGGCCGGCGATGATCCGCGCGGCCGCGAAGAACTTCGCGTTCAGCGCGGTCGTGACGCGGCCCGAGATGTACGACGCCGTCCTTCAGGAGCTGACCGACGCCGAGGGGAAGCTGTCGCTCGGCACGCGCGAGTCGCTCGCGGCCGAGGCGTTCTCCTACAGCGCGCGGTACGACACGGCGATCGCGCGCTGGTTCGCCGAGAAGCAGGAGGACTTCCCGCCGGTGATGATGTCGGCGTACGAGAAGGTCACCGACCTCGCGTATGGCGAGAACCCGCACCAGCGCGCCGCCTACTACTCGCAGGTGGGCGCGCGCATGCACGTGCTGTCGATGGTCAAGCAGGTCGCGGGGAAGGACCTCTCGTTCAACAACGTGCTCGACCTGAACTCGGGCCGGCTGCTGGTCGAGGAGTTCAACGTCCCCGCCTGCGCGATCATCAAGCACAACAACCCGTGCGGCGCCGCGGTGGGCAGCTCGGGACTCGAGGCCTACGAGCGCGCGTTCGCCTGCGACCCGCGGTCGGCGTTCGGCGGCGTGGTCTGCCTGAACCGGGCGGTCGACCGCGAGATGGCCGAGCTGCTGCTCGGGCGGTTCTGCGAGGTCCTGTTCGCTCCGCGGTTCACCGAGGAAGCGCTCGAGCTGCTCGAGGCCAGGCCGAACATGCGCATCCTGGAGGACAACGAGCGGCGCCGCTTCAATATCGCCGAGCGCGACCTCAAGCGGGTGATGGGCGGGTTGCTCGTGCAGGATCGCGACATCGACCTCGAGGACCGCTCGGAGATGGAGGTCGTGACCGAGCGCAAGCCGAGTGAGGCCGAGTGGGGCGAGATGCTGTTCGGCTGGAAGGTCTGCAAGCACGTGCGCTCCAACGCGATCGTGCTCGCGCACGGGCTGGCATCGGTCGGGATCGGCGCCGGGCAGATGAGCCGGGTCGACTCGGTGCGGCTGGCGATCGAGAAGGCGCGCGAGGTGGGCTCAGAGCTGCACGGCGCCGCGCTCGCATCGGACGCGTTCTTCCCGTTCGCCGACGGCCCGCAGCTCGCCGTCGAGGCGGGGATAACGTCGATCATCCAGCCCGGCGGCTCCAAGCGCGACCTCGAGGTCGTCGAGGCCGCCGACGCCGCCGGCATCAGCATGGTCTTCACGCACCGGCGGCACTTCAGGCACTGACGCCGGGCAGCAGCAGCTCAGCCCTCGCCGTAGAGCACGCGCGACCAGATCGTGTGCAGCGTCTGCGCGACGACGGCGCGCTCGGCCGTCGGCTCCCGCCCGAGCGTGAGCGTGAGATAACGCTCGTTCATCCACACGAGCGCGGTCGCGGTCTCGCGCGCGTCGAGCGGCAGGACCCTGCCGGCGGCGATCTCGTGCTCGATGTGCTCCGCGGTGACCTCGACGAAGCTGTTCACGAGCTGGTTGTAGGCCTCGTCGACGTCGGGATCGTCGGCCGCCGCGTCGGCCAGCGCGCGCAGCACCGGGCCATGCTCCGCGAACACGGCGACGATCCCCTCGGTCGCCTCGCGCGCCAGCGTCGGCCCGTCGCCCTCGCCCTTGAACCAGCGGTCGGCCATCGTGAACAGCTCGCCGCCGATGTGCTCGACAACGCGCAGCACGAGGTGGTGGCGGTCGCGGAAGTACACGTAGAACGACGGCCGCGACAGGTCGGTCCGCCGCATCACCTCGTCAACGGTCAGCTCGCGGAACGGCCGCTCGCGCAGCAGCGCCTCGGCGGCCGCGATGATCTCCTGCTCGGCGACCTCGGGAGTGCGGCGGCGCCTGCGCCGCGGCTCTGACTGGTGGGGGACGTTCACGGCCACGGGCTGAGCCTACCCCGTGGCGGCCCTAGAATGACCGGCGCGCGCCCCCATGGTGTAACGGTGAGCACGACGGCCTTTCACGCCGTAAGAGCGAGTTCGACCCTCGCTGGGGGTACTGGCCGACGATCACCGGGGTTCGATGTCGGCGCGGATTCCGTCCGGTGATGATGCGAACATGTGTTCGTGAAGCCGGCGGAACGAGCAGAGGCAAGGCGCCTGCGGAGAGATGAGGGTATGGCGATCGGGGCGATCGCAGCCCGTCTCGGCGTGTCGAAGAGCTCCGTAAGCCTCTGGGTCCGCGACGTCGCGCTCACCGCCGAGCAGGAAGCCGTGCTGCTGGCGCAGGACCCCGCACGCAACGGACAGCTGCTCGGGATGCGCGTGCGCCGCGAGCGCTGCCGCGAGCGCCGAATCGAAGCGCAGGAGCACGGCCGGGCGCTAGCCCGCCAGGGCGACGCGATCCACCGCGGCGGCTGCATGCTCTATTGGGCCGAGGGCTCGAAGAGACGGAATACCGTCCAGATCGTCAACTCGGACTCCGATCTGCTCGTCACGTTTCTGCGCTTTCTTCGGACGTGCTACGCGGTGCCGGACGCAGCGGTCACGTTCTCGGTCAACTGCTTTCTCGGCAACGGCTTGACGCTGGACGAGATCAACAGCTGGTGGCTACGCGGCCTGGCACTTCCGGACGGCTGCCTGCGACGGGCTGTAGTAAACCGGCCGTCGTCGGCGTCCAAACAGCGCAAGGGCCACGTCCTCCCGTACGGGACCGGCCGCCTCGCGGTCCATTCCACCGACGTGATCCAGAGCATCTATGGAGCGATCCAGGAGTACGCCGGTATCGACCGCCCGGCGTGGCTGGACCTCTAGGTGGGCCGTCTGGGACTCGAACCCAGAACCACGGGATTAACCTGCCGCACCGGCTTTCACCGGCCACCCGCGCCGCCGGCGCGGGCTTGCGGTCTGGACCATCTCTTCACCCTCGGCCGGTCCCGTTAGGGTGGGCGGCGTATGGCCTCTGAGGGCTCTCCCGCACTGGCGGGGTTGCCTGCTGATCGCCCAATCCCGTGGGATTGTCACCGAAGCGCTCCTCGGTACCCAGGGCTCTAAGGGGGTTCCAGCAAATAGCCGCCGACGAACTAGCGGTCTCCCGACTAGCGCTCCTTCCAGAAGTCCCTTGCTCTGCCAATTGAGCTAACGGCCCGCACCAGGCAAGTCTAGTCGTGAGCGCGCTTCGCGATCGCCGGAGCCCGAAAGCGTATTGGTCCACCCGCAGGCCCCTCCTAGGTTGATCCGATATGGAAGACCGAAACGGTCACGGCCCGGTCCTGATCGCCTACGACGGTTCCGACGAGGCGAAGGCCGCGATCGAGGAAGCCGCGCGTCAGCTGAGCCCGAACCGGGAGGCCGTGGTGCTCACCGTGTGGCAACCGGTCGGTGCGCTGCCGTTCGCCGGGGCGGCCAACGGCGTGCAGGGGATCGAAGAGAGCATCGCGGCGGAGGCGTTGACCGTCGCAAAAGAAGGCGCCGAGCTGGCGACTTCGGCCGGCTTCCGGGCAACGCCGGTGGTCGATAGCAACAGCCCGGTCTGGCAGAGCATCGTCTCGACCGCGGAACAGCGTGCGGCAAGCCTCGTGGTGATGGGCTCGCACGGACGGACCGGACTCGGATACGTGCTGATGGGCAGCGTCGCCGCGGCAGTGGCTCGGCACGGCGCGCTCCCGGTCCTGATCGTTCACGCGCCGTCCGACGAGTCGGACGGCTGAGCCGCGCGAGCGGCGACGGTGCGCTCCGCCGACGGCACCGAGCTGCTCGAGCGGCTGCTCCAGGACGCCGGCTTCCGCGCCCGCTTTCGCCACGACCCGGCGGCCGCCGCGAGAGAGGCGGGGTTTCCGGAGCTCGCCGAACGGCTCGCGGCGGACGCGACCCTGTCGCTCGAGCCGCTCGAGCTCCGCGAGTCGCGCTCGAGCATCGGCGGCGTGATGCTCGCCGCGGCGGTCGAGGGCTTGGGGTTGTTCGAGCTCGCCGACCAGTTCGGTGACGAGGCGCACGCCGCCGTACGGCCGCGGGGCGACGGGGCCGGGTCCGCGTTGCATGACGAGGCAGCCGAGCCGCTGACTGTGCCGGACGACGACGTGGAGCCCGAGCAGGACGAGCGCGCGCTTGCGCCAGACGACGCGACCGAGCCCGACGAGCAGGAGCCGGACGACGACGAGCCGGACGAGGAGGAGCCGGACGAGGAAGAGCCGGACGAGGAAGAGCCCGACGAGGAAGAGCCGGACGAGGAAGAGCCCGACGAGGAGGAACCAGACGAGGACGACGAAGACGACGAGCGCGAGTCGGTCGATAGGGGCGAGCCGGACGAGTCGGACGCCGATGGCGATCAGGACGACGCCGGCGACGAGGGCGACAGCGATGAATCCGACGGATCCCCGGCCCCCGCACTCGATCCTGGCGACAACTGGCGGCCCACGCCCGACCAGTACGGGATGGCGGGCGGCGGGGGACCGCGGTCGCCGATCGACGCCGCCGTCCTGGACAACGCGCGCATCACGCTCGATGCCGACGGCAGGCGTGACTTCGCCTCCGGGCGCATGGATCCGCGCGTCGGCCAGGTCCTCCTGAGGCTCGCCGAGAAGCACCGGATCACGCTTTCCGCCGCGACCTCCGATCACGCGCAGAACACTGCCGGTGGTTCGCCGTCCAACCATTGGTACGGCCGCGCCGTCGACATCGCCACGGTGGACGGGGAGATCGTGCGCCCGGGCAGTGCTGCCGGCCGCGAGGTCGCCGCCGAGCTGCAACAGCTTGATGCCTCGATCCGGCCCGACGAGGTGGGCACGCCGTGGGCGTTCTCCGCCCCTGGGTTCTTCACCGACTCGGACCATCAGGACCACATCCACGTCGCGTTCGACGGCTCCATCTCGCGCAGCTGGAAGCCACGGAGCGAGACCCGCGTGATGCGCGCGCTGGCGCCGGACGAAGTCGACGAGCCCTAGACCGACGCGGTGAGGCCGCCGTCGACCAGCAGCGTCGTGCCGGTCACATAGCTCGCCTGCGCCGAGCAGAGGAACACGGTCGCAGCGGCCAGCTCCTCGACCGTGCCGAGCCGGCCGGCCGCGACCTCTTCCCGCGCGGCCGCCTCGGCCGCCTCGCGCGAGCCGGCGTTCCCGTATAGGCGGTCGGTGCCGATTCGCCCCGGGAGCACGGTGTTGAGCGTCACGCCGTCCGCGGCGTACCGCCTGGCGAGCACCTTGAACGCCGCCACGAGTCCCGGCCGGTGGGCGTTGGAGAGCTGCAGGGCGGAGATCGGCTCGGGGATCGCCACCGAGCCGATCGCGACGACGCGGCCCCAGCCGCGCTCGGCCATCGCCGGCAGCAACCGTTCGAGGAACGCCATCGGCGACAGCACGAGCGTGCGGTGCGCGGCCTCCCACTGCGCGCGCGTGAAACCGAATGGGTCCGTGCCGGCGGGCGGGCCGCCGGTGTTCGCGATGTACACGTCGATCGGCCCGAGCGCCGCCTCGACATCGGCGATCACGCCGGGCACCGCGTCGAGGTCGTCCGAGTCGAAGACGACGCCATGCCCGCCGACCCGCTCCGCCGCCTCGCGCACGCGCGCGGCGTCGCGGGACGCGACCGCCACCCGCGCGCCCTCGGCCGCCAGTCCCGCGGCGATCCCGAACCCGATCCCCCGCGAGCCACCTGTGACGAGCGCCACCTTCCCGCCGAGGCCGAGGTCCATGCCGCGCAATGATCGCACTGGCCGCACCTCTACGATCCCTTCAGGCCAGGGCGGTTAGCTCAGCTGGTCAGAGCGCTTGCCTTACAAGCAAGAGGTCCCCGGTTCGAGCCCGGGACCGCCCACTCCCCACAACGCCCTGCACACCGGCACCTTTCCTCACGCAGCAGCCTCCTCGTCCTCGCCCGTTTCGGCGAACTCCGTGCCCACTACGTGCCCGCGAGCCCGGTCGGTCGCGTCGAACGCCTCCAGCATCAGCCGATCGTGCTCCTCGGCGTCATGCGCCAGGTGGCCGTACGTGCGGTCGATCATCAGCACGCTCGTGCCCATCCGGCGGGCCAGCGTGAAGATGCCCATCCCGGCCGCCAGGCTCCACGTCGCGAACGTGTGGCGCATGTCGTAGATCCGCCGGTGCTCGACGCCGGCGGCCTCGAGCGCCGGCACCCACTCCCGCGAGCGCCAGTTGTTGATGTCCATCCGCGCGCCGCCGAGAGCAGGGAAGAGGACGCCGCGGCGACGCGGCAGCTCCTCGAGCGCGTCGACGACCTTCGAGCGCAGCGGCACTCGCCGGCGCGAGCGGACCGTCTTCGGGTACGGCTTCAGGCGGCCCTTCGAGTAAGCGCGCCGCACGGTCAGCACACGCGCCTTGAGGTCGACGTCATCCCACTCCGCGCCGAACGCCTCCTCCGGTCGCACGCCGGTACCGACGCAGAAGATCGCCAGCGGACCGAACGGTCCGAGCTCGTGCGCCACCGCGTCAACCTCCTCCCAGGACTCGAACGGGACGAACTCCTGCCGCGCGTGCTCCGGATTGCGCACGTCGACCGCGACGTTGTGCTCGATCCACCGCCAGCGAACGGCGGCCGCGAGAACCTGCCGCAGCGCCCGATGGGCACCGTGGCGCGTCTTCTCCGGCAACTGTGCTCTCCACCGTGCGATCTCCAGCGCGTCAAGCTCGCCGATCGACCGCTCACCGAACGCCGCCGTCGACTTGCCCAGGTGGTAGGTCAGCCAGTCCTTGCTCGCCGGCGCGCCCGCGTACTGCTCGAGGAACGTCGTCACGAGCTCGCCGAGCGTCGCCTCCGGCCGGTACAGCGGGCCGAGCCGCGCCTTGCGTAGCTCGTCGTCGAGGACCGCGTTGGCCTCCACCTTCGTTCGGAAGCCACCTCGTTGGCGCCGGGCGCCACGCGAATCGCGATACCGGATCGCCCACCCGCCGGTCGTGCGCTTGATCTCACCAGTACGCATGCGTCCCTGCGCGCGACTCATCGCCTCGGCTCCCGCTCAACGCTCAGCGCCGCCTCGATCTCACTCCAGCGGAAGCGCACCGGACGGCCGCGACCCATCCTCAGCCTCCGGCCCGGCAGCACTCCGTCCTCGAAGTAGCGCAGCACGGTGCATGGCGCGATCCGCAGCCGCTCCGCGACCTCGCGCGCGGTCAGGAACGGCTCGAACTCAGCGGGTGCAGGGCTTCTCACTGCGGGCTCCCGCATCGGGACTCCTCTCGGGTTGGGGGGTGGTCGCACAGCGCCTCACGCGCCGCGCGGCGTTGCTCACGCGCCCGCGCGTGCGCCGATTCGGCCAGAAACGCGTCTGCGGCTGTGAGATGGCCGATGCCGTCGAAGTCGGAAGCTCGCGACGCGCTCGACGGCGCCGGCGAGCGCGCGTTGCGCGGCGTCGTTCGAGCGGGCGAGGAGCTGCTCGTGCACGTGCTGCTCGCGCGCCTGGCGCAGCGCCTTGAAGGTCGTCGAGTAGCGGCGGCTCTTGGTCAGGCAGTGGCCGCGGTAGCCGAGCGCGTGCGCGCACGCGCCGAAGCGCCGGTCGGCGAGCGCCAGGTCGCCGGCGAGCGCGAACGCCTCGCGCATGTAGCGCGCGGACGTGCTCGCGGACGGGCAGCGCATCGAGCTCGTGCTCGGTGACGCGGTGCAGCACGCCGCCGGCCTGCTCGGTGCTCTTGGTGGCGTACTTGGCCAGGTAGCCGGCGACCTCGCGGCGCTCGTTCGCGTCGAGCTGGCGCACGTCGAGCTCGTCGCCCCACGCGACGGCGCCGCCGCCGAGCTCGTCGGGGAGCGGCGCACGGACCTCGCCCGCGGTCATGCGGATCGCGTCCTCGAGCAGCTCGACGGTGAACCGCGCCGGCGGCGGCTGGAGCTCGCTGGCGCGGTAGGCGGGCATCGCGCGGTCCAGGCGGATCACGGCGTGCAGGTGCACGAGCCCGCGGCGCTGGTACTCGGCGACCTTGACGTAGGCGACGCGCACCAGCTCGCGCAGCCGCTTCTGCGTCATCCCGGCCAGCCGCGCCAGGGTGCGCGGCAGGTAGATCGTGGTGCGGCGCCACAGCTCGGAGAGCGCGTTGTTCCAGACACGGCGCCGGCGTGGTCGAAGCACTCGCGGCAGATCGGCTCGCCGAGGCACGGGTCGTCCTCGTCGTGCACGCGCCGCAGGACAGCCGCACGCCGTGCTCGCAGACCGGCGCGTCGCGTCGCGGCCGGCAGCGCCGCGGCCTGCCGTCCGCGTCCGAGCGGGCGCGTGTGCACGACGCCGAAGCTCGGCGCCGTCAGCGTGACGAACACGGCCGGGTGCTCGGTGACCGTGTCGGGGACGCCCTTGCCGCCCCGCAGGCCGGCGGCGATGAGTTGGTAGGCGTCGCCGCGGTAGCGCTCGGCGCACGGCGGGCAGACGGCCTCGCGCCGGTTCCCGCACGCCTTGCGCAGGATGCCGTCGGGCTCGGTGTCGGTCGACCACACCTGCCGCCGCGCCCGTCGTCGTCGCAGGTTTCGATGCGGCCGCGCAGCCGGACCGGGCGGGCGCAGTAGCCCGGAGGAGCGCAGCTGCGCCTCAAAGCGCGGGTAAGTCCGGCCGCGCCGCGCGCGCGACCAAGGCGTCGGCGAGCTCGGGCGCGAGTGCGGTCACGCGGCCTCGCGCTCCTCGAGCTTCGGCGCGCACCCGGGCGAGTCTCTGCCTCCAGCGCTCGCACGCGCTCGCGCGCCTCGCGGACGTCGCGCGGCGTGGCGTGCAGCCGCCGGTGCTCGGGCGTGCAGAAGCGCTGCCGCCCGTGCGTCGGCGTGAACGTCCTGCCCGCACAGCTGGCAGGCGCGCGTCCTGGGCCCGCCGCCGCGGTGGTGCTGTTCGCAGTGGTCGGACGTGCAGAATCGCTGGCGACCGCCGGTCGGCGTGAACGCCTCGTCCGCACAGCTCGCAGGCGCGGGGCGCGAACGTCGGGCGGCGGCGCAGCAGCGCGTCCACGCGGCGGCGCGGCACGTCCAGCCGCCGGCGATCACGCGGATGCGAGAAGCCCTGCGTCGCGCAGCGCCATGACCTGGGCGCGCAGCCGTGCATGCCGTTCACGACGCGTCGCTCCCCGCCAGCCGGGCGTGCAATCGCGCCAGCTCGGCCTCCAGTTCTTGCGCGCGCGCGCTGGTAGCGCTCGAACGTGGTCGGCGGGCCGAACACGCGCCGGTACTTGCTCGCGTGCTGCGCGACTGCAGAACCGCTGGCGCCCGCTGGCGGCGATGAACCGCTCCCCGCACAGCCGGCACTCGCGGACCTCGTACCACTCGCCGCGGCCGCGCAGCCAGTCTGCGACGGTGCCGTGGGCGACGCCAAGGCGCTCGGCGATCTGCCGAATCGACAGACCGTCCGCGCGCAGCCCCAGCGCGTTTGCCTTGCGCCCGCTCGCCGCGCGGTCATCGCTCCACCGCCCCGGCGCCGGTTGCCAGCCAGGCGTCGGCGCGCAGCGCGCTGGCGCGTTCGGCGATCCGCGCGGTCTGCGCCTCGGTCAGGTGGAAGCCGCGCAGCCGGTCGGGCAGCCCGTCCTCGGCCAGCAGGTAGCCGACGCCGCGCTGCCCCGGCGCGATGCTCGCGGCGCTGTAGCCGGCCGTGGCCCAGCCCTGCCCGAGGATCGTGTCTGACGCCTGCGGCGTGTTGCACCGCAGCGCGAGCCGGAACCCGAACAGATCCCGCAACGCCGACGGCACCACATCAGCGGCGGGCTTCTGCGTCGCCGCGACGACGATCACGCCAGCCGCGCGACCGCGCGCCACCAGATCGCGCAGCAGCTCGGCGAACGCCGCGCGCTGCTTGCGCTCCTCGCGCCGTGAGGTAGAAGGCGAGTTCGTCGCAGGCCACGACGTGCAGCGGAAGTCCGTCGCCCGCGGTGATCTTGCGCTGGCCGCGGGCTAGCAGCTCGCGGTAGCGCTCCTCCATCACCCCGCGCAGCTCGCGCAGCAGCTCGATCGCCTCGTCCACGTCCGGGCCGACCAGCCGCTGAGCGCACGGCGCCCACACCGACAGCTCTACCAGCTTGCCGTCGAGCAGCCACAGCCGCGCCGACCGGATCCAGCGCCGCGGTCGCGACCAGCAACGACAGCGCCGCCGACTTGCCCGCGCCCGGCTCGCCACCCAACAGGACGTTGCGCTCGGGCAGCGACAGGCAGACCGTGTCGCCGAGCTCGTCAACGCCGACCGGGATCGGGTCCCACAGCGACAGCCCGGCGGCGTCGGCACGCGGCCACGCTGACCGAACCGGCGGCCAATGGGTCGCGCCGCACCAACAGTCATCGTCCCGCGCGACGCGTCACCGGGATCACGCATCACACGCAGCTCGCGCAGCCCCATCGACGCCGCGAGCTGCTCGCGCCGCGCGCCAACGCTCCTCGACCGAGCTGCCCGACGGCACCCGAATCGACGCCACCTCCCCGGCCGGTACCGCGCGCAGCCGCCCCAGCCGGACCGGGGCCAGCCGAGCGTCGACCCGCGCCCGCCAGAAACGCCGCCGCACGCGCATCGCGTGCAGCCACCGCAACAGCGCGCCGCGCGACCCCGGCGCCACGAGCACCCCGGCGAGCGCCCACGCCACCACGAGGCCGGCCGCCAGCTCGCCGAGACGAGCCGCCAGCAGCAGCCACACGCCCGCGGGCACTGCGAGCAAGGCCAACTCCAGCCGCCAGCGCCACAACGCGCCCAGCCCGCCGACCACCAGCTCGGGCGAACCCTGCGCGTCGCTTCCCGCCCGCCCGACCACGACCTACCCCGTCTGCGCGCCCGTGCCGTTGGCCGTACGGCGCGAGCGGGTGGTGCGGCGCGCGCGCGTGCGCTCACGCAGCCTTCCCAGCTCGCGCCGCTGGGTCGCGTCCAGCATGCCTACGCCCTCCAGACCGTCGAGCGCCTTGACCAGCGCCGCGAGCTCACCCGACGCCTCCTCACGCCGGCGGCGAGCGTCGCGAGCGCGATCGAGCAGATCATCGATCGCCATCATGCCGCCGCCTTCTCACCGCCCGAACGCACAGGCCGCGGACCCGCCGGCCCGATCGCCTGACACCGAAACGCCATCCCCGACCGGCCCTCCATCTCCCACGGCTGCGCCGTCAGCCCATCCACGCCCACCATGTCGCCCTGCGCCACCTTCGGATCACCCGGCACCGCGACGCGGATGATCTCCGCCTCCCCGTCACCGAGCGCGACCAACTGCACCCGCCACAGCACCTCACCGTTCACGTCCGTCCTGGGCGCCCACGACTCCCTGGGCTTGCCCTCCTCGTACTGCCGCAGCGGCTCCGCCTCGGCGACCACCAGGAACTTCAACCGACTCGTGTCGATCGGAAGACGCACAGCGCACCTCCTCGCCTCACAACTTGGAATTACAAGTTGTGGCGAACGGTAGGCGGCTTGGAATTACAAGTCAAGCGATCCGGCTTGATCCGCGGATGGAGGTCAGCGCTGCGACAGCAGAGGCCGATCGCGCCGGGCCTACGCCGCGAGCTGCAGCGCGCCATCGCGCCACTGCAGAAGCACGGTCGTGTGCCTGACCTGCGCACCCGTCGACGGATCGATCCTGAATCCGCCGATGAGCGTGGTCGTGTCGAGGCCGACCGCCGCCTCCCACAATGCATCTGCGATCGAGGCTGCCGGCGATCTCCGCGCAACGCGTCGCGAGCACAGCGCCCGCAGCTGCCTGGGCTGCCGGGTAGTCGGGCCGCGCATCGGCGACGTCGGTGTACGCGGCCACGAAGTCCTCCTCAGCGGGGCCGAGCTCGACCCGTTCTGCGCGACCCGGGAACCACTGCGCGATCCCGTAGATGCCGTCGACGCCGTCGACCTCCGACGCGAAGTCATGCACGCCGGCCGCGATCGAGCAGATCGTCCTCGGCGGCCGTGCGGCCAATCGCGCCGCCTTCACGATCGCCACATCATCCTCAAACGTCCCGGCGCAGAACAGGTCCCACGCGTCCGGCGCGTCCTCGAACGAGAATCCATCCCCGGCGCGCGTCTCGGCCGTCTCCAACCCGTCGCGCTCGGCCTGCCCGACGGCGCCGGCGGCCACTTGTCGGGCAAACCTGCCGCGACCGCGCACGACCCACAGCGGGGCACGCTCCGCCTGTTCTGCCCTCGTGTGGATGAACGGCAGCGCGTACCGGCTGGTCGGCGCCAGCACCGACACGACTTGCCCGGGGCACAGCGCCTGCACGTCGTCACCGGAACCCCCGTGGTTCCACAGCACCCCGTCGATCCTCGACATCGTTCCGGCCGCCGCCCGCATCAGCTGCGTCGAGTACGGACCTAGCAGCAGATCGCACCGACTCGCCACGTGCGGCAAGCGAGCCGAGAGCTGCTCTGGGTCACTGCCGTCATCCTCGACCTCGAGCTCGACGTCGCCGCCGGCCAGTCGTAGCCACGCCGCCAGCCCGTTCGCCGCCTGACGCCCGAAGCGCGCATAGCGGCCGGTCAGCGACAAGCAGGCACCTAGCCGCAGACGCGTCATCGCATCGTGACCTCGTAACGGAACTGATGCTTGTCCGCCGCCGCCACAGTGTCCTGCACCTCGACCGCCGCGCCGTCGGAGTCGTACACCGTCCGCAGGATCCGGACCACCGGCACGCCAGGGGCGAGCTTCAGCGTCTCCAGCTCGCCCACGGTCGGCATCCTGCACTCCAAGTCGTCGATCGACCGCTGCAGCCGCCGACCGATCGGACCGTCCCCGTCCTCGATCAGTCCATACGCGCCGCCGGGAATCCGCTCCGGCTCTGCGAGCGCCGTGCCGTTCGCAACATCGCCCGGGTAATAGCTGTCACAGAGCGCCACGGGCTCCCCGTTTACGAGGAACAGCCGGCGGCGCACCACAACACGCCACTCCCGATCCACGCCGAGGCGCACAGCGACCTCCTCCGGAGCAGCAACCCAGCCCACCTCAAGCAGACGCTGCTCGGGCGCCTGCCCCTGCTCCTCGACCTGCGCATTGAAGCCCGAGACACCCGCGCGCCGATGCCGGCGGAAGTTCGCGCCCGACAACAGCAAACGCACGTGCGGCCTCGATCGCACGAACGCACCACGCCCCTGCTCGGTCGTGACCAGACCCTGAGCCTTCAAGAGCGCGATCGCACGGCGCACCGTCGGGCGGCTCGTCGCGAATCGCTCCGCGAGCTCGTTCTCCGACGGCAGCTGCTCGCCGGCCTCAAGCCGGCCCTCCACAATCGCCGCACGCAGCTCGTCGACGATCTCCTGATACGGGAATCGACTTGGCAATCCAAGTCAAGCGTATCCAGCGCATCGGGGCTGCCAGCAACAACACGGCCATTTCCGTCACACACGGCGCCGCCACGGCCGCGGCAATGCCGATTCCCGACCCAGTCGCGCTCCTTGGCACGAAGGCGGCAGCCCAGTGCACCGCTGCTTTTGCCTCCAAGCAGCACTGCGCACTGGTCGATCGCACCGGCGGCGGGGCTGCTGCACCTCGCCCATGGGCGAGGTCTTGTGACCGCGTGCCTCTTGCCTTCGCGAGACGCTGGTGGGAGTGTGGATCGTGGCTCAGCGCACCGACTCCTGCCCGCGTTTGAAGGAGCTGAGATGGAGACGCCAGCGAAGAAGCGCGTTCTCGTGGTTGCCAACCGCACGGCGGCCACGCCCCGACTACTGGACGAGGTGGCCCGCCGGCAGAAGACTGGGCCGTGCGAGTTCGCGCTGCTGATCCCGGACGTCGGCGACCGCAAGCACGCGGACTGGACGCTGGACAACGCCCTACCGCTGCTTCGGCGCGCCGCCGGCGGCCCGGTGGAGGGCATGCTCGGCGGCGCCGATCCGTTCATGTCCGTGCGCGACACGGTGCGCGACGGGCACTTCGACGAAATCATCGTCTCGACGCTGCCCAAGAAGACGTCCAAGTGGCTGCGACGCGACCTGGTCCACAAGATCGAGGGCCTCGGACTCCCGGTTACAACCGTTACCCCGACGTATAAGTCACTCAGCGACGCCGTCGATGACATGCCGGCTGGGTTCGTGTAGAGCCCGGGACCTTGGTCGTTGGGGGCGGAGGCAGTCTGAGCTTTCGGGCGTAGCAGCACTCCCTTACGAAGCGGACTGCCCGCGCCCGGTCAGCGAGTGTCGCCTTCGCCTGTCAGGGGCAGTGCCGCGTTTGCCTCCAAGCAGCAGCGCGACTGCGTACGCTACGACTGCTCCGCTCGCTCGCCGCTTCGCCGATCTCGACGACGCAGTGCTCTATGAACTTGGCGGCCGGTACGTTGCTGCGGCGGCCTTCCGCATCGCATCCTGGGCCTCGTCCATGTCGAGCAGAACGGTGGTCTCGACCTCCGATAACGCTCCGCTGGCGCCGACGGCCATAGCCAGCGCCGCCGCCGACGCGTTGTCGGGCGCCTCCATCAGAAAGACTCCGTCGAACTCGCCAAAGGCGTACCAGAAGCCCAAGAGCTTGCCGCCAAGTGACTCGGCCACTTCTCGCGCCGCGGCGCTCCTGTCCTGCGGCTGAGCGAGCAGCGCCTTCATGGCGTCCGGCGTGTAGCTGAAGCGGCCGAGGTACAGCGGCATGCGAAGCCTCCACCCGACTGGGGTTGTTGGGGACCGAGCGATCCTCGCGGATCGCTGATGCGCGCGCAAGGCCACTCGCTCGGCGTCTGGTGACCAACGTCGCCCAGTGCTGCCTTCGCCTGTTGGCGGCAGTGCTGGTTCTGCCTCCAAGCGATAGCGCGACTGCTCATGGCGACGGCTAGCCGGGCGCGATGCTCGCGCTAACGCTGTAGTCAGAGAGGAGCGCAGCCGGCGGTCCAGTAGGCGGCGACGACGAGGTGGTCGTAGCTGACGGCGGCGAGAGCGAGGAAGCGCCCGCCCTCGGCGTCGCGCACCGTCAGGTCACCGTCCTCGAAGCCCACCAGCACGAACGGCGGCGACTCGCATCGCAGCAGCGACGGGCCCTCCGCGACGCGCGGCGTCCCGATCGACGGCAGCGCGCCGCCGTGGCCGCGGTCGCACTCCCGGTTCACCAGCGCGCGGTCGTCCGACACCAAGGCGAGCGGCCGTCCGCCGCTGCTGAGCGTCGCCTCGGCGTCCGAGCCGATGCGCAGCTCGATAGTCCCGGAGGTCGCGCAGCGCCAGCGCCCCGCCGCCGAGGCGAGCGGGAGGCCAGCGTCCAGCGAGGCGCGACCGGATATCGCCGGCCACGTTCGCTGTCGAGCGCTCGACTGGCTGCGGCGGCTCGTGGCCGGAGCCGCCGCAGCCCGCGGCGCCGATCAGCAGTGAGAGTGCGATCGCGTGGCGCACCATCCCCCGGCGCGGTAACCAGCACGGTCGAACCGCATCCGGGTTCAACTCGTCGGCCATGGCCGAAACCCTAAGCGCCTCGGTTTCGGCGGTGATGACTACGACCCGTCGCACCACCGCAATGATCCCGATAATGAGGAAGGGCTCCGCGGAAATCTCGCCACGTTCGATGATGACCCGAAGCGTGTACGGCGCTCGAAACGCGGAAAGTCGTAGCGGTGCGCGTAGTCGTCGAATGAGGTCATTCGAAGTTGGCTCCTGTGCTTCGCCGTCGCGATCCGGGTCTTGTGTGACCGTAGCACAGAAACGGACGGATGTCGTCCGTTCGGACGAGCGGTTGTCTATCGGACGCGGATCGTCCGGCGAGGCTAGAATCGGCGTCATGACCACTGCCCGCGAAGCGACCGGCACGGCGCCGACGGAGCGCATCGATTCCCAACGCAATCGCCGGCGCCTGATCGAGGCGGCGACGGAGGCGATCGCCGAGAAGGGTCTCGAGGTCTCGGCGCTGGACATCGCCACGCACGCGGGGCTCGGCGTCGGCACGCTGTACCGGCGCTTCGGGACCAAGGAGGCGCTGATCGAGGGCGTGCTGGTGAGCGTGGTCGACGAGCTGCTCGAGACGGCCGACCGCGCGCTGGCCGATGACGATCCCTGGCGGGGCTTCGCGACGTTTCTGACCGCGCTCGGAGAGGCGCAGCTCGAGAGCCGCGGATTGGCCGAGCTGGCCGGGGCGCACGAGCCCGCCGACGGCCCGCTCCAGGAGCGACTCGTAAAGCAGCGGCGCGCGATGAAGCGGATCACCGAGCGCGCGCAGAAGGCGGGAGCGCTGCGTGCGGACGTCTCCTGGCGCGACATCATGTTGCTGTCGCGCGCCCAGGTCGCGGCCGAGGAGTGCGTCGGCGTGCGTGCGCGCCCGGAGCAGTGGCGGCGCACCGTCGCGGTGCTGCTCGACGGCCTGCGGGCTCCCGGCGCCTCGCCGCTGCCGGGGCGGCCGCCGCTCGACACGCTCCGCACCACGCGCTAGCGATACGGACGTCTCGCGTCCGATCGGACGATAATCGTCCGATTCTGTGGTAGAGTCGATCTCGATGGCCCGCCTGCTGCAACGTCTCGGATACTTCGCGGTACGTCGTCGACGCCTCGTATTGGGCGGATGGATACTCGCCCTCGTCGTGCTGGGGGGCCTGGCCGGAGCGTTCAAGGGGACGTTCTCGGACGAATTCAAGGTCCCGGGCACCGAGTCGCAGAAGGCCATCGAGCTCATCCAGCGCGCCGTTCCGAACGCCAACGCGGACGCCGCGACCGGCCGGGTCGTCTTCGCCGCCCCGAGCGGTCAGTCGCTGAACTCCGGGGAAGGCAAGGCCGCGGTCGCGCAGGCCGTCAAGCAGCTTGCCGGCGTCCCCGATGTCGCGTCGGCCTCTGATCCGTTCAAGACCGCTGCCGTCTCCAAAGACGGACGCATCGCGTACACGGACCTGCAGTTCACGATCAAGCAGGCCGACGTCAGCGCGTCCCAGACCGACGCCATCGAGGCCGCGACCCGCTCGGCGGCGAACGCCGGGCTGCAGGTCCAATACGGAGGCTCCGCCGCGGCGGTGGAGAGCGATCCCCCGATCGGCGAGGTGCTCGGCGTGCTCGTCGCCGTGCTCGTGCTCACGATCACCTTCGGGTCGCTCATGGCGGCCGGTCTGCCGCTGCTGACGGCGCTCATCGGCGTCGGCGTCGGCGCGCTCGGCATCCAGATCGCGAGCGGGATGACCGAGCTGACCTCGACCGTGATGGCGCTGGCAGCGATGCTCGGGCTCGCCGTTGGCATCGACTACGCGCTGTTCATCCTCTCCCGCCACCGCACGCAGATGCGCGACGGCACGAAGATCGAGGACTCGATCGCACTCGCCACCGGAACCGCCGGCAGCGCGGTCGTCTTCGCCGGCTCGACGGTCATCATCGCGCTCGTCGCGCTGACCGTCACCGGCGTGCCGCTCCTGGCACAGATGGGCATCGCGGCGGCCGGCACGATCGCCATCGCCGTCGCGCTGAGCCTCACGCTGGTCCCCGCTCTGCTCGCCTTCGCCGGCTCGCGCATCCTGCGCGGCAAGAGCTTCAGCGCCGCCCTCCCCGACGGGTCTGCGAAGGGCGCCATGACCATGGGCGCTCGCTGGATCGCCGTCGTCATGCGCCGCCCGGTGATCGCCTCCGGCGCGGTCGTCCTGACCCTCCTCGCCCTCGCCATCCCGGCACTCGACGTCCGCCTCGGCCTGCCCAATGACGGCACTGCCAACCCCGACACGACGGCCCGCCAGGCCTACGACCTCGTCTCCGACGGCTTCGGCGTCGGCGTCAACGGCCAGCTCACGATCGCCGCCGAGATCGAGAACGCCGGCAATCCGCAAACCGCCGCCGACGCGACCGCTAAGGCGCTCACCGCGATGCCACACGTCGCGACCGTCTCGCCGGCCCAGGTCATCCCCGGGAAGGACCTCGCGCTCATCACGATCACGCCCTCCGGCGGCCCCTCCTCGACCGACACCGAGGATCTCGTGACCGCGATTCGACAGGACGCCGGGAAGCTCGAGGCCGCGACGGGCGCCCGGGTACTCGTCACCGGCCAGACCGCCACCAACATCGACGTGTCTCAGCGCATGGGCGACAGCCTCATCCCGTACCTCGCCGTCGTCGTCGGCCTCGCGCTCCTGTTGCTGACGATCGCGTTCCGCTCGATCCTGGTCCCGCTGACCGCGATCGCCGGCTTCCTCCTGACGATCGTCGCCTCCTTCGGCGCCGTCGTCCTCGTCTTCCAGAAGGGCGTCCTCGCCGGCCTGTTCGGCGTCTCACAGACCGGGCCGCTGATCAGCCTGCTCCCCGTCCTGATCATCGGCGTGATCTTCGGCCTCGCCATGGACTACCAGGTCTTCCTCGTCTCCCGCATGTACGAAGCGATCTCGCACGGCGCCAGCGCGCGCGACGCCGTCCGCGACGGCTTCCGCCACTCCGCCCGCGTCATCACCGCCGCCGCCCTGATCATGATCAGCGTCTTCGCCGGCTTCATCCTCCCCGACGACCCGATCATCAAGTCCATCGGGCTCGCCTTCGCCGTCGGCATCCTTATCGACGCGTTCCTGATCCGAATGACGCTGATCCCGGCGCTCATGACCCTGCTCGGCGCGCGCGCCTGGTGGCTCCCGCGCTGGCTCAACCGCTTGATCCCCAACCTCGACATCGAAGGCGCAGCTCTCGAACGCGAGCCCGCCCGGCCAGACTGCACGCTCGAGCCCGCCTCGGCGCGCGCCTAGCACCGACGCAGAGTGAAAGGAACCCAGTGAAGTCCTCAACCACGACAGTCGTGCTCGAACCGGCAGCTCAGGAGTTCGCAGACGCGACGGCCGATCCCCCGTACCTGTTCGATCTCGGTCCCGTCGAGGCCCGAAGGACCGTCGATGGGGTGCAGTCCGGGGAGGTCGCAAAGCCCGATGTCGAGATGACGGACACCACCATCCCCGGCGGCCCGTCGGGTGCGGTGTCGGTCCGGATCCTACGTCCCAAGGGTGCCCAAGGCCGGCTGCCGGTGATTCTGTACGCACACGGCGGCGGCTGGGTGGTCGGGAATAGCCACACCCACGACCGCCTGGTTCGTGAGCTCGCCGTCGGGACCGGCGCCGCGGTCGTGTTCCCCAACTACAGCCTCTCGCCGGAGGCGCGTTACCCGACCGCGATCGACGAGATCTACTCGGTGTTCGAGTGGGTCGCAGAGCACGGCGCGGAGCAGGATCTCGACGGCGCGCGGGTCGTTATCGCTGGCGACTCGGTCGGCGGCAACATGACCGCCGCGTCGACGCTGATGGCCAAGCAGCGCTCGGGCCCGGACCTCAGGGCCCAGGTGCTGTTCTACCCGGTGACCGACGCGAGCTTCGACACCGGCTCCTACCACGAGTTCGCCGAGGGCCATTTCCTTCGGCGCGACATGATGGAGTGGTTCTGGGATCAGTACACGACGGATCCGGACGAGCGCGCTGAGATCACGGCCTCGCCGCTCCGCGCGACGACGAGCGATCTCGCCGGGCTCCCGAAGGCGCTCGTGATCACCGGCGAGGCGGACGTGCTTCGTGACGAAGGCGAGGCATACGCCAGCAAGTTGCGCGAGGCCGGCGTCGACGTCACCGCGACGCGCTACGAGGGCATCATCCACGACTTCGTGATGCTCAACCCGTTGCGTGGCACGAACGCCGCCGGCGCCGCAATCGCTCAGGCGATCGAGTACATCAGGCGCGCGTTGGCCTAACCGACCGAGCGGGCGAGGTCCCGATCCGGGGGCCTCGCCGAAGCTGAGTCGGCGCTACTGCCTCGCGCGAGGACCGGAACGGGGCCTTCCTCAGCGAGAGGACGGATTTCCAGGAGGTGGCCGCGTAATGAGCGGAATCACGCACATCGACGAAACCGCCACGATCGGCGGCGACCTGACCGTTGGGCGCATCGGTCACGGGGCGATGCAGCTGACCGGGCCGAAGGTCTGGGCGAATACCCCGACCACGACAAAGGTGTTGCGCTGTTGCGCGCGGTCGTGGCCGCCGGCATGACGGACATCGACACAGCGGACGTCTACGGCCCTCACTCCAACGAGGAGCTCATCCGCGAGGCCTTGCACCCGTACCCGGACAACCTCGTGATCGCCACCAAGGGCGGGTTCGTCCGCAGCGGCCCCGAATACGCCGACATGGGGGCCGTCGGGAACAGGCACTACCTGCAGCAGGCGGCGTACATGAGCGCGCGGCGGCTCGGCCTGGACCACGGGAGAGCGACGCTCGACGAGACTGTTGCTCTTCCCATGGAAGGGGGCGTCTCGTGTCCCGCGGCGGACACGATCGCTGCGGACGAGCAGCATCAGCGCGGGCACGCCGCTCCCATCTCGGCCCTTGCATAAGTACTGCCTAGGCGCATCGGCAACCTCGCGGTGTTGCGCCCGTCGAGCACGTCGCTCTCCCTTTCGCCTGAAGGGAGCAGCGCGTGCCGCGCGCCGCGCTTTCAACGGCCCGACCGTGTGCGCAGTGTTGCTATTGCCTCATTGCGATAGCGACGGTGCTCGAGTTCCTCCGATCGGGAGCTCGCAGGCGGCCGACGTCGTGCCTATGCACCGGATGCAACGGGTCGGGCCGAGCGGCGCTTCTGTTGATCGTCCGGAGCAGGCGCCCCCCGACGGTCACTCGGGCGCTCGCACTCGGGCGAAAGCGGGCGCGTGGCGTCCTGCTTTCCGCGCAACGCAGGGAACTGCCCGTCGACGTCGTCAGCGCTCGTCGGCCATGAAGCGGGAGCGTTGAGACTTGCCGCTGCCCGAGCTTCTCGGTCACCATGGGTTGTCTGCACTCGACGCGGGACCAGCCCGATTGTCGGATCGTGAAGCGGCGAACGGAGCGTTCGGGGTTGCGGTCGGCGAGTTCGTGACGTCGCGGTCAGTTGGCGGCGATGACGGCGACGCTGGTGCGGCCGCCGTCGACGTCGATGACGGTGCCGTGCACGAAGGCCGCTTCGTCGCTGGCGAGGTAGACGGCGGCGTGCGCGATTGCGTCGGGGGTGGCGCTTGCGCCGGCGGGTGTGCCGCGCATCATCGTCTCGGCGGGATGCTCGTCGGCACCGTTGGAGCTGTCGGGCTCGGGTGTGCGGATGACGCCGGGCGAGATCGCGTTGACGCGCACGCCGGCGGGGCCGAACTCGGCCGCCCAGGCCTTCGTCAGCGTCTCCATCGCGCCCTTGGTGGAGCTGTAGAGCGCACCGATCGGGATCCCGAGGCGGGCGATCCAGGAGCCGAGGTTGATGATCGCTCCGCCGCCGTGCCCGGCCATCGCCGGGGCGATCGCGGCGGTGAGGAAGAACGGTGCTTTTACGTTGACGGCGTAGACCTCGTCGAAGGTCGCCTCGTCGGTGGCGGGAGTCGTCGGGCCGGGGTAGATCCCGGCGTTGTTGACCAGCACGTCGATGCGCCCCCCGAGCGTGCGGGTCGCGTCCGCGGCGAGGTCGCGCGACGCCTGCGCAGATCCATCGAGCTCTGCGGCGATGAAGTCGGCGTGGCCGCCAGCCGAGCGGATCTCCTCGACGACCTCCGCACCCCGCCGCTCGCTGCGGCCGCTGACGACGACGTGCGCGCCCTCCGCGGCGAACGCGGTGGCGATCGCACGGCCGATGTTGCTGGTGGCGCCGGTGACGAGCGCCGTCTTGTACTCGAGTCGTGTGCTCATGTGGAGGTCCCAGTCGTGATTGCGGTGCGGCCGGTGATCGACCGTTTGGTTTCACAAGCGTACAGAAATGGACCCGCGGGTCCAGAAGCCCTATCCTGGACGCATGCCCACGACGACACGGCTCACCCCGAAGGGCGCCGCGACGCGCGCCCGGATCGTCGAGGCGGCTGCCGACCTGATCCTCAGCCGCGGCGTCGGTGGCACGCGATTGGATGACATCCGCGCCGGAACGGCGACGAGCAAGAGCCAGCTGTTTCACTACTTCCCGGGCGGCAAGGGCGAGCTCGTCAGCGCGATTGCTGCGTTTCAGAGCGAGCGGGTGCTCGACGCCCAGCGACCGTTCCTCGACACGCTCGACACATGGGAGGCCTGGGAGGCGTGGCGCGATACCGTCGTCGCGCACTACGGCTCGCAGGCGCATTGGGGCTGCCCGATCGGGGCGCTCACCGCCGAGCTGATCAACAACGAAGCCGACCGCGCCGCGGAGCTGGCCGCCCACATGGATCGCTGGCGCGGATATCTGGAGGCGGGTCTGCGGCGGATGCGCGTCTCCGGCTTGCTACGCGACGACGCCGACCCCGAGAAGCTCGCCCTATCTACCTTCGCCGCGCTGCACGGCGGCCTCCTCCTGACCCAGACGATGGAGTCGATCGAGCCGCTCGAAGCAGCGCTCGACGGAGCGCTGGCAGCGCTGCACGCCGCAGCCGCGCCACCCACTCCCTGAACATGCGGTGAGGGCGCGGCACCCGCGGCGGCACGAAAGCGGGACGGGACCTTCTCACGGCCGCCGCCCTGCTCCTCGCCAGAAGCCGGGCGCTGGTCCGGCCGGCATCCATGGGAACCGGCGAGGAGACGGCGCCGCCGCTCCCTCGCGCTCGCTTTCGCCCAATGCGAGCGCCCGAGTGCCGGTCCACGGCGCGCCCGTTGCGGACGAGGAGCATCCGCGCGGCGAAGCCCCTCCTGTCCGGCGGTTTGCATAGGCAGAGCGTGGGCGCCCTGACCAGCCGCGCCGCGTTCCCTTCTCACGGCCTCCGCTTTCGCAATCGCCTGACAGGAGCAGTCGGCCCGCTGGGGCCAGGAGGCTGCTCGCGAGCGGTCATCCCATCGATCCCGCGTCGGGACTCTCGGCGAAAGAGCTCGCCACGGCTCAGCGGCGGATGCGGTAGCGGATGTGGGTGGCCTCCGGTGTGTCGATCACCCGAACGATCTCCAACTCGATCAGCGACGGCAGAACGTCGAACAACCGGCGCCCCTGGCCGAGCAGCACCGGGACCTGATGGATCTGCACCTCATCGAGCACCCCGGCCTCGAGCGCCCGTTGCGCCGTGTACGCGCCACGCACCTGCACGTCCCGGTCCCCGGCGGCAGCCTTCGCCTGCGCCATCGCGCTTTCGATCCCGTCGGTCACGTAGGTCACCAACGGATAGCCCCAACGGGCTGCTGGGCCGGGCGGGCGGTGGCTGGGGACGAAGATCGGGAGACCGCCATGATCACCGCCCCAGTGATCCATCAGCTCGGCAGTCCGCCGCCCTGCGAGGACCGCACCGGCCGCGTTCCATTCGTCTTGGAATTGCCCGGCCGGCCCGGACGGCTGGCCGGACTCTCCGTCTGCGTTGGCCCACTTGTGCAGCCGCTCGCCATCGTCGCCGCCGAGGAAATCGTTGGGGTCGGCGATGTACCCGTCGAGGGACATCGACATGTCGAGCACTGATGAGGACATAAGCCTGCTCCTTGTCTTCGACGGCGCAGCTCCACAGCCGCGCCTGCTGCTCCTACGTCGAAGCAGTCATGCCAAAATCGACAAGGTCGCGTCCCAGACGCGACCAGGAGTGGCACCGACTACTGCAATCGCCTGGAGGGAGCGGTGTCCCGACGATGCGCTGCGGCTCGGCTCGTTCTGCCTCGGCGCGGTGGTGCGATGTGGGGCAACCGTGAATGGCCAGGTACTGGTGGCTGTGCGGGACGACAGCTTCTCCCTGGCGAGAACCCGGAGGTCGGCGGTTGGCTTGCGCCCTGGGCTGCACGCACTTAGGCTCGCTGAGGATGCGGCGCGTCGCCGTCATGTGGGCGGTCTTGATCGCCTGGGAATGGGCGGCTGCGGTGGCGACGGCGCGGGGGCGAGGGCAGCACGTCGACGCCGGCCGCCGTCCCCTCCGCGACGGCGACGTCGCGCGACGAGTTCTACGCGACGATGGACGATCTCGTGACGCGTCTAGACCGAGCGGTCGCGGCGTCGCTCGCCGGTGAAGCCAATGCGGTTGAGCGGATCAAGCGTGTGGTGCGGGACACGCGCGAGCAGTTGAAGGCGCGCCGAGCGGCGGGCGACGGCGTGTCACCGGCCGGCAACTTCGTCCTGACCACGGCGGCGTCTGCCCGCGATTACGCCAGTGCACGGCGAGCGGGAGGGGCTGCAGCTCATCCGCGACGTCCCGATCATCGAAGCCCGCGACGCCCTCAAGAGCGAAGCGGGGGGCTGATGAGCGATTCGTACGCTCGTGCGGGAGCAGGCGGCATCGCTAGCGCAACGGCTCAGCGGCCGACCACGACGGTCACACGCCGGCTCAGGAATCAGGGGCTGATCGGCCGAGTGGCGCTGAAGCAGAACTGCAGGACGGCGAACGAGTAGGCGCCGTTGGCGTCGAGCGCCTCGAGGTCGGCGAGCCAGGCGTCGGCCTCGGCCTGATCGATGTCATCGAGGTTGCCGAGGTACTGGCGGATGAGCGCGGGCATGTAGCCGCCGAATGCTTCGGAGTCCATCGACTCGGCGGTGAAGACATGCGCCTGGCGGCGCGCGTCGGTGAAGCCGGCCCGGTGTAGGGAGGCCAGGAGGGTTCGGGGCAGGACCGGGTCGGCGAGGTGACGGTCCCAGGCGGCGACCATGCGCGCCATGCGTTCGGCGTCGGAGGAATGCCAGGACAGCGTCGACCAGTCGATGTCCCAGACGACGACACGGCCGCCCGGCCGGACGACGCGCATCAGCTCGGCGAGCGCGGCGTCGACGTCGCTGAGGTACTCGAAGACCTGCACGGAAATCGCGCGGTCGACGGACGCGTCGCCGACCGGGAGCTTTGTCGCCTCGCCCTCGAGCAGGCGGACATTCGGCCGGTCGCCGGCCTTCCGGCCGGCGATCGCGAGCATCGCCGCGCTGGCGTCCACGCCGGTGACCGAGCCGTTCGCGCCGACGATGTCGAGGATGTCGACCACGTAGAACCCAGGCCCGCAGCCGACGTCGAGCACCTCGTCGCCGGGCTGGGGGGCCAGTGCCTCCTGAGCGAGCGCGCGCCGCCGTTCGATGTCGCGCGTGCGGTAGACGACCTCAAGCTGCGCGGCGATACGTTCGTCGAAATCGATCTGATCTCTCATCGCCGGGAAGCGTTGCACGTCGGACCTGCTGTCCGACGGACTCGCACGCGGGACGTCGGCGGCGGGGGACGTGTAGAACGACGCTCGAGGGACATGTGGGCGACGCCACGCGCTGAGCACGACGATCATCGCTCTCGCGTCAATCCAGAAGGCCGGCGATGCGCCCGAGGAGCACGTCGGCGACCTGCGCCGGCGGCGTTGTCGTCGCCAGCACGAGATCAGCCGAACGCCGTAGAAGCGGCTCCACGTCCGCGCGATCGGCGAGCACTTGCGAGAACTCGACGCCGTCGTGCCCGTATGCACTACTCGCCCGCGTGCGCAGGCGCTGGACGAGTACCGATCTGGGCGCCGTGAGCAGCACCCGGTGGTCGAACGGCAGCTCGACCTGCTCCTCAGAGCAGCCCGCGAAGAACAACAGCCGATCCGGCGGCCGCGCGAGCAACTCGGCGACGAGTTCGGCCCGCCGACCCCAACGACCGTCCGCTCGCGGCTCGCTGAAGCCATCCTCATCGGCGTCGTACGCGGCATACCCGCGGCGTCGCAACTCGTGCACCAGCGCAGACTTGCCCGTGCCCGACATCCCGGTCAGCAGCACACGCATCGAGCAGGATATGCACCGCGCGACACGCCGCGCCCGGCCCCGCGCCACTGGTCGCGCCACCGCTCCCTACGCCTGCCAGGAGCAGCCCACCGACTCCGTCACCGGACTTTGCGCTTTGCGCGCACGGCAGCTGCCGCAATCTGCTAGCTCACCGCGCGTGTCCTCACCGGCGACCGGACGCGCCGGATCGCCCTGCCGGCCAACCCGAAGACGTGGCCGCCGCTCCGGAATTGGTGGCATCGACTCCGGAAGAGCCCAACGAGCGCTAAGGCGCCGCTGGCGCCTTAGCCCGGATCCACCGATCGGGTGGCTGGGTGACGTGAGATCGGGTGCGCGGCGGCTCGGTGGCGGTGCGCGTGCGGTCGTCGGGAGCTGTGAGTCGGTCGTGGGCGGCTCGTTGGCGCTTCGCGCGGAAGCGTTGTGGGGTGTTGGCGGGCAGCGGTGATCGCGCCCGGCGGGCGGGCGGGTCGTGCTGGTCGTCGGTGAGCGTCGGCCGCGGTCAGGCGGCGGCGGGGAGCGCGCGGATGCGGTTGAGCGCGTTGATGTAGTCGCCGTGCCAGGGCCAGCGGGCGGGGAGGTGCAGCGTCCAGCCGCGGGCGTGGCGGGTCAGGCGGCCGGGGATGCTCGAGCAGCCGGCGGCGCAGGGTGCGGGCGGCGCGGACGGTCGTGTCGGGGAGTCCGAGCAGCTGCGTCCAGCGCGAGCAGGTTGTGCGCGAGCGCGGCGAGCACGGTCCAGGCGGCGTTGGCGTTGAACTGGCCGGAGGGGAAGTGCGCCAGCGCCTGGTCTTTGAGGTCTGCGATGACCTGCTCGACGACGGCGTGCTCGCGGTGCTCGGCCTCGACGAGCGCGATGTCCTCGTCGCGGTTGGTGAGAAACGCGAAGTGCCGCCAGTCGGGCCACAGCTCGGCCTGGGCGCCGAGCAGGCGGGTGCGCCTGACGATCAGCCGCCGGCCGCCGTAGACGGTCTCGGCGATCTGCGCCTCGCCGTCGTCGGGGTAGTCGATGCGTCTGCCAGGCGTCCTCGGGGATCGCTTCGACGGCGGCGCGGACGGTCTTGATCATCCGCACGCCGATCGAGTACTGCCAGCCGGCCCGCTCCAGGCGCTCGAAGACCTTCGTGTTCCAGAACCCCGAGTCGGCGCGCAGCAGCTTGACGCCGGTCGCGCCGGCGCGCGTCGACGCGGGCGATCAGCTCCTCGCTGAAGCGCAGCATCCCCTTCTGCGTGTTCGCCGACCCCTTGCGCAGGCGGATGTGCAGCGCCTCGCGCGTGTCCGCCCGGGTGGCGAGGATCGGGTGATAGCCCGAACAGCTGCGTGTAGCCGTAGGCGGCGCCCTGCTTGAGGTGGCCGCAGACCTCGCCGACGAAGCTGTCGACATCGATCACCAGCCGCCCGTCGCCCGGGCCGGCGCCGGCCTTCCACGCCCGCTCCAGCGCCTGGCCGAGCAGCGTGTCGAGCTGGCGCACGTGCCCGAACGTGAACGCGCGCAGGAACGTCCCCAGCGTCGACGGCGCCGGCAGCCAGCCGCCCAGCAGCCGGCCGCGTGCGCCCGGCGCGCAGCACGCTCGCTGTCGTCGATGCTGTCGGCGCCGAGCACCATCGCGAACAGCAGCGCCATCACCTTGCGGCCCGCGTTGGCCGCGCCCGGCCGGTCGCGCCGCAGCCGCACCAGACCGCCGCGCCAGCGCCTCGATCCCGAGCCGCTGCGCGAGCGTCGCGACGAGCATCACCCCGGCGTCCGAGACGACCCGCTCGTCGTCGAACTCGACCCGCACGCCGTCCAGTCCGACCGGCTCGTCATCCTGCACCATGAAGGTGACCTCCTGACGCAGGCCCCGGCTGCCCGAATCAGCCGCTTAAAGCCCTGCTCAGGAGGTCATTCTTCGTTCCGGACCGGACGGAACCCGCCTACCCGACCGGTGGATCCGGGCTTAGCGGGCGGCCGGAAGCGCCCGTCCGCCCTCTCGCCGCACGACATGGCCAGTCTGAAGTAGGTGCGCGATCTGCTCCTGCCTGACATTGAGACAAGTGACGTACTTGCAGGGATTCCTTTGGCCCTTCTCCGGAGTTGAAGGTCGCCACGAGCGGCGACTTGGGTAGACCGGCGCGGCCGCCGGAACGAGAGTGCAAGTCCGCGTAGCGGCGTCACCCACTCGAGCGGATCTGGACCGAATCGTTAGGTGCGGCAGCCGTTGGGCGCCGCGTGTATCCCGCACGCCGCGCTCCCCGGCAGCCGCACTCCGTGACCACGTCCGATGGACGGATGCGATCGCTTCGGGTCGTTCCTGGTGCTTTGCGAGGTTTGCCCGCCGCGACGCCGTACCGGCGAGTTACTCGATTCACGGCTCGCTGCCATACGGCGACCGCCCCGCACCGACGGGGATCGACTGCGAGACATAGCCCGACGTTCGCACCGGTGGATCGCTCGAGGCGATCGAACAAGCACAGCAACGCCCGCGCTCGCGGGACGAGACGTGCGTTCTCTGGATCTGATGCGCCGCTTCGGCCCGCCCACCGCTTCGCGTGTTCATTGCCGATCGCCGTCGCGGACGCTCCCAGGCATGGGGGTGGCCGGCGCGCTTCTCGCTGCTCCGTTTGCCTTCCGAGCAACAGGTGCTCGACGACCGGTCTGACCCAAGGCGTGCGCTGCCTCGATTTCACGCGCGGGCCGCTGGCGTTCGATCAAGGAATGGCTCCGCCACATCCGGCTCCGAGCCGAAGTTCGAGCTGCTCATCGCGCGAGAGCTCCGCGCGAGTCGGGACGATTGCGGTCACGGGCGGCCCCAGACCCCCGGCGCGCCGGTTCAGATCGCGCCGCAGTCACTCGACACGGCTTGGCTCGCTTCGAGGACGCGCTCGCGAGCAGATGCCTGGTTGAGCGCGCCACTCGCCGGGTCGCGTACCCCGGTGAGTGGCGCGAAGAAGAAGTCCTCGAGGTCCGCCGCCGCTAGGGAATGAACGTGAAGTTGAGCGGGATGCGCGTTTCGGTGCGCGTGTCGGTTGACCGGCCTTCGCTGACGGTGCCTCTGGCTCCGGCGTAGATGCCGGTGCCGCCGACGATCGCATAGGGCAAGGCGGTGTCACCCTGACTGATCGATGGTCCCAGGACACTGAGCGAATCCACGTTGTTGTTGAAGTTGATCGTCGCCAGGAACACCTCTTGCACATTGTTACGCCCGCGTACGCGGCTGGCGATGTTCGCGAACAGCGCCGTACCGACCCTGGTGGTCCCGTCGAAGATCGCACCGTTGCCCGCGATGACATTGCCCAGACGCGGGCCACGACGGAAGCAACGGTTCTGAGGCAGGTTGCCACAGTTGACATTGACCTGATCCTGCTTGACCCGCACCTCGAATGCCTTGGTGCCGACGGCCCCGGCCCCGACCGTGCCTCCGGTGCCCTGCCCGGTGGCAACCCCAACAGCCGCCCCGACTCCAACGAGCGACACGGCAAGCGCACCGGCGAGAAGACGTCTCACGTCTTCCTCCCTTCCTTGGGTTGAAGGCTGGTCGCGCTCTACTCCCCAGAGCGACCAGCCGTAGCGCTACGACACTATCTTGTTACGCGCTGTCGGTGTATTGGCTTAGCGGCCACAGCGCGGTCAGCAGCAGCGGGCAGCCAGCGGCGCCCGTTCAGTCATCCGTGTCGTCGGCTGCCCAGCGCTTGGCGGCGTCGAGTTCGGCGAGTCGGAAGGCGCGCGCCCGCCCGGGCCACAGCACGCTGAAGACCTTAGTCGCGGGACCCGCCCAGCGCGCGTCGGTGACGATCGCCATCCGCTCGAACGAGGCGGGGTGGCGCACACCGAGCTTGATGTCCTCCCACACGGCCTCCCCCTCGTACTCGTCGAACTCGTGGCCGAGCACGTACACGATCCGGACCTTGCCGTGCTCGGCGATCGTCGCCTCGACGGCGGGCACGATGACGTTCTCATAGTCCTCCCGCTCGATGTCGTCGACGGCTTCGAGTCCGAGGACCCCGGGCGGCATGTCGCTAAGCATCCGGATCATGGCGGGCAGTCTGAGCCCCCACACCGCGCCCGGTCAAGCGCTTCCGCTTCCCAGCCGACGGAAGCGGCGGCCAGCGGCTCGCCGCCACTCCTCCTCATGCCTGACAGGAAAGTTCGCTCAGGCTGCCGCGGCCCCCTCCTGGAGCGTGACGTGGTGTCTGAGGCGTTCGAGCTGTTTAACGAGGCGTTTGGTCTGGCGTTCGGGGTCGCGGTTTGTGAAGTAGTCGCCGCCGAGGTCGCGGTAGGTCTCGCCGGTGGAGAGCATGTGCGAGATCGCGCAGATGAGCGTGTGCTTGATGGCGCCGAGCGCTCTCTTGTGCCCGCGCTGGGGCTTCAAGCGCCGGTATTGGGCTTCGAGGTAGTGGCCCTTGACGCGGATGGCCGCCATGGCGACCTCTTCGAGCGCGAAGTCGAGCCACTTTGACCGTCGCAGGTCTTGCCGGAGCGGCGCTTGCCGGCCGACTTGTCGTTGCCCGGGCACAGGCCGGCCCACGACGCCAGGTGCCGCGCCGTCGCGAAGCGGTCATGTCGGTGCCGATCTTGCCGATGATGCATTGGGCGCTGCGGGCTGGATGCCGGGGATCGTGCACAGCAGTTCAACCGCCGGCGCGAAAGGGCGGATCTGCTCCTCGATCATCGCCGTCAGCTGCTCGATCTGCTCGTCGAGGAAATCGATCTGTCGCAGGATCGCGCCGATCCACAGACGATGATCGGGGTCGAAGTGTCCGGCGAGCGCCTCGCGCAGCGCGGGGATCTTCTTGCGCATCTGTCGGCGCGCGAGTTCGGCGAGCACGTCGGGGTCGGTCTGGCCGGCGACGAGCGCGTCGAGCATGTCACGCCCGGACTTGCCCATGATGTCCGCGGCGACGGTGTCGAGCTTGATGCCGGCGTCTTCCAGCGCCTTGTGCAGCCGATTGACCTCGCGCGCGCGTTCCTGGATCTGCGTCTTGCGATAACGCGTGAGGTTGCGCAGCTGGCGGATCGGCTTGGGTGCCACGAAGCTGGCCTTCAACAGCCCGGCTTCGGCGAGCTGGCACAGCCACGCGGCGTCAGAGACGTCGGTCTTGCGGCCCGGGACCTGCTTGACGTGGCGGGCGTTGACCAACATGCAGTCAAACTCGTCCTCCAGGATCGCCCACGGCGCCTTCCAATAGACGCCGGTGGCCTCCATCACCACCTGCGTGACGCCATGCTCAGCGAGCCAGTCGCGCAGGGCCAGCAGGCCGCGCACGGTGGTCGCGAACTCGGCGACGTGCTGCTCACGCCGACCGCGCACGCCGGCCACGCGCGCGCACGCGGTCACCTGCGCCTTGTGAACGTCCAGCGCCGCCGGGCGCTCGACGATGGTCTCCACCGCTCGCCTCCTTCCGACCGACACCATGACCGCCGCCCAGGGGCCTCAAGACAACGAATCTGACGGTCGTGCTCGCAGCACACTCCGGAGCTCCGGGGAGACCCCGCACGCCAGACTCAAAACAGGCTCACAGGCGCCAAGGCAAGATCGGCGTTACGGGCGACGCCGAATCATCCACCCCTTTTCAAGACCCCGGAGGGAGCGCCACAGCGCTCAGAGAACTCGAAACGGCAGTGCGGCTTCGTATATGTCGGGACCTCGCAGCGTTGCCGAGATTCGTCGTTGCATGGCGCGGGGCGTGCGCCGACGAGGGAAGCGCGAC
This sequence comes from uncultured Solirubrobacteraceae bacterium, assembly GCA_963835735.1. GTDB lineage: Bacteria > Actinomycetota > Thermoleophilia > Solirubrobacterales > Solirubrobacteraceae > DASQMT01. Next base: position 125,864 of record CAWIGP010000001.1, read on the forward strand.
GAGCTGTCGCGCTCGGCGCGTCCGGTCGCTAGGCGCCCTTGCCCGGCGCGGCCAAGAGCATGTGGAAACGCCCGGAATCCTTTCCGATCTCGCGGTGCTCGGTGAGCGTCAATCCGGCGTTCTCCAGTGCTTGCACCACCTGGGAAATGGCGCGAACGCGGAAGCCGTAGGGCCGAAAGCCGCTCATCGCGTCGGGATCGCCAAGCCCGATGACGACTTGACCGGAGCTCTTGAGCGCGTTGGCGATTTCGCTGAATGCCCGATCGAGCTCGGAAACGAAGTAGAGGGTGTGTGTTGTGATGACGCCGTCGAGCACCGCCGAGCCAAACGGCAGGTCCGTGATTGACGCGCGATGAAGCTCCAGCTTGCCTCGGGCGATCTCGTCGCTGAATCTGCGGGTGGCGCCGCTCAACATCACCGACGACACCTCGACCCCGTGGACCTTGCCGCCGTCGTTTACGCGGTCCAGCAGAAATCGCAGTCCAACACCACCCCCGAAACCGACATCGGCGATCACGCCGCTCGACGGGATCGTCAACGCATCGACCGCGGCCGCCACGTCCTTGCGATCGCCGAGGTTGAGCGCCACGCCCATGAGGCGACCCACCAGCCCGCCCGGATGCCCGGCCTGTCGTGCAAGCCCGCCGAGGATCCGGCTCCGCACATCCACGACGCGATCCTACGCTGCCGAAGCGAGCGCTCCCGGATTCCTCGCAGCCGGGCACTCCCGCCGTCGGTAGGCCCACGACCAACTCGCCGCCGCTTCGCCTGCCACCGGCACTCAGAGCGAGCACGCCGTCGCTATCGCATGTGCCTCAATCCATCAGCTAGTGGAACGCGTCGAAGACGACAATGGGCCGGCCGTCGTGACGCGTGCACTCCATCGTTCGCCGCGGCCGTCTGGGAGATCGTCCAGATTTCACGGCTCCGCCCGGATCGAGAAAGCGAGGTCTGCCTGCCTTCCTTCCTTCCTTCGACCACGGCGCGTCTCAGGGGCGTCGGGCTGCGATGATTCGCCGGTGTCCGTGACTGCCCTCACGTCTGCGGAGATTTCGCTGCCGGCCGAGGCCGATGGCCAGCGGGTGAGTGATCGCATCGCTGTTCTGGCTGACACCGTCGATGTCGTCGGGTTGACCGACAACCACGCCGGCCAGCCGCGAATGTCGCCGTTGGCGGCTGTGGCTCTCGCCCGCGAGCAGGGCGTCGGGACGATCGTGCACGTTTCCTGCCGCGACCGCAACCGGCTTGCGTTGCAGTCGCAGGTCGTGGGCGCCGCCGCGCTCGGCGCCGAGGGAGTGCTGTGCATGCAGGGCGATCCGGTGGCTGGCGTCGACCATGTGGCGGACATGACCGCGACCGAGCTGATCGCGAGGGCGCCGGGGTGGAGCGTCCCGCATTCGCTGGCTGTCGGGGCGGTCGTCAATCCGTTCGCCGAAGACCTGGATCGGGAGCTGCGGCTGCTGCAGCGAAAGGTCGCCGCGGGAGCAACCTTCGTGCAGTCGCAGATGGTCTTCGATCTCCCGAGGCTCGAAGCGTTCCTCGCGCGCGGCGAGGACATGCTCGCGGGCGTGCGCGTCTACGCGAGTGTGGCGTTGCTGCGCAGCGAGCGCATGGCAGAACGCGCCTGCGCGCTGCCGGGCGTGACGATCCCCGAGCCCGCCTGCGCGCAGATCCGTCGCGGTGGCGGCATCGAGCTCGCGCGCGAGCTGGCGGCCGGGCTCGCCCGTGTCTCGCGCGTGGACGCACTGCACGTCTTCCCGCTCGGGGCGGAAGCGGCCACGCGCGAGGTCGCCGCCGAGTTTCGGGTGACACGAGGCATCAACTCGCGACGTCGATAGCGCTGTGAAAAACAACAATCCGATTCTCGCCGAGCAACTCGCCTACTATCGGGCTCGCGCTCGTGAGTACGACAAGTGGTTCCGTCGCGAGGGGCTCCATGACTTGGGCGAAGAGCACAATGCCAGATGGCGTCTTGAGCTCAATCGAGTGTATTCAGCACTCGATGCGTTTGCGCCTCGTGGAGACGTCCTCGAGCTTGCCTACGGCACGGGTGAGTGGACGATCCGTCTCGCGGAGGTGGCGACCAGTGTAGTCGGAGTCGATGCAGCGCCGGAGATGCGCGAACTCGCTCTGGCGAAGCTGCAGGATGCCGGTAAGAGCAATGTCGAGCTCTGGGTTGACGATCTCTTCAGCTGGCAGCCAGATCAGGACTATGACGTCGTCTTCTTTGCGTTCTGGCTTTCGCACGTTCCCGAGAGCCATACCGACCGGTTCTGGCGCAGCGTCCACGACGCGCTTCGCCCCGGAGGCCGCTTCTTCGTCGTGGATGCCGCACGCGCGGTCCTGGACAGGAACGTCATTCACGGTTCGCGACTGCCCAATCGCGAGAGCGCGACTGAGCTCAGGCGACTCGAGGACGGTCGGGAGTTTCGGATTTTCAAGCGTTCGTTCGATCCCGACCGGCTCGCGCGAGATCTTCGTGACCACGGCCTTGACGCGAGCTTTGTCGAGACGGGCGAGTTCTTCGTCTACGGACTCGGCCGACGTGCCTAGCCCGACCTGGGACTACTCACGCGGAGCCCGTGTGCAAGCAAGACATACGACCGGCCTCGACAGTTGTCCCGCCCGGTAAATCGTCGGTAGCGGTCCTGGCTATGCGATATGTGACTTCTCCAGAGGCAGCGGGTTGCATGGCCGCCTCGTCGGCGTCGTCGGATCCCGTTCGTCACGGATCGGGGTGAGCAGCGCGGCTTGGGCAGTGGGCAGGTTGCGGGTGCCCGCTGCCCCTTGAGCAAGCGCTCCGTTGGCCTCGTAGGGCCCGCTGTCAGCTCGTCGTGCAGGGCGCGGTCGATGACGACCGCCTGCAATTCTGGCAATTCCTCGTAACCATTGCTCTCCTGAGCGTTGCCGGTCTCAGCGTCGTCACAGTTGTCCTCCGCGTTCGGATCGATCGCGTTGCTACTAGTCGCAGAATTCAGCGCCGCCATCTTTCGTCGTGGCCGCAGCCATCCGCCTCGACGTCGCGACCTCCTGCTACTGACTTGACGCGACGCGGCGCTGGGCTCATCCGCCAGGCGACGGCTGATGCTTTCCATGGTGGCTGTTGCACAAAGGGGGTCTGTCCTACACGATCGCCACACAGGTCGCGGCCGAGTTGCTCGGGCTCCACGTCGAGCAGGTCCAGGTCGAGATCGGCGACAGCGACCTGCCGTACGCGCCCTGCTCAGCTGGGTCGGGAATGGCGACGTCGCTCAGCGCCGCCATCCAAGACGCCGTGCGCAAGCTGCCGCATGCGTTCCTGGATCTCGTCGCCCACGACGAGTCGTCGCCGCTGCGGGGCAGGAGTCCGGATGACGTCACGTTGACGAAAGGCGGCATCCACGTCGTCGACGATCCCTCGATCGGTGAGACGTACGTCGACATGCTCGCTCGGCACGGACTGCCGGAGTTGACCGCGGATGGCGAGCGGGACCCGCAGGCGGACGGTGCGAGCCCGCCGCCCTACGGCTCATTCGCTGCGTGGTTCGCGGAAGTCCGCGTCGACGCGGACCTGGGACTGCTGCGCGTCGCGCGGATGGTGTCGGCGGTCGATGCCGGCCGCGTCCTCAACGAGAAGCTGGCCCGCAACCAGGTCATCGGCGGCGCCGTCATGGGCATCGGGATGACGCTGCTCGAGGAGACCGTCTTCGACCCCGAGACCGGACGCATCACCAACGCGACCTTCGGCGACTACCTGATTCCGGCCAACGCGGACGTGCCCGACGTCGACGTGGTGTTCGTCGGCAGCCCGGACACGGTGAGGCCTCTCGGTATCAAGGGCATCGGCGAGATCGGCATTGCCGGCGTGTCCGCCGCCATCGCCAACGCCGTGTATCACGCCACCGGCCGACGCATCAGATCGCTGCCGATCACCGTCGAACAGTTGTTGTAGTGCCATGACCACGACAGACAGGGCCGCCCCGAGCGCCATTCTCTACCGCATGCAGCGCCTCGCGGACGAGCAAGCCGCGCTGCGGCGTGTGGCGGCGCTCGTCGCAAGCGAGTCGCCGCCGACGGAGATCTTCGCCACGGTCGCGCACGAGGCGGGCCGAATCCTGGACGTTGAGGCAATCAGGATCGTCCGCTACGAGGACGGGACACGTGCAGGTGGTGGCGAGCTGGTGCGAGCCCGACACCGCGGTGCCGGTGGGCACGCACGTGATCCCGGGCGACCACGGCCTGGCCTCGACGGTGCGCCGGACCGCCCGCCCGGTTCGCATCGACGACGACGCGGAGGCGACCGCGACGTCCCCGTCGTTCGTGTGTGAGCAGGGCATCCGCTTCGCCGAAGAGAGCGACGCGTGTTCTACCCCCTCGAGACGAACCCCGCCAGCCCGCGAGAGGCGCCGACCGGAATCGAACCGGTGACGTCGTCGAGTCGGGCGGTAGAGCGGAATCTGCTCGATTGGGCCGAGTTGCAGGCCGCCCGTGCCGTCTCCGTGTACCGGCGGCTGTTCGAGCCGGGTGGCGGTGTCTGATGTGGTCGACCTTCGGTCGGCGGGACTTGTCCTGCCTCCTTGACCGGCCCATCAGCGGAGCCGGGCGCGGCTGTCAAGGCGAGGCCGTCAGGCCCGAGCGTCAGTTCGCCGCGTAGCGGTCCCCTTGACTGACGTGACCGGCGTAGCTGCCTGAGCGGGCCCGCTCGTTGGTGCCGTCGTGAGTTGAGCGTTCCGCCCTCGCGGTCCCGGTGTTGGCCGCCGAGGACGGCGAGCGCAGCGAGCCGCCCGCAGCCGGCTGCGGCCGAAGGCCGCCTTGAGTGCGTAAGGAACGTCGCCTCGCAGCGCACCGAGCGCACTCGCTTCCAGGCGACTGCGAAAGCGAGTTGACTTAGGCCTCCGTCCCGTCGGCGCCCCTGCTCTGCATTAGGTCATGCCTATGCACCACGTGGTGGTCCGGTGGATTGCGTGGCGCTGGGCAATCGGTCCCGGGCAGGAGCGCCTGAGTCCGGCCGGGAGGCCCTCGCCTACGCCTGCACATGGGCGTGGCGCGGTCCCGGTTGTCGTCCCCTCACCGGCACACATGACCGAACCAGTGTTACGGCACACCGCCCTCGGCCAGTGCTCTCGGGACGGGCTCCACGCGACGGTGTGCCGGCACCGGTTCCTTTCCGTACGGAGCATCTGCTTGGCGTCGTGGTCAAACTGGCCCTCGGTGGGCCTGACCGATGATTCTTGCGCGCCGTGCTGGTCTGTACGGCGAATACCGACTCACGGGAGGCTGACGCCATGCGGAAACTGACCTTCGCCATGAACCTGAGCCTGGACGGCTACATCGCCGCGCCCGGCGACGACCTCGGCTGGAGCGTGCCGAGCGACGAACTGTTCCAGTGGTGGTCCGACCGGGTGGGGGCGACAGGCCTGGCGCTGTACGGGCGCAAGCTGTGGGAGACGATGAGCTCCCACTGGCCGACCGCCGACAAGCAGCCGGGCGCCACACCGGCGGCGATCGAGTTCGCCAGCCGCTGGCGGGACATGCCGAAGGTGGTGTTCTCCTCTACGACCAGCACGGTCGACTGGAACACCCGTCTGGTCACCGGCGACGCGGTCACCGAGATCACCAGGCTCAAGGCCGACGACGGCGGCCCCATGGACATCGGCGGTGCCACACTCGCCGCGGCGGCCATGCGGGCCGGGCTGATCGACGAGTACGCGATCGTCACCCATCCGGTCCTGGTGGGCGGCGGCACGCCATTCTTCACGGCCCTGGACAACTGGGTGAACCTGAGCCTGGTGGAGACCCGGACGTTTCCCGACGGCGTGCTGCTGACCAGGTACGAGACCAGGCGCTGAGTGCCCGACGTCGGATCAGCGCGGGCTTCGGGCCACCCAAGGATCTCGTGGCGCTGCGGTGTCCGGTACCGGATCGAGAAGGAGCACGAGCTGCGCAACCTGCGCTGCCGTGGGAACGAACACACGTTCCACCTGACCCGCAGATTCCGCGAGAGGCGCCGACCGGAATCGAACCGGTGTACACGGCTTTGCAGGCCGCTGCGTAGCCACTCCGCCACGGCGCCGAGGGCCGTCACATGGTAGGACCTCCGGGATCCCTCAGCCGAAGGTCCGAGGGCGCTATTCACCCCGATCCCAGCGCTGCTCGGGCGTTGCTAGGCTTGGCGGCCTCCCGGGGCGATTAGCTCAGCTGGGAGAGCGCCGCCTCGACAAGGCGGAGGTCACTGGTTCGAGCCCAGTATCGCCCATCGAAAGGCCTGCATTCGCAGGCCTTTTGTGTTCGTGGTTCGAGACCAGTTCGTTCGCCCGCGAGCCCAGCCAGGGCACCAATACGATTGCGACCGTGCCGTTCACGCTCAGGAACCTCAAGGATGACCTGGAGGACGTCGGATCCAGGTTCGACGGCGCGCCGGACCTTGAATTCCGCTTGGCGACCGAGGCGCTCGAGCTCGAGCGATCCGGCCTGAGCTACCAGCGCGTCCCGCCCGGCTATCGCTTTCCGTACGGCCACACGCACAAGACGCAAGAGGAGGTGTACGTGGTCGTGCGCGGGAGCGGGCGGATGAAGCTCGACGACGAGATCGTCGAGCTCAAGGAATGGGACGCGGTGCGCGTCCCGCCCGGCACGTGGCGAGGCTACGAGGCCGGGCCGGAGGGCCTCGAGATCCTCGTCATCGGCGCGCCCAGTCTCGGCGAGGCTCGGCGTGAAGACGTCGATGGCCAGCGCGACTGGTGGGCTGACTAGCAACAGGTGGATGACGGGTTGTCGCTCGGGCTCAGCTTTGGTCGGTCGTCCGGGCCGGCTCGGCGAGATCGACCGTGGCGGCCCAGCTCCCGAGCAGGTTCAACGCCTCCTCGGAGCGTGAGCCGGGTTCGGCGGCGTAGGTGAAGAGCGTCAGGCCGTGGTCGGCGGCGATGTCCAGGCGGTTGAAGCTGAGGCTGAGCTCGCCGACGACGGGGTGGTGGAAGTGCTTGACCGCGGTGGCGTGGAAGCGCACGTTGTGCGCGGCCCAGTGGTTGCGGAACGCCTCGCTTTGCGTCGCGAGCTCTCCTACGAGGTCTGCGAGGTCGCGGTCGTATGGGTCGCGGCCGGCCGCCGAGCGCAGGATCGCCGCGGTCTCGCGGGCCGCGCGGTCCCAGTCGGCGTAGAACGTTTCGGCGCGCGGGTCGAGGAAGACGAACCGCGCGTGGTTCGCGGGCCGCGCGCGTGCGCCGTACAGCTCGGAGAACAGCGCGCGCCCGAGCTGGTTGGTGGCGAGGATGTCGAGGCGGTCATTCCCCACGTACGCCGCGGCGCCGGTGATCGCGTCGAGCGTCCACTGGATCTCCGGCCGGATGCGCGGCTTGGCCTGACGCCGCCGCGGGCGTGCCCCGGCCGGCTGGGCGGCGCGGGCGAGGTCGAACAGGTGGGCGCGCTCGGCGTCGTCGAGCTGGAGCGCCCGGGCCAGTGCCTCCAGCACGCCCTCGGAGGCGCCGCTCATGTCTCCGCGTTCCAGGCGCGTGTAGTAGGGAACGCTCACGCCGGCCAGTACCGCGACCTCTTCGCGGCGCAGTCCGGGAACGCGACGAGCGCCGTAGGTCGGCAACCCGGCCTGCTCGGGTGTGACCCGGGCGCGGCGGGAGGTCAGGAACTCACGGATCTCCTGCTTGGTCTCCACAAAACCAGCCTAGACCCGGCGACGCGCGCGTGGGAGACCCTGCCAGTACCTCTCTCAACAGGGGCTCCCAGCTTCTCCAGATCCGCGCTTTGCTGCTCGTCATGACCACCGAGAAGAAGACCTGGCTCATCACCGGCGCCGGCCGCGGAATGGGCGTCGACATCGCCAAGGCCGCGCTCGCCGCCGGCCACAACGTCGTGGCCACCGGCCGCAACCCCGACGCCGTCGCCAAGGCGCTCGGCGACGCGGACCACCTGCTCGTCGTCAAGCTCGACGTCACCAGCAGGCAGGACGCCGAGGCGGCGGTCACGGCCGCTGTCGAGCGCTTCGGCGGCATCGACGTACTCGTCAACAACGCGGCCAGCTTCTACGCGGGCTTCTTCGAGGAGCTCACGCCTGAGCAGATGGACCGGCAGATCATCACGAGCCTGATCGGCCCGATGAACGTCACACGCGCCGTCCTGCCGGTCATGCGCAAGCAGGGCTCCGGGCACGTCGTGACGATCTCCTCCTCCGCGGGCTTCGCCGGCTTTGAGTACGGCACCGCCTACGCCGCATCGAAGTTCGGCGTCGACGGCTGGATGGAGTCGCTCGCCCCCGAGATCGAGCCGTTCGGCATCCACACCACCGTGGTGAACCCCGGGTTCTTCCGTACCGATCTGCTCACGAAGGACTCGACGAACTACGCCCCCGCGTCGATCGAGGACTACACCGAGCGAAACGAGGCCCAGCGCGAGTTCTGGGATGGCATGAACGGCAAGCAGGGCGGCGACCCCGCCAAGCTCGCCCAGGCGCTGCTGACCATCACCGACGCAGAGCAGCCGCCGTTCCGATTCATCGCCGGCGCCGACGCAATCGCCCAGGCCGAGGAGAAGCTCGCCGAACGCCGGCGGCAGATCGATGCCTACCTTGACCTGTCGTCGTCGCTGGCGCTCGACGAGGTCACGTCATGAAGCACATTTCGCTAGGCGGGCTTGACGTCTCGCGTCTCGGACTCGGCACGATGGCGATGTCCGGCTACTACCTCGATCCGAGCAGCACTGACGCCGAGTCGGTCCACACCATCCAGCGGGCGCTGGAGCTGGGCGTCACCCACATCGACACCGCCGAGATCTACGGCCCGTACGCCAACGAGGAACTCGTCGGCCGCGCCATCAAGGGACGTCGCGACGATGTCGTGGTCGCGACGAAGTTCGGCTTGGTCTCGCACTCCGGCGGAGGCCCTGGAGCGCTCGACAGCAGCCCGCCGAACATCCGGGCCGCAGTCGAAGGCTCCTTGAAGCGGCTGGACACGGACCGCATCGACCTCTACTACCAGCACCGAGTCGACCCCAACACTCCCATCGAAGAGTCGGTCGGTGCCGTGGCCGAGCTGGTGGCCGAGGGGAAGGTCCTGCACATCGGCCTGTCCGAGGCCGGCCCGGCAACGATCCGCCGCGCCCACGCCGTGCACCCGATCGCCGCGCTTCAGACCGAGTACTCCCTGTGGACCCGTGACCCCGAGGCCGAGCTGCTACCGCTGCTGCGCGAGCTGGGCATCGGCTTCGTGCCCTACTCGCCGCTCGGACACGGCTTCCTCACCGGACAGCTCCGCTCCCCACACGATCTCGCCGACGACGACTGGCGCAAGACCAACCCGCGCTTCACCCCAGGGAACTTCGAGACGAACCTGCGCATCGTCGACGAGGTCGAGGCCGTCGCCTCCGAGATCGACGCCACACCGGCGCAGGTCGCGTTGGCCTGGCTGCTCGCGCAGGGCGACGACATCGCCCCGATCCCCGGGACCAAGCGCGTCTCCCGCGTCGAGGAGAACACGGCCGCCGACCACATCGAGCTCAGCTTGGAGCAGTTCACACGGCTGAACGATCTCGCCCCGGCCACCGGCGATCGCCACGACGACGCGAACATGTCCACGATCGGCCGCTAATCCAACGCGGCTCCGCTGGTCACCGCGTTCGTCGGAGGGCGGGCTCGCTTTGGACGACGAAGCGCAGCGATCACAGCCGCGTTGTGAGCTACACGTACCCGCTGCCACTCCGCAGCGTGTCGGCGGAAGGGCCGCTTCGTTGTTCTGGCCGGCCGTTCTGGAGGAGCGGTTGGGTGGCGAGGCGGCCGAGTTCGACGGCGTCGTCCAGGCTGAGCGTCAGCGCTCCCTGGTTGTCGGCAAGCCATACGTCGACCGCGTCCTGGCCGGCGAGGAAGTGCACGTGGCAGCAGAACGACTCGGTGATGTCGGAGGTGTCGGTTGAGGCCGGGGCGGGGAACGACACGTGCAGCGAGCCGGGCTGGGCGGCGTGCACGCCGTCGGGTCCGACGACGAGCCGCACCCGCGTCCCGGTCACCGGGCAGGCGGACTCGACGCGCGCGTCTTGTCCGAGCAGGGCAGGGAGGAAGAGCGTGTCCCACGCGCACCAGGTGTAGAGCTGGAGCCCCGCCACCTCGAAGCGATGCTGGGTGGGCGTGATGCCGAGGCCGCCGAACGCCACCACTCGTGCCTGGTCGTCGCGGTGGACATTCGGCCAGCGGTCGAGCGTCGCCGCCGTGTCGGCGTCGTCGCGATCGACGGTCCTGGCCAGGTGGTCGACGCTGACCGGTTTGCCCTTGGCGAGCTCGTCGAGCAGCGCGAGCGCGAGCGGTGCGTCGTCGCAGCAGGGGAAGGTGCTGGCCAGGGAGTCGGCGAGCGTCGTGAGTGAGCGGGCGGTGGTGTGCATGGCTTCTCCTGTCAGGCCGCGCAGCAGGACAGCTTGCTGGGGTCGCGGGTGAAGGCGACCGCGGCGAGGTGGATCGCTTCGCCGATGGTCAAGTAGGGGTCCCAGGCGTTGGCCAGCTGGGCGACGGTCCGACGCGCGTCGATCGCGTAGACGCCGGCGAGGATGGCGTCGCCGGCGCCTTCGGCGAGCAGGTGCACGCCGAGCACGCGGCCGGTTTCGCGTTCGGCGATCAGCTTGACGACTCCGCGGGTGTTGCGGCTGACGGTCGCGCGCGGCACGCTTTCCAGGTCGAGCACGCGGCATTCGCAGTCGATGCCCTGCGCGTGCGCCTGGGCTTCGGTGAGACCGGCGGAGGCGAGCGTCGGGGTGGTGAAGGTGATGCGCGGAAGCGCGGTGTAGTCGATCCGTCGTCCGGTTTGCTCGAACGCGTTCTCGACCGCGATCGCCCCTTGCTTGGCGGCGACGTAGACGAACTGCGGGTGGCCGGTCACGTCGCCGGCTGCCCAGATGCGCGGGTTGCTGGTGCTCGAATCCGCGTCCACCGCGATCTCGCCGTCCGGTCCGAGCTCGACCCCGACGGTCTCGAGCCCGAGTCCGCGTGTACGCGGTTGCCGGCCGGTCGCCACGAGCAGCTGCTCGGCGCTGAACTCGCCAACCGCTCCGGTCACGACCACCACTCTGTCGCCGGCGCGGAACACCTCGGTTGGCCGAGCGCCCTCGATCACCGCGATGCCGTTGGCAATGAAGGCGTTGCGGATGCCGTCCGCGACCTCCGTTTCTTCGCGGCGGGCCAGCCGCGAGCGCGCCAGTACCGTGACTTCGGTGCCGAGGTGGGCGAACAGCTGCGCCATCTCCATCGCCACGTAGCCGCCGCCCAGGACCAGCAGCGACTCGGGCAGGCGGTCGAGCTCCATCGCGGTCGTGGAGGTCAGGTAGCCGCTATCGCTCAGGCCTGGGAGGTCCGGGATGTGGGGCTCGGCGCCCGTCGCGATCAGGTAGTGCGCCGCCTCGATGCGGTGGCCGTCGACCTCGAGCGCGGGTCCTTCGACAAAGCGCGCGCGCCCCTCGACCCGCTCGATCCCGTACTCATCTGCGAGGTCGCTGTACTTGCGCTGGCACATCCCCTCGACGATCTCGCGCTTGCCGGCGATCAGCGCGGGGAAGTCGACCGGCCCCGCCTCGGTGCTGATCCCGGGGAAGCGCGGCTCGCCGGCGCGGTGGCGTGCCTCGGCGGCCGCCAGCAACGCCTTTGAGGGCACGCAGCCGACGTTGACGCACGTCCCGCCGAACTTGCCGGACTCGACCAAGACGACCGACAAGTCGCGCTCGCGCGCGGCGATCGCCGCCGCGAACGCGCCGCCGCCAGAGCCGATCACCGCCAGGTCGTGATCCCTGCTCGGGGCACCCGGCTCGACCACGCGCTCGACGCGGTAGGCAGTGCCGTCAAGCGCACCGGCAACGGCGCGCGCGGGGAGGTGGTCGGTGTCGACGGTCGCGCGCCCGGAAGACCAGTCGACCTCGACCTCGCGGGCACCGGCCGCCTCAAGCCGGCGCTTGACGGTCAGGGCGCAGGACGTGCAGGTCATCCCGGAGATCTGCAGTTCAGTCATCGTCATCGTCTTTCAGGTGGAGTCGCGGGGAGGGCCGAGATGCCGGCAGCTCGCGACGTGCTCGGCGTTGTCTGCCAGCAGCGCCCGACCGAGCCCAAGCACCTTGAGCACGCGGTCGTCGGCGACGCGGTAGAAGACGTTCGGGTGGCGCCGCTCACGCTCGACGAAGCCGCACCAGCGCAGGCACGCCAGATGGTTGGACACCGCAGGTTGGGACTGGCCGAGCCGCTCGACCAGCTCGCCCACCGACAGCTCGCGGTGCTCGTCGAGCAGTTCCAACACGCGCACGCGCGTCGGATCCGACAGGACCCGGAAGTACTTCGCCACCAGATCGGACTCGACCGGGGACTCGGGGAGCAGGAACGGCATCTCAAGCGACGGTCGTGGCATACAGCAACGTTATCACTCCGGAGTGATAAGGGCCTCGCGGCGACGGCCCGCCGGGCACGGCAAAGGCGACGACTAGGGACCCGACGCGGGACTTGCCCGGACGAGAGCGCGGGCGTCCCGGGCCAAGCTCGTCGGCATGAATACCACCGAGCTCATCAGACCACCGCGGGCTCTGAGCGCGCCCCAGTCGTTGCCCGATGGACGCCGCCACGTCTCACCCTCGGCGTCCGAAGCGTCTCCGCCGCCGCGGGCGGATCGGCGCGCAGCGCCTGCGCAAGGACGGGCAGCGACTCGGGCTGCGGCGCCGGCTCGTCGTCGACGACGTGTAGATCCCCGGCGCGCCCCGCTAGAGCGAGGCGACGGCCGCTGACGCGGCATCCTCGGTATGCAGCCAGCTGCACATGCGGTGGCGACTTCGATGAGCGGCACCGCGCCGCGATGATGTCGGCCGCCATGAAGCCGCGCCGATCGTGATACGTGCCCGGGCCGTAGAGCATGCCGTAGCGCAGCACGAAACCCTCGATCCCCGCTGTGCCCATGACCCGCTGCTCGAGCTCGATGACCGCAGCGACCACACCGCCGAGTGGGGGCGGTGCGTCAGTGAACAGCGCCGCGTCCTCCTCCTTGACGCGGTCGCCCGTCGGCGCGTACACGAACGCGATGCTCTGAGCCACGATGCGGCTTGCACCGGTGGCAAGCGCCGCATCGACGAGGACCCGTGCGGTGCGCGAAGCTCCTTGCGGCTGCTGACGTCGAGCTGGCTGTGGCTCGTGATCGAGCCGAACGGCAGCCGGTCGCTCGAGACACTGGAATACTGGCGCAATGAGCGCTGGGGCAAGCGGCGTACCGCTGTCCGAGGTCATCGGGGCGCTGTCCTACGCGCTCGATCTCACCGAGGGCGAGCCGCCCGGCCACGCGGTGCGGACATGCCTGATCGGCATGCGGCTGGCGGAGGAGCTCGGGCTCGATTCGCCGGCCCGGTCCGACCTGTTCTACGGGCTGCTGCTCAAGGACGCCGGCTGCACGGCGAACGCGGCCCGGATGGCGGCGCTGTTCGGGGCCGACGACCACGACGCCAAGAACTCCGGCAAGCGTGTCGACTGGGCGCGCCCGGTGCCGGCGTTCGTGTGGTCCTTGCGCACGGTCGCGCCCGGCGGCTCGCTGCGGATGAAGATGGACCGGCTGCTGGCGATCAAGGAAGCTGGTCAGGTCACGAAGGCGCTGATGCAGGCGCGCTGCGACCGCGGCGCCGAGATCGCGCGGATGATCGGACTGTCCGAGGGCACGGCGCAGGCGATCCGGACGCTCGACGAGCACTGGGACGGCCGCGGCCAGCCGCTTGAGCTGCGCGGTGACGAGATCCCGCTGCTCGGGCGCATCGTGTGCCTGGCCCAGACGCTCGAGATCTTCCACGCGGAGGGCGGCGTCGAGGCCGCCTACGACGTGGCCAGGAGACGCGGCGGCCGGTGGTTCGATCCCGCGCTGGTGAGGACGCTCGGCGCGTTCCGCGACGACACGGCGTTCTGGGCGTCGCTGGACGAGCCGGACATCTCGCGCTGGGAGCCGCCCGACCGGATGCTGACCGCGGACGACGACCAGCTCGACAGGATCACTACCGCGTTCGCTTCGATCGTCGACGTGAAGTCGTCGTGGACGTACGGCCACTCCGACCGCACCGCGCTGATCGCGACGAGCATGGCGGCCGAGCTCGGGTTCAAGGCACCGGCAGCGCGCGACCTGCGCCGAGCCGCCCTGATGCACGACGTCGGCAAGCTCGTGATCTCCAATCGGATCCTCGACAAGCCCGACCCGCTCACCGTCTACGAGTACGCCCGCGTCAAGGAGCATCCGCTGTTCACGCAGTGGGTGCTCGAGCGCGTGGGCGTCCTCGCCGACCTGGCCCCGGTGGCGAGCGCCCACCACGAGCGCCTCGACGGAAGCGGCTACCCGCGCGGACTGGGCACGTCCGAGCTGAGCACGGCCATGCGCGTGCTGTCGGTGGCCGATGTCTACGCGGCCCTGACGGCCGAGCGCCCGTACCGCCCGGCGCTGGATTCGGACGACGCGCTCGGCGTGATGCGCCTGGACGTGCCGAGCCGGCTCGACGGCGAGGCGTTCGGGGTGCTGGAGGGCCTCCTCGAAAGAGCTCCCGCGCCGCTGCAGAGCCGACCGGCTGGCAGCAGCGACGGTCGTGCCCCCACGGCAGGCCGCCGTAGATCTCGGCCGCCGCGGTGACGTCGGCCGGGCGCCGGCATGCACACGAGTTGCTCTTGTCTTGTCCCGTCCGTTGCGATCCGCCACTACGACCGATTCCTTCGCTGCGATGACGGGCCGTAGCCGTCACGACGCGGTCGGGCGGGCGGCGCCGTACTCCTCGTCCGTGACGTGCTCGCCCCAGGTCACGAGGATGCCGTTGTCGTCGGCCTCCTGCATGGCGATGTGGGTCATGAAGCGGTTTGGGGCGGCGCCGTGCCAGTGGTCCTCGCCGGGCTCGAAGAAGACGCGGTCGCCGGGGCGAATCAGCTCGATCGGGCCACCCCGGTGCTGGCAGAGGCCCATGCCTTCGGTGACGTAGATGTTCTGGCCGAGGGGGTGCGTGTGCCACGCGGTCCGGGCGCCCGGGGTGAAGTGGACGCTGGCGGCACCCACGCGGGAGAGCTCCGTAGGTGTGGCGATCGTGTCGATGTAGACGGCGCCGGTGAACCAGTCGCTCGGGCCGGGGTTGGTGTCGAGCGCGTTCCTGGTGATCTGCATGTCTTCTCCTGGGTCCCAAGGCGCGGGGATGGCCGCACGTGGCACAGTGAATACCGCTATGGACAATCGCAACACCACCACGACGACGTGGACGAGCGACGAGCTCAGCAGGATCGAGGCGGCGCAAGAGCTTCAGGTGGCGCCGCGGCGGCGCGACGGGACGCTGCGCAAGCCCAACCCGATCTGGGTCGTCCGCGTCGGTGACGACCTCTACGTGCGCGCCGCATACGGCCCCGGCACCGGCTGGCATCGCGCCGCGCGGGCGAGCCGCGCGGGCCGGATCCGGGCCGGCGGCGTCGAGAAGGACGTGACGTTCGAGGATGCCGACGGCGTCGTCTACGACCGGGTCGACGCCGCGTACCGCGCCAAGTACGGCCGCTACGCCAGCATCATCGACACCGTCATTGACGCCCAGGCGCGTTCCAGCACGCTCAAGCTGCTGCCGCGCGCGTAGACGAGGGACGACCTACCGCCGCCGCGCCGCCGGCTCCAGGGCCGTGTTCGCCCAGCCGGCATCGGCCGCGTTGATGTTCGTTCCCGGCGGGACGATCTCGTCGATGCGGTCGAGCAGCGCCGTGTCCAGGACGACGTCCGCCGCGGGAAGCTGGCTCTCCAGATGCTCCATCGTGCGGGGCCCGATGATCGGTGCCGTGATCGCGGGATGCCTGAGAACGAACGCGAGCGCGAGCTCGATGAGCGACACCCCCGCTTCGTCGGCGAGCGTCGCGAGCTGTTCGGCGGCGTCGAGCTTGCGCTGGTTTCCGGGCAACGACAAGTCGTAGCGGGCAGGCATTCGCTCGGCGCGCGTCGAGCCCGGCCGCTCCGAACCCTTGCGCCAGCGGCCCGACAGCCAGCCGCTGGCCAGCGGCGCCCAACTGATGACGGCCATCCCGTGGCGCGCGCACGTGGGCAGGACGTCGGCCTCGATGCCGCGCACGAGGATCGAGTAGGGCGGCTGCTCGCAGACGAAGCGCTGCAGGTGCCGGTCGCGTGCCGCCCACTGCGCCTCGACGATCTCCGCCGCGGGGAAGGTCGAGGAGCCGATGTAGCGAACCTTGCCCTGCTGGACGAGGTCGCTGAACGCGCCGAGCGTCTCCTCGACGTCGGTCGCCGGGTCGGGGCGATGGATCTGATAGAGGTCGATCCAATCGGTGCCGAGCCGGCGCAGCGAGTCCTCGACGCCCTTGATGATCCGGCGCCGCGAGGCGCCTCGCCGATTCAGGTCGTCGCCCGTCGGGAAGCCGACCTTCGTTGCGAGTACCACCTCGTCGCGCCGGCCACCCGCGAGCGCCTTGCCGACGATCTCCTCCGACTCGCCGGCGGAGTAGACGTCAGCGGTATCGACGAAGTTGATCCCGGCGTCGAGTGCCGCATGGATGATGCGGACCGAGTCGTCGTGATCGCGGTTGCCCCAGGCGCCGAACATCATCGTGCCGAGGCAGAGCTTGCTGACCGAGACCCCGGTGCGTCCCAATGTGCGCTGGTCCATGGCTGCTCCTCTTTCGCGGGTGTAGCGTGGGCGGATGTCGCATCCCGATCTGGCTGCTCCACCTGATACCCGTCCGATCGAGCCGGGCGAGGTCTGGGAGAACCCGGTGACGTTGGAGCGTGCCGTCATCGTCGAACTGCCGTGGTCGAATGATGAGGGCCGCGCGGTCGCCGACCTGACCGCACTGCCGGGCGCGCGTGTGGCGGGTGAGCACGTGCACCCCGCGCTGTTCGAGAGCTTCAGCGTCCAGGAGGGCGAGCTGACGGTGCTGCGCGACGGCCGGAAGTCGGTTCTGCGGGCCGGTGAGCGGGCGGAGATCGAGCCGGGCGTCTGGCATGACTGGTGGAACGAGGGAGACGTCGACGCGATCGTGCGCGTGGAGATCACGCCGGCTGAGCGGTTCGTCCACATGATCGAGACGCTGTACGGCCTCGCCCGCGAAGGACACGTGAACAAGCGCGGGATGCCACACCCGTTCCAGCTGGCGCTCTTCGCCACCGAGTTCTCCGACGTGATCGTGTTCCGCAAGCCGCCGGCCGCTGCTCAGCGCGCGCTGTTCGGCGCGCTCGCCCCGATCGCCCGCCGCCGCGGCTACCGCGCGACCTACCCGTCGCTGTCGAGAACGACATTCGCCCCGCGCCCGGCCCGCGAGGCTCCCGCGGGCTGAACGTCGGCGCGTCGTCAAGATCGTGCTGGGTTACGTGTACTCGCCGCGCGTCCTCGCCCACGATCCCCCTGCCGCGACCGTGCAGGTCGCGGGCGGAAGCTTCACGCTGGGCAGTGCGAACGTGGCCCAGGCCGTGCTCACCGCCCAAGCGCACGACCTCGTCGAGCGCAGCGCCCTGCGCGGCGTGCTCGCGCGGATCGAGCCCGTCGCGGCGCCCGACGAGGCGCTGCTCGCGGTTCACACGGCGGAGTACCTCGACCGTCTGCGCGCCGCGAGCGCGGGCGGCCCTTGGGACGGCGAGTACGCGCCGGTGACCCCGGCTACGTGGGACGCCGCCCGGCTGACCGTCGGCGGGGTCTTGGCCGCCGTCGACGCGGTCCTCGACGGCCGCGTGCGAAGGGCGCTCGTGCACGCTCGTCCGGCCGGACACCATGCCGAGCCCGACCGGGCGATCGCCTCGACGTACTTGAACAACGTCGCGTGCGGAGTGGAGCACGCCCGCGGCCGTGGGATCGAGCGCGTCGCGATCATCGACTGGGACGTGCACGTCGCGAACGGCGCCGAGCGGATCTTCTGGGACCGCGACGAGGTCCTCGCAATCTCCCTGCACCAACAGGACTGGTACCCGGCGCACGCGGGAGCGCTGCGCGCGATCGGAGGATCGGGTGCCGAGGGAACGACGGTCAACGTGCCGCTCCCGCCGGCGACCACCGACGCGGGCTACCGCCTCGCATTCGACGAGATCGTCGTGCCGATCGTGCGGGGCTTCAGGCCCGACCTGATCATGGTCGCGGCCGGCCAGGACGCGTCGGTCTTCGACCCGACCGGCCGGATGCTCGTCTCCGCGGCAGGCTTCCGAACGCTCGCCGAGCGCGTCGCGCACCTCGCCGACGAGCTCGCCGGCGGACGACTCGTGGTCAGCACCGAAGGCGGCTACAGCCCGATCTACAACCCGTTCTGCCTCCTCGGGGTCCTCGAAGGGCTCGCGGGCGAGAGCGCGGAGATCGCCGATCCATGGCACGACGACGCCACCGTGCGCGCGGCTCGTGCGCCGGCCGACGACCGCGTGCTCGCCGCCATCGCCGCCGTGCGCGCCGCCCAGCCGCGCTGGTTCACCTGACACCGGACTCGGCTAGCCGGCCGCCGCCGGCTCCGTGGCAGCGACGGCGCTCTCCGCGAGCGATCTGGTCGGCAGTCGCCACGTGAACCAGAGCGACAGCAGCGCTGCCAGCGCGACCGCGCCGAGCGAGAGCCGCAGCGCGGTCGAGTTGTGCATCGCTGTAATCGTCGGCGACGGCACGGGCTGCGTCGGGGGAGAGCCCACCGTCGAGAGCCGCCTGCTCGACGGTCTCGACGGGCACGATGTCGATGCCCTCCTGCACGTTGGCGGCGATCGTCTCGCGCGCGGCCGGTGGGACGTCGGGGTTGGATGTGATGCGCTCGCTGAAGCCGGTCGCCAGCGAAGCGAGCAACACGGCGCCGATGATTGCCGTGCCGAGCGATGAGCCGAGGTTCTGCGCGGTGCCCTGCAGCCCGCCCGCCTCGCCGGTCTGCGTCGGCGCGACGGAGGACATGATCACGTTCCCGAGCTGGGAGGCGAGCAGCCCGGCACCGGCGCCGATCAGCGCGAGCGCGACCCTGAATCCGGTGTCGTTGAGGGTCACGTCGAGCGTCGCGAGCATCACGATCGCGCCGACGCTGACCGCGACCAGGCCGACCTGCGCGACGGTGCGCGACGAGCGCCGGGCCGCCATCCGCGGGCCCAGCAGCGCGAACACGAGCATCGCCACCGACAGCGGAAGCAGGCGCTTGCCGGTCTCGAACGCGTCGAGGCCCAGCACGACCTGCAGGTAGACCGGGATCACGAAGAAGATGCCCATCAGGACGAGCTGTTGTCCGACCAGCGTCGAGAGCCCCGCCCGCAGCTGCGCGATCCGCAGCAGCGCCGTGTCGAGCAGCTGGTCGCGGCCGAGCCGGGCCCGACGCTGCTCCCACGCGGTGAATGCCCACAGCAGCGCGAGCCCGCCCAGCACCATGAACGGCACCGGCGAGAAGCCCAACGGGGTGATCTCGGTGCCGTCGATCTCCGGCGGGTTGCGCGGCACGACGAAGCCCCAGACGCTGCTGCGCAGGATCGCGAACACGGCCAGGCCCAGGCCGGCCGCCGAGAGGGCCACGCCGACGATGTCGAGCTGCGGGCGCCGCTCGGCAGCCGGAGCCCGCGCGATCTGCCCGCGCAGCAGCAGGATCCCGATCACGACGACGGTCTCGGCGGCGAACACGTAGCGCCACGTGAACTCGGTCGTGACCCAGCCGCCGATCAGCGGGCCGGCGGCGACTGCGATCGCGGAGGTCCCCCCGAGCAGCGCGTACGCCAGCGCGCGCTCGCGCCCCTCGTAGCTGGCCGCCGTGAGCGCGGCGATCGCCGGGATCACGAGCACCGCCCCGAACCCCTCGACGCCCGACCAGCCGACCAACAGCACGGCGAGGTTCGGGCTCAGCGAGGTCGTGAGCGACCCGACCCCATAGATCGCCAACCCGATCGCGAACGCACGGTTGGTGCCCATGATGTCGCCGAGCTTGGCGCCGAGCAGCATGAACGCCGCCATCACGAGCGTGTACAGCGTGATCGCCGTCTGGACGCCCTGGATCGTCGTGTCGAGGTCCTCGACGATCTGTGAGATCGCCACGTTCATCACGCTGGAATCGAGCACCATGACGAACTGGGCCGAGGCCAGGATGAGCAACGGGAGCCACTTGCGCATGTGCGGCCGGACCCTATCCGGGGCGCGGTAGTGTCGGCTCCGTGGTCTCGCTGCGACCGATCACGGAATCCAACCGCGAAGCGGTCGAGGCCCTCCGCGTATCACAGCGCCAGGAGCAGTTCGTCAGCGATGTCCGCGCCTCGATGCTCGAAGCGGCCGACGAGCCTGACGGCCGCGCGATCTACTGGGCGGTCTACGACGACGACACGCCGGTCGGGTTCGTGATGATCGCCGATGAGGTCGGCAGCCCCGAGTACATCCCGCACTACCTCTGGAAGCTGCTGATCGACGAGCGATACCAGCGGCGCGGCTTCGGCACGGCGACGCTCGACCTGATCGTCGACTACTTCCGCGGCAGGCCCGGAGTGGAAGTGCTCACCACCAGCGCGGGTCAGGGCGACGGCAGCCCGATCGCGTTCTACGAGCGCTACGGGTTCGAGAACACCGGCGAGATCGTGTTCGACGACGAGGTCCTGCTCCGCCTCCGGCTCCGTTAGCGCGCGTGCGCACGCTCGTCGTCCGCAACGACGAGCGTGCGCGGCCCGCCGGGTCAGGCGGCCAGCGACTGGCCGGTCTCCAGCACCGACTTGAGGTCGCTGAGGACGTAGTTCCAGCCGCCGCCGGCGCCGGTGTCCTCGTGCTCGCCCGCGACCATCAGGGCGAGCTGCGGCGCCGACTCGAGCTCGTGGACCACGGTGAGCTTGGTGCCGTGGTCGGTCGGCTTGATCTCGTACGTGAGGCGCGTGAAGCCCTCGGCGGCCAGCGTGTCGTCCATCAGCATCCGCCACGTCTGGACGAGCTTGCGCGGCGGGTCGGACTCGATCACCTCGCCGTCGACGACGATCTCCGGCGAGCCGACTGCGAGGAACTCCTCGCTCGCATGCACGCGGAACGCGCCGCCCGCGCGCAGTTCGTAGTCGACATCGCCGCCGTAGCCGTAGCGCGCGCTCCACTCCGGCTTGGTGATGGCGTCCCAGATCGCTTCCGGGGTCGCCTTGATGTAGACGCTGTAGACCTGCGTGGTCGCCAGGTTCGCGTCGGTCGTCGCTGTCATGTCGTTCCTTCCAGCTCGTTCTTCAGTTCGGCGAGCGCCGACACGCGGCGCTCCGTGTATTTGTCGATCCAGCGGTCGTGGATCAGGCGAATCGGCACCGGGTTGAGGTGGTGCAGCTTCTCCCGGCCCGACCGGCGCGTGACGACGAGGTTGGCCTCCTCGAGGACGCGCAGGTGCTTCATGACGCCGAAGCGCGTCATCTCCAGCTCGGACTCCAGCTCGGTCAGCGTGCGGCCGTCACGCGCGAAGAGCAGGTCCAGCAGGAAGCGACGGGTCGGGTCGGCGAGCGCCTTGAACACGCGGTCGTCGTCGGTCACGCAGCTCAGGATAGGTGACCAAAAGGTCACATGTCAAGCGACGACGTGATCGTGCGGATGAGCGAGAAGCTGCGTTTGAGCCGTTCGACCTGATCGCGCCGGTCGGCCCGGTTGTCGAGACCCTCGACCGACACGTGCAGCGCACGGGCGCCGAGAGCCTCGTGCAGCGCGCCCAGCAGACGGCGCAGGTCCGCGACGCCCTCGCCCGGATAGCGCCAAAGGACCTCGAACCCCCTCCGGTGATATGCGCCCTCGGTCCAGATCGACGCGAGCAGGTAGTCCTTGATGTGGCCCGCGACGCTGCTGGGTGCGAGCGCGCGCACCGCCGACTCGGGGTCCTCCAGAGCCGAGACCGGGTTGATCATGTCCAGGAACACGCGCAGCTCCCCGGTCGCTTCCAATATCGAGCGGTACTCGTCGACGGTGAAGTCCGAGTGGTTCTCGATCGCCAGCGTGATCCCGGCGGCGCGCGCGGCGGGAAGCGCACCACGGATCGCGGCGATCGTCCATGCGCGCTCCGCCTCGATCGCGCCAGGCCGGGCCGCGAGGTCGGCGCGATAGAAGCCCGAGGCCACGCGCAGGATCGGACTGCTCAGCGCGGCCGCCCGCTCCAACCATTCCTCGACGCGCGCCGTGGCGGCATCGGGCGCCTCGCCGCGATGCGCACCGCCGAGCGGATCCCCCGACGCGAGCACCTCGAGGCCGAGGTCCCCCGCGCGGCGCGCCAGCCCCGCGAGCTGCTCGGTTCGCAGTTCGCGTGCATGGTGCAGCGAGAGCTGCACGTAGCTTGCGCCGGCCTCGGCCGCCTCCGCGAAGCACTCGTCGAGGGTCAGGTCGCCGTGCTCCAGACGCAGGTGCCAGCACAGCGTGTCCGCGCCGAGGATCAGGCTCACGGGCGGATCACCGTGCCGCCGTCCGCGATCAGCGCCGCGCCGTTCACGAAGCTCGCCTCGTCGGACGCGAGGAACAGGATGCAGTGAGCGATCTCCTCCGGCGTGCCCATCCGGTTCATCGGCGACACCGCCCCGTACTCGGCCGCGAGCGCCGCCGGGTCGTCCGCGCGATCGAGGAACTCCTGCGTGAACGGCGTGTCGATCACGCCCGGGCAGACCGTGTTCGACGCGGATGCCGCGCGACGCGACGTCTACCGCGAGCGCCCGGGTGAGCTGCAGGACCGCGCCCTTGGATGCCGTGTAGGCGCCGTCGTTCTCCCACGCGACGAACGAGTTGATCGAGCCCACCGTGACGATCGCGCCGCCCTCGGGCATGTGGCGCAGCGCGGCACGACACGTCGAGAACATTCCCTGGACGTTGACGCGGAAGACGAACGACCACTCGTCGTCGGTCGTGTCCATCAGGGTCGGCGCGTGGGGGAGCGTCAGGCCGGCGTTGGCGACGACCACGTCGATGCGGCCCGCGCGCGTCGCGATCTCGTCGGCGACGGAGTCGACCGCGGCGGGCTCGGCGACGTCGAGCGCGACTGCGTGCGCTCGGCTGCCCGCCAACGCGCTCGACCTCCGCGCACGTCTCCTCGGCGTGCGCGAGCGTGCGCGACGTGGCGAAGACCTCCGCCCCCTCCTGAGCGAGGCGGACGCACGCCGCCCGGCCGATACCGGTGCCCGCGCCCGTGACGAACGCAACGCGGCCGGCGAGGCGTCCGCTCACAAGGTCTCCTTGCCGAGCGTCGAGTACATGCCCGCGTCCAGCAGTCGCACGGGTCCGTCCTGGGCGTCGTGGTCGCGAGCAATGCCCTCGAGCGCCGCCCAGTCGGGCAGGCTCCATAGTGCGACGCCGCGCGGGTCCGGGCCAAGCCGGCCGATGCGGTCGGCGACGAGATTCAGCGTCAGATCCGGGTGCGCGGAGCGGCGCGACTCGAAGCTCGCGCGCACCTCCTCGGCGCCGGCGCCCTCGGCCCAGTCGAAGTACTCCATGTAGTAGCGCTCGGACGTGCCGGGCACCGGTTCGAGCAGCGGCGTGTAGCTGCCGCCGCGCTCGATCCGCGCGCCGATCGCGAACGGCTCCTCGAACTGGTCGGCGACGCCCGAGCGAAAGATCCGCTCCCAGTCGTCGAACCGGTCGAGGCCCTGACGCGGCGTGTACCAGATGCCCAGGTACTCCGGCTCGGGCCCGGTCCGCCACGTGCGGCCGATCATGGCGATCAGGACGTCGTCGGGGTTGTCGCCCGCCCAGCCGGTCTGGCCCTGGTCGGCCACCGCGTGGAACTGCTCCAGCGAGACCTGCGGGCGCCGCGCGATGAACTCGATGTAGACGAGCATGGGTTCTCCTGGCCGAGAGGTCAGTCGGTTGTGGTGTCGACGGAAGAGCCGAAGCCGGCGTTGCCTCCGTGTGTGCTGTAGCCGCCGTCGACCACGAGCACCTGTCCGGTGATCCACGCGGCGCGCTCCTCGTCACAGAGGAAGCGCACCGCCTGGGCCACGTCGGTCGGCTCTCCGACGCGGCCGAGCGGGCACTCGGCCGCCTCGGCGGCCTCGACGCCCGGCGCGGCCAGCTCGTCGGCCGTCGCCGGCGTGCGGATCGTGCCGGGGGCGACGGCGTTCACGCGTACGCCGCGCGGGCCGAGCTCGTAGGCCATGCCGCGGACCAGGCCGTTGATCGCCGCCTTCGATGCCAGGTAGTGGGTGCTGTCGTCCCAGGCAAGCCAGGAGGCCGTGGACGAGATCGCCACCATGCCGCCGCCACCGTTGGCGGCGATGCGGTCAGCGGCGAGCCGGAGGACGTTGAAAGTCCCGTCGACGTTGACGTCGAGCACCCGCCGCCAGTCGTCGGGTGCCATGTCCAGGATCGGGACCATGCGGTACACGCCGGCGACCTGCACTGCCGCCCGCAGCGGACCGAGCTCGACGCTCGGCGGAATCGACGGTGGCGGCCACCGCGTCCCAGTCGCGTACGTCGCAGTCGTACGCGACGGCGGCGGCGCCGGCGGCGCGCAGCTCCTCCGCGACCGGCTCGCAGCCGCGCACGTCCGCGATCGCGACGGCGAACCCGTCAAGGGCGAGCAGGCGGGCGACCTCCGCCCCCATGCCGCGCGCCGCGCCGGTCACGAGCGCCGCGCGCGTCATGCGCTGCGCCTCGGCCGGATCGGAGGCGAGCTCGGAGACCACGGGCGGCGGCGCGTCGTCGCCGCGCTCGCGCGGCGAGCAGCCAGCAGGACTCCGGGCGCCAGTCCACGGTCACGGCATCCTCGACCGCGAACGGCGGCGTCGCGGCCGGCCCCTCGGCCTTGACCTGCGCCCCGAGCTCGGGCAGCTCGATGCGACAGGCGAAGCCAGTGCCGCGGAAGGCGACGTCGCGGACCGACTCCGCGCAGCGCGCCGGCGTCGCCGGCCGCCGCCGCCGCGCGCACCTCCACCGCCTCGGGCCGCAGCACGAGCCATGCCGGGCCGAGCTGCGGTCGCGGACAGCGCACCTGGTGGCGATGGTCGCCGAGCAGCACGGTCGACTCCTCGGCGCCGGCATCGACCACTTCGACCGGGAGCACGTTCGCGTCGCCGACGAACTGCGCGACGAACACCGAGGTCGGCCGCCGGTAGACGTCGGTGGGCGGGACCGACCTGCTCGAGCCGTCCCGCGTTCATCACGGCGATCCGGTCCGAGAGCGCCATCGCCTCGCGCTGGTCGTGCGTGACGTAGACGAACGTGGCGCCGGTCTCGCGGTGCACGCGACGGAGCTCGACCTCCATCTCGAGCCGGATCTTGAGATCCAGCGCCGAGAGCGGCTCGTCGAGGAGCAGCACCTTGCGGCCGGTTGACGAGCGCGCGCGCCAGCGCCACGCGCTGACATCTGGCCGCCCGAGAGCTCGTGGCTGCGGCGCCGCTCGTAACCGTCCAGCCGCACCAGCTCCAACGACTCCCGCACGCGGGCGCGCTGCTCGTCCCTGGAGACGCCCGCGACCTGGAGCCCGAACGCGACGTTCGCGAACACGTCCAGGTGGGGGAACAGCGTCGGACGCTGGAAGACCATGTTCGTCGCCCGCTTATGCGCGGGACGTTGGGTGACGTCCTCGCCGGCCAGCAGCACGCGGCCGCGGCCCGGGCGCTCGAAGCCCGCCACGATCCGCAGCAGGGTCGTCTTGCCGCAGCCCGACGGCCCGAGGAGCGTCACGAACTCGCCGTCCGCGATGTCGAGCGAGACGCCGTCGAGCGCCGCGACCGATCCGTAGCGGTGGCTCACGTCCTCGATGCGCACGCGCGGGTCGCCGGTCATCCGGCCTCGTGGGCGCCGGTCAGCGCAAGCGGGTCGGCGGTGCCGCGCCGCCGCCGCTCGCTCCAACTGGTCAGCGCGAACGTCACCACGAACAGCAGCACGGTGAAGGCCAGCAGCAGCGTCGAGATCGCGTTGATCGACGGGTCGATCGTGCGGCGCAGGCTCGACCAGATATAGAGCGGCAGCGTGGGATCGGGGCCGACGACGAAGAACGTGATCACGAACTCGTCGAACGACAGCGCGAACGCGAGGCACGCGGCGCCGATCAGTACCGGCCAGACCTGCGGCAGCGTCACACGGCGGAACGTAACCCATCCGGTCGCGCCGAGATCGGCCGCCGCCTCCTCGAGCGCCGGGTCCAGGCGCTCGAGCGCCGCGCGCGCGAGTAGGAAGAAGAACGGGAACACGTATACGAGGTGCGCGATCGTCACGGTCACCAGCGAAAGCGAGTACTCGAGCCGCGAGAACGCGACCAGCAAGGCGACGCCGATGAACAGTCCGGGCAGCGTGATCGGCAGGAAGAAGAGCAGCGCCAGCGGCGCCCGCCAGCGCGAGCGCGAGCGGCTCATGCCATAGGCGGCCAGGGTGGCGAGCACGAGCGTGACGAGCGCGGTGCTCGTGGCGACCACGAGCGAGTTGACCGCCGCCGCGCGGATCTCAGGATTGTCGAAGACGCGCTCGTACCAGCGCAGCGAGAAGCCATCGAAGGGGAACGACAGCGATGCGGTCGTGTGCAGGCTGAACAGCACCACGACCAGCAGGGGCAGCCACAGGAACAGCATGCCGGCGAGGGTCATGAAGCCGGTGAAGCGCCCGGGGCTCACGTACTGAACCTCAGCCGGTCGAGCCGCGCGAGCCGCAGACCGAGCGCGACGAGCCCGTAGCAGACCAGGAACCCGGCGAGCAGCGCGAAGGCGATCGCGGCGCCGCCGGCGTAGTCGCCGGTGCCCTGGAACGCCACCTGGACCTGTACGCCGATCATCACGCTCGAGGTGCCGCCGAGGAACTGCGGCGTCACGTAGTCGGCGGCCGAGAGCACGAATACGAACAGCAGCGCGCTGGCCGCCGGCGCCGCGACGGCAGGGAGCACGACGCGCCGCCAGCGTTGGACCCACCCGGCGCCGAGGTCCTGCGCCGCCTCGAGGTACGCCGGCTGCAGCGGTCCGAGGCCGGCGTAGATCACCAGGATCACGTACGGCAGGTAGATGTGCACGAGCGCGAGCGTGACGGCGAAGCGGTTGAACAGGAGGAACGTCAGCGGTTCGTCGATGACGCCAAGCGCGCCGAGGCCGCTGTTGATGACGCCCTCGGCGCCGAGGATCGTGCGCCAGGCGTAGATGCGCACGAGGTAGCTGGCGAGGAACGACGCGACGATGAGGAACAGCACGAGCGTCTTGGCGCGGCTCGACGTGTAGCGCAGCCAGTAGGCGATCGGCAGCGCCACGACGACCGACGCGCCGGCGGCCAGGACCCCGACGATCAGCGAGTTGCGCGCGAGCGTGCGGTTCAGCTCGGACGTCGCGAT
This sequence comes from uncultured Solirubrobacteraceae bacterium, assembly GCA_963835735.1. Taxonomy (GTDB): domain Bacteria; phylum Actinomycetota; class Thermoleophilia; order Solirubrobacterales; family Solirubrobacteraceae; genus DASQMT01. The sequence continues at coordinate 153,016 of CAWIGP010000001.1, forward strand.
CTCGCGGTAGTTCTCGAGCGTCAGCGGGCCGGACACCTCATACAGCGATCCCGTGAGGAACGAGTACACCGCGAAGGCCGCCAGCGGGGCGATCAGAAACGTGAGCAGTGCCGCCGCGGCCGGCAGTGTGAGCAGGGCCGGGCCCAGCCGTATGCCGCGCCGCCGGCGATCGGACGCGGCCAGCGAGGGCGTTGCCGGCGGCTGGGCGACGGTGCTCATCCGCTTCGCCTAGGACCCCGCTCCCGCCTTCAGCTCCTGCCAGTTGGCGAGCACTTCTTCGAACGTCACGAACTCGTCGGACTCGACCGGCGGATTGTTGTACAGCGGCGCCTGCTCCAGCACCTCGGCCTGCTTGTCGCGCGGGTAGAGCCGCTGCACGTCCTTGGCGGTCAGCGGGAATGCGTCGCCGACGGTGACCCCGCCCACGACGTAGTCGGCGGCCGCGGCGTGCACGTCCGGCTTGAGCGTCTCGTTCATCCAGGAGTAGACGGCGTCGTCGTTGTCCGAGGTCGACGCGATCGCCCAGCAGTCGCACGACGGTGAACCCGCCCTCCTTCGGCAGCGTCCACTTGACCGTCTTCGTCCCGGCGTCGGCGGCGAACTTGTTCACGGCCGACCAGCCCTGGAAGGCCACGACGGCGTCGCCCGAGGTGAGCTTCGTCGTCACGTCGCCGAACGTGGGCGAGATGCTCGAGGACTGGGCGATGACCTGCGAGAGGAAGTCGTTGACCTTCGCGAGGTCGGCCTTGGCGACCTCGTCGGGCTTCATGCCGACGATGTGCGTGGCGAGCGCCCAGGCGCCCGCCGGATCGTCCACCACCGCCACCTTGCCCTTGAACTTCGCGTCGAGCAGGTCGAAATGCGATGTGGGCGCTGCCGTCTTCGCTTCGTCGTAGCTGATGCCGAGCGACGTCCAGGTCCAGGGGACACCGGTCCGCGTGCCGTCCGCGTCGACCCAGAAGTTGCCGAGGTCGCCGGCCCAGAACTCGTCCAGGTTGCCGAGCTCGGGAAGCTTGGACTCGTCGATCGGCTTGAGGATCTGCAGCTGCGCGTAGAGCGGCTTGTAGCCCTGGTAGTAGGTGATGATGTCGAATCCGGCGGCGCTGCCGCCGGCCTTGATCTTCGCCTGGATGTCGTCGTGGTTGGCGATGTAGTTGGTCTTGACGTTGATGCTGTTGGCAGCTTTCCAGTCCGCGAGCGCGTCGGGGATGTCGTAGCCCTCCCACGAGAGGAAGTCGACACGCCCGCTGGCGGCCGGGACCTCGGCGGGGCCGGCCGACTGGGCGGCGCTCTCCCCGCTTCCCTCATCGTCGTCGTCACCGCCGCAGGCCGCGATCAACCCGGGCAGCGTGAGCGTGCCGACGCCGACTGCGCCCGCACGTGCCAGGAAGCGGCGACGCGTGGCGCGCCCGACCATCTGTTGCAGGATCTCCTCGTTGCTCACTGCGTCTCCTCCTCGCTGGTGAACGGCCCCGTCAACCCATCCCCATGAGCTCGCCCGCGGCCCGCACGATCGCGTCCGCCGACGGCAGCAGCGCGCGCTGCAGCCCCGGGGCCGGCGGGATGCGCGTGTCGGGCGCACCGAGGCGGCGGATCGGCGCGTCGAGCATGTCGAACCACCGCTCCCCGATCCGAGCAGCGATCTCGGCTCCGAAGCCACCGGTCACGTTCGCCTCATGAGCCACGAGCACGCGGCCGGTGCGCTCGACCGCTGCTGCGATCGCGGCGTCGTCGAGCGGAGACAACCACCGTAGGTCGAGCACCGTGGCCTCGATACCGTCGGCAGCGAGCTGCTCGGCGGCCTGCTCGGCCAGCAGCGCGACCCGCCCCCAGCTGACGATCGCCACGTCTTCGCCCTCGCGCCGCGTGCGCGCGCCTCCGAGCCCCTCACGCTCGCCACCCAGCCGCACGAGCCCCTTGTTCCCGTACAGCGCGCGCGATTCGAACAGGATCACCGGATCATCGTCGGCTACCGCTGCGCGCAGCATCGCGTGCGCATCCTGGGGCGTCGCCGCGACGCCGACGCGCAGGCCCGGGACATGTGCGAGGAGAGCTTCGAGGCTCTGAGAGTGCTGCGCGCAGGATCCGGGCGTCGCTCCCTGCTGCGTCCGGACCACGAGCGGAGCGCACTGCTGCCCGCGGCTCACGTAGCGCACGTTCGCGGCCTGGTTTACCAGCTGGTCGAGCGCGACCAGCAGGAAGTCTCCCCACATGATCTCGACGATCGGACGCAGCCCTTCCAGCGACGCGCCCAACGCGGACCCGAGGATCGCCGATTCCGCGATCGGGCTGTCGAACACGCGATCGGCGCCGAACTCGTCCTGGAGCCGGCGCGTGGCGCCGAAGATCCCGCCCGCGGTGCCGACGTCCTCGCCGTAGACCACGACCTCGGGCCGCGCCGCCAGCTCACGCCGCAGCGCCTCCGTGACCGCGTGGACGTAGGTGAGCTCCCGCGTGACGGCGGGCTCCCCGGTCGGGCCTGCCACGGCCGCCGGGCCGTGCACGTGGTCTCGTGCGCTCGCCGGGTCGGGCAATGGAGCGGCGACCGCGGCGTCGCGCACGGCATCGAGCGCTGAGGCCACGTCGCGCTCGACGGCGGCCAGCTCCGCGGCTCCGGCTCCGCGAGCGAGCAGTCTCCGGCGCGCCGCCGCCACCGGGTCGGCCGCGACGGCGGCCTCGCGGTCGGCCGGGGGACGGTAGTGCTCGACGTCACCGTTGTAGTGAGCGCCGAGGCGATGGCAGCGCGCCTCGATGAACGTGGGGCCGTGACCCGCGCGCGCCCTCCCGACCGCGTCGGCCACTGCGTCCTGGACAGCACCAGGATCGTTCCCGTCGACGGTGATGCCCGGGATGCCATAGCCGGCGGCGCGCGCGGACAGCCGCTCGACCGGGACGATCGCCTCGATCGGCGTCATCTCGGACCAGCCGTTGTTCTCGCACATGACGATCAGCGGCAGCCGCCGGTACGCCGCGAAGACCAGGCCCTCGTGCAGCGCGCCCTGGCTGGTCGCGCCGTCGCCGACGCTGACCACGACGACGCGGCCGCTGCCGGTGATCTGCGCGGCGAGCGCTGCGCCCGCGGCGATCGGCACGCCCGCCGCGACGATCGAGTTCTCGCCCAGCAGACCGTAGGCCGGCGCGGTGAGATGAGCGGAGCCGCCGCGCCCGCCGTTGATGCCTGTCTCGCGCTGACACACTTCGGCCATCAACGCCTCGAGCGGCACGCCGCACGCGATCGCCCAGCCGTGCCCGCGGTATGTGGCGACGACGCGGTCGGTCGGCGCGAGCGCGCCGAGCGTGCCCACCGGGATCGCTTCCTGGCCCGTGCACAGATGGATCGAGCCGGCGATCTCGTCCGCGCGGCGCAGCGCAAGCGAACGCTCCTCGAAGCCGCGGATCGTGACCATCGACCGGTAGGCCGCCATGAGCGAAGGCGGCGTGAGCTCTGTGACTGCCACAGCGTCCTCGTCGGCGACGCTACTTCGTACGCTCTTCGATTGTCAAATAAATCGAGTGCGTATCACATGGTGAGACGAGCTCAGTCCGCGGAAGCGACCTCGAGCAACGTCCGCAGGTAGTCCTCGCGGAACGACTGGAAGCGCTCCTTCGGGGCCGACATCGCCAGGGCGAAGGCGGCCCCGCCGCGCCGCAGCGGCGCCGCGAGACAGCAGACGCCCTCGTGGAACTCCTCCTCGTCGAGCGCGTAGCCCACTGCGTGGATGGCGGCGAGGGACCGCAGGAGCTCCTCGCGCGACGTGATCGTCGACCGGGTCACGCGGGTGAGCGGGTGGGCGGCGAGGTAGCGCTCCCTCGCGTCCTCGGGCGCGAGGGCGAGGAGCAGCTTGCCGCTCGCACGCGCGTGCCCGTGTTCGATCGGCCCGAGCGGGCTGTTCGCGACGGCGATCGGATGGTGACCGGGGACGCTGCAGAGCAGCACGAGCTCGGCGCCCTGACGCGCGGCGACGTAGGCCGTCTCGCCGGTGCGCGAGGAGAGGGCGCGCGCGAGCGGGACGAGGTCCGCGGGCAGCACGTGGTGCTCGAAAGCCTGGACGAGCGGGCTGATGCCGACGGCGAGCCGGTACCGATTCTCGGCTCCGCGCGCGACGTAGCCCGCGCTGGCCAGCGTATGCAGTAGGTGATACGTGGTCGGGCGCGTCAGGCCGGCTGCGTGACTGAGCTCCTGCGCGGTGCGACCGTCCGGGCTCGCGGCGATCTCGTCGAGCAGCGAGAGCGCGCGGGCTACGGACTGGATCCGCGGCTTGGTCTCTGCGGACGCGGTGCTCACCACTTCCAACCGTAGCACTATCTGAACACTGAACTAACATTTGAACAGTCCGCGATCGCCGGTACGATCGGCCGGATGCCGACCGGTCACGCCCTGGGGATCGACGTCGGGCTGAGCTGCGTGCGGGCGGCGGTGCTGCGCGCGGACGGCACGTTGGCGGGCGCTGCGCGGCGCCCGCACGCCCGGGCGGTGTGGCAGTCCGGCGTCGCCGAGCACGACCCGAGCGACTGGCTCGACGGACTACGGGAGACGGCGCGCGCCGCCGTGGCCGCCGCCGGAGATCCCCCGGTCGATGTGATCGGCATCGCGGCGCTCGGGCCGGCGCCGCTGCTGGTCGACGCCGACCTGGAGCCGCTCACGCGCGCGGCGTTGTTCTCGCTCGACGCGCGGGCAGCGCCGCAGCGCGCACGCCTGGACGCGGACTTGGGCGCGGGCGTCGCCGACCACGCTCTGCCCCACCTGCAGCGCTGCGTCGAGCAACGACCGGATCTGTCCGCCCAGCGCGCGCTTGGGCGCTGGATGCAACGGGGTTCCTCGTCGGCCGCTGCACGGGGACCCCGGTGATGGACGCGATCACGCGGCACGACCACGTGTGGCCCGGTGTGGCCGGCGTCGCGCCGCTGCCGCCACCGATCGACCCGCGCGCGATCGCGGGACGACTCGACGAGCGCGGAAGCGAGCTGCTCGGCCTGCCGCCGGGGCTGCCCGTGCTGGCCGGGACGTACGACTCGTTCGTCGACTTGGCCGGGGCCGGCGTGACCGCGCCGGGACAGGCCGGGCTCGTGCTCGGCAGCACGATGATCGTCGCGGCCGCGCGCGACGCCGCGGAGCCGGTCGCCGGGCTCGCGATCTCCGCGTACCCCGGCGAGGGCATGCTGCTCGGCGGCTGGACGCTGTCCGGCGGGGCGCTGCTCGACTGGGGCGAGCGAACGCTGGCCGGAGGCCATGCGCTGCAAGCCGCGGCCGCCGCGCTCGAGCCGGGCGCGGGGGGAGTCCTGGTGCTGCCGTACCTCGCGGGCGAGCGCACGCCGGTGTGGGACTTGAGCGCGCGCGGCGCGGCGCTGGGACTGTCGCTGCACAGTTCCCCCGCCCAGCTCTATCGCGGTCTCGTCGACGGGCTCGCGCTCGCCGTGCGGGACCATGTCGCTCGACTCCCGCTCCCCGCGCCCGCGCGCTGGCGGGTGACCGGGGGCGGGACTCACAACGAGGCCTGGTTGCAGGCGACCGCCGACGCCGTGGGCGCGCCGCTCGACCAGGTCGCTCACGCCGGCGAGGCGGTCGGCCCCGCGCTGCTCGCGTTTGCTGCGATCGGGGTGACGGCGCCCCGCGCCGTCGCGCGAACCGTCGCACCGGACCCCGCCCGCGCGCGCCGCTTCGATGCGCTCTACGACTTCTATCGCCCGCTCCATGGGCATCTCGCCGCGCTTCCCCTCCCCGAGGAGGTCCGGTGACGACGACGATGCGCGCTGCTCGCCTGCACGGGATCGGCGACGTCCGGATAGACACCGTGCCGGTGCCGGTACCCGGATCCGGGGAGCTGCTCGTCCGGATCGAGGCGTGCGGCATCTGCCCGACCGACGCGCGCAAGTTCGCGATCGGCGTCAACGACGGCGAGTATCCCTTCAACCCCGGGCATGAGTGGGTCGGCCGCGTCGCCGCCGTCGGCGAGCGGGCGGGCGGCTGGGCCGTCGGCCAGCGCGTCTACGGCGACACCTACGCCGGTTATGCGGAGTACGCCACGATCGGCACCGGCCCGAAGGGCTGGTCGCACGGCGCGCTCGTCGTCGGCGACATGCCCGTGGAGCGCGCCGTCTTCGTGGAGCCGCTGGCGGACTGCCTGCACTGCGTGCTCGACCAGGGTGGCGTCGCCGCCGGGACCCGCGTGGCGGTCATCGGGCTCGGGGCGATGGGCGTGCAGATCGCCGCCGTGGCCGCGCGGACCGGGGGAGACGTCCTGGCCGTCGAACCGCGCGACGAGCGGCGGGCGCTGGCCGTGCGCTTCGGCGCCGGCGCCGCCGTCGAGCCCGACGGCTGGTCGGAGGCGGCCGCGGCGCGCTGGGACGGTGCCGGGCCCGACGTGGTGATCGTGACCGTCGCGAGCGCGGCGGTGGCCGCCGAAGCGATCGCCGCCTGCGCGCCCGGAGGCCGGGTCGTGCTCTTCGCCGGATTCGGCGACGACGGGGTGGCACCGGTCGACCTCAACCGCATCCACTACAAGGAGATCTGCGTGATCGGCAGCGAATGGATCGGGACGCCGCCACATCAGCGCTACGAGCACTACGAGGCGGCGCGCGAGTTGCTCGCATCCGGCGCGCTACCGCTCGAGGAGCTGGTCTCCCACCGAGTCGGGTTCGAAGGCATCGGTGCCGCGCTGCGGTCGGTGCGCGAGCAGCGCAGCTACAAGACGGTGCTCATCCTGTGAGCCTCGCGCGACACACTCCTGGCCCCGGACGGTCGTCTGCTCGTCGTGGCGATCGATCACCCTCTGTACTCCTGGCCCTGCCGCGGGCTGGAGGACCGGGGCGCGCTGCTGCGGGCGGTGACGGGAGCCGGAGCCGACGCGGTGATCGCGTCCTACGGCACGCTACGCGATCACCGCGAGGCCTTCGGCGCGGCCAAGCCGATCCTCAAGCTCGACCTCACGACCGTCACGATCGGCGGGCATTATCCGGCGAGCGAGTACGCCGTGGCGTACTCGGTGGACGATGCGCTGGCGCTGGGAGCGGCGGCCGTGCTGACGTTCGTGCAGCTCGGTGCGCCGTTCGAGCTCGCCGCACTGCGAACCGCGGCGCAGGTGGCGGCGGCCGCCGATCGCGCCGGGCTGCCGTATGTATGCGAGATCATGCCGACGACCGGCGCGCAGTATCCGCAGCTCGACGACCCGATCGCGATCGCGGCGGCGGCGCGGACCGCCGCCGAACTCGGCGCGCGCGTCGTGAAGACCACGATGCCGCGCCCTCCGGAGGCGATGGCCGACGTCGTTGCGTGCGACGTGCCGGTGATCCTCGCCGGAGGCGACCTCACCGAAGATCGCGAGGCGCTGCTCGGCGCGGTGCGCGCTGCGCTCGCGGCGGGGGCGGCCGGAGTCGCACACGGTCGCAATGTGTGGGGCAGCGCCGAGCCGGCGGCGGCGGTCGCCGCCTTGCGCGAGGTCGTCCACGCGGGGGCCGCGACACGTGCGTGATCGCGTCGCGCTCGTGACCGGCGCAAGCCGCGGCATCGGGCGCGCGATCGCGCTCGCGCTCGCCGCCGGAGGCGCCCGCGTCATGGCGGTCGCGCGCGATGCGGATCGCCTCGCATCGCTCGCGGCCGAGGCCGACGCCATCGAGCCATTCGTGGTCGGGCTCGAGACGCAGGAGGGATGTGCAGCGGCGATCGCGGCGGCGCGCCGGCTCGGCCCGATCGGTGTGCTCGTGAACAACGCCGGCCGAGGCGGCTGGCACGACCGGCCGATCTGGGAGCAGGATCGCGCCGGGTGGGATGCCTCGATGGCGGTCAACCTGCACGCGCCGTTCGAGCTCACACGGCAGGCGGCCGCCGACATGCGCGCGGCGCGCTGGGGGCGGATCGTGATGATCTCCTCGACCGCCGGCGAGGTCGGCGCCGCGTCGAACGGCCCGTACTGCGCGTCAAAGCACGGCGTGATCGGGCTGATGCGCTCGGTCGCCCAGGACGTCGCCTCCTACGGCGTGACATGCAACGCCGTGCTGCCGGGGTGGGTTCGCACCGAGATGGCCGACGAGGACGCCGCGCGCGAGGCGGCCGCACGTGGGCTGGACACCGATGCCGTGTGGGCGGAGCGGTCGGCGGCTTACCCGTCGGGCCGCGTCGTCGACGTGCGCGAGGTCGCGGCGGTGGTGGCGTTCCTCGCGGGCGAGTCCGCCGCGGGTGTGAACGGCGAGGCGATCACCGTCGCCCACGGGAGTCACTGGTGAGCGAACCGCGCGGCATGACCGGATCGCACAAGCCCGTCCGGGTCGGGTTCATCGGCGCAGGCAACGTGCTGCCCGCGTACCTGCAGGCGCTCGATCGACTGGTGCCGCGCGGTCTCGCCGTCTATGGCCCGATCCACGCCCGCCGGGCGGAGACCCGCGACGCGCTGCTCGCCCGCCGGCCGCACGCGCATGTCGTGCAGAGCGCCGACGAGGTGCTCGACGCCGATCGGGTCGACCTCGTCGTCGTGCTCACGCCGCCGGCGACGCATCCCGATCTGGTCCGGGCCGCGCTCGACGCCGGATGTCACGTTCTCTGCGAGAAGCCGCTGGCTCAGAGCGCCGCGATCGCCAGGGCGTTGTTCGACCACGCGGCCGCCAGAGAACGCCTGCTGCTCGCCGCCCCGTTCGTGCACCTGAGCCAGACATTCAGGCGGCTCTGGACGATGGTCGCGGACGGCGCGATCGGCACTGTCCACGCGGCGCGCGCGCACTATGGCAATCCCGGCTCGACCTGGGCGCGCTGGTACAGCGAGGATGAGCTCGCGACCCTCGGAGACGTGGCCATCTACAACCTGAAGTCGCTCGTCGCGCTGCTTGGACCGGTCCGGGAGGTGCGTGCCGCCTCCGCGCACATTCCCGGCGCGGACCGCACCGGCGCGCGAGACCCGGAGACCTGGCACCTGCTTCTGCGCCACGCGGCCGGAGCGCTCTCGTCGGTGCTCGCCTCGCACGCGACGGTTCACTATCGGCGCCCGGCGATCGAGCTCTACGGCACCACGGGAACAGCCAATCTGCTCGGCGACGACTGGGACCCGCTCGGCATCGAGGTGTGGCGCGAGGATGAACGAACGTGGACCGTGCGCGAGCCGGACGATGCGACCTGGCTCTGGACCGACGGGCTGCGCGAGGCGGTCTACGCGCTTCGCACCGGCCGCGCGCCGCTCGCCGACGCGGCGCTCGACGTCCATGTCCTCGACATCGTGGTCGCGGCCGGCGTGGCGGCGCGCGAAGGCGCGGCCGTCCCGGTGGAAACCACCTACGGCACGTTCTCCGCGCTACGGCTCGAGGAAACCGCGCGCTCGCACATCCACGACCGCACCCGTGCGGCGGACGAGCAGTAGGCCCCGTCAGTCGGCCTTGACGGCCAGCACCGACCGGTTGGAGCGCGTCAGCAGGCTGTGCGTGACGCTGCCTCCGAACAGGCGGCGGAGGAAGCCGGCCTTGCGCGGGCCGGCGACGAGCAGGTCGTAGTTGCCGGACTCGGCGAGCTCGGAGAGCACGCGCGCCGGCCGGCCGTGCAGCAGCCGCGTCGTGACCGAGACGGTGGCCGGCACCTCGTCGCGCGCCGCCGCGAGCTTGCGCTGCATGTCGCGCTCGAGATCGCGCACCATCGACTCGCGCGTGTACGGCATGACGAGCGGCCCGTAGCCGAGCCAGACGGTCGGCTCACCCACCACGCCCGCGATCGTCAGCAGGGCGCGCTGGCTGTCCGCGACCGCGATCGCCTGGTGCAGCGCCGCCCATGACCCGGGCGAGCCGTCGAAAGCCAGCAGTACGCGGTGGATCGCACGCGGCTCGGCCGCCGTGACAACCGGACTCCGAACGATCTCTGCGAGCATTGCCATCACCTCTTGGACGAAGGCTGTGGCTACAGTCTGGCGCGCAGAACGTCTCTTGTCAAGACGTTCTCGACGTTGTACCGTCAGAGCACGTGACGTCGCTCGAAGCAATCGCGTCGAGGCTCCCTCCGTCGCTTACACACTGGCCCGGATATCTGCTGACCTTTATCGCCGAGCACACGTCCGAGCGCTTCGAGCGCGCGGTCGCGAGCCACGGCATCCGCAGCAAGCATGCGTCCGTGCTCGTCGTGATCGACGCGGAGGGCCCGATGTCGCAGCGCGCGCTCGGCCGGCGGCTGCGGATCGACAAGAGCCCGATGGTCGGCGTGCTGGACGACCTCGAGCGGCTCGGCCTGGCCGAGCGCCGGCGCAGCGACCGGGACCGCCGCGTGCAGGCGGTCCACCTCACGCGCAAGGGACGTGCGGTGCTCGACCGCGTGCTCGAGTTCGCCGAGGAGGAGAACGCGCGCACGTTCGAGCTGCTCGACGACGCCGAGCGCGAGCAGCTCCACGACATGCTGCTGCGCATCGCCGAGGCGAGCGCCCAGCCCTGATCGATCAGGGGGCCGGCGGCGTGGGCGTTGGCGTCGGGGCCGGCGGAACGGGAGCGGGAGCGGGAGTGGGGGCGGGCGGCTGGAGCGCCTCGTCGATCCGCATGTTCACCACCGTGCGGTAGCTGCGGTAGCTCGAGGCCGCGCCCGAAACGTAGACCACCACGAGGCGGCTCGGATCGGTGATCCCGCGCGGGAACACCGGGCGGAAGTTGAGCACCGACGAGTTGCGCGTGAGCTGGAACGTCTGCCACGTCCGGCCCTGGTCCTGCGTGTGGCGCACCTCGACTTCGTGGCGTCCGTCGATCAGCCGCGTGAGCACGACCCAGCGCGGGTCGGCGTGGTTGAACGTGATGCCGCCGTTGCGGTAGCCGAACAGGCTGCCGCCGGCGACCGAGATCAGCCGCGTCACCCAACGCGTGCCGTTCCAGCGCGCGTAGCGGAAGTTGTCGTCCTCGCCGACGCGGCTGGAGTAGACGATCGCGGGCACTCCGTCGGAATCGAACGCGATGTCCATCGGCCACGGCCGCCCCTTCGACGCCGAATAGCGCTGCACGAGGTCGAGCTGGGAGAGCCGGAGCGGCAGGTCGCGCGTGGTGCCGATCACGGAGCCGTCGGCCTTGTAGAAGCGCCCGCTCTTGTAGCGCATGTAGTAGAGGTTGTTCCTGTAGGACCCCGGGTGGCCGTCGGAGAAAGTCATCAGGATCGAGCCGTCGGGCGCCCTGTCGTACTTCGCGTACGGGCGCACGTTGCGGCCGGAGGCCGGCGGGCCGAGCACGAGCGTCTTCGGCGCCGCCCAGGTCTTCCCGTCCGTGGTCGACGTGTAGTACGGGTACCAGCACGGGCCGCGCATGAACAGGAACAGGCGCTTGCCGGACACGACCGGGTTCGGGTACGTGTAGCCGAGCCCGCAGCCGTAGTCGAGCGGGACCGTGCGCGTGGCGCCCCAGGCGCGACCCTCGCCCCAGTCCCGCTTGGAGATGCGGTACTGCATCCGGCTGTCGCGATCGCGGGGGTAGACATAGCCCGCGTGCTCGGACGCGAACGCGTAGAGCTTGCGGCGGAAGAAGACGAGGCTCGGGTTGTTGTGGTCGTCGACCTCGAGGCCGCGGAACAGCGTCAGCAGGCGCCGCTGGCCGGTCGCGAGGTTGTACTCGTCGAGCTTGACGCGCCCGTCGGTGCTGATGCAGCCGGTGAAGACCCAGTCGGCGCGGGCGATCGCGCGCGGGTCGCCGAAGTACGACCACGTGCACGGCGTGACCTTGCGCGTCGCGGCCGCTCGCGCGCTGCTGCCGCCGTCGTCGATCTCGCGCGTGTCGCTCGAGACCACCTGCACGCCGGGATCCGCCGCCGCCGTCGTGGCGGGGATCGCAAGGGCCAGCGCCGCGAGGGCGAGCGCGACCGGCGTGCTGATGGGCTTCCTCACGGATCTTTCCTCTCGGCGACGGGGGGACGAACGGCTCAGGCCATAACAGGCCGGCGCGCGCAGAGTTGCTCCAGGGTAGGAGGGCCGGCCGCGGCGGCTAGCCTTGAGCGGCGATGCGTACGTGCACGATCGCCGCCCTGTCCGGCCTCGCGCTGCTGGCGGCCGGGTGCGGGGAGGATCCCAAGCCGCCGCGCGCCGAGCCCGTTGTCCGGCTCGCGCTGACCGGTCCAGCCGACGGCGCGACGATGCGCGACGACACGGTCGAGATCAGCGGCAGCGTCAAGCCCTCGCGCGCCGCGGTGCAGGTCCTGGGCCGCGATGTCGAGGTCGACGGCGGGCGCTTCGTCATCGCGGTCGAGCTCGAGCCGGGCGCGAACCTGATCGACGTCGCCGCGAGCGCACGCGACCGCCGGCCCGACTTCGCAGCGCTGCGCGTCGTGTTCGAGCAGCGGGTGGCGCTCCCCGACGTGGTCGGCCGCGACGCCGACACCGCGCAGGAGGAGCTCGAAGGGCTTGGGCTGGAGGTCAAGAGCGAGGACTCCGGCGGCTTCCTCGACTCGATCCTGCCGGGCGACCCCACGGTGTGCGAGATGCAGCCGGAGCCGGGCGAGCAGGTGCTGCCCGGCAGCACGGTGACGCTGCTGACCGCGCGCGACTGTTAGGCGCCCGCGGGCGGGTCCTGGCGGGCGGATATGAGCGCGATCCGCGGCGTGCCGCGGTCGCGCAGCACGCCGAACGTGATCGTGCCGGTGACGTCGGGCTCGCCGCGGTAGGTCGCCACGTAGCGGCCGGTCGCCCGACCGGTCGCGCCGCCCGTCACCGAGAGGTCCTCGATCTCGAAGCTGCGCGTGTCGGAGTCCGCGAACTGGCTCCTGTAGGACTGGACGACGTCGGCGCGCCCCCGCTGGCGCGCGCCTGGGACGACGCGCTCGGCGTCGCGCGTGAGCAGGCGCCCGAGCGCCGCGGCGTCCTCCTCGCCGTACGCGGCGGAGAAGGTGCCCACGAGCCGCTCGACCTCGCCGTCCGAGACCGGCGCGCCCGGCGGCTCGGTGTCGTCGCCGGCGCCGGCGATCTGCACGGCCGCAAAGCCCGCGGCCACGATCGCGAGCGGGACGAGCAGCGCGGTCCCGAGCCGCCTGAGCCGCCGCGGGCGCGGCCGGTCGCCGAGCGGCATCGTCTCGCGCGGCTGGTGCGCGGTCCGCGCCCGCCGTGGGGGCGGCGCGGTCGGCGGGGCCACGACGGTCGCCGCGGTGTGCCCGTTGCGCCCGCCGCCGGCTTGCGCGGCCTCGACCACGGCGGTGTGCTCCCGCTCGAGCGGCGCCGCCGCACCGCGCGCGACCGTGCGCTCGCTCTCGGTCACCGGCCGGCCCTCCGCCGCGGCGAGCGCCGCGCGACTCAGGTCCCCGGCCGACGGGTAGCGCCGCTCCAGGTCCTTGGCCAGCGCGCGGGCGATCACGCGATCGAAGCCGTCGGGCACGTCGCCGGCCACAGCCGTGGGCCGCGGCGGCTCGTCGTGCACGTGGGCGAGCATCGTCGCCGGCACGGTCCCGCGCGGGTATGGCACCTCGCCCGTGAGCGCGTTGTAGAGCACGCAGCCGAGCGCGTAGATGTCCGCACGCGCGTCTACCTCCTCGCCGGTGAACTGCTCGGGCGCCATGAAGTCGGCCGTGCCGATCCACTGCCCGGTCGAGGTGAGCCGGGTATCGGTCCCGACCACCTGCGAGAGGCCGAAATCCGCCAGGTACGCGTGGTCACCGCCGAGCAGCACGTTCGCCGGCTTGATATCGCGGTGCACGAGACCGACCGCGTGCGCGGCGTCGAGCGCCGCGCCGACCTGGAGCGCGATCGCCGCCACCCGGTCGGCCGGCAGTCGCCGCTCGCGCGCCAGCAGCCCTTGCAGGTCGGTGCCGTTGACGTAGCGCATGACGAGGTAGAGATGGCCGGCCTCCTCGCCCGCGGCATACACCGGGATCACGTTCGGATGGTCGATCGCCGCGGCCACGCGCGACTCACGCTCGAAGCGCTCGCGGAAGCCGGGATCGCCCGCCCGCTCGGGGGCGATCAGCTTGACGGCGACGGGGCGACCGAGCGACAGCTGCGTCGCGCGGTAGACGATCCCCATGCCGCCGCGGCCGGCCACCGCCTCGATGCGGCAGCCGGCGATCACGGCGCCTGGAAGCAGATCGGGCACGGGCACTGATTGTGACGCAGTGCCACGCGCCCGCATTTCTGCTACGGCGTGACTGTGACGGTGCTCTTCATGAACGGGTGGATCAGGCAGATCAGCGCGAACGACCCCGGCGCCGTGAAGCGGATCTGCGTGCTGGATGGCAGCGGCGACGGTCCCACGCTGTCGAGGAAGCCCGAGTTGTAGAAGCCGTTGCCGTGGTTCGTGCCGGTGTACGCGGGCACCCCGGCCGGCGGCGGATCGCTCGGGTAGGCGCCGCGCGGATCGATCACCTGCCCGATCAGGCCGGCCGCGAGCTGGTCGTTGTAGGCATCCTTGTCGTTCGTAGGCCCGAACGTGAACGTGTGGACCTCGGTCGAGGTTGGCGCCATCTGCAGCGTCACCGTGTCGCCGACCTTGTACGACGGGTTCGCCGGGAAGAACTTGAAGACGGTCGGACCCGTGCGCCGGTCGTTGCCTGCCTGCATCGTGTTGGTCAGGTTGAGGTTGGTACCGGTGGTGAGCCGCTGCACCGCGCCCAACGTCCTGGCCTGCTCGCGATTCGCCGCGCGCTTGTCCTGGTCTTTCGACGGAATGGTCTTCTTCTTGCCGACGACCCGGACGCTCCCGGCCATGCCCGGGTGCACGATGCACAGGTAGTCGAACCGCCCGGTCTGCTTGAACTTCAGCGTGTACGCCGGCGGCGGGCCCTGCCCCATCGGCAGCCCGGAGTTCCTCAGCTTGTCGGGGTTGAACTTCCCGCCGCCCTGCTTCAGAGCGACCTCGGGGTTGAAACTCAGGTTCGGCTGGCCGTTGAACCAGAATGGAACGGGCGGGGTCGCCGCGTCCAGGATCCCCGTCACGGGGTTGGCGGGATCGGGCACGATCAGCGCCGGCGCTTCGACGCCGCCCGGCACGAACGTCACCGTGTGGAAGCCGTTCATCTTCCACTTCACGCTGTCGCCCTTGTGGATAGTGACCGTCCGGCGGAAGAACTGGTTTGCGTCGCCGACCGCCTGCTGGAACCCCTGCTGCGCCGGCTTGCCGAAAGGCCCGGCCTGGACGGTCTTGGTCGCCGCGCCTGCCACCGCGGGAACAGTTAGCGCTGCCGTCAGGGCCAGCGCGACAACAGCAATACGTCCTTGCATCGCTCCCCCTTCTTGGGTGTTGTGCAGGCGAGCCTATTCAGCCGCCGCGACGGAACGCAAATCGCGGGTAGGGTCGAGCTCATGCACACGACCACGCTGGGGCCCTTCACGGTGAGCCGCCTGTGCCTCGGGGCGATGCTGATGGGCGCGAAGACCTCGCGCGAGGAATCGCACCGCATGCTGGACCGCTTCCTCGCGGCCGGCGGAACGTTCGTCGACACCGCCGACGTGTACTCCGACGGCGGCTCGGAGGAGACGCTCGCGCCGTGGCTCGCAGATCACCGCGACGAGGTCGTGCTGGCGACGAAGGTCCGCTACGCCGTCTCCGATCCCGGCGGCGAAGGGCTGGCGCCCGACCGCATCGCGCGGGCGTGCGACGCCAGCCTGCGCCGGCTCGGCACCGACGTGATCGACCTCTACCAGGTCCATGCCCCCGACCCCGACGTGCCGATCGAGGAGACGCTCGAGGCGCTCGACGGCCTCGTCCGCGCCGGCAAGGTGCGTGCGCTCGGCGCCTCGAACTTCCCGGCCTGGCTGCTCGCCTGGTCGGTCGCGGTGCAGGACCGCGAAGGCTGGTCTCCCTTCATCTCGTTCCAGCCGCAGTACTCGCTCGTCGAGCGCTCGATCGAGCTCGAGCTGCTGCCGTTCTGCCGCGCCGCCGGGCTCGGCGTGATCCCGTGGGGACCACTCGGCGCGGGGTTCCTCAGCGGGCGCTACCAGCGCGGCGTCGCTCCGCCGGAGGGCAGCCGGATGGCCGACGCGGACGAGACGCTCGAGGAGGCGCCCGACAGGCGCGCGATCGAGCGGAACTTCCGCGTAGTCGACGCTGCGGCGGCGATCGCCGATGCGCGCGGGGCGACGATCGCGCAGGTGGCGCTCGCGTGGTTGCTCGGCACCGACGGCGTGACAGCGCCGATCATCGGCCCGCGGACGATGGAGCAGCTCGAGGACGCGCTCGGCGCCGACGGTCTGGAGCTCACGGCGGAGGAGCGCGCGCGGCTGGAGGCGCCCGCTCCGCCGCCGCCGGTGTACCCGCAGCGGATGCTCCGCGAGCAGAACGGGATCCGCGATACCGAGAGGCTGGCCCGGTCCTCGGCGTCCGGCTGACCAGGTCGAGGGTCGGGCCGGCTGCCGGGCAGGCTCCCGCCTGCGCTCCGGGAGTTACACGAGCTTGAGGAGCCGCTCGACGTCGTCGTCGTCGTTCCACGCGCCGACCGAGGCGCGCAGCAGCCCACGGCCCGGCAGGTCGCGCACGACGACGCCCGCGTCGGACAGGCGGGTGCGCGTGTCCTCGGCGTAGGCGTCCTCCCAGCTCACCAGCGTCGTCGCCCCGCGGGGCATCACCGCGCGGCCGCTCTCCTGCAGCGCGTCGGCGAGGCGGTGGGCGCTCGCGGCCGCGCGCTCGTGAACCCGCTCCCAGCCGGCCGCCTCGAGCAGCTCGATCGCCGCAAGCGAGAGCGCGACTGCCGAGCGCGGCAGCGCGGGAGTGTCGAAGCGCGCGGCGGTGTCCTTGAATTCGCCGTCGAGGCCCGCGGCGACATCGGCGAACGACGTGTAGCCCGGCGTGACGAGCGCGAGCTTCTCGGCGAACGTCGGATCGAGCCACAGGAAACCGGTCCCGTCGGCGCCGCACAGCCACTTCTGGCCCGCGGACGCGTACGCGACGCAGCCGAGCGCGCGCGGGTCGAGGTGCACGGCGCCGGCGCCCTGCGCGCCGTCGAGGATCACGGGCACGTCGAGCTCGGCCAGCGCCGCCGGCGCGACCTCGCCGCCGATCCAGCTGACGTGCGAGACCGCGACGAGCGTTGTGTCCGGCCCGACGGCCTCGGCGACGTCCGCGAACGGGACCGGCCGCACGGTGACGCCGCGCCTGCGCGCAGCGAGCAGCGGGCCGATCAGTCCGGGGTGCTCCTGGTCGGACGTGACGACCTCGTGGCCGGGGCCGAGGCCGAGGCCCGCGATCACGCGGCCGAGCCCGTCGGTCGTCGATGTCGTGAGGGCGATCTCGGCGGGGTCGGCATTCGCGACACGGGCGTAGGCCGCCCGGAGGCGCTCCTGCAGCTCGAAGCGGCGCTCGAAGTGAGCTCGAAAGCGCCCCTCGCGCTCCTCGGAGCCGAGCTCCTCGCGCGCGGAGGCCGCGGCAGCGGCCGGCAGCGGGCCGTCCGTGCCACTGTTGAAATACGCGACGCGCTCGAGCACCGGGAACTGCGCCCGCAGGGCATCGATGTCCATCGCGCGGACCCTACAAGTCCGCGCTCGGCCCGGAACCTTGCGAGGCGCGGGGCCGGATCGCCGCGCCGGGCGCAGCGGGTTCGGCGGAGCGGCGGGCTGTGTTGCGCCTTGTGGTCGCTATGCGACCTCGAAACGCAACAGAGCGAGCGGTCAGGCGCCGCAGACCGGCCAGGGCGTCGCGCCCGCCTGGGCGTAGAGGCGCGCGGCGCGCATGTCCTGCTCGGCCTCCGGAGCGGCGGCGGGATCGCCCGACCCGCCGACCGACGCCCACGTCTCGGGCGAGAACTGGTACTTGCCGCGGTACAGCCCGCCGCCGCCGATCGCGCGCGGGTCGCCGCCGGACTCGCAGGCGGCGATCGCCTGCAGGACCGCCGGCACCGCGGTAGCTGTCGCCGCCGCGGGGCGTTTCGCGGCCCTCAAGTCGCGGCGCAGCCCCGCGATCCGCTCGCGCAGCGCGGCCGGCGATCCGGCTCGCGGCCGAGCGCGGGCCGGCCGGCGCCGCTCGGCGCGCGCGACCCGCCGCGCCAGCAGGTCGGCGACGCGCATCAGCCGTCGCCGCTCGTACGAGCGTGCGGCCGAGCGCATCTGGCCGGCCACCGTCAAGTGGCCGGCGATGGGCGCTCGGAGCGCATGGTCGCGCGAGCGAACCGTTTCACCTGCCGGGCGAGACGCTCCCCCTTCGGCGACGTCACCCGCGGCGGCCGCGGGCAGTGAAAGCAGTGCCGCGGCGACGCCCGCGGCCTGGACGGCGCGCAGGCGCGCGCCACTGTGGGTGGTGGTCATGGAGACCTCGCTTCCGTTCGGGAGCTTACGGTCCGGCGGCGGGGAGGGACCTGCAGGCCGCCGGAAGCGGCAACACGGTAGCAATGGAGTCGATGACCCTTCAGACCGCCCGGCTGCGCCTCGAGCCGTGGGCGCACGCGCACGCGGGCCTGCTGGTGCGGCTGTCGGCGAACCCTGACGTGATGCGCTACATCGGCGTGGGCGTCCCCTGGAGCGAGGCAGAAGCCGAGGCGCTCAGCGCGCGGATCCTCGTGCACTGGCGCACGCACGGGTTCGGCTGGCGCGCCGCGGTGGAGCGCTCCACCGGCCTGGCGGTCGGCCTGATCGCGCTCGACCTCGCCGGCGACGTGCCCGAGCTGGCCGACGACGACCACGAGATCGGCTGGTGGCTCGACCCGTCGGTGTGGGGGAGGGGCTACGCGGTCGAGGGCGGCCGCGCGATCATCGAGGAGGCGTTCACGCGCCTGCGCGCCCCGAGCGTGGTCGCGCGCGTCCGACCCGAGAACGCCGCTTCGCTCCGGGTGGCCGCCGCGCTCGGGCTGGTCGCGGAGCGCGACGCGGTCGACCGCCACCGCCGGCCGGTGCGCATCCTCCGGCGCCACAATCCCGAGTAACCCGATCGGCTTTCGGTACGCTCGTCCGCATGACCGTCACCGACGAGCTGCTCCGCAGCAACGAGGCGTACGCCGCCTCCTTCGACAAGGGCGCACTGCCGCTGCCGCCCGCACGGAAGATCGCGATCGTTGCGTGCATGGACGCCCGTCTGAACCCCTACGGCGCGCTCGGCCTGCAGGAGGGCGACGCGCACGTGATCCGCAACGCCGGAGGCGTGGTGACCGACGACGAGATCCGCTCGCTCTCGATCTCCCAGCGGCTGCTCGGCACCGAGGAGATCGTCCTGATCCACCACACCGACTGCGGCATGCTCACGTTCACCGACGACGAGTTCAAGCGGTCGATCCAGGAGGAGACGGGGATCAAGCCGGAGTGGTCGGCCGAGGCGTTCGACGACCTCGACGCCGACGTTCGCCAGTCGATCGCGCGCATCAAGGCCAGCCCGTTCATCCCGCGCAAGGACAGCGTGCGCGGCTTCGTCTACGACGTCGAGACCGGCCGCCTGCGCGAAGTGACCTGACCGGGGTTCGAACCCCGGCGCGCGGCTAGCATCCTGCGCGCCATGCACGTCCTGCTCCCCGACGGCACCCGCAAGGACCTCGAAGACGGCGCCACCGGAGCCGATCTCGCCGCGGCGATCGGCCCCGGCCTCGCGCGCGCCGCGCTGGCCGTGAAGGTGGACGGACACGTGCGCGACCTGGCCCGTCCGCTCACCGACGGCGAGCAGGTCGAGATCGTGACCGAGCGCACGCCCGAGTCGCTCGAGCTGATCCGCCACGACACCGCCCACGTGCTGGCCGCCGCGGTGCTCGACCTCTACCCGGGCACCAAGATCTCGATCGGCCCGCCGATCGAGGACGGCTTCTACTACGACTTCGAGTTCCCCGATGGCGTCAGCGTCTCCGACCACGACCTGCCCGCGCTGGAGGAGAAGATGCGCGAGCACGTCAAGGCCGACGAGGCGTTCACGCGCGAGGACATCGGCGTCGACGAGGCGGTCGAGCGCTTCCGCGCCGACGACCAGCCGTACAAGGTCGAGCTGATCGAGGACCTCGTCCGCGACGAGGGCGTCGACACCGTCTCGCTGTACACGAACGGACCGTTCACCGACCTTTGCCGCGGCCCGCACGCCCCGAGCACGGGCCGGATCAAGGCGTTCAAGCTGCTGTCGCTGGCCGGCGCGTACTGGCGCGGCGACGCCAGCCGGCAGATGCTCACCCGCATCTACGGCACCGCGTTCCACTCGGCCAAGGATCTGCAGGAGCACCTCGACCGGCTCGAGCAGGCGCGCGCGCGCGACCACCGCAAGCTCGGGCGCGAGCTGGGGCTGTTCATGTTCTCCGAGGTGTCGCCCGGGATGCCGTTCTGGCATCCCGACGGGATGGTCATCTGGAACGGGCTGGCGGAGCTGTGGCGGTCGGAGAACCTCGCGCGCGGCTACCGCGAGGTGCGCACGCCGATCCTCTACGACGTCGAGCTGTGGAAGCAGTCGGGGCACTGGGACAAGTACCGCGACCACATGTACTTCACCGAGGTCGAGGACCACCCGATGGGCCTCAAGCCCATGAACTGCCCCGCGCACATCCAGCTGTTCAAGGACGCCCGCCGCTCCTACCGCGACCTGCCGATCCGCTACTCGGAGATGGGGCTCGTCCATCGCCACGAGCCGAGCGGCACGCTGCACGGGCTGCTGCGCGTGCGCCACATCACCCAGGACGACGCCCACATCTTCTGCACCGAGGAGCAGATCGAGGACGAGGTCGTCGGCTGCCTCGACTTCGGCTTCTTCCTCTACCGCACGTTCGGCTTCGAGCCGCGGCTGGAGCTCTCGACCCGGCCCGACAACCGGATCGGCTCGGACGAGATGTGGGACCGCGCGGAGGCGGCGCTGGAGGGCGCGTTGAACGCGCAGGGGCTCGAGTACGAGATCAACGCCGGCGACGGCGCCTTCTACGGACCGAAGATCGACCTGCACATGACCGACTCGATCGGCCGCTCCTGGCAGCTCGGCACGGTCCAGCTCGACTACTCGATGCCCGAGCGCTTCGAGATCGCCTACACCGGCGCCGACAACGTCGAGCACCGGCCGGTCATGATCCACCGCGCGCTGCTCGGCTCCTTCGAGCGCTTCATCGGAATCCTGATCGAGCACTACGCCGGCGAGTTCCCGCTCTGGCTCGCGCCGCTGCACGCGCTCGTGTTGCCGGTCTCCGACCGCCACCTCGACTACGCCGGCGAGGTCGCGGCGCGCCTGGCCGGCGACGGGCTGCGCGTGCGCGTCGACGACCGGAGCGAGTCGATCGGCCGCAAGATCCGCGACGCCGAGCTGGCCAAGGTTCCCTACATGCTCGTCGTCGGCGACCGCGAGGCCGAATCCGGGGCCGCCGCGCTGCGCCGCCACCGGGAGGGAGACCTCGGCACGCTGGCGCTCGAGGAGATCGCCGCACGGCTGACCGGAGAGGTCGCTTCCGGCTATACTCAGAGGCCTTGATAAAGCGTTCCCATACTGTGCGGCACCCCGCTTGACGGCACGTCGCACCCTCAACAGCTAGTGCCGGTCCCTAGAAGGTTCGACCGGCAACCGCCGGAGCGCGACACCACACGGATCAACGAGCGCATACGCGTTCCCGAGGTGCGCCTCATCGACGAGAACGGCCAGCAGGTCGGGGTCATGAAGACCGCCGAGGCGCTCACGGCACGCGCAGAGTCGCGAGTTGGATCTGGTGGAGGTCGCCCCCGACGCCAAGCCGCCCGTGGTCCGGGTGCTCGACTACTCGAAGTACAAGTACGAGCAGACCCAGAAGCAGAAGGCCGCCCGCAAGCACCAGCAGCAGATCAACATCCGGGAGATCAAGTTCCGGCCGAAGATCGCGCAGCACGACTACAACACCAAGAAGGGCCACGTCGAGCGCTTCCTGAAGGCGCGCGACAAGGTCAAGGTCACGATCATGTTCCGTGGCCGTGAGATGGCCCATCCGGAGCGCGGGGAGATGATCCTCAACCGCCTCGCGGAGGAGCTCGAGGAGCTCGCCGTCGTCGAGCAGCGGCCGCAGCAGGACGGCCGCAACATGACGATGATGCTGGCGCCGCAGCGCGCCGGCGCCGCGGAGAAGTCTGCCTAACCGCTCTACAAGGGCTTTTCGGTCGGCTATGTCGCTGCCGCAAGGGCCTCCGGCAGATCTCCCCGGCCAGACACGTCGAGCTTGCGGTAAGCGCCGGTCAGGTGCATCTCGACCGTCCGGCGGGTGAGGAACAGCGCTTCGGCGATCTCGCGGTTGCTCAGCCCCTTGGTGGCCATCGCCGCAATGCGGCGCTCCTGCGCCGAGAGGGAGTCGACGCCACTGAGGGCAGGCCGGCGCGGGCGCGCTCCGGTGGCCCGCAGCTCGTCGATCGCCCGATCGGTCTCGACCGCCGACCCGCACCGGTTCGCGAGATCGAGCCCTTCGCGAAGCGGCAGGCGAGCCTCGCGGCGATGGCCCCCGCGCCGCAGCGCGGCGCCCAGGTCGATAAGTGCCCGGGCGTGCGCCACTCGCAACTCGGAGTCGGCAAGGACGTCGACCGCGCCGCGGGCCAGTTCGACCATCTCCCCGCTTGGGGCGAGCAGCGCCCGTACGCGGAGGGCTTCACCGATCGGCTCTGGCGCGCCGAACCTTCTCGCGATCTCGAGATCCTCCTCGATCAACGCGCGAGCCCGATCGTGCTCCCCGAGGCGGGCCGCGGCGAGGGCCGCGTAACTGCGCCACATCAGCGCCATGGGGTTGACGTAGGCGATGGCCAGCGAGCGCCGGCCGGCCTCCTCGAGATCGATCAGGGCAGCGACTGGATCACCGACTCGTAGGGCGAGCCTGCCCCGGGAGGCCAGCGCCTGGCTGATGCTCAGCGTCAGCGGCAGCTCGCCGGTGGGCCAGGCGTCGCGCAGCAGGGCCGCTGCCTGGTCGTGCGCGCCGTGCTCGATATGGACGTCGGTCAGCGCGGAGAGCGCGGCCGGCCGGACGATCGGGTCGTCGGCGGGAAGCAGTGCGAGGGCGGCGACCGCGTCGGCCTCGGCGCCGCCCAAATCGCCGCTCCAGGCCCTCGCGGAGGCGCGCAGGCCGAGCGAGTTGGAGTAGAGGATCTTGGAGCTCCGGGTCTGTGCCTCCTCGACGCCGGCGGTCCACACCTCGATTGCCCTGGTGAGCCGGCCCGTGAGGGCGATGGCGATCGTGGCAGCCGTAAGCGCGATCGATGTCGCCGGGGCCGCGAGGGTGGGGTGCTCCGAGCGGACCTCCACCAGGAGTTGCCCGTCTCCCCACGCCCCTTCGGCGAGCGTCGCAACCTCGTCCGCGGTGCGGGCGGTGGTGCCTGCGAAGACGACCGCCATCATGGCCAGCAGGCTGCGCTCGGCGGCGGTCCGACCTCGGCTCACCTCCTGCTCGAGCGCCAGTAGCCGCCCGAAAGTCTCGGCGCTGGGGAGCCCGCCGACCAGGCGAGTGGCGGCCGCCTGAAACTCCAGGCCGAGGAGAAGCTCGCGATCGAGGCCATCGGCGGTTCCGAGGAGGTTCTCGCACGCGGCGATCGCTCCCGGCAGCTCCCCGGCCAGGAAGCGCACCATCGAGAGGCCGAGCGCCGCGGTCGCACGCTCGGCTGGAGTGCTCGACAGCTGAAATGCCTGCTCCATGCGCTCGGCCGCCTCTGGCACCCGGGCCGCCGACTCGGCAGCGCCGAGGTCGAGCAGAATCCCCCGCCGCAGCGAGGCCGGCGCCTCCTCCTCGAGCGCGCGTCGCAGGAATCGCGCCGCCTGGTCGGGAGAGCCGCGGTCGCTGGCCCGTCGCGCCGAGGCCGTCAGCGCTTCGAACGCCCATTGCTCACCCACGGGCCCAGCGGCCCCGACGGCCAGCAGATGCGCTGCCACGCGCTCGTGGCGAGCCGGGTCTCGGGCAAGCTCGCGAGCAGCAGACATATGGAGCTGCGCCCGCTCTGCCGGCGGGATCGAGTCTTGAAGCGCCTGCTGGACGATCGGGTGGACGAACCTCGGCGGAAGGCCCGGATGCAGGAGCCCGGCCTCGATCAACGCGTCGACGGCGTCGGCCGTCGCCTTGTGGTCCAGGTCCGCGACCTTCGCGGTATCCGGCAGAGACGCATCATCGCCGAGGGTCGCGAGTGCACGCGCGACGGCTCCGACAGGCGGCGGGTGTCGTCTCAGCCGGGCAGCCACGAATCGGGCCACGGACGGCGGCCCGATCGCAGCGATCGCGCGCGCGTCGAGGCTCGCGCTCTCGCGGCCGCGCTCCTCGAGGGCAGCGATCAGCTGACGCGCGAGCAGCGGGTTTCCACCTGTCGTCCGTGCGCACGCGCCGCAGACGTCATCGCCGGTTTCCTCGCCGAGGCTGCCGCGCACCAGTTCGGCCACGGCAGCCGGGCTGAGCGGCAATGGCCTGATGGCCGTCAGCGGCTCATGCTCGATCAGACCGGTCAGGGCTTCCGGTGCCGCCGCGGCCTCGCCCGTCCGCACCGCAAGGATCACGCATGCCGGGATCTCCTCGATCCTCGCCTCAAGGTATGCGAGGAACCGAAGTGAATGCTCGTCCGCCCAGTGGGCATCGTCGACGATCAGGGCGAGTGGACGCTGCTCGGCCAGCCTCGCACACAACCAGTGCAGCCCGTGGAACCGTGCGAACAGGCGATCGTCCGCGGCCGCTCGGTCGGGAACCTCCTCGAACAGCGGGCGCGCGAGCCCGGCGGCGCCTGCGAAGACCCGTTCACGCTCGCGGTCTGTGAGCGGTTCGATGCTCGGCGCCAGGAGCTGGACGACGACGCCGAGCGCGAACTCGCGCTCCAGCACGCCGCCGCGTGCGCGAAGAACGCCCATCCGGCCGGCCTTGGCCAAGTCCGCGGCCGCGCCCAGGAGCGAGCTCTTTCCGATCCCCGCCGGTCCTTCGATCAGCACGATCCCGCCTACGCCGGCTGCGGCGGTGCGAAGCGCACCGCCGATCTGCTCCAGCTCGGCCTCACGCTCCAGCAGGTTGGTTCGCCCAGTGAGATCCGTCATCCGGTTCGGCTCGCCTGGCGCCAAGCGTATCCCCGGCGCACGCCGAGGAATGGCGGACAGACGCGGGCGCGTGAGGAAAGCCTGCGGTGGGTCCACGTAGCGAAGCGCGGCCGGCCGGCCATAGCGTGGCTTGCCATCAAGCTGGACCCCGAGAGGAGCCCGTCATGTTCAATGCACCGAGCGCTCTGCTGGTCGCACGAGCGGTGAGGGGGGAACGGGCACCGGGGCATGCCCGCGCGCCCATGCCCACCTCACGTGCAGCGCGACGCTCCGTCTGGCGCCGCGTGCTCCGCGGGTGGGGCTCGAATCCACCCGCTCCAGTGCCTCCGCATCGGCCCGCCCGGCCGACACGATCGCAGTCCGTTGCCGTTCCCCCTCGCCCGTGAGGCCGCAACCGTCGATCGCGACGCCGGCGATGAGCAGGCTCATGCGCGATCGATCCGCTTGCGCCGACGTGCGCCTGTTCGGAGCCGGGACCGAGGTCATGTGCGCGGACGGCCGGGCGCGACGGTACGTCAACCTCGACTACGCCGCCAGCACCCCGGCGCTACCCGAGGTGTGGAAGGCCGTCGAGGCGTTCATGCCCTGGTACAGCAGCGTCCACCGCGGCAGCGGGATCAAGTCACAGGTCGCCACGGAGGCGTTCGAGGGCACGCGCGATGTCGTGGCGGAGTTCGTCGGCGCACCGGCAGGCCATGACGTGATCTTCGTGCGCAATACGACGGAGGCGATCAACGTCCTGGCCGCTGCTCTGCCCGCGGCTGCCCGCGTCCTGAGCAGCCCGGTCGAGCATCACGCCAACATGCTGCCCTGGCGTCGCCACGACCTGCGGACGCTGCCGTTCCCCGAGTCCGCCGACGCGCTGTGCGCAGCCTGCGAGCACGCGCTGCGGACCGCACGCCCGGCGTTCGATCTCGTGGCGGTGACCGGCGCGTCGAACGTCACGGGGGAGGTGTGGCCGCTCGCGCGACTCGCCGACATCGCGCATCGCCACGGCGCGCAGCTCTTTGTCGACGGCGCGCAGCTCGCGCCTCACCGGCCGATCGACATGGCCGCTGCGGGCATCGACTTCATCGCCCTGTCGGGTCACAAGCTGTACGCCCCGTTCGGCGCCGGGGCGCTGGTCGGCCCCATCAGCCGGCTCGGCGACGCTTCGCCGCTGTTGCATGGTGGCGGCGCGGTCAAACTCGTGACCCTCGACGACGTCATCTGGTGCGATGCGCCGGAGCGCCACGAGGCCGGGTCTCCGAACGTCGTCGGCGTGGTCGCACTCGGCGCCGCCTGCCGCGCGCTCGGCGCGCTCGGCATGCGGGCCGTGGCCGAGCACGAGCGGACGCTCGCCGACCGGCTTCGGCGCGGCCTGGCGTCGGTGGACGGCCTCGAGCAGCTGACGATCTGGCAGGACGACGACGTCGACCGCGTCGGCGTCGCGACCTTTGTGCTGCCCGGGTGCCGGCACCCGCTCCTCGCCGCGATCCTGAGTGCCGAGCACGCGATCGGCGTCCGCCACGGCTGTTTCTGCGCGCATCCGCTCATCACCCGCCTGCTCGGAATCCCGGACGGCCAGGTCCAGCGACTCCGCGCCGAGTTGCTGGCCGGCGGCACTCCGCCGCTGCCCGGCGCGGTGCGAGCGAGCCTCGGGCTCGGAACGACCGATGAGGACGTCGAACGGCTGACGAGTGCGCTGGACGACATCGCCCGCCACGGTCCGGCGATGCGGTACGACCACGAGACGGAGCGCGACGAGTACCAGCCGGTCACCGAGCCATACGTGCTCGCACCGGCGCGGCGCCGGCGCCGCGGAGATGTAGTCCCCGCGGCGCCCGGCGGCGCGATCAGCGGTCGAACGGGCCCCAGATCGCGAACGTGAACCCGCGCTCCTCGTTCGGCTGGGTCTCGGGCGTCTCGCCGGTGGCGAGCCGGTCGCCCTGCTGGTTGAGGAAGAACGTGTCGCCGTCGGGGCTGAAGCAGCCGCCGCAGAACTCGGAGTTCGACAGGACCGTCCGGGCGAAGTCGTAGATCTCGCCGCGCCGGGTGACGCCGCGCACGAACTGCTCGCCCGCCCCGTCCTCCTGGACCCACACGTCGCCGGAGTGCGGCACGACCACGAGGTTGTCGGGCGCCTGCAGGTCGTCCTCGCTCGTCGACTCGTACACGAGCTCGAGCTCGCCGCCGTCGCGACCGCGCGGCGTGTACTCCCAGACCTGGCCCAGCCCCGCTTCTCCGCCCTCGGTGCAGTCGAAGTAGAGCCGGCGGTCGGCCGACCAGATGCCCTCGGTGCGGTTGAAGATCGCCGCGCCCTTCGACTGCGCCTCGGTGCGGACCGTGTCGGTCAGCGGGTTCGGCTCCTCGATCGTCACCCACTCGACCGGGAACGACTCGCCGGGATTCGCGTCATCGTCGCCCGAGAAGTTCGGCCGGCCGCGGACCATCAGCGCCTGCAGCGTGCCGCCGAAGCTGGCGAGGTCGCCGAACTCCCGCGGGCGGCGCTCCGGCACGAAGCGGTAGAACGCTGCGTTGCCGCGATCCTCCGTCTCGTACAGCACGCCGTCGAGCCACGCGACCGCCTCGTGCGAGAAGCGCCCCGCATCGACGATCGGCTGCGGCGTGACCGCCCTCGTGGCGTCGGCGGGGACCTCGAACGCGTAGCCGTGTGGCACGCCGGTGCCGGGCGTCACGTTGCTCTCCGTCGAGCCGTAGTTGAAGATCTCCTCGCACGTGATCCAGCTGTCCCACGGCGTCTGGCCGCCGGCGCAGTTCGTGTGCGTACCGCCGAGCACCGCAAACTGCTCGCGCACGCGCCGGTCGCGGCCGACGACCAGCTTCGTGTTGCCGCCGCGCACGTTCGGGTCGGGGTCGTAGCGCTTGCCGTTGGGCACCGGGACCGTGATCTCGCCGGCGCGCGAGCGGTTCTCGTGGTTGCGGATCAGGATCACGTCGCCGCCACGGCCCTTGTACGCCGCCATCCCATCGAAGATGCCCGGCGTCGGGCTTGCCGTCGCTCATCGGGTCGTTGGCGCGCGAGATCAGCCGGTACCTGAAGCCGGCCGGGAGCGCCAGGTACTCGATCCCGCTGTCGATCTCCTTCGCCGGCGTGAGCGGCCCGTAGCCGATCGTGTGCGGGCGGCCGCGTCCCTGTGCTGTCTCGGCGGCCAGCGCGCTGAGCGGCCCGGCGATCGCGAGCCCGCCGCCGACCGCGGCCGAGCCCTCGACGAAGCGCCTGCGCGTCATGTCCAAGGTCATGTCTGCCTTCCCCTTGTTGTGCAGGACAACTGCTCGGCACGGAAGCAAACGGGAGCGGGGGGTCCAGAGTGTGACCGTCGTGTGACCCGGCGGTGATGCACTTACCCTTCGGCGCGTGGAAGCTCGCGACATCTACCAGCGTGCACCGAAGCGCGAACCTGCTCCGCTCTCGCGCCGCGCGCTGTTCGGGTTCGGCCTGAGCGCGCGGGCGCGCGCCGACATCGACTACGACGGCGTGACCGCGGGAGTGCGCGCGGGTTGGGAGGCGGAGTCGCCGCCGCTCGAACGGCTTCTTCGCGCGCTCGAGCCCGTCGCACAGGTTGCGGTCGAGCTTGCCGGCGTGGCAGTCGGCGAGCGAGTGCTCGACGCCGGAGCCGGCGATGGCAACGTCGCGCTCGCCTGCGCCGCGCGCGGCGCCCGGGTCGACGCGTGCGACCTGGCCGCAGCGATGGTCTCCCGCGGGCGCGAGCGCTGCGGCCAGAAAGTGACATGGACGCGCGCGGACGTGCAGGCGCTCCCGTACGAGGACTCGGCGTTCGACGTGGTGGTGTCGACGTTCGGCGCCGCGCTCGCCCCGCGCGCGCGCCTGGCGGCGTCCGAACTGGCGCGGGTGCTGCGGCCCGGCGGCCGGCTCGTGCTCGCGGCGTGGGCTCCGCGCGGGCTGCCCGGGCGGCTCGACGAGTACGTCGTACTGCCCGACGGCGTCCCTGCGCCGACGGCGTGGGCCGACGAGGAGACCGCCCGCCGGCGGCTCGAACCGCATCTCGACGATGTCTCGCGGCGCACCCGGACCGTGAAGTTGGCGTTCGCCTCTCCGGACGCCATGTTCGAGGCGCTCGCGCCCCCGTTCGGGCTGGAGGATTCGAACCGGGCCGGCTTCGGCCGGCTGCTCGCAGCGCAGAACAACCGGCCGCCGGCGGCCGAGATCGACGCCCGCTACGTGCTGTACGCGGGTGGTCGCCGGGCCTGACTGCAGGCCGCTATCCTTGGCGGCCGCCCATGCCCAAGATGAAGTCCCACTCCGGCGCGAAGAAGCGCTTCAAGAAGACTGCCACCGGCAAGTTGAAGTCGCGTCCGGCGATGTCGAGCCACATCCTCGAGAAGAAGTCGCCGAAGTACAAGCGGAACCTCGCGCTGGAGAAGACGGTCGCGAAGGCCGACCGCAAGACGGTCAACAGGCTGCTGGGAGGCAACGGGCGATGACTCGCGTCAAGCGCTCCGTCTCCGCGCGCAAGAAGCGCCGCGCCACGCTCGAGCGGGCTAAGGGCTACCGCGGCGAGGCGCACAGCTCCTACAAGCGCGCCAAGGAAGCGGTGATGAAGGCGGACGCGTACGCGTACCGCGACCGCCGCAACCGCAAGCGCGACTTCCGCCGTCTCTGGATCACCCGCATCAACGCCGCCGCGCGCCAGAACGGCATGAGCTACGGCACGTTCATGCACGGGCTCAAGCTGGCCGGGATCGAGGTCGACCGCAAGATCCTCGCCGACATCGCCGTGCGCGACGCCGACACGTTCCGCCGATTTGCCGAGGCCGCCCGCGAGGCGTTGCCGGCCTGACGGCTGACGACACCACGAGCTTCCGGGCGCCCCTCCTGACAGGACGGGCGCCCTTTTTGTTTCCATGACCATCACCAGCCCCCACAACGAATCGCTCAAGGAGGTCCGCAAGCTCGCCGGCCGCAAGTGGCGGGACAAGACGCGCTCGTTCGTGGCCGAGGGCGAGGATCTGATCGACGCCGCGCGCGCGGCGGGCTGGGAGCCGGAGCTCGTGCTGGTCGAGGCGGGCTCGGGCCTGCCGGGGGAGGAGGTTGCGCCGCACCTGCTCAAGCAGGTCTCCCAGCTCGGCTCGGGCACGCGCGCGCTCGCGGTCTACCCGCAGCGGTGGGCGCCCGCGCCCGTCGGACCGGTGTGCGTGGCGCTGTGGGGCGTCAACGACCCGGGCAACGTCGGCACCGTGCTGCGCTCGGCGCTCGCGTTCGGCGCGGACAGCGTCGCGCTCGGCCCCGGCACGGCGGATCCGTACGGCTCCAAGGCCGTGCGCGCGTCGATGGGCGCGATCTTCCAGGTGCCGGTCGTGCGCGTAGCGTCCGTCGCGGAACTGCCGGACCGCACAGTCGCACTCGCGGCGCGCGCTGGGCGCGCGCTGGCGCAGCTCGAGTACGGCGCGGTGACGCTGCCGGCCGGCACCGCGCGCGCAGGGGGCGCGCCGGCGGAGCGCGAGCGCGGTGGGGTGACGCTCGTGGTCGGCGCGGAGCGCGACGGCCTGCCGGCCGACGTGATCGCGGCCTGCGACGAGACGGCGCACATCCCGATCGCGTCGGAGTCGCTGAACGCCGCGATGGCGGCGACGATCGCGCTCTACGAAGTCACTAGGGTGGCGCGCGCATGACCGACCAGATCGAGCAGCTGCAGGCGCAGGGCGCCGCCGCGATCGCCGCGGCGGAGGACACCGCCGCGCTGGAGGAGGCGCGGATCGCTTTCCTCGGGCGCAAGGCTGAGCTGCCGAACCTGCTGCGCGGCGTCGCCCAGCTCCCGCCCGAGCAGCGCGGCGCCGTGGGACGCGCCGCCAACCAGGCGCGCCAGGCGCTCGAGGCGGCGATCGACGCCCGCCGCGCGGAGCTCGAGCGGGCCGAGCTCGACGCGCGGCTGGCCGGCGACACCGTCGACGTCACGCTGCCCGGCACGCCCGCCGTGCCGGTCGGACGGCTGCACGTGATCACCGCGATGCGGCGCGAGATCGAGGACATCTTCCTGGGGCTCGGCTTCCGCGTCGCCGAGGGCCCGGAGATCGAGACCGTCTACTACAACTTCGACGCGCTCAACCACACGCCGCAGCACCCGGCGCGGCTGAAGAGCGACACGTTCTACACGACCGACGGCGCGGTCCTGCGCACGCACACGTCGCCGATGCAGGTCCGCGCTATGGAGCAGCATCCGCCGCCGCTCTACATCATCGTCCCCGGCCGCTGCTACCGGCGCGACAACGACGCGACCCACACGCCGCAGTTCCACCAGGTCGAAGGGCTCGCGGTCGACGAGGACGTCACGCTCGGCGACCTCCAGGGCACGCTGCTCGCGTTCGCGCGCGCCGTGTTCGGCGAGGACCGCGAGGTGCGGCTGCGCCCGCACTTCTTCCCGTTCACCGAGCCGAGCGTCGAATGCGACGTCTCCTGCTTCAACTGCGACTCCGGCTTCATGCGCGACGGCTCGCGCTGTCACCTGTGCAAGGGCACGGCGTGGATCGAGATCCTCGGCTCGGGCATGGTCGACCCGAACGTGTTCGGTTACGTGCGCGAGCACGGCTACGACCCCGAGCGGATCCAGGGGTTCGCGTTCGGGATGGGGATAGAGCGGATCGCGTTTCTGAAGCACGGCGTGAGCGACCTGCGGCTGATGTACGAGAACGACCTGCGCTTCCTGGAGCAGTTCGGATGAGGCTGCCGCTGTTCTGGCTGCACGACTACTGCGATCCCGGGCTCGAGCCGTTCGAGCTCGCCACGCGGCTGGCGATGACCGGCACCGAGGTCGAGCGCGTGCACACGCACGGCGTGACGGCGCTCGAGCACTTCGTGGTCGGCAAGGTGATGCGCTCGGAGCGCCATCCGGACGCCGATCGCCTGACCGTGTGCCTCGTCGACACCGGCACCGGCGAGCCGTCGCAGATCGTTTGCGGCGCCCCGAACGTCGCCGCCGGCCAGACGGTCGCGGTCGCACGGCCGGGTGCGGTGATGCCGGACGGCACCACGCTGAAGAAGGCGAAGCTGCGCGGGCAGGAGTCCGACGGGATGATCCTCGCCGAGGACGAGGTCGCGATCGGCGTCGAGCACGACGGGATCATGGTGCTCGACGACGCGTTGGAGGTGGGCACGCCGCTGGCCGACGTCCTGCCGATCGCGACCGACGTGCTCGAGCTCGAGATCACGCCGAACCGGCCCGACTGCCTCGCCATTTACGGCGTCGCGCGCGAGGTCCACGCGGCCACCGACGCGCCGCTCGCGCCGCCGCCGTGGTCCGCGGATCCCCACCCGGCCGGTGACCAGATTCAGGGCTTCTCGGTCGACGTGCAGTCGCCCGACCTGTGCCCGCGCTTCACCGCGCGGCTGTTCGAGGACGTGGAGATCGCGCCGTCACCGCCGTGGCTGAAGGCCCGGCTGATGGCGGCCGGCCAGCGCCCGATCAGCAACGTCGTCGACATCACCAACTACGTGATGCTGCTCACCGGTCAGCCGATGCACGCGTTCGATGCCGACCTCGTCGCGGGCGGGCGGCTGGTCGTGCGGCGCGCGCGCGACGGCGAGCGGATGACGACGCTCGACGACATCGAGCGCACGCTCGACGCCGACATGTGCGTGATCGACGACGCCGACGGGCCGACGTCGATCGCCGGCGTGATGGGCGGCGCGCGTTCGGAGGTGCACGATCGCACGACGCGCGTGCTGATGGAGGCCGCGACGTGGAACGGGCCGAACATCCAGCGCACGTCCACTCGGCTCGGCCTGCGCACCGAGGCGTCGGGGCGGTTCGAGAAGCAGCTCCAGCCCGAGCAGGGGCTGGAGGGCCAGGCGGTGGCCACCAAGCTGATGATCGAGCTGTGCGGCGCGCGGCCGGTTGGAGGGACGATCGACGTCGGCGGCGCCGGTCCCCCGCCGGTGACGCTGCGGCTGCGCGACGCGCGCACCGAGCGGCTGCTCGGCGCGGCCGTGCCGCGCGCGGACGCCGCCCACATCCTCTCCGCGCTCGGCTTCGGCGTCGCCGAGACCGACGACGGCCTCGACGCGACCGTGCCGCACTGGCGGCGCGACGACGTCGAGCGCGAGGCCGACCTGATCGAGGAGGTGGCGCGGCTGTGGGGGCTCGACCGGCTCCCGGCCACGCTGCCGTCGCGCCGCGGCGCGGTCGGGCGGCTCGCGCCCGAGCAGCGCGTCCGCCGTCGCGCCGAGGACGCGCTCGTGGGCGCCGGGCTTTACGAGGCGGTCGGCTGGAGCTTCTCCAGCCCCGAGGTCGCCCGCCGGCTCGGCCTGCCCGAGGACGCGGTCGTGCTCGAGAACCCGATGTCCGAGGACCACTCGGTCATGCGCACGACGCTGCTCGGCTCACTGCTGGACTCATTGGCGCGCAACGGCTCCCGCGGCTTCCACGACGTGGGGCTGTTCGAGTACGGCGCGATCTACCTGCCGCGTGGCGCCGACGAGGCGCGCACGCCGACCGGCAACCCGTGGTACCCGGTGCCGGACCCCGAGCTGCCGGTCGAGCGCATGCATCTGGGCGCGCTGCTGACCGGGCGGCTGCGGCCGGCCACGTGGGGCGACGGCGAGCCGCCGCGCGCCGACTTCTTCGCGGCCAAGGGGGTGCTGGAGGCGCTGCTGCACGCGCTGCGGATCGACTGGCGTGTCGAGCCGGCCTCCGATCGCCCGTTCCTCCACCCGCGCCGCGGTGCCGCGGTGGTCGTCGGCGGGAACTCCGCCGGCTGGCTCGGCGAACTGCACCCGTCGGTCGCGGCCGAGTGGGACCTCGACGGCGTCGCCGGCTTCGAGCTCGACTTCGGCGCGCTGGCCGCGGCAGCGGAGCTCGTGCCGCGCTACGAGGACCTCACGTCGTTCCCGGCGATCCGCCAGGACATCGCCGTCGTCGTCGGCGATGACGTGCCGGCCGCACGCGTGCTCGACGTGATCCGTGCCGCGGGCGGCCCGCTGCTGCGCGACGCGCAGGTGTTCGACGTCTACCGCGGGGCGCAGGTCGGCGAGGGCCGCGGCTCGCTCGCCGTGCGGCTGGAGTTCCGCGCGCCCGACCGCACGCTCACCGACGACGAGGTCGCCGGGCTACGCGAGCAGATCGTCGCCGCGCTGCGCGAGCAGGTCGGGGGCGAGCTGCGTGGCTAGCGTCTCGGTATTGGGCGCCAGCGGCTACGCGGGAGCGATCGCCGCGATGCTCGTGCACCGCCACCCGTACTTCGAGCTCGCACACGTGACCGCGCGGTCAGAGGCGGGGGAGCGGCTCGACGACGTGCACCCGCGCACGCGCGTGCCGCTCGAGCTCGAGCCGTGGGACCCCGAGGTGCAGTCCGACGTCGACGCCGCGCTGGTCTGCTGGCCGCACAACGCCGCCGCGCCGGCGGTCGCGGCGCTGCGCGAGCGCGGTGTGCGGGTCGTCGACCTCTCCGCCGACTTCCGCCTGCGCGACCGCGGCATCTACGAGGACTGGTACGGCCCGCACGGCGCGCCCGAGCTGTTCGGCCAGGGCGTCTACGGCCTGCCCGAATTGCACCGCGACGCGATCGCCGACGCGGATCTCGTCGCCAACCCCGGCTGCTACCCGACCGCCGCGCTGCTCGCGCTCGCGCCGCTCGCTCGCGCCGGGCTGCTCGGCGACGTCGTGATCGACGCGAAGTCGGGCGTGTCGGGCGCCGGGCGCGAGCCGACGGCGGCGACGCACTTCATCTCCGCCGACGAGAACATGACGCCCTACAAGGTCGGGCGCCACCGGCACACGCCGGAGATCGAGCAGGAGCTCGGCGGCGTCACAGTGACGTTCACGCCGCACCTGATCCCGCTCGCGCAGGGTGAGCTGGTCTCCTGCTACGTCACGCCGGCGCGCGACGTCGAGCCGGACGAGATCGCCGACCTGTACGACGACGCCTACGCGCGCGAGCCGTGGGTCGAGCTGCGCAACGGACCACCCGGCGTGCTCGAGGTGCGCGACACGAACTACTGCCGGATCTCCGCCCACCCCGATCCGCGCACCGGCCGGATCCTGGTGTTCGCCGCGATCGACAACCTGTGGAAGGGCGCCGCCTCGCAGGCCGTGCAGAACCTCGACCTGATGTTCGGACGGGACGAGCGCGAGGGACTGGCGTGAGCGCGATCGCGGCCTTCTCGTCCCGCTGGGTCGAGCCGCCGGAGACGGTGATCGACCTGCCGGAGGGCGGGCTGGCCGCGGGCTTCCGCGCCGCCGGCGTCCCCGCCGGCATCAAGCCGTCCGGCGACCCCGACCTGGCGCTGCTCGTCTCCTCCGAGCCCGACACGGTCAGCGCCGCGCGCTTCACCCGTTCGGGCGTGCTCGCCGCCCCGGTGCTGCTGTGCCAGTCGCGCTGCCGGCTGGATGCACTGCGCGCGGTGGTCGTGAACTCCGGCAACGCCAACGCGGCGACGGGCAATCGCGGGCTGGAGGACGCGGCGCGGATGCAGGGCGCCGCCGCGATGGCCGCCGGCGTGCACGAGGAGACCGTGGCGGTCGCGTCGACCGGGGTGATCGGGGTGCCGATGCCGATGGCCGGCGTGATGAAGGCGATCCTGACCGCCCGCGGTGAGCTGTCGGCCGACGGCGATGCCGAGTTCTCGCGCGCGATCGTCACGACCGACGCGTTCGAGAAGCGGCTGGCGCTGGAGGTCGGGCTGCCGGCGGGCACGGTCCGCGTCAGCGCGCAGGCCAAGGGCGCCGGGATGATCCAGCCCGGCTTCGCGACGATGCTGTGCTTCGTGCAGACCGACGCGGCGCTCGAGCCCGACACCGCCGACCTGCTGCTCGGCGTCTGCGTCAAGCGCTCGTTCGAGCGCATCAGCGTCGACGGCCAGCTCTCCACCAACGACACCGCGATCCTGATGGCGTCGGGCGCGAGCGGCGTGATCGTCGAGCCGGAGTCGGAGGACGAGCTGCGCCTCGGCGAGGCGCTCGACTACGCGCTGCGCCGCCTGGCGATGCAGATCGTGCGCGACGGCGAGGGCGCGGCGCGGACCGCGCGCGTGCACGTCCACGGCGGGCACGAGCCGACCGTCGAGCGGGTCGCGCGCGCGGTCGCGAACTCGCCCCTGGTGAAGACCGCGCTGCACGGCGCCGACCCGAACTGGGGCCGCATCGCGCAGGCGATCGGCGCGGCGCTGCCGGGCACGGCGCCGCTGCCGTACGACATCTGGATCGACGGCGTGCAGGTGTGCTCCGGCGGGGTCGCGATCCCGCACGAGCCGCCGCGGCTGGGGGAGGAGATCGAGTACGTCATCGGGCTCCCCGGCGAGGGCGCCGAGACCGAGGTGTTCTTCTCCGACCTCTCGCACGAGTACATCCGGATCAACGCGGAGTACACGACGTGAGGGACGTCGGAACGCTGCTGGAGGCGCTCCCGTACATCCGGGAGTTCCACGGCAAGACGGTCGTGATCAAGTACGGCGGCGCGGCGATGGAGGACCCCGAGCTGCGCGAGGAGTTCGCCCGCGACGTCGTGCTGCTCAAGTACGTCGGGATGAACCCGATCGTGGTCCACGGCGGCGGGCCGGAGATCACGCGCTACATGGAGCGGCTGCGACCTGCCGGTGGAGTTCGTCGGCGGCCTGCGCGTATCGGACTCCGCCACCGTCGAGATCGCCAAGATGGTGCTCGTCGGCAAGGTCAACAAGGACATCGTGCTGCGGCTCGGCCGCCACGGCCAGCCGGCGGTCGGGCTGTGCGGCGACGACGGGCTGCTGTTCCGGGTCGCGACGATGGAGGGCCCGGAGGGCGAGGACATCGGGCTGGTCGGGCGGATCGAGCGGGTCGACGCCGGCGTGATCCGGCACGTCGCGGAGGACTACATCCCGGTGATCGCGTCGGTCGGCGCCGATCGGCACGGCCGCTCGCACAACGTCAACGCCGACGAGGCGGCCGGCGCCGTCGCCCGCGCGCTCGGCGCGTACAAGGTGATGTTCCTCACCGACGTGTCCGGCTGGCTTGCCGATCCGGCCGACCCCGAGTCGGTGATATCCGAGACCACGGCCGACGACGTCGAG
The DNA here is from genome assembly GCA_963835735.1 of uncultured Solirubrobacteraceae bacterium. GTDB lineage: Bacteria > Actinomycetota > Thermoleophilia > Solirubrobacterales > Solirubrobacteraceae > DASQMT01. Next base: position 189,806 of record CAWIGP010000001.1, read on the forward strand.
GCCGCGCTGCCCGGGCTCGCCGGCGGCATGCGGCCGAAGCTCGAGGCCTGCCTGAACGCAATCCACGGCGGCGTCGGCTACGCGCACATCATCGACGGCCGCCAGCCGCACTCGCTGCTGCTGGAGCTGTTCACCGACGCCGGCATCGGCACCAAGGTCCGCCCGGCGCGGTGAGCGATGCGCTGATGAACAACTACGCGCGCTTCCCCGTGGAGTTCGTCCGCGGGGAGGGCGCGACGCTGTGGGACGCCGACGGCAACGCCTACCTCGACTTCCTCGCCGGGATCTCGGTCTGCAACACCGGCCACTGCCACCCGGCGGTCGTCGCCGCGATCCGCGCGCAGGCCGGGACGCTGATGCACGTCTCGAACCTGTACTTCAACCGGCCGATGGTGGAGCTCGCGAACCGGTTGTCGGCGGCGTCGCTCGGCGGCCGCGTGTACTTCGCGAACTCCGGCGCGGAGGCGAACGAGGCGGCGCTCAAGCTCGTGCGCAAGGCGCGCCCGCGCGGCGACATCGTCGTGCTGCACGGCGGCTTCCACGGGCGCACGTACGGTGCGCTGTCGGCGACGTTCCAGGAGTCCAAGCAGGCGCCCTTCGCGCCGCTCGTGCCGGGCTTCATCCCGGTTCCGCGGGATGTCGACGCGCTCGAGGCGGCGGTGGGGGAGCGGACCGCGGCGGTGCTGCTGGAGCCGATCCAGGGCGAGACCGGCGTCAACGTGCTGAGCGACGAGCTGCTGCACGCCGCGCGGGCCGCCTGCGACCGCGTCGGCGCCGCGCTCGTGTTCGACGAGATCCAGACCGGGCTGGGGCGCACCGGCACGCTGTGGGCCTATGAGGAAGTCGGCGTGGTGCCCGGACGCGATCACGATCGCCAAGGCGCTCGGCGGCGGCCTCCCGATCGGGGCGCTGATCACCGGCGAGCGGCTCGCCGACGTGCTCGCGCCCGGCGATCACGGCTCGACGTTCGCCGGCGGACCGCTCGTCACGACCGCCGCCCTCGCCGCGTTCGACGTGCTCTCCGACCCCGCGCTGCTCGCGCGCGTGCGCGAACTGGGCGTGCGGCTGCGCGAATCGCTGCGCGAGCTCCCCGGCGTCGTCACGGTCCGCGGCCGGGGGCTGATGGTCGCCGCCGACGTCGACCGCTCGGCGCCGGACGTCGTGCGCCGCGCGCTGCTCGAGCAGCGGCTCGTGGTCAACGCGACCGGGCCGCAGACGCTGCGCTTCCTGCCGCCGTTGGTGGTCTCCGAGCGCGACGTCGACGACGCGGTCGCGCGGTTGGCGCCGCTGCTGGGGCGAACCTGAGCACTGTCCTGCCTAGAGGTTGGTATGCGACCTCCGGGCAGGACGATGGAGAGCGAGCTCGCACGCATCGCGAGCGCCCAGCACGGGGTGGTGACTCGGGTGGAACTCCTGGCTGCCGGCATCCCGGCTGGTGTCATCCAGCGGCGCTTGGGCAGCGGCGTGCTGCTGGCGCAGCATCCCGGCGTCTACCGGGTCGGGCACAGTGCGCCGAGCGTGGAGGCCGACTACGTCGCGGCGGTGCTCGCGTGCGGCGACGGTGCGCTGCTGTGCGGGCGCGCCGCCGGGCATCTGTTCGGGATCCTGAAGGGCGCCGCGCCGCCGCCGGAGGTGATCACGCCGACCGAGCGACGCATCGCGGGCATCCGCACCCGGCGCCGCCGGCGGCTCGACGGCACCGACGCGACAAGCGTCCGCGGCATCGCCTGCACGACGCTGCCGCGGACGCTCGTCGATCTCGCCGCGGTGCTCATGCTCGGCGATCTCGCTCGTGCCTGCCATGAGGCCGGGGTGCTGTACGGCACGACGCCGGCGCAGGCCGAAGCGGTGCTCGCGCGGCGACCGACCAGCCCAGGCGCCGCCGTGCTCAAGCGCGTGCTGCACGGCGACGCGCACGTGACGCTCAGCGGCCTGGAGCGGCGCTTTCTCCGGCTGCTGCGCGAGAACGCCCTCGAGCTGCCCGAGACGAACCGCGTCGCCGGCGGGCGGCGGGTGGACTGCCGGTGGCCGCGCCGGCGCCTGACGGTCGAGCTCGACGGCTACCGCTTCCATCAATCGCGCCACGCGTGGGAGCGCGACCGCCGGCGTGAACGTGAGGCCCGCGCCCGCGGCGATGAGTTCCGCCGCTTCACGTACGGCGACGTGTTCGAGCATCCGCGCTTGATGCTCGGCGAGCTGGTGGACCTACTGCACTGTCCTGCTTGAGCATCGCTACGCGACCTCCGGGCAGGACGGTTGCGGGCGCACTAACCTGCGCCGCCTCATGACCGACCAGCCCCGCGATCCCGCCACCGAAGTCCATCGCGTCGCCGACCCGTCCGCGACGCGGGTCGCCTCCTACCTCGCCAACCGCGACGAGGTCTCGCGCGTCCTGCTGCTCTACTCGGGCGGCCTGGACACGAGCGTGATGCTCAAGTGGATCCAGGACGAGTACGAGGCCGAGGTCGTCGCGCTCACGGTCAACCTCGGGCAGCCGGGGGAGGACTACGAGGTCGTACGCGGTAAGGCGCTGCGGCTCGGCGCGCTGGATTGCCACGTGGTCGACGCGCGCGAGGAGTTCGCGCGCGAGTACGTGTTGCCCGCGATCAAGGCGAACGCGGACTATGGCGACGGCTATCCGCTGTTCACCGCGCTCGGCCGGCCGCTGATCGCCAAGCTGGCGGTCGAGTACGCGCGCCGGACCGGCTGCGACACGATCGCCCACGGCTGCACCGGGAAGGGCAACGACCAGGTCCGGATCGAGGGCACGATCGCCACCTTGGCGCCCGAGCTCAAGGTGATCGCGCCGGTGCGATCGTGGGCTATGGGGCGCGACGAGGAGATCGCCTACGCGCGCAAGCACGGGATCCCGGTCAAGGGAGGCACCGAGAGCGCGCCGTACTCGATCGACGACAACCTGTGGGGGCGGTCGTCGGAGGGGCGCTGGATCGAGGACCTCGGTCACGCGCCCGACGACGACGTGTTCCAGCTCGTCACGCGGCCCGAGCTCGCGCCGGACACTCCTCAGGTCGTGTCGATCGAGTTCGAGGCGGGCGTGCCGGTTGCTTTGGATGGCGAGCGGCTCGCGCTAGTGGAGCTGATCGAGCGCGCCGCCGAGATCGGGATGCGCCACGGCGTCGGGATCGTCGACCACATCGAGGACCGGATCGTCGGGCTGAAGGTGCGCGACATCTACGAGGTGCCGGCAGCGGCGCTGCTCCTCACCGCGCATAAGGAGCTCGAGCGGCTGGTCGGCACGATCCACCAGAACCAGTTCAAGCCGCAGCTCGACCAGAAGTGGGCGTACCTCGTCTACGCGGGCCTGTGGTGGGAGCCGCTGCGCGAGGACATCGAGGCCTACGCCGAGCGCGTGAACGAGCGCGTGACCGGGACGATCGGGCTCAAGCTGTTCAAGGGCGGCCTGCGCGTGGTGACGCGCGAGAGCGTGAACGCGGTCTACGACGCGCAGCTCGCGACGTTCGCGGACTCGGGTGGGCTGTTCTCCCAGCAGGCGTCGCCGGGGTTCATCGAGCTGTGGACGCTGCAGTCGCGTATGGCGCGGCGACTGCGCGAGGAGGCCAGCGGCGGCGGCCTGTAGGGTCCGGGCGCATGTTCTACAAGCTGCTCGGCATGGTGGTGTGGAAGGCCGGCAAGTCGTTGGTGCGTTACAAGTACGGCTCGACACCGAAGCCGCTACTCGTAGGCGGTGCTTTGCTGGCGGTCGCCGGCGTCGCGCTCGCGTCCCGGCGGCGCGGCGGCGACGAGTGAGCGCGCGCGGTCGCTGACCGCGCGGCTTGCGGGTCTTTGCGGCCGCCGTTCGGTCTGACAGCATCCGCATCGTGGAACCCTCGTCGTCCGTCCCCGGTCTTGAAGGCCTCGCGATCGAGGCGGTCGAGTGGCTGCCGTCCGGCTCGGATTCCGGGCTCGTGCGCGTGCGCGGGCGTTGGACCGACCCGGCTCGGAGCGAGCGCGAACTGCCCTCGCTCGGTCTGCGCCGGGGCGCGGAGGCGCGCCGCTTCGACTCCCTGCCAGACGCCCGCTTCGGTCGCGATCCGGCGGTCTGGCGCGCGACCTATCTGGTTCCCGCCGCGCTGATGGATCCCGCGCCGGACGAGCTCTGGCTCGCCTGGGAGAGCGGCACCCGGTCAGGCCTGCCCGCGGCGGCGCGTGGGTTCGAGCCGCCCCCGACGCCGGCGCCGCCTGCGGAGCCCGAGCCGGGCGGCGAGGTCATCGACCGCGCCGTGCTGGCGGAGCGCCGCGCGCGCCGGGCGGAGACTGCGGAGCGCGCCCAGGCGCAACGGGCGGCCGAGGCCCTCAAGGCGGTCGAGGTGCTCGAGCTGCGCAGCGCCGAGCTGGAGCGGCGGCTGGAGGCGCTCCAGTCGGAGCCGACCCCCGCCGCGCCGCCGGCCGCTGACTCGTCGCCCGCGTCGGCGCCGGCTGGGCCGCCGGCCGCTGATTCGTCGCCCGCGTCGGCGCCGGCTGGGCCGCCGGCCGCTGATTCGTCGCCCGCGTCGGCGCCGGCTGGGCCGCCGGCCGCTGACTCGTCGCCCGCGTCGGCGCCGGCTGGGCCGCCGGCCGCTGATTCGTCGCCCGCGTCGGCGCCGGCTGGGCCGCCGGCCGCCGACTCGTGGCTGTCGGCGGTAGCGCCGGTCGCGGCCCCGCCCGCCGCGACCGATGATGAGCCCGCTGCGGTTGCGGCTCGGCAAGCCGAAGCACTCGAGACGGCGGTCGCGACCGTCAAACGGTTGCGGGCGGCGCTCGCCGAGCAGCGCCAGCGCGTGCGGCGCAGCGAGCTGCTGCGCGCCGCCGACGCCGTCGCGCTCGCCACGCTGCGCGACGAGCGCGAGCGTGCGCAACGGCTCGAGCAGCAGCTGGCTCGCGCGGCCGCCGATGCGCGCGCCGCCCGCGAGCAGGTTGCGCTGGCGCAGCAGCGGGCAGCGGACGCGACCGCCGCCACGCTGGCCGCCCGCGAGCAGGCGGCCGAGCAGGTTGCGCTGGCGCAGCAGCGAGCAGCGGACGCGACCGCCGCCACGCTGGCCGCCCGCGAGCAGGCGGCCGAGCAGGTCGCGCTGGCGCAGCAGCGAGCGGCGGCCGACGCGGCCGCGGTCCGCGACGAGCTGGCGGCCGAGCGCGAGAGCGCCGCGTCGGCTCAGGCCGAGGCCGCCGATGCGCGCGCCGAGCTGGAGGTCGCCGGGCGCGACCTGGCGAGCACGAAGGAGCAGCTCGACGCGCGCGGGCGCGAGCTCGCGGCGATCGGCGCCGAGCTGGCGGCGATGCGCGGCGAGCTGGAGCGCGTCCGCGGCGACGCCGCCGGCCGCGTGGCCGATCTGGAACGGCGGCTCGCGGAGCTCGACGCGGCGCTCGCCGAGGAGCGCCGCGTTCACGCCGGTTCCGCGAGCGAGCTCGAGGCGACGCGCGCGAAGCTCGCGCTTGCCGAGGCGGCAAACCGTGCGGAGTCCGTCGCGCGCGCGGCGCTCGACGAGGAGATCGACCGTGAGCGCCTCGCGCGCGCGACGCTCGTCGCGTCACTGGACACTGCGCACTCGGAGCTCGCGCAGGAACGGACGCTGACCACGGACGCGACCCTCGCGCGCGAGCAGGCGCGCTCGGATCTCGCCGCCGCCCGGTCGGCGAGCGGGCGGACCGAGGGGGCGCTCGCCGCGGCGCGCCAGGAGCTCGAAGCGGCACGACTGAGAATCGCCCAGCTCGAGCGTGCATTGGAGGCGCGCCAGGACGCGCTCGCGTCCGCGGAGTCCCAGGCCGGCGGCCTGCTCGCGCGGATAGCCGAGCTCGAGCGCACCGCCGACGCCGACCTCGAACGCCGCGCCCGCGAACAGGCGGCGGCCGCAGCAGCGGTCGCGCCGCCGGCGGACGCCGGCCGGGTGTCGGCAAACCTCGATGCGGCCGCGGCCGCCCTCCGCGATTCCGCGCCTCCGGCCCCCGAGGCGGCGACGTCGGGCGAGCTTCCGGCAGAGCAGCCCGGCGACGTGACCGCGGACGCGACCGCCGCCGTGGTCGCAGCACCGGCCGTTGACGCGCCGGCTATCGAGCCGGCGGCTCAGGCATCGGCCGAGCCGGCGGCCGCCGAACCTCTGGCCGTCGACGCGCCGGCTATCGAGCCGGCGGCTCAGGCATCGGCCGAGCCGGCGGCCGCCGAACCTCCGGCCGTCGACGCGCCGGCATCGAGCCGGCGGCTCGGCGTCCGCCGACCGGTGACGTGGCCGCCGAGGTGCCGGCGGCTGAGGCGGCGACCGGTGACGCGGTGGCCGAGGTGCCGGCGGCTGAGGCGGCGACCGGTGACGCGGTGGCCGAGGTGCCGGCGGCTGAGCCGGCGACCGGTGAGGCGGTGGCCGAGGATGTGGCGTCTGCTGCGCCATCCGCCGTCGAGCCAGCGGTCGAGGCGGCGCGCGCGCCGGCCCGCCCACGGATCGTCACCGAGGCGAAGCATCCCCCGCGCGCCGACGTCGTCGGCCGCTCGAAGCGCGAGTACCCGTGGCTTCGCGGCGCGCTCGTGAAACTGGCCCACGACGACCCGCGCGCCGCGACGCGGGTGCTGCTCGGCCTCGTTCCGGCGCAACGAGCACTCCTGACTGCGCCGCTCGAGTACGACCTCACGATCCGCGGCGACGGCACGTACGCGATCAGCGTCGGTCCCGACAGCGCGATCGCCAGGCCGCTCGCCGGTCCTCGCCATCGCAGCCAGACCTCGTTCCACGTAGCGGCCGACGTCGTCACGCTGACCGAGCTGCTCGCCGGTGTCAACAAGCGGATGGGTCGCTGGTTCGGCTCGATCAAGGTCCGCGGCACGCGCCGCGCAGCGGAGGCGCTCAGGGACACGCTCGTCGGCGCCCAGCTCGACCTCGCGCAGGCGGCGCAGGCGGGTGCGGAGCTGGATCCCGACCTCGTCTTCCGCGCGTTCGCGTACGCGATCCACCCCGCATGGACCAAGGGCCACGCGTTCACGGTGGCCCAGGAGATCGCCGACCCGAGTCCGCAGCGCTGGCACATCGTCGTCCGTGATGGCGCGCCCATCGCGGTAGAGCGGCGCGCCGCGACGCCACCCGACGCGGTCGTGACGATGACGCGCTCCACCTACCTGCACGTCCTGCGCGGCACGCCGGCGCCGCACGGCGAGCGGCCCACGATCCGCGGCGACCGCGCGGCCGTAGAGCTCCTCCGGTCCTGGACCGAGCGAGCCCAGGGCCACGCAGCCTGAACACTTTCCCGGACCGTGCGGTTTCGCCACGGCGACGTCCGATCCGGCATCTAGCCTTCCCGGCCCGTGAGCACGTCCTCCTGCGCCCACCTGCACGTCCACTCGGAGTACTCGCTGCTCGACGGCGCGTGCAAGATCGACAAGCTTGCCGCCCGCGCCGCGGAGTTCGAGCAGCCGGCGCTCGGGCTCACCGACCACGGCGTGATGAACGGCTCGGTCGAGCTCTACAAGGCGTGCCGGAAGCACGGCGTCAAGCCGATCCTCGGCCTCGAGGCGTACTTCGTCGACGACCGCGCGATCAGAGAGGGGAGGATCGAGCGCAACCACCTCACGCTGATCGCCCAGAGCGACGAGGGCTTCCGCAACCTCACGAAGCTCTCGAGCGCCGGCTTCCTCGAGGGTCTTCACCGCGGCAAGCCCGGCGTCGACATGGAGCTGCTCGGGCGACACGCCGACGGCGTGATCGCGCTGACCGGCTGCCTCGCTTCCCGCAGCAGCCGCCGGATCGTCGACGGCCGGCTCGCCGACGCCCGCGCGCACCTCGACGACCTCGTGCAGGTCTTCGGCCCCGACGACGTCTACTTCGAGGTCCAGCGCAACGGCATCGCCGAGCAGGAACAGGTCAACGAGGCGATCACTGGGTTCGCGCGCGAGATGGGCAGGCCGCTGGTCGCTACGGCCGACGTGCACTACCTGCGGCGCGAGGACTACAACCACCACGCGGCGCTGCTGTGCGTGCAGACGAAGTCCACGCTCGCCGCGCCGAAGATGTCGTTCGACACCAACGAGTTCTATCTGAAGAGCTCGGAGGAGATGGGGCGGGCGTTCGCCGACCTTCCGGAGGCGCTCGCGTCGACGCTGGAGATCGCTGAGCGCTGCGACGTGTCGATCGAGCTCGGCGGCCAGCTGATCCCGCGCTTCGACACGCCCGACGGGGAGCCGGAGCGCGACTACCTGCGCGCGCTCGTCGACGAGGGGCTGCGAGCCCGCTACGGCGACCCGATCCCGGCCGACGCGCGCGAGCGCGCCGACATGGAGCTCGGCGTGATCGACCACATGGGCTTCTCCGCCTACTTCCTGATCGTGTGGGACTTCGTGCGCTACGCGAAGTCCAACGGGATCGCGGTCGGCCCGGGGCGCGGCTCGGCGGCCGGCTCGATCGTCGCGTACTGCCTGCAGATCACCGACGTCGACCCGCTGCGCTACGACCTGCTGTTCGAGCGCTTCCTGAACGCCGAGCGCGTGTCGATGCCCGACATCGACATCGACTTCTCGGTGCGCGGGCGGGAGCGCGTGATCCGCTACGTCACGGACAAGTACGGCGCCGACCGGGTCGCGCAGATCATCACGTTCGGCAAGATGTTCCCGCGCGCCGCGACCCGCGACGCCGCGCGCGTGCTCGGCCACGAGTACGCGATCGGCGACCGGCTCGCCAAGCTGATCCCGGACCCGCAGCAGGGCCGCCCGCCGAGCTTCGCGGAGTGCCTGGCGCCAGGCCAGGAACTGGCCAACGAGGTCGCGAAGGACCCGACGGCGAAGCAGATCGTCGACGTCGCGCAGGGCCTGGAGGGGATCGTCCGCAACGCCTCGATCCACGCGGCCGCGGTGGTGATCTCCGACCGGAGCCTCACCGACATCGTCCCGCTCCAGCTCGCCGACGCCGGCGTCGGCGAGAACGGCGGCAAGGTCCACCGCACGGTCACGCAGTACTCGATGAAGCCGATCGAGGAGATCGGCCTGCTCAAGATGGACTTCCTCGGCCTGCGCAACCTCGACGTGATCGAGGACGCGCTGGACGTGATCGAGCGCTCGACCGGAGACCGGATCGACATGGCGACGCTGCCGCTCGACGACGCCAAGACGTACGAGATGATGGCCCGCGGCGACGCGGTCGGCGTGTTCCAGTTCGAGTCCGAGGGGATGCGCGAGGCGCTCAAGAAGGTCCAGCCGGACGAGTTCGAGGACCTCGTCGCGCTCAACGCGCTGTACCGGCCCGGCGCGATGGACCAGATCCCGACGTACGCGCGCGGGAAGCGCAATCCCGAGACGGTCCAGTACATCGACGACCGCCTGCGCCCGATCACCGCGGCGACGAAGGGCGTGATCCTCTACCAGGAGCAGTCGATGCAGATCGCCAAGACGATCGCCGGCTTCTCCGGGCCGAAGGCCGACGATCTGCGCAAGGCGATCGGCAAGAAGAATCGCGAGGCGATGGCCAAGCTCAAGCCGGAGTTCTTCGAGGGCTGTCGTGCGTCCGGCACCGCCCCGGACGTGACCGAGGCTCTGTGGACGCGTCAACGAGAAGAGCGCCGACTACTCATTCAACCGCTCGCACGCCGCTTGCTACGGGCTGATCGCCTACCGCACGGCGTGGCTGAAGGCGAACTACCCCGCCGAGTACATGGCGGCGCTGATCTCGTCGGTGATGGACACCAAGGACAAGGTGCCGTTCTTCGTCAACCAGGCGGAGAGCATGGGGATCGAGATCCTCCCGCCGGACGTGAACCTGTCCGACCACGAGTTCGTCGTCGTCGAGGGCAACATCCGCTTCGGGCTCGACGCGGTCAAGGGCGTGGGCTACGCGGCCGTGGAGGCGATCAAGGCCGCGCGCGAGAAGGACGGCGAGTTCAGCTCGCTGTGGGACTTCTGCGAGCGCGTCGACAACCGCGCGGTCAACAAGAAGGCGATCGAGGCGCTGATCAAGTGCGGCGCGTTCGGCTCCACGGGCGCGACCCGGAAGGGCATGCTCGAGGTGCTCGAGTCCGCGCAGGCCGCCGGCCAGCAGGCGCAGCTCGACGCGCAGATCGGGCAGGGCTCGATCTTCGACCTCGGCGAGCTCGGCGGGGACGCGACCCCGTTCGAGGCCCCGACGCACCCGCCGATCCCGATCGACGAGTTCGACCGCCCGGAGCTGCTCAGGATCGAGAGGGAGTCGATCGGCATCTTCATCACCGAGCATCCGCTCAAGCGAGTGCGCGACGCGCTGCGCGTCAAGGGCGACACGCTGTGCGCCGAGGTGGGCGAGCGGCGCGACGGTGAGTGGGTCAAGGTCGGCGGGATGATCTCGGCGTCGAAGAAGATCAAGACCCGGTCGGGGGCGACGGTGCTGTTCGCGACGCTCGACGACCTCGACGGCCAGGTCGAGTTGCTCGTGTTCGAGAAGGTCATCCTCGAGCGCGAGGCGGCGCTGCAGGTCGACCAGATCGTGCTCGTCCGCGGAACCGTCGACCACGGCGAGAACGGCAAGCTCTGCATCAAGGTCGCCGACGTGACGCCGTTCGCCCCGTCCGACGTCCGAGATCGAGCGCGCGCGCGACCAGGCGGCGGCGATCGCGGCCGCGCGCGTGCCCAAGCCCGTGCACCTGCGGGTCGACGCCGGCCGCCTGCCCGCGTCGGTGATCGACGAGCTCAAGCGGATCTTCGACGACTTCCCGGGCGAGTCCGAGGTCGTGCTGGAGGTCCACACGCGCACAGGGCTGCGGCGTCTGCGCTTCGGCGAGGAGTTCAAGGTCAACGCCCGCGACGCTGCGCTCAAGTCCGAGCTGCACCGGGTGCTCGGCGACGCGGTGTTGACGGCGGTGCCCCAGCCCGCGTGAGCCTGGTTCGGCGCGCCGCGGCGGCGCCGGCGCTGGAGAACGGCGGGCTTTGAGGGAAGGGCTCGGCCGGGTCCGGCAGGACGCGGGGCGGATTTCGCCTCGCCAGGCGAGATCAACCCGCCCCGCGTCGCTGAGGGGCGCTTCGGGTTCCTATGCGGCCTTTTCGCGCCCCAAGTCGATGCGGGGCGCCTTTGACTCGCATAGCGAGCTCAAGGCGCCCCGGGTCGACGCGGGGCGCTTTATCCACCAATGCGGTGGTCAAAGCGCCCCACGTGAGCGCGACCACAATCCGGGCCCCTCCTCAATGCTGCCGTTCAGCGACGCTTCGTTCCACCGGCGCGACCGCGCTTGGCAGTCCCGCCGCCGCGCTTGGCCGTCCCACCGCCACGCTTGCGCTTGGCGCCGCCGCCGCCGCCACGCGCGGCGAGCCCCTCCTCACGCAGCTGAAACGCCCAGTCGAGGTCCTGGCGGTCGAGGGCCTTGCCGGCGTGGCCCGGGCCTTCGAGCACGCACGGCATCCCCTCGAAGCGAGGCTCCGACAGGAACGCCGCGATCCCGTCGCGCCCGATCTCGCCGTCGCCGAGGTTCTCGTGGCGGTCGCGGTTGGAGCCCAGCGGCGTGGCCGAGTCGTTGACATGCAGCGACCCGAGACGCTCCAGCCCGACGACGCGATCGAAGTCGTCCAGCACATCGGCGAGCGCCTCCGCGGTGCGGATGTCGTAGCCGGACGCCAGCAGATGGCAGGAGTCGAGGCAGACGCCCAGCCGCTTGCCGCCGCCCGCGACCTCGATCAGCCGGGCCAGCTCCTCGAACGAGCGGCCGAGCGTCCCGCCGGCGCCGGCGGTGTCCTCCAGGTGCAGCGGGCACTTCTCCGATTCCGCCAGCGCCTCCTTGATGACGGCGCCGGCCCGATCGAGCGCCGCGTCGACCTCGCCGCCGTTCTTGAGCGCGGAGCCGGGGTGCAGCACGACCGCCACCGCTCCGAGCTCGGCGCCGGCCCGCAGCGAGGAGATCAGCGACGCGCAGCGTCTTCTCGTGGAACTCCTTCTCCTCGGAGGCGGGGTTGAGCAGGTAGACCGCGTGGATCAGCAGGGCGTCGACGTCGGAGTCGGCCATCGCGGCGTGGAAGTCGGAGACCTCCTCGGCCGAGTAGTCGCGCGGCTTCCACTGCCGCGGGTTCTGATTGAAGATCTGGATCGAGCGGGCGCCGCGCTCGACGCCCCGGGCGACGGCCTGGGCCGGACCTCCGCTGGGGGAGACGTGGGCGCCGATGAGCATGCGAGCGGCGGTTCTAGCATGCTGCCCCGATCATGCGCGTCCGCTTCGCCCCGTCGCCGACCGGCGCCCTGCACATCGGCGGGGCGCGCACGGCGCTGTTCAACTGGCTGCTCGCGCGCGGGCATGACGCCGAGTTCGTCCTGCGGATCGAGGACACGGACCGCGAGCGCTCGACGCCGGAGAACGTCGAGCAGATCTTCGACGCGCTGCGCTGGCTGGAGCTCGACTGGGACGGCGAGCCCGTGTTCCAGTCCCGGCGGGCCGATCGCCACGCCGAGGTCGTCGAGCAGTTGCTGGACGCGGGTCACGCGTACCGCTCCACCGCCGGGCCGGACGACGTCCGCGCCTACAAGGAGGCGCACGGCAACCGCGGCTACCGCGGCGAGGACGAGGGCACCGGCGCCGTCCGGCTGCGGGCACCCGACGAGGGCGTGACCACGGTGGTCGACGTGGTCCGCGGCGAGACGCAGTTCGAGAACGCGCTGCAGGACGACCTCGTGATCGCCCGCGCCGACGGCACGCCCGTGTACCACCTCGCTGTCGTCGTCGACGACCACGACGCCGGCATCACACACGTCGTGCGCGGCGCCGACCACTACTCGAACACGCCCAAGCACGTACTGATCCAGCACGCGATGGGGATCGAGACGCCGGTCTACGCGCACCTGCCGCTGCTGCACGGCCCGGACGGGAAGAAGCTCTCCAAGCGCCACGGCGCCGCTTCCGTGCAGGAGCTGCGCGAGCGCGGCTACCTCCCCGAGGCGGTGCGCAACTACCTCGCGCTGCTCGGCTGGGGCTACGACGACGAGACGACGTTCTTCACGACCGACGGAGCTGATCCGCCACTTCTCGCTCGAGCGCGTCTCGAAGAACCCCGCGGTGTTCGACGAGGACAAGCTGCGCTGGATGAACGGCCGCTACCTGCGCGAGCTGCCGCTCGACGATCTCACCGCGGCGGCTGGAGGAGTTCACGGGGCGGACGCGGGCTGCGCGACGCCGTCGCGGTCACGCAGGAGAAGATCTCGACGCTCGACGAGTTCTGGCCGCTGGCGCGCTCGTTCTTCGACGAACCGGTCGACGATCCCGCGGCGCGCGAGAAGTTCCTCGCCCCGGAGGCGGGCGCGGCAGGCGCTCACCGCCGCCCGCGACGCGCTCGCCGAGGTGCCGGACCCCTGGAGCACCGAGAGCGTCGAGCCGGCGCTGCGAGGCGCGGTCGAGCGCAGCGGGATGAAGGCCAAGCAGGTGTTCCAGCCGCTGCGCGTCGCGTTGACGGGGAGCACGGTCTCGCCCGGCATCTTCGAAACCGTCGCGCTCGTCGGCCGCGACCGCGCGCTGGAGCGGATCGACGCGGCGCTCGACCTCCGCCGTGGCGCCTGATACACAACGGTCCCGGGTAGCCCGGCTCAACCGTTCGTCCACTTTTGCCGATAGGCGATGAAGGGCGTACCGAGTGCCGGTCCACGATCCTCCAGAATCGCCCACAAGTGTCCGATGAAAAGCTCATGACGCCGTCCCTGTCCGCTGCCAGCCCGCCGAGCGAGCGGCGGTCCCAGCGCGCGCGGCCCGGTGAGCCCTACGCGCTCGTGGGCCCGCCGCGCAACGAGGGGCACGGCAAGCGCCTTACCGCGGCGTTCGAGGCGCTCGAGGTGTTCCCGGCGCTGGCCGAGTCGCGCAACCGCGTGCTCGCGCTCGTGTCCGAGGAGCGCCCGTCAGCCGGCGACGTAGTGCAGGCGATCGAGTCCGACGTCGCGCTCGTCATTGCGGTGCTGCGGCTGGCGAACAATGCCGAGAGCGCGAAGCGCGGTCAGGTCGAGAGCATCGTCGCGGCCGTCGAGCTGCTCTCCCCGGAGGCGGTGCAGGGCCTCGTCATGACGACCGAGACGTTCGAGTTCTTCGAGCGCGGCAAGACGTGGGACGCCGCGCCGGAGCGCTTCCGGCTGCATGCCGTGGCGGTCCAGCGGGCGGCCGACCGGCTCGCCGCCGCGGCGGGTTACGCCCACCGTGACCGGCTGCTGGTCACCGCGCTGCTGCACGACATCGGCAAGCTCGTGCTCATGCATGCCTACCCGGGCTACCCGAAGCAGGTCCACGGCCCGGCGCGAACGCCGGAGGAGCGGCTGCACTACGAGCGCCGCGAACTGGGTGTCGACCACGCGCTGGTCGGCGGCGTGCTCGCCCGCCGCTGGAACCTCCCGCGCGCGATCGCGTCGGCGATCGAGCGTCACCACGCCGACGACGCGCAGGGCGACGCCGCGTTCGTCCGGCTCGCCGACATGCTCGCGCACTACTCGCTCAGCTCCCCGGTCTCCTCGAACGAGCTGCTGCGCGCCGCGCGCGCCGTGGGCTTCGGCCCGACCGAGCTGCGCGGCGTGCTCTACGACCTGCCGTACCCGAGCAACGCGCGGCCCCGCGCGGTCGAGCCGTGCCCGCTCTCCACGCGCGAGCTCGAGGTGCTCAAGCGGCTCGCGCAGGGCATGGTGTACAAGCAGATCGCACACGAGCTCTCGCTCTCGACCAGCACGGTGCGGACGCACCTGCACAACATCTACGGCAAGCTCGGCGCAGTCGATCGCGCCCAGGCCGTGCTGTACGCGACCGAGCGCGGCTGGTTGTAGCCGGGGCGGCGGATAGCATCGCTGCCGGCGGATGCTGTCCATCACCACCAAGTCGCCCTACGCGCTGCGCGCCCTCACCGAGCTGGCGCGCATGAGCGCCGACGCGCCCGTCCCGATCGGCGAACTCGCACGCAGGCGCGAGATCCCGGTCCAGTTCCTCGAGCAACTCTTCGCGGTGATGCGGCGCGCCGGCCTGCTCAAGTCGCAGCGCGGCGTCAAGGGCGGCTACTCGTTCGCCCGCGATCCCTCCGAGATATCTGTGCTCGAGCTGGTCGAGCTGCTCGACGGCCCGCTCGGCGCGGGATCGGAGGGGATCTTCGCCGAGGCCGCGGCCGCCGCCCGCGCGGTGCTCTCGGCCACGTCGGTCGCCGACGTGCTCGAGCGCGAGAATCGCGAGGCCGGCGCGTCGATGTACTACATCTAGGTAATCTGTCCGCGCCGTTACGTCGCGGCACAGGCGTGGAAGTCGCGGCGGCCCCGGGGCGTTCGATTGCTCCATGGCGCAATCACAGCCCCGCCTCCGGTCGCTGGCCGGACTGGTCGTCTCCGCGCTCACGGCACTCGCCGCGCTCGCGGCCGTGCCGGCGAGCGCTGCGGCTTCGTGCGGCGTACCGGCGAACGAGATCGAGGCCGAGAACTGCCTGCCGGGATCGCCGGCGGGCGAGTGGGACATCAGCGGCGCCGGCAGCGTCCAGGGCTTCGCGACCGACATCAGCGTCGACCAGGGCGGGACGGTCCAGTTCAAGATCGACGCGTCCGCCGAGCTACTCGCTCGACATCTACCGGCTCGGTTACTACGGCGGCGACGGCGCACGCCAGGTCGGCAGCGTCGCGGCGGCGCGTGCAGAACCAGCCGGAGTGCAACGAGCAGGCGAGCACGGGGCTCGTCGAGTGCAGCAACTGGTCGGTGTCCGCCACTTGGAACGTCCCGTCGAACGCCGTCTCGGGCATCTACCTCGCGGTCGCGAAGCAGGGCACGACGCCGGTCGGACACATCCCGTTCGTCGTGCGCGACGACGACGGCGGCTCCGATCTGCTGTTCCAGACGTCGGACACGACCTGGCAGGCGTACAACAGCCTACGGCGGGAACAGCCTCTACACCGGCAGCCCCGACAGCCGCGCCTACAAGGTCTCCTACAACCGCCCGTTCGCCACGCGCGGCAACGCGAGCGAGGACTGGCTGTTCAACGCGGAGTACCCGATGGTCCGCTGGCTCGAGCGCAACGGCTACGACGTCAGCTACTTCACCGGCGTCGACAGCGACCGCCTCGGGGCCGAATTGCGCGAGCACAGGACGTTCCTCTCGGTCGGGCACGACGAGTACTGGTCCGGCGCGCAGCGCGCCAACGTGGAGGCCGCGCGCGACGCGGGGGTGAACCTCGCCTTCTTCAGCGGCAACGAGGTGTTCTGGAAGACGCGCTGGGAGGACGGGCACCGCACGCTCGTCACCTACAAGGAGACCCACGCCAACGCCAAGATCGACCCGGAGCCGAACGTCTGGACCGGCACGTGGCGCGATCCGCGCAACTTCAACCCGCAGGGCGGCCGGCCCGAGAACGCGCTGACGGGCACGATCTTCACGGTCAACTCCGGCTCGGCCGCGCTGCGGGTGCCGGCCGAGGACGGAAAGCTCCGCTTCTGGCGCGGCACCCCGGTGGCCGGCGCAGCTGGCGGGCGGAGTCGACGACTCTCGCCGACGACACGATCGGCTACGAGTGGGACGAGGACCTCGACAACGGGGCGCGTCCGGCCGGGCTGGTGCGCCTCTCCTCGACGACCGTGAGCGGCGTCGAGAAGCTGCAGGACTACGGCTCGACCTACGGGTCCGGCACGGCCACGCACCACCTCACGCTCTATCGCGACACGAACGGCGCCGGCCCGGACGCGCTGGTGTTCGGCGCCGGCACCGTCCAGTGGCCTTGGGGGCTCGACGCGCAGCACGACCGCGGCAGCTCGCCGCCGGATGCCTCGATGCAGCAGGCCACGGTGAACCTGCTGGCCGACATGGGCGTGCAGCCCGGGTCGCTCCAGGGCGGCCTGGCGACGGCGACGCGCGTCGACCGACACCACGCCGCCGACGTCGACGATCACATCGCCGGCCGGCGGCGCGTCGGTCGAGCCCGGGCGCGCCGGTGACGATCCAGGGCATCGCGACCGAGGCCGCGGGGCGAGTCGGCGCCGTCGAGGTCTCCGTCGACGGCGGCGCCAGCTGGCACCCGGCGACCGGGCGCGAGGCGTGGAGCTTCACGTGGACGCCCGGCAATGCCGGTCAGGTGACGCTGCGCAGCCGCGCGGCGGACGACAGCGGCAACCTCGAAGCGCCGTCCGCGGGGGTGTCCGTGACCGTCGGCGGACGCGACGTGCCCCTGCTCGCTGTTCGGCGCGACGACGCCCGTCGACGTCGACCGTCAACGACAACCAGCCGATCGAGGTCGGCGTCCGCTTCCGCGCCGACGCAGGACGGGTACGATCACGGGCCTGCGCTACTACAAGGGCGCCGGCTGGACCGGGAACTCGGGTCGGCCACCTGTGGCGGCCGACGGCACGCTGCTCGCCACGGCTCCGTTCACCGGCGAGTCCGCGTCGGGCTGGCAGCAGGCGGCGCTCTCGTCGCCGGTCGCCGTGACGAGGGACACCACCTACGTCGCGTCCTACTTCTCCAGCAGCGGGTCCTACGCGGCCGACGTCGACTTCTTCACGACCGCGTTCGACGCCGCGCCGCTGCACGCGCCGTCCGGCGGCAACGGCGTCTACGTGTACGGCGGCGGCTTCCCGACCCAGACGTCCCGCGACACGAACTACTGGGCGGACGTCGTCTTCACGCCCGCCGACACGACCCCGCCGGCCGTCACGGCGGTCGCGCCGGCCGACGGCAGCGCGGGGGTCGCGGCCGGGACGACGGTCACGCGCGACGTTCGACGAGCCGCTCGACGCGTCGACTCGTGAACCCCGGCACCGTCCAGCTGCGCGACGCCTCCGGCGCGCTCGTGCCGGCCGGCGTCGCCTACGCGGCGGCGACGCGCACCGCCACGCTGACGCCCGCCGCGCCGCTGGCCGCCGGCGCGCCAGTACACGGCGACCGTCACCCGCGGCGTCGAGGACGCGGCGGGCAACGCGCTGGCGCAGGCCCGCACCTGGTCGTTCACCACCGCGCCCGCGTCGCCCGACCCGATCCGGGGCCGGCTCCGGGCGGCGAGCCCTGCGACCGGCCGCCCGGCCGCAGGCCAGCGCCGGGCACGGCAACGGCCGCCGCGGCGGCACGCACCGGCACGCCTCCACGCCGACCGCGTGGCGCCGCGGCGTCCGCGTGGGCCCGCGCCAGCGCACGGGTCTCTCGCCAGCGGCGCCGTCAAGCTCCGTGTCGCCTGCCCGGCGGAGGAGCAGAGCTGCCGGGTGCGGCTGCGCCTGCGGCTGGCGGGCCGCGACGTCGCCGACCGGACGGTGGCGGTGAACGGCGGCCGGTCGCGTCGCGTCCGGCTCGAGCTGAGCCGGCGCGCGCGCCGAGCGCTCGCCCGCAATGGCTCGCTCCGCGTCACCGCCGTCGCGACCGCGCGCGACCTCGCGGGCAACCAGGCGACCACGCGCACCTCGATTCGGCTCATCGCATCGCATGCCGACGGATCGGCATGAGCTCCACCACGAGGAAGGCACCAACTGCATGTCACGCAGGACACTGATCGCGGCGCTGCTCGCCGCCGGCGCTCTGGTGCCTGTGCACCGCCGGCGTCCCAGGCGCAGTCGCCAGGCGAGGCGCCCGGCGGGCCGGTCCTCGTCGTCGTCGACCCGGCCGACCAGTTCGGCGCAGTACTACGCCGAGATCCTCCGCGCCGAGGGGCTGAACGAGTTCGCGGTCGCGGACGTGGGGTCGCTGAGCGCGCAGACGCTGTCCGCGCTATCAGGTCGTCGTGCTGGCGGAGACCGACGCTCAGCGGCGCCCAGGCCGGCGTCCTCGACGCCTGGGTCCAGGCGGCGGCAACCTCGTCGCGATGCGGCCCGACGCCGGCCTGGCCGGCCTGCTCGGGCTCGGCTCGGACACCGGCGACCTCGACAACGGCTATCTGCAGGTCGCGCCGGGCCGCGGCATCACCGGCGAGACGATGCAGTTCCACGGCAGGGCCGACCGCTGGACGACTCGCGGGAGCCGACCGCCGTCGCGACGCTGCACTCCGAACGCCGGCCGCCGGCGACCGCGAATCCCGCCGTGACGCTGCGCACCGTGGGCGCCGGCCAGGCCGCCGCGTTCACGTACGACCTCGCGCGGTCGGTCGTGTACACGCGCCAGGGCAACCCCGCATGGGCGGGCGACGAGCGCGACGGCGAGCTCGACGCGCTGATCCGCTCGGACGACCTGTTCTTCGGCGCGAGCCCGGGACCGCAGCCCGACTGGGTGGACCTGGACAAGGTGGCGATCCCGCAGGCGGACGAACAGCAGCGCCTGCTGGCCAACCTCGATCACCGAGATGAACGCGGACCGCATGCCGCTGCCGCGCTTCTGGTACCTCCCGCGCGGCGAGAAGGCGGCCGTGGTCATGACCGGCGACGACCACGCCAACGGCGGCACCGCGGGGCAGTTCAACGGCTTCAAGGCGGCGAGCCCGGCGGGCTGCTCCGTCGCGAACTGGGAGTGCATCCGGTCGACGTCCTACGTCTACCCAACACGCCGATCCCGAACGCCGAGGCGTTCGAGCAGGACGGGTTCGAGATCGCGCTGCACCTGTCACACGGGCTGCGGCAACTTCACCCCGGCGTCGCTGCGCGCCAACTGGGACGAGCAGCTGCCGAGTTCCGCGCGCGCGTTCCCCACCCTCGAACGCGCCGGTGACCAACCGCACGCACTGCATCGCCTGGAGCGACTGGGCGAGCGAGCCGATCGTCGAGCGCGAGAACGGCGTCCGGCTCGACACGAACTACTACTACTGGCCGCGGGTCCGTGGGTGCAGGACCGGCCGGGCATGTTCACCGGCTCGGGCATGCCGCATGCGCTTCGCCGACCTCGACGGCTCGCTGATCGACGTCTACCAGGCGGCGACGCAGATGACCGACGAGTCGGGCATCGACTATGCCGACGCACATCGAGGCGCTGCTCGACGGCGCGCTCGGGCCAGCAGGGCTACTACGGCGTGTTCACCGCCAACATGCACACCGACATCGAGCGATCATGCCGGGCGCGAACGCGATCGTCGCCGAGGCGCAAGGCGCGCGGCGTGCCGGTCGTCTCGGCGCGGCAGATGCTCGCGTGGCTCGACGGACGCAACGGCTCGTCCTTCCCGAGCCTCGACGTTCACCAGCAACCGTGCTGCGGTTCTCGATCCAGCGCGCGGCGCCGGCGCCAACGGGCTCGAGGCGATGCTGCCGGTCAGCGGGCCCACCGGCGAGCTCTCGCGGCGTCACCCGCGGCGGCGCGCCGGTCACGACGTCGCTCCGCACCGTGAAGGGGATCGACTACGCGGTCTTCGACGCCGCCGCCGGCGACTACATCGGCGACGTACGGCGACCCGCACGACCCGCCGGCGGCGCCCGAGACGACGATCACCGCGTTCACGGTGACCGGCGGCGCGGCGCGCGCCGAGTTCACCTCCGACGTGCCGGGCGCCACCTTCGAGTGCCGCCTGGACGGCGGCTCGTTCACGCGCATGCGCCAACCCGCGCGAGTACGCCGGCCTGGCCAGCGGCCAGCACACGTTCCAGGTGCGGTCCGTCGAGCCGGCGCGGCACGCCCGACCCGACGCCCGCCGAGCGCATCTTCACCGTCGCTGCCGGCGACGCCGCCGCCGAACGGCGCCCCGCCCCCGGGCGGAGGGGAGACGGGCGGTAAGCCGAAGGGCACCGGGTCGCCGCGCGTCCGATCGCGTGGCGCCGCGAGATCCTTGTCCGTACGCGCCGGGCGCGGGTGTCCGGCGCCGGCTACGTCTCGGTGCGGGCGACCTGCCCGCAGGGCGAGGTGCGCTGCCGGGTGCGGCTGCGACTCCGGCTCGGGCGCGCGCTACGTGGCGACGCGGTCGCTGACCCTGACGGGCGGCCAGACGCGGAGCTTCCGGCTCCGGCTCAGGCGCGCCGCGCGCGATTCAGCTTGCAATCGACCGGTCGCTGCGGGTCACCGCGGTGGCCACCGCCCGCGACGAGGCGGGCAACGAGGCCACGGTCCGGACGGCCGTACGGCTTCTCGCGCCTCGGAGGCGCTGAATCAACCGGAGGGGAGCAGGGATGTTCGAGCAGTTCGAGAGCAAGACGGGCCGTCACGGCGGCCGTCGCCGCAGCCGCGGTCGCGTCGATCGGCGCGGCGACGGCCGAGCGCAGCGGTCGGTGACGAAGACGGACGACATCGCGGCGGACTTCGAGCGGGGGACGCAGGGCAACACGGTGGTGCGCGCGCCCGGCTCGGTGGAGCTCGCGCGCACGTTGGAGGAGCAGTTCGACGGATCGGCGCTCCCGTGGGCTGGACGTCGACCGTCTGGGCGTTCCGCGAGGCGCCGCGACGCGCCGACGGCGGCTCCCTGCGCGTCGACGGCGCCCGCGTGATCAGCAGCGTGCCGGCCGGTCCCGGCAGCTCGCTGGAGTTCAGGGCCACCCTCGGCACCGAGCCGGTCCAGCACGTCGGCTTCGCCGCGGACTTCGACGAGCGCACCATGGGCGATCTTCAGCACGGGCGCGACGGCGCGGGCCTGTACGCGCGCGAACTTCGAGCCGCTGGCGGTGCACCGGCGAGCAGCGACTTCCCGTCGCCGTGACAGCTGCGCGAGCCGCACGACTATCGGATCGACTGGACGGCGACCGGCTTCGACTACTTCGTCGACGGCACCTGCTGGTCGCGACGTCATGCCGATCCCCCTGACCGACGACGATGCCCGTCGCAGGCAAGCGACTTCACGCGTCGGCTCCGACAAGCGTCGTCGATCGACTCGATGGCGCTGGGCACGCACAAGACAGCCGGCACGTTCATTTCGCGCGACCTCGACGCCGGTGACGCGCGCGTGACCGGGCATGTCGTTCGACGCCGACGAGCGACCGGCACGGCACGACGATCGTCTATGAGACCCGCACCGCCGACACCGCCACGGGTCTGGACGCCGCATCGTGGGAGCCGCTCGGCACGGCCGGCGCGGTCGCGAGCCCGCCGAAGCGGTTCCTGCAGTACCGCGCGACGCTGACGACGACGAACCCAGCGGTGACGCCCAGCGCTCGACAAGGTCGACGTCAGCTTCACGATCGACGACGAGGCGCCCGCGGTCACGATCGAGGCCTGTCGCGGTCTCGGGCGACAGCGCGCCAAGGTCACGTTCAACTCGGACAGCGGCGGCGACCGTCGAGTGCAAGCTGGACGGCGGCGGCGTTCGCGGCCTGCACGAGCCCGGCGGAGTTCAGCGGCCTCGCGCCCGGCTCGCACACGATCGTGGTGCGCGCGACCGACGGGTTCGGCAACGTGGGCTCGGCGACCCGCACGTTCGAGATCGCGTCGCCGCCGCCGCCGAGCTCGGGCGGCTCCAGCGCGGTCACGCACGCCGCCGTCGACGCCGCCCGTCACGACGACCGCGGCCGACCGGACCGCGCCGAACGTGCTCGTGATGGGCACCTCGCTGCGTGTCTCCAAGAGCGGGATCGCGAAGCTCCGTGTCAGGTGCCCGCGATCCGAGGCGAGCTGCGTCATCAAGGTGGACCTCAAGCGAGCCGGCAAGCGCATCGCGACGAGGACGCTGACCCTGTCGGGCGGCGATACCGGGGCGTTCCGCCTGAAGCTCTCCAAGGCCGCTCGCAAGGCGCTCGACAGGCGCTCCCGGCTGACGGTGAGCGCGGTGGTCACCGCCGAGGACGTCGCGGGGAACGACGCGACGACGACGCGCCGCGGTGACGCTCCGCGGCTGAGCGGCACTCACTGGCAACGGCGCCGCGGCGGCACAGCCCGCCGCGGCGCCGCGTGTCAGGCGCGCAGCGGCACGCGGGCGCGCACCGTCGTGCCGGCGCCAGGGGAGCTGGTGACGGAGATCGTGCCGCCGAGCGCGTCGAGCCGATCCACGAGCCCGCGCAGGCCACTGCCGCCGCCCACCGCCGCGCCGCCGACGCCGTCGTCGCTGACGGTCAGCTGCGCCCAGCCGTCGGGGAGGTCGAGCCGGACATCGGTGACGGCGGCGTGCGCGTGCTTCGCGACGTTGGTGAGCGCCTCGGCCGCGACGTAGTACAGCGCGGCCTCTTGCGCCGGCGGGAGCCGGTCGCCGAGCTCGGCGTCGATCCGCACCGGGACGGGCGAGCGTGAGGCGAGCGCCTCCAGCGCGGGCTCCAAGCCGCGCTCGGTGAGCACCACGGGGTGGATGCCGCGGGCCAGCTCGCGCAGCTCGTCGAGCGCCGTGTGCAGCTCGCGCACGCACGTCTCGACCGCGGCGGCCGTGCGCGGCTCGGCGCTCTTGGCCACCATCCCGAGCGAGATCGCCAGCGCGACGAGCCGCTGCTGAGCTCCGTCGTGCAGGTCGCGCTCGATCCGCCTGCGCGCCTCGTCGGCCGCCTCGACGATGCGCGCCCGCGACTCGGTGAGCTGCTGGCGCGCGTCGACGTTGGCGATCGCCTGAGCCACGAGCTCGGCGAATGCGCCCAGCCGCACCTCGGCATCGCTCGCGAACGGAGGGCCGACCGATGCCGCCGCGACGGCGCCCCACAGCTCGCCGTCGACGATCACGGGCGCCGCGACGGATGCCCTCACTCCGAGCGAGCGCAGTTGGGCCGGATAATCGCCCGCGATGCCCTCGTAGGTGTCGACCCGCGTTGGCGCGTGCGTCGCCTGGATCTGCGCGAGCGCGGTCGGCCCGCCGATCGTGATCTGCTCGCCGGAGGGGAAGACCCCGAGCCCGGGTGCGGCCCAGTCCGACAACACCGTCGCGAGCCCGGGGCCGTCGTAGCGAGCGAGCATCGCGGCGTCGGCGTCGAGGTGGCGCGCGACCTCGTGCGTGACAAGGTCCAGCACCTCGCCCGGCCGGTGCTGGCGCGCGACGGTGGTGGCGACGCGGCGCAGCGCCTGCTGCTCCTCCAGCCGGGCGCGCAGCTCGAGCTGCAGGCGCTCGTTCTCCAGCGACAGCGCGATCGCGTCGCGGACGGGCTCCGGCAGCGCATGCGGGTCGCGGGCCGGGTTGTGCAGCAAGGCCGCGATGCGGAGGCCGCGGCGCTCGACGATCGTCACGCCCGGCGCGTCGGCGTCGATCTGGCGACGGCGGCCGCCGGACACGACCCACTCCTCCGCGTCCGGCAGCCAGTACGCGATCTCCGAGGCCCGGATCGCCGAGCACGGTGGCCACGCCGGTGCGCACGTCGCCGGCGCCGTACG
This sequence comes from uncultured Solirubrobacteraceae bacterium, assembly GCA_963835735.1. Classification (GTDB taxonomy): domain Bacteria; phylum Actinomycetota; class Thermoleophilia; order Solirubrobacterales; family Solirubrobacteraceae; genus DASQMT01. The sequence goes on from CAWIGP010000001.1 coordinate 213,819, forward strand.
CGAGCTCGGAGAGGAACCTGTCGAGGACGGGAGTGTCGTCCACAGGCGCTCATGGTCCCAGCGGACGCAAGGCCGGGCGCCCTAAGCTGCCGCGCATGCCGTTGATGATGCTTTTCGCCGCGCTGCTGCTCGCGGCCGTCGCACCGTCGACCGCTATCGCGGACCACGTCTCATGCCCGGTCGGCCATTACCTGCCGGGGATCGAGCGGGGCGAGCCGCAGATCAGCAAGCTGAGTGCGCACAACCTCCCCCGCAGGACCGACAGCTACGCGCCACGCTGCCTGGTGGCCGAGGCGATCGTGAGCGAGATCCAGCTCAACTACGACGGCGGCGAGCTCCCGGCGCGGCTGAACGTGTACGGCGCGCGCTGGGGCGGCGGGCGCTGGCGCTGCGAATACCCCGAGGGTCGCGCGGTCTGCCGCAGGATCGGCAAGCCGCGGCGCCGGGTCACGATGAACCTTCAGACCTAGCTACGCTGTAGCCCGAATGTCCACAATCCCGGTCAACATTGCCGATCACGTCGGGCGCACCCCGATGGTGCAGCTCACGCGCACCCTGCCCGAGGGCACGCGCGCGGGCCTGTTCGCCAAGCTCGAGATGCTCAACCCGGGCGGCTCGGTGAAGGACCGGATCGGCGTCGCGATGATCGACGCCGCCGAGCGGGAGGGGCGGATCGAGCCCGGCCGCACGACGATCGTCGAGGCCACGAGCGGCAACACCGGTATCGCGCTGGCGTTCGTGTGCGCGGCCAAGGGCTACGACCTCATCCTCACGCTGCCGCAGGGGATGAGCCGCGAGCGCGAGGGGCTGCTGCGGCTCTACGGCGCCCAGTTCCACATCACCGAGTCGCTCGGCGGCATGAACGAGGCGGTCGCCGCGGCGCAGGCGCTCGCGCGCGACGCCGACTTCTGGCTCCCCGACCAGTTCTCCAACCCCGCCAATCCCGAGGCCCACTACCGCGGCACCGGCCCGGAGATCTGGGAGGCGATGGGGGAGGAGGTCGACTGCCTGGTCGCCGGCGTCGGCACCGGCGGCACGATCACCGGCGCCGGCCGCTACCTGAAGGAACGCAACCCGCGCTGCCGTGTGATCGCCGTCGAGCCGGCATCGTCGCCGGTGCTGTCGGGCGGCCGTCCCGGCCCGCACAAGCTCCAGGGCATCGGCGCGGGCTTCGTCCCGCCGGTGCTCGATCGCAGCCTGGTCGACGAGATCATCCCGGTCGACGACGAGGACGCGCTCGAGACCGCTCGGTTCGTCGCCCGGCGCGAGGGCGTGCTGGCCGGGATCTCCGCGGGCGCGGCGCTGTGGGCCGCGATGGAGGTCGCGACGCGCGACGACGCGCCGCTGCGGATCGCGGTCGTGCTGCCGGACTCCGGTGAGCGCTACGTGTCGACGCCGTTCTTCGCCCCCGAGGCCCCCGCTACGCTGCGGGCGTGAGCCTGCGCGAGCGAGACGGCGCCGCCGGCGCGCCCTGGGACCGCCCGCTTCACGGCACGCTCGACAGCCTGGTGGTCGAGAGCGACCTGCTCGCGGGCAACCCGCTCGGCGACCCCGCGCACCGGCCGCTCTGGGTGTACCTGCCGCCGGGGGTCGAGCGCGACCACCCCAAGCCACTGCCCTCGGTGTACGTGATCCAGGGCTACACCGGCCAGGTCGACATGTGGGCCAACCGGGTCGCGTACGAGCCGACGTTCCTGGAGCGGCTCGACCATCTCTTCGCGTCGGGCAACTGCCCCGACGCCGTCGTCGTGATGGTCGACGCCTGGACCAGCTACGGCGGCTCGCAGTTCGTCGACTCCGCCTCGACCGGCCCTTACATGTCCTACCTGTGCAACGAGGTCGTCGCGTTCGTCGACGACCGCTACCCCACGCGCGCGCATCGCGATCACCGCGGGCTGACGGGGAAGTCGTCCGGCGGCTACGGCGCGATGGTCGTGCCGATGCTCCGCCCGGACGTGTTCGGCGCGCTCGCGTCGCACGCCGGGGATGCGCTGTTCGAGGTCTGCCACCTGCCGGACATGCCGGCGGTCGCCCGCCGGCTGCGCGACGACTTCGAGGGCAGCTACGAGGTGTTCTTCGAGCGCCTCGCGGCGGCCGAGCACTTCGAGTTCGAGCGCCTCGGAGGACCGCTGGAGAAGTACGGCTGCGCGGCCTGTTACTCGCCCGACCCGGCGGCGCCGGGCAAGGCGCTGCTGCCGTTCGAGATCGAGACCGGCCGCCTGATCGACGACGTCTGGCAGCAGTGGCTCGACTGGGATCCGGTGCGGCTGGCGCCCGCCCACGCGGACGCGCTGCGCTCGATGAAGCGGATCTACCTCGACGCCGGCAAGCAGGACGAGTACTACCTCGACCTCGGCGCGACGGCGTTCGCGCAGGAGGTGGAGAAGGCCGGCGCGACCTGCACGCTGGAGCTGTTCGACGGCAAGCACGGCGGGATCGGCTACCGCTACCCCGGCGCGATCCGCGAGCTCGTGATCGCGCTCGCCGTGTGACGCCGTGCGCACGCTCGACATCACCGCGCTCACCTGCCCGATGACCTGGGTGCGCACCAAGCTCGAGCTGGAGCGGATGGCGGCGGGCGAGGCGCTCGAGGTGCGCTGCCGGCCGGGCGAGGCGCTCGAGAACGTGCCGCGCTCGGCGCGCGAGGCCGGCCATGCCGTCAGCGTCGAGGGAACCGTGATCAGGATCGTGCGCGGATGAGCAGCAGCCGGCGCGGATTCCTGCGCGACCTCGCGTCGGCGGTGACGCCGGCGAAGGAGGAGGCCGACGCGCCGCCGCCGCCCGCCGACCTGACCGATGCGGAGATCGAGCGCTACTCGCGCCAGCTCGTGCTGCCCGAGTGGGGCGCGGCGGCGCAGCTGGCGATGTCGGAGGCGAGCGTGCTCGTGATCGGCGCGGGGGCGCTCGGCTCGCCGGTCGCGCTGTACCTCGCCGGCGCCGGCGCCGGCCGGATCGGGCTGGTCGACGACGACGCGGTCGAGCTGTCCAACCTGCACCGCCAGCTGCTGCACTTCACGCCAGACCTCGGCGTGGCCAAGGCCGAGAGCGCGGCGGCCAAGCTGCGCTACCTCAACCCCGAAGTGATCGTCGAGCCGTACCAGATGCATGTCGGCGCGGACAACGCCGGTGCGCTGGTCGAGGGCCAGGACCTGATCGTCGACTGCTCGGACTCGTTCGCCACCCGCTATGCGGTCAACGCCGCCTGCTGCGCCGCGCGCGTGCCGCTGGTCGAGGCCGGCGTGCTCGGCATGTCGGGGCTCGTGATGAGCGTCAAGCCCGGGCGGACGGCGTGCTACCGCTGCGCGTTCCCCGCGCCGCCGGCCGACGCACCGCGCTGCGCCGACGCAGGGGTGCTCGGTCCGGCGGCGGGTGTGATCGGCTCGCTGCAGGCGCTCGAGGCGATGAAGCTCCTGACCGGCGTGGCGCCCGCGATCGCGGACGGCTTCCTGCAGGTCGACCTCGCGTCGGCGCAGTTCCTGCGCGTGAACGTGTCGCGCCGTGCCGACTGCCCGGACTGCGCAGAGGTCTAGGATCCCTCTGGTGTTGGGAGTCACCGTGCGCCGCGTGGCGCGTGAGGTCAAGCGGGACGTGGCCGCCGCGCACGATCGCGATCCGGCCGCGCGCGGCGTCGCCACGGCGCAGATCCTCGCCGCCTGGCCGGGCGTGCAGGCGCTACTCGCGCACCGACTCGCGCACGCGTTGTGCGAGCACCGGATGACCGGCGTCGCGCGCATGCTCGCGCTGGTCTCGCGCTCGATCACGAACATCGAGATCCACCCCCGGGCTCAGATCGGCGACGGGCTGTTCATCGATCACGGCACGGGCGTCGTGATCGGTGAGACTGCCGACGTCGGCGACGACGTGACGATCTATCAGGGCGTGACGCTCGGCGGCACCGGCTTCGCCACGGGCAAGCGCCATCCGACGGTCGAGGACAACGTGACGATCGGCTCCGGCGCAAAGCTGCTCGGGCCGATCACGATCGGCCACGGCTCCAAGATCGGCGCAAACTCGGTCGTGATCCACGACGTGCCGCCGAACTCCACGGTCGTCGGCGTTCCCGGGCATCCAGTGCGGGTCGAGGGCGTGCGGCCCGAGGGTCCCGACGCCGACTGGGCGCACCTGCCCGATCCGGTCGCGGACGCGTTCAACAAGCTCTCGGCGCGCGTCGCTGAGCTCGAGAAACGACTGGCGGAGGCCGAGGGGGCGCCCGCTCCCGCCGACGTCGTCCCGCTGCGCCACCGGCGCGGCCCGAACCCGGCTGGAGGCTGAGCGCCGATGCGCGGGGAGAGCACCGTGACGATCGGCAAGGAGCCCGCGGACGTGTTCCCGTGGCTCGTCGAGGTCGACAAGGTGCCGCAGTGGATGAGCGGGCTGCAGCGCTACGAGCCGTTCGACCCGGGTCCGCTGCACGTCGGCTCGCGCATCCGCCAAGAGCTGATCGTCAGCGGGTATCACCTGCACCTCGAGCTGGAGGTCGCCGAGCTCGACGCACCGCGGCGAGCGGTGCTGCGCTTCGAGGGCTCCGGCTTCAGGGCCGCCAACGAGTACACGTTGAGCGAGGCCGCCGGCGGCGCTCGCGTCACCTGGGTGGTCAGCGGCGACGCGACGTCGTTCAAGGCGAGGCTGATCGCACCGATGGTCCAGTCCAAGCTGCAGGAGAAGCACGACAGCGATCTGGCCCGGCTGCGCGCGCTGCTCGACGGCGAAGCCGCGGCGGCCTGAGATGCGCCGCGCACTGCTCCTGCTCCCGCTGCTGCTCCTGCTGACGGTCCCGTCCGCGGCGCAGGCAGGCGAGCTGATCGACCGCGCGGTCGACGGGCTCCGGAGCGACAACGTCTACGTCGATCCCGAGGCCGACCCGACGCTGACCGACGCGCAGGCCGACGGGCTGCGCAACCGCATCGCCGACGACCGTGCCGGCCCCATGTACGTCGTGGTCGCGCCGAGCGCGATCAGCGGCGAGGCAGGCGGTGACGCCGGAGCCGCGCTGCGCGAGATCGGGGTGGCATTGGACCGGCCGGGCACGTATGTGATCGCCGCGGGGCGCAGCGTCCGCGCGCTCGCCAGCCAGGGGGTCCTGCCGGAGGGCGAGGCGGGCGACCTCGCCGCCGAGGCGGTCGACGCGGGCGGGCCGGACCTCGACGCGATCCTGCTCGACTTCACCGACCGCGTCGGCGAGGCGCGCGCCGGCGGCGGCGACGACGGCGAGGGCTCCGTGGTCGGCGGCCTGGTGCTGCTCGGTCTGCTCGGGGCGGGCGGCACGGCGCTGTTCGTGTCGAGCCGCCGCAAGCGCGCCCGGAACGCGGCCGAGTTCGAGGAGGCGAAGCGCAACGCGCGCGACGACCTCGTCGCGCTCGGCGACGACATCCGGGCGCTCGACCTCGACGTGCAGATGCCGGACGCCGACCCGCAGGCCAAGGCCGACTACGACCATGCGGTCACGCGCTACACCGAGGCCGAGGAGCGGTGGGAGCTCGCCCGCAGGCCGCAGGAGCTCGCGCCCGTGTCGGAGGCGCTCGAGGAGGGCCGCTGGGCGATGGCCTCGGCGAAGGCGCGGTTCGGGGGCGAGACGCCGCCCGAGCGCCGCCCGCCGTGCTTCTTCGACCCGCGTCACGGGCCGTCGGCGCGCGACGTGATGTGGTCGCCGCCGTTCGGCGAGCCGCGCGAGGTTCCAGCCTGCGAGGCCGACGCGCAGCGCGTCGAGCGCGGCGAGGACCCGCACACGCGCGAGGTCGAGTGGGACGGTCGGCGGGTGCCGTACTGGCAGGCCGGACCGGCGTACGCGCCGTTCGCCGGCGGCTTCTTCGGCGGCTACGGCGGGGGGTTGCTGCCGGGACTCCTGATCGGCTCGCTGCTCGGCGGGGCGATGGCGCCGGGCGCGGCGTATGGCGACCAGTCCGGCGGCGGGGACTTCGGCGGCGGCGACTTCGGCGGCGGCATGGGTGGGGACTTCGGCGGGGGGTTCGGCGGCGGCGACTTCGGCGGCGGCGGCGATTTCTGACGGCTCGTGCCGCCGGGCCGGCGGCGCGCGGCGGACGGGGTTGCTCGGATCACACCTAGGTGCCCTGCACGCGCCCGTGCCCGGCGTGGATGCTTCCGCGCGACCTCACGGGGAGACGCGATGCCAGCCGTTCGACACACGCGCGCGCCGCTCGGCGCGCTGCTCGCAGCCATGATCGTGCTCGGTGCGGCAGCGCCCGCGCCGGCATTCGAGTTCAAGCCCTCGTGGGGCTACGCGTACATCGACGACCGGCCGTTCCAGGAACCGTCCGGCGCGTTCCTGCCGAGCACGCAGGCCTTCCCGCGCGGATTCGTGCGGGACGTCGGGCCACCGGACGGCAAGGACGTCCGCATCCGCGTGTGGGCGTTCGACTCCAACGGCGATCCGCTCGCGCACTACGACGTCGACGAGGGCGACTTCCAGAACAAGGCGTTCGACCGGCGCCTCGACGTCAGCCCCGGCGTGATCCCGTACATGCGCTTCGACTTCTGCGTCTTCAACAGCAGCGGCATCACGTGCCTGCCCTCGCACTACATCGGCCGCCCGGACCCGCCGTCCCCGCCCGGCGACGATCGGCTGCCGGGTGGCGATCCCTCGCCGGCGGACGCCGATGCCGACGGCCACCTGCCCCCGGCGGATTGCGACAACACGAACTCGCGCATACACCCGGGCGCGCCCGAGATCGCCGGCAACGGCATCGACGACGACTGCGCCGCGGGTGACCGGCCCGGCAAGGTGTCGGCTGCGATCCAGAGCGCCTGGTCGGTCAAGGGCCGGCGCACGCGCCTGACCAAGCTGCGCGTGCTGGACGCGGCGCCGGGCTCCGCCGTGGACATCGCCTGTCTCGGGCGTGGCTGCCCGTTCAAGTCCCGCTCCTTCGGCGTCGGCGCCAACGGCACGCTCGGGCTCACCCGGCTGTTCACGCGCAAGCTACGACCCGGCGCCGCGCTCGAGATCCGCATCACCGCGCCGAACGCGATCGGCAAGTTCGTCCGCTACCGGATCCGGCGCGATCGGCTGCCCGAGCTGCGGCGCTCGTGCGTGCCACCCGGCGCGACCGACCCGGCCCGCTGCTGACCCGCGTCGCCGAGCAGCGCCGAGCGCCGTTCCCACAGCCAGTCGACCTGCGCGATCGTCGCCGCGAGCGGATCCGGTGCGCGGACGCCGAGCACTTCGTGCAGGCGGCTCGTCTCGGCGACGATCGGGTGGCGGACGTTCCACGGGTGGTCGCCGTCGGCCCAGGCGACCTCTTCGAGCTCCCACTCCCAGTCGAGTCGCTCCGCCACGAGCGCGGCGAGGCCGCCGAACGTGAGGTCGCGCGGGTCGGCCACGTTGCACGCCCAGGTCCCCGTTGGCGCCCGTGCGAGCGCCGCGGCGATCGCGCGGCCGACGCGGTCGAGCGCGACACGCGCGAACTGCTGCGTGCCGCCGGCCGGGAGCCTCAGGCGGCGCTCGCCGCGCGCGACCTTGCCGACCAGGTACCACTCGCGCAGCACAGGCGCGTGGACGTGCGGCCCGTAGATCGCGCCCGGCCGCAGGATCGTGATCGTCTCGGCGCCGGACAGCGCGCGCTCCATCGCGACGTTGTCGTGGCCGCGGGCGGCGCCGCCCGGTGACGGCCCGCTGCGCAGTTCGGCGTCCTCCGTGAGCGGGAGCCACGCGCGCGGCAGGTCGGCGGGTGGGTTGTCGTCGACGCCGGCGTCGCTGCAGTGCCGGTAGACGTCGATCGAGCTGGTGACGACGAGCTGGGCGACGCCGCTGCGCGCCGCGAGCGCGGTCAGCGCGCGCGCCTTCTCCTCACTCGCGCCGCCGGCGAACGTGTCGACGATCGCGTCCGGCCGCACCCTCTCGGCGGCTCCGCCGGGCGCCAGCAGCGCAGCGCGGTCACCGTGGAGATGCTCCAGCGCGGCGAGCGCGGGCGGCTCGTGTGCGCCCGTGTGGGCGAGCACGATGTCGTGCCCGGCGGCGAGCAGGTGCGGCACGGCGGCCTGGCCGACCGGTCCGGTGCCGCCGAGGAACAGGACTCGCATCACCGGACCGTAGCGCAACCGCGCGGTTGCATGAGCGGTGCGCGACTAGGGTCTCGGCACGTGCCCGCCACACTGCTCCGCGAGCCGCTCGACGCGAGCGTCGCCCCGGCGCGCGCCGCGCTGATCCTGCGCGGTGAGGAGCGGCCGTTCGCGCTGATCGGCGCGTGGGCCGGCGGCGGCGCGCTGTTGGGCTCGCGGCCGGTGCGCGTGTCGGGTCCGGACGACGACCTGTTCGCGCTGCTCGACGAGCTGCCCGAAGTGACTGCGGCCGGTGGGGCAGTCGGCGGCGGCTGGGTCGGCTTCCTCGGCTTCGAGGCGCGTCACCGCGTCGAGCCCGGGCACCCGCCGCCGCCGCGGCCGGTGCCGCTGCCGGACGGCGCACTCTCGTTCTACGACCATGTCCTGCACATGGACGCCGCCGGCCGCTGGTGGTTCGAGGCGCTCGTGACCCCCGAGCGCGAGGCGGCTATCGCGCGGCGCCGCGACGAGCTGGCCGCACGGCTGGCCGATCCGCCGCCCGCCCGGCCGTTCTCCACGCGCGACTGGCGCTGGACGCCGTCGGCGGCCGGTCACGCCGGGCTCGTGGAGGCGTGCCGCGAGCGGATCCGCGCCGGCGACCTGTTCCAGGCGAACCTCTGCATGCGGCTGCAGGGCCGGCTCGACGGCGACGCTTTCGACCTGTTCGCCGCGGCCGCCGAGGCGCTGCCGACGGACCGCGCCGCGTTCGTCGCCGGGCCGTGGGGGACGGTCGCGAGCCTGTCGCCCGAGCTGTTCCTGAGCCGCGCCGGGCGGACCGTCCGCAGCGCGCCGATCAAGGGCACGCGGCCCGCGGGCGGGCGCGCGGAGCTTGCCGCATCGGAGAAGGACCGCGCCGAGAACGTGATGATCGTGGACCTCGTGCGCAACGATCTCGGCCGCGTGTGCCGGCCGGGGACGGTGCGGGTGACCGCGCTGGCCGAGGTGCGCCCGCACGCGGGCGTCTGGCACATGGTCTCCGAGGTCGAGGGCGAGCTGCGCGACGAGGTCGGCGACGGCGGGCTGCTGCGCGCGACGTTCCCGCCCGGCTCGGTCACGGGCGCGCCCAAGCTGGCCGCGCTCGATGTGATCGCGGAGCTCGAGTCGACCGGCCGCGAGGCCTACACGGGCGCGATCGGCTTCGCGAGCCCGCTCGCCGGGCTGGAGCTCAGCGTCGCGATCCGCACCTTCGAGGTGCGCGGGCCGCGGATCTGGCTCGGCGCCGGCGGCGGGATCGTGGCCGACTCAAGCGGCGCCGACGAGGCGCGCGAGGCGGCGGCGAAGGCCGCGCCGCTGCTGGCCGCGATCGGCGCCGAGCCACCGCCCACAGCGGAGCCGCTCCCGCTGCGCTCGGCTCCGCCCTCACGCGCACCGGACTCCGCGACGTCCTCGCCGCCGGCCGCGAGCGGCCCGGCACCCGCGTATGTGCGGCGCGGGCCGCGGCCGGTGCCGCGGCCGGACCCCGCGGCCGGCCTGTACGAGACCGTGCTGGTCGAGCGCGGCGAGCCGCGCCATCTTCGCGACCATCTCGCGCGACTCGCCGCGAGCCTGCGCGCGCTTTACGGGCGGCCGCTGCCGGGCGAGCTGGCCAGCCGCGCCGCCGCCGCCGCGCGAGGGCACGAGCGGGCGCGGCTGCGGATCGACGTGATCCCCGGCGAGGACGCGACCCTGGAGGTGACGCCGCTCGGACACCTCGCGCCGGCGGTGCTGCGTGCGGTCGTCCTCCCCGGCGGCCTCGGCGCGCACAAGTGGCGCGACCGGACGCTGCTTGAATCGCACGAGGAAGACGATCCGGCCACGCTCCCGCTGCTGCTCGACGCCGACGGCTACGTGCTCGAGGCGAGCCGCACCAGCATCGTCGCCGAGGCGCACGACGGCGCGCTGTACACTCCGCCCGCGGACGGCCGGATCCTCCCGGGCGTGACCGTCGCGCGCACCGGCGCGCGGCCGCGCGCGCTCACGCTCGCCGACCTCGCCGACGCCCGCGCGATCCACGTGACCAGCGCACTGCGCGGCCGCGCCGCCGCGCGGCTCGCGGATGCGCGTCAGCGGTTACGGCCATAGCGGGCCTTGTTGGCCTCGACGTCGAAGTAGCGGGCGCCGGGGCTCGCGTACCGGGCGGCGCGGTGCAGCCCGAGGGCGCGCATCGCCGCGGCCTTGTTCGCTTCGACGTCCTCACGGCCGCTGGTCGACTGCGCGGGCGGAAGCACGTGGGAGCCAGGGTGGTCGGAAAGCCCGACGACCGCCGCGCCGACGGTCGCGCACGTGACCGCGGCGACGGCCGCGACACTCGCGAGGCGCGGATGGCGGGGGGCGGAGAGGGTGGTGCTGAGCGGCATGGTGGTCTCCTCGGAGACGTGGATGGCCGGGACGCTCCGCACCGTCGCGGCCGGCGCTTGCGCAGCTCTTGCGCTGCGCTCACACTCGCGGTGAGCGCATGTCGCTAGAGATCGCGATCCTCGGCTCGCTGGAGCCGCGCGCGGACGGAGCGGTCGTCCGCGTGCCTGCCGGCAGGCAACGTGCGCTGCTGACACTCCTTGCGCTGCAGGCGCCGCAGCCCGTCTTGGCCGATGCGGTGGCCGAAGCGCTCTGGCCCGGGTCCTCGTCCCATGAGGCGCTGCGCAACGTGCAGGTGACCGTCCCCGGCGCGCTTATCCCGGCGATCGCGGCGGCGCTTGGCGTCGAAGACGACGGCGGGCCGCTGGACGCTGCCATCGCCCGCCGGCTGCACGCGCGCCCGACGCTGCTGGTGCTCGACAACTTCGAGCGGCTCGTCGACGCGGCGCCGGCGGTCGATGCGCTGCTGGAGCGGACGCCTAGCACCCGCGTCCTGGTGACCAGCCAGCTGCCGCTGCGGGTGGCGCGCGAGCGGCTGCTGCGGTTGGACCCGCTCGCGCCGGACAGCGCAGCGGCGCTCTTCCACGAGCGCGCCCGCGCGGCCGCCGCCGACTACGACGCGAGCGAGCACGCACAGACGGTCGCGGCGATCTGCGCCCGGGTGGACGGGATGCCGCTGGGCGTCGAGCTGGCCGCCGCGCGCGTGTCGACGCTCGCGCCGGACGAGCTGCTCGCCCGCCTGGACGACTCGCTGGGCGTGCTCGCGCGCGGTCCGCGCGACCTCGCCGAGCGCCATCGCAGCCTGCGGGCGGCGCTGCAATGGACGTACGACCTGCTGGAGCCGGAAGAGCAGACGCTGCTGGCCCGGCTGGCGGCGTTCGCCGGGCCGGCGCCGCTGGACGCCGTGGAGGCGGTCGCGGACGTTGCGGGGAAGCGCGGGCCGGTCGACGCACTCGAGGCGCTGAGCGGCCTCATCGACGCGTCGTTCCTCCGGCGCACGGACAGCCGGGAGCACGGCGTCCGCTACGCGGTGGCCCAGGCGGTGCGCGACTTCGCCGCCGAGCGGCTCGCCACCGAGGGCGAGGAGCAGGCGGTCCGCGACGCTCACGCGCAGCATGTCGCGGCGGTCGGCGGGACGTTCCGGGGCATGGGCACGCCGGACGCCGTCCAGCGGCGGGTCTTCGCGCTCGATGCCGAGTTCGGCGTAGCGCTCGCGTGGACGCGTGCGCACGCACCGGCGCTCCATACCAGCGTCGCCGCCGCGCTCGGGCTGGTCCTGATCGACTCGGCCCGTTCCCGGCAGGCCCATGAGGAGCTCGGGCTCATGATCGAGCGCTCCGGCATCGCGGGCGCCACCGGCGGATGGGCGGCGGTCGTGCGCGCCTATGCCGCGATCGTGCTGGGGTCACGGTCCGAGGCTGCGCTCGTGGACGCAGGTCTGGCGGCGCTGCGTGGGGCCGGTGATGACGCGCTCTACGGACGCGCGCTCGACCTCGCCGGCGTTTACTGGATGGCCTCCCAGGAGCCCGAGCGGGCGCTCGCGTACACCACCGAGGCGGTCGCGCTCGCGCGCCACGGCCCGGACCCGGTCGACCGTTTCTCGGCGCTCAACGACCACGGAAACAACCTCATCGAGCTGGGGCGGCTGGACGAGGCCGAGGCACTGCTGCGCGAGGCCGCGTCGCTGCTCCCACAGATCGGCACGAGCGACCTCGACGCCGACGGCTTGTTCGACACGCTCGCGGCAGCCCGCGGCGACTGGGCGCGCGCGGCGCCCTTGTTCCTCGCGTACGCCGGGACCAGAGCCCGCGATCTGGGCGCAAAGGGCATGAACCTGCGCCACGTAGCGATCGCGCTCGCACAGCTCGGCGCCGACGAGGACGCGCTCGAGCTCGCGACCGCCGCGAACGCGATCAGCGCATCGGTCGGCGAGCCGCCCACCGATCCGCTCTCGGCGCGCTACGGGTCGGCGCTCGACGAGGCGCGCCGGCGGCTCGGCCCCGAGCGCACGGCGCGCGCAGTGGAACGGGGCGCCACGCTGCCTGAACGCGACAGCGCCGCCCGCGCGGCCGATATGGTCCGTGCGGCGGGCCTGACCTGAGCGGGTCGCTCAGTCGAGCAGCTCGTACGCCGGCAGCGTGAGGAACTCGGGGAACTCCTCGCCCAGCGCGACCTGCTCGAACACGTGGCGGGTGTCGTCGGGGCGGCCCTTCTCCCACACCTCGTCGCCCACGTCTGCGCGGATCTTGGCCATCTCCTCGTCGAGCACCTCGCGCACCCGCTCACGCGTGAACCTGCCGTGGCGGATCCACTGCCAGATCTGCGCGCGCGCGATCTCGGCGGTCGCGGCGTCCTCCATCAGGTTGTTGATGCCGGCGGCACCGCGGCCGCCGAGCCAGAACGAGATGTACCGGAAGCCGACGCTCACGTCGCTGCGCAGGCCGTCCTCGGTGATCTCGCCCGGGGTCGAGGCGGCGTCGAGCAGCTCGGCCGCGCCCACCGACACGTCAGCGCGCTGCCGGTCGATCTGGTTGGGCCGGTCGCCGAGCACGTGGTCGAACTCCTCGGTCGCGACCGCGACGACGTCGGGGTGCGCGACCCAGGTGCCGTCGAACCCGGCCTCGGCCTCACGGCGCTTGTCCTCGCGCACCGCCGCGATCGCGCGCTCGTTCGCCTCCGGGTCGCGCCGGGAGGGGATCAGCGCGGCCATCCCGCCGATCGCGAACGCGCCGCGCGCGTGGCTCGTCCTCACGAGCAGCTCGGAGTAGGCGCGCATGAACGGGACGGTCATCTTCACGTCGTCGCGGTCGGGCAGCACGAACTCGGGCCGGTCGCGGTAGCACTTGATCATCGAGAAGATGTAGTCCCAGCGGCCGGCGTTCAGGCCGAGCGAGTGCTCGCGCAGCTCGTAGAGGATCTCGTCCATCTGGAACGCCGCCGGCAGCGTCTCGATCAGCACCGTCGCCCGCAGCGTCCCGCGCGTCAGCCCGAAGTGGTCCTCGGCGAAATCGAACGCGTCGTTCCACAGCCGCGCCTCGAGGTGGTGCTCGAGCTTGGGCAGGTAGAAGAACACGCCGCGCCCTCGCTCGGCCAGCCGCCGGCCGCCGTGGAAGACGTGCAGGCCGAAGTCGACGAGCGCGCCCGACGCGCGCTCGCCGTCGATCTGGAGGTGCTTCTCCGGGAGGTGCCAGCCGCGCGGGCGTACCAGCAGCGTCGCGGTCTGCGGGCCGAGCTCGTAGCGCCGGCCCTCCGAGCTCGTGTACTCGATCGTCCCCTCGATCGCGTCGACCAGGTTCACGTGACCGCCGACCTGGTTGGCCCAGGTCGGCGAGTTGGCGTCCTCGAAGTCCGCCATGAACCCGCGCGCGCCAGAGTTGAGCGCGTTGATCACCAGCTTGCGGTCGGTCGGGCCGGTGATCTCGACGCGGCGATCGCGGTAGTCGTCCGGCGGATCGGCCACTCGCCAGTCGCCTTCGCGGATCTCGCGCGTATCGGGCAGGAAGTCCGATGGCGGCTCGCGCTCCCGCCGCGCCGCCAGCAGCTCGCGCCTGCGCGCGTCGAAGCGGGCGTGCAGCTCGGTGACGAAGTCGAGCGCCCCGGGCGAGAGGATCTCCTGCAGCTGATCCGCGCGCGTAGGGGCGACGTCGATTCTCACGGGCGGGTTCCTCGGATCGAATGGTCCAGCAGCGTGATCGGGTGGAAGATCGGGAGGTCGCGCCCGTCGAGGTGCGCGGCGATCTGCAGCGCGCAGCCGGGGTTGCCGGCCGCCACGGCGTCGGCGCCGGTGGCGAGCAGGCTGGCCGCCTTGCGGGCGCCCAGCTCGGCCGCGGCGGCGGGCTGCACGAGGTTGTAGATGCCGGCCGAGCCGCAGCAGACCTCCCAGTCGGCCGGCTCGAGCAGCTCCAGCCCGGGGATGCCGCGCAGCAGTGAGCGCGGCTGGACGCGCACGCCCTGCGCGTGGGCGAGGTGACAGGCGTCGTGGTAGGCGACGCGCAGCGGGACCGGCCGGCGCGGCGCGACCGGCTCATGCTCGGCCAGCAGCTCGCTGACGTCGCGGACGCGCGCGGAGAACGCCGCCGCCCGTTCCGCCCATGCGGGGTCGTCGGCCAGCAGGTGCGCGTAGTCCTTCATCGCCGAGCCGCACCCGGCGACGTTGACCGCGACCGCGTCGAAGTCCTCGTAGGCGGCGATCGTCTTGCGTGCCAACGCCAGCGCCTCGTCCTCGACGCCCGCGTGCAGCTGCAGCGCGCCGCAGCAGCGCGGCTGCCGGGGGGCGTGGACCTCCCAGCCCTCGGCGCTCAGCACGCGCACGGTCGCGGCGTTGACGTCGCCGAAGAACACGCGCTGGACGCAGCCCTGCATCAGCGCGATCCGGCCCCGGCGGGCGCCGCGCGCCGGCGTGACCTCCGGCAGCTGCGCGATCGCGGCGCGCGGCGTCACCGGCGGCGCCAGCGCGAACATCGCCTGCAGCTCGGGCACGCGGTCCAGCCGCGGCGCGAGCGCGCGGTCGACGCCGAGCTTCTGCTGTGCCCACAGCAGCGGCGCGAGGGCGCGCAGACGGCCCGGATGCGTGAACAGCGCGAAGATCAGCCGGCGGTGCAGCCGCTCGCGGCGCGGGCGCGGGGCGTTGCGCTCGATCTGCGGCCGGGTCTGCTCGATCAGCTTGTCGTACCGCACGCCCGACGGGCAGGCGGTCACGCAGGCCATGCAGCCGAGGCAGCGGTCGAAGTGCAGGCGCATCTCGTCCGACGTGTGCGAGCCCGGCTCGTTGCCGACGCGCATGAGCACGATGCGCCCGCGCGGCGAGTCCATCTCCTCCTCGAAGACCGAGTAGCTGGGGCAGGTCGGCAGGCAGAAGCCGCAGTGCACGCAGTCGGCGATCAGGTCGGGGTCCGGTGGGCGGCGCTCGTCCCAGGCGGTCTGCAGCTAGATCCCTCCCACGAAGTTGCCGGGGCGGAAGACGCGCGCCGGGTCGAAGCGCTCCTTGACGCGCGCCATCAGCGCGAGCGCGGCCGCGCCGGGCGCGGCCCAGGCCTCGGCGCGCAGGGCGGGCGGTGCGTCGAGCAGCGTGCAGGCGCGGGGGGAGAGTGCGCCGCGCGCGGCGGCGACCGACTCCTCGTCGGGCGGCAGCGCGAGCCAGAACAGGCCCAGCGCGGGCCGGCCGACGACCGCGGCGCCGGTGCGGCAGACCGCCGGAAGGTCGATCGCACGGCCGGAGACCTTGAGCACGCACTCGCCGCGCTGGTGGACGCGCTGGGCCATCCACAGCTCGTCGTCGTCTTCGGCGACCGCGGGCTGCTCGAGGCCCAGCTCGCCCATCCGGGTGACGGTCGCGGCCGCCTGCTCGGGCGCGGCGGCGCCGCTGAAGCGGACGAGCAGCCGGCCGGCGCCGTCGCGCCAGTCGACGTCGAGGCAGTCGGCCTCGAGCGGGTGCGACGCCAGCGCGATCGCGGCAGCGCCCAGGCGTTCGGGATCGTCGCTCGCGCCGACCGCGCTCGCCGTGCGGGGCGGGAGCGGATGCAGCCGCACCGCGACCCGCACGATCAGCCCGAGCGTGCCGAACGAGCCGATGAACAGCTTCGCCAGGTCGTAGCCCGCGACGTTCTTGATCACCTTCCCGCCCGACTTCGCCAGCGTGCCGTCGGAGAGCGCGACGGTGGTGCCGACGACGAGGTCGCGCATGCTGCCGTAGCGGTGGCGCAGCGGGCCGGAATCGTTCGTCGCCATCACGCCGCCGACCGTCGCAGCGTCGAGCAGCGCCGGGTCGAGCGCCAGCATCTGGCCGTGCTCCGCGAACGCCGCCTGCGCCTCGGCGAGCGGCACGCCGGCCTCCAGCACCGCGGTGAAGTCGCCCACGTTGTGCTCGAGGATCCGGTTCAGCCCGCCGGTCTCGAGCGGCGTCGCCTCGTCGGCTGGTCCCCACGGCTTGGTCCCGCCGCCCTGCGGGCGGACCGGGCTATCGGCGGCGCGCAGCAGCTCCGCCGCCTCCCGTGCCGTCCCCGGCCTCAAAACCGCTCCGCGAGACCGGCCGCCTCGAGCGGATGCTGCCGGTACTCGCCCGGTACCTCCCCGCACAGCCGCGGTGTCGGCATCACCTTGCCGGGGTTCGCCAGCCCGGCCGGATCCCAGGCGCAGCGCAGCCGCTGGAACACGTCCAGGTCGGATTCGTCGAACATCTTCGGCATGTGGCGCTTCTTGTCGACGCCGATGCCGTGCTCGCCGGTGATCGAGCCGCCCGCGTCAAGGCACGCGTCGAGGATCAGGCCGGAGAGCTCCTCCGCGCGCTCGGCCTCGCCCTCCTTGCGCCCGTCGAAGCACACGAGCGGGTGCAGGTTCCCGTCGCCCGCGTGGAAGACGTTGGCCACGATCATCCCGTACTCCTCCGCGAGCGCGTCGATCCGCGACAGCACGTCGGGCAGCGTCGTGCGCGGGATCACGCCGTCCTGCACGAAGTAGTTGGGCGCGATCCGGCCCATCGCGGGGAACGCGGCCTTGCGCGTCTTCCAGAACAGCTGGCGCTCGGCCTCGTCGCGCGCCACGCGTACGTCGTCCGAACCGCAGCGCTCACAGATCGCCACGACCTCGTCGAAGCGCGACTCGCACGCGCGCTCGGCGCCGTCGAGCTCGACCAGCAGCGCGGCGCCACGGCCGACCGGATAGCCAGCATGCGCCATCCGCTCGCTCGCCTCGATCGCGATCCGGTCCATCATCTCGATCGCTCCGGGGACGACGCCCGCCTGGACGATCTCCGACACCGCCTCGCCGGCCGCGTGGGTGGAGTCGAAGAACGCGACGAGCGTCCTGACGGACTCGGGGGCCGGTAGCACCCGGAGCCAGATCTTCGTGGCGATCCCCAGCGTGCCCTCCGAGCCGACGAACGCGCCGAGCAGGTCGTAGCCCGGCGGGTCGAGCTCCGGCCCGCCGAGCGTGACCAGCTCGCCGTCGGCCAGCACGATCTCCAGCCCGCACACGTAGTTCGTCGTGAAGCCGTACTTGAAGCAGTGCGCGCCGCCGGAGTTCTCGGCCACGTTCCCGCCGATCGAGCAGATGATCTGCGAGCTCGGGTCGGGCGGGTAGAAGAAGTCGGGCGCGACAGCGCTCGAGACGGCGAGGTTGGTGACGCCGGGCTCGACGCACACGCGCTGGTTGGGCAGGTCGACCTCCAGCACTCGCGACAGACGCGACGTCACGATCAGCGCGCCCTCGGCGATCGGCAGCGCGCCGCCGCTCAGCCCGGAGCCCGAGCCGCGCGCCACCCACGGCACGCCGGCCGCGGCGCACGCGCGCAGGCACGCCTGCACCTCCTCCGCGCTGCCCGGCAGGACGGCGACGCCGGGCCGCACCGCGTACTGCAGCAGGCCGTCCGACTCGTAGGTGCGCAGCTGGTGCTCGGCCGTGTAGCACCAACGCTCGCCGACGATCTCGCGCAGTCGGCCGCGAAGCTCCTCCATCGGTCGGACGATACCCGCCCGGGCGCTCACTCCGCGGGATGCAGGGCGAGGCCGAACAGCAGATCGCGGTCGTAGATCTGATGGCCCGGGATGCCCTCCAGGTCACCCGCGACCTTCAGGGACAGCCGCGCGCCCGCCGGGATGGCGGCCGTCGCGCCGCCCGAGTCGCACGTGGTGGCCGGCGTCGTGATCGTGCACGCCACGGCGGTGTCGGCGCCGGCGACCCGTAGCGTGACCGTTGCGCTGCCCGGGTCCATGCAGGCGCTCGGCGTGAGGTCGTCATCGCACGGATAGAGCGTCAGCGCCACGCTGAGGTCGCGCGCGGTCGTCGCCGTCGCGGGAGCGAGGACCTGCGTGTCCTCCTCCTCCTCGTCGTCGTCGGCGACGCCGATTCCCGTGGTGCTGCCGAAGAACGTGATCGCCGGCCCGTCCTGGGACGCGACGTCGTCCAGGCGCCCGGAGGCGAGCGTGACGCCAGGCCCCGGCTCGCCGTCGAAGCCGTCGAAACCGTCGAAGCCGTCCTCGCCCGGCTCGCCGTCCCGGCCGCCGCGCAGCACGCCGCGGCGGAAGTCGACCGCCCGCAGCGAGCGGTTCTCGATGTCGCGGGACTGCAGGGAGGAGTCCTTGAGGTCGGCGCCTGTCAGCGACCCGTCCCTGACGTCGCGGCCCGTGACCTTCGCGGCCGCGTACGAGGTGCCCCCGAGCGCGATGACGACCGCGATCGTCGCCATCGTGTTTGCGTAGGTGAGGCGCCGGCGGATGACGTCGAACATCGATCCTCCTTCGGTACGCGCCGCCCGAACCGACTCTAGTCCTGGGGGATGCCCGGCGCCAGTCCACGTAGTCTCTCCGCATCGCCGTGCGGGTCGCGCTGTTCATCACGTGTTTCAACGACACGCTGTTCCCGGCTACGGGGCGGGCGACAGTCGCCTTGCTCGAGCGGCTCGGGTGCGAGGTCGAGTTCCCGCTCGAGCAGACGTGCTGCGGCCAGATGCACGGCAACGCGGGCTACGAGGACGACGCGCGGGCGCTGGCGGAGCGCTTCGGGCGCGTGTTCGGCGGCGCGGAGGCGGTCGTCTCGCCGAGCGCGTCGTGCGTCGGGTTCGTGCGCGGACACTATGAGCGCCTCGGCGTGCCGTTCTCGGGCCCGCCGGTCTACGAGCTGTCGGAGTTCCTCGTCGACGTACTCGGGGTGGAGGACGTCGGCGCCTCGTTCCCGCACCGGGTCACGCTGCACCCGACGTGTCACTCGATCCGGGCGCTGGGGATCGGCGATCGGCCGGAGCGGCTGCTGCGCGCGGTGCGGGGGATCGACCTGGTGGAGCTCGACGGCGCGCGCGAGTGCTGCGGTTTCGGCGGCACGTTTGCCGTGAAGAATGCCGACACCTCGATGGCGATGCTCGGCGACAAGCTGCGCGGAGTGCTCGACACGCGCGCCGAGGTCTGCACCGCGGTCGACACCTCCTGCCTGATGCAGATCGGCGGCGCCCTGGAGCGGCAGCGCGCCGGAGTCCGCGTCATGCACCTGGCGCAGATCCTGGCGGCGCGCGAATGAGCTTCCCCGCGGCGGCGCGGACGGCGCTGGCGGACGCGCAGCTGCGGCGCAACCTCGGCAAGGCCACGACGGCGATCCGCGAGAAGCGCGCGCGGGCGGTGGCGGAGCTCCCCGATTGGGAGGCGCTGCGCACGCGGGCGCGGCGATCAAGGCGCACACGATGGCGACGCTGCCCGCCCAGCTCGAGCAGCTGGAGGAGCGGGTCACCGCGGCGGGCGGGACCGTGCACTGGGCGCGCGACGGCGCCGAGGCGAACGAGATCATCGCCCGCGTCGTGCGCGCGCACGGGGCCGACGAGGTGATCAAGGTCAAGTCGCTGTCGACGGACGAGATCGGCCTCAACGAGGCGCTACGGCTGCGCGGGATCCGCGCGGTCGAGACCGACCTTGCCGAGCTGATCGTGCAGCTCGACGGCGACGAGCCGTCGCACATCCTCGTGCCGGCGATCCATCGCAACCGGGCGGAGATCGCGGCGCTGTTCGAGCGCACGATCGCACCCGGGCAGGAGCTCGGCCTGGAGCCGACCGCGATCGCCGAGGCCGCGCGCCGGCACCTGCGCGAGAAGTTCCTCTCGGTGCCGGTCGCGGTCAGCGGCGCGAACTTCGGGATCGCCGAGACCGGTGCGGTCGGAGTGGTCGAGTCCGAGGGCAACGGGCGCATGTGCACGACGCTCCCGAACGTGCTGATCACGCTGATGGGGATCGAGAAGGTGCTGCCGCAGTGGCGCGATCTCGAGGTGATGCTGCAGCTGCTGCCGCGCTCCTCGACCGCCGAGCGGATGAACCCGTACACGTCGATCTGGACCGGAGTGCGCGAAGGCGACGGCCCGCGCGAGTTCCATCTCGTGCTGCTCGACGCGGGCCGCACGCAGGTGCTCGCGGACGCGGTCGGTCGTCAGGCGCTGCACTGCATCCGCTGCTCGGCGTGCCTGAACTCCTGCCCGGTCTACTCGAGGACGGGCGGGCACGCGTACGAGTCGGTCTATCCCGGCCCTATCGGGGCGATCCTGACGCCGCAGCTCGGGGGCCTGGACCGCGCGCCGTCACTGCCGTGGGCGTCGTCGCTGTGCGGCGCCTGCTACGAGGTGTGCCCGGTCAAGATCGACATTCCCGAGGTGCTCGTGCACCTGCGGGGGCGGGTGGTCCGGGAGGTCAAGTCGCGCTGGAGCCCGGAGCGCCTCGCCATGGACGCGCTGGGCCGCGTGTTCCGGTCGCGCTCTCACTACGAGCGCGCGCAGCGGATGGCGCGCGCCGGAAACGGCCCGATCGCGCGGTTGCCCGGCCCGATGAGCGGCTGGACCGCGATGCGCGATCTGCCCGAGGTGCCGAAGGAGTCGTTCCGCGACTGGTGGGTGCGTCGAGCGGCCGCGTCGCCGCCGCCGCTCGACCCTCCCCGGCGCCCCGCATGACCGCACGCGCCGAGATCCTCGCGCGCATCGACGCCGCGCTCGGGCCGGCGCCGGCGGTGCCGGACGTCCCGCGCGAGTACCGCCGGGCCGGCAGCGGACCGCCCGCCGGCGACCCGGCGGTCGTGGACCGCTTCTGCGAGCGCGCAGCGGAGTACCGCGCCAGCGTGCGCCGCGTCGCTCCCGGCGCGCTCGAGGACGCCGTGGTGGCGGCGTGCCGGGAGCGCGGCGCGCGCCGCCTCGCCGTCCCCCCGGGCGCGTCGCACCGCCTGCCGGGGCTCGAGCTGCTGATCGACGACCCGCCGATCTCGGCACGCGGACTGGACCAGGTCGACGGCGTGCTCACGGGCTGCGCGCTGGCGATCGCCGAGACCGGCACGATCGTGCTCGACGGTGGCGAGCGCAGCGGCCGCCGTGCGCTGTCGCTGGTGCCGGACTTCCACGTCTGCCTCGTCGAGGCCGAGCGCATCCACGCAGCGGTACCCGACGCGATCGCCGCGCTCGCGCCGGCGGCCGCGGAGGGCCGGCCGCTCACGTTCGTGTCCGGGCCGAGCGCCACGTCGGACATCGAGCTCGAACGCGTCGAGGGCGTGCACGGCCCGCGTACGCTCGTGATCCTCGTGCTTGAGGCCTGAGATGCAGCGCACGCTGCTGTTCGCGCTCTTGATGGCGCTGGGAGTAGCGACCCCGGCTGCGGCCGGCGAGCCGGACGCGACGGCGCCTGCTTACGACGTGGCGCTGACCGGCTCGCAGCAGGGCTTCCGCTGGACCGGACGGGAGACGATCGGCTTCACCAATCCCGGCGTCGCCCCGCTCGAGGAGGTCTGGGTCCGGCTCTGGGGGAACGGGCCGTTCGGCTGTCGCGGCAAGCGCCATGTGCGGATCGCGAACGTCGCCGGCGCGCGCCCGGGCGACCCGGCCGCGCACTGCACCGCGATTCCGCTGCGGCTCGTCGCGCCGCTGGCGCCGGGGGCGCGCGGGAGCGTGGCGTTCGACGTCGAGATCCGCGTCCCGGACATGCCAGATCGGTTCGGCCGCGGGCGCCAGGTCGCGCTGCTGTCGAACGCGATCCCGGTGCTCGCGCACCTCGAGCGCGGTGCATGGCGGCTCGACCGCTACTTCGGCTCGGGCGAGACGTGGACCTACCCCGCCGCGGAGTGGACGGTGCGCCTCGACGCGCCGCGCGGGATTCGCGTCGCTGCGCCGGGTGTTCGCCGGCGCGACGGCAGCCGTCGGCTCGAGCGCGGCCGCGACTACTCGTTCGCTGCCGGCAGGATGCGATCGCTGCGCCGCCGCATCGGTGGGGTCGCCGTGACCGTGTGGGGCGCGCGCGGCAAGCCACGCAGGCAGATCGTCAAGACGATGCGGATCGCGCGCAACCGCCTTCCGCGGCTGGCGCGCCTGTACGGCCCATACGGCTGGCCCGACCTGCAGATCGTCGTCGCCGCCGAGGCCGCGATGGAGCACACCGGGCTGATCATGACGCCGCCGGCCGACTACGTCGTCACGCACGAGCTGGCGCACGAGTGGTGGTATGCGCTGGTCTCCAACGACCAGGCCGAGGCGCCGTGGCTCGACGAGGCGTTCGCGTCGTACTCCGAGGAGGCGGCGGGGGCGCAGTCGCAGCCGTGGTGCCGCGAACCGGGCCCGTCCGCGCGGCTCGTCACGCGCCCGGTCGACTTCTTCCGCGGCCGCCTGATCGACTACGGCGCCGTGTACTTCGAGGGCGCCTGCCTGCTCGACGTGCTGCGCCGGCGCATGGGAAGCGGGAGGTTCGACGCGGCGCTGCGCGCGTACGTCGACGCCAACCGCTACGGCTGGTCGACGGCGGCGGAGTTCCGCACGGCGATGGACGCCGCGTCGCCGGTCTCGCTCGACGCCCTCTGGCGCCGCTATCGCGTCAGCTGACTCCTCAGAACCGCACGACGACCGTGTCGCCGACGGCGGTGTTGATCCATGCCTCGCGCCCCGTCACCGTCAGGCCGGTGCTGCCGAACGTGTCGAGCGCGGTGGAGATCACCGTCTTCCCGCTGTCGGCCGCGACGGCGGTGAGCCGGTCCGACTGGCGCGCGGTGCTGGTGTGCACCCAGATCAGCCCGTCGCGCGGCGGCGGACGCGTTGACGCGATCGCCGATCGAGCGCTCCCAGAGCACGCGGCCGGTGCTCCCGTCGAGCCGCGCGAACGTGTTGCCGATTCCCGCCATCACATCGGGGCCGTAGCCGAAGATGCCGTCCGCGCCCTCGAGCCCGGACGCGAAGTCGCCGAGCTGCTCGCCGGTTCCGGCGTCGTACCGCTGGATGCGGCCGTCGGTCCGCAACGACCACAGGACGTCCTCACCGAGCGCGAACCCGCGCACGTCGGTTTCTGCCGTCCGCGCGCCGACGACGCGAAGCCCTCGACCGGTCCGCGGGTCGAGCTGCAGCGCGCCCTCGAGGTCGATCGCCCAGACGCCCCCGGGCGAGCTCAGGACGCTGCGCGCTCCGAACGGCTCGCCGGCCGGCGTGCGCAGCGGCACTCGCCCGACGATGCGGTCGGTCGCCGGATCGATCCGCTCCAGCTCCGTCGCGTCGTCGCTTCGCACCCACAGCTCGCCTTCGACCGGCTCCATCACGAGATCCACTCCGGTACCGACCGGGATGCGCGCCAGCACCCTCCGCGTCTCGGGGTCGACGCGCACCACGTCACCGGCGACGGAGTCGGCGATCCAGACAGAACCGTAGGCGCTCAGTATCTGGGCCGGGTTGCCGGTCAGGTCCAGGTTCGCGACGACTCGCGGGGCGGACGGCTCGGGCTCGTCGCGCAGGAGCACCACACCGGCCACCACGGCGATGACGGCGAGCAGCGCGGCCAACCCGCCGGCCGCGGCCGGGGACATGATCTGGCGGCGCGTTCGGAGGAACGCGTGGCCGAAGGCGCCTCTGCGCGCCTCGCGCGCCGCTGCGTCGCGGAGCTGCAGTTGGAGCCTGGTCACGAAGTCCTCTTTCATCGACGTGGTCCCATCTTCTGGCGGACTGCGGCGAGCCCACGGCTGACCCGCTTGCGTACGACCATCTCCGACGTCTCCTGCGCCCGCGCGATCTCTTGGTAGCCCTGGCCCTCGATCACGTGCGCGCGCACGGCGTCGCGCTGGTCGGGGGCGAGGAGCTCGAGCAGCGCCGTGGCGCCCTCGCCCTCGGCGAGCGATTCGATGCGCGTGCAGTCGTCGTCGTCGAGCTCGAGGCGCTCCATACCGAGCCGCCGGCGAGCTCGGCGCTCTGCGAAGCCGCGGCGCTGCGCATCCGTGAGCTTGTGCATCGCGATCCCGAACAGCCAGGCGGCCGCGGCGCCCCTCTCCGGCCGGAACCGACGGCGATCCGCCAGCGCGGCGGCGAACGTCTCCGCGGTCAGGTCGGCGGCCAGCTCGGGATCATGGGTGCGCCGGGCAAAGAACCCGAGAAGCGCCTCCACGTGGCGCAGGTAGAACGTCTCGAAGGACGCCGGGTCGCGGTCCACGAGGAGGGCTTCGTCGGTGAGGGCGTTCGTGCCCATGCATACGCTTCTTCGCAGCAGCGCTGCGGTTGTGACCGACCCTACCGGCGCGTCAGTACGCCGTGGTATCAGCGAGAGCCGGCACTCCCTCCTTTCGCGTGGACGCACGATCCACAAGGCAAGGAGGACGAGATGGACAGAAGGATGCTGGCCATCGGAGCCGCGACGGTCGCCTTGGCGGCAGTCGGCTGCGGCGAAGACGTCGCCACGGACCGGGCGATCAAGGTCCCGGAGGCAGAGGCCGAATACGTGGTCCCGGCGAGGAACGGGGGCAGCCCGGGCAGCAGCGACGCCGCCCAGGGCAACAACACCCGGCCGCAGACCGACCCGACGTGCAACGACTGCGAAGTCACGCGAGAGAAGGGCGTCGAGCAGCAGCGCATGTACTACGAGGGCACACGTCCTGACGGGCGTTAGTAAGCCGTCGTTCGGGCCCGGTGGCGGGGATGAGCCTTGTAGCGCGGCTCGCCGCCGCGGTGCCAGAGCGCGTTGTCGACCGCGGTCGCCGTCGTGGCGCCGTGCGCGGCGACGAGCAGCTCGACCGCGTGCAGCGCACAGGCGCGGATCTCCACCTCCTCGGGCGAGTCGTGCTCGATCAGCTCGCCGCGGTCGATCCGCGCCACGAGGTCGTCCTCGAACGTGAGCACGCCGTCGATCCGGAGCACGTGGGGGACGAGGTTGTCCGCGAACAGGGTCAGCGCGGCGATGTCGTCCGCGGGTGCGATGCCCTGCAGGTGCAAGTCGGCGGCGGCGAGCTGGGCGCGCTTGAAGAACGGCACCGGCGCGCCGTCGTATGGCGAGACGTCGTACCAGGTGGGCAGGCCGGCGAGGCGCTCGGCCAATGCGACGGCCGAGCCGTCGCCGGAGCGGGCGAGCGCGAGGAACGAGCCGCCGTGCACGGCGAGCACATGCGCCCCGAGCTCGCGCAGCGCGGGCGCGAACAGCGCCATCAGCGGATGCGCGGGATCCTGGCCGCCGAACGTGGCGGCGGCATCGGCCGCGCCGACGCGGGTCAGCTCCTCCGCGGTCCAGGGGCCGCGCGCCCTCAGGCCGGCCTCGACCGTGCGGAACCCGGACAGGCCGGCCGGCTTGCGCAGCGTCGGGAACCAGCCCGAGCCGAAGTTGACCGCGTTGAGCTGGAGCCCGAACGCGGCGCGCCGCTCGTCCGACGCGCCGGGCGCAAGGTCGGGCGCGGGCGGCGAGCCGGCCGGCAGGGTGCGCGCGTAACCGGGGATGGCACCGCGCTCGACGTGGACATGCCGTGCGACGTCCGAGACGCGCGCGCAGGCGGTCCGGATGTCGTCCGGCAGGCTCATCGAGCGGGGCATGTTGGCATGCGACGATGAGGCGCATGGCACAGCTTCCCGACGACGTCCGAGCGCTGTTCGAAGGCCCGAACTTCGCCCACATCGCGACGGTGCTGCCCGACGGCGGCCCGCACAGCGTCCCGATCTGGGTCGGGCTGGAGGGCGACCGGATCGCGTTCTTCACCCAGGAGAACTCGCGCAAGGCGCGCAACATCGCGAGCGACCCGCGCGTCGCGCTATCGATCGCGGATTTCGACAACCCGTATCGCTACGCGACCGTCCGTGGGCGCGTCGTCGATCGCGTGGACGGCGACGCGGCGCTGGAGGTGATGGACCGCTTGTCGGTCCGCTACATCGGCACGCCGTTCCCATACCGCGATTCGGGCACGGCGTACTTCATCGAGCCCGAGCGGAGCTCGTTCGAGCAGCTGGGCTTCGAGCACACGCCGCCGCGCTAGCGCGAAGCCCGGTAAAGGCCGCCCGGACGCCGGCCTCGCGGTCAGATCGCCGTCCGGACCATCGGCGGTGCTAATCCTCGACGAGCTCTGGGCCCAGCCGCGTCACCCGCTCTACATCCGCACCCGCGACGCTGGCGATGTTGTTTGAGCCCTTGCCGTCCGTGACACGCAGGATCGTGACCGCCCCTTGCACGACGTCGCCGCGGCGGTCGAAGGCGACGGGGCCGGTCAGGCCGTCGGGAGCGTCGGTGCGGAACAGCTCCTCGATCACCGAGCTGCGCGTGCCGTCCGACCGCTCGATCGCGTCGAGCAGGACGTCGGTCGCGTGTGCCGCATAGACCGCGAACGGCTCCACCGTCACCCCGGGCTGGGTTCGCGAGAAACGCTCGACGAACGCGGCGCCGGCGGGCGGGAGCTCCTCCGTCGGCATGCCGCCGACCGCGAGGAACACGCCGTGTGCGGCGGGACCGGCGGCACGCCGGAGAACCGCGGGCGGCGCGAGGCCGTCGGGTCCCATCAGGTCGACGCCCTCGCCCAGCCGGGCGCGCAGTTCGCGGATCACCCGGCCGCCGTTGTTGAAGATCAGGCCGGAGACGAACACGGCCTCGGCGCCCGAGCGCGCCACCCGCTCGGCGAGCCGCTCGTAATCGCGCGCGGCCGGGTTCCACGTCTCACGGCCCGCGACGTCGAGCCCGAGCCGGCGGGAGGCATTGGCGAACCCGTAAGCCAGGGCGGTGGAGTAGCCGACCTCTCCGTCGTCGAGTACGAACACGCGGCGGCGGCCACGGTCCCGTGCGAGCTGCGCCAGTGCTGCGGCCTGGAGGTCGTCCGCAGGGTAGATGCGGACAAAGTTGCGGCGGCCGGTGGGATACAGGCCGGCAAGCTCATCGGTGCCCTCGAGCGGGCGGGTGAGCCCGATGTAGGAGTTGAGCGGCGAGATCATGCCCAGGGGGCCGCCCTCTGCCCGGTTGAGCAGAGGCAGCATCCGGAACGCGCACGGCGAGTTCAACGTGCCGATCACGCCGATGACGTCGGGATTGGCGGCGTAGGCGCGCGCGTTCGCCGCGCACTTGCCCTCGTCGTACAGCCCCGTTCCTGCGAGCGCGTCGTCGCACGACTGGAATGCGAGCCGGAGCCGGCCGGCGCGGAAGCCGCGTTCGCGCAGGACGAGCGTGATCGCCTGCGCCATCTGGGTGGCTGTCAGGCGCGCGTCCCCCTGCAACGGCAGATCCGAGACGATGAGCGCGTCGGCCTTCCCGTCGGCGCCGGCGACGGCCGGCTCGCACACCGACGCGGGCAGCTGCTGGACACCCGCGACACTGCGGGTAGTGGGCGCCGCGCCTGCACCGGTGACCGCGACCCATACTGTGTCGCCGTCGATCGCCAGCCCGCGCGGAGTGCCGCCGAGCCGCACCGTGCGCGTGACGCGCATGACCGCGCCGTCCACCGCAGTGAGCGTGCCCGCGATGGCGTTCGCGAGCCAGACGCTGCGCCCGGACGCGACGACCGTCGTCGCGCCCGCCTCGACTTCGACCGCGCCGATCACCTCGTCACGGCCGCGGCCGATCCGCCACAGCTTGGGTTCGAGCCAGCCGGTGACCCAGACGGCATCGTCGCCCACCGCGATCGCCCCGGGTTCGCGCGTCGGCAGCCGCACCCGGCGCCGGATGCGGGCCGTCCGCTCGTCGAGCTCCGCCAGCGTGCCGCCGACCCCGAGGGCCCACACGCCGGCGCCGCCGGTGGCGATCGCGGAGGCGCGGAAGCCCCGCACCGTCGCGGTGATCTCGGCGCTAGCGGGGTCGATGCGGACCACGGATTGCGCCGACGTGACCGCCCACACGGCGCCGTGCGAGGCCGCGAGGTGCCCTGCGCCGCCCTGCGACGCGGTGGACCCGCTCGCCGGCAGTGGCACCGCCGCCTGCTGGCGGCCCGTCGCCGGGTCGAGCGCGACGACCTCGTCCGCGATCGGTCCCAGCGCCTGGGTCTCCTCGTTGCGACGGCCGTTCGCGACCCAGATCGCCCCCGAGCGGGAGACGACGTCGACCGGCGTTGCGCCGGTGGCAAGGGTGTCGACAGCTCCTGACGACGGGTCGACGCGCAGGAGCGTCCTGGCCTCGCTGTCGACCGCCCAAACGTCCCCCGCGTGGACCGTCACCGTCGCCGGCGTCTGCCCGGCCGGGATGCGGCGCTCGATGCGGCCGGTCGCGGCGTTGAGAGCCACGAGCTGCCCGGTCCCGGTCGCGGGAGCCCGGGCCGGCTCGCCGCGGGTGAGCAGGATCGCGGCGGCGGCGATAGCGAGCAGGGCGCCGCCGGCGAGCAGCAGCAGGCCGGCACGGCGGCGGCGGGTGGGTGAAGGCTTGATCGGCGCCGGGGCCGGGGCGTCGAGCGACTCGTCCTGGCGCAGGATGCTCTCGTGCAGCCGCGTGAGCATGGGGCCCGGTTCGATCCCGAGCTCGTCGACGAGCATGCGCCGCGCCGCGGCGTACGCGGCGAGTGCCTCGGCCTGGCGGCCGCTGCGGTAGAGCGCCAGCATCAGCTGCGCCCGCAGGCCCTCGCGCAGGGGCTCGCGCGGCGACCGCCGCCTCGAGCTCGCCGACGACGTCCGCGTGTCGCCCGAGCGCGACGTCGGCGTCGATGCGGCGCTCGAACGCGACGAGGCGCCGTTCCTCGAGCCGCGCGCTCTCGGTCCGGGCCCACGGCTGGTCGGCGAACTCGTCCAGCGCCGGCCCGCGCCAGAGGGCGAGCGCCTCGCGCAGTGTCGACGCCGCGCGCTCGGGCTCGCCGGCGGCGAGTTCCCGCTGGCCGTTGTCGAGGAGGAGCTCGAAGCGGGCCGCGTCGAGCGAGTCGTCCTCCAGCTCGAGCTCGTACGCATGCCCGCGGGTGCGCAGCATGTCGCCCGCGGGCAGCTCACGCCGAAGTTGCGAGACGAGGTTCTGCACGACCTTGGGGGCGGTCGCCGGGGCGTGGCCGTTCCACAGCTCCTCGACGATGCGGTCGCCGGACACCGGGCGGTTGCGCTCGACTACGAGCAGGGCCAGCAGCTCCCGCTGGCGGCCGCCGCCCAGCGCCAGCGGGCGGCCATCGTGGAGAACATCCAGCGCTCCGAGGATGCGGACTTCCATGTCGTCTGCGTGCGAGCCTAACCCTGCTCCGGGTGACGGTGCAATGGGTAGCTCGTGACCGGTTCGTGGGCGTGTCGTGACCGCTTGGGCGCACGGTTGCGGCCCAAGCAGCCGCGTCGGGCGACTGCACGATCGAACGGAGGAGCGTCATGTCGCGCATCCATCGCCTCACCACAGCCGCCGGCACCGCGCTGACCGTCGCGGCGCTCGCCGCCAGCCCCGCGTGGGCCCAGTCGCAGGACCTGCGCTCGCCGGACGCGCGCGACGCGGCCGGGCTCGCCTCCGCCGCCGGCTCGTCCTCGGGCACGCGGCGACGCCGCGAGGCGGCCCGGTGATCGCTTCGGACGACCACCGCTCGCCCGACGCGCGAGCCGCAGGCGAGGGCAGCACGCCGGTCGTCGTGCAGGTCCAGGCGGAGCCGGACACGGGCCTGAGCTGGGACTCGGCCGCGATCGGCGCGCTCGCCGCCGCCGGGCTGCTGATCTCGCTCGCGGGCGCGACCGCGCTCGTCTCGCGCCGGCGCACGCGCCCGGCGGTCTGACCGCACGCTGCGCGGCGGTCCGAGCCTACGGGCGACGACCGCCGCGCGCCCGGCGATCCGAGGAGGATTCGTGCGGCGGGGCGACCCCGCGGGCGACGACCGCCGCGCGCGCTAGCGTGATCCGTGTGTCGCCGCAGCAGGAAGCCGTCGACGCCCTACTCGAGGGCCTGAACCCGCCGCAGCGCGACGCGGTCACCGCCGGCCCCGGCCCGCTGCTCATCCTCGCCGGCGCCGGGTCGGGCAAGACCCGCGTGCTGACCCACCGGATCGCGTACCTGCTGCGCACCGGCCAGGCGCGTGCGGACGAGATCCTCGCGATCACGTTCACCAACAAGGCCGCGCAGGAGATGCGTGAGCGCGTCGAGCTGCTGGTCGGCCGTGCGACGCGCGCCATGTGGGTGATGACGTTCCACTCCGCCTGCGCGCGGATGCTGCGCGCCGACGCGCACCGGCTCGGCTACACGCGCCAGTTCACGATCTATGACGCGGCCGACTCGCGCCGCCTGATCAAGAAGTGCATCGACGACCTGGACATCGACCCGAAGCGCTTCACCCCGCGGGCGATGCAGGTCCAGATCTCCGATGCGAAGAACAAGCTGCGCGCGGCCGACGACTATCGCCAGCTGGTCGGCTCGTTCTTCGAGCAGACCGTCGCCGACGTCTACGAGGCCTACCAGCGCGAGCTGCACCGCGCGAACGCGATGGACTTCGACGATCTCCTGTTCCGCGCGGTCAACCTGCTCGAGCTCTTCCAGGAGGTGCGTGACCGCTACTCCAACGCGTTCCGCTGGATCCTGGTCGACGAGTACCAGGACACCAACCACGCCCAGTACCGCTGGCTCCAGCTGCTCTCGAGCGAGCACCGCAACCTCGCGGTGGTCGGCGACGACGACCAGTCGATTTACCAGTTCCGCGGAGCTGATGTCACCAATATTCTGGAATTCGAGGACGACTACGTCGACGCGCACGTCGTAAAGCTCGAGCAGAACTACCGCTCGACGCAGACGATCCTGAGCGCAGCGAACGCCGTCGTGGCCAACAACCGCGGGCGCAAGGCCAAGTCGCTCTGGACCGAGATCGGCGAGGGCGATCCGATCAAGGTGCGCGAGCTCGCCGACGAGCACGCCGAGGCGCGCTTCGTCGCCGCGGAGATCGAGCGGCTCGTCGACGAGGGCGTGTCGCGCTCGGAGCTCGCCGTCTTCTATCGCACGAACGCGATGTCGCGGGTGCTGGAGGACATGCTGGTCCGCGCGCAGATCGGCTACCAGGTGATCGGCGGCACGAAGTTCTACGAGCGCGCGGAGGTCAAGGACGCCGTCGCGTATCTCACGTTCCTGCTCAACCCCGCCGACGGCGGCGCGTTCACCCGGATCGCGAACTCGCCGAAGCGCGGGATCGGCCAGACGTCGCTGTCGCGCGTGCTCGCGCACGCGGAGACGATGGAGATCACGCCATGGGACGCGGCGGCCGCGCCGGAGAGCGTGCCGACGCTCGGCACCGCCGCGCACCGCGCGCTCGGGCGCTTCATGTCCACGATGGAGCGCCTGAAGGAGCGCGTCGACTCCGGCGCCCCGGTCGCGGAGGTCGTCGAGGAGACGCTCCGCGAGACCGGCTATCTCGACGCGCTCGAGGCCGAGCGGACGATCGAGGCGCAGGGGCGGATCGAGAACCTTGAGGAGTTCGTCCGCGTCGCACGCGAGTACGACGGCGTCGGAGGCACCGGCGAGGACGCGGGCGTGGCGGAGTTCCTCCAGCAGATCGCGTTGATCGCCGACGCGGACACGCTCCGCGACGACGAGGGCCTCGTGACCCTGATGACGCTCCACAACGCGAAGGGCCTCGAGTTCCCGATCGTGTTCATGATCGGCTGCGAGGACGGCGTGTTCCCGCACAGCCGAGCGCTCGACGAGGGCTCGCTGGAGGAGGAGCGGCGGCTCGCGTACGTCGGCATCACGCGCGCAATGCGCGACCTCTACATGACGTACGCGCGGCGCCGCAACGCGTTCGGCGCGGAGTCGTTCGGCGTTCGCTCGCGCTTCATCGACGAGATCCCGCGCGAGCTGACCGACCAGCCGGACCGCAACGCCGTCGGCATCGGGCGGCCGGCGGGCGCGGGCCGGGTCGCGTCATGGTCGACCGCCGCCGCGGCGTCGCAGGAGGCGCTCGGAGACGCCGGCGGGAGACCCGGCCGGCCAGGTGTTCCGGATGGGCGACGACGTCATTCATGCCGCGTTCGGCGACGGCGTCGTACTCGGCGTCGAGCCCGGCGGGATCGTCACGGTCCGGTTCGCGTCGGACGGCTCCCAGCGCAAGTTGATGGCCGACTACGCCCCGATCCGCAAGCGCTAGGGGGCCGGGGCGGGCAGGTCCTCGATCGGCGGCATCGGCGCGCCGGGGATCGGCTCGACGCGCATCGAGCGCCAGCCGCCGGCCGCGACGATCAGCGCGGCGAGGAGGCCGAGCCAGGCGCCCGCCTCTACCGTCACGAGATCGTTCGAGCCTGGCTGGTTGACGATCCGGTAGAGGATCAGCAGCGCGGCGAGCAGGCCCGCGATCGTGGTGAAGACGCTGAACGCGACCGGGATCGACGGGCTGCGCCGCGTCGCCTGCGTGAAGACGAGGGCGAGCGGCACGAGCGCAAGGAGGGCGAGCACCACGTCGAGCACCCCGAATGCCTGCCAGGCGGTCACCTCGAAGCCCCCGGCGGCGTACCAATGCAGGAACATCGCGGCGAGCAGCGCGACGCCGCCCGCGCCGGCGATCCACTCGCCGTCGCGCAATCTCCGCATCAGGCGGGCGCTCCCGCCGCCGCGCGCGCGGCCTGCAGCGTGTTGCGCAGCAGCATCGCGATCGTCATCGGCCCGACGCCGCGCGGCACCGGCGTGATCAGCGCGGCGCGCTCCGCAGCCGCGTCGAAGTCGACGTCACCCACCAGCCCGTCCTCGGTGCGGTTGATCCCGACGTCGATCACGGTCGCGCCCGGCTTGACCCAGTCGCCCTGCACCATCCGCGGCCGTCCCACGGCGGCGACGAGAACGTCCGCGCGGCGGCACACGGCGGGGAGGTCGCGGGTGCGCGAGTGGCACATCGTCACCGTCGCGTTGCGCGCGAGCAGCATCTGCGCGACCGGCTTGCCGACGAGGTCGGAGCGGCCCACCAC
Source organism: uncultured Solirubrobacteraceae bacterium (assembly GCA_963835735.1). Taxonomy (GTDB): domain Bacteria; phylum Actinomycetota; class Thermoleophilia; order Solirubrobacterales; family Solirubrobacteraceae; genus DASQMT01. The sequence goes on from CAWIGP010000001.1 coordinate 246,733, forward strand.
GACCGCCTCGGCGCCCTCCAGCTCCACGCCGTACCGATCGAGCAGCTCCATGCACCCGGCCGGCGTGCACGGCCGCAGCCCCGGCCGGCCCTTCGCCAGCAGCCCGGCCGAGACCGGCGTGAGCCCGTCCACGTCCTTGCCCGGTTCGATCAGCCACGTCAGGCCGTTGCCGTCGATGTGCGCGGGCGTCGGGAGCTGGAGCAGGATCCCCGACACGCGCGGGTCGCCGTTGAGCTCGGCGAGGAGCGCCTCGACGTCCTCCTGCGGCGTGTCGGCCGCGAGCCGGTGGTCGAAGCCCTGCATGCCGACCTCGTGCGTGGCCTTCTGCTTCCCGCCGACGTAAACGGCGGAGGCCGGGTCCTCCCCGACGAGCACGGTCGCGAGCCCGGGCGGTTCGTTGCCGGCCGCGACCCACGCGGCCACCTCGGCGGCCACCTCGCGGCGCACCTCGTCGGCGATCGCCTTGCCATCGATGATCCGCGCGCTCATACGGGCGGGGAATCTAACGCGGTCACGAGTCGAAGCCGAGTCCGAGCCGGTCGAGCGCGCGCAGCCACGGACCGCGCCGGCCGGCGCGCTCGTCGGCACGTGCGAGCGCCCTGCGGGTGAGCTCGATGACCGCCCAGCGCGCCGGCTCGGGCGGGAACGGGAGCGGCCGGCGGCGCACCATCTCCAAGCGCGTGCGCTCGGTGTCCAGGCCGTCGAGCAGGTCGAGCCCGACGCGAGCGCCGAAGCGGCTCGCGCCCACGCCCAGCCCGGTGAAGCCGACGACGTAGACGGCACGCCCGCCGAGCGCGGCTCCCCACAGCGCGGAGAAGCGGCTGCACGTGTCGATCGCGCCGCCCCAGCGGTGGCTGAAGCGCAGCCCCTCGAGCTGCGGGAACGTGTCGAAGAAGTGCGACGCGAGCAGCGCGAACGTCTCGGGGCGCTGGTCGCGCGCCGGCTCGACGAGACCGCCGAAGTCGTACACCGCGTCGTAGCCGCCCCAGAGGATCCGGTCGTCGGCGGTCCGGCGGTAGTAGTGGAACTGGTTGGTGACGTCGGAGACGCCCTGGCGCCCGCCCCAGCCGATCGCATCGCGCTGCGCCGCCGACAGCGGCTCGGTGACGAGCACGTAGTCGTAGACCGGAACGACGTAGCGGCGGATGGCGCGCACGAGCGGCGGGAACGCGCTCGTGGCGAGCAGCGCGCGGCGGGCGAGCACGCGCCCGCCCGGTGCCTCGGCGCGAACCCTGGAGCCGTCAGTAGCGAGCGCGCTCACCGGCGTGCGCTCGTGGATCGCCGCGCCGGCCGCCTCCGCCGCCCGCGCGAGGCCCCAGCACAAGCGCGCGGGGTCGACGAGCGAGCACGCGTCGCGCGACCACATTCCGCCGACGTACGTTGGCGAGTCGATCTGAGCGCGCATCGCCTCGGCGTCGAGCAGCTCGGCGTCCCAGCCGAAGCGCCGCAGCTGCGCGGCCTCGTCCGCGAGCCAAGGGAGCTGGTGCGGCGCGGTGGCGACGTCGACGACGCCCGTGTCCTCCCAGCCGCAGCCGATACCGTGGCGCGCGACGGCGTCGCGGATCGCGGCGAGGTTCTCGCGCCCGAGCCGCTCGATCGTCGCCATCTCGTGCGGCCAGCGCGCGAGCCCGTTAGCCAAGCCGTGCGTCAGCGATGCCGCGCAGAAGCCGCCGTTGCGCCCGGATGCGCCGAACGCGAGCCGCTCGCCCTCGAGCAGCACGACGCGCTTGCCCTCCTCGGCGGCCTGGAGCGCGGCCCACAGGCCGGTGAGACCGCCGCCGACGACGACGAGATCGGCCTCGAGCAGGCCGTCGAGCGGCGGCCGCGGATCGGGGCCTGGCTGGTCGAGCCAGTACGGCTCCGGCGCGGCGTCCGCGATCACGAACCCGCAGCCGAACTCGAGCAGCCGAGGAGGTTGCGCATGCTCATGTCAGGGTGGTGGCGGTGCGGCGGGCGCCCACGAGGACGGCCAGCGTGGCGACGCACACGCTGGACAGCAGCACGTAGGGAACGGCGTCGCTTGTCGCGTCGGCGAGCCGCGCGCTGAGCGCCGCGCCCGCGGTCTGGCCGATCGACCAGCCGAGGTTGCTGAGCGCGAACGCGAAGCCCTGCGCGATGCCCAGTGCCTCGGCGCCGTCGGACAGCAGCGCCATCGACGGCGCCCACATCGTGCCGATGGTGGGCGCGGCGAGCAGGACGAGCACGATGACCTGCCAGGGACGGTCCGGCCAGGTGAACAGCAGCATCAGCACCGCGCCGCCCGTCAGCCCGATCAGGCAGGGGAACAGCCGCCCGCGGCGGTCGGAGACGCGGCCGACGATCGGGCTCACGGCCGACTCCAGCGCGGCCGCGCCGAGCCACGCAGCGCCGATCGTGGCCGCGCCGGCGCCGAGATCGTCGAGCCGCAGCGGAGCGAGCACGCCGATCGTCCCGAACAGCAGCCCGGGGACCGCGATGAGCCAGATGCCGGCCGCGACGCGCCCGTCGCGCAACGCGGCGAGCAGCTCGCTCGCGCTCGACGTTCCCTCCGGCTCGGCCGACGGCGTACGCAGCGCCCAGCCGGCGAGCAGCGCGCCGACGACCGCCACGGCGCAGAAGTCGGCGCGATCCCGACGACATCGGCCAGCGTTCCGATCACCGGGCCGGCCAGCGCGCCGGCGACGGCTGCGCCCATCGTCGTGCCGATCATCTCGCCGCGGCGGTCGCGCGGCGCGGCGCTCGCGACCCACGCCATCGCCCCGGCCCACGATGCGGCGCCGCCGATCCCCTGGACGAACCGGGCCGCGTCGAGCATCGCGATCGAGTCCGCGAACGCGAACGCCAGGCTGGAGACGATCATCAGCGCCAGGCCGAGCAGCACGGTCGCGCGCACGCCGGCGCGCGCCGCCAGGTAGCCGCCGGGGATCGCGCCCACGAGCGTGCCGGCCGCGTACGCGGCGGTGAGCACCCCGGCGGCGGACTTCGACAGGTCGAACTCGTCCTCGAAGTGCGGCAGCAGCGGCGTGATCGCGGAGTAGAACGTCGTGTCGACGAACACGATCGCGCAGGCGAGGACGAGCAGCGGGCGCACGGTCCGCGCATGCTACGGCGCAGGTCCTGTTCGTTCGCGGCGCCTTGGACGCTCGGGCCGCCGGTGCCCCGGGGCTACACGCGCGGCAGCTCGGAGAAGTCCTTGCGGTGCGGCGCGCCGTCCTGCTCGCACAGGTCGCCGACGCGCGGCTCGGAGACGCGCACGAGGTCGCGCGGGTCGAGCCGGAGGGCGTGCTCGTGGTCGCCGCCCGCGCAGAGCACGCGGTCGCGGTAGATCAGCCGCACGTCGACCGCCTCGGGCAGCGGCAGCTGCGGACCGACCGGCGGGAGCGCGCCGACGTCGAACGCCGGGAACACCTTCTGCATCTCCTCCTCGGTGGCCAGCCGCATGTGGGCAGTGCCTCCGAGCAGCCGGCGCGCCTTCGCCATGTCGAGCCGGCGGTTGGCGGGGATGACCGCGAGCAGCCAGCTCTCGCGGTCGTGCAACAGCAGCGTCTTGGCGGTGTGCCGCGGCTCCTCGTGCGCGGCGCGCGCCTCCTGGATCGCCGAGTACGTCGCTTGATGCTCGACGACGTCATGGGCGATGCCCGCCTCGCTCAGGTATCGGGTGACGAGCGCGACGCCGCGCTCGGTCGACGGTGCGGAAGCGGCCATGACGCGAACTCCTCTCCTGGCTCCGGGTGCTCCACCGAGCGTACGCCCCGGCGCGCCGACGCGCCAGCGGTCCGCTCGCGCACGGACGAACCCTTGCGCCGGGCGACGGACCGCGGTTCACTTGATTCTCGGAAGGAGCGACGTGTCCACAGTCGGGATCGTGCTGCTGCTCCTGGGCGCCGTACTCGCGGCGGCCGAAGCACACGTCCACGCACGGCGCGCTCGGCAGCGCGGCGGCCGTGGCGTTCGCCGGCGGGATCGCGCTGGTCGTCGCCGGCGCCGGGCTCGGGACCGCGGCCGCGTGGCCGTCGGCCTGGTCGCCGGCCTCGTCGCGGCCGGCTACGCGTTGATCGTCGTCCGCAAGTCGCTCGCGATCTCGCGCCGGCGCGTGCGCAGCGGAGCGGAAGGGCTGGTCGGCCGCGTCGGCGAGGCGCGCGCCGCCGGCCAGGTGTTCCTCGACGGCGCGCTGTGGCGTGCGCGCGTCTTTTTCCACAACGACCGGCTGTCCCAACCGCTTACTCAAACCATCAGCGACGATACGCGCCGTGATGTCGACGTTCGCGCCGGGCGTGAAGCCGTGCATCAGGATGATGGGACGCCCGGACTGCTGAGCGCGAGCGGGCACCATTGCCAGAGCAGAAAGTCCGGCGAGCGCTGTGCGGCGGGTCACCTTCTTGGCCATTGTTGCCTCCGTTTGCCTTGCTGGCGTCATTGCGGCGCCGTCTCACCTGATAGCCGCCCTCGCGCATGATGCGTTCGCCCGATGCGCTCAGTTCGTCGCGCCGCTTGCGCAGCACGTCGGCCGGGAAGGTCAGCTTGCCATCCTTCTTGCGCACCACGCCATCGATGATGACGGTGTCGACATTGCCGGCGCCGGCGATCTCGACGATCGAATAGACCGGGTCGTAGACCGGGGCCATGTTCACGTCGTCGGCGCGCAGCATGACGATGTCGGCTTTCTTGCCCGGGGAGAGCGTGCCGATCTGGCCATCCATCCGGAAGGCCTTCGCGCCGTTGATCGTCGTCCACTCCAGCGCCTCGCGCGAGCGGACCGGGATGGTCTTGTAGTGCGAATTGCCGCGCAGCACGTTATTGCGGATTTCCTTGCCGCGCGCGAACAGCAGCGCCGCCTGCATCTCGCGGAACATCTGGCCGGAGCAGTAGAGCTCGACGTCGATGCCGAGCGAGGGCGCCCGCCGGCTTCGCGATAGGCCGCGACCATGGTGTCGCCGATGTGGTGATGCAGTTCGACCAGCACGGTCGAGGTCAGCGACGCGCCGCTGTCGACGATCATCCGCAGGTCGTGCCGGCGTCGTAGCTCGTGCCATGCACCAGATTGTGGTCGGGGCCGAGCAGCCCGGCTTTGGCCATGCGTGCGTAGCCGTCGGCACCACGCAGTCTTCGCTGCGCCGCGTATGCGAGGACGAAACGAGGCCGAACTCGCGCGCCATGCTGATGTCGTGCTCGACCACCTCCCAGGTGCCCCAGTCCGGCCCGAGGATCGCCATCGCCAGCGTGATGCGTCCGTCGTGCGACGCGAGCCGGCCCTTGCGGATCGCTTCGATACGGTCGCGCGGATGCGGCTGTGCGTGAACGGGACCGGTCGTTGCGGCCCATCGGCTTCGCCGTGCCATGCGCGAACACGGCGCGGATGCCGCTGTCGACCAGGCCGTCGATCGCGCGCTCGGCCATCTCCATCGAGGTGATGTTGTGGCACCAGTCGACCAGCGTGGTGACGCCGGCGTCGATCTGCGCCAGCGCGCCGATCAGGTTGGCGACGTAGTTGTCCTCGGCGTTGTAGCGCGTCGCCAGGTTGCCGTGCACGTGCTTGAAATAGTCGGCCGACAGCCATTCGGAGCCGATGCCGCGCAGCGCGGTCTCCCAGGTGTGCATGTGCGCGTTGACGAGGCCCGGCATCACGATCTTGTCGGAGGCATCGATCGTCTCGTCCGCCGTGGCGCCGAGATTGCGGCCGACCGCCTCGATGCGGTTGCCGTTGAACAGGAGTTCGCCGCCCTTGAAGTCGCCCACTTGGGGTCGAGGGTGACCAGCCAGCCGCACCGGATCAGCACGCGCTTCATTGCAGACATTCCCATTCCCGACACTGCAGGCGTCATTATGCAGGGAACGTCGCGATGCGCCTAGCCGCAGCCATGCGGACGCGACAGGACCGCGCGCATCAACTGCAATTCCCGGTTAGGATGTCTCCGCAACGCCACGCCAAACGTGGCGACCGGAGGGAATGCCATGACCTTTATCACGCGACGCTCGCTCGTGCTCGGCGCGGTTGCCGCGCCGCTTGCTCAATCCGCCCTCGCCCAGCCCGCCGCGGGGAACATCACCAAGATCGTCGTTCCGTTCCCGCCCGGCGGTACGGTCGACCCGATCGCGCGGATGGTGCAGCCCGGTCTGCAGCAACGGCTCAACACCACCATCATCATCGAGAACAAGCCGGGCGCGTCCGGCAGTCTCGGCGCCGCGCAGGTCGCCAAGTCTCCGCCGGACGGCAGCAATTGGGTATTCGTGTTCGACACCCATGCGGTCAACCCGTTCCTGCAGACGCTTCCGTTCGACACCGAGAAGGACTTGGAGCCTGTACTGCTGATCGGCACCGCGCCCAACGTGCTGGCGACCCACCCCGACCGGCCGTTCAAGACCTTTGCCGACGTCATCGCCGCCGCGAAGGCGAAACCCGATAGCATCACCTACGGCTCGATCGGCAACGGCAGCCTGGGCCATCTGACCATGGTCCTGCTGGCCAACGCGCCGGCGTCAAAATGGTGCATGTGCCCTATCGTGGCGGCGGCCCGCTGATGAACGATGCGCTCGCCGGCCACGTCGATCTGGCGATCGGCAGTGCCGCGCTGGTAACGCCGCAGGTCAAGGGCGGCAAGCTGCGCGGGCTAGCGCAGACCAGCGCGAAACGCGTCGCCGGCCTGCCGGAGGTACCGACCGCGATCGAGAGCGGCTTCTCCGGCTTTAAGTCGTACGCCTGGTGGGGCTCTTCACCGCCGGCAAGACGCCGCGGCCGATCGTCGATCGCTTCAGCAAGGCGCTGGCGGACACGCTGAGCGAACCGAACTCAAGAGCCGTATCGAGGCGATGCAGATCACCATGGAGCTTGGCGGGCCGGATGTGCAGCGCAAATTCCTGGCCGATCAGATGAAGCTGTGGGGCCCGGTGGTGAAGGAGCACGGCATCAAGGGAGATAGCTGAGGATTATTTTTCGTCTCGGAACGGCTGCGTCAGCATGCGGTCGAGCCGCTGTTCGCTCGGGTCGCGAAACTGCTCAATGCCGATGGTCATGCCTCGTGGCCCGCCGCCGGCTGGGCGCGGTAGGTCCCGAACAGCCGGTCCCACCATGGCAGATTGAAGCCGAAATTGCTGTTGGTCTCACGCGGCATGATCGAATGATGAACGCGGTGCATGTCGGGCGTCACCACGAGCCAGCGCAGAATGCGGTCGAGCCAGCGCCGGCAAGGCGGACGTTGCCGTGGCTGAACATCGAAGTGGCATTGAGCAGGACCTCGAAGATCAAAACCGCCGACGGCGGGCGCGCCAAATGCCACGATCACGCGCAAACTTGATCCCCATCGAGAGCAGGATCTCGATGGGATGGAACCGCACGCCCGTCGTGACGTCGAAATCCAGGTCGGCGTGGTGCATGCGGTGCAGCCGCCACAGCGCCGGGACCGCATGGAACCGCCAATGCTGCGAATAGATGGCCAGATCGAGCACCAGGGAGACGAGAAAGGCGCCGGCCGAAAGCCGGCAAGGCAGCCAGTTGAACAGGCCCCAGCCGCTCTCTGCCGCGATAGATCGCGGCGCCGACCGCCGCAGTCGGGATTAAAAGCCGCACCAGCACCGCGTCGACCAGCAACACGCCGATGTTGCTCGGCCAGCGCTTGAGCCGGCCGATCGAGAGCGGCCGGCGCGGCGAGAAGAGCTCCCAGCCCGCCAGCGTGGCAAACACCAAAATGGTGCAGCCAAGCCGCAGCGCGATCTCAAGGGTCGGGTCCATCGGATAGCGATAGCAGATTTGCGGAACGCGAAAAGTTACCGCTGGCTGTCGGCCCTCGCTCCCGCGCCATCACATGGAAGCGTGCCTTCTGAGCATCGCTGAGCGATGGATAGAATTGGTCGAACGCAGAGCTAACATTGCTGGTGGCGTAGCGCAGCACGCCAAGGCGATCCTTGACCGCGTCGAGCCGCTCAGGTGCGGTGCGAAGCACATTCGCCGGACATGAACTAGCGACGAATTGCGCCAGACCGAGCGAGGTCCGGCGCAACTGCTCGAGGTGGGCGCGTTGCTCCCTGGTCGGCTGCAGCACGCGCTCGATCTGGGCCTGCGGCCAATTCGCGACCGGCGCGGCGCAGCCGGTGGCGCTGGCGTCGGCTCGCGCGTCAGCGGCGCCACCATCAGAGCCCGCACGCTCCAACGCCGCTTTTTGTTCATCACCGAGCGTGTCATAGAACGTGCGCAGCGGCCCTTGTACCGCGAGTACCGCCTGACGTATCGCCGTCGAATCGGGCAATCATCAGGCGCAGCCGCTCCGGCGGTATCGAGCTTGGCGCGCTGGGCAAGCCGCTTCGATGCGCTCGGTGGCGCGGATCAGCGCCGCGCGCAGTTCGCTGAGCGCCGCCTGCTGCGCCTCGTTGGGCTGCACGACCTGACGGATGCGGCCGACGGTCGCCTCCGCGGCCTTCGGCGCCTCGCTGCCGCAGAGGTTTTCCCAGCCGCGTTGCGCGGAGCCGGTCATTTCGCTGACGCGGCGGCTGCGCGCATCGGCCTGACGCGCCGGCGGCAGGAACATGCCGTCGATCACATCGCCGAAGCCCCGGGCCCAGAACTGGTTGTCGTCACCGGGCAGGCCGAAGGCGTATTCGAACACGCCGTCGTAAGCATACGGCCAGAACAGCGGACCGCCCAGCCCGCCGGCGTGGCGGCGGGCGCTTGCGGCTGCGTTGTCATGGCGGCCGCCGCGGCAGCAGGTGCGGCAGGCGCCGCCACGGCCCTGCCGCGCAGGGCGCCACGATCCCGACGCGCGGAATAACGGTGTTGATACGCGCGATGCGCCCTAGCCTTCCGGCTGCCCAGGGCGGCGCCGGCAACGCCGCCGACAATCGCCAGAGGCGCCACAACCAAGCCGACGGGGCCAAATCGCGGTCGCGCCTGCGCGCCCGGCACCGCCATGAGCCCGGCAAGCGCAACGGCCAACGTGCTGCCGATGATTTTCATGACCGGCGTCCTGTTGTACCGGAACCAACGCGCCGCCACGCGTCACAGTTCCTGTCGAAACACCGCACCGCGCATTGTCCGGCGTTCCGCACCCCTGCTACAGCCTAATTCATGACTGAGCGGCGGCGAATTTGGCGGGCCGGCACCGCCGCAA
>CAWIGP010000002.1:0-1728748 GCA_963835735.1 uncultured Solirubrobacteraceae bacterium
TCCGTCTGCCGAGATCGAGATGTGACACCTGAGCTTGCTCATCTCTCCCCCTCAGTAGGCGGCCGCTTGGACCGGGACATCGGTTCGTAGTAGCGGCGGGCGCTGGAGCCGATGCGGGTGATGTCGGTGCCGTAGATGTGGATCGAGATCGCCGTCGTCTCGCTGGTGTTGCGCACGCGGTGGATGTCGCCCGGCGGCGCGAAACCGCTGACGTCGCCGACCTGGTTCTCGTTGCGGCCGATCAGCTTCAGGTCGGCGTCGAACAGCTCCTCGTGCTCGACGCCCTGGATGACGCCGAACGTGCACCATGTGACGTGGTCGTGGATGCGCGTGAGCTGGCCGGGCCGCCAGACCAGGGCGACGATCGAGAACGATCCGTCGGGCTCGACGTGCAGCGTGTGGCTGCGGTAGCCGTCCGGCGAGCCGAGGCGCTGCGCGGCCGTCAGCACGTCCGGGGTGGGCAGGTGCGCGCGCAGCTGGTCGGCGACGAGCTGCGCGGTCTCGGCCCAGCCGGCATGGCTCTCTACGGCGGTGCGGATGCCGCCGACGAGTGGGCTCAGCCGGCCGGCGGGGCGGATCTGGGTCGCGGTCATGCCTTCAGCTTGGGCCCGACCGCCTCATACGTCCAATGCCAACTTTCGTGCTGACTCATCGATAGAGTTGATGCATGCTGGACGTCAACCGGCTGCGCGTGATCGACGCAGTCGCGCGCCACGGATCGGTCACAGCGGCGGCGAAGGAGCTGCATTACTCCCAGCCGTCGGTCACCCACCACCTTGGCCGGCTCGAGTCAGAAACCGGCGCGCAGCTGGTGCAGCGGGTCGGCCGCGGGATCCGGCTCACCGCGGCCGGGCAGCTGCTGGCCGACCGCGCCGCCGAGATCATCGGGCGCATCGACGCCGCCGGCGTGGAGCTGTCCGCCCACGTGGGACTGACGGCCGGCCGCGTGCGCCTGGCCGGCTTCGCATCGGCGATCGGGTCGCTCGTGCCGGCGGCGGTGGCGGCGCTGGCGGGCAGGCATCCGGGCCTGGAGATCAGCCTGACCGACACCCATCCGCCCGAAGCGATCGAGCTGCTGCGCACCGGCAAGGTCGAGGTCGCGATCATCTTTCGCTACGAAGAGACCGAGCCCGAGCCGGCCGGGGTCCGCCTTCATCACCTGCTCGACGATTCCGTGCACCTGCTGTCGGCCCGTCGCGAACGCGGGCTGACCGCCCTGCGCGACGCGACCTGGATCGCCGGCTGCGACCGGTGCCGCAGCCACCTGCTGTCCATTTGCGCCGACGCCGGGTTCGATCCGCGGATCGGCTACAGCTCCGACGACATGGTCGTGACACAGGCGTTGGTGGCCGCCGGGCTCGGGGTGGCGACCCAGACCGGTCTGTCCCTCCGCGCGCATCACATCGAGGGCGTCGTGGCGACCGAACTGCCCGGCTCGAAGCGGCACATCTACGCCGCCACCTACGGCGAGCCGCCCGACCCGCCCGCCACCGCCGCCCTCCTGGCGGCCCTCGCCGACGCCGCCACGTCGGCGGTTACCTCCTCCGGACAGAACCTCCCCCGGTCGGCCGCGGCCCGCTGAAGGCTCGCCGGCCTGATGCCCGAATAGTTCACCCCGTCTGGACGATGACGGAGCGTCCATGGCCGGGCAGCCTGGTCCGGTGGTTTCAACGGCAATTTGCGGCTCGGCCCGCATTACCCACCCGCCGGTGCCCGGCGAAAGGAGAGTCGAAGATGCGACGACTGCGTGATCGAGGCGGCCCCGAGGGGACGCGCTACACGATGCGCGAGAAGATGTTCTCGGTCGGTGATGACTTCTGGATCGAGACGGAGGGCGGCGAGCGGGCCGTCAAGGTGAACGGCAAGGCGTTGCGCGTCCGCGAGACGCTGGTGCTCGAGAGCCCTTCCGGCGAGGAGCTGTTCTCGATCCAGGAGAAGAAGCTCAGCGTGCGCGACAAGATGGAGATCGAGCGCGGCGGGAAGACGGCGGCAACCGTCAAGAAGGCGCTCATCGGCATCCGCGACCGCTACGCGATCGAGGTCGACGGGGGCGACGACATGTCAGCAAAGGGCAACTTTGTCGACCACGAGTACGAGATCGAGCGCGACGGCGACAAGGTGGCCGAGGTCTCCAAGCGCTGGTTCCGGGTGCGGGACGCATACGGGATCGAGATTGCGCCCGGTCAGGACGACGCGCTGATCCTCGCTGTGACGGTCTGCATCGATCAGATGGGCCGCGGCTGAGGCAGGCCGGCCGGTGACGAGACGGCCATGACCGCGACCGATCCCGGGCGCGCACTTCCACCGTCGCGCGTGTACCGGCGCGAGCGGCTCGGGCGTGAGCTACGGCGCAGGCGCGGCCTGCGAGCGACCGGGGTCCAGCTGGTGTACGTGCTCGCGGCCGTGGCGCTCGGACTCGCCGTGCCGGAGATACCGATCGGGTTCACGGTCCCGAGCGGGCGTGCGATCGAAGCGCTGGTGGCGGTCGGCATCGGGATCGTCACGTTCATCGGGGTCGTGTACTCGTTGCTGTTCCTCGTGGTCCAGTTCGGCACCACGACGTTCACGCCCCGCCTGAACCTGTTCCGGGACGCGCCGATCGTGTGGCACGCGTTCGGCTACTTCGCGGGGATCATGGTGTTCTCGTTCACGGCCGCGTTCTCGTTCGGCGGGGAGGACGAGGAGATCACCGGTCTCGTCCCGATCATGCTCGCGTTAATGCTGCTGGCAGCGCTGGCGCTCTTCCGCCGGCTGCAGACGACGGCGTTTTATTCGATCCAGCTTGCGTCGACGCTCGGGCAGGTCACAGATCGCGGGCGCGAGGTGATCGACCGTCTCTACCCGGCGGCGGACCGGGCTCCGCGTTCCCTGGGGGTGTCGCTGGACGCCGGCGTGCCCCGCCGAGACATCATCTGGCCGGGCCGCGCTGCGGTGCTGCAGGTAATCGACGTGCCGCCGCTCATCCGGCGCGCCCGGCAGGAGGACGTCGCGATCGAGTTTCGCGCGCGGCCGGGTGACACCGTCCCGGAAGCCGGCGTGCTCGCCGTGATCCACGGACCCTGCGAGCCCGGGCTCGAGCGCGCGACCGTGGCGGCCACGCGCGCCGGCCGCGAGCGCACCTTCGAGCAGGACCCGCTGTTCGCCCTTCGCGTGTTGGCCGACATCGCCCTGCGCGCCTTGTCGCCGGCCGTCAACGACCCCACGACCGCCGTGCAGGCGCTCGATGCCATCGACAGCCTCCTGCGCCCACTGGCTACGCGCGACCTCGACATCGGCCGGATCTGGGATGAGCACGGTTCGCTGCGCGTCGTTGTGCCGATGCCTGTGTGGGAGGACTTCATCGCGGTCGCCCTCGACGAGCTGATCCCGTTCTCGGGCAGCTCGGTCCACGTCCGTCGCCGAGTCCGGCGCGTGGTCGAGGAGCTCACCGAGCGCGCGCCGCCAGAACGCCACGCGGCCCTTCAGGCCCGGCTCGCATGGCTCGATCGCAAGCCCATCGACGGCGCCGCGGCGGAAAGCCAGCAGCTCTAGATGCCGCTGCCTTGGCCGCTCGTCACGGGTCAAGCCGCTCGAGCGCGGCGTCGACGTCGTAGCCGAGCGCGAGCGCGACCTTCGGGGCGCACTGGACCACTCGCGCGGCGCCCGTCACCGGCGTCACCGCCTCGAGGCTCGCGACGATCTCGTCGCTCGTCGCTCCGGCTGCAAGGGCCAGCGCTACGGCGTGCTGGAACGAATACGGGGCCGCATCGACGGCGATCGTCGCGGCGACGCGCACGAGTGCCGCGGTCCGCTCGTCGATGACCGAGGTCGCGTATGAGCTGCCCTCAACGGCGATCTCCTCGAGGAGCGCTTCGTCGTGCACGGCGAGCCTCCGCAGGTGCTCTTTGTACTCATCCATTGGCGTCCGGGCATATCTGACCTGCTGCGGTCGCCCGGCGCATCATCCTTCCTGGGTGAGATTCCCCCGCGGCGGGTAGAGCGAGCTCTCCAGCAGCCCGACTTCGACGGCGCGCTCGATCGCCTGACTGCGCGATGACACACCGAACTTGCGGTAGATCGCGACCGCCTCGGTCTTGGCGGTGTTACGCGAGATGAACAGCCTGCTCGCGATCTCCGGGAAGGTGAGATGGGTGGCGAGGTACGGAAGTAATCGAAGCTCCGCCGCCGTCAGGCTCATCGCCCAGGCACCGGCCGGCCCGGAGGTCGCCGCCACGCGCTCGCGCAGCTCGCGCGCCTCCTCGACCAAGGTGCCGACGTGCGGACGGAGCTCGAGCACGCGCTCGGTCTCGGTGAGAATCGTGCGGGCGGCGCTCGCTTCGCCCAGTGCGAGATGCCCGCGCGTGAGCTCGAGACCGACTTGGACCGCCACCCACGGAAGACCGTGATCGAGCTGCGGCCGCAGACGGTGGGCACGTGCCAGCGCCGCTCGCGCCTCCCCGTGCCGGGCCTCGTGGAGTGCGACCCTTGCCGTCGCAGCGTGCACGACTGCGCTGCTCGCGTAGTCACCGAGACCCTTCTCGTCGACGATCAGTTGTGCCGCCAGTGCGCGTTCAGCGGCCTCGCCCCAGGCGCCTTGCTTGGCCGCGCGGAGCGCGAGCAGTGCCTGAGCCAGTGGGACATCGTCGCCCGGGGCGCCCAGCGCCTGCGCCGCCGCGATGGAAGTCTTCAGGTCCTCCGCCTCACGATCGGTGTCGCCGAGCAGCCCGTGCGCAACACCTCGCATCCGGAGCGAGCCGGGAATCCACCAGCTTCCCGGCGGGAGCTGATCGAGCGCCAGATCTGCGTCGGCGAGCGCACGTTCGACCCCGTCCCGCATCATGTGCGCGCGCAGAGTTGCGATCCACGGCTCGATCGTGGCGCTGCCATCGGGCAGAGGACCCGTCGAGGTCGCCCCGTCTGCGAGCGCAAGCAACCGCTCCGCCTCCTCAGGCCTCCCGGTCAGCACCCGCATCCACGCTCCGTAGACGGCGAGCACAGGGTGCTGCACCAAATCGTCCTCGCCGAACCACCCGAACCACTCCTCCGCGGTCTGCAGCCGGCCGTCGAAGTAGAGCGGCAGGACAAGCCCCTCGAGCAAGCCTGCGACCGTGTCCGTCTCACCCGCAGCTTGCCCGTAGAGCACCGCCGCCTCGGTCAGGTCATTGGCGATGCACCAGGCCATCGCCCGGCCGTTGAGCACGGACACGACGCCGGGCTCGCTGCGCTCGAGCTCGTTGCGCAGCAGCTCCCCGAACAGGTGGTGGTAGCGATACCACTGGCCTCTCCGGTCCAGGGGCACCACGAAACCGTTCGAGCGCTCGAGCGCCTCGAGCATCTCTGCGGACTGCGTCGTCTGGAGCACCGAGTCACAAAGCGGGCCAGACATGCGCTCCAGCATCGAGGTGTGCTTCAGGAACTGCGCCTCGGCCGTTGGCAGACGGGACAAAAGCTCGAGCCGGAAGTACTCCGACACGAACCTGTCATCGCCGGTGAAGCCCGCGGCAGCCATCGCGCTCGACGCCCCGACCTGCACCGACAACGCTGCGAGATACAAACCCGCCGCCCAGCCCTCCGTCCGCTCGGTCAACCCGGAAAGCTCGCCGGCGTTCAACTCGACTCCCGTCGCTTGCAGCAGCAGCTTGGCCTCCTGCTCATCGAGCCGCAGCTCTGCCACGCCGATCTCGTCCACGATTCCCCGGGCACGCCAGCGGGCAAGCGGCAGCGCTGGCGCTTCCCTGCTGGCGATCGCGATCTGCGACCCGGCCGGAACGTACTCGAACAGCGCCGCGAGCACGTCGAGACAGGCCGGATTGGCGACAGCGTGCAGATCGTCGAGCACCAGCACCAGCGGGCGCTTGCACGCAGCAAGCGCGCCGCCGACGCGCGGCACGTGCTTCGACCAGATGGAGCCCGGGCCGAAGAGCGCCTCGAACACGTCGGGGGCGACCGGCTCGACGCGGTGAATCGCGGCCGCGATGTATCGCAGAAGGACAACGGCATCGTCCTCTCGGCCGTCGAGCGCGACCCACGCGAACGGACGCGGATCCGCCTCGGCCCAATGCACGAGAAGCGTCGTCTTGCCGTACCCGGCGGGCGCGACCACTGCCGCGAACGGCGAGCGCGACGCGCACAACCGCGCGATCACGTCCGCCTTCACGACGGTCCCGGGCCGGGTCAGCGGCGCAGCGAGCTTGACCTCCAGGAGGTCGAAGGGAACGTCGGCAACCGCCATCGCGCGGACGATCCTATGAGAGCGGTTTTGTATCTGACAAGCGCGGGGCGGCGCATTGCCGGTTCCGAACGGCTCGAGTTCATGCCATCGGCATGAGGCGCGCGAGCGGGCACAAGCCTACGTTCCACCCACAGCACGCACGTCGCCTTGCTGCTCACGGGCCATGGGGCCCTCGGCCGTGGCGGCCCGGGAGGAACGCAGATGTCCACGCCAGAGATCCCCTCAGACTCCGATCCGCGCGCCGAGGCCTCGGCGGCAGAGGCTCAAGGGACGGCCACCGCCGCCCAGCCGCCAATGCCCGGCGGTGCTCCGTCCGCGCCGGCCGAGGCCGCGCCTCCCACCCATCGCAAGCGGCCGTGGGGCTGGATCGCCGTCGCCGGCCTCCTGACAGCCTGCGTCATCGGGCTCGGGATCTACGTAATCAACCTGAACTCGGACCTCGACGACGCCGACGCCCAGATCGCCTCCCAGCAACAGCAGATCGATCAGGCCCAGGACGCCGGCGCCGACGTCGTCGCGACCGCGAAGGGTGCCTTTGACGATCTGAGCGCCCAGCTCGGCGCCGCGCAGGAGGACGCGAGTCAGGCTGTGGACGAGGCGGCCGATGCGCAGGACCAGGCCGAGCAGGCGGCAGCGGACGCCACGGATACAGCCGAAGAGGCTCAGAAGGAGGCCGACGCGGCTCAGGCGAAGGCCGACACCGCCGCGACCTGCGCGCAATCGTTCCTGTCGGCGTTCGGCCTGGTGTTCAGCGGCTCGACGCTGCAGGAAGGCGTCGAGGCGGCCGTCGCGGAGCTGCAGGCGCTGCAGCCGCAGTGCGCACCCGCGCTGGGCTAGATCTCCCAGTGCACATCGACCTGCGCGCGCGGGTCGCGGCGCGCCGACTCCGCGT
Organism: uncultured Solirubrobacteraceae bacterium; assembly: GCA_963835735.1. Taxonomy (GTDB): domain Bacteria; phylum Actinomycetota; class Thermoleophilia; order Solirubrobacterales; family Solirubrobacteraceae; genus DASQMT01. The sequence goes on from CAWIGP010000002.1 coordinate 7,104, forward strand.
AGTGCTCGAGCGCGCGCGTGTCGGCCGCGGTCGGGGCACCGGTCAGCGAGCGCGGCCACAGCCGCAAGGCCGCGACCGCGTTGACCTCGGCGGCGATCAGGATCAGCTGGGCGGCCAGCGACAGCCACGAGAGCAGGCCGATGACGGTCGCGAACAGCCCCCTCACTGGGTCAGCGTGGCGGTGGAGGCGGCCGGAGTCATCATCTGATCGGCATGACCGTCGCGTCCGCGGCGCTGCCCACAAAGCCTTCGCAGGCAACGCCGGTGACGTCGGGATGCGCCGTTCTACTGGCGTGCCATGGCGACGCGGAGCAGCTCGTCGGGATCGAGTTGGTGGTCGGCGTCGGCCGCGGCTTCGCCGACGTCGATCTCGACCCAGTGCACTTCGCCGGTGAACGCGTTCGGGGTCGGGTAGTCGTCCGCCACCAAGGCGCCGCCCTCCTGGCCGACGTCGCAGGTGTCGTCGGCCGAGAAGATCATCGCGGCCGTGGCCGCGACGGTGCCCTGTCCGACTTGCTGGCCGTCCAGGTAGAGCGTCGCGGTGCCGCCCTTGCCGAGTCCGGGGCCGTCGTAGTCGAATTCCATCCGCGCCTGGTGCGTCCCGGCGGGGATCTCGCGGTCGCTGTCGACGTAGAAGCGCTGGACGCCGAGCAGGTTGTAGCAATAGCGCAGCCGGCCGTCCTTGGCGTACAGGGTCCAGCCGCCGATGCTGCCGCCCTGGGCGATGATCACGCCCTGCACGCCGTCATCCGGGACGACGATTTCGGCCGTGACCGCGTGCGACTTGTTCTTGATGCTCACGATCGAGCTCTCCGACAGACGGCCCATGCCGCCGAAGACCCGCTGCCGGTTGCCCTTGATCAGCGTCGGGCGGCCGGCGACGTCCGGGTTGAGCCGTTCTGCGGCGCGGTCGTCGAGCGGGAGAACGTTGTTCCTGGTCGCCTCGATGAGGAACAACCGCTGCAGCTCGTGCAGGCGGTCGGGCTGCTGCGTCGAGAGGTCCTCGAACTGCGTCCAGTCCACGCTGGTGTCATAGAGCTCCCAGACGTCGTCGTCGAACGCCGGCACCTGCTCGCCGACGAGCAGCCACGGTGTCTTGTGGCGCGTGACGGCAGTCCAGCCCTTGTGGTAGATGCCGCGGTTGCCGAACATCTCGAAGTACTGCGTCTCGTGCCGTTCGGGGGCGGCGGCGTCGGTGAGCGCGTAGCGCATGCTGACGCCCTGCATCGGCGTCTGCTGTACGCCGTTGACAAACTTCGGCTCCACGAGCCCGGCGGCGTCGAGCACCGTCGGCGCGACGTCGATCACGTGCGTGAACTGCGTCCTGATCTCGCCCTTGGCCTCGAAGCCGGCCGGCCAGTGCACGATCGTGCCGTTGCGCGTGCCGCCGAAGTGCGACGCGACCTGCTTTGTCCACTGATACGGCGTGTCCATCGCATGCGCCCAGCCAACTGCGTAATGGTTGAACGAGTCCGGCCCACCGAAGTCGTCGAGGCGCTCGATCATGAACTCCGGCGTCTCGATCGCGGCCGCCCCGTTGAAGTTGATCATCTCGTTGAACGTGCCGTTCAGCGTGCCCTCGGCCGAGGCCCCGTTGTCGCCGATGATGTAGAAGACGAGCGTGTTCTCGAACACCTCGAGCTCGTCGAGCGCGTCGAACAAGCGCCCGACGTGGTGGTCGGTGAACTCCATGAAGCCGGCGTAGACCTCCATCTGCCGGCGCAGCACCGGCTTGAGGTTCTCAGGCATCTCATCCCAGGCCGGGATCTCGTCATGGCGCGGCGTGAGCTGCGCGTCGCCAGGGATCACGCCGAGTTCCTTCTGGCGCGCGAAGATCCGCTCCCGCTGGGCGTCCCACCCGTCGTCGAACTGCCCGGCGTACTTGTCTGCCCATTCCTTGGGGACGTGGTGCGGCGCATGCGTGGCACCGGGCGCGAAGTACATGAAGAACGGCTTGTCGGCCATCAGCGACTTCTGCTGGCGGATCCACTTGATCGCCTTGTCGGTCATGTCGCCCATGAGGTGGTAGCCCTCCTCAGGGGTGCGATCGGGCTCGACTGGGGTCGTGCCCTCATACAGGGCGGGGTAGTACTGGTGCGCCTCGCCGCCGATGAAGCCGTAGAAGTACTCGAAGCCGCTGCCGGTCGGCCAGTTGTCGAACGGCCCCAGCGGGCTCGTCTGCCAAACCGGCACCTCGTGACACTTCCCGAGCTGAGCGGTGGAGTAGCCGTTGAGCCTGAGGATCTCAGCGAGCGGAGCGCACGTGTTCGGCCGCATCGAGTTGTACCCGGGCGCCGAGGTCGCGATTTCGGTGATCCCTCCCATCCCGACCGTGTGGTGGTTGCGGCCGCTGAGCAGCGCCGCCCGCGTGGGCGAACACAACGCCGTCGTGTGGAAGCGATTGAGCTTCAACCCGCCGGCCGCGAGCCGTTCCGCGTTCGGCGTCGCGCACGGCCCACCGAACGCGCTCGAAGCACCGAAGCCGACATCATCGATCAGGACGACCAGCACGTTCGGTGCTCCGGCCGGCGGCCGCAGCTCCTCGATCGGCGCGAACGACGTGTCCGGGTCCTTGGCGTCGTAGGTCACCAGCCCGGGCGCCGGGACATCAGGGACCGGCAGCACCTCACGCTCGACAGAACGCTCATCACTCATTTGGGCGTCGCTCCTCTCGATGTTCCGCACCTAGGCCGTGAGCATCGGCGACCGATGCGGCCGTCGCATCGTCCAGATCGGATGATCACGGCGTCCAATTCCGCGTGCGATGTGACGTCTCTACCGCGTACGGGGAGCTTTGAAGGCGTCTTGCGCTCGGCAACCGTTCGTAGGGCTCAACCGCTCGGAATGAGGGTCGGCGAGCCGCCGGTCCATCCGGGCTGGGAATCGTCGCTACGGTCGAGCCAGCCACCCGTCCCCAGAAGCCCGGACATTCGCGCTCGCGCGTGACTCCCGGACGCTGCCCGTCGGAACCGGGGAGGGCTCCGTGCTCATCTTGGACGCGGAGACCGGCCGCGAGCGCGAGCCGGCGATGGACGTCACGTCCGCGGTCATCGCCCAGATCGCCGTCTCCGCGGACGGACGACTGGTGGCCGCGGCCGACTGGACCGCCGAGGCGACGCTGTGGGACCTGCGCACGCGCGAGCGCGTCGGCAACCACTTCCCCAAGATCCCGGGCTGGGTCCCCCAGGTCGGCTTCGAGCCCAACGGCCGCTCGAACTCGGCCCCCGACGCCGACCTCCCCGATGGCCACCACGTCGCGGTGTGCCGAGTTCGAGTCGCCGCGACGAACGTCAACTGAAGCATCATCTCGGACAGCCGCGCCGAGGAGGCAGGACGGGCCTGCCGACGCGAGGACGACCGCACGACACGAGCGCACATCCACAGCCGGTCACAACGCGTCACCAGGTCGAACCGCGGCCGATACAACCGCACCGCATCCGCCGCCTGGCGCTCGACCCATGCGCACAGATTTGGCTCTAGCGTACCTCTACCGGTTCGATTTCGGTCGGCGCCTCTAGCCGGTGAACCGGGGCACCACCCCGCGCACGAGCGTGGACGCTCGCGCCGTGGCGACGCGGCTGCCGCTGGTGCGCACGGTCGCGCGGTTCACGACCTTCGGGCGGGAGCCGGAGCTGACGCCCGCCACGACCCGGCGACGCGCGCTCTGGCCGCGGCGCAGCGTGCCGATGCTCCAGCACGCCCGCCGTCCCGTGCGCCGCGCGCCCGGAGCGCGGCGCAGCCGCAGCCCGCGTCCCGGACGGTCGCACAGGACGACTCCGCGCGCCGTGCCCGGGCCGCGGTTGGAGAGTCGCAGCGTGTAGCTCAGCGCGTCTCCCACCTCCGCCGTGCGCGCGTTGACCGACTTGCGCAGCGCCAGGCGCGGCGCCAGCGCCGAGCTCGTGCGGTCGCGGTCGTTGGCCGTGGCCGGGTCGGCCTGCGTTGCGTTGGCGACAATCGAGTTGCGCAGCGTGCCGGCGTTGCTGCCGACGCTCAGCTTCGCGACGATCGCGGTCTCGACCGAGCGGTCGTTGCGCAGGTCGCCGAACCGGCAGGTCACGACGCGCCCCTTGGCGCTGCAACGTCCCGCGCCCCTGGCGCGCACGTAGCGGGCGCCCTTCGGGAGGGTGTCGCGGATCGTGACGTTGGTGGCGGTGGAGGGGCCGTGGTTGGTGGTACGGATGTGCCAGGTCGCCCTGCCGTTGCGCGCGAGGGGATCCGGGGTCGCCAGCTTGGACACGCCCAAGTCCGCGGCGGGGCGAACGACGTCGCCGGGTGGCGTGGCCGCACCGGTCGCGGGCGGTGGCGGGAGCGGCCCGAGTGGCCCCGGGGATCCCGGCGGCAGCGGCGGCCCTGGCGGCGCGGGTGGGGCGGGCGGCGCCGGTGGGGCGAACGGTTCCGGTGGGGCAGGCGGCGTCGGTGGAGCGGGCCGCGGGGGCGCCTGCCTCGGCTGGGAGCCACCCGGCTGGATCTGAACTCCGTTGAGCAGCTGCGCGGCGGCCGCGTTCGACCGCAGGGTCCCCGTGACCGATATCTCGACTCGGCCGCCGGCCGCGATGTCAGGCAGCGCGCAGCTGAGGGTGCTCGCCGCGGTCTGGCACGAGCCGCCCGGCACGGTGCCGGTCGCGTTCTCGACGACCTCGGGCAGCGCGTCGACGAAGTCGGCACCGATGCTCGCGTGCGGGCCCGCATTCTGAACCGTCACCGTCCAGCTCACGGGCCGCCCCGCCCGGGGAGTACCCACGAGACGCTTGGAGGCCTCCAGACGCGCCGTCCGGCGGACCTGGAACGTCCCCGTAGCGGTGTTGTCATCCTGGAGCGAGTCGTCGAGTGGGCCGCTGACCGTCGCGGTGTTCGTCACCGCGCCGGGCGCCACCTGATCGCCGACCCTGGCTCGGATCCGCACCCGGGCCGAGCCAAACGCGGGAATCGTGCCGAGCGAGCAGTTCACCGCGGCATCGCAGGTCCCCTGGTCGAGCGCCTGCGCGGATATGAACGTCAGGCCGGGCGGCAGCGGGTCGGTCAGCTGCACGGACTGTGCGGCGGTCGCGCTGCTCCTGTTCCCGACCGTCAGCAGGTACGTCACCTCATCGCCGGGGCCGACGGTGTCCGGCGTAACCTGCTTCTCGACGGCAAGGGACGGCTGCGGCAAGAAGATCGTGTCCGTGTTGTTGGACCTGTTGACGTCGCCGCCGCCGTCGACGACGGCGGTGTTCGAGACGAGAGCGACCGAGATCAGGGCGGTGACGACCCAGCTCTGGCCCGGGGCCAGCGAGTCCGAGCGCTCACAGCGCAGCGTGACCCCCCCGGTGCAAGTGAAGCCGCCTGGATCGACGACGGTGACGACGCCCGCCGGCGGCGCGTCCGTCAGGACGACCGGTCCCCGAGTGGGAGCGTCGCCGACGTTTGTGACCGTGAACCCATAGGTGCCCGGCGCGAGGATTCCGAAGCTCTTGTTCATCGCGAGGTCCGGCGCCGTCGTCGTCAGGCTCGTGTTGTTCGTGGTCTTCTCAACCGGGAAACCGAGCGTTTCCGCGAGATAGCTGACATTCGCCTGATTCACGATGGCGGTTCCCGACGGCGTACCGGCCGCCACGCGCACCCGGTAAAGCACCTCATAAGCGGCCCCGGGAGCCAGTCGACCGCCCGCGGTGGCCGAGGCGCCCTCACCCGCCCGGAACACGACCTGGCCTGCGCCGGCATCGAACTCGGCCTGGTCGTCGCCGCCGGCATCGCTCAGCTTGAGGCCGACGCTCCCGCTGGAGCTGACGAGCGAGCCACCCACGAACGTCGTGTTCGCCGGCACCGCGTCCGTGACGACGGTGTTGAGGGCGGCGTCCTGCCCCCGGTTGGTACCGGTGATCACGTACTCGAGCTCGTCCCCGGGCTCGACCAGGCCTCCGTTCAGGTCCCGCACGGTCTTCGCGGACTGGACATCCGGCGCGAACAGCTCGGTCACCATCCACCCCACGCCCGGCAGGTACGTGTCGCCGGTCGTCTCCAGCCTGATCGCGGCGCTCGTGGCGCCGTTGCGCAGGATCCCTGTCGTGTCGAGGACCTGGGCGTCGAAACCGAGCTGGTTGTCGTAGTTCGGCGTCTTCGTGGTAACCGGTTGGCCGGCCCGGCTGATGCGCGAGTCGAACAGGTTGTCCCGGCTCTTCACCCCGTTCATGGAGCCGTTGTCGCCACCCAATGAGCGGTCCCCTTCATAGGCCACGAAGCCGAGCGCCGAACGCACGGGGCCGGAGGCCGGCGTGCGGAACCCGCTCACCGAGAACTCATGCGGCGGATCGCCGTTGTTGACGGTCTCGAGGCCGTCGTAGACGGTCATGTTCCGGGGCACCGCGCTGGGGGAGTGATAGGCCACCACGAGCGACCAGCCGGCATAGCGGTCAAGGCCCCTGCCGGTCTGCACGTTGGCCGCCGTGTAGGCGCCGGCGCCGCCCGCGCTCACGAGTGATGTCACGTCTGCGAACGCCTGATACGCGCCTACCTGCGAGACCGCCGTGCCCTCGTCGACGCGATTCGCGGTCACCGTGACATATCCGCTCGTCGGCGACGCGAATCGAACGGCGTTCTTGGCGTTGGCGTTGGGCGCCGCCTGTCCTCCGCTCGCGCCCGCCCTTGTGTTCGCCCCCCAGTACAGGCCCGCGAAGAGGATGCTCGCGTCGGCGGGCAGAACAATCTCCGCGCGGCTCGAGTTGAACGTCGCGGGGTCGGAGTCGACGTCCACGAAGCGCATGTCCCACTGGTTGTTCCCGAGCTTTGCCCCGGCTCTCCCCGCCCGCGCCTCGGCGCACCCGGCCGCGCCCTCCTGACAGCTCAGGAGCGTGTTGGCGGCCATCACGATGTCGCCCGAGTCGTTTGCAGTGAAGCGGGGCGCGAACGCTCGGTCGGCCGCGGCGACGGCGGGCAGTGCCAGGACCCCGAGGAGCACTGCAACCAGCACGCCTGACTTCACTGGTAACCGTCCCCCACCACCGACTCCAATCGGTTCGAGTGATCCCACGCGCGTCGGTCGCCGCGAGAATACAACAAGTCCTCCGGACTGATCGCGACTCCAGTCCGGTGCTACGTTCGCGCCGTGTCCGACGCGGGCTCGCCCTCCGCCGACAGCCACAAGAAATCGAACCGCTGGTGGGGGTGGCTGTCGATCACCGCGATCGTGATTGCGGCGGGCGTCGCGGGTTGGGCGATCTTCGTCGACAGCTCGCGGCCTGACGCGCCCGGAGCGTTCTATGCGGCGCCGTCGCCGCTCCCGGACGGTCCTCCCGGGACGATCGTCCGCAGCGAGGCCATCGACGGCTTCCAGGCCGGGGCGACTGCGTACCGGGTGCTCTACAAGTCGACCGGGTACGACGGACAGCCGACGGCCGTAAGTGGGTTGATCGTGGTGCCCGACGGCGCGCCGCCCGCGGGCGGCCGCAAGGTCGTCGCGTACACGCACGGCACGGTCGGCGTTGCGTCGAACTGCGCCCCTTCGCTCGTCACGAACCGAGCGCAGCAGCCACTGCTGTTCGAGGGTGGCGAGGAACTGCTGGCGGCCGGCTACGTCGTGGCTGCCAGCGATTACCAGGGACTCGGCACGCCGGGACCGCACCCGTACCTCGTCGGCGACTCGGAGGCGATGAACGAGCTCGACATCGTGCGCGCCGCGCGCAATCTGACCGACGCGCGCGCCGGCGACGAGTTCGTGGTGTGGGGACACTCCCAGGGCGGGCACGCGTCGCTCTTCACCGGCCAGCTCGCCGCCGGTTACGCACCGGAGCTGGAGCTCGTCGGTGTCGCTGCCGGAGCGCCGGTTCCGAACCTGGTCGATCTGTTCAGGGTCAACATCGAGACGACCGTCGGCAAGATCCTGATCTCGATGGCGCTGCAGTCATGGGCCAGGGTGTACGACGATGCCGGCCTCGACCAGATCGTCGCTCCGGTCGCGCGTCCGCTCGTCGGCAGGATCGCCAAGAACTGTCTCTACACCAGGCAGCAGATCCTGGCGTCGGTCCCGGCCTCGCTCGCGCTCAACCTCAGGTTTCTCCACACACCGCCGTGGAAGACCGAGCCGTGGGCCACGATCCTCGAGCAGAACAACCCGGGAAACGCCCCCACCGGCGCCCCGCTCCTGATCATCCAAGGCGACGCGGATCCGATCGTCGCCCCCGCCGTCACCGCGCGACTGGTGGAGAAGCTGTGCGCCCGAGGCGAGACGGTCGAGTTCCGAATGCTCGCCGGCACGGCCCACCTCGACGCCGGCCACGTCGCCGTGCCAGACGTCGTCGAATGGATCGCCGACCGGTTCGCGGGCAAACCCGCACCCACGACCTGCGGCCCGGATGGGCTCAGCCGAAGGTGAAGACGTACGCGCGCACGCCCGGCTCGAGGAACGTGATCTCGAAGGCGCGCTGGCCGACGGTCCCGCGCTGGCGGACGAGCTGGTACATCCGCGGCTCGGATACGGTCCCATCGCCGGACTCGTCGACGTCGACGCCGTGGGCATCACCCGGCGGCCGGCCGTCGAGGCGCACGGCAAAGCGGACCGGGGCGCCCGAGGCCGGCGGCGCGAGGACCAGGTTGAGATCGCGCGCCTCGAAGCGGTAAGCGATCGAGCCGGCGGCCGCTTCGAGTACGGCGTCCTCGTCGCCGACCGACCAGTCGCCGGTGAGCGCCCACTGGTTGAGCGCGAGCCCGTCCGCGCGCTGGTCGCTGCTGCGACGCTCGCTGCGCGCGTCACCCACGTAGGTCTCCGGGGACCTCAGCGTCGCCCAGTCGGCCGCCTCGGCGAGGCCGCCGGCGTCGACGCGGACGGTCTCGCCGTCGACTCCCAGCAGCTGCTGGATCGCCCGCTCGGTCTCCTCGTAGGCGCCCTCGCCGAAGTGGTGGAAGCGGACACGCCCGTCGCGATCGACGAGGTAGACGGCCGGCCAGTAGTGGTTGTCGAGCGAGCGCCAGATGGTGAAGTCGTTGTCGATCACGACCGGGTAACCGACCCCCAGTTCGCGCGCCGCGCCGCGCACGTTGTCAAGGTCGTGCTCGAACCCGAACTCGGGCGCATGCACGCCGACGACGACCAGTCCACGATCGCGATACGTCTCGTCCCACGCCCGGACGTACGGCAGCGTGCGAAGCCAGTTGACGCACGAGTAGGTCCAGAAGTCGACGAGCACGACGCGCCCACGCAGTCCGTCGGCCGTGAGCGGCGCGGAGTTGATCCAGACGGGCGCATCGTCGAGCGCCGAGAGCGCACTGGGGATGGGGTCGGTCGAAGACATCGCTGGATCCTCCCTCAGTCGAGCGCCCTGCCGTTCACGGTCAGCTTGACGTCGATGTTCCCGCGGGTGGCGTTGGAGTAGGGGCACACCTGGTGCGCGGTCTCGACGATGCGCTCCGCCAGCTCGGGATCGCCCACCTGGGGCAGGCTCACGTCGAGCGCTACGGCGAGCACGAAGCGGCGGTCCTCGGTGGGGGACAGCGTCACGCGGCTGTCGATCGAGACGTCGCCGACCTCCGCGCGCTCACGGCGTCCGATCACCCCGATCGCCGACTCGAAGCACGAGGCGAACCCGACCGCGAACAGCTGCTCCGGGTTCGTGCCGTCGCCCTCGCCGCCCATCTCCTTCGGCGACCGCAGCTGCACGTCGAGCCTGCCGTCGCTCGTGCGGCCGTGCCCCTCCGCCCGCCCGCCGGTGACCGTCGCCTCTGCGGTGTACAGCGCCTTCCCCATCGTTCTCCTCCTCGGCGTGTGGCCTGCATCCTCGCATCGTGCGGGCCACCGAGTGGATCGGTACTGTGCGCGGCCCCATGCGGATCCTCGTCACCGGCGCACGCGGCAAGGTCGGCGCCGCAACCGTCGCGACGCTCGCCGACGCCGGCCACGACGTGACGGGAACCGACGTCGCGCGCCCGTCGTTCGAGGCGAACGGCAACGGCGTCGGCTACAAGCAGGGCGACCTGACCGACGCCGGCGACGCGTTCGCGATCGTCCGCGGCAACGACGCGATCGTCCATGCAGCCGCGATCCCGGAGCCGACCCAGAACCCGCCGCACGTCACCTTCCGTAACAACGTGCTGGCGACGTTCAACGTACTCGAGGCGGCCGTCCGCTGGGGCGTCCCGCGCTTCGTGAACATCTCGAGCGAGACCGTCCCCGGCTTCTTCTTCCCGGAGCGCCCGTTCCTGCCCGACTACCTGCCGGTCGACGAGGAGCACCCGATCCGCCCGCAGGACCCGTACGCGACCGCCAAGCACTTCGGCGAGCTGCTGATGGACGGCGCGGTCCGGCGCGCGGACATCACGTGCGTCTCGATCCGTCCGTCGTGGGTGCAGTGGGAGGGCAACTACGAACGCAACCTGGGCCCCTGGATGCGCGAGCCGGAGCCGTCGCAGGGCTTCTGGGCCTACATCGACGCCTACGACCTCGCGGACGCGATCGGGCTCGCCGCGACCGCGAGCACCCCGGGCCACGAGGTCGTATACATCGCGTCGCCCGACATCGCCTCCCACGAGCCGCTCGAGGAGCTCGTCCGCCGCTTCCATGGCGACGACGCCCCGCCGATCAGGGCCGGCGGCGTGTCCGGGATCTCGATCGCGAAGGCGCGTCGGCTGCTCGGGTACGACCCGCAGCGCTCGTGGCGCGACTACCTCGACGACCACGGCCGGATCCGCCCCGCCGTGCGCGAGCGGGTCGAGCGGGGCGAGACCGGCGTACAGCGCGGCCGGCGGCTGACCGGTGGCGGCTAGAAACCGACCGGGTGGCGCTTGACGAACCCGCCGCCGGCGCGCGGCTCGAGCCGCCAGCGCGGGCCGCTCTCGCCGCGCCCCGAGGTGTCGAAGCGCAGGCCGGCGATGACCATGTAGGCGTGGCCGCCGTGGGCGTAGATCGTGATCCACTCTCCCCTGCCGCGCTTGCCGTAGGACATCAGCCCCGACGAGTCGCGTGCCACCTTGAGCAGGCCGGCGGCATGGAGCACGTAGGAGACGCTGCCTGAGCAGTCATAGCCGCTGTCGCGCCAGCGGCCGTGGCCGCCGCCCCACCTGTAGGGCTTGCGCGTGATGCGGTTGGCGGCCGCGATCGCGCCGACGACCTCGGGCGGAGCGCCGGCGGGCGCGACCGCTGTGCGCCGGTCGGCGTTCATCGCGGCCTTGGCGACCGGCGCCTCGAGGGCCGGTGGCTCCGACGAGAAGCCGCCGGACTGCGCGGCGGCGTCGCCCGTGCAGAGCAGCACGGCAGCGGACGCCGCCAGCGCGACAGTGCGCCCGCGAGCGGGCAGGATTGACTTCACGGTTTCGGGACTCCAGCTTTCGCTTTCCAGTCCGCTTCCGAGGTGAGCTGACGGGCTCGCGCTGGAAAGGCCTGCGCTACGCCGTGCCTAGAAGGCCGGCGATTCGCCCCAACTGCCTGGGTCCCCCGGCCGCCCCGGCTCAGGGCCTGGGCGGTTCAGCGGTATACGAGGCGCTTCAACCGCGCGCCGGCGCGGAAGTTGCGGTCGTCTCTGCAGACGTATCGGCGAGCCGATGCGGCACTTGAGCGGCCGCATAGGCGTCGTCCTCGTCGAGCGTCTCCTGGCGCAGGAGGGTCTCGGTGAGCGACTCGAGCTGGTCGCGGTGCTCGGTCAGCAGCTGCCGTACCTCGTTGTACGCCTGATCGACGATCCTCCGCACCTCGTCGTCGACGAGCCGCTGCGTCGTCTCCGACGCCGGTTGCGAGCCGGGCAGGAACGGGCCGCTCTGGTCCTGCGGGAGCACGGCGATCGGCCCGATCGCCTCGCTCATCCCCCACCGTCCGACCATGCCACGGGCGATCTGGGTGAGCTGCTGGATGTCGGACTCCGCGCCGGTCGTGATCGAGCCGAACACGACCTCCTCCGCCACGCGGCCGCCGAGCGCGACCTTGATCTTGGCCAGCAGCCAGGATTCCTCGTAGTTGGCGCGGTCGTCGTCGGGCGAGGAGAACGTGACGCCGAGCGCCTGGCCGCGCGGGATGATCGAGACCTTGCGCACGGGGTCGGCACCCGGCGTGAGCATGCCGACGAGCGCGTGGCCGGCCTCGTGATAGGCGACCCGCCGCCGGTCCTCGGCGTTCAGCACCGTGCCGCGCGGCGCGCCGAGCACGATCTTCTCGAGCGAATCGGTGAAGTCGGCCATCCGGACCTTCTCGTGCTCGCGCCGTGCCGCGAGCAGTGCGGCCTCGTTGGCGAGGTTGGAGAGGTCCGCGCCGACCATGCCGGGCGTGGTCGCGGCCAGGCGGTCGAGGTTGACGTCGTCGGCGAGCGGCAAAGAGCGCGTGTGGACCTCGAGGATCGATCGCCGCCCGTCCTTGTCGGGCGGCGGGACCGCGACGCGACGGTCGAAGCGGCCCGGGCGCAGCAGCGCGGCGTCGAGCACCTCCGGGCGGTTGGTCGCGCCGAGCACGATGACAGCGAGGTTGGACTCGAAGCCGTCCATCTCGGTCAGGATCTGGTTGAGCGTCTGCTCGCGCTCGTCGTTGCCGCCGCCGAAGCCGACGCTCGCGCCGCGCGAGCGGCCGATCGCGTCGAGCTCGTCGATGAAGATGATCGCCGGAGCGGCCTCCTTGGCCTGCTTGAACAGGTCGCGGACCCGGCTGGCTCCGATGCCGACGATCGCCTCGACGAACTCTGACGCGGCGATCGAGAAGAACGGCGCGTTCGCCTCCCCCGCCACCGCGCGAGCGAGCAGCGTCTTGCCGGTGCCGGGCGCGCCGGAGAGCAGCACGCCCTTAGGGATCCGGCCGCCGAGCTTCTGGTAGCGGTCGGGGTTCTTGAGGAAGTCGACGACCTCGGCCAGCTCGGCCTTCGCCTCATCGATCCCGGCCACGTCTTTGAAAGTGACCTTCTGCTCGCCTTTTTCGCTGCGGCGCGCGCGCGAGCGGCCGAACGTGCCGAGCGCGCTCATCGCGCCGCCGCCCGCACGGCGCGCGAAGTACACGAACAGGCCGATCAGGAGCAGCACCGGGCCGAACCCGAGGAGCAGGCTCGCGAGGATGCCGCGGCTCTCGTTGATCGGCTCGGCCTCGATCGTGACCTTGTGGTCCTCGAGCAGCTGCGACAGCTGGTCGTTGTTGGCGAACACCGGGATCTCGGTCTTGAACGACTTGTTGGGCTTGGCGTCGCCGTACTTGAACTCCTTCTTGAACATGCCGTCGACGGTCGCGCCCTCGGCCGAGATTCGCTCGACGTTGTCCGCGCGCACCTGCTCGAGGAAGGTCGGGTTGTAGGGGATCCGTACCGGCTCGACCCGACCGGGAGCGAAGATCGCTACGAAGAGGTAGTTGGCGGCGAGCAGCGCCCCGACGATCAGCAGGATCCGCATCCGCGGCGTGCGGAACGACGGGCGCTTCTCTTCACCGCCCTCGCGCGGGAGCGGAGTCCGCGGGGTGCGCTCTGTCGGCTTCGGGGTCTCCGCCATCGGTGAGGTGTAGCAGGGCGTGCTATGGCGCGCGTTATCCGGCCCGGCGACGCGGCGCCGGCGGGGTGCGCAGGAGCGCCCGGTCGAAGCCGGCGAGCTCGGGCCGGGCGGCGAGGTCCTCGACGTGTGGGAACGCCTCCACCGGCGTGCCGTCCTTCCACACCACGAAGTGGGGCTCGCCGCCGATGATCGTGTCCTCCGAGTATTGGCCGCCGATCTGCCGCGCGAGCTTGACCGCCCGGTCGCGGTACACGCGCCGGTCGCGCCACACGCCGTAGCGGTCCTGCGCGATCGGGCCTACCCGCCGCGCGGCGGCGACTCCAGCGGACACGGCGACGCCGCGCACCGCCTTGTTGCGCATCGCCGCTTTGGCCATTGCCGTGATCGAGCGTCCGGCGCCCATCCCCCCATTGAAGCGTGTCGAGCTCCGGACCGGGGCTATACTGCTGCGCGTTCTGCGGATGTAGCTCAGTTGGCTAGAGCGTCTGCTTGCCATGCAGAAGGTCGAGGGTTCGAGTCCCTTCATCCGCTCCTCTGAAGTACCTGCAAATCGCTGACTTCTCAGTCTCCCAGGAGCGATTCAAGGTCCGCCTCGGCGGGCCTTTTTGCGTCTCGCACCGGAAACTCGGCGCTCGGCGAAGGCATCGTGGGCCTCGGCGAGGTCACATCCGAACACGCGCTCGAGCAGCCCGACGGGGTGATCGGAGTCGTCGAGATCCTGCTCTTAGATGTCCACGGTGGTGCGGGAGTCCTCGTGGCCCATGAGCTGGCGTGCGCGCCGCGGGTGGACCTCGCACAGCACGAGGATCTACGCGAACGTCCGTCGCAGCGTGTCCGCTGGACCGCAGCCTTGGCGCGGGGCGCGGCTCAGGCATCGTGTTCGACCTCGCGGGCGGGAAGCAGCCACAGCGCCTCGAGCTCGGCGTAGTAGCTCACGCCCGGACTGGCGGACGCGTCGGCGCGGCGAGTTGCGACGACCATTCCGCCCGTGACCGCCAGCACCAGCATGGCGATGCCGCCTGTGAGGAGGCCGACGTGCGCTCCGTCCAAACCCTGGCGGTCGCCCGCCAAGTCGCGGGGCACGCACGGTGGCCGGAGGTCGGGAGCCACGCGCGGGGGAGGGGCCTCCCCCGTGGTCGGAGGACACAGCGGTTGGTTGTCGACACGGCCTGTTGCTCCGGCCGGGACGGCCAGAGCCAGCGCGAGCGCGAGCGCGAGGACGAGTCCCCACGTCCGCGTGATCTGGGTCCGGTGGCTCATGCCTTCGCTCCGGGAGCCGCGAGTGCCGCCACGGCTAGGCCGGTAGCGAGGCTGCGCTGCAGGTGGGTGCTGCGTGAGGCAGAGGGATGGGGATGGGGCATTACAAGTCGGACCGCGGCGCCGGGCGACCATTCCGACAAGTGAAATAAGACTTCTGCGGGCCAAACCCGGCCCCAGGATCGCCGTCAGCCAGCCGCTACTCCGGCCACGCCGCGGCGCGCTCGCGCAGCCGCCACTCCAGCTCGTCGCAAACGCACAACCTGCGCGGTGGGTCCGGGGTCACGCCCCTCGGCAACCAAGCCACTGAGGAAGGGAAGGCACCCATGTTGACCATCAACCTCCGGCGAGCCCGGCTATGCCGCGGCGCGCTGACGCGACGGCCGACCTGAACCGGCTGACGCCGAGGCGCGCCAGGCTGCTGGCGACCATCGTCGTCCGCCGCAGGCCGCTCGAAGCCGGGGACGCGCCAGGGGAATGGACGGGGCGCGCCGCAGTCCTTGGTGGGACAACCCCACGAAAGGGTTCCATCGTGCCTCGGACTCCGAGCAGCACCCGCCGGTTCAGCTACGCCAACGTCACCGCCAGCCTCGCCTTGTTCGTCGCATTGGGCGGCACCGCCGCGGCCGCCGTGACGCTCCCACGCGACAGCGTCGGATCGCCACAGATCCGCAAGGACGGCGTCAAGTCCCCGGAGATCGCCAAGGACGCTGTCGGCTCGCCGGAGATCAGGGCCGAGGCCATCGGGACCTCGAAGATCCACGACGGCGGGGTCCGGATCGCCGACATCTCCGCCGGCGCCCGCAGCGCGCTGACGACCAACGTGCGGATCGCCGAAGCCGACTCGGTAGAGGTCCCGACGTGCTTGAAATTCGTCATCGACGATCTGACCGATTGCGAGAACGTGGTGTCAGTGAGGGCGCTTCCCCCCGGGAACTGGCTGGTGCAGGCCAAGCTCACCGTGGCCCCCAGTAACGGGATTGCGTTCGGCGACTTGCGCGGTTGTGGACTCGTCCAGGGACCCGTCTCGAACGACGCGACGCTTCTCGACCAGGACGTCTTCGCGGCTGTCCGGGATGAGTTCGACGACGACGTCCCCGCGAAGGTCACGTTGGCAGACGTCGTGACCACCACCAATGCCGCGACGACCATCGGGGTGCGCTGCCTCGAAGAACCGGCGACGGCGCTGAGAGTGGAGGACGTGAAGCTAACGGCGCTTGAGGTGGCAAACGTCGTCGGTCCCTGAGGGAGGGAGTCCGCCCGTGGGCCTCGGCGAATGCTCGTCCTCCTTGGCTCGTCCTTTCGCAACGATTCCTCGGACCCGATCGAACCCGAGGCTCCGAGCTGGTGGGCGGGAGGAACGCCCAACAGGCGCCGACGCGCAGCGCGCACCCGGACGCTGCAGTGCGGACCGAGTTGCTCGTTGGTGGTTCCCACAGTTTCGAGCCCTGAACGTTGGGACACGGCCTAGTAGCCGAGCGCTCGGATCAGGGTTGTTGTGAGCGCAGGGACGGCGCCGCCCAAGGAGCGGGCTACGCCGTGTGTGTGTCGTACAGAGGGCGGGCGCACCAGGACGGCGCGCCTGCCCTCGCTCCATTACCAGACCGACGATGAGCACCGATGGGATTTAGCTGGAAGACGTCGCCGAAGGACCTGCTCGGCCCGGAGGCCGCGCCGAAGAAGCAGGACTGCAAGGCGCGCGAGAACGGCGAGCACGAGTTCGCCGACCACCAGGGGACGACTGATTGGTTGTCGGCTTCACCGGGACCCGGACCGACGGATCCGCCCCCTCTCACGGGCGTACGTCCTCCGCTCGTCTCCGGGCTGGTCCTGCAGCAAGGCCCCGCCGGCCCACGCGGTGAGCAGGGACCCGCAGGACCGCAGGGCGAACAAGGCAGCGCCGGCCCGGAGGTTCATCAGCCCGTCAACGCCGATTCAGACC
The DNA here is from genome assembly GCA_963835735.1 of uncultured Solirubrobacteraceae bacterium. Classification (GTDB taxonomy): domain Bacteria; phylum Actinomycetota; class Thermoleophilia; order Solirubrobacterales; family Solirubrobacteraceae; genus DASQMT01. Next base: position 23,719 of record CAWIGP010000002.1, read on the forward strand.
TATCAGGCCATGGGCACTCGGAACGGCGGCGAGGTGTTCTCGGACTACTAGGACACGCGCTCGGCGCTGCGCCGGCACCAACGCCCGTCACGCCACGCGCCGCGCCCTGATCCGCCTCCCGCCGGCCGCGAGCCACGAACGCGCGTTGGCAGGCGGTGCATTCCCCGGTGACGATCACGCGCAGGTCCGTCGAGGCGTACGCGCCGCGCCGAGGTCAGGCGGTGCGCTGGCGGCTCCTAGTGGCCGCCACCACCCCTGCCCGGCCGCTTCCACTCGTGCGTTCCGTGAATCTGGTCCTGGAACCGGGCGTCGGCGGCCGCCCTTCGCTGCGCGCGTTCGGATCGACTCGCTTTGCGATCAGCGCGCCGCCTTGCGAAGCCCGCTTTGACACGGCGCAACCCCGCGCTCATGCCCGTCATCCGCAGCTCCTTCCCAACTCGCTCTCAGGGCGACAGTACACCCCCGTCTACCTGAGCTGCACGACCAGCGGCGGCAGCTCTACGCCGGCGCCGGCGGAACCCCGGAAGTAAAGGAGCCGGTCACGGGTGCCGCGCCCCACCAGCTTGTCGGCCCTGATCGTCCTTGCCCGGGAATGCGAGCGGTTGCGCGTGGTCATGAGCAGTGCGTGACCGCGTCCCGGACGCCGTGCAAGTGGCCAACCCGTTCCGCCGTCACCGGGTCATACCCGTCGACAGGCACACCACGAAAGGGACGGCATCGTGTTCCACCAGCAGAACGATTCTCATCCTGACCGCGCTCGGCGCCCGGCAGCGCCGAGTGCGCGGCTGGGTCGCCTGCGCGCGCAACTGAGCTTCGCGAACGTGGCCGCGGGCCTGGCGTTGTTCATCGCGCTGGGCGGTACGGCGACCGCGGCGGTCGCGCTCGATCGCGACAGTGTCGGCGCGCCGCAGATCCGCCAGGACGGAGTCCGCTCGCCCGAGATCCAGAAGGACGCGGTCCGCTCGCCCGAGATCGCTCCGGACGCCGTCCGTTCCTCAGAGATCCAGGACGAGAGCATCAAGCTCGCGCACGTCGCGAGTGGCACGGCCACCGCGCTGCGCGGCGACCTGCACGTCGCCGAGGACGACAACAACCGCCTCGAAGCCGTGCCCTCTTGCAACGCAGACGACATCAGCGGCTGTCCTGACTTCCTGACGCTCGAGCTTGGCTCCGACGCGGGTTCGCGGACCGTGGAGCAGGAGCCCGGACGCAATTGGCTCGTCCAGGCCAAGGCCGACGTCCTGAGCATCAAAGCCTTTGCCGCGGTCAACCACTGCGGGCTCGTCGACACCACGAAGACCGGCGCGCAGGCGATACTCGATGAGGTACGGGTGTTCGACGTCGGGCGAGGACATCGCGCTCAGCGCGGTCGTCAAGAAGGCGGCGGGCAACCCGACCGTCGCGCTGCGCTGCACATCGATCTCCTCGGGCACCGAAGCCGACCAGGTCATCCCCCACGACCTGAAGATGACCGCGCTGGAAGTGGGCGCCGTCACCGGACCATGAGCCCCGTCACGGCGCTCGCACGGCACCAAACGCCCGTCACCCGGCGCGCCGCGCCGACGAAGCGCCTCCGGCCGGCGCGCCCCGGCACCACCCCGGCGGCAGCTTGCGACCCTCCCCCGGGTGTGGGCTGATCCGCGACTCACGCTCGGCCGTAGAGGGGTCACCGCCAACCCGACCCATGAGGAAGCCGTGTCCCGTCTGCGCTACATCGCCCTCGCCGTCTCGGTCGCCGCGCTCGTGTCGCTGCCCACCGCAAGCACCGCGATGGCCGGCCTCGCGGCTATCCCGGTCGACTGAGGAGAGAGACACATGCGAAGGATCATCGGAACTGTTGCAGCGACGCTGGCCGCAGTGGCGGCCACAGCGGCCATCGCGACACCGGCCGGCGCCGCACTGCCTTACATCGAACAGGATTCGGTGTACCGACAGACCGGCGGGGGCAACTTCGCCCTGGCCGACGGCTCGGTCCGGGTCATCCGCTACTCGACGCCGTCGATTCAGACCTACCAGGCTATGGGCACTCGGAACGGCGGCGAGGTGTTCTCGGACTAGGTGTAGTTCCTGAAGCTCGGCGCTCGCCCGGCACCAACGCCCGTCACGCCACACGCCGCGACCAACACGCGCCTCCGCCCGGCCGGCCCTCGGCAGAACCCCGGCAAGACCTCGTCGACCCTGACAGGCGGAAGGAGCCGGTCACGGGTCGCCGCGGCCCTGGCGTCAGGCGGCGGCCGCCCGCGGAACGTGCGGCGCGAGCCTCCAGCACAGCTCGGCGATGGCAAGGCCGAGCCCGATTCCGAGCGCGCTCCAGCCGGCGCGCTGGAGCGCGTCTGCGACGCCCTGGTAGTCGACCGCGCTGAGCGTGAGCAGCGCCGTCGGGGTGAGCAGCACGACGAGCCAGAAGTACCCGCGCGCGAACAGCGCGAAGAGCCCGAACGCGGCGACGCCCTGACCGGCGACCATCAGCCATTCCTCCCCGGTCAGGATCGTGAGCAACGCGATCAGCGCCGTCCCGACGAGCGTGCCGACCGCGCGCTGGACCGCCCGCACGCTGCTGGCGTGCTCGTCCGGCTGCAGCACCGCCAGGACGGTGAGCGGGACCCAGTAGCCGTGCTCCAGCTCGAGCAGCCTGCCGAGCAGCATCGTCGCGGCGACGATCGACGCGAGCCGCAGCGCGTGCGCGCGCAGCAGCCGGTCACCAGCGATCGCGCGTCGTAGCTCCCGGGCCCCGCGCACGAGCAACGAGGCCAGCGGCGTCGCCCCCGGTGCCGGCCGGGGGGCGTCGCGACCGTAGGCGGCGACCATGAGGACGACGCCGGCGCACGATCCGAGCGCGAACCACAGCACGCGCTCTCCGAGACCGAGCGGCGCCGCCGGGATGCCGTTCGTGATCACGTAGATCGCGCCGATCACGAAGCCGGTCAGGCCGCCGCTGGGACCGAAGGTGCGCAGGAACGCGGCGATTCCAATCACTGCGAACCCAGCGGCGACCGACGCCGCCGTGCTGTCCTGGACCGCGGTCGCGAGCGCGACCGCCACGCAGCATGCCAGCGCGGAGCCGGTGCCCCATCCCACCCGCTCGCGCAGGGTCCCGCGCGGCACCCCGAGAGCGGAGTTGAGACCTCCGAAGCACGCGGTCACGCCGATCTCCGGCGCGCCGGTCGCGACGCCGAGCGCCAGCGGCGTGCAGGTCGCGGCGGCACCCGCGAGGCCGGCGCGGACGTCGATGCCGCGCCGCTCGACCCGGAACGCCTCCACCCACACCCCGTCGCCAGCCGGTGTCGCGTCCTCGGCCCGCGCCGCCTCGGGCCGAGCCGGATGGCTGCCGGGTCGCAGCTCGCGCACCGATCGCACCCGCCAACTATCGCGACCGGCCAACGGGTTGCCAAATGCCGAGGCTCACCGGCGTCCACGCGGCCGCCGATTGTCTCTGTTTGCAGGGACTAATTACCAACCGTGGCTGGGTTCCCGATTGCTTGCATGCAGAAGGTCAAGGGCTTGAGTCCCTTCATCCGCTCCTCTGAAGTACCTGCAGATCAGTCGCCCGGCGGCACGTCGAGCGCCGCGTTTTCGTTGAAGAACCCATTCGGGCGGAGCCTGAAGCCGGCGATCTCGCGGGTCATCACGGGGAACTCCTCGACCGACGGGTCGTGTGTGAACGACGTCGTGTACCACACGACGACGTCGCGGTCTCTGACGCTCTGACCATTGGCGTACTTGTCGAGCCCCTCGCCGCCCGTCCCCTGGTTCGGGTAGTCGCCGACAGCCGACAACTCGCCGTCTCGGTACTGGGTCACCCAGAATCCGTGCTGGGCGAACGGCGCGTGCGTGAGCGGTACGTACGTCGGCTCGGAGTACGGCCGAGTGTTCTCCCCGGGCTCGAGCTCGTACCCCGTCGCCGTGCCGACTGCGTTGGTCCGGCTGCTGTTCTCGACCACCCAGCGGCGTGTCGTCGCCTGGTCGAAGTCGCGGAAGCCCTCGGTGGTGAGCACGGTTTCGTCGGTGACGAACGCGTTGCCCAGGTCGCTGGATACGCCGTGGGTGTTCTCCTCGACGACGCGGTTGGTGGTCCCGTCGACGTCGAAGTCGATCCGGAAGTTGAAGAAGTGCTGGTGTGCCGGGGCGGCGATGTTGCGCGCCACGAGCGTGCTGAACGCATCGCCGGTGAAGGCATCGGGCACGCCGCGATTCAGCGTCGTGCCAGTGGAGCCGGCGGTCACGTCGATCCCGCCGTCCTGGCGAAATGCGTACTCGACGTTGTAGGTGTAGTTGCCGTTGACCATCGTGGCGGTGACGACCAGCTCGCGGGCGAGTCGCGCGTCCCGCTCAGACGTCGTCGGGTCGGTACGGTCCCAGAGCGAGCCTCTCAACTGCTCGTAGATCGCGATCGCATTCGGGAGCGGGAACGATGCCGGGTCGGCGCCGCGGGTCCCCACGTCGTTGAACGTCGCCTCGTCGAGGAGAACGGCGTTGTCCGGCACGTCGACGTCCTTCTCCAGGGACTCAGCTCAGCTGCCCGAGGTTGTACTCGCCGATGTCGAGCGCGGCCCGCCAGACCCAGGTCCGGTCCGGGAGCCCGTACGGAACGTAGATCTCGTTCAGCGCGATCCGGCGGATGATCGGCCGCACGCCTCCACCGTCGTCGTATCCGATGTCGTGCAGCACGAGCCCTTCGCGCGGGTTGAAGCCGACGCGCAACTGCCAGCCCTGCCAGGAAACGGCGTGGTCGCCGCGGGTGAAGCTCGGCCCTTGCGGCTGAACGACCTTCAACGGCTTGAGGCCGGTGCGCGGCGCGTCAGCGTTGCCGGTGACCGTGCGATTGACGGGGCGAACGCCGGTATCGGTCACGTCGACGACCCGCGGGCCCTGCGCGCCGCTCATGGCCACCGTGACGGAGACGCCCTCGATCGGCCGGTCGTACGGGTTGTCCTGGCCCCGACCCTGGAAGAACGACAGCGCGCGCAGCAGGCGCGTGCCAGGCGGAACGCCGGCCGGCAGCTCGACCTTGCCCGGCGCCCACACGTCGAGGTACACGTTGTCCAGGTTTGAGATGCCGCGCGCCCGCATCGCGTCGCGCCAGGCCTGGCTGGCGCGAACCGCGGTGTCGGCATCGTCGTACTCGATCGCGTATACCGCCGGCTGTGCGCCGGGCCGGGGCGTGAACGAGACGACCCGTGCGGGTGTCGCGCGCAGGTCGACGACCGCCTCGAACAGGCGGTTGCCGGCAGGGTCGTACACGTTCGCGAACGCTTCACGCCCGAACGGCCTGCCAGGCGACCATGCCAGCAGCTCCGACTTGGGCGGCTCCTTCAGCGTCACCAACGGGAAGAACGCCCCGGTCGGGAAGCTCGCGGAGCGCTCGATCGCTCGGATCGCCGTCCTGATCTCGCTCCCTGCAAGGGGGTCCAACGGACCGTCTGTGGCGCGCGCCGCCGGCACCCCCAGCACGAACGCGAAGACCGCGGCGGTCGTCGCGAGCCCGTAGAGCCGTTGCGCACGCATGCGTCCCTCCAGTTCGCCTGTTCGGCGACTCTCTCACCACTGGTACGCGATTGCCAGAGCGTCCGGGGGCTTGGAGCGGACGCCGCGCCTGTGGGACGATCGTCGTCACAGCGCGGAAACCGGGCGCTGCTGTCGGGAAGGAGGCTCCATGCCGTCGGATCGCCCCGAACTCTCGAGCATGGCGGACGACTACGCGCGGCACGCGCTCTCGCAGCGCGCCGCGTTCGAGGCCACCCACCCAGCCGTCATGGCCGCCGCGCGGCTGTTCGCGGACGAGCCGGTGCTCCGCGTCGTCGATCTCGGCGCCGCCGACGGGGTCAACTCCCACGGCCTCATCCGTGCTCTCGCGAACGAGCGCGCCGGCCGGCCGCTTATCTACGCGCTCGTCGATCTCCCGACGAACGAGTGGCGGGTCGCCGCCGACCACCTGCAGCGCGCCTTCGGCGGAGCGGCCGATGGAGGCGGGGTCGTCGTCATCCCTGCGCCGAGCGACGCGGGCCCGGGGGTCGCCGATGCCGGCACTGGGCCGCACTTCGCCTCGCCGGAGGCCCACGGCGAGGCCTGCCGCCGAGCGGTCGAGCACAGCCCGCCGCCCGCCACGGTGATCAGCATGGCCGGCATCGCCCTCGCGGAGGCGCCGTGCCTCCCGCCGGGCAGCGTGCACGTCGCGGTCACCGGGACCGCGATGCACTGGGTCGCCGACTCGGGCGGCCTGGCCTCGACCGGGTCGGTGTTCCCAGGCTACCCAGACCACACAGACGAGGCCGAGCGGCAAGCCTGGCGCGCGGCCGCGACGTGGCAGTGGGAGCGCATGCTCGAGCTGCGGGCCATGGAGCTTGTGCCGGGCGGTCGGTTCATCGCCGCGCTCCCGGCATCCCCCGGTCTCTACGTGGAGCTCATCGGGACGATGAACCGGCTGCTCGCCGACTGGTGCCGCACGGGGCGCATCGGCGCTGCGACCGTCGCCGCGATCGTCGTTCCGGTGTGGATGCGCACGCTCGACGAGATTCAGGCCCCCTTCGAGGCGGGCGGCGGAGCCGTCGCCGGCCTCGAGCTCCAGAGCGCCGAGCTCTTCCGCCTCGACAACCCCTACTGGCACGACGATCCCGCCGTGTTCGCGCGGGGCTACGTCCAGAGCGTGAGCGCATGGGGCAGGCCGCTCCTCCTAAACGCCTTCGCACGTGAGGGCGAGGACCGCGCCCCCGCCCTTCTCGCCAGCTTCCTCGAGGAGCTCGAGGAGCGCGTCGCGGCCACCCCCGACCGCTACCGGTGGGACTACATCGAGGCCCTCGTCAGCTGCCGGAAGACGGATTGCTAGCGAGCACGACCGGACGCGCTCCGAATCCGGCGCGAGCACGGCGGGCGGCGACGAGGAATGGCCGTTCCGCGTCGGTGATCAGGGTTCTCCGCTTGCTTGCCATGCAGAAGGTCGAGGGTTCGAGTCCCTTCATCCGCTCTTCTGAAGCACCTGCAAATCATCGACGTCTCAGTCTTCCAGAAGCGCTTACCTCGCCGAGGCCCACGATGTCTTCGCCGAGCGCCGAGTTTCCCGTAGGCGAAACCGTGCGAGACGCAAACGCGCGTCGAGGCGGACCTTGGCCGCGGGCGACGGGCGCCCACCGACGCATGATCAGTGGCCAGCGCCGCTCGTGCATCCGTGACTGGCCGCATCGGACCGCCGCCCAGCGGCACGTCTTGCCGCGCCTGCGCTAGGGGAACATCAAGTCCCGGGGCATGGTGTGGGAGCAGTGCGCTCAAGCCGTCGTTGAAGGCGTCGGCGGCTCAGGCCGCTTGGAGCTCAGGCACCCCTTTGATCTCGTTGTCTGGGTGATCGCTGGTCCCGCGAGGACGAGAGAGATCGACTCGGCCGAGAGATAGGCAGCGGCAAACGCGTCAGCGCCTTCCGTGCGAATCGGCACAGCGGCGCCAGACCGGCGACTGAACCAGCGCGGTGCTCCCTTCGCTGCAGGAGCAGTCCACCGACTCGGTCGCGCGGAGCTGCGCTGAGCGCGAGCACCGGTGGTCGCCTCACCGGTCGTGGCGCGACGCCCGCCTTGGTCGGCTCATACGAATCGCAGACTCCGGGTGCGCTGATGCAGAACCTGCAGCCGCCAGCGATCAAGCGACGGGAATACACGGGGCGCTAACGGTGTCCCTCAGTGCACTTAATCCTGTCGTCGGAGGGCCGTCATGCGCAGCAGCCAGGTGCTGTTGGAGGCGAGAAGGTCAGAGTGGAGACACACCGAAGTTCGTGCGAATAGCAGACCTTCGATCTGCCTATCGCGACGGATTCACTGGACAGGCACATGCCACTGCGGTAGCGGGCGAGCGGCCCTGGACCGGGCGTTACGCCGATGGTACGTTCGCGCTCCGCTACTAGCTCCCCCACTAGACGCGTCGCTCGCGACGCCCAGCGCCGGACGAGTGTGCTCCACCGATCCTACGACGGTTGTAGGGACTGACTGGAGGACCGGCTCGCTCAAGAAAGGACTGATCCGATGACGGAAGGCCCCGTCATTCTTCCTGTCTGCATCACCATCGACGTCTCAGCGTCCATGCAGGGTGACGCGATCGACGCACTGAACGCGTGCCTCCCCGATCTCAAGCAGATGATGCTTGACGAACCACTTGTCGGAGAGCTCGCCCGCATCGGCATTGTCATCTTCAATGACGAGGCCGACGTCGCCGTTCCGCTGACCGACCTCACCGAGGTCGACATGCCGCAGTTCGAGGCGACGGGCGCGACCTCCTATCGCGCGGCGCTCCAGGAGACCCGGAGCTTCCTCGAGCAGTCGATTCGTCGCATCGGGACGGGCGCCCAGTTCTACACCCCGATCGTGTTCTTCCTCTCGGACGGCGCTCCGCTCGATGACGAGGAGGAGTGGGTTCCCGAGGCACAGGCGCTGAAAGCAAGCGGCAAGTACCGCGCGAACGTGGTGTGTTTCGGATTCGGTGACGCCGACCCTCACCTGCTCACGAAGATCGGGCGCACGTTCTTGTTCCGCGAGTCCGATCCCATCCTCGCGGTGAGGGAGATCTTCAAGTCGCTCATCGGCTCGATTCGCACGACGTCGATGTCCGTGAAGTCAGGTGGCCCCATGGGCATCCAGTTCCCGGAGGACATCCGCGAGAACGCCGACTTGTTCATGGAGATGGACGTCCAGAAGGCGTGACGTTGCTACCGGAGACGATCCCGTGAAGCTGCGTGGTCTCTTTGACAACTGGGTGATCAGCCAGCACCAGATCGCGTCGGGCGGGCAGGCTGTGCTCTTCGACGTACCGGGAACTTCGTTCGTGTACAAGCGGTTCAAGCGCCCTCCGACGCGCTCCGACGAAGTCACTGACCTGCGTGGCAGGCTGCGCGAGCTCGCATCGACCGGGCAGAAGGTCTTCGTGCATCACGGGAGCGCTCCCGGGCAGGATGTCGTCTCGTCGTTCTGCTGGCCGGTCGACGTCATCGAGGAGCGCCAAGTTCCCGTCGGGATCGTCATGCCGAGGGCCTCGGCGGAGTTCTTCCTCGAAGGCGGCGACAAGCTCAGAACGTTCGAGTTCCTCTATCTCTACCGCACGCACCCTCCGTGCTCGCTGGAGCGGGCGCATGTGCTGCTTTGCGTCCTGCGCGCGTTTGACTACCTGGGGGAGATGCACCTCGTGCACGGCGATGTGGCGCCGAAGAACATCGTCTGGACGCTACGGCCGCAGCCACGGGTGTTCGTCCTCGACGTGGACGGCATGCACAAGGAGGGCGCGCGCTACTGGCATCACGTACAAACGCCCGAGTGGGAGGACCCGCGCGTCGCCGCCGGCCTCGTTGATGGCCACGATCTCCGCAGCGACTGGTATGCGCTCGCATTGCTTGTCCTGCGGTCGATGCTGTGCAGCCGGTATGCCGTCACCGCCGAGGCACGTCCGGCGCGCGTCGCCATCGAACCGCCCGGCGCTCTCCCGGCGACGCTCGCGTCCTCGCTCGAGCGGGTGCTCACGAAGCGACTGGACGCCGCGGCGCGCCCGCGTCCTGAGCAGTGGGCAAGCCTCCTTCTCGGTCACTTCTTCCCCGCCGGCAGGGCGGACCTGGACGCGGTCGCAAAGGCCGATGTCGCGGTCGCGCAGCGACGCCGATGGGAGCGCCGAATGGGACAGCTCGGTCCACCGTCGTCCGACCTCAGTGAGGTGTTGAGTGAAGCCGCAAGAGCCTGACGCGTCGCCGGAAGCCGCCGTCGCCGTCGAGCATCCCGCCGTCGAGACCGTGCTGACGCAGGCTCCCTCGATTGGCCGACTGTCGCATGAGCGTTCCTTCGATGGGCTCCCGGCGCGCGATCTCAATCGCCTGCCCAGCGTTCGCTGTGAGGCGGGCTGGGTCGGCGACTACTGGCTGCAGGCCGCGTCGATCGCGGGCAGGTCCCACCGGCTGAACCGCGCACCGTCTTCCGGCCAGGACGTCTATGGCTACGCGCATGCCGACGCCCCCGGGGCGCTCACGGTGCTGGCGGTCGCAGACGGCCTCGGCAGCCGGCCCCGTTCCCACGTCGGCGCCACGCTCGCGGTCCGCGTCGTCTGCGATGAGTTCCTGAAGCTGGGGCCCGAGATCGCCGCGCTCGACGACGACGGCCTCAGGGAGCTCGCCGGGCGCGTGAACGACCGCTTGCTCAGCGCCGCGGGCGGCGGCTGGCGGGAAGTGGGTACGACGTTGCTCGCCTGCGGCGTCACGAGGCGCAACGGAGACCTTGAGATGGTCGCGCTGCGCATCGGCGACCCGCAGGCATACGTGCTTTCGGGCGTGCCGCCGGACCTGCGCCCCGTGTGGGACGGCGACTCGGACGAGGGTGCACTCAACGTCGTCAGCGAATGCATCCCCAAGGAGGGCAGGGAGCTGCGCGTCGACGTCGTCCGTTCCACGCTCCCGGACGCCACCTCGGGCGTCGCGCTGCTGTCCGACGGCGTCGCGAACGACATCGCCGCGCCCGAGATCGCCGCGTGGTGCCTATCGCGGTGGACCGTGCCCCTGGATCCGTTCGGCATGGCCGACACGCTCCGCTACGAACGGCAAGGGTCGTTAGATGACCGCACGGCGCTCGTCCTGCTCATGTCCGGACCTCGAGATCACGAGCCGGCTGATCACGTGGACGACGACGCGAGTGGCGCGCCGGTGCCGAGCGGCAACGACACGGCGCATCCCGTCGCGGTCGGCACCGTCGACGTCCCGGCCCGGGCCACCGAGGCGCCGCCCGAGCCGCCGTCGCCACCCCCGCGCCGAGTGCGTCCGGAGCCGTCAATTGAGCCCAACGGCGGCGGCGAACGCGCGTCGCTGCTCGTCGACGTCTGGTTGTGGCGCGTCACACTCGGCGCCGTCGCGATTCTCGCGATCGCGCTCGCCGCAACGTCGCTGGTGACGTGGCTCTGACGATGCCGCTCAACAAACGCGCACTGTGGAAGGCGTTCGTCGGCATCGCGATCGAGGTGATCGAAGAACAGCAGCGCCAGAAGGCCAACCAGCAGGCCGCCTCCCCCTCATCCCGGCCAGGCAACCTCCGGCGCCGCCGTCGATTTCCCCGCAGCGGCTTTCGGCGGCAGAGGATTTCGTTCACGTAAGGCAACGGAACATACGCGACGAACACGCTCGCGGAAGCCTTCCGGTCGTCCACAGCCTGCTGCTGCAGCACGAGTACAAGACGCTTGACAACGAGCTCGAAGTTCTCAGCGCAGCGGCGGCGTCGCGCGCGACGGGCCCGGAGGTCGTCGGATGCCTCCAGCAGTTCGACAAGCTCCGCGACGGTGAGCTCTATCAATCGGTGCGCAAGCACTACCTCGCGCTCAGGAATGGACGACCATGACGGTCCATCTCTGTAGCGCCTGTGCGTTTCGGCGTCCCCGGATATCGGTTCGGGACATGCTGGCGAGCCTGAATGTCCCGATCGTCAATCTGCTCGGCGCGACGATCGATCAACTCGAGACGTGGCTCGACGAGCAGAAGAGTCAAGAGCTCGCGACGGTTCAGCGGATCGTCGACGACGGATCAGGGACGGACTGGCCACGGAGGCCGCGCGCGCACGACTACTGTGGCTTCATCGGGGATCGCCCGCGCGTCCTGGAGCTCGTGAACCCGACGGGCGCGTGCCCGGCCCATAGCCCTGAGCCGCGTCCGAGCCGGCCGTGCGACACGTGCAAGTGGCTGATCCGCCCTCATGACGCCACGGCCGCGATCGCCGCTTCCGCCGGCGGCAGCCAATCCTCGCTGACGTTTGCCCAGCGAGCGGCGGACGTCGCCGAAGGGCTCGCTCGCAGTGAGGTCATCGACGCCGTCAAGCAAGGCGGGGTGATACGCGAGAAGCCGCGTTACCTACCCGTGTGCGGCCGTCTGAGCACGGCCGACCGCACGATCGTCGGCCCGATCGCGAATTGGACACACGCATGCGGATATTGGAACGACACCGCAGCGCCGTAACAGGGAGGAACGAGTCAATGGAGAAGCAGATGGCGAATGCGATCCGAGCGGCTCTCGCGCGTGCTGCGGAGGCAGTCGAGCGCGCGGGCGGACCGCAGGCCGTCGTCGAGCAGGTCGTCGCGGCGGTCACCAGCGCAGCGCAACATGGGTATCCGACGCTGCCACCGCCGGCGCAGTCGGCCTCGCAGGTCCTGCCGGCGGCGGCCCCGCCGTCCGGATCCGGCGGCGGTCAGGGCCGGCGGCTCCGCGGCTCCCTGTCGACGAACATCAGGCAGCCCTCAGGCCAGACACAGCCGCCCGCGGCTCAACCGTCGAGCGTCGGCGGACCCGCCGCCGGTCATGGACACGTGTCGCAGCCTCCGGGGCAAGTGTCACAGACTGCGGGGCAGGTGATGCAGCCTCGGGGGCAGTCGGTCGGCTGGGACCCGCTTGCTGCTGCTGCGGCGCAACTCAACGCGGCTGTGAACAGCGGCTCGGTGGAAGCGATCATGAGCGCGCTGTTCGCGTACGAGAGCGCGGAGACCGACGCACATGCGCAGCAACTACTCGCGCAGAGTGTCCCACCGACCGCGGTGGCACGCCTGATCGCTGAGAAGAAGGCTCAGGCCGCACAGGAGAACCTCACGATGATTTCGAACATCCAAGGAATCCAGCACCAAACCACCATGGGCATCATCAACAGCATGCGATGAACGCCGACGTGCTTGAGCCCCCATGTCGTGGGTGTCGCTACGCGACACGTCCGCCGGCGGCGCGGATGCCTGCGCTACCGATGTTGCAAGAGCAGCAGATGCTGAAGCAACTTCGCAGGGAGGAGGAAGCGGTCGCGGGCGGCCAGCCGCTCCAACTGCTCCGACGCCCTCCGACCTTCGCGGCGTATTGCGCCGAACGCTCGTCGCAGCAGGCGCAGGAATACCTCCTCTGCGAGTCGGTTGCGGGCACGGTCTGCGACGTGCGGAGATGTGCCGACGCTGTCGCGGACTGCGAGCGGTGTCGCGACGGCACCGGCACATGCGCGCGCGCACAAGCCTCCGCGGTCACGGAGAGCCCTGCGCGCGAAATCCGGCTCGAGATCGGCTCACCGTTGAGGCTGGAGACGCGCCAGCTCCGATCCGACCGCATCAGCACGGCCGGGTATGAAGAGCGCGTGGACTATGTCCTAGTTCCCGACGGAACCACACCGGTCGCCATCACCGACGACGATGAGCTGAACGGCGGCCTGTGTCAGACGGTGCTCGTGTTCGGTGGGCCGGGCTCCGGCAAGACCCACATGATGATGAGCCTCCTCGAGCAGTACTTCGGCGCCGTCGTCCAAGGGCTCCTCCCCGGCGGGCTCATCCTCGATCCGAAGGGTGTGCTGCGCGACGACATCGAAGCCCTGCTGCGACGGATCGGCCGCGCGGACGACCTGATGGTGCTGGGGCCGTCCGACATCGCGACGCCCACGAACCTGCTCGACGTCGGCGACGTGATCTCTCGCCGCCAGCTCGGCCACCTCTTGGCGGACATTGTCGTATCCGCGTTCTCGGATGTGGGCGACTGGGACTCGTTCCTCTACGAGGTGCTCGAGACGGCGGTGGAGATCCTGTACGTCCTCGACGGCGAGATCACCCTCAAGTCACTGGTGGACGGCGTCACGACCGTGACTCGTACGGCCGGCGCCGACGGTCGGCCTACGCTGCGGCCGCAGTTCGTGGAACGGGCGGAAGCCTTCCTGGCCGCTCGCGGCCCGCACGCGGATGCTGCGCTGCGCGACGAGGACTTCTGCGAGGCCGTCCGGCGCATCGATCTGCTGATCGAGACATCGGAGTCGCGCCAGATCCGGTACGTCATCCAGCTCATCCGGATCGCCCTGGGCGCGGCGGCGGGACGCTCGTGGAGCGCGTTGTCGGCGGGCAAGTCCGGTGGCGGCTCCGCGGGGCTCCTGGAGAGGCCGTTCTCGCAGGGCGCGATCGTCCTCGTGAGCATCGGCGAAGGCGACCCGCTCGTCAGGCGCTGCGTCTCGACGATCGCCAAGGCGCTCTTCGAGATCATCGCCGCGAGCCGGTTCACGAGGGACCGGGAGGGACGCGGCTGGCGCGAGCGGAGCGTATGCCTCACGTGCGACGAGTTCGCTCAAGTCCTGACGGAGCGCGAAGCCGATGGCCTGAGTGACTCCGACTTTTTCTCGCGATCCCGCCAGTACCGTTGCTTCAACCTGCTCGCGCTCCAGTCGGTGCACATGGGGCTGTCACGGGTGAAGAACGCGAGCCTGTGGAGCGCCGTGGTCGGGAACGCGAATGTGCGGATCTTCATGTCTGTGAACGACGCCGAGACTGCTGAGCTGGGTGCCGCCACGGCCGGCAGACGTCCGATCCTTGCGCCCGTCGAGTCATGGAGTGACAGCCAGTCCGGGCGGACGTACTCGCAGGGATCGTCGTTGTTCGAGCGGAGCAATGTCCCCGAGATCGTGCTGCTGCAAGGCCTGGCCCGAGGAGAGGGCGTCGCCGTCGGCCGCCTGGACGGTCGACACCCCGAGGTCAGGTTCTTCCGCGTCGGTCCGCATCGAGCGCGTCACGAGTCCGCACAGGCTCGCCCCAGGCGTCGGGGCGTTGCCGACGCGGCCGTCCCGCAATCTGATGTCGGACCGGAGCGCACGTCATGAGCGGAGCGGAAAGCGGAGAGCCTCCCCCAGGCGCGGGGGCCGAAGCCCCAACGAGTCGACTTGCGGAGTTGCTCATCGCCAACGACGCGCCCGAGCGCTCGGTCCCCGGCGCGGCGCAAGCGGAGGCCGACGAGTCCCCGGGGACTCCGGAATCACCAGACGCCGAAGTGCAGGACAGCGACCGCGACGATCGCTCGGAGCCGTCGGAGGCCGAGGCTCCCCCGGAAGAGTCCGACGGGCAGTCCGAGCGTCTGGCGCCGTCGGATGTCGAGGCGAAAACCGATGTCGAGGGTTGCGCCGAATCCGGGTGGCAGCCGTCGGACGTTGAGTCACCACTGCTTGAGTTCGACGCGTCGTCCGAGACGCACGCGCGGGTCGAGACGTCGGAACCGCCGGACGTGCGCATCCCGCCGGAGGCCACCGCGCCGCTTGACGTCGTGGCATCAGAGCGCCAGGCGGATGCTCCGGTGGCAGCCGAGCTGGAGTCGACCCTGCGAACCGAGGAGCCGACGCCAGACCCGCAAGCGCCATCGATTGAGATCGCGGGAGCGTCATCCGAGAGCCGGGCACAGCCAACCGCCGAACCGCCGAGTCGCGACCGAGACGCCGCCCAACCCGCAGACTCAGGCGGAAGCGCCGCTCGATGTCGAGCCGCGATCAGTCCACGGCGAGGCAAGCGATCGAGGCGAGGTCGCGCGCGGGCTCGGTGAGGACGTGAGAGTGCCGGAGTCGCCGCAGGGCGAGGACTCGAGCCAGCGCGTGGAACGCTCGCCCGGCGAGGTCGAGCCCCTGCCCGGCCAGCACGTGACACCGCCCGAGCCGCCGCAGGGCGAGGTCTCGGGCCGGCCGCCCGAGCCTCCGCCCGACGCGCCGCGCGAGCCGGCGGTCCAGGACGTGCCGTCGCCGGCCGACCCAGAACCGCGCGCGCCCGAGGCGAAGGCGCCGGTCGAGTCCGAGCCCTCGCCGCCGGGACCGGCCTCGCCGGCGCCGGTGAAGCCCGTCGAACCCGAGCAGCCCGCGTCGGAATCACCTGCGCCGCTCGGCCAAGCCGACGCCCTGCCCGTCGCATCAGAGCAATCGCCACAGACCGAGGCGTCCCCCGACGGCAGCGCGCCTCGCGAGACGCCGACCGAGGTTGAGCCAACCGAGGCCCACGAGCGGCCGCGCGACGCCGAGACCGAGGCGCCGTCGCAGGCCGCCGGGCAGTCCGAGCCGCCCCACCAGGCCCAGGCGGGTCATCGGCAAGAGCCGCCCGACGCCCACGAGGCCGAGCCGCTGCCCGGGGAGCACCTGACGCCGCCCGAACCGCCGCAGCGCGAGATCGCGGGCCAACCACCCGAACCGCCGCAGGGCGAGATCGCGGGCCAGCCGCCCCAGTCGCCGCAAGGCGAGATCGCGGGCCAGCCGCCGCAGACCGCGGTCTCGGGCCGGCCGCCCCACCCGCCGCAGACCGAGGTCTCGGGCGAGCCGCTCGAGCCGCCGTCCGGCGCGCCGCGCGAGCCGGCGGTCCAGGACGGGCTCTCGCCGCGCGACGCAGAACCGCGCGCGCGAGAAACTTCGCCCGAGACGCAGCCGCCGGTCGAGGCCGAGCCCCCGCCGCCCGCATCGTCTCTGGCGGAGGGGACGCCGGTTGAAGCCGAGCAGTCGCCGTCGCAGGTCGAGCGCGTGCCCGGCGAGCAGGAGACGCCGTCGGAGCCGCCTCAGGGCGAGGACTCAGGCCAGCGGTTCGAAGGCTTGGCGGGCGAAGACGCGCGACCGCCCGAGCCGCCGCAGGGCGAGGTCTCGGGCGAGCCGCCCGAGCCTCCGCCCGACGCGCCGCGCGAGCCGGCGGTCCAGGACGTGCCGTCGCCGGCCGACCCAGAACCGCGCGCGCCCGAGGCGAAGGCGCCGGTCGAGTCCGAGCCGCCGCCGCGACCGGCCTCGCCGGCGCCGGTGACGCCCGTCGAACCCGAGCAGCCCCGTCGGAATCACCTGCGCCGCTCGGCCAAGCCGACGCCCTGCCCGTCGCATCAGAGCAATCGCCACAGACCGAGGCGTCCCCCGACGGCAGCGCGCCTCGCGAGACGCCGACCGAGGTTGAGCCAACCGAGGCCCACGAGCGGCCGCGCGACGCCGAGACCGAGGCGCCGGTCGAGGCCGAGCAGCCGCCGTCGCAGGCCGAGCGCGTGCCTGGCGAGCAGGAGACGCCGCCGGAACTGCCGCATCGCGAGGACTCGAGCCAGCGGTTCGAAGGCCCGCCTGGCGAGGCCGAGCCCCTGATCGGCGAGCACGTGACGCCGCCCGAGCCGCCGCAGCACGAGGATTCAAGCCAGCGGTTCGAACGCCCGCCCGGCGAGGCCGAGCCCCTGCTCGGCGAGCACGTGACGCCGCCGGAGCCGCCGCAGCACGAGGACTCAAGCCAGCGGTTCGAACGCCCGCCCGGCGAGGCCGAGCCTCCGATCGGCGAGCACGTGACGCCCTCCGAGCCTCCGCACGGCGAGGTCTCGGGCCAGCCGCCCGACCCTCCGCCCGGCGCGCCGCGCGAGCCGGCGGTCCAGGACTGGCCGTCGCCGGCCGACCCAGCACCGCACTCGCGGGAGGCGTCGCCCGAGGCGCAGGCGCCGGTCGAGGCCGAACAGGCGGCGACGGGACCGCCGCCGGAGGTACCGCCCGCCGCACCCGAGCAGCCGCCGTCGCAAGTCGAGCGCCCGCATGGCGAGCAGGAGACGCCGCCCGGCGAGGACTCAAGCCCGCGGTTCGAACTCCCGCCGAGCGAGGACGCGCGACCGCCCGAGCCGCAAACTGACCTCGAGACGGGGAGCTCGCCAGAAGTCGAGCGAGCGCGCATCGAGAACAAGTCGCTTGCACAGCCGTCTCAGGGCACCGCGGAATCTGAGGGCTTCGAGAGCGCGACCCCGTCCCGAACTGACGCTTCCCTGCCCGACGACGCGAATCCGCCGGAGCCACCTCCGAACAAGCTGCCGTACCGAAGCGAAGGCGCGGCGTACGAAGCCACGCAGGAGCCGACCCCAGACGAGTCAACCGCGGGGAACGGGCCGCAAGATGCCGAGTCCTCGCCCGGGCAATCGCCCGACGAACTCGAGCGCAAACCCTGGTCTCAACCTGAACAGGCGCGCCTCGAGGAACCGGAGGTGCCCTGGTCGCGCGAGCCGCCGGATCGACCCGACCTGCTCGAGACCCAGAAACCGCCACTACTCGAGCCGCTCCCGCCGCCGCAGCCACTCGAGCCGCTCACGCCGAGCGAAGGCGAAGCCCCGGATCTACGTGAGCCGCCGCGAGCGAAGCTCGTTGAGCCGCCGCTCCCCGCTGAGCCGTCGCCTCCCGAGGAGACCGATCCGCTCACGCCACATGAGCGCGTCGAGGGCCTCGCAGTCTCCCAGCCGCAGGCGCCGCTCGAAGCCAACGGGACCAGAGAGCCCCCCGACCGAGCAGCCCTGGAGAATGCCGAACAGCGCACCGACAGCGGGGAGCTGCAGGAGAGCGGTCGAGCGCTCGAGTCCGAGCCACCGTTCGAGGATCCCGAGCAGGCGGCGGATCCGGGCGAGAGCGGGCTCGAGCTCGCCCCGCCGGACTCGCCGAGCGGGACCGGCGTACCGCCGGAGTTCCAA
Organism: uncultured Solirubrobacteraceae bacterium; assembly: GCA_963835735.1. Taxonomy (GTDB): domain Bacteria; phylum Actinomycetota; class Thermoleophilia; order Solirubrobacterales; family Solirubrobacteraceae; genus DASQMT01. Next base: position 41,918 of record CAWIGP010000002.1, read on the forward strand.
GAGCGCGCCCTGGATCCGGGCACCGGGGAGGCCCTGACCACCACGAGGCGGCCGTCGAAGCGCGCGGTCGAAACGTTCGGGGAGGCGTCCGAGGAGCGATCCGGGACGTTCGCACGCGCCGGCACCTCGTACGGCGAGCTCAACGAAGCCGAGATCACCCGCGGCCTTCGAGTCGACTACGACGCGCGCGCCGGGCGGCCCAGAGTGATCGAATACCGCGTCGACGCCGAGAACGTCGATCTTCCGGCGCTGACCGAACGGAGCTTCACACGCGACGTCTCCACCCGGGGCGCGCAGTCGAGCGATGCCGCCTACGTCAATAGCGGCTACGACCGCGGGCACCTTGCCCAGCGCGAGGCGTTCAAGGGCGCCGTCGATGTCGAGGCTGCTGCCGACCATTTCACGAACGTGGTACCGATGACGCCAGAGCTCAACCGCGGCGCAGGGTCCCCGTGGCGGGCCGCGGAGTCGCGTACGATCGCGCTGGCCCGCCTGCACGGGTCCGTGACGGTCGAGGTGGTCCCGATCTACGATGAGTTTCCGCCGCGGCTGAGGGATGGCACCCCGGTCCCAGACGCCATCTCGCGCAAGGTCGTGGGGCCCGGCGGCGAGATCATCGACTCCCAGACCTTCCCGAACCGAGTCGCGAGCCCGCCCGTTCAGGAACCGCCGCGGCCCGAGCCGTCGCGAAGCGCCGCCGAGGCAGTCGCGGTGTCTCGGCCGCCGCGTCCGGAACCGCGGACGTTTGAGCGTGTCTACGTTGAGCGACCCGAACACTTCCTCGCGTTCACCGAGCCTGACCCTGCCGCGGTTACCTCAGGTTCCAACATCCACACCGTCGATCAGCAGTTTCGACCCGTGAAGGCAGAGGGCTGGCTGTGGCTGAGCCCGGCGGTCCGCGCACGCGCGATGCAGACGTTCGTCGCGTCCCCATACCCCGGTACAAACGGGGCCCATCTCATCGCCGCTCGGTTCCATGGCACCGGTGACGCCTCGAACCTGGTCCCGTTCCCCGAGAACGTGAATCTCAGCGCGATGAAAGTGTTCGAGAACATGCTCGGCGACCGCCTCGCCAAGGGGGAGCAACTGTACCTCCAGGCGTTCGTGCGGTACTCGGACACGGGATACATACCCACCGAGATCGCCTACCGCGTGTTTCAGGTCAAAGGCGACGCTCTCGTCAAAACCGACGACCGGAGGTGTGACGTGACGGGGGGCACATGGGCGCACTAGCGTCATGCGACATCGCCGCGTTCTGTGTCACGATGCTATCGCTGGGGCACGCGATCCGGTTCGACCGGAGGGCTGGCCGTGTCGCTTCCTGACATTCCGGACGGGCAGCCGCTTCCGAGCCTCGCGTTCACGACTCGCACCTCCGTCGCGCTCCCGTTCCCGCCATTGCCGACGAGTCATAAGCGTACGTCCGAGAGGGCCCTTGTGACGTGGGTCGCGGGGGAAGCAGCGTATCGATGGTTCTCCGTGACCGGTCCCGCGATGGAGCGCTACGCACGCCGCGTGGGCGCCGATCTCGTCGTTATCGAGGGCTTCGCGGGACAGCCGTATCCATTGATCAACAAGTTCCGCGTTCGCCAGGTGATCACCCAGTACGGCTATGAGGTAGTCCTCTTCGTGGACGTCGATGCGCTGATCCGTGAGAACTGCGCGAACCTCTTCGAGATCGTCCCGCCGGGCTTCGTCGGCATCCTCGACGAGACACCGTTCAAAGACGAGTGGATGCTCGTCGACTACCGGCGCGAAGCAACGTCCCTGCTCATGTCCCAAGGTCACGAGGCCAACTACGAGAGCCTCCCGAGCCCGAAGAACAGTGGCCTCTACGTAATGCCGTGTACCGAGAGCGACGCGCTCACTGCGTTCGAGCGGCCGTTTCCGCTGTGCTCGCGGAACGGGGCGACGGTCGAGCAGACGTGGTTCACCCTTAACCTCCACCGCCAGGAGAGCCCACTCCATCCGCTGACCCATCCGGATCAGCACTGGCTGTGGTACGCGGATCAGGAGGAGGACGATGCAGATTGCGCGATGGTGCTGCATTTCTCGGGCCTACGGGATCTCGGAGACCTCCGCTACCGACGCCTTCTGCACTACGCGTCGGCTGACAGCTTGCGCCACTCCCGCGCTCGGGCCGGCGCTCCCCGCGTCCGTGACGCCGCGCCGAAGTTCGATCGCCAGATGATGCTGGAGCAGCCGGCCCCCGCGGCGCTCAAGATGATTGGCACCCGCACCATCGACACGCATCGCTACGGCTGGAAGGTTGCGATACGGGCGCTCTCTGTTCTCGCGGACCCGGATGGCATCTTGTTCGACGGGTTCGTCGAGAACACGTTCCTGTGGCATGGCGACCGCAGCCGTCGCGCGGGGCGGATCCCGTATAGGGAGCCATGGATAGGGATCATGCATAACCCTCCCGGCGTGCCCGACTGGAGTTCGGTGAGGGAGAGTCGCATCCAGAGGCTCGCCGAGATACCGGAGTGGCAGGCGAGCCTTCCGAAATGCTTGGGGTTATTCGCACTGAGCGATTACCTAGCCGCGTGGGTCAGTCAGGAATGGACGGTTCCTACCGAAGTCCTGCGCTATCCCACCCTGAAGCCCGAGCAGGTCTTCTCGTTGGATAGGTATGAGGGTGATCGCGCCAAGACGGTCGTGACCATCGGGTTCTGGCTGCGGCGATTCTCGTCCTTCGCGATGCTCCGAGCCGACGGTCACCGTAAGGTCCGGCCGCTCCTCATGAAGGATCAGACGGCGCCCGGAGCTCTGCGTATGCACGCGTACGAGCGAGAGGAGGAGCAGTCCCGAGCGTCGCCGGTGGTTACCGATGATCCCGTCGCAACCCTCCCGCGACTATCCGGAACCGCCTACGACGACCTCTTATCGAGGTCCGTCGTCTTCCTCGACCTCATAGACGCGTCCGGGGTGACGACAATCGTTGAATGCATGGTGCGTGGCACACCTGTGATGGTCAACCCGCTTCCCGCTGTGGTCGAGTATCTAGGTGCGGACTACCCGCTGTACTTCGAGTCACTGGACGAAGCCGCCGACAAGCTCTCCGACGCTGCGCTCATCCGGGCCGCGCACGGCCACTTGCGTTCGAATCCGATGGTGTCTCGATTGAGGCCCCAGGCCTTCCTCGACGCGTTCGTGCGGACCGCCGGATACACGGCCGTGCTCGGCGCCGCCCGCAGACGCGGCTAGGCCTTCGGCAGAACCCCGCGACCGAACGAGTCCCAGAACGCGGCCCGGTCATTGAGTCGAGGGTAGGGATCTCGGGGGACCTGCACGCCCAGAAACTCACACAGCGGGTTCCACCCATCGCCGCCACGATGGACGAGGAGGCGATCGGGCGGAATCGCGGCCTGGACCGCGGCGTTGTGTCGCTCGAACGCCGCGACGACATGCGCTCTGCCTGCCAGGGCTCCGGCGAAGCTGCGCTCCACGATGACGCGCTGCACCATGGCGCGCATGGCCGCGGCCTCCGGGGGTGCCGCGGCGTCGTCTGGCGGAGCCGTGAGCCGGACCAGGACGGTCTCCGCGAAGCTGGCGTACCACTCGTCCGGGTCGCGGACGCTGAGGATGACCTTCATCCCCGGGAAGGCCGCAACCAGCTCCGGCCAGAACGCGCACGCGGGCCAGTCGACTGCCGCAGAGTACCCATCAAAGACCGATTCCCAATCGACCTGCAAGCCTCGTGCGGCGTCCTCCCATGCACGCGCTCGCCACGGTGCCGCCAGCACCTCGCTCATGTGGTACGTCGGACCAAGACCCAAGTAGTCGAGCGCCGTCTTCAGCGAGAAGGTGCCGGTGCGACCCAAGCCGGCGCCGAGCACTCGAAGTCCACCAGGGCGCGTCGGGCTGGGCATCATCAGCATCATCGGGCAGAACGCCGCTAGAAGTCGAGAGGCTTCGCCGTGGTGGACGGGCCTGGACTGTGATGACCGGCAGTGCCGTGTCGGCTTCAGCGCGGCGGCGCCGCGCCGAGCGGAGACACTGCTCACATCCCCGCTTCCGGCCTTGCGGGCGCGTCGGCGCGGTGCGTAACGACGAGCATCCCGACCGCTAGCGCCAGCACCAGCGCGGCGATACCTGCGGCGACGAGGCCGGCGTTGGCTCCGTCCAGAGTGTGGGGGTCGCCGGCCGAGCTGAGGCGCTCGCACGGTGGCCGGAGGGCGGGCCCGCGCGGCGCCGGGGTCTGCTCCCCGATGGTCGGGGGGCACAGCGGTTGGTTGAAGACCGGCCCCTTTGCTCCGGCCGGGGCGGCCAGAACCAGCACGAGCGCGAGCGGGAGAAGGATTGCCCACGTGCGCCCGATCTGCATCTTGTGGCTCATGAGTTGCTCCTTGCGTCGATAGGGCGAAGCTAGCCCCAGCCGCCGACCTCGCCAATCGTGGAAACGAGGGGCTTTGGGGGTGGCTAGCAAGGCAAATCAACCGACCGGCTGCCCTGGTTGACACCGGGTACGCAAGGGAGTCAACTCTTCCAATGGACGACCAGATCCTGCTCGTCCGCGATGCTCGCAAGAGCTTCGAAACCGAGGGCGGGCCAGTGCGGGCACTCCGCGGCGTTGATCTCGAGTTGGCGAGGGGTGACTTCGTCGCCGTGATGGGTCCCTCGGGCTGTGGGAAGTCCACGCTGCTGAACCTCGTCGCAGGGGTCGACACGCCCACCAGAGGCGAGATCGTGCTGGCGGGGCTGTCGCTGGCAGGCAAGGACGAGGACGAGCGCGCGCGGATCCGGCGCGAGCACATCGGATTTGTGTTCCAGTTCTTCAACCTGCTCGAGGGAATGAGCGCACTGGAGAACGTCGCCCTCTCGGCCGTCATCGCGGGCGCGACGCGCCGGCAGGCCGAGGCGAGGGCGCGAGGCGTGCTCGAACTGCTGGGGCTCGCCGAGCGGGCGGACGACGCGTCCCTCGTCCTGTCGGGCGGCCAGCGTCAACGGCTCGCGATTGCGCGGGCACTCGTGAATCGGCCGACGCTCCTGCTCGCTGACGAACCGACCGGGGCACTCGACTCGGCGGGCGCGATGGAGGTGCTCGAGCTCTTCCGGCGGCTCCGCGGCGCCGGCCAGGCGATCCTCCTCGTCACCCACGATCAGGGCGTCGCCGAGGCGGCGGACCGGGTCGTCTCCATGCGGGACGGGCGCGTCCGCGCCGGCGTGGCCGAGCCGCTCGTCCCCGCGGCGGAGAAGTGACGTGGCGGCCGTCTGGTTCTGCCTGCGCGCGGAGATGCGCTCGCGCTGGCGCACGTGGCTCGCGCTTGCCGTCCTCGCCGGCAGCGCCGGAGGCTTGGTCCTCGCCGTCGCCGCCGCGGCCCGGCGTACGGACAGCGCGATCGTGCGCCACCGCGTCGCCACCGAGTCGATGGACGTCTGGGTAGGCCGGGGGGACTACTTCGGACTGGATCTCGATTTCGACCGCGTCGCACGGCTGCCGCAGGTCGCGCAGGTCGCTCGCTCCGTCGATCTCGCATTCTGGGGGCGTACCGAATCCGGGCGCCCGGTGACGAACGACGAAGTCGAGCTGGGGGTCTCGACGGACGGCTCCGACCCGGCCCAGAACCACCCCAAAGTCCTCGCCGGCAGGGTGCCGGATCCAGCTGCAGCCGACGAGATCTTCGTCGGTCATCGGGCCGCGGAGTACTACGACCTGCACGTCGGGAGCACGCTGCGGGCGCGGTTCTCGACGCCGCGCGAGCTGGCGAGATCTGCCGCGACGGGCGAGCGCAACGTGCAGGCCGACCCCGAGACCGCCGGCACCGGGCCGCTCGTGACCCTGCGAGTCGTCGGGGTCCGCGTCGACGCGCAGTCCGAGGACGGGCTCATGTACATCACGATGTCGCCCGCTTTCTACGAGACCTATGGCCGGAAGGTGGGCGTGTGGCTCGAGCTCCTGGGGGTCCGGCTCAAGCACGGAGACGCGGATCTGCCCGCCTTCCGGGCCGGCGTCGAGCGGATTGCGCGGCGGTAGCCCGGTCGAGCTCTACCCGAAGGCGACCATCCAGGCAAAGCTCGTGAGCTCGGTCCACGTCCAGGCGCAGGCGCTCTGGGTCCTGGCGGTGCTCGGCGGCCTTGCGGCACTGCTTCTCGTCGGGCAGGCGCTCGCCCGCCAGACAGCGCTCGAGTCGAGCGAGCACCCGCTCCTCCGATCGCTCGGGATGACGCGTCGCCAGCTCTTCGCGTTTGGCGTCGCGCGTGTCGGCCCGGTCGCGCTCGTGGCGGGGGCGCTGGCGGCCGCCGTCGCCGTGGTTCTCTCACCGTTCGCTCCGATCGGCGCCGCCCGGACGGCGGAGCCCGATCCCGGCATACACCTGGATCCGTTGGTGATCGGGGCGGGCAGCGCAGCGACGGCGGCGCTCGTGCTGCTCGCGGCGGTCGTTCCGGCCTGGCGGGCAGCGCACGCGCGCGTGGAACCCGTTCCACCACGGTCGTCGCCGGTGGTCGAATTCCTCCGGCGAGCCGGCCTTCCTCCGAGCGGGGCGGCGGGTGTGCGGATGGCGCTGGACCGTGGTCGCGGCCGGACTGCGGTGCCCGTGGGCTCGACTCTTGTCGCCGTCGTGGTCGGCGTCGCCGCGGTTGCCGCCGCACTCACGATCACGGCGAGCGCGGATCGTCTGCTCGGCACGCCGAGGCTCTACGGGCACAACTGGGACGCCGTGATCGGGAACGGCAGCGAGCCCAGGTACTCCGAGCGGTTCGTCGCCCGTCTGCGAGCGGACCGGTCGATCGCGCAGCTCGCGGGCGGCACGGTCCGGGAGGCCCGTCTCGAAGGACGGCCGACCGGGGTACTTGCCATCAGCGCCATCCGCGGATCACTCTCGCCCACGGTGCTCGAAGGCCGGGCGCCGACCGCTTCGAGCGAAATCCTCCTCGGCGCGAAGACGGCGCGCCTGCTCGGGGCGGAGATCGGAGACGAAGTCGAGGGGCGCATCGGCGATCGGGCGTCCCCGTTCCACGTCGTCGGCCGCGGCGTGCTACCCGAGGTTGCAGCCGCCGGGGTCGCGACGACGGCCCTGGGCCAGGGCGTCGCGATGACCTTCGAGGGACTCAGACGGCTCGACCCGCAGGCGCCCCGCAACATCTTCCTCGTTGGCCTGGCGGCCGGCGCGAACCGCGTAACGACGCTCGCGCGGCTCGAGCGAGATGCAGCTGCCGCGGTGCCTCAGCGTCCCGCGGAGGTCGGCAACTGGGGGCGTGTCAGCGGCTTCCCCTACTTGGTGGCGGCGCTCGTTGCGGCTGCGGCGGCGGCCGCGCTCGCGCATGCGCTCGTCACCTCCGTTCGACGCCGGCGGCGCGACCTCGCGATCCTCAAGACGCTGGGCTTCGAGCGTCACGACGTGCGCGCGGCGGTCGCGTGGCAGGCGACGACGATCGCAGCGATCGGCCTGCTCGCCGGGCTGCCGCTGGGGATCGGGATCGGCCGCTTCGCCTGGAATCTGTTCGCCGGCGAGCTTGGGGTCGTGCCCGACGCGGTGGCGCCGCTGTGGCCCGGCCTCCTCATCATCCCGGCGACGCTCCTGCTCGCCAACCTGGTCGCGCTCCTGCCAGGCCGCATCGCGGCGCGCACGAGCGCTCCGCTGGTCCTGAGGGCCGAATGACATGGCTGCTGCCGAGGTGAACGTGACCCGCCGCCGCCGTCCTCGCTGGCTCGATCGCCTGCTGACTCATGCCATCCTGCTGGCCGGGCTCGCTGCCGTGATAGCTGCCCTGCAGCTGCTCGCGCTACTCGCCCTCGGCCGCTTCCCGACCGACGACGAGCGCGCCGTGCTCGCCCTGTCCATCATCGCCGCGACGATCGCGGCGCTCGTCTATCAGCCGGTTCGCGCTCGGCTCGAGGGCTTCGCGAGCGGTCTCGTGTGGGCCGAGCCCGAGGCGCCTGACGAACCGCTCCGCGCGCTCGGTGCGCGGTTGAGTCGCGCACTCCCCCTCGACGACCTCCTGTGGGAGCTCGCTGAGTCCCTGCGCCGGGACCTGACGCTCGAGGCCGCCGAGGTCTGGACCGGCTCGGGCGGACTGCTCGAGCGGGTGACGTCCGATCCCGACCGCGGCGGGGCCACCCTCCGGCTCACGACCGCGGAGGAGGCGGTGATCGGCCGGGCAGGGGTTTCCGCCCCGGGCTGGCTCGCCGTGTGGCTGCCGGCAGTGCTGGAGGGTCGTGGCGGCGGGCCGCTCAGGGTGGTTCCGATCGCGAATGCGGGCGAGCTCCTGGGTCTGATCGTCGCCGAGCGCCCGCCGGGGGGAGCGTCTTTCGGCGACCGCGACGAGCAACTCCTTGCCGAACTCGCCCGGCAGGTCGGCTTCGCGCTCCGCAACGTCCGGCTCGACTCACAGCTGCAAGCGTCGCTCGACCAGGTCAAGCGGCAGACCGAGGAGCTCCGGGCCTCCCGCGCCCGAGTGGTCTCGGCGGCCGACGCTGAACGGCGGCGAATCGAGCGCGACCTGCACGACGGCGCCCAGCAGCGCTTGGTCGCGCTCGCCGTCAACCTGCGCCTCGTGCGTGAGCTCGCCGGCGCGGATCCCGCTCAGGCGACGGCCCTTCTCGAACAGCTCGGCGACGACGTGCAATCGGCTCTGGAGCAACTCCGCGAGTTCGCTCACGGCATCTATCCGCCGCTGCTCGCGGACCGCGGTCTCGCCGACGCGCTCTCAGCGGTAGCGGCCCGTGCTTCCATCCGCACCCGGGTCGAGGCGGCCGCGATCGGCCGTTACCCGGCTCAAGTCGAGGCGACCGTCTACTTCTGCTGCCTCGAAGCGCTGCAGAACGCCGGCAAGTACGCGGGGCCGGACGCGGCGGCCATCGTCACTGTCCAGGAGAAGGAAGGCGGACTCCTCTTCGCGGTCTCGGACGACGGAGCCGGCTTCGACCCGGCTCGCGAGCCACGCGGCGCCGGGCTGGCGAACATGACCGACCGGCTGGGGGCGATCGGCGGGACGTTGCGGGTCGAATCGTCGCCCGGCCGCGGAGCCCGGATCATCGGCACGATCCCGCTTCCGGCTTGATTGATCAGCGCCCCTGCTCGGACAGGAAGAGGAGCACGGCCGTGACCCGCTTGTGCGTGTCCGGCTGCCAGGCCAGATCGAGCTTCTGGAAGATCGAGTGGATGTACTTCTCGACGGATCGCTCCGTGATGACGAGCGACGCGGCGATCGCCGCATTGTTCTTCCCTTTCGCCATCTCGGCCAGGAGCTCGTGCTCGCGGGGCGTTAGCACGTCGAGGGGCGAATCCTCCCGGCGGGACCGGCTGATGAGTGTCTCGACCACCTTCGCGTCGATCGCGGAGCCGCCCATCGCGACCTCGCGGATCGCTCCTACGAGCTGCTCGAGATCGCGGACCCTCTCCTTGAGCAGGTAGCCCCGTCGCTCCGATCCCTGCTCCAAGAGCGCGAGCGCGTACTCGGGATCCGCGAACTGGCTCAGGACGACTACCGCGGTACTCGGGTGGGTCTCACGCAGCCGTGCGGCGGCCTGGATGCCTTCGTCGGTTCCGCCCGGGGGCATGCGAATGTCGGTCAGGACCACGTCGGGCCGCTCGGTTTCGACCGCTTTCAGCAGCGAATCGAGATCGTCGCAGCTCCCCACGACCTCGATGTCGGGCTGCGTGTCGAGGAGCCGGCGGACACCTTCGCGAACGAAGTAGTCGTCCTCGGCAAGCACGATTCGGATCGCCAATGGAGCATTAGCATCACACACAGCATCCGCTTCTGGCCCGAGCCCGCCCCCTAGCCCGACATCACGGTTCCGGCCAGCCGGAACCCCAAACTAATGCTGGCTTCGATGCGCGCGGGCGCGCAAACGGCGAAGCTTTCCTCTTGATGTACCCCCGGACCAACACTCCCCATATGGATGCCCAGATGGGCCGCTCGGTCGAGATCGAGCGCTCGAGCGCGAGTGCGTCGCACGAGTGGCGGGTGGAGCGGTTCCTCGAGCTGGGCTTCACCGTGGTCGACGCGCAGCTGCTCGCCGTCGCTCAGGACGAGACGACTGTGCGCGACCGGCACGGCGCTCCTCGCCGCTGGTGCAGCCCGCTGCACTGGATGAAGGTCGCGAAGACGCTGAAGGCCGGCGCGACGCACGAGCAGGCGCTGAGAACGTTCGCCTGATCGACGGCCAGCAGGGCGAGCGACACGGAACGGTTCGCTGCGGGAGCATGTCTCCACCAACACGTAGGCAACGGAGACGCAGTGAGCGACCAGAACCGAATCGGACTGACCGGCCTCGCGGTGATGGGGGCCAACCTCGCCCGCAACATCGCGCGTAACGGCTACTCGATCGCCGTGCACAACCGCACCGCGCAGAAGACCCGGGACTTCGTGGCCGAGTTCGGCGGCGAGGGCGCGATCACGGGCACCGAGACGACCGAGGAGTTCGTCGCCGCGCTCGCGCGGCCGCGCACGATCATCGTCATGGTCAAGGCCGGAGCGCCGGTCGACGCGGTGATCGACGAGCTCGCGCCGCATCTCGATGCGGGGGACATCGTGATCGACGCCGGCAACTCGCACTTCCTCGACACCAAGCGCCGCGCGCAGGCGTGCGCCGAGCGCGGCCTGCGCTTCCTCGGCACCGGCGTGTCCGGCGGCGAGGAGGGCGCGCTCAACGGGCCGAGCATCATGCCCGGCGGCGACCGCGAGGCGTGGGCGGAGGTCGAGGAGATCCTCACCGCGATCGCGGTCGACGTCGACGGCATCCCGTGCTGCGTCTACGTCGGCCCGGACGGCGCGGGCCACTACGTGAAGATGGTCCACAACGGCATCGAGTACGCCGACATGCAGCTGATCGCCGAGTCCTACGATCTGCTGCGCCACGGCGCCGGCCTCTCCGTCCCGGCGATCGCCTCGACGTTCGACGATTGGAACCGCACCGATCTCGAATCGTTCCTGATCGAGATCACGGCGACCGTGCTCGCGCGCAGCGACGAGGCGACCGGCGAGCCGCTGGTCGACGTGATCCTCGACCAGGCCGAGCAGAAGGGCACCGGCCGCTGGACCAGCCAGGACGCGCTCGAGCTCGGCGTACCGCTCACGGCGATCACCGAGGCGGTCTTCGCCCGCTCGCTCTCGGCACTGCGCGACCAGCGTGTGGCGGCGGCGGAGCGGCTGGCCGGGCCGCGGCCGGGCGCGGGCGGCGGGACCGACGCGGCGATCGTCGACGATGTGCGCACCGCGCTGTATGCGAGCAAGATCGTCGCCTACGCCCAGGGCTTCGAGCAGATGGCGGCCGCGTCGCGCCAGCACGACTGGGATCTCGACCTCGGCGCGATGGCCACGATCTGGCGCGGCGGCTGCATCATCCGCGCCCGCTTCCTCAACCGCATCCGCGAGGCCTACGCCGGACAGGACGAGGTCGTGAACCTGCTCACGGTCCCGTACTTCACCGATGCGATGGCCGACGCCCAGGACGCGTGGCGGCGGGTGATCGCGCGAGCTGTCGAGCTGGGCATCCCGGTGCCCGCCTTCTCCTCCTGCCTCGCCTACTACGACGGCTACCGCCGCGCCCGCGGCCCGGCGTCGCTGATCCAGGCCCAGCGCGACTACTTCGGCGCGCACACGTACCGGCGCATCGACCGCGATGGCTCGTTCCACCTGCGCTGGTCACAGGACGGACGCGAGGTCCCCGCGTGATGCGTAGCCGGCTGCGCGCGCGCGAGCAGCTGATCGCGGCCTGGCTGGACCTCGGGTCGCCGGCGACCGCCGAGCTGACCGCCGCCGCCGGCTTCGACGCCGTGATCGTCGACCTCGAGCACGGCGCCGGGGACGAGGCGGCGGCCCGCCGGCAGATCGCGGCGGCCGACGGTCCGGTGCTGGTGCGCACGCCCGACGGCGGCACGCAGGCCGGCCGGATGCTCGATGCCGGCGCCGCCGGCGTGATCTTCCCGCGCGTCGCCTCGGCCGACGAGGCGCGCGGGCTCGCGCAATCAGTCCGGTACGCCGGCGCCCGCGGCGTATCGCCGTTCGCGCGGAGCAACGGCTGGGGCACCGGCGGAGGGCCGTGGCGCGAGGACGCCGACGGCCGCGTCGCGTGCCTGATCCAGATCGAGCGTGCGACCGCCCTCGACGAGGTCGACGGGATCGCCGCGCTCGACGATGTGGACGCGCTGTTCATGGGACCAGCCGATCTCTCGAACGATCTGGGACTGGAGCCGGACCTGCGGGGTCGCGAGCTGCGGGCGGTCACGGAGCGCATCGCGGGAGCCGCCGTCGGTCAGGGCAAGGCCGCCGCGATCCACCTGCCCGGCCCCGAGCTGGCCGCGGACGTGCGCTCGCTCGGCTTCTCGTTCATCTCGTGCACGTTCGAGAGCCAGCTGCTCCGTGTCGCGTCCGAGCAGACCGCGGTGGCGCTGCGCGCGTCGTAGCCGTCTCAGGCCGGCTGCCGCGCGGGCGCCGCCGACAAGATCTCGTGCAGCCGTGCGGCGAAGGCGTCGGGGTCGCTCCCGAAGCCGCCGTGGTCGCCCGGGAACAGTACGGGCGCGACGCCCAGCTTGTCGGCGACCGCATGCGCCGTTCGGTAGGGAAGCTGCTCGGACGTAGACGTCTCCCCCACACCCACGACCACCCGCGTCGAGCCCGCGCGCAGCGCCGCGATGTCCGGGGTGTAGTAGCCGAGACCCGGGATGAGCCGCCCCGCGAAGAGGTCGAGGTTGCCCATCATCCGCGCCGTCGCCTCGACCGCCTCCGGGGTCGTGTCGGGCTGGGGCTCCCTGCCGCCGAGGCCGGTCCCTTCGCCGAACTTCTGCATCGCGGCGAACACGCCCTCGTTCCGGTATGTCTCGCCGATGCTCGCGTTGAACGCGAGCCAGCGATCGGCATCCGGCAGCAGCGCGATCACCGGCGGCTCGTGCGCGACCAGCGTGTGCACCCGGCCCGGGTAGCGGGCCGCGAGGTCCAGGCCATACAGCGCGCCGCCGCTGGACCCGAGCACATACGCCGGTTCGGGGCCCATGAGCTCGAGCAGGCGGTGTGCATCGTCGGCGAAGACCTCGACGGTGAGGTCCTCCGCCGACCCGTCCAGCGGGCTGCGCGAGTTGCCGCGGCAGTCGTAGGTCACGACCGTGTAGCGATCGGCGAGCCGTTCGGCGAGCCCGGCGAACCCGCCCGCGTCCATCGGCCCACCGGGGATCATCAGCAGGACCGGCCCCGATCCGCGGATCTCGTAGTACAGCGTCGCTCCCGGCACCTTCACCGTGTCGCTCGTCACGTCGCGCTCCTGACTGGTCGCTTCGATTTCCGAGGAACGCTAGGCGTGGCGAGCGCCGGTGTCTTCTCGAAAACTGCTGTGTTGCGCTCAGGCCGCCGCGGGCACGCTCGCGACCTCGAGCGCCTGCGCGAAGTCCGCGACGAGGTCCGCGGTGCCCTCGATCCCGCAGCTGACGCGCACGAGGTCGTCGGTCACCCCCACGCGCTCGCGCTCCTCCGGGCTCATCCCGGCGTGCGACGTCTGCGCGGGCACCGTCACGAGCGACTCGACGCCGCCGAGGCTCGGCGCGACCGTCGGGATCGTCAGCGCGTCGAGCAGCCGCTGCGTGGCCGCGGCGCCGCCGTTCAGGCGCAGGCTCAACATGCCGCCGAACCCCGACAGCGACTCGGCGGCGTGGGCGTGGTCGGGATGCCCGGGGAGCGACGGGTGGTTTACCTGGCGGACCTGTGGATGCTCGTCCAGGAAGCGCGCGAGCGCCGCGGCGTTGGCGTTCTGCGCCGCCACGCGCAGCGCGAGCGTTCGCAGCCCGCGCGCCAGCATGTAGCCGGCGTGCGGGTCGAGCGAGCCGCCGTAGTGGTTGAGCGCATTGCGCACGCGGCCGACCAGGTCGGCGTTGCCGACGACGCAGCCGGCGACGAGGTCGGAGTGCCCGTTGAGGTACTTCGTGGCGCTGTGGCAGACGAGGTCGAATCCCGCGGCGAGCGGGCGGAAGTTGACCGGCGTCGCGAACGTGTTGTCGATCACGGTCACCAGGCCGTGCGTGCGCGCGAACGCCACCACCTCCGCCAGCCGCGGGACGCGCACCAGCGGGTTCGAGATCGTCTCGAGCAGGAACACGCGCGTGCTCGGCGTGACCGCTGCGGCCCACGTCTCCGGGTCCTGGGTGTCGACGAAGCTGCAGCTCCACCCGAGGTCTTCGGCGTGGTGGGTGAGGAAGTCGTGCGTGCCACCGTATAGGCAGTCGCTCGCGAGCAGGTGGTCGCCGGCGCGCAGCAGGCTCAGCAGCGAGGTGGTGATCGCCGCCATGCCGGACGCGGTCGCGACCGCGGCCTCACCGCCCTCCAACGCGGCCAGCCGCGCGTGCAGATCGAGCTGCGACGGCGTCGTGCTCAGCCGGTGGTAGCGGATGTCGTGATAGTCGGTGCCAGGCTCGACCGCGAAGACGGTGCCCTGGTAGATGGGGAAGACGAGCGACCCCTCGGGACGCGAGCGTCGTTCGTCGCCGTGGACGGCGACGGTCTCGATCGTGGGCTCGTGTTTTGGGCGCATGGTCGACTGGACGCTAGCTGAGAGCGTGCGCCGGCCAGGCTCTGCGCTATCTGCTGCCGAGCCGTCGCAGCGTGAGCCTGGCGATCCGCTGTCCGAGGGACAGCCCGGCATCGTTGTCGAAGCGGTAGTGGATGCCGCCGTAGAGCCGCGAGATCGCCGCCTCGTCGGCCATTGCGGCGAGCTCGCCCGCGCGGCGGGGGAAGAGCGCCCCGAGCGCCGTCGCGGCCGCCCCCGAGGTGGTCGAGTGCCCGGAGGGATAGGACGGGAACGGCGGCGTCGGGATCAGCGACAGGAACCCGGGGTCGATCATCGCCCGGATCAGCGTGACCGGCCGTTTGGTCCAGTGCGTGAACTTGGCGTTCCAGCACGCGATGAACGCGTCGGCCTGGGTCGTGTTGAGCACGGCCAGCACGAGCGCCGCCTGCCGCGCGTCCAGGCGGCCGGCGTCGACGAGGTCGAGCGCTATCCGATTCCAGTGCCCGGGCGGCGTCTCGGTCCCGGGTCCGTCGTTCCAGAACAGGGCGATCTCGCGCCGGCGGTCGGTGAGCGTGTTGGCGACGTCGTAGACGTCCTGGATCGCGGCGCGGTGCACGTCGCCGAGGTACGACGGTGGTGCGGGCGGACGCAGCTCGTCACCGCTGCGCAGGTTCCACGGTCGCCACGTGCCCGCAAACGGCTCGAGCGGCGGCGCGAAGGCGGGCGGCGTCGGGATCCAGCTCGCGTCGCCCGGAGGCGGGACGACGGTGCCCTGGGTGTCGGAGCGATCGTTTCGCGCGCGCGTCACCGCGAGCTCGCCGATCGCCCGGCCGAGGGCGAGCCCGGCGCGAACCTCGGACGGATAGGCAGCACCCGCTAGCAGCCGCGAGGTGACGGCCTCCCGCTCGAGGCGTTCGAGCTCGGCAGCACGCGCCGGCAGCAGCTCGCGCAGCGCCGTCGCGGCAGCGCCGGCCGCGACCGCGGTCGTCGGCAGCCGGCCGTCCGAGACGCAGCGGCCGAGGCTCAAGCGCGGCCGGCGCCGGCAGGGCGCAAAGCGCGCGGACGGCCCGTGCCGTCGGCCGGCCGCGACGGCGAGGGCGTCGTTCATCGCGACGCTGGTGATCGCGAGCGCGCGCGCGGCACGCGGCGGGTTCACGCGGTCGGCGCTTATGGCGCCGAGCAGCACGTCGATCCACGACGTGACCCCGCGCCGGCCCTCCCAGCGCCGGACGCTCGCCACGGCTTCCGGGCTACGCCGGTCGAGGCCGGCCAGCTCGGCCAGGTCGCGGCGCGTGGCCCCGTAGTGAGGCAACGGCACGTGAGCCGCGTGGGGAATCAGCCACGTGGTCGCGGAGCGGCGCGACCGGTCGTGGCCGTCGGCCAGGGCCGGCGGCGTGCCGAGCCAGACGGCGGCGGCGATGAGGCCGGCGGCCAACAGCGGTCGGGCAGCGGACCAGACCATGACTGCCACGTGTTCGTGCGGATCCGCACACGCGGATCACGGATTGGCGCGTTGTCGCTGTATCAGCCCGCGGCCCGGATCGCTCTGGCCCACATGGCGACCCTGCGCTCAGAACCGCGGTGGCACCGCGGCCCCGCGCAGGCGCAGCTCGAAGTGGAGATGCGGGCCGCTGGAGAGCCCGGTGCTGCCCGCGCGGCCGATCGGAGTACCGGCGACGACGCAGTTCCCAGGCCGTACCGCGACCTTCGCGAGGTGCGCGTAATACGACGTCATGCCGAGCCGGTGGGCGACGATCACCAGGTTGCCGTAGCCGCCAGGGCTCCAGCCGGCGAACGTCACGCAGCCGCGTCCGGCGGCGTCGACGCGGGTGCCGGCCTGCACCGGGAAGTCGATCCCCGTGTGCCAGCGATCGCCGCGCGGCCCGAACCGGTCGCCGACCGGGCCGGGCACAGGCGGCGCGAAGACGAGCGGGCTCACCGGCGGCAGGCGGCGCAGGCGGGCCAGCGTGACGCGACCCGCGACGCCGTCGACCGCGAGCCCCGACCACGACTGAAACCGCCGCAGCGCGGCGCCGGTGCGCGGACCGAGGACCCCATCCATGGCTCCCGAAGGGAACCCGGCGCGGCCGAGCAGGTACTGCAGGCCGGCGACATCCCAGCCGCGGGCGCCGACGATGAGCGGCCGGCTGCCGAGGTTCGGCCGACCGCGGCGCCCGAGCGCCCGTCGCGTCACAGGACCCGCGATGCCGTCGACGACCAGGCCGCGGCGGGCCTGCAGCCGGCGCACCGCGGCGTTCGTCTGCGGCCCGGCGACCCCATCGACGTCGCCCGCGTACAGCCCGCGCGCCCGCAGCGCGACCTGGAGCGCCGCGACGTCGCCGCCGGCGCCGAGCGCGTCCGGCGCCGGCAGCAGCGCAACCAGCAGCAGAGCGACGACGCTCCTCCGCACGGCGGCCATCAACGGATGCTTCGACCGCACCGGCGCTTCCCCTTCCCCGGCGCGATGGAACATTCCGTCCGAGCGTGGCGTCCTGACTACACATGACTCCCCGCGCCGCCCAGCCCGCCGCCCGACCGCAGCGCCCGCGGCTCGCGCCCGCACCCGCCGCGCAACGACGGCTGCGCCTGCTGTTCCTGGTCTCGGCGCACAACAGCCTCAGCCAGCGCATCCAGATCGCCCTCACAGAGCTCGGCCACGAGGTCAGCGTCGCCGTCGTCGCCTCGTCGGGCGCGATGGAGGCGGCGGTGGAGCGTCACCGGCCGGAGCTGATCGTCTGCCCGATGCTCAAGACGATCATCCCCGAGTCGATCTTCGAGCGGCACCGCTGCCTGATCGTGCACCCGGGCCCGAAGGGCGACCGCGGGCCCTCGTCGCTGGACTGGGCGATCGAGCTCGGCGCCGACGAGTGGGGCGTCACGGTGCTCGAGGCGACCGCCGCGGTCGACGCAGGCGACATCTGGGCCACGCGGACATTCCCCACCCGTGCGGCGGCGAAGACCAGCCTCTATCGCCACGAGGTCCGCCGTGCGGCGGTCGATGCCGTCGTGGCGGCGGTGTCCAACTACGCCGAGGGAACCCGAGCGCCGGAGTCGCTGGACTACGGCGACCCGCGCGTCACCGGCCGGCTGCGGCCGCTGCTCACGCAGCCCGAGCGGGCGATCGCCTGGACGCGCGACAGCACGGCCACCGTGCTGCGCCGGATCCAGGCGGCCGAAGGCCATCCGGGCGTGCTCGACGCCGTCGAGGGGATCCCGTTCCACCTCTTCGGCGCCCATCGGGAAGGCGCGCTGCGCGGCCGTCCGGGCGAGCTGGTCGCCCAGCGGCACGGGGCGATCTGCCGCGCGACGGTCGACGGGGCGGTCTGGATCACACACCTGAAGGCGCCGGGCTCCTACAAGCTCCCGGCCACCCTGGCGCTCGCCGCGGCCGGCGTCGAGCTCGATCTGCCGGAGGTGCCGGCGCCAAGCCGGCTGGACGACACGTTCCGCGAGATCGCCTACGAGGAGCGCGACGGCGTCGGGTATCTGTACTTCGACTTCTACAACGGCGCGATGAGCACGGACCAGTGCCGGCGGCTGCTCGACGCCTACCGCCACGCCACGGCCCGCCGGCAGACCGGCGTGATCGTGCTGATGGGCGGCCGCGACTTCTTCTCGAACGGCATCCACCTCAACGTGATCGAGGCGGCCGACGATCCTGCCGGCGAGTCGTGGTTGAACCTGCACGCGATCGACGACCTCGTCCGCGAGATCGTCGAGACCGACTCGCACCTGACGATCTCGGCGCTCGCCGGCGATGCCGCGGCAGGCGGAGTGCCGTTCGCGCTGGCCGCCGACCACGTGGTGGCGCGCGAGGACGCCGTGCTGAACCCGTACTACGGGCACATGGGCGGGCTGTACGGCTCGGAGTACTGGACCTATCTGCTCCCGCGCCGCGTCGGCGCCGACCTGACCGCGGAGCTCACCTCGCCTCCGTTCGAGGCCGTCGGCACTCGGCAGGCGTTCGAGATCGGGCTGATCGACGACGCGTTCGGCTATACCGTCGAGGACTTCCGCGCCTCGGTGCGCGTGCTCGCAGAGAGCCTCGCCCACAGCCCGAGCCTGCCCGTGCTGCTCGACGAGAAGCGCCGCGAGCGCCGGCGGGACGAGGTGATCAAGCCGCTCAGCGCGTACCGGAACGAGGAGCTCATCCGGTCGCACGAATGCTTCTTCGGCGACGACCCCAGCTACCACGACGCGCGGCACCGGTTCGTGTACAAGCTCGCCGCGCAGCCGGCACGCTAACGTCCCGCCCATGACTGACATGGGCGCACCACTCGATCGCTTCAAGGAGGTCGAGACCGGCGAAGCGTTCACACCGCAGAACCCGCGGCTGCTCAAGATCGAGCTGTCGGAGACCTCGGTGATGGCGCGCAACGGGGCGATGGTCGCCTACCAGGGCGACGTGCACTTCGAGCACAAGGGCGGCGGGATCGGGCGGTTGCTCAAGAAGGCGGCCACCGGCGAAGGACTGCGTCTGATGCAGGCGTCCGGTTCCGGCGAGCTGTTCCTGGCCAACGGGGCGATGCTGGTCCACGTGCTGCGCCTGGACGACGACTCGCTGACCGTCAACGGCGCGAACATCCTCGCCTTCGAGACGGGCATCGACTGGGACGTGACGCGCGTGAAGGGCGGAACGGCCGGCATGATCGCCGGCGGTCTGTTCAACATCCACCTGCGCGGCACCGGCATGGTGGCGCTCGTGTCCGACGGTGAGCCGCTGCGGCTCGACGTCGGCGAGGCCCCCACGTTCGCCGACCCGCAGGCGGCGATCGCGTGGTCTGGCAGTGTGACGACGAACCTCAAGACCGACATGCAGGCCAAGTCGCTGATCGGGATGGGCTCCGGCGAGAGCTTCCAGCTCGGCTTCTCGGGCCAGGGCTGGGTGCTCGTGCAGCCGTCCGAGGGGCGTCACATCACGAGCCCCTGACGGCACTCAGCACCAGCGCAGACGCGGCAGCGGGTCGGGGCGGCTCGAGTTGCCGCCGGTCTGAGCGCGCGGATAGAGTGCGCCCGTGCGGCGCTCGCTGCTCCGGGTGGCATGTCTGGCGCTGACGCTTGCCGGCGCTGGAGCCGCGCCCGCCGCGGCCGCCCCCGTCGCAAACTTCCATCCGTGCGCCGACGCCCCCGCGAACGCCCGCTGCGGGTCGGTCGAGGTGCCGCTGGACCGTCGCGGCGAGCAGCCCACTGCCGACGCACGGACGCTGCGGATCGAGTTCGAGCTCTACCCGCGGAGGCGCGCCGGCCGGCCGGCGCTCGGCACCATCGTCGACGCGGAGGGCGGCCCGGGCTACTCGACCACCGACAGCCGCGACTACTTCCTCGAGCTGAACGACCCGCTGATGGACCGCCGCGACGTGCTGCTCGTCGACCAGCGCGGCACGGGGCTGTCGGGTGCGCTCGACTGCCCGGCGTTCCGCCAGACGGTCGCGGACTACGTCCGCCGGGCCGGCGAGTGCGCACAGCAGCTCGGGCCGCGCGTGGACTTCTACGGGACGCACGCCGCGGCCGACGACCTCGCCGACGTGCTCGAAGCGCTCGATGTCGACGCGATCGACCTGTACGGCGACTCGTACGGCTCCTACCTCGCGCAGGCGTTCGCGGTGCGCCATCCCGCCCGGCTGCGTTCGCTCGTCCTGGACGCGACCTACCCGCTGCCCGGTACGGATCCCGCGTTCGGCGACCTCGCCGAGGCGACGTGGCGCGCGCTGCGGCTGGTCTGCGCGCGCCGGCCCAGCTGCGCGGCGAGCGGCGAGGACCCGGTGGTCGCGCTGCAGCGGCTGGTCGAGCACGTCCGCCGTCATCCGGTGAGCGGGACCGGCACGAACGCGGAGGGCGAGCGGATACGGGTGCGCGTCGACGAGGACTCGCTCGTGCTGCTGCTGCAGTCGGGCTACGCGAACCTCCCGATGTACCGCGACCTGCTCGGCGCGATCCGCGCGTTCGAGGCGGGCGACCGGGAGCCACTGCTGCGGCTGCTCGCCGAGAACACGCTCGACCCGGCCGACATCATCCCCGTGCGCAGCTGGTCCGAGGCGCTCTATCTCGCTGTCACGTGCCACGACTACCCGCAGATGTGGGATCCCGCCGCCCCGCCGGCCACCCGTGAGGTGCAGCTGGCCCAAGCGCGCGCCGCACTCCCGCCGGAGCAGTTCGCGCCCTTCTCCCCCACGGCCTGGACCGCGGTCGAGTACGAGGGCGCGACCGCGTGCCTGCGCTGGCCGGGACCGCGCCGACCGGATCCGCCGGTCCCGCCGGCGGCTCCCTACCCGGACGTGCCGACGCTCGTGTTGAACGGCGACCTCGACAACATCACCGCGTCGTCGGGCGCACGGATCGTCGCGGACCGCTTCCCGCGCTCGACGTTCGTGGAGTTGCAGAACAGCGTTCATGTCACCGCGATCAGCGACCGCGACGACTGCGCGGCCCCGCTCGTGCATCGCTTCGTGGAGACGCTGAGCGCCGGCGACACGAGCTGCGCTGAGCGGATCAAGGAGGTGCGCACGGTCGACCGCTTCCCGCGCACCGCGGCGCAGGCGGAGCCGGCGAGCCCGCTGCCCGGCGACGACAGCCCGCCGATCGCCCGGCGCGCCGCAGCGGTCGCCGCGGCGATGGTGGCCGATGCGATCCAGCGCTGGCAGATCAACTTCAGCGGCGCCGGCCGCGGGCTGCGCGGCGGGCGCTGGAGCTATGAGGGCGACGACGTCGTCACGTTCACGTTCGAGCGCGCGCAGCTCGCCGACGACGTACCGGTGAGCGGGACCGCGACGTGGAACCTCGCGTCCGGCGCTGTGCGAGCGGACCTCGACGTCGCGGGCGCGGCGCCGGGCAGCCTCAGCGTGCGCTGGAACGCCCAGCGCCGGCTCGCGCAGGCGACGCTCGAGGGCACGTTCGGCGGGCGAACGCTGCGGGCGACGATGCTCGCTCCCTAACGAAGCCGCTTCTCGAACCAGTGGTGCGCGTACGGCTCGTCGTTGAACGGCGCGACCTCGGTGTACCCGGCCGAGCGATACATCGCGATCGCCTCCGTCAGCGCGCGGTTGGTCTCGAGCCGCACGACCGCGCCCGCGCGCGCCTCGAGCTCGGCCAGCAAGCGCCGGCCGACGCCGAGCCCGCGCGCCTCCTCTGCCACCCACATGCGCTTGATCTCGGTCGCCTCGCCGTCGTGGAACTTCAGCGCGCCGCAGCCGATCGGCTCCGCGCGTAGCGAGGCGACGAGCACGAGCCCGGCAGGCGGGCGCAGCTCACGGGGCGCGGCGGAGATGCTGCGCGCCGGGTCGAAGCCGTGCGCGAACCGGCGGTCGAGCTCGGCGGCGTACGCGCGCAGGCAATGCTGCGCGTGCGGATGGGCGGGATCGACAGGCGCTATCCGGATCATGGCTGCGGTGAGCAGCCGCTCCACCTCCCGCATCGCGTCGACGAGCCGGGCGCGCTGGGACGGGCCGAGCGGGGTGAGGAACGACGTCGCGAGCTCGTCGCTGCGGCGTTCGAGCAGGGCGCGCTCGGCGGCGCCGGAGGCGCTGAGACGGGCGACTCGCACGCGCCGGTCGCGCGTACCCGGCTCCAGCGTCACCAGGCCGGCCGCCTCGAGGCTCCGCAAGAGCCGGCTCAAGTAGCCGGAATCGAGCTCGAGCCGCTCGCGCAGCGACCGGACCTCGCAACCGTCCGGAGCGATCTCCCACAGCACCCGGGCCGCGCCGAGCGGCCGGTCGCGGGCGAGGAACCGATCGTCGAGCGCACCGGCGCGCTGAGTGACGAGCCTGTTGAACCGGCGGACCTGCGCGACCATCGCGGGATCCATTGGCTGACCTTAGTCAGGAATCGATCGCCGGTCAACGCGCGATGATTTCCGGAGCGATCGGCCGTCACAACTCGCATGAGCTCCTACATCCTGATTCCGGGCGCCGGGTCGGACTCGCGGTACTGGTACCTGCTCGTCGCCGAGCTGCGCGACCGCGGGCAAGACGTCGTCGCGGTCGACCTGCCGTGTGAGGACGCCTCGGCCGGGCTGGACGAGTACGCCGACGTCGTGGTCGAAGCGATCGGCGATCGCGAGCGCCCCGTCGTCGTCGCCCACTCGTTCGGCGGCTTCACCGCCCCGCTCGTGTGCGAGCGCGTGCCGGTCGGCGCGCTGGTGCTCGTGACCGCGATGATCCCGGCGCCGGGTGAGCCGCCAGGCGACTGGTGGGCGAACACCGGCTACCCGGACGACGTTCAGAGCGGGCCCGACCTGTGGTACGAGGACGTCGTGCCCGAGCTCGCGGCGGAGGCGGCGCAGTGGGACTTGGATCAGTCCGAGACGCCAATGCTGGCCCCGTGGCCGCTCGACAGCTGGCCCGATGTGAAAACGCGCTTCCTGCTCTGCACCGAGGACCGCTTCTTCCCCGCGCCGTACATGCGCCGGGTCGTGCGCGAGCGGCTGGGGATCGTGCCGGACGAGATCGCGACCGGCCACATGCCGATGCTGGCCCGGCCGCGCGAGCTCGCCGACCGTCTGGAGTCGTACAGCCACGAGTAGCCCGGGCCGGTGCGCGAGGTCGAGTCTGCGGTACGTCGCGTCGCCGATCCTGTTCAAGTGGCATAAGGCGTAAGCCGCGGAGAGGTAAGGGGCAACTCGCAGCGATTGCCCGATGTGCGGCGGACCGGCGTACGTGACCATTGATCACGTGCTCCTCACCGGTTCTCCCCAGATCGACGCGGAACGGGCGTTCTCGCGCGCGCTCCGCCAGCGCCGCCGCGCGAAGCTCCTCGGCCGGCTGCAGCGAGCGTGCACTGGTCTTGCGGTCTACGACGAGCGCCGCCTGTCCCGGCGCGCGGCCGCTGGGCGCGGGATCCGCGAGATCCCACTGTGCAAGATCACCGGCACGGCGGAGCCGACGCGCGCCAAGCTGTTCGACGGCGCATTCCGGCCGTCGGCGGCCGCCCGCGCGCGCTGGCAGCGTGTGTGGCTCGCCGAGCACCGCGGCGCCGTGCTACCGCCGATCTCGGTCATCCCCGTCGACGACGGCTATGCGGTCCGCGACGGACATCACCGCGTCTCGGTCGCCCGCGCGCGCGGCGCGCTGACGATCGACGCGACGGTCGAATCCGCTCTGACCTCGTAGCCGGCCGTAAGGTGCCGCCCATGAGGCGGCCCGCCGAACAGCCGGGACCGGTTCGCCGCGCGCTCGGGCCGCTCGCCGAGTTCCTGCGCGAGGAGGCGGCGGGCGGCATCGTGCTGCTCGCCGCCACTGTCGTCGCGCTCGTGTGGGCGAACAGTCCCGAGCGAGATTCCTACTTCTCGCTGTGGGAGACCGAGCTGCGGCTCGGCATCGGCGCCGCCGCGATCGAGGAGGACCTGCGGCACTGGGTCAACGACGGGCTGATGGCGGTGTTCTTCTTCGTCGTCGGGCTGGAGATCAAGCGTGAGCTCGCGGTCGGTGAGCTGAGCGAGCCGCGCGCGGCGGCGCTGCCGGTGCTGGCAGCGGTCGGCGGCGCGGCGGCGCCGGCGCTGATCTTCATTGCGATCGTGGCGGGCGGCGATGGCGCCGCGGGCTGGGCGATCCCGATGGCCACCGACATCGCCTTCGCGGTCGGCGTGCTGGCGCTGCTCGGCGACCGGGTGAGCGCGGGTCTCAAGCTGTTGGTGCTCGCGATCGCGGTCGTCGACGACATCATCGCGATCGCGGTGATCGCGCTGTTCTACACCGATCACGTCGCGGCGGGCTGGCTGGCGATCGCCGTGGGCTTGCTGGTGCTCGTGTACGTGCTGCGGCGGGCGGGCGTGACGGCCATCTGGCAGTACGTGCTGCTCGGGGTCGCGGTGTGGGTCGCGACGCTGGAGTCCGGGATCCACGCGACGATCGCCGGCGTCGCGCTCGGATTGCTCACACCCGCGGGGCCGATCGGCGGACGGCCCGTGCTGGAGGAGCTCGAGCACCGGCTGCACCCGCTCTCGGCATTCGTCGCCGTGCCGCTGTTCGCGCTCGCCAACGCAGGCGTGTACCTCGGCGGCGGCAAGCTCGGCGACGCGCTGTCGAGCAGCGTGGCGTGGGCGATCGTCGCGGGGCTCGTACTCGGCAAGCTGGCGGGGATCGCCGCCTCGATCTTCGGCGGCGTTCGCGCCCGGATCGGGGTGCTGCCCGCCGACGTCGGCTCGGGCTACGTCTGGGGCGCAGCGGCGCTCGGCGGGATCGGCTTCACCGTGTCGCTGTTCATCGCCGGGCTGGCCTTCGAAGGATCCGCCCTGCAGGACGAGGCGAAGGTCGGGATCTTCGCCGGCTCGATCGCGAGCGGCGCGCTCGGCGCGCTGCTGCTCACCTCCGCGTCAGGCGCATCTCCTCGTCCTGGCGCCAGGTCGCGCCCTCGTCCTCGGACCGGTAGCCGCTCCAGGTGAACGAGCGGTCGGTGATGTCCGTGAACGTCCAGCGCAGCAGGTGGCCGGCGGGGTCCCGGCCCTCGAGCACGATGTCGTCGCCGTCGGGGCGCGCCCGCAGGCGGCGGACTGCGCGCCCGGGCGGCGTGATCCAGGTGATCTCCCAGGAGTCGGACACCGGGTCGTAGAAGCGCACCGTGGAGCCGTACTCGAGGTCGGGGCTGATCAGCACGTCCTGGACCGCGCGCCCGTCGAGCACCCAACCGAACAGCCATTGGCCGCGGAACTCGGTCCGGCCGCCGTCGGGCGCGATCTGCTCGCCCTCCATGTCCCACTCTCCGACGAACCGCCCGAACAGCATCAGCTCGCTTGCGTGGTCGGGATGCGGTCCGGCGGCCGCGAGCGCATCAATCATCGTCCCGCCCACGTTACGCCCGCGCCGCGCCCGGCGCTGTCACGATCGTGCGCCCCACCGGGTTAGCGGCCGCGAGCGCGGAGGCGTCAGCCGGTCCAGCGCGGCGCGGGCGCTCATTCCAGGCTCGGCGCTCGCGTACGGCGGCTTTGAGGAGCGGTCCGGAGCGTGGCGGCGCTCGACGCGGGGCGCTTTAGGGTCGGATGGCGACCCCAAAGCGCCCCGCATGCGCGCCCACGCCGATCCCGCTCCCTCGATGCTCGTCGTTCACCGGCGCCGACCCCGCCGCGAGCGCGCCGAGCAAGGCTCAGCCCGGGACTAGCCCGCAGCGGATCCGGGCTAATCCGCGAGCTGCTCTAAGCCTCAGGCCAGCTATCGACGAACAGGTCCAGCGCCAGCTCGCCGGACCCCTCGTGGTAGCGAGCGAGGTCTGTCACTCCGGCCTCGGCCAGCACCTCGTCGTCGATGTACGCGTTCCCGGTCGCCTCGCGCGGGTCGCGCTCCAGGATCACGCGCGCCGCGTCGGCCACGATCTCCGGAGTCCGGCTCATCGCCATCGCCCGGTCGCCGCCGAGCAGGTTCTGCACCGCGGCCGTCGCGATCATCGTGCGCGGCCACAGGCAGTTCGCGCCGACGCCGTGCTCACGCTCGTCCTCGGCGACCCCGAGCGTGATCATCGACATCCCGAACTTCGAGACCGTGTAGGCCGCATGACCGCGCAGCCAGCGCCGATCGGTGGTCAGCGGCGGGCTGAGCGTGAGGACGTGCGCGTGGTCCGAGGCGCGCAGGTGCGGCAGCGCGGCGCGGGTCAGCAGGTAGGTGCCGCGCACGTTGATGTCGAGCATCAGGTCGTAGCGCTTGGGCGGGAGGTCGGCGATCGGCGCGAGGTTGATCGCGGATGCGTTGTTGACGACAACGTCGACTCCGCCCCAGCGCTCGGCCGCCGCCGCGACGAACGCCTCCACCTGTGCGTCGTCGCGCACGTCGCCGACGACCGGCAGCGCCTCGCCGCCGGCTGCCTCGATCTCCTCCGCCGCGGTATGGATCGTGCCCGCGAGCTTCGGATGCGGCTGGTCGGTCTTTGCGAGCAGGGCGATGCGCGCGCCCGCACGAGCGAGGGCGACGGCGATTGCGAGGCCGATGCCGCGGCTGCCGCCGGACATCACGACGACACGGTTCTCGAGCGGAGATGACATCCGCGGGACGCTATTCGGTCGAGCGAATCAGGGCGTCGGGCCGATCATCCCGCCCGCCAGCACGCCGGCGGTGACGAGGACGGCGCTGAGGGCCTTCTTGCGGCCCGGCGTGAGCGCGTCACGGAAGCGCGCGACCAGCCACCAGCGCGACCCCGTCGCCGCAGCCCCCGCCGCCATCGCGCCCGCTACGCACTGGATGCACATGCTCCAGCCCATCCTACGCAACCGGCAGGGCAGCTACCGTGGGTGCACGTGCCAACAGTCGAGGGCCTCCAGTTCGACTACGCGCTCTACGCGCTCCCGCCCGGGAGGCTGCCGTTCCGGCGCTGGCGCTGGGAGCTGTGGCACGGCGCGCACCTCGTCGCCTCCGGCTGGCGGCTGGCGCGACCCGACGCCGGCCGCGCGCTGCGCGTGCACGCGTCCGAGTTCGGCCACCGGCTGTTCGGCCTGCCGGTCCCGGCGCGCGACCCGCGCGCGGGGCGCGGCGACCTCCGTCCGGGGACCGCCGAGCGGCTCGCGATCGGCGCGATCAGCTACACGCTGGTGCCGCGCGCGCTGGAGCGCCGCGCGCCCGCGCCGGCGACGAGCTAACTTGCCGCGCATCGTCGACCTGCGCTCAGACACCGTGACCCGCCCGACCGAGGCGATGCGCCGGGCGATCGCCGAAGCCGAGGTCGGCGACGACCAGTACGGCGAGGACCCGACCGTGCTGCGGCTGCAGGAGCAGGTCGCGGCGCTGCTCGGCAAGGAGGCGGCGCTGCTCGTCCCGACTGGGACGATGGCCAACCAGCTCGCGCTCAAGCTCTACTGCCGGCCGGGCGACGATGTGATCGTCGGCGTCGAGAGCCATGCGGTGTGGCACGAGACCGGCGCCGCGGCGGCGGTCGGGGGCGTGCAGTTCACCGAGGTCGGCAGCGGCGGGCGCTTCACCGCCGAGGAGTTCCTCGCCGCCCGCAACCCGCTCGACCACCTGCTGTATCCGCCGACGACGCTGGTCGAGGTCGAGGACACGCACAACCGCATGGGCGGGCTCGTATGGGACCGTGCCGAGCTGGAGCGGATCGGCGCGGCGGCGCGCGAGCACCGGGTCGCGTCCTACCTCGACGGCGCACGGCTGCTGAACGCCGCCGTGGCGCGCGGCGACGATCCGGCCGCGCTGGCGGCGCCGTTCGACCTCGTATCGATCTCGCTGTCGAAGGGACTCGGCTGCCCGGTCGGCTCGGTGCTGGCGGGGAGCCGCGCGGACGTCGCCGCGCTCGTGCGCTACCGGCGCATGCTCGGTGGGGCGATGCGCCAGTCGGGCGTCCTCGCGGCGGCCGGCGTGCACGCGCTGGAGCACCACGTCGGGCGCCTCGCGGACGACCACGCGAACGCGCGCCTGATCGGCGAGCGGCTGGCGGCGTGCGCAGGCGTGGACCTCGACCTCGACTCGCTAGAGACGAACATCCTCGTGTTCCGGCTGCGCGACGGGGCGCCCGACGCCGCGACCGTCGTGGCACGCGCCGCAGAGCGCGGGGTCCAGGTCCTGGCGTTCGGACCGCGCACGGTGCGCGCGGTGACCCACCTCGACGTCTCGCGGGCCGACTGCGAGCTGGCGGCGGATGCGCTCGTAGAGGCAGTGGCGTGACCGAGCCGATCTACTTCGAGTCGGCCGACGAGTTCCGCGCCTGGCTCGAGGAGCACCACGAGGCGGCAATCGAGGTCTGGGTCGGCCAGTGGAAGAAGCACACCGGCAAGCAGGGCCTGAGCTGGGCCGAGGCGGTCGACGAGGCGCTCTGCTTCGGCTGGATCGACGGCCTGCTGCGGCGCGTCGACGACGAGCGCCACATGCAGCGCTTCACGCCGCGCAAGCCGTCGAGCAACTGGAGCGCGATCAACATCGCGAACGTCGAGCGGTTGCGCGCCGAAGGGCGCATGCGCCCCGCGGGCGAGGCGGCGTTCGCTCGCCGGCGCGACGACAAGACCGCGGTCTACAGCTACGAACAGCGCAAGAACCCACAGCTCGAGCCGCACGAGCAGGCCCAGCTCGAGGCCGACTCCGAGGCGTGGGAGTACTTCTCCGCGCGCCCGCCGTCCTACCGCAGGCCGGCGATCTGGTGGGTGATCAGCGCGAAGAAGCCCGAGACCCGCGCGCGTCGGCTGGCGACGCTGATCGCCGACAGCGCGGCCGGGCGCATGATCAAGCCGCTCACGCTGCCGGCACAGCGGAAGCCGTGATCGCGCCGGTCAAGAACCAGAATCTCCCCCGCCCTGTCGCGATCCTGGGCGGCAACCGCATCCCGTTCGCTCGCTCCGGCGGCCCCTACGCGGAGGCTTCCAACCAGGACATGCTCACCGCGACCGTCGACGGGCTCGTCGCCCGCTTCGGCCTCCAGGGCGAGCGGCTCGGCGACGTGGTGGCCGGCGCCGTGCTCAAGCACAGCCGCGACTTCAACCTCACACGCGAGTGCGTGCTCGGCTCCACGCTCGACCACGCGACGCCCGCCCACGACGTCCAGCAGGCCTGCGACACCGGGCTGCAGGCCGCGCTCGCGGTGGGGCACAAGATCGCGCTCGGGCAGTTCGACGTGGGGATCGCGGGCGGCGTCGACACCACCAGCGACGCCCCCGTCGCGGTCAACGAGGATCTGCGGCGCCTGCTGATGAAGGCCAACCGGGCCCAGAGCGTGGCCGCGCGGGTCAAGCTGCTCGGGCACCTGCGGCCGGGCCAGATCGTGCCGGAAATCCCGCGCAACGCCGAGCCTCGCACCGGCCTCTCGATGGGCGAGCACCAGGCGCTGACGACCGCGCAGTGGGGGATCACGCGCGCGGCGCAGGACGAGCTCGCCGCCACCTCGCACCAGCGCGCCGCCGCCGCGTACGAGCGCGGGTTCTTCGACGATCTCGTCACCCCGTACCTGGGCCTGGAGCGCGACCAGAACCTGCGGCCGGACTCGACGGTCGAGGCGCTGGCGAAGCTCAAGCCGGTGTTCGGCAAGGGCGAGGGAGCGACCATGACCGCCGGCAACTCGACGCCGCTGACCGACGGCGCCGCCGCCGTGCTGCTCTCGAGCGACGAGTGGGCGGCCGAGCGCGGCCTGCCGGTGCTGGCGCACCTGACCCTCGCGGAGGAGGCCGCGGTCGACTACGTGAATGGCGACGAGGGCCTGCTGATGGCACCCGTGTACGCGGTCCCACGGCTGCTCGAGCGCGCCGGCCTCGGCCTCGAGGACTTCGACCTCTACGAGATCCACGAGGCGTTCGCGAGCCAGGTCCTGACGACGCTCGCCGCATGGGAGCAGCAAGGCGTCGGGACGATCGATCGCGAGAAGCTCAACGTCGCCGGCTCCTCGCTCGCGACCGGTCACCCGTTCGCCGCCACCGGCGCCCGGATCCTCGCCACCGCGGCGAAGCTGCTCGCGGAGCGCGACGGGCCGGGACGCGCCCTGGTCTCGATCTGCGCCGCGGGCGGGCAGGGAGTCGTCGCGATCGTGGAGCGCGGTTAGAGACCGGCGTCGCGGTGCAGGGCGATGAACGCCTCGCGCGCGAGCACCGGGTCGTCGCGGCCGACCTCGCGCAGCAGCCCGGCGAGGTCGGGCGAAGAGGCCACCCACGTCAGCCGGCCGTCGTGCACGCCGAACAGCCAGTACATGCGCGTGTCCTCGACGACACCGCCGCGCTTGCGGATCCGCATCCGCCCGCGGACCACCACGACGTCGTCGTGGGACCACAGGCCGGCGCCGGACGCCTCGACACGCTCTCCCGCCACCGTCTGCCGCTCGAGCTGCGCGCGGTACTCGGCGGTTGTGCGGAACCGCCTGCTGTGGGCCGAGTGCGGGGCCCAGCGGGCGTCGTCGGCAGCAAGGGCCAGCACCCCGGGAATGCCCTCCTTCTGGAACTCCGCCCAGACCCTCCGCACGAACTGCTCAGCCTCCGGGTTGCGCACCGGTCGCCAGCCTACGCCGTTTAGGAAGTCCTTCAGCGGCGCTTATCCCCCGCGCCGGAGGGCCCTCCCATCCTCGCCGGCCATGAACAACTCGAAGCTCATCGCCATCACGGTCTCCTCCGCCTGCGCGTTCGGCGCGGGCGTCGCCGTAGTCGGTCAAGTCACCGACGATCCGGCCACCCCTGCCCCCCGATCTTCCGGCCCCGACACGCAGCTCGTGTCGGACAACGGGACGGCCAAGCAGGTCTACGACGGCGCCAAGGATGCCGTCGCCTTCATCGCCGCCGCTTCGGCTCAGGGCCAGGGCACCGGCTCCGGCTTCGTCGTCGACCCGGACGGCCTGATCGTGACCAACGCGCATGTCGTCGAGGGCGCGAGCGAGGTCGCGGTGAAGATCGGCACCGACGGCGAGCAGCTGCCCGCCGAGATCGTGGGCTTCGACCTCTCGCAGGATCTCGCGCTGCTCGACGTCGACGCGGAGCAGCTCCCGACGCTCGAGCTCGGCGACTCCGACGGTGTCGAGGTCGGCGACACGACGTACGCGATCGGCAACCCCTACGGCCTCGACCACACGTTCACATCCGGCATCGTCTCCGCACTGGACCGCGACCTGCAGGCGCCCGACGGCGCGACGACGATCAGCGGCGCGATCCAGACCGACGCGGCGATCAACCCGGGTAACTCCGGCGGCCCGCTGCTCGACGAGAGCGGCGAGGTCATCGGCGTGAACTCGCAGATCGCCACCGGCGGCAACGAGCAGGGCGGCAACGTCGGCATCGGCTTCGCGATCCCCGCCGAGACCGTGTCGCAGTTCGTCGAGGACGCGCGCAGCGGTGGGCTGGAGCAGGAGCAGCAGCAGCAGCAGCCCGAGCAGCAGCAGCCGGTCGACCCGTACGGCGAGCAGGTCGATCCGTATGGCCAGCAGGTCGATCCCTACGGCCAGCAGGTCGACCCCTACGGCCAGCAGGTCGATCCGTACGCTCCGTACGGCGGCCAGGGCGACCCCTACGCCCCCTACCTGAACTGAGCGACGTACGCTCTCGGGCATGGTCACGCTGCCGCCCGAGGGCCGCGTCTTCACGCACCGCGCCCGCGCGACGCTCGGGGACGTTTCCCCGAGCGGGCGGGCGCGACTCGACGCGTTCGCCCGCTGGCTCCAGGACGCCGCCTACGACGACGCGCTCGACTCCGGCCTGGACGGCGGCGGCGTATGGATCGTGCGGCGGATGGCGCTGCGCGTGCGCCGCTTCCCGCGGCTGCTCGACCCGGTCGAGGTCGCGACCTTCTGCAGCGGCATCGCGCCGCTGTGGGCGGAGCGCTCGAGCCTCGTGACGAGCCGCGGCGAGCCGGTCGCCGAAGCGGTCGCCGTGTGGGTGCACCTGCAGCCCGACGGCGCCCGGCCGCGACCGCTCCCGGCGGGCTTCGACGCGATCTACGGGCCGTCCGCCCGGGGCAGGCGGGTCAAGGCGCGGCTGCGCCATCCGGCCGAGCCGCCGCCCGGCGCCGCCGCGCGGCCGTGGTGGTTCCGCGGCGCCGACCTCGACCCCGCGGGCCACGTCAACAACGCGGTCTACTGGGAGGCGCTCGAGGAGGAGCTGGTCGCGGGCGAGCCCGCCGGCGGGCTGGAGGCCGAGATCGAGCACCGCGCGCCGGCCGGGACCGGCGAGGCGAGGGTGCTGTCCGACGGGCCGATGCGCTGGATCACCGCGGCGGGCGCGGTCGCGGCCACGCTCAGGCTGGCAACCTGAACGACAGCTCCGCGAGCGGAGCGCCCCAGTCCTCGATCGAGCTCGGCATCGGGATGCCGTAGCCGGCCCCGGCCTCGGACACCGCGCCGTTGAGCGCCCACTTGGCGAACGTGTCGGCGAAGCGCTCCTCGATTCGATCGCAGTCGATCGCGAGACCGCACGAGCCGCCGCGCGGGATCTCGCCGTCGAGCCGCTCGTTCACGGCGGCCGGAACGAGTGCGAAGTCGACGACGTGCCCCAGCTCGTGCAGCACGACGGTGGCGCGATCCCTGGCGCCCTCGCCGTTCAGGTGCGCGACGTTGAGGTCGACGGTGAAGCCGCGCTCGTGGCTGCGCGTCACCCCGACGGTCGTGCCGGGCGCGGCGAACGTGCGGATGACGACGAGCCCGTCGACCTCCGCGATCAGCCGAGCCGCCTCCGGCCGCGCCCGCGCGACCGCCCGCACGATCCAGTCGCGGTCGCCGGCCGAGACGTCCCGCGCGAACGTGAGTCCGCCGGCGCGCGCCCCATCGCTGATGTCGACGGTGTCGCCGTCGGACGTCGTCAGCCTGCCGTCGGCGCCCGCCTGGTCCCTCACGATCGGCGCGATCGCGCCGACCGCGACGATGCCGAACAGGACGATGGCGAGCACGCGCAGAACGGCGGTCATCCGGGCGAGCATCGGCCGAAGCGCGCTTCGAGTTGAGCTCGGTGGGCTACGATCGTGACATGGGAAGACGCGGCCGCAACCGGCCCGTGCAGGCCGGTGATCCGCCGCGCCGCGCACGGCTGCGCATGGGCTCGGAGACGCCGGGCTCGGTCACCAAGGGCCCGCCGATCACCGTGACCTGCGAGTGCGGCGAGCGCCACGAGCTGTTCTACGGCGAGCGCTGGACGTGTCCGTCGTGCGAGCGCTCATACGACACGCGCAACATCCCCGAGCACGAGTACGCGGCGATCCGCAGCCTGCAGCGGCGGTTCCGCGTGCTCCCGATCGCGTTCGGCGTCGCCGTCGCGGCGCTGGCGATCCTCTTCACGCTGACCGGCAACATCGTCGGCGTGTTCTTCCTCATGCCTGTGGCGATCATCGCCTGGTTCGTCTTCATCCGCCCCACCCACCAGCGCCGCTACCGCGAGGCGATCGCGGGCCTGCCGCGCTGGGACTTGCGCGCGAACTAGGCCGGCGGCTGGTGCAGGCCGAACGACGACCCCTGGTCGTCGCGGCAGATGCGGAAGCGGCCGTAGCGCGCGACGGAGTCCGCGTCGCCCTCGACGTCCATATCCTCGACGCTGCCGCCGAGCTCGCGCACGCGCGTCGCCGCCGCCTCGACGTCGTCGACGCGGAAGAACAGGTACGGCGACGCCTCGGGATCGCCGGGATGCAGCCCGCCAGGGATGTCGCCGGTCTCGATCACGAAGCCCTTGCCGGACGGCCCCGGGTCCATCCGCCATCCGAACAGGGCCGTGTAGAACGCTCGCGCGCGGTCGGCGTCCGCGACGCCGAGCTCGAAGAAACTGGGTTCGCCGGTCATGCCGCGCAGGCTACGCCCGCGGCTGCACGGCCGGCTTGGACGAATGGGACGAGCTTCAGCGGAAGAGGCCGCGCTCCGCGGTCGAAGACCGTGGTCAGAGCGCGGCGTCCTGCACCGCGGGCGAGCCGGCGAGCGTCGCGAGCAGCTCGCCGCGGAAGCGCTCGATCGCCGCGCGCATGATCCGCTCGGCGGCGGCCGCGTCGCCCGCGGCGAGCGCGCCGAGCAGCGCCTCGTGCTCGTCGCGCACGCGCAGCCCGCGCGCGCCCGCGCCGGCCCGCAGCGCGACGCCGAGCGCTCGCTCGGAGTCGTCGAGCAGCCGCTCGACGAGCGCGGCCAGCCGCCGGTTGCCGGCAGCGTGGGCGACCGTGACGTGCACGGCGCGGTTGCCGTCGAGGAAGCGGTCGATCGACGCGGCATCCTCGACGTCGACCGGCGTCGCGACGGCCGCGCGCAGCCGCTTGATCGCCGCCGGCTCCACGCGCCCGGCCGCCTGCGCTGCCGCCGGCGGCTCGAGCAGCACCCGCAGCGCGTAGACCTCGCCGACGTCGCGCAGCGTCAGCGGCGCGACGACGTGGCCGCGCCGCGGCTCGGCCAGCACGAGCCCCTCGGCGCGCAGCCGCGCGAGCGCGGCCCGCACGGCTGCCTTGGAGAGATCGAAGCGCGCGCCGAGCTGCTGCTCCGACACCGCGCTGCCGGGCTCCAGCTCGAGCCGGACGATCGCGCGCCGCAGCCGCTCATGGGCCAGCGCCCCCGACGCCACCGGCGCGACTGCATCCCGGTTCATCGCGCACATCCTATTGACATGTCAAAAGCCCCGTGCTGACATGTCAGCCATGGCCACCTCCTCCCGTGTCTCGACCGACCAGCTGATCCGTTACGGCGGCGAGTTCGCCGACTTGCTCGTCGAGCGCGCCGACGGCAGCTGGCTCACGACGGACGACGGCCGCCGCATCCTCGACTTCACCTCGGGCCAGATGTGCGCCACGCTCGGACACGGGCACCCCGCGATCCTCGGCGCGATGCGCGAGGCCGGCGACCGCGTCGTGCACCTGTTCAGCGGCTTCCTCTCGCGCGACGTGACCGAGCTCGCGCGCGAGCTGATGGCGGTCCTCCCCGCCCCGCTCGCACGCGCGATGTTCCTTTCGACCGGCGCCGAGGCGAACGAGGCTGCGCTGCGGCTCGCCAAGCTGCACACCGGTGGCCACGAGGTGCTGGCGTTCGCCGGCTCGTGGCACGGGATGACCGCGGGCGCCGCGGCCAGCACGTACAGCGCCGGGCGGCGCGGCTACGGGCCGGCGATGCCCGGCACGATGGCGCTCCCGACGCCGAACGCCTACCGCTGCCCGATCGCCCACTGCCGCGACCGCTGCGACATGACCTGCCTGGACGCCGGCATGGCGCTGGCCGACGCGCAGTCGGTCGGCGCGCAGGCCGCGGTGATCGCCGAGCCGATCATCAGCGTCGGCGGGATCGTGCCGCTCCCGGAGGGTTACCTCGCGCGGCTGCAGGAGCACTGCCGCGAGCGCGGCATGCTGCTCGTGCTCGACGAGGCGCAGACCGGACTCGGCCGCGTCGGCGCGATGTTCGCGTTCGAGCGCCACGGCGTCGTACCCGACGTCCTCACCCTCTCCAAGACGCTCGGCGGCGGGCTGCCGCTCTCGGCCACGGTTACGACCGGCGCGATCGAGCAGGACGCGGCGGAGAAGGGCTTCCTGCACTTCACGTCGCACGTCTCGGATCCGCTGCCGGCCGCGGTCGGGCGCGCCGTGCTGCAGACCGTGCTCGCCGACGAGCTGCCGCGCCGCGCGGCGGAACTCGGGGCGCGGCTGCGCACCGGGCTCGAGGAACTCCAGCGCCGCCACGAGCCGATCGGCGACGTGCGCGGCGAGGGACTGATGCTCGGCGTCGACCTCGTCACCGACCGCGAGACGCGCGCGCCCGCCGATCGCTACGGCACCGCGGTCACCGCCCGCTGCCTCGAGCTGGGCCTCAACGTGAACATCGTCAAGTTCCCCGGACTCGGCAGCGTCCTGCGGATCGCGCCGCCGCTGACGATCGCACCCGAGGACATCGACCTCGGCCTGGAGATCCTCGACCGCGCGCTGCGCGACTGCGCCCAGTCCTAATCGAGCAGGACCATGCGCGCGCCGGAGATCCAGTGCACGCGCGTGTCCTCGAAGCGCTGCATCACCCGGCCGCCGACCGGATGCGTGTGGCCGTGCAGCAGGTGGCGCGGGCGGTGGCGGCGGACCCAGTCGAGCAGTCCCTCGAAGCCGATGTGCGCGGGATCGTCGGGATCGTCGTTGATCCCGAACGGCGGGCAGTGCGTGATCAGCACGTCGGCGGCGGGGAGCCGGCGGGCTAGCTTGCTCGCCTCCTTCTGCGTGTACTGGTAGTGGCCGCCGTGGCCGTAGCGCACGCAGCCCTGGAAGCCGGCGAACGTCATCCCGCACAGCGACGTGCGCCTGCCCTGAAGGTCCTGCACCTCGACCTCGCGCAGCAGGTCCGGCTCGTCGTGGTTGCCGTGCACGCCGACGCGCGGGAGGCCGAGCCCGGCGAGCGACTCGATCCACGCCCGGTCGAGATCGCCGAGGCAGACGACGGCGTCGGCCCCCATCTGCTCGGCCATCAGCGCCGGGTCCATCGGCGGGGGCTTGTCGGCCAGGGCCAGGACGCGCACGCCTCCACCCTAGACTCGCCCCCGCCGATCGAGGGCTATGACCGCGGCCGCGTCTTCTGCGTGTCGTAGAGCGGGAACGGGCCGACCGTGGCGGAGACCGTCCCGTCCCCGAGGGCGACGTCGAGCCGCTGGCCCTCGGTGTTCAGGTCGCGGTCGACGGCCGCCATGGCGATCACCTGCAGGTCGAACGTCGGGCTCTGGCAGGGGCTGCGCACGATGCCGACGTCGCGCCCGTCGAGCGTTACCGCGGCGCCGTACTCCGGCACCTCGTCGCCCTCGATTCGCAGCGTCGTCAACAGCCGCGCCGTCCCCTCGGCGGCGATCCGCCGCAGCGCCTCCTTGCCGACGAAGTCGCCCGGCTTGTCGAGCTTCACGACGTTGTCGAGGCGAACCTCGAACGGGTCGGTCTTGCCCGGGAAGTAGTCGATGTCGGGGAACAGCAGCCCGGACTCGATCCGGAGCGTCTCGATCGCCGACAGACCGATCGGCCGCATGCCCTGCGGCCTGCCGGCGTCGAGCACGGCGTTCCAGAGCGCGGTGGCGTCGCTCGCGCTGCAGTAGAGCTCGTAGCCCAGCTCGCCCGAGTAGCCCGTGCGGGAGACCATGCACGGGATCCCGCCGACCGTGACCCCCTCCACGAAGCGGAAGTAGCGCAGCTGCGAAAGGTCGGTGCCCTCGGTGATCGAGCTGAGGATCTCGCGCGACTTCGGACCCTGGACCTGCAGATGCGGCATCTCGGCGGTGACGTCCTCGATCGTGACGTCGAGGCCGCGGTCGGCGGCGACCTTGCGCAGCCAGTCGAGATCCGAGTCGTAGCTCGTGATCGAGAAGCAGTGGTCGTCGGCGAGCTTGAAGATCGTCCCGTCCATCACCATCAGGCCCGCGTCGTCGCAGAGCGCGCCGTAGCGCACCTGGCCGACCTCGAGCGCCGCCATGTTGTTGGTGAACGCCACATCGGCCAGCGCCAGGGCGTCGGCGCCGCGGATGTCCCATTTACGCAGCGCCGACTCGTCCCACAGGTTGCTGGCCTCGCGCGTGGCGCGGTGCTCGGCGATCGCGTCGCCGAAGTCCGCGGCCCAGGCCCAGCCCTCCCAGTCGGTCCATTCGCCGGTCAGCTCGCGCTGAGCAGCGTCGAAGGCCGTCTTCTTCAGCTCCGTGGTCGACATCAGGCAGCCTCCTCGTGTTGTTTGGATGAGTTCAGCAACAGCGCCTCCTCGAGCAGCTCGGTGAGCTCCCGCAACGCGATCTGCTCGGCATGGCCGGACGTCTTGATCGCATCCTCGTACATCGTCACGTCCTTCGGGCACGAGACGACGAAGAAGTCGAGCTCGCCGAGGCCGACGGCCTCGCGGATCCGGTTCTCCGACGGCCGTTCGGCGCCTGGTTTGTCGGGGATCCAGATCCGGCCCCCGCCGGCACCGCAGCAGAACGAGTTGTCGCGGTTGCGCGGCATCTCGACGAGCTCGCAGCCAAGCTGTTCCAGAATCGCCCGCGGCGCATCGTAGCCGCCGTTGTGGCGCCCCAGGTAGCAGGGGTCGTGATAGGTGACGCGGTAGGACAGGCTCCCGGCCACGTCGAGGCGCCCGTCCTCGATCAGCTCGGCCAGGAACGCCGTGTGGTGCATGACCTCCCACGCGCCGCCGTATCCGGGGTACTCGTTGCGCAGCGTGTTCAGCGAGTGCGGGTCGCTCGTGACGATGCGGTTGAACTCGCACTCCGAGATCGCGGCGACGTTCTCCTCCGCGAGCGCCTCGAACAGCCCTTCCTCGCCGGCGCGGCGCACGTCGTTACCGGAGTTGCGCTCGCCGTCGTAGAGGATCCCGAAGTCGACGCCGGCGTGCTCGAACAACCGCGCCAGCGCGCACGTGACGCGCTGGGAGCGCGGGTCGAACGACGCGTAGTCGCCCACGAACCAGAGCACGTCGACCGGCTCGGTCCGCGCGTCCTTGACCTCGAAGTCCAGCTCGCGCGTCCAGCGGCCGCGCTTGCGCTTGTTCTCGCCGAACGAGTTGCCCGACTTGTGGATCACCTGCAGCGTCGACTGCAGGTTGGCGTCGAGCTCGCCCTCCTCGACCAGGTGGCGGCGGATCTGGTTGATGATCGGCGCCTGCTCGATGCCGACCGGGCACGCCTCGACGCAGGCGTTGCACTGCATGCACGACCAGATCGTCTCGACCCGGACGCGGTCCTCGCCGACGACCGGCACGTCGAGCGACCCGTTCGCGCCCTCGCGCTTGAGCAGCGTGCCGAGCACTCCCCCCACGCCGACGTCCTTCATCGTGGCGTTGGCCTCCTCGCGCAGCTCGAGGATCACGTCGCGCGGCGACAGCGGCCGGCCGACGGCGTTGGCCGGGCACGCCTCGTGGCACTTGCCGCACTTCGTGCAGGCGTCGAGCTGGAGCAGGTGCACCGCGCTGAAGTCGGACAGCTTGCCGTAGCCGGCGGGCTCCTGCGCGAGCTCGGGCGGGATCGGGCGCAGCCGCTTGCCCGCCAGCGGGTCCTTCAGCACCAGGCTGGTGAAGCTGGTCAGCATGTGCTGGGCCTTCGTGTAGGGGATCGCGGCCACGAACGCGATCGCCAGCAGGCCGTGGAACCACCAGATCGAGTGCCGCGTGGTGGCCAGCGCGTCGTCCGAGGACCCGATCCCGTCGTAGCCCTGCGCGACCACCCAGCCGAGCGGGGAGAACTCGTTGTAGCCGGGCGCGTCGAGCGCGATCCGCACGCCCTCCAGCAGGTAGCCGGTACAGGCGATCACCAGCAGCAGCCCGATGAACGTCCAGTCGCCGGCCCGGTAGACGCTGCGGTCGAACTGGGCGTCGCCCGGCGCGCGATCCGGGCGCTCGTAGTCGAGCTTGCGCGGCCGGATGATCCCGCGCCGCACCATCATCATCGCCACGCCCACGATCAGCACGAAACCGAGCACGTCCAGGACGATCGAGTAGCCGAGGTAGAAGTCGCCCTGGAAGAAGTTCCAGTCGAAGAAGCGCTCGGTGATGTCGGTGTTGATCGCCAGGATCACCGTGCCGATGAACAGCACGATGAAGCCGTAGAACACGGCGCGGTGCGCCCAGCCCACGTACGGGTCGCGGCGCTTGATCGACGCGTGCGAGAACAGCGTCTTCGTCGCGGTCGTGAAGCGGCGGGGCAGCTCGTCGCGGGACGGCAGCCATGACCGCCGGCCGCGCCGGTACTTCGCCACCGGGCGCGCGACGCCGTAGAAGAACACGGCCACCGAGATCACGGCGAGCACGTACCACAGCACCTCGGCCCAGGTCGGGAAGTGCCAGAAGACCTCGCGCGTCTTCTCCGCCGCCGCGACGAGCACGGCTCAGCCGAAGTGGCTCTCGAGCGCCTCGGCGACCTCGAACAGGTCCCCCACCACGCCGTAGTGCGCGACGCCGAAGATCGGTGCCTCCGGATCGCTGTTGACCGCGATGATCGTGTCGGCCTTCTGCATCCCGGCGAGGTGCTGGACCGCGCCGGAGATGCCCAGCGCGAGGTAGACCTTCGGCTTGACGGTCTTGCCCGACTGGCCGACCTGGCGGGCGTTCGACATCCAGCCGGCGTCGACGAGCGGGCGCGAGACGCTCAGCGTCGCGCCGAGCTTCTCGGCCAGCTCCTCGAACTGCGGGATGTTGTCGCGGTCCTCGATCCCGCGGCCGATCGAGAGCAGGAAGTCGGCCTTGGTGATGTCGACGTCGCCGACGGCCGCCTCGCGGAACTCGACGTGCTCGGTCGCGACCGCGTCGCCGAGCTCGACAGCGACGGCCCTGGAGGGCGCGGCTCCGGACCCCGTGGCCGGCTCGAACGCGCCGGCGCGCACCATCAGCAGCGTGGTCTCGCGGCCCGGGAAGTCCAGCTCGGCCACGAGCTTGTCGGCGTAGGCGCCGCGGCGCGCCGTCGGGCCGTCCTCCCAGCCCAGCGCGGTCACGTCGCTGGCGAAGCCCAGCCCGGCGCGGACGGCGACGGCGGGCGCGAAGCCGAGCGAGTCGATCGTGTGGCCGACCAGCACCAGCGACGGGCGCTCCTGCTCGATCAGCGCCTCGAGCGCGCGCTGGGCTACGTGCGCCTCGAAGTGCGGCACCGGCGCGGTGACCGTCAGCACCTCGTCGACGCCGTCGACCGAGAGCGCCTCGGCATGCGCCGCCGGGTCGGCGGCCACGACCGCGACCGCGAGGCGGCCGCCGGCCGCGTCCTTGACGCCGCTGGCCGCGCCGATCAGCTCCAACGAGACATCGCGCAGCTCGCCGCGGCGCGTCTCGGCCAGCACCAGTACGCCGCTCATCCGCTCAGACGCTCCTTCACGATGTCCGCGATGCGCGCTGCGGCCTCGGACGGCGACCCGTCGATGATCTCGGCGCCCCCGCCCGCCTCGGGCGAGTGCAGCCGGCGCCGGCGGGCGCCGGCCGCCGCCGCCACCGCCTGCTCGTCCAACCCGAGGTCGTCGAGCCCGAGCTCGTCCATCGGCTTCTCGCGCGCCTGCTTGATCGCCCGGAGGTTCGCGTAGCGCGGCTCGTTGATGCCGGTCTGGATCGTCAGCAGCGCGGGCAGCCGAATCGTCAGCACCTCGACGAGGCCACCCTCGAGCTCACGATCCACGGTGGCGGTGGCCGAGCCCGCGTCGAACTCGAGCCCGCTCACCACCGCAACGTGCGGCAGCCCCAGGTGGGCGGCCAGCGCTACCCCCGTGGCGCCGTTGACCGCGTCGGAGGACTGCACGCCGCAGAGCACGAGGTCCGGCGACTCGCGTTCGACCGCCGCGGCGAGCACGCGCGCCACCGACAGGGCGTCGGCGTCCTCCAGCGCCTCGTCCCAGACCCGCACGGCGCGGTCCGCGCCCTTGGCCAGGCATGTGAGCAGGCCGTCGGTGGCCTCGTCGTCGCCGACGCTCACCGCCACGACCTCGCTGTCGCCGGCCTGCTCGGACAGCAGCAGCGCCTCTTCCAGCGAGAACGTGTCCCACTCGTTGAGGTCGCGCTCGACGAAGTCGGGGTCGACGCCTGTGCCGTCGTCGAGCAGCTCGAACTCGTCGTCGAGCGCCGCGACCTGCTTGACCGGTACGACGATCTTCACGCGCGCTCCTAGACGGGTGCGACGTCGGGCGTTCCGAACAGCTGCGTGTCGAAGTCCGCGTTGGCGGCCTCGCCCCACAGCCTGCGCTCGCGGATGAACGGCAGAGGCATCGCCGGGTTCGGGCTGTCGATCTCACGCGCAAGCCGGTGCCCGTCGAAGATCGCGTCGACCAGCATCCGCGGGGCCGCGGCGTCGCCGAGCAGGTAGACCGCCTCGATGCCCTCGCGCTCCAGCGCCGCCTTGTCGGACTTGAGCTCGTGGTAGAGCGCGTCGTTCGAGAGCCGCTGCGTCGCGAGCACGACCGTGTCGACCTCGATGACCTCCTTGTGCGCCGGGTTCCAGATGTTGTAGGCGTGGCAGGCGCCGGGCTCGATCTTCTCGAGCATCGTGTAGGTGTGGATGTTCACCCCGAGCCGGTGCAGGTCGCGGTGCAGCATCGGCGCCTCGAGCGTGTACTCCATGTAGCCGGCGATGTCGCCCACCTGCGTGACGAGGTGCACGTCCTTGCCCTCGCCGGCGAGCTTCTGGGCCACCGACGCGCCCATGTAGTAGCCCTCGTTCTCGAGCACGAGCACGCGCTGCCCGATCGCCTTCTCGCCCTTCGCTACCTGGTCGGGCGTCAGCTGCCAGTCGAGGCTCGCGTCGGCGCCCTCGATCGCGTCGTGCGTGGCCGGGTTGAGCCCGTCGGTCGCGAAGCGGCAGCCGGTCGCGACGATCACGATCTCGGCGCCGTACTCGAGCACGTCCTGCGCGCTCAGCCGCGAGTTGAGGTGCACGTCGACGTTGCGCAGCTTGTCGAGCTGGATCTGGCGGTAGTTCGTGATCCGCGCCCACTCGCCGAGGCCGCGGGCGGTGCCGCGCGCCAGGTTCTCCTTGCCGTCGGAGTGCCCGAGCTTGGAGATCCAGTTCACGCAACCGCCGATCTCCTTGCCGGCCTCCACGAGGTGCACGGCCGACATCTCCCGCTTGCCGAGCACCATCGCGCACTCCATCCCCGAGGGCCCGGCGCCGACGATCAGCACGCCCTTCTCCGCGTTGGCGGCCTTGGAGAACTTCTCGGGGTGCCAGCCGCGCCGGTACTCCTCGCCGGCGGTCGCGTTCTGGGTGCAGACCATCGGCGGGCCGCCGATCTCCCAGCGCGAGATGCACTGGTTGCAGCCGATGCACTCGCGGATGTCCTCGGGCCGCCCCTCCTCGATCTTCTTGGGCAGGAACGGGTCCGAGATCGACGGGCGCGCGGCGCCGATGATGTCGAACTGGCCCGAGTTGATGATCGCGACCATCGTGTCGGGGTTCGTGATGCGCCCGACGCCGACGACGGGCTTGTTGGTGTGGTCGCCCGCCTTGATCACGCCGGTGTACGGCTTCTCGTGGTTCTCCTCGAAGAAGCGCGACGGGCCGGCGTTCTGGCCCCACTCGGCGATGTCGCCGACGGTCAGGTCCCACAGGTCGACGAGGTCGTCGACGTACTCGACGAAGCGCACGCCGTCCTCGCCGATCTCGATCGACGACGGGCCGTAGAGCGTGTCGACCGCGAAGCGCGACGCGATCGCGCAGTCGTCGCCGACGGCCTCGCGCACCTTCTCGAGCGTCTCCTTCCAGAAGCGCGCGCGGTTCTCGAACGACCCGCCGTACTCGTCGGTGCGCTTGTTGTAGAAGGGCGAGAGGAACTGCAGCGGCAGGTAGGAGTGCGCGCCGTAGACGTAGACGATGTCGAAGCCGGCGTCGCGCGCCCGCAGCGCCGCGTCGACGTACATCTGCTCGAGCTCGAGGATGTCGTCGGCGTCGGCGTAGCGCGGGTGGATGTTGATCTCGAAGTCGGACGGGATCTGCGACGGGCCGCGCGGGTTGGCGCGCGACTCCATGCACGGCGCGTGCGGGCCGCCGTACCACAGCTCGATGCCCGCGAGCCCGCCGAACTGGTGCACGCGGTCGCACATGGCGCCGAGGTTGCGCACGTCGCCCTCGTCCCAGATGCGCGCCGAGACGCGGCTCGTGTCGTCTGACTCGGGGTGGATCGAGCAGTACTCGGTGCAGACCGCGCCCCAGCCGCCCTCGATCTTCATCGCGCGGTGATACGCCTGGAAGCCGGGCTTCTCCGAGCCCGCCCCGATGCAGTGCGGCACCTGGTAGAAGCGGTTCTTGAGCGTCTTCGGCCCGATCTGGATCGGCTCGAAGAGGACGTCGTACTTCGGATCTCGGGCCACGAACCTCTCCTCGACTCGTAGACGAATTCGTCCAAGGACGTTCGGGTTCTATCGCAGTTCGGCGAACCTGTCCATCACTTCCGGCGGGGCCCGAAGGCCCCGCCGGATGTCGTTCAGCCGACCGGCGCGGCCGTGGGAGCGGGCGCGAGCTCCGGGTGCGCCATCTGCTCCTCCGGCGTCGCCGGCACCTGTTCGCGCCAGCGGACCGGCTGCTTGTCCTGCACCACGTGGCGGAACACGTAGAGCAGGATCGCGGCGAGCAACACGAGCAGCCCCCAGCGCGTCTTGTCCCAACCGTAGCCGTAGCCGTCGATCCCGAGGAAGCCGCCGGAGTAGATGAACCCGCCCGCGATCAGGAACACCACGTTCGCGGTCAGCAAGACCGCGCCGATCGGCACCCAGGCGCTCGGCAGGTGCACGGGCCGCGGCCACGCCGGGCGATCCTTGCGCAGCAGCAGGAAGCCCGAGAGCGCCGCGCAGGTCGCGAACACGTAGCCGATGTTCGACACGGCGATGATCTCGATCGGGTTGTTGAAGAACGAGATCAGCACGAGGTTGAGCAGCGCGTCGACGGTCATCGCCAGTGCGGGCACCCTGT
This sequence comes from uncultured Solirubrobacteraceae bacterium, assembly GCA_963835735.1. Classification (GTDB taxonomy): domain Bacteria; phylum Actinomycetota; class Thermoleophilia; order Solirubrobacterales; family Solirubrobacteraceae; genus DASQMT01. The sequence goes on from CAWIGP010000002.1 coordinate 86,065, forward strand.
AACGGTTGAGCTTCCCGAGCTGACGGATCGTCATCCCGTCCTTGGATATTCCGTACAGCGCCCGCGACCCGTCCATCGTCGCGGTGTTCATCGACAGCACGAGCCCGGCGGCGACGCAGAAGATCATCACGCCGCCGAGGAAGTTGCCCACGAGCGTGTCGAACGCCGTCGTGTAGAACGCGATGAACGTGCCGTCCGCCGCGACCGCCTCCGTCCCGAGCGTCCCGCCCAGGCCGAGCGGCAGCAGCACGTAGACGAGCGCCGAGAAGAGGGCCGCGGCGCGCAGCGCCATGCGCGTGTCGCGCTGGGTGTCGCGGTACTCCGGCGCGAACGTCGCGACCACCTCGATCCCGTAGGACGACCAACACATGAAGTACAACCAGACCAAGGCGAGAGCAAGACCCCCGTTGGCGCCGATGTTGAAGTCGAGGTTGGAGCCCGACCAGTCGCCCGTGATGTACGGCACGAACATCAGCACGAACACCGGGATGCAGATCAGTGCGCCCGTGACGTAGCCGAACCAGACCGCCGGCCGGACGCCGAAGATGTTGAACAGCCAGACGACCAAGATCAGCCCCATGCCGATCACGACCGCCAGGTTCAGGTCGAAGCCGCCGCCGCTCGCCGTCCACGTGCTGTCGGAGAACCACTCCGCCTGGATCAGCGTGCCGGCGACGAGCCCGTTGACCGCCAGCACGACCGACCAGCCGATCCAGTAGCCGAACGTGGCCAGCGGGCCGACCAGCGTCGAGTACTTGCGCCACGCCTCGTGGGCGTAGAGGGCAACGCCGCCCGACTTGTTCGGGAACATCGACGCCAGCTCGGCGTGGATGTTGTTCTGCAGTGCTCCAAGCGTGATCGAGATCGACCACAGGATGAACGCGCCTCCGGTGCCGAGCGCGCCGATCGACGCGCCGAGCGCCGCGATGAGGAACGCCGGGTTCGCCAACGCGACCACGAACCCGTCCCACCACGACATCGCTTTGAGGAGAGATCGCTCCTCAACCTGCGCAGTTGCCACGCTACCGCCTCCTCTGCGGGCGCCCGAGGGCGCGTTGGACAAATTTGACCACTGGTCGGGCGAGCGCGTTTGTACCATCCGCCACGGACGAGGTCAATCGTCCATCCGCTGCGAGCGGGATCGGCGGACCTCCGGCGCTGGACGGCCGGTGCGCTCGCGCACGCGGCGGGAGAAGTGGCGAACCGACTTGAAACCGGTGCGTAGGGCGATCTCCCCGACCGGCAGTCCGGGCCAAAGAGCCGCTCGGCGATGTCGTCGGTAGGGTCCCGCGCGGCATGCCCCCGGAGACGTTCATGCGCGCGGGCCGGCGCACGGTGCGTATCAGCAATCCCGCCAAGGTGCTGTTCCCCGCCGACGGGATCACCAAGGAGGATCTCGCCGGCTACTACGCGGCCGTCGCCCCGGCGATGGTGCCGCACGTGCGCGACCGGCCGCTGAACCTGTGGCGCTGGAACGACGGGATCGAGCGCGACGTCGTGATCCAGCAGGCGATCCCGAAGGGCGCGCCCGAGTGGGTCAAGCGGGTCGAGGTCGAGCGCCGGCGCGGCGGAACGGTCGTGCATGCGGTCGGCGGCGAGGCCGCGACGCTCGTCTGGCTCGCGAACCAGAATTGCATCACCCCGCATGCGTGGACGGACCGCGCCGACCGGCTCGGCTATCCCGACCGGCTCGTGTTCGACCTCGACCCGCCCGACGAGGACGCCTCCGCGCATTTCCCGGCGATCCGCGCCGGCGCGCTCGTGGCCGGCGACGTGCTGCGCGAGCTGGGGCTGGTGCCGTACGTGATGACGTCGGGCTCGCGCGGGTTGCACGTGGTCGTGCCGCTGCGGCGCCGCGCCCAGGCCGACGAGGCGCGCGCCACGGCCGGCGAGATCGCCGAGCTGGTGGCCGAGCGCCGCCCCGACGAGCTGACGACCGCGTGGCGCAAGGAAAAGCGCGGCGGCCGCGTGCTCGTCGACGTGGCGCGCAACACGTACGCGCAGACGACGGTCGCGCCCTACGCCGTGCGCGCGATCGCGGGCGCGCCGGTCGCGACGCCGCTCGCGTGGGAGGAGTTGCAGGACCGCGACCTGCATCCGCGCCGCTGGACGCTCGCGACCGTGCCGGAGCGACTCGAGCGCAGCGGCGATCCGTGGGCGCGCATAGCCGGCTCCGCCCACGCGCTCCCGCGAATCTAAGCGGGGACTGTCCCGCTTTAGGCTTCGGGCATGAGCCCGCTGCCGCCCGGCCCGTCGGAGCCGCCGGTGATCCAGACGCTGCGCTGGCTGCTGCGCCCGATCTCGTTTCTGGAGTCCTGCCGTCGCAGCTTCGGCGACGCGTTCAGCGTGAATTTCCTCGGTTTCCGGGCGCCGTTGGTGATGCTCGCGCACCCGGACGCGATCCGGGCGCTGTACAGCGTGCGCGAGCATGGGCTGCCGCCCGGGCGGACCGTGGCGCTGCTTCCCCTCCTGGGCCCGCGTTCGCTCTTGTTGCTGGAGGGGCGCGAGCACCTGGTGCGCCGCCGGTTGCTGCTCCCGCCGTTCCACGGGGAGCACATCCGGGCGTATGAGTCGGTAGTGCGCGACGCGGTGGCGCGTGACGTCGCGGGCTGGCCCGTCGGGCGGCCGTTCGCGCTCCATCCGCGCATGCAGTCGATCACGCTGGACGTGATCCTGCGCGCGGTGTTCGGCGTGACCGATCCGGCACGCCGGTCACGGCTGGCCGAGCACCTCGGCGGTCTGCTCGCGAGCACGTCGTCGGTCGGCCTGCAGTTCCGCGTCCTGCTCTCGCGGCGCTTGGCTGGCCCGGATCCGCTCGCCCGCCTACGCGGACTCAGGCGGGAGATCGATGCGCTGCTCGCGCAGGAGATCGCCGAGCGACGCGCCGACCCGCGCGAGGACATCCTCTCGATGCTGGTCGGCGCGCGCTTCGACGACGGCGAGCCGATGGATGACGGCGAGATCCGCGATCAGCTCATGACGCTGCTGGTCGCCGGGCACGAGACCACCGCGACGGCGCTGGCGTGGACGTTCGACCTGCTGCTGCACCATCCGCGCGCGCTCGATGCCCTCGTGGCCGAGGTCGACGCCGGCGGCGAGGCCTACCTCCGCGCCGTCGTCGCAGAGTCGCTGCGCCTGCGGCCGGTGGTCCCGCTCGCCGGTCGCCGCCTGAGCTCCGAGCTGCGCGTGAACGGTCTCGTGCTGCCGCCGGGGACGGACGCCACGCCGGCGATCTGGCTCGCCCACACGCGCGCCGACCGCTACCCGGAACCGTTCGCGTTCCGCCCCGAGCGCTTTCTCGAGGGCGCGCCTTCGACCTATTCGTGGATCCCGTTCGGGGGCGGAGTCCGGCGCTGCCTCGGCGCCGCCTTCGCCGAGATGGAGCTGCGCGTCGCGCTGGCGGAGATCCTGCGGCGGCGGACGCTGCGCCCGGCGTCCGCGGAGGCCGAGCGCGTCGCGCGCCGCAACGTGACGTTCTCGCCGCGAACCGGCACCAGGGTCATCGCCGCCGCTCGCAGCGGTGCCTAGACCCCGGTCAGGCGCTCGGACAGCTCGCGCAGCTTGCGCCGCGCGTCCGCGTCGAACGCCTGCGGGTCCGGGCGCGCCTCGCGCGTGCCGTTGAAGTAGACCCCGGTGACGCCGTCGAGCGCCGGATCTGCGACCAGCCGCCAGGTCGCTTCCAGGCCCTGCTCGACCGTCGAGACCGGCGCGATCCCGGCGCTCGTGACCATCTGCGTCGCCATGAACGTGGCGGGATGCAGCGTGGTCGCGGTGACGCCGCTGCCGTCGAGCTCGGCCGCCAGGTCGAACGTGAACATGACCTGCGCGAGCTTGGACTGCCGATAGGCGCGCACGCCGTCGTAGTCGCGCTCGAGCATCACGTCGCCGAAGTCGATCGGGTACTGCCCGGCCGAGGCGACCTGGACGATGCGCGCGGGTGCCGACGCGCGCAGGAGCCCCAGCAGCCGCCGTGTCAGCGCGTAGGCGGCGAGGTAGTTGACCGCGAAGCGCAGCTCGTAGCCGTCGGCGCTCTCCAGCCGGTGTCCTCCGCCGGGCTCGGTGAACCCGATGCCCGCGTTCGAGACCAGCACGTCGAGCCGGTCGGTCGCCGCCACGACCTCGTCTGCGAGCGTCGCCACCTGGGCGAGCTCGGCCAGGTCGGCGCGGAACGTGCGCACCCCCGGCAGCTCGGCGGTGAGCGCCGCCAGCTTCTCGGCGCTGCGGCCGTGCGCGAGCACGTCCCAGCCCTCGCCGTGCGCGCGGGCAGCCAGCGCGCGGCCGAGGCCGTCGGTGGCGCCGGTGATCAGGACGGTGCGGCTCACGCCGTCCGATGCCGGCGATCAGGGAACGAAGATCGAGTACTTGCGCCGCTCGGCCTCGTCGCGCAGGAGCTGGCGGGAGCGCTCGCAGTACCAGTCGCGCTCGCTGCGGATGCGCTCCTCCGCCTCGCGCTCCAGGCGCGCCGCGCGGCGCTCGGCCGGCGGCAGCAACCACTCCCGCAGGTGGGCGCGGCGCTTGTGACGCATGTCACGACCATACGCCCGCCGCCCCGGCGTTCAAGTAACGCCGAGGGAACCTCGTCAGAGAGCAAGCCGCACGTCCCACAGGTCCGGGAAGAAGCGCCGGTCCACGGTGCCGCGCAGGTAGGCGACGCCGGGCGATCCACCGGTGCCGGGCCGCGTGCCGATCTCGCGCGCCGCCATCAGCGCGTGGTGGTGGCGCCAGCGCGCGACGCCCTCATCGTGGTCGAGCAGCAACTCGGCGACCTCGTGCCAGGCGGCGCGGAGCGGGTCGCCCAGATGGTCGCGGTAGACGTCGGCGAGCGCCTCGAGCCGCGCCTCGCGCTCCTCCGGGAGCCCGAGCCCGGAGGCGAACGCCTCGTACAGCGACGGACCGGCGGGTGGATCGCCGCCGGGCCAGGTTTCGTGCTCGCCGGAGATCCACTCGATCGCACGGAACTGGCGCGACTGGAAGCCCGACGCCGGCGCGAGCGGGTCCCGGAACTCAAGGAAGCCCTCCGGGCTCATCGTCTCGAGCACCAGGAGCTGGTCCAGCAGCAGCTGCCAGACCGCGACGACGCGGCGCAGCCGCGGCGCGGCCGCGTGCGGGCGACCGCCGGCGAGCTCGTCGCGCGCGGTCGTCAGCTCGTACAGGATCAGCTTGAACCACAGCTCGTAGGCCTGGTGGACGACGATGAACAGCAGCTCGTCGTGCGCGCCCGGCGTGATCGGGCGCTGGAGCTGCAGCAGGTCGTCGATCAGCAGGTAGGTCGCGTAGTCGGTCCCGCCTGTGGTCGCCGGCGCGCCGTTCTCCCCCGCGTCGAGCGCCCGGTTCACCAGCGCGTCCGCAGCCGCGTTCTGCGCCCGCGGGACCGACCGGAGCGACCAGCGCTCGAACCCGTCGAGTGCGGCGCGCGCCTGTGCGTGCAGCGGCACGAGGTCGGCATGCTTGACCCTGTACTCGCCGTTGACCTGCTTGGCGACGAGCTCGGAGTCGTTCACGACGTCCACCTCGGTGGCGCCGAGCACTGCGGCGCGCTCGAGTCCCAGCATCAGCCCGCGGTACTCGGCCACGTTGTTCGTCGTCCGCCCGAGCGTGACCGCCGCCTGGTCGAGCACCCGCCCGTCGGGCGCGGAGACGACCGCGGCGGCCGCGGCGGGCCCCGGGTTGCCGCGGGCGCCGCCGTCCACATGGACGACGACCTGCACGCCGCGGCAGTCTACGAGTTGCCGTTGTGCGAAGGAGAGATCGGCGGGAAATCGCCCGGCACGCGGGGACGGCGCCGGTCGCGCACCTCGCGCTGGCCGCCGCCCGTGGAGCCCGTCTCGCGGCGCTCGGACCGACGCCGGTCGACGATCACCGTGACGTTCGGATCCGACTCGTAATACCCGGTCAGGCGGCCGTAGAGCTCGTCGGCAAGGGGCTCTGGGACGACGCAGTAGATCACGGGGCCGATGCTACCCGTTGTCCCGTCGCCCGAGACTCGATCATCCGTCGAGTCCGGCCGCGGCGGCGAGATGCAGCCCGCCGCGCTCGTCGGCCGCCGCGTTGACGAGCTGCTCCTCGGACTCCAGGTCGCCCAGCTCTGCGCCGTGCCCCTCGCGCCTGACGCCGCTGCCCTCGTCGGACAGGTCGACCTCGAAGCGGTACCAGCTCAGCTCCCACATCACGGTGATCGCGACGACGCTCGGGCGGTCGGCGCGCGGTCGCACGGACACCGCCGGAGGGCCCAGCGAGCGCGCGACGCCGCCGACCGTGCGGACGTGATCCGACGCGTTGAAGACGTCGAGCGCGCGCTCCATCTTCAGCTCTGCGTTCGTGGGCACCGCGCGCACGTGGCGCGGGCTGCGCGGCTCGGGCGGCGCGTCCGGCACGCGGGCGGGCGGCGTGTCGAAGTGCAGCCCGGCCTCGGCGGCGTCCTGGGCGGCCTGCGCGTCGGCCACCTCGCGCGCGCGCTGCCGGCGCGCGCGCAGGCGGTCGACGAGCCGCGTGCGGCCCTCGTGGCGCGAGCTGCGCAGCATCACCTCGTCCGCGCCGGACTCGCGGATCCAGCCCTCGTGCTGGGCCCGCGCGGTGCACAGCTCGCACACTTGCCGCCGCGATCCGCCGGCCAGGAACGGCTCGGCCCGCTCGCCGCGCAGCAGCGTGCGGCCGCAGACGTCGCAGGAGAGGTCCTGCTGGTTCGTGCGGATGTCGCGCGTCCGAGCCATCGAAGGCCGCTGAGGTTAGCGACGCGCTAGGCGTGGACCTCGTCCGACTCCTTCTCCACCACCTTCTGCGCGAGGTGGGCAGGGAGCTCCTCGTAGCGCGCGAACTCCATCGTGTACTCGCCCTGGCCGCCGGTGATCGAGCGCAGGTCGGGCGCGTAGGAGAGCAGCTCGGCCATCGGGACCTCGGCGCGAACCTCGGTCATGCCGCCGACCCCCTCGGTCCCGAGCGGTCGCCCACGGCGGGAGGAGAGGTCGCCCATCACGTCGCCGACGCTGCTCTCCGGCACGCTCGCGACCACGAGCATGATCGGCTCCAGCAGCACGGGGCTGGCCTGCTCGAGCGCCTGCTTCATCGCGATCGAGCCGGCGGTCTTGAACGCCATCTCCGACGAGTCGACCGTGTGGTAGGAGCCATCGACGAGCTTCACCCTCACGCCCTTGACGGGGAACCCGGCGACGATCCCCTGCGCCATCGCGTCGCGCACGCCCTTCTCGACTGCGGGGATGAAGCCGCCCGGGATCACGCCGCCCTTGATCCCGTTGACGAACTCGAACTCGCCGTCGGCCAGCGGCTCGATCTCGATCTGGCAGTCACCGAACTGACCTCGGCCTCCGGACTGCTTCTTGTGCCGCCCATGGGCCTTCGCGGCGCCCCGGATCGTCTCCTGGTAGGGCACGCGCGGCGGCATCAGCGCTACCTCGGCGCCGAAGCGCGACTTGAGCCGGTCGACGATCACCTCGACGTGGATCTGCGAGAGCCCGGCCACGATCTGCTCGCCCGTCTGCTCGTCGCGGTGCAGGTCGATCGTCGGGTCCTCCTCCTGCAGGCGCCGCAGCGCGGTGAAGACCTTGTCCTCGTCGCCCTTGGCCTTCGGCTCGATGTGGAACGCCATCACCGGCGCGGGGAGCTTGATCGCGGGCATGTGGATCGGCTGGTCGCGCGCTGCGAGCCAGTCGCCGGCGCGCGTCTCCTTCAGCTTCGCCACCGCGCCGATGTCGCCGGGCCCGAACGAATCGGCGTGCACGACCTCCTTGCCCTGCGGCTCCAGTAGCTGCCCGATCCGCTCCTTGTTGTGGGTGCGCGTGTTGAGCACGTGCGTGTCGTGGGTCATCTTGCCCTGGTAGACACGGAACAGGTTGATGCGGCCGGCGAACGGGTCGGCGCGCGTCTTGAACACGTAGGCGAACATCTCGGCGTCCTCGACCGGCTCGAGCGTCATCTCGTCGACCTCGAGCCCGCCGTGCTGGACCGGCGACGGCAGGTCGTCGACGATCGCGTCGAGCAGGCGGTCGGCGCCGAGGCGGCTGGTCGCGACGCCGCACGTCACGGGGAAGATGTGGCCGTGGTCGGTGCCGTCCTCGAGCGCCGCCACGATCTCGTCGTGCGAGATCTCCTCGCCCTCGAGGTAGCGCTCCATCAGCGCGTCGGAGTTCTCCGCGACCTCGTCCATCAACTTCTCGCGGTACTCCTGCGCCCGCTCCGCGTACTCGTCGGGGATCGGGATCTCCTTGCCGTGCTCAGAGCCGTCGTACTCGTACGCCTTCATGTCGACGAGGTCGATCACGCCGCGGATCTCGTGCTCGGTGCCGATCGGGATCTCGGTCGCCACGACGTGCGGGCCGAACGCGGCCTTCAGCGACTCCAGCGCGCGGAAGAAGTCCGCGCGCTCGCGGTCGAGCATGTTCACGTAGATCAGGCGCGCGACGCCGAGCTCGGAGGCGCGCTGCCATAGCCGTTGGGCGGAGACCTCGACACCCATCACGGCGTTGATCACGAAGACCGCGGATTCGCAGACGCGCAGGGCGCCCAGGGCGTCGGCGACGAAGGAAGGCTCGCCGGGCGTGTCGATCAGGTTGACCTTGGTGTCGCGCCACTGGAAGGAGGCCAGCGACGCGGAGATCGACATCCCGCGCGACTTCTCGTCCTCGTCGGCGTCCGAGACGGTCGTGCCGTCCGCCACCGTGCCAAGGCGGTTGAGCGCGCCGGCCTCGAACAGGAGCGCCTCGTGCAGCGAGGTCTTGCCGCTCCCGCGATGGCCGACGAGCGCAACGTTGCGGATCCTGCTGGGGGCATGGGGCATGCCTGCGCCTCCTTTGCTCGTGCCCGCCTCCCTCGCGGCAGGCATATGGCGCGAGACACTAGCGTCAGTCGCGCAGGTTGTCCCCTTGCAGGCGGCTCTTGAGCCGCAGTACCGCCTTGGTGTGGAGCTGCGAGATGCGCGACTCGGTGACGCCGAGGACCTCGCCGATCTCGCGCAGCGTCAGGTTCTCGTAGTAGTAGAGCGCGATCACGAGCTTCTCGCGCTCGGGCAGCGCGGAGATCGCGTCGGCCAGGCGGTCCTTGAGCTCGGACGCGTCCAGCAGCTGCTGCGGGTCGGGCGCGTCCGGGTCGTGCAGCGTGTCGAGCAGCGAGACCTGGTCGCCGGAGGAGTCCGACACCGCCCACAACTCGTCCAGCGCGACCACCGTCGAGTTGGAGATCTTGACCAGCGACTCCTGGAACTCCTCGATCGAGAGGTTCAGCTCGCGCGCCATCTCCTCGTCGGTGGGCGTGCGGTGCAGCCTGTGCTCGAGCTTGCCGTGGGCGCGCTCGATCTCGCGCGCGCGGGCGCGCACCGAGCGCGGCACCCAGTCCAGCGCGCGCAGCTCGTCGATGATCGCGCCCTTGATCCGCGTGATCGCGTACGTCTCGAACTTGATCTCGCGCTCGATGTCGAAACGCTCGATCGCGTTGATCAGCCCGATCAGGCCATAGGAGATGAGGTCGGCCTCGTCGACGTGCGCGGGCAGGCCGGACGACATGCGGCCGGCGACGTACTTCACGAGCGGGGAGTAGGCGACGACGAGCTGTTCGCGTGCGCGGTCGGACCCGGACGACTTGTACGTCCGCCACAGATCCTTCAGCTCGATCGCTTTGACGTTGGTTTCCAGCACCGCTCCTTGCCGTTTACGCCCGCGGATGACTCCGTTGGTACGCAGCACGAAGCCGCGCTGACTCTACCCGAGTGTAGACCTGGGTGGTCGAGATGGAGGAGTGACCGAGCATCGCTTGGATGGCCCGTAGATCGGCACCGCCGTCCAGAAGATGAGTCGCGAACGAATGACGCAACGCGTGCGGGTGCACCGCGCCCTGCGCTGCCGCCTGCCGCGCCCAGGTGCGCAGGCGGCGCCGGATGTCGGACGTCGAAAGCCGCCGGCCGGTCTTGGAGAGGAACAGCGCGGGCTCCCCCGTGCCCGCGTCCAGGGCGCCCCTGGCGCGCTCCAGATAGCGCGTCAGCGCGCGAACGGCGTGCTCCCCGACCGGCACGAAGCGCGTCTTGCCGCCCTTGCCCTCGACCCGCACCTGCTCGGCGTCGAAGTCGAGCGAGCCGACGTCCAGGTCGATCAGCTCCTCGGCGCGCAGGCCGCACGCGTAGGCGAGCTCGAACAGCGCCCGGTCGCGGAGCTCGAGCGGGGTCGAGGCCGGGATGCGGTCGAGCAGCGCGGCCACGTCGGCCGGCGCGAGCGCGCGCGGCAGGCGCTGCGGCAGTTTCGGCGAGGCGAGCAGCTCGGCGGGATTGGCCTCCATCACGCCATGCTCGACGAGCACGCGGAAGCACGCCCGCAGGCCGGCCAGCTTGCGCGCGACCGTGCGCGGGGCGAGCCCGCGCTCGGCGAGCTGGGCGGCGTAGCGGCGCAGCCACGGGTAGTCGACGTCGGCCGGCGCGAGCGCGTACGGCGCCGCCCAGCGGGCGAGCTCCTCGACGTCGGCGCCGTACAGCGCGCGCGTGCCCTCGGCCGAGCCGCGCCGGCGGAGGTCCTGATCGAGCAGCACCAGCGCCTCGCGCCAGGGCGCCGGCAGCTCGCCGCTAGCCTGCGCGCCGGTGGCTTCGTTCTTCATCGACACCGACACCGGTCAGGTCGCCACGCTGCGCCAGCTGGCGGAGGCGGGCGTCGTGGACGAGCGCAACGAACCGCCGCGCCCGTGGCACCGGATCCAGGGCACCGGCGATGCGTCGACGATGTGGTACGCGGTGCTGCGCAAGCGAGAGCGGGGCGTGTTCATCGGCACACTCGTGCTTCGCCACACCGATCACCATGCCTCCCTGCTGCAAGCGGGGTGGCAGGAGGTCGCCGTGGAGGAGATCCGGGCTCAGGCGATGTAGATCGGCGCGCCGACCGGGACCTGGTCGTAGAGCTCGATCACGTCCGGGATCAGCATGCGGATGCAGCCGTGCGACGCCGCCGTCCCGATCGAGCCGGTGGCGTCGGTGCCGTGGATGCCGGCGCCGTCGTAGATGCCGAGCCAGCGCGCTTTGAGCGGATTCTCGGGGATGCCGCCGGGAACGACCCTGCCGCGGTCCGCGGGCGCGACCCAGTCGGAGTACGGCATCGTCCAGGCCGGGTTCACCGCCTTGTTCTGGACGTGGTAGAGCCCTGCGGGCGTCTCCAGCCCGACCTGGCCGACGGCGATCCCGTACGTCCTGACCGGCTTGAGGTCCCTGTAGAGCGTGAGCTGGAAGCTGGGGCGGTTGACGACGATGATCGCGGGATACTCGTCGGCGAGCTCGTCGGTCGTCACCTCCGGCTTGACCACCGCCGTCCGCGCGCGCACGCGCTTGTCGTCGCCGGTGTCGAGCAGCCGCGCACGCACCGCGCGCTTGAGCTGCTTGGCGAGCAGCCGGCGCCCATCCTCGGACTCCTGCGGCGTCACGTCGCCGTTCTCGAGGTCGACCGACGCGTCGACTGCCGGCTTGTCGACCGCCTTGCCGACGCGCTCGACCAGATGGTTGATGGCCGCCTTGGAGTAGCTGATGTCGAGCTCGACCTCGGCCCCGACAGGCTCGCCGCGGATCCCCCGCCATGTGCGCGTCAGCACGCTGCCCTCGCGCGAGCGCTCCAGCGCGGCGTGCACGGAGCCGTCGATGTCGACCGCGACGTTCGCGCGGGCGGGCGTGAGCCGGTAGCGCTTGGCGAGCGCGCGCACGACGACCGGCCGCTGCAGCGGATCCAGGACGGCCGCGCGCAGCTTGGCGCGGGCCTGATCCTCGGTGAGGCCGCTGACATCGACGCCGGCGACCGTCACGCCCTTGCCGATCTCCTCGGCATGCGCGCGGTCGTACGCGTAGACGCCTCCCGCGCCGACCAGGAGCAGCAAGCCGACAACGGCGGCTATGACGACAGCACGCTTCCGCATGGGGGGCGCCGGAGATGGTAGGAGATGCCGCGGCTGGAAAGAACCCCTGCAAGCGGGCTGGCGTCTCTACCGGCAGTCCCCCACGCCGCGATTACAGAAGCGCCCGCAAAGCGCCGATGTACGGTGGGCATGCCCGTTCGCCGCCGTTCCTCTCTGCGCGTCCGTGTCACGGGCGCCGGATTGCAGACCCGGTTGGTGGCCGGTGTCGCCGCCCTGGTCCTGGCGTGCGGCGGATTCCTGGCCTATCGGGCGATCGCGGCGATCGAAGACGCCTACCGCTGGACCGGTGAGGCCGAGGCTGCCACGGTGGCGCGCGGTTTCGCGCGCTCGCTCAGCTCACGCGACCTCGACGACCTGGCGCGTATCCGCTCGCGCGCGGAGCGCCTGGGCGGCGTCCATCCCGACATGGTCGGCATCGCGGTCGACCCGCCGCCCTCCGGGCGCCCCGCGCCGCCGCGCTACGCGGACGAGACGCTCACGTTCCCTCTGATCGACGGGCGCGGCCGCGCGGTGGCAGTCCTGCGCCTGCGGTTCGCACACGACGAGCGGGCCGAGGCGGCGGCGGCCGGCCGGCGCGAGGTGCTGCTGGCCGGGGCCGGCGCGGCGCTGCTCCTGATCATCGGCGTCGGCCTGATCGCGCGGCGGCTGGTGGTCGGGCCGGTGGAGCGGCTCGCCGGCGCCGCGATGGCGCTCGCCGCCGGGCGCCCGCGCCCGCCGCTGGACTGGCGGCGCCAGGACGCGGTGGGCGTGCTCGCAGGCTCGCTCGACGCGCTCGGCGGGACCGTGCAGGCGCTCAACGCGCGCATCGAGGGCCTGGCGCTGCAGGATCCGCTGACCGGCGTGCTCAACCACCGCGGCCTCCACGACGCGCTCCACGAGGCGCTCGACAACGCGCGCAAGCGCAACGAGAAGGTCGCGGTCGTGGTGCTCGACATCGACAACTTCGAACAGCTCAACGACGCCGGCGGGCACGGCGCAGGCGACGAGGCGCTGCGGATCGCCGCGCGCGTGCTGCTCGGCGAGCTGCGCCCGGGCGACGTCTGCGGCCGCATCGGCGGCGACGAGTTCCTGCTGGCGCTGGTCGACTCAGACGCCTGGGGCGCGGAGCGGGTCGTGGAGCGGCTGCGCAACGCGGTCGCCGCCGCCCCTGCGCGCGCGGGCCGCTCGGGGCTGCGGTTCAGCGCCGGGATCGCGGAGTTCCCGCGCGACGCGCGCGACCAGGTCGGCTTGATGCGGCTGGCGGACGGCGCGCTCTACCGCGCCAAGCGCTCCGGGCGCAACCGCTGCGTGGTGTATTCGTCGTTCGTCGACGCCCCGCTCTCGCTCCAGGAGGAGGCCGATCGCGCCCGCACGGCCGGCCTCGCCAACACCGTCTACGCGCTCGCTCGTGCGGTCGACCTCAAGGACGGCTACACCCACCAGCACTCGGCCCGCGTGGCGCAGTACGCGGCGGTGCTGGCGCGCGAGCTCGGCATGTCCGAGGAGGAGATCGACCAGATCCGGACGGCAGGCATCCTGCACGACGTCGGCAAGGTGGGCGTCGCCGACGCGGTGCTGCTGAAGCCCGCGCGGCTGACCGACGACGAGTTCCTGGAGATGCAGCGCCACTCCACGCTGGGGCGCGACATCGTCGCCGGCGCGGGCATGCCCGAGATCGCCGAGTGGGTGCTGTACCTGCACGAGCGCTGGGACGGCCGCGGCTACCCCGACCGGCTCGAGGGCGACGACATCCCGCTCGCCAGCCGCGTGCTGGGCGTCGCCGACGCGTTCGAGGCGATGACGTCCTCGCGCCTCTATCGCCGCGGCATGGCGGTCGAGAAGGCGCTGGACGAGCTGGAGAACTCGGCCGGCCAGCAGTTCGACCCGACGGTCGCACACCGGATGGTCGAGCTGGTCCGGTCGGGCGCGATCCCGCTCGGCGAGATCGGCGTCCTCGACGTCACGCACTACGGCTCGGCCGCCAGCTCGGCGTCGGCCGCGCCGCCCGACGAGGACGGCGAGCCGGTTCGCAACGTCGCCGAGCCGGAGGTTCCGCGCGGCGCCAAGCGCGCCGGCCGCGGCGGCAAGGTCTCGCGCCCGCGCGCCCGCTCCGCACGCTGACGGTCAGTCGAGCAGCGGCGCGAGGTTGTGCGCCAGCTCGTGCCAGTCCGCGCCGTGGATCACGTCCTCGGTCTCGCACAGCTCGCGGTTCCACGGGTGGAGCAGGGTGGCCGCAGTGATACCTGCGTCCAGCGCCGCCTCGAGGTTGATCGGCGAGTCGTCGATCAGGACATCGATGCCGATCTCGCGGCAGCGGGAGATCTTGTCGTAGGAGCAGTACAGCTCGTCGTACGGGAGCCGGATGCGCCGCAACCAGCGCTCCGTCGCGTCGTGCGACGCGCTCGCGCGGTGCGACGTGATGTGGATGAAGTGGTGATCGGAGTGCCATGCGCGCACCGTCTCGACCGCGCCCGGGTACGGCTCGGCGGCGAGCACGCGCGGCTCGGAGTGCGTCTCCTCCACGCACGCGCGGACCTGCTCCGGACGCAGCAGCGTGATGCCCCACGTGAGCTGCTCCTCGTAGGGCAGAGCGATCCCGAAGCGGCGCTGCGCCGCGTCGGAGAGCTGGTCCCAATAGTGGTGCAGCGTGGAGTCGATGTCGATCGCGATGTTCACGGCGAACCCGCTGATACGGTAGCTCTGACGTGGCCTCGGCACGGGCGAGAATGACCGCCGTGCTGCGCGGTACGGTGCTCCGGCCTGGTCCGGACCCGACGTACGCAGACGGCGACGATGCGACGTGGATGCGCGTCGACTGGCCGTCGCTCCAGCGCACGCTCGAGCTCGACGGCGGGCGCGTGAACGTCCTCGACACAGGAGGCGGCGGTCCGGCGCTCCTGTTCCTGCACGGCTGGAGCGCGAACTGGCAGAGCTTCCTGCTGAACATCGCGGCGTTCATGGACACGCATCGCGTGCTCGCGCTCGACTTGCCCGGGTTCGGAGCCTCCGACCTGCCGCGCGAGCCGGTCTCGATCCGGGGCTACGCGCGGCTGGTCGACGCGATGTGCGCCGAGCTCGGCGTCGAGCGCGTGTCGGTCGTCGGGAGCTCGATGGGCGGTTTCATCGGCGCCGAGCTGGCGCTGTCGTTCGCGACGCGCGTCGACCGGCTCGTACTCGTCTCGGCCGCCGGGCTGTCGACCTCGGAGATGCCCCGCCGGCCGCTGCTGGGCGTCGCGCGGCTGGTCGCGGCGGGCGCGCCGCTCGCGTCCCGCCATGAGTGGCAGGTCGTGCACCGGCGGCGGCTGCGCCGGGCGGCGATGCAGTGGGCGATTCGCTACCCGGAGAAGCTGTCGGTCCCGCTCGCGCAGGAGCTGGTGCTCAGCTTCGGCAAGCCGGGCTTCGTGCCCGGGCTACAAGCGGTCTTCGACTACGCCTACCGCGAGCGTCTGCCCGAGATCGAGATCCCCGTGCTGATCGTCTGGGGCCGGAACGACCTGCTGGTCCCGGTCGGCGACGCATCGCGCTACGCCGCACTGATCGGAGACAACGCGCGGGTCGAGATCTTCGAGGACACCGGCCACGCGCCGATGCTCGAGCGCCCGTCGCGGTTCAACGCGCTGCTGCGCGGGTTCCTGGCGGGCGAGGAGGCGCCGGAGAAGGGCGTCGCCGGCGTGGTGGCTACGGACGCGTGACCGCGCCCTCGGACGCGCTCGACACCAGCCGCGCGTACTTCGCCAGCACGCCGTGGTCGTACGCCGGCGGCGGCGGTTCGTAGGCCGCGATCCGGCGCGCTATCTCGTCGTCGGACAGCTCCACGTCCATGCGCCGGTTGGAGACATCGATCGTGATGACGTCGCCGTCTGCGACCGCGGCGATCGGACCGCCCACGAGGGCCTCGGGAGCCACGTGGCCGGCCATGAACCCGCGCGTGGCCCCGGAAAAGCGGCCGTCGGTCAGCAGCGCCACCTCCTCGCCGAGCCCCTCCCCCACGAGCGCTGCCGTGACGGCGAGCATCTCGCGCATGCCGGGACCGCCCGCCGGACCCTCGTTGCGGATCACGACGACGTCGCCGGCGACGATCCCACCGGCGGTGACGGCCGCCATCGCGTCCTCCTCGCACTCGAACACGCGAGCAGGCCCGCGGTGGTGGACGCGCTCGTGGCCCGACAGCTTGACCACCGATCCGTCGGGCGCGAGGTTGCCGCGCAGGATCGCCAGGCCGCCGGTCGCCTTGATCGGATCGTCGAGCGGGCGCACGACCTCCTGGCCGGGCGTCTCGACTGCCTCGCGGGCGTGCTCGCCGATCGTGCGGCCGGTGACCGTCTGGGCGTTCTCGTGGAGCAGCCCGGCGTCGAGCAGTCGCCTGGCCACGACAGCGATCCCGCCGGCGTCGTAGAGGTCCTTCGCGAGGAAGCGGCCGCCGGGCTTGAGGTCGCACGTGGTCGGCGTGCGAGCGGCGATGCGGTCGAAGTCGTCGATCTCGAGCTCGACCTCGGCCTCGCGCGCGAGCGCCAGCAGGTGCAGCACGCCGTTGGTCGAGCCGCCGCTGGTGGCGATCGCGGCGATCGCGTTCTCGAGCCCCTCGCGGGTGATGATGTCGCGCGGGCGCTGACCGCGGGCCAGCACGTCCAGGATCAGCTCGCCCGCCTCGACGGCGACGCGGTTCTTGTCCTGGTAGACGGCGGGCACCATGGCCGAGCCCATCGGTGACAGCCCGAGCACCTCGAACGCCATCGCCATCGTGTTGGCCGTGAACTGGCCGCCGCACGCTCCGATCCCGGGTGACGCGGCCTCCTCGAGCTCGCGCAGCTCGGCGTCGGTGATCCTGCCGGCGGCGTGCGCGCCGACGCCCTCGAACACCTCGAGGATCGAGATGTCCGCGCCCTTGTAGCGCCCGGGCAGGATCGAGCCGCCGTAGAGCAGCACTCCGGGCACGTTGAGCCGCGCAAGCGCCATCGCGGCGCCGGGGATCGTCTTGTCGCAGGCGGCGAGCGCGACGATCCCGTCGAACATGTGCCCGCGGGCGACGAGCTCGATCGAGTCGGCGACGACCTCGCGGCTGACCAGCGAAGTCTTCATTCCGGCCGTGCCCATCGTGATGCCGTCGGAGATCGCGATCGTGTTGAACTCCATCGGCGTGCCGCCGGCGGTGCGGATCCCCTCCTTGACCTTCGCCGCGAGCGTGCGCAGACCGAAGTTGCACGGCATCGTCTCGGTCCAGGTCGAGGCGACTCCGATGATCGGCTTCGCGAGCGCCTCGGCGTCGAACCCGATGCCGTGCAGGTAAGCGCGTGCAGGCGCCCGCTCGGGCCCGTCCGTCAGCTTGCGGGAGTTGTGCTTGAGATCGAGCGCCTGGCCGTCCATGACGGCCGGAGGTTAGCCGTCGGCCGGCTCGGCCTGCCGAGGAGAGTCGCCGGCGCGCAGGGCGCGCGCGAGCCGCTCCCGCTCCCAGCGGCCGAGGCGCCAGAGGTCGCGCTCGATCTGGCGCGGATCGATCTGGCGGCCGGGCAGGTGCAGGTTCGCCTCGGAGATGATCCGGCGCTCGTCTCCGTTCAGCGCCATCCACTTGGCGAGCACGTCGTCGGAGTCGGGCAGCCGCGGCGAGCCGTACGGCCGCGTCTCGTCGGGGAACTCGACGCAGTACTCGTTCAGCAGGCGGCCGGTCTGCGGCAGGTAGGCCACGATCGGCTTGTGCGGGTAGATCAGGTAGGCGTAGTCGACCCCGCGCAGCTCGGTCGGGCCGTCGGGGTCGGACTGGCCGCCCCAGACGCGCAGGAACCCGAGGTCGCGGTACATCGCCCACTCCTCCTCGTTCACGCACGACTTGAGCAGCTCGCGGGCGCGCTGCTCGGCGCGGCGGTCGCGGCCGGGGTCGTACGCGGCGCCGCGGTCGCCGGCGCGGCGGCGCTCCTTCCGGCGCTTGCGGGCCTCGACGCGCTGCTCGATCCAAGGCATCGAGATCTCCCACAGCAGGGCGAGCACGACGATCGCGGTGGCCGAGAGCGCGACGATCACGGCCGGCTCTACCCCGCCCCGCCGGCGGCGCGGGGGAAGAAGATGACCCGCCCTGTATCGCGCGGGATCTCCTCGAACGCCCGGACCAGCTCCGCCTCGCGGCGGCCGTTCGTCGACATCGTCGGCACCGCAGCCCACATGCCCTGGTCGAGCTGGCGGCGGAACTCCTCGATCAGCGCCTGCTCCTCCTCGGCGACGTCCACGTCGCCCTCGGCGATCAGCTGCTCACCGAAGCCGGGACGCATGCGCAGGAACTTCATCGTCGGCCGACTATACCCGAGTGGTCCTGGCTTCAGCCGTGCCCCGAGCGCGCCGTTCGTCCAGTGCCAGGACGTCGACGGGACCGGGTCCGGCGCCGATCTCGCGGAGGCCGTCGCGAACCGCCTCGGCGGCGATCGCGCGGGCCGCGCGCGCCGCCTGGAGCGGGCTGTGACCGAGGGCGAGATGCGCGGCGAGCGCCGAGGAATGCGTGCATCCCGAGCCGTGCGCGGCGCCGTCGGGATGCCGGTCGCCGGGGATGAGGTGGATCGCGTCGCCGTCGAACAGCACGTCGGTCGCCCGCTCGCGGTGGCCGCCGGTGATCACGACCACGTCGGGGCCGAGCGCGTGCAGCGCGCGGGCGAGCTGCTCGACGTCCTCCGGCGCTCCGTCGCCGGCCAGCACGCGGGCCTCGGGCAGGTTGGGCGTGATCACGTCGGCGCGCGGTAGGAGCGTGTCTATCAACGCGCTCCGCGCGTCCGCCTCGAGCAACACCGCGCCGGACTCGGAGACCATCACCGGGTCGATCACGACGGGCGTGCCGGGCGCGAGCAGGTCGAGCGCCTCGTCGACGGCCGCGACGATCTCGGCGCTTCCCAGCATCCCTATCTTCACGGCGTCGACGCCGATGTCGTCCGCGACGGCGCGGACCTGCTCGACGATGAACGGACCGGGCACCGGATGGATGCCCGTCACGCCGAGCGTGTTCTGCGCGGTCAGCGCCGTGATCGCGGTCATCCCGTGAACACCGCAGCGCGCGAAGGCCTTCAGGTCGGCCTGGATCCCGGCTCCGCCGCCGGAGTCGGAGCCGGCGATCGAGAGCACTGCGGGCACTGCGCGGCGCATGAGGTCCAGGGTAGGACGGGCGGGCTCAGCGCTCGCCGTT
This sequence comes from uncultured Solirubrobacteraceae bacterium, assembly GCA_963835735.1. GTDB lineage: Bacteria > Actinomycetota > Thermoleophilia > Solirubrobacterales > Solirubrobacteraceae > DASQMT01. Next base: position 105,089 of record CAWIGP010000002.1, read on the forward strand.
GCGACGGCGCGGGTGATATCGCTCGAACCACCGGTCCATCGCCAGCGTCGCGAACATCGTCGCAAGGAGACCCATCGCGTATGTAATCAGGAGCGAACCGCCGTTCGACGCCACGGCAGCACCGCCAATGATCAACGCGATGATCGGAACGATCGTCCATGGCGGATCGAACGGGATCCGGCGCATCGCGGTCAGATTACAGCCGCCGCGGCGAGCGCAAACATCGACGCTCCGACGCACGCGCCGACGAGATTCCCCAACACGACGAGGCGCGCGAGGCGGTCGGGATCCAACCGGAGCGTCACGCCCACGAATGTCGCGAGCAGTCCGCCGCCGCCGCTGAACGTCAACACGAACGACATGTCGATCACTTCCGGCAGCAGCTGGACCCGAACAGCCGGCCCGATCACCTTCGCTGCTCCAGCGCGCGTACGTAGCGGCCGCCGAACTCGCGCCGCACGAGGCCGCGCAGCTCGAGGTCGGTGAGGTCCTGCAGGACCTGGTGGGAGTCCGACGGGTCGGTGACGAGCTCGGCGAGGCTCCCGTGGCCGCGCTCGATCGCGTCGAGCAGCTGCCGTAGGCGCGGTTCGATCGGGACGGCGGGTGGGACCGACAGCTGGTGCTCGGCGGACGGGCCGAGGAGCTGGTCGAGCACGTCACGCGCGTCCCGGACCACGCCGGCGCCCGCCGCGAGCAGTCCGTTCGTGCCCGCCGAGAAGCGCGAGGTGACCGGGCCGGGCACGGCTCCGACGGGACGGCCGAGCTGGGTCGCGAAGTCGGCGGTCGTCAGCGAGCCCGACCGCTCGGCGGCCTCCACGACGACCGTCAGCGCCGCGAGGCCGGCGATGATGCGGTTACGGGCGACGAAGCTCCAACGGTGCGCGGTGAAGCCCGGCGGCAGCTCGGACACGACGCAGCCGCGCTCGACGATCCGCGCATAGAGCCCGCGCCGCGACGGCGGATAGGGCACGTCGGCCCCGCCGGCGAGGACCGCGACCGGGGCCGCAGCACGAGCCGTCGCCGCGCCGCTGCCTGGATCGGCACCGGTCGTCCAAGGCGCGCCGGCGCCATGCTCGTGCGCGCCGCCGCCCGGACCGGCGCCGGTCGGCCACGCCCCGCCGGCGGCGTGCTCGAGCGCGCCGACGTGCGCGGCTGAATCGACGCCCATGGCCATGCCCGAGATCACGGGCACGCCGGCGGCGGACAGGCCGCGGCCGAGCGAGCGCGCAACCTCGAGGCCGTATGCGGTGCCGCGGCGCGCGCCGACGATCGCGACGCACTCGACCGGCTCGAGCGCGCGCGGGTCGCCGGCGATGTGCAGCACGGCGGGCGGGTCCGAGAGCTCGCGCAGCCGCTCGGGGTACCCGGGCGCGCAGCGGCAGACGACGCCGACTCCGGCCGCGGCGACCGCCGCGTGGGCAGCGGCCGCCGAGAAGGTTGCGTAGCGTCGCCCGGCCGGCCCGTCGGCGTCGAGCGCGATCAGCGCTTCGTCCGGCAGCGACAGCACGCCGGCCGGTGCGGAGCGCCGGCGCCACTCGACGTCGAGCCTCCCGGCGACCGCCGCGATGAGGTCGCTCCGGCGCAGGCAGTCGTCGCACGCGCTCATGTCGCGCCCGCGCCGCGCCGAGTCGGCATGTGCGTTCATGCGGCGCGCTCGCCGCGCCGACGCGCTCGGTGCCCACGCGCGTTCATGCCGCCAGCGAGAGCGCTTGGTCGTCCAGGCGCAGCGAGGCGGCGCGGAGGATGTGGGCGGGTTGGACCTCGCGCGCCCCGTCCAGGTCCGCCACCGTTCGCGCCACCCGCAGGATGCGGCCGTGGCCGCGCGCCGAGAGCTGGTTGCGGTCGTGCAGCTCGTAGAGCACGCGGAGCGCCGCGGGCGTCGCGTCGCCGCGCTCGCGCAGCACCCGCGCGCTCAGCTGCGCGTTGCAGGTCAGTCCGGTGCCGGCCAGGCGGGCGGTCTGGCGCTCGCGGGCGGCGAGGATCCGTGGGCGCAGCTCGGCCGACGCCGGCGCCGCCTGGCTGCGCAGCGCGTCCGCCGACGGCCGCGCGACCGTCACGGAGACGTCGATCCGATCCAGCAGCGGCCCGCTCAGGCGACGCTGGTGGCGCGCCAGGTCGGCGCTGCTGCAGCGGCACGACTGCTCGCCCATCCCGCACGGGCACGGGTTCGATGCGGCGACCAGCGTCACGCGCGTGGGGAACTCCATCACGCGCTGGGCGCGCACGATCGTGACGTGCCCGTCCTCGAGCGGCTGGCGCAACGCCTCCAGTGCGGGGCGCGTGAACTCGGAGAGCTCGTCGAGGAAGAGGACGCCGCGGTGCGCGAGCGTCGCCTCCCCCGGCAGCGGCTCGCCGCCGCCGCCCACGAGGCCCGATGCCGAGATCGTGTGGTGCGGCGCGCGGAACGGCCGGCGCTCGATCAGCCCGCCGCCGCCGTGGAGCCCGGCGATCGAGTGCAGCCGCGTGACCTCGATCGCCTCGGGCGGCGTGAGCGGCGGCAGCAGCCCGGGCAGCCGGCGGGCGAGCATCGTCTTGCCGGTCCCCGGAGGGCCGTGGAGGAACAGGTTGTGGCCGCCTGCCGCGGCGACCTCGAGCGCCGCGATCAGGCCGTTGTGGCCGCGGACGTCCGACAGGTCGGGCTCGTCCAGCGCGACGTCGGCATGCGGGTCGCGATCCGGCACCGGCGCCGCCTCCCGCTCGCCGCGCAGCACCTCGACAGTCTCTTGCAGGTGCTCGACGCCCGCCACCTCGAGCTCGGTCACGAGCGCCGCCTCGCGCGCGCGGTTGCGCGGAACGAACAGGCGCGCGAGGCGATGGCGCCGGGCCGCCTCGGCGATCGCCAGCGCGCCGCGGATCGCGCGCACGTCGCCGTTGAGCGACAGCTCGCCGGCGATCGCGCAGCCGACGAGCGCGTCGGAGGCGAGCTGACCGCTCGCGGCCAACACGGCGATCGCCAGGGGCAGGTCGAAGCCGGGACCGACCTTGCGCAGGTAGGCGGGCGCGAGGTTGACCGTGATCCGATCGTTCGGGAACACGTAGCCCGAGTTGGTGATGGCGGCGCGCACGCGCTCGCGCGCCTCGCGCACCGCCTTGTCGGCGAGCCCGACGACCGTGAACGCGGGCAGTCCGCCGCGAATGTCGGCCTCGACCCACACGCGCCGCGCCGCGACGCCATCAAGGCTGAACGAGTTGACGCGGGCGAGGCTCATGAGGCGCCCCGCCTTGAACCGGCCGGGCCGGTGGAGATCCGCGGGGCGAGGCTCATGTCGGGCCCACCTTGAGCCGGCCGGGCCGGTGGAGATCCGCGGGGCGAGGCTCATGTCGGGCCCACCCTTGGGCCGGCCGAGCCGAGCCGGGGAGGCGCGACGCATCAGAACGCGCCCTCCAGGTGGTCGAGGCGGACGAGCCGGCCGCGGTCGTCGAGCACGATCCCGATCGCGTCGCAGCGGATGTGCGTGAAGTGCGGCCGCGGACGCTGCTCGGCGAACCAGGCGCCGACCAGCCGCCGCACTTGGCTCTGTTTGCGCTGGTGCAGGTTGTCCCACGGCCGCCGCTTGCCGGCCCGGCAGGTCTTCACCTCGGCGAAGACGAGCGTATCGCCGTCGACCGCGATCAGGTCGATCTCACCGTGTCGGGTCTGGTGGTTGCGGGCGACGATCACCCAGCCGAGCCGCTCGAAGTGGTCGGCGGCGAGCTGCTCCCCTACGCGGCCGAGGGTCTTGCGGGCATCGGTCGGCATGACCGGCGACGCTACGGGCGGCCGCTCAGCGGATCAGCAGCCAGGTGTGCCGAATGTCATCCGGGATCGTGCCGATTCAGCGCGCTAGTGGTCCGTCTCGTTGCGAGACGGGCCACTAGAGCGCGAGCTGCTGGTACGCCATCGACTGGAAGCTCATGCGATGCAGCGGCGAGACGCCCTGCTTCTCGATCGCGGCACGGTGCTCGGGCGTCGAATAACCGACGTGGGTCGCGAATTCCCAGCCCGGGTAGCGCTCCTCCATGCGGTGCATGAAGCGGTCGCGCGTGACCTTCGCGACGACCGATGCGGCCGCGATCGCCGCGCTCGTGGCGTCGCCGCCGACGACCGGGCGCTGGTCGAAGCCCGTCGGCGGGACCGGGAAGCCGTCGGAGAGGCACAGGCAGCCTTCGCGGCCGACGCGTGCGAGGACGTCGCTCAGCGCGGCCAGGTTGGTGTTGTGCAGCCCGCGTGCGTCGATCCCGCGCACGCAGCGCGACGTGACCGCGACGCATGTCGCCGCTCGCAGCACCCGCGGATAGAGAGCGTCGCGGGCCTCCGGCGTGTGCTGCTTGGAGTCGTTGAGCGCGGACAGCGAGCGCAGGTCGCTGAGCGTGAGAGCGTCGTAGTCGAACAGCACCGCGGCGGCGACGAGCGGGCCGGCCAGGCAGCCGCGGCCGGCCTCGTCGGCGCCGGCCACGAGCCGGACGCCGAGGCCGCGGTCGAAGCGGAACAGGCGCGAGCCGGACGAGCGCTTACGCCGCCGCGCGCGCCGGCCGGCGCGAGCGGACGAGCGGGACGGCGCGGACGAGTCCGCCGCCGGGACGGACGCGGACGGCCGGCGCCGGCGAGGAGGGGTCACGTCAGCGAGGCGGAAGAGGCGCGCGCGGGCGCCTCGGGCTCAGAGGAGGCCGATCTTGCTGGGCGGCCAGTAGGTGGCGAAGGCGCCGCCGATGACCCAGTCGCGCGGGACCGGTCCCCAGAACCTGCTGTCGTCAGACGCGCCACGATTGTCGCCCATCATGAAGTAGTGATCGGCGGGAACGGTTACTTCGCGGGGGAAGTCGCAATCGGATCCGCCGCCACATGGTCGCGCGAAGTCCTCCTCCTGGCGAGTCCCGTTGAGGATCACGTGCCCGTCCTGGATCGAGATCCGGTCGCCCGGACCCGCCACCACGCGCTTGACGAAGTTCGTGTCGGACCGGTTGGGAGTCGGCTCGTCGCACACCTGGCCCTCGGGCGGCGGCCCCGAGCCGCAGGTGTTGTCCTGCTCGGCCCCGGCCGGCGGGTGGAAGACGACGACGTCGCCGATCTCGGGATCGCTGAAGCGGTTGCCGATCCGGTTCACGAGGATGCGCTGGCCCTTGACGAGCGTCGGCTCCATCGACTCCGACGGGATCCGGTACGGCTTGACTAGGAAGGCCTGGATGCCGAGCGCGAGCCCCAGCGCCACGGCCACGATCATGACCAGCTCCAGCAGCGAGCCGGACGCTGAGGAGGGGCGCTTCACGCGCTTGCTACTTGTCGTCGCCATCGGACGCCGCGGCCTCGGTGGCCTCGGCCTCCTCGGCGATCGCAGCCGGCTCGGTGTCGCCGGCGGCGTCGGCCGCTTCTGCATCGGCGAGCGCCTGCTCATCGATCGCCTCGCCCGGCACCTCTTCGTCCGCGGCCGCAGCCGCCGCAGCCGACGGATCGTTCAGGAGTCCGGCCTCGACGACCGCCTCCGGGCCGGCGTAGCGGCGCTCGCGCACACGTGCGCGCTTGCCGACGCGGCCGCGCAGGTAGTAGAGCTTTGCCCGCCGCACGTCGCCGCGGGCGGCGACCTCGATGCGCTCGATCTTCGGCGAGTGCACGGGGAACGTGCGCTCCACGCCGACGCCGAACGACTGCTTGCGGACCGTGAAGGTCTCCCGCACTCCCGCGCCCTGGCGCTTGATCACTACGCCCTCGAAGACCTGGGTACGACGACGCGTGCCCTCGATGACCTGGAAGTGGACGCGGACGCGGTCGCCGGCCTGGAAGGCGGGGACGCGTCGGAGCTGAGAGCGCTCGAGACTGTCGATGACGGTGCTCATGGCGAAGAAAACGCCGCGAGAGAGGATCCCTGGCGGCGGGCGCATCAGGATAGCGAAGCCCCGCCCGCTTGATCGGCGCGCGCGCGCGACTGCTCGGCCCGCCACGCGCGGATGCGGGCGTGGTGCCCGCTGAGCAGTACCTCGGGCACGTTCCACCCGCGCCAGTCGGCCGGCCGCGTGTAGTGCGGATACTCGGGCGCGCCGTCGAGCGCCGCGCTGAACGACTCCTCGTGCGCCGACTCCTCGTGCCCGAGCGCGCCCGGCAGCTTGCGCGTCACCGCGTCGCAGACGACCATCGCGGCGAGCTCTCCCCCGGCCAGCACGTAGCGGCCGATCGAGACGAGGTCCGAGCAGAAGTGCTCGAGGATGCGCTCGTCGAAGCCCTCGTACCGCCCGCACAGCAGCGTCAGCTCGTCCTCGCGGGCGAGCTCGGTGACCAGGTCGTCGTCGAGCAGCCGGCCGCCCGGGGTCAGCGCGATCACGCGCCGCCGCTCGCGCAGCACGACGGGATCCTCGTCGTAGCGCGCACGCAGCGCCGCCTCGACCACGTCGACGCGCAGCACCATCCCGGCGCCGCCGCCGAACGGCGTGTCGTCGACCTGGCCGGCCTTCAGCGGCGTGTGCGCGCGGTAGTCGACGCACGACAGCGTCGACCCCAGCGCCAGCGCGTTGGCGACGTGGCGCTGACCGCGGAACCAGTCGAACCACTGCGGGAACAGCGTGAACACGTCGATGTCCATGGCGACGGATTCACTCTCCCAGGAAGGCGAGATCGACGTCGATGCGCCGGGCGGTGACGTCGACCGACCGGACCGCGTCGCGGACCATCGGCACGAGCAGGTCGCCTTCTGCCCGCGCGACCTCGAGCGCCTCGCACGAGGGCAGCGCGACCATCCGCCGCACCTCCCCCACGTGCCGCTCGCCGTCGAACACCGCGCAGCCCGCGAGCTCGTGCGCCCAGAACTCGCCCGGCTCGAGCGCCGGCGCGTGATCGACGGGGACTGAGAGCTGTGCGCCGCGCAGCGCCTCCGCGGCGGCGCGGCCCGCGTGGCCGGCGAGGCGCAGGATCGGGCGGTCGTCGGTCCCCGCGCGCCGGTCGACCCGCTCGGGCCGCCCGTCGACGAGGATCTCCTCGACCCCCGCCAGCAGCCGCGCGTCGGGGCGCGTCACGTGGAACGAGCCGTCGAGGCCGTGCGGTCGCCCGACCCGGCCCGCCTCGATCGTGGTCGGGCTCATTCCACGATGTCGACGAGCACGCGGCGGTTGTCCTTGACCGCCGCGGCCTTGACAACGGTGCGCAGGGCCTGGGCCGTGCGACCGCCGCGCCCGATCACCTGGCCGTAGTCGTCATCGCCGACCGACAGCTCGAGCACGAGCGTGCCGTCGTCCTCGTCGAACTCCTCGACGCGCACGCGATCGGGCTCGTCGACGAGCGCGCGAGCGATGTATTCGAGCAGCTCCCGCATGGCGGGGATGGGCTAGCGGCTGATGCCCTGGGTCTTGAGGAGCTTCTGCACGGCCTCGGAGGGCTGGGCGCCGCGGTCCAGCCAATGGCGGACGCGCTCCTCGTCCAAGACGATCGTGGAGGGCTCGGTCTGGGCGTTGTAGCGGCCGATCGTCTCGATGAACCGGCCGTCCCGCGGGGACCGGCGGTCGGCGACGACGACGCGCCACACGGGGTCCTTCTTCCCGCCCACGCGGGTGAGTCTCATGCTGACGGACATAGGCGGCGCAGCAGTCTAGCGGTTCCGCATCAGCTGCCCGAGATCCGGCATCTTGCCGGCCTGCATGCCCTTCATCAGCTTGCGCATCTCGCCGAACTGCTTCACGAGCTGGTTGACCTGCTGCACGTTGGTGCCCGAGCCCTTGGCGATGCGCAGCCGGCGTGAGCCCTTGATCAGCTCCGGATGGCGCCGCTCGTACGGCGTCATCGAGTAGATGATCGCCTCGATCCGGTCGAACTCCTTCTCGTCGACCTGCATCTTGGAGAGCTGGTGGCCGGCGAGCCCGGGGATCATGCCCAGCAGCGAGGTGAGCGGACCCATCTTGCGGATCCGCTTGAGCTGGTCGAGGAAGTCGTCGAGCCCGAACTGGTTCTTGCGCAGCTTGCGCTCCAGCGCGACGGCCTCGTCCTCCTCGATCGAGCGCTCGGCCTTCTCGATGAACGACAGCACGTCGCCCATGCCGAGGATCCGCTGCGCCATCCGGTCGGGGTGGAAGCGCTCGAAGTCGCCGAGCTTCTCGCCCGTCGACGCGAACAGGATCGGCTTGCCGGTGACCGCCTTGACCGACAGCGCGGCGCCGCCGCGGGCGTCGCCGTCGAGCTTGGTGAGCACGACGCCGTCGAACTGCGCGACCTCGGCGAACTGCTCGGCGACGTTGACCGCGTCCTGGCCGGTCATGGCGTCAACCACGAGCAGCACGACGTGCGGCTTGGTGACCTTGCGGATCCGCGCGAGTTCCTCCATCAGCGCCTGGTCGACGTGCAGGCGCCCGGACGTGTCGATGATCAGGACGTCCTTGCCGTCCCGCTTGGCCTGGTCGAGCGCCCAGGCGGCGATGTCGACCGGATCGCGGTCGGTGCCCTGCTCGTAGACGGTCGCGCCGGCCTGGCGGCCGACCTTGACCAGCTGCTCGACCGCGGCGGGGCGGTAGACATCGCATGCCGCCACCGCGACCGAGGACTGGCGCTCCTCGCGCAGCCAGCGCGCGAGCTTGGCGGTCGCGGTCGTCTTGCCGGAGCCCTGCAGGCCGGCCATCAGGATCACGGTCGGGGGGCGCGGGGAGAACGTCAGCCCGGCCGACTGACCGCCCATCAGCGCGGTCAGCTCCTCGTTGACGATCTTGACGATCTGCTGGCCGGGGTTGAGCTGACGCTGGACCTCGACTCCCTCGGCGCGCTCGCGCACGCTGGCGGTGAACTGCTTGACGACCTTGAAGTTGACGTCGGCCTCGAGCAGGGCGAGCCGGATCTCGCGCATCGCGGCCTTGAGATCGTCGTCGGTCAGGACGCCGCGCTGGCGCACGCCGGCGAGCGTGCCCTGGAGCTTCTCGGCGAGGGAATCGAACACGCCGTCAACGATAGACGGCGCTCGGCGCTATTCCTGCACGCTCGTGCCGGGCGCGGGCGGCTCCGGGGCCCGGCGGAGCGGGGTTCCGCCGGGCTGCGCCGCGCCGGCCGCCTCCTGCTCCGCGGCCCGGGCCGCTTCGGCGGCCGCGGCGGCGTCGGCGGCGGCCTTCTCGTCGATCGCGTCGCGGCCGGCCGCGACCTGCTTCCGCGGCTTGCGCTCCGGCTGCTGCGAGTTCTCGCCGCCGGCCAGGCCGCTCAGCGCCCCGCCGATGTTCTGCAGCGCCTGGTTGAACTCGGACGGGATCACGAAGATCTTGTTCGCCGGGCCCTGCGCGAGCTGCGGCAGCATCTGCAGGTACTGGTAGGAGAGCAGCTGCTGGTCCGGCGCGCCGTCGTGGATCGCCTGGAACACGGTCTCGATCGCCTTCGACTCGCCCTCGGCGCGCAGGATCGCCGCCGTGCGGGCGCCCTCCGCCTTGAGCACCGCCGCCTGCTTCTCGCCCTCGGCGGTCAGGATCTGCGACTGCTTGGTGCCCTCGGCGGTGAGGATCGCGGCGCGGCGGTCGCGCTCGGCGCGCATCTGCTTCTCCATCGCCTCCTGCACCGTGCGCGGCGGCTCGACCGACTTGAGCTCGACGCGGTTGACGCGGATGCCCCACTTGCCGGTCGCCTCGTCGAGCACGACGCGCAGCTGCGAGTTGATGTTGTCGCGCGAGGTCAGCGTCTCCTCGAGCGTCAGGCCACCGATCACGTTGCGCAGCGTGGTGACGGTGAGCTGCTCGATCGCCTGCAGCGGGTTGGCGATCTCGTAGGTGGCGGCCTTGGGATCGGTGACGGTGAAGTAGATGACGGTGTCGATCCCGACGACGAGGTTGTCCTCGGTGATCACCGGCTGGGGCGGGAACGCGACGACCTGCTCGCGCAGGTCGAGCAAGGGCTTGACGCGGTCGACGAACGGCACGACCAGTGCCAGCCCGGCGTCCAGCGTGCGCTGGTAGCGGCCGAGGCGCTCGACGATCCCCGCGCGCGCCTGCGGCACGATCTTGATGGCCTTCATCGCGATGATCAGCAAGAACACCGCAACCACGATTAGGGCGATTGCTCCGGCGGCCATGGTTCCTCCTGCCTAGTCAGTCACGAGCGCGGTCGCGCCCCGGATCTCGACAACCTGCACGCGCGTGCCGGCCTCGTAGGTCTCTTCGTCCATGTACGCGCGCGCGGTCCAGACCTCGCCGTCGATCCGGACGCAGCCGACGCCCTCGTCGTTGGCGATCCGCTCGAGCACCATCGCCGGCTTGCCCACCAGCGCCGCGGTGCCGGTTCGCATCTGCGGCGGCATGCGCTTGTGCGAGCGCGCGATCGGACGCAGCGCGGCGAGCAGCACAACGGAGATGACCAGGAAGACCGCGAGCGAGCCGACGAAAGGGACCCCCGCCGCGCTGACGACTGCGGCGACGGCCGCGCCACCGGCGAACGGGGCCAGGAAGAACCCGAGCGTCGCGATCTCGCCGATCCCGAAGACCACCGCCAATATCAGCCAGAGCAGCCAGTCTTCCATCTGTGAACCGATCGTATCGGGGGCGCTAAGCGGGGAGTATGTGCTCCAACGTGAGGATCCGCCGCAGGATCGCGATCGAGGACGCGTAGGTGGAGTCCAGCCCGTAGTAGCTCAGCCCGCGCGCGCCGAGCGTGCGCGCCTGCGTGTACGGCGTGTCCGAGGCGTAGTGGATGATCCCGTAGTCGATCGGCAGCTTGGAGAAGTTCACGGCCTCGCCGACCGGGTAGCGGTCGACGTCCGCGATCTCGTAGACCGCGTTGCAGTACGGGCCGGCCTCCATCTCGACGACCGTGAACGCCTCGCGGTAGTAGAAGTCGAGGTACTCGCGGTTCTGCAGGAACGTCGACTTCACCGTGACCGCGCGCTGGTTGTCCAGGCCGGAGCCGAACACCAGGTACGGCGCGATGTCGGAGACCGAGAACGCGTTGTCCAGCCAGTACGTCGAGCCCGAGTGCTCGTCGTGGATGACCGAGGAGATCATCACGTCGCCGACGTCGGCGTTCAGCGTCGCCGCCTTGCCGAGCACGTAGACGCCGCGCAGCGTGTCGTGCGCCTCGGTGATCTCGCGCAGGATGTTGTAGGCGGCGAGCCCGAGCGGGTACTCGATGTTGACGATCACCGCCGGGCAGCGGGCGAGCCGTTCGGGGTCGACATCGCCGAGCCGCGGGTCCAGCCAGCGCGGGTCGAGCGAGTCGAGCGCGATCACCTGCGCAGACACGCGCAGCGCGGTGCGCGACGAGATGTGCGTGATGCCGACGGCCCGCTCCTCCTCCGAGCGCGCCTCCTTCATCTCCGACGGCTGCGCCTCGAAGTAGTCGCGCGCGGAGAAGTAGAGGAAGTTCTCCCACGAGCCGTCGGTGCGCCCGTCGCGGAACGCGGCCAGCTCGACGCGGAGGTCGTCGGGGCCGTCGGTCTCGACCCAGGCGGTGACCTCGGCCTCGCGCCGCCGCGCGGTGCCGGAGACCAGGTTGACCAGCGAGTGCGGGTTGGACGAGACGAAGTACATCGGCCGGTCCTCGAGCGCGCGCTCGGCGAGCGTCCCGCGCACCGGCGCCCACCAGTGGCGCGTCATCCGCGCGTAGCCGACGGAGGAGCCGCCGAGCATCCGCACGCGCAGCCCCATGCGGCGCGCGGCGATGTCCTGCAGGCGCGCGATGAACCCGTCGCCCCACGCCTCGGCGAGCTGCACCCAGTCGTCCTCGACGCCGCCGAGCACCGCTGCGCACTCGGCGGGCTCGAGCTCGTCGACGTCGGGCGGCCAGTCGGACGCGCGCAACCGCAGCCGCAGCTTGTTCCACTCGATCTGGTAGGCGACCAGCGTCGGCACCAGGTCGTCGAGGTCGGAGGCCGATGCCAGCAGCACCGCCATCGTGCCGCGCTCGTCGTCGTACCAGCGGCGCCGCCGCGCGGGCGCCTCCAGCGGTGTCCAGTCCTCCAGCGGGCCGATGCCGTGGCGCGCGAACACCTCGGCCTCCTGCCCCATCACGATCACGCGGGCGGTGGAGACCGCCTCGGGGAGGCGCCGGATGGCGTACAGGAACGCGCCGAGGTCGAGCTCCTCCGAGCCGGCCAGCGCGTGCAGGCTCGAGCTCATCGACCGGTGCGAGGGCTCGAGCACGCGCAGCAGCGTCTCGCCGCTCGATCGCAGCAGCGTCGTGTAGGTGCGGTGGTAGAGCTCGACCTCGTCGGAGACCTGCTGGGGGGTGCGCGCCAGCCGGCCGCCGGACGGTGGGGCGTTCGGGACGCGCAGGCGGGGAGCGGCCATGGTCGGGACCTTAGTGGCGCTCGTACGGGATGCCGTCGGCGGCCGGCGGGCGGGAGCGGCCGACGAGGCCGGCGAGGGCGATCAGCGTGAGCACGTACGGGAGCGCCTGGAACAGCACGGCGGTGCTCGGCGAGAACACGGGCAGCCGCTGCGCAAGTGCGCTGGAGAACCCGAACAGCAGCGCCGCGGCGAGCGCACCGCCGGGCTTCCACCTGCCGAAGATCACGGCGGCCAGGGCGATGAAGCCCTTACCGATCGTCATGTTCTGGGTGAACGAGTGGACGAAGCCGATCGAGAGGAACACGCCGCCGGCCGCCGCGAACGCGCCCGAGGCGATCACCGCGTAGTAGCGCACGCGGATCGGCGAGATGCCGGCCGTGTCGGCGGCGAGCGGGTTCTCCCCCACGGACCGCATGCGCAAGCCCCGCGGCGTGCGGAACAGGAAGATCGACAGCAGCGCGACGGAGATCAGCCCGAGCCAGATCATCAGGTTGAGCTGCTCGAGCCCCTCGCCGACGAACGGGATCCAGCCGATCGGGAGATGCACGTCGGGGATCTCCGGCAGGTCGTCGGGGGTGCCCTCGGTGCCGTAGATCTGTATGAACAGGAAGCCGGTGATGCCGATCGCCAGGAAGTTGATCGCGGTGCCCGACACGATCTGGTCGGCGCGCAGGCTGACCGAGAACACGGCATGCAGCAGGCCCATGGCGGCGCCCGCGAGCAGCCCGATCACGATCCCGCCGAACCAGCTCGACGTGACGTCGGCGCCCCAGACGCCGAAGAAGGCGCCGGTCAGCATCATCCCCTCGAGGCCGATGTTGACGACGCCGGCGCGCTCGGAGGTCACCCCACCCAGCGCCGCGAACGTCAGCGGGGTCGCGTAGCGCAGGGTGGCGGCGAGCAGCGCCGACCAGACCACGACCCGTTCCAGGTTCGTCTCTCCGGACCTGACGGCGCCGTACGCGCCGAATGCGCCCGCCACGCAGGCCACGACCGCGCCCCACCCGACGCGCTTCTCGCCCGCCCGGATCGCCACGACGCCGAGCCCGAGCCCGGCCAGCGCGATCAGGAGCGACGGGACCAGCGACCGGACGAGGATCGGCGGCAGCGCGATGTAGAACGCGATCACGCCGAGCGCGACGCCGCCCCAGCCCATCCATGCCTCGCGCGACACCCTCGCCAGTCGCGCGCGCAGGCGCGAGCCGGGCTTGCCGCCAGACGGGCTAGGCGCGGCCGCGGGGGCGTCTGACGTCGTGCTCATCCGCCGCCGCCGCTGAGGACCTCGGGCTTGGGCATCGGCTTGCGCCTTCGCCTCAGGCGGCCGCGCGTGAACGTCGTCACCAGCACCGGCGCCGAGACGAACAGCACGATCAGGCCCTGGATGATGAACGTCAGGTTGGTGGCGAGCTGCGGGTCGAAGACCGCCGGGTCGAGATTTCGTACCGACGTGCCATTGAGCAGCGCGCCGAACAGGAGCGCCGCGGCGACCGTCCCGAACGCGGTGTTGCGGCCGAGCAGCGCGACCGCGATCCCGTAGTAGCCGACCTGCGAGACCTGGATGTCGTTGGTGGCGATGCGGAACTGCCAGCCGAGCACGTCGAGCGAGCCCGCCAGGCCGGCGAGCAGTCCGCAGATCAGCATGACCTTGACGTAGTTGCGGCCCGCGCTGATGCCGGCGTACTCGGCGGCGTCCGGGTTGAAGCCGACAGCGCGGACCTCGTAGCCGGTCACCGAGCGGTTCAGCAGGATCCAGAACAGGACGGTCACCGCGAGCGCGATGAAGATGCCGATGTGCAGGCCCTGGAGCTCGGGATCGCCCCAGAACACCGGCAGCCGCGCGCTCTCCAGCACGTCGGCGGAGACCGGGATCGATGCCGCGGCGGGGTCGTCGCTGTGCCACGGCCCGCCCAGCCCGAACAGGTAGAGGCCCACGTAGACCGCGGTCCAGTTGAGCATGATCGTCGAGACCACCTCGTTGGCTCCGGTGGTCGCCTTGAGCGCGCCCGCGATGCCCGCCCACAGCGCGCCGGCGGCACAGGCGGCGATGATCGTGATCACGATGTGCAGCAGCGCCGGCGTGCCGTCCAGGTTGGAGCCGACGTAGACGGCGGCGAAAGACCCGACGAGATACTGGCCCTGCCCGCCGATGTTGAACAGGCCGGCGCGGAACGCAAACGCCACGGCCAGCCCGGTGAGGATCAGCGGCGTGGTCAGGATCAGCGTCTGCTGCAGGTTCAGCGCCGCGAGTGTCCGGTCGTCGCCCGTCACCCACGGGAACAGCCAGTTCAGCCCCGACCCTTCGAAGATCGCCCGGTAGGTGTCGATCGGGTTGGCGCCCGTGGCGAGCACCACGAGGCCGCCGACGAAGAAGGCGAGCAGCGCGGTGATCAGCGGTGTGATGATCCCGCCGCCGCGCAGGTAGCCCGACAGCCGCGACGCGACCGTGATCGTGCCCGGCCCGCCCTCGTCGCTCACGACGCGCGAACCTTCCCGCCGAGCATCGCGACGCCCAGCTCCTCGTCGCTCGCGTCGGGCGACAGCTCGGCGACGATCCGGCCCTCGTAGATGACGAGCACGCGGTCGCTGAGCGAGCGGATCTCCTCCAGCTCGAGCGATACCAGAAGCACGGCGCGGCCCTCGTCGCGCTGCTCGAGCAGCCGACTGTGGACGAATTCGATCGCGCCGACGTCGAGCCCGCGGGTCGGCTGCGCGGCGATCGTGACGCGCGGGTCCTCGGCCAGCTCGCGCGCGATCACGACCTTCTGCTGGTTGCCGCCCGAGAGCGACCCGGCGAGCGTCTCCGGCCGGCCGCCGCGGACGTCGTACTGCTCGAGCAGCGGCGCGGCCTGCTGCTCCATCCGCTTCGGCGAGAGCAGGCCGAACCGGCTCAGCGGCGGCCGTTTGTAGTCGCGCAGCGCGAGGTTCTCGGCCAGGTTGAAGTCAAGGATCAGGCCCCGCCGCCGGCGGTCCTCGGCGATGTGGCCGACGCCGGCGCCGAGCGCGTCGCGCACGCCCGCGCCCGTGATTTCGCGGTCGCCGACGCGGATCTGGCCCGCGGTCGGAACGCGCAGTCCCGTGATCGCCTCGATCAGCTCGGACTGGCCGTTGCCGTCGACGCCCGCAACGCCGACGATCTCGCCCGCGCGCACCCGCAGCGAGAGCCCGCGCAGCGCCGGCAGCCCGCGATCGTCCTCCGCCTCGAGATCGGAGACCTCGAGGAGCGGTTCGCCGGCCTGGGCCGCCTCTTTCTCGACCCGGAACAGCACGTCGCGGCCGACCATCAGCTTGGCCAGGCTGGCCTCGGTGGCACCCTCGCCGCTGACCGTGTCGATCTTCTTGCCCCGCCGCAGCACGGTCACGCGGTCGGCGATCTCCAACACCTCGCGCAGCTTGTGCGTGATGAAGATCACCGACACGCCCTCGGCGGTCAGCGCCCGCAGGACCTTGAACAGCTCGGCGATCTCCTGCGCCGTGAGCACCGCGGTCGGCTCGTCCAGGATCAGGATGTCCGCGCCGCGGTGCAGCACGCGCAGGATCTCCACGCGCTGCTGCTGCCCGACGCCGATGTCCTCGACGTACGCGCGCGGATCGACGACGAGGCCGAAGCGCTCGGACAGCTCGCGCACGCGCGCCTCGGCCGCGTCGCGATCTAGCAGCGCGCCCTTGCGCGGCTCGGACGCCAGCACGACGTTCTCGGCCACGGTCATCACCGGGATCAGCATGAAGTGCTGGTGCACCATGCCGATGCGCAGCCCGATCGCCTCGCGCGGCGAGCCGATCTGCACCGGCTCGCCGCGGAGGAGGATCTCGCCCTCGTCGGGCTGGAGCAGCCCGTAGAGGACGTTCATGAGCGTGGACTTGCCCGCCCCGTTCTCCCCGAGCAGGGCGTGCACCTCGCCACGGCGTAGGTCGAGATCGACGCTGTCGTTCGCCGTCAGCGCGCCGAAGCGCTTGGTGACGCCCTTCAGCTCGAGGGCGAGCGGGTGGGTCTGCTGGCTCAGGGCTACTTGGTGGGCGTGGTCGGGATGTCGGTGATCTCTCCGGACTTCATCTGCTCGAGCACCGCGTCGACCTGCTCCGTGTACTTGGCTCCCTCCGCGTTGGTCTTGCCATATCCGACGCCGTCGTTATTGACGTCGAACACCGTGTCGGTGCCCTCCTTGAACGAGCCGTCCTGGACCTGTTGGGCGGCGGTGAACGCGGCCTCGTCGACCTTCTTGAGCGCCGAGGTCATCATGAAGTCGCCGAGATAGGACTGGTCGGCGTCGACGCCGATGCCCTGCATGCCCTTCTCCTTGGCGGCGTCGAGCGCGCCGAGACCGCAGGCGCCGGCGACCTGGAACACGACCTGCGAGCCCTCCGCGATCTGGTTGAGCGCGATCTCCTTGCACTTCGCCTGGTCGACGAAGTCCTGCGAGTAGGCGTACAGGACGTTGACGTCCGGGTTGGCGTCGGTGGCGCCCTTCTGGTAGCCGGCGATGTAGGCGTCGACCGCCGGCACCTGCTGGCCGCCGACCGCCGAGATGACCTGGTCGCCGCCCTGGTCCTTGGTGTACAGGCCCGCCATGTAGCCGACCAGGTAGCCGGCCTCAGCCTCTTTGAACAGCAGTCCCGAGACGTTCTTCGGCTTCGACTTCATCAACGATTGCGGGTAGTCGATGATCGCGAACTTCACGTTCGGGAACGCGTTGGCAACCTGCTCGGTCGCCTCGCCCATCAGGAAGCCGACCGCGAGCACGAGGTCGTACTGCTGGCGCGCCAGCGTCGACAGGTTCGGCACGTAGTCCGCGTTGGACTTGGACGTGACGGCGCGGATCTCGGCGCCCAGCTCCGACTCGGCCCGCTGGAGGCCCTCATACGCCGACTGGTTGAACGAGCGGTCGTCGAGCCCGCCGATGTCGGTGACCATCCCGACCTTGATCTGCTTCTCAGGCTCGGCGGTCGCGGCCGCGCCGCCACTCGCCGGCTCCTCGTCGTCGTCGCCGCACGCCGCGACGACCGTACCCATGCCCAGCGCCAGTACGGCGATGAGCAGCAGTCGCAGGAACTTCACGCTCACGGAATCCATCCCCCGTTGATCAGTTGTTTTGCACCCGACTCCAGTGGCGGGGCAGCCTATTGCAAGCAACGGCCGATCATTGCTGAATTCGCGCTAAGAGCGGCTTACGGAGCGCGTCGGGCACGAACGCCGCCTCGATCGCCGTGTGGGTGATCTCGCGCAGCGCGTCGTCGTCGAGCCCCCACTCGCGGCGCGCGACCGCGTACTCGCCGCCGACGGTCGCCTCCCAGTAGGGCGGATCGTCTGAGCCGAGCGTCACCCGTACCCCCGCGTCGCGCAGCGCGGGAAACGGGTGCGCCGCATAGTCGCGATACGCGCCGAGCACGACGTTGGAGGTCGGGCAGACCTCCAGCACGGTGCCGCGCTCGGCCAGCTCGCGCACGAGCTCGGGGTCCTCGATCGCGCGCACGCCGTGGCCGAGCCGCGTGACCGGCACGGGCAGGGCGAGCGCGCCGCGGACCGACTCCGGCCCGGCCCACTCCCCCGCGTGGCACGTGAGGCCGAGGCCCGCGGCGTGCGCGGTCTCGTAGGCGCGCGCGAACGGGCCGGGCGGGTGGCCGGCCTCGTCGCCCGCCAGGCCGAAGCCGGTCACGTACGGGTGCGGCTGCTCGGCGGCGGTCCGTGCGACCCACTCGGCGCGCTCGGTGCCGAAGTTGCGCACCGCGGTGACGATGACGCGGCTCTCGATCCCGTCGGCGGCGCGCGCGTCGTCGATTCCCTGCGCGACGCCGGCGAGCATGTCGGAGTAGGGGATCCCGACCTGGTCGGCGTGGTCGGGCGAGACCGTGACCTCGACGTAGACCGCGCCCTCGGCCGCGCAGGCGCGGAGGTACTCGAACGTGATGTCGCGATAGTCCTCGGCGGTCTTGATCACGGTGACCGCGCGGTCGAACGTCGCCAGGAAGTCGAGGAAGTCGCGCCAGACGTAGCGGTCGCCGTCGAGCGTGCCGGGCGGGATCGTGAGGCCGTTGCGCGCCGCGAGCCGGCGGATCAGGTCCGGCGTCGCCGTGGCCTCGAGGTGGACGTGGAGCTCGGCCAGCGGGACGCTCACGCGACCGCCTCGGTCAGCGGCGGCAGCGCGGCCGGCGCGTCACCGACCTCGAACGCGGCGCGCACGCGCTCGGCGGCGCGCTGCGCGCCGGCGTCATCGCGCGCGTGCACGACCGCGAGCGGGCGCGCGCCGCGGCCGACCTCCTCCCCCAGGCCGGCGACGTCGACCAGCCCGACCGCGTGGTCGATGCCCTGGTCCTCGCGCAGGCGGCCGCCTCCGAGCTCGATCAGAGCGATGCCGACATCGCGCACGGCGACCCTGCGCACGTGGCCGGCGTGCTCCGGGAACACCTCGAGCGCGTGCGGCGCGCGCGGGAGGTGACGGTCGGGGTCGTCGAGCAGGTCCGGCGGGCCGCCGAGCGCGGCGCACATGCGCCCGAAGCGCTCGGCCGCGGCGCCCGAGGCGAGCGCCTCGCCGGCCGCGGCGCGCGCTTCCTCGTCGCTCGCGTACAGCCCGCCGAGCCGCAGCAGCGTCGCGCACAGCGCGAGCGTGACGTCGACCAGGCGCGGCTCGGCGGCACGCGGGTGGGAGAGCACGCCGAGCGCTTCGCGCACCTCGACGGCGTTGCCCGCCGTGCGGCCCAGCACCTGGTCCATGTCGGTCAGCAGCGCCTCGCATTCCAGGCCGTTGCCGCGCGCGACCGTGACGATCGCCCGCGCCAGCTCCGCGCTCTGCTCGCGCGTCGGCATGAACGCTCCGCTGCCCGCCTTGACGTCCATGACGAGCGCGTCGAGCCCGGCGGCGAGCTTCTTCGACAGGATCGAGGCGACGATCAGCGGGATCGACTCGACGGTCGCGGTGGCGTCACGCAGCGCATAGAAGCGGCGGTCGGCCGGGGCCAGCTCGGGCGTCTGGCCGATGATCGCGCAGCCGGCCTCGGACACGGCCCGGCGCAGCAGGTCGAGGTCGGGCGCGGTCGCGTAGCCGGGGATGCTGTCGAGCTTGTCGAGCGTGCCGCCGGTATGGCCGAGGCCGCGCCCGGAGATCATCGGCACCCTGCCGCCGCAGGCGGCGATGACCGGCGCGAGGACCAGCGAGACCTTGTCGCCGACTCCGCCGGTCGAGTGCTTGTCGAGCACCGGTCCGTCGTCCCAGTGGAGCACCGTGCCTGAGTCGCGCATGGCACCGGTCAGCGCGACCCGCTCGGCGTCGCCGAGATCGCGGAAGTACACGGCCATCGCGAACGCCGCGATCTGGCCGTCGGACAGCCCGCCGTCGCCGATGCCGCGCACGATGAACGCGATCTCCTCGTCGCTCAGGGTGCCGCCGTCGCGCTTGCGCCGGATCAGCTCCTGCGGGATCACGGGAGGTCCTCGACGAAGCGCTCGATCAGGGGACCGAGGCGCGCCGCCCCCTCCTTCGCGACGCGAAGCGTCTGGTCGTGGCTCAGCTCCTCCCCGCCCATGCCCTCGGCGAGGTTCGTGACGGCGCTGACCGCCGCGACGCGGAGGCCGGCGTGCCGGGCGGCGATGACCTCCGGCACCGTGCTCATCCCGACCAGGTCGGCGCCGAGCGTGCGGAACGCGCGGATCTCGGCCGGCGTCTCGAAGCTCGGTCCGGCGACCGCCAGGTAGACGCCGTCGTGCAATTCGGTGCCCAGCGCGCCGGCGGCTGCGTGCAGGCGCGCGCGCAGCTCCGGGTCGTAGGCGTCACGCAGGCTTGGGAAGCGCGGGCCGGCCGCGTCGTCGTTGGGTCCGGTGAGCGGGTTGAAGCCGAGCAGGTTGACGTGGTCGGAGATGCAGACCAGAGTGCCGGGCCCGGCCTCGGCACGCAGCGAGCCGGCCGCGTTGGTGAGCAGAAGGATGTCGGCGCCCAGCGCCTTCAGGGTGCGGATCGGCGTGGTGATCGCGCTGCCGTCGATCCCCTCGTACACGTGCCAGCGGCCGGAGAAGATCGCGACGTCCTGCCCGCCGAGCCGGCCCAGCACGAGCGCTCCGGCGTGGCCTGCCAGCCCGCCGGCGTGGAACCCCGGCAGCTCGCCGTACGAGATCTCGACGCGGTCGCCGAGCCGGTCGGCCAGCTCGCCCAGGCCGGAGCCGAGCATCAGGCCCAGCCGCGGCGAGATGCCGGGCGCCCGCTCGGCGATCACCGCGGCCGCCGCGGTCATGCCGCGAGATGCCCCGGTCCGAACGACAGCGGCAGCAGCTCGCCGAGCGTCGTCGTGCGGCGCACACGCTCGAAGTCGGCGAGGTGGATCGGGGCGTCGTCGGGAGCGAACTCGCGCAGCCGCTGGCGGCAGCCGCCGCAGGGCGTGACGAGCTCACTGCTCGGCGCGGCGACGACGACCTCGGCGATCCGCCCGCCGCCGCCGGCGACCAGCGCGCCGATCGCCGACGCCTCGGCGCACTGACCCTGCGGGTAGGCGGCGTTCTCGACGTTGGCGCCGGCGTAGCGGCGGCCGTCCTCGGTGCGCAGCGCGGCGCCGACCGGGAAGTTGGAGTACGGCGCGTACGCGTTCCGCGCGGCCGCGCGTGCCAGCTCGAGCAGCTCGGCGTCGGGCTCGCCCGCGCCGGCGATCAGCGCGTCGGCGTAGGACCCCTCGACCAGCGCGTCGTCGCGTATCTCCAGCAGCTCGCGCAGCCGCGTCACCTGCGCGCGCTCGCGCTGCAGATCCGAGCCGGGCTGCGCGACCGCCTCGATCTCGAGGAACGAGCCCAGGCCCTCGACCTCGTCGAGGTGGATCCGCACGGTCTCCTCCCACAGCAGCAGCCGGCGGCGCTTGTCGACGACGACCGCCACGCCGCTGGACGCCGTGAGCGCGTCGCGCAGCGCGTCCGGCTCTGCGACCGGGACGAGCCGGTAGCTCGACACCCGCTCGGCGGCGTCATCGGGACGCTGGTAGGCGATCAGCGTCGCCCCACCGGGATCGTCCTCGCGCAGCTTCAGCCGCCCGCGGGGCGCCGCGAAGTACGTGTCGCGCTGGCGCAGCAGCGCACGTTCCTCCGCCCCGGCGGCGAGCGCACGCTCGAGCGTTCGCGCGGGATCGCGGTCGTGCGCCTTCAGCTCGACGTTGCGGGCGGGATCCACCCGCCTGACCCTATCTCAGCGGTCTTCGAGCTCGCCGTCGGACTCCCCGTACTCGGCGGTCGAGCTGTCGGCCTCGATCTCGGGCGTCAGCTGGTCGCGCAGCGGGTCGCCGCGACCGTCCCCGTGGGTCGCGTTGTCGATCAGGTCGCGCTCCGCGGCCTCGTAGCCGTCCTGCTCGCCGCCACCGGCCTGGTAGACGGGATCCAGCGCGGGGTCGGGGTTGTCGTGCGGGGCGTAGCCGCCGATCGCGGCCGCCTCCGCGGCCGCCGCGGACTCCTCCTCGGCGACCAGCTGGGCGTCCGGGTCGCGCGCATGGGTGGCCTCGGCGTCAGGCGTCAGCGAGTCGGCCCACTCGCGGCGTTCGACGTCGGACTCCGGCGTCACGGGCGGCGTCACCGAGGGGCCCGGCGTCTCGGCCGGGGGCGGCTCGGGTGGGTGTTCGGGAGTCATCTGAACAGGATCCCACCTCGCTCGCGTGGGGCGGGTTCTAGGGGGTGACCGGTCTGAGATAGCGTGCAGCGGCCATGACCGGCGTCACCGTCGTCGACCATCCGCTCGTCGCCCGCCATCTCTCCGTGCTGCGCGACCGGGCGACGCCCTCGAGCGACTTCCGGCGCCGGCTCTCGGACGTCTCGATGCTGCTGCTGTTCGAGGCGCTGCGCGACCTGCGGGTGCGTGAGGACCAGATCGACACGCCGCTGGAGACGACCGGCGGGATGCGGCTCGCGGACGAGATAGTCGTGATCGCGATCCTCCGCGCCGGCCTCGGCATGACCGACGGCGCGCTGCGCCTCATCCCGGAGGCGCGCGTCGGCCACCTCGGGTTGTACCGCGACGAGAAGTCGCTCCAGCCGGTCGGCTACTACGAGTCGGTCCCCTCGCATGCCGCCGACGCCGAGGTCATCGTCGTCGACCCGATGCTGGCAACCGGCGGCTCGGCCGTCGCCGCGTTCGACCGGCTCAAGCGCGACGTCAGCGGACGCATGCGTTTCGTCTGCCTCGTCGCGGCGCCGGAGGGCCTGCAGGCGATGCGCGAGGCCCACCCCGAGGTGCCGATCTGGTGTGCGGCGGTCGACCGCCAGCTCGACGAGCGCGGCTACATCCGCCCCGGGCTCGGCGACGCGGGCGATCGCATCTTCGGGACGGACTGAGCCTCACGTGAGCAGCGCGCGCGAGAAGTCGTCCGCGTCGAACGGGCGCAGGTCCTCGAGCTGCTCGCCGATTCCGATCAGCTTCACCGGTATCCCCAGCTCGTTGGCGATCGCCAGCGCGATGCCGCCCTTCGCCGTGCCGTCGAGCTTCGTGAGCACGATGCCGGTCACGCCGACCGACTCGCCGAACAGCTTCGCCTGGCGAACGCCGTTCTGACCGGTGGTCGCGTCGACGGTCATCAGCGTCTCGTGCGGGGCGTCGGGCATCTGCTTGGTGATCACGCGCCGGACCTTCTCCAGCTCGGCCATCAGCTCGCGCTGGGTGTGCAGGCGCCCGGCGGTGTCGACGATCACGACGTCGGCGCCGCGCTCGCGGCCGCGCGCCACCGCGTCGAACGCGACCGCGCCCGGATCGGAGCCCTCGGGGCCCTTGATCACGTCGACACCGGCGCGCTCGCCCCAGCGCTCGAGCTGCTCGACGGCAGCCGCGCGGTACGTGTCGGCCGCCCCGATCACCACCGCGAGCCCGAGCGTCTGGCGCAGGTGCCAGGCGAGCTTGCCGATGCTGGTCGTCTTGCCCGTGCCGTTGACGCCCACGACCAGGATGACCGCCGGGTCGTGCCGCAGGTCGATCGTGTCGTCGCCGGTGCGCGCGAGCTTGGCGAGCAGCTCGGCGAGCCGCGCGGTGAGCGCCTCGCCGCCGACGAGGTCGCCCTCCTCGGCCTCCTGCTCGAGCTGCGCGACGACCTGGGCGGTCGTGCGGGCGCCTACGTCCGCGTAGATCAACGCCTCCTCCAGCCGCTCCCACGTCTCCTCGTCGAGGTCGCCCTGGAACAGCGTCGCCTGCACTTCCGCGCTCAGCGCCTCGCGCGTCTTGCGCATGTTCTCGCGCATGCGGCGGAAGAACCCCTGGCGCCGTTCCTCGCGCGCGGGCTCCGGCTCGGCGGACGCCGGCGTCGGCTTGCCGGTGATGAACAGATCGTCCCAGTCGCGCGCCACGGGCCGGGCAGCATAGGGCACGATTGGTCGCATGGCCGTCGTGATCGACCCGCGCTTCAACGGGCCGCCGGGCTCCGGTCACGGCGGCTACTCGTGCGGTTGCGCAGCCGGTCTGATCGACGGCCCGGCGGCGGAGGTCACGTTACGGCGGCCGCCGCCGATCGGGGTGGAACTGCGGGTCGCGCGCGACGGAGAGGAGACATCGCTGCTGCACGAGGGGGAGATCGTGGTGTCCGCCCGGGCGGCCGCGCCGCACGTGGGCGGCCCGCCACCAGTCGGGCTGGAGGCGGCCGCCGACGCGAGCACGCGGTTCGTGTGGGCGGACGACCATCCGTTCCCGACCTGCTTCGGCTGCGGCCCGGAGCGCGATCCCGCGGACGCGCTGTGCCTGTTCTGCGGCCCGGTCGGCGACGGGCGGTTCGCGGTGCCTTGGACGCCGCCGGCGTGGACGGGCGACGGCACCGTCGACCCGCTGTTCGTGTGGGCGGCGCTCGACTGCCCGAGCTCCGCACCCGCCCATCCGACGATCGCGGCGCCGATCGTCCTCGGCCGGCTCACCGTCGTGCTCGAGGGACCGGTCGAGGTCGGCGCGCCGCACGTGATCCAGTCGTGGCTCGAGGGCGCCGACGGGCGCAAGCGCCACACCGGCGTCGCGCTCTTCACCGCAGAGGGCGAGCGGCGCGCGAGCGGCCGCGCGGTGTGGATCGAGCTCGCGCAGCCGCTGGTGGCGTGATGCCTCGATCAGGCGTAGCGCAGCGTCCAGCGATGCGCGCCGCGCGTCATCGTCGCCGCGCCGTCCGGACCCGGGAACGGGAGACTCCAACCTGCGCGGTCCCCGGACGGCTCGATCGTCAGCTCCAGCGCCGCGGGACCCGGCGCGCCCACCGCGCGCCACGCAGCCATCCCGGCGCGGCACGATCTCAGCGCGCCCTCGCCGCCGTGCAGGACAGCGCCGGCGACGCGGTCGAAGCGCGCCGTGAGCTCGATCACGAGCAGCGACGCCGGCAGCACGTCGAGCGCGACCGTCCACGGCGGGCGGCCCTCGCTGGGCTGCATCAGCGAGATCAGCGGGTCGCCCTGGAGCCCGAGCCACAGCAGCGCGTCGAGGATGCGCTCGTCCTCGCCGAGCCCGAGCGGGTCGTCGAGTGATCGGCCGGGCGTGGCGAGCAGCCGGTCGAGCGCGCCGCGGCCCTCGTCGCCGAGGTCGGCGTCGGCGGTTGCGAAGCCGCCGGCGCCGAGCGGCCAGCGCCACGGCCGCGCGTCACCCCCGCGCAGCGGCATGAAGCCGCACGGGATGCCGCCCGCGCCGCTCAGCGTCGCGCCGTCGCGGTCCAGCGCCAACACGAGCTCGACGCCGTTGATGCGCAGCGGCGCGACGAGCACGCCGCCGTCGGCGAGCGAATCGAGCAGCGGACCCGGCAGCGACCAGCAACCGGCGGTCACGATCACGCGGTCGTATGGGCCGCCGGGCGGTGCCGCGCCGTCGCCGGTGACCACGACCACCGAGCCGGCCGCGGCCGTGTCCTGCGCCACGCGCACGCCGGCGGTGGCGAGGTGCTCGGTCGCCGCCGCCGCGACCTCCGGCTGCAGCTCGACGGTCGTGACCGCGGCGCCGAGCGTGGCCAGGAGCGCCGCGTTATAGCCCGTGCCGGTGCCGACCTCGAGCACGCGATCGCCGGCTCCGACCTGTAGCTGGTCGAGCATCCGCGCCATCAGGCTCGGCTGGCTCGAGGAGCTGGTCGGCACGCCGCCCTCGTCGCGCGTGACCACGGCGTCGTCGGCGTAGACGCCGTCGAGCGGAACGCCGGGCAGGAACAGGTGGCGCGGGACACGCGCGAACGCGTCGAGGATCGGCTCCGGTGCGGGCGCCGCCTCGCGCAGGCGCTGGGCGAACGCCGCGTGCCGCTCGCCGGCGTCGCTCATGCGTTGGGCGGCGACTCGCCCTCGAGCCTGGCGAGCAGCTCCTCGGCCTCGGCCACCGCGCCGAGTAGCAGCGCGCGTTCGACGATCCCGCGCTCGGCGAGCGCGTCGATCGCCGCGCCGGCCTCCGACCCTTGCACGTAGCCGGCGTCGACCAGCGCGGCGACCACCGCCGCCGCGGCCGAGGCGCGCGCCTGCGGAGTGTCCGTCGGCTCACCGGTCAGCGTCGCCAGGGCTTCGAGCAGTGCTGCGCCGCGTGCCGCGTCCGCGAGCTCGATCGCCGCCTCGGCATCGGCCTTCGCCTGCAGCTCGGCGCCGACGATCGCCACCACCTCGGGCGTCAGCAGACCCTGGGCGACGAGCAGCCCGCCGCGCTCGCGGACCAGCTTCCGCAGCCGTGCGGCCCACAGATGCTCGACGAGCAGGACGGCGGCGTGCTGGCCGCGCCCGATCTCGTCGGTCAGCCGCCGCAGATCCTCGATCTCGAAGCCGGCGGTGCGGGCGTACGTGTCGGGCGCGAGAGCGCCGCCGCCGCCGTTGATCTCGCCGGCGCCGTTGAAACCGAAGAGATGCGCCGCCGGCCGCCACTCGCTGCCGACCGGATCGCCGATGATCTGATTGAGGTCCGTCTCGGTCAGCTCGTCGTCGTCGCCGCGCGACAGCAGGCGCGCGTCGACGACCCGGATCAGCCCGCGCCCGCGCAGGTCGCGCAGCTCGCGGGCGATCTGGCCGTCGAAGTTCTCGGTCGTCTCGAAGCCGACGATGATCAGCTGGAGTGGGCCGTGGCGGGGCTCGTCAGGGGGCATGGCCGCAGGCTACTCCGGGCGTCCGGCGCGGGGTCACGCCGCAGCGTCGTCGAGCGCCCGCGGGGGTGGCAGCCGGCGCGAGACCACCTTCGACACCCCGTTGCCGGCCATCGACACGCCGTAGAGGCAGTCGGCGGCCTCCATCGTGCGCTTCTGGTGGGTGACGACGATGAACTGCGCGCGGTCCGAGAAACGGCGCAGGAGAGTCAGGAAACGGTCGATGTTCAAGTCGTCGAGCGCGGCCTCGACCTCGTCGAGGATGTAGAACGGGCACGGGCGCGCGAGGAACACCGCGAACAGGAACGCGAGCGCGGTCATCGATTTCTCGCCGCCGGACAGCAGCGTGAGGCGTTTCGTCGCCTTGCCGGCGGGGGTGATCTCGATCTCGACGCCCATGCCGTCGTCGGGCCCGGCGTCCTCGGCGGCGTCGATCCCGTCGTCGAGAGCGTCCTCGCCGGCCTCCGCGCCGCCGAGCACCGCTCGCGGGCCGGCATCCTCGCGGACCAGCCGCAGCCGGCCGCGTCCACCCGGGAACAGGTGCGCGGCGACCTCCTCGAAGTTCTTGGCGGCGGCCGCGAACGTCTGCTCGAACGCGTCGCGGATCCGCTGGTCGGTGTCGCGGATCAGGTGCTTAAGCTCGCGCATCGCGGCCTCGAGATCCTCACGCTGGCGTTCGAGCTCTTCGACGTGCTCGACCGCCTCGGCGTACTCCTGCTGGGCGAGCGGGTTGACGGGGCCCAGCTGCTCGCGCCGGCGCTGGAGCCGCTCGATCCGGCCCCGCAGGTCGGCGCGCTCGGGCTCGGGCAAGGGCTGCTCGGCGGGATCGGGCTCCAGGCCGAGCTTGCCGGCCAGCCTCACCAGCTCCCGACTCGCGTCGGCGTGCGCGTCGCGCGCCTGCTGCGCGCGCACCTCGCCACGGGTGACCTCCTCGCCGCGCGCCTTCAGCCGCGCCTGGACCTCGACCTCCTGCTGGGCGCACGCGCGCAGCTCGCCGGCGAGCCGCTCGCCCGCGTGCCGGTCGGCGACGAGCTCGGCATCGAGCAGCTCGACCCGCTGATGCACCGCATCCCGCGCGGCCTCGAGCGCCGCGACCAGCCGCTCCGCCCCCGGGTGCAGCGCCTCGTCCTGGGCGAGCCGCTCGCGTTCGTGGGCGATCCGGCGGACGCGCTCGGCGCGCTCCCGCTCCGCGCGCTCGGCCAACCGGCGCTCGGCCGCGAGCGCCGCCTCGACCTGCGCCCTGCGCGCTGCGACCGGGCCCTCGTCGGGCGCGTCGCGGCGCTGGGCGATCAGGTGGCCGGCGTGGCGCTCGGCCTCGACCGCCTCGTCCCGCGCGCGGGCGGCGGCCCGCGCGACGCGATCGGCATCGTCGCGCGCCGAGTCGGCGGCCCGGACGCGCTCGCCCGCCTGCTCGACGGCGGCCAGCGCGGCCTGCTCGGCGCGCGCTGCCTCCTCGACCTGCGCGATCAGCGAGTCACGCCGGTTGCGCTCCGCCAGCACCCGGTCCTCACCGCCGGCCGATACCTGGCGCAGCTCGCGCGAGCCGGGCGACCACACGCGCCCGTCGCGCGTGACCGCGACGCCGCGGAACGAGGCATCGACGGCGACGAGGTCCTCGACGACCCAGACGTCAGCCAGCAGTGCCGCGGCGAGCCGTGCGGCGGGGCCACCGGACGAGGCGACCAGATCCGCAAGCGCGACGGCCCCGGTGGCAGGCGGAGGCGAGCCGGCAGCGGGGGGCGCCGCGCCGGCGGGCCGCGCGGTTTCAGGCGGCGCGACGAGCGCCGCGCCGCCGTCGGCGCCCGCGCGGTCGAGCAGGCGCCGCGCCTCGTCCAGATCGGCGGCGACCGCGGCGCGCAGCCGCGGACCGAGCGCAGCCGCGAGCGCCAGCTCGTAGCCGGGCTGCGCGCTGAGCGCGTCGGCGAGCGCGGGCGCGCCGCCCGGCGCGCCCGCCTGGGCGCGCAGGAAGTGGTTGACCTGCGCGAGCTCGGCACCGATGCGCGCGGCTTCGCGCCGCGTGGCCTCGGCCGCGCGCTCGAGCTCGCGGCGCCCGGCGCGTGCGGCCTCCGCGGCGGCATCGGCGTCCTTGCGCTCCGCAGCGGCGTGCGAAGCCTCCTGACCGAGTCGCTCCGCCTCGGCGGCCGCCGCCGCGCGGCGCGCTTCCAGCTCGGCGATCTCCCGCGCCAGCCGCTCCGCGCGGTCCTGGCCGAGCTGCTCGAGCTCGGCCTCCAGGCCGGCGACCCGCTCGGCGCCGCCCTCGTCGCCCGTGTCAGCGTCCGTCTCGGCGCTCAGGGTCTCGACCGCCGCGCGCCGTCGCGCGGCCCGCTCACCGAGCGTGACGACCGCCTGGCGCGCGGCGTCCAGCCGCAGCGAGATCCGCTCGTGCGCGGAGCGCGCCGCGTGGAAGCGGTTGCTCAGGCCCTCGCGCTCGTCGCTGCGCGCGGCGAGCGCCCGCTCGGCTGCCTCGCGGCGCCGGGCGACCTCGCGCAGCTCGCCCTCGGTCGCCTCGGCCGCGGCACGGGCCGCCGCCACCGCCGCCTCGGCTTCGGCGAGCGCGGAGACCGCCGCCCGGGCGTCGTCGCGCGCGAGCGTCCAGCGCGCCTCGTCGGTCTGGCGCTCGAGCCGCTCGTGCAGCTCGGCGGCCTCCGCCTGCCGTTTCAGCGGGCGCAGCCTGGTGCGCGCCTCGCGCTCGACGTCGAGCGCGCGGTCGAGATTGTCCTGCGTGCGATCGAGCTTGAGCTGCGCGCGGCGCCGGCGCTTGCGGTGCTTGCCGAGGCCCGCGGCCTCCTCGATCAGCAGCCGCCGGTCGCGCGGCTTGGACGTGACGATCTCCGCGACCCGACCCTGCGACACGATCGAATGCATCTCCTTGCCCAGCCCGGTGTCGCTGAGCAGCTCCAGCACGTCGATCAGCCGGCACCTGGCGCCGTTGACGCGGTACTCGCCGTCGCCCGCGCGGTTGAGCCGCCGCACGATCGAGATCTCGGACAGCGGCAGGTCGAGCGCCGAGTCGGCGTTGTCGAGCACGACCTCGACCTCGGCCTCGGCGCGCGCCTGCACGCCGTGGGCGCCCGCGAAGATCACGTCCTGCATCGACTGCCCGCGCACGGCGACCGGCGACTGCTCGCCCAGCGCCCACAGCACGGCGTCGGTCACGTTCGACTTGCCCGAGCCGTTCGGCCCGACGATCACCGACACGCCGGGCGAGAAGTCGAGCTTGGTCCGGTCCGGGAACGATTTGAAGCCCTTGAGCGTGATCGACCTCAGGTGCACGCTAGTGGGTCCTCTCGTGATGTCGCGCCCGAGAGACCGGTCGCTGGCGGCGCCTGGCGAGGACGCAGGGAGGGAGCCATAGCAGCCCTATTGCCCCGACCGAGGACGTCGCCAGGCGGCGATCAGCGGCCGCCGATCTCGGGTGCGATGTTGCGAGAGGGCCCACTATGCCTCCACCTCGGCCTCCAGAGCGGCAGCGGCCGCCGCCTGCTCGGCCTCCTTCTTGGAGCGTCCGCTGCCGTGCGCCACGGGCTGGCCGGACACGATGGCCGCCACCTCGAAGATCCGCTCGTGCGGCGGCCCGGACTCCGCGATCACGTCGTACTGCACGACGGCGCCGCGGCGCGCGAGCCGCTCCTGCAGCGCCGACTTGAAATCCGCGGGCCGTTCGAGCGCCAGCTCGATCTCGGGCGCGAACGCCTCGCGCACGGCGCGCGCCGTCGGCTCGAAGCCGTACGCGAGATAGCACGCGCCGATCACGGCCTCGATCACGGACGCGAGCACACGCTCCGTCGTCACGAGCGCTTCGAGCGCCGGCCGAGCGACGTCCGCCGGCGCCGCCGCGCGCAGCCGCGAGGGCAGCCCCAGCCGTTCGGCGACCGCGCGACAGGAGCGGCCCGAGACGGTCTGCGCGCGGATCTTGGTCAGTCTGCCGGCGCCGTAGGTGCTCGCGTCGAGCAGCGGGAACAGGTGGGTCGTGATCGCGAGTCCGAGCACGGAGTCGCCCAGCAGCGCGAGCCGCTCGTAGCTGTCGGCGCGCTGCTCGGTCCAGGAGGAATGCGTGACCGCCTGCCGGGCGAGGTCCTCCGGCAGCCCCTCGAGCAGGTCGTTCAGCGCGCGCAGGGGTCAGGGCCTCTGCTCGCGGTCGCCGACGGTCGCCAGTACGAAGTCCACGGCTTGCCCGACTGTCTTGATCCCTGCCGCCTCCTCGTCGGACATACGCACGCCGTACGTGTCCTCGAGTTCCTGCACCAGGCTGTACAGGTCGAGCGAGTCGGCCTCGAGATCCTCCTTGAACCGCGTGCCTTCCTCCACGCGCGCCGGATCGAGCTCCAACTCGTCGGCCAGGTGCGCGCGGATGTAGGACAAGACCTCGTCTCGCGTCATGGATCGGGCACCGTAGCTCGCGTGGCGGACGGCTCGGATGGCCTGCGCAGCGCTCCGGCGGCAGCCAACCGCTCATGCGTGCGCGCGACCACGTCGCTCCGCGCGCCGCGCGCGGCGAGCTCGATCGCGCGCGCGATCCCGTTCGCCCCGAACGAGCCGTGCGGCACGACGCCGAGCCGCCGCAGGCCGAGCAGGAACGCGCCGCCCTGTGCCTCCGGGTCGATCGCGTCGCGCAGCCCGCCGAGCGCCGGCTTGAGCAGCAGCCCGCCGGCCTTCGCGCGGGTGCTCGACAACGCCGCCTCGCGCACGGCGCGCAGCAGCGCGTCGGCGGTGCCCTCCATGACCTTCAGAAAGACGTTGCCGGTGAAGCCGTCGGTGACGATCACGTCGGCCTCGCCCGTGCCGACCGCGAAGCCCTCGACGTTGCCGGCGAACGCCAGCGTGCCGCCGGACAGAGCCGCGTTCGCCGCGACCACGTCCTCGGTCCCCTTGGACGGCTCGGTGCCGTTGGAGAGCAGCGCCACGCGCGGACGCTCGATCCCCATCACGACCTCCATGAACGCCGCGCCCATGTGAGCGAACTGGACGAGGTGCTCGGGCCGCACCTCGACGTTGGCGCCGCAGTCGAGCAGCAGGAACGGGCGGCCGGGCACGGGCACGAGCACGGCGAGCGCTGGCCGGTGAACCCCGCGCGCACGTTTCACGTGAAACAGGCCGGCCGCGAGCGCCGCGCCAGTCGAGCCGCCCGAGACGAGCGCGTCCGCGCGGCCGTCGGCGACCGCCCGCACCGCCTGCACGATCGAGGCGTCGGGCGTGGAGCGCACCGCGCGGGCGGGGTCTGCGGCCTTGGCGATCGAGACCGGGGCTTCGATCACCTCGATCCCGGGCGCCGGCGCGATCTCGCGCGCAGGCCCGAAGACCAGCACGCGCACCTCGCCACCGGCGGCCGCGAGCGCCGCGCCCCGTGCGACCTCGGCGGGACCGGAGTCGGCCCCGTTCGCGTCCAGTGCGATCGTCAGCGTCAGCGGCCATCGCCGCCGCGACCTAATGCTCGTGGTCGTGATCGTGGTCGTGCACCTGCACGACCTCGCGACCCGCGTAGAAGCCGCAGTTCGGGCACACGCGATGCGGGCGCCGCGGCTGGTGGCACTGCGGGCACGCATTGACCGCCGGAGCGGAGATCTTGTGCGTCGCGCGGCGCTTGCTCGTGCGCGAGTGCGACTGCTTCTGCTTCGGGACGGCCATGGGCGGCGAAGAAGGGTAGCGAAGACGCGTCGCGGCGGCGTAGGGCCCGACGGAGATCATCGCCAGCCGGCGACTGTGAACGGCGGGCATTGAGGGCGCGAGGGATCGAGCCTGCGGTCGGACGCGGGGCGCTTTAGGGGTGCATAGCGACCGTAAGGCGCTCCCCCATCGATCCGGGGCGCTTTATCCACCGATGATGCGGTGGTCAAAGCGCCACGTGAGCGCGCCCGCAATCCGTGCCTCTCCTCATTGCCGGCCGTACACCAACGTCGTCGGAAGACCGGCTACTCGAACCGGATCTCGGACAGCTTCGACCAGCGCGGGTCGGGCGCCGCCTCGTGCGCGTGCTCCGGGTCCTCGTTGAGGTTCGCCCCGCACTGCGGGCACAGCCCCGCGCACTCCGGCATGCACGCGATCTGGGCCGGGAGCGTGAGCGCGAGCGCGTCGCGCGACCACGCGGCGAGATCCAGCTCGCCGTCCGAGTTGACGTACGGCGACGACAGCTCGTCGTCGACGGTGCCGGGTTGCTCGACCTCGCGGGCGTCGACCTCGATCTCGGGCGCCGCCTGCTCGAGGCAGCGCATGCACGGACCGCTGACCGCGACCGAGAAGCGCAGCCGCAGCGCCCAGCCGTTGCCGGTCGTGCGCGACACGTCGACGCGCACCGGAACGACGTCCGGCTCGGCGGCATAGGTCTGCCCGCCGAAGGAGAACGGCTCCAGACTCACATGGAGGTCGAGCCGACGGCCCTCGCCTGAGGTGAGCCCCAGGCGCGGCAGATCGAAGACGTCCGTACGCTGAGGCATACCCTCAGCATACGACCGGCTCAGGCGTCTCTGAGCTCCCGCTTGAGGACCTTGCCGGTCGACGTGCGCGGCAGCTCCTCGACGAAGTCGACGTCGCGCGGGACCTTGTAGCCGGCGAGGTTGGACTTGACGAACTGCTTGATCTCGTCGGCGCTCAGCTCGTGCCCGCCGCGGACCACTACGACCGCCTTCAGGCGCTGGCCGAAGTCGTCGTCCTCGACGCCGAAGACCGCCGCCTCGGCGATCGCCGCGTGTCCCGCAAGCAGGTCCTCGACCTCGCCGGGGAACACGTTCTCGCCGCCCGAGACGATCATGTCGTCGTCGCGCCCGTCGATGAACAGCCGCCCGCCCGCGTCGAAGTGCCCGACGTCGCCGGAGGAGAGCAGACCATCGATCGCATCCTTGTTGCCGCCGCCGGTGTAGCCCTCGAACGCGAGCTCGTTGCCGACGAAGATGCGGCCGGTCCGGCCCGGCGCCACCGGCGCGCCGTTCTCGTCGTACAGCCGCACGACGGTGCCGCGTGGCGGCCGGCCCGCGGTGCCGGGCGCGGCGCGCAGGTCCTCCGGCGTCGCGATCGTCGCCCACGCCACCTCGGTCGAGCCGTAGAGGTTGTAGAGGTTGTCGCCGAACAGGTCCATCCAGCGCTCGGAGATCGCCGCCGGCAGCGCCGAGCCGGACACCGGCACGGCCGTCACGCGCGAGAGGTCGTAGCGGCGCAGCACCTCCTCGTCGAGCTCGAGGATCCGCTGCAGCATCACCGGCACGACGACGAGCGCCGTGCAGGCGTGCCGGGCGGTGAGCGAGAGCGTCGCCTCCGGGTCGAATTTGCGCTTGAGCACGATCGTCGAGCACAGCCCCATCGCGAGGGTGAAGTGCGCGAAGCCCCAGGAGTGGAACATCGGCGCCGCGATCATGGTCCGCTCGCGGGCCTTCAGCGGGATCCGCTCGAGCAGCGCGGCCACCGGGTCGAGCGACTGCGGCTGCCTGCGGTTGGCGCCCTTCGGCTTCCCGGTCGTGCCCGACGTGAGGATCAGCGCCTTGCCCTGCTCGCTCGGCGGCCTGAGGTCGGAGACATCGCCGCCCGCGATCAGCTCGTCGAGCGTGCGATCGCCGCCGCGGTCGGTGCCGGGCTCGTGCCAGGCGATGAAGCGCTTGCGGCCTTGCGACGCCTCCTCGAGCACGCCGGCGAACTCCTCGTCGAAGATGATCGCCACCGGATCCTCGCGCTGCGCGACCTCGGCCATCTGCGGCCCGGAGAAGGCGGTGTTGAAGAACAGCGCGTCGGCGCCGAGCTTGTTGGTCGCGACGTACGCCTCGACCCAGCCGCGGTGGTTGCGGCACATGATCCCGACGCGCGAGCCGGGGCCCACGCCCTCCGCCGCGAGCGCGTGGGCGAGCGCGTTGGAGCGCTCGTGCACCTCGCGGAACGTGAGCGTGCCGGACTCGTCGATCAGCGCCAGGCTGTCGGGAAAGCGCGACGCAGCCGCCTTGTAGCCCGCCGCCGGCGTCGCGCCCCAGCGGTGCAGCGCGGCGACGGCATGGAACAGGCGGTCGGGGCGCTGCGGGCGGATGATCCCGACCCCGGCGAGCGTGGCGACGGTCTGCAGCTTGCCGGCGATCTGGCCGGGGCTCGGAGTCTTCATGCGCGGAGAGTCTGTCACCCGGCGGGCAGCTTCAGCCCCGGCGGCGCGGCGCCCGTCTCGATGAGCCGGTGGATGTCGGCCGCGCGCCGCGGGTTGAGGAAGACGTGGCGCTGCCCGACCGACGGCTTCTCCGCCAGCAGGCCGTCCGCGAGCAGCGCCTCGCCCACCGACTGGGCGAGCTGGCGGTCGTTGCCGGCGAACCCGCGCGCGAGGTGGGCGAAGTCGGTGTGGTAGCCGCCCCACTTGCCCATGCCGTTGAGCCGCTGGAGGATCCGCCGCGCGACCCGCTTCGCCGGATCGGGGTCCTCGTGCGGCGCGATCCGGCGTCCCTCGCCGGGCTCCAGCAGCGCGTAGACCGCCTCCTCGTGATCCTCCACCGAGCGTTCGTCGGCCGGGCGGCCGTCGAGGCGCGCGACCGCCTCGGCGATCCGCAGCGGGTGCCCGGCGCCGATCGGCTCGCGCAGCGCGACGTCGGCCAGCAGCGCGCCGGGGATCGCATGCGCCTGCGCGCGTAGCCGGTCGATGCCCGCCGCCTGCTCCTCGAACGCGAGTGGGACGAGGTCGAGGTCGATCGGGTCGGGCGCGGGCAGCGCGACGACCAGGAAGCCGTCGAGATCCCCGGCCGCGACGCCGAGCCCGGCCGCATCCGCGGGCGCGCCCGGCTCGGCGAGCTCGACGAGCGCGCCGATCACCGCCGCGACCAGCAGCCATTCGCGCTCGGCCGCCTGCTCGGGATCGGCGCGCAGGGCCGCGCCGGCGGGAGTGGCTGCGAGCAGCCGGCCGCCCTCCTGCCCGATCGCGACCTCGACCGGCGCGTGGCGTCCGGAGCGCTTGAGCCCCAGCTCGGACCGCCCTTGACGCAGGGCGGCGAGAAGGGCCGAACGCAGGTGCGCCGTCGCCGCCGCGGGCGCGGCTGCCCCGCCGGCTTCGGCGAGGGCGTCGCCGAGTGAGGTCATGGGGCGTCGATCGCCGCCTGGAACGCGGCGCGCGCGGGCTCGCCGTGGACCGCGAACACGATGCGCTCGAGCGCCGAGCCGGCGTCGAGGTGGCGGCGGACCTCTTCGACCTCGATCCGCGCGGCCTGCTCGAGCGGGAACCCGCCGACGCCGGTGCCGAACGCGACGAGCGCGAGGCTGCGCGCGCCGAGCGCGTCGGCGCGCGCGAGCGTGGATGCGGTGGCACGGCGGATCACGTCCGCCGACGTGGGGCCGCCGAGCTCCATCGTCGCGGCGTGGATCACCCAGCGGCACGGCATTCCGCCGCCCGAGGTCTCGACCGCCTCGCCGAGCCCGATCGGCGCCGCGGCGCGCGACTCCTCGTTCACGACGGACCCGCCGGCGCGGGCGATCGCGGCCGCGACCCCGCCGCCGTGCAGGAGCCGCGTGTTCGCGGCGTTCGCGATCGCGTCGACCTCGAGCGTGGTGATGTCGGCGTCGAGGACGTCGATCGCGGCCATCGGTCTACGGTACAAACCATGACCGTGCGCAAGCGGGTGCGCGCCCACGGGCGGGTGCAGGGGGTGTTCTTCCGCGACTCCGTACGCCGCGCTGCGCGGGCCGCGGGCGTCGCCGGCTGGGCCGCGAACCGGTTCGACGGGACCGTCGAGGTGGTGCTCGAGGGTCAGGCGGAGGCGGTCGAGCGGCTCGTGGAGCTGTGCCGAGCCGGACCCGGTCACGCGGAGGTGACGCGACTCGACGTGGCGGACGAGCCTCCGGAAGGGCTGACCGGCTTCGAGATCCGCTGACGCGCGTTCCGTCAGGTCGCGCCCGTACCGTGCGACTCCGAACGTATGGAAGCCGCCACGCCACTCCGCACCCCCCGCGTCACCGTGCTCGGCGACGTCGTCGTCGCCGACGCGCTCGCCGTGCGCGACCGCTGCGCCGTCGAGCTCGTGCGCGAGCGGAGCGAGGCGGGCGCCGACCCGGCGGCCGTGCTGGTCGACGCGATCGAGATCGGCGCGCGCGTGCTGTCGCGCGAGCAGGCGGAGGTCAACGCCGACTTCGTGCGGACGGAGTTCGAGAAGGTCTCGCGCGAGGTCGAGGCCGCGTTCACGGACAAGGCGCGCACCGTCGCAGAGTTCCTCGGCAAGCGCGTCGACGACGTGTTCGCGCCGGAGAACGGTCATCTGGCCAAGGAGCTCGAGCGGCTGTTCGGCGCCGAGTCCTCGGTCGCGATCCAGCAACAGCTGCGCACGGTGATGACCGAGCAGTCCGCCCGCATGCGCGAGGACCTGCTCAAGCAGTTCTCCGCCGCCGACGCGCACAACCCGCTGGCCGACTTCAAGGCCGGGACGATGGCGGCGATGCGCCGCGCGGCCGAGCAACAGGACACGAACCTCAAGGCCCTCAACGAGCAGATCGCGGCGCTCAAGGGCGAGGTCGTGAAGCTGCAGACCGAGCGCGAGCGGCACGCCGAGGTCGCCGCCGAGCACGCGCGGTCGACGGCCAAGGGGCGTCCGTACGAGGAGGCGGTGTTCGACGCGATCGACGCGATCGCGCAGGCGCGCGGCGACGACTGCGACCCGGTCGGCGACATGCCCGGCAGCGGCGGGCGCAAGGGCGACGTGCTGGTCGGCGTCGACGGGAGCGCCGGCCCGCCGCGCGCGCGGATCGTGTTCGAGGCCAAGAACGCGTACGTACCGAAGAACCGCGCGCTCGCCGAGCTGGACTCCGCGATGGAGCAGCGCGACGCCGACTACGGCGTCTGGGTCGTGCCGTCCGAGGAGCTGGTGCCCGGGCACGACGCGCAGCTGCGCGAGGTCAACGGCGACAAGCTGTTCGTCGTCTACGACCCCGACGAGGGTGGACGGCTCGGGCTCGAGGTCGCGTACTCGCTCGCCCGGGCGCGCACGCTGATGGCGTCGTCGGACGGCGACGGGCTCGACGGCGGTGCGCTGCGCACGGAAGTCGAGCGCGCGCTCGCGGCGATGGACGACGTGCGCCGCATCAAGTCCCAGCTCACGTCAGCGGCCGGCGGGATCGAGCAGGCGCGTCGGATCCTCGACGAGATGGCCGATCGCGTGCGCGCGCACCTGGCGCAGATCGACGAGCTCGTGGTCGCGGGGACCGGCGATGACTCGCCGCCCCAGGGCCGCCTCGTCTGACGCTATGCCCGCGCCGCGCGCCAGGCGTCGCGCAGCTTGATCGTCCCGCCCGTTTTCAACACCGCGCCGCTGTAGATCCGCGCCGCCAGCGGGATCAGCAGTGCGGTCGCGCCGAGCGTGACGGCGAGCGCGCCCACGACCTCGACCGCGCTCGCCTCGCCGAGCGCGATCCGCGGCGGCATCGTCATCGGCGCCAGCGGCGGGATGTAGGAGGAGACCTTGGCAAGCGTGCCGTCCGGGTCGGCGGCGACGCCGAACGAGACGAAGAAGCCGACCATCAGCACGATCGTCAGCGGCGTGAGCACCGATTGCAGGTCCTCCTGACGCGACACGAGCGACGCCGCACACGCGAACGCCGCGGCGTAGAACGCGTAGCCGACGACGAACCAGACGAGCGCGAGCGCCCGCCGCGATCAGCACGTCGCCGTTGACGTCGAGCGCGCCGCCGAGGCCGGCGGCGGCGAGCCCGACCACCCCCAGCAGCAGCAGCTGGACCAGGCCGAGCAGCCCGAGCCCGAGGATCTTGCCGGCGAGCAGATGCCGTGGTCGCAGCGTCGACAGCAGCAGCTCGACGACCCGCGAGCTCTTCTCCTCCACCACGCCCATCGCCACGAAGTAGCCCATGCTGATCAGCTGCCCGTAGAGCAGCAGCACGGCGACGAACGCGAAGCCGCCGCGCTCCTCCTCCGCCTCGTTGACCGGCTCGACGGTGGTCAGCGCCAGCGGCGGGGGCGACAGTGCGTCGGCGGCCTGGCGCCGGTCCAGCCCGGCGTCGCGCAGGGCGGCCTCGCTGCGCACCTGCGCATTGGCCGCCTGCAGGATCTCCACCAGCTTGTCGTCGGGCTTCTCCTGCGCCCGGATCCCGCCGCCGGCCAGCGTGGCGTCGGCGTCGGCGCTCACCAGCTTCACGCTGGCGTCGAACGCGCCCGCGCCGCGCACCGCGGCGTCCGCGACCGGCCGCATCGAGGCGTCCTGCACCGCGACCGTGAACTTGTCCTCGCCGCCGATGCCGAGCGCGCTCGGCAGCACCGCGACGCACGCGATCACCACCAACGAGATCACCGTCCCGATCACGAAGCTCTTCTCGACGATCCGCTCGGAGATCTCGCGCCGCGCGACCAGCGCGACAGATTCGCGCCCGCTCACGCCGCCACCGCCGCGCGGAACAGCTCGGCCAGGGTCGGCCGCTCGAGGCTGAAGTGCGTGACGGTGCCGGCCGCGCGCGCCGCGTCGAGCACGGCGTCGGGATGTGCACCCGGGGCGAGCCGGACGAGCAGCCCGCGCGGGCCCTTCTCGGCCAGGTCGGCGCCGGGGACGCGCGCCAGCCAGGCGCCGTCGCCGTCGCCCTCCACGCGAACGCGCAGCTGCTCGACGCCGCCGCGGCCGCGCTCGCGCAGCTCGGCGACCGACCCGGATGCGACCAGACGGCCGCGGTTGACGATCGCGACGTCCTCGCACAGCCGCTCGACCAGCTCGAGCTGGTGGGAGGAGAACACGACCGGGACGCCGGCTTCGGCGCGCTCACGCAGCACGCCGCTCATGACGTCGACGCCGACCGGGTCGAGGCCGGAGAACGGCTCGTCGAGCACGAGCACCTCGGGCTCGTGGACCAGCGCGATGCCGAGCTGGACGCGCTGCTGGTTGCCGAGCGAGAGCGCCTCGACGCGGTCGCCGGCGCGCTCGCCCAGGCCGAGGCGCTCGATCCACCCGTCGGCCGCCGCCGCGGCGTTCGCCGCCGCCAGCCCGTGCAGCCTGGCGAAGTAGACGAGCTGGTCGCGCACGCGCATCTTCTGGTACAGACCGCGCTCCTCGGGCATGTAGCCGAAGCGGGCCCGTTTCGGGGCGTCGACGTCGCTCCCGTTCCAGCGCACCTCTCCGGCGTCGGGCTCGAGCACGCCGAGCACGATCCGCATCGCGGTCGTCTTGCCGGCGCCGTTCGGCCCGACGAACCCGCACATACGGCCGGGCACGACGGAGAACGACACGTCGTCGAGCGCGACAAGGTCGCCGAAGCGACGCGTCAGTCCGTCCAGCTCCAGCACCGGATCACTTCTAGCAGCCTATTTCTCGACCTTTCGTCGAGCCGCGCAAAAGAATTGGGGCGGACCGCCGTTGACTGGGTGCCGGCCGTCCGGGGGGGCGGCCGGCTCTAACAGCCCGCTCAGCCGACTTCGGCGGGCTCGTCTTTGCCCTGCAGGCGCTCGCGGCCGCGCTGGACGGCGGCGATGAACTTCGAGAGGTTGACCTCGAGCGTGTTGAGGATCTCGTCGGCGTAGTCCTCGGCGCCGAGCCGGATCTCACGCTCGCGGGCGCGCGCGTCCTCGATGATGTCCTCGGCTGCGCGCTCGGCCTGCTTGGTGACCTCCTGGTCGCTGACGAGCTGGGCCTGCCGCTCGCGCGCCTCCTTCACGATCCGCTCGGCCTCGCGCTTGGCCTCGGCGAGCATCTCCTGACGCTCCTTGACGATCCAGCGGGCCTGCTTGATCTCCTCGGGGATCGTGGCCCGCATCTGATCGAGGATGTCGTAGATCTCCTCCTTGTCCACGCGCACCTGATCGGTCATCGGGACGCCCTTGGCGTTGTGCACGAGGTCGTCGAGCTTGTCTATGAGAACGAGGACGTCCATGGGGCTCCTGGCGCGTAGTTCGTCAGCGGGTGAGCGCTTCCTTCAAGCGCCTCGCGACCTGGTCGGGAACGAGGTCCGAGACGTCCCCTCCGAAGGTGGCGATCTCCTTGACACCGCTTGAGGACAGGAAACTGTACTGCGGCGAGGCCATGAGGTAGACGGATTCGATGTCATCGGCCAGATGGCGGTTGAGCTGGTTCATCTCCAACTCGTACTCGAAGTCGGAGATCGCGCGCAGTCCCTTCACGATCGCCTTGGCCCCCACGCGGCGAGCGTAGTCGACGACCAGGACGTCGAACGTCTCCACGCGCACGTTCGGGAGTTGGCTCGTCGCCGCCTCGATGAACCCGACGCGCTCGGCGGCCTCGAACAGGTGGCGGTCCTTGCGCACCGACGCGTTCACGACGATGACGATGACCTCGTCGAAGATCTCCGCGGCGCGGGTGATCACGTCGACGTGCCCGAAGGTGATCGGGTCGTAGGACCCGGGACAGACCGCGATGTGGGGGTGCTCTGGATCAGGTGCCATGGAAGCGGATCAGGGTGTCGCCGTAGCGGCGTTCGTCGGTTGTCGGGATCGTCAGCTCGAGCGGCGCGCGGCGATCGGATTCCGAGACCACCAGCGCGCCGCGCCCCAGCACCGCCGGCAGGGCGTCCGAGAGGGCTGCTGCCAGCGCCTCCGCCCGCCGGTACGGGGGATCGAGGAACACGAGACTGTATTGGCGCCCGCCGCCGGATGCGGTCCGGAGCCAGCGCACCGCGTCCGCGCGGACCACCTCGCCATCGGCGCCGAGCGTCCTGAGGTTGGTGCGCAGCGCGCGCAGCGCGGCCGGCGCGCTGTCGACGAACGTGGCCCGATCGGCGCCGCGCGAGAGCGCCTCCAGGCCGAGCGCGCCCGAGCCGGCGAACAGGTCGAGCACGACCGCGCCCTCGACGCGCGGGCCGAGGATCGAGAACAACGCCTCGCGCACGCGGTCGGAGGTCGGCCTCGTGGCCGCGCCGGGCGGTGCCTGGAGCCGGCGCCCGCCGTAGCGGCCGGCGATCACGCGCATCGTCTGGCGGGCCGGGTCGAGGCCATGATGGGCGGCGCAACGCTCCGGGTCACGCCGGGATCGGGTCCAGCACGTCGGCGCCGTACGCGTTCTTCACGGCCCAGTCGAGCAGCGCGTGCTCGGGCCGCGCGAGCCCGGGATCGGCCGCCAGCAGCGCGGACCCGATCTCGCGCGCGCCGTCGAGCAGCGCGGCGTCCTCGGGCAGCCGCGCGACCCGGAACTGCGCGAGCCCGGACTGGCGCGTGCCGAGCATCTCCCCCTCGCCGCGCAGCTCGAGATCGATCTCGGCGAGCTTGAAGCCGTCGCGGTGCTCGGCCAGCGCGCGCAGCCGCGGCGACTCCTTCGGCCCGAACAGCACGCAGACCGACTCGTGCGACCCGCGCCCGATCCGCCCGCGCAGCTGGTGCAGCTGCGAGATCCCGTAGCGCTCGGCGCCCTCGACCAGCATCACCGATGCGTTGGGGACGTCGATGCCGACCTCGATCACGGTGGTGGATACGAGCACGTCGGCGCCGCCCGCGGCGAACGCCGCCATCGCCTCCTGCTTCTCGCGCGGCCGCATCTGGCCGTGCAGCAGCACGACGCGGAAGTCCTTGAGCTCGGTCGTGCGCAACCGCTCGTACTCCGCGGTCGCCGCGCGCGCCTGCAGCGCCTCGGACTCCTCGACCAGCGGGCAGACGACGAACGCCTGGCGCCCGGCGGCCAGCTCCTCGCGGATCCGCTCGTAGGCGCGCGCGCGCTCGCGCTCGGTCGACGCGACGTGCGTGTGGATCGGCTGCCGCCCGGCCGGCAGGTGGCGCAGCACGGTGACGTCGAGGTCGCCGTAGGCCGTCAGCGCGAGCGTGCGCGGGATCGGCGTGGCGGTCATGTGCAGCACGTGCGGCGCGAGATCGCCGGGCGCCTTGCGGTCGAGCGCCCGGCGCTGGTTGACGCCGAAGCGGTGCTGCTCGTCGACCACCGCGACCGCGAGCCGGTCGAACTCGACCGCGCCCTCGATCAGCGCGTGGGTGCCCACGAGCAGCTTCAGCTCGCCGCTGGCGAGCTTGCCGAGCAGGTCCGCGCGCCGGCCGGCGCTGGTCGAGCCGGTCAGCAGCGCCGCCTGCAACAGCTCGCCGGGCATCAGCGTCTGCAGCGTGGCGAAATGCTGCTCGGCGAGCGTCTCGGTCGGCGCCATCAGCGCGGCCTGCGCGCCGTGCTCGACCGCGCGCAGCATCGCGTAGAGCGCGACGACGGTCTTGCCGGACCCGACCTCCCCCATCAGCAGCCGCTGCATCGGCCGGCCGGCGGCGAGGTCGCGGTCGATCGCGGCCATCGCGCGCGTCTGGTCGTCGGTCGGCGTGAACGGGAGCGACTGCTGCAGCCAGCGCGCGCTGAGCGACGGCGGATCGGCCAGCGCCTCGGCCCGCGCGGCCTCGCGCCGCAGCGCCCGGCGCCGCAGCAGCGCGAGCTGCAGCAGCAGCAGCTCCTCGAACGCGAGCCGCACGCGCCCGCCCTCCTGGTCGCCGAAGTGCGCCGCGTACAGCGCCGCTGGGCGGTCGGGCCAGCGTCCGGCGGCGCGCAGCCGGGCGGGAAGCGGCTCGACGACGTCGGCGATCGCGGCGCGGTGCTCCTGCACGAGCGCGGCGATCCGGGTCGAGTTCAGCCCTTCGGTCGCCGGGTAGGTCGCGACGTCGCCGCCGACCTGCTCGCCCGTCTCGGCGTGGAACTGCACCCGGAAGCGGTTGCGGCCCTGGTACTTGCCCTGCAGCATCAGCCGCGTCCCGGGCCGATACTTGCGCTCCAGCCACGGCTGGTTGAAGAACGTGGCCTTCATGATCCCGGTCCCGTCGGCGACGGTCGCCTCGACCAGCGGCTTCATCCCGCGCCGGCGCACCGGCCGCGACCTGATCGAGCGCACCTCGACCGCGACGGTGGCGACCTCGTCGGTCGCCAGCTCGGCGATCGTGCGCGCCTCCGAACGATCGCGCGGCAGGTGCTCGAGTAGGTCGCCGACGGTCAGCAGCCCGAGCCGCTCCGCGCCCTTGGCGGCCGGCGCGGGCGACACCTTCAGCGGCTCGGCCAGCCGGCTCGGCCGCGGGAACCGCGCCAAGCGCAGCTCGTCCGCGGTGAGCGGGTCGGCTGAGGCGAACGCGACGGGCGGCGTCGGCACGCGCCCATCATGGCGAGGCGGGCGGTCGGCGCCCGCTTACCACGGGGATTGAGGGGTGAGGATCGGCGGGGCCGAACTTCAACGGCGGCATTGAGGGGAGCGGGTTCGGCGTGGTCGTCTGCGACCAAAACGTCGATTTTCCGCGGCGCGCGAGCTCGGAGTCGACGTTTTGGGCGCTCTACGACCAAAACGTCGATCGCCAAGGTCGATCGGGGCGCGGATCGACGTTTTGGCCGCATAACGTCTAGATCCGTCACGACCTGCGGGCGGGATCGGCCGATGTGCGCCATGGGACGCCGAACGTCGGTGAGTCCGGGCTATGGCCGGTGAAGACCGACGTTCGGCGTCGCGGCGCGGTCGATCCCGCTCCCTCAATGCCGCAGTTGACGTGCGCCGGCACCACCGGCGACGCCAAAGACTCACTCGGCGGCGATCAGCCACCAGTAGGCGGGCTGGCCGCCCCAGGAGTACTCGAGCTCGACGCCCGCCGGCGCGAGCGCGGAGACCGCCGCGCCGTCCAGCGGCGCGCCGGTGCCGGCGATCAGCGTGACCAGCTCGGCCTCGCGGCCCAGCTCGCCCAGCACGACCTCGAGCGTCTCGGCCGGCTCGCCCCACGCGACGATCCGCTCTTCGACGAACCCGACGGCGTCGCCGCGGTGGAAGCGCGCCGGGCGCGCCTCGGCGTCATCGCGCGCGGCCTCCGTGACCGCACCGGTGCGCACGGGCGCGAGCGCCTCGAGCATCGCCTGACCGTTGAACTCCGCGCCGCGCGCCGAGTCGAGCGCGACCGCCGCGGCCAGCCCGGCCTGCTGGGAGCGCGTCGGCACGACGACCACCCGCTTCTCCGACAGCTCGGCAGCCCGCTCGGCTGCCATCAGCACGTTCGGGGAGTTCGGCAGCACGACGACCTCTTCCGCCGGCACCTCGTGGATGCCGGCCAGCAGCTCGTACGTGGACGGGTTGAGCGTGCGGCCGCCGCGCAGCGGGGTCGCCCCGAGCGACGCGAACAGCTCCTCCATCCCCTCGCCGGCAGCGACCGCGACCACGCCGCACACCGACGTCGGCTCGGCGAGCCGCTCGGTGCGCTGCTGGACCTGCTCGTGCATGTCGGCGACGTCGAGCCGCGACACTTTGCCGAGGTCGCCGAACAACCCGGTCGCGCGCTCGGGCTCGTCGGTGTGGACGTGGACCTTGAGCGTGCGCTGGTCGCCGACGACCAGCACGGAGTCGCCGATCGACTCGAGCGAGTCGACCCACGCCGACGGGTCCATGCCCTTCCCGGTGACGGCGAAGTTCGTGCAGTAGCGGTAAGT
Source organism: uncultured Solirubrobacteraceae bacterium (assembly GCA_963835735.1). GTDB lineage: Bacteria > Actinomycetota > Thermoleophilia > Solirubrobacterales > Solirubrobacteraceae > DASQMT01. The sequence continues at coordinate 149,620 of CAWIGP010000002.1, forward strand.
GGAGGACTCGTGCTGCGGGTGTGTAACGCGGGCCGGCACGTGGTGGTCGAGCTCGGGCGCCTCGGTGCCGCGCAGCGCACCCACGACGCCGGCGAGGATCACCGTCAGCCCGAAGCCGCCGGCGTCGACCACGCCCGCCTCACGCAGGATCGGCAGCAGATCGGGCCCGCGCCGGACCGACTGCTGGCCCGCGTCGAGCGCGCGCTCGAGCACCTCGGCGATCAGCTCGTCCTGGTGCTCGACGTCGTCCTGTTGCAGCCGCGGCGCCTCCATATGCGCGAGCTCGGAGGCCACCCGGTGGGCCATTTCCCGCACGACCGTGAGGATCGTCCCTTCGGCCGGCTCGCGCACCGAGTCGTACGCGCGGTCGGCGGCGCGCGCCATCGCCGCGCCGATCAGCACCGGGTCGACGAGCTCGCCGGGGCGCGACGCCAGCTCCTCGGCGGCGCCGCGGATGAGCTGAGAGAGGATCACACCGGAGTTGCCGCGCGCTCCCAGCAGCGCGGCGCGCGCGACCGAATCGACGATCTCGTCGCGGTCGACCTCGTCGAGGCTGCCGTTGGCGGACAGCCGGTCGAGCTCGGTGAGCACGGCGCGCAGCGTGAGCGCCATGTTGTCGCCCGTGTCGCCGTCGGCGACCGGGAACACGTTGAGGTCGTTGACCTCCTGGCGGCGAGTCTCGAGCTCGGCCAGCGAGCGCCGCACGACGTTACGGAAGCGAATTAGGCTCGGATCGGCCAAGGTGGCCGCCGGGCTACGCCTTGGTGACCTTGCCCGCCTTCAGGCAGCGCGTGCAGACGTAGACGCGCTTCGGCGCCCCCGCCTCCGAGATGCGCACCTTCTGCAGGTTCGCATCGAAGCGCCGCTTGGTGGCGACCATGGAATGCGAGCGGCTCTGGCCGAAGGCCGGGCGCTTTCCGCACGAGTGACAGACACGGGCCATTGCGGCGGGGAGCATAGCGGCAGGGGCGGCGGCTACGGTGGATGGGTGCCGCCGGCGACCGCCCGCATCACGCTGCCCGAGCGCTACCGGCTCGTGCGCCACCTGGCGAACGGCGGCATGGCGAGCGTCTGGGAGGCGCACGACGTGCTGCTCGACCGGCGGGTGGCGATCAAGGTGCTCGCCTCGCACCTGAGCGAGGACGAACGCGCGCGCCGCCGCTTTGCGCGCGAGGCGCGGACGGCCGCCGGGCTCTCCTCTCACCCCAACGTCGTGACGATCTACGACGTCGCCGAGTACGACGGCAAGTCGCTCATCGTGATGGAGCTGCTGCGCGGCGGCACCGTCGCCGACCGGCTCGGTGCCGGGGAGGAGATCACGCACCGCGTGGCGCTGCGGTGGCTGCAGGACGCGGGCTCCGCGCTCGACGCCGCGCACGAGCTCGGCATCGTGCACCGCGACGTCAAGCCGGCCAACATGCTGCTCAGCACGCCGGCTTCATCGGCGGGCACAGGCGACCCTGGTGGAAGGCTCGCGATCGCCGACTTCGGGATCGCGCGGCTGGGCCTCCAGGACCAGATCACGCAGACCGGGCAGGTGCTCGGTACCGCCGCATACCTCGCGCCCGAGCAGGCGATGGGCGAGCTCGCGACGCCCGCGTCGGACCGCTACGCGCTGACGGTGGTGGCGTTCGAGCTCCTGACCGGAACGAAGCCGTTCGAGGCCGCGAGCTTCGCAGCGCAGGCGCGCGCCCATGTCGAGGACGAGCCGCCGCGCGCGTCCGAGCGTGAGATCGACGTGCCGCCGGCCGTCGACCGCGTGCTCGAGCGCGGCATGGCGAAGGAGCCGGCCGAGCGCTGGGAGACGACGGGCGCGATGGTGCAGGCCCTGGACGACGCGCTCGCGACGCCGCCCCCGCGCCGCCGCGCGGCGACACGGACCGGCCCGACGCGCGCTCTGGGCGCGCCGCCGCCGCGCCGCGGCTGGGGCGCGGGCGTGCTCGTCGCGGTCGCCGCGCTGCTGCTCGCCGCCGCCGGCGGGGTGGCGTTCCTCACCAGCGGCGGCGGCGGGGAGCCGCGCGACCAGCCGACCGCGCAGCGCGAGCCGGAGCGCACCTCGACCCCGGACGCGACGCGCTCGCCGGAGCCGACTCCGACCGAGGAGCCCGCGACGGCGACGCCCGCGCCGACCGAGGAGTCCCCCGAGGCGACGCCGCCGCCGGCAGCGCCGGAGCAGGATCAGGGCGGCGGAGGCGCCGTCTCCGGTGACGACCCGACCGCGCTGCAGCTACGGGCGTACGAGCTCAACAACGCCGGCGACCCCGAGCGCGCGCTCGCGTTCGCGGAGAAGGCGGTGCAGCTCTGCGACGGCTCTGACGCCGTCAGCCCGTGCGCGTACGCGCTGTACGAGTACGCGCGGGCGCTGCGGCTGACCGGCGACCCGGGCGCCGCCGTCGCCGCGCTCGAGGAGCGCATCCAGCGCTTCCCGGACAACCAGCCCGGCACGGTCCGCCAGGAACTCGAACGCGCGCGCGAAGCGGCCGGCCAGATCGACTGACCGTCCAATCGGCAGTCTTGTGGTGTTTCGGCCGTTGGTATGGCGATGCGCGATGCCTGATCCGATCCCGCTCAGCGAGGCGCTGCCCGAACTGGCGCCGTTTCTGGGCGCGAGGGAGATGCCGCAGATCGATACCGCGTGGGTGCCGGCCGGACCGTTCCGGCCCGAGCGCATCGCGGGACGCCGTCGTCGTCCTGCTGAGCGGCATCGTCATCCGCACGACGCTGCTCGAGGACGGCGCCGCGTCCGAGCTGCACGGTCCCGGCGCGGTGCTGTCTCCGCCCGGCTCGGGACGACAGGATCAGCTCGGGCTGCCGGGCTGTCGGTTCCGCTTCGAGGCGCTTCAAGCGAGCCGCGTGGGAATCGTCGGTCCCGAGCTGCTGGCTGCCCTGGCCGAGCTGCCGGAGCTGATCGGTGCTCTGTTGGCCGGCCGCGGACGCCAGGACGCCGAGCGTGCGGCGATGCAGGCGATCGCCCGGCTGGTCGGGGTCGACCGGCGGCTGCTGGCGCTGTTCAGGCTGCTGGCGGCGCGCCACGGCCGCCCGTCGCCCGCCGGCATCGTGGTGCCGGTCGCGCTGCCCCACCGGCTGCTCGCCGAGCTGGTCGGCGCGCGCCGGCCGACCGTCACGAGCGCGCTGCGCGACCTACGCGACGGCGGCCGGCTGCGCCGGCTCGATGACGGGTCGTGGCTGCTGCAGCAGCGCAGTGCGACCCGCAGCCGGCCCGGGGGCCGGTTCGAGCGGCGGCTCGGGTACTAGCCTCACGGCGTCGCGCCGGCGGATGCCGGATGCAGCGCGGCGGTGGTCGACGCGACCCGCGCGCCGTCGGCGTCGAACAGGTGCACCGCACCCGTGATCTGGAGGCCGACGGCATCGCCGGGCCGGCCGTCGAACGGCGGCAGCATCTTCGACACGAGCGCCAGCGCCGTGCCCTGGTGCTCGAGCGCGAGGTGGACGAAGACCTCGGATCCGAGATCCTCGACCGTCCGGATCTGCGCGCGCAGGGGACCATCCCCGACCTCCAGCGCCTCCGGGCGGAAGCCGACCGTGATCGCGCCGGACGAGCCGGCGAGTGCCTCCTCGCCGGGCCGGTCGAGCGCGAGCTGGGAGCCGGCGAGCCGCCACGGCCGCTCGGCGCCGACGTCGATCAGGTTCATCGCCGGCGAGCCGATGAACCCGGCCACGAACAGGTTGTCGGGCTCGTGGTAGAGGCTCCGAGGGGTGTCGCACTGCTGGAGCACGCCGTCCCTGAGCACCGCGACCCGATGGCCCATCGTCATCGCCTCGACCTGGTCGTGTGTGACATATACGGTGGTCACGCCGAGCCGGGCCTGCAGCTCGACGACCTCGGTGCGCGTCTGCACGCGCAGCTTCGCGTCGAGGTTCGAGAGCGGCTCGTCCATGAGATAGACGGCCGGGCGCCTGACGATCGCACGCCCCATCGCGACGCGCTGGCGCTGTCCGCCCGAGAGCTGCCTGGGCCTGCGGTCGAGGTACGGCTCGAGATCGAGCACGCGCGCGGCCTCGCGCACGCGCTTGATGCGCTCCGCCTTGGGCACGCGCTGCTGCTTGAGCGCGAAGCCCATGTTCTCCGCCACGCTCAGCTGCGGGTACAGGGCGTAGTTCTGGAACACCATCGCGATGTCGCGGTCGCGCGGGCGCACGTTGCTGACGTCCCGGTCGCCGATATGGATCGAGCCGGCGTCGAGCGGCTCGAGCCCGGCGAGCATCCGCAGCGCCGTCGACTTGCCCGACCCGGACGGTCCGACGAGCACGAGCAGCTCGCCGTCGCCGATCTCGAGGTCGAGGCTGTCGACGGCGGGCGACGACGTGCCCTCGTACGTCCGAGTGGCATGGTCGTATCGGACCGAGGTCATCCAGCGCTCCTCACTTGATCGCCCCCATCGCGAGGCCGCGGATCATGCGCTTCTGGGCGATCCAGCCGGCGAGCACGACGGGAATGCACGCGAGCACCGAGGCGGCCGACAGCTTGGCCAGGAAATCGCCTCGCGTGCTGATGTTCGTCGTCACCCAGATCGGCACCGTCGAGCCCTCCACGGGGTTCAGCTGGACGGCGTAGAAGAACTCGTTCCAGGCGAAGATGACGCACAGCAGGGCCGTCGCGGCGATGCCCGGTGCGGCCAGCGGCAGGATGATCGAGGTCAGCTGGCCGCGCAGGCCCGCGCCGTCGATCTCGGCGGCCTCGATCAGCTCGCGCGGGATCTCCCGGAAGAACGAGCGCAGCATCCACACCGCCAGCGGCAGGTTGATCCCCGTGTAGAGGATGATCAGCGACAGGCGCGTGTTGAGCAGATCCAGGTTCCTGGCCAGGATCCAGATGGGGAGGATCGACGCCACGACCGGCAGGAACTTCGTCGAGATGAAGAAGAACAGGATGTCGCGCCACTGCGCGACCGGACGGAGGGCGAGCGCGTACGCCGCGGGGATCGCCAGCGTCAGCACGATGATCGTCGAGACGACGACGACGACCGCGGAGTTGGTGAACGCCTCGCCGAACGACAGCAGGCCGGTGGTGCTCTCGGTGACGTCGCGGTAGCGATCGAGCGTGGGGTCGAACGACAGCTTCGGGCTCGTGTTCGCGTCCTGCTCGGTCTTGAACGAGTTGAGCACCATCCAGAAGACGGGGAAGAAGAAGATCAGCCCCAGCGCCCAGGCCAGCAGCCCGAAGATGCCGTTGACCAGGCGGCGCTCGCCGACGGTGCTCACGCGATCTCCTCGCCCTTCAGCAGGTTGGAGAGGACGCGCAGCGCGATCGTGGCGATCACGATCGAGGCGAGCACCACGACGATGCTGTAAGACGACGCCAGGCCGAACTCCCAGCCGCCGCCGATCGATCGCTGGAAGACGTAGTACGGGACGTTGGTGGAGCCGGGCCCGCCGCCCGTCATGACCGCCACCAAGTCATACACCTGGAGCAGGTAGATCGTGCCGAGCAGGATGCCCAGCTCGAGGTAGGGCCGCAGGTGGCTGAGCGTGAGCTGCCGGAAGATGCCGAACGGCGTCGCCCCGTCGACCTTCGCGGCCTCCACGACGTCGTCCGGCATGCTCTGCAGCCCGGCGAGGATGATCAGCATCATGAACGGCGTCCACTGCCAGATCAGCGTCGTCGCGATCGCCCACGTCGGGTAGCGGGAGACGAACTCCACCGGCTCGGCGCCGAACTGCTCGATCACCCAGTTGATGACGCCGTAGAGGCCGTGGAACATCTGGTTCTTCCAGACCAGCCCCACGACCACCGGCATCAGCAGGAACGGCGTGATCAGGAGCGTGCGCACCAGCCCGCGGCCGAAGAACTTGCGGTCGAGCAGGAGCGCGAACCCGAGGCCCAGCACGATCGAGCCCAGCACCGGGACCACGGTCAGCCGCACGCTCGTCCAGACCGCATCCCTGAAGAAGTGGTCGCGCAGGAGGTCGCCGTAGTTGTCGAGCCCGACGAACTCGCGCGGCGACGGAGGCACCACCTTCCAGTCCGTGAGGCTGTACCAGATGCTCATCACGAACGGCACCTGCGTCAGCAGGATCGTGAAGAGCAGCGCCGGCAGCAGCGGAAGCCACCGGCGCCATGACTCGGTCTGCGGAACGTCAGCCTCCCACCTGCGAGGCCACGTCCTGGCAGTTCGCCAGCGCGTCGTCGACCGACGACCGGCCGGCGATCACCGCCGAGAACTGCTGCGTGCACTGGTTGCCGACGTCCTGGAACTCCGGTATCCCGACGTACTGGACGCCCGGCAGGCCGGGCCGCTTGGTCGTGCCCGGGTCGTCGATCGGCGCGTCGGACATCGCCTGCAGCGTCGGCTCGGCGAACGCCGCGGCCGCCTTCTTGTACTCGGGGATCTCGTAGGTCGAGTTGCGGGTGCCCGGCGGGATCGCCGCCCATCCGCCGGGGATCTTCGAGCCCGCCTCCTTGATGTAGTCGGGGCCGGTCGCCCAGGCGATGTACCTCCACGCGAGCTCCTGGTTGCTGGTCGATGCGGGGATCGCGAGCGCCCACGACCACAGCCAGCCCGATGCGTCGGTCTGCTCCACCGGGGCGGGCGCGTAGCCGTTCTTGCCCTTCACGGGACTGTCATCCGCCTCCAGCAGGCCGGCCGCCACTGTGGCGTCGTACCACATGGCGACCCTGCCGTCCTTGTACTGCGACAGGCACTCGTTGAAGCTCGAGTTGGCGGCGTCCTTCTCGCCGGCGTCCTTGATCAGGTTCACGTAGAAGTCGAGCGCCTGCTTGAACTCCGGCTGGTCGACCTGCGCCTGGTCGACCGATCCGTCGGGCTTCGCCGACCACCACGTGCCACCGAAGGTGTTCACGACCGTCGTCAGTGCTGCGCCGAGGTCGCCCCAGCCGGGCTTGCCGCGCAGGCAGATGCCGGCCATGTCGGGCGAGTTGACCTTGCGGGCGATGTCGGCGACCTGCGTCCACGTCGGGCGCTCGGGCATCGTGACGCCGGCGTCCTTCAGAACGTCCTTGCGGTACATCAGGAACGACGACTCCGCGTAGAACGGCGCGGCGTACAGCTTGCCGTCCGCCGACAGGCCGTTCCGTACCGACGGAATCACGTCGTCGAGTTGGTACGCCGCGTCCCCGCTGGCCATCGGCGTGAGGTCGACGAGCGTGCCGCTCGACCCGAACTGCGGCGCCTCGTACATCCCGATCATCGCCACGTCGAACTGGCGGCCGCCGGCCGCGACGTCGCGCGTGGTGACCTCGCGCAGGGTGCCCTCGTCGAGCACGGTGTAGTTGACCTTGACGCCGGACTCGGCGGTGAACAGGGACGGCGTCAGGTCCGCGATGTCCTGCATCTGCGGGTTGTCGACGATCGCGACGTTGATCGAGCCGCCCTCGCTGCTCGAGGCCGGAGTCCCGCCCGAGTCGTCGTCGTCGTCGCCGCCGCAGCCGCCCGCGACCGCGCCGACGACGGCCAACAGGAATGCCACCGAACAAACACGCAGGCTCCCTCTCATCTGTTCCTCTCCTCCTGCGATCAACGCCGCTTACGCGTTGGTTTATGTGGAACTCGGGCCGAGGCTACAGGTTTTTCGCAGATATTCAAATGCTTGTGACCTTCGTCTGCGTGTGTTTAGATACTCGCCGGATGGTCTGGTCATCGCCCATCAGCCTCGGCCAGGCGCACCTCGCCGAGATCGCGCGTCGCGGTGTCCCGATCCCCGCTTACGACCGCGGGAAACTCGCGCCGCGCATCGTGCACATCGGCGTCGGCGGCTTCCATCGCGCGCATCTCGCCGTGTACGCGCACGAGCTGGCGTCCGGCGGCGGAGACTGGGGCATCGTCGGGCTCGGGCTGCTGGAGCAGGACGCGCGGATGGCGGCCGCGCTGCGCGCCCAGGACCACCTGTACACGCTGATCGAGAGGGGACTCGGAGCGCCGTCCGTCGCGATCATCGGCTCGATCGTCGACTTCGTGCACGCACCCGGCGGCCATGACGCGGCGATCGCCGGGCTCGTCGGCTCGCCGGCCACGTCGATCCTCTCGCTCACGGTCACGGAGGGCGGCTACGGCGAGCAGCCCGGGACGTCGTTCGATCGCATCGCCGTCGCGCTGGCGGCCCGGCGCGAGCGCGGTGCCGGGCCGCTGACGATCCTCAGCTGCGACAACCTGCCGGGCAACGGCGACGCAGCGCGGCGCGCGACGCTCGCTGCCGCGGTGCGCGCCGACCCGATGCTGCCCGCGTGGGTCGAGGCGAACTGCTCGTTCCCGAACTCGATGGTCGATCGCATCACGCCGGTGACTGCCGACGCGGACCGCGAGTGGCTGCGCGACTCCGCCGGCGTCGACGACCGCTGGCCGGTCGTCGCCGAGCCGTTCCGGCAGTGGGTGATGGAGGACGACTTCGCGGGCGGCCGGCCGCCGTGGGAGCAGGCCGGCGCCCTCTTCACCGACCGCATCGAAGATTGGGAGCTCTACAAGCTGCGCCTGCTCAACGCCGGGCACTCGAGCATGGCGTACCTTTCAGCGCTGGCCGGCATCACGTTCGTCCACGAGGCGATGACGGTCCCGGCCATCCGGACGTTCATGGAAGAGCTCCTGCATCGCGAGGCAATGCCCACGCTCGCCGAGATCCCCGGCCATCCGAGGGAGGAGTACATCGCGTCCGTCCTCGAGCGATTCGCGAACCCGGGCGTGCGCGACCAGATCGCACGCGTGTGCATCGACGGCAGCGCGAAGTTCCCCGCGTTCCTGATCCCGACGATCGCACGCCAGCTCCAGGCCGGCGGGCCGATCGGGCGCGCCACGACGGCGCTGGCGGGCTGGGCGCGCTACCTCGCCGTCGTCGATCCGGCGGCGCAGTCGCCCGACTCCGACGCGGACGCGGCGCGGCGCCACGCCGCCGAGGCCGTTGGCGATCCGGTCGCGTTCCTGGAGTTCGAAGCCGTGTTCCCGCCCGCGCTGCGGGGTTCGCGCCGGTTCCGGGCGGAGTTCGCGGAGGCCTACCGCCGGATCGCCGAGAACGGCCCGATCGCGGCGATCGAGCCCGACCCGGCCCTCGAGCGCACCGGAGACACCCGCTGATGGCCGCCCGCAGCAACGGCGCGACGCTGCAGCACGATCGCCAGCAGGCGATCTACATGCAGGCCCTGCGGCAGGGCTCGGTCGACGTCGCGGATCTCGCGCGCCGCCACGGCGTGACGACCGAGACGATCCGCCGCGACCTCTCCGACATGCAGGAGCGCCAGCTGCTCCGCCGCGTCCACGGCGGCGCGATCCCGATCGAGCGGATGAACCACGAGCCGATGGTCGAGGCCCGCGACATGGTGAACGCCGAGGAGAAGCTGCGGATCGCCACGATGGCGGTCGAGGAGGTCCCCGAGCGCGGCTCGGTGATCATCGACTCCGGCTCGACCGGTCAGCGACTGGCCGAGGTCTTCCCGGTCGACCGCGACGTCCATGTCGTCACCAACTCGCTCCTGACCGCGCTCACGCTCAGCCGCCGCGGGGTGAAGGAGCTCACGGTCCTGGGTGGCTCCGTCCGCACCAAGCGCCACGCCATGGTCGACGACACCACGCGCGCCGAGCTCCGGGACTTGGCCATCGACGTCCTGTTCATGAGCTGCGACGGGCTGTCCTTCCAGCACGGACTCACGACCCCGTACCGCGAGGAGCACACGGTCAAGCGAGCGATGATCGAGTGCGCGCGGAGCGTCGTCGCGATGGTCGATCAGTCCAAGTTCGGCAACGTGCAGATGTTCAGCTTCGCCAAGTTCGACGAGATCGACGTGCTCGTGACCGACACGCGCGCCGACCCGGAGGCCGTCGACTTCCTCACGAGCCACAACATCTCCGTCCGCCGTGCCTGAGCGCGACGGGCTCCCTGCGCCCGCCGAGCTCGAGCAGATCGCGGCGGCAACGGCACGGAGCGCCGCCGCGCTGGTGAAGGAAACGTACGGGCGGCCCGACCCGGTCGGCCAGAAGTCATCACCGACCGACGTGGTGACGCAGACGGACCTGCGCACCGAGGAGCTGATCCGGCGGCGCCTGCGGGAGGCGACGCCCGCGGCCGGGGTGCTCGGCGAGGAGGGCGAGACGACCGAGGCGGGCGCGCGCCTGCAATGGGTGATCGACCCGCTCGACGGCACCGTGAACTTCCTCTACGCCGTGCCGCTGTTCGCGGTCAGCATCGCGGCGGCGCTCGACGGCGAGGTCGTGGCGGGCGCTGTGATCGACGTCCTGCGCGACGAGCTGTTCTCGGCGCATCGCGGCGGCGGGGCGCGGCGGGACGGGGAGCCGATCGGGGTGTCCTCCTGCGCGCTGCTCTCGAACGCGCTCGTGGCGACGGGCTTCTCCTACCAGGCCGAGCTGCGCGACGTCCAGGGCGAGGTGGCACATCGGATCCTGTCGCGCGCGCGGGACCTGCGCTGCTTCGGCTCGGCGGCGCTGGAGCTGTGCTGGGTCGCGTGCGCCCGGGTCGACGCCTACTACCAGCGTGACACCGAGATCTGGGACCGCGCCGCGGGCGCGCTGATCGCGGCGGAGGCGGGCGCGCGGACCGAGCTACCGTGCCCTGAGAACGACGACCTCGTGCTGTCCGCCACGCCGGGCGTCTTCGACGACCTGTGGACGGTCGTTCAGCTCGCCGCGGCCTGAACGCGGCCCGCCGGCTCGAAGCGCGCCCACACGTCGAGCAGCGGTCCGCGCGGAACGCCCTCGGCCAGGCGCGCCACCGCGTTGACGGCCTCCCAGCGAGCGAGCAGGTCGTCGTCGAAGTCGAGCCGCTCGCGTAGGCGCGCGAGGTAGGCGCGGGTCAGCGCACGCAGCGTCGCGGGATCGGACCCCGGCAGATGGGGCGGCGCGCTGGCGCCGTCGCTGAGCAGCGTCACCGACGAGCGCGCCACATCCGCGATCGGGTCGCCGCGCGAGGCGTCGAACCAATCGACGATCACCGGCCCGTCGCGGCCGAGGATGACGTTGCTCGGGTGCAGATCGCCGTGGCAGAGACGCGCGCGGGCCTCCGGCGGCAGGGCATCGAGCGCCCGCGCGAGCGCGGGGTCGACCGTCGCCGCCGCGCGGCGGATCTTGCTCACGAGCCGGTCGCGCTGACGCGGGAGCGTCACCGGAGGCACGAGCACGAACAACGCGTGATGGACGTCGGCGAGCATGCGTCCGAGCTCCGCGCTGCGATCGGGCCGATCGACTACGAGCTGCCACATCGACGTGCCGTCGACGCGCTCCCAGACGCTCGCCGTGCGACCGGCGATCTGCTCGAGGCCGAGGAGCCGCGGCGCCGGAGCACCGGCGGCGCGAGCCGCTTCGGCGTACCGCGCCTCGTACTGGATCCAGCCCTCCGGCGTGGACGGCACGGGTACTTTTGCGACCGCGCCGGTGCCGTACGCATGCACGGACGAGCGCGTGCCGCGCGCGACGATGTCACCGAGCTGCCTGGCCACCTAGGGCCAACGTACCAGCACGTGGTGCTCAGGCCAGCGCGGACCGCAGCGCTGCGAGCGCGAGCACGGCCTCGGCCGCGTGCTCGCCCTGGTCGCGCTTGGCGCCGCCGCTGCGGGCCAGCGCCTGGTCCATGTTCTCCACGGTCAGGACGCCGAACGCGCACGGCACGCCGGTGCGCAGCTGCACGTCCTGGATCCCGCGGGCGGCCTCGGCGCACACGTGGTCGTAGTGCGACGTCTCGCCCCGGATCACCGCCCCCAGGCAGACGACACCGTCGTAGCGGCCGCTCTCGGCGAGGTACTTCGCCGCCAGCGGCAGCTCGAACGCGCCCGGCACGTCGTAGACGTCGGCCTCCCCCACGCCGGCGACCGCGAACGCACGCTGCGCGCCGGCCAACAGCCGCTCGGCAAGGTCCTCGTAGAAGCGCCCGACCGCGATCGCGTAGCGGCCGTGACTCACCCGCCACCACCGAGGTCGCGACCGAGCTCGCGGTCGCGCTCGTGCTCGGCGTGGACCATCTCCTCGTCGAGCGGGAGCGCCTGGTGGTGGATGCTGTGGCCCAGCCGGTCGCGCTTGGCGCGCAGGTAGCTCTCGTTGTGCGGGTTGGGCGCGTGCACGATCGGCACCTGCTCGGTGACCGACAGGCCGTAGCCCTCGAGCCCGCGGATCTTCTTCGGGTTGTTCGTCAGGATGCGGATGCTGGTCAGCCCGAGGTCGACGAGGATCTGCGCGCCGATGCCGTAGTCGCGCAGGTCGACCGGCAGCCCGAGCTCGAGGTTCGCGTCGACCGTGTCGAACCCCTGGTCCTGCAGTTTGTATGCGCGCAGCTTGTTCAGCAGCCCGATCCCGCGCCCCTCCTGTGCGAGGTAGAGCAGCACGCCGCGGCCCTGCTCTTCGATCATCGCCAGCGCCGACTCGAGCTGCTCGCCGCAGTCGCAGCGCAGCGAGTGGAAGACGTCGCCGGTCAGGCACTCCGAGTGCACGCGGACGAGCACGTCCTCGGCGCCGTCGACCTCGCCCTTGACCATCGCGACGTGGTGCTTGTCGTCGACGAGCGAGCGATAGCCCACGGCGGTGAACTCGCCGAAGCCGGTCGGCAGCCGGGTCGAGACGACGCGCTCGACCAGCTGGTCGTGGCGGCGCCGGTACGCGATCAGGTCGGCGACCGTGATCATCTTCAGCCCGTGGCGCGCGCCGTAGCCCTCGAGGTCGGACACGCGGGCCATCGTCCCGTCGTCGTTCATGATCTCGCAGATCACGCCGGCAGGCGCGAGGCCGGCGAGGCGGGCGAGGTCGACCGCCGCCTCGGTCTGGCCGGTGCGCTCCAGCACGCCGCCGGCCTTGGCCTTCAGCGGGAACACGTGGCCGGGCTGGACGAGGTCGCGCGGCGAGGAGTGTGGGTCGATCGCTACCGCGATCGTGCGCGCGCGGTCGGCCGCGGAGATGCCGGTGGTGACGCCGTCGCGGGCCTCGATCGAGACCGTGAACGCGGTCTCGAACGCCGACTCGTTCTTGGCCGCCATCAGGTCCAGCCCGAGCTCGTCGCACCGTTCGGGGCTGAGCGCGAGGCAGATCAGGCCGCGGCCCTCGCGGGCCATGAAGTTGATCGTGTCGGGCGTCGCGAACTCGGCGGCGATCGTGAGGTCGCCCTCGTTCTCGCGGTCCTCGTCGTCGCAGACGATCACCATCCGCCCGGCGCGGATGTCCTCGATCGCGTCCTCGATCGTGGCGAACGGCCGGTTCACCGCGCGACCAGCTTCTCGACGTACTTGGCGAGCACGTCCACCTCCAGATTGACGGGCGCGCCGGGCGCCGCATTCCCCAGCGTCGTGCGCTCGAGCGTCTCGGGGATGAGCGACACGGAGAACCAATCCTCGCCGACGTCGACGACCGTGAGCGACACTCCGTTGACGGCGATCGAGCCCTTCGCGACGACGTAGCGCAGCAGCTCGGCCGACACGGCGATCTCGACGACGCGGGCGAAGCCGTCGTCGTGCACTGCGCGGACCGCGCCGAGCCCGTCGACGTGACCCTGGACGATGTGGCCGCCGAGGCGGTCGGACGCGCGCAACGGCAGCTCGAGGTTGACGTCGGCGCCGGCCGCCGCCTCACCGAGCGAGGAGCGCCGCAGCGTCTCGTGCATCACCTCGGCGCGGAACTCGCCGTCGGCGATCGCGGTCGCGGTCAGGCACACCCCGTTGACCGCGACCGAGTCGCCCTCGGCGAGCTCGCCGGCCAGCCTCGTGCGCACCCCCAGCGTGACGCCGTCGTCGTTCGCGTCCACGACGGTGACGCGGCCGAGATCCTGGACGAGCCCGGTGAACACGTCACCAGTCCCTGAGCCGCGCGGTGATCAGCACGTCCTCCGCCACCCGCTCGACGTCGAGCGCGAGCGCGCGGGTCGCCTCGGCGATCCGCTCCACGCCCTCGCCCTCGAGCGGGTCGCGCGCACTCGAGCCGCCGAGCACCACCGGCGCGAGGAACAGGCGGATCTCGTCGACCTCGCCGGCGTCGAGGAACGCGCCCGCGAGCTTCGGGCCGCCCTCGAGCAGGATCGAGCTGACACCGGCCGCGCCGAGCTGAGCGAGTGCGGAGCGCACGCGCGCCGGCTCGTTCTCGCCCGTCGCGACGATCACGTCGGCGCCGGCGGCCTCGAGCGCGTCGGTCGCCAGCCGCGAGGCGGCGCGACCGACGACGACCGTCAGCGGCACCTCGTGGGCGCCCTGCACGAGCTGCGAGTCGAGCGGCAGCCGGCCCTCGGAGTCGAACACGACCCGCCGCGGCTGGCGCACGGCGCCGTCGACGCGCGCGGTGAGCTGCGGGTCGTCGGCCAGCGCGGTGCCGATCCCGACCACGACGGCGTCGCGCTCGGCGCGCCAGTGGTGCGAGAGCCGTCGCGACTCGTCCCCGGAGATCCACTTGGAGTCGCCGGTGCGGGTCGCGACCTTGCCGTCGAGGGTCATCGCCGACTTGAAGAGCACGTGCGGGCGGCCGGTGCGCGCGTGCTTGCGGAACGCCTGGTTGAGCAGCCGGGCGCGCATCGCGGGCTCGCCGTCGGCGACAGTGACCTCGACGCCCTCGTCACGCAGGATCCCCAGGCCGCGGCCGGACGCCTTCTCGGTGGGGTCGTCGGATCCGACCACCACACGGGCGATCCCGGCCTCCAGGATCGCGTCGGTGCAGGGCGGCGTCAGCCCCTGGTGGCAGCACGGCTCGAGCGATACGTAGAGGGTCGCGCCGCGCGGGTCCTCGGTGCAGGCGGCGAGCGCGGCGCGCTCGGCGTGCGCCTCGCCGTAGGCGGCGTGGAAGCCCTCGCCGAGCACCTTCCCGTCGCGCACCACGACGGCGCCGACGAGCGGGTTCGGACTGACCCGGCCACGCCCTTCCTCGGCGAGCGCGATCGCGCGCGAGAGGTGGCTGACGTCGATGTCGAGCGAGATCGGCATTGGCTCCAAGCAGGATACGGACGCGGCGTCAGGGGCAGCGTGTGTAGACGGCCCAGATGCCGTTACCGCCCTGCCGCTCGAAGCCGGGCAGGCGCCGGTTCGACCACGGCCGGCGCGCGGACGAGGTCGCGGTCGACGTCACCGCCCGGCCGGAGCTGGGCTCGAAGTTGAACGTCCGCCCGATCAGCAGCACGCCGCCGCTCGGCGGCCGCTGCTGACCGATCGACGCCTGCAGCGCGTCCTTGGGCAGCCCGGTCTCGTAGCGGATCACCGGGATCGCGGCGTGCGTCGGCACCGTGATCGGGCGGCAGCGCTGCAGCGCCTCGGCGGCGCGCGGCGCGTCGAGGATCTCCTTCAGCCCGGTGTGCTGTTGCTCGATGAACGTCGCCTGGTCGGCGAGCCTGTCGTAGTCGCGCGCCAGCGTCGGCGCGCGCCAGCCGAGCAGCAGCACCGACACGATCGCGATCCCGATCGCCACGCGGCGCGGCGTGCGCTCGTGCACCTGCGTCCAGCCGCCGAGCGCGACCGCGCCGCACAGCGTGAGCAGCAGCGACGGGATCGTCATGTAGCGCGGGATCACCGACAGGCCGGCGGCGGCGATGATCAGGAACGTCGCGATCCCGAGGCCGCCGAGGGCCAGCGGCAGCGCCGCGCGCCGGCGCAGGATGTAGAGCGCGAGCAGCAGGCCCATGCCGCCGACGCCGACGGTCACGACGCGATCGCTGCCGCCCGCGTACTCCGGTATGTGCTCGATCGCGTCGATCACGCCGCGGTTGCGGCCGAACTCGCCCGACACCTCGCGCGTGGACGTGAACGAGTACAGCGGCTCGCCCGTCACGATCAGGTCCCATGCCATCCAGATCAGCGGCGCGGCGACCACGAGCAGCGCGTAGCGGATCAGCAGCGGGCGCGGTGTCGTCGGCGCCAGGTAGATCCAGTAGACGCCGGCGAGCAGCCACGCCTCGGGTCTGAGCAGCCCGGCCAGCGCCAGCACGACCAACACCGGCCAGCCGCAGCGCGGCCGGCGCAGCTCGAGCAGCGCCGCGCCGAACACCATCAGGTAGAACGGCAGGTCGAACATCGCCCGCAGCGCGAGCAGCTGGATGTCCGTGCGAGTGAGCAGGATCGCGACCGCGAGCAGCCCGATCAGGCGGCCGAACAGCCGCTCGGTGAAGACGAACGCGACGATGTAGAACGCGAGCAGCCCGAACAGCGACGCGAGCACGAGGATGCGGTCGCTCGCGGTGCCGAACGGCGCCATCGCCCAGCCGACGAGCGTGGCGAGCGGGTGCGGCGTCGGAGTGCGGAAGACGTCGTAGTCGGGCAGCTGCCAGTTGGCCAGCTCCTTGCCCCACACGAGCGTGTAGTAGGTGTCGTAGTTCGGATAGGTCCGGTAGACGACGAACACCGCGAGCAGGACCAGCGCGCCGAGCGCGGTCAGCGCGTAGGTGAGCCGGTGGTCCCAGCGGGGCGCGGCGCGCTCGGGCGCGGGAGCCGGCGGGCTGGGCTGCTCGATCACGGGCATGCGCGCAGCTGGTGGATCTCGACCACGGGGCCGGGCCGCTCGAAGGCCCGCGGCCGGTAGTTGAACGAGCTGTCGTAGGAGAACTCGACGGGGTCGGCGCCGCGCGCGAAGGGCGAGAACGTGACGGTCCGCGCGCTCGCGGCGTCGAGCGCCGAGTAGTAGCTGCGCGAGCTGCGCAGCCCTGCTTTGAGCCCACGATCCTTCTGCGTGCTGCCGACGATCACCCAGCAGTAGCCCTGCTCGCGGTAGCGCTCGATCCGGCGCGCGCGCAGGCGCTTCTCGTACGCCTGGTAGGGCCGCTCGACCGGCCAGACCGGGCGGTCGAGCGCGGCGCGCCAGGAGTCGGGCACGAACGGCTCGACCACGACGGGCGCGCCCGCCGGCACGTTCGCCCGGACCCAGTCGAGCGCCTGCGCGCGAGTGTCCTCCCGCCCCAGCACGGTGTCGATGTGCACGCTCGCGAGCACGCCCTGGGCGCAGACGAGCGCGGTGAGGCCGGCGAGCAGCGCGGTCCGGCGGGCGCTGATCGACACGACGGCGTAGCCCGCCAGCACGCACAGCGCTGGGTACATCGGCAGCATCCAGCGCCCGAAGAAACGGCCCTGCGCGCCCATGTAGAGGTAGAAGAAGACCGGGAACGCGACGAGCAGCAGCGCGATGCGCCAGTCGCGCCGCAGCGCCAGCACCGCGCCGCCGACGGCCGCCAGCAGCGGCAGCCAGCCGAAGCCCCAGGTCAGCGTGCCGATGTAGTACAGCCAGCCGTAGGTGTCGTCCTGGCCGAGCTTGGCGTTGTCGGCCTGGGCCGACTGGCTCCTGATCTGGTCGTGCGCCTCGCCGATGTTCGCCAGCGCGAACGGGTTCAGCAGCGCGAACAGCAGCAGTAGCGCGGCGACCGCGAGCGCGGTCCCGGCGAGCGCGCGGCGCAGCTCGCCGCGGTCCCGCTGGATACGCAGCCCCGCCGCCACGAGCACCACCAGCAGCATCGCGCCCGCGGTGTACTTCGTCGCGGTGGCGACGCCGATCGCGGCGCCCGCGAGCGCCCAGTCGGTCCACGCGGCGCGCTGGTAGATCAGCAGGCACGCGACCAGCGCGACCGTGATCGGCGCGAGCGTGACGACGTCGTTGAGCGCCTGCTTGGAGTAGAAGACCGGCAGGAACGCGACCGCCATGATCGCGGCGGCGACGAGCCCGACGCGGCGCTCGTAGAAGCGTGCGCCCGCCCAGTAGACCAGCCCGACCACGAGCGTCCCGATCAGCGCGACGGCGACCCGCGCCGTCACGAACGCCGGCTCGCCGAGGTCGCGCACGTCGCCGACGGCGTAGATCGCGTAGAGCAGATAGGTGAGCGCGGACGGGTTCTCGTAGTAGCCGGGGTCGAGACCGCCGTCGAACATGTCGAGCGCCTTCGGCACGAAGTGCTCGGCCTCGTCGGCGTTGAACGCGAACGGCAACCCGTGGTCGATGTTCCACAGCCGCAGCGCGAGCGCGACGAGCAGGATCCCGCCCAGCAGCAGCGCGGCGGTGCGGCGCGGAAGCTCCCGAGCGCGCTCCGACGCGGGCGCGGGCGGCGCCGCGGTCGCCTGAGCACTCATGCGCGCTCCCCGTAGCGCTGCACACAGTCGTGCAGCCGGTAGACGCGCACCTCGGGGCCGGGCCGCTGGTAGGCGGGCGAGTAGTAGCTGTAGGAGAGGTCGAAGCTGAAGCCGGGCGGGTCCTCGTCGGCGCGGTAGGGGCTGAGCGCGTAGACGAGCTCGGACTCGCGCTCGAGCCGGTCGTAGTACGCGAGCGCCCGGCGATCGCCGGCGGCCAGCGCGCGGCCGCGGATCAGGTCGAACGTCACCACCGTGCAGTAGCCGCGGCGCCGGTAGCGGTCGAGCACGCGGGGACGCAGCGTGCGGCCGTACTCGACGTGGTCCTCGCGGATGTCGCGGATGATCTCGTTGACGAACTGCGGGCGCTCGAGCTTCTTCGGCCGACCATCGCGCACCGGCCAGTAGTACCGCTCCGGCACCGCCGGCTCGATCACGGCCCGCAGCCCGCGCGGGTAGTGCTCGGCCAGCCACTGGCGGGCGATCGCGCGCGTGTCGGTGTTGCCGAGCACGGCCATCGAGCGCGCGTCGGCGGCGAGCGGCTGCCACAGCAGCAGTACCGCGCCCGCGGCGATCGCCGGCCACTGCAGCCGCGGCGCCCGCGCGCGGACGGCGTCGAGCCCGCGCACGAACGCGTAGCCGGCGAGCAGCGCCAGCGCCGGGTAGACCGGCAGCAGCCAGCGCCCGAAGAAGCGCGACTGGACGCTCAGGTAGAGGAACAGCGCGAGCGGGAAGATCAGCAGCAGCGCGAGCCGCGTGCGGTCGCGGCGCGCGAGCAGGATGGCGCCCGCCAGCGCGCAGGCGGCGGCGACGTAACCGAGTCCCCAGCTCAGGCTGTCGAGGTAGTAGAGCGGACCGGTGTCGCTCTCCTGCCCGAACTTGTCCTGGTTGCCGGCCAGCTCGGCCTGCCCACGCAGCTGGTGGACCGCGGTGTCGAGGTCGAGGAAGAAGAACGGGTTCGTCAGTGCGAACGCCGCAAGTGCGCAGGCGCCCAGCGCGAGCGCGCCGCGCAGGTCGCGGCGCAGCACGAGCGCCAGAGCGGGCGCGAGCAGCACGAGACCGGCGGTGTACTTGAAGCCGATCGCCAGGCCCGCGGCGGCTCCGGCCGCCGCGCACCAGCGCCAGCCGCCGCGCTCGACGATGTAGACGGAGAACAGCAGCACGAGCGCGACCGGCGCGAGCGTGCCGACATCGGTCACCGCGATGCGCGAGAACGCGACCGGCAGGAAGGCGAAGCAGAGCACGGCGGCGGCGACCAGCCCGGTGCGGCGGTCCCACAGCTGCCGGCCGACGAAGTAGACGGCGCCGACGCCGACCAGGCACAGCACCGCGGCCAGCCCGCGCGAGATCTCGAACACCCATGAAGCGTTGCCGAGGTAGCCGTCGATGACCGCCTCCCCGCCGCCCTTCGGGATCGACACGACCCGGTAGACGAGATGCAGCAGGTACGTGTACGCGGAGGGGTTCTGGAAGTACCCGGGATTGGGGTCGCGGAACACCTCCACGGCGCGCTTGGTGAAGTGCGAGCCCTCGTCGACGTAGTAGACGTAGGGCAGGCCGTGGTCGTTGTGGAGCACCCGCAGGACGAGGCCCGCGACCAGGATCAGGCCGAGCACGGCGAGTGCCGGGCCCTCGTCGCGCAAGCGGCTGAACACGGCGCCGATGGTAGCCTCGACCCCCTCGGAACCATGAAGCTCATCGTCCAGATCCCCTGCCTGAACGAGGAGGAGGCGCTGCCCGCCACGGTGCGCGACCTCCCCCGCGAGGTCGACGGATTCGACGCCGTCGAATGGCTCGTGATCGACGACGGCTCGACCGATCGCACGGTCGCCGTCGCGCGCGAGCTGGGCGTCGACCACATCGTGCGGCTCACGAACAACAAGGGCCTCGCGAACGGCTTCCAGGCCGGGCTGGACGCGTGCCTGAAGCTCGGCGCCGACGTGATCGTCAACACCGACGCCGACAACCAGTACGACGGGCGCGACATCCCGAAGCTCGTGGCGCCGATCCTGGCGGGCGAGGCCGACATGGTCGTAGGTGACCGCCAGGTGCAGACGGTCGAGCACTTCTCGCCGGCGAAGAAGTCGCTGCAGCGGCTCGGCTCGTGGGTGGTGCGCCAGGCTTCGGCGACCGACGTGCCGGACACGACTTCGGGCTTCCGCGCCTACAACCGCGAGGCGGCGCTCGCGCTGCAGGTCGTCTCGAAGTTCACCTACACGCTGGAGACGATCATCCAGGCGGGCAAGATGACCGTCGCGATCGACCACGTCCCGGTAAGGACGAACCCGAAGACGCGCGAGTCGCGCCTGTTCCCGTCGATGTGGACCTACATCCGCCGCAACGGGATCTCGATCTTCCGCATCTACGCGCTGTACGAGCCGCTGAAGGTGTTCATGACCGCCGCGGCGATCGTGGGGCTGGCGGCGGTGATCGTGTGGGGTCGCTTCCTGTACTTCTGGATCGACGGCGACGGCGCCGGCCACGTGCAGTCGCTGATCCTCGGGGCGGTGCTGTTCAACGCGGCGACCGTGCTGGCCGCGCTGGGCGTGCTCGGCGACCTGCTGGCGGGCCAGCGGATAACCCTGCAGCGGATCTTCGAGCGCGTGCGGCGCGTGGAGCTCGAGCTCGGCGTGCCGCCGTCGCACTACGAGCCGGGCAACCCGAAGAGCGGGAAGGAGCCGACCACCGGCGCGCACTCGGGCGGACACGGATCGACCGAGGAGCGCGAGGCGGTCAAGCTGTGAGCGCGACGGTCACGCGCGACGCCGAGGGCACGGTCACCGGCAACACCTACGACAAGTACGGCTCGAGCAACCCGGTCGTGCGGCGCCTGATGGCGACGTTCCAGCGCGAGCTCGGAGAGCTGTTCGAGCGCGTGGATCCTGCGTCGGTGCTCGACGTCGGCTGCGGCGAGGCGATCCTCACGCACCAGTGGGCCGTGGCGCGGCCTGCGACGCGCGTGGTCGGCTTCGACCTCGAGGACCCGCTGCTGCGGCGCGAGTGGGAGCAGCGCACGTGCGCGAACCTCGAGTACCGGATCCTGCGCGCGCAGGAGCAGTTCCCGTTCGAGGAGGGCGAGTTCGCGCTCGCGACCGCGATCGAGGTGCTCGAGCACGTGCCCGACCCGGAGCACACGGT
This sequence comes from uncultured Solirubrobacteraceae bacterium, assembly GCA_963835735.1. Lineage (GTDB taxonomy): Bacteria > Actinomycetota > Thermoleophilia > Solirubrobacterales > Solirubrobacteraceae > DASQMT01. The sequence continues at coordinate 170,735 of CAWIGP010000002.1, forward strand.
GGCCGAGATGGCGCGCTGCGCGCGTGGCGGGCACCTGCTGGTGTCGGTGCCGCGTGAGCCGCTCTGGCGCGGGCTGAACATGGCGCGCGGGGCGTATCTGGGAGACCTGGGCAACACGCCCGGGCACCTGAACCACTGGTCCAAGCGCAGCTTCGTGGATCTGCTCTCGCGCCACGGCGAGATCATCGAGGCGCGCTCGCCGTTCCCGTGGACGATGTTGCTGACGCGGGTTTGACGGCGCAGACCCAGCCGGCTGCGCCGTCCGGCTACGGGCGCGGTGCCCGGATCCTGTCGATCGGGATCGCAACGACCGGCGTCGTCACGTTCGCGTACTTCTCGGTCGCCTCGCACGTCCTCGACGACGAGGACTACAAGGCGATCTCGCTGCTCTGGTCGGTGCTGTTCGTCACCGTGTCGGTGATCTATCGACCGATCGAGCAGCTGCTCTCGCGCACGATCGCCGACCGGCGCGCGCGCGGGCTCGCGGGCGACCATCCGCTGCGCACGCCGCTGCTGATCCAGGCGGGCTTCGCGCTCGCGTTCGCCGTGGTCGCGCTCGCGCTGCGCGGGCCGATCCAGGACGGGCTGTTCGACGGCTCCGCCGCGCTGTACTGGGTGCTGTTCGTCGCCGTGCTCGCATACGCGGCGAGCTACTTCGCACGCGGCTGGCTGGCCGGGCACCAGTGGTTCGGGCTGTACGGCGGACTGGTGCTCCTGGAGGCGACGTCGCGGCTGCTGTTCGCGCTCGCGGTGGCGGTCGGGATCACGGAGGGTCAGACCGCGGTCGCGCTCGGCGTGGCCGCGGCGCCGTTCGTCTCGCTCGTCGTCGTGCCGCTCGCCTTCGCGCGCCGGCCGCGCGCCGCAGCGCGCCGGGACGAGGACGACGAGCTCAGCGTCGTGCGCGGCGGCCGCTTCGCCGTCGCGGTGCTCGCGATCATGCTCGCCGAGCAGACGCTGCTCAACGCGGCCGTGCTGACGACCGACCTGACAGCGACCGACGCCGTCGTCGCCGGCTTCGTGTTCAACGTGCTGCTGATCGCGCGCGCGCCGCTGCAGCTCTTCCAGGCCGTACAGGGCTCGTTGCTCCCCCACCTCGCCGGTCTCGAAGCGCGCGCGGGCCGGGCGGAGGCGCACCGAGCCGTCCGCCTCACGATGCTGGCGATCGCGGGCTTCGCGCTTGCGGTCGCCGCGGGCCTCGTGGCGATCGGGCCCTGGGTGATGGACCTGCTGTTCGACGACGGCGCGACCTACGGGCGCTGGGGCCTTGCGCTCGTCGCGCTCGGGATGGGCTTCCACCTGATGGCCGGGACGCTCAACCAGGCGGCGCTCGCGCGCGACGAGGCGGGCCGGGCGGCGGCGGCGTGGCTGTTCGCTGCCGTGGTGTTCGTCGCGTGGCTGATCGCGCCGGTGATCGACGACGAGCTGCTGCGCGTCGAGGTCGGCTACCTCGGCGCTGCCGCGCTGCTTTGCGGGCTGCTTGCGGCCCTTTATCGCCGCGGTGCGGGTTCCCCCACCATCGCGCCTCCGCGCGTCGGGTAATGTCGGCTTTCACATGGCGTACACGCTTGAACACGACCCGATCGACGGCGGTCACCTGATCGCGATCACGGGCGAGCTGGACCTCGCGGCAACCCCCGAGCTGTCAACAGTGATGCTGATGGCCGCCCGGTCTCCGGGCTCGTTCGTCGTGCTCGACCTCGCCGAGGTCGAGTTCGTCGACTCCAGCGCGCTCGGGACGCTGCTCAAGGTCGGCGGGGAGGTCGAGTCGGCCGGCAAGCGGCTGCGCGTGGTCTGCACCGGCGGGCCGGTGCGGCGGCTGCTGGAGATGACCAACCTGACCAACCGGTTCCAGCTCTGCCCGACGCGCGACGACGCGTTCGCCGCCGTCTGAGCTCGATGGGAGCAGAGCTGCGGCTGGAGCCGCTCGGCGCGCGGCATCTCGACGACCTCGACGCGCTGGCGCACGACCCGGTCGTGCAGCGCTTCACGCGCGTGCCCGAGCCGCCGCCGCCCGGCTTCGCGCGCGACTGGCTCGCGCGCTACGAGGCGGGCCGCCGCGACGGCACCGCCGCGGGCTTCGCGGCGGTGGACGAGCACGGCGGCTTTCTCGGGCTGGCGCTGGCGCCGGACATCGACGTCGACGGACGCCAGCTCGAGCTGGGCTACATCGTCGCGGCAGCCGCCCGCGGACGCGGGGTCGCGACCGTGCTCCTGCGCAAGCTCACGCGCTGGGCGTTCGACGAGGCGGGCGCGCTGCGCGCGTACCTGCTGATCGAGGACGGCAACGCTGCCTCGCGGCGCGTGGCGGAGCGCAGCGGGTACGTGCAGGAGGGCGTGCTGCGCTCCGTGCACGTCAAGCAGGACCGCCGCGCCGACCTGACGATCTGGTCGCGCCTGCCGTCGGATCCCGAACCGCCGGGCTGAACCTTCGCGCGCGGCGTCGCGTAGGCCGGGCATGGCCCGCTTCGCGCTGCTCGCCGCAGCGGTCGCGCTCGTCGCCGCGGTGGCCCCCGCGCTCGCCGCCGGGACTCACAGGATCACCGCAGTCGAGCAGCTAACGTGTTCGACCGGCCGACGCGATCACGATCGCAGCCGGCGACCGCGTGGACTTCGACAACGTCGGACGGCGTCCACAACTTCGCCTTCGACGACGGTCACGCGGTTCCCGACACTGCCGAACTGGCGCTGCCCGGCAGCGCGTGGGACGGGCCGCCGAGCCGCACGTTCACGAACGCCAGGCACGTACTCGTTCTGCTGCGAGCTGCACCCAGCTGAGCATGATCGGCACGATCACTGTCACCGGCTCGACGCCGACGCCCCCGGACCCGAGCCCGACGCCGCAGCCGAGCCCCAGCCCAACGCCGACGCCGGGCCAGCGGCGGTGGAGGCGGTGGTGGCTGGCGGCGGCACGACTCCTGCGGGCGGCCTGCCGGCGGGCGTGCGCTCGCTCGTCGCTCGCGCCCGGCAAGTTCTGCGCGCGCCGCGGGCCGAAGTGCGCGCGCCCGGGTGTGCGGCTGCGGATCGACCTGTCCGCGCCCGCCCGCGTGACCGGCGTCCTCAAGCGGCGGGCGAAGCGTTTCGGCCGCGTCGACTTCGGCACGGTCGCGGCAGGCCCGCGCACGCTGCGCTTCCAGCGCACGAGCAGCGGCAAGCGGCTCGCCGCCGGCCGCTACTCGCTCGCGCTGAGAGTCGGCGGCGACGACGCCAAGACTCTGCGATTCCGCATTCGCTGAGCGGCGCCCCGCTGCGAGGCGCTCGCGGACATCAACTGCGGCTTTGAAGGAAGGATGGGCGCTGAGTCGCCCGCGTGCGTCGACGGCGGGGTTGAGTCGGCCGAGGGCCGCTCACGTCAACCGCAGCGGCGAAGCGGGCGATCCAGGGCGGCGGCGGGACTCTGTTGCGCCTTGACCGCGAATAGCGCGGCCAACGCGCAACAGAATCAGGGCGGGCGGCCGCGAACCGCTCCGCCGTTGCTCTGTTGCGCCTCGAGGTCGCTATGCGACTTCCAGGCGCAACACATCACTGCATACCGCAGGATCAGCCCGCTCCGTGCTCCCCTCAGTGCCGCCGTTCACCAGCGCCGATCCCGCCCGCCCCGCGCTACGCCAGCACCGACTCGAGCCAATCGCGGATCGCGGCCGCCTGGGCTTCGCGGTCGGCCTTCAACCCATGGTCGCCGGCGACCACCGCGACCGTGCGGCCCGGAGCGTCCGGCGGCATGCCGAACGGATCGCGCTCGCCCTGCACCACCAGCACGGGCACCTCGACCGCGTCGAGTTCCTCCAGGCGCGACTTCTCCGGCCGCCCGGGCGGGTGGACCGGGAACGCCAGGCAGAGGACGGCCGCCGCGCCGGTCTGCGCAGCCGTCCGGCACGCCACGCGCGCGCCGGCCGAGCGCCCGCCGACGATCAGCGGCAGGTCGCCACGCAGCTGCGAGACGACCGCGATCCAGGCCGCGTCGAGCTGCTTGGGCGGCGCCTGTGATTTGCGCCCCGCGACCCGGTAGGGCTGCTCGACCAAGGCGACGCCGACGCCCGCCTCGTTCGCGACCTTGGTCGCGTTCACCAGGTCGGGCGCCGTGACGCCGCCGCCAGCGCCGTGGCCGAGCACGAGCAGGGCACGCCGCGACGTCGACCTCGTGGAGGTGAACCCGCGCCGGCCCGTGCGGTGTCTCGAGCTCGATCACTCGGTCGTCACGGCTCGCAGCACGTCGACCTTCGACGCCCGCCGCGCCGGCGGGATCGCCGCGAGCACGCCGGCGATCCCCGCCAGGACCGTCACGACGATCAGCGTGCCGATCGGGAACGTGAGCACGAAGCCGTCCTCCTCCAGCGGCCGCGACACGATCACCGCGAACACGATCCCGAGCACGAGCCCGAGCACGGCGCCGATCAGCGCGGTGATAACCGACTCCGCGCGGACCATCCGGCGCACCTGCCGCTTGCTCATGCCGACCGCGCGCAGGAGCCCGAGCTCGCGCGTGCGCTCGTGCACGGCCAGCGCCAGCGTGTTGACGATCCCGAGCAGCGCGACGATCACGGACAGCGCGAGGAGTCCGAAGACGAGCCCGAGCAGCTGGTTGACCTGGTCGGCGGTCTCGTCCTTGAACTGCGAGAGCGTCTGCACCTTCGCCACCGGGAACTCGGCCAGCGCGCTCTCCGCCGCCGTCTCCAGCGTGTCAGGAGTGCCACGCCCGCCGACGAGTACGAACGTATCGTCCGGCTGGTTCCAGTCCTTCGTCATCGAGTCGTTCGTGACCACGATGTTGCCCAGGACGTCGAGCTTGTTGTTGTAGGTGCCGACCAGCTCGTAGTCGACGCGGGTGCCCTTCGGCGTCGTCACGCGGATCGTGTCGCCGAGCTTGAATCCGTGCGTCTTGGCCCAGTCGTCGTCGGCCAGCACCTGGTCGTCGCGAAGGTTCGCGAACGCGTCCGGTCCGCCCTTCTCGAGCTCGGGATCGAACACGCTCGTGATCGTCTTCGGGTCGACGCCGGACGCGTTCTGCGAGTCGCCGGCGCCCTCGATGTTGGCCTGGTCCCAGCGCATCGGCGAGACGACCTGGACGCCGTCGACTCCGCGCAGCCGCTCGGAGACGTCGGGCGAGATCGGCGAGAAGCCGTCGTCGTGCGTGACGAACAGCGCCGTGCGGCTGAACTGCTCGTCGACGACCTTGTCGACCGAGCCGCTGATGCCTGCCGCGAAGATCGCGGTGAAAACGACGAGCGCGAGCCCGATCATGAGCGCCGAGGCGGTGATCGCAGTGCGCTGCGGCTGGCGCTCGGCGTTCTCGCGCGCCAGCCGGCCCGACATGCCCTGGAAGCGCTCCAGCGGCGCGCCGATGACCCGGGCGAGCGGCCGCACCAGCACCGGCGCGAGGAACGCGACGCCGAGCATCATCACCACGACGCCGAGCCCCAGCAGCGACGCGGCCGCCGAGCCGCTCGCTCCCCCGAACAGCCCGAGCAGGAGCACGACGAGGCCCAGCCCGATCACCGCGCCCGAGATCACGAGCCGCTTGCGGCTCGACCTTGCGCACGCCGGGAGTGACCGCGTCGCGCATCGCCTCGACCGGCTCGACCTGCGTGGCGCGGCGCGCGGGGACGAGGCCTGACACGAGCGTTGCGAGCATGCCGACGAGCGAGGCCGACGATGATCGTTCGCGGCTCGATCACGGTGCCGGTCGACGGCAGTTCGATCCCGGCCGACGCGAGCAGACTGCGCAGCCCGAGCGCGATCACGACGCCTCCGAGGATGCCGACCACCGAGGCCACGAACCCGATCACGAGCGTCTCGAGGACCACAGAACGCAGCACCTGGCGGCGCGAGGCGCCGAGCGTGCGCAGCAGCGCGAACTCGCGCGACCGCTGGGCCACGGTGACCGCGAACGTGTTGAAGATCAGGAACCCGCCGACGAACACCGCGATGCCGGCGAACACGAGCAGCGCGATCGTGAGGAACCCGAGCGAGTCCTTGATGTCGGCGGACGCCTTGTCGGCCTGCTCCTCGCCGGTCCGCACGTCGGCAGAGCCGCCGAGCGCGCGAGAGATGCTGGCCTTGAGCTCCTGCGGCGACGTGCCGCCGCCGGCGGCGACCGCGATCTCGCTGAGCTCGCCGGGCCGGTCGGCGATCGCCTGCACCTGCTCGAGCGGCATCGACATGCTCTTGATGCCGAGCGACTCCTGGTCGCCGAGCTTGGTGATCCCGACGAGGTCATAGTCCTGGGCGGGGGCGCGCCCGGCGATTCGCAGCTTGTCGCCGACCTCGAAGTCGTAGCGATCGGCGGTCGCCTTGTCGAGCGTCACCTGCCCGGGCTCGTCGGCGCGCTCGCCCTCCTCGTAGGTCTGCGGGTCGAACCGCTCCTCGCTCGTGGAGAACACGATCGACGGCGGGCCGTTGCCGCCGATCGGCTCGCCGTCCTTGTCGAAGATCGTGACCTGGCTCTCCAGCCGCGGCTCCGCGGCCTCGACACCCTGCGCCGACTCGACCTTCTCGAGCGTCCCGGGCGGGAGCGGCTGGATCCGCCCGCCGAAGTCGCCCTCGACCGGCTGCTTCGCCGTGACGTTGACGTCGACGCCCTTGGAGACGCGCTCGAACAGGTCGTCGAACGACGCGTTGATCGTGTCGGTGAAGATGAACGTCCCCGCGACGAACGCGACGCCGATCACCACGGCGAAGCCCGTAAGGGCCGTGCGGAGTTTGCGGGCGAACAGCCCGCGCAGGGCCATCCGCGTCATCTACGCGACCTGCTTCATGAGGTCGAGCAGCGCGTCGGCGGTCTCCGCCGCGCCGTCGTGCACGACCTCGCCGTCGCGCAGCAACACCACGCGGTCGGCGGTCGAGGCGGCGCCGGCGTCGTGGCTGACCATGATCACCGTCTGGCCGAACTCGTCGACCGCCCGGCGCAGCATGTCGAGCACGTCGGAGGCCGACTTGGAGTCCAGGTTGCCGGTCGGCTCGTCGGCGAACACGACCGCCGGACGCGCGATCAGCGCGCGGGCGATCGCGACGCGCTGCTGCTGGCCGCCCGACAGCTCGGACGGCCTGTGCGTCAGGCGATCGGCCAGCCCGACGGCGTCGACCACGGTGTCGAACCACGCCTGGTCGACCTTCTTGCCCGCGAGCGTGAGTGGCAGCGTGATGTTCTCGCGCGCGGTCAGCACCGGGATCAGGTTGTAAGCCTGGAACACGAACCCGAGCTTGTCCCGGCGCAGCGCGGTCAGCCGCTTGTCGTCGAGGTTCGCGAGCTCCAGCCCGTCGACGACGACCGAGCCGGACGTCGGCCGGTCGAGCCCCGCCAGCAGGTGCATCAGCGTGGACTTGCCAGAGCCCGACGGGCCCATGATCGCCGTGAACTCGCCGGCCGGGAAGGCGATCGTGACGCCGCGCAACGCGTGCACCGCGGCCTCTCCCTCTCCGTAGGTGCGGTGCAGCTCGGAGGTGGAGACGATCGAGGAGGTCACGGTCGCAGTCATGGCCAGAGCATGTTGGCCCAACCGAACCCTTCAAAGGAGGAAGCCCGGTGAAGGATCGGTACGGTCAGCCGCACCCGGCTTAGCCCGCCCGCAGGTAGGCCAGCACCGCGAGCACGCGCCGATGGTCCTCGACCGTCGGCGTGAGGTCGAGCTTGGAGAAGATCGACGTCACGTGCTTCTCGACCGCCCGCTCGGTCACCACGAGCGCCTCGGCGATCGCCGCGTTCGAGCGTCCCTCGGCCATCAGACCGAGCACCTCGCGCTCGCGCGGGGTGATCGACTGCAGCGGGTCCTCGCGCCGGCGCCGCCCCAGCAGCAGCGCCACGACCTCGGGGTCGAGCGCCGAGCCGCCGCCGGCCACGCGCCGCACCGCGTCGGTGAAGGAGTCGACGTCGGCCACGCGGTCCTTGAGCAGGTAGCCGGTCGACTCGGTCGACTGCGAGAGCAGCTCGAGCGCGTACGCCTCCTCGACGTACTGCGAGAGCACCAGCACGCCGGTGTCGGGGTATTCCGTGCGGATCCTGTGCGCTGCACGCAGCCCTTCGTCGGTGTGCGTCGGCGGCATCCGGACGTCGACGACCGCCACGTCGGGCTTGTGCGCCCCGACCTTGCGCAGCAGGTCCTCCGCGTCGCCCGCCTGGCCGGCGACCTCGAAGCCGTACTCCTCCAGCAGCCGCGCGAGGCCCTCGCGCAGCAGCACGGAGTCGTCGGCGATCACGACGCGGATCGGGTCGGTCATACCGGGATCTCAGCACGAAGCAGGGTGCCCGCGCCCTCTGGTGAGCGCAACTCGAGCGTCCCGTCCAACGCGGAGATCCGATCGGCGAGCCCGCGCAGGCCCGATCCGCGGTCCGGATCGGCGCCCCCGACAGCCGTCGTCGGCCACCTCGACGATCGCGTGCCCGTTGGCGCGCGAGACCTGCACGCGCGCCTGCGAGGCGTTCGCGTACTTGACCACGTTGGTCAGCGCCTCGGCGACCACGAAGTACGCCGCCGCCTCGACGGCCGGCGGCAGCCGCTCGCGCGGCGTACCCGCGAGCTCTACCGGTACCGGCGAGCGGCCTGCGAGCGCCTCGAGCGCAGGCTCCAGCCCGCGGTCCGACAGCACCGCCGGATGGATCCCGCGCGCCAGCTCGCGCAGCTCCTCCAGCGCTCGGGAGAGCTCGTCCTGCGCGCCTGTGAGCAGCTTCTCGGCGGTGTCGGGGTCCTTGTGCAGCTTGCCCTGCGCGAGCCGCATCGTGAGCGAGAGCGCGACCAGGCGCTGCTGCGCGCCGTCGTGCAGGTTGCGCTCCAGGCGCCGCCGCTCGGCGGTGCCCGCCTCGACGATCCGCGCGCGTGACGCGCGCAGCTCCTCGACGCGCGCACGCAGCTGCGCCTGCAACCGCTCGTTCTCGATCGACAGTCCCGCGGCGGCCGCCACCGAGCCGACCAGCTCGGGGTCGTCGCACAGCGCGCGGTCGTGCACGATCGCGCCGACCGCCCGGCCCTCCCGCTCGACGCGCGTCACGGCTCGGGCCGCGTCGTCGTCTCCGGGCAGCGCGGTCGGCTTGCCCGATGCGTCGACCCAGCGGCGCTTGTCCTCGAGCCAGTAGACGACCTGCAGCGAGCGGTCGCCGAGCGCCTCCGACAGCATCTCGCGCAGCCCGGTGCGGTCGGACCGCTCGCTCATCCGGTGCAGCAGCTCGGTCACCGCGCCCGCCTGCAGGACGCGCGAGCGCAGCAGGCCGAACAGGAACGCGTAGGGCGTCAGCGCGAAGAAGAGGAGCGAGAGGAAGTAGGTGACGTTGCCGACCGCCTCCGGGCCGTCGACCGCCATCGTCGTGAGCGAGCCCGCGAGCAGCACCAGCAGGCAGGCGCCCGACCAGATGACCGGCGCCATCGCACGCCGCTGCGCCTGCGTCGCCGCCTGGAAGCGACCGATCACGATGTAGAGCACGTAGCCCACGAGCCCGACCGCGATGACCGAGACGGCGGCGTCGAGGACCGTGAACAGCGTGGAGTTCTCGGTGATCTGGAACGCGGAGTCGGGGCAGTCGGCGCAGTCGATCTGGTCGGGCGTCGCGAACAGCAGCGTCGGCGCCGGCCCGACGATCGACAGCACGTAGCCGGCGGCGACGAGCCGGCGGATCCGCCGCGAGCCGAGGCGGCCGTCCGGATAGGTCAGGAGCATGTGGACGAAGACGGCCAGGTAGAGGCTCGACAGCAGCACGCCCACGCTGAACAGCCAGCTGGCGTCGGCGGCGGTCAGCGCGACGAGGAAGTAGGCGAAGCCGACCGCGGTCATCAGCACGCCGAACCGGTTGTCGGGACGCCGCCACCAGGCGAACAGGCCGACGCCGATCCACGACCAGCCGACGAACAGGCTCAGGGCCGAGTTGAATGCCTCTCCGTCGACGTGGTCCGACGAGAGGATGATCGCCAGGGCGACGAGCCCGACGACCACACCTTCGATCGCGACGAGCCCGAGCGCGCGCCGCAGACCGCTCACGGGCTGAGCAGCTCCTGCACGCGCTCACCCGAGAGCTCGGCCTTGGGGACGAAGCCACCCGCGCCGCATGAGCTCACGAGCGGACCGAAGTCGGAGCTGTCACGGCTGGAGGTCATGATCACGAACGGGTGCCCGAGGTGGGACGTGATCTTCTCGCACACGTCGAACCCGTCGATGTCGGGCAGCTGCACGTCGAGCAGGACGACCTGGGGGCGTAGGCGGCAGCACTCGGTGATGGCCGTTGCGCCGTCGACCGCCTCCCCCACGACCTGGAACCCCTCGGACTCCAAAACCACGCGCGCGCTCGCCCGGAAGGACGGGTGGTCGTCGACGATGAGAATCGTGCAGGCCATGCTCGCGTGACCGATTGTGGTCGCAAGTAACTAACACGCCCATACGGTTGGCCACACTCAGGCCTGGGCGGCGGCTTCCACTGCACGGTACGCCGCTCCGGGGTCGGCCGCGCCGAATATTGCCGAGCCGGCCACGAAAACGCCCGCCCCGGCGCGCGCACACGGGCCGGCGGTCGTCGCGTCGATGCCGCCGTCGACCTCCAGCGCCGGCTGCAGGCCGATCGCGACCCGCAGGCGCTCGACCTTCGACACGGACCCGGGCAGGAAGGCCTGCCCGCCCCAGCCCGGGTTGACCGTCATGCACAGCAACAGGTCGAAGTCGCCGAGCAGCTCCGACGCCGCGACGACCGGCGTGCCGGGGCAGAGCGCGAGCCCGGCGTTGCAGCCGGCGTCGCGCACGGCCCCGAGCGCGTAGTTGGCGTGCGGCGTCGCCTCGACGTGCAGCGTGATCCCGTCGGCGCCGGCCCTGGCGAACTCGGACACGTGGCGCTCTGGGCGCTCGACCATCAGATGGACCTCGAGATAGCCGCCCGCGCCGTGCACCTGGTCCGCGAGCGCCGACACGACCTGCGGACCCATGCTCAGCGCCGGGACGAAGTGCCCGTCCATGATGTCGACGTGGATCGTCCGTGCGCCGGCGTCGAGCACCTCCTGCACCTGTGCGCCGAGCCGCGCGAAGTCCGCGGAGAGGATCGAAGGGGCGACTCCGGCCGGTACTGCCACTCAGATCGGCTGGAGCATCGAGCTCCGGCAGTGGTTGCAGGCGTAGAGCGCGGTGCTGGACATGCGCACGATCGTCGAGTGCTCGCCGCAGTTCGGGCACACCGATGCGAGCTCGAAGCGCCGCAGGCAGTTCACGCAGCGGTAGCGGCCGGGCAGGTTCGTCGCCCGCAGCCACGGCTCGTGACAGGCCGGGCAGACGTCGCCCAGGTCGACGGCCTCATCGCTCACGTGCGCTCCCGACGCCGCAGGCGCGCGATGAAGAACCCCTCGGTCGCGTCCCGGTGCGGGAGCGTCTGCAGGAAGCCAGGCACGTGCCCATGGTCCCACAGCGGCACGTCGGCGCGCAGGTCGTCGGCGCTGAAGTCCCCGCGCTCGGCGAGGAATTCTCCGACCACGGCCTCGTTCTCGGCGGGCGAGATCGTGCAGGTCGAGTAGACGAGCGTGCCGCCAGGCCGCAGAGCGTCGGCGCCGGCGCGCAGGATCGCGGCCTGCTCGCGGGCGAGCCTCGCCGGCATGTCGGACGATTTGCGCCAGCGCGCGTCGGGGCGCGAGGCGAGCGTCCCCAGGTCCGTGCACGGCGGGTCGACGAGCACGCGGTCGTAGGCGGCCGGCTCGTGCGGGCCGGCGGCGTCGCCGGTGCGCACCTCGATCGCCGCCGCGGCGCCCATGCGCGCCGCGGTGCGGCGCAGCGCGTCGGCGCGGCCGGGATGCCGCTCGACGGCGACTATCCGGCCCTCGGCCCGCATCAGCGCGGCGAGATGGGTGGTCTTGCCGCCGGGCGCGGCGCACAGGTCGAGCACGCGCTCGCCCGGGCGCGGGTCGAGCAGCCGGGAAACCGTCATCGCAGCGCGCGACTGCGGCATGAAGCGCCCTTCGTGCCAGAGCGGCGAGTCGAACGCGTCGAACGGGCCGTCGAGCACGAGGCCCTCCGGTACGCCCGGCGCCGGGTGGTTCGGCACCGGCAGCAGGGCGGCGAGGTCGGCCGGGTCGGCGAGCAGCGTGTTGACGCGCAGCGCGGCCTCGGCCGGCTCGTTGTCGGCGGCCAGCAGCGCGCGCGCCGCGTCCGGACCGAGCGTCTCGAACCACAGTTCGGCGATCCACTCCGGATGCGAGTGGCGCAGCGCCGCCTGGACGGGGGTGTCGTCGGGGAGCGCGGCGACGAGCGCCGCCGCCTCCCGCGCCCCGCGGCGCAGGACCGCGTTCACGAGGCCGGCCGCGCGCGGCGCATCGCGCTTGACCAGCTCGACCGACTCCCCCACCGCCGCATGCGCCGGAACGCGGTCGAGGTAGGCGAGCTGGTAGAGGCCGAGGCGCAGCGCAGCGCGGACGAGCGGCTCGAGCCTGGCCACCGGCCGGCCGGAGAAGATCTCGCTCAGGTGGTCGAGCGTCGCCCGGCGCTGGACCGCCCCGTACGCGAGCCGGGTGGCGAGCGCGCGCTCGCGCGCGTCGAGACCGAACCGCCGCGCCTCGGCGTGTAGGCTGCGATCCGCCCAGGCGTCGTCCTCGAAGACGCGGCGGATCACTGCAAGCGCGCATTCACGCGCTGGGGCGACCGGTCGCGCACCTGTTTCCGGTCTGACACGGGTCACGCGATGTACCGCTTTAGCGGGCGTGCGTCAGAGTGCGAACCTCGTCCATCGGCATCGAACAATCGTCCAAAGCGGCTAAAGGACGCTCCAGTTCCAGCCAGAAGTTGCCGAATGGCTGGTTGGATAGGGGATGAGTCTTGAGGCCGGACCAGAACATCCGTAGTAGCACGAAGGCCCCCGAGGGGCGCTTCCATGCGCGTGACCTGCGTCTCGCGGGCGCGATCTCGGCCGGTCTCGTGTCGGCGATCCTGGTCGGCGGAGCGCTGCTCGCACCGGTCGCCGACTGGGAGGCTCTGTCGCCGTCCGGCGGCGGCGGGGGCCCGAGCGCGCCGGTCCAGCTGGCCGAGCTCCCGGCCACGCAGGACGCGCGACCCGGCGTCTCCGGCCGTGACGATTCCGAGCCGGTGCTGTCCGCTGGAGAGCCCCGACGGCACCGTCGCGCTCGACCCCTCGGTGCTCGCCGGCGGCACGCCGGTGACGCTGCCGGCCGGTGACGGCGGCGGCGCACCCGCGCCCGCGGGCGATGACGCCGAGGACGATCCCGAGGCCTTCTCGGGCGAGACCGCGGACGATGGGAGCGCGCTCGAGGATCCGGCTACCGGCGCGCTCGGCGTCGACTCGAACGGCGACGGCTACAAGGACCAGACCTGGGCGGTCTACGGGATGGACCCGGCCACGGACCCCAACGCCGACGACGACGGCGACGGCATCAGCAATGAGGACGAGCTGGCGCTGCGGACATCGCCGAACGACCCGATGACGAACGGCGAGCACGATGTCGACCAGCTCGCCAAGGACTCGGACAACGACGGGCTGCGCAACGGCGTCGAGCTGAAGAACGGGACCAAGCCGTTCGACCCGGACAGCGACGACAACGCGGTGCCCGACAGCGACACCGACGGCAGCGGCGTGGTCGACGCCAACGACGACTTCGACGGCGACGGATACACCAACGGCGCCGAGACCGCGGCCGGCAGCGATCCGAACTCCGCCGAGTCGATCCCGCCGCCGCCGAAGGAGGACCCGCCGCCGCCGCAGGACGACCCCGCGCGCACGCCCGAGGAGCCCGACGCCCCGGACGACGACGCCGACGAGGATCCGAGCCCCGGCGACGAGCCTGCCGCCCAGCCCGAGGACGGCCCGACCGAGACTGGCACCGGAACCTACGCGAGCCCCGCCGCCCCGCCCGCCCCGGCGTCGCAGCCTGTCGAGGCGACGCCCGCGCCCGTCGCCGAGCAGCCCGCGCCCGTGCAGCCGGCTCCGGCCCCCGCGGAGGTGCCCGCCGCCCAGCCCGCTCCGGCCGAGGCCCCCGCGCCCGCCGCCGCCCAGCCCGCTCCGGCCGAGGCCCCCGCGCCCGCCGCCGCCCAGCCCGCGCCCGCCGAGGCCCCCGCGCCCGCCGAGGCCCCGGCGCCCGCCGCCGCGCAGCCCGCTCCGGCCGAGGCCGCCGCGCCCGCCGCGGTCGAGCCCGCGCCCGCGGTCGCGCCTCCTCCGCCGCCGCCGCCGCCCCCGCCCCCGCCGCCGCCGCCGCCCCCGCCGCCGCCTCCGCCCCCGCCGCCGCCTCCCGCCCCGGCTGCGGCCCCGGCCGCGACGCCGGCTCCGGCTCCGGCCGCGCCCGAGGCTCCGCCCGCGGCGCCTGCGCAGTAGCCGCCGCTCAGCCCGCGCAGCGCTCGAGCGCCCGCTCCAGCTCCCGCTCGAGCGTGGTCCCGCGCCAGCCGTCGTCGAGCGCCGGCAGGTGCGGCGCGAAGCGCCGGTCGCCGCTCAGCGCCGCGAGCCTGATCGCCGCCTCCTGCAGGGCGTGGCGCGTCCACAGCGAGCCGCCCGCCTCACCGGCGCCGAGCAGCTCCAGCGCCGGCTCTACCGCACGCGCGTCGCCGCGCAGCGCCAGCCCATGCACGGCCTCGATGCGCACCTCGGGATCGGCGTCGTCCAGCCGCGCGGCGAGCGCGTCGCGCAGCGCCGGCGAGTCGGCCGGCGCGAGCGTGCCGAGCGCGAACGTCGCCCAGTCGCGGATCGCCGGGTCGGGATCGGCGGACAGCTCGATCAGCGCGTCCGTCGCGAGTGGATCGGTGCGGCCGGCGAGAGCCGAGGCGACCCCGTCGCGGACGCCGGCGTCCGGGTGCCCGCGCATCCGCAGCAGCCACGAGAGCCCCCACGGCTTTCCCAGGTGACCGAGCGACGCGGCGATCACGGCGAGCACGCCCGGGTGGTCCTCGCGCTCGCCCATCTCCTCCAGCAGCGCTGCCGACGCCGCCGGCAGCGTCCGCACCGGCGCGCCGAGCTGGCCGGCCACGTAGGCCGCCACGCTGCGGGCGCGCGGGTCGGGGTCATGGGCGAGCGGCGACAGCGCCTCCAGCACGTCGGGGGTGCCGCGCCAGCCGAGCGCCGCGAGGTGCGGCGCCCACTCGTCGCCCGAGTCCCACTCCTCGACCGCGCGCCGGACAAGCTCGTCGAGCGGCTTGTCGGGTAGGCGGGGGTCGAGCCAGAAGTCGGTCAGCGCGGGATCCGGCCGGCCGCGGAGCCATGCCTGCGCGGCCATCGGCCGTCCGCCCGGCGGCTGGACCTCGGTCAGCTCCAGCGCGCCGCCGCGGCAGTCGAGCAGCAGCCGCTCGCCGTCGGTTCGTACGCGCCCGCCGGCCGGGGCGAGCGTCGGGCCGTCCGGGCGGGCGGCGACGACCCCGAGAAAGCGGCCGTCCGGCAGCGGCAGCCGCGCGCCGATGTGCGGGCGCAGCGCGCGCACGACCCGCTCGACCTCCTCGGGCGTGCGCGTCGGGTCCAGCGCGCGGTCCGCGGCCTCGATCTTGTGCGCGTACGTGACGCCGTCGGCCGGCTGCTCGCGCCACGGCGGGCGCTCGTCGAGCGCGCGCACCAGCAGCTCGCCGCTCAGCTCCTGGAGCCGCGCCGACAGCGTGCCGTAGTCGTCGTCGGGCGCGATCTTCGCCGCCGCCTGCAGGCACACCGGCCCCTCGTCGAGCCCTTCGGTGAGGCGCATGATCGAGACGCCGGTCTCCGGATCGCCGGCCATGATCGCGCGCTCGACCGGCGCTGCGCCGCGCCAGCGCGGCAGCAGCGACGGGTGGACGTTGAGCACCTCGTAGTCCGACAGCAGCGGCTCGCGGATCAGCACCCCGTAGGCGGAGACGACGAGGACGTCGGGGGCGGCGGCCGCGATCCGCTCCAGCGACTCGGGCGCGTGGAGCGCCTCCGGCTGGATCAGCTCGAGCCCCAGCGCCTGCGCCGCCTCCGCCACCGGGGGAGCCTGCAGCGTGCGGCCGCGGCCGCGTGGGCGGTCGGGCCGGGTGACCACGAGCACCGGGCGGTGCGGGCCCGCCGCGAGCCGCTCGAGCACGGCGGCGGCGAACAGCGAGGTGCCCAGGTAGACGGTGCGCAAGGGCGGCGTCAGGCCGAGGCGCCGAGCGGAGCGGCGGCGTTCTCCCGCAGCGCGCGCATCGCTTCCTTGCGCTGGTCGCGGCTGGTGCGGTCGAGGATGAGGACGCCGTCGAGGTGATCCATCTCGTGCTGGATCACGCGCGCCTCGAGCCCCGAGGCCTCGATCAGGATTCCCTCGCCGCGCTCGTCATGCGCGCGCACCCGGACGTGCACGGGGCGGTCAACATCGACGAGCACGCCCGGCAGGCTGAGGCAGCCCTCCTCCATCGGCTCACGCACGTCACTCGCCCACTCGAGCACGGGATTGACGAGCGCCGCAATCGCGGCCTCGGCCTCCACGCGGTAGACGAGCACCCGGTGCATGACCCCGACCTGGGTCGCGGCGAGGCCGATCCCGAGCGCGTCGTTCATCAGCTGCCCCATGCGCCGGACCTCCTCACGCAGTGCCTCGTCGAAGCGCTCGATCATAAGCGCGCGGCTGCGCAGTACCGGATCGCCGTGCTTGCGGACGAGCTTGAGTGCGGCGTCACGACGCGCCCGCGTCTCGGGGTCGAGCCGGGGAGGCGGGTCCTCCTCGGCGACCTCTGTCGGCTCGTCGTGGCGGTCGGACATGAGCGTCGAATGCTAGCCCGCCGACGGTGCTGGAACCTCAGGAGAAGGTGTCCGGTGCTCGACGTCCGGCTGACCGTGTCGAGCTACGCGACCGCGCGCCGGGCAGCCTCCCGTCTGCGCTCCGGGAGTTACAACGCGCTCCGGGAGTTACTGCGGATCGACGTCCACGCTGAACGCCACGGCCTTGTGCTCGCGGCGGTTCGCGGCGCGGTCCACCGCATCGCGCACCGCGGCGATCGCGGCGGCGCGGTCGTGGGCCTTGACGACGACCTGGGAGCGATGGCGGCCGCGGAGCCGGAACAGCGGCGCCGGCCCCAGCACCGTGGCGCCGCGCGCGTGCGCGACCGCTGCGGCGATCTCGCCGGCGGCGGCGCGCGGGGGCGCGGGCTGCTCGGACGAGCAGACGATCCGGATCAGCTCAGCGAACGGCGGGTAGTCCAGCGCGCGCCGCCGCGCCAGCTCGCCGGTCACGAACCCGCGCGCGTCGTGCGCGGCTGCCGCGACGATCGCGGGCGCTTCCGGCGCCATCGTCTGGACCAGCACGTGCCCGCCCCGCGGGCCGCGCCCGGCGCGGCCGGCGAGCTGGGCGATCAGGGCGAACGTCCGCTCCTCGGCGCGGAAGTCCGGGAACCGCAGCGTCGAGTCGGCGTCGACGACGACGCCGAGCGTGACGTCCGGGAAGTCGTGGCCCTTCGCCACCATCTGCGTGCCGACGAGCAGCCCGGCCGGCGCGGCGGCGAAGCGCGCGAGCAGCGCGGGCACGGCGTCCTTCGCGCCGGCGGTGTCGGCGTCGAGCCGGAAGACAGGGATGTCGAGCGCCTCGGCCAGCTCGGCCTCGAGCCGCTCCGTCCCGGCGCCGTAGCGCGCGACCGACGGCGACCCGCACGCGTCGCAGCGCGCGGGAACCGGTTCGCGGTGGCCGCAGTGGTGGCAGGCGACGACGTGCTCGGCGCGGTGCAGCACCAGCGCGACATCGCACTGCGGGCACTCCCAGACCTTCCCGCAGGTGCGGCAGGTGAGGAAGTTCGACCAGCCGCGCCGGTTGAGGAGCAGGATCGCCTTGCGCGCCTCGTTCAGCGCCCGCCGGGCTTCGGGATGCAGCGGGTGGCGCGCGCCGCGCATGTCGAGCACGCGCACCGGCGGCAGCGGCCGGCCGGCGACCCGCTCGCTGAGCGTCAGCCGCGGGAGGGCGTGCCACGTCTCGGGGCGCGGAGTGGCACTACCGGCGAGCAACCCCGGCGTGCGCGGCCGATCGGAGAACGCGTCCGGTGCTCGGCGTCCGGCTGACCGAATGCCGCCGTAACCGGTCGATCGGGAGAACGGGTCCGGTGCTCGACGTCCGGCTGACCGTCTCGCGCAGCGGGACCACGCGCCGGGCAGCCTCCCGTCTGCGCTCCGGGAGTTACACGCCACGCCGCGACGTGGCGCGCGTCATACCGCGGATCGCCCTCGTGCTTGTACGACGGATCGTGCTCCTCGTCGATCACGATGAGGCCGAGGTCGCGGACCGGGGCGAAGACCGCCGAGCGCGGGCCGACCGCGATCCGGGCCTCGCCGGTGCGAAGCCGGCGCCACTCGTCGTAGCGCTCGCCCTCCCCGAGCGCGGAGTGCAGCAGCGCGACGGTGTCGCCGAAGCGCGCCTGGAAGCGCCCCACGGTCTGCGGCGTCAGCGCGATCTCCGGCACGAGCACGATCACGCCCTCGCCGCGCTCGAGCGCGGCGGCGGCCGCGCGCAGGTACACCTCGGTCTTGCCGGAGCCGGTGACGCCATGCAGCAGGTGCGCGCCGCCGCGGCCGATCGCGGCCACCGCGGCCTCCTGCTCGGCGGTGAGCTGCACCGCGCGGTCGGCATGCGGGACGGTGAGGGGAGCGCGCCGCCGCGGCCGCGGCGCGATCGCGACGAGCCCGCGCGACTCGAGCCGCCGCAGCGCGGGGAGCTCGCCGGCAACCGCGCGCGGCAGCGTCGCGAGCAGCTCGCCCTGGCGTGCAGTCAGCCGCTCGCCGTCGAGCGGGACCTCGGTGCGCGCCGCCCACAGCTCGGTGCTTGGCTTGCCGCGGGGCGGCAGCACGAGCGTGAGCGCCCGCGCCGGCGTGGAGCAGTACTCAGCGGCCATCCACAGGGCGAGCTCGACCAGCTCGGCCGGCAGCGAGTCCTCGCGCACCGCCGTCGGCGTAACGAGCTTCTCCGCCGGCACGTCGGTGCGGTCGGCAAGCCCGACCACGACGCCGTCGAGCGCCTGGCGCCCGAACGGCACGCGCACGATCGACCCGACGTCGACCGGATCCGCGGGCAGCGCGTAGTCGAACGGCCCGGCCAGCCGCCGGGTCGTGGTGAGTGGCTGCACGCGCGCGATCACGGCCGGATGACGCTAGCTGTCGCGGCGGCGGGCTCGCGAGGCGCTTCGAGTTCCACCGCATCGACGCCGTGCGGCAATCTCATCCAGATCGCCCGCTAGGCTCGCGCCCGTGGACCGGATCCTGCTCGGCGACAACCTGCCGCTGCTGCGCGCGGAGCCGGTGGAATCGGTCACGCTCGCCTATCTCGACCCGCCGTTCAACACCGGCCGCGAGCAGGCGCGCCGAACGCTGACCACGACCGCAGACGCGCGCGGCGACCGCACCGGGTTCGGCGGCCGCCGCTATGCCACGCGCCTGCTCAACGAGTCCTCCTACCGCGACGCGTTCGAGGACTACCTCGGCTTCCTCGAGCCGCGCCTGCGCGAGGTGCGGCGGCTGCTCGCGCCGCAGGGCACGCTGTACTTCCACATCGACTACCGCGAGGCCCACTACTGCAAGCTGCTGCTCGACGAGCTGTTCGGCCGCGAGTGCTTCCTCAACGAGCTGATCTGGGCGTACGACTACGGCGCCAAGCCGCGCACCCGCTGGCCGGCCAAGCACGACACGATCCTCGTCTACGTCAAGGATCCGGCCCGGTACCTGTTCGACGCCGACGCGGTCGACCGCGAGCCCTACATGGCGCCCGGGCTCGTCACGGCCGCGCAGCGCGAGCGCGGCAAGCGCGCCACCGATGTGATCTGGCACACGATCGTCTCCCCCACCGGGCGCGAGAAGACCGGCTACCCGACGCAGAAGCCGGAAGGGCTCGTGCGCCGCTTCGTGCAGGCCTCGTCGCGGCCCGGCGACCTGTGCCTGGACCCGTTCGCAGGCTCCGGCACGCTCGGCGCCGTCGCCGCGACACTCGGCCGGCGCTACCTGCTGATCGACGAGTCGCCCGAGGCGATCGCCGTGATGGAGCGGCGGCTCGGCGCTCAGGCCGCGGCCTGAAGCCCCGCCCAGAACTCCTGCTCGGCGGCGCCGAGCGGGGTCGCCGGTGCGGCGCCGGCGTAGTACTCGCGCGCGATCGCGTGCCAGTCCGCACGCGCCCGCACCTCGCCGAGCGTGGAGAGCACGAGCCCCTCCATGCGGCGCAGCAGCAGCGTCTGCGGCGGCAGTGACTGGCGCCGCATCATCCCGAACCACGGCGAGCGCGGGCCGGTGGTGGAGTCGATCAGCTCGGCGACGTAGGCAGGAGTCAGCCGCCGCTCGCCCGGCTCCAGATACCAGGCGCCCATCGCCCTGAGCTGCGCGAGCAGGTCCTCCGGCGCGAACGTATCGGGCTCGGGGAGGTACCCGAGCTCGGCGAGCAGCGCGTGCACGGTCGCGGCGTCGCCTTCCTCCACCGCGACCGCGACCTGCGCCTCGCGATCGAGGTAGTCGCCGTCGATCACCCGCATCAGCCCGAAGTCGAGGAAGCCGACGCGGCCGTCGTCGAGCAGCAGGTAGTTGCCCGGGTGCGGGTCACCGGACACGCGCCGGGTGTGGTGGATCAGCCCGTAGTAGAAGCGGTAGACGATCTCGCCGAAGCGGTCGCGCGTCGCGGCGTCGCGGGCCTTGACCTCCTCGAACCGCTCGCCCTCGATCAGGTCGGTCACGAGCACCCGCCGGCTGGAGAGATCGGTGTGCACCGCGGGCACGAACGCGAACGGGTGGCCGCGATGGGCGCGGGCGACCGCGCGCTGGTTCTGTGCCTCGAGCTCGTAGTCGAGCTCCTCGGCGATCCGCTCGCGCAGCTCGGCGTAGAGCGCCTTGACGTCGAGCCCGGGTGCGAGCCGCTTCACGAGCGGCAGCAGCAGCGTCAGGTTGCGCAGGTCGGTGTCTACGGCCTCGGCGACGCCCGGGTATTGGACCTTGACCGCGACCGGCTGCCCGTCGCGCGTGACCGCGCGGTGGACCTGCCCGATCGAGGCCGCGGCGAACGCCTCCTCGTCGAACTCCGCGAACACGGCCGAGGGCTTATCCCCCAGCTCCTCGCGCAGCAGCTTCTCGACGTCCTTGAACGGCAGCGGCGGGACGCGGTCGCGCAGCGCAGCGAGCGTCTGCTTGAAGTTCTCGCGCTCGTCCTCGGGCAGCGCGGTGAAGTCGATCGTGGAGAGCACCTGGCCGACCTTCATCGCCGCGCCGCGCATCTGGCCGAGCTGCTCCACCAGCTCGCGTGCGAGCGCTGCAGCCCGCTCGCCGGTGGCGGCGTCCGCGGCCTCGGGGCTGCGTACGACGTTGGCCGCACGCGTCCCGACCCAGCGGGCGGATTGGCCGGCGACCAGCCCGCCGAGGCGCGCGGAGCGCGACAGGCGCGAGGTGGGCGGCTTGCGCGGCTCGGGCGGCACGTCTTGAGGCTAGGAGACGCGCCGCGCCCCGGAAATACGGCTAGCCGCCGTAGCATCGCCGCCGTGATCCGCGCGTTCGGCCCCGGCCGCGTGAACCTGATCGGGGAGCACACCGACTACAACGGCGGGCTCGCGCTGCCGTTCGCGATCGATCGCGGCGTGACCGTCGAGGCCGAGCCGCTCGCGGGCGGCGAGATCCGCGCCGAGGCACGCGACCTCGGCGAGACCGACGCGTTCCCCGCCGGCGACCCGCCGCGCGCCGGCGGCTGGCGCGCGTTCGTCCGCGGTACGGTCGCGGAGCTGCGCGCCGCAGGCGTGGGCGTGCCCGGCGCGTGGCTCGCGTTCTCCGGCGACGTCCCGCTCGGCTCCGGCCTGTCGTCCTCCGCCGCGCTCGAGGCCGCGCTGTGCCTCGCGCTGCTGGCGGTGGCGGACGCCGAGGAGCCCGACCGGACGGAGCTGGCCAAGCTCTGCTCGCGCGTGGAGAACGACTGGGTCGGCGCCGAGACCGGGCTGCTCGACCAGCTCGCTTCGCTGCGCGGCCGCGCGGGCGAGGCGATCCGGATCGACTTCGCGACGCTGGCGCTCGAGCCCGTGCCGCTGCGGCTCGGCGACTGGCGGCTGGTGACGCTCGAGTCGGGGGCCGAGCACGTCCACGCCGCCGGCGGCTACAGCCGGCGCCGGGCCGAGTGCCGCTCCGCGTGCGCGGCGCTCGGGATCGAGCGGCTGAGCGAGGCCGACCCGCGAGCCGCCGCCGCGCTGCCGCCGCCGCTGGACCGCCGCGCCCGCCACGTCCTCACCGAGAACGCGCGCGTCGACGCGATGGTCGAGGCGCTGCGGGGCGGCGACCTGCCGGCCGCCGGGCGGCTGCTCGACGCGTCGCACGCAAGCCTGCGCGACGACTACGAGGCGAGCGTGCCGGAGGTCGAGCGCGCTGTGCAGACGCTGCGCAGCGCGGGAGCTGCCGGAGCGCGCATGGTCGGCGGCGGCTTCGGCGGCTCGGTGCTGGGGCTACTCCCGCCCGGCGTCTCCGCTCCCGCCGGAGCCCGTGCGGTCGTCCCCGGTCCGCCGGCGGCGCTGGTGTGACGCCAGGGCGCTCGCGTCAGCCGTGATGGGTGCTGCAGTAGGCGTCGCGGGCAGCGCTGCTGCCCAGCAGGCCGTAGCCCATGGTTACGCGGATGAGGGCGGCCTGCGACGCGGCGGCGGTCTCGATGACGTCGGCGACACGGGCGCGCGCGGCCGGCGAGCCGGCGCTCACAAGCAGCTCGGCGTTGCGCCAGGCGATCTCGCGCCACCCCGCGATGATCTGGAACAGCGCGGCTTCGTCGAGTGTGCCGGGCAGGTTCGTGTCGTCGACGGTCGGGTCGAAGCGGCGGGCGGTCTCCGCGAAGACGTCGTCGATCACGCGGTTGAGGATCACGTCGACGCGATCGTGGTCGCGCTTGCGGCTCGTGCCGTCGGGCTTGACAAGCCCGATCGCCGCCAGCACGAACGGCAGGTCGCGCTGGACGTGGGCGTTGATGCCGAGCAGGATGTTCCCGGTTGCCGTGACGGCGTGGTCGGCAGCGGCGCGGAAGGCGGCCGCCCAGGCGGGCGGCACCGCCCCGCGCCGGCCCGCGCGCCACGCGTCGAAGGCCTCGAAGTAGTAACGGGCGAACACGGCGTCCTCGTGGTTCACGAACGGCGTGTCCTGGAAGAAGCCCGGTTCATCGATCGCGCGGCGGTACTCCTCGGTGGTGCGCAGGTAGGTCAGCGCGAAGATGGCGTCGTGGTCGCAGGCGGTTGCCAGCGGGTTGAATCGGCGCCGCATCTCGCGGATCACCGCATCGACGCAGTGCGTACGACCCGCCGCGCAGTCGTTCTCGCTCGACGGGGTGTATTGCGTCGTCAGGCCGGGCAGCAGCTGGGTCCAGCCCACGAACGGCGGGTCCTGGGCGCGGGCGGTACCCGGCGCGAGCAGCACGAGGGCTGCGACCAGGCTGACGAGTGCGAGACGGGGCATGCCTGATCGCTTGTTACCCGTCCGGCGCCACCCCCACTCGCTTGGAAGGTCGTCGATCCGGAAATCCGGGTATGCGTTGTGGGATGGAGGGGATCAACCAAGCAGCGCAGACGGAGACCGAGCCCGCGGGAGTGGAGGATCTCCTGCTTCGCGGCGGGGAGTCGGAGCCTCGTGTACTGGTCCAGCGGCAGGCCACGGTCCCGCTGCCGAGCGTGCTGGCGCAGCTCGATCAGGGGCCGTTCGTAGGCCGCGCCGCGTCGCTGCGGCGGCTGCGCAGCCGCTGGGAGGGATCGCTCGATCGCGGCGCCCTGGTAGTGCTGGCCGGGGAGCTCGGCATCGGCAAGACGCGCCTGGCGGCGCGGCTGGCCGCCGGGGCGCACGCGGAGGGCCACATCGTGCTGTACGGGCGTGCCGACGAGGAAACCGTCTCGCCCTACCAGCCGTTCGTCGAGGCGCTGCGGCACTACGCGGCGCACCGTCCCGGGCTGGCCGAGGAGACGCAGCTGGCGGCCTCGGCCGCGCGCGAGCTTGCGCGGCTCGTGCCCGAGCTCGGCCCGTGCGCCGCTCCGGCCGTGATTCGCGGCCGGGAGCAGCGCGAGCGCTCGCCGCACGAGCTCTCCGACGCGTTCGTGCGGCTGCTCCTGCACGCCGCCCGCTCGCGGAGGCTGCTGCTCGTCCTGGAGGACCTGCACTGGGCCGACGTTCCGACGCTGCTGTTGCTGCGAGAGCTCGTGCGCCGCGAGGCGGGATCGCGTCTGCTCGTGATCGCGACGTACAGCGATCTGGAGGCGGACGCGTCCGGCTCGTTGGCTCACGTGCTCGCCGACCTCCGGCGGGAGACAAACGTCGAGACGATCCGCCTGGGCGGCCTGCGGCCGTCGGCCACGGCCCTGCTCGCCGCCGCCCGGCTCGGCGGCGAGGTCGTCGACAGTGCGATGGCGCAGAGGCTGTTCGACCAGACGGGCGGCAATCCGTTCTTCATCGAGGAGCTGCTCCACACCGCGCCGCCCGTCGGGACGGAGGGCGTGCCGGAGGGCGTCAAGGACGTGATCGGCCGGCGGTTGGATCGGCTCTCTCCCGCGACGCTGGAGACGCTGACGCTGGCCGCCGTGCTCGGCAGCCACTTCCGGCTCGCCACGCTGCAGGCGGTCGCGGCCGACCAGAGCCAGGACGAGCTCATCGAGTCGCTCGAGGCCGCCGTGGCAACGCGGCTGATCATCGAGGATCCCGAGGAGGTCGATCGCTTCTCGTTCACCCATGCGCTCGTCCGCCAGACGCTCTACGAGCGGCCGATCACGAGCCGGCGGCTGCGACTGCACCGGCGCGTGGCGGTGGCGCTGGAGGCGGCGCCATTGGCGGTCCATCCGGCCGAGCTTGCGCACCACTACTTCCAGGCGCGGGAGGTCGGCGGGGCGGCGAAGGCGACCGTGTACAGCCTCAAGGCGGGCAAGGCGAGCCAGACGGCGCACGCCTACGAGGACGCTGCGGCGCACTACGAGCGCGCGCTGACCGTCCTTGGGATGGTGAGCCGCGATGACGCCGCCGCGCGCTGCGACGTGCTGCTGGCGCTGGGTGCCGCCCGCTGGCAGGCCAGCGAGCCCGACCCGCGCTCGACCTTCCTGCAAGCTGCAGAGCTCGCCCGCCGGCTGCCGTCATCCGAGCGGCTGGCGCGCGCGGCATTGGGCGCGGGTGGACGCTTCTACGCCCCGGGCGCCACCGACGAGGCGTACATCGAGCTGCTCGAGGAGACGCTCACGGCGCTCGAGCCCGGGGACAGCGTCCTGCGGGTACGGCTCCTCGCGCGCCTCGCGGAGAAGCTGGTGTTCGCACCGCCGCCGGAGCGAGCGGCCGAGCCGGCGGCCGAAGCGCTCGGGATGGCGCGCCGCCTCGGCGAGGCCGGCGCTCTCGCCGCCGCGCTGATGGGGCGCCACGCCGCGCTGCTGGACGCCGAGCATGCGCACGAGCGCCGCCGCCTCGGCGAGGAGGCGCTCGCCGTGGCCGGGGAGCTGGAGGCACTCGAGCTGGCTGCCCTGACACGCCACTGGCTGGTGTACGACCTCGCCGAGCTCGGCGACCTGCAGGAGGCGCGGCGCCGGCACGCCGAGCTCGAGCTCGTCGCGAACGAGCTGCAGCAGCCGCTCTACCGTCACTCGTCGCTCGCCTGGCGCTGCGTATGGTCGACCCTCGACGGCCGCTTCGACGAGGCCGAGCGGATCGCGCGCGAGTCGGTCCGCCTGGCCGAGCACGCCGGCGCACCCGACGCGCAGACGCACTTCACCGCGCAGCTCGCCGCCCTGCGCCGCGAGCAGGGCCGGCTGCACGAGCTGCTGCCGGAGATCGCGCGTCTCGCCGGCGAAGACCCCGCGTCGGCGCCGTGGCGCGGCCTGCTGCCGCTCGCCTGGCTCGACGCCGGCGACCGCGAGCGCGCCCGGGCCGCCTATGAGACTGCATTGGCGATGATGCCCAGAACCATGCTGTGGCTGACCGCGACGGGCTCGCTGGCCGAGGCAGCCGCCGAGCTCGGCGACTCCGACGGCTGTGCGCGGCTGTACGGCGCCCTCGAGCCCCACGCCGACCGCCTCGTGCAGTGGAGCTTCACCGGCAATGCCGGCTCCGTGCACCGCCTGCTGGGCCGTACCGCGGCCGTCGCGGGCCGGCGCGACCGGGCGCGCGACCACTTCGAGGCCGCCCTGGAACGACATGCCGCGCTGGGCGCCGCGCCGCTGCTGATCCGCACACGCTGCGACTACGGAGAGTTCCTGCTGCAGGGTCCACAGGCCGAGCGCGGACGCGCGCGCCGGCTCCTGCGCGACGCCGGCGTCGCCGCTCGACGGCTGGGGATGGCAGGCATCGCCGCCCGCGCCGCCGCCAACCTCGACCGGGAGAATGACCGTTGCTCGTCCTGACGCGTAAGGCCAATCAGTCGATCATGATCGGTGACGACATCGAGGTCACGGTGCTCTCGGCGGCGGGCGACAAGATCAGGATCGGCATCGACGCGCCGCGGCACATCCCCGTGTTCCGCAAGGAGGTCTACCTGGAGATCCAGCAGGAGAACCTCGCCGCGGACAGCTCGGCGCGCGCAGAGGTCGACGAGGCGCTCAAGCGCCTCAGCACCGACCACTGATCCGCGGCTAGGCGACCGCGCTGGTGTTCAGGCCGGCGGCGACGCGCAGCGCGTCCGCCTTGTCGGTCCGCTCCCAGGTGAAGTCGTGGTCGTCGCGGCCGAAGTGCCCGTACGCGGCGGTCTTCTGATAGATCGGGCGATGCAGCCGCAGGTACTCGCGGAACGCGCCCGGGCGCAGGTCGAAGTGCTCGTCGACGAGCCGCGCGATCAGCGCCCGGCCGACCTTCTCGGTTCCGAACGTCTCCACGTACACGCTGACGGGATGCGCGACGCCGATCGCGTAGGCGACCTGCACCTCACAGCGATCGGCCAGACCCGCCGCGACCACGTTCTTGGCCACGTAGCGCGCCGCGTACGCCGCGCTGCGGTCGACCTTGCTCGGGTCCTTGCCACTGAACGCGCCGCCGCCGTGCCGCGCCATCCCGCCGTACGTGTCGACGATGATCTTGCGACCGGTCAGCCCGGCGTCGCCGACCGGCCCGCCGATCACGAACCGCCCGGTCGGGTTGACCAGCAGGTTCTTGCGCAGCTTCTTGGCGTCGTACAGGTCGCGCGGCAGGATCGGCTCGATGACGTGCTCCCACAGGTCGTCCGGGATCAGCGACTCCGCGCCCTCCCTGTGCTGCGTGGAGATGAGCAGCTTCTCGATCTCCACCGGCCGTCCGTCGCGGTAGCGCACCGACACCTGTGTCTTGCCGTCGGGTCGCAGGTACGGCACGACCTCGGCCTTGCGCACGTCGGCCAGCCGATGGGCCAGCTTGTGCGCCAGGGAGATCGGCAGCGGCATCAGCTCGTCGGTCTCGTTCGAGGCGTAGCCGAACATCATGCCCTGATCACCCGCGCCGGCGACGTCGAGTTGATCGTCGTCGGAGGCATCCATCCGCGCCTCGTAGGCCTGGTCGACGCCCTGCGCGATGTCGGGCGACTGCTTGTCGATCGCGTTGATCACCGCGCACGAATCGGCGCTGAAGCCGAGGTCCGCGTCGGTGTAGCCGATCTTGCGGATCGTCTCGCGCGCGATCTCCGGGATGTCCACGTAGGTCTCGGTCGTGATCTCGCCCGAGACGACGACGAGGCCGGTGTTCACGAGCGTCTCGCACGCCACGCGCCCGTACGGGTCGTCGCGCATGACGGCATCCAGCACGCCGTCGGAGATCTGGTCGGCCACCTTGTCCGGATGGCCCTCGGTGACGGACTCGGACGTGAACAGGTACTCGTTGTCTGCGTACTGGGTCATGGGATCTGGAGAGTCAGCTCCGCGGTCGTGTCGGTTTGATGGGCAGGGTCTTGGGTGACGACGGCGCCCAGCGCACGCACGCGAGCGAGATCGTCGCGAACCGTGGCAAAGCCAGGAATCGCAGTCAGGCCGGTCTGCTCGCCAAGCGCGAGGAGCTGGCGCAAGTCGAGGAAGACTAGCGAGTCGGCGGACGGCGGAACCTCGCCTATCGTCGCGACGAAGCCGGGCGCGGCGGCGATCGTGCCGCGCGGCGGCTCCAGCCCGGCCGGCGCCGTCGAGATCACCACGCCCTCCTCCGACACCGCGTATGACGGCGCCAGCTCCGGCGTGACGCGCAGCGTGAAGCCCTCCAGTCCGGCGAACGTCTCCGGCCTGAAGCCCGGCACGGTGCCCGGCAGCGCGAGCCGCCGCGCGAGCGGCTGCTGGAGCCGCGCGAGCGCGCTCTCGGTCCGTCCGGGGTCGCTGGTGCGCGCCTTCAGCGTCACAACCGGGGCGCCCTCGCCGGTCGGACCGGTCACCGCGATCGCGATCTCGTCGGCGAGCGGCGCCAGCACGTCCTGATCGAGATCGATCCCGGCCTCGTCCGACACGACGCGGCGCACGGCGGCGACCGCCTCGGCGCCGCCGAGCCGCTCGATCAGGCGCGCCAGCCGCGGCGCGCCGCGAACACCGACATAGGCGGCCGCGTCCTCCGGGACCCGCTCGAGCAGCAAAGGCTCGAAGGCGGCGTCGCGCGGGGCGCCGCCGGAGATCCTCACGTGCGCTCGCAACCCACCCTCCTCCGCGGTTACCGCCGCGCCTGCGGCGACGAGCCCGGGCCGGTCGATCAGTGCGCCGAGAGCGCCCAGCAGGCCGTCGCGCGGGGCGAGCACCTCACGGACTCCCGCAGCCGACGCGTAGGCGACGACCGTGCGTTCCGGCGGAGCGCCGACGACGGCGCGCCGGTAGGCCGCGAGGTCGGACAGGCGCGATCCCTCACCCTGGTCGCGGTCGACCGCGCCGCGCACGGCCGCCTCGGTGCCGACCGCGAGGAAGTCGCCGACGAACGCCAGTGCGGTCGGCCCGGCGACCAGCACGCGCACGCCGCGGTACTGCGCCGCGCCCGACAGGTTGCCGATCCGGGCGACCAGCGCCTCCGCCCGCGGGCGGTCGGCGACCTCGGCGAGGACGAGCGAGTCCGCCGGCGAGACGGCGGCGTAGGCGAGCTCGTCGCCCAGCCACGGCCGCACGTCGCGCTCGATGTCGAACGCCTGCGGCGAGATCGCTGCGACGACCTGGTCGCGCAGCCGCGTGACCGTGGGGAGCGCTTCGGCGTAGCGGGCGAATCGGCGGTCGGCCGCGCGGTCTGGGTCGGTGGAGAGGTGGACGTAGGCGAGCGCGTCGGCGGGGACGAGGCGCGCGGCGTCGTCGGGCGGCGCGTCGGCCCCGCCGGTGCCCGCGCAGACCAGGCCGCCGGCGAGCGCCAGGACAGCCACGAGCGCAAGAGCGATGAGGACGCGCGGGCGGCGGATGACCCGCGTCGCGGTCACGCCGCGCGGCGGCGCTGCTTGCGCTCGGCGAAGTCGATGATCACCGGGATCCCCTCCAGCCCGTAGCGCTCGCGCAGGCGGTTCTCGACGTAGTAGGCGTAGTCGCGCGTGACCTTTGCGCGGTTGTTGACCTGGATCGAGAAGCGCGGCGGGCGCTCCCCGATCTGCGCGATGTACAGCATCTTGAGCCGGTGGCCCTGCTTCTGCGGCGGCGGCCGCGTGGCGACCACGTCGCCGAGGAAGCGGTTGAGCTCCGGCGTGGGGACGCGGTGCCCGTAGCGGTCGGCGAGCGAGAGCACCTCGACGAGCAGGCGCTGCACGTGGCGCCCGGTCTTGGCGGACGCGGTCATCACCTTCGGCCGCAGCCGCAGCTTGCGCGCCACGCGGGCGCGCTCGCGGTCGAGGTCGAAGTCGTCCCCGCTCGTGAGGTCCCACTTGTTGAGCACCAGGGCGGTCGCGCAGCCCGACTTCATCGCCAGCTCGGCGATCCGCAGGTCCTGCGACGTCACGCCGTCGGTCGCGTCGCACACGACAAGCGCCACGTCCGCGCGCTCGGCTGCGCGCTGCGAGCGCAGCACCGTGTAGTACTCGACCGACTCCTGCACCTTCGCCTGGCGCCGGATGCCGGCGGTGTCGACGAGCCGCAGCCGCCGGCCATCGACGTCCAGCTCGGTGTCGATCGCGTCGCGCGTCGTGCCCGCGACCTCGGACACGATCACCCGCTCGCGGCCCAGGAACGCGTTGACCAGCGAGGACTTGCCGACGTTCGGCCGGCCGATCACCGCGAGCCGCACGAGCTCCTCGTCCTCCTCCGCGACCGCTTCATCGGGCGGGAGCAGCTCGACGATGCGGTCGAGCAGGTCGCCGGTGCCGAGCCCCTGGGCGGCGGAGACCGGCATCGGCTCCCCGAGGCCGAGCCCGTGGAAGTCGTGCGCGAGCGCGAGGTCACGCGGGGAGTCGATCTTGTTCGCGGCGAGGATCACCGGCACGCCGCCGCGGCGCAGGATGTCGGCGACCTCCTCGTCACCGGGCCGCGCTCCCGCGCGCGCGTCGACCACGAGCACCGCGACCTGCGCGTCGGCGAGCGCAGCGCGCGCCTGGTCCTGGATCGAGACGGCGAGCGGGTCGTCGTCGTCGAGGTCCACGCCGCCGGTGTCGATCAGCGTGAACGCGCGGCCGTTCCAGTCGGTCTCGATCTCCTTGCGGTCGCGCGTCACGCCCGGCCGCTCGTGCACGACCGCCTCGCGCGACTGCGAGAGCCGGTTGACCAGCGACGACTTCCCGACGTTCGGGTAGCCGACGATCGCGACCTTCACGCCTCGATCTCCCGCGCCTCGATCACGAGCGTGACGATCTGCCCGAGCACGGCGTCCAGGTCCAGCTCGCTCGTGTCGACCGGCACCGCGTCGTTGGCGGCGATCAGCGGCGAGTGCTCGCGCCGCTCGTCGCGCTCATCGCGCTGTAGCTGCGCGGCGAGCACCTCGTCGAAGTCGCCGCCCAGCTCCTCGGCGCGGCGCCGCGCGCGCACCGCGGGTGAGGCGGTGAGGAACACCTTGACCTCCGCCTGCGGGCACACGACCGTGCCGATGTCGCGGCCCTCGGCGACCCAGTCGCCGCCGCCGCGCAGGATCTTCTGCTGCTTGCGCACGAGCGCCATCCGCACGCCGATGTCGGCGCTCACCCGTGACGCGGCCTCGGACACCGCCGGCGTGCGGATCGCCTCGGTGACGTCGCGCCCGTCGAGCAGCACGCGCTCGCCGAGCTCGATCGTCGCGGCCTCGGCGACGGCGGCCGGCTCGCCGCCGTTCTCGCTCACGAGCAGCGCCACGCAGCGGTACATCGCCCCGCTGTCGAGGTAGGTGTAGCCCAGGCGGTCGGCGACCGCCCGGGCGACGGTGGACTTTCCGGCCCCGGCTGGGCCGTCGATCGCGATGACCATGGCGCTCAGCAGGCTAGCGGTCGATCGGTGCCGAATCGGCGCCGCGCGGGCGCCGCGGCGGCGGCGCGGGTCGTCGCGGCAGTGCCGGCGCTTGCGGACGGCGGGCATTGAGGGAGCGGGATCGGCGGGGGCGCAACACGTCGAGCGCTCGCGCGAGACGGTCGCAGGCTCAGACGTTGTGCGGACGACCAAAACGTCGATTGGCGCGGCGATCGCGGGGCGGGCTCGACGTTTTGGCTGCTCTACGACCAAAACGTCCACATCGGGCGCGATCGCCGACCGATCTCGACGTTATGGTCGCTCTCGCGAGCCGCGACCACGCCCGATCCCGCTCCCTCAATGCCAGCCGTACTCAAGCGCCGAAGCCACCTCGGCCGCCGAGCCGCAACATGCCGTGGGCGCCGTGGGTCGGGAGGGCCGGCTTAAGCGGTGAGGGCGGCCAGATCTGCGGTGAAGCCTGGATATGACACCGCCGCAGCCTCCATCCCGACGACCTCGACGCCCTCGCGGCTCGCCAGCCCGGCCACCGCGCCCAGCATCGCCAGCCGGTGGTCGCCGTGGGCCTGGATCGTGCCGCCCGTCAGCCCACCGGTGCCGCGCACCGCGAAGCCGTCGGCGGTCGCCTCGATGTCGGCGCCGAGCCCGCGCAGCCCGTCGACCACCGTCGCGATCCGGTCGGACTCCTTCACGCGCAGCTCCTGAGCGCCTTCCACGACGGTCTCGCCCTCCGCGAAGCAGCCGAGCAGCGCGACCAGCGGCAGCTCGTCGATCGTCAGCGGCACCTCGTCGGCGGTCACGCGCGTGGCGACCAGCGGGCCGTACGCGACGTCGAGCTCGCACAGCGGCTCGGCGTCGGCCGCGGCGTCGGCACGCTCCTCCAGATCGCCGAGCACCACGGCGCCCATGCGCTGGAGGATGCGGAAGAAGCCCACGCGGGTCCAGTTCGCCGCCATTCCCTCGACGACGAGCCGCGAGCCCGGCACCAGCACCGCGGCGGCGACGTGGAACGCGGCTGAGGACGGGTCGCCGGGCACGTGGATCGCGTCGAGCTCCAGCTCGTCCTGGCACGTGACGGTCACGCGCTCGCCGTCGCGCGCGATGCCGGCGCCGGCGCGGGCCAGCAGCCGCTCGGTGTGGTCGCGGCTCGGTTCGGGCTCGACGACGGTCGTCGAGCCCTCGGCGAGCAGCCCGGCCAACAGGACGCAGCTCTTGATCTGCGCCGAGGCGACCGGCAGCACATACTCGGTCCCGTGCAGGCGGCGGCCGGTGATCGCCAGCGGCGTGAAGCGGCCGTCGCGCGCGTCGAGCTGCGCGCCCATCGCGGCGAGCGGCGCCGCGATCCGGTCGACCGGCCGGCGGCGGATGCTCTCGTCGCCGTCGAGCGACCAGCTCCCGCCCTCCTGGCCCGCCAGCCACCCGGGCAGCAGCCGCAGCAGCGTGCCGGCGTTGCCGACGTCGATCGCGACGCCCGGCGTGGCGGCCCGCAGCCCGGGGCCGCGGATGATCAGGCCGTTGTCGCGGTTGTCGGCGAGCGCGCCGAGCGCCTGGACGGCGGCGAGCGTGGAGCGGGTGTCGGCGGCGTCCAGGTAGTTCGTGACGTGGACGGGCTCCGAGCTCATCGCCCCGAGCAACGCGGCGCGGTGCGACAGCGACTTGTCCGGCGGCGGCGTGAGCGTGCCCCGCAGCGCAGCGCCCGGCGAGAACCTCATGCGCGCGCCACCGGCAACCCGAGCGAAGCGACCAGCGCCTCGGCCTGCGCCGCGCGCTCTGCGCCGGCGATCCACAGCACGATGTAGCCCGACGAGCGGTCGGGAGCGGGGTACAGCGCCATGTCGACGATGTTGATCGACGCCTTGCCGAGCGCCAGCGCGACCTCCGCGACGACGCCCGGCCGGTTCGGCACCGACACGCGCAGCTCGGTCAGCTCGCCCCCGGCAAGCTCGCCCTCCAGCAGCCGCCGGCGATCCTCCCGCGCGCCGTCGTTCCACGCTGCGATCGCGTCGCCGTCGGCGCCGGCGAGCGACTCGCGCACGGCGCCCAGCCGCGCCATCGCGTCGTCGATGGCGTCGATCAGCGCATCGGAGTTGGCGAGGTAGATGTCGCGCCAGATCGCGGTGTTGGAGCCGGCCACGCGGGTGATGTCGCGGAAGCTCGGGCCGGTCGCAGGGAGCTGCTCGGTGGTCTCGCTGCGCGCGCGGGCCGCCTGGGCCACCAGCACGTTCGCGAGCACGTGCGGCAGGTGCGAGACCGTGGCGAGCATGCGGTCGTGCGTCTCGGCGTCGACCGCGGCCGGACGCGCGCCGAGGCCGGACAGCAGCCGGTGCAGCCGCTCGTACAGCGTCCCGCGCGTCGTCGGCGTCGGCGTCAGGTACCAGGTGGCGCCGTCGAACAGCTCGGCGCGCGCGTGGCGCACGCCTGCGTTCGCGGCGCCGGCGAGCGGATGCCCGCCGATGAAGCGCTCGTCCGCGATCGCCTCGACCACGGTGCGCTTGGTCGAGCCGGCGTCGGTCACCACGCAGTCGTCGCCGGCGGCGGCAAGCGCGGCGCGCACCGCATCCGGCAGCGCGCCGACCGGCACGGCCACGAAAGCCGCCTCGGCGCCGTCGAGCGCGCCGGCCAGGTCGGGCGCGGCGCGGTCCACCGCGCCGACCTCCAGCGCGGCCTCGAGCGCGCCCGGCGCGGGATCCCAGCCGGCCACGTCGGCCCCCAGCCGCTCCCGGGCGGCGAGCCCGATTGACCCGCCGATCAGGCCCACGCCGACGACCGCGATCCTCACGCGGCGATCATAAAGAGGGACTGTCCCTCTTTAGGCGGGCTCGTTGGACAGCACCTTGCCGGCGATCGCCGCCGCGCGCTCGACCTTGTCGGCGTACTCCGCGAAGCCGTCGGCGCGCAGCTGCTGCGGGCCGTCGCAGATCGCCTCGTCGGGCTCGGGGTGGACCTCGACGATGATCCCGTCGGCGCCCGCGGCGGCCGCGGCCAGCGACAGCGGCTCGACCAGCGAGCGACGCCCGGCGGCGTGGCTGGGATCGACGATCACCGGCAGGTGCGAGAGCTCCTTGAGCACCGGGATCGCGGTGAGGTCGAGCGTGAACCGGTAAGCGGTCTCGAACGTGCGGATGCCCCGCTCGCACAGCAGAACGCTCGGGTTGCCCTCCTTGAGGATGTACTCCGCCGCCATCAGCAGCTCCTCGAGCGTCGCCGACAGCCCGCGCTTGAGCAGCACCGGCAGGCCGGCTCGGCCCACTTCAGCCAGCAGCGCGTAGTTCTGCATGTTGCGCGCGCCGAGCTGGATCACGTCGGCGACCTCGACGACCGGCTCGAGGTCGCGCGCGTCCATCAGCTCGGTGACGATCGGCAGCCCGGTCTCCGCCTTCGCCTCGGCGAGCAGCCGCAGCCCCTCCTGTCCAAGGCCCTGGAACGAGTACGGCGAGGAACGCGGCTTGTAGGCGCCGCCGCGGAACAGGCTCGCGCCGCCGGCCGCGACCATGCGCGCGGCGGTCAGCGTCTGGTCGCGCGACTCGACCGTGCACGGGCCGGCGATCAGCGAGAAGTGGTCGCCGCCTACGCGCCGGCCGTCGATCTCGATGACCGTGCGTTCGCCGGGCTTCAGCTGCGCCGAGGAGAGCTTGAAGGGCTTCAGGATCGGGACGACCTGCTCGACGCCCTCGTGGCCCTCGAGCCCGAGGCGGGCGACGTGCTCGCGGTCGCCGATCGCGCCGATGATCGTCACCTCCTCCCCGCGCGAGGGATGCGCTCGAGCACCGCAGGACTCGATCCGCGCGATGACGGCCTGCACCTGTTCCTCGGTGGCCGTCGGCTTCATCACGATCATCATGGTTCTGTTCGCTCCTGGGGTTCCGGACGTTGGGGACTGCCGCTGGAGAGGCGCTCGACCCGTGGGCCCGGTGTTCCCGGACGGCTGCGGCTGGGAGCCACGCCGGCCGAGCGCCTAGCTAAATCGCCAGGTGCGGTAGGAGAGGACGTACGGATAAGAGCCGGAGGTCGCGGCGGGAACGCTGCTGGAGTGCGGGACTCGACCGGTCATCGTGCGTACGCTCGCTCAGTTTTACCAGAGCACCCGTGATACGCGCACACCCCGTCAGCGGATGCTTCACAGCGACCTAGACTCTGGTCGTGGCCACCACCGAGCAGCCGACGCCGCAGCAGCTCGCCCGCCGCGAGTCCGCGCTCGCGCGCGTGCGCAAGTACGGCGACCCGGTGCTGCGCGAGCGCGCGCGCCCGGTCGGCGCGGTCGACGCGGTGGTCCGCGACCAGATCGGCGAGATGACCCGGCTGCTCGACGACGCGATGGAGGCCGGGCTCGCGGCCACCCAGATCGGGGTGCTCAACCGTGTGTTCGTCTACCGCGCAGACACCGACAGCCCGATACGCGCGCTCGTCAACCCCGAGCTGGTCTGGGCGAGCGAGGAGACCGACATCGCGCAGGAGGGCTGCCTGTCAGTCCCCGGGATCTGGATCGACGTCGAACGGCCGGCGCGCGTGCGGATGCGCGGTCTCGACGAGCACGGCGAGCCGGTCGAGATCGAGGCCGAGATGCCCGAGGCGCGCGTGCTCCAGCACGAGCTCGACCACCTGGACGGCGTGCTCACGCTCGACCGCACGACCAAGCAGCAGCGCCGCGAGGCGCTGCGCGAGCTGCGGCGGCGGTAGTGGCCTTCGCCCCGCCGGCGCGCCACCTGACGCGCGCGAAGGACCTGGCGGACGCCCGTTACTTCGAGCGACTCGACGTCGACGACCTGGCCCGCGCCGCCGGCCTCTCGCGCGCGCACTTCAGCCGTGAGTTCCGGCGTGCGTTCGGCGAGTCCCCGCACGCCTACCTGCTCACCCGCCGGCTGGAGCGCGCCGCGGCGCTGCTGCGGACGACCGACCGCTCGGTCGCCGACATCTGCCTGTCGGTCGGGCTGCATAGCATCGGCTCTTTCACCACGAGCTTCACGCGCCATTTCGGCAAGTCGCCGCTCGCGTACCGCGCCGCGTTCCCGCCGGCGGCGCAGTACGTGATGCTGCCCGCCTGCGTCGTGCGCTTCTACGGCCGTCCCCAACGCAGCACGTTTCGAGAAGACGGCAGCGCGGCGCACGGCTAACTTGCGACGACCGTCCAGACCGACTCCCCAGGAGGACTCGCCATGATCAGGATCGCCACCGCCCAGCTGTGGGTGCACGACCAGGACGCGGCGCTCGCGTTCTACACCGAGAAGCTCGGCTTCGAGGTCCGCTCCGACGTCACCGTTCCCGAGCTGGGCAACTTCCGCTGGCTCACGGTCGGGCCGGCCGGGCAGGACGACTTCGCGATCACGCTGATGGCGATCCCCGGTCCGCCCGTGATGGACGCCGAGACCGGCGAGCAGGTCAAGGAGCTGATGGCGAAGGGCTTCGCCGGGACCGTGTTCCTCACGACTGAGGACGTGCGCGCGTCCTACGAGGAGCTCAAGACTCGCGGCGTCGAGTTCACCGAGGAGCCCGAGGAGCGCCCGTACGGAATCGACTCCGGGTTCCGCGACCCGTCCGGCAACTCGTTCCGGCTGACCCAGATCACGTCTGACGCACTGGCCGAGCGGTGATCCCGCCGAGCGCGGAGACGAAGCGCTCGTTCTCCGCCTCGGTCCCGACCGTCACGCGCAGCGCGCCCTCGCGGCCGAGCGCGGCGCCGGCGCGGACGAGCACGCCCTGCCGGGCGAGCGCATCGATGGTCTCCCGCTCGTCCAGCGACTCGGGCAGGTCGAACCAGACGAAGTTCGCCTGCGACTCCGCCGGCTCGATCCCGAGCCGGCGGAGGCCGTCCTCGAGCTCGAGCCGCTCGGCCAGGTTGCGCTCGGCGCGGCGGGCGACCTCGTCCTGGTGCCGGATCGCCTCGATCGCGGCGGCCTGCGCGGCGGCGTTGCAGAAGAACGGCTGGCGCACCTGGTCGACCGCGATGCGGAAGTCCTCGGAGCCGCACAGCGCGTAGCCGACCCGCAGCCCGCACAGGCCATACGCCTTGGAGAACGTCCGCAGCAGCACGAGGTTCGGATGGCGGCCGAGCAGCTCGACCGACTCGTCCGGGTCCTGCAGCAGGTTGTACTCGACATACGCCTCGTCGAGGATCACCGCGATGTGGCGCGGGACCTCGCGCAAGAACGCCGCGATGTCCTCGAGCGCGACCGCCGTCGAGGTCGGGTTGTTCGGGTTGCAGACGATCACGAGCCGCGTCGCGGCGGTGATCTCGCCCAGCATCGCCGGCAGGTCATGGCGGTGCTGGTCGTCGACCGGGACCTGGACCGCGCGCGCGCCGGCCGCCGCGGTCATGTGCGGGTAGACGCTGAAGCTCGGCCACGCGTAGACGAGCTCCGCGCCGGGCTCGAGCAGCGCCTCGCCGGCGGCGAGCAGGATCTCGCACGAGCCGTTGCCGACGGCGATCCGGTGCACGGGCACGCCGTGGCGGTCGCTCAGCGCCGAGCGCAGCGCCGCGTTCGTCGGGTCCGGGTAGCGGTTGAGGCCGCCGAGCGCGGCGGTGATCGCCTCCACCACTGCCGGGATCGGCGGGTACGGCGACTCGTTGGACGCGAGCAGCGCGACGTCGCCGGGCAGCGCGTAGCCGTCGGCGGCGGGATACACGGGGATGCGGCGGATCCGCTCCGCGAACTCGATCGGCATGGCCTCCGCAGCCTACTGAGCGCCGTACAGGTCCTGGCGGAGCGCCGCCGTCTCGCCGAGGTACACGTGGACCGGGTCGTGGCGGTCGTCTGCGTAGGCGTGGATCATCACCCGGATGACGCTCGGCATCGCACCGGGCACCCCGATCTCCTGGGCGCACATCAGCGGTACCTTGCTCAGCCCCATGCGGCGCGCCGCGACCGCCGGGAACTCGGCGTCGAGGTCGGGGGTGAGCGTGAACAGGCAGCTCACGAGGTCGCCGGTCTCCAGCCCGTTGCGTCCGATCAGCTCGTGCATCAGCGCCTCGGTGGCGTCGAGGATCGCCTCGGGCTCGTTCGCCGCGACGGTGTTCGCCCCACGAAATGCGATCAGCCGCATGGGCGGGCAATCTAACGTCGCCGAACGCGACTGCGGCCGGCGAGCGGCTCGCCTGGCCGGCGAGACCGATCTCCCGGCTGCGCCGCCGCCCGCCGCAGTTGCTCGACCTCGGCGGCCTTGAGCAGGCGGTGGCGACCGAGCGGGAGGTCGCCGAGCCGCAAGGGGCCGAACGCGACGCGCTCGAGCCGCAGCACCGGATGACCGACGGCGTCCAGCATCCGCCGCACCTGGCGCTTGCGCCCCTCGTGCAGCACGATCTCCACCCGGTCGGGCGCGAGCCGCCGCGCGCCGGCCGGCGCCGTTATCCCGTCGTCGAGCTGCACGCCCTCGCGCAGACGCCGCAGCGCCGGCTCGCGCACCGGCGGGTTGCGCACCTGCGCGCGATAGGTGCGCGGGACCTCGAACGATGGATGCGTGAGCCGATGCGCCAGGTCCCCGTCGTTGGTCAGCAGCAGCAGCCCGGTCGTGTCGGCATCGAGCCGGCCGACCGGGTAGAGCCGCTCGCGGGCGGCGATCAGCGAGACGACCGTCGGCCGGCCCTGCGGGTCGCGTGCGGTGCTCACGTAACCGGCCGGCTTGTGCAGCGCGTAGACGACCTGGCGGCGCTCGAGCGCGACGCCGACTCCGTCGACCGCGATCGCATCCGTCTCGTCCACGTCGCGCGCCGGGTCGCGCACGACCTCGCCGCCGACGGTGACGCGTCCGGCGAACACGAGCTGCTCGGCGGCGCGGCGGGAGGCGACGCCCGCGTGCGCGAGATACTTGGCGAGGCGCATCGCGCTGCCACCATACGGAGCGTGGACCTCGCGCTCCTGCACGACACGCTGGCCGAGCTCGGCCAGCCCGCCTTCCGCGCGCGCCAGGTGTGGCGCTGGACCGCGGGCGGGGCGCCGGGCTACGACGCGATGACCGACCTCCCCGCTGGGCTGCGGGCGCAGCTCGCCGAGCGCGTGCCGTTCTCCTCGCTGGAGGTCGCCGACGAGGCGCACGCGCGCGACGGCACGGTCAAGGCGCTGTTCCGCACGCACGACGGCCGCCCGCTCGAGGCCGTGCTGATGCGCTATCGCGACGGCCGCCGCTCGGTCTGCGTCTCGTCGCAGTCCGGCTGCCCGCTCACGTGCACGTTCTGCGCGACCGGGACGATGAAGTTCGGGCGCAACCTGACGGCGTCGGAGATCCTCGACCAGGTGCTGCACTTCCGCCGCATCGAGCCGGTCGACCACCTCGTGTTCATGGGGATGGGCGAGCCGATGATGGCGCTCGACTCCGTGCTGGGCGCGTGCGAGCGGCTCCCGGACATCGGCGTCACCAACCGGCGCACGACGGTCTCGACGGTCGGCTGGGTGCCGGGGATCCAGCGCTTGAGCGAGAGCGATCTGCCGGTGCGGCTCGCGTTCTCGCTGCACGCGCCCGAGGACTCGCTGCGCTCGCGCATCATGCCGGTCAACGACCGCTATCCGATCGCGGACGTCCTGGCCGCGTGCGAGGCCTACCACGCGCGCCGCCGCCGGCGGGTGTTCATCGAGTACGTGATGCTCGACGGCGTCAACGACACGTACGAGCAGGCGCTGGCGCTCACGCGCCTGCTCGACCCGCGCATCTACAAGGTCAACCTGATCCCGTACAACCCGACCGGGATGTACGACGGCTCCTCGCGCGGCGCGATCGACGCCTTCCGCGCCGTGCTGGAGGAGCACGGCCTGCGCGCGACGGTCCGCCTCACGCGCGGGCGCGACATCCACGCCGCGTGCGGGCAGCTGGCTGCGAACGCCCCGGCCACCGCGCCCTGAGGAGGTGCGAATGTCCAC
The DNA here is from genome assembly GCA_963835735.1 of uncultured Solirubrobacteraceae bacterium. Lineage (GTDB taxonomy): Bacteria > Actinomycetota > Thermoleophilia > Solirubrobacterales > Solirubrobacteraceae > DASQMT01. The sequence continues at coordinate 210,697 of CAWIGP010000002.1, forward strand.
GCTCGAGGCATCAACGCTGCTGACAGGCCTCGTGATCGGTGAGTCGCCCCGTTGGCACGAGGACCGTCTGTGGTTCGCGAACTGGGGCGCGGAGGAGATCGTCGCCGTCGATCTCGAGGGCAACGCCGAGGTAGTCGGCAAGGGCCCGCCGCGCCTGGGGTGGTCGATCGACTGGCTGCCCGACGGTCGCCTGCTGGTGACCGGCGACGGGCTCAAGCGCCTCGAGCCCGACGGCTCGATGGTGCCGCACGGCGACCTGAGCGGCTTGGGTGTCGACGCTTTCAACGAGATCGTCGTCGACGGCCGCGGCAACATCTACATCAACGGCGGCGTCGACTTCGAGCCCGGCGAGGGCAATGCCCCCGGAATCATCGCGCTGGTCACCCCCGACGGGTCCGCACGGCGAGTGGCCGACGGGATCGCGTTCCCCAACGGCATGGTGGTGACGCCCGACAACTCGACGCTGATCATCGCGGAGTCCTTCGCCGCGCGGCTGACGGCGTTCGACATCGCCGACGACGGCAGCCTCTCGAACCGGCGGGTCTGGGCCGACGGCGTCGGCCCCGACGGAATCTGCGTGGACGCCGAAGGTGCGGTCTGGACGGGTGTCGGTGATTTCGGCGAGAACCTTGTCGGCCGCGTCCGCGACGGTGGCGAGGTGCTCGAGCGAGTGCGGGTCGGCATGCCCTGCTTCGCCTGCATGCTCGGCGGCGAGGACGGCCGGACCCTGTTCATGCTGGCGGCCGACTGGCGGATGTCGGACGGCTTCGCCGACAACATCACTCGGCTCACAGAAGGACCACGCACCGGGCAGCTGCTGACCGCCCCGGCTCCCGCGCCGCGCGTCGGTTGGCCGTAGCCGGCTAGACGTTCGCCGGCTCGTCGACCGCCATCGCCCGGCTGACGTGCTCCCATCCGTCGAGGTCGGCGCGCAGGCGCTCGTGCTTGGCGCGGATCGCGTCGACCGCGTCGTCGCCGAGGGCGAGCCGCAGCGGAGCGTCGGGCGCGTCGAGCGCCGACACGATCGCGGCGGCCGCGCGGCGCGGGTCGCCGGGCTGGGTGCCGTCCATGCCGTCGATGTACGCGCGGTTCTGGCCGGCGCTGTCGCCGTAGATCCCGGAGTCGTGCGACCGCTGCATCCGCTCGCCGCCGAACCCGGTGCGGAACGAGCCGGGCTCGACGATCAGGACACGGAGCCCGTGCGGCTCGACCTCGGCCGCGAGCGACTCCGACGCGGCCTCGAGCGCGAACTTCGCCGAGCAGTACGCGCCGAACCCCGGCGGCGAGAGCTGACCGCCCATCGAGCTGATCTGGACGATCGCGCCGCTGCCGCGCTCGCGCATCTGCGGCAGGACCGCCTGGGTGAGCGCGAACGGGCCGAAGAACATCGTCTCCATCAGCCCGCGCAGTTCGTCCATGTCGACCTCCTCGATCGCCCCGACCGAGCCGTTGCCGGCGTTGTTGACCAGCACGTCGATGCTGCCGAACCGTTCGAGCGCCGCGGCCACCGCGGCGGCGATCTGGTCCGCGCGCGTGACGTCGAGCGCGACGGCGTGCACGCGGTCGGGTGCGGATTCCACGAGTTCGGCGAGCGTCTCGGGGCGCCGGGCGGTGGCGACCACGCAGTCGCCGCGCTCGAGCGCCGCGCGGGCGATCTCGCGGCCGAAGCCCGACGACGTTCCGGTGATGAGCCAGGTGCGGGAGGACATGCCGGTCACGGTAGGTCGCGCCGCGCCCGCTGAGAAACAGTTGTTGCCTGCCCCGCCACAGGCGCAGCCTGTGGCCGCGCGTAGACTCTGACCCGTGGAGCTGCGCCAGCTGCGCTACTTCGTCGCGGTCGCCGAGGCGGGCAGCCTTACGCGCGCGTCCGCCGAGCTGCACATCGCGCAGCAGTCGCTCTCGCAGCAGATCCGCACGCTGGAGGCACAGCTCGGCGCGCGCCTGTTCGAGCGCAGCAGCCGCGGCGTCGAGCTGACCGACGCGGGCGCGGTGCTGCTGCGCGAGGCACGGCCGGTTCTCGCGCGCGCCGAGCGCGCTGCCGAGGCCGTTCGCCGCGCCGCGCGGGGCGAGCAGGGCGAGCTGCGCGTCGGCTTTCTCTCGACGGTCGCCAACTACTTCATGCCGCCGGTCGTGCGCGCGTTCCGCGAGCGCCATCCCGGCGTGTCGCTGCACACCGAGGACCTCACGATCGCCGCCCTCGTGGGCGGACTGCGCGAGGGCACGCTCGACGCCGGCCTCAGCCGCCCGCCGCTGGTCGCCGACCTGGCGACCGAGGTCGTCCTGCGCGAGCCCGTCGCGGCGGTGCTGCCCGAGGGCCACCCGCTCGCGGAGCGCGCGGAGCTCACGCTCGCCGATCTCGCCGACGAGCCCTGGGTGCTGACGCCGCGCGCGTCATGGCCGCCGTGGCATCGGCTCTACGACGAGGACTTCGCGCGCGCCGGCTACCGGCCCCGCGTCGTCCAGCGCGGGACGACGCCGCAGGGGCTGCTGGCGCTCGTCGCCGCGGGCGTCGGTGTCACGCGACTCACGCTCTCGTCGCGCACCCTGCGCGACGGCGGCGTGGCGTTCGTGCCGCTCGCGGGCGAGGAGGCGAGGGTCGTGCTCGTGTGGCGCGAGGACGCGCCGAACCCTGCCCTGCCGGCGCTCAGCGAGATCGTGCACGAGGTCGCGCGGACGATCGACCTCGCCGCCGCCGGCTGAGCCGGCGCAAGCTCAACTCGTTTCTTGCACCAGGCGCCCGGCGCGCTGCTCGCCCGCGCGCAGCAGGCGGTCGCGCAGCGCGGCCTGCTCCGCCGGGCTCGGGTCCCACTGCGCGGGGTCGGGCAGGTCGTCGACCGAGTTCATGCCGAACAGCTTGAGGAACAGCGGCGTGGTGCGGTACAGGATCGCGCCGAACTGCGAGCGGCCCGCCTCCTCGATCAGGCCGCGCTCGACCAGCGAGGTCGTGGCTGACTCAGACGCAACGCCGCGGATCCGGGCGACCTCCGGGCGCGACACCGGCTGCAGGTAGGCGACGATCGAGAGCGTCTCCGCCTGCGCGGGCGTCAGACCGGGCGTGCGCGGACGGGCGAGCAGACGCCGGGCGGGCTCCTCGGCGTCGGGATGCGAGGCCAGCGTCCAGCCGCCGGCCAGCTCGCGGAGCACGACGCCGCGGCCGCCGAGCGCGGCCGCCAGCGCCCGCAGGCCGGCGGTGACCTCGTCCTCCTCGACCCTCAGCGCATCGGCGAGCTCCTCGACCGGCACCGGATCGGGCGCGAGGAACAGCAGCGCCTCGAGCTGGCGCTCCAGATCCATCAGGCGACCGCCTCGGAGGAGTCCGGCCGCACCGTGATCGGGCCGAACGCCTCGGCCTGCTCCCAGTCGGCCTCGCCGCGCTTGTACAGCTCGAGCAGCGCGAACAGGGTGACCGCCACCGTCATCCGGTCGGCGCCGCGGACGGCGTCGTCGAAGGAGAACTTCCCGCGCCGCAGCAGCCCGCGCAGGACCGCGAGCCGCTCCCCCAGCCCCACCCGCGTCGGCCCGAGGTGGCTGACGTCGATCGGCGGCGGCGTGCGCAGCAGGCCGCCCAGCGCCTGTCCGAGCACCGCCGGGTCGTACGCCTGCTCGGCGTGCTGGAGCGGCGCGCGGCGCAGCTCCGGCGGCAGCGGCGCCGACCGGTAGAGCGCGCCCTGCTCCGCGTCGCGGCGCGCGGCGAGGAAGCCGCCGGCGCCGCGGAAGCGGGCGTAGGCGAGCATCCGCTCGAGCAGCTCCTCGGCCGCCTCGGCCGGCGCAAGCGCGTCGAACTCCTCGATCTCCTCGCCGGGCAGCATCAGGCGCGACTTCAGCTCCAGCAGCGCGGCGATCAGCACCAGGAACTCGGTGGCGGACTCGAGGTCGAGCTCGTTGCGGGCCTCCAGGTGATCGAGGTACGCGAGCACGATCTCGGCCAGCTCGACCTCGAGCAGGTCGAGCTCCTCGCGCAGGATCAGCGACAGCAGCAGGTCGAACGGACCCGCGAACACGTCGAGGTCGAGCTCCAGGCGGGTGAACGAGGCCACGAACCGACCAGGCTAGAAGCCCACGCGGCGGATCAGCGCAGGCTCGGGCGCCGCGCCGGGCCGACCCCCATCGCCTCGCGCACGTCCGCGAGCGTCCCGGATGCGATCGCGCGCGCCTTGTCCGCGCCGGCGGCCAGCACGTCCTCGAGCGCGTCCTCGTCGGAACGGAGGTCGGTGTAACGCTCGCGCACGGGCGCGAGCCAGGCCGCGACCTCGTCGCCGACGGCGGTCTTGAACGCGCCGTAGCCCTGGCCCGCGAACGCCCGCTCGATCGCCTCGGGCGTGTCTCCGCGCACGGTGGCGAGGATCTCGATCAGGTTGGTGATGCCGGGCTTGTCGGGGGCGCGCACGATCTCGGTGCCCGAGTCCGTCACGGCGCGCTTGAACTTGCGCCGGATCACGTCGGGCTCGTCGATCACGAGCACCGTGCCCTGCTCGGTCCCGCCCGTGGTCGACATCTTGCGCTCCGGCTCCTGCAGGTCGCGCACGCGCGCGCCGATCGTCGGGATCCGGTGCTCGGGCACCACGAGGATGTCGCCGAAGCGCTCGTTGAAGCGCCGGGCGACGTCGCGCATCAGCTCGAGATGCTCGCGCTGGTCCTCGCCGACCGGGACCTCATCGGCGCGGTAGGCCAGCACGTCGGCGGCCTGCAGCACCGGGTACAGCAGCAGCCCGGCGGAGACGAGCTGGCGCTGGGCGACCGACTTGTCGCGGAACTGGTGCATGCGGTTGAGCTCGCCGACCGAGGTCACGGCGGTCAGCAGCCAGCACAGCTCGGTGTGCTCCTGCACGTCACCCTGGCGGAACAGGATGCAGCGTTCGGGGTCCAGGCCGGCCGCCATCAGGATCGCCGCCGTGTCGTAGACGCGCTCACGCAGCGTCGCCGGGTCGTATTCGACCGTGACCGCATGCATGTCGACGATGCAGTAGATCGACGGGTCGGCGCGGTCCTGGCCCTCGACGTACTGCAGGATGCCCCCGATGTAGTTGCCGAGGTGCTTGCGCCCGGTGGGCTGGATGCCGGAGAAGATCACCATCAGATTGGCGAGGATACCTGCCGTGTTGCGCCCGCTCGCCGCCGCCGTCGCGCTCGCCCTCGCCTCGCTGGTGCTCGTCGACCCCGCGCCGTCGTACGACCCGTGGGCTTGGCTGCTGTGGGGGCGGGAGGTCGCCGACGGCGGGCTGAGCACCGTCGACGGGCCGGCGTTCAAACCGCTGCCGGTCGCGGTCTGCGCGCTGCTCGCGCCGCTCGGCTCGGCGGCGCCGTGGCTATGGGTGCTGCTCGTGCGCGTCGCCGCGGTGCTGGCGGCGTGGCTGGCGTTCGCGCTCGGGCGCCGGCTCGCCGGCGGCTCCGCGGTAGCGGGCGCACTCGCGGCCGTGGGTGTGCTGCTGTGCGGCGCGCTGCCGGCGTACAGCGCGGCGGGCGCCGAGCCGGCGCTGGTGATCGCGCTCGCGCTCGGGGGCGCGGCGGCCTGGCACGAGCGGCGCTTCCGGCTCGCGCTTGCCTGCGGCGTCGGCTGCGCGCTGCTGCGCGTCGAGGCGTGGCCGTTCCTGCTCGCGACTGGCGTCGTGCTTTGGCGCCGCCGCCCGCAGGACCGGCCGCTGCTCGCCGCGCTCGCGCTGCTCGTCCCGGCCGCTTGGCTGCTGCCGGAGCTGATCGGCTCCGGCGATCTCCTCCGCTCAGGATCCCGCGCGCGCGTGGCGAACCCGGGCCAGCCCGCGCTCGCCGAGTTCCCGGGTCTGGCCGCGCTCGAGGAGGCCGCGCGGCTCCCGCTGTGGCCGCTGTGGCTGGGCGTGGCCGCGCTGGTCGCGCTGTGGGCGGCGCGCCCCGGCTGGGCGGCGCGGATGATCGCGACGAGCGGCGCGGCCGCTCTGTCAGCCGCGGCGAGCCGGGCGCCGGTTGCGCGCGGCGCGGCCCGATCCGCCGCGGGCTTGACGGCCCGGGCGGCCGCGGCGCGCCGGGCGCCCGGGGCACTCGTCCCCGCGGCAGCCGGCGCGGCTTGGATCGGCGTCGTGGCGCTGATGGCCGAGGCCGGCTTCAGCGGCGAGCCGCGCTACGCGCTGCCCGGAGCGGCGATGATCGCGATCAGCGGCGCCGTCGGGCTCGTGCTGGCCGCGCGGGCGGCGCCGCGCCCGCGTTTCGCCGGTCGGATCACGCCGCGACCATACGCGCTCGCCGCCGCCACGCTGCTCGTCGCGCTGGCCGCCGCGCCGCGGCTCGCCGGGCTCCCCGAGGTGCGCCGCGACCAGGCGTACCAGTGGCGGCTGGCCGGCGACCTCGCCGAGGCCGTGCGAGCAGCGGGCGGACGAGATGCCGTGCTCGCCTGCGGCAGGCCGTACGTCGGACCGCTGCGCGGACCGCTGATGGCCTACCGGATGGACGTGGCCAAGCGCGCCGTCGAGCCCGACGACCCGCCGCGCGCGCCCGGCGTGATCTTCCGCAGCGCGCTCTCCGCCGGTGCGACGCCGGCGCCGGTCGCACCGCCGCGCTTCGCCGAGGTGGCGCGCGCCGGCATCTGGCAGGTGCTCGCCGCGTGCGACAGTTCCTGACGCTCGCATGCCCGCCACCGTCCTGACGCGCCGCGCGCTGAACCGCGCATTGCTCGAGCGCCAACTGCTGCTGCGCCGCCACACCCGGACCGCCGAGGAGACGATCGAGCATCTGGTCGCGATGCAGGCGCAGGAGCCGCCCTCGCCGCACATCGGCCTGTGGACCCGGCTCGACCCCTTCGACCCGGCCGAGCTCGACGGCCTCATCACGTCGAAGCAGGCCGCGCGCGGCTGGCTGATGCGCAGCACCCTGCACCTGGCGACCGCGCGCGACTTCCTCGCGCTGCGCCCGTTGTTCGCGCCCGTCTCGGAGCGCGGGCTGATGAGCCAGTTCCGGCGCGACCTCGACGGCGTCGACCTCGACGAGCTGCTCTCCGCCGCCCGCGAGCTGATCGAGACCGAGCCGATGGGCGCGGCGGCGATCGGCCGCGCGCTCGCGCCGCGCTTCCCGGACTGCGAGCCGCGGGTGCTCGGATACGCCGCCGGCTTCCTGCTGCCGATGGTCCAGCTGCCGCCGCGCGGCGTGTGGGGCGACCGCCGGCGCCCGGTCCTGACGACCGCCGAGTCGTGGCTCGGCGCGCCGCTCGCGAGCGACCCGAGCCCGGACGAGCTGGTGCTGCGCTACCTCGCCGCGTTCGGCCCCGCGACCCCGGGCGACATCCGCTCCTGGTCGGGCCTCACGGGCGCCGCCGAGGTCCTCGAGCGTCTGAGGCCGCAGCTGCGCAGCTTCCGCGACGAGCGCGGCCGCGAACTGCTCGACGTCCACGACGGCCCGCTGCCCGACCCCGACACGCCGGCGCCCGTGCGCTTCCTGCCGGTGTTCGACAACGCGATCCTCGCCCACGACGACCGCAGCCGGATCCTCGCCGACGGCTACCCGCCGCGGATCGCCGACTTCCCGACCGTCCTGGTGGACGGGTTCGCGTGTGGGATGTGGAAGATCGACGGCGGCCGGCTGGAGGTGCGGTTGTTCGCCGACGTGAACGCGAGCGACCGGGCCGCGATCGAGGCGGAGGGCGAGCGGCTGCTCGCGTTCGCGAGCGAGGACGCGCCGCTCGGCGTCCAGTTCGCCGCGGTCGGCGACTGAGCACCGCGAGTTAGGGTTCCCTAATATGCGCGGCCGTGCTCCGCGCCCTCCTCGCCACCGCGCTCGCCGCGACCGTCCTCGCGGGGTGCGGTGACGACGAGCTCGGCGAGATCGCGCGGCCCGAACCGGCGACCGAGCAGGGCGATGCCCACAACTTCGACGTCGCGCGGATCGCCACGGGGCTCAACCGCCCGACCTGGGTCGGCGCCGCGCCCGGCGACCCCGGCGCGTTGTGGGTGCTCGAGCAGCCCGGCCGCGTCGTGCGGCTCGCCGGCGCGCAGAGGACCACGCTGCTCGACCTCTCGAGCCGGGTCCTGACCGGCGCCGAGCAGGGCCTGCTCGGGATCGCCTTCCACCCCGACTTCGCCACAGACCGGCGGCTGTACCTGCACTGGTCCGACCGCAAGGGCGACACCCGCGTGGCCGAGTTCCAGGCGGCGGACGACCTCGCGACCATCGACGCCCGTCCCTTGCGCGAGCTGCTCCACGTCGATCAGCCCGAGGAGAACCACAACGGCGGCCAGCTCGCGTTCGGACCCGACGGGCGCCTCTACCTCGGCCTGGGCGACGGCGGCGGCGCGTTCGACCCGCGCCGCACCGCCCAGGACCCGGACAACCTGCTCGGCAAGCTGATCGCCGCCGACATCGGACAGCGCACTCCCGAATGGAACGTCGTGCTCAGCGGCCTGCGCAACCCGTGGCGCTTCTGGTTCGACCCCGCGCTCGGCGAGGTCTGGATCGGCGACGTCGGCCAGGACGAGGTCGAGGAGGTCGATCGTGTGCTGCTCGAGTTCGACGAGCCGCCCAAGAACCTCGGCTGGAGCGCGTTCGAGGGCACCGATCGGATCGGCGGCCACGACCTCGCTCGCGGCGGCGAGCTCGTCTGGCCGGTGGCGCAGTACCGCCACGACGACGTCGACGGCTGCTCGATCACCGGCGGCGTCGTGTATGGCGGCTCGCGGCTGCCGGGCCTCGTCCGCCGTTACGTCTACGGCGACTTCTGCGCCGGGGTGCTGTGGTCGCTGCGCGGCACGCCGAACGGCCGCGCGGGCGACGTCCGGCGCGAGCGGGCGACCGTGCCGCTGCTCACCCACATCGGCACCGACGCCGACGGCGAGCTGGTCCTCGCCTCCGGTAACGGCGATGTCTATCGCGCGGTCGCGCCCTGACCGACCGCTAGCGCGGTCACCGGTCCGTCGACCCACACTCGCACGTGGTCGCCGGGATGCCAGGCCGGGAACCCGAGCCGGCGGCTGCGCAGGCGCCGGCCGCTCGGCAGCTCGAGCTCCACGAGCTGGTCGTGCCCGTAGAACGAGCGCCCGACGACGACGGCGGAGGCGTCGGCGTCGCGCGGCGAGCGGTGTCCGATCGCGACCGACTCGGGCCGGATGACGAGATCGACCGCGCCGCTGAGCCCGGTCGCGACGGCGAAGCGGCCGAGCTCGCACTCCGCGTAGCCGTCGCGCGCGGTCCCCGGCACGACGTCCGCGTCGCCGAGGAAAGCGGCGACCCACTGGCTCTGCGGCCGCTCGTAGACCTCCTCCGGCGTGCCGACCTGCTCGAGCCGGCCCTCGCGCAGCACCGCCACGGTGTCGGCGAGCGAGAGCGCCTCTGACTGGTCGTGCGTGACCAGCAGCGTGCTCGTACCGGCCGCGCGGAGGATCGCGGCGACCTCCTCGCGCAGTCGCTCGCGCAGCCCGGCGTCGAGCGCGGAGAACGGCTCGTCGAGCAGCACTACCGCCGGATCGGCGGCCAGCGCCCGGGCGAGCGCGACGCGCTGGCGCTCGCCGCCGGACAGCTCGTGCGGGAAGTCGCGCGCGCGATCGGCGAGCCCGACCAGCTCGAGGCACTCTGCCGCCCGCTCGGCGCGCGTGGCCCCGAAGCCGACGTTGGCGGCGACGCTCAGGTGCGGGAACAGCGCGCCCTGCTGGAACACCATGCCGATCCGGCGCGCCTCGGGCTCGACCCAGGCGTCCGGCCCCGAGACCGGCCGGCCGTCGATCCGCACGCTGCCCGCGTCCGGCCGCTCGAACCCCGCGATCAGGCGCAGCAGTGTCGTCTTGCCCGAGCCGCTCGGGCCGAGCACGGCGAGAAACCCGCCGCGCTCGAGCGTGAGATCGACGCGGTCGACCGCGCAGCGGTCGCCGAACGCGCGGACGAGGCCGGCGGCCTCGATCGCGGGCGGGACGGAGGTCATCGCGTGAGTTAGGCTAGCCTAACCGACCTATGCTGACCGCCCTCGTCCGCCGCCGCGGCCGCACGCTGATCGGCGCCGCCGTGCTCCTGGCCGTCCTGCTCGGCGCCGCCGTGTTCGCGTTCGGCGGCTCGCCCGACGTAGTCGTGTACAACGGCCGCTCGCAGTATGGCGACGAGGCCGTCTTCACCGCGTGGGAGGAGGAGTCGGGGAAGCAGCTCGAGCTGCGGGGCGGGACCGCGCCGGAGCTGTTCGAGCGCCTGCGCAGCGAGGGCGGCGAGACGCCCGCGGACCTACTCGTGACGACCGACCTGGCGAACCTCTGGCGCGCGAAGCAGGCGGGGCTGCTGGAACCGGTCACGACCCCGGTGCTCGAGCGCCAGGTGCCCGCGCAGTGGCGCGACCCCGACGGTGCGTGGTGGGGCCTGAGCCTGCGGATCCGTACGCCGATGCGCAATACGAGCGTGCCCGAGGACGCGGTGCGCAGCTACCAGGACCTCGGCGACCCGCGCTGGAAGGGCAAGCTCTGCCTGCGCACGTCGAACAACGAGTACAACCAGTCGCTCGTCGCCGACATGCTCGCCAAGCGCGGTCCGGAGAAGACCCGCGCGCTGCTGGAGTCGTGGATGGCGAACGACCCGCAGATCGTCGGCTCCGACGTCGACGTGCTCGACGCGATCGCCGCCGGCCGCTGCCAGGTGGGTCTCACCAACCACTACTACCTTGCGCGCGAGCTCGCGGACGATCCGGACTTCCCGGTCGCGCCGGCCTGGCCCGACCAGGACGGCGCCGGCGCGCACACCAACCTGTCGGGCGTCGGGCTCGTGCAGGGCTCCGACCACCGGGAGGACGCCGTGGCGCTGATGGAGCACCTGACCTCGCCCGCCGCGCAGCGCGAGATCGTCAAGAACGGCGAGTTCGCGGTCGAGGTGCCGCCCGCCGAGCACATCCGCGACTGGGCGGACGTCGAGCTGGACCCGATCGACGTGGAGCGCGCCGGCGCGCTGCTGCCCGATGCGGTGGCGCTGATGCAGGAGGTCGGGTGGCAGTAGCGGCGCCGGCGGCCGCGCACGCGCCGCGGCCGGCGTCGTGGCCGGTCGTCGGCGTGCTGGTGGCGCTGATCGTCGCCGGGCCGCTGCTCGTCCTGCCCGCATCGTTCGTCACCGATCCCGGCGCGTTCGACCAGATCGCCGGCGATCTGCTGCCCGAGGCGCTGCGCGCGAGCGCGGTGCTCGCGCTCGGCGTCGGCGCCGGCACGCTGCTGCTCGGCGGCGGGCTGGCCGCGCTCATCTCCTTCTACGACTTCCCCGGCCGGCGCTGGCTCGACTGGGCGCTCGTGCTGCCGCTGGCGATGCCCGCGTACGTGCTCGTGTTCGTGCTGCTCGGGCAGTACGACGCCGACGGCTGGCTGCAGCGCGCGGCGCACGACGTGCTCGGCGTCCAGCTGCCGGAGGTGCGCTCGACGGGCGGCGCGATCGCGGTGCTCACGCTCGTGCTGTACCCGTACGTGTACGTGCTCGGCCGCGCCGCGTTCCTCGAGCAGTCGCGCGACACGTTCGAGGCCGCGCGCAGCCTCGGGCTGAGCCACGCGCGGGCGATCCGGCGGCTCGCGCTGCCGCTCGCGCGGCCGGCGCTCGCGGCCGGCGTGGCGCTCGCTGTGATGGAGGCGCTGGCGGACTTCGGCGCGGTCAATCTCCTCAACTACCGCGCGATGACCGACGCGATCTACCGCGTCTGGTACGGCGCGTTCGACCAGGCGGCGGCGCTGCAGCTCGCGACGATCCTGGTTTCGCTGACCGTCGGACTCGTGTTGCTGGAGCGGATGCTCCGCGGTCGCGCGCGCTACCACGGCGCGCTCGCGCGCGGCGAGGCGGTCGTCCCGCGGCGGCTGCGCGGCCCGGCGGCGTGGCTGGCCGCGGCCGTGCCGGTGGCGCTGCTCGCCGTCGTGCTGGTCGGGCCGCTGGTCCAGCTCGCCGTGTGGTCCGTGCAGTCGCTGGGCGAGGGAGCCACCGGCGCCGACCTTGCCCAGGCCGCGCTCACCAGCCTCGGCCTGGCCGTGGTCGCGGCGCTGGTCGCGGTCGCGGCGGCCACCGTGGTCGTCTATGGCAAGCGCACGCAGCCGTCGCGCATCGGCGGCGCCACGGCGCGGCTGCAGACGCTCGGCTACGCGGTGCCCGGGACGGTGGTCGCCGTCGCGGTGTACGTCCCGCTCGCCTGGCTCGACCGCCGGATCGACGGCGCGTTCGACACCGGGCTGCTGCTGACCGGCACCGCGGTCGGGCTCGTGCTGGCCTACCTGGTGCGCTTCCAGGCGCTCGCGTACTTCGCGGTCGAGTCGCGCATGACGCGGCTGGATCCGGCGCTCGACGACGCCGCGCACAGCCTCGGCGCCGACCGCAACCGGGTGCTGTCCGACGTCCACCTGCCGCTGCTGTGGCCGGGCATCGTCACCGCGGCGCTGCTCGTGTTCGTCGAGGTGATGAAGGAGCTGCCGGCGACCGCGCTGCTGCGGCCGCTCGGCAACGACACGCTCGCGATCGCCGTCTGGGAGGCGACGAAGGACTCGCGCTTCGACACGGCGGCGCTGCCGGCGCTGCTGATCGTGCTCATCGGCCTCGTGCCGGTCGTGGCGATGATGCGCATCTCGCGCCGGGGCGCGGTACTCGAGGACGGCGCGGTCCTGGCACGCTGAAGTTGCATAGTCATAGTCTGTCTAGTAGGCTTATGACTATGCCTCCGCAGCGCTCACTGCTCGGCTTGATCGTGCTCACGACGCTGTTCGAGGGCCCGATGCACACCTACCGCATGCAGAAGCTCATCGAGCAGCGCGGCAAGGACCGCGTGGTCAACGTGCGCGCCCGCGCGAGCCTCTATCAGGCAATCGATCGGCTCGTGCGCCTCGGGCTCGTCGAGGTGCACGAGACGGTGCGCGGCGAGGCGCGTCCCGACCGCACCGTGTACGCGATCACCGACGCCGGCCGCACGACGGCCGAGGAGTGGCTGCGCGAGATGCTGAGCGCGACGTCCGGCGAATACCCGGAGTTCATCGCCGCGGTCTCGGTGATGATGGTGCTCGCGCCCGACGACGCGCGCTCGCAGCTCGAGCTGCGAGCGGAGCGGCTCGAGGCCGCGCTCGCCGACACCGAGTCGGAGATGGCCAGTGTGCCGGATCTCCCGCGGCTGTTCCTGCTCGAGGAGGAGTACCGGCGAGCGGTCCTGGAGACCGAGCTCGCCTGGGTCCGCGGCGTGATCGCGGATCTACGCGAGGGACGGCTGACCTGGAGCGAGGAGATGCAGCGCGAGCTCGCCGCCAAGTTCAACCCTCCGGAGGACGATTAGATGCCACCGACGATCGAGGCACGCGGCCTCGAGAAGCGCTACGGCCGCACCCGCGCGCTCGACGGGCTCGACCTGCTCGCCGACGCGGGCCAGGTGGTCGCCGTGCTCGGGCCCAACGGCGCCGGCAAGACGACGTTCGTCCGCGCGGTCGCCACGCTGCTCCGGCTCGACGCCGGGACGCTGCTGGTCGCGGGTCACGACGTGCGCCGCGAGCCCGACGCGGTTCGCCGATCGATCGGACTCGCCGGGCAGTTCGCCGCGGTCGAGCCCGCGATGACCGGGCGCGAGAACCTCGAGCTGGTCGCCCGCCTGTTCGGGCTCGACCGCCGCGCCGCCCGCAGCGCCACCGCATCGGTGCTCGAGCAGCTCGGCCTCGTCGAGGACGCCGACCGGCTCGTGCGCACCTACTCCGGCGGCATGCGCCGCAAGCTCGACCTCGGCGCGAGCCTCGTCGGCGCGCCGCGGCTGCTCCTGCTCGACGAGCCCACCACCGGGCTGGACCCGCGCAGCCGCAGCGAGCTGTGGGAGGCGATCCGCGCGCTCGTCGAGGCCGGCACCGACGTGCTGCTCACCACCCAGTACCTGGACGAGGCCGACCAACTCGCGAGCCAGATCGTGATCGTCGACCACGGGCGCGCGGTCGCCTCCGGCACGCCGGACGAGCTCAAGCGCCGGATCGGCGGCCAGGTGATCGAGGTGCACGCGCGCCGGAGCGACGACCTGCCGGCGGTCGCGGAGGCGCTCGGGCGGCTGGACGGCGGCGCGCTGCGGGTCGACGAGGCGACGCGCCGCGTCAGCGTCGGCGCGGACCTCGCGGGCGCCCGGCTCGTCGCCGCGCTGGAGTCGGTCCAGTCCGCCGGCGTCGAGCTCGAGGACGTCGCGGTGCGCCAGCCGAACCTCGACGAGGTGTTCCTCGCCCTCACGAAAGGACCGAACTCATGACCGCGACGCTCCTCGTCAGCCGCCGCGCGCTGCTGCGCTTCCTGCGCACGCCGCAGCTGATCGTGGTCGGCACGCTGCAGATGGCCGGCTTCATGCTCGTCTACCGGTACGTCTTCGGCGGCGCGATCGACAGCGGCGGGATCGAGTACGTCGACTACCTGATCCCGGGCTTCATCACCACCGGCGTGCTGTTCACCGGCATCGGCGCCTCCGTGGCGATGGCGGAGGACCTCCAGCAAGGGCTCGTCGACCGGCTGCGCTCGCTGCCGATACCGCGCAGCTCGGTGCTCGCGGGCCGGGCGATGGCCGACACCGTGATCCTGGTCTGGCTGCTCGGCTTCTCCGTCGCGGTCGGCTTCGCGGTCGGCTTTCGCCTGCACGGCTCGGTGGCGGATGGGATCGTCGCGTTCGGGCTCGTCGTGCTGTTCGGCTACGTGTTCGAGTGGGTGTTCATCGCGGTCGGGCTGTTCGCCGGCAACCCGCAGGCGGCGCAGGGCATGGGCCTGCTCGTGTTCCCGCTGACGTTCCTCTCGAGCGCGTACGTCCCGGTCGACTCGATGCCCGGCGTGCTGCAGGCGTTCGCCGAGCACCAGCCGATCACCTACATGGTCGACGCGGTCCGCCAGCTCACGCTCGGGCAGTCGCCCGATGCGCTGCCCGGCGCGCTGCTGTGGTCGGCGGCGATCCTCGCGGTGTGCGTGCCGGTCGCGGTCGCGCGCTATCGCCAGGGCTAGCGCGGGCGCTCAGGGCTCGATGTTCTGGTTGAGCCTGAAGAAGTTGGTCGGGTCGTAGGCGCGCTTGAGCTCGACCAAGCGCTCGTAGCTTCGCGCGCCATAGGCCTGGCGCACCCGGTTGGGGCCCTCTTCGCCGAGGAAGTTCACGTACACGCGCCCTCCGGCGTGCGGCTGCATCGCGTCGAAGAAGTTCCGCGCCCAGGCGATGTGGCGTTCTGCGTCCGGATCGTCCTCGGTCCAGACCGCGTTTATGGCGACGTTGTGGGCGGTATCGCGCTGGCTGAAGGCCGTCTCGTCCTCACCCACGCGGGCCAGCGCCCCGCCGAGCTGGAGGACGATGCAGTAGGACTTGGGCGAGGTTTGCACTGATGCGTGCTCGACGAGCGTCGCGATCGCATCATCGGTGAGCGGCGGCAGCTCGACCGACTTCCAGTAGCGGTGCCAGCCGTGCGGCACAAGGCCGTCGAAAATCGACTGCAAGGCCGTGTAGGGCTTCGGCTCGAGCAGGTCGGCGATCGGGCGGCCGAACTGCTTGAGCGGGCGGACGACCTCGGCGCCCTCGTCCGGAGATCCCGCGTAACAGGCGCCCACCCACACGATCGGCTTGCCGTGCACCTCCTCAGGCAGGAGGGGGAGCGGCGGCGCCACCGTCAGCTCGAAGATCGTGGTCAGCTCGTCCGGGGCCGCAGCGATGAACTCGCGGTAGAAACGCAGGACCTCCGGCGCGTTCTCCAGGAGGTGGAAGACTTGTCCCGCGAGGACGATCGGGCCGACGGGGTGAAGCTGGTACTCGAACGAGGTGACGATGCCGAAGTTGCCGCCGCCGCCGCGGATCGCCCAGAAGAGATCGGGATTTTCCTCCTCGCTCGCAGTCACGAGCTCGCCGTCCGCGGTCACTACGTCCGCGGAGAGGAGGTTGTCGACCGTGGCGCCGTGCTTTCGCATCAGCCAGCCGATCCCCCCGCCGAGCGTCAGGCCCGCGATCCCGGTGTGGGTGACGATCCCGCCGACCGTCGCCAGCCCGTGAAGCTGCGTCTCGCGGTCGAGCTCGCCCCAGAGCACGCCGGCCTCGGCGCGCGCGGTCCGCGTCGCCGGATCGACTCGGATTCCCTTCATCGGCGAGAGGTCGATCACGAGCCCGCCGTCGCAGAGCGCATGGCCGCCGACGCCGTGGCCGCCGGAGCGCACGGCGACCAGCAGATCACGCTCGCGCGCGAAGCGGACCGCGGCGACGACGTCGGCGACGCCGGTGCAGCGGGCGATGCAGGCCGGGCGGCGGTCGATCGCGCCGTTCCAGATCGAGCGGGCCTCGTCGTAGCCTTCGTCCTCGGGGCCGAACACCGGGCCTTGGACGGAGGTGCGTAGATGCTCATCGTCGGTGGCCGTCGCCACCGGTGCCGTCTCGGTAGCCATGCGACGACGGTACGCGGGTGCGTCGCACCGACTAGCCCGAATTTCGAACCAAGTGGTTCGAATTCCGAACCTAGCGCCAATCCGAGGCTAGCATTCCTGGAGCATGCGGGGCTACGCCCAGTACTGTCCGATCGCCAAGGCGAGCGAGATCCTCGGCGACCGCTGGACGCTCCTGATCGTGCGCGAGATGCTGGGCGGCGCGAGCGGGTTCAACGAGCTTCAGCGTGGCTTGCCGGGCATCTCGCGCTCGGTCCTAACGGACCGCCTGCGCTCGCTCGAGCGGGCCGAGATCATCGAGCGCCGCACCGGTCCCAAGGGCAGGACGCTCGAGTATCTCCTGACGCTCGCCGGCCGCGATCTGGAGGCGGTCGTGCAGGCGATGGGGGAGTGGGGAGTTACCTGGTCGGTCACCGATCCCCGTCCAGAGGAGCTCGACCCCTACCTCCTGATCGTCTGGATGGCCCGACACGTCGATCGCGGGCAGCTTCGCCCGGATCGCACCGTCGTCCAGTTCGACTTCCGCGATCCGTCGAGCCGCTACTGGATGGTCCTCGAGCCCTCGGAGGTCTCGGTTTGTCTCCAGCATCCCGGCTTCGACGTCGACCTCGAGGTCAGGGTCGACACCGCCACCCTCTACCGCGTCTACCTTGGGCGCGCGGAGCTGGGCGGGGCGATGCGCGCGCACAAGCTGATGCTGAGCGGCCCGCGGGTGCTCCAGCGCGCCTTCGGGCGCTGGTTCGCCTGGAGCGCGTTCGCCCCGGCCAGC
Source organism: uncultured Solirubrobacteraceae bacterium (assembly GCA_963835735.1). Taxonomy (GTDB): domain Bacteria; phylum Actinomycetota; class Thermoleophilia; order Solirubrobacterales; family Solirubrobacteraceae; genus DASQMT01. The sequence continues at coordinate 227,759 of CAWIGP010000002.1, forward strand.
CGCCAGGCCGACGAGCGCCGGAGGGCCGCGGCGCGACTCGCGGACCCCGAGAGGGTGCGGGTCGAACAGCCGCTGCCGCCGTATCGTCACTCGAGTGCTTGAGCGTGCCAGTGGCACGTTGCCCGGGCACCGAATCCCGTTAGTGTCGCTTCGTGACCCGCCACCTGGAGCCACGGCCGGAACTCGAGCCGCTGCCCGGCCGCACGCGGGCGCCGTCACGGCCTCCGCCGTCGCCCGGCGCGCTGCTCCTGCGTGGCCTCGGCAACCGGGCACGGGGGCGGCTCGCCGCCGAGCTCGGCGCGGGCCGGCGCCTGCAGCGCCAGGGCTGGAGCAAGTCCGTCCCGGGCGGCTGGAACGAGAAGGCACGCAAGATCGGCAACACGTGGCGGATCCCGGTCGAGGGCATCACGCGGGGAAACCAGGCCGCGAGCATCAAGGCGCCCGCCAGGAAGACGCCAGCGGCCCCGCTCACCCAGGACACCCCCGAGTCCGCCGCCGGCCGGGCGATCGTGCTGGTGCCGCCGAGCGCGGATCTCTCCGACGGCGTCGAGGTGCTGTTGCAGTTCCACGGCCACGACGTCGGCTATCGCGAGCGCACGGACACCTCCGGCTTCGGCGTGGATCCGGGCTCGGTGCGCGACGTCGAGGAGGATCTGCTCCCGCAGCAGCTCGAGGCCGGCCAGCGCCGCATGATCGCGGTCCTTCCCCAGGGCACCCACAAGTCCAAGTTCGGCATCAAGGACCCCGCCGCGTACGTCGACGAGGTGCTCGCCCTGACCGTCCCGATCCTCAACACCGTCGGTAGAACGGCCGGACTCAAGCAGGTGGGGGTCCGTCGCATCGTCATGTCGGCCCACAGCGGCGGCGGCCGGGAGATGGTGAAGGCGGCCGGTGTACTCGACCCGGGCGCCGAGACGACCGATGAGCAGTGGCTGCGCAGCCCGCCGATGCTCCTGTTCGACGCGATCAACGGCCCAGGCGAGGTCGGTACCGCCGCCGCGCTGATGGAGCGGTGGCTGAACGCCGACCTCGCGATCCTCACCAAGGCCGGCGCCGGCGCCAGGGCGCTCCTTGCCAAGCGCGGCCTGAAGCTGCGCAGCATGTACTCCGACAGCCCCATGTACAAGGCCACGAACCTCGGCGGCACCTACAAGCGCTCGGTGTGGAAGAAGACGACGGAGGAGGTCGATGGCAAGACCGTCACCAAGTCCGAGAAGGTGGAGGTCGACATCACGATCACGCCGGAGGCCTCGCTGCGGGGCAGGCGCGACAAGTGGTTCAAGAGGCACGGCCCCGAGCTCGCCGCCCTCGACAAGCTCGCGCCCACGAAGACCGCGACCGCTGACAAGGATCCGTCGGAGATGCTCAAGGATCAGTACAGGATCGATTACGTGGGCGGCGGCCACGACTTCATCCTGGGCAGCGGGCACGAGGCCACGGCCGCCGAGCGGACGGGCACGGTCACGCAGAAGCCCACGGCCCAGGTGCTCGACGTCCCCGTCGCGCCGGCCAAGGGCAACCTCGCCGAGAGCGTGAAGCTGCTCGGCCCGGCCCCGCCGCTGAAGCGCGCGGCACCGTAGCTTGCGCCGCGCGGGGCGCATCTGGGAGAGTCGGCGTGTGCGGGCCCAGTGCGTGGAACAGGCCGATACGCTCCACGAGCGCGCGGCCGCCGGCTGCGCCCGGACGCCGCGGGGCTCGGTCCCGACGGCGCTGCTCGCGCTGCAGCGCAGCGCCGGCAACCGCGCGACGGGGCGGGCGTTGCGCCTGCTCTCGCGCGATCCCGCGCCCGTCGTGGAGGCACCGGTCGATCCGCTCGCGGCGTCGTTCGACTTCAAGGCCACCAGCGACGCCGTGGCCGCCGCCGCGTCGGCCTACGCGGCCGGCAAGACGACGGAGCGCAAGCACGCCCTGATCCGCGGGCTCAAGCGCGTCCTCCGGCTGGCCACGCCCGACCAGCAGCGGGAGGTGCGCAAGGCGCTCGAGGGGAAGCTGGGCGCCACCGACGCCACCGCAGTGTGGGCCGAGGCGGGCACCGCGTTCGGCGGCTACACGGGAATGTACCCCGGCTTCGCGCCCGACATAGAGCGCGAGCTCGGAAACCTCGGGGCGACGGACACGGTCTCGTTCGGCGCGTTCGAGCTCAGCGGCAGCAAAGCGACGCACCGTGCCCGCGCGAAGGCCGTCGCGGCGGGCGAGCTCAGCGACCTGTCGCGCACCGACATCGTCTACTTCCGCGGCCACCAGTTCGCCCAGTACGGCGCGCCGGGCCTGTTCTCGAACGGCGACGAGACCAGCGGCTCGGACCTGCGCTACGTCGACAAGCCCGGCGGCTTCCCCAACGTCAAGCTGATGATCAGCACGAGCTGCGCGACCCTCTGCCTCGAGGCGTTCGACGTCTTCAACAGGCTGTTCCCGAACGCGGTGATCCTCGGCTACCGCAAGTCGGCGCCGTTGCGCGGCGACGCGGTCCGCAAGGCGCTGACCGCCAAGGTCAAGGCCATCGGGCGACCGCTGCTGCTCGACGAGCCGACCGACATCGCGGCGATCATGGACGCGTGGAAGCAGGTGATCGAGCAGCAGCACAAGGGCGAGTCCGCCCCCGTCCCGGGCTACTACGACGGCACCGACATCCAGTACTGGGACGGCACGACGTGGGGCACGATCTCGCCGCGGGACCCGCACAACGTCTGCAAGCGCAAGGGCGACCCAGGCAGCTACGCGGCGCCGCTGTGATCGACCCTAGAGGCGCTCGCGAATCACCGGGCGCTTCGCGGCGCCGGCCTCGTCGAGCCGCCGCACCGGCGTCGTGTAGGGCGCGTTGCGCGCGGCCTCCGGGTCCTCCGCCGCCTCGGCGAGGATCTCCGCGATCGCGTCGGCGAACGCGTCGAGCGTCTCGCGCGTCTCGGTCTCGGTCGGCTCGATCAGCAGCGCCTCGTCGACCAGCAGCGGGAAGTACACGGTCGGCGGGTGGAAGCCGAAGTCCAGCAGCCGCTTGGCGACGTCGAACGTGCGGATCCCGAGCTGCTTCTTCACCGGGCCGCCGGTGAGCACGAACTCGTGCATGCAGGTGCGGTCGTACGCGGGCGGGATGTGCTCGGCGAGCCGCGCCATCAGGTAGTTCGCGTTCAGCACCGCGGTCTCGGACGCCTCCTGTAGCCCGTCGCCGCCAAGCGACAGGATGTAGGCGTAGGAGCGGACGAAGACGCCGTAGTTGCCCTGGAAGCCGCGCAACCGCCCGATCGAGCGCGGGCGATCGAAGTCGAGGTCGAACACCGGCCCGGCGCCGTTGCCGGGCTCGCGCCGCACGACCTGCGGCTTGGGCAGGAACGGCTCGATCCGGTCGGACACCGCGATCGGCCCCGCGCCCGGACCGCCGCCGCCGTGCGGCTGGGTGAACGTCTTGTGCAGGTTGTAGTGGACGATGTCGAAGCCCATGTCCCCGGGGCGCGTGCGGCCCATCACCGCGTTGAGGTTCGCGCCGTCGTAGTAGAGCGTCGCGCCGGCGTCGTGGACGACGTGGGCGATCTCCTCGATCTTCGGCTCGAACAGGCCGAGCGTGTTCGGGTTGGTGAGCATCAGGCAGGCGACGTCGTCGCCCACCTTGGCCTTGAGATCCTCGAGGTCGACGTCGCCGCGCTCGTTGGTGCCGAGCTTGACGAGCTCGTAGCCCGCCATCGTCACCGTCGCCGGGTTGGTGCCGTGCGCGGTGTCGGGCGTCAGCACCTTCGTGCGCCGCTCGCCGCGCTCCGCGTGGTACGCGCGCGTCAGCAGCACGCCGGCCAGCTCGCCCTGCGAGCCGGCGGACGGCTGCAGCGACACGTGCGGCAGCCCGGCGATCTCGCCGAGCGCCTGCTGCAGCTCCCACATCAGCCGCAGCGCGCCCTGTGCGCGCTTCGGGTGCTGCAGCGGGTGCAGGCGCGCGTTGCCCGGCAGCGCGGCGACCCGCTCGTGCAGCTTCGGGTTGTGCTTCATCGTGCACGAGCCGAGCGGGTAGAAGCCGGTGTCGAGGTCGAAGTTGCGCTTGGAGAGGCGGTTGTAGTGGCGGACGATCTCGGGCTCGGCGATCTCGGGCAGCTTCGCCGGCTCGCTGCGGCGGAGGCTCTCGGGCAGCAGGCCGTCGCGGCGCGGGACGTCGAGCGCGGGTGCGACGAACGCGCGCCGGCCCGGCTGTGACTTCTCGAAGATCGTGCGCGCGCGGTCGCGCTGCTGTGGCGTCTCGGTGAGCGTCATGCGGGCACCGCCTCGCGGACGGCGGCCTGCAGCGTGCTTGCGAGCCGGTCGATGTCGGCCTTCGTGCGCTGCTCGGTGATCGCGACGAGCAGCCCGTTGGGGTACTCGGGGTAGTCGCGGCCGAGCGGGTAGCCGGGGTTGACGCCGTGCGCGGCGCAGTGCTCGATCACCTGCTCGACGTCGGCGTCGAGCGCCACCGCGAACTCGCGCACGACCGGCTGGTCGTGCAGCGGCTCGACGCCCTCGATCGCGCTCAGGGCCGCGCGTGCGTAGGCGGTGCGCTGCAGCAGCAGCTCGCCGAGCTCGACGAGCCCTTCGCGGCCGAGCCAGGAGAGGTAGATGACGCCCGCGAGCGCGTTGAGCGTCTGCGCGGTGGTGATGTTGTGCGTCGCCTTCTCGCGCCGGATGTGCTGCTCGCGCGTCTGCAGCGTGAGCACGAACCCGCGCCGGCCGTCCACGTCGGTCGTCTCGCCGGCGATCCGGCCCGGCATGCGGCGCAGGTACTCCTCGCGCGCGGCGAAGAAGCCGAAGCTCGGCCCGCCGTAGTCCAGCCGGTTGCCGAGCGGCTGCCCCTCCCCCACCGCGATGTCGACGCCGAAGTCGCCGGGTGGGCGCAGGATGCCGAGCGGGATCGCGTCGCACTGGACGACCACGGGTACATCCCCGGTGGCGGCGACGAGCGGCTCGAGATCCTCCACGGCGCCGAGGAAGTTCGGGTACTGCAGGAACACCGCGGACACGTCGTCCGAGACGGCGGCGGACAGCGCCGCGACGTCGGTCACGCCGTCCGTGAGCGGGATCTCATCGATCGTCGTCCCCCAGCCGGCGCTGGTGGCGGCCAGCGCCTCGCGCGAGTGCGGGTGCAGGCCGCGCGAGACGAGGAAGCGCCCGCGCCGGTTGTACTGGTAGGCGAGCCAGCCCGCCGAGGCGACCGCGGACGGCCCCTCGTAGAGCGTGGCGTTGGAGACCGGCAGGGACGTCAGCTCGGAGATCGCGGTCTGGTACTCGAACATGACCTGGAGCGTCCCCTGCGAGACCTCCGGCTGGTACGGCGTGTACGGGGTGAGGAACTCGGAGCGGCCGATGATCGAATCGATCAACGCCGGCACGTAGTGGTCGTACATGCCGGCGCCGAGGAAGCTGACCTCGTCCTCGGTCGACACGTTCAGCGCGGCGAGGTCGCGCAGGTACCCGTGGACCTCCTGCTCGGGTTTGCCGTCCGGCAGGTCGAGCGCCCGGTTCAGGCGGACGCCCTCGGGCACGTCAGCGAACAGCGCGTCGATCGAGTCGGCACCGATCGCCGCGAGCATCGCGCGGCGGTCGTCGCCGGTGGCTGACGTGTAGCGGCTCAGTTGAGTGACTCCTGGTACGCGCCGGCGTCCAGCAGCGAGTCGACCTCGGACGGGTCGGACAGCCGGACGCGGACCATCCAGCCGGACTGGTACGGGTCGTCGTTGATCGCCTCGGGAGCGCTGGTGAGCGCCTCGTTGACCTCGACGATCTCGCCCGACAGCGGCGCGATCACGTCCGAGACGGCCTTGACGGACTCCACCTCGGCGTACGGCTCGCCCCGGCGCACGGTCTTCCCGACCTCGGGCGGGTCGAAGAAGACGACCTCCCCGAGCTGGTCCTGCGCGTACCACGTGACGCCGAACGTGGCGATGTCACCCTCGATGCGGGCCCAGTCGTGCTCCTCGTGGTAGGCGAGGTCCGACGGATAGCTGGCTTCGGCCAATTCAGCGCTCCTCGGGGATCAGTGGCTTGGTGCGGACTTCGGCGCCGCGGGTCTTCCCGCGCACGTCGATCTCGAACTTGGTGCCCGGCTGCGTCCTGGCGGCGGGCAGATAGGCGAGCCCGATGCCGTAGCCGAGCGTCGGCGAGAGCGTGCCGGACGTGACCACGCCGCCGCCGATCACCGGGTTGCCCTGGCGGGCGATGCCGGGGCCGGTGATCGCGAACGGAACGAGCCGCTCGGCGGTTCCGTTCGCGCGGTCGCGGGCGACGCGATCGGCGCCGATGAAGCCGGTCTGCTCCTTGCAGCACCAGCCGAGGCCGGCCTCGATCGGCCCGCGGTCCTCGCTCAGGTCGTTGCCGTAGAGGTGATAGCCGGCCTCGAGGCGCAGCGTGTCGCGGGCGCCCAGTCCGGCGGGCTGGGCTCCGGCGTTCACGACGGCGTCCCACACCGTGGTGGCGCCATCGGCGGGGATGATCAGCTCGACGCCGTCCTCACCCGTGTAGCCGGTGCCGCATACGAGCACGTTCGGTACGCCCGCGACGGTGCGCTCGACCGTCCTGAAGCGGGCGGGCAGGTCGCCGTCGGCGAGCGGCGCGGTGAGCGCGCGCGCCTGCGGGCCCTGGACGGCGAGCATCGCGTAGTCCTGGATCCGGTCGGTGACGGTCGCGTCCGGGTAGTCGCGCGCGTGGCGCTCGAACCAGGCGAGGTCGCGCTCGTGGTTGGCAGCGTTCGTGACGGTCAGGAACCGGTCGGGCGCCAGCCTGTACGTGAACAGGTCGTCGAGCACGCCCCCGTCCTCGTTGCACATCACCGAGTACTGCGCGCCGCGTTCCGGAATGGCCGCAACGTCGTTGGACAGCAGCCGCTGGAGCAGCCGTTCCGCGCCCGGACCGCTCGTCTCGATCTCGCCCATGTGGCTGACGTCGAACACGCCGACGCGCTCACGCACGGCGTTGTGCTCCTCCCGGATCCCGACGTACTGCACGGGCATCTCCCAGCCACCGAACGGAACGAGCTTCGCGCCCGCGGCGACATGGCGGGCATGCAGCGGGGTGCGCCTGAGGGTATCCGTCTCAGCGGCCATCGGGGCGTTCGGACCCTAGCACCGGGACCCGACCGGAACACGGGTGCAGGCGGCGTGTTCAGCGTGTCGCCGGGGCGGTCGTACCGGCGCCGGGCACTTTGCGCGAATTGGGTCCTGTACGCTCGTGCGGCGCGGCCGGGGCCGCGTCCCGTCCGCGGGAAGGGCCGAGCCCACCCTGAGCGAATGAGCGTCACAGAGACCCTTCTTTCCGCCCGGTGATCGCGGACCGCGGGCGCTACGGAGAGGAGGCTGTCGTGTCCGGATCCCTTCCCGCCGCTCCGAATCTGGAGCAGCTGCGCAAGCAGGCCAAGGATCTCGTGCGCGCGCATCGGGCCGGCGACGCGCCGCTCAAGCTCAGCGACGCACAGCGCGTGATCGCGCGCGAGTACGGGTTCCCGTCGTGGCCGCGGCTGCGTGCGTACGTCGAGCGCGTTGCGGCGCACGGGCCCGGACTGCAGCACGCCTACCACGAGGACCTCGAGTACTACGCGGGCCGCGCGCACGGGCTGCTCGCGTCGGCCGAGGACGAGACCGACGGAGCGGTCGCCGCGTTCGCGCGCTACGGCGCGCCGCTGACCGAGGAGGGAGCACGGTTCGTCGTCGCCCGCGAGCACGGCTTCGAGAACTGGACGGGGCTCAGGCGTCATGTGTCCCGACTGCGCGAGACCGGCGAGCCGTTCGCGCGCGCGTACCGCGCCGTCGAGGCGCACGACGTCGACGGCCTCGCGAACCTGCTCGACCGCTTCCCCGACCTCGTTGCCGCGCGGGGGACGAATGGCAACGACCTGCTCGGGATGGCGTCGGCGACCTGCGACGAGCGGCTCGTGCGCGTGCTGCTCGAACGCGGCGCCGACGTCGCGCGCGGCAACGCGCACGGGTGGACGCCGCTGCACCAGGCCGCCTACAGCGACCTGCCGCTGATGGCGCAGATGCTGCTCGACGCGAATGCGCCCGTCGACGTGTCCGCTCGCGGCGACGGCGGCACGCCGCTGGTCGTCGCGCTGTTCTGGGGCAACCGCGCGACCGCCGAGCTGCTCGCCGAGCGCGGACTGCACCCGCGCAACCTGCGCGTCGCCGCCGGGCTCGGGCGCCTCGACATGATCGATGAGCTCGCCCGCCCCGGCGCGCAGCGCGGCTTCTACCGGCCGCACAGCGGCTTCCCCGCGTGGCACCCGTCCGACGATCCGAGCGAGATCAGGGACGAGGCTGTGTCGTGGGCGGCGCGCAACGACCGCGCCGACGCGATCGCGCTGCTCGTCGCCCGCGGCGCCGCGCTCGACGCCGACGTCTACCGCGGCACCGCGCTCGCCTGGGCCGCGGCTTGCAACCGCGCCGAGGCAATCCGGCGGCTGGTAGCGCTGGGCGCCGATCCGAACCGGCGCACGACGTTCGGCGGCCCGAGCCACGGAGCGGACGCGACCGCGCTGCACCTGGCCGCGCAGGGCGACCACGTCGACGCCGTCGCCGCGCTGCTCGACCTCGGCGCCGACCCCAGGCTCACCGATGGGCTGTATCACGCGACCCCGGCCGGCTGGGCCGAGCACGGCGGCGCACGGGCCGCGCTCGCGCTGCTGCGCGAGCGCGGCGGATGAGCGCGCTCAGGCGAGCGAGATCGCGAGCCGCTCCAACAGGTCCATCTGCTCCTGCATGCCGCCCTCCATGCCGGATTCGATGATCCCGTCGCGGACCTCCCTGCTGCCGCACTGACAGAGGAGTTCCAGCTTCGTGCGCCCGTCGGTCTCGGTGAACGTGACGATATTCAGCACCCCGGCCCCGGGCATCGCCTCGTAGACCTCGGTGGTGACGATCCGCTCGTTCGGCACGATCTCCCGGTACTCGCCGTGGAACGCGACCTCGTGGCCGCCGTCGGCGATCATCACGTAGCGCCACGTGCCGCCTACGCGCAGGTCGATCTCGGCGAGCGTCATCTCCCCGCGCTGCCCGCTCCACCACTGCTTGACGAGCTCGGGCGTTGTCCACGCGCGATAGACGAGGTGCCGCGGCGCGTCGAACTCGCGCGTGATGAGGAGCTCCTCGTCCGAGGGAAGCGTGACCTTCGCCGTTCCGCTATTCGCCACTGCCATGTCCTTCCTCCTTCTGCTTGAGATCTTCCAGCACGACATCCAGCTGCTCGAAGCGTTCGGTCCACGAGCGCTCGTAGGCCTTCACCCAGTCGTGGATGGGCTTGAGCGCGTGGCCGTTGACCCGGTACAGCCGCTGCCGTCCCTCGTCGCGCACGTCGACCGCCCCCACTTCCCGTAGCACCCGCAGGTGCTTGGACACCTGCGGCTGGGCCAGCCCGAGCGCGCCCACGAGGTCGTTCACGGGGCGCTCGCCGCCGGCGAGGATGTCCAGGATCTGCCGCCGCCGGGGCTCGGCCACCGCGTTGAAAGCGTCCGCCGTGGTCGCTGCTCGTGCCATCCGGAAATCATATACCCATATAGGAATGTGTCAAGGTCGGGCAATCTAGCTAACTTAGCTATCACGTGCTAGCATCGGCGCCGTGACCCAGTTCGGCATGCACGAGGCGAAGACCAAGCTCTCCCAGCTCGTCGAGCGCGCCGAGGGCGGCGAGGAGATCATCCTCGCCCGCAACGGCAAGCCGGTTGCCCGTTTGGTGCCGGTCGCGGGCGCGAACCGGCTCGCGGAAGTCCACGGCGCACTGCGCGGCCGCATTCGCTTCGCCGCGGATTTCGATGAGCTGCCCGACGACATCGCCGAGTCGTTCGGCGCGCGTTGAAATTACTGCTCGACACGCACGCCGCGCTGTGGTTCCTCAGCGGCGACGAACGCCTGAGCGAGACCGCCCGGCGCCATCTCACCGACGAGACCAACCGGGTTCTGCTCAGCGCGGCCGTCGTGTGGGAGATCGCCGTCAAGCGCTCGCTCGGGAAGCTCGACGTGCCCGAGGAGTACCTGTCACTCCTGCTCGACGCCGGCGTCCAACCGCTCGCGGTGAGCGTCGCCCATGCTGCCGCCGTCGAGCACCTCCCGCCGCACCACCGGGACCCGTTCGACCGCATGCTCGTGAGCCAGGCGACGATCGAGGGCGGCGCACTCGTCTCGCGCGACGACGCGTTGCGCCCGTACGACGTCACGCTGATCTGGTAGCTCGCGCGGCCGAGGTTCGCCCGCGCCCATCCCCGATCCGCTTGGAGTCGTATGCGCCGCGGCGGCGCCCCGCGGAGGGTGCGGGGCGCCGCCGACGGCGTCAGCGCCGCAGGGTGAGCTTGCGCTGCACCGTGTCGCCGCCCGGCAGGGCCAGCTGGAGGGTGAGCCGGAGCGACGCCGGCCGCGCTGACCGGATCGCCTTGCGCACACTGCCGGACGGCTTCACGCGAAACGCCAGCGTCTTGCCCTCGACGCAGTTCAGCGGGCGGGCGGCGAGCGCGCGGCGCGTCACGCCGAGGCGCCGCGCCGTGCGCGCGGACACGCGCGCGGTCGCCGTGCCCTTGCCGCCCTGCCCGCACGCGACGCGTCACCTTCACGCCGCGCCTGTTGAACGTCGCGATCGATGTCCCGCCGACCGTCACCGCCGCGGCCTTCGCCGCACCCACGCCCGCGGGTGCAGCGCCGGCGGCCTGCTGCACCGCGGCGACGACCGCCACGGTCAGCGTCGCGCTCCCGGTCGCCCCGGACGCGTCGCGCGCCGTCACGGTCACCGTGTAGGTGCCCGCCTGCGCAAACGTGTGAGTCGCCTTGGCGCCGCCGGCCTGGCCGCCGTCGCCGAAGCTCCACACGTAGCTCAGGGCGTCACCGTCGGGGTCGCTGCCGGCCGCGCTGAAGTTGACCCTCAGCGGCGCGGTCCCGCCCGCGGGGTCGGCCGCGGCGAGCACCGTCGGCGGCTGGTTGGCCGGCGGGTTGCCGACCACGATCGCGACCGTGTCGGTGGCCGTCGCGCCGGCCCGGTCGGTCGCCGTCACCTCCGCGCTGTAGGTGCCGGGCGCCGTGTACGTGTGCCGCGCGCGGCGGCCGGAGGCGGCCGGCGACCCGTCGCCGAAGTCCCACCGGTAGGTGAGCGCATCGCCGTCGGGATCGGTCCCCTCCGCCGTGAACGTCACGTCGAGCGGCACCTGGCCCGAGGCCGGGACCGCCGCGCCCTCGACGCTCGGCGGACGGTTGCCGGGCGGGTCGGTGACCGTGATCTCGATCTCCTCGGAGTCCGACGCCCCGCCCTGGTCGGTCACGGTCACCGTCGCGGTGTACGTGCCCGGGGTCAGGTAGGTGTGCTCGGCCTCGTCGCCGAGCGCGGAGCCGTCACCGTCGCCGAAGTCCCAGCGGTAGGTGAGCGGCCCACCCTCCGGATCCTCGGCGACCGCCTGGAACCACACGTCCAGCGGTGCCGGGCCCGACGCGCGGTCTGCCGTCGCCTCGACGATCGCCGGCGGCGCGTTCGCCGGCTCGGCGACGGTGATCGTCACCTCGTCGGACGCGGTGTCGCCCTCGTCGTCGGTCACCGTCACGGTCGCCGTGTACGTGCCCGGCGTCGTGTACGTGCGCGTCAGGTTCGGGCCGAGCGCGCTGCCGCCGTCGGAGAACGCCCAGCGGTAGCTGAGCGCCCCGCCGTCGGGATCGAGCCCGGTCGAGGTCAGGTTGACCGCCAACGGAGCCGCGCCGGAGGACGGGTCGGCGAACGCCTGCACGGTCGGCGCGCCCTCGCCGCCGTCTTCGACCAGCTTGATGTGGTCGAACGTGACGTCGATCGGACCGTCGGACTGCTGCGGGCCGATCGCCATCAGGCCCAGGCCCGGGTCGTCCAGGTCGACGGACACCGAGCCCGGCGTCTGCTCCCAGGTCTCGCCGTCGGCGCTGATCGCCCCCGTGTACGTGTTGCCGGTCTTCGTCAGCCGGAGCCACCACGTGTCGGTGGCGCTCGCCGGCGGCGGCAGGTCGGGCCCGGCGCCGGGGCCGGTCAGCGGACCGCCGTTCTCGTAGCGCAGCTCCACGCGCCGGGCGGGCGGCTGCCCGGGCGCGTTGTCGGCAACCACGTCGTACTTGACGTAGTGGTCGTCGTCGGCGTGGAGCATGAAGCCCGCCAGCTGCCAGTTGTCCTTCAACGGCGCGGTCATCTTCGTCTCGACCGTCCAGTCGCCCTCCGGCGGCGTCTGGAGGATGAGGTTCTCGATCGGTCCGTTGTCGCCGCCGCTGATGTCGGCGTCGAACGTCGTGATCTTCAGGCCGCCGCCCTCGACCTTCAACCGGCTCGAGCGCCAGCCCTTGATCTTGTCCCAGCGGCAGCCGTCGAGCTCGGCACCCTCGAACTCGTCGTCGAAGCCCGGATCGGCGGGCGGGTCGTCAGGCGTGATCCGGAACCAGTCGAACGCCGCCGTCTGGTTCTGAGCGTCGGTGTCACCCGCCGCGACCGGGCCGATCTTGGCCCCGGTCTTGAGCGGCCCGCTGCCGATCTCGGTCCAGGCGTCGCCATCCGCCGAGTAGTGCGCTGTCAGCTGCGTGCCGTCGCTCGTAAGCCGCACGTACACCGTCGTCCCGAACGTCGCCGGCACGGTGATGTTGCCGCCGTGAGCCGTGCGGTCGCCGCCGGTCTCCGACCAGAACTCGAGGAAGCGCGAGTCGTTCGAGTGCTTCGTGAACGTCACCTTCGAGTAGTTGTCGTCGTCGACGTGCAGGAGCAGGCCGGCGTACTGCCACTCGTTGTCCTGCGTGAGCGTCAGCTTCGTCGTGGCCGTCCACGGCCCGCTCGGCGCGGCCTGGCCGAGGTAGCTGATCGCGCCCTGGTTGGCCCCGTCGATGTCGCCGTTCGTGACCGGCAGGGAGAGGTTCCCGCCGCCGACCGTGGCGTCGCCGCGGACCGTCGTCCAGCGCGCGGCGTCGACCGCCGAGCCGTCGAACTCGTCCGACTTCAGCGGCGCGCACGCCGGCGCCGGATCCTCCGGATCCGGGCCGGGATCGATCTCGGTCAGCGACCAGTCGGTGAACTCGGCCGTCGCGAGCGTGCCGGCGACGTGCGAGACCACGAACAGGCCGATGTCCTGCGTCGCGGCGGCCGACGGGATCGCCGTCGGGGCGCCGACCTGCGTCCAGTCGGTGCCGTTGCGCGAGCAGAAGACGGTGAACACCTGGTTCTCCTTGCGCACCTTCAGCCAGTTCGGCTCGTTGCCGGTGCCGCAGCCGGTCGCGACCGGCTCGCCGTTGTTGTTCACCTGGCCGTTCCCGCCGGCGTCGTGCATGAACTCCGTCTCGCCGTTGCCCTTCTCGGAGAACACCACGTAGCCGGGCGAGTCGTTCGCCTGCGAGATGTCGTTGCGGACCATGATGCCCGCCTTCGAGTTCGGGTGGGTGCCGTCGAACGAGGCGACCTTGACGACCGCCTCGAAGTTCTCGGGCGTGCCGCCGGGCAGGTACACGGCGCCGTACTGGTTGGTCGCCTGCCACACGTCCGAGCCGGCGGCGCTGACCGTGAAGTTGTCGCCGAGCTGGTCGAACGTCGCCTCCGGTGTCGTGTTGCCGAACGTGGTCCACGGCGGCTGCACGCCGAACTCGCCGACGGTGAAGCGCACCTTGCGCGAGGCCTTTGCGAGCCCGGCGCTGTTGGTGGCGACCGCGTGGACGACGTAGAAGTCCTCCTCGGTCTGGGTCCAGTCGACGCTGTACGGCGCGGAGTCGTCGACGCCGACACTCGCGCCGTCGATGAAGAACTCGACCGCGGTGATGTCGTTCTCGGCGTCGGTCGCGTCCGCGGTCAGCGTGCTCGTGCCCGGCTCGACCGCCTGCATCTCGCTCGGCGAGGTGATCTGCACCTGCGGCCGCGTGGTTGCGGACAGGCCCTTGCCGTTGACCTCCCAGAAGTTCATGCGGAAGTTGGCGGCGCCGGTGAACACGACGTAGAGCGACATCGTCTCGGTGCTCTCGGGCGTGTCGATCGTGACGTCGGTCCAGCTCTGGGCGCCGCCGGTCGCGGGCACCGCGGCGGTGCCGAGCAGCTCGCCGGTCGGCGAGTCGCGGTGCAGCTCGATCCCGCCGCCGGCCTGCGAGGAGGCCACGCGGAACGACAATGAGTCGACGCCGGTGAGGTTGACCGGCTCGTAGGCCGCCCAGTCGCCGGCGCCCAGCCCGATCAGGCCGGCGCCGCCGCCGCCGTTGACGTCGCCCGCGATCGCGCCGGACGCGGCGCCTTCGAGCTGGTCGGCGTGCTCGGCCTCCTTGTGCTTGGGCTGGAGCACGACCGTGCTCGAGCCGGTCAGCGGCGGCACGCCCGCGCCGCCGCCGGCGTCGGTGTAGCGGGCGTCGAGCGCGAAGAACACCTTCATGTCCTCCGAGTGGCCGCTGCCGAGGTCGGTCACGACCGAGCCGCTCGGGCCGTTCTGGGCGACCGTCGGATGGGTGTGCGAGTCGTGCCCGAGCGCGGGCTGGACGATGATGTCGTCCTCGGTCACGCCCCCGTCGGGGTCGGTGACCTCGACGTCCCAGGCGACCTGGTCGCCCCAGTCGATGAAGCCGCCGTTGACCGGCCCGTTGAACGACACCTGCGGACGCGAGTTGCCGACGGTGATCGGGATCACGGTCGTGCCGGTCTTGCCTGCCGCGTCGGTCACGGTCAGCCGTGCGCTGTAGGCGCCCGGCGTCGTGTAGGTGTGCTCGGCCGTCGCGGTCTCCGCGTCGGTCGTGCCGTCGCCGTCGAAGTCCCACGCGTAAGTGAGCGGGTCGCCCTCCGGATCCCGCGACGCGGTGCCGTCGAACGCCACGGCCAGCGGCGCACTGCCGTTGTCCGGCGTCGCGGTGGCGGTCGCCACCGGAGAGCGCGAGCCGCTGATGTAGTCGACGCGGTAGATGCCGGAGTTGGGGTTGTCACGGCCGAAGCCGCCGCCCCACTCCAGCGTGTAGAGCGCACCGTCGGGACCGAACTTCATGTCCTGCGGCGACAGGAACGTCTCCGTCGGCAGGAAGCGCGAGATCTTCTCCAGCCTCGTGCCCCCGTCGTCGAGCAGCATCGAGTAGATGCGGTTCTTCGACCACTCGTAGAAGAACGGCTTGCCGTCGAAGTACTCGGGGAACTTGACGTCGGAGACGAGGTCGGCGTCGTAGTCGTAGAACGGCCCGCCCATCGGCGCGAGCCCGCCGCCGGCCGGGATCACCGCCGGCACCGAGGACTTCGTGTAGCCGTAGTACATGGCCGGCGGGCGCACGGGCGGCAGCTGGGTCAGGCCGGTGTTCCGGACCGAGTCGTTGACCGGGTTCGCGCAGTCGAAGAACTCGCCCACCGTGACCGGGCTGGTGCGGTAGTCGACGTCGCGGAACGGCTCGTTGTCGCCCATGCACAGCGGCCAGCCGTAGTTGCCCGGCGACTTGATCAGGTTCCACTCGACGATGCCGGCCGGGCCGCGGTCGGCCGGGCGGTCGGTGCCCGAGTCCGGCGCGTAGTCGGCCAGGCCGATCCAGCCGGTCGTCGGATCGACGGAGAACCGGAACGGGTTGCGGAAGCCCATCGCATAGATCTCGGGGAGCGTCTTCTCCTCGGTGTCCTGCGCCTCGTCGAACAGGTTGCCGGCCGGGATCGTGTAGCCGCCGTCGGCGCCCGGCGTGATGCGCAGCAGCTTCCCGCGCAGGTCGTTCGTGTTCGCCGAGGTGGCGCGCGCGTCGTGGAACGTGCCGTCGCGCTCGGACAGCGGCGCGTAGCCGCCGGACGGCTCGGAGTGCGGGTTGACGTCGTCGCCCACGCTGAGCAGCAGGTTGCCCTGGAGGTCGAAGTCCAGCCCGCCGCCCGTGTGTCCCGGCTCGTCCGGCTCGCGGCTGGCCGGGACCTCGATGATCAGCTCCTCCGACGCCGGATCGATGTCGGAGTTCGCGTCGACCGTGAAGCGCGAGACGCGGCTGAAGAAGTTCGCGGGATCGGAGTTGTCCTCCGAGTCCGGCGCGTAGTAGACGTAGATGTACCCGTTGTCCGCGAAGTTCGGATCGACCGTGATGCCGAGCAGCCCGTCCTCGCCGCCGGAGTAGACGTCGAGCGTCAGCGCCGTCTTGACGTTCTCGGTCCCCGGGTCGTACACGCGGATCTGGCCGCGTACGAGCTCGGTGAAGAACACGCGGCCGTCGGGCGCGACGTCGAGCGCGAACGGCGCGCTCGTGTTGTCGTCGAGCGTGACCTTCTCGAAGCTCGAGTTGATCGTGCCGCCGCAGTCGCCGGGCTCCAGGCCGGCCGCGTACTGCACGCCGCCGACGATGTTGGCCAGGAAGTCGGGCTCGTCGTAGTGGGCGCCGAAGTGGCCCATGCCGGTGACCCAGACGCGGCCGCCGTCATACGGCTTGCACCACGAGATGGGGTGGTCGTACCCCATCCGGTTCCCGCCCGGGTCGTACGTCGTCTCGTCCATGGTGAGCAGCACGTGTGCGTTGCCACGGACGTTGGTCGAGTAGTTGTACCACTCGTCCGAGCGCGCCCAGCGGCCGTCCAGGTGCCGGGTCGAGGGGTGCGCGCGGTCCTCGACGATCACCTCGCCGGGCTGGCCCGGGCTGGTCCCGGTGGCCGCGTGTCCGGGCATCAGCGAACCGACGAGATCGTCCCACCACTGGAAGTTGCCGCGCATGTCGGTGGCGTTGTGGATCGCGGCGATGCCCTTGCCGGACCGCTGGAACGCCTGCAGCGCCTCCTTCTCGCCTGGGCCGGTCCACGGGTCGCCCGAGGTCTGGAACATCACGATCGCGTCGTACTGCGCGAGGTTGGCGTCGTTGAAGACCGACGAGTCCTCGGACACGTCCGAGGTGATCCCGGCTGCCGCCAGCGCGGCCACGATCTTCGGCGTGCCCTGCTCGATCGCCTCGGTGTGCCGGAACGCCGCCGTCTCGGAGAAGATCAGGACGTGACCGGGCTCTGCCGCAGCGGTGATCTGATCCAGCGGCGAGACGGTGGGGGGCGAGAGCTCCTGCGCGCGCGCGGCCGGCGCCGCGACCAGTCCGATGGCGACCAGCACCGCCACCGTCAACGAACGTGCGCTACTCATGTCGACCCCGTCTCCTCCGCATTCATCCGTTGGACGGGGCGCACGGCGCCACCCCGTTCCCTCGGCGCGGGACCGTATTCCGGCTTTTGCCGCCTGTCAAGCAAAAGCTCTATGTGAATCAGAGAAACGTGAACAGATCTGCGATCTGTCCGGCAAAACCAGGTTTGGCTATGCCGCGGCGGCCAGTCGCACGTCGCGCCAGGCGGCGACGAACGCCTCGACGACCGCCGGGTCGAACTGGGTCCCCGCGCAGCGGCGCAGCTCCTCCAGCGCGGCATCCGGCACGCGCGGAAGCGAGTAGGGCCGCTGGTTGGTCATCGCGTCGAACGCGTCCGCGACGGCGACGATGCGCGCGCCGAGCGGGATCTCCTCCCCCGCCAGCCGATCCGGGTAGCCGCCGCCGTCCCAGCGCTCGTGGCTCGAGCGGACCAGCGCGGCCACGCGCCCCAGCGCCGGCGCCGCGGCGATGATCCGCTCGCCGATCAGCGTGTGGCGGCGGATGAACACCCACTCGTCTTCGTCGAGCGGGCCGGGCTTGGCGAGGATCGCGTCCGGCACGGCCACCTTGCCGACGTCGTGCAGCTCGGCGGCGTGACGCACCTGCTCGACCTCGTCGCGGGCGAGCCCGAGCCGCAGCGCGGTCGCCTCGGCGAGGTCGCCGACGCCGCTCAGGTGCGCGCGCAGCTCCGGGTTGCGCTCGGCGAGCGCCGACAGCAGCACGTCCTTGCTCTGGCGACCGGCGGACGCGCGTCCGCCGTTCTTCTGCGCGTACATGCGCTGGTCGGCGGTACGAAGCGCGTCGGCCACCGACTGCGCCTCGCGCGGCACCTCGATCGCGCCGTACGAGCAGCCGATGGTGAACCCCTCGCCGCGCTCGGACAGGGCAACGGCGGCGCCCGCGACCAGCCCGTCATACGGGCGCGCACCGGTCTCCAGCAGCGCGCAGAACTCGTCGCCGCCCATCCGGAAGGCGACGCCGCGGCCGCGAACGAACGCGGACAGGCTCGCGCCGAGCCGGATCAGCAGCGCGTCGCCGGCCGGGTGGCCGAACGTGTCGTTGTAGTGCTTGAAGCCGTCGAGGTCGAACAGCACCAGCACGACCGGCTCGGCGGTCGTCGCCCGCGGCAGCCTGCGCTCGAGCGCGCGCGCGAGCGCGCGTCGGTTGCCGAGTCCGGTGAGCGCGTCGGTCGCCGCCTCCTCGCGCGATCGCCGCAGCATCGCGACGTTGTCGCCGAAGGTGAGCATCGTGCGCGCCATCACGGCCAGCAACGAGGCGGCGGCCAGCCCGACCGCGACGAGGTTGAGCCCCGCCACGCAGCCGTAGACGAGCAGCGCCAGCCCGGCGGCGCCGAAGCCGAGCGGGACGACGATGCGGCGCAGTCGCTCGTCGGCGGCGAACTCGATCGCCGCCGGCGCAGGCTGCCACGCGGCGGCTGCGATCAGCGCCATGCCCAGCCACCAGCCGGCATCGAACCAGGAGCCCGGGGAGTACGTGCCCTCGGCGTTGCCGACGAGGTAGAGCGAGTCGGCGAGCCAGAACACACCGATGCCGGCGAGCAGCAGCATCCAGGTGCGATCGAGCCTCCAGCCGGTGCCGGCGAGCGCGCCGACGATCACGCCGAGCAGCACGAGGTCGACGAGCGGATACGCGAGGTTGACCGCGACCTCGAGCGTCTGGCCGGAGACGCTCTCGTACACGGTCTGGAACACCAGCGCCGCGCCCGCCGCGCTGACGGCGAGCGCCGCCGTGATGCCGTCGGCCCACAGCGTCCCTGGCACGTCGCGCGCGCGGCTGCGCAGCAGCGCGAGCACGCCCAGCAGCATCAGGACCGGGAACAGCAGGTAGCCCGCGTCGGCGGGCGAGGGGATCGGGATCTCCTCCGCCGTCCACAGGACCGCGGTGTAGTAGATCTCGCCGAGCGTCCAGGCGGTGACGGCGGCGGTGATCAGCAACCAGGCGCGGCGCTCGCGCCGCTGCGGGCTCGCGAGCGCTCCCCACCCGCACAGCGCCGCGACGGCGAGCAGCGCAGCGTCGTGCCCGAAGCGGCTGAACAGCGGGCCGGCCTCGAGCTCCGGCGCGAGCAGGACGCGCGCCTGCCACAGCACGAGCCAGGCCCCGACGGCCAGCCAGCAGCCGCGCCGGATGGCGCCCGTGGTCGTGCGCTTGTGCACATTCCGGGTGATCGACCGCGCGTGCGGCCGGCTTGAGCGCGCCGGTCAGCGCAAGAACGGCGGGATGTCGATCTCGTCGTCGCTGATCTCGAGCGAGGAGCGCTGGCGGTCGTCGATGCGCGGGCCGCGGTCGACCGGGCCGCGCTGGCGATCGGAGCGGCTGAACGTGCCGTAGCCGGGCTCGATGTGCTTGTCGAAGCCGGTCGCGATCAGCGTGACGCGGATCTCGTCCCCCATCCCCTCGTCGATCACCGCGCCGAAGATGATGTTCGAGTTCGCGTCGGCCGCCGAGTGGATGATCTCCGCCGCCTCGTTGACCTCGAACAGCCCGAGGTCCTTGCCGCCGGTGATGTTGAGCAGGACTCCGGTCGCGCCCTCGACCGACTCCTCCAGCAGCGGCGAGGAGATCGCCGCCTTGGCCGCCTCGGACGCGCGCGACTCGCCGGTCGCGGTGCCGATGCCCATCAACGCGGAGCCGGCGTCGTGCATGATCGTGCGCACGTCGGCGAAGTCGAGGTTGATCAGGCCCGGGATCGTGATCAGGTCGGTGATGCCCTGGACGCCCTGGCGCAGGACGTTGTCGGCCTCGCGGAACGCGTCGAGGATGCTCGTGCGGCGCTCGACGATCGACAGCAGCCGCTCGTTCGGGATCACGATCAGCGTGTCGACCATCTCGCGCAGGCGCTCTATCCCCTCCTGCGACTGGCGCGCGCGCTGCGCGCCCTCGAACCCGAACGGGCGCGTGACGACGCCGACCGTCAGCGCACCGATCTCGTTCTTGGCGATCTCCGCGATCACGGGCGCCGCGCCGGTGCCGGTGCCGCCGCCCTCGCCTGCCGTGACGAAGACCATGTCGGCGCCCTTGAGCGCCTCCTTGATGTCGTCGCGCGACTCGGCCGCCGCGCCTTGACCCACCTGCGGGTTCGCACCCGCGCCGAGGCCCTTGGTGAGGTTGTGACCGATGTTCAGCTTGATGTCGGCGTCCGTCATCTGGAGCGCCTGGGCATCGGTGTTGCAGGCGATGAACTCCACGCCGGACAGGCCGGCGTCGATCATGCGGTTGACGGCGTTGGTACCGCCGCCGCCGACGCCGACGACCTTGATCACTGCGAGATAGCTGCCTGCTTCCATGAGAGTTCTGTCCGTACCTCGAGTTAGAGTCGAGCGTTTTGAGGCGCTCGCTTTGGGCCCGGATTCCTGCACGTTACGGGGATTTCCTCTCCGATGTCAAAGTCACGGAATCTCGGCAAGATCGCTTGCAAACCGAGAAAGTCTCGACTCAAGGTCGAGAGTAGGGCCATTCTCAGCCTACGGTTGAGGCTCTGATGGTACGACGGTCGGCGTGGCGGTCGGCTCCGGCTCGACCGGCCCGACGCCGCCAGCCGCGACCAACTTCGGCACGCGCAGATCCAGGTAGGTGGCTCCGGCGGACGAGTCCTCGGCGAGCACGCGCGCGGCCGCGCCCCACTTCGCGCGCGCGTCGCGCGGAGCGCCGAAGATCAGCTCGGGGCCGTCGCGCAGTTCGACGGACAGGCCGTCCTCGCCCCAGAACAGTCGCTCCGAGCGCTCGCGCAGCTCGCGCGGTGCGGCGGCGGCCACCCTCAGCGCGGCGAGCGCCCGGCGATCCCGCACGCGGCCGTCGTGCACCAGGGCCTTGCTGGTCACGACCGGGAGCTCGTCGGTGCGCACGCCGTCGAGCAGCAGCCCGGCGCCGGTCGCCGGCACGCGGCTGCCGCCGCTCTGGAGCGTGGCGACCGGCGCGTGCTCGATCACCTCGATGCGCAGGTCGTGCGGGAAGTCGGCGCGGACCCTCAGCCCGGCGACCGAGGCGAACGGCTCGACGGCGTCCTCGAGCGCGTCGTTGTCGACGTGCAGCGTGCTCATCCCCTTGGCAGCGGCCTCGAGCGCCTCGCGCACCTGCGTGTCCTCCGAGCTCGTGCTGCCGCTCACCGACACCTGCTTGACGGCCGCGAACGAGGATTCGCGGAACCACATCCAGCCGAACGCCAGGCCGGCCACCGCGAGCACGAGGCCAGCGAGCATGCGCCAGGGCAGCCGGTGGACGCGGGCCATCTCGGAATCTTCGCCGTCCGCCCGGCGGGTCCTACCGCGGCGTTGCGCGAGCGAACGTCAACGGCGGGCCTCCCCTTCAATGGCGCGCAGTAGACGCGGAGTCCTCCGCAGCCGCTCAGCTGACGACCAGCGCGCGACCGAGCGCGTCGACGTCGCCGGCCCCGAGCGTGAGCACGAGGTCGCCGTCGCGGACGCGGCCGCGCACGTACGCCTCCGCTTCGTCGAACCCCGGCATCCAGGCGACGGTCTTCCCGCCCGCCGCGTCGGCCGCCGCCTCGGCGACGAGCAGCCCGGTCACGCCGGGGAAATCCTCCCCGCGCTCGCGCGCGGGGTACACGTCGAGCACGACCACCTCGTCGGCGCCCGCCAGCGCGGCGCCGAACTCGGCCGCCTGGTGCGCGGTGCGGGAGAACAGATGCGGCTGGAAGACCGCGATCACGCGCCGCGGCCCGAGCGTGCGGGCGGCCTCGAGCGTCGCGGCGACCTCGGTGGGATGGTGCGCGTAGTCGTCGACCACGAGCGCGCCCGCTGCGGTCGTGCCGAGCCGCTCGAAGCGCCGGCCCGCGCCCTCGAAATCGCGCAGCGCCGCGGCGGCCGCGGCGAGGTCGGCGCCGGCGAGCCGCGCGGCGGTCAGCGCGGCGGCCGCGTTGAGCGCGTTGTGCGTACCGGGGACGGTGAGCTCGACCGCGACGCCGTCGAGCGTGAAGCGCGAGCCACCGGGCGTCAGCTCGGGCGCGGCGTCGAACGGGACGAGCGGGATACCGGCGGGCGCGAGCGCGAGCAGCTCCGGCCGGTCCCAGACCACCGTGGCACGGCTCGCGAGCGCGAGGAAAGCTCGGAACGTCTCGTCGACGTCGCGCCGGGACGCGTAGGTCGTGTGGTGGTCGAGCTCCGCGTTCGTCAGCACCGCGATCGCGGGCGCGAGCGAGAGCAGCGAGCGGTCGGACTCATCTGCCTCGACGACGAGCCACTCTCCCGCTCCCCAACCGGCGTTGGCGCCGGTCGAGCGGACGGCGCCGCCGACCAGGTAGGCGGGATCCATCCCGCAGCCGCGCAGCGCGTGGACGAGCATGCTCGAAGTCGTCGTCTTGCCGTGCGTGCCGGTGACCGCGATCGTCGGGCGCAGCCGCGTCAGCTCGCCGAGCAGCTCGGCGCGGTGCAGCTCGCGCAGCCCGCGTTCGCGCGCCGCGGCGCGCTCGGGGTTGGCGGGCGGGATCGCGGTCGAGACGACGACCTCCGCGCCGTCGGGCACGTTGGCGGCGTCGTGCCCGACCGCGGGCTCGATCCCCGCGGCGCGAAGCGGGCCGGCGTAGGGCGAGCCGGCGGCGCGGTCCGAGCCCGTGACCGATGCGCCGAGCGCGTGGGCGACGAGCGCGAGGCCGCTCATCCCGGCGCCGCCGATCCCCACGAAGTGCAGCCTCCTGCCGGCCCAGTCCGTGCTCACGGGCGGGGAGGCTAGTGGTCTACCAGCGTGCCGTCGGCGTCTGCCGTCGCCCGGCAGAGGCCGCGGCCGGGGTCGTCGCAGGTGCGCGTCGTCTCGCCGGTGGCTTTGAGCTCGAGCGTGAACTTCGTGCCCGAGTGCGAGCGCTCGGTGATCGTGAACGTCGTCTTGAAGCCCTTGACGTCGAACTCGGCGGTCGCCTCGGCGATCGCCGGCTCGATCTTCTCGAGCTCGGCGCGGTCGACGACGAACGTGTCGTGGTCGGTCTCGTACGTCTTCAGCGCGATCTGAGCGGTCCGGATCATCGTCTGCGCCTCGTTGTCGTGGGCCTTGTCGCGCTGTCCCAGAAACGAGGGCAGCGCGATCATCGCGAGGATCCCGAGCAGCACGAGTACGACGAGCAGCTCCACCATCGTGAAGCCGCGCTCGTCGGTGGTCGGTCGGCGAGGCATGCTTCCGAAGTGAACGGCCGGCCATGCCGCAAACTTGAGGTTCGCGCGGTGACTGGACGAATGGGGTCGCGACCCTAGGTGGTCGGTCCGCCGGCGGCGGCGAGCACGGCCCGCGCCACGTCGCGCGCGGCGTCCGGTCGCGCGAGCCGCGCCGACGCCTGCGCCATCGCGCTCAGCCTGTCGGCGTCGAGCAGGATCCCGTCGACCGCGGCGCGCAGCCGCTCCGGCGTGAGCGCGTCGTCGGCGATCACCACCGCGGCACCGCCCTGCTCCATCCAGCGTGCGTTCCCCGTCTGGTGGTCGGCGGTCGCGTGGGGATACGGGACGAGCACGGCCGGGAGCCCGTACTGCGCGATCTCGAAGATCGAGCCGCCGGCGCGCGCGACCGTGGCGTCCGCCGCCGCGAGCGCGCGGCCGAACGGGACGAGGTAGTCGCGCAGGTCATAGCGCGGGCCGGGCGCGCGCAGGTCGGGGAAGTCGCGCCGCCCGGCGATGTGCAGGACGCGGTACGGCGCGTCCACGAACGCGGCGACCGCCGCGTCGTTGAGCGAGCGCGCGCCGAGCGAGCCGCCGAACACCAGCAGGCAGCGCTCGTCGGCGTCGATCCCGAGCGCGGCGCGCGCGCCGGCCCGGTCGGTGTCGCGCGGCGGGACCGGGCGGCCGGTGACGAGGTAGCGCTCGCCATCCCGGCCCGGGATCGGGAACGCGAGGCAGACGCGCCGCGCGCGCGGCGCGAGCAGGCGGTTGCTCAGGCCAAGGTGCGAGTCGGCCTCGGTCAGCACCAGCGGCACGCGCTGCAGCACGGCGGCGAGGCCGACGGGACCCGCGACGTAACCGCCGCCGCCGAGCACCGCGTCGGCTCCTCGCCGGCGCAGGATCGCGCTCGCGTCGCGCAGCGCGAGCGCGGCCTTGGAGGCGGCCCGCGCCGCCTTCAGCGGATTGGTGCGGGAGATGCCCTCGACCCGGAGCGTGTCGAGCGGGTACCCGGCGGCCGGCACCAGCTCGGCCTCGGCGCGCTGCCCGCCGACGAACGAGACCTCGGCGCCCTCAGCCCGCAGCGCGTCGGCCACCGCGAGGGCCGGCACGACGTGCCCGGCGGTCCCGCCGGCTGCGATCACGATCCGCGGCGCGCTCATCCTTCCGCCTCCCGTCCACCGCGCGCAGGTGCCCCGACCCGCCGCCGGCGACGTTCAGCAGCAGGCCCATCGCCATCAGCAGGCAGATCAGCGAAGACGAGCCGGACGAGATGAACGGCAGCGGCACGCCGGTCAGCGGCGCGAGCCCGAGCACGGTGTAGATGTTCAGCAGCGCCTGGCACAGGATCAGCGAGGTCAGCCCGGTGGCGAGCAGCTTCGCGTAGGCGCCCTTCGCGGCCTTCGCGGTGCGCAACCCGGCGTACCCGATCATGCCGTAGAGGGCGAGCAGCGCGCAGATACCAGCGAGCCCGAGCTCCTCCCCGATGACCGCGAGGATGAAGTCGGTGTGGGCTTCCGGCAGGTAGAAGATCTTCTGCACGGACTGTCCCGGGCCGACGCCGAACAACCCTCCCGAGCCGATCGCGATCTGACCCTGGACCGACTGGAAGCCGATCGTGCCGGCGTGGTCCCAGGGATTCAGGAACGCTGTCAGCCGCGCCCGGCGGTAGGGCTCGAGCAGGGCGAACAGGATGATCAGCAGCGACACGCCGCCGGCGATCAACCCGAGCTGGCGCAGCGGCAGCCCGGCGGCGACGAGCATCGCGGCGAGCGTGAAGCCGATCACGAGCGCCGTGCCGAGGTCGGGCTGGGCGACGATCAGCAGCACCGCGCAGCCCGCGGGGAGGAAGATCGGCCCGCTGACGCGACGGAGGTTCGGCGAGAGCTTCGGCTTCGCGGACAGCATGGCCGCCGCGTGCAGCACCAGCGCGAGCTTCATCAGCTCGGCGGGCTGGAACTGCACAGGCCCGGCGCCGAGCCAGCGCCGCGCGCCGTTGACAGTGACCCCGAAGCCGGGGATCAGGACCAGCACGAGCAGGACGAACGACGCGAGTAGCAGCATCGGCGTGAGGCGGCGCACGTGCTCGAGTCCGTGGCGGGCGAGCAGCTGCATCAGGACGAGCCCCACCGCGCCGTACATGAGGTACTTGACGAGGTACGCGGTGCCGTCGCCGTGTCCCTCGAGCAGCGTGCGCGCGGACGAGGCGGAGTAGACCATCACGGCGCCGCCGGCCAGCAGGCAGAACGTCGCCGTGAGGAGCATCCGGTGCTCGAGCGGCTGCTGCCTGGACTTGGCCATCAGACCACGATTCGACAGCATGCACCGGACGCCTCCAGCCGCACGGGCCGCATCGAGCCGGTGACGAGCCGTGAAGCGGTCGCCGCGGAGCGCGGACGAGCCGTTCAGCCGCGCACGAGCGCCTTGAAGCGGTCGCCGCGCTCGCCGAACGAGCGGAACTGGTCGTAGGAGGCGCAGGCCGGCGAGAGCAGCACCACGTCGCCGGCGATCGCCGCCGCGCGCGCCGCCGACACCGCGCGCTCCAGCTCCCCGCAGTCGTGGACCGGAATGCCGGCAGGTTGGAGCGCCGCCGCGAGCCGCCCGGACTCCTCGCCGATCAGGTACGCGGCCCGGCCGCGCTCTTTGAGCGCCGCGGCCAGCGGGGTGTAGTCCTCATGCTTGCCGCGGCCACCGAGGATCGCGTGGACGCCGCCGGGGAAGGACCGGATGCCGACGAGCGCCGACGCGACGTTGGTCGCCTTGGAGTCGTCGACGTACAGCACGCCTTCGACGCGGCCCACCTCCTCGAGCCGGTGCTCGACGCCCGCGAACGCTCTCAGCGCGGCACGCACCGCCGTCGGCTCGACGCCGCGGGCGAGCGTGACTGCGGCCGCGGCCATCGCGTTCTCGAGGTTGTGCGCACCGCGCAGGCGGATCTCCTCGATGGCGATGACCGGCTCGCCGCGCCAGATCAGGCTGCCGCCCGCGACGCGCATGTCGGCGGCGCCCTCGCCCGCCGGCGCGGCCTCGCCCGCCGGCGCGGCCTCGGCCCCCGGCGCGGCCTTGCCCCCCGGCCCGGCCCCGCCCCCCGGCGCGGCCCCGCCCCCCGGCGCGGCCCCGCCCCCCGGCGCGGCCATCGGCGACGCGAACGCGACCCTCGTCGCACGGCCGCCGACATCGAACCCGACGGGCACGACCGCGATCGCGCCCTCGACCTGGTGGGCGAAGACGCGCAGCTTCGCGTCGCGGTAAGCCTCGAACGTTCCGTGCCGGTCGAGGTGGTCCGGCGCGAGGTTGAGCAGCACAGCGGCGTCCGGAGCGAACGCGACGGTGTCCTCGAGCTGGAACGAGGACGCCTCGCACACGACGACCGCTGCGGGATCGAGCGTTCCGGCGAGCGTCGTCAGCGCCGTTCCGACGTTGCCCGCAACCGCAACCGGAACGCCCGCCTCGCGATGGATCTGCCCGACCAGCTCCGTCGTCGTCGTTTTGCCGTTCGACCCCGTGATCGCGATCAGCTCGTTCGGCAGCAGCCGCCAGCCGAGCTCGAGCTCGCCCAGCACGAGCAACCCGCGCCTGCGCGCGGCGCGCACCACCGGCGCGTCCTGCGGCACGCCCGGGCTCTTCACCAGCGTCCGCACGCCGTCGAGCAGGTCGACGCCGTCGGTCGACTCGTACACGGCGACGCCGACGCGCTCCAGCTCCCCGACCGCGGCCGCATCGACCGGCCCGCCGTCGCACCCCGTCACATCCTCCCCGCGTGCCCGTAGGGCGAGTGCGGCCGCGCGCCCGGAACGGGCGAGTCCGACGATCAGGAACGGTCCGGGTGGCAGCGGCGGGCGCATCGGGCCGCCCATTCAAGCGGGCCCGGCGTCAGCGCAGCACCCACAAACGCTCGAGCAGCTACGCCCCGAGCTCCGCGCTTCCCGGTCAGCGCACGTGGCCGGCGCAGGCGACGCCCGCCGAGCCGGTCGCGGCTCCGCCCGCCGAGCTGCCACGACGGCGCGCCCTGCGAGACGATCGTGATCGCCCGGGCCGGCACGGTTGTCGCGTTCGTCTGCGCGGGCGCGTTCGTCGCCGCGCGGCGCCGCTCGCACGACGAGCGGGAACGCGACATGGTCCATGGCGACGGGCGCGCGGCCCCGCGGCGGCGGCACCCCGGTTGTCAGCCCAGGTCGTCCGGCCGTAAGCGGCGGCTCGGGTCGGCGCGGCCGCCGTCGAACTCGAGCCCCTCGGCCTCGAGCCGCCGGCGGACCTCGGCCGGGTCGCCCAGCGCGGTCGCGCCGACGGTGCCGTCGGACTTCAGGACGCGGTGGGCGCCCGGCGACTCCTCGCGCAGGAAGCGCTGGTTGAGCGTGCGGGCGTGGCGGTCCGTGCCTCCGCAGGCGTGGGCGACGTCGCCGTAGCTCATCCACGTCCCGGGCGGGATCGTGGCGAGCACTTCGTGCAGTTGATCGGTTTCGATGGTGCTCATGGGCCGACCGTACGGCGCGAAGCATGCGATTCCGCCGGATTGCGCGGAATCGGCGCGCAGTTGGTGCAGTGTCGTGGCTAAGTGACCGACTGCTGGTACAGGGTGAAGCCGATCGCGCTGCAGACGGCCGCGACGATCCAGAAGCGCAGGATGATCTTCGTCTCCGACCATGCCAGCAGCTCGAAGTGGTGGTGGATGGGCGCCATCAGGAAGACGCGCTTGCGAAAGACCTGGAACGAGAAGACCTGGATCAGGACCGACAGCGCCTCGATCACGAAGATCCCGCCCATCACGATCAGCAGCACCTCGGTCTTCGTCATCACCGCGAGCGCCGCGATCGCTCCGCCGAGCCCGAGCGAGCCCGTGTCGCCCATGAAGATCGACGCGGGGAACGAGTTGAACCACAGGAAGCCCACGCACGCGCCGACAAGGCAGGCGGCGACGAGCGCGAGGTCGGTCTGGCGCGTCGTGAAGGTGATCCCGATGTACGCGAGCAGCACGATCGCCGAGCAGCCGGCCGCGAGGCCGTCAAGCCCGTCGGTCAGGTTGACCGCCGACGTCGTGCCCGCCAGCACCAGGTAGATCAGGATCGGATAGAAGTAGCCGAGATCGATCGTCGCGTCGATCACGCGCAGGTTGAGGGTGTCGGGCAGATCGGCCCAGCGCGTCGCCACGAGCCACAGGCCGACCGAGATCCCCAGCGTGATGATCAGCTTCCACCGCCCGCGCAACCCCAGCGAGCGTTTCTTGACGAGCTTCATGTAGTCGTCGGCGAAGCCGAGCGCGGCGCACGCCAGCGCCACGCCGATCACGCCGACCGAGCGGGCGTCGAGCTCGGTCAGGAGCAGGAACGGCACCGCGATCGCGGTGAAGATGATGATCCCGCCCATCGTCGGCGTGCCCGCCTTGGCGTGGTGCTCCTGCGGCCCTTCCTCGCGGATCTGCTGGCCGAACTCGCGCTCGCGCAGGAACTCGATGAACTGGGGCGAGAGGAAGATGCAGATGAGCAGCGAGGCGGTTCCGCCGATGAGGACCTCGCCCATCAGCCGGCCCCGAGCGCCTCGGAGACCAGCTCGAGCCCGACGCCGCGCGAGGCCTTCACCAGCACGATGTCGCCAGGAGCGACGAGCTCGGTCGCCAGCGCCGCGGCCGCCGCCGCGTCCGGGACCGAGTGCGCCTCGCCGTCGTACGTGCCGAGCATCGCCGCCGAGCGCGGGCCGACCGCGATCAGCAGCTCGACACCGGACGCTGCCGCGTACGCCCCGATCTCCTCGTGACGGCGTCGCTCGTCGGGCCCGAGCTCGAGCATGTCGCCGAGCACGGCGACGCGCCGGCCGGCGGGGTCCTGCACGGCGAGGTCATCCAGTGCGGCGCGCATCGACAGCGGGTTGGCGTTGTAGCAGTCGTTGATGACCGTCCCGCCGCCGGGCAGCGCCAGCCGCTCCCCGCGCATGGCGCCGAAGCGCACGTCGACGCGCCCCTCCGGGCGGACGCCGACCGCGCGCGCCGCGGCGACGGCTGCGAGCGTGTTGCGCAGGTTGTGTGCGGAGTCGAACGGCAACTCGAGCGCGAACTCGTCCTTCCCGGCCCGCACGATATGGCGCTGCGGCCCCAGATCGCCCGGCGACACACCGGCGTAGTCGACGTCCCCGCCCGGTCCGAACGTCACGACCTCCAGCTGCTCGCGCAGGTAGGGCTCGAGCAATGGCTCGTCGGCGGGGATCACCGCCACCGCGCCGTCGCGCATGCCCACCAACAGCTCGGCCTTTGCCCCCGCGACCCCCTCGAGCGACCCCAGCTGCTCAAGATGGACCGGCCCGACGTTCGTGATCACGCCGACGTCGGGCTCGCAGATCGCGGTCAGCTCGGCGATCTGTCCGAAGCCGCGCATGGCGAGCTCGAGCACGAGCACCTCGGTACCCGGCGGCGCGGCGAGCAGCTCGAGCGGCAGGCCGATCTCCGTGTTGAAGTTCTCGCGGCTGGATGCGACCGCCCTGTGCGGAGCGATCAGCGCGGCGATCAGGTCCTTGGTCGACGTCTTGCCGACCGAGCCCGTGACCGCGATCACGTCGGCGCCGAGCTCGCGGCGCCAGGCCCGCGCGAGCGCGCCGAGCGCGGCGACCGGACGCTCGGCGGCGAGCACCGCGCCGCCGTTCGCGCCGGCGGCGTCGCGCGCCCACGCCGGCGCGGCGAGCACGCCCCAAGCCCCGGCGCGCAGCGCGTCCGCGGCGAAGCGCCCGCCGTCGACACGCTCGCCCGGAAGCGCGACGAAGAGGTCCCCGGGCTCGAGCGCGCGGGAGTCGACCACGACGCGTGACGGGCCCTCGCGCCCGCGCCGCACCCGGCCCTCGCTCCCGCCGGGCACCGCGCCCTCACCCGCGCCGGGCACCGCGCCCTCGCCCGCGCCGCGCACCAGCGTTGCGCCCGCCGCCCGGGCGATCCGCGCCGCGTCCCAGCCCGTCACCGACGCACCGCCAGCAGCGCGTCGCGCGCGACCTCGACGTCGTCGAACGGCTCCTTGCGCCCGCCCTCGAACTCCTGCCCCTGCTCGTGCCCCTTGCCGGCGATCACGACGACATCGCCCGGCCCCGCCAGCTCGATCGCCTGCGCTATCGCTTCGCGCCGGTCGACCATGCGTTTCACGTGAAACGCGCCGGCCGGGATCCCGGCGAGGATCTCGTCGATGATCGCCTCCGGCGGCTCGGACCGCGGGTTGTCGGACGTGACGATCGCGACGTCCGCCAGCCGCGCGGCGACCGCGCCCATCAGCGGTCGCTTCGCCCGGTCGCGGTCGCCGCCCGCGCCGAACACGACGAGCACGCGGCCCGTCGCGAGCTCACGCGCGGAAGCGAGCACCTTCTCGAGCGCCCCGGGCTTGTGGGAGTAGTCGACGAGCACGGCGAAGTCCTGGCCCACGTCGACCGCCTGCACGCGGCCCGGCACCGGCGTCACGGTCCGCAGCGCAGCGGCCATCTGCTCCAGCTCGAGCCCGAGCGCATCGCCCGCCGCGAGCGCGACCAGCGCGTTCGCCGCGTTGAAGCGACCGCGCAGCGGCAGCTCGACGGCTGCCTCGCCGGCGGGCGAGCGGACCGTGAAAGCGCTTCCCCCGAGCTCGGCGCGGAGATCGAGGGCCTGCCAGTCGGCGGGCCGTTCGATCGACACCGTGACCGGGCCGTCAAGCCGGCCGGCCAGCCGCCGGCCCCACGCGTCGTCGAGGACCACGATCGACCGCCCGACGTCGAACTCGTCGAACAGGCGCTCCTTGGCGGCGAAGTACGCCTCCATGTCGGGATGGAAATCCAGGTGGTCCTGGCTCAGGTTCGTGAACGCGGCGGCCGCGAAGTGGATTCCGTCGACCCGGCGCAGTTCAAGCGCGTGCGACGAGACCTCCATCGCGCACGCGCGGTCGCCCGCGTCGAGCATCGCCTTGAACGTCGCCTGCAGGTCGATCGCCTCCGGCGTGGTGCGCACCGCGGGCCGCTCCTCGCCGCCGACGATCGACGTCACACCGCCGAGCAGCCCACACGGCCGGCCCGCGGCCTCGAACAGGTGGCGGACGACGTACGTTGTGGTCGTCTTCCCGCTCGTGCCGGTGATGCCCACCACGGGCAGTACGGCCGTCGGGTCGCCGTTCAGGCGGGCCGCGGCGCGGGCCATCGCCGCGCGCACGTCATCGACGATCACCTCAGGGACACCGAGCCCGAGCG
Organism: uncultured Solirubrobacteraceae bacterium; assembly: GCA_963835735.1. Taxonomy (GTDB): domain Bacteria; phylum Actinomycetota; class Thermoleophilia; order Solirubrobacterales; family Solirubrobacteraceae; genus DASQMT01. The sequence continues at coordinate 259,056 of CAWIGP010000002.1, forward strand.
GGCGCTGCACGACGAGCGCGGTCGCGCCGCGCGCCACGGCGTCGGGGGCGAAGTCGTGCCCGTCGCGGGTGAAGCCGGGCACGCAGAAGAACAGCGTGCCGGGTTTCACCGCCCGGTTGTCATAGGCGAGGGCGTCGACGTCCACGTCGGGCCCGTCGCCGAGCAGGTCGCGCAACGTCATGCGCGACGACACCCTAGCGCCGGCCCCGGCCGGTTCAGGCCGCCAGCGCGCGCTCCACGATCGCCGCGCCGTCGATCCCGCGCGGCAGCGTCCCGAACGCCCGTCCGCGCGCCTCGCCGAGTCGGCCGGCGCAGAACGCGTCAGCCACCGCGGCGGGAGCGTGGCGTACGAGCAGCGAGCCCTGGAACGCCAGCGCGAGGTCCTCGACCGCCCGGCGCGCGAGCCATTGCGCGTCGTCCCCGGCGAGCTCGCCGAGTGAGGCGGGCAGCGCGTCGAGATGGGCGTCGAGCCGCGCATCGGCGCCGCGCCCGCGCTCGCACTCGTCCAGGAAGGCCGGCAACCCCTCGGGCTCGCGCACGAGCGCGCGCAGCACGTCGAGCGAGATCACGTTGCCCGAGCCCTCCCAGATGCCGTTCAGTGGCGAGTCGCGCAACAGCTGCGGCATCGGCGACTCTTCCACAAAGCCGTTGCCGCCGAGGCACTCGAGCGCCTCCGCCGCATGCGGGGTCGCCCGCTTGCAGATCCAGTACTTCATGACCGCCGTGCCGAAGCGCCGCAGCGGTTTGTCGTCCTCGTCGTACGAACGCGCGAGCCGTAGCGCCGACGCCGTCGCCGCCTCGGACTCGACCGCGAGGTCCGCGAGCACGTTGACCATCAGCGGCTGCTCGACCAGGCGCGCTCCGAACGCGCTGCGGTGGCGGGCGTGGTGGACCGCCTCGGCGACGCCGCGCCGCATCGACGTCGCGCTACCGACGATGCAGTCCAGCCGCGTGTGCGTGACCATCTCGATGATCGTCGCCACGCCGCGGCCCTCGTCGCCGAGCATTCGCGCCGGCGCGCCGCGGAACTCGACCTCCGACGAAGCGAGCGAGCGCGTGCCGAGCTTGTCCTTCAGCCGCTGGATCTCGAACCCAGGGCCGCGCTCCACCAGGAAACACGACAGGCCGCCGGGCGCCTGCGCGAGCACGAGGAACACGTCGCACATCGGGTGCGAGCAGAACCACTTGTGGCCGGTCAGCTCGTACGCGCCGTCGCCGGCCGGCTCGGCGCGCGTCGTGCCCGCGCGCACGTCCGAGCCGCCCTGCTTCTCGGTCATCGCCATCCCGCACAGCGCGCCGCGCTCGTAGTCGGGCAGCGTCAGCCGCGGCTCCCACTCGGCGGCGAGCTGGGGGTCGACCCGAAGCGCCGGGATCGCCGAGTAGGTCATCGAGACCGGGCACATCACGCCGGCGTTCGCCTGCGTCCACAGCAACTCGAGCGCCGCACGCGCCACGTGCGCGCCGGGGCGCGGCTCGCGCCAGGGCAGCGCGTGGATCTCGCGCTCGACCGCACCGCGCAGCAGCCAGTGCCAGCTCGGGTCGTACTCGACGCGGTCGATGCGGTGCCCGTAGCGGTCGTGCGTCTGCAGCCGCGGCTCGTTGCGCTCGGCGCGGCGGCCGTGCGCCTGCGCCTCGGCAGACCCGGCGACCGCGCCGGTGTCGCGCACGCGGTCGATCGCCCACGCCGCGCCCTCGCGCTCGAGCCCCTCGCGCAGCACCAGGTCCGCATCGAAGTAGTTCACGTCCTCGAACGGCGGCGGCTGATTGAAGACGTCGTGAGTGCCTGAGTGGGTTCGACGCACGGGATTCAGTTTTCGCCTGCCAGGCGAGTCCGCTCGTTCCTCGCGACTCGCCTTCGGCGACGTTACACGCCCTGCCAGGCGAGTCCGCTCGTACCTCGCGACTCGCCTTCGGCGACGATACATGGGTGGACGCGCTCCCGTTGGTCATCTCCAGCGGCTGGGCCGCCGGCGTCAACGCCTACGCGACCGTGCTGCTGCTCGGCATCTTCGGGCGACTGGGGCTCGGCGACGTGCCGGACGGGCTCGAGAGCCCCGGCGTGATGATCGCCGCCGGCGTGCTCTACGCGGTCGAGTTCGTCACCGACAAGATCCCCTACGTCGACCACCTGTGGGACTCGATCCACACCGCGATCCGGCCGACCATCGCAGCCGTGCTCGGCGTGCTGCTCGCCGGCGACGCCGAGGGGCTCGAGGAGGCGCTCGCCGCGGTCGGCTCCGGCACGACCGCGCTCGCCAGCCACGCGGTCAAGGCCGGGCTGCGAGTCGTGGTCAACATCTCGCCCGACCCGGTCACGACCGCGACGGCGAGCCTCACCGAGGACGTGCTCGTCGGCGGCGTCGTCGCGCTGATCGTCACGCATCCGTGGATCGCGCTGGTGGTCTCGATGACGCTGCTCGCGCTGGGAGCCGCGCTGCTGGCCTGGCTGTGGGGCCGGATCAGAGGCCCTAAGGGGCGATCCGGAGGTTCGTCAGCGCGTAGTTCGTGATGTCCTTGAACGCCGGGCCGGCGACCGTGCCGCCGTAGATGTCGCCCTGCGGCTCGTCGACCATCACCGCGACCAGCAACTGCGGGCGCTTGGCTGGCGCGAAGCCGACGAACGACGCGACGAACTTCGTCTTCGAGTAGCCGCCGTTCTCGTCGGGCTTCTCCGCGGTGCCGGTCTTGCCGGCGAGCTGATAGCCCTCGATTCCGGCGCCGGTCGCCGTACCGCCCGGGCCGAGTACTCCCTCGAGCATCTCGCGCACCTGCGCGGAGGTCTCCTCGGAGATCACCCGCCGGCCCTTGGGGATCGGCTGCTTGCGGCCGCCGACCGCGTCGACGATGTGCGGCGGGCGCAGGGTGCCGCCGTTGGCGATCGCCGCGTAGCCGGCGGCCATCTGCATCGGAGTGACCGCGAGGCCCTGGCCCATCGCCATGTTCGCGGCCGTCGCGCCGGAGTAGTCGGCGTAGTCGAGCAGGATGCCCGACTCCTCTCCCGGCATGTCGACCCCGGTCGGCTTGCCGAAGCCGAAGCGCCGCACCCACTGGTCGAAGCGGCGGGCACCGAGCGTGCGGCCGATCAGCGCGGCGCCGACGTTCGACGACTCGGCGAGGATGCCCGCGACCGTGCGCGTCTCCCACCCGCGGTCATGCGCGTCGCTGATCTGGCGGTCGGCGACCTGGAGGATCGGCGGGAGGCTGAACTCGGTCGACGGGGTCACCTCTCCGTCCTCCAGCGCACTGGCGACGGTGAACGCCTTGAACGTCGAGCCGGGCTCGTACGTCGCGCCGGAGGCGCGGTTCGTCCGCGCGAAGCCGGGCGCGTCCTGGAGCCGGTTGGCGTTGACGCGCGGCCAGTTGGCCAGCGCGATGATCGCGCCGTCGCGCGGGTCCATCACGACCGCGGTCGCAGCCCGCGGCCGCCACGCCTCGCCGACCCCGGCGAGCACCTGCTCGGTGTGGTCCTGGATGTTCGCGTCGAGCGTCAGCCGGACGCGCTCGCCGGGCAGCGTGCGCTGGTCCTCGCGCAGCTCGATCGTGTCCCCGAGCGCGTCCCGCACCAGCCGGCGCTCGCCGTCGCTCCCGCGCAGCTGGGCGTCGTAGCGGTACTCCAGCCCGGCGAGCCCGTGGCCCTCGGTGCCGACGTTGCCGAGCAGCTGCGACGCCATCCAGTCGCGCGGGTACTCGCGGCTGAACTCGGGGATGAACTCCAGCCCTTCGATCTCGAGCTTCTGTGCGCGGACGGCCCTTCGCGTGGGTACGCGGCGGGCGAGGTAGACGAAGCCGGTGTCGCGCCGGGCGAGCCGCTCGAGCAGCTCGTCCTGCGGCTTACCGAGGATGCGCGACAGCTTGGCGGCGACCGCGACCGGGTCCTTGATCAGGTACGGAGTGGCGGCGATCGTCTGTGCCGGCTGGGACACAGCCAGCTCGGTCCCGTTGACATCTGTGATCGTGCCGCGCCGCGCCGGCACGACGATCTGCTGCTTCTGCTGGGTGGCGGCGGCGCTCCGCAACGAGTCGGCACGCACGACGCCGAGCCACCCGGCGCGTGCGCCGGCGAGCACGAGCATGGCGAGGAAGACCGCGAACAGCAGCCCGATGCGCCGCTCGATCAGCCCCACCGCTACCCCTGTCCGGCGACCGCCCCGCCCGCTGGCGAGACTTCGGTCGTGGCGGGCGGGGTCTCCTGCACGGCGGGTGCGGGCGTTGTGACCGGCGGCGGCTCGGCCGCGGCCGGTTCGGTAGTCGTCGTCGTCGTCGGGACCGTCGCTGTCGCCGCGTCGGCCGGCACGATGGTCGTCGGGGCGACCGGCGCCACCAGCGAGCCCGGCACGATGCCGCCGTTGGCGAGCAGCGCCGCGGCCGCCTCGGACGGCGCCTCCATCCGGCGCACCGCGCGCTCGGCGTCGAGCGGCCCGGGCGTCAGGTAGCCGACCTGGCCGGCGGCGGGCAGCACCATCCCGAGCGCCTGCGCGCCGTCGCCGATCCGGTCGGGCGCCGACAACCGCGCAATCGACATCTCGAGCTCAGCGTTCTGGCGCTCCAGCGTCGTCGTCGTCTCCACGGCGCGCGAGATCCCGGAGTTGAGCTTGAGCAGCGAGACCTGCATGGCGACGATTCCGCCGAGCAGCGCGCCGAGCGCCCAGATCCACAGCCGGCTGCGTAGGAGGCGGTCGACGACTCGGTGGTCGGGCAGCGCACGAACGCGAGCGAAGATGCCGGTCGAGCCGCGACGCGGGAGGCTCGCTCCCGCGGGCGCGACCCGCCGCACCGGGCCGGACACGCGCCGCGGCCCGCGCGGGGCGGTGCGGGCTGCCGCCCGGCGATGCGAGCGTGCCGGTGCAGGCGTCATGCGCGCACCTCCTCTTCGAGCAGCTTGCGAGCCGCCCGCAGGCGGGCGGACTTCGAGCGCGGGTTGTCGGCGATCTCGCCCGGCGTCGGCGCCACGGAGCGCCGGAACACGAGCTCGCCCTGGGGCGTCCGGCCGCAGCCACAGACGGGCAGGTCGGGCGGGCAGATGCAGCCGCGCGTGCGGTCCGCCAGGAACCGCTTCACGCGGCGGTCCTCGAGCGAGTGGAACGAGATCGCGGCGAGCCGGCCGCCGACGCGCAGCAGATCCCAGGCAAGCGGGAGCGCCTCGTCGAGCTGGTTCAGCTCGTCGTTGACCGCGATCCGGATCGCCTGGAACGTGCGCTTGGCCGGGTGGCCGCCGGCGAAGCGCGCCGGCGCGGGGATCGCGGCCGTGATCGCGTCCACCAGCTCGAACGTGGTCGTGATCTCGCCACCGCGCCGGCGGCGGGCGATCTCCTTCGCGATCCGGTCTGCGTAGCGCTCCTCGCCGTAGTCGCGCAGCAGCCGGCCGAGGCGCCGCGGCTCCCACGTGTTGACGATCTCGGCGGCGGTGACCGCCTGCGCGGGATCCATCCGCATGTCGAGCGGCGCGTCGTACGCGTAGGAGAAGCCGCGCTCGCGCGTGTCGACCTGCATCGAGGACATGCCCAGGTCGAGGTACGCAATGTCGGCGTTCAGGCCCTCCTCCAGCAACGCCTGGAGGCCGGCGACGAAGTCGGCGCGCACGAAGCGCGTGCGGCACGGCACGTCGGCCGCGAGCTCGGCGAATGCCGCCTCGGCGAGCGGGTCGCGGTCGATACCGATCAGCAATCCGGCAGGCCCGAGCCGGTCCGCGACCAGCCGCGCATGGCCGGCTGCACCGAGCGTGCAGTCGACCGCGACCTGGCCCGGCTGCGGATCAAGCGCTTCGATCAGCTCGCCGGCGAGGACCGGGACGTGGGTCTTGGGCATGTCAACCAGGATGGCCAAGTGATGCGGTGAGGTCAGGCGCGCGCTGCGCGAGGTCGGCGTCGTAGGACTCCCAGGTGGCGCGATCCCACAGTTCCAGGCAAGGTCCGGCGCCCGCCACGACCACATCGCGCGAGGCGATCCCGGCGGCCTCCATGAAGCGTGCGGGCAGCATGATGCGGCCGGCGCCGTCGAGCTCGACCTCCATCGCGTTGGCATAGAAGAAGCGCGACAGCTCGCGCGCCTGTGCCGAGAGCGGGTTCAACCCGGACAGCGCGGCGCTCGTCATCGCGGCGTACGTGTCCTCCGGATACACGCTCAGGCAGCGGTCCGCTCCCTTGACGAGGAAGACCTTGCCCGCGAGCGCCGAACGGAACTTCGACGGCACCGTGAGCCGGTTCTTCGCGTCGAGGGTGTGATCGAACGTTCCGTGGAATGCCAAGGCCCATGGCCAGTCTGTGAGGTATGGGCGGGATGAAGTCGAACCGAGGTGGCGGAGTGGGAGGAGCCCCGCCACCCCGGTCCGGCTGTGCACGGGGTGTTCTACCCCACTTCATCCCACCTTGCAACACATTTGTCGTCATCTGCCCCACATCACTTGAGCTCTGGACGGATATCCGACCAGAACCGAGCGATTTCCAGCGGGTTTCACGGTGGGAGGACGCGACACGGAACGCGCACCCCGCGCACGTTTCCGTGCAGGCGCCCGTCCTGCAGCGCACCTTGCGTCCATCTGGGGGTCGCCCTAGGCTTGGCGGGCCCTTCCGCCGGTCGATGTGGAAGGGGTTCGGACAGGGACTTCGAAGGGATTCGCTCGCATGCTCCGCGCCGCCGCGCTCCTGATCACCTGCGCCGTGACGGCGCTCACGGCCGCCGCGTGCGGCTCCTCAGCGTCCGGTCGGTGAGGGAGAGCCCGCCGCGCTGGTGCCGGCCAACGCGCCGGTCTACGCGCAGGTCGCGCTACGCCCGGAGGGCGACCGGCGCGACGACGCGCTCGCCGCGATCGGCAAGATCATGCGCACCGACGATCCGGCCGGCAAGCTGCGCGAACTGGTGAACGAGCAGCTCGCCGAGGAGAGCGGTGGGTTGACGTGGGAGAAGGACTTCGCGCCGTGGGTAGGTGAGGAGGCCGGGATCTGGGCCGCCGACCTGTCGGCCGACACGCCGAAGGTCGCCGCGATCGTGCAGACGACGGACGTCGAGAAGGCCCGGGCGGCGATCGAGCGCCTGAAGGAGCAGGAGGCGTCCGCGTACACGAAACGCTCGCACGAGGGCGTGGACTACGAGGTCAACGCCGACGGCGTCGCCGCCGGGATCATCGACGACTTCGCCGTGATGGGCACCGAGGCCGCGTTCAAGCAGACGGCCGAGCTGGCAGGCGAGGGCGACACGCTCGCGGACTCCGATCGCTACCAGGACACGCTCGACGACCTCGAAGAAAACCGTCTCGGCAACTTCTACCTCGACACCAAGCTGCTGATGGATGCGGCGCTCGCCCAGGATCCCGCGTCGGCGGCGCAGCTCGAGCAGTTCAAGTCGATCTTCCCGTTCGACAAGATCGGCCCGACCGCCGGCTCGCTGCAGGCCGACGGCGACAGCATCGCGATCGACACGGTCACGACCGGGCTGCCCGAGGGCCCGCTGCGGACGGTCACCGCGCTGCTCGGCGGCGGCGGAAGCGAGCTGCTGGGTGACCTGCCGGGCGAGGCCTGGGGCGCGTTGGCGGTGCCGAAGGCCGGTGAGGCGACGAAGACGCTCTTCACGTCGTTCGCCGGCGCCCTCGGCGGAGCGGCCGCCTCGGCGCAGCTCAAGCAGGCGACCGGGCTCGACCTGGAGCAGGACGTGTTCTCGTGGATCGGCGACGTCGGCGTGTTCGTGCGCGGCGCGAGCGAGCCCGAGCTCGACGGCGCGCTCGTGATCGAGGCGACGGACGACGGCAGGGCGACGGAAGCGTTCGGAAAGTTCATCGGGCTGATCGCCAAGGAGCAGGGCACCAGGCAGCAGCCGGTTCAGATCGAGGGCGCGGAGTCTGCGTTCTCGTTCACGACGCCGGACGCCGACAAGCCGATCGTGCTTGCGCGCGGCAGCGGCCGGGTCGTGGCGGCGTATGGCGAGGAGGCGGCGAAGGCGGCGCTCGCGCCGACAACCCGGCTGGGCGATTCGGAGCTCTACGGCGATGCGAAGGGCGCGCTCGGCGACAGCGAGCCGTCGCTCGTGCTCTCGATGCCGGCGGTGATCGCGCTGGTCGACGCGATCGGCGAGACCGACGCAGACTGGGACAAGGCGAAGCCGTATCTCGAGACGCTCGGCGCGATCACGTCCGGCGGCTCGGTCGACGGCGACAAGGCGAAGTCCCGCTTCGCGGTCACGTTGAAGTAGGCGCGTCACAGCGACGCGCCCGTGAGCGCGGGGACAAGCGCCGCGGCGACCATCAGCAGCACCGAGGGCACGAGCAGCAGCGCGACGACGAGCTGGATCTTCGGCGCGGCGCGCGCGGCGTGCTCCGCGGCGCGCCTGGCCTGACGGGCGCGCGCCTCGTCGGCGAGCGCCGCGAGCGCCCGGGCCGGCGGCGCGCCGAGGCGGTCGGCACGGCGCAGCGCCGCCGTCAGCGCGTGAGTGCCGGCGGCCGGGCAGCGGCGCTCGAGGCGCGCGAGCGCGGCATCGGCGGGCACGCCGAGCCGGACGCGGCGCGCCGCTGCGCCGAGCTCCTGCGCGAGCAGCCCGGGATGGCGGCGTCCGACCTCGCCAAGCGCGCGCCATGGGGTCAGCCCGGCGCCGACCGCGACGCGCAGCAGGTCGAGCACGTCGGCCTGTTCGTTCTCGATCGCCCGCGCGCGGCCGGTCGCGCGCCGGCGCAGCCACATGTCGGGGGCGAAGAAGCCGGCGACGGGAGCCGCGACGAGCAGCGTGAGGCCGAGCCGGTCGAGTTCGGGCGGCGCGAGCGTGACCACGGCGAGCGCGGCGGCCGGCGCCGCGGCGAGCTTGGCGAGCATGACCTCGCCCGCGCCGACGCGGAGCCCGGCGGACTCCACGCGCGCGGCGAGCCCGCCGCCGCCCGCGCCGCGCGCTGCGCCGACCCGCCGTGCCAGCACCGCGGAAGCACGAGCCAGAGCCTCCGAGCGCCGCCGCCCGCCACGCCGCGATGCCGCGAGCTCGACGATGCCGCCCGCGGCCAACACACCGGCGACCGCGGCGAGCACCTCCGCGCGCGTCATGACGCCGGCCTCGCGCGTCTCGGCGCACCCGCTGCCGCCCGCGTCATGACCACTCGCGGTCGCCGCCGTGCCGTGGCGCCCCTCATCCCGTCGCCCTCGCCAGCCGGCTGATGCAGAGCAGCGCCATGAGCTGCAGGACGACCGCCAGCGCCGCGAGCCAGGCCGACAGCGGGTTGGCGAGCAGCGACGCGGCGAAGCCCGGCGCGGCCAGCTCGGCCGCGACCGCGGACGCGAGCGGCAGGCCGAGCACGAGCCAGGCCGTGAAGCGCGCCTGCGCGGTTGCCGCACGGGCGTCGCGTTCCGCGCGGTCCGCCGCCTCGCCCGAGGCCGCGAGCTCGCGCAGGAGCCGGGCGAGGTCGCCGCCCGCGTCGCGCTGCAGCAGCACCGCGGCGGTCAGCGTGTTCCAGGCGTGCGACCGCGCGCGGAGCCGGAGCCGGATCAGCACCAGGTCGGTCGGCTCGCCGAGTTCGAGCGCGCGCGCCGCGGTCCGCAGCTCGTGCGCCGCAGCCCCCTCGGCGCTCGCGGCCGCGTCGGCGATCGCGGTGCGGATCGAGCGCCCCGCTCCCAGCGCATCGGCCATCGTCCGCGCGCATGCAGGCGCAGCGCGGCGGAGCTCCTCGCGCCAGCGCCGCCGCCGAGCGCGTACGACGAGCACCACGGCTGCGGGGCCGGCGAGCGCGGCGAGCAGGCCGAGCGTGACGCCTCCGAACAGCCACCCGGCCGCGAGCAGCGCTCCAGCTGCGACGGCCCACAACCGACGCCGCTCGGGCGCGGTCGGGACGCGGCCCTCGCGCTCGACCCGCGCGAGCGGCTCGACGACCCGGGCCACCGATGCGGCGACCCGGGTGCGCTCGACCGCGGCAAGCGCCTCCCACGCGCCCACCACGCCGGCGCCCGCCGCGCCGGCCGCCAGCCACGCCGCCTGACTCACGGCGAGGAGCCCGGCGGGCGAGCGGCATCGATCGGGGCCACGGGCGCGCCGGACGATTCTGCTGCCGGGGCCGCCGCGTCGGCCGCGCCGGACGAGCGCACCGGCGGGGCCGGCGCGCCGGACGAGCGCACCGGCGGGACCGACTCGGCGGCCGCAGGCGCCGGCGCACGGGACGCCGGCGCAGCTGCTGCGGCGAGCCGGCCCGCGAGCGTATCGCCGAGCGGCGCGCGCCACGACGGGCGACCGCCGCGCATCGTGAACAGCTCGCGCACCGCCGGGCCGCCGGCCACGCGCACCACCTCGGCGACCTCGACGACCCGCCGTTTGCCGTCGGGACCGCGCGCCTGCCGGACGACGAGGTCGATCGCGTCCGCGATCTGGTCTCGGATCGCGACGACCGGGAGCCCGATGTCCGCCATCAGCGCGAGCGTCTCCAGCCGCCGCAGCGCCTCCGCCGCGCTGCCCGCGTGGATCGTGCAGAGGGAACCGGCGTGGCCGGCGCTCAGCGCGACCAGGAGGTCCAGAGCCTCGGCTCCGCGCACTTCGCCCACGATCAGCCGGTCCGGCCGCATTCGCAGCGCGTTGCGTACCAGCCGCCGGATGGTCACCTCGCCGCGACCTTCGAGGTTCGGCGGGCGGGACTCCAACCGCACGACGTGCGGGAGCGCAAGCTGCAGCTCGGCGGCGTCCTCGATCGTCACGACGCGCTCGGCCCGGTCCACGAACGCGGCGAGCGCACCGAGCGTCGTCGTCTTGCCGGAGCCCGTTCCGCCGCAGATCAGCAGCGTGCAGCGCGCGGCCACCGCCCGGCCGAGGAAGTCGAGCAGCGGCGGCGCGAGCGTCCCTTGCGCGACGAGGTCCGCCGGCGTGAAGCCGCGCGGGCGAAAGCGGCGGATCGTCAACAGCGGCCCGTCCAGCGCGAGCGGCGGGAGCACGACGTTCACGCGCGAGCCGTCGGGCAGCCGGGCATCGCACAGCGGCTCGGCCTCGTCGGCACGGCGGCCCAGCGGCGCGAGGACGCGCTCGATCACATGGCGCAGCTCGGCGTCGCTGTCGAACCGGACGCCGGTCTGCTCCAACCGGCCGCCGCGTTCCACCCAGACCGGCGCGGTCCCGCAGACGAGCAGCTCGTCGACGGCGGGATCGCGCAGCAGCGGCTCGAGCGGCCCGAGCCCGACCGCCCGCTCGGCGACGCGGGCGGCCAGCGCCGCGCGCGTGGCGGCGTCGAGCACGCCGGCCTCACGCTCGACGAGCGCGCCGATCCGACCCGCGGGGTCGTCGCCGTCGGCGGCCTCGCCGGCGGCCTCCACGAGCCGGTCGCGCAGCGAGCCCGCCAGCGCGTCGAGCGGTTGCGACGAGTCGGACGGATCCATGCCCACGGTAGGCGGGTGCCGCACACGATTCGCCCCCGCGCCGTCGACGACATGTCCGGATCGGTGTGTCTCCGCTGACGCGCCGCGATCCCCCGGTGCGCGTTCCCGACCGTCAGCCCGGTCGCCTCGGCCACCTCGCCGACGCGCAGCGGTCGTGCGTCGCTCACGTGCATCCTGGCCGAAGGTAGAGCCTCACGTAGCGAGACGGTCAAGCGCTGCCAAGATCATCGCGATGCGTTGGCCGGCGATGCTCGCGTGCGGCGTGGTGCTCGCCGGGTGCGGCGCCGACGAGCAGCGTCCCGGCGTGGCGGAGAAGCCACCCGCCGTGGAGGATGAGCGCCCGGATCGGGCCGCGAAGCGCCCCACGGTGCGCCGCGCCCATTGCGCCAGCGACGCCGGCAACTGCGCCGAGGTCACGGGCCGGGTGCTCTACGTCGAGGCCGTCGATCCCGACGGCGACGGCGACGCCCACTACGTGCTCACCGGCGGGAACGTGACCGCGCCGGGACTCAGCGTGGTCGACGTGCGGCGCGACCTGCGGCCGCGGCGGCTGCCACGCAGCGGCGAGCTCGTCAGCGCGGCCGGCCCGGTCTACACCGGCTCGCACGGGCAGAAGCAGATCGAGGCGATCGCGATCAACTACCAGCGGCGGCGATAGCGGCGCGCGCCTCCGCCGCCAGCCGGCGGACCAGCTCGGCGGCGGGCAGCGGCTCGGCCAGCGCGTGCGCCTGGCCGGCCCAGAGGTGGAATCCGTCGGCGTCGCCGCGCGCACGCGCGGCGGCGCGCAGCGGAGCGGTGACGTGGTGGACGTCGGGATAGCCGAGCGGCGCGCCGTCGCTGTGCTCGCGCTGGAAGCGGTTGACTATCCCGCGCGCCGTCCGGCCGGTGAACGCGCGCGTCAGGCCGGTCTCGCCGTCGCCGCTGACCGCCGCGCGGTGCGCGGGCGATGTCGTCGCCTCTGGCGCGAGCATGAATGCGGTGCCCAGTTGCGCCGCCGCGGCGCCCGCGACGAGGACCGCTGCGATCGCGCGCCCGGTCGCGAGGCCGCCGGTCGCGACGAGCGGCAGCTCGGTCACCGCGGCGACGAGCTGGAGCGCCGCCAGCAGTCCGAGCTCGACCGGCGCGGCATCGTCGAACGTCGCTCGATGACCGCCGGCCTCGACGCCCTGGACGACGAGCGCATCGGCGCCGGCCGCCGCGGCCACGCGCGCCTCGTCCGGCGCGGTCACCGTGGCCCACACCGCGACGTCCGCTGCGCGGAGCCGCTCCAGCTCGGCGGCGCCGGGGTAGCCGAACGTGAACGAGACGACCGGGACGCGCAGCTCTGCGACGAGCGCGAGCTTCTCCTCCCAGCCGTCGTCGTCGTGACGCGCCGAGCCCGTCTCGCCGCCGTAGCGCTCGGCGAGCGCCGCCGCGTAGCGCGCGACCGCTGCCGCGTCCGGCACGGGCTGCGGCGGCGCGAACAGGTTGATGCCGAACGGGCGGTCGGTGACGGCGCGGACCGCCTCGACGTCGGCGCGGACAGCGTCCACCGTCTTGTAGCCCGCGGCCAGGAAGCCGAGCGCGCCCGCGTCTGAGACCGCCGCGGCGAGCGCCGGCGTCGAGACGCCGCCGCCCATCGGCGCCTGCACGATCGGGTGCTCCAGGTCCCGGACCGCGAACGGCATGTCCCTGAAGGTAACGGCCGGCAGCTCACCTCAACTCCGCGCCGATGCTCAGCCGGCCGGCCCGCTCCCGGTCGCCCGCCGCGCGCGGCAGCAGCCGCACCTCGCGGGCGAACGACTGGGCGGCCGCGAGGTAGACCGCGTCGCGGATCGAGACCCTGAGCGTGGCGGCGACGCGCTTGCCGCCGTCGTCGCGCGCCCCGGCGCCGGCGGGCCGGGCGGCCAGGACCTCGACATCCTCGAGCGCCAGCTCCGTCGCCGGCGCGGCCCCGTCCTCGCCGTCGCGGGTCACGAGCACGTCGACCCGCGCGCCCGCTACCACGAGACCGGGCGCGCCGAGGCCGACGACCTCAGCCGCGCGCTCGCCCTTGCGAACGGGCGGACGGGTGACCTCGCGCCTCGGTCGCGAGCTGGCCGCCGCCGACGTAGCCGCCGCGCGGGACCGGCGCCGCGAGCCGCCGCCCGATCAGTGTCTCGGGCAGGGTGGCTGCCCCGACGGGCGCGTAACGAGCGGGGACGCGACGCAGCGCCAGATCGCCGGCGGCGACGACCCGACCCGCGGCGAGATCGGCGCGAGCGACGACGACCTCGACGACCGGTCCGACCTGCGCGCGCAAGGCAGCCTCCCGGCGCGCGACATCCGACGCCGCGAGACCGCCGAGCACGAGCGCGAGCCCGAGCAGCACGACCGCGCGCCGCCGTCGGCTCACCGGAGATCCAGCCGCCTCGCATGGTCATCCGCGCCACCGCTCGCGGCACAACCGTCAGGCGGCGGGACGAGCGGGCCACGCACGTTCACGGCACAGCCTTGCGGCGACGCGGGCGCCGCCCCGTGCGGGCGACCGGCGCGCGCGGCGACGCATCCGCCCGCGGCAGCTCGATCACCACGCACGCGCCGGAGCTCACCGGCGCGGTCAGCAGCCTGCCGCCGTGGCGGGAGACGACCCGCGCCGCGATCGCCAGGCCGTGGCCGCGGCGACCGCCGTGGGCGCCGCCCGCAAGCGTCGCGACCGGCGCCGGCAGGCCGGGACCGTGGTCGCGCACCTCGACGCGGACGTGCGTGCGCGTCGCGTGCGCGCGCAGGCGTACCGGGCCTGCGCCGTGCTCGAGCGCGTTGAGGACGAGGTTGCCGATCGCCTGCGTCAGCCGCAGCCGGTCCGCCTGCACGAGCAGGCGCGGGCCGCCCTCGTCGAACACGAGCTCGCACGCCATCGCGCGGGCGAGCGGGCGCCAGCCTTCGATCGCCTCGACCAGCAGCGCGCCCAGCTCGAGCGGCTCGGCGCACTCAGGCGCGCGCCGCCCGCGCGGAGCGGCGTCGAGATCGGCAAGCGCCAACCCGGCGCGGCGCAGCTCGAGCTCGACCGCCGCGACCCGGCGAGCGCCCGCGGCGTCCGCGACGACGCCGTGGAGCGCGAGCATCGCGGCACCCAGCGGCGCGCGCAGCTCGTGTGCAGCCTCGGCGACGAGCGCCATCCGGCGCCCCGTCGAGACGCGCAGGGCTGCGACGGTCGCGAGCGCGCCGAGCGCCGCGATCCAGCCGGCGGCGGCCACGACGACCGCCGTCATCGCCGGCGCTCCCCGCGCCGCGGGTTCATGACGCCTCGCCCAGCTCGGCCGCGGTCGCGGCCGCGGCGGCGTCGGGGACCTCGCCGTCGACGAGTCGGTAGCCGACACCCCACACGTTGATCACGAAGCGGTCGCCGCGGACGGAGAGCTTCTGACGCAGGCGGCAGGCGTGGCTGTCCAAGGTCCGAGTCGCCCCGAGCGCCCGGAAGCCCCAGACGTCGCGCAGCAGTTCCGCCTTCGTCCACACGCGTGTCGGCTCGGACGCCAGCTGCTGCAGCAGCGCGAACTCCTTCGCCGAGAGCGTCACCCGCGCGCCGCGGAGCCGCACCTCGCGCGCCACGGGGTCGACCGCGAGCTCGCCCACCCGCAGCCGTCCCTGCGAGCGCCGCTCGCGCGACCGGCGCAGCAGCGCGGCGACGCGAAGCCGCAGCTCCCCGTAGGAAAATGGTTTCGAGACGAAGTCGTCGACGCCGCGCTCGAACCCGCGCACGCGGTCGGTCTCCCCCGCGCGCCCGGACACGACCAGGAGCGGCAGCCGCTCGTCGATGCGCGAGCCGGGTCCGCCGGCCTCGCGGACTTTCCGTACGAGCTCGAGCCCCGAGCCGTCGGGCAGCCCGACGTCGACGACCACGAGGTCCACGCGGTGGTAGTCGAGCGCGCGCAGCGCGTCGCCCAGGCTCCCGGCCACGAGCATGTCGTAACCGTCGGCGGTCAGGTTGTCGGCGAGGAAGGTGCGCGTCGGGACGTCGTCCTCGACGACCAGGATGGCGGCACGCTCGGTCATGCCGACCAATAGGCCGGCGCCGAGAATTCCATGCCCCCGCGCGTTACGCGGAGTCGAGCACCGCGTCCAGCAGCCCGGGGAAGCGGACCTCGAGCTCCTCGCGCCGGAGCGTGTTGAAGCGCGCCGGGCCGACCGGGCGCTGGCGGATCACGCCCGCCTCGCGCAGCACCTTGAAGTGGTGCGTGCAGGTCGACTTCGTCACCGGCAGCTCGAAGCTCGCGCAGTTCCGCTCGTCACCGCGGGCGAGCCCGGCCACGATGCGCAGGCGCACCGGGTCGCTCAGCGCGTGGAGCACCGCCGGGAGCTCGATCTCGTCGATCTCGGGATGTGCAATCGTTTCTTTTGGGCTCGTGGTCTGCATCACGTTGGTACGACGATCATCGTACATCTGTTACTGTACGACGGCCATCGTACTACTGCAGGAGACGCGATGAACGAGAACCGGATCCCGGCCATGGCCGAGTCGGAGAAGCGAACCGCTGTGCGCCGCCGCGCCAAGCGAGGCCTCGTCGCAGGCTACATCCACGAGATCTCCGGGCGCCACGCGACGCCCGCGACGCCGCAGCCCAAGGCTGAACCGGCGCAACTGCCGGCGCGCGCGGTGTGAGCAGGCGCACCGGCATCATCGGCAGCGGCCACATCGGGGCCACGGCGGCGAGACTGCTCGCCACCGCCGGCCACGATGTGGCGCCGTCCTGACGGAGCGGGAGGCGACCGCGCGGGTATAGTCGCGCGATGGCGCGGGCAATCCGCCGCACCCAGCTCAACGAATGCCGGCAATGCTCGACGTTCTGCGACCGCGTGATCCGGCCCGCGACTTGCGTCGCCGCCGAGTGTCCGGCCCTCTACCAGTACGACGACCCGCTCAGCGGGCGCCGCTACATGGGCTGCCTGCACAAGGTGTTCGCGACGGAGATCGACGTCGCGCTGTTCGAGGCGGCGGAGCGGACCCGCCATGGCTACGGCGCGGTGAAGCTGGCCGGCGCGCCGCTGCGCCACTGCGAGTTCCAGGTGGAGCGCGCGTTCGACTGGGGGCAGCTCGGCGACATGTGCGTGAACCGGCGCTTCCTCGACGCGCCCGACGCCGGCTCGGATGCGATCCGCGCGTTCGATCTGCGCGACCGGCTCGCGCGGTGAAAGATCCGCTGCATCGGAAGCGCCCAAGCAGGATCCGGGCTTAAGATGCAGACGCCGCGGGCGACCGGCGGCGGATGACCTGCGAGATGGACCACCCTACCCGCCGAGGCAACTACGACTCAGGTCAGGACTACGTCCTGGAGTACGGCGACCTGCGCTTCACGTTCAACGAGCGCGACTTCTCCGAGCGGGTCGAGCAGGCGGCGCTGAAGCTGGGGTTCGTCGGCGGCCGGCTCGAGAGCACCGAGCTCGAGGACCTGGTCAACCTGACCGTCAACGGTGAGGTTCAGGACCCGGCCTCCGGCCTCGGCGAGCACGTCAACGACTGCTGGCCCGAGCTCGTCGGCCCGGCCGAGCGCTCGCTCGTGCACTGGCTGCGCCGGCTCGTGTTCCGCTCCGCCTGGCTCGACCAGCGAGTCAAGGAGGGCGAGCTGGACATCCTGTTCGACGAGACGACGCACTCGTTCGGCTACGTCCAGCCCGAGCGCGACCGTGAGCCGATCGAGCTGTCGCCCGAGCCCAACTGGGGCCGGGTCGCGTACACCCGTCCTTAGCGCTTAGTCCGCGGCGGCGGCCTCCGCACGCGCCCGCGCGATCGCCTCGGCGCCGGCCTCGCCGACCAGCGCGTCGGCGCGCAGCGTGCCGCTGCCGGGCAGGTCGAGCGCCGGGAAGCGGCGCAGCGCGGTCAGCTGCGAGTCGAGCGCGATCACCGTCGACTCGCCGCCGAACGCCGCCGGGCCGGTCGCGATCACGGTCAGCGAGCCGCCGTCGGTGATGTTGCGCGCGGCCGCCAGCGCGCGGCGGGCGAGGTGCGGCGGGACGTACTCGAGCGTGTCGACCACGACGATGGCGTCGCCGCCGCGGGCGGCCACCCGCCGGCCCTGCTCGATCGTCTGCTCGACGGCCTGCGCCTGGGCGTCGGGCGAGGCGGCGAACGTGACCGCCGCAGTCGGCGCGGGCTCGGTCCAGTCGCCGACCTCCTCGGGCCGAACGCCGGCGAGCACGACCAGGACCTCGACGCCCTCGCGGCCGGCCAGCGCGGCGACGATGCCGCGGGCGAGCTCGCTCTTGCCGGCGCGCGGACCGCCGGCGATCAGCACCCGCGAGCCCTTGCCGAACGGGGTGAGCCACTCGACGGCCTTGAGCGTGACGTCCTCTGAGCCGAGCGCGATCCGCTCGGAGGGCCACGTCGCCGGCAGGTCCTCGAACTTCGTGCCCTCGGCGACCTCCTCGGCCGGGCGGCCGTTGATCGTGTCCACGCGCACGAGCGACGGGAAGCGCTCCGAGCGGCGCGGCGCGCGCACCGGCCCGGCGATGCGGTCGCCGCTGACCAGCTCGCAGCGCTTGACCTGCGCGGCGGAGACGTAGACGTCCTCGTCGGTGGTCTCCGGCGGGCTGAGGCGGATGAATGCGGAGCCGTTGCCGAGCAGCTCGACGACGCCCTCGGCGACGCGCTCCTCGACGTCGCGCTCGGGGCGCGGCGCGGCGTCGCTGTCGCGGTCCCCGCGCCCGCGGCCGCGGCCACCGCGGCGGCCCCGGCGCGGCCGGGTGGGCGCATCCTCGTCGGTCGCGCCCTCCTCGGGCTCCTCCTCGGCCTCGACCTCCGCCTCGACCTCGGTGTCCGCCTTGGCACTGCGGGCGCGCCGCGGCCGGGCGGGCGCCTCGGTCTCCGCCTCCTCGGCCTCGTCGGGCGCCGGCGCCTCGGCACCGGCCTGCTTGGCGATGATCGCGTCGATCAGGTCCGGCTTGCGCAGACGGCGGAAGCCGTCGACGCCCAGCTCGTTGGCGATCAGGTGGAGGTCGGCGAGCGGGCTCTTCTCGAGCGCGTCGCGGTCCAGGACGGTCGACATGCGGGACTCCTTATGGTCGTGACGGCAGCCCGGCCGCGTTGTGCGCAGCGGCCGGCAACCAGGTGCGCGGTCAATCGCTCGGTAGCCCTGCGGGTAGCGGTCGGGCGTGAGGCCCTCGGCCGGCCCGAGCACGCGGTCGCCGCGCAGCACCGCGCGGACGGCGAGGAAGTCGGCCGCGCCGCGCACGTCGTGCACCCGCACCACGTGCGCGCCGGCGTCGGCGGCTGAGGCGACCGCGGCGAGCGTCGCCGCGTCGCGCTCGCGCGGCGGGCGGCCGGTGATCGCGCCGAGGAAGTCCTTGCGCGAGACCGGCAGCAGCAGCGGACGGCCGAGCTCGTGCAGCACGTCGAGCCGGCGCAGCACCGCCACCGTCTGCGCCGGCGTCTTGGCGAAGTCGGGCCCGGGATCGAGCAGCAGCTGCTCGGGATGCAGGCCGGCGGCCTCGGCGATCGCGATCCGCTCGGCCAGGAACCCGCGCACGTCGGCGACGACGTCGTCATAGAAGCCGGGATCGAGCAGCGTGCCCTTCGGCGCGACACGCGTGTGCATCAGCACCAGCGCGGCGCCGGTGGCCGCACACAGCTCGGCGAGCTCGGGATCGCGCAGCCCGGAGACGTCGTTGACGATGTGCGCGCCGGCCGCGATCGCGACCTCGGCGACGGCCGGCTTGTAGGTGTCGACCGAGATCAGCACGTCGAGCTCGCGCGCCACCGCCTCGATCACCGGGACGACGCGATCGGCCTCCTCGTCGGCCGGCACGGGCTGCCGCCCCCCGAACGCCGACTCGCCGCCGACGTCGAGGATCCTCGCGCCCGCCGCGACGAGCTCGCGCGCCCGCGCCACCCGCGCCGCGGTGTCCTCGAGCTCGCCGGCGTCGGAGAACGAGTCCGGCGTCGCGTTGACGATCCCCATGAGGACCGGCGCTCCTGCGAGCGTGATGCGCCGGCCGCCGGCGCGCAGGACCCGCTCGGGCGCGCTCACACCACGATGCCCTCGTCCGCCGCCTCCGCGCGGAACGCAGCAGCCTCGGCGTCGCGGCGCGCCCGGTCCCAGCCGAGCTCCTCTCCCAGCGCCGCCGCGACGCGCTCGACCGCCTGCTCGCCGGGGGCGCACAGCGCGCGGCCGCCGGTGAGGCCGAGCCGCGTGCGCCGCAGCAGCACGTCGCCGACGGTGCACGCCTGCTCGCGCCGCGCGGCGTGGACCGCCTCGGCAAGCAGGTCGCCATGGCCGGGCAGCACAGGCTGGGCGAGCTCGCCGCGGTCGGCGGCGAGCATCAGCACATCGCGCGCGGCATACCCGTAACGGCCCGCGAGCTGCGCGTAGGCGTCCTCCGGCACGCCCTCGACGCGCGGCAGCCCGGCGGCGTCGACCGCCATCCCGAGCGGGATCTCGTGCGTCCGGCAGGGCGCATTGCGACCGTCGCGCTCGACGATCCGGTCGACCGCGAGCTTGGCCATCCGGCGCCATGTCGTCAGCTTGCCGCCGGTGATCGTGACCATCCCGCTCGACGTCTCGTACAGCTCGGCCTTGCGCGAGATGTCGACGGACTTCTTGGGATCGCCGGTCGAGATCAGCGGGCGCACGCCGGCGAACGCGCCGGCGACGTCGCCCGGCCCCAGCGCGGTGCCGAAGAACGCGTTGAGCGCGTCGAGCAGGTACGCGACGTCCCGATCCGCCGGCCGCACGTGCTCGATGTCGCCGTCGTAGTCGTTGTCGGTCGTCCCGACCAGCGTCTCGCCGAGCCAGGGGAGCACGAAGATCGTCCGTCCGCCGCCGGCCGGCGCGATCGCGCCCGCGCGGACCGGCAGCCGCTCGAACGGCAGCACGATGTGCGTGCCCCGGCTCGGGCGGATCACCGGCACCTCGGCCTCGTCGTGCAGCTCGTCGGGCCGCAGCCGGTCCGCCCACACGCCGGTCGCGTTCACGACGTTCTCCGCGCGCACCACGAACTCGGCGTCGCCGGCCCGGACGAGCGCGCCCTCGTCCGTCAGCGCCACGGCCTCGACGCGGTTGGCCGGCACGGCGCCGAAGCGCTCCGCCTCGGCCAGCACCGTGAGCACGAGCCGCACATCGTCGGTCTGGCAGTCGTAGAAGAGGTAGCCGCCGGACGGGTTGCGGGCGGCGAGCGCTGGCAGCAGCTCGACGACCTCGCTCCCGTCGATCACGCGGTGGCGCGCCGGGCTCCAGTCCTCGCGGCCGTCCAGGTTGGCGTCGCGCCGGCGCCGGCCGCGGGCCATCACGTCGTACATGTTCAGCCCGATCCCCACCATCCGGTCCGGGCGCGCGCCGTCGAACGCGGGCACGATCAGCGGCAGCGGGCGGACGAGGTGCGGCGCGAGCGCGGCGAGCAGCTGGCGCTCGAGCAGCGCCTCGCGCACGAGGCCGATGTCGAAGTTCTGCAGGTAGCGCAGGCCGCCGTGGACGAGCTTGCTCGAGCGCGAAGACGTCCCGCGCGCGTAGTCGCCCTTCTCGACGAGCGCCACCGAGTAGCCGCGGCTGGCGGCATCCAGGGCGACACCGGCGCCGGTGATCCCGCCGCCGATCACCAGCACGTCGAACGGCTCGTCGGCCAGCGCGGCGAGAGCGGCGTCGCGCGCGAGCATCAGGCGAGGTGCGCGACGACCGCTTCGAGCGGCGCGCGCTCGGGCGCGGGCTTGGCGCCGCGTCCCTCGCCGAGGTGCAGCAGGCCGAGCACGGCCTCGCCGTCCGGGATGCCGCAGGCCGCGCGGCCGGCCTCGGTCCGGAGTACCTCCGGCGTGCGCCAGTAGCCGGCGAGCCCGCGGTCGTGCGCGGCGAGCAGGACGATGTAGCAGGCACAGGCCGCGGCGTCGCGGTCCTCGGCGTCGGCGACCGGGTCGTCGTTCTGCACGACCGATGCGGCGACCAGCGTCGGCGCGCGGTCGAGCTTCGCCGCCGCCTCCGGGCCTGCGGCGAGCTTGAGCCGCCCGAGCGCCTCGGGCCCGAGCACACGGAAACGCCACGGGTTCGTCAGGTTGTGGTTCGGCGCCCAGCGCGCGAGCTCGAACAGCTCGTCGAGCGTCTCGCGGTCGACCGGCCCCGGCGCGTACGCCTTGTGCGTGCGGCGGGAGCGGATCAGATCGGCGAGGTCCATCGGTTCGAGAGGCTAGCGTCCACTCGTCGCCGCGCTCGCTTCAGATCCCTCGCCGAACAGCCGATAAACAGCGCATCTGCTGCGACTGGAGGCTTTAGCTGTGCTGCGTATCGACGAGACGTCCAAGACCCTTGTGGCCCCGCAGCCCGGCGGGCTCGTCACGGAGGGCAACCCCGACCGTGCCGAGCTGTTGTCGCTGCTCGCCGCCTCCTGGGACGCGTTCTCCACGGAGTTGGGGCATCCGAGCCTCCGCCTCGTGGCGAGCGAGCCGGTCCCGGGCCTCGACATCCTCGCCTTCGACGAGCAGGCTGGCCGCGCCGTCGTCGTCCAGGTGACCGATGCCGTGCAGTCCGACGAGGTCGGCCGCGCGCTGGCCGCCGCCGCGCAGGTGGCGAGCTGGGACGCGTCCAGGCTGTCCGACGTGCACGAGTCGCTCTCGGCCACCGTGCCGGGTGACTCGCCCCAGGTCGTGCTGATCGCCGGCGGCTTCGACGCCGCCACGGTCGCCACGGTCGACTGGCTCAGCCGTCGCCACGGCGTCGAGCTGTCCTGCTTCGCCGTGTCGTTCCTGCGCTTCGGCTCCGAGCGCCTGCTGACGGTGCGGCGCGAGTTCCCGCCGCGCGATTCGCACTCGCCCGATCCGGCCGCCGAGGTCCAGCAGCTGCTGGGCGACGTCGTGCCGTCGGTCGGCGTCGCGACGACCGACAGCACGCCGCCTCCGGGAATCTAGGCGCCAGCGGCGGGCTACCGCACCCGCCTCGCGTCAGAGACGTCGACCGTCGTCCCGCCCACGTTCGTCGCGGTCACCTCGAACCGCAGGTAGCCCGGGCGGTCGGACCGCTGCACGCGGTACAGCAGCCCGGTCGCGCCGGGGATCGCCGCGCACGAGCTCTGCGCGGTCGTCGCGCAGCGCAGCCAGCGGTACGTCAGCGCCGGCGAGCCGCGCCATATGCCCGGAACACCTACGACCCACCGGTCGACCCTCGTGTCGCCGACGATGAAGGGCCGCACGAGCCGCACCGGCGGCGCCGGCACGTCGAGCGTCGCGAGCGCCGGATCGTGGTCGGAGGCGTCGTGGCCGTCTGCCGCCGTGCGGCGGTCGAAGTAATCGTTGCCGAGGTGGACGTAGTCGAAGTCGCGCACCCGCGCTCGCAGCCCGTCGGTCACGAGCACGTGGTCGAGCGTCTGCAGCCGGCCCTGGAAGTGGAACGAGTAGCGCTCCTCCACGGGCGGGACGTCCCACAGGTTGTCGAGCGTCGTCGTGCCGTCCTGCAGCACGTCGAGCGCCACCTCGTCCTCGAACGAGTTCAGGTCGCCGGCCACGATCGCCTCACCGCCGGCGGCCTCGACGCCCGCGACGAAGTCGCGCACGAACGTGCCCTGCTCGGCCCGGCACTCGTCCGGGTGGCTCTTCGACGCGAAGTGGTTGCTGATCGCGGTGAACGCGCACGCCGGCCCGCTCGAGGTCGATCGCCAGCGGAGGCCGGTCGAACAGGCGCGGCTCCTGACCCGGGGTCGGCGCGTCCGCGCAGTCCGTCCGCGTGGTCGTCGCGTCCTTGCCGAGCTGGCGCAGGTTCGACGCCGTCGTCGTGTCCTTGACGAGGAAACCGACGTCGATCCCGCGGTCGTCGTTGCCCTCCTCCAGGTACGCGGTGTAGCCGCCGAGCTGCGCGGCCAGGTCGTCGGCGATCGCCTTCGTGACGACCTCCTGCAGCGCGATCACGTCCGGCCGCTCGAGCCGGTCGCGCAGCGCCGCCACGATGTCGTCGCGCTTGGCCTCGTACTCCTCCTGCGTGACGATGTGGCGGTCGACGTCGCCGCCCACGGGAAAGAAGTTCTCCACGTTGTAGGTGGCGAAGCGCAGCTCCCCGGGCGCCGCCGCGGGCACGCCGTCGAACGGGTACGGCGCGGCCGGGGACGGCTCGACGACCGGCTGCGGGGCCGGCGAGAGCTGGTTGATGATGCGGTAGTTGGCGAACGAGAAGCCGAGCGGGCCGACGACGTTCCGGACGACGTCGAACAGGTCGGCGTCGATCTCGGTCAGCGAGTCGGTGTCGATCAGCGGGTTCTGCGGGTCGCCGGCGCCGGCGTCGGCGTCGGCGGCGATCAGGTCGGGCGCCGCGGTGTCGCGGAACACGCGCTCGCCGCCCGCGCCCGGGCTCATGAACAACTCGCCGAACTTGTTCGCGCCGCCGGCGGTCGCGGTACCGACCGCGAGCGCCACGCGCATGCCCTCCAGCGTCTCGTAGTACGGGCGCGTCGCGGGATCCTGCGCGGCCGCGGCGGCCGCGTCGATCGCCACTGGGTCGGGTACGGGACCCCCGGTGGCGACGACGATCGGCTCGGTGTTGATCCGCTCCTCGATCCGCGTCTCGCCGAAGTTCTCGCGCACGCGGCCGGTCAGCCGCACCCTGGTCCCCGGCGCGAGCGTCATGCGCGTGTCGACGAAGCCGACGAAGATGCCCTCGGACGTGTTCGCGTCTGCGTCGGTGTCAGCGGGCTCCTCCTGCACGTAGATGCCGGCGTCGGCGGGGAAGACGCGCTCGAAGTTGGCGCCGTCCTCGTCGTCCACGCCGGTCACGACGCCCTCGATCGTCACGTCCGTGCCGGTGAGCGGCGACGCGTCGCCGGCGCCCTGGATGTCGTGGATGTTCGTGATCGTCGGCTCGGGTGAGGAGCATGTGTCGCAGCGCTGCGGGTTGCCGAGGCCGGACGGCCCGTTGAAGTCGGCGACGTTGTCGCCGGTGTCCTGCGTGCCGCCTGCCTTGCGCTCGAACGCGCGGTCAGGGGCGGTCGTGAGGAGGTTCAGCCCCACGCCCTCGCGGCACTGGTCTGCGGCGCCGTCGCTGCTGCCGAAGCCGTCGACGACGGTGCCCGCGGCCGTCACGACGCGGGCGCCGCCGGCGTTGGCGATGCCCGTGCTGTAGACGGCGTTTGCTGCCGGCGGGCCGGCGAAGGCCTCGTCGGCGAACAGGTAGCTCGCGCCCGCCGGCAGCGACGTGTTCGCCGGGACCGCGACGCGCTCGCTCGGCGCGCCGCTCGCCGCGGCGCATCCCTGCAGCCTCCAGCCGGAGATGTCCACCGCGGCCGTGCTCGTGTTGCGAAGCTCGACGAACTCGCTCGTCGCGCCCGTCGGGCCGTCGACGCGGAACTCGGATATGACCATGCCGGTCGGCGACTGGGCGCTCGCGGGGACGGCGAGCACGAGCGCCGCGAGCAGCGCGGCGGGAAGCGGAAGTCTCCTCATGCCGCGGCACCCTATTCGGGAGCCGCGCGCAAACGTGAAGATTCCTTAGAGCGCCTGAACTTCTGACGCGATCTCGCTCACCGATGCCTTCGCGTCGCCGAACAGCATCGAGGTCTTCTCGTCGTAGAACAGCGGGTTGTCGATGCCGGCGAAGCCCGATGCCATCGAGCGCTTGAGCACGACGACCGAGCTCGCCTTGTCGACGTCGAGGATCGGCATGCCGTAGATCGGCGAGTCCGCGACGGTGCGCGCGGCGGGGTTGGTGACGTCGTTGGCGCCGATGATCAGCGCGACGTCGGTGCGGGCGAACTCGCCGTTGATGTCGTCCATCTCTTTGAGCTTGTCGTAGGGGACGTCGGCCTCGGCGAGCAGCACGTTCATGTGCCCGGGCATGCGCCCGGCGACCGGGTGGATCGCGTAGAGCACCTCCACGCCGCGCTTCTCCAGCTCGGCCGCGAGGTCGGCGACGGCGCGCTGGGCCTGGGCGACCGCCATGCCGTAGCCGGGCACGATGACGACGAGCCGCGCGTAGGAGAGCTGGATCGCGACATCGGCGGCGCTGGTGGAGCGCACCGTTCGCTCGACGCCGTCGTCGGCGGCCGCGATCGCGCCGGCGGCCGCGCCGAAGCCGCCGAAGAACACGTTGAGGACCGAGCGGTTCATCGCGTCGGCCATCTGCTTGGTCAGGATCGAGCCGGACGCGCCGACGAGCATGCCCGCCACGATCAACGCGGTGTTGTCGAGCGCGATGCCCGCCGCCGCCGCGCTCAGGCCGGTGAACGCGTTCAGCGTCGAGATCACGACGGGCATGTCGGCGCCGCCGATCGGCAGCACCGCGGTGATCCCCAGCAGGCCGGCACCGACCAGCAGCAGCCAGAACAGGATCTCGGCGTCGGCGCCGGCGACGATGATCACCGCGAGCGCGAGCACGGCGGCCGCGAGCACGATGTTGAGCAGCGTGAAGCGCGGGAAGCGGCGCTTGGCCCAGCCCAGCTCCTGCAGCTTGGCGAACGCGACGTTCGAGCCCCAGAACGAGATCGAGCCGATGATCGCCGCGAACACGATCGGGATCAGGCTCTCGAGCTCGATGTCGCTCTCAGACCGGAACTCGACGAGCGAGATCAGCGCCACCGCTCCGCCGCCGACGCCGTTAAACAGCGCGACCATCTGCGGCATCGCGGTCATCTTCACGCTGCGCGCGGCCGGGATCCCGATCGCGGTACCGATCGCGACGCCGAGCACGATCAGCCACCAGTCACCGATCCGCGGATCCAGCAGCGTCCCGATCAGCGCGATCCCCATGCCGACGGCGGCGATCGCGTTCCCGCGCACGGCGGTGCGCGGACCGCGCACCATGTGCAGGCCGACGATGAACGCCGCGAAGCCGACGATGTAGAGCAGGTTGACCCAGTCGGTCCGGCTCACCGCTGTTCCTTCTTGCGGCCCTTGAACATCCCGAGCATCCGATCGGTGACCAAAAAGCCGCCGACGACGTTGATCGTCCCGAACGCGATCGCGATCACCAGCAACAGGTCGTTCAAAAAGCCCTCGGCCGGCCCGATCACAAGGATCGCGCCCAACAGCACGATGCCGTGGATCGCGTTGGTCGCCGACATCAGCGGCGTGTGCAGCGTGTTCGGCACCTTCGAGATCACCTCAAAGCCGACGAACGCCGCCAGCACGAGGATCGCGATCTCGGTCAACAGATCCATCGTCTATGCCCCCTCGGCCGCTTTCCTGGCGCCCTCGTGCACGATCTCGCCGCCGCGGGTGATGCAGGCGCCGGCGATGATCTCGTCGTCGAAGTCGAGCCTCAGCGCGCCGTCCTCGCCGGTCATCAGCTCAAGCAGCGACGCGACATTGCGCGCGTAGAGCTGGGAGGCGTGCTCGGCCATGCCGCTCGGCAAATTCAGCGGCGCGGCGATCTTCACGCCCGCGTCGGTCGTGTAGGTCTCGCCGGGCCTGGTCAGCTCGGCGTTCCCGCCCGCCTCACCGGCGAGATCGACGATCACGCTGCCAGGCTTCATCGCGTTCGCCGCGTCGGCGGTGATCAGCTTCGGCGCCGGGCGACCGGGCACCAGCGCGGTCGTGATCACGACATCCGAGCGCGCGATCTGGGCGGCGAGCGCGTCACGCTGCGCCTGCTGCTCGGCCGCGGTCAGCTCACGCGCGTAGCCGCCCGCCGCCTCCGCATCGGCCGACCCCTCAACCTCTAAGAACTTCGCGCCGAGCGACTCGACCTGCTCCTTCACAGCGGCCCGCACGTCAAACGCGGTCACCACCGCGCCGAGCCGGCGCGACGTCGCGATCGCCTGCAGCCCCGCCACGCCGGCGCCCAGCACCAACACCTGCGCCGGCGGGATCGTCCCCGCCGCGGTCATCAACATCGGAAAGAACCGGCCCTGCTCCTGCGCGGCGATCAACACCGCCCGATAGCCCGACACCGTCGCCTGACTCGACAACGCATCCATCGACTGGGCGCGGCTGATGCGCGGGATCGCCTCCATCGCGAACGCGGTCGCGCCGGTCCTCGCGATCGCCTGGATGCCCGCGCCGTTGGTCAACGGGGCGAGGAAGCCGACCAGCACGGAGTCCGGCTTGAGCGCGGCCACCTCTTTTTCCTGCGGTGGCGCGACCTTGGCGACCACGTCGGCCTCCCAGGCTTCGTCTTCGAGCGTGGCGCCGGCCTGCTCGAACGACGCGTCCGGGATGCCGGCCTGCGCGCCCGCCCCCGGCTCGAGCACAACCTCATGACCCTGCCCGGCGAGCTTGCGGACGATGTCGGGGACGAGCGCGACCCGGCGTTCGCCCGCCTCGATCTCCTTGGGGACTCCGATCCTCACGAAGGCGGCAAGGTATAGAAGCGTGCGTGTCGATGGCGCCAGCTGCGCGCCGGGATCGGCGCTCGCGTACGGCTGGCATTGAGGGCCGCGGCCCGGATCGCGGTCGCGTTCACGCGGGGCGCCTTGACCACCGCATGGGTGGATAAGGCGCCCCGCATCGACCTGGGGCGGGCGAGTGTCGCTATGCGTTACCAACCCGCCCCGCGTGAGCGCGGCCCCGCGACTCGCACACGCGGCCCGCCGCCCGCCGCGGCACCCGACCCTCCCGCTCAATGCCCGCAGTTCACCGGCGCCGAGCCCGCCGCGACAACCCGACCCTCCCGCTCAATGCCCGCAGTTCACCGGCGCCGAGCCCGCCGGCGCAGCACGCTGCTCACGGCAGCCACGTGCGGGCGACGACCGCGGCGAGGTCCCGTCTGCACGCTCAGGCGTCGCGGCCGGAAGCGCCGCCGCGTTCACCGGCGCCGAGCCCGCCGGCGCAGCACGCAGCTCACGGCAGCCACGTGCGGGCGACCACCGCGGCGAGGAGCCCGGCGTCCCGTGCACGCTCAGGCGTCGCGGCCGGAAGCGCCGCCGCAAGCAGCGCGAGTGGCGTCACCGTCGCGGCCGGCGCAGGGGCGGGCGGCGCCGGCTGCGCCGTCGGCGCGGGCGTCGGTGCTCCCTCGCCGGGCGCGTTCGGCGTGGCCGCCGGTGTCGGCGTCGCCGCACGATGCCGCGCGGCCGACGCGCGCTGCGGCGCCGCGGCGGCGCGCCGCTCGCGTGGCGCCGGGGCGAGCGGGAACGCCTTGCCCGCCAGCGCGGTGAGCGCCTGCGCCGTCACCCACACCGGCGTCTGCGTGCTCGTGCGCGAGTAACGGATCGCGCCGTCCGAGCCGACCAGCGAGCGGAGGTAGGCGAGCGGCGAGCGCGACCCGCCGCGGCGCACGCGCGCCGGATCGCGGCCGGCCGCGACGAGCCCCTGCACGGCCCACGCGGTCGACTGCGCGTTGCTCGTCCCGGCCTGCAGCGCGAAGCCGCCGTCCGGGTTCTGCGCCCGCTCGAGCCAGCCGGCCGCCCGCCGCACGACCCTCGAGCGGCGCCGGCCGGCCGCCGCGAGCGCCTGCAGCGCCGCGCCGGTGTCATCGGCTCCGGACGGGCCGCCGCGGCCGCCGAAGTTGAACCCGCCGTCGGCGTTCGCCTGGCCGGCGATGAACGCCGCTCCCCTACGCACCGCGCGGTCCGTGACCGGGCGCCCCGCCGCGCGCAGCGCGAGCACGGCGAACGCGGTCGTGTTGACGAGACCCGAGAACGAGCCGTCGCGCTCCTGCGCGCCGACGAGCTCGCCGAGCAGGTCGCGCCCACCGAGCCGCGCCGGCGACACCCCGGCGGCGCGCAGCGCGAGGATCGTGCGCGTGCGCTCGCCGAGGTCGCCGCGCAGCCGCGCCACGTTCGCGCTCATGTAGTCGAGCACGCTGCGCCCGCCGCGCTCGACGTCGCGGGGATTGCGGCCGGCGGCGGCGAGCCCGAGCGCCGCCCAGCCGGTGTGCATCTGCGTGGAGCTCGCCCCGGGCGCCGGGCCGAACCCGCCGTCCGCGTTCTGCGCGCGCTCCAGGTAGCGCACCGCGGCCTTCGGAACGGCGGCGTCGGAGCGGTCGGGAGCCGCGATCGCGAGCGCCAGCAGCGCGACGGCGATCCCGGCCGCCGCGGGCGCCGGGCGCCACGTGACGTCGAAGCGCGTGCGGTAGCGCCGCAGCGCGCGCACGAGCGCCGGGCCGAACGCGAGGCAGAAGACCGCGTTGCCGAGCGCGTGCGCGACGTCGAACGGGAACGACGTGGCGAAGTAGAACCACAGCTTGTCGAGGCTGTGGTCGCCGGAGTACGTGACCCACATCGAGACGTTCATGACCGCGCCGTAGCCGAAGCCGGCCACCGCACAGGCGACCGCGAGCGGCACGCGCCCCAGCTCGCGGCCCCAGAGCGACGCGAGCGCCGCGCCGAACAGCCCCGCAGCGCCCCATCCTGCCATCTGCCACGGGGTCCACGGACCCTGGCCGAAGAACAGGTTCGACGCGAGCGCGGCGACCGCGCCGACGACGAACCCGGGCGCGCCCCCGAGCGCGTAGCCGGTCAGCAGCACGATGTCAGTCGTCGGCTTGACGTTCGGGAGCGGCGCGAATGCGATCCGCCCGAGCGCCGCCAGCGCGGCGAGCGTGGCCACGAGCGCGAGCACGCGGGCGCTCGGGTGGCTGCGTTCGTACCACGCGAAGCCCACGCTGAGCGCGAGACCGAGCAGCAGGAACGAGGCGACCACCCAGCTCATGCGCCGGCCCTCTCGCGGAGCGCTCGGTCTCCGGCTCCGGCGCGCTCGTCCCGCCGCAGCAGCGCGGCCCCCTCCTCCGGGAGCAGCGCGGCGCCGCCGAGGATGCGCGCGGTCTGCGTTGCGAAGTACCACCCGCCGGCGAGCACTTCGGCCGTCGGCGCGTCCGCGATGGCCCGGCCGTCGCCGATCAACACGGTGCGGCCCGCGAACGCGGCGGCGAACTCGGCGTCGTGGGTCGCGACCACGACGGCGCTCCCGTCCGTCGCCAGGCGGATGAGCAGCTGCGCGAGCGCGTCCTTGTGGGCGCGGTCCATGCCGCGCGTCGGCTCGTCGAGGCAGACCACCGCGGGGCGCTCGCCATGTAACACGATCGCGAGTGCGAGCCGCTGCCGCTCGCCGCCCGAGAGGTCGCGCGGGTGGCGGTCGGCGAGCCCGTCGAGCCCGGCGGCCGCGAGCGCGTCGGCAGGGAGCTCGTCGCCCACGCGTTCGCGCAGGGCATAGTCGCCGGGGTTCTGCAGCAGCAGCGCCACCCGCCCGCCGCGCATCCTGCCGCGCGTGGGAGCGAGCAGGCCGGCGGCGACGCGCAGCAACGTCGACTTGCCGGCGCCGTTGCGACCCATCAGCGCGATGCGCTCGCCGGCGGCGATCTCGAGGTCGACCCCGCGCAGCACGGCCGCGCCGCCCTTGTGCTCGAACCAGACCCCGGCGAACGCGAGCGCGGGCTCGGCCCGCCCGCCGCGCCGGCGCCGCCTCAATCCGCGTCGCGCCGCGCCCGCGCCGGCCGACACCGCTCCCTCGATGCCCGCGGCAACCTCGTCGGTGGCGCCCGCCGTCACCGCATCCTCGCCGGCCCCCATCACCATGCGCGGCTCGGAGGCCGCCCCCAGCGTCCGGCGCGCCTCCTTGACCGAGACCGGCGGCGGTGTCAGCCCGGCCAGCGCGAACAGGCGCGCGCCCGGCGTCTGGAGCTCGGGCGCGTGCGCGCCGGCCCACGCCAGGAAGCCGCGCGGGTCGGCATCGCAGGCGACGGCGCCGTCGCGCATCGCGACCACGCGGTCCGCGGCGCTGAGGCAGCGCTCGAGACGGTGCTCGGCGAGGATCACCGCCGTCCCC
Source organism: uncultured Solirubrobacteraceae bacterium (assembly GCA_963835735.1). Taxonomy (GTDB): domain Bacteria; phylum Actinomycetota; class Thermoleophilia; order Solirubrobacterales; family Solirubrobacteraceae; genus DASQMT01. The sequence continues at coordinate 289,992 of CAWIGP010000002.1, forward strand.
CACTCCTCGTTCAGCCGCCGCAGGACGCCGAGCAGCTCGTCGCCGGCGACCGGGTCGAGCTGCGACGTCGGCTCGTCGAGCAGCGCGACCCGCGGGCGGCCGACCAGCGCCGCCCCCAGCGCGACCCGCTGCAGCTCGCCGCCGGACAACTCGTGCGTGGAGCGGTCGAGCAGCGGCGCGATGCCGAGTGCAAGCGCCGCCTCCTCCACGCCGCGCGCGACCGCCGCCGGACCGAGCCCGCGGTTCTCGAGCGGGAACGCCAGCTCGGCTCGCACCGTGCCCATGACGACCTGCGTCTCGGGGTCCTGGAACAGCGTGCCCGCGACGGCGGCGATCGCGGCCGGCTCGTGCTCGCGCGTGTCTAGCCCGCCCGACTCGAGCCGGCCGGCGAACTCGCCGCCATGGAAATGCGGCACGAGCCCCGCGGCTGCGCGCAGCAGCGTCGACTTGCCGGAGCCGGTGCCGCCTGCGAGCACGACGAACTCACCGGGCGCGACCTCGAGGTCGATCTCGCGCAGCGCGGGAGCGACCGCGCCGGGATAGCGGTACGTCACGCGTTCCAGCCGCAGCGCCGCGCTCACCGCTCGATCCCCCTCCGATCGGCGAACGGCAGCAGCGCGCAGGCGGCGAGCACGGCGCACAGCGCAAGCTGTTGAGGCCCGACCGCCGCGTCGAACGCCGGGTACGCCTCGAATCCCTCCGTGCCGGCGAGGTGCGCGCCCGCACCGACGATCACCAGCCCGACCGCGCTCAACGCGAACGCGATGTCGTGGCGCGACCACGGCCGCCGGCCGCCGGCCGGGGGCTTGCGGGCCGCGCCGTAGCCGCGCACCTCGAGCGTCGCGGCGACGTCCACGGCGCGATCCAGCGCGCCCGACGCGACCGCGCGCACGATGGCCCGTCGCGGCGCCGGCTCCCCCGCTAGGCAGCGCTGCGCGTCGTGCAGCCGGCGGGCGTCGCGAGCGAGCACCGGGACGAGCCGCGTCGCGAGCGCCGCTGTGAGCGCCGAGCGGAACGAGATGCGCCGGAACGCGCGCAGCAGGTCGTCGGGGTCGACCGCCGCGGAGTGCAGCGCGAAGCAGCCGATGATCACCAGCGCACGCAGCGCGAGCACGCCGCCGTACGCGGTCGCCTCGGCGGTCACGTCGAGCACGCCGAACACCGGCACGGTGCCGAACCGCGCGATCACGGTCAGCCCTTCGCGTACGACGAGCGGGTTGACGAGGCCGATGACGAGCGCGAACGGGAGCGCGAACAGCAGCGCCAGCAGCACCCGCCGGCCGACGCGCGCGGCGGCGCCGGCCGCGACGACCGTGGCGAGCAGCGCGGCGAGCACGAGCGGGTGGTCGAACGACAAGGCGACGAGCGCGAGCACGACGCACCAGGCCGACGCGACGGCCGCACGTGTGGCGTGCAGCGGGCTCGCGCGGCGGAGGTACGTCACGGCGCGCACCCCTCGCGGCGGCTCGTCACGCCCGCGTGCATCACGGCGTCTCCGGCGGTGGCAGGAGCGGGAGCGGCGTCGGACGCCCGTCCTCCACCGCGATCGCGAAGTGGTTGCGCAGAGCGCTCTCCTGCAGCTGGGCGGCCGCCGCGGCCAGGCCGACCTCGTCGATCCCGGTCACGATCCAGGTCGGCGCCTCGCCGCCCATTCGCGTGGCGGCGACCAGCCCGCCGCCCGGACCCAGCGTGCGCTCGACCTCGCCGCGCGCGTCGAGCAGCTCGATCTCGTCGCCCTCAGGGCTCGGCCGTGCGAACACGCCCGACGCCCGCGGCCCGTCCTCCAGCCGCCGCACCGCCGGGTCGTCGCGCACCTCCGCCCAGCGTCCGACCTTCACGCGCAGCACGCCTTCGCCGCCGAAGCCGCTCGCGCTCGAGCGGCCGGCGTTCACCCCGACCTCGCTCAGGCGCTCGCTCACCTCGTCGCAGACCTCCTCGGCGTCCGCGGCGCAGTCGAGCCGCACCGGCAGCCGCTTGCCGTCGGTGCCGGACCGAAACGGCTCCGGGAACGCGCCGACGACGGCACGGACGTCCTGGGTCGCACCCCAGTCGCGGTGGTCCCACCAGATGCGATCGCCCGGCGCGAGCTCGTGCGCGGCGGCGCCGCGATCTGCCAGCACCCCGTTGACGTAGTAGAACCAGTCGACCGGCCGCCCGTCCTCACGTCCGCCGGCGACCCCGTTGATCGACTGCACGAAACCGCCGCCGTAGCGGGTGTCGACGTCGAAGTCGCGTTGCAGCATCCGCATCGCCGTCTCGCCACCGGGGATCGGGTCGACAGCGCCGGTACCGATCTCGCGCGAGCCGAAGTCGCGCGTGACGAGCACGCTCGCGCCGCCCTCCTTGCTGTCGCCCGCCCCGAGGCCGCAACCGCCCGCGAGGACGGCGACCAGGACCAGCGCGATCAGGAGCGCCGCGCGCCGCATCAGCCGACCGTCACGCTCCGCGGGAACGCCTGCACGAGCCCGGCCTTCGTCGCCTGCAGGAGGTGGCGCCCGGCGGCGGGCGCGGTGATCGTCGCGACGCCGTCGGCGCCGGTCACGGCGGTCGCGTCGCCGAGCCGGACGGTCGCGCCCGCGATCGCGACGCCCTTGCCCGCCTCGTCGTAGCCGCGCACGGTCACCGCGAGCGCGGCTCCGGGGGCGACCGCGTTGGCGGACGAGGTCTCCAGCGTTCGCTGGCAGGCGTCGCGCGGGTCCTTGACACACCAGAACCACAGCACCTGCTGGCCGGCGGCGAGCAGCCGGCCGGTGCCGAACGGCCCGGCGGGATCGGCGGCGCCCGCGCTGCCGGACCGGCGCCCGACCTTGTAGACCCAGCCGTCGCGTCCGCGCGCCCGGTCGCGACCGACCTGCCGGACGTACAGCGAGCCCGCGTCGCGCGCCCGGCGCGAGCAGGCGCCGTAGTCGACGAGCCGGAACGAGATCCCCGTCCCCGCGAGCGCGGACAGCGGCGTCGCGCGACCGAGTGCGCAACGCCTCCCTTGGACTCCCGCGAAGCGCTGCTTCAGCGTCACCTGCTTCGCCGGCACGAGCACGCGGCTCTTGCCGACCACCATCACGTCGACCTTGGCGCGGGCGTCGGCGGCGGGCGTGCCGAACAGCGCGCCCGCCAGCACGATGACCGCGAGCCGCCTCACTTGACGCGGATCTCCGTCTGCGTCACCGAGTCGTTCCCGGCGTTATCGATGGCCGCGACGCGGATCGTGTGGCGCCCGCGAGGCAGCCGCCTCGGAAGCAGGTACGACCACTCGGCCCGATCACCGATCCGGAACGAGCGCGACCCGCCGCACCGATGCCGCTTGAACCGCTCGGTCTCGCCGTCGAAAGCCCAACAGCGCTGCCCGACCTTCCGGAGGATGCTCAGCCGCACGGACTTGATCCCCGACGTGTCGGCACTGACGGTTCCGCGCAGCGTGCGCGGCGCGCGCTTGCGTGAAAAGACCTGGCCCTTCCGGAGTCCCGCGATGGAAGCGACCGGCGCCGTCTTGTCGTCGGGCCGCTCGGTGCCGAGCGGCGTGCCTGGCGGGATCCGTGTGCCGCAGCTCCCGTCGCTTCCGGTGGTGACGCACGTGACGCCAGCCGTCCGGACCCGGTTGGGCTTCGTGACCGCGATCGACACTGGGCCTGGCTGAGTCAGGGTCAGAGTCGCGGTCCCATCAGCAGCGGTGTTGACGGACTGGCCGCCGGTGCTGACCGTCGCCCCCTCCGAGGGTCGCGAGAGCGTGACCGTCGGGAACGCGCTCGGGTCCTCGAGGCCGTACTCGTCGACCTTCACGGTGACCGAGCCGCCGGGTGCCACCGTCGGCGGCAGGTTGGTGAGCCGAAGCGGCTGCGCAGACTCGCAAGCGGCGACCGCGCTGAAGCAGTCGACGAGCATGAGCACGTCGTCGCCTTCTTGCAGCTCGAGGCTGGGGTCGCAGAGCCCGACGTCCATGTGCTTGTAGTTCAGCCAGAACCCCCAGAAGCGTGCCGGATCGGCCGGGAACGGGTCGTTGTGGAACTCACCCTTGATCGTCGTCACGAAGAAGCCGAGGCCGCCCCACTCGCCCGCATAATCACCGCCCGTGGCCTGATGGATCGCGCCCATCGCACTCGTCCCTTTGCAACTTCGGGTGCCACCGGGCTCGGGTGCGACCGGCGTGTCGTTGGTTCTGATCGCCGTCCGAGCCACGAGCGTCTGATCCTGCCCTTCGACGCGCACGGTGACGTTGGACGGCGCCGCAACCGCCGGCGCGACGAGCAGCACCGCCGCAGCGAGTCCGGCGAGTGCGCCGGGAACGAATCTCTTCATATCTGCCAACCCCTTTTCCGCGAGGGCCTTCGAATGGCGACGGTCGGAGGGAGGTCTCCTGGCTCCCGGGCTCGACCTCCTTCGCGCCTTCCCGGACCGCGCTGCGATCCAGTGGCTTCCGTGCGAGGGGCTTCCCCGGTGACAGTGGCGGGTCCGCGCCGGACTTGCACCGGCTTCCCTTTCCACCGACCCTGAACGGGCGCAATGTTACCGTTGGTCGCACCGTGACCGTCAACCTCACGCGGATCTACACGCGCCTCGGCGACGACGGCGAGACCCATCTCGGCGACATGAGCCGGGTGCCCAAGACGCACCCGCGGATCGAGGCGTACGGGACGGTCGACGAGCTCAACGCGCAGCTCGGCGTCGCGCTCGCGCTGCCCGCCATGCAGGAGCGGTTCGCCGCGTATCTGCGCCGCGTGCAGAACGACCTGTTCGACGTCGGCGCCGACATCTCGGTCCCGTCCGGGGGCGACCGGGCGCGGCTGCGGCTCGCGCCCGAGCAGACGGCCTGGCTGGAGCGGGCGTGCGACGAGGTCAACGCCGAGCTCGAGCCGCTGCGGTCGTTCGTGCTCCCGGGCGGCACGCCGGCCGCCGCTCAGCTGCACGTCTGCCGCACGGTCTGCCGCCGCGCGGAGCGGCGCACGATCGACTGCGGCGACGAGGTGAACCGCGAGTGCGTCCGCTACCTCAACCGACTCTCCGACCTGCTGTTCATCCTCGCGCGCGCGGCGAACGAGGGCGACGAGCCACTCTGGGAGCCCGGCCGCTATCGCCAGTAGCCGCGCCATGGAGACCACAGGTCACGGGCTGTACCGCGCCGAGCACCGGGCGCTGCGCGAGCTCTATGCGCTCGGGCGCCAGACCTGCGACCACTGGGAGAAGCTCGCCGGCCGGATCGGCGGCCAGGCGGAGCCGACCCTGCGCCGCGGCGCCGCGAGCTGCGAGCAGATGCTCGCCGAGCTCACCGAGCGCACCGAGGAGCGAGGCCTGCGCGGCTTCCCGGCGGCGGACGGCGTCGGAGCCCGGCTGGCCGGGCTGCGCAACAACGCCGGCGACCTCATGCTCGAGCGCAACCAGGCAATGCGCGCCGCCGTACTCGACATCCAGCACGTGACCACGCTGCTCGCCTACCTCGGCAGGCTCGCAGCGACGCGCGGCGACGACGAGCTCGCGGACTTCCACAACGGCTGGGAGGAACGGCTGCGCGAGATCGAGGCCGACGCCCGCAGCGCCGCGGTCCAGCTCGGCTGCGACCCGCCGGGCGCGGTGATCCCCGCCGAGCAGAGCCCGCTCGGGCGCGCCGGCCACCGCGTCGCGTGCGTGATCGGGACCGCGGGCGAGGCGTTCGACAACTCCCCCGTGGGCCGTGCGGCGCGCCGCTCGGCGCGCGACCCGTCATGACGCGCGGCGCCCGGCGCCGCGGTTGAGCCGCAGCCGCACCTCCTCGATCGCCGGCGGCGTCGCGATCAGCTGCCAGCCGCGCGACGAGAGCGCGTACAGCCCGTCGCGCTCGCGCAGCACGACACGCGCCCGCCCGCGCTCGTCCGCCGTGCCCAGCGGCGCCTCGCTCAGCGGCCAGTCGCCGTACTCCTCCCCGAGGCGCTGGATCGCCCGGCGGATGTCGGCATGTGGCACGCCGCGGCTGAGCAGCTCGCCCACTATCACGGCCTCGGCGACGTCCTCGACGCTGTAGACGCGCGGCTCGCCCTCCGACACCGACGAGCGGATATAGCCCCAGCGCGCCCACTGGCCGATCGTGTTCCCCGTCGTGCCCGCCATCTCCCCCACCTCGGCGGCGAGGAAGTGACCATGTGTGCGCGACGTGGCCATCCGCACAACGGTATTCCGCGTATGCACTGGTGGGATGATCCTTCGCATGCCCAGGGACGGCTGGCTCATGGGCGTGCTCACCGCGCTGGCGCTCGGCGCGGCGGCGTGCGGCGGAGGCGGCGACGACGGCGACGACCGCCCACGCGCGTCGGCGACACCGAGCGCGACAGCCGAGCCCGAGGCGACGGCCGAGCCGGATTCCTCACGCGCCGACGCGGCCGACGTGCGCGTCGTGCGCGACTGGGCGGACACGCTCCGTGCCGGCCACATCCGCGCGGCCGCACGCTACTTCGCGCTGCCCAGCCTCGTCTCCAACGGCACGCCGCCGATCAAGCTCGAGACGCGCGCCGAGGCGGAGTTCTTCAACCGCACGCTCCCGTGCGGGGCGATGCTGATCGATACCGAGCCGGCGCCGAACGGGTTCTTCATCGCCACCTTCCGGCTGACGGAGCGCCCGGGTGCGGGCGAGTGCGGGAGCGGCACCGGCGAAACCGCCCGCACGGCGTTCCGCGTGCGCGACGACCACATCACTGACTGGCTCCGGGTGCAGGACCTCGAGTCCGCGCCCGAGACGCTCTCCTAGCGCTTCCGGAACGTCCAGTGCTCGCGGTTCTCGCGCGCCTCCCCGAGCGCCTGGACGATCGCGTACACGATCAACCCGGTGACGATCGCCGGGAACACGACGAACCACACGGCGGAGAACACGATCGTCGTCTTTTCGGCTTCGCTGAGCGCCAGGACGAGCATGCCCGGGATCCTACGCCATACACCCGCCGGGACGACGCGCCCATGAACGACGAAACCCGCCGTGCGGGCGGGCTTCACGAGCTGGCCGGGTTCGTGCGCTAGTAGTCGGACACTACCTCGCCGCCGTTCCGAGTGCCCATGGCCTGCCAGGTCTGAATCGACAGAGTTGAGTAGCGGATGGATCGCACTGAGCCGTCGCCCCGGGCGATGTCGCCCAGGGCGGTCTGTCGGTACACGGAATCCTGTTCGATGTAAGGGAGAATCAACACGGGCCACGTGCTCGACGCGGTCGACCCGGGATGGTTGCTGACGAACCGCACCGAGCCATCGCCCAGGGCGACGTTGACCCCGCCGGCGTGCCGGCTCCCGAACGTGTCGGCGTTCGCCGGTGTTGCGGAGGCGGCTGCGGCCGCCGCTACGGCCAGAGTCGCTGCAGCAGTTCCGATGATCTTTCGCATGGGTTTCCTCAGTCGATTCCGTTGAACGAGAGGCCGGCGAACGTGATGCTTGCGGTGGGCAGCGACACGAACGCGGCGACCGAGACGGCGAGGGCGATGGTGCGCAGACGGGACACGGCTTCCTCCTGGGTCGGGTTGGCGGTGACCCCTCTACGGCCGAGCGTGAGTCGCGGATCAGCGCACGCCCACGTCGCCGTCGACGCGGGAGACGTCGTTGGTGGCGGCGCCCGAGCTACGCCGCGGCGCGCTGCGCCACTCGACCTCGACGACGTAGTCTGGCGCCGCCCGGTGAGCATGTTGAGGAGGCACCATGACCAGAGCCGAGCCACCAGCCACGCCGAACGAGGATGTCTCGCCATCGATTCGAGCGCAGCTGCTCGCGACCGAGCATTGGAGCCTGCTCGCGTCGCGGAGCACGACCCAGAACGAGCTGCTCGTGCGGATCGCGATCTTCCTGACACTCGTCTCGGCCAGCGTCGTGAGCCTCGCGCTGATTGGGCAGGCAACGGACTTCGACGGTCGCTTCGACGCGTTCACGGTCGTCCTCTTCTCGATCCTGTTTCTCGTCGGCACGCTCTCGCTGCTCCGTGTCTACAACGGCAGCGAAGAGGACCGCGTGTATGTGATCGGGATGAACAGGCTTCGGGCCGGCTACGCCGAGCTGGACCCTGGGATCGACCGCTACTTCGTCACGTCCAGGCACGATGACGACCAAGGAGTCGGCCAGACCTATGCCTATGGGTACTTCTCGCGCAGCCCGTTGCTCGTACAGATGTTGGCGAGCAGCGCCATGTTCATCCTCGTCGTGGATACCGTCGTGGCGGGTGCCCTTGCAGGGCTAGTGGCAAATGCAGCCGGTGCCTCAGGCGCACTGATCGCGATAGCGTCGGGGGCTGCGGGCACCTGCTACTTGGCGGCGTGGGTCTGGTATTTCATTCGTCGGATCAGGGCTGGGGATCGTCAGTACCAGGCGTTGTTTCCGCACCCCGAGGAGTAACCGGCGTAACGCCCATGTTCGATCTGCCGGCCCTTGGAGGGGTCCAGATGTAGTTCCGGGCGCGCGTGAGCTACGCCGCGAGCTGCGTCACGGCCGCGGCGCGCTGCCGCCACTCGATCTCGACGACGTCGTCCAGCGACGTCAGCCGGCGCGCATCCGGCGGCGCGCTGAGCTCCGGGAAGCTGCGGCACGCGCGCAGGAACCCCGCGCCGAACGCCCGCCGGGCCTCCAACCTGGCCGCCATCGACTCGAACCGCACCTCGCGCTCGGGCGCGTGCTCCAGACAGTCCAGGCCGAGCGCGCGCAGCTCCTCAAGCTCGGCGCGGTCGCACCGCAACGCCCGTTGCGCCGAGAGGCTCAGGACCGGCTGATCCATGGCCCGATTCTACGCCTTTCCGGTTCGCTGGCGGACGGTTGGTGGTTCCCACAGTTTCGACACCTCAACTTTGGGATTGGGCCTTGTTGCCGAGCCGTCAAATAAGGGTTGTTGTGGGTGGCGCCGCCAAGGAGGGGGCGCCGTTGTGTGTCTCACAGAGGGCGGGCGCACCAGGACGGCGCGCCTGCCCTCGCCCTATCGAGCGGAAGCCGCGGCGGGGCGCGAGGAGGGCTGGAGCCCCTGCGCTAGAGCCAAGGAACGGCTCTGTAGTGGGGTTCAGCGGGGGCCGGCGAGGAGTACCGCTACGGGGATTCGAACCCCGGTTTCCGCCGTGAGAGGGCGGCGTCCTAGTCCCCTAGACGATAGCGGCAGGAACCGCCGTGCAGCGTAGCAACGGCGCCGCCGAGCGATGCGGCTGAGAGGACTCGAACCTCCACGGGGTTGCCCCCACGGCGACCTGAACGCCGCGTGTATACCAATTTCACCACAGCCGCAGTGAGCGCCGGAGTCTAGCGTGGGCGGCGGGCGCTCAGCCGCTCCTGCCCGCAGTTGCGGACCCTCCCAGAACCGTCGAACAGGCCCACGATGCGGAGGTCGCGGAGGACCGCCGCGGGGGCGCGCGCACGCCAGTAGGAGCACTCCCCGATGCCGCCACCCTGGGAGCCGACGACCCTGAAGCGGCGCGAGCTGCGCGTGGGGCGCTTGAGCAGCACGCCCGAGAATCCCTCGCCGACAACATCGGCCCAGGCGAACCGGGCGTTGCTTGTCGAGACGCGCGCGCGCCTGAACTCGCATTCCTCGGGAGCGGACGCGTTGCAGGCCTTCAGCGCGACGCGTTTGATCGCCGGTCGCTCCGCCTTCGACGGTGGCCGGTCGCGCGCGGCCGCGGGCGCGGGCGCCGCGGTCGCCAGCAGGCTGCCGCCCGCGAGCAGCGCGAGCGCGATCGCGGATCTGTCCCCTGCGAGCCTCACCGGCCGCGCAGTCTTGCACGCGACAGGGATCGGCGGCGCGCCCAGGTCCGGCATAGCTGCTTGCTACGTTTTTCTGTCCCGCCGGATCCGTGCCTCGAGATCCGCAGCACCCCCGCTCCCCACGCTCTGGAGGCCACCGTGTCAAGCGTCGCTCCCGACCTCCCCGACGGCCCGGCGGGCCGCGGCGAGTCGAACCGGTGGCTCGTCCTCGTCATCGTCTGCCTCGCGCAGTTCATGGTGATCCTCGACGCGACGGTGGTGAACGTCGCGCTGCCGTCGATCCAGAGCGACCTCGGGTTCACGGCCTCGAGCCTCCAGTGGGTGATCAACGCGTACACGCTCGTGTTCGGCGGCTTCCTGCTGCTCGGCGGCCGGGCCGGCGACCTCTTCGGCCGCCGCAAGCTGTTCCTCTGGGGCGTCGCGATCTTCTCGGTCGCGTCGCTGCTCAACGGCCTCGCCACGTCCGAGGAATGGCTGATCATCTCCCGCGGCCTGCAGGGACTCGGCGGCGCGCTCGTCTCCCCCGCCGCGCTGTCGATCATCACGACGACGTTCGCCGAGGGCGAGGACCGGACGAAGGCGCTGGGCGTGTGGAGCGCGATCGCCGCAGGCGGCGGCGCGTTCGGCCTGCTGCTCGGCGGCATCCTCACCGACCTCCTGAGCTGGGAGTGGATCTTCTTCGTCAACGTGCCGATCGGCATCGCGACCGCGGCGCTGGCAGTGCGCTACGTGCCCGAGTCGCGCGCGCCGAACCGCCAGCCGGGCGCCGATCTCCCCGGCGCGATCACGGTCACGTCGGGCCTGATCGTGCTCGTCTACGCGATCGTCCAGGCCGAGGACCACGGCTGGGGCTCGGCGCGGACGATCGGGCTGGCGGCGGTCGCCTTCGCGCTGCTCGGCGCGTTCGTGCTGATCGAGAGCCGCTCGCGGGCGCCGCTGATCAGGCTCGGCATCTTCAAGGTGCGTTCGCTCGCGGGCGCCAACGGCGTGCTGCTGCTCGTGATCGGCGGTCTGTTCGGGTTCTTCTTCTTCTCGACGCTGTACGTCCAGCAGATCCTCGGCTACTCGCCGCTCGAGGCGGGGCTCGCGTTCCTGCCCGTGACGATCGGAATCGCGACCGGCGCCGGCATCGCGCAGCAGCTGGTGAAGCGGTTCGGCGTGCGCACGACGGCCAGCCTGGGGATGGTGATCGCGGCGTTCGGCCTGTACCTGTTCTCGCGCGTGACCGCCGACGGCACGTACCTGAGCGACGTACTGCCCGCGATCATCCCGCAGTCGATCGGCATGGGCCTGTTCTTCGTCCCGATCACGCTGATCGCCACGACCAACGTCGGCGAGGACGACGCCGGGCTGGCGTCGGGGCTGTTCAACACCTCGCAGCAGGTCGGCGGCGCGCTCGGCCTCGCGGTGCTCTCGACGCTGGCGGCCGACAAGACGGCCAGCGTGCTGTCGGAGCTCGGCGGGGCGCCGTCCAGCTCGAGCAGGCGAACGCACTGCTCGACGGCTTCCAGGTCGCGTTCACGGCGGCGGCGGTCCTCGTCGCGGTCGGCGCGGTGCTGCTGCCGCTCGTGGTGCGGAGGCGCGACGTCGAGAACGTCACCCCCGACGCGCAGCCGCTCCCGGCCGCCTGACCGACGTGCCAAGCTAGCGACGTGGCGGAAGACGACGGACACGCCATCGGCTACAAGGTGCTGCGGCGCGGGACGCCCGTACGGACGTCGGACGGCGTCCAGATCGGGACCGTCCGGCGCGCGCAGGACAACGCGCGCGAGCACATCTTCGACGGGATCGTGATCGACACGCCCAACGGGCGGCGCTTCGTCGACGCGCCCGAGGTCGCGCGCATCTTCGAGCGCGTCGTCGTGCTCACGATCACGGCGGAGGAGGCAAAGGAGCTGCCCGAGCAGGGCTCCGCGCTGTCCGCACGCATGCGCGGCACCAAGACGGCGCGCCGCGCGAAGCGCTTCGGCCAGTCGATGCGCGACCGCTGGGACCAGCGCTGAGCGCATGGCCTGGGTGGAGCCGGTCACGCTCGCGGGCACGCACGTGATCCTGGAGCCCGCCGCCGACCGTCACGTCGCCGACCTGCTCGCCGCCGCCCGGGACAACAGCGTCTGGACGCACCTCCCCTGGCCGCGCCCGCGCAGCGAGGCCGAGGTCGCGGCGATGCTGAAGGCCGAGCGGAAGGTCGCGTACCCGTTCGCGCAGCTCGATGCCGAGAGCGGCCGCGCGGTCGGCGTCACGACCTACCGCGACGTCGACGAGCGCCACCGCACGCTCGAGGTCGGCGGCACGTGGATCGGCCGCCCGTGGTGGCGCACGCGCGATCAACACCGAGGCCAAGCTGCTGTTCCTCGGGCCATGCGTTCGAGATGCTGCGCGCGAACCGCGTCGCGCTCAAGACCGACATCCGCAACGAGCGCTCGCAGGCGGCGATCGCGCGGCTCGGCGCGGTGCGGGAAGGCGTGCTGCGCCACCAGTACATCCGCCGCGACGGGTCGCTGCGCGACACCGTCATCTACAGCGTTCTGCCTGAGGAATGGCCGGCGGTGCGAGCGCACCTGACGGCCCGGCTCGCCGCGCACGTCGGGTGACGCGCGCGGCGAGCCGCGCGCGCTAGGCGCCGATGACCTGCTCGTCCTCGGTGAGCGCGACGCGCTCGTTCGGGACGCAGTGCGTCATGACGAGCCCGTTCACGTCGCGCGGGCCGTTGTTGCCGAGGTTGGCCGCGCGCGCCAGCTCGGCCTCGCTCAGCGTCTGCGTCGCGAGCGGCGCCAGGCCGCGCACGTCGTCGGCGCTGATCCCCAGGCCCTCACCGACGCGGTGGCCGAGCTCGTCCTCTGCCATGAACAGGTGCCACAGCATGCGCTCCTGGATCGGGCGGTCGCACTGCGACAGGTTCGCGACCAGGTTGGCGACGAGGTCGTCCTTCTCCCACTGCTCCGACAGCAGGTAGCGCTGGCCGGGCTGGGTGTAGTCGTCGGTGCGCGGGATCCGCTTGCGCGTCAGCCGCCCCTCGATCGCCGGCCCCTGCTCGTCGTGCGCCGGCTTCTCGGCTTCGCTCAGGCCGCCCGTGATCGACGGCTCGTAGTTGACGCTCGGGTTCTCGCCGGTCTCGTCGACGAAGTAGGTCATCGAGCCGTCGCGCTGGTTGGTCGCCACGCGCGCGTTCTTCGCCTGGTTGACGGGCAGCTGCAGGTAGTTCGGCCCGACCCGGTGGCGCTGCGTGTCCGAGTAGGAGAACGTCCGCCCGGTGAGCATCTTGTCGTCGGAGAAGTCCAGCCCGTCGACCAGCACGCCGGTCCCGAACGCGATCTGCTCGCTCTCGGCGAAGAAGTTCTTCGGCGCGCGGTTGAGCGTCATCGTGCCGACGTGCCGCAGCGGGAAGTCGTTCTCCGGCCACACCTTGGTGTCGTCGAGCGGATCCCAGTCAAGCTCGGGATGGTCGTGGTCGTCCATCAGCTGGACGAACAGGTCCCACTGGGGATACTCGCCACGCTCGATCGCGCCGTAGAGGTCCTTCGTGTGGACGCCGAGCTCGCGGCCCTGCTGCACCGCGGCGTCGGCCTCGGTCCAGCTCTTGACGCCCTGCTTCGGGTGCCAGTGGTACTTGACCAGCTTCGTCTCGCCGGCGGCGTTGACCCACTTGTACGTGTTGACGCCGAAGCCCTGCATGTTGCGGTAGCTCGCCGGGACACCGCGCGGGCTGAGGATGAGCATGAACATCTGCAGCGACTCGGGCGTCTGGGACGCGAAGTCGAACACGCGGTTCGGGATCTGGCGCTCGAACGTGATCGGGTCGGGCTTCTGGGAGTGGATGAAGTCGGGGAACTTGATCGCGTCGCGGATGAAGAAGACGCCGAGGTTGTTCCCGACGAGGTCCCAGTTGCCGTCCTCGGTGTAGAACTTGACCGCGAACCCGCGCGGGTCGCGCACGGCTTCTGAGGAGTCGCGCCCGCCGGCAACCGTGGAGAAGCGCAGCGCCATCTCGGTCCGCTTGCCCGCCTCCTGGAACAGCTTCGCGCGGGTGTACTTCGAGATCGGCTCGTCGCCGACCTTCCCGGTGGCCTCGAAGTAGCCGAACGCCGTCGCGCCGCGGGCGTGCACGACGCGCTCGGGTACGCGCTCGCGATCGAAGTGGGCCATCTTCTCGAAGAACTGGTAGTTCTCCATCGTCGCCGGACCGCGCGGGCCGATCGTGCGCTGGTTCTGGTTGTCGGAGATCTGATGGCCCTGGCGGTTCGTCAGCACCTTGTCGCCCCTGGGCGGCTGCTTGCCGTTGCCCTCGGTCATGCGCTGCTCCCTTGGTCGTGGTCCTGCTGGCAGGCGGGGCACAGGCCCCAGTAGGTGACCTCCGCCTCGTCCAGGCGGAAGCCGCGGCGGTCGCCGGGTTCCAGGCACGGCGCAACCCCGACGGCGCATTCCACGTCGACCGCGAGCCCGCACCCGCGGCAGACGAGGTGATGATGGTTGTCGCCGACACGCGACTCGTAGCGGACGGGCCCGCCGGCCGGCTCGATCCGGCGCGCCAGGCCGGCCCGGTGCAGCGCCTCGCAGACGTCGTACGCGGCCTGCGTGGAGATGCTCATCCCGGCCGCGCGGACGCGCTCGATCACCTGTTCGACGCGCGGGTGGTCGGGCGACGCGTCGAGCACCTCGAGCACGGAGATCCGGGGCGTGGTTACGCGCAGCCCGGCTCCGCGCAGGCGCTCGGTGAGCTCCGGCGTCGGCACGCTTCCGACCCTACCAGGGATCTGGAACCGTTCAAGACAAGATCACAAGTTCGCCAAGAACGGAACGACGGTCTTGAGGAACGAGTTGGCCCGCGCGTCGTCGAAGATCGGGTCGCAGTGCGCGTTGCTCGCGCTGCGGTCGACCAGCGTGAGCTTCCGAGCCGGGACGTGCGCGCGGCGCGCGAGCGCCCGCGCGGCCGCGAGCACCCGGCCCTTGCCGAACGACGTCTCGAACGCGTAGATCGGAAGCCGCGCGGCGCGCCCGCGGATGGCGCGCAGTCCGAGCACGTCCTGCGCCGGGTTGCCCACTCCTCCCGCCACGGCGGCGGCGTCGAGCGAGAGCCGGCGCGGGTGGTACCAGGCGAAGCCGTCGACGCCGGTGAAGCCGGACACCGCCCGCGCCGTCCGCCGCAGCGTCGCCAGCTCGCCGTCGCGCCAGCCACGCGGGTCGCCGGCGGCGGCGAGCCCACCGAGGTGCGCCTGGACCAACGCTAGGTCGGGCGGGCCGGTCTCGGTGTCGAGCGCGTAGCCGAACTGCGCTGCGTTGGTGACCGGGACCGGCGGCACGAGCGCGGCCGGGGCGAGCGGGAAGTCCCGGAACGTCGAGCGCTCGTCCGGCGCCTTCAGCGTGAGCGTCGAGCCGACGGCCGCGAACACGCCCGACACCCACGGCACCCCGAGGCCGACGACGTCGTTGAACGGCGATCCGGTGGCGATCGCCTCGAGCTGCGTGCGTGCCTGCTCCGCGTCGACGGGCGTCGAGCTCGAGCCGCCGTCGACGAACACGAGCCCGGCGAGGCCGCGCGCGCCCGGGCGACCGCCGAAGTCCCAGCTCGCGTACGCGGTGGTGATCGTGGCGCCGAGCGAGTGCCCGCCCAGCACGACCTTGCGCCCGCCCTTGCGCGCCGCCCGGATCACGCGGCGCAGGTCCTCGATCGCCACGCGCATCCCCCACTCGCGCGCCGGAGCGGTGACGGCGTCGGGCGGCGGCTGGAAGTGCTCCGCCGGCCCGGCACCGGCGAGCCAGCCGAGGTAATACGGGAACAGCTCCGCGACCGGCGCCCTTCCGGCGCGCACGCGGTCGAGCACCGAATGGTCCTCGAACCGGTTCTCGCGGCGCTCGACGGCCCAGACCTGCCAACCGGGCAGGCGCCGGACGAGGTCGCGCGCCAGGGGGATGACGTATCCGGCGCCGGCCGACGTGCCGGGTTCGAATACGAGGACGTGCTTGGCGCGCGCCGGTCCGACCTTCACAACGCCGACCTTGTCGTACCGCGCGGGACCGGGCGCGTCGAAGCCCTCGAGCGTGGTCAGCTCGACGGCGGACGCCGGAGCCGCAGCGGTCATCAGCCCGAGCGTCGCGAGCAGCGCCGCCCTCAACCCGCCCCCCATGGACTCGTATCGTGCCAGGATCGATGCGCCAGTACCTCCAGATCCTCCGCACCCCGTACGTGGGCCGGCTGTTCGCCGCCTCGCTGCTCGCGCGGCTGCCGCTGGGGATCAACGGGCTGGCGATCGTGCTGATGGTGAAGGCGGAGACCGGGTCGTTCGGCGCGGCGGGCGCTGCGGCGGGCGCGCTCGCGCTCGGCATCGGACTGTGCGCGCCGCTGACCGCGCGGCTGATCGACGCGCTGGGCGCGCGGACGCTGCTGCTGCTCGCGTTGATCTGCGCCGGCGCGCTGCTCGCGCTGGTCGCGCTCACACGTGCGGGCGCCCCAACGGCGGTGCTCGTGGCCACGGCGTTCGCCGCCGGCGCGGCTTTCCCGCCGACCTCCTCGGTGCTGCGGGCGCAGTACCCGCGGCTGTTCGGCGACCGGTCGGCCCTGCTGCAGGGCGCGTTCGCGCTGGACTCCGTGCTGACCGAGTCGATCTTCACCGTCGCGCCGCTGCTGACGGCGGCGCTCGTGGTCGTGTTCGAACCCGCCGCCGCGATCGTGCTCTCCGCCGCGGCGATCGTCGCCGGCACGTTCGCACTCGTGGCCGCGCTGCCGGCCGGCGCCGCCGACGCGCCTGACGAAGGGGCACAGCGCGGGCTCGGCGCGCTCGCGGTCCCGGGCATCCGCACGCTCGTCGCGTCGATGCTGCCGGTCGGCTTCGCGTTCGGCGCGCTCGAGGTCGCGCTGCCGGCGTTCGCCGATCACGAGGGCGAGCCCGAGCTCGCCGGCGTGCTGATCTCGCTCTGGGCGCTCGGCAGCGTCGCAGGCGGGCTGACGTACGGCGCGCGGCCGCGGCGTGGATCGCTCGCGAGCGTGCACCTGCGAGTCGCGCTGCTGCTGCCGCTGAGCTTCCTGCCGATGGCGCTGGCGACATCGCCCGCGGCGATGGCGCTGCTCGTCCTGCCGGCGGGCGTCCTGATCGCGCCGCTGATCGCCACGCGCAACGAGCTGGCCGGCGTGGTCGCGCCGGAGGGCGTTCGCACGGAGGCGTACACGTGGCCGCTGACGGCGCTGGTGGCCGGGATCGCGCTCGGCGCGGCCGCGTCCGGGGCGCTCGCGGATGCGACGAGCTGGCAGACCGCGGTGCTCGTGGCGACGGTGGCGGCGGCGCTGGGCGCGGCGGTCTCGACCGGCCGCCGCGCGACGCTCGTGCCGGCTCAGTAGCCGTCGATCGGCACGCGCGCCTCGGCGAACAGCGCCGGCCCCTCGTAGGCGACCTCTGCTGCGTCCGGGCCGAGAACTCCCCAGAGCTCCCGCAGCTGCTCGCCGGAGAGCGCGAACACGACGCGCCCCAGGCCCGAGCGCGAGATCGCGCCGGCGCACATCGGGCACGGCTGGCAGCTCGTGTACATCGTGGTCCGTCGCGCCACGTCGGCGTCGAGCTCGCGCGCGGCCCAGCGCGCCAGCTTGAGCTCGGGGTGGGCGCTGATGTCGCGCCCCGTCAGGACCGTGTTGCGGTCCTCGGCGAGCACGTCTCCCGCAGGCCCCACGAGCAGCGAGCCGAACGGCATGTCGCCCGCCGCCCGCGCCTCCGCCGCCAGCTCGATCGCCCGCCGCAGGTGACGCTCGTCGGTCCCGGTCATCGGTCTCCTCTCGGTCGTTCCGCAAGCAGGCGCAGGAAACGGTCCAGGACGTCCAGCGCGACCGCGACGTCGGCGACCTCGACCGACTCGTCCGGGTGGTGGCTGACGCCGCCGGCGCAGCGGACGAAGAGCATCGCCACCGGCGTGAGCTCGGCGAGCGCGACCGCGTCGTGGCCGGCGCCGCTCGCCATCCGCATGTCGGGCAGGCCGCGCTCCGCGACCGCGCCGGCCAGCAGCCCGCTCAGCCGCGGGTCCATCGCGGTGGCGGCGGTCGCGAGCCGCTCCTCCCAGGCCAGCTCCACGCCCCGCGCGGCGGCGATCTCCTCCGCGCACGCGCGCAGCGCCGCGACGGCGGCCGTGCGGACGGCGTCGTCGGCATGGCGCACGTCCAGCGAGGCGGTCGCCTCGCCCGGTATGACGTTGGGCGCCCCCGGCCGCACGTCCAATTGCCCGACCGTGGCCACCAGCCCGGGCTCGACGCGCGCGACCGACTCGGCCGCGAGCACGAGCTCGGCGACCGCGCAGGCCGCGTCGCGGCGCAGCGCCATCGGCACCGTGCCGGCGTGGCCCGCACGGCCGGTGAACGTCAGCTCCGCGCGCGTGGCGCCTGCGATCGCGTCGACGACGCCGACCGGCGCGCCGCGCTCCTCCAGCAGCGGCCCCTGCTCGATGTGCAGCTCGCAGTAGCCGAGCAGCCGCTCGCCGCGCCGCGACGCCGCCGACGGGTCGCCGTCGAGCGCCTCGCGCAGCGTCGCGCCGTCGCGGTCGGTCAGGTCGAGCAGCGCCGGGTCGAGGGTGCCGGCGACCGCGCGGCTGCCGAGATACGCGGTCCCGAAGCGCAGCCCCTCCTCGTCGGAGAAGCCGAGCACGTCGACGGCGAACGGCAGCGCGACGTCCTCCGCGCGCAGCCGCGCGACCGACGCGATCGCGGCGAGCACGCCCAGCGGCCCGTCGAATGCGCCGGCATCGCGCACCGTGTCGAGGTGCGAGCCGAGCAGCAGCGTGCCGGCGTCCGGATCGACGCCCGGCAGGTGCCCGACCAGGTTGCGCGCGGCGTCGACCCGCACCTCCATCCCGGCTTCCAGCATCCAGCCGCCGACCAGCTCGTTCGCCCGCGCCATCGCCGGGCCGGCGAACGCGCGCGTCAACCGGCCCTCCTCGTCGCTGATGAGCGCCAGCTCGCGGCAGCGGCGGACTACGAGCTCAGCTGCCACGGTAGGTGCTGTAGCCGCCGGGCGCGACGAGCAGCGGGACGTGGTGATGGGAACCGGGATCGGTAACCCGGAAGCGGACCGGGACGACGTCGAGGAACCCCGGCTCGCCGCCGAAGTACTCCCCCACCGCGAAGCGCAGCTCGTACACGCCGGCCTCCAGCTCGTCGAGCGGGGCGGCGCGGCCGTCGGCGCCGGTGACGCCGGTCGCGATCACCTCGCCGTCGCGCAATAGGTCGATCGCCACGCCCGCCGCCGGGCGCCCGCGCGAGATGTCAAGGACATGCGTCGTCAGGCCCACGGCGCGGATTCAACCTGATAAGACCGCACGCCGGTGATCGTCGCGACGTGGAACCTCGAGAACCTCTATCTCCCGGGCGGTGAGTTCGGCCCGCGCGACGAGGCCGCCTACGAGGCCAAGCTCGATGCGCTCGCGAGCACGATCGACGCGATCCGGCCGGACGTGCTCGCGGTGCAGGAGGTCGGCGATCCCGCCGCATTCGACGACCTCACCGCGCGCATCGGCGGAACCTGGCACGTCGAGCTGTCCGAGCAGCCCGACGACCGCGGCATCCGAGTCGGGTTCGCCGCCCGCGCCGCGATCACGCGGGTCGCGCCGGTGCGGCGCTTCCCCGACCTCCTGGCGCCGGTGCAGGTCGAGGACGACGGCGCGACCACGGGTGAGCTCGGCCGCGGCGGGCTCAGCGTCCGCGTCGGCGGCATCGACCTCGTCACGTGCCACCTGAAGTCCAAGCTGCTCTCGTTCCCGGGCGGCCGCTTCAACCCGCACGACGAGGGCGAGCGCGCCCGCTACGCCGCATACGCGCTCTACCGCCGCGCCGGCGAGGCCGTCACCGTCCGCGCGCATGCCGACACGCTGCTGCCCGGCTCCGTCGTCGTGCTCGGCGACCTCAACGACGAGGTCCAGGCCGCGACGACCCAGGTGCTGCTCGGCCCGCCCGGCTCCGAGATCGGCACGCCCGGCTTCGACCGGCCGGACGCGGGCGACGCGCGGCGGCTGTGGAACCTCGCGCCGCTGATCCCCGCCGACCGGCGCTTCACGCGCATCTACCGCGGCCGCCACGAGCTGATCGACCACGTGCTGGTGAGCCACGCGCTGGTCGACCGGGTGGTCCGCGTGGACACGAGCACGAGCCCGCTGCCGTCGATCACCGAGGAGCCGTCGGCGCGCCGCGACGAGCCCGGCTCCGACCATTCGCCGGTGATCGTCGAGCTCAGCGACTGAGCGTCAGCGTGATCAGTCCCCAGGCCGGGAATGCCGAGGTGTAGGCCCTGCGGTCGGCGCCGGGGTCCATCCCCGGCACGGGGTCGTACGTGTGGTTCTCGGCCGTGAACGAGACCTCGTCGAGCACGGAGTAGCGGTCGAGCAGCCGGCGGCCGAACTCGTGCACGAGGTGCTGGATCGACTCCGACACGAACTCATGGAACACGGTCGTCACCACGTCGCGAACCTGCGCGGCGGCCACGTAGCGCGCCGGGTCGCCGGCCAGGGCGTCGGCGGGATCGGCGTAGCGCCAGTGCACGTCGAGGTGGATGAACAGCGGGCGGTCGGAGCGCTCGGGCAGCGTCGTCGCGGCGTCGCGCGCGAAGCGCGTGAACGCCGAGCCGGTCGTCTTGAGCAGCCGCAGGCCCACGCGCCCGCTGCGGGCCGAGGTGAGCCCGTCGCGCTGAAGCTCGAGCTCGGCGACCGCGTGGTCGCCGCCGCGCAGCGCGAACAACCGGTCGCTCAGCGGCTCGAACGGCTGCTCGCGCGCCGACAGCCGCAGCCCCTCCATCTCCGGGTAGCTGCTCAGGAAGCGGTGGCCGAGCGCGTCGAGGAAGCCCTCCGGGGTGGCGCCGTCGTGCTCGAGCGCGTGGCGCAGGATCACGTTCTTCATCGTGTCGGTGGCGACCACGCTGCGGTTGTCGCCCTCGGTGTACGCGGCCAGGAAGCCCTGCCCGAGCACCTCGACGCTCACGTCGAGCGCGAGCAGCCCGCTGTCGAGCGCGCGCAGCGGCGACTCGGGGACCGCCGGCAGGCCGCGCAGCGGCGCCACGCCGACGCACTGCACCGGGACCGCGAGCTTGCCGTAGCTGATCCTGGTCACGTCTCGATCAGATCCGCGAGCCGCAGGCGGGCGATCTTGGCGATCTCCGACAGCGCCGTCTGCTCCTCCTCGGCGGGGTCCGCCTCGATCCGCCGCTCAGCCGCGGCGATGATCGAATCCGGCGTGTGCTCGCGCGCGCAGACGACGAACGGGAAGCCGATGTGCGCGCGGTAGGCGGCGGTGAGCCATGTGATCCGCTCGAGCTGCTCGGGCGTGAGGCGGTCGAGCCCGGCGGCCGCCTGCTCGCGCTCGGACTCCTCCGTGAGCGATGCGTTGACCGCCAGATCCGGATGCGAGCGGATCAGCCCCAGGCGGACCTCGTGCGGCGAGCGGGCCACGACGTCGACCATCGCGGCGTGCAGCGCGTCGACGCTGCCGAACGGCCGCGCGGCCCAGGCCCGCTCGGCGACCCACGGCGAGCCCTCGAACACGCCGCCGAACCGCGCCATGAAGGCGTCGTGGTCCAGGTGGTCGACGGTGTCGATGTCGATCCGGTCGATCGGCGCAGGCTATAGATTTGCGCGCTCTGGACGCCGAGACCACCGTCATCGAAGGCTGCGCGATCGCGACCGTGGACGCCGAGCGGCGTGAGCTCGCCGACGGGCATCTGGTGATCGCGGACGGGCGGATCGCGGCGGTCGGCCCCGGCCCGGCGACCGATGCGCCCGTCGCTGCGCGCAGAATCGACGGTCGCGGCAAGCTCGCCACACCCGGCCTCGTGAACTGCCACCACCACCTGTTCCAGCACTCCACGCGCGGCTACGCGCAGCAGGCGACGCTGTTCGAGTGGCTCGTCACGCTCTACCCCGTCTGGCTGCACATCGACGACGCGGTCGTGGCCGCTGCCGCACGCGCCGGGCTGGCCGCGCTCGCGCGCTCCGGCTGCACGACGTCGACCGACCACCATTACGTCTTCCCGCGGGGCGCCGGGGACCTGCTCGAGGTCGAGATCCAGGCGGCGCGCGCGATCGGGCTGCGCTTCCACCCCTGCCGCGGCGCGATGGACCTCGGGGTCAGCGACGGCGGGCTGCCGCCCGACGAGCTGGTCGAGGACCGCGACGCGATCCTCGCCGCCAGTGCCGAGGCGATCGACCGCTTCCACGATCCCGCGCCCGACGCGATGCTGCGGATCGCGCTCGCCCCGACTTCGCCGTTCACCGTCAGCCGCGAGCTGATGAGCGAGACGGCCGAGCTGGCCCGCTCGCGCGGCGTGCGGCTGCACACCCACCTGGCCGAGACCGACGATGAGGAGGAGTTCTGCCTCGCACGCTTCGGCGTGCGGCCGCTGCAGTACGTCGAGCAGCTCGGCTGGCTCGGCGAGGACGTCTGGCTCGCCCACTGCGTCCACCTCGACTGGTCCGAGGCGGAGCGGATGGGCGCGACCGGGACGGGCGTCGCGCACTGCCCGACGTCCAACGGGCGGCTCGGCGCCGGGATCGCGCCGGTGCCGGCGCTGCTCGCCGCCGGCGCGCCGGTCGGGCTCGGTGTCGACGGCGCGGCGTCGAACGAGCGCGGGGAGCTGATCGACGAGCTGCAGGCCGCGCTCGTCGTCGCGCGCGCGAGGGCCGGGCCGACCGCGCTCACCGCGCGCCAGGCGCTCGAGCTAGCGACCCGCCACGGCGCGCGCTGCCTCGGCCGCGACGACGAGCTCGGCCACCTGAGCGTCGGCGCGCTCGCCGACGTCGCGCTCTGGGATCTCGGCGAGCTCGGGTTCGCCGGCATCGCCGATCCGGTCGCGGCGCTGGCCTTCGGGCCGACGCGTCCGGTGCACACGCTGCTGGTCGGCGGCGCGCCCGTCGTGGCCGACGGCGAGCTGCGCACGGCGGATCCCGTCACGCTCGCCTCCGACCTCGCGCGCGAGAGCGCGCGGATGGCGCGCGTATGAAGTCCTCGCGCGGCCGCCACGGCGGCTCCTTCACGCTCGTCACGCCCGCTAACCACTACCCGAGCCGGCTGCCGGAGTTCGGCGACGCGCCGGTGGTCAAGCTCGTCACGCCGCGGCTGGCCCCGGCCCGGATCGGCGAGTACCTGATCGAGCTGCCCGCCGGCGGGGGCACAACGCGCCCGATCGGCACCGGCTTCGAGACGTTCCTCTACGCGCTCGACGGCGTGACAACCGCGCAGGTCGACGGCCGAGAGCTGGAGTTCGGGGCGGGCGGCTACCTCTATGCGCCAACGCGGACCGCCTTCGAGCTGTTCGCCGGCGAGCTCCCGGCGCGGCTGCTGATGGTCAAGCGCCGCTACGAGCCGACACCCGGGCACGACGAGCCGCCCCTGCGCGCCGGCCACCGCGACGACGAGCCGTTCGCCGACACGCCGGTGCGCGGCTTCAGCCGCCGCGAGCTGCTGCCCGTCGAGGACCCGGCGTTCGACTTCGCGATGAGCCTGCTCTCGTTCGAATCCGGCGTCGGCCTCGACAACGTCGAGGTCCACGACGAGGAGCATGGTCTCTACATGACCGCCGGCGCCGGGCTGTACTTCCTCGACGGTGAGCTGCTCGAGGTGGAGCAGGGCGACTTCATCTACATGGCGCCGTACTGCCCGCAGGGATTCACCGCGACTGGACGGGAGCCGGCCGAGTACCTGCTGTACAAGGACACCTGGCGCGACGGCTTCTGACGCGGATACGCTCACCCGCGTGGAGCCGATCGACATCCTGCAGCCGGGCACGCTGGACGAGGCGCTGGAGCTGCGCGCCGCGCACCCGGACGCGCTCGCGCTCGCCGGCGGCACCGACCTGATGGTCGAGCTGAACTTCGACCGCGTGCGCCCGCCCGCGGTGCTCGACCTGACGCGCGTCGCGGAGCTGACCGAGTGGGGGCCGGAGAACGGCCGGCTGCGGGTCGGCGCCGGCGTCAGCTACACGCGCATCATCGACGAGCTCGGCGAGCGCCTGCCGGGCCTCGCGATCGCGAGCCGGACGGTCGGCTCGCCGCAGATCCGCAACCGCGGCACGGTCGGGGGCAACCTGGCGACCGCGTCGCCCGCCGGCGACGGCCTGCCGCCGCTCTACACCTCCGGCGCCGAGGTCGAGCTGGCGTCGGTGCGCGGGACGCGGCGCGTGCCGGTCGCCGAGTTCATCACCGGCCCGAAGCGCACGGCGCTGGCGGGCGACGAACTGATCGCCGCGTTCGTGCTCCCGCCCGCCGCCGGTCCGCAGCAGTTCGCCAAGGTCGGGACGCGCAACGCGATGGTGATCGCGGTCTGCTCGGTCAGCGTCGCGCTGTGGCCGGGAGAGCGGCGCGTCGCGACGTGCATCGGCTCCGCCGGGCCGACTC
Organism: uncultured Solirubrobacteraceae bacterium; assembly: GCA_963835735.1. Taxonomy (GTDB): domain Bacteria; phylum Actinomycetota; class Thermoleophilia; order Solirubrobacterales; family Solirubrobacteraceae; genus DASQMT01. The sequence goes on from CAWIGP010000002.1 coordinate 314,016, forward strand.
CGCTTCCCGCCGCGGACGCCGACGCGTTCGTCTCCGCCGAGCTCGACTGGGACGGCGGCACGCCGCCCTCCGATGCGACGCTGCAGCGCTTCGGCGAGCTGGTCGGCGCCGCCACGCGGCCGATCGACGACGTGCGCGGCACCGCCGCCTACCGCCGCCACGCGGTCGGCGTGATGGCCCGGCGCACGCTCGGCTGGGCCTGGAGCGCGCGCGCATGAAGCTGACCGTGAACGGCGAGCCGCGCGAGCTCGACGGCATCTGGGGCGGTGAGAGCCTGCTGTACGCGCTGCGCGAGCGGCTCGGACTGCCGGGTTCCAAGAACGCGTGCGAGCAGGGCGAGTGCGGGTCGTGCTCGGTCTACCTCGACGGCACGCTCGTGTGCGCCTGCCTCGTGCTGGCGGCGCAGGCCGAGGGGCGCGAGGTCGTGACGGTCGAGGGGCTCGCGCCGCCGGACCAGCTGCATGCCGTGCAGCAGGCGTTCGTCGACGCCGGCGCCGTGCAGTGCGGCTTCTGCACGCCGGGGCTGATCGTCGCCAGCCACGACCTGCTGCGCCGCGACCCCAGCCCCGCCGAGGCCGAGATCCGCGAGGCGCTCGCCGGCAACGTGTGCCGGTGCACCGGCTACGCCAAGATCGTCGACGCCGTCCAGCTGGCCGCGGAGCGGCTGCGATGATCGCCGCCCCTCCGCGCACCGGCGTGATCGGGACGAGCCCGGCGCGCGCCGACGGCGTGCCGAAGGTGCGCGGCGAGTTCGAGTACTCCTCGGACATGCGCCGCGACGGGATGCTGTGGGGCGCGACGCTGCGCAGCCCGCACCCGCGCGCTCGGATCGTCGCGCTCGACACCGCGCGCGCGCTCGCGCTGCAGGGCGTCCACGCCGTGCTCACGCACGAGGACGTGCCCGGGCGCAAGACGTACGGGCTCGAGCTCGCCGACCAGCCGGTGCTCGCCTGGCGCGACATCCGCTACCAGGGCGAGGCGGTCGCGATCGTCGCCGCCGACCACCCGGAGACCGCGCGCCGGGCGGCCGCCGCGATCGCGGTCGACTACGAGGTGCTCGAACCCGTGACCGACGCCGAGCGGGCGATGGCGCCGGATGCGCCGCCGCTGCACGACGGCGGCAACCTCCTGCGCACGGTCGTGATCGAGCACGGCGACGCCGCGGCGGCGAATGCCGACGTCGTCGTCGAGGGCACCTACGAGGTCGGCATGCAGGACCAGGCGTTCCTGGGCCCGGAGTCCGGGCTGGCGGTGCCGGACGGCGACGGCGGCGTCGATCTGCACATCGCGACGCAGTGGCTGCACGTCGACCGCGACCAGGTCGCCGCCAGCCTCGGCCTGCCGCCCGAGCGCGTGCGGCTCTCGCTCGGCGGCGTCGGCGGCGCGTTCGGCGGCCGCGAGGACGTCTCGATGCAGATCCACGCGTGCATGCTCGCGCTGCGCACCGGCCGGCCGGTGAAGATGGTCTACGGCCGCGACGAGTCGTTCCTCGGCCACGTCCACCGCCATCCCGCGCGCATGGAGTACGCGCACGGGGCGCGCTCCGACGGGCGGCTCGTGTTCGTGCGCGCGCGGATCGTGCTCGACGGCGGCGCCTACGCGTCCAGCTCCACCGCGGTGTGCTCGAACGCGGCGTGCTTCGCGGCGGGACCGTACGCGGTGCCGAACGCATCGCTCACGAGCCACGTCGTCTACACCAACAACCCGCCCTGCGGAGCGATGCGCGGGTTCGGAGCGGTCCAGGTCGCGTTCGCTCACGAGGCGCAGATGGACCGGCTCGCCGATGCGCTCGGGATGGATCCGGTGGCGCTGCGGATCCGCAACGCGATCGCGCCCGGCGACCGCCTGCCGACCGGGCAAGTCTTGCCGCAGCCGGCGCCGGTGGCCGAGCTGCTCGAGCGCGTGCGAGCGTTCCCGCTCCCACCCGAGCCCGACGGCGCGCCCGACCAGCGCGAGCTGCCGGGCGGGATCGCCAACACCACGCACGGCGAGGGCGTGCGCCGCGGCGTCGGGTTCGCGGTCGCGTTCAAGAACGTCGGCTACTCCGAGGGCTTCGACGACTACTCGACCGCGCGCGTGCGCCTGTGCTGCCGACGCCGACGGGCCGCTGGTCGAGGTCCACACGGCGGCGGTCGAGGTCGGCCAGGGCATCGAGACCGTGCAGGCCCAGATCGCGCGCACCGAGCTGGGGATCGAGCGGGTGCGCGTGCTGCGCGCCGACACCGCGGTCGGCTCGGCCGGATCGACGTCGGCGTCGCGCCAGACCTACGTCACCGGCGGCGCGGTGAAGGCGGCGTGCGAGACGGTGCTGGAGCAGGTCGAGGCCGACGGGCGGCCGCTGGAGGAACTGCTGCGCGAGCGGCCGGTCGAGGCGACCGTGGAGTGGCACCACCGGCCGACGGTCGCGCTCGACGAGCGCGGCCAGGGCGACGCGCACCTGCAGTTCGCGTTCTCTGCGCACCGCGCGGTCGTCGACGTCGACACCGAGCTCGGGCTGGTTCGCGTGGTCGAGCTGGCGACGGTGCAGGAGGTCGGCCGCGCGATGCACCCGCAGGCGCTGGAGGGACAGATCGAGGGCGGCTCCGCGCAGGGCCTGGGGCTCGCGCTGATGGAAGAGATCGTCGTGCGCGACGGCGAGGTACTCAACGCATCGTTCACCGACTACCTGCTCCCGACCACGCTCGACATGCCGCGCGTGCGGATCGAGGTGCTCGAGCATGCCGACCCGACCGCGCCCTACGGGCTGAAGGGCGTCGGGGAGCCGCCGAACATCTCGACGCCGCCGGCGATCGCCGCGGCGGTCCGGGCGGCGACCGGCCGCCCGCTGGCGCGGATCCCGGTGCGGCCCGAGCACATCGTCTGAGTTGACAGCGTCAACACGCGCCGCTCTGCATGCGCTGGTGAGTGATTGAACGGTTAGTTGCTGGGTTCGGGCTCGCCTGCTCTAGTGTTGCGCGGAGCCGTGCAGGATTGAGTCGGCCGGGGGCGCCCGGGGCCTGTCTGAGACCTGTCGGGGCACGCTGAAGGGGAGGTAGGTATGCGCAGAACGCTCATGGTGCTGGCCACGGCAGCCGGTATGTCTCTGCTGGCCTGCGGGGTCGCAGTGGCACAGACCGTTTCCACGGACTTTGAAGGCCTCGCCCTAGGGACAGTCAACGGAAAGGATGGCTGGACGAGCGCACCCCATGGGGGGACAGCCCCGTCTCCGACCGGGGAGTTCGACCAGGCGATCGTCGCCAACACGGGCGCTCCCCCGACCTTCGGACTGCAGTCGCTGCGGATGTCGAATCGGTATACGTCGGGTGCGTTCGCCTTCCAGACGTATTCGGAACAGGTGACGCCGCCAGCCGGCGAGAACCTGGGCAATACGGTCTACGACGCCCAGTTCTCGTTCATCTCCACGAGCCCCGCATCCCGACAGCCCGGGCTCTACATGACCATCAGCCCGGATGATACTCAGGGCGCGCGCATGTCCTGGGTGGATTTGGAAGATACGCCCGAGGGCATCCACGTCCACCTCTCCGATTCGTCGGGGGCCAATGGGGCGTTCGTGACCCATGACGCCGGGGTGCTGAGCCGTGGTCAGCCGCATACGATCAGGTTCTGGATCAAGGTCAATCCCGGCCCCGACAACGACTTCATGCGGCTGTTCATCGACGGCAGGGACCTCGGTGAGTGCTTTACGACATGGGAGAACTACTACCGCGGCCGGGAGAACAGGGAGCCGCCGGCGATCAACAGCCTGCAGTTTCGCTTGAGCTTCCCCCGGCGGGAGGACCTGAACCGCTCTTGGGTGCCGGCTACCTGTTCGACAACGTGACGGCCACCGCGAGCCCCGCCGTGTCGACGGACTGCTCGCCTGATGGTGACGACTCAGATGGCGGGGACGGCGAGCCGGATGTCGTTGTCGACAAGACGACGACGACGCGGTCCGCTGAGCCGGGCGATCTGATCACCTACCGGATCACCGTGAGAAACCGCGGCGATGCGCCGGCGCTCGGCCTACGGGCGTGCGATCTGCCGCCGCGGGCGCTGCGGTTCGTGAGCGCCACGCGGCGTCTTCAGCGCGCTGCGGGCGGTCGGCGGTGCTTGACGATCCGGCAGCTGGAGCCCGGTCAGCGGCGCACGTTCGACGCCACGTTCCGGCTGCGCGCGGGCGTGACGGCGGACACGATCACCAACGGGGCGAGCGCGTCGACCTCGGCGGACTCGGCGCCGTACGTGGCCCCGCCGGAGCGTCCCAGCAAGCGCCCGCGGCGGCGCGTGCAAGGAAGGGACGCCGCGACGATCGGGGTGCAGGGCGGGCCCGATAGGCCCCGAGCTTGCCCGGCGGCGCTGGGGCCGCGCGCCCGCGCAGCCTGCTGAGCTGAAGGCCGGCGGCGGCGGGTGGCGTCTCGGTCGCCCGCCGACCGCCGGACGCCCTCGGGTGGCTGCCTGGCCACACAAGTCAGGCGGTGTACCGATTCTGCGGCGACGGGATCACTTCGAGGCTGGCTGGTCAGAGCTGTGGAGGAATTGATCGCGCTTGCGCGCGACCAGCGACCGCAGCGCTGCACGGCGGCAACCCGATGAGCGCGGCGCCCTCCTTGTCCTCGAAGTGGCGGTACGGCGCCGAGCGCGACACCCCCGCGCGCGCCCGAGCTCGCGCAGCGTCACCGCCCCACGGCCCTCCTGCTCGAGCAGGTCCCCGGCGACACGGACCAGCCGCGCGCGCGTGCTCTCGGCGGGCACCATCAGTCCGCGGCCAGCGGGACGACGCGCGCGCGGGTGACGTCGACCAGCCCGCGGTCGGTCAGCTTGAGGTCGGGGATGACCGAGAGCGCGAGGAAGCTCAGCGTCATGAACGGCGCGTCGCCGCCGACGCCCTGCTCGCGCAGGAGCGCGATCAGCTCGTCGAGGCGCTCGACGACGGCCTCGGCCGGCTCCTCCGACAGCAGCCCGGCCACCGGCAGCGCCAGCTCGCCGCGCACCGCGCCGTGATCTGCGACCGCGATGCCGCCGCCGAGCGCGACGAGCCGCTCGACGCACGCGGCCATGCTCGCGTCGTCGACGCCGGCCACGACGATGTTGTGCGCGTCGTGCGCGACGGTCGACGCGAACGCGCCGGAGCGGAGGCCGAAGCCGCGCACGAGCCCGACGCCGACGCGGCCGGTGGCGTGGTGGCGCTCGACGACGGCGAGCTTCGCCAGGTCGCGGCCGGGGTCGGCGACGACCCGGCCGTCGCGCACCGCGGGCTCTTCCTCGCTCGCGCCGGTGATCAGCTGGCCGGCGACGATGTCGATGACGCGCACCCGCCCCGCGGCCGGACCGAGGTCGAATGCGTCCGCCTCCAGCGGCGCCGCGCGGACCGTGTCGCGCACCCAATCGGGCACGGGCGGGGCGGCGAACGGGAGCGCCGCGCCGTCGCGGGCGGCGACGCGACCGTCCGCGATCACGACCGCCGCCCGGAACGACGTCAGGTCGTCGAGCACGGCGAGGTCGGCGCGGTAACCGGGCGCGATGGCGCCGAGATCGGCGAGGCCGTGGCAGCGCGCCGGATGCAGCGTCGCCATTACGAGCACGTCCTCGGCTGCGATTCCCTCGGCCACCGCCCGGCGGCACATCGAGTCGATATGCCCCTCGCGCACGAGCATGTCCGGCTCGCGGTCGTCGGTGCAGAACGCGCAGTACTCGGGCCCGTGGCGGCGCACCAACTCGAGCAGCGCGACGAGGTTGTGCGCGTTGGACGCCTCGCGCAGAAACACCCAGATGCCGCGGCGGCGCTTGTCGAGCGCTTCCTCCCACGTCGTCGCCTCGTGGTCGGAGCGGATCCCGGCGGCCGCATAGGCGTCGAGCGCCGCGCCGGTGACGCCCGGGGCGTGGCCGTCGACGTGCGCGTGCAGCGCGATCTTGGCGAGCACGTCCGGGTCGCCGGCGATCACCGACGGGAAGTCCATCACCTCGGCGACACCGAGCGCGCGACCGCGGCGCAGGATGCCGGCCATGTCGCCCGTGCCGAGCGGGCCGCGCGGCGACTCCAGCGCGCTCGCAGGCACGCACGACGGCGCCATCACGTAGACGCGCAGCGGGAGCCCGCTGGAGGCGTCCAGCATCCAGTGCGCGCCGTCCGCGCCGAGCACGTTGGCCAGCTCGTGCGGGTCGCACACGACGGTCGTCGTCCCGCGCGCCACGACGACGCGCGCGAACTCCGCCGGCAGCAGCTTGGACGACTCGATGTGCACGTGCGCGTCGATCAGCCCGGGGATCACGGGCCGCCCGGCAGCGTCGATCCGCTCGCCGCCGCCGTAGCGGCCGACGCCGGCGACGCGGCCGCCCGCGATCGCGACGTCGCCCTCGAGCCACTCGCGCGTGAAGGCCGAGAACACCTTCCCGCCGGCGACGACGAGATCGGGCTCGGCGTCGCCGCGGGCGACCGCGAGCAGATGCGCGCGGTCGTCGGTCACGCCACCAGCCGCTGCAGCGTTCCGGCGAGCACCCGCACGCCGCGCTCGATGTCGTCGGGGTCGGTGTGCTCATCGGGGTGATGGCTGACGCCGCCGGCGCTCGGCACGAAGATCATCCCGATCGGCACGCGCGCGCCGATGACCATCGCGTCGTGGTAGGCGCCGCTCGTCATGCGCCGGTACGGCAGCTCCAGCTCCTCTGCGGCCGCGGCGGCGGCCTCGATCACGATCGGATCGCAGGCGACCGGCTCGTCTTCGACGATCGGGACGACCTCGAGGGTCAGCCCGCGCCGCGCGGCGATCGCGCGCGCCTCGGCCAGCCACGACTCGACGACCTGCTCGCGTGCCCTGCGGTCGGAGTCGCGCACGTCGACGTCCAGTTCCACCTCGCCCGGCACGACGTTGATCGCGCCCGGATGGACGCGCAGCACGCCGACGGTGGCGACCGTGGCGCCCTGCGCGCTCCGCTCGAGCGCGGTCATCGCCTCGGCGGCGCCCGCCAGCGCGTCGCGGCGCAGGTGCATCGGCGTCGCGCCGGCATGCGTGGCGGCGCCGCGCAGCATGACCCGGAGGTCGTGCGGCGCCGCGATCGCGGTGACGACGCCGATCGGCTCGCCGCTCTGCTCCAGCACCGCGCCCTGCTCGATGTGCAGTTCGACGAGCGCGTGGATCGTCGCCGGGTCGATCTCGGCCTCGGGCAGCGCGTCGGGGTCGTGACCGGCGATGCGCAGCGCGTCGGCCATGCTGACGCCGTCGCGGTCGCGCAGCCGGTCGAGGTCGGCGCGGGAGAGCCGCCCGGCGGCGGCGCGGCTGCCGACGCAGCCGGTCCCGAACCGCGGCTCCTCACCCGCCCAGGCGACCACCTCGATCGAGCGCCGCGGCACGACACCGTCCGCGCGCAGGAGCCGTACCGCCTCGATCGCGCCGAGCACGCCGACGACGCCGTCGTAGCGGCCGGCGTTCAGCGTCGTGTCGACGTGCGAGCCGGTGAGCACGAGCGGCGCCGCGGGATCGCTGCCGGCCCAGCGGCCGAACAGGTTGCCGACGGCGTCGAGGCGCGTCTCCAGCCCGGCCTCGAGCATCCAGTCGGCGACGCGCTCGAGCGCCGCCGCGTACGTGGGCGTGTACACCTCGCGCGTGATCCCGCCGGCGGCGGGGTCGTCGTTGAACGCGGCGAGCTCGGCGATCTCGTCGTGCAGCCGGGTCGCGGTGGTCACGGGACGCAGCCTAATGGGGGTGGCGGGTCGGGCGTTGGGGTACGGCAGGCATTGACGGGAGCGCGCGATCGCGGCCGCGCTCTCGCGGGTCGGGCAAGGAACCCGTCGAGTTCTGCGCTCGTCGGCGCTACGCTGCTCGACGTACGATCCTCCCAGCACGACGTGAGGCGCTTTGTCGAGCGGCATCGGTGGCGCGCGCGAATCTCGACGTGCGCCTCCCGCGATCCGGGCGGCTGCTCAAAGCCGCCGTTCGCCGAGCCCGCCGCCGCCCGACTGCCGCGCAAGGCTCACCCGAGCCGCACCAGCTCCTCGAAGCTCCGCCCGCCATCCGCCGACCGCACGATCCGCGCCCCCGCGAGCGCCACGTACAGACGCCCGCGTGAATCCACCGTGACCGTCGTCGGCGGCCCGCCGGCGTTTCCGGCCTGCTCCCAGCTCTCGCCGCCGTCCTCGGAGACCTGCACGATCCCCGACGCGTCGACGCGGTACAGCGCGCCCGTCTCGGACCAGGCGAGGTGGGTCTCGGTCGTCAGCACGTCGCGCTGGCGCCAGCTGCGGCCGCCGTCGCGCGAGACGAACAGCCCGTCGGCCGTCGTGATCGCGATCACGCGCGGATCCGCGGGGTCGAGGTCGAGGTCGAGCGGCACCGATGGCGGCGTGCGCTCCTCGAACGCGCGCCCGCCGTCGGTGCTCACGAGCACGCGCGCGGCCTCGACCGGTTGTCCCGCGATCACGTCGCCGCGCACGTCGAGCGCGTGCAGGTCCTCCTCCCCCAGCAGCGAGACCGACTCCCAGCTCGCGCCGCTGTCGTCGGAGCGGATCAGGCCGAGGTCCTCTGGCAACCCGGAACCCGCGTCCTTCGGGTGCCCGGAGCCGATCAGCTCGCCCGGGCCGCTGAAGCGCAGCACGAGGTTGGGCGAGATCGCGCCGGCACCGGACGGCGTCGTCAGCTCGCCGTCGAACGGCTGCGCCTGCTTCGCGCCCGCCTTCACGCGGTACATGCCGAGACCGGTGCCGGCGATCAGCGTGCCGTCGCCGGGGTCGACGGTCAGCGAGCCGACGAACGGCGCGCCGCCGCCGCCGGCCGGCTCGGCGGTCTCCGCTGGAGCGGCGGTCGCGGCCGGCGCAGGCGCGGCGGTCGCATCAGGCTCGTCCTCGCCGCACCCGGCGAGCAGCGCGACGATCAGCAGGGGCAGGAGTCGGCGCATCCGGCGGCGCAAGGTATCGGAGAGCGAGGGGAGGAGGCGGCGGCTGCCACCTAGTGCTCGGCAAGCCGTCCGCCCGACTGCGTTGAGGGCCTACGCCACCTTCTTGCGCCGCCGCAGCCGCCGATACCGGTCGATCGCGACGTCGCGGCCCATGTATGGCAGCAGCACCGAGAACGTGAGGTCCGGCAGCAGGTTCGGCAGCTGCGCGGTCTCCCCGCGCAGGATGCGCGCGTAGATCACCTCGTGGACACCGCCGACCAGCGTCTCGGCCGTGAGCTCGGGCGGCCGCTTGGTCTTCGGCAGCTCCTCGGCCGCGCCCTTCTCGATCAGCTCGGTGAACTGGCGCATGACGTCGTTGCGGCGCTCGATCGCGGTCTGACCCGCGACCAGCACCTCGACGATGCACATGTTCGCGTAGGCGGGCTCGGCCGCCAGGAGCTTCAAGAAGGCGCCCATGCAGTCCTCGACGCGGGTGACGAACGCGTCGGACCGGTGGAACGCGACGTCGACGGCCTGCATCAGCTGCGCGGAGATGTCCTCGTAGGAGACGAGGAACGCATCCTCCTTGCCCTTGAAGTGCTCGTAGAACGTCCGCCGCGAGACGCCGGCGGCCTTGATGATGTCCTCGACGGTCATCGCCGCGTAGCCGAGGTCCGACACCGCCTCGGCCACGGCCGCGAGGATGCGCTGGCGCTGGTTGTCGACCACGAACGCGCGCGGAAGCCCGTGGCGGCCCGGAGGGAGCTGGTGCGGCTGGCGTAGACGCTGCGTGGTGGTTTGCGGCACCGGGAGAAACATACCTGTCTCGGAGGACAGCCACAGGATTGCTTTACGATACTGTTTCGTAAAGTATGTCGACCATCGCGCCCCCCGCCCCACGCACCGGCCGCCCGCGCGATCCCCGCCGCGACGAGGCGATCCGCGACGCCGTGCTGACGCTGCTCGCCGAGGTCGGCTACGAGCGCACCACGGTCGACGGGATCGCCACCGCCGCAGGCGTGAGCAAGCCGACGATCTACCGCCGCTGGTCAGGCAAGCACGAGCTCGTCGCGGACGCGATCCGCTCGCATCCGCACAACACGGCAACCGCGCCGGAGACCGGCAGCCTGCGCGGCGATCTGATCGCCGCCGTCCGCCAGTCCGCCGATCTGCAGCTCGACAGCGCGCCGCTCACGGCGGGACTGGCCGGCCGCATGCGCGAGAGCGAAGAGCTCGCCGCGCTCGTCCGTGAGCACGCGATCGACGCCGTCCGCCGGCGCTTCGTCGGCCTGCTCGACCGCGCGGCCACGCGCGGGGAGCTGCCGGCCTGCGCCGCGGTCTCCCCCCTCTTCGCAGACGTGGCCCCGTCGGTCATCCACACGCGCGTGCTGCTGAGCGTCGAGCCCGTCGACAACGCGTTCGCCGTCGAGCTCGTCGACGGGATCCTGCTCCCGATCGTGGCGGCGGCGTCATGACCTTTCCCGAGCCGGAAGAGCACCTGGGGACTGTGCTCATCCACGCCTGAGCGGGGAACCCGCGCGCGGCCTCCCCGGCTGCGCGCGGGGCTCAGGCACGCACGAACGCGAGTACCCGCGCCGGGCTGCCGGTCCCGTCGACCAGCTTGAGCGGAGCGACCACGAGCAGCGCACCCGCCGGCGGCAGCTCGGCGAGGTTCGCCAGCTGTGTCAGTCCGTACTTGCCCGCGCCGAGGAAGTACGCGTGGACGGGGAACGGCGGCTCGAAGCCGCCGGCCGCGCCCGCGTCGGTGCCGACCGTCTCGACGCCGATGCCGACGATCGGAGTCTCCTGCGCGAGCCAGCGCGCGCATTCGGCGTCCGGGCCGGGAGTGTGCCCGCCGTTGAGGAACGCCTCCTGGTCGTGCGCACGCGCGTCCCAGCCGGTCCGCAGCAGCAGCCAGCCGCCCTCGGGCAGCGGACCGTGCTCGGCCTCGAACGCGCGCACGTCCGCGACGGTCAGCAGGTGGTCGGGGTCGGCCGCCGCCTCGGCGGACTGGTCGATCACGACCGCGGGCCCGACGAGCCGCTCGACCGGCACGCTCGCGACATCCTCGCCGTCGCGTCCGGTGATCCAGTGGATCGGCGCGTCGAAGTGGGTGCCGACGTGCTCGCCGACCTCGAGCACGCTCCACGCCCAGGCCGGCCCGCGCTCGTCGAACCGGCTCAGCTCGCGCCGGGACAGGCCTGGCGTGTTGACGAACGGCTCGGGCAGCCGCAGCACCGGCGTGCGCTCGCTGAGCGGCTGGGTGAGATCGACGACGCGGAAGTCGGCAGCGAGCGGGTTGGTCATCGGGCCTCCTGGTCAGTGGACGCGGAATGCCTCCTCGAGCCACTCCGCGCAGATGTCGGGATCGACCTTGGCGTCGAGCACGAGCGGGCCGTCGGGCGCCGCGAGCCAGTCGCGCACGCCGTCGAGATCGGCGACGCTGCGCGCGGTCAGCCCGCGGCAGCCGGCGGCCGCGGCGATCGCCGCCAGGTCCGCCGGCGGGAACCGGGCGAGATCGACCGCGTCACCCAGCGGGCGGAAGTGATGGACCTCGGCGCCATAGGCCTCGTCGTCGTAGACCACCACGAGCAGCGGCAGCCCCAGGCGAGCGAGCGTCTCGAGCTCCGGCAGCGCCATCAGCAGCCCGCCGTCGCCGAGCGCGGCGATCGTCAGGCGGTCCGGGCGCGCGAGCGCCGCGCCGATCGCGTTGCCCAGCCCGAGGCCGACGCACTGGAACGCCTGCGGGAACACGAAGCCCGCCGCGTCGGGCACACGCAGGTACATCGACGGCCAGCCCATGAAGTGGCCGGAATCCACGACGATCGTGCGCTCCTCCGGCAGCAGCGCGTCGAGCGCGATGGTGAGCGTCCGCGGGTCGAGCCCGCCGCCGGCCTCCTCGTACGGCACGTCGCGCCAGCCGCCGGCGGCGATCTCGGCCGCGAGCGCGTCGCTCCGCCGGCCGGCGCGCGGCTCGACCGCCGCGAGCAGCGCCTCGGCGGCCGCCGCCGCGTCCGCGATCACGCCGGCGTCGGCGCGCCGGTGCGCGCCGATCGCGTCGGCGTCGAGATCGACCTGGACGACGCGCGCGCCGGGCGCCACCAGCGCGCCGTGGCGCGTCGTCCACTGGTTCAGCGCCGCTCCGAAGGCGAGCACGAGGTCGGACTCGGCCAGCAGACGCGCGGCGACCGGTGAGGAGAACCCGCCGGCGATGCCGAGCGCGAACGGGTCGCCGCGGAACAGCCCGTTCGCGACCGCCGTCGTGGCGAGCACAGCGCCGCAGCGCTCGCCGAGCGCCCGCAGCGCCGGGCCTGCGTCGGCCAGCACCGCGCCGCGGCCCGCGACGATCGCGGGCCGCTCCGCCGCCGCGATCAGCGCAGCGACCTCGGCGACCGCGCCGGCGGCGGGCGCGGGGGGAGCGAGCAACGCCGGCGCGGCCGCCCCGGTCCCGCCCTCCGGCGCGTCCGCCGCCTGGACGTCGAGCGGCAGCATCAGCACGACCGCGCGCCGCTCCATACGCGCCCGCTGCGCGGCGCGCGCGACATCGGCGCGCGCCGTCTCCGGTCCGTGCACGCGCTCGGCGACCGCGCCGACCGACGTCACGAGCGCGGCCTGGTCGATGCGGAAGTTCGAGCGCACGGCGGACGCCGGCGTGTCGGCGGCGATCAGCAGCAGCGGCGTCCGGCTCTTGGCCGCCTCGGTGAGCCCCGTGATCGCGTTGGTGAGACCGGGGCCCTGGTGGACGCTGCACGCCGCGAGCCGTCCGCTCGCGCGCGCGTATCCGTCGGCCATGCAGATCGCGCCGCCCTCGTGGCGCGCCGCCACGAACGGCACGCCCGCGTCGCGCAGCGCGTTGGTGACGACGAGGTTGCCGCTCCCCAGCACGCCGAAGACCGCCGCGACGCCCTCGGATGCGAGCGCCTGCCCGACTGCCTCAGCCACCCGCATCAGGGCCGGGACTGTACCGGCGCGGCGCGCAGCCACGCGGGCAGCAGCCACAGCACCGGCGCAGCGACGATCGCCGTCGCGCCGAGCGCGAGCGCGGCCACCCCGATCGAGTCCAGCGCGTAGCCGCCGAGCAGCGCCAGGCCGGCGCCGAGCAGCCCCGAGAGCAGGTCGTTGAAGCCGAGCACCCGGCCGCGCTCCGCAGGGCTGGTCGCGTCGGCCAGCTGAGCGGTCGCCGCGACGAACGAGAGGTTCCAGCCGACGCCGAGGCCGAACAGCAGGATCGCGGTCGCGAACACGCTCTCGAACCACAGCAGGCCGATCGTCGAGACCGCCATCACGAGCAGCCCGCCTGCGAGCGCCGGCGCGCGGCCGATGCGGTCGATCAGCGCGCCGACCACGAGCACCAGGGCATACATGCCGAACACGTGCGCCCCGATCACCGGGAACACGTCGTGCTGCTCGTGGTGGTGGTGCTCGACCACGACGTAGCCGCTCAGGTTCATCACCGACACCATCACGCCGAAGCTCGCGAGCGCCGCGAGCATCGCCGGCCGCACGCCGGGCCGGCGCAGGATCTCGCTCATCGGAGCGTGCGGCGCGGCAGGGGCGTCCGCGCTCTCGCCGGCGAGCAGCTCTGCGATCCGCTTCGGATCCGGACGGACGAGCAGCACGAGCCCGAGCGCGACGAGGCTGATCCCGCCGGCCGCGAGCCACGGCACGGTCAGCGCGTCCGCCTCCAGATCACGTCCGGCGAACAGCGGACCGAACACGGCAGGCCCCAGGATGGCGCCGAACACCGCGCCGAACAGCACGTAGGAGATCCCGCGTGCGCGGCGCTCCGGCGGGTACATGTCGCCGGCGGCGGTGCGGATCAGCAGCGCGATCCCGCTCGCCGCGCCGGTCAGCGCGAAGCCGAGGATCACCAGCGGCGTCGAGCCGAGGTTGGCCGCGAGCGCGGTGAGCGCGCAGCCGGCGGCGGCCAGCCCGTACCCGCCGGCGATCACCGGCCGGCGTCCGACCCGGTCCATCGCCCGCCCGGCCGGCATCGCGGTCAGCGCCGACGCCGTCAGGAAGATCGCCGGCCCGAGCCCGAGCAGCCCCTCGACGCCGGTCACCAGCACGAACGTGAGCGACGACACGGCCGCGACGAGCTGCAGCACGGCGGAGTACACCGCCATGGTCGCGGCCAGCAGCAGCGTGTTGCGCCGGATCGGCAGGTCGTCGATCTCGGGACGAGTCGCAACACGCTCAGGTGCGCCGGGCGTACCCAACGTCACGACGGCCGGCCGGAGACGGGTTCGCCGGTCAGCTCGTCAGCCGACCGTCCAGGCGCGACGCGCGGGCGCCGTACAGAGCGGACCGTCGCCGCCGGCGGGCGCCCGCTGGCGTCGGCCGTCACCGCCAGCTCGAGGAACGCCCGCGCGGCGGGCGAGTGGCGCCGCTGCGCGCGCCAGGCGAGCGTGACGTCACGGGCCAGGCTCGGGCGCCGAACCTGTACCACCGCCACCGGTAGCCCCTCCTGCTCGGTCTCCGACGCCGGCGCGAGCGCGACCCCGAGGCCGCGCGAGACCATCGCGCGGATCCGCAGGCTCTCGGTCGACTCGAACGCGAGCGTCGGCTCGAAGCCGGCCTCGCGCGCGCCCTGCACGACGATCCGGCGCATCGAGCCGCCCTCGCCCCAGACGACGAAGCGCTCGTTGCGCAGCTCTGCCATGTCGATCCGGCGCCGGCCCGCGAGCGGGTGGCCCGGCGCCAGCAGCGCGACCAGCGGCTCGGTCCACAGCGGGTGCAGCTGGATGTCCCGGCCCACGTCGAGCGTGTTGACCGCAAGGAACGCCACATCGAGCGCGTCGGCATGCAGCCGCTGCAACATCACCTCGCTCGGCTCCTCGCGCACGATCAGCTCGATCCCGGGATGGCGCGCATGGAACGCAGCCAGCAGCGCCGACAGGTCGAACTGGCCGGTCGAGCGCATCGCCCCGATCACGACGCGGCCGCTGCGCAGACCCGCGAGATCGGCCAGCTCGTCGGTGGCCGCGTCCAACTCGGCGAGCGCGCGCCGCGCTCCGGCCACGAGCAGCTCGCCGGCGGGAGTGAGCGCGACGTGCCGGGTCGTGCGGTCGACGAGCGCGACGCCGACCTCGTCCTCGAGCCGCTTGACCTGCTGGGACAGCGCCGGCTGGGCGATGTGCAGCCGCGCGGCGGCGCGCGTGAAGTGGCGCTCGTCGTCGAGCGCGACCAGGTAGCGCAGCTGCCGCAACTCCATGCATGATGCTTATCAGAGTCAGACCGGATTCGTCTTGGACTTATCAGTGCCGACGCGAGAGCATGGCGGGGCTTCTCCCCTCAGAAGCCCGCCGGCGGAGCCACTCCTCTCCCTCACCCCGCGCTCCGCCGGCGCCCCCTTTCATGTTCCACATCAGTCGCGCCCTGTACCGAGAGCTCGCCGGCGATCTGACGTCCGACCGGGACCGCGCGGCCGTCCTGCACGCGTGCGAGGCGGCCGTCCACCGGCTGGCGACCGACCGCTTCTACTTCGCGCATCCCGCCCGGACGCTGTTCGCCGAGATCCGCTGGCGCTTCCCGCTGGCCACGCAGACGCGCGTCTACGCCGTGATCCAGCGCCACCTGGCCGCGATGCGCGCCGAGCTGGAGCAGAGTGCCGCCGCCACGCTGGAGCTGACCGGGGAGCCGCTGCGCTGCCGGGCGACCACGCGCCGCAACGCACGCTGCGGGCACGAGCCCGACCCGCGCACCGGCTTCTGCGCCTGGCACCGTCATCTCGCGGACCAGCCGCAGATCGTCGCCGCATAGCAGGGCATTTACACGCACGCGCGAGCGAGCCGCGAGTGTGGAGCTAGCCGTAGGGCAGCTCGCCTTCGCGGCCGGTACCGTGCCAGCCCTCTCTCCCCTGTCGGACCCTTTCTGGAGCCCATATGTCTTCGCTGCTCGCGCGCCTCGCCCGCACGATCACTCATCACTGGAAGCGCAGCCTCGTGGCTGCGATCGCCGTGCTCGTCCTGCTCGGCGCCGCCGCCGGCGCCGGCGGTGAAGCCGCCGACGACTTCTCGATCCCGGGCACCGAATCGCAGCAGGCGCTCGACCTCTTCAAGGCGCACAGCCCGCAGTTCGGCGGCGCCGACTCGACGCTGGTGTTCACCGTCGGCCAGGGGTCGATCAGTGATCCCGAGCCGCGCGCCGCGATCGAGGGCGCGCTCGACAGGGTGCGCGAGCTCCCGGGCGTCGTAGAGGTCGCGGACCCGTTCGCCGAGGGCGCGGCCGTGTCCGAGGACGGCCGGCTCGCGCAGGTCGACGTGCGCTACACGACCGATCCCGCCGACCTCGAGAAGGAGGACGGCGAGGCGCTCGTCGACGCCGCGGAGACCGCCGAGCAGGGCGGCTTCGTGCAGGCGGAGGAGCGAGGCATCCTGATCGACCTCGCGTCCGAGCAGACGTTCCCGATCGGCGAGCTGGTCGGCGTCGCGATCGCGTTCGTGCTGCTCACGCTGCTGTTCCGCTCCGGCGCCGCGATGGCCGCCACGCTGATCGGCGCGCTGTTCGGCGTGATGGTCGGGCAGATCCTGCTGACCGCGCTCGCCGCCCCGCTCGACCTGCCGTCGTTCGCGAGCGTGATCGCGATGATGCTCGGCCTCGGCGCCGGGATCGACTACTCGCTGCTGATAATCGCGCGCTACCGCGAGCAGGTCGCGGCCGGCAACAGTACGCGCGACGCGGCCGCCAAGGCCGCGGGCACGTCCGGCGCGTCGGTCGTGGCCGCCGGCCTGATCGTGATGGTCGCGATCGCGGGGCTGCTCGTGATCGGCATCCCGTTCATCGGCAAGCTCGGCCTCGCCTCGGCGATCGCCGTCGGCGCGGTGGTCGTGTCCGCGATCACGGTCCTGCCGATCCTGATCGGAGCGTTCGCCCGCTGGCTCAAGCCGAAGAAGCCGGAGCACGTGCTGCCGTCGCGAGCGTTCGAGCGCTGGGGTCGGCGGGTCACCGCGCGCCCGTGGCTCTCGATCGCGGCGGGCGTGCTCGTGCTGCTGATCTTCGCGTTCCCGGTCACCCAGCTGCGGCTCGGGCAGCCCGACGACGGCAACCAGCCCGAGTCGCGCACCCAGCGCGTCGCGTACGACGAGCTGAGCTCGGCGTTCGGGCCCGGCTCGAACGGTCCGTTCCTGCTCGCCGTCGACCTGCCGCGTGGCGCGGCCGACAACGAGGCGCAGCTGCAACAGCTGCAGCAGGCCGTGGCGGACACGCCCGGCATGCAGAGCGTCGCCCCGCCGCAGGTGAGCGAGGACGGCGAGATGGCGACGATCTTCGCGGTCCCCACGACCGCGCCGCAGGACGCCGCGACGAGCGACCTGCTCGAACGCCTGCGCGATGACGTCATCCCGGGCGCGACCGCCGGCACGCCGCTGCAGGTCTACGTGGGAGGCAACACGGCCGGCTTCGAGGACTTCTCCGACAAGGTGTCCTCGCGCCTGCCGCTGTTCATCGGCGTGGTCATCGGGCTCTCCGTGCTGCTGCTGATCGCTGCGTTCCGCTCGCTCTGGATCCCGCTCGTCTCCGCCGTCTTCAACCTGCTGTCGATCGGCGCGGCCTACGGCGTCGTGGTGGCGGTGTTCCAGGAGGGCATCGGCGCGAGCCTGATCGGCGCGGACAGCGGCGTGCCGGTCGTGTCGTTCATCCCGGTGATGATGTTCGCGATCTTGTTCGGGCTGAGCATGGACTACAACGTGTTCCTGCTCTCGCGCGTGCACGAGGCGTACAACGAGGGCGACGGGCCACGCGAGAGCGTGATCCACGGCATGTCGCGGATCGGCAAGGTGGTGCTGTTCGCGGGCCTGATCATGGCGTCGGTGTTCCTGGCCTTCGTCACCCAGCCGGACATCATCGGCAAGATGTTCGGAGTCGGCCTCGGTCTGGCGATCCTGATCGACGTGCTGATAGTCCGACTCGTGATCGCGCCCGCGGTCGTGACGCTGCTCGGCGACCGCGCCTGGTGGCTTCCGGGCTGGCTCGACCGGCTGCTCCCCAACGTCTCGCTCGAGGGCCATCTGGTCGAGAGCGTCGACGAGCACGAGCCGCCGCTCGTCGAGCCGGAGCGGGAGCGGGAGGTCGCGCGCGCGTAGCGGGTGACGCATGGCGCCTTGACACGCGCACGGCATGCCGCATACGATCTGACTTCAGTTCAGTTCGGTGGAAGGATCGGGCGTGCAATCGAGGATCGAGGCGGATTGGGTGGTCGTGGGCGGCGGCAGCGCTGGGTGCGTGGTCGCCGCCCGCCTGAGTGAGGATCCGGGCCAGAGCGTCGTGCTCCTGGAGGCCGGACCGGACTGGCGGGCCGTCGAGGCGCCGCCGCAGCTGCGCAGCCTCAACGGCTGGCGGGCGCTGGACGAGTCGGCGTGCGCCGCGTTCCAGTGGCGCGGGCTCGAGTCGCGGCGCTCCCGCGTCCAGGAGCCGCGACCGCATCTGCGCGGCCGGGGCCTCGGCGGCGGGTCGACGGTCAACGGCATGATGGCGCTGCGCGCGGTGCCCGACGACTACGACCGCTGGGCGGCGTCCGGATGCCCGGGATGGTCGTACTCCGACATGCTGCCCTACCTGCGGCGGATGGAGAGCGACGCCGACTTCGGCGACCAGCCCTACCACGGGGCGGACGGGCCGATCCCGGTGCAGCGCCTGCCGCGCGATGCGTGGGGGCCGGCCGACAACGCGCTCGCGGAAGCTGCGCTCGAGGTCGGCTATCCGTGGTGCGAGGACCACAACGCGCCGACCGCCACCGGCGTCGCGCCGTTCGGCCTCAACGCGCGGGACGGCGCCCGCGTCACGACCAACGACGCATACCTGGAGCCGGCGCGCGAGCGCCCGAATCTGCGCGTCCTCGGCGGGGCCACCGTCGATCGGGTGCTCGTCGAGGCGGGCCGCGCCGGCGGCGTTCGTGCCCGTGTCGGGGACGACTGGATCGAGGTCCGCGCTCAGCGCATCGTGCTGTGCGCCGGCGCGATCCACTCACCGGCGATCCTGCTGCGCTCGGGCATCGGCCCCGAGGGGACGGTCGCCCGGTTGCCGGTGGGAGCAGGGGATGCAGGAGCATCCGCTGGCGCTGTTCTGGCTCTTCCCGCGGCCGGAGGCGCAGCCGGACCTCGACGCGCGGCAGGCCAACTGCCTGGTGCGCTACTCGTCCGGGCTCGAGGGCGCGGGCGCGAACGACATGATGATCGCGTCGGTCAACCAGACGCTCGCCGCGCAATCGCACCTCGCCACGGACGGTGGGGGCGGGACGTGGGGCGGCGCAGGCGGCGGCCGGGCGGCCGGCGGCCCGGGCCTGCTGTGCGTGTGGGCCAACCAGGAGCGCTCGCGCGGGTGGCTGCGCCTGGCGTCGCCCGACCCCGACGTCGGGCCGCGCATCGAGCAGCGGCTGTTCGACGACACCGGCGATCTGGTGCGCATGCGCGACGGCGTCAAGCGGTGCCTGGAGCTGGTCGCCAGCGATGCCTTCGACGCCCCCTTCCGGCACATCGGCATCGACCCGACCGGCACCGGCCTGCAGGAGCTGTGCGACGACGCGGCGATCGACGCGTGGCTGCTGGCGACGGTCGGCGACACCGGTCACATCTGCGGCACCTGCCGCATGGGCGCGCCCGGCGACCCGCGCGACCGTGGTGGACCCGCGGGGCCGCGTGCTCGGCCTCGAGGGCGTGTGGGTGGCCGACGCATCGGTCTTCCCGGAGGTGCCGCGGGCGAACACGAACCTGCCGACCATCGCCGCCGCCGAGCGGTTGTCGGACCTCATCCGTGACGTCCCGGCCGCGGCGCCGGTGCGGGCGGCGGTCGGCGTGTAACGCGCGCGGCGTCCGGCGCGACTGTTCCGCATGAGCCACGCATTCCCGCGCCATGCAGCCTGGCGCCACCGCGAGGCGCGCGAAGGCTTCGAGGTCGTGTTCTTCGACGGCCGGCGCGCGCATGGCAGCACCGCCGCCGTCGAGGAAGGGCAACCGTGGATCGTCGCCTACGACATCGAGCTCGACGCCGGCTGGCGCACGCGCCGCGCGCAGGTGCGGGCGCGCTCGGCGACGGGCGCGCGCGAGCTGTCGATCGAGGCGGACGGGGACGGCCGCTGGCGGCTCGACGGCGCGCCGGCCCCGCACCTCGACGGCTGCCTCGACGTCGACCTCGAGTCGTCCGCGATGACGAACGCGTTCCCGGTCCGACGCCTCGGGCTCGCGCCGGGCGAGGCCGCCGAGGCACCGGCGGCGTACGTGCGCGCACTCGACCTCCGAGTCGAGCGGCTCGAGCAGCGCTACGCGCGAGTCGAGGGCGAGACGTACGACTACAGCGCGCCGGCGTTCGGCGTCGCGATCCGGCTCGTGTACGACGAGACCGGCCTCGTGCTCGACTACCCGGCCTCGCGCTGCGCGCCTGACCCGTTTCAGGAGTCCCAGATCGGCCCGAAGGCCGGGATGCCGAGCCGCTCGAGCTCGTGGACGAGCCGCCGGGTCGTGCCCTTGTTGCTGACGACGAAGACCGCTTCCGCGCCGAAGTCGCGGCAAGCCTGCCGCGCCAGCTCGGCGAGGTCGGGCTTCCCGAGTCGCGTCGTGTCCCAGATCACGGCATCGGGCTGCGCGGCCTCGACCTCGTCGACGAGCGCGTCGCCGTAAGTCGCCCGCGGGTCGCGAGTGGACCAGACGAGCTGCGCGGGGACGCGCGCGGCGAGGATCTGTCCGAGACAAGGTCCGATCCCGCTGCCCGTCACGACGTAGATCACCCGCTCGTACAGCATCGCGGCCTTGGCCATCGGCGCCGTGGTCGGGGTGCCGCGCACCCAGACGTGGGACGGCGGATCGTCGATGAAGCGCCCGGTCCAGTCGCCGGCGCGCGAGATCAGCAACCGGTATCCGGATCGGCCGGGCGTCGCAACGGTCGCGAACGAGTGCCACTCGCGCAGCGGGCTGCGGCTGATCCCCACCGCCGAGGCGAACGCAGGCGTGACGCCGTAGTCGAAGCTGACGATCGCGGCGTGCGAGGACGGGCGCTCGACGGACACCGGAACGCGCCGCAGCCGCAGCCACGGCGAGGCGACGCTCGCCGTCAGGATCGCCAACACCCAGACGTGCCAATCGGACGCGATCGCCTCGGCCGCGGCCACATCGCCGCGCCCGCGCAGCGCGAGGTGCAGCGTGAGCGCCCAGAAGATCCCGATCGCGGTCCAGCCACCGAGCCGGTGCGAGTGCTCGAACACGTTGTGGGCCCGGCTCCGCACCGGCGGGGCCGCGCAGACGACGACGAGCAGCGCCAGTGCGACGAGGCAGTAACAGAGGACGAGGGTCGTGTCCGACACGCTCGCGGGATGCTGCGCGCTGGCGACGATCGCAACGCAGGTGAACGCCAGCAGCCAGGCCGTGCCGGCGAGTGCACCGCCGACGTGGAGGCCGCCGATGTGGTGAACCTTCGAGACGCTCCAGCGGATCCACAGCGGCCACGAGCGCGATCCGCGGCCCGCGAGCCCGAACAGGACGTTCAGGAGGTTCTGCTGCCGCATCAGCACCGCCGCCGTGAGGTTCACCAGCGTAAGCGCTGCGAGCGCCGACAGCGCGCTCCCGTCCTCGATCCTCCATTCGCCGCGGTCGAGGTGGTACCAGAGCACCCCGGAGTTGACCAGCACGACCGCCAGGGCCAAGCGGTGGTAGGGCATGAGGTGCGGGTGATGTCTGAGTCGGAGCACTCATTCCATGACGCCGCTTTCCGGCGCGGCATTCCAGGGGCGCCCCGGCGCAGCTTGACGCCTCGCCTTGGCCAGTTTGGTACCAACATGGCCTTGCCATGACGCCATAGTGATGCCATACTGGCGCCATGGACCTGAACCAATACGTTGAGAAGCTCCGTCGCGAGCTCGCAGTCTCCGCCGATGTCGGCGGTCAGGACGCCCGCGAGCTGGCCGAGCGACTGACGGCTCCGCTCGAGTCGTCGGTCCGCCTGATGCTGTTCGATGCGCTTTCGGCCGCGGCGGACGAGATCACGCTCGAGCTCGCGCCCGGCTCGGTCGAGCTGCGCCTGCGCTCCGGCGAGCCCGACTTCGTCGTGACGCCGGCGCCCGCCGATGAGCCGTTCGAGCCGGCGACCGGCGGCGCGCCGATCGCGCCGCCCGAGGCCGACGAGGGCGCTATGGCGCGCATCAACCTCCGCCTGCCCGAGCAGCTCAAGGCCGCCATCGAGCAGGCCGCGAGCGCCGAGCGGCTGTCCGTCAACGCCTGGCTGGTGCGCGTCGTCACCGCCGCGCTCTCCCAGGACGACCCCGAGCAGCGCCAGCGGCAGCGCGGCGGCCGGGTCGGCCAGTCCTACACCGGCTGGGTGCGCTGACGCGCCCAACCCTGACCCTGAGATGAGGCACTCCATGCAGACCTTCGAAACCCCCGAACCGATCACGGCCACGATCGAGATCGTCATCGGCGACGTCCAGATCAGCGCCGGCGACCGCGACACCACGGTGGTCGACGTGACGCCCAGCGACGCGTCCAACGACGAGGACGTCAGGGCCGCCGAGCAGACCCGCGTCGAATACGCGAACGAGCAGCTGCGAGTCAAGGCGCCGAAGCTGCGCTCGTGGATGAGCCGGACCGGCGGCGGGTCGGTCGACGTGACGGTCGAGCTGCCGGCCGGCTCGAACGTGCACGGCGTCGCGGGGTCGGCGGACTTCCACTCCGACGGCCGGCTCGGCTACTGCCGGATCAAGACCGGCCTCGGCGACATCCAGATCGACGAGGCCGACACGGTCAACCTCAACAGCGGCGCCGGCCGCATCAGCGCCGATCGCGCCACGGGCCACACCGAGGTGAACGCCGGCTCCGGCGAGGTGCGCCTCGGCGAACTCGACGGCAGCGCCGTGATCAAGAACGCGAACGGCGACACGTGGGTCGGCGTCGCCCGCCGGGACCTGCGGCTGAGCGCGGCCAACGGCGACATCGCGGTCGACGTCGCGCACGCCAGCGTGGGCGCGAAGTCCGCCAACGGCAACGTCCGGATCGGCGAGGTCGTGCGCGGCTCGATCGCGCTCGAGACCTCGATCGGCGACCTCGAGGTCGGCATCCGCGAGGGGACGGCCGCGTGGCTCGACGTGAAGGCCACGGCCGGCAAGGTGCACAACGCGCTCGACGACGCCGACGCCCCCGACGCGTCGAGCGAGAAGGTCGAGGTGCGGGCCCGCACCACCGTCGGCGAGATCGCGATCCGGCGTCCGTGACTCCCATGACCAGTCCGCGATCCGCGATTACGGGCCAAGCGCCTGTACAACCGCGACCCGACGCCGTAACCCGGCCGTAGCCGTCACTGCAATGCTGTCGGCATGGACCACTTGGAGTTGATTGCACTGGAGGACGGCCTGCCCGAGATCCGCCGCTCGCCGGCCACGGACGGGACGGTCGAGCTGATCGTGCGCCGGCCCGCGGAGGACGAGCGCGAGGTGCTGACCGAGGCGTCGCTCGACCCCGTCGAGGGAGTCGTGGGCGACTCCTGGCGCACGCGCGCCAACGGCTCGGCGGATCCCGAAACGCAGGTCACGCTGATGAACGCGCGGTCGGCGGCGCTGATCGCCCGCACCCCCGACCGCTGGCCGCTCGCCGGCGACCAGCTCTTCGTCGACCTCGACCTGAGCGTCGCCAACCTGCCGCCCGGCACCCGTCTGCACGTAGGGTCGGCGGTGATCGAGGTCAGCGCCCTGCCGCATCGCGGCTGCGGCAAGTTCTCGCGGCGGTTCGGCCTGGACGCGCTGCGCTTCGTCAACTCGGACGTCGGCCGCGCGCTCAACCTGCGCGGGATCAACGCGCGGATCGTGACCGGCGGCACCGTGCGCACCGGCGACCCGATCCGCGCGGCCGCGCGCTGAGCTGGACCGCGCCGCGCAGCGAGGCGCTCGCGTACGGCAACTGCGGCATTGAAAGGAGGATCGAGCGCGGCGGCGCGACTCTGTTGCGCCTTGACCGCGCATAGCGCGGTTACAGCGCAACGCAGTCAGGGCGGGCCCGGCGCGCACTGCCCCGCCGCCGCTCTGTTGCGCCTTGAGATCGCCATTCGACTTCAAGGCGCAACACAGCGTGCCGAGCCCGCGAGTCCGCCACGCACCCGCCCTCAAAGCCCGCCGTACACCAGCGCCCGCGCTGCGCGACGCTCCGAGCCGTCAGCGCGCGGCGGGCGTACCGCGGCTCGCCGCGACCAGTTCGTCGATCGAGACGAGCTTCACACGCGGGCGCCCGGCGGCCTCCCCGAGGCTGCGCTCGTGCTCGTCGATCGCCTGCCAGCCGTCCCACTCGACGACCGCGGGAGCGCTCGCGCGCAGCCACTCGCCGGTGGCCTCGCCGTCGCCGTCGGGCGGCTGCGGCAGCCGTCCGGCGCCCGCGTCCTCGACGATCTTGGCGACCGTGTCGGCCGCGTCCTTCTTGTTCGTGCCGATCACGCCGCTCGGGCCGCGCTTGATCCAGCCGACGCAGTACTCGCCGGCGTGCGGCTCGCCGTCCTCGCCGCAGACGCGGCCGCCGTCGTTGCGGATCAGCCCGCGGCGCGGGTCGAACGGGACGTCGCCGAGCGGCATGCCGCGGTAACCGATCGAGCGGATCACCAGCCCGCAGGGGATGACCTCCTCGCGGTCGGTGGCGACCGCGCGCAGGCTGCCGTCGTGGCCCGGCTCGATCCGGTTGTGCACGATCCGCATGCCGGTCACATGGCCGTGCTCCCCCTCGCCCAGCAGAGCGACGGGCGAGCGCAGGAAGCGCAGCGTGATGCGGTGGCTCGCGTCGCCGAGCGGGCGCTCCGAGTACTTCTGCAGGAGCTCGTAGTTGCGCCTGGTGGTCGCGTCGGCTTCGTTCTCCAGCCAGGCGGCGCTGTGCTCGTCGAGCTCGAGCTCGACGGGGTCGACCACCGGCGCCGCGCGCGACAGCTCGCCCAGCTCGCGCAGCTCGGGGTTGGTGAACGCGGCCTGGACCGGGCCGCGGCGGCCGAGCAGGATGACCTCCTCGACCTGCGCCGAGGCGAGCACGCCGAGCGCGTGGTCGGCCGTGTCGGTGCTCGCGAGCTCGTCGGGGTCGAGCACGAGCATGCGCGCGATGTCGATCGCGACGTTGCCGTTGCCGACCACCACCGCGCGGGTGGCGGAGAGGTCGAACTGCTCGTCGCCCGCGTGCGGGTGGCCGTTGTACCAGGCGACGAAGCGGGTCGCCGCGTACGAGCCCGGCCGGTCCTCGCCCGGGATGCCGAGGCGGTTGTCGGACGCCGCGCCGACGGCGTACACGACCGCGTGGTAGCGGGCGAGCAGGTCGGCGCGGGTCACGTCCTCCCCCACCGCGATCCCGCCGAAGAAGCGAAAGCCGTCGCGGGCGGCCGTCTTGTCGTACACGCGCGTGACGCTCTTGATCTTGGGGTGGTCGGGCGCGACGCCCGCGCGCACGAGCCCGTAAGGCGTGGGGAGCAGGTCGAGCAGGTCGACCTCGAAGCCCTGGGCGAGCAGCTGCTCGGCCGTGTAGAAGCCCGACGGACCGGCGCCGACGATGGCGACGCGGCGCCCTTCACCCACTTCGGTCATGCGTGCCAGCTTACGTCCCTGAGAGCGGCGCCGGCGTCCCTTAGCGCGCTTCGGGGTTCGTTCAGGGTGGCTCCCGATGGTGAATCGGCGGCGCGCGCAGCAGGCTGTCACGCATGACGACTCACCCCACGAGCCCGGCGCACGCCCGGCAGCCGCTGCGCCGCGCGCGCGGCGACCGCCTGCTGCTCGGCGTCTGCGCCGGGATCGCGCGCTCGCTCGACCTGTCGCCGCTCGCCGTGCGGCTCGGCGCGGTGGCGCTTGCCGCGGTCGCGCTGCCGCTCGTGCTCGCGGGCTACGTGATCGTCGCGGCGATCGTGCCGCGCGACGACGGCCGCGTCTTGCTCGGCGGCGTCCCCGCCGACAGGCGCGAGACGCTGCTCGGCTGGGCGCTGGTCGGCCTCGTGCTCGTGTGGTTCGCGGGCTCGGAGTTCCGGCTCGAGGACCTCGTCTGGCCCGGGCTTTCGAGCTTCGGGATCTTCGCCGCCGCCGTGGCGGCGCTCGGGCTGCTCGCGCTGAACCAGCGCCGCGCCGCGGCGCCCGCAGCGCCCGCACCGGCGGGCGCGGCCGGCCCGTCCGCGCCGGCCGGCGCAGCCGGCGGACGCCGCGTCCGCGCTCGGCGGCGATGCGCCGACCGTCCCGTTCGCCGACGAGCCGACCGCAACGCAACCGCTGCCGCCGCGCCGCCGCCCCGCCGCGCGGGCTGTCGCTCGGCACGATCGGCGCCGCGGTACTGCTGATCTGGGGCGCGGTCGCGTTCCTGCTCGACGCCACGGGCGCGATCGACCCCGACGCCAGCGATGTTGCGATCGGGCTTGCCGTGGCCGCCGCGCTCGCCGGCGCGGGCGCGATCGCCGGCGCCGTGCTGCAGCGGCGCGGCGTGTTCGTGCTGCTCGCGCTCGGGACCGTGCTTGCGGCGGGCGCCGCCGGCGTCGGTCTCGTGGCGGACGAGCTCGACGACGGCGTCGGCTTCCGCACCGAGCGCCCGGCATCCGCGGCGGACATCCCCGACACCTACCGTCTCGGCGCCGGCGAGCTCGACATCGACCTGCGCGAGACGTCGCTCCCCGCGGGCGTCACCGACGTGCGGG
Organism: uncultured Solirubrobacteraceae bacterium; assembly: GCA_963835735.1. Classification (GTDB taxonomy): domain Bacteria; phylum Actinomycetota; class Thermoleophilia; order Solirubrobacterales; family Solirubrobacteraceae; genus DASQMT01. Next base: position 340,473 of record CAWIGP010000002.1, read on the forward strand.
CGAGCGTGCGCGTCGGCGACGTGACGGTGCTGGTGCCGCGCGGCGTGCGCGTGGAGTCGATCGGCCCGACGTTCGTCGACGGCGTCACGCGCGTGAACAGCGCGCTCCCCAAGCCGGAACCGCAGCCGGCCGGCAAGCGCAAGCGGGCGCGCCGCCGGCCCGCAGCGCCCGAGAAGACGATCCGCATCGACGCCGACGTCCGCGAGGGAGACGCCGACGTGGTCGCCGGTGGCAGCCCCTGACGCCGCGCCCGGCGCGCCCACGCGCGTCGGCGCACCCGGCCGCCTCGTCGCGGTCGCCGACGGTGGGCACGTGCCCGCTGATGGCCCGCCGGACCGCGATGCGGCGAACGCCGGCGGCACTCCGGCCGCTGATCGCACGCCGGAGCGCCATGCTGTGGCCATGGAGGGCGATCGACTGCGACGCTCCGGGCCGGACCGCATGCTGCTCGGGGTGTGCGGCGGGCTCGGCGAGGCGCTCGGCGTCGACTCCGTCCTGCTGCGGCTGGGGTTCGCGGTAGCGGTCCCGTTCGGCGGCATCGGCGTGGGCGCGTACGTGATGACGGCGGCGCTGATGAGCGCGCCGGAGCCGGGGGCGACGATCCAGCGGGCGCGTGTCCAGCAGACCGCCGGGCTCGGGGTGCTGCTGCTGATCGGGCTGTTGACCATCGGCGCCAGCGGGCTGCTGCTGCCGATCGAGGTGCTTGCGGCGAGCGCGCTGCTGCTCGTCGGCCTCGGCCTCGCCTGGCGCCAGGCCGCGACCGCGTCGGCGCGCGGCGAGGGTCCCGGCTGGGCGCGCCCGCTGCTGCGCGACGTGCTGCGCGCGCTCGCCGCGGTCGCGCTGCTGATCGGCGGCGCGTTGCTGTTCCTGCAGCAGGGCACGGACGTCACCGCCGCCGCCGCCTCGGCGATCGCCGCTGTCGTCGTCGCCGCCGGCATCGGCCTGCTCGTAGGCCCGCGCCTGCGCCGCGCCCAGGCGGTGGCCGGCGAGGAGCGGCGCGAGCGGATCCGCAGCGAGGAGCGCTCGCTGATGGCGGCGCGCCTGCACGACTCCGTGCTGCAGACGCTCGCACTGATCCAGCGGGCCGACGACACGCGCGGCGCCCAGCGCCTCGCCCGCCGCCAGGAGCGCGAGCTGCGCGCCTGGCTGTACGGCGGCGAGGAGCTCGATGCGCCCAACACCTTCGCGGCCGCGCTGCGCCACGCGACGGAGGACGTCGAATCACGCTACGACATCGCCGTCGAGCTCGTCCAGCCCAGCGACGCCCCGCTCGACGACGACCTCGAGGCGCTCGTCAGCGCCACCCGCGAGGCGCTCACCAACGCCGCCAAGCACGCGGGGACACCCACCGTCTCGATGCTTGCCCGCGTCAGCGACCGCGAGGCGTCGGTGTTCGTGCGCGACCGCGGCCGCGGCTTCGACCGCGCGCTCGTGCCGCACGACCGTGCCGGCCTGCGCGAGTCGATCGAGGCGCGCATGGCGCGACACGGCGGCCGCGCCGAGATCCACACCGCCCCAGGGGCGGGAACGGAGGTCGAGCTGATCCTGCCACGAGGAGTCCGGCCGTGAACCTGCCGCTGCGCCGCGTGGTGATCGTCGACGACCACGAGATCTTCCGCGCCGGGCTGAAGGCGGGGCTTGGCCCGAGCGTGCAGGTTGTCGGCGAGGCCGGCACCGTCGAGGCGGCCGTGCCGCTCATCAAGGCACTCGATCCCGACGTCGTGCTGCTCGACGTGCACCTTCCCGACGGCGGCGGCCAGTCGGTCATCGGCCCTGTCCACAGCGAGCGCCCGGCGGTGAAGTTCGTCGCGCTGTCGGTCTCCGACGCCGCCGAGGACGTCGTCGCGGTGATCCGCGCCGGCGCGCGCGGCTACGTCACCAAGACGATCACGCCGACGGAGCTGACCCACACGATCCACCGCATCGCGGACGGCGACGCGGTCTTCTCCCCCTGGCTGGCCGGCTTCGTCCTCGACGCCTTCAACGAAGGCGACGCGCCCGCGGTGAGCCGCAGCGAGATCGACCAGCTGACCCCGCGCGAGCAGGACGTGCTCCTGCTGCTCGCGCGCGGCTATACGTACAAGGAGATCGCGACGCGGCTGCACCTGTCGGTGAAGACGATCGAGACGCACGTGTCGAACGTGCTGCGCAAGCTCCAGCTCTCCAACCGCAACGAACTGACCCGCTGGGCCGCGAAGCGCCGGATGGTGTGAGAGAAATCCAACCGTTCGTCTAGAGACGCGCACGCGCGCGCGTGGCAACGTAGGTGCCTGACTGCGCCGCCGACATCCGCCGCCGACGATCCCGTGCTCGCCCTGCTGCGCGAGCGCGCGCGGGCGGGGAGCAAGCCCGGGCGGCGCACCGACCCGCACATCGTGTGCCTCGCGATCGAGGGCGGCGGGATGCGCGGCGCCGTGCCGGCCGGCATGTGCCTGGCGCTCGAGCAGGCCGGGCTGATCGACTCGTTCGACCGCATCTACGGCTGCTCGTCTGGCGCGCTCGCGGCCTGCTTCGCGTCCGCCGGCCAGGCCGCGTTGTGGGCGACGAGCTTCGAGGACGCCGCGTGCCGGGCGTTCATCGACCCCCGCCGCGCGCTGCGCCGGCGGCCCGTACTCGACCTCGACTACCTGTTCGAAGAAGTGATCGGGCGCCGCCGGCCGCTGTCCTCGGGCGGCCTCGCCCGCGGCCCCGAGCTGCGCGCCGTCGCGGTGACAGACCGCGCGGAGCTGCGCGTGCTCGCGGACTTCGACGACGCCGCAGACGCGCTGGCGGCGGTGCGCGCGAGCTGCACGATCCCGCTGCTGGCCGGCGTGCCGCGGCGATACCGCGGCGAGCCGCTGGTCGACGGCGGCCTGCTCGAGCCGATCCCCTACGTGAGCGCGCTGCGCGACGGGGCGAGCCACGTGCTCGTGCTGCGCTCGCGCCCGGCCGCGTTCCGCAGCCGCACGCGGATCCGGGCGACCGAGCTGGTGGTCGGCCGCGCCCACCCCGGGCTGGTGCAGCTGCTGCGCACCTGCCACGCCCGCTACAACGAGCACGCCGCCGAGCTGGAGGCGCTCGCCGGTGACGCCACCGTCCGTCAGGTGACGCCGCCGCCCGGCGCGCGGCTCGTCGGCCGCCTCAGCGTCGACGCCGGCCGGATGGCGGAGAGCCTCCGGATCGGCACCGAGAGCTTGGTCGCGGCGCTCTCGACCGAGCCGGGGCCGCGACTGCTCCCGGCGCCCGCCACGAAGCGCGTCGCGTTGCTGCCGGCGTCGGGTTAGCGCTTCGGCTGCCAGAGCGCGATCTCGCCGGCCGCGGGCGTTGCGACCACGCTGCGCCAGCCGGCCGGGCCCTCGCGCGGCTCGAGCAGCAGCGAGGCGCCGAGCCGGCGCGCCCGCTCCGTGGCCGCGCCGATCTCGCCGACCTCGACGTACGGCAGCCAGAGCGAGCGCCCGGTGCCGCACTCGACGATCCCGCCGCCGAGCCCGCCGCCCATGTCGAGCGCGAGGTACGACCCCTCGTGCGCTTCGATCCGCTCCGGACGCCAGTCGCACAGCTCGCTGTAGAACGCGCGCGCGCCGGCGAGGTCGCCGGTGTGCAATTCCAGGTGGACCACCCGATTCGACTTCCAGGGCCTCATGCTCTGGCGTTTGGACCCCCGAGGCCGCTCGAACTCATCGCACCGAGGGCTAACCTGGCGAGAGGATGGCAACCGCGACGGCGCAGCAACGCGAGCTGCTCGAATCCGCTCGCGCGGGCGACGAGGACGCGTTCCGCCGGCTATGGGAGAGCTACCGCGGCGAGCTGCACGCGCACTGCTACCGGATGCTCGGCTCGGTGCACGACGCCGAGGACGCGCTGCAGGAAGCGTCGCTGCGCGCCTGGCGTGGCCTGCCGCGGTTCGAGGGCCGCAGCTCGCTTCGCTCGTGGCTCTACAAGATCGCCACCAACACGTGCCTGAACGCGATCGCGCGGCGGCCCAAGCGCGTGCTGCCGATCGATTACGGCCCGGCCTCCGACCCGCACGACGGACCGGGCGAGCCGCTCGTCGAGACCGTCTGGATCGAGCCGTACCCGGACGAGCGCATCGGCGTGGAGGACGGATACGCCTCGCCGGAGGCGCGCTACGAGCAGCGCGAGAGCGTCGAGCTGGCGTTCACTGCGGCGGTCCAGCACCTGCCGGCGACGCAGCGCGCCGTGCTGATCCTCCGCGAGGTGCTCGGCTTCTCCGCGCGCGAGGCCGCCGAGACGCTGGAGACCACGACCGCGTCGGTGAACAGCGCCCTGCAGCGCGCGCGCAAGACGATCGACGAACGGCTGCCCGAGCAGAGCCAGCAGGCGACGCTGCGATCGCTCGGCGATCCGAGCGTCAGCCGGATCGTCGAGGACTACATGGACGCGATGGGGCGCGGCGACGTCGACCGCGTCCTCGCGCTGCTGGCGGACGACGCCGCGTGGTCGATGCCGCCGCTCGCGAGCTGGTACCGCGGCGACGAGATCGAGGAGTTCCTGCGGGCCGGCCCGCTGTCCGGCGAATGGCGCTGGCGCCATCTGCCGACGCACGTCAGCGGCCAGGCAGCGATCGGCACGTACAGCTGGGACGCGGCTAGCGGCGGCTTCCTGCCGTTCGCGCTCGACGTGCTGACACTGCGCGGCGATCGGATTGCGGAGATCACGTCGTTCATCACGCGCGCGATCGCGGGGCGCGACCGCGAGTACTACGCGCGCTATCCCGAGCAGGCCCTCGATCCCGCTCGACTGGCGGCGTTCGAGCGCTTCGGCCTGCCCGGGCGGCTGGACTGAGCGATGACTTGGACCGCTGCGACGAGTCTTCATAAGCGAACCGCAACGACAGGAGGCGCTCATGCTCGAGTACTCGAAGGCCTTCAGTGGCTTCGCCGTCGACGACATGGACAAGGCGCGCCGCTTCTACGGCGAGACGCTCGGGATCACGACGTCGGAGGACAACGGCCTCATGACGTTGCACCTGGCCGAGGGTCGCGAGGTGCTCGTCTATCCCAAGCCCGATCACACGCCCGCGACGTACACGATCCTGAACTTCCCGGTCGACGACATCGACGAGGCGGTCGACGAGCTCGCCGCGCGCGGGGTGAGCTTCGAGCGCTACGACGGCTTCGGCCAGGACGAGAAGGGCATCGCCCGCGACGAGGGCCCGGACATCGCCTGGTTCAGGGACCCGGCAGGCAACATCCTGTCGGTGCTCCAGCTGTCGTAACCGCGCAGTTCGAGGGGACCTGAGATGCCGCCCGAGGCCGGCCGGCCGGCCTCAGGCATGCCCTTGCAGTTCCTGTTCCGCGCCGCCGCGGTGATCACCGGCCTGGTGCTGCTGCTGATCGTCGACGTCCGCGGGGTGGCGTTCTACATCGCGTGGTCGCTGATCGTGCTCGCGCTCGCGAGCGAGGCCGCGGCGACGCTCGTCTACTGGCTGCGCTCGCGCCGGCGCTGACCGCGGGGGACTCGCGGTCAGCGCCGGCCGCCTCCATGCGTGCGAGCTGTGGGCTCCTATCCGGGGAGGATGTTCTGGTTGACGCGGAAGGTGTTGTCGGGGTCGTAGGTCGCCTTGACGGCGGCGAGCCGGTCGTAGTTGTCGCGGTAGCTCGCGCGCACCCGCTCCTGGCCCTCGTCCATCATCATGTTCACGTACGCGCCGCCGGCCGAGTACGGGTGCAGCGCCTCCATGTAGTCGATCGACCACTTCCGGATGGCGGGGACGTTGGCCGGGTCCGGGTCGACGCCGGCGAACACGGCGCCCCAGCGCGCGTCGCGGTAGCTCCAGGCCGTGTCGGACGGCGCCGGGTCGTGGGCGGCGCCGTCGATCGGGTACAGGTGCATCGTCGACTTCAGCGTCGGCATCGCCGCGCCGAAGCGCGCGTGGATGTCGACGGCGGCGTCGGGGACCTCGTTGACGAAGTCGGCGCGCCAGTACCACTGCTCGCCGGCCGGGTACAACCCATCGAACGCGCTCTGCAGCGCCGCGTGCGGCATGTCGTGTACGCCGTGCAGCAGCGGCTCGGGCAGCGCGTCGAGCAGCGGCGCCATCGCGGCCCTCGCGTCCTCCTCGCCGCCGACGTAACACCACACGACGCCGCACACCTTGCGCATGTGGATCTCCTCCGGGAACGGCGGCGCCGGCGGCACGGTGTGGAAGGCGAAGAAGCCGTTCAGCTCGCGCGGGGCGTTCGGCAGGAACTCGCGGTAGGCGGAGAGCACCTCCGCGCTGCTCTCGACCGGCCAGAACGTCGGGCCGCCGAAGATCGTCCCCACCTCGTGCAGCCGGAACAGGAACGAGGTGACGACGCCGAAGTTGCCGCCGCCGCCGCGGATCGCCCAGTACAGGTCGGGGTTCTCGTCGGCGCTCGCCCGTACCCGCTCGCCGCTCGCCAGCACCATCTCCGCCTCGAGCAGGTTGTCGATCGCGAGGCCGCACTTGCGCGTCAGGTGACCGAGCCCGCCGCCGAGCGTGAGGCCGCCGACGCCGGTGGTCGAGATGATCCCGCTCGGCGTGGCGAGCCCGTGCTCGCCCGTCGCACGATCGACCTCGCCCCACGTGCAGCCGCCGCCGACCCGGACGGTGCGGGCCTGCGGGTCGACCTGCACGTCGCGCAGCAGCGAGAGGTCGATCACGACACCGTCGTCGCACGTGCCCAGGCCGGCTCCGTTGTGGCCGCCGCCGCGGACCGCGAGCAGCAGGTCGTGGCCGCGGGCGAACCGGATCGTCTTGGCCACGTCACCCGGGTCCGCGCAGCGGGCGATCAGCGCCGGGCGCTTGTCGATCATCGCGTTGTAGACCTTGCGCGCTTCGTCGTAGCCCGGGTCCTCGAGTCCGATCAGCCGTCCTCGAAAGCCCGCCAACTCCTGCCGAGCGGCGCTCGCCGGCGTCGTGAGACTGCTCATTCCGTCCTCCTCGTGGATGGTTCCCGCAACCCTCCAGGACTGACGCCGCGCTGTCATGACGCGAGCTGATCGACTTTCGCCAGGCCTTCACATGCGCCGCCCGGGCGGGAATGATCAGACCTGACTACCCGTCTTTCTGTACGAGTCCGGCATGCGCGATCTTCCCAGCCCGCTCCATACCGCCACGGCGTTCCCGTTCGTCGGTCGTTCGGCCGAGCTCGAGCGGCTGCGCACGTTGATGCCGGCCGCGGACGGTGAGGGCCGCCGGGTCGTGCTGCTCGGGGGCGAGCCCGGGTCCGGCAAGAGCCGGCTCGCGCGCGAGTTCGCCGCGGAGGCGGCGAGCGACGGAGCGCTCGTGCTCTACGGCGCCTGCGACGCGGTCGTGCGAACGCCCTACGGCCCGTTCGTCGAGGCGCTCGACCAGCTCACGCGCGCGACCGAGCCGACCGAGCTGCGCGCCGCGCTGGGCCCCGCGGGCGGCGAGCTCACGCGCCTGCTGCCCGACCTCGCCACGCGGATCGGGGACCTGCCGGCCGCCGTCAAGGCCGACCCCGACACCGAGCGCCACAGGCTCCACACCGCCGTGACCGACCTGCTGGCCGGCATCACGAGCGCGCGGCCGGCGCTGCTCGTGCTCGAGGACGTGCACTGGGCCGACGCGCCGACGCTCCTCCTCCTGCGCCATCTCGCGCGCGCGGGGAGCATGCGGGTGCTGCTGCTCGCGACGTTCCGCGACACCGAGGCCGACATGCCCGAGGCGCTCGCGGAGACGCTCGCCGATCTGCGCCGCTACGACGTCGTGAGACTCGGGCTCTCCGGGCTCTCCGCCGACGAGGTCGCCGAGTTCGTGCGGCGCGCCGGCGGCGGCGAGCTCGGACCAGAGCCGCGCGAGCTCGCCCGGGTGATCCGCGACCTCACCGAGGGCAACGCGTTCCTGGTCTGCGAGCTGTGGCGCGCGCTCGTCGAGACCGGCGCCGTCGAGCTGGCGGGCGGCGCCGTCCTCGTCACGCGACCGCCCGCGGAGATCGGCAGCCCCGAGAGCGTGCGCGAGGTGGTCAGTCAGCGTCTCGCGCGGCTCGCGCCCCGCACCAGCGATCTGCTCGAGCTCGCGGCCACCGCGGGCGCGGAGTTCGAGCTCGGCGTCGTGCGCCGCGCGGCGGGGCTCGGCGAGATCGAGCTGCTCGCGGCGCTCGACGAGGCCGTCCGCAGCGGCATGATCGAGGCGCACGGGCTCGCCTGCCGCTTCACCCACGAGCTCGTCCGGCGCGCGCTCTACGACCGGCTGTCCGGGCCGCGCAGGGCGGAGCTCCATCTGCGCGTGGGCGAGGCGCTCGAGACGGACGGCGCGCGCTCCGGTCGCGCGCTCGCCGACCTCGCGCACCACTTCTCGGCCGCCGCGCCGTTCGGCGGCACCGAGCGCGCGGTCGAGTACAACGTGCTCGCGGCTCATGCCGCGACCAAGGCGCTCGCATTCGACGAGGCGGCGACGCGGCTGCGTACCGCACTGACGATCGGGATCGACAGTCCGGAGGAGCGCGTCGCGGCCGTGCTCGAGCTGGGCGACGCGAGCCACCGGGCCGGCAGCGCGCTCGACGCGCTGGAGGCGTTCACGACGGCCGCGGACATCGCCCGCGAGCTCGGCGACGCCCGGCTGCTCGCCCGCGCGGCGATCGGCTACGAGGAGGCATGCTGGCGCCCGGGCATGGCCGACCAGGGCGCGGTCGAGCTGCTGGAGGAGGCCGGGGACGCACTGGGCGAGGAGGACTCCGAGCTGCGCGTCGGGCTGCTCAGCGGCCTGGCCCGCGCGCTCGACCTCCAGGGCTACTGCACGCGCGGGGCCGACGCGCGGACGACGGCCATCGCGATGGCCCGACGGCTCGGTGACCGCGCCGGCCTGGCCAAGGTCCTCGCGCGCTCGTACTGGGCGCGGGGAACGACCTCGCTCGACGAGATCCTCGGCATGTTGACCGAGGGCAAGGAGATCGCCGAGGCGCTCGAGGACACCGAGATCCACACCGAGGCGACGTCGTGGCGCGTGCCTGCGCTGGTCGCGCTCTGTGATCTCGATGCCGCGCGGCTGGAGCTGGCCGCGCTGGGCGAGTCGGCGGAACAGACCGCGCAGCCGTTCATGATCCACGTGGCCGAGCACTACGGCTCGGCGATCGCGCTCTGCGACGGCCGCCTGACGGCGGCCGAGTCGCACGCCCAGCGCTCGCACGAATGGGGCCGGCTGCTGACCGGGCGAGACCCGTCGGCCATCCACGGGATCCAGATGTTCAGCGTCCGCCGCGAGCAGGGACGCCTGGCCGAGCTCGCTCCGGTGATCCGGATCCTCGCCGGCGACGGCGCGCGCCAGGGTCCGTGGCGACCGGGGCTCGTCGCCCTGCTCGCGGACCTCGGCATGGAGTCGGAGGCGCGGCGCGAGCTCACGCGCGCGGTCGCCGATGGGCTCGATCCGTTCCGCGAGTCGCTGTGGCTCGGCGCGCTCGCGTATCTGACCGACGCGTGTTCGGCGCTGCGCGATGAGAGCGCCGCCGCGGTGCTCTATCCCCAGCTCGAGCCATTCGGCGGCGGCAACGTGATGATCGGCCACCTGGTCTCCTGCTACGGCGCGGCCGACCGCTACCTCGGCATGCTCGCGGCAACGCTCGGGGAGTCCGAGCGAGCCGAGGCGCACTTCGAGCGCGCGATGGAGCTGAACCGGAGCATGGGAGCCCTGACGTGGCTCGCGCACACCGCGTACGAGTACGCGCGTTTCCTGCTCTCGGAGCGTCGCGGCGCGGATGCGCTGCTGGGCGAGGCCGCGACGCTGGCCGAGCGTATCGGCATGCCCACGCTCCTGGCCCGGATCCGCGCGCTCGGCAGCCCAGCGCCGGCGGCGCTGCTCCCGGGCGGCCTCTCCCCGCGCGAGGCGCAGATCCTCGGGCTCGTGGCCCAGGGCCTCAGCAACCGCCAGCTCGGCGCGACGCTGTCGATCAGCGAGCACACTGCCGCGAACCACATCCGCAGCATCCTGCGCAAGACCGGCTGCGCGAACCGGACCGAGGCCGCGTCGTTTGCCCACCGGCACGGGCTGAGCCGTTAGGATCCGAAGCGATGCCCGTCTTCATGATCGAGCGCACTTTCGCTGATCAGCTCGACCTCACGGGCGACGACGTCCAGCTGATCGACGACGTCAACGCCGACGAGGGCGTGCGTTGGCTGTTCTCGTTCCTCAGCGCGGACCGGCGCCGCACGTACTGCCTGTACGAGGCGCCGTCGCCGGAGGCGATCCTCGCAGCCGCGCGGCGCAACCACATCCCGGCCGACGTGGTCGTCGAGGTCGGTGCCGCCGCGACGCAGCTCTCCCCCCGCCTGCGCGATTGGGCGGACGCAGTGCCCTCGGGCTGATTCCACCCGCCGGGGTTCGCAGTGATCAGCGCGGATAACGTCGACATCGGCTGGATCCTCTTCTGCGCGGTGCTCGTGCTGTTCATGCAGGCCGGGTTCACCGCGCTGGAGAGCGGCCTGGTCCGGGCGAAGAACTCGATCAACGTCGCGATCAAGAACTTCGCGAACTTCCTCGTCGCCGCGTCGCTGTTCTGGCTGTTCGGCTTCGGGCTGATGTTCGGCCCGGACGAGGGCGGGCTGCTGGGCACGTCGTCGTTCTTCCTCGACACCGACAACGCGTTCGTGAACGCGCTGTTCCTCTTCCAGCTCGGCTTCATCGCCACGGCGACGACGCTCATGTCGGGAGCGGTCGCCGAGCGCATGCGCTTCGGCGGTTACCTCGTCCTCGCCGCATTCGTCGCCGGGATCACCTACCCGTTCTTCGGCCACTGGGCCTGGGGCGATGCCGCCCTGATACCCGGAAACGGCGCCTCGGACGGGTGGCTGAGAGAGCTCGGCTTCGTCGACTTCGCCGGATCCACGGTCGTCCATTCGATCGGAGGCTGGGCGTCGCTCGCCGCGATCATGATCCTCGGGCCCAGGATCGGGCGGTTCGGCCCCGACGCAGTTCCCATGCGGGCGGACTACCTGCCGCTCACGACGGTCGGCGTGTTCGTGCTGTGGATCGGCTGGTACGGGTTCAACGGGGGGAGCACGTACGCGCTCGACGCAGAGGTGCCGGCGATAATCCTGAACACGACGCTGGCGGCCACGTTCGGCGGCCTGGTCGGGATGCTGCTCACCTGGCGCCTGGACCGCCGTCCGGACGTCGTGACGATCATGAACGCCTCGCTCGCGGGGATGGTCGGCATCACGGCGTCGGCGGACATCATGAGCCCCTGGAGGGCGGCGGTGATCGGGGGCGTGGCCGCCGTCGTGATGGAGATCGTCGCGCGCGTGCTCGAGCGGATGCGGATCGACGACGCGGTCGGCGCAGTGCCGGTGCACCTGGGAGCCGGCATCTGGGGCACGCTCGCCGTCGGCCTGCTCGGGGACGCGGACTCCTTCCCGGTCGCATCCAGCAGGATCGAGCAGGTCGGGATCCAGCTCATCGGCATCGGCGTGGCGTTCGCGTGGGCGTTCGGGCTGGGCTTCCTCGTCCTCTCGATCATCAACCGGCGGTTCCCCTTCCGCATCGATCCGGCGGGAGAGCTCGCGGGGCTGAACATCGCCGAGCACGGCGCCAGCACGGAGCTCACCGATCTGCTGTCCGACATGGACGAGCACCGGCGCAGCGGCGACCTGCGCCCGGTGCGCGTCGAGCCCCACACCGAGGTCGGGCAGATCGCCGCCGAGTACAACCGCGTGCTGGACGCGATCCGGCACCGGACCGACTCGGTCCAGCTGCTCCGGCGCACCGCCGCGGCGGCGAACGAGTCCTCCTCGCCCGAGGAGGCCCTGGCCCTGGCGCTCGACGAGGTGTGCGCGTTCGCCGGCTGGCCGATCGGCCACGCGTTCCTCGTCGGCCGCGACGATCCCGGGCAGCTGGTCCCGACGGGGATCTGGCGCATCCGCGACGAGCAGCGCTACAGCGACTTCCGCGCCGCCACCGAGGGCCAGCGCTTCACGGCGGGCATGGGGCTGCCCGGCGTCGCCCTCGAGACGCGCAAGCCGGTGTTCGCGTCGAGCGACGACCTGCAGGGCCACGCCGCCGGCATGGCCACGGTGACGGTCGTCTCGCTGGATTCCGTGGGCGGGGGCGCGACGCCGGTGGTCGTCCCGCTCGAAGGCGTGCGCGCGAGCAGGCTGGACGAGTGGATCGAGCTCGGTCTCCGCGCCGGTCTGGCCGTCCCGATCATGGCGGGCGCCAACGTCGTCGGCGTGCTCGAGTTCTACGCGGAGGAGCCGTTCCTTGCCGACGCCGAGCTGCTCGACCTGCTCATGAGCGTCGGCACGCAGCTCGGGCGGGTCGTCGAGCGCCAGCGATCCGAGGAGGCGCGGCTGCGCGCGCTGGTCGACAACATGCCGGCGAGCGTCTACTTGCGCGACCTCGGCGGGCGGTTCATCCTCGTCAATCGTCAGTACGAGGAGTTCTGGGGGGTGCGCCACGACGAGATCCGGGGGAAGCTGCTGACGGAGGTCGAGCCGATGCCGGGCGTCGACCTCAAGCCCGAAACCAACGCCCAGATCGATCGCGAGGTGCTGGCGTCCGGCGAGTCGCGCCGGCGCGAGAAGAGCCTCGAACGCCAGGGCTCCGAGCACGTCGTCGCGGATGTGAGGTTCCCGGTGCTCGACAGCTCCGGCGACATCGTCGCGATCGCGGGCATCGACATCGACATCAGCGCGCAGAAGCGAACCGAGGCGGAGCTTGCCGAGCTGCTGCGCCGCGTCGAGATGGCACGCGACGCGGCGATGGAGGCGGCCTCGTCGAAGAGCCGGTTCCTCGCGAGCATGAGCCACGAGCTGCGCACGCCGCTGAACGCGATCATCGGCTTCACGCGGCTGGTGTCCAGGAACTCCGCGGGCCTGCCCTCCAAGCAGGTCGACAACCTCTCGAAGATCCTGATCAGCGCCGAGCACCTGCTCACGCTGATCGACGAGATCCTCGACCTCTCCCGCGTCGAGGCGGGCGAGGTCAGCATCGACGTAGCGGAGACGGAGATCGCGGGCGTGGTGCACGAGGTCACCGACTCGTTGGAACCGCTCGTGGACCGTCCGCGCGTGCAGCTGATCGTCGAGACCGATCCTCGCCTGCCCGACGTCGTCACCGATCGGGACAAGGTCAAGCAGATCCTCCTGAACCTGCTCAGCAACGCGATCAAGTACACCGACGACGGATCGATCGCGGTGCGCGCCGAGGCGTCCGACGGGCTTATTCGCGTCGCGGTCTCGGACACCGGGCTGGGGATCCCGCCCGGCGAGCTCGGCCGGATCTTCGACGAGTTCCACCGGGCCGACTCGATCGGAGCCCGACGGCGCAGCGGAACGGGCCTCGGGCTGACGATCTCGCGGCGTCTGGCACGGGCGCTCGGCGGCGACATCACCGTCCAGAGCCGGTTCGGCGTCGGCTCGACGTTCACCCTCGAACTGCCCGCGGACGGCGCGTGAGACAGACGCTGCTGATCGTCGAGGACACCGACTTCAGCCGCGACCTGCTCGTGCAGCTGTTCGAGGATTCCTACGACATCGAGCTGGCGTCCGACGGCGTGGCAGCAGTCGAGCTCGCGGGCACGACGCGGCCCGACCTGATCCTGATGGACATCGGACTGCCCGGGATCAGCGGTCTCGACGCGGTGCGTGACATCCGCGCGCGCAAGTCCGACGTCCCGATCATCGCGGTCAGCTCGCACGTGATGCCCGGAGACGAGGAACGCGCGATCGAGGCCGGCTGCGACGACTTCGTCCGCAAGCCGATCTGCGACATGGCGCTCGTCGAGCTGGTGGCCCGGCACCTGGCGGCGCGATGACCGGTGGGCGGGCACGAATTCTGATCGTCGACGACGAGCCGCTCAACGTCGACTACCTCGAGCAGGAGCTCGAGAGCCAGGGGTTCCTGACCGAGGCCGCGTCGAACGGGCTGGAGGCGCTCGAGCGGGTCGCCGCCCGACCCCCCGACCTCGTCCTGCTCGACGTGATGATGCCCGGCATGGACGGCATCAGCGCGCTCCGCGTCCTGAAGGAGGACCCCGACACGAGGCTGATCCCGGTCGTGCTGATGACGGCGCTGAACGCCGTCGAGGATCGCATCCGCGGGATCGAGGCCGGCGCCGACGACTTCCTTTCCAAGCCGGTCGACGAGCGCGAGCTGCTCGCGCGGATCAGGACGGCGCTCAGCGTCAAGCGGGCGATCGACGAGACGGTGGGTGAGCTCCGGAACACAAGTGAGTACCTCGAGCGACATGGCAGGCAGGAGCGCGAGGTGGCGGTCGTGGCGGTCGACTGGCGGCTGCGCGAGCCGGGCCTCCCCGGCGAGGCCGTGGGCTTCGTCGGACGCCGCCGCCGCGAGGTGGCGGAGGACCGGATCCGGGCGCTCGGGGGGACGCCGCAGGAGAACGAGGGCGGGCCGCTCGTCGCGGTCTTCGAGGGCCGCGACATGGCCACCCGGTCGCTCTCCGCGGTCGAGGCCGCGCTCGCGATCGTCGCGGACGGCTCGCCCCGGGTGATCGTGAGCGCCGCGGTCACCGTCGGGGCGGCGCAGGTCGGCTCGACCCGTGCCGGCCAGGGCTGGGTCTACGGCGCCGAGGGTGAACCCGTCGTGCGCGCCGACGCGCTAGCCCGCGCAGCCGCCGGGGCCGGCGTGGTGCTGGACGGCGACGCGGCGGCCGCGGTCGCCGATCAGTACCGGCTCGAGCCCGAGGACGAGCGGTCCTACCGCGTCCTGGGCCAGATCGGCGGCGGGGACGGCCCGCGATCGGAGCGCCGGATCACCACGATCCTCGTGACCGACATCGTCGGCTCGACGAGGATCGTCGAGCGCGTCGGCGATCGCGCATGGAGCGAGCTGGCCGCGGCGCACGACCGCGCGACGCGGGCCGAGCTCATCCGCTTCGGCGGCGCTGAGCTCAACACCACCGGGGACGGATTCCTGGCGTCTTTCGACAGCCCCGCGCGCGCGATCCGGTGCGCGCTCGCCCTGATGGAGCGCCTCGACGAGCTCGGCCTGCGGATCCGGGCGGGCATCCACACGGGCGAGGTCGAGCACGTCGAAGGAGTCGCCCAGGGGATCGCCCTGATCGTCGCGAGCCGGATCGCCCAGCGGGCGAATCCCGCGGAGGTGCTGGTCAGCTCCACGACGCGCGAGCTCGCCGCCGGGTCCGGCATGGTCTTCACCGATCGCGGTGAGCACCGGCTGGGAGGAGTGACCGAGACGAGGCGGCTGTACGCCGCAGTCGAGCTGCACGCGCCCGCGCCTGCGCCGGCGTCCGAGGCAACCGCGGCGGACGAGTATCCGGCCGGCCTGACCGAGCGCGAGGTCGACGTGCTCAGGCTCGTCGCCGTCGGGCTCTCCGACGCGGAGGCGGCCGAGCAGCTCTTCCTGAGCGTCCGCACGGTCAACGCCCACCTGCGCTCGATCTACCGCAAGCTGGGCGTCCGCTCGCGGGCAGCCGCGGGCCGGTTCGCCGAAGAGAACGGCCTGCTGTAAGCACGCACCTCGCGGTTAGGCAGTTCCACTAGGCGGAACTGCCGATGGAACGGGCCGCCGACCGGCCTACCGTCGTTGGCACCTGTCCATAAGTACACGGAAGACTTGTGATGCTCCCTCGAACCTTGACCATTCGGCCGGCGACACCGCGCGACGCGGACGCGCTGCGGTGGCTGGCCCAGCTCGACAGCGCCCGTCCCCTCGCGGGCCGCGCGCTCGTCGCGGAATCCGACGGCGTGCCGCTCGCCGCAGTCTCGCTCGAGACGGGCTCGGTGATCGCCGACCCGTTCCGGCACACCGCCGACGCCGTGCGCATGCTGGTGCTGCGCCGCGAGCAGCTGGTCGGCGACCGCAGCGTGTTCGCGTTCGCGCCGCCGCGACGCCGCTTCGTCCCCAGTCCGGCTCGCTGACCGCCATGTACTGGCAGCGTGCCCGCCACCCCCGTGCCGGGGCCGCGATCGGTGCCGTGATCCTCGCATCATGGCTCGCCCTGATCGGCATCGACCTCGCCTCCGGCAGCTCCCCCGACCCCGGCCGCGCCCCGGCGCCGGGCGCCGTCGCGATCCCTCCCCAGGTCGCGCCGGCGCCCGGCGTCGACGCGGTCGCGGCCGGGGTTCCTCGCGACCGGTCGTGAGCGCCTCGTTTCGCGGGCGTCCGGTCGCGGCCGGCCTCGCGCTCACGCTCGCCTCGGCGATCTTCATGTCCTGGCTGGGCGTGACCACTCAGCTCGCATTCGACGCGGGCGCGACCGTCGGCACGCTGCTGTCGGGACGGTTCCTGGTCGCCGCCGCGATCCTGTGGCCGATCGTCTGGATGCTCCGGCCGCGACGGCCGGCGCGCCGACAGGTGCTGGCCGGGCTGCTGCTCGGCCTGGGGTACGGCACCCACTCGTTCCTGTTCTCGCAGTCGTTGGCGCGGCTCGATGCCGGCCTGGTCGACCTGCTGCTCTTCACCTACCCGGCGCTCGTGATGCTCGGCGCCATCTCCCTGCGGCGCGACCGCTGGAGCGTGCGCCGCGCGATCGCGCTCGGAAGCGCGACGCTCGGGACGTCGCTGGTGCTCGTCGGCGGCGTCGGCAGCATCGACCCGCTGGGCGCCGCGCTCGCGCTCGCGTCGTCGCTCGCGTACGCGGCATACATCCTGACCTCCGCCGGCCAGCTCGACCGCACGGATCCGTTCCTGCTGACCGCGCTCGCCACCACCGGAGCAGCGGTGATGCTTACCGGGGCCGGCGCCGCGCAGGACGACGTGTCGCTCCACATCGACGCGGCGGCATTCGCGCTGATCGGCCTCGTCGGCCTGGTCGCAGTGGCGGGGATGAGCACGTTCGTCGCGGGCATCCGCAGGCTCGGCCCGTCGCGTGCCAGCATCGTCTCGGCCGTGCAGCCGGCGCTGACGCCGCTGATCGGGTTCCTCGTCTTCGCCGATCGCCTGGGCCTCGAGCAGCTGCTCGGCGGGGCTTTCGTGGTCGGGGGCGTCGTCATCCTTGAGTACCGCGGACGTTCCACCGAGCCGCTGTTCGGACTCTCATGGCTGCCACGACCCGAGCAGCGCACTCTCGCTCGCATGGCGGACGCCGTCGAGGTGCCGGCAGGAGCGAGCGTCCTGCGCCAGGGGGCGCCGGGCGACGCGTTCTTCCTGATCGAGGACGGACGCGCCAGCGTCGTGCGCGACGACGACCACATCGCCGATCTGGGTCCGGGCGAGTTCTTCGGCGAGCTCGCACTGCTGGGCGGCGGGAGCCGGGTCGCCTCTGTCGTGGCCGAGACCGACATGCGCGTGCGCGCGATCCCGCGGCGCAAGTTCGGGCGGGCCATGCGGAGGCTCCCCACCCTCGCGTACCGCGTCCGGCGAGTCGCTCTCGAGCGGGTCGCCGTGACGCCGCCCCAGCCGGCCATGGCCTAGCCGGGATCGCCGGCGAGCGCACGGCCGAGCTCGGTACGGGATCGGATGTCGAGCTTGCCGTACACCTTGCGCAGGTGATATTCGACGGTGCGCGGGCTGATGAACAGCCGGGCGCCGATCTCGGCGTTCGAGAGTCCGTCGCGCGCGAGCCGCGCGATGCGGGCCTCCTGGGCGGTGAGTCCCGTGCTCGTCCTGAGCCGGCCGCTGCGCGGCGTGTCGCCGACGAGCGCCAGCCCACGTGCCGCACGATCGGCGAGCGCCTCGGCGCCGATGGCGGTGAGCATCTCGTGCGCCGTCCGCAGCTGCTCGCGCGCGGCTGGTCTCCCGCGCTCGCGCAGCAGCCACTCGCCATACAGAAGGTGTGCGCGCGCGAGCTCGACGCGCACGCGGGTGCGGCCGAGCCGCTCGATCGCCTCGAGATAGAGGCGCTCGGCGTCCTCGCCCTGGCTCAGCAGCGCTCGCGAGCGCGCCTCGATCCCCAGCGCCCAGTCGGTGCCGCTCGCGCGTGTCGTCTCCGACAGCCGTTCGAGGGCGGCGCTCGCGCGGTCCGCCTGGCCGCTCCGAGCCGCCGACTCGATCAGCTCCGGGAGAACCCAGCGTGCGTACAGGAGCGGCGCCGGGAAGTCCTCTGCCTGCTCGGCCGCGGCGATCGCCTCAGCGTCGCGCCCGGCGGCGTTGTGAAGGAACGCGCGTGTCCAGTGGACGAGGCCGAGCGCTACTCCCTCGCCGCGCGCGATCGCCTCGGGCAGGCTCGCGTCGATCACCTCGGCGGCACCGGCCTCGTCGCCTCGCCAGGCGAGGAGCCCCAGTGCACCGTACGGCGCGAGGTGGGCTTCCGTCGCCTCCGAGATCGCGTCGACCTCCTCGATCAGCGACGTGGCGGCCGACCACTCCCCGGCGTAGAGGAGGATCCCGACGCCTGCAGTGAGGGCGGTCGGAGCGCAGCAAGCGCGCCGGCTTCGCGGGCGATCCGCGCGTAGCGCGCGGAGAGGATGCTCCACGTCTCGTCGTCCCAGAGATCCATGGCCGGCATGACCGCGAGCCATAGCCGGCGGAGCCCTTCGTGCCCCGAGACGTCGGTGTCGCGGAACGCGCGGAGCGCCCGCTTCAGCGTGGGCGTGGCGGCGGCGTACCCCTCGGTGATCAGCAGAGCCAGGCCTTCCAGGAGGAGACTCGAGGCGCTCGCAGGCTCTGGCTGCCGCGACGTCGCACGCACGGCTTCGGCCACCTCGACCAGACCGGCGCCGATCGCGAGCGGGCCGGCGAACAGCGCCGCCGCCAACGCCTCCAGGTAGGTCTCGCGCGCGAGGCCGGCGTCGAGGGGCTCGAGCCGTCGGGCGGCGTCGAGCAGCAGCGACGCCGCCTCGCGGTTGCTGCTCAACGCGGAGATCTGCGCGCGCAGCAGATCGACCCGGGCGCGCTGGAGCTCGTCGAGCGGGGTCGCCTCGATCGTGAGGAGCAGCTCCAGAGCTGCACCGGGCGCGCCGGCCTGGTGCTTGGCCTGCGCTGCCGCGAGCGCGCGCTCGACCCGGCGGGAGGGCTCGGTGGTCAGCTCGGCGGCGGTGGCCAGGAACGCGGCCGCGGCGGCCACCCCTCCGCGCGCCTGCGCCCGGCCCGCGGAGCGCTCGAGCTCCGCCGCGACGTCTTCGTCCGGCCCCGGCGTCGCCTGCGCGCGGTGCCAGGCGCGGCGGTCGGGGTCGACCTCGGGCTCGGTGGCGTGCGCGAGCGCGCCGTGCGCGCGCCGGCGCTCCTCCTCGCTCGCGGTCCGGTAGACCGCCGAGCGCAACAGTGGATGACGGAAACGTACGCGAGCGCCTAGCTCCAACAGGCCGGCAGCCTCGGCCGGCGCGGCGCACTCGAGCACCATGTCCAGGCGGGCGGCCGCGCGCCACAGCAGCAGCGGGTCGCCCATGGGTTCGGCGGCCGCGAGGAGCAGGATGCGCCGGGTCACGGGGGGAGCGGCTCCAGCTGGCGCAGGAAGCTCTCCTCGATCCGCCCCGAAAGCGGGACGCCGAAGCCGCCCGCGAGCTCCGCGGGCGTCAGCCCGCGCGGCAGCTCGAGCAACGCCAGCGGGTTGCCGCGCGTCTCCTCGACGATCCGCTCGCGGACCCGTTCGTCGAGCGGTCCACGGAGCGCCGAAGCCAGGAGCGCGTGTGCGTCGTCGTCGCGCAGGCCCGCGACCTCCAGGTCCGGCAGTCCCTGCAGCTCTTGCTGCTTGTTCGGGGTCCGTACCGCGAAGACCACCGCGATCGGGTCCGCCATCAGGCGACGCGCGACGAACGCCAGCGCCTGCGCCGACGCTCGGTCGAGCCATTGGGCGTCGTCGATGACGCAGACGAGCGGCAGTTCCCCGGCCACGTCCGAGATCAGGCCGAGGACGGCCAGCCCGACGGCGAAGCGGTCCGGCGGGTCTCCCGCGCGCAGCCCGTACGCCGTGCCGAGCGCATCGCGCTGCGGGCCGGGAAGCCGCTCCAGCCGGTCCAGCATCGGCGCACAGAGCTGATGAAGCCCCGCGAAGGGAAGCTCCATCTCGGACTGCACACCGGCGGCACGCGCTACGCGACACCCTGCCGCCCGCTCGACGAGGTACTCCAGCAGCGCGGTCTTGCCCACCCCCGCCTCCCCGCGCAGCACGACCGCCCGGCTCTCGCCCGCGCGTACGGCGGCGAGCAGTCGATCGAGCCTGTCGCACTCGCTGCGCCGGCCGCGCAACACGGAAGGAAAGTACAGCGCGCCCGCGCGTGATACGAAATCGCGATCATTGGCGAGATCGCGCGCATCGCCGCGTATCGTCGCCAGTGGTGGGTGCTCCCCCCGTACCGGCTCAGTGTTTGGCTGCGACGGCAGAGCTTTTGCCGATGCGCCGGAGGTCGGTCCTGCTGGGCCGGAAGAGCGAGCGCCATGCGCTGGAGCTGAGGCTGCAGGCCGCGCGGGCGGGACAGAGCGCGGTGCTGATCCTGCGCGGCGAGGCGGGGGTCGGCAAGACGGCGCTGCTGGAGCACCTTCAGGCAGGTGCGTCCGGGTTCTGCATCGCCAGGGCCACGGGCGTGCAGTCCGAGATGGAGCTCCCGTTCGCCGGGCTGCATCAGCTCTTCGTGCCGATGCTGGACCGGCTCGATCGCCTGCCCGGTCCGCAGCGCGACGCGCTCGCCACCGCGTTCTGGCTGCGCGCCGGAGCGGAGCCCAATCGACTCGTGGTCGCCCTCGCGGCGCTCAGCCTCCTGTCGGAGGTGGCCGAGGATCAGCCGGTGCTGTGCATCGTCGACGACGCGCAGTGGCTCGATCGAGCGTCCGCACAGGTGCTCGGGCTCGTGGCGCGCCGGCTGCTCGCGGAGTCCGTGGCCCTGGTGTTCACCACGCGCGAGCCGATCGACGAGCTCGCGGGGTTGCCCGAGCTGGCGGTCGAAGGTCTTCGTCACGCTGACGCCCTTGCGCTGCTCGAGTCCGCGATCCCCGGGCCGAGCGACGAGCTCGTGCGCGAGCGGATCGTGGCCGAGACGCGAGGCAATCCGCTGGCGCTCCTGGAGCTGCCGCGTGGGCTGACGCCGGCCGAGCTGGCGGGATTGTTCGGGCTGCCGGAGGCGCCAGGGCTGCCGGGCCGGATCGAGGACAGCTACAGGCGCCGGGTCGAGGCGTTCCCGGCCCCGACCCGGAGGCTGCTGGAGGTCGCCGCGGCGGAGCCCGTGGGCGAGCCGGTGCTCGTGCGGCGGGCCGCCGAGCGCCTGGGTATCGGAGTCGAGGCGGCCACCCCGGCGACGAAGGCCGGACTGCTCGAGTTCGGCGCTCGGGTGCGCTTTTGCCATCCGCTGGCCCGTTCCGCTGTCTATCGCGCCGCGTCGCCCGGAGACTGGCAACGGGCGCACGGGGCGCTGGCAGAGGCCACAGATCCCGAGGTCGATCCCGATCGCCGCGCCTGGCACCTCGCGCACGCGACGCCCGGCCCGGACGAGGAAGTCGCCCGCGAGCTGGGGCGCTCCGCCTCACGGGCACGCGCCCGCGGAGGGATCGCCGCCGCAGCCGCGTTCCTCGAGCGCGCGACCGAGCTGACGCCCGACCCGGCGCGCCGGGCGGAGCGCGCGCTGGCGGCAGCACAGGCCAAGCTCCATGCCGGCGCACCGGATGCGGCGCGGATGCTGCTGGCAGCCGCCGAAGTGGGCCCGCTCGACGAGCTCCAGCGCGCGCGCCTGAACATGCTGCAGGGCGACATCGCCTTCTCCGCCACACGCGGCGGCGACGCGGCGGCGGCCTTGCTCGAGGCCGCCAGGCAGCTCGAGCCGCTCCATCCCACGCTCGCCCGCGACGCCTACCTGAAGGCGTTCTGCGCTGCGTCTTTCGCCGGTCGGCTGGCCGGCGAGGGCGGGCGGATGATCGACGTTGCGCAGGCTGCGCGCGCGGCGAGGCGGGCCGGCAACCTTCCGCCGGCCCGCGACACGGCCGGTCTCCTCCTGGACGGCCACGCAGTGATGGCCACAGAGGGGTTCTCCGCGGCGGCGCCGCTGCTGCGACGGGCCGTTAGCGCGGCCCGCAGCGACGGTTTCTCCGCCGACCGCGAGCTCACCTCGCTGTGGCTGGCGTGCCGTGCGGCCATGCTCCTCAGGGACGACGAGAGCCTCTACGAGCTCGCCGCTCGCTACGTGCAGCTCGCACGTGATTCCGGCGCGCTCACGGTGCTTCCGGTGGCGCTGCACCTGCAGGCGCTCTGCCATGTGTTGGCCGGAGATCTCGCCACCGCCGAGCTCATGGGGGACGAGGCGCGCGCGGTGAGCGCCGCGATCGCCCATCCGGGCGTGTTCCTGGTCCACCTGTTCCTCGCCGCGTGGTATGGCCGCGAGGCCGAGACGCTGGAGCTGCTCGCCGCCAACGACCGGGACGCGGCGGCGCGCGGCGAGGGGTGGGCGATCACCGCCGGCCGGTACACCAGCGTCGTGCTCTACAACGGCCTCGGTCGCTACGCGCTCGCGCTGACGGCGGCACAGCAGGCCGACGAGGGCTCGGAGGACCTCGGGCGTTCCTCCTGGGTGTTGCCTGAGCTCGTGGAGGCAGCCAGCAGGGGCGGGCGGCCCGAGCTCGCGGCCGACGCCCTCCGGCGACTCTCCGAGGACGCGCGCGCGAGCGGCACCGATTGGGCGCTGGGGATCGAGGCGCGTTCGCGCGCGCTGCTGAGCGAGGACGACCACGCCGACAAGCTCTACCGCGAGGCGATCGAGCGACTCGCCCGCACCAGGATCCGCAGCGAGCTCGCACGCGCCCATCTCCTCTACGGCGAATGGCTGCGACGCGAGAACCGGCGCGTCGATGCGCGCGAGCAGCTCCGCACCGCCCACGAGATGCTCACCGCGATCGGCGCCGAGGCATTTGCCGAGCGCGCCGCGATCGAGCTGCAGGCCACCGGCGAGACCGCACGCAAGCGGACAGTCTCGACCCTCGACGAGCTCACGCCGCAGGAGGCCCGGATCGCCCGGCTGGCGCGCGACGGCGCCTCCAACCAGGACATCGCCTCGCGGCTGTTCATCAGCCACAAGACGGTCGAGTATCACCTGCACAAGGTGTTCGCCAAGCTCCGCATCAGCTCCCGCACCGACCTCGCGGGCGTGCTCCCAATCGCCTGACACGGCGACCGGGGACCTGACTAGGGCGACGCTAGGGCCGTGCATGGATGCGAGCCCTCGCCGGCGCTCCGACACTCGCGGCATGACGAGATCAATAAGCCTGCGACCTGCCGACCCGATCCCGGCGACGCTGCAGTCCTCGATCGCCGGCGACGTCCTCATCCCAGGCGACCACGGCTACGACAAGGCGCGCCGCGCATGGAACCTCGCCGTCGATCAGCGGCCGTCCATGGTCGTGCTCGCGGAATCCTCGGACGACGTGGCCGAGGCGGTGCGGTACGCCCGGACGCACGGCATGCGAATCGCACCTCAGGGCACGGGCCACGGGTCCCTGCCGCTGGAGCCGCTCGAGGGCACGATGCTGCTCAAGACGTCGCGCATGCGCGGCGTCGACGTCTTCCCCGAGGCCCGCATCGCTCGCACCGCGGCCGGCGCACTGTGGCAGGACGTGACCTTCCCCGCAGGCAGGCACGGCCTCGCCGCGCTCGCCGGCACCTCGCCGAACGTGGGCGTGACGGGGTACACGCTCGGCGGCGGCATGGGCTGGCTCGCCCGCCGCTACGGGCTCGCCGCCAACAGCGTCACTGCCGTGGAGCTCGTGACCCCGGACGGCCGGCTCGTGCGCGCGGACGCCGACCACGAGCCCGCACTGCTCTGGGCGGTCAGGGGCGGTGGCGGCAGCGTCGGCGTGGTGACCGCGCTCGAGATGCGCCTCTATCCGGTCGGCGAGCTCTACGCCGGAGTGCTGTTCTTCCCGATCCGCCGCAGCTCGGAGGTGCTCCACGCGTGGCGGGAGTGGACCGAAGGTGTGCCGGACGAGGTCACGTCGCTCGGCCGCATTCTGCGGTTCCCGCCGGATCCGGCGGTCCCGTCGCTCCTCCGCGGGCGCGAGTTCGCGCTCGTCGAGGCCGCCTACCTCGGCGACTCGTCCGCCGGCGCCGAGTTGATCGAGCCGCTGCGCGCGCTCGGACCCGAGCTCGACACGTTCGCCATGACCACCGCCCCCGGGCTGCAGATGCTGCACATGGACCCCGACCAGCCCGTCCCCGGCACCGGCGACGGCGCGCTTCTCGCCGAGCTGCCGGCGAGCGCGATCGATGCGCTCACGGAGCTGGCCGGCCCGGACGCGGACACGCCGGTGGCGAGCGTCGAGATCCGCCACCTCGGCGGCGCACTGTCGCGCGTCGCCCGCGGCGGCGCAGCGCAGAAGAAGCTCGACGCGAAGTACGCGGTCTTCGCCGCCGGCGTCGCTCCCCTGCCCGAGTTGCGTGAGGCGGTACGCGCGCACGCGCGCGTCCTCAAGGACGCGCTCGGGCCCTGGCGCGCCGACTACGACTACTACAACTTCGCCGAGACCCCCTCCGGCGCGGACGCCGTGCTCCCGAGTGCCGCCTACGAACGGCTGCGGGCGATCAAGGCCTCCTACGACCCCGATCAGTCGATCGTCTCGGTCCACCCGGTCCGGCCGGCATGAGCGCGATCGCGGCCGTGGCGGGGCCCACTCCGGCGTCGATGTGGGAGGCGACGACGGGCGATCCGTTAGATGACAAGTTGCTCGAGTGGCCGGCGGACCTGTTTGCCTTCACCGAGGTGATCCTGGAGCGCTCGGAGGCCTACCGCTTCGCGTTGTCGCCGCCGGGCGGGGCGACGTGGCCGCCGGGCCGTTTTCCCTGGTGGCCGGAGGCGGTCGCGGATGCGGGCCGGTTGTGGAGCGCGTTGATCGATGCCGGTGACGGCGAGTTGCCCGACCTGCTCGCGCAGGAGTGGGGCGTGTTCGCCGAGGCGGCCGATGAGCCGCTCGAGCGGCTCACCGACGCGGGTGACTGGCGCATCTGCGAGGCGCTGCTGACGCTCCATGCGATCGCTGATGAGGCGTGCGCCGGGCTCGGCGTCGCGCTCGACGCCGCCGACGGAACGGGCGCGCTGTATCGCGCCCGCGCCCGCGAGCTGCTCGCCCGGACCGGATCGCTCTCACGCGTCTCCTCACGATCGCTGCGCGTTCTGCCGAAGCTCCGTACTCCGCCGAACGGCACCTCGCTGCGCTCACTGTCGCGCTACGCCTGCGCGCTCGGCCCCGGCGTGGACACGCGCTGGCACAAGCTGCCAGGCCGCCGCGCGGGCCTGGAGCCGCACAATCGCGGCGCCAACTACCTGCTGTTGCCGTGGCCGCTGCGCGTGCGCGAATCAGACTTCCACGCGCTCCCGGGCTCGGTGCGCCTGCAGGGCCAAGAGCCCTACGGCTTCTTCGAATTCGAACCGTCCGAGCGGCTCGACCTCGACCTCGTCGACCGCACGCTCGTCGCGGCACGCGATGAGGTCAGCGAGGTAAACGTCGTCGTATGCCCGAGAGCGCGATCGACCACGGCGAGATCACCGCGCTGGAGGCGCTGCTGGCAGATCACGGCGTGACCGGGCTGATCGCCGGGGTGCGCCAGCGCCCCGAGCAGGCCGGGCAGTTCCCGCGCAACTGGGTCCACATCGGCGTCTCCACCGGCGACCGCTGGATCCACATCCGCCAGGACAAACACCACCGCTGGTCACTCGACGAAGGACAGATCCACCAATACCACCTCGGCGGCGCACTGCACCCACACATCCGCTGGTGGGAAGCGATGCAGGTCCCGCGCCGCTCGATCCAGTTCATCGAGGCCGGCGAGGGCGCAACACTCGTCTCACTGGTCTGCGAGGACCTCGCCCAGATCGACGACGTCGCCGACGTCCTGCGCGCCGTCGGCCCCACCCTCGTCGTCACCCCGCTGCTCGACGGACCACAACTGAGCTCCCGCTGGGCCGCACGCTACGCCAGCGTCCTGGCCGACGACCCCGGCTCAGCCGTCCTGACGCTGACCTCCTACGGCATGGCGCGGCGCTCACGACCACACGGACAACAGGCCTCCACCATCATCGCGCTGTGGAAGGACACCGGCCGCGGCACCCGCGAAATCCCGCTCGAAACCGGCGCCCACGGCGTCCTGATCTCGGCCAGCGGCGACCGCGCCACCCGGCGCAGCTCCGACGGCCGGCTCCCGGTCGCCAACGGCAGCGAGTTCTTCAACATGAGCGTCTACCAGGTCCACGCCGCCAACAGCGGGTCGAGGCCGCGCAAATCGCCGCCCGCGTCGCCCGCGCGACACACCCTCGACGTCGGCGAGCTCACGATCCTCACCTCCTGGGCCGAGGCCGTGGCCGAGGTCCTGGCCGCCACACCCGAACACGTCTACGCGCTCCTGGACGACGCCGACGAGCACGCACCCTGGCGCGACGCATTCGCCATCGCCGAGCCATCCGAGCATCTCAGCCGGGCGCTCCAGAAGCTCTCCCGGACCGTCCGAGCGGCCACCGCCGACGGCGACCAGTCGCCCGAGGCGCTCCTGCGCGCGCTCCGCGACGACGAACCGGACGCGACCGGCCTGCCGAGGCTGGTCCGCCACGTGCTGCGATCCGCCGTCGAGCAGCGCCAACTCCGGCAAGCGAGGTCGGACGGAAATGTCCGCACGCGCGGCTGACCCGGCGGTGATCGAACGGCCGGCCTCCGGAGCGCGGCACCTCGGCTCATGACGATCCGGTCGACTCGCTCACGATCGCGCTCGACGCCACGGTCGAGTCGGCGCTGGAGGCGCTGCGCGGGCTCGACCCGACGGCCCCGCTGGCCCGCGCGCTGCAGGCGCGCATCGACCACTCTCGCCCGGCCCGAGAACCAGCCGGCGTGGGTGGTCCGGGCCCGGCCACGTGAAGGTGCGCTGCGAGATCTCGGTCACGCCGTCCGATGGGCACGTCCTGCTCACGATCACAACCGCTTTCACGGCCACCGACGACACGGCGCGAGCGCGCCTGCTCGAGGCGTGGGGCGTGATCGGCCCGCTTTCCCGCGTTCTCGCTCAGCGGACGGCCCACGCCGTCGAGGCTCGCGTGGACGACCTTGCTGCATAACCGGGTGTCAGGTGTTGATGGCGCCGAACTCCCGTAACAGCGGCCGGATCGCCTCGGCGAGCTCGCGCGGATGATCGTGATAGGCGGCGTGCGTGCCCGGCGTGGCCGCAACATCCACGTCCAGGCGCTCGCCGAGCCGGTGGGCCATCGCGGCAAAGAAAGGGAGGCTGTCGTCGCTGACGAGCAGCCGCACCGGCGTGGAGATGGCGGCCAACGTCTCCTCGTCGGGCAAGTACCGCTCATAGGTCCCGAGCTCGATCCCGAACAACGTGTCGGCAGTGGCCGCCAGCCGCTCGCGCAGCGCCGGCGCGAGTCTCTGCCAACCGTCGTCGCCGGCCACGTAGCACCAGAATCGCTCGATCGCGGCAGACGTCCCGCCCGCCTGGATCGCCTCCTGGACCAGCGCCCGCAACGGGGCACGCACGGCGTCGGGATCGTCGAACAGACCGTAGAACGCCGGCTCGTGCAGGATCGCCCCGCGCACCACGCCGGGATGACGGATCAGCAGACACAGCGCGAACGTGCCGCCGCTACTGGTACCGAAGACCGCCGCAGGACGGGCTCCGAGCGCCTCCAGTAGCACGGCCGCGTCGTCGGCCTGTTCCTCCGGCGAGTCGTCCGCCAGCCGGCCGGCGCCGGACTGCGCCCGTTGCCGCGCCGGTCATAGGTGACCACCGTGAACTCGTCGGCCAGCAGGTCGGCGAGCGCGTCGAAGTGCCCGCCGTCCCCGGTCGCGCCCATGATCAACAGCACCGGCGGCCCGGCGCCCCGGATCTCGTGATAAAGCTCGGCCCCGTTGGCGGTGACGATCGGCATCGGCGCTGTCGCGGTTGGACTCCAGGAACATCCTGTCGCCTTCGCCGCACCGCCACAAGCATCGCTTTGAGTCCCTGCGTACGTCATCAGTGGCTGGAGCAACAGTCGGGCGACGGACGCGAAGCACGCCCGGTGCGCGGTACGGTCGTGTCGTTCTGTCCCTGTCACCCGTGAAAGGTACGGCCATGACGAACACCACCGACACTCCCACCGTCGTCCTCGTGCACGGCGGCTTTGCCGACGCCTCGTTCTGGGTCCCCGTCATCCGGGACCTGCAGGCGAGCAACCTGCCTGTCCTGGCGGTCGCGAACCCGCTGCGTGGCCTCGCCCACGACGCCGAGTACGTCGCGAGCGTCGTGCGCCAGATCGACGGGCCCGTGCTGCTGGTCGGGCACTCGTACGGCGGCGCGGTCATCTCCGTCGCCGGCGCCGCCGCCGACAACGTCGTCGGCCTGGTCTACGTCGCGGCGTTCGTGCTCGACGAGGGCGAATCGTTCGCCGAGATCTTCGAGCGCTTCGGCAAGACGCCGCTCGTCGACTCGGTGCGACCGAACAACTATCCCGTGAGCGGTGGCGGTACGGCGGTGGAGCTGACGATCGCGCCCGAGCTGTACAAGACGGCCTTCGCGGCCGACCTGCCGGACGACCTCATCGAGGTGCTCGCCGTCTCGCAGCGTCCGTTCGCGGCGATCTTCGACGACCGCGCAGAGGCCGCCGCGTGGAAGACGCTGCCCGCGTGGGCGATCGTCGCGTCCTCCGACAACGCGATCCCGCCGGAGGGCGAGCGCCACATGGCCAAGCGCGCCGGCGCCGAGATCGTCGAGGTCGACGCGTCGCACTCGATCGCGCTGTCGCAGCCGAAGGCGGTAGCCGACGTGATCCGCACAGCCGTCGCCGGCGTCTCGGCGGAAGCTGCCACGGCCTGACTCGATTCGAGCCGGTCTGATGCTCGACGCGTTCGTCTGGGTGCACGAGAACGGCGAGCGCTTCGGCTGGGACGGCGAGCGCGTCTCGATCGGCGGGTCCAGCTCGGGCAGCCAGGTCGCGTTCGCCGTCGTCGAGCAGGCGATCGACGCCGGCGGCTACCTCCCCGTCGCCATCAGCTCCGAGTTCGGCGTGGGCAACGTCTCGCGGCCCGACGAGCAGCGCACCAGCGCCAAGGCCAGGCCGGTCGTCCCGCCGGCGCTGATCAGGCTCGTGCGGGACACCTACTTCGCCGGCACCGACCTCAGCGACCCGCTCGTCTCGACGGCCTACTACCCGCGGCTCGCCGAATTCCCGCCAACACTCGTCATGACCGCCGAGCTCGACACGCTGCGCGACGAGATGAACGAGCTGGCCGCCGACCTGGCGCGCAAGGGCGTTCAGGTCACCCACAAGCAGTTCGCCGGCGTCGATCACGGCTTCACCCACGCCAAGCCCGTCGAGGTTGCCCGCGAGGCGCTCCGGATGATCGCCGAGCACCTCCGCAAGGCATACGAGGTCCCGACCAAAGAGGAGCGCAACGTCGCCGTCGTCCGGAGCTTCATCGACGGCGCCATCAACGGCGGCGACCTCGCCGTCATCGACGCCACCTGGGCCGACGACATGATCTGGGATCGGCGGCAGCATCGGCGCCATGCGACGAGCAAGGTACGTCCGTCACAGGGCGTTCACCAACAGCGGCACCAACGTCGGCCCGTTCATGGGCAACCCCGCCACCGACATGCACGCCGAATGGCTCGGCATCGGCATCTACACCGTCCGCGACGGCCGCATCGCCGAAGCCTGGTTCGCCGAGGACATCCTCGGCATGTTGCAGCAGCTCGGCGCCGTCGCCTTGCCGGCGTAGATCGACCAACCACTCAAGAACGTTCCGCTGCCCGCACGTGGCAATTGAGATGTGTTCAAGCATCTGATTGAATAAGACGGATGGAATCGGCAAAGACCGACCAGCGTCGCGCGGCCGGCCTGCGGACGCGCGCGCGACTCATGGATGCAGCGTTGGATCTGATCGCAGAGCGCGGCGAGGACCGCGTGACCCTCCGGGAGCTGACGGATGCCGCAGACGCCAACGTCGCTGCCGTGAGCTACCACTTCGGCTCGTTGGAATCGCTGTGTGACGCCGCGATCGAAGATGCGCTCGAGCGCTACCTCGACGCTCAACAAGAGGCCCTGAGCACGCTCGGCACCGAGGCCACGCTCGAGGAGTTGGCGGGGGCGTTCGCTCGACCGATGATGCACGCGCTGAGCTCGGGAGGTCGCGATCTCGCCGTGATGCGGATCGTCGCGCGCAGCGGTATCGATCCCCCGCGGGGCTGGGACCGGCTCGGCCCCAGGTTCGATCGGATTCGTGCCACCTGCCGTGGCGTGCTGAAGGCGAACATTCCCGATGCCAAGAACAACGAGCTCGAATTCCGCACGCGCGCCGTCGCCGGAATGTTGAACTGGCTCGCTCTCGCACCCGTCGCGCAGGACCTCCGCAACAAGTCCGAGAAGCAGCTCGAGCGACTGCTGGTCCCAGTGCTCGCCGGGGCCTTCCGGGGCACGAGCACCGGCTGACCGACGAGCCGGCGCGCGAGAAGGCAATTCAAGCATCTGCTTGACAAGGAGTTCGCTACCGAGATAAGCTCAATCAATCGCTTGATCGATTACTGCGACCCAAGGAGGCACTGAATATGAGAGTCGCACTGACGGGCGCAACCGGCTTCGTCGGATCTCATGTACTGACCGCACTGCAGGAGCACGGTCACCAGGTCGCGGCACTCGTCCGCGACTCCGCCCAGGCCGACATCGTCGCGGCGCGCGGAGCCACACCCGCCGTCGTCGACCTTTACGACCGGGCGGCGCTCGTGCGCCTGCTGAGCGATACGGACGGGGCCGTCCACACTGCCAGCCCCGGCGACGCGACCAGCGCGAATCTGGACTCCGCAGTCGTCGATGCGGCGATCGGAGCGTTCACCGGCACCGGCAGGCCCTACCTCCACATCAGCGGCCAGTGGGGCTACGGCGACAACGCCGCAATCACCGAGCAGTCTCCACTGAACGCACCGGCGTTCGTCGCCTGGAAGGAACCGATCGAGCGTCGAGTTCTCGACGCGAACGGCATGCGCGGAGTCGTGATCGTGTCCGGCGTCGCGTACGGCGATGGCGGCGGGGGCGTTCCCGGGCTCCTGCTCGGTTCGCCCCGAGACGACGCCGGCAATCTGATCATGCTCGGCACGGGACAACAGCACTGGTCGACGGTTCACGTCGCGGACCTGGCGGACTTCTTCAGGCGGGTTCTGGAAGACGACTCGGCCCGTGGCCTCTACATCGTCGGCGATGGATCGAATCCGACGGTCGCCGAGATCACGGAGGCGGCCGCTGTCGCGGTCGGCGCTCCGGGCGCGGTACCAGGTTCCGACGACGAGGCTCGGGCGCGCCTGGGCGATCCCTTCGCGGAGGTGCTTCTGCTCGATCAAGGCGCCGACGCGGCCAGGGCTCGATCCCGGTTCGACTGGCACCCCTCCCACCCCGGGCTGGTCGACGAGCTACGAAGCGGTAGCTACCGCAACGGCGGAGGAGTAGGCGTATGAACAAGGAGGTTGAAGAGCTCGGCGCGGAGCTCGCGGACCGCACGGCGATCCGGACCCTCGTCGATGCCTATGCGCGTTGTGCCGATCGCCGGGATGCCGAGGGGCAAAAGGCGCTCTTCACCGAGGACACGCACTTCGTCGTCTACATGGACGGCGAGGGCAGCGAGCCCTCGCAGGAGCTCAACGGCCGGGAGGCGCTGACACCGGTGTTCGCCGACCTGAACAGGTACCAGGCGACAACCCACTTCAACGGCCAGAGCACGATCTCTCTCGACGGGCAGCAAGCGACCGGCGAGAGCTACTGCCTCGCCCATCACCTGACGACCGAGGGCGGCGAGCGCAGCCTGATGGTCGCCTCGATCCGATATCACGACACGTTCGTCAAGCGCGCCGGCGCCTGGCTCTTCGCCGAGCGCAACCTCTACGTCGACTGGATCGAGACCCGAAGGTCGTCGCCCCGGTGCGCGCCGGGTCGATGAGTTTGACCACGGTGACCTCTGGCGCGCTGAAGGTGCCGTGGAAACGCGGCAGCGACGGGCTGGCTGCTCCCTTCCTTGCCGAGCAGTCGTCAGCGTCGCCGATCGGCCGCTGCTCGGATTCGTCCAACCCAGCAGCGAGCGAACGCTCGAACGGTGCCCAAAGACTGCTCCAGGGGGAAGGACACTGTGAAGGGACTGGTGCCCGCTTGCTCGCCTACTACGCCGCGTGCCTGGGCGACGGCCGTCCGCCCGCCGCCTTCGCGACGATAGAGCAGCCGGTACTGGTGGACACGGCGGCGGCGGCGGCGAGTCTTCGAGCAGGCGCGGCGCGCCAGCGGCGAGCCTGCCTCACGCGGAGCGGCTGGTGATCGAGCGCCAGTGCCACGTGACCGACCCGAAGGCGGTCACGCCGGTGCTCGAGCTCCTTCTGGGGAGCTGACCCGGAAGGCGAGCACGCCGGAGAGCGCGGCGACCACCGCGATCGCGCCCGCGAGCGCGAGCGTCCCGCGCGCACCGATCGCGACCACGAGCACGCCGCCCCACGCCAGCGCCACCAGCTCGGCGCCGTTGCGCAGGCCGTTGTAGGCGGCGAAGGCGCGCCCGTGAAAGCGGTTCGGGACGCGTTCCTGGATCAGCGCCCGCGCCAGCACGTTCTTGGCGCCGTGG
Source organism: uncultured Solirubrobacteraceae bacterium (assembly GCA_963835735.1). Taxonomy (GTDB): domain Bacteria; phylum Actinomycetota; class Thermoleophilia; order Solirubrobacterales; family Solirubrobacteraceae; genus DASQMT01. The sequence continues at coordinate 372,844 of CAWIGP010000002.1, forward strand.
CCGGCGCCCCCGGTGAACCACATCGCGGCGCCGAAGCCGGCCGCGAGCCAGACTGTCGGCAGTCCGAGGCCCGCGCCCTGCACGCCGACGGCCACGAGCGCCGCGCCGGCCAGCGTGCCCGCGCGCACCCGGGGCGAGATGACGAGCGCCCCGAACACCATCCCGACCGTCCACGACGAGAACAGCACGCCGTAGACGGCGCCGGTCACCTCGAGGTCGTCCCGCAGGAACACGACCTCGGCCGCGATCGAGGCGCTCATGAACAGCAGCGACGCGAGCACGGTGGCGAGCACGACGCCGAGCGTGCGGTCGCGGAACAGCAGCACGACGCCGTCGCGCGCCCGCTCGCCTACCGCCTGCGGGCCCGGCTGTCGGCGCGCCCGCAACAGGCCGGCAGCGAGCGCGACGCAGGCGAAGGTCGCCGCGTCGACGAGAAGCGCGACCGCGGTGCCGCCCGCCGCCGCGAGCGCTGCGCCGAGCAGCGGCCCGGCCGTCATCCCGACGTAGCGCGCCGCCTCGACGGCGCCGTTGAGGTTGTCGCGGCCGATCACCGGCACGAGCGCGAACTCCGCCGGCTGGGCGACGGCGAAGCCGGCGCCCAGCAGCGCGGCGAGCGCCAGGATCGCGGCCGTCGAGTCGAGCGCGAGCGCGAGCGCCGCGGCGACCGCCGCCTGCGCAAGCGACGCCCAGATCAGCAGCCGCCGCGTCTCGACCCGGTCGGCGAGCATCCCGGCGGCCGGCGCCAGCAGCACGATCGGGGCCCACAGGCAGATCATCAGCGCCGCGACCGCGGCGCCGGAGCCGGTCAGCTTCAGGATGTGCAGCGTCAGCGGGATCCAGAGCAGGAAGTCGCCGAGCGCCGAGATCCCGACCGCCCCGACGATCAGCCTGCGGTCGCGGCTCATGCCGCCTTCGCGACCGCCGTCGGCGGTGGGACGTTGCCGCTCGCCCGGAACACGTTGTCGGAGTCCCACACGGCTTTGACCCAGGCCAGGCGCTCATAGCTGCCGAGCCCGTAGCCGGCCCGTACGCGCGCGTCGCCCTCGTCGCCGACGAAGTTCAGATAGACGGCGCCGCTGGAGAAGGCGGCGAGGTCATCGCGGAAGCCGCGCGCCCACTCGATGTTGGCGTCGTCGTCGGCCGGGTCCTCCCACATGCCGAACGGGTGCACGACGAAGCGCGCGTCGCGGGCGGACAGGGGCGAGGCGTCCTGGCCGACGCAGGCTACGGCGCCGCCCCAGCTGACCATGAACAGCTGCGAGAGGCCCGCGGGCATCGCCTCCGACCGGCTCGCGATCGCCTCGATCGCAGCGTCGGGCAGATCGGTCAGGTGCTCGGACGTCCAGTAGTTCCGGTAGCCCGGCGGGTCGTCGATCATGCACTGGAAGTCCGCGTAGGGCATCGGCTCGAAGAAGTCGGCCTCCGCGCCGGCCGCGCGGATCTCGCGCACGGCCTCGCGCCCGTCGTCGAGCGGCCCCGCGTACATGCCCGCGATCGCGACCACCAGCTCGCCGTGCAGGTGCTCCGGGATGCCCTCCTCGGCCGGCGCCTTGAGGTACAGGAACGCCAGGCTGAGCCCCTCCGGCGCATCGCGCATCGTGTCGCGGTAGAGGGCGAGCAGCTCGCGCCCGCGGCCGACGGGATACAACGCGAGGCCGGCGAAGACCTCGGGCTCGAGCGGGTGCAGCCGGAACTCGAACGCGGTGACGACGCCGAAGTTGCCGCCGCCGCCGCGCAGCGCCCAGAACAGCTCGGGATGCTCGTCCGCGGAGGCCCGCACGTGCTCGCCGTCGGCGGTCACGAGCTCGGCCGCCAGCAGGTTGTCGCAGGCCAGACCATGCTTGCGCTCGAGCCACCCCGAGCCGCCGCCGAGAGTCAGCCCGGCGACGCCGGTGGTCGACACGCGGCCGCCGGTGGTGGCGAGGTCGTACGGCTGGGTCGCGCGATCGAATTGCGACCACGTCGCGCCCGAACCGACGCGCGCGATCCGGCGGTCTCGGTCCACTTCGATCGACGCCATGTCGCGCACGTCGATCACGAGCCCGTCGTCGACGAGCGAGAGCCCGGCGACCGAGTGCCCGCCGGCGCGGACGGCGAGCGGCAGTCCCTCACGGCGAGCGTAAGCGATCGCGTCCGCGACGTCTGTTGGCGAGGCGCAGCGCGCCACAAGCGCGGGCCGGCGCTCGATCATCGCGTTGTTGAGCGTCGTGGTGTCGGCGTACTCGGGCGTGCCACGTTCGTATAGATGCATGCCGCGACGTTACGGTTCGGCGGCAGTCCCGACTTCGCCGTTTGCGGCCATCCGGCGCCTGGCCGGAAACGGCCAGTTACAGCAGGCCGGCGCGGGCGGCGTAAGCGACGGCGGCCGTGCGCGAGGGCAGCCGGAGCTTGGTCCGCACGTTGGCCATGTGGCGGTGCACGGTGTGCTGGCTGAGCACCAGCCGCTCGGCGATCTCGGCGTCGTTGAGCCCCTGGGCGACGAGCCGCAGGATCTCCAGCTCGCGCGGCGTGAGCTCGTTCAGCGCGCGCCGCTCGGCGGTCGCGACGCGCGTCGGCTCGCGGACGCCGAGCACGGCGAGCGCCGCCCGGCCGGCCTCCTCCTCGGCGGCCGCGGGCTGGTCGCGGCCGAGAGCCGCGAGCGCGCCGGAAAGCTCGAGCCGGGCGAGCGCGGCCTCGTAGGCGGCACCCGCCTCGACCAGCAGATCGACGGCATCCTCGAACGCGCGGCGCGCGCTCTCGTGATCGCCGTGCGCTGCGGCGAGCCGGCCGGCCGCGAGCCGCGCGCGGCCCTCGACGTACGGCGTCCCGAACTCGGCCGCGGCGTGCTCGAGCTCGGCGTACGCGTCGGCGGCGGCGTCGAGCTCGCCCAGCGCTGCGCGGGCGCGCACGAGCAGATCGAGCGCGGGCAGCCGGTCGAACAGCGACGCGGCCGGCGCGCGGCGCAGCGCCCGCTCGGCGCCGTTGGCCGCGCCGGCGGGGTCGCCGGCCTCGAGCGCGAGCAGGCCGAGCCCGACGAGCGCGCGCAGGTGGGAGCCGGCCTGCGTGAACAGCGTCCGCGCCTCGTCCAGTCGGCCCTGGCGCGCCCGCAGCTCACCGAGCCGCGCGAGCCCGCCCGCGGCCATTCCGGGGCGGGAGCGCTGGAGGTCGCCGACCGCTCCGGTCAGCTCGACCTCGGCCGCCTCCCAGTCGCCGTTCGTCGCCAGCACGTTGCCGTAGGCGCTGCGGCAGATCCCCACCAGATGGCGGCCGCCCCAGTCCTCCGCCACGCTTCGCACGGCCTGGCACCACTGAGCGGCGCGCGGGAAGTCGCCGACGCCCTCGCAGGCCGAGATCAGGTAGCAGAGCGCCCAGCCCTCGGCGATCGGCATCCGCAGATCCTCGCCGCGCGCGATCGCCGACGCCTCGTCGAGTAGGCGCATCCCCGCCTCGACACGGCCGCGCCGCACGTGCGTAAAGCCCTCGAGCGCAAGGCCGACGGCCTCAAGGTCGGGCGGCCCCAGCGCGCGGCCGATCGCGGCGCCGCGCTGGGCCAGCGCGGCCGCCCGGTCGAGGTCGCCGCTGACATTCATCGCGTACGAGCCTTCGTGGAGCGCGAGCCAGCCGTGGTCCTCGCGCTCCGGGACAACATCGTCGAGCAGCCGGTGGGCCCGCTCGAGCCACCCGCGCGCGACCGCATCGTCGCCGCGGAACTCGAGATGGTCGGACGCCAGCCAGGCGGCCACGCGCCCGGCGCCGGCCGGATCGCCCTCGGCGCGGTACGCACGAAACGCCCGCTCGCGCGCATAAAGCGTGAGCTCCTCGTCCGCCAGCCAGTAGCCCGCCCAGCCCAGCCCCTCACACGCCTCGCCGCTCGGCGCGTCCTCGACCGCGGCCTGGAACCGCACGCGCGCCTCGTCCCAGGCGCCGGTACGGAGCGCATCGTGCGCGGCGGCGAGCGTGTCCGTGGTCATGCCCGTGCGAATCCTCGCACGGGCATGACCGGACCGCCGAGCCTGGATCTTCCGATTGACCCGTGGATGCCTCGATTGATCTGGCGAAGCGAGTGCCGAAGGCGCGCCGCCGGACATGCCCGCTTTCGGACGAGGAGCAGGCGCCCGGCGGCGCGAATTGAGCTCGCCCGGGCGAAGCGCCGCACCAATGCGCGGCGCGCTGGTTCGGCGGACCGCTCCCGGCGAGGAGCACGTCTCGGGACTTCTCCCAACCCGAGGAGCGGCCATCTCCGAGCTGCTGCTCGATGCCGCGGTGCATTCACCCGGACGGCCGCTCGCCCGCGATGGCGGTGGTCGGCACGATGGTGGTGATCGGAGGCTCCGAGAGCAACCGCGGAAGGTTCTGGGAAGGAAGCCTCCGTAGCGTGGCGGCCATGACCACGTCTCCTCCCGCGACCACTCGCCGGCCCCTCGGACCGCTCGGTCGGCTTGGCCTGTGGGCGGCCCGTCGCCGGCGGCTCGTCTTCCTGTCGTGGGCGGTCGTGGTCGTTGTGCTCGGCGTCGTCGCGCCGCGGGCCGAGCAGGCGCTGTCGGGCGGCGGTTGGGAGGCCGACGGCTCGGAGTCAGTTCGCGCGCGAGGGTTGATCGACCGCCACTTCGCCGGCCATGGCAGCTATGCGCTGGCCGTGGTCGTAAGCTCGCCCCGCTACACCGCCGGCGACCCGCCCTTCCGGCGCGCCGTCGAGCGCACCGCACGGGTGTTGGACCACGAGGCGGCCGTGGCGAGCGTGCGCCTGCCGCGCCGTGGCACCGCTGTCTCAGCGAACGGGCACGTGGCCGTTGTGCGGGGCGGGGCCGGCGCAGACACTGCCGAGATGGTCCGCGCGGCGGGCCGCGTGCACGACGGGCTCGAGGGCCTTGCCCCGGCCGGCGTCGAGCTGGCGATCACTGGCTCGCCCGCGCTCTGGTCGCAGTTCAACGAGGAGAACAAGGCCGCGATGCTGCGCTCCGAAGTCATGTCCTGGCCGCTCACGCTGGCCGTGCTCCTCGTCGCGTTCGGCTCGCTCTCGGCCGCCGGGATCCCGCTGCTGCTCTCGATCGCGGGGCTGGTGGCAACGGCCGGCGCGCTGTGGCTCGGCACGCGGCTGACGGGGATCACGATCTGGGCGATGAACTTTGCGCTGATGTTCGCCCTCGCGGTGGGCATCGACTATGCCCTCTTCGTTGTGGTGCGCTTCCGGGCGGCGCTGCGGGCGGGGTTTCGCCCGCTCGACGCGGTCGGCGAGACGATGGACAGCGCCGGCAAAGCCGTGCTGGTCAGCGGTCTGGCCGTCCTGGCCTCCGTGTCGGCCGTGATGGTCGTGCCGAGCCAGCCATTCCGCACGAGCGCGCTCGGGATCCTGCTGGCCGTCGGGTTCGTGCTCGCTGCCTCGCTGACGCTGCTGCCAGCGGTGCTCGCGCGGCTGGGCCCGCGCATCGACAGCCTCGCCCTGCCGTGGGCCGGAGCGGTGCAGCACCGCAGCAGGGCCTTCGCTCGCTGGGGGCGCCTGATCTGGCGCCGCCCGGTGTTGCTCGGCACCGTCGCGGGGCTGTCGCTGGTCGCACTGGCGCTGCCGGTACTCGGGCTGCGCACCGCGATGCCCACCACAGGAGTGCTGCCCGGCGAGGCCAGCGCGCGAGTCGGGTACGAGCGGATGCAGCGGGCATTCGGCTCCGGCGCACCGGCGGAGCTGCAGGTCGTGGCACCGCGGCGTACGGCTCACACCGTCGAGGCGATACTTCGGACCAGCGCGGGAGTCATGGCCGTACGGCCGGCGGAGCGCGGCCGGGGGCTGGCGCTGATAAGGGCGCAACCGGCAACCGGACATGCCAGCCAGCTCGTCGAGCGTCTCCGCCAGCGGCTGCCGCGCGGAGCGCTGGTGGGCGGCGCAACGGCCGAGGCGCGCGACCTCGAGCATGCTCTCGCGGGCCGCACGTGGGTCGTGTACGGGCTCGTGGTGACCGTGGGCTTCGTGCTGCTTCTGCTCGTGGCACGGGCTCCACTCGCGGCCGTCGTGGCCGTGTTGCTCAACCTGCTGGCCACCGCAGCGGCCTTCGGTGCCGCGCGGTTGATCTTCCAAGACGGCCACGGCGCAGCGCTATTGGGCTTCGAGTCACAGGGCTTCGTCGACGCCTGGGCGCCGGTGTTCTTCTTCTGCCTGATCTTCGCGCTGGCCATGGACTACAGCGTGTTCCTGCTGGCGACGATGCGCGAGCAGTTCGAGCGGACAGGCGATGCCCGCACGACGCTCGTCGAGGGACTAGCCCGATCGGGGCGGATGATCAATGCCGCCGGGGCGGTAATGGTGGTGGTCTTCTTCACCTTCGCCCTGTCCGGCCCGCTACCGCCCAAGGAGATGGGCGTGATCCTGGGGCTGGCCGTGCTGCTCGACACGCTGCTCGTACGGCTGCTGCTGTTGCCTGCCGCGCTACGGCTGCTCGGCCGCCGGGCCTGGTGGGTCCCCCGGGCGCTCGATCGAGTACTTCCGGCGGTGCGCCTGCGCCATTGATGGGGGGGTCCCGAGCCGGCTCCCACGACTGGCCGCCGTTGGTCGTGCGGGCGAGGTAGATCGGCCGCTTGAGGCGAGCCCGCGGCCGTTCTCGGCCGACGGAAGCGCACGCCCTGCGCGACCTGAGAGTCAGTCGCTGGCGGTTGTCACATACGCGAGAAGCGCGCGGCGGCGGCTGCGCGCGCGGACTTGCCGGACAGCCGTAGCTTCGCGTAGACGTTCGAGAGGTGGCGCTCCACTGTGCGGGTGCTCAGGAACAGCCGCTCCGCGATCTGCTCGTTGCTCATTCCCGCGGCCACCAGCTCGAGCACTTCGCGCTCACGCTCGCTGAGGTCCGACAGATCGGCGGCCACGATGGGTGCGCGCTCGTCGTCGCCCAAGAACGCGCGCACCTCCGAGAGAAACACCTCCCAGGCCGGCTCCCCTTGCTGAAGGATGTGGTTGTCGCTCTCGAGCGTCACGAATCGAGCGTCCGGTAGGAGGGAAGCGAGGCGCCGCCCCTCCTCGTAGGGGACGGCCCGGTCCCGTCGCGCGTGTAGAACGAGCGCCGGCTGGGTGATGCGGCGCGCAGTGTCGCTGATGTCAATGTGACTGCGCGACCGCCACAGGCGTGCGGCCATCTCTCCACTGCTGGAGGCCTGCTGCAAGTCGTCGTACCAGCGCCTCTGCTCCTCGCCGGCGCTGGGGATGTAGATCGAGCTGAACACTTGCCGGAAGGCGGGAATTCCGCCACCCCAGCCCACTCGAATCAGGTCGCCCAACAGCCGCGACTGCTCGGCCTCGCCGTCGCCGCGCCTGTCGCGGCCGCGCGCCCAGGTCCCGTAGAGCACCAGGCGGCTAACGCGCTCGGGGTTCGTCGCCGCGTACTCGATCGCGGTCGGCCCGCCGCCTGACAGGCCTAGCAGCGCGAAGTGCTCGAGTTTCGCAGCGTCCACCACGGCAGCCAGGTCGCCGACGTAGGTGTCGAGCGTCGGTGTGCCGTCGAACTGGCGGTCGGAGAGCCCGCAGCCGCGCTCGTCGAAGCGGATGAGCGTGTGCCCCCGGCTCAGCTCTCTGACCCAGTGTCGCCAGACGGGGCTCTCCCGCTCGTAGTCGAGGTGGGTCATCCAGTTGCTCGCCTTGACGAGCGGCGGGCCCTCGCCGTCGATCGCGTACGCGAGTCCAACGCCGTCGGGCGAAATGCAGAAGCGAGTCTCGTGCTTCAACGGGAAGATCGTAATCGGGGCGGATATGGTCGGACTCGTATGCGGCAGTTCGAGGTCCGGCTGCTCGGACGCTTCGAAGTACTCGTCGACTCGCAACCCGTCCCGGCCGACGCCTGGGCGCAGCGACGCGCTGCGGATCTCGTCAAGCTGCTCGCGCTTGCTCCCGGCCACCGCATGCCGCGCGACGAGGTGCTCGAGACGCTCTGGCCGCAGCTCGGCGCCGATGCCGCCGCGTCCAACCTGCACAAGGCCGCGAGCTACGCGCGCCGCGCGCTCGGCGACCGCGGCGCCGTGGTACTCCGCGCGGGAGTGGTGGAGCTCGCGCCGGCCGCCGAGATAACGACGGATGTCGAGCGCTTCGAGGCCGGAGACGATTCCGCCTACGGCGGCGAACTGCTGCCCGACGAGCCCTACGAGGAGTGGCTGCTCGGCCCACGCGCGCGGCTGCGCGAGCGCCGTCTCGCGGTGATGCGCTCCGAGGGCCGGTGGGACGGGGTGCTGCGCGAGGATCCCGCCGACGAGGAGGCCCACCGCGCGCTCATGCGCCGCCACGTGGCGAGCGGCGACAAACCGGCCGCCGCGCGCCAATTCCGCCTCCTGCGTGAAGAGCTCTCCCGGCTCGGGGCGGAGCCCTCCGAGGAGACGCTGTCGCTCCAGCGCGAGCTCACGCGCGGCCCGGCGGTCCACGCGGCCCGGCTTCTCCATGGCCCGGTCGAAGGGCGTGAGCGGGAGCTCGGCTCGGCATCGGCAGCGCTCGCGCGCGCTGCGGCCGCCGATGGCAGCGCCCTGCTCGTCACCGGCGCGCTGGGGATCGGCAAGACCCGCCTTCTCGAGGCCGTGCTCGCCGAGGCGGAGGAGCTCGGCTTCCATACGCTGCGCGGCGCCGCGCACGAGGAGGAGGGCCGCTCGCCCTACGCGCCGCTCGTGGAGGCGCTCGACCCACTCGCCGCGCGGCGTCCGGAGCTGGCCGGCGCGCTCACCGACAGCGCGCAAGCCGCCCTGGCGCGACTGCTGCCCTCGGTGCCCCACCCTGCAGCGGCGGCGGAGGAGCCCGTAGACCGGCATCGCGTCTTCTCGGCGGTCGGTCAGCTGCTCGCTCAGGCCGCCTCTGAGCGCGGCGTCGTGGTTGCCATTGACGACCTGAACGCCGCCGACGAGGCGACGGCGGCGCTCGTGCACCATCTCGCTCGCAGCGCCGCCGGCGAGCGCCTGCTCGTGGTCGCCGGCATGCGCGATGAGCCGCTCCCCAAGGCGGCGGCGTTCGTGCGCTCCAGCCTGCTCGAACGCGGCGCCGCGGTGGAGCTCGCGCTCGGCCCGCTCGACCGGGGCGCGCTGGCAGCGGTTGCTCAGCGCGCGGCCGGGCGGCAGCTCCCGCCGGGCGCCCTCGCCGCGATCGAGCGCTCGGCGGCGGGCAACCCGTTCTTTACGGAGGAGCTGGCGGCATCGATGGATGCCTCGGGTGAGGTCACGGTCCCGCCGCGGCTTCGCGAGGTGGTGGCGCGGCGGCTCGAGCGGCTGGAGCCATTCGGCGAGCGGCTGCTCTCTGCGCTCGCCGTAATCGACGACGGCTTCACGGGCGCGGAGCTCGCGGCGCTCGCGGGTGTCGAGGAGGTCGACGGGGCGCTCGGCGAGACGGAGGCGGCGGGGGTGGTCGAGTGCGTGCGTGGCCGCTACCGCTTCCGGCACGCGCTGGTGCGCGAAGAGCTGGCCGCCCGGCTGCCCGAAGAGGCGCTGCGCCTCACCCATGCCAGTGCAGCCGCGCTGCTCGCCACGGACCACGCGCCGCCCGAGGCGGTGGCGCACCACCTGCTGCGCGCGGGCCAGGCGCGCGAGGCCGTGCCGCTCCTCACGCAGGCTGCCGAGTGGGCCGCGGGCGTGGGGGCCTACCGCGACGGCGCCGAGTGGGCCGAGCTGGCGCTGAAACACGCGGACGAGCGCGAGCGCCCGGGGCTGCTTGCGTTGCGGGCACGGCTGCTGCACGGGGCCGGCGAGCCCCGCGCCCCCGCCGCCTATGCCGAGGCGATCGCGGTTGCGCCGGCGGAACGGGTGCCAGGGCTGCGAGCCCAACAGGCGCGCGCGTGCCTGGCGGCGGGCGACATCCCAGGCGCCAAGGCCGCGCTCGCAGGGGTCGAGGCCGAGCGGCCTGAGGACCTCGGCACGCTGAACGTGCTGCGCGGCATCGTCGCCTGGCACACGGGCGATTGGGAGGGCGCGCGGCGGCTCGCCGCCGAGGCGGACGGCCTCGCCGCCGATCCCGGCGAGCTCGCCGACCTCAAGGCCATGCTCGCTCACCTGGACGGCGGCTGGGAGCAGCACTCCCGGCACCAGCTCGCGCAAGTGTGGGACGCGCCGGAGCTCGCGGGCCGTGTCTTCGACGCGTACCTGTGCGTGACCGAGTACGTGCTCACGGCGGGCGATCCATACGATCGCGTCGCCGGCTTCGCCAAGCGCCTGCGCGCGCAGTCGCATCAGGCGGGCGCCCGTCGCGGCGAGGCCTTCGCCGCCACCGTACTTGGGGAGACCGAGCTTTTCACCGACAACCTCGAGGCGGCGCGCGCGCACCTGGTCGACGCGGCGCGGCTCAGCCGTGAGGTGGGCGCGGTGGGAGGCGAGTCGCTCGCACGCATGCGTCTGGGTGAGGTGCTGCTCAACATGAACGACCGAGCCGGCGCACGGGCGCAGCTCGATGAGGCCCTCGAGCTCGCGCACATCTCGCCCCTCGCCCAGCACCTGCTCTTCCTCGCCTACGGCGTCCTGCTGCAGGTACCTGACGAGGACAGCGAAGCGCTGGCGCTGGTCGAGCGCGCCGAGACGCTGTTCGACCCGCGCTGGGTCTGCAAGTTCTGCCCGACCGGCTACCACGTGGCCGCTGCGACGGTGTGTGCGCGGGCCGGCCGGCTCGAGCGCGCCCGCGAGTTCCTTGAGCGCGCGCAGGACGGGGCGCGGCACTGGCGGGGCGGCCCCTGGCCGTCGGCGGTAGCGGAGGCGCGCGCCGAGCTGCTGCTCGCAGAGGGCGACCAGCGCGCCGCCGCAGACGCTCTGCGCCGCGCGGCCGAGGGTTACGCCGCGGCGGGGCAGCTACTCAACGAGCGCCGGGCGCGCGGGGCGCTGGAACGCCTCCGTAGAGCGAAAATCAGCACCTAGGAAGGTTTGGGGAAGGCCGGCCGCCGAAGCTGCCGGCATGCAAACGAAGAGCACGTACCTCGCTCCCGACGGCGTGGATCCCGAGGAGCTCGACCGCCACATCGCCGAGATGTACCGCGACGTCGCGAACGAGGCGGGCCGGGTCCTCCACTTCCCAACCGGCCGCCCGCTCGCCGAGGCGCTCGGCTACCCCGCCGATCTGCTCGACCGGCTGCCGGAGGGGGCCGTGAGCTCGTTCGCGGGCGTCGGCTACCACCTCGGCCTCGCGCGCCTGCTCCCCGGCGAGCGCGTGATCGACCTGGGCAGCGGCTCCGGGATGGACGCGTTCGCGGCCGCCGTGCAGGTCGGCCCGGGCGGCTCGGTCATCGGCGTGGACATCACGTCCGAACAGCTCGCCAAGTCCGAGCGGCTCCGCCGCGACGTGCACGTCAGCTTCCGCCACGCGCGCATCGAGACGCTGCCGTTCGAGAGCGGCTCGTTCGACGCCGTGATCTCGAACGGCGTGGTCAATCTCTCGGCCGACAAGCGCCGCGTCTTCGCCGAGGCGGCGCGCGTGCTCCGGCCGGGCGGACGGCTCGCGCTCGCCGACATCGTCACCGAGCGGCAGATCGCCGCGGGCACGGCTTGCCAGGCCGACCTCTGGGCAGCCTGCATCGCCGGGGCCAGCCAAACAGATCTCTACCTGGAGGACATCGCGGCGGCCGGCCTCGAGGTGGAGGTAACCGCGCGCAACCCTGGCTACGGCTTCACGAGCGAGCGGGCACGGCGCACGAGCCACAAGTACGGCGCTTACAGCGTGTCGCTGCTCGCGGTCAAGCCGCTACGTGCATCCCGCCACACCTCCCGCCCGGATTTGGGTGGTGGCGCCGATGCCGCGCGAGCGGCGCCGGGGGAGAGTCAACCAAACAACAACACGACCGAGGAGGTCTCGAAGTGAGCACAGTCACAGACACGCTCCGTAACGGTGTGGACACCGAGAAGATGTTCGCCACGCTGGATCTGATCAAGGCGCAGCCGGAGCTGGCGAGGTTCCAGTTCCGCGCTACCAACCGCTGGATCGACGGCGCCCACAACCGATCGACGATCAAGGGCTTTTACGCCGCGGGCGGCGAGGACACCACGCGCAGCGAGGCGTTCGAGATCGATGCGGGGGAGCCCGCGATCCTGCTCGGCAGCGACACCGGCGCCAACCCGGCCGAGTACCTGCTGCACGCGCTCGCCGCCTGTCTGACCACGTCGATCGTGTACGTCGCCGCGGCGCGCAAGGTGCAGCTCACCTCCGTCGAGTCGACGCTGACCGGCGACATGGACGTGCGCGGCGCGCTCGGCGTCGACGACGAGCCCCGCAACGGGTTCGAGCGCATCGGCGTGTCGTTCCGCGTGACCGGCGACGCGCCGGCCGACAAGCTCCGCGAGGTCGTGCAGCGCGCCGCGAAGCGCTCTGCCGTCTACGACATGGTCACGAACGGCGTGCCCGTCGCCGTGGACGTGACGACCGACTAAAGGCTCGCATGCATGCTCGTGGCCGGAGCCGCGCTCCGGCCACGAGTGCCTGGCGAGCGAACTGGAGATAGCGATGCCGATCGAACTGACAGCCCATACCGACGCCGGCGCCCGCCTGGTGGCGGTCGCCGAGCAGCTCTCCGAGCAGCTCGCCGCCCGCGCGGCCGAGCACGACCGCGACGGCAGCTACCCGTTCGAGGCGATCGACGCGCTCAAGGCCGCCCGCTACTTCGCCGCGCCCGTCCCCGTCGAGCTCGGCGGTCTCGGCGTCTCATCCGCGCACGACCTCGTCGTGGCGTCAAGCCGCCTGGCGCGCGGCGACGCCTCCGTCGCGATCGGCGTCAACATGCACCTCGTCGCCGTGCAAAACATGGAGCGCCGCCGCCAGGTCGCGGTCGCGGCCGGGGCAGAGCGCCGCGCCCTAGGCTTCGCCTCGTCGCTCGAGCAGATCGCCCACGACGGCGTCGTGCTGGCGGCCGCCATCAGCGAGCGCGGCCAGGACCTCACGCGGCCGGGCACGCTCGCCACCCGCACCGAGTCCGGCTGGCGGATCGACGGCCGCAAGATGTTCTGCACCATGTCGCCCGCCGCCACCGACCTCTACGTGGCCGTCACCTATGCCGACGACGAGGGCACCCAGCGCTACGCGTACGCGATGGTGCCAACCGACGCGCCCGGCGTGGTCGTAAACGACGACTGGGATGCGCTCGGCATGCGCGCCTCAGGCAGCAACTCGATCACGCTCGAGGGCGTCGAGCTGCCCGAGTCAGGCGTGCGAGGCGGCTTCCTAGCCGGCGACCCGCTGCCCTACATGGAGCGCAACCTGGTCGCCGGGTTGTTTCACGCCGCCGCCTCGCTCGGCATCGCCGAGTCGGCCGACCACGCCGCCCGCCGCGGCCTCGCCGGGCGCATCAACGGCGACGCGCGCCCGCGCATGCAGGTGGCCGACAACGCCGTCGACCTCGCCGCCGCGCGCGGCGTCCTCTCGCGCGCGGCTCGCGCTGATCGACGAGCACCGCGCCGCCAACCCGGCGTCCGACGGCAGCGCCGAGCAACTCGCCGCGCTGTTCGCCGAGGCCCAGGCCGCCAAGGCGTTCGTGGGCGAGGCGGCCGCCCGCGTCGTGGACCGCGCGCTCGCCCTCTCGGGCGGCGCCGGCTACGCCGGTGGCAGCCCGCTCGCGCGCGCCTACCGCGACGTCAAGGCCGGCTCGTTCATGCACCCGCTCGGCGCCAACCGCGCCTACGACTACCTCGCCCACGTCGCCCTCGGCGAACAGCCCTCCCTCCACTGAGATGACGCTCGGAGCTCTAGCCAACCCCGCGCCGGCGCCTGACCCACGCTCGTTCCGCGACGCACTCGGCAGGTTCGCGACGGGCGTCGCGTTCGTCACCGCGGCGCCGGACGGCAAGCCCGCCGGTCTGATCGTCAACTCGCTCACGTCGGTCTCGCTCGAGCCGCCCCTGATCTCGTTCTGCCCGTCGCGCAGCTCGCTCACGTGGTCGCGCATGCGGCGGGCGGGGCGCTTCGGTGTCAACGTGCTGGGACGACGGCACAAGCGCTTCGTGGCACGCGCGACCTCCGCAGGGGCGGACCGATTCGCCGGCCTCGACTGGGAACTCGGACCCGGCGGCGTACCACTGCTCACCGACGCCCTCGCCTCATTCGAGTGCGAGATCGTCGCCGAGCATCCCACAGGCGATCACTCGATCGTCGTGGCCCAGGTCGACCACCTGCGCACCTCCCCCATCGAAGACCCGCTCGTCTTCTTCGCCGGCGCTTTCGGAACCGTGCGATAGCTCAAGCGAGCGCGAAGCATCACGGTCACGCTGGCTGCCACCGTCGCCGTCGCGACTCGTCCTTCGCCTCGGTTCGTCGCCGCGTCCGGGCGGCTGTCGCGCTCTTCACGGCGGATCGTGGTCTGGATACGGTCAGCTTGCCATGGGTTCGAGTGCCGTGCCGCTTGTGGGGCGTGAGCTGGAGCTGCGGGCGCTCGAGCGGGCGCTGGATGTGGCGGGCGCGGGGCGCCCGTGCGCGGTGGGGATCGTCGGGGAGCCGGGGATCGGCAAGTCGCGGTTGCTGGAGGAGCTGGGGCGCCGGGCGGGAGCGCGGGGGTACGTCGTGGTGTCTGCGCGGGCGTCGGAGTTGGAGCGGGACGTTCCGTTCGCGCTGTGGATGGAGGCGCTGGACGGTCAGCTCTCACATCATGGGGCCGCCGCGCTGGCGGGGCTGGATGAGGAGCATTTGGCCGATCTGGCGGTCGCTCTGCCCGCCGTGCGCCGCTTGACGGGCGTTGCGCCGTCTGTGACGGGAGAGCGTCATCGGGTGGCGCGCTCGGTGAGGGAGCTGTTGGAGCGGCTGGCCGCGACGACGCCGGTTGCGGTGCTGTTCGACGATGTGCAGTGGGCGGATCCGGCGTCGACCGACGTGATGTCGCTGCTGCTGCATCGGCTGCCGGAGGGTGGGGTCGTCCTCGGGGTCGCCGCGCGCGCGGGGCGGGCACAGGCGTTGGAGGGCGGGCTGCACACGGCGGCGCGCCACGGCGGGGCCGAGGTGCTGGAAGTGGGGGCGCTGTCGCGCGCGGCGGTCGACGTGCTACTGGGTCCGTCGGTGGGGGCGGCGGCGCGGGCGCGCCTGTTCCGCGAGAGCGGTGGCAACCCCTTCTACGTGGAGGCGCTCTTGCGCGCGGGGGCGGCGGGCTCGCCCACGCAGACAGCGCCCGGCGGGCCGGGGGTGCCGCGCGCGGTGGCGGCGGCGCTGGCTGGTGAGATCGCCGCGCTGGAGGGACGAGCGCGGCGACTGGTTGAGGGTGCCGCGGTGGTCGGCGATCCGTTCGAGCCGGCGATCGCGGCGTCGGCTGCCGGTATGTCGGAGGCGGACGCGTTGGTGGCGCTCGACGTGCTGTTGGCGGCGGATCTGGTGCGGGCGACGGAGCAGCCGCGACGGTTTGCGTTTCGTCATCCGTTGGTGCGGCGTGCGGTCTACGAGGCGGCGGGCGGCGGCTGGAAGCTGGCGGCGCACGCGCGCGCGGCCGGGGCGCTCGCGTCCCGGGGCGCGTCGGAGGCCGAGCGTGCGCATCACGTCGCGCGCGCGGCGCATCCGGGAGACATGCTGGCCGTCGAGCTGTTGGCGCGGGCGGGTCAGCAGACGGCGCTGGCGGCGCCGGCGACGGCGGCCGAATGGTATGAGGCTGCGCTGCGGCTGTTGCCCGAGGCGGCGGAGCACGATGGGCAGCGGCTGGCGTTGTCGGGGGCGCAGGCGTCGGCGCTTGCGGCGGCGGGGCGGGCGGTCGAGGCGCGCGACGCCCTGCGTCGCCTCGTAGCGCTGGTGCCGGCCGATGCGGTGGCCGAGCGCGTCGGCGTGGTCGTGGCGCTGGCCGAGCTGCAGGCGCTCTGGACACAGGAGCCGGACGCGGCGCTGCGCCTGCTGGAGGTCGAGCGCGCCGCGCTCGGCGGACTCGCGCCGGGGCTCGAGGCGGCGTTGACGCTGGTGATGGTGCGCGAGCGCGCCGTGCACGCGGATCACGCGGGCGCCGAGGCATTGGCCGAGGAGGCGCGCGCAGCGGCGCGCGCGGCCGGCGATCCGGCGCTGGAGGCCGAGGCCGCGGCCTGTGCGGCGGACGCGGCGCACTGCCGGCTGCGCGACGACGACCCGGAGTCGCTGGCCGTGGTCGACGCCAGGATCGCGCAGGCGGGAGCCCTCGTTGAGGCGCTGTCCGACGAACAGCTGGCGCAACGGCTGCAGGCGGTGTTCTGGCTGGCCGTCGCGCGCTACTTCACCGGTGCGTTCAGAACGGCGCGCGCGGCGGCCGAGCGGGGGGTCTCGGTGGCGCGACGCAGTGGCCAGGGACTGTATGCCCCGGCGTTCGTCGTGCTCCGAGGCTGGATCGACGCCGGCCTGGGCCAGTTCGATGCGGCCGAAGCCGACCTGGAGGAGGCCCAAGAGAGCGCGCTGCTGTCGGGCAACATCCAGGTCGCGTATTGGGCATCGATCGCGCTCAGCCGTGTGGCGTTGGCGCGCGGCAGGGTTGAGGCGGCGCTGGAGCATGGGCAGGCCGCATGGGACCGGCTTGGCGTGATCGAGTACTCGCAGGCCGGCTATTCGGTCGCCGACGTACGCCTTGCCGCGGGCGATCCTCGAGCGGCGTACGCGGTGCTGGAGACGTTCGGCTGGGTCAACCCGGGGCTCTGGACGCTCGACCGGCTCACGACGCTGGACGTGGCGGTGCGCGTCCTGCTCGCGCTGGGGCGAGTGGAGGACGCCGACACTTGGGTACGACGCGGGCCGGCCGAGGGAGGCGGGCGCCGCGGAGGCGTGTTCGGCGCGATCCTCGGGCACGCCGAGGCCAGCCTGCTGCTCGCCCGGTCTGAGGCGCCGCGGGCTGCCGAGGTGGCGCTGACCGGCGCGTCGGATGGCGAGGCCGGCAGCGCTCCGGTGTGGGCCGGCCGCTGTCGGACGTTGGCGGGCGCGGCGCTCGTCGCGTGCGGCCGTGCCGACGACGCCCGGCGCGAGTTGCGCCGCGCCGCCGCAGAGCTCGACGCGCGCGGCGCCTGGGGCTACCGCGACGACGCGTTGCGAGTGCTGCGGCGCCTGGGCGACCGCCCGCGCCCGGCGACTACCACGGCGCCGGGCCGGCCCGAGGGCGGCGACGGACCGCTCGGCGCTCTGACCCGGCGCGAACGGGAAGTGGCGCTGTTGATGGGCGACGGACGCACCAACGCGCAGATCGCCGCGGCGCTGCACCTGACCGAAAGTACGGTGGAGAAGCACGTCTCGCGCGTGCTGTCCAAGCTCAGTCTCGGCTCGCGCGCCGGCGTCATCCGCCTGCTCGCCGAGCAGCGCGCCTCGCCGCCCTGAGTCGCGGAGGCGTTCTGTCGCCGGCGGAACGCCCCTACTGGATCTGGGGGTGCGGCACCAACGGTTTGGGGGGTGGTGTGGCGGACATCCGCCATACCGCCCGCGGGAGGCATGAGCAACCGTTGCGGCCATGCATCCACGTCACAGTTCCATCCCGGCAGCCTTACGCCGGGTCGGCAGCACGGTGCGATCGTCATGACCGTCGCCGCCCACACGGCAAGCCTGTACCACGTCCCCTCCGCGGACGGCACGCCGATCGCTGTCTGGCGCAGCGGCGACGGTCCGCCGCTCGTGCTCGTGCACGGCGCGACGGCCGACCACAGCCGCTGGGCGCCGGTGCTCCCCGCTCTGCAGCGGCGATTCACCGTCCTGGCGCTCGACCGTCGCGGCCGCGGCAGCAGCGGCGACGCGAGCCGCTACGCGATCGAGCGCGAGTTCGAGGACGTCGCCGCGGTCGTCGAGTCGGCCGGCGAGCACGTGAGCGTGCTCGGCCATTCCTACGGCGGCGTGTGCGCTCTCGAAGCGGCGCTTCTCACCGACCGGATCGCGCGGCTGGTGCTCTACGAGGCGCCCGTCGGCTTCGTGCAGAGCCCGCGCCAAGTCGTCGAGGAGCTCCAGGCGCTGCTCGACGCCGGCGACCGCGACGCGCTGCTGGAGCGCTTCCTCTTCGCTGTCGCCGGACTGCCGCGCGAGCAGATCGCGCTGCTTCGCTCGCTGCCCGCCTGGCCCGCGCGGCGGGCGGCCGCGGCAACGATCCCACGCGAGGAACGCGCCAACCGCGAGTACGTCTTCGACGCAAGCCGCTTCCGCGCGTTCGCCGTCCCCACGCTGCTCCTCGGCGGTGGCGACAGCCCCGCCGCCTTCCAGGCGGCCAACGAGACGCTGTGCGCGGTACTGCCTGACGCGCGCATCGCCGTTATGCCCGGGCAGCGACACGCCGCCATGGACACCGGCACCGACCTGTTCCTCGCCGAGGTCCTGCCCTTCCTCGACGCGACCGAGCCGCACGCGGCATGTGCGACGACCGCGCCCGCCCACTGAACGACATCACGAGGTCCTCTGCCATGACCATCGCTGTTCCCGATCGCACCGACGCGCTCGCCGACCGGCTGTTCTCCGCCACGCTTGAAGCGCTCGAGCTGTACTCGGTCTACCTCGGCACCCAGCTGGGTCTCTATCGAACGCTCGCCGAGCGCGGCCCGCTCACCGACGACGAGCTCGCCCACCACGCAGGGATCGCGTCGCGCTACGCCCGCGAGTGGCTCGAACAGCAGGCCGTCGCCGGCCTGCTGTCCGTCGACCAGGCCGGTGCGCCGGCCGACGTGCGCCGCTACGCGCTCGCACCCGACCACGCCCGCGTGCTCGCCGACGCCGACGACCCCGCGCACGTCGCGCCGTTCGCGCACATGCTCGCCGGCATCGGCGGCGTGCTGCCGCAAGTGGTCGAGGCCTACCGCACTGGAGGCGGTGTCCCATACGCCGCCTACGGCTCCGACTTCCGCCACGGCCAAGGCCACATCAACCGCCCCGCGTTCACCCACGAGCTGCCGCGCGAGTGGCTGGGCGCGATGCCCGACGTCGTCGCCCGCCTCGAAGCCGCCCGCCACGCCCGCGTCGCCGACGTCGGCTGCGGCCAGGGCTTCGCCACCCTGGCGATCGCCCAGGCGTTCCTGGACGCGCACGTCGACGGCCTCGACGCCGACCCGGGCTCGGTCGCCGACGCCCGCCGCCACGCGCAAGACGCCGGCCTCGACGGTCGCGTGCGCTTCCTCCAAGCCGACGCCGCCGACCTCGCCCACCACGGCCCCTACGACCTCGTGCTCATCCTCGAGGCGCTGCACGACCTGGCCGACCCCGTAGGCGCGCTGAAAGCCACGCGCGCCGCGCTCACGCCCGGTGGCACCGTGCTCGTCGTCGACGAGCGCGTTGCCGAGACGTTCACCGCGCCGGGCGACCAGGTCGAGCGGATGATGTACGGCTGGAGCGTCACGCACTGCCTGCCCACCCAGATGGCCGAGCAGCCAACGGCCGCGCTGGGCACCGTCATGCGCGCCGGCACCGTCCGGGAGCTCGCCACCCAGGGCGGCTACGCACGCGTCGAAGTGTTGCCGGTCGACAACGAGTTCTTCCGCCTCTACCGGCTCCAGCCCTGAGCCGGCTCTCATTCCAGACCCATCCCCATCTCTCATCCCCAACCTTCCCCGAGGAGCAACCGATGCCTCGCATCCTTCTCGTGACCGCCATCACGGTGGCGGCCACCGTCGCCGTTCCGCCCTTCGCACACGGCGCGACCCTCTACCAAGACGGCCGCACCCCGCACCGGGTGCTGCTTCAGGACGCGGCCGGCGAGACGAATCTCGTCTCGGTCGAAGGCTCCCAGAGGGTCGTGATCCACGACACCAACAAGCCGATCACCTTGGCCGGGGTGCCGACGTGCATGCCACTCGACCCGTACACCGTGAGCTGCGCCGCGGTTCGCCGCATCGACCTCGACCTCGGCGACGGCCCTGACGTCGCGGTGATCGCGACGCCCCGCCGCGTGTCACTGGAGGGCGGCGCAGGCCCCGATCGCTACGTCGCGCTCGCGACCGACGCGCCGTCGCGCGTGGACTTCGACGGCGGGATCGGCCTCGACGTCGCCAACTACGGCTTTGCAACCGCCGGCGTCCACGTGGCCGTGGACCTGGAGGCGGACGATGGGCGTCCCGGCGACGACGACCGCATCCGCCGCGACGTCGAGTCCGTCCTGGGCTCTCAGTTCGCCGACGTCCTCGCCGGCGACCCTCGCACGGAGCGGCTGGCGGGCTTCGACGGCGACGACGAGATCACCGGCGGCACCGGCGCAGAGGCGCTCTCCGGCGGTCTCGGCGACGACCGCATCGACGCCCGCGACGGCGCGCCGGACACCGTCGACTGCGGCGGTCAGGACCTCGACTGGGCCGCGGTCGACGTCGACGCCGAGGCCTCGATCACCGGCTGCGCCCAGATCGTCAACTGAGCAGCCGCTCGACCGAGGCGACGCGAGGCCGGCGACCCGCCGGCCTCGCGCGCAACGACCCACAACAACAGGACAAGGAGTACCGCACGTGACCACCTCCGCACCCATCCGCGCCGGCGAGCTCGAACTCTGGGTCGAGCGCCGCGGCGAAGGACCCGACGTAGTGCTGATCGCGGGCCTTGGCGACCCGGCCGAGGCGTGGCAGCCACAGCTCGACGGGCTCGCCGACCGCTACCGCGTGACCGCGTTCGACAACAGCGGCGTGGGGCGCTCACCGCTCCCCGAACAGCCGCTGTCGGTCGCGACGATGGCCGACGACGCCGCCGCGATCCTGCGCGCACTCGCCGTGCCGGACGCCCACGTCGCCGGCTTCTCGATGGGAAGCACGATCGCGCAGGAGCTCGCACTCCGCCACCCGCAGCTCGTCCGCAGCCTCGTGCTCGTGAGCACCTACGCCCGCCCGGACGCCCTCCTCGGTTCCCAGCTCGCGTTCTGGCGCTGGCTGGCCGAGGCGGCGCCAAGCGAGCGCGCCTTCTTCCAGGCATTCTTCACCTGGGTCTACACGCCGCGCGCACACGCCGACGGCACCGTGGACCAGCTCGTCGAGGAGGCGCTGGCGTTCCCGCACAAGCAGACCGTCGAGGCCTTCAAAGCGCAGGTCGACGCCTGCCTCGCGCATGACACGGCCGACCGCCTCTCGCGGATCGCCGCGCCAACGCTCGTCCTCGCCGGCGAACTCGACACCATCCTGCCGCCCCGCTTCGGCCGTTTCGTTGCCGCCGAGATACCGAACGCGCGCTTCGAGCTCATGCCCGGCGAAGCCCACCAGCCCTTCCAGGAAGTCCCCGACGAGTTCAACGCCCGCGTCGACGCCTTCTGGCGCGAAGTCGACGCCAGCGTCTGACACGACGCCCTTCCGGCTACGACCGCCGAGGCCCGACCGACGTCCCGGCCACAGGCCGGGACGTCCAGCCGACGCGCGAGCGGCTGCCGCCTCGCTTCTGCATCCGTGGAAAGCGGTACTAGGCGGCGGTCTCGCGGTGCGGCAGCTTCCAGCCCGGCCGCGGGAAGTGGCACGTGTAGCCGTTCGGGTAGCGCTGGAGGTAGTCCTGGTGCTCGGCCTCGGCCTCCCAGAACGGGACGGCCTCGCTGAGCTCGGTCACCACCTTGCCGGGCCACAGGCCCGAGGCGTCGACGTCGGCGATCGTGTCCTCGGCGACCTGGCGCTGCTCGTCGCTCGTATAGAAGATCTCGGAGCGGTAGCTGGAGCCGATGTCGTTGCCCTGGCGGTCCTTGGTCGTCGGGTCGTGGATCTGGAAGAAGAACTCAAGGATGTCCCGGTAGGAGATGCGCTCGGGGTCGAAGACGATCTCGACCGCCTCGGCGTGACCAGGATGGTTCCCGTAGGTCGGGTTGTCGTTCTCCCCACCGGTGTATCCGACCCTCGTTGAGATGATTCCCTCGCGCTGGCGCAGCAGCTCCTGGACGCCCCAGAAGCAGCCTCCCGCGAGGATGGCGGTCTCGGTGTTGTCGCTCATCACGCTCTCCTTGCTCCGAAGCTCTGTGTCCCAGCCAGTCTGAAGCATTCAACCGAGCAGGTTCGCATGCAAGGACCAGGGAGGATCCTGAGCTTGGGTCAAGGCTTCTCGGGCGACGACCGCTCGTACTCCGGCGTCATCCGCATTGCAAGCCTTGTCCGCTTAGTCGGGGAGACAGGATTTGAACCTGCGACCGCCCGGCCCCCAGCCGGGTGCGCTACCAGACTGCGCCACTCCCCGTGGCTTTCTCGCAAGCGGGCGACGGGAATCGAACCCGCCCTAGAAGCTTGGAAGGCTTCTGTGCAACCACAACACTTCGCCCGCAGCGGGAAGCCCCGATCATAGCCGCGGCGTCCCGCTGCGGCTACGAGCCGGGCGGCTTCGGACCGCGTGGCTCGGTCGGCACCTCGCCGCCCTCGGCGGCGAGGCTCGGCGGCGGCCAGGGGCCGAACCAGTTGTCGCGCCCGCCGTCGTGCGTCACGACCGAGCCCGATAGCGCCGCGCCGATCGGGGTGCAGCAGAGCGCGACGAGCCAGGCGTGTTCCTCCTCGCGCCCGAGCCGCTGGAGCGGGATCGTGCGCGCGGCGGCGCGCCAGACCGGCTCCGGGTACTTCCGCAGCGACGCGGTGTCGAAGTGCCCGGCGGCGACGGCGATCACCGCGATCCCGCGGTCCGCCCATTCGGCGGCCAGCGCGCGCGTGTAGCCCTCGACGGCGGCGCGGGCGGCGCTCGAGTGGGTCATCCCCGGCAGCCCGTGATGGGGCGAGAGCGTGATGTTGACGACCGTGCCGCCGTGGTGGAAAGCGAGGTCGGCGGCGAGCCGCGTCATGCGCTCGGTGGCGCCGACGTTGAGCCGCGTGACCGCGCGCCAGCCCTTCGGCTCGATCGCCTCGGCGGGCGCGAAGTACTGGCCGCCGGCGTTGTTGACGAGCGCGTCCAGGCGCCCGCAGCGCTCGAGCGCGAAGCGCACGATCCGCTCGGCATCCTCCTCCTCCCGCACGTCGCCGGCCACGTGATGGACGCCGAGCTCGGCGGCCGTCGCGGCGAGCACATCCGCGCGCCGGCCGCAGATCACGACCTCGGCACCGCAGCGGCGCAGCTCGGCCGCGGCCGCCCTGCCGAGCCCGGTCCCGCCCCCGGTGACGAGCACGACGCGTCCGGAGAGCGCTCCGTCGGCGAAGATCTCGGAGCCTTCCATGCGGCGGCGCAGTCTACGGACGCCGGTTTCGGGGAACCAACAGGACATGCAGATCCCCGGCGTGCACATCGAGACGCTGCACAACCCGACCCGATATTCGTTCGCGCAGATCGAGAAGGCGTGCACGATCGCTGCGCTGCTGAACCGCGGGAAGCTCGTGCTGGCCGAGCCGCCCCGGCGCTAGCGCTCCCGATCAGCCGTCGACGACAGCGGGCGTCAGCTCGTCGAGCGACGCGAGCACCACGTCGGCGGCGCGCAGCGCATCGTCGCCGGGCGGGAACTCGCGGTTCGGAATCGCGATCACGCGCATGCCGGCCGCATCGGCGGCGAGGATCCCGTTGTGGGAGTCCTCGACACCCGCGGCGCGCCGCGGGTCGACGCGCAGCCGCCGCGCCGCCTCCAGGAAGACGTCGGGGGCCGGCTTGCCGCGGGCGACCTCCTCGGACGAAACCCACGCTTTGAACACGTCGCCCCAGCCGGACGTCTCCATCACCCGCTCGATGACCGGCTTGTTCGAGGAGGAGGCGAGCGCCAGCGGCCAGCGCTCGGCGATCCGGGCGACGGCGTCCTCGGCGCCGGGCAGGAGCGGGAGCCGCTCGGCGTAGGTCTCGAGCACGTGGTCGACGACGCGGTCGGAGATCTCGCTCGGCTCGAGCGGGACTCCGAGCTGCTCGTGGACGTAGCGCGACCACTCGAGCGAGCTCATCCCGAGCATCGCCTCCGTCGCCCCGTCGGGCCACTCGAGGCCGTATTCGGCGACAAGCGCCCGGCGACCGCCGTCCCAGGCGGACTCCGAGTCGAGCAGGAGGCCGTCGAGGTCGAAGATGACGGCCTGGATCAAGCGGGGGACCGAGGGAATCGAACCCCGAATCTATGGTTTTGGAGACCGCCATCGTGTTTCCATTAGACCAGTCCCCCCGAACGGTTCGGCTGCGCGATTGTAGCTGTTCCGTCCGAGGCTCATGGCGAACATGTGTTCGTGGCACCCGAGATCCGCTGACCCGCCCTCGTACAGCTATCTGCTCGGGCTGTATCTGGGCGACGGCTGCGTCGGTCCGTGATGCCGCGTGCCGAGCGCAACCTGCGTCGTCTCGCTCGACGCCGAGTATCCCGCGATCATCGACGCGTGCGCGACGTCGGCGCGGCTCGCGATCGCGGCGATCGACGGGTCGTGGTGTACCCCGCGCAGCGCGCAGTCAACGCTGCGTCGTCGTCGCGCTCGTACGACGTACGTTGGCTCGACGCTGTTCCCGCAGCTGGCGAAGAGGTCGCAAGCATGAGCGGCCGATCGTGCTCGCCGACTGGCAACGCGCGATCGTCGACGAGTTCCCCCGCCCGTTCCTCCGCGGGCTCATCCACTCCGACGGTTGCCGCTGCGTGAACCGCTTCAAGACCAAGCTCCCGAGCGGACGCGTCGCCGAGTACGAGTATCCGCGCTACTTCTTCTCGAACCTCTCGGCCGACATCCGCGCGCTGTTCTGCGAGTACTGCGAGCGGCTCGGGATCCGCTGGACGCAGTCCAACCACCGCAACATCAGCGTTTCGCACCGCCGCAGCGTGGCGATTCTCGATGGGTTCATCGGGCCGAAGACATGACCTCGGCGGCTCGCGCCGGGACCGCCGGCGGCGGAGCCGGGTTGCGCGTGATCAGCCAGACGCTCGCGAGGATCACGGCGCCGCCGGCGATCGTCGCGAGGTGGATCGTCTCGTCCAGGAACAGCGCGCCCCAGAGGACGCCGAATACGGGCACGACGAAGATCACGGTCATGCCGCCGGTTGCACCGAGCTCAGCCAGCAGACGGAAGTAGAGGAGGTACGCGACTCCGGTCGAGGCCAGCGCGAGTCCGAGCATGCAAGCGATGTCGACGCCGTCGGGCGCGGAGCGGACCGGCACGATCGGGACGAGCGGGAGCAGGACCGCCGCCGCCGCGAGCTGCTGGCCGATCGCCATCGAGAGCGGCGGCTCGCCGGCAAAGCGGAGGCGGACGAGGTTCGCACCGATCCCGTACGCGAACGCGGCGACCAGGCAGGCGAGCACGGCGGCGATGAACGCCACGTCGATCGTGAACGGCGACAGTCCGACGACAAGCGCGACGCCGCCGACGCCCATGACCAGCCCGGCCTTCGCGGCGTGCGTGACGCGCTGCCCGAGCCATACGGCGCCGACGATCGCTCCGCACAGCGGTGCCACGGCGTTCAAGACGGCTGCGAGCGACGCCTCGATCTCCAGCTCCGCCGCGGAGAGCAGCGTGAACGGCAACGCGGCGTTGATCGCGCCGAGCAGGAGGTAGTCGCGCCAGCGCGCGCGCAGCGCCGGCCGCGCCCCGATCGCGACGGCGTAGGCGAGCAGCGCCACGCCGGCGATCGCGACGCGCGCGTCGGCGAGCACGACCGGCCCGAGCGCGGGCACGGCGACGCGCATGAACAGGAACGACGCGCCCCACAGTGCGGCGAGCACGAGCAGCATCGCGACCTGCCGCGGGGTCACGCGCGAGCGCCTCCGACGAGCGCCTGGTCGCGGCGCGACGAGCTGCCACGCGACGAGGCGCAGCCGGCGCCGGGGAGCGGCGACGCTGCGCGGGCGCTCATGTCCCTACAACGGGCGCTGGCGGTCTCGTGTGAGCGGGGCGGCACGGCGCATAACGGTTACGCACCACGGCACGTGATTCCAATGAGCGTCTGTCATAGGCGCCGATCAATGCGGGCGGAGGGACTCGAACCCCCAAGCCTTGCGGCACGAGGACCTAAACCTCGCGTGTTTGCCAGTTTCACCACGCCCGCGGTGGCCGCCCGAACAGCGCGCGGGCGGCGGGGAGATTGTATGGTCGCGCCACGATGGCGGATCTCGCGATCGAGCATCCGAACCGCGAGAAGACCTCGTCGAAGGTCACGCGAGCGATCGTGATCGTGCTGCTGCTCGCGTCGGCGGTCGTGGTCATCGTGATCTCCGTCGGCGCGTGGGAGGTGCTCGTCGGCGCCAAGGCGCTGCAGGTGATCTACGTGCTCGTGTACATCGGGATCGCGGTGATGGTGTGGCGCTGGAGCCGCGGCGTGCTGCCGGTCGCCGCCGCGCTGGCGATCGTGCTGTTCATCTTCGCGGTCGTCTCGGTCCCTGGCTGGTTCGAGCGCGACAAGGACGGGTTCACCGACCCGGCGTTGTCGGCGGTCGTCGTCGGCTGGCTCACCGCGCTCCTGCTGCCGCTGCAGCTGCTGCTGATCGCGTTCGCGATGCGCGGCTTCCAGCAGGCGTGGAACGTCGAGGTCGAGCAGCCGTCCGAGCCGCCGCCGCCGACGCGCCGCGGCGAGCCGGCTCCGGCCTAGCGGCGCTCCGCGCCGGTCAGGAACGTCGCGGACAGGTCGAGGTCGCCATGCCCGGCCGCCACACCCTCGGCGTAGCGGGCGACCAGCGTGTCGATCAGCGGCACGTCGAGGTCATGGCGTCTCGCGGCCTCCTCGATCAGCCGCAGGTCCTTGGCCGCGTGGCGCAGCGGAAACGCCGGCGTGAACGAGCGCTCGATCATCCCCTTGCCCTTGAGCTGCGCGTAGCCGGAGTCCTGGGGACCGCCGGCGATCAGGTCGAGGAACGACTGCGGCGGCACGCCGAGCCCTTCGGCGAGCACGATCGTCTCGGCGACACTCTCGACAAGCGCCATCACCCAGGTGTTCGCGACGAGCTTCAGCCGCTGGCCGGAGCCCGCCTCCCCCACCCACAACGTGCGCGCGCCGACGACGTCGAACAGCGGGTCCACGCGGTCGCGAAGCTCGTCCGGCCCGGAGGCCAGCACGGTCAGCTTCCCCTCCTCGGCCGGCTGGCGGGACCCGAGCACCGGCGCGTCGACGAGCGCGACGCCGCGCTCCTCAGCCAACGACGCGCAGCGCTCCCCGCCCTCGATGCCGACGGTCGACATCTGGATCCAGACCTCCGCGTCCCCGAGCGCCTCCGTCGCGGTCGCGATCACCGCGTCCGCGTCGGTCAGCATCGTGAGCACGACCTGGGCGCCGGCGCCCGCCTCGGCCGGCGTGGCCGCGACGGTGGCACCCGCGTCGCCCAGCGGCGTGACCTTGTCGGCGGTGCGATTCCAAGCCCGCACGGGGAATCCGGCGGCCAGCAGGTTGCGCGCCATCGGCGCGCCCATGATGCCCGTGCCGAGCACGGCAACCGTGTCCTTGGAGCTCATGCCACGCTCCATATCATGTGGCACGGCCGGCCCGGGTGGTGGAACTGGTCAGACACGATGGCCTCAAAAGCCATTGGCCCTTGTGGCCGTGCGGGTTCGAGTCCCGCCCCGGGTACTTGGCGCGGCCTTCGCCGAGACGATGATGCGCAGCCCGTGGCGGCTTCGACACCGACGATGATCACCTCGACCGGCCGGGCGGCGCGACACAGATGAAGCCGAGCGCGGTGTCGCCGACCGCCTCGAAGCAGTGCAGCTCGTCACCCGCCACGTAAACCACGTCGCCGGGCCCGAGCTCGTGCACGTCGTCGCCGAGCGTGACCCTCGCAGTGCCGCGCTGGATCACGACGCCGTGGTCGTGGGGATGACGCTCCAGCGCGGTGCGCCCGCCGGCGGGGACATGGAAGTAGCGCACGCGATAACTGTCCGCGCCGTCCGCCGGCCCGATCAGCTCATGCCTCTCGACGCCTGCGACGGCCAAGTCGTCGTATGCGGCCGGGGCGACGCCCTCCCAGGAACCGTCCGCTCGCCGGCGGTGGATCGAGCTCATCGAGCAAGTATCGCGCTCATCGGCTGCCACACTCCCGTCATGGGCGCCATCCGCTTCGGTCCGGCGTTCGTCCCGTCGCGGGAGCGGCCGGAGGAGGCCGTGGAGTCGCTCCGCCGGCGCGGCTACTCCGCCTGTGAGATCGACTTCGAGGGCGGCTTCTGGATGGACTGGGACTACGCCGAACGCCTGGGCAGGCTGGCCCGCGAGGCCGACGTCGCGCTGTCGATCCATGCGCCGATCGCCGCCTTCGTCGGCCACGTCGACGTCGGCAAGAAGCTCCGGATGGCCGTGGGCATGCTCGATCACACGGCCGGCCTTGCGCGCGCATGCGGTGCGTCGCCGGTGGTGTTCCACCCGGGCTTCCTGCTCGGCCGCGAGCGGGCCGACGCCATCGCCGCAGTTGTCGCGCAGCTTGGCGAACTGCGCCGGCGACTCGCCGCGAAGGACCGGGACGTGCCGTTCGGGGTCGAAGTCATGGGTCGCGTGCGCGAGCTCGGCAGCCTCGAGGATGTCCTGGCGATCTCGTCGGAGCTGCCCTGGGTCCGGCCGGTGATCGACTTCGCCCATCTGCACGCGGTGAGTGGCGGCGGATACACGGAGGCGGATTCCTTCGTGACCGCGCTGCAGGCCGCCGACCGCGTGATGGAGCCGACCGTGCCGTTCCACATCCATTTCTCCGACATCAGCTTCGCGAACCGCAACGAGAAATCGCATCTGCCCTACGGCGAGGGCACGCTGCGGGCCGAGCCGCTCGGCCAGGCGCTGGCCCGCTTCGAGCGACCGGCGACGGTGATCAGCGAGGCGCCCGACGAGGCATCGACCCAGACCGTGCGGGCGATCCTCTTCGGCGAGCCGGCGCCACCGGCAGCCTCGTCGTCCGCGACGCGCCTGTTCTAGGACGAGTGACGCGGAAGGTCAGAACGGCAGCTTGCTGCGGCCCTTGCGCCCGGAGCTGCCGCTCTTGGTGATCGCGCGCTGACTCGTGCGGAACGGCTTGCTGAGCCAGTCGCCGAGCCGACCGGGCGCGCGGCCGGTCGCCTTTGTCGGCGCGCCCGCGACCTTCCGGCCGCCGCGTTCCGGATGACGCGAGAGCCGCGGGAACAGGAACGCCAGGATCAGCAGCACTACGCAGAAGGCGATGATGATCGCGATGGTCATGTCCAGGCCCTACCCGGTCGCGGCTTCATCCATTCGACGCCGCAGCGCTCAACGCTTGACGCCGAAGTCCGCGGTGTACGTCGCGCCCCCGGCCTGACCCGCGCTTGGAACCCCGGCGGCGACACCGATTCCCACGTCGCGGTACGCGCGCGTGAGGATCGCCTTCCTGTGCTGAGGGCTGTGCATCCAGGCGGTCACGATCGCCTCGGCGGAGCTCTTGCCGCCCGCCCCCCAGGCGATGTTCTCCCCGACGCGCCAGCGGTGCGCCGACTTCAGATAACCGGTCTTCCGAACGCGCTGGACGAGACTCGGCCCTCCCGGCGCGGTGTGCGCGAAGTAGCTCCGGCTCACCATGTCGCGTGAGTGGCCGCTCGCCGCCCGCGACAGCGGTCGGCTCAGCCGGAGCGACGACAGCCCTCGGGCGCGGCGCTCGGAGTTCAGCAGGCAGAGCGTCGTGCGCGCGATCACCGGCTGGCTGAGGTTGTTCGCCTCCGTGTTGCGCTGACCGCAAGATGCGGCGGACGCATCTCCGGTGCCGGCGACGGCGACGGCGCAAGTGACGAGGGCGGCGGGTATCAGGTGACGCCGGCGGCGCGCCGCCGGGCCGTGTTGAAGCTGTTCGGACCGTGACATGCCGCCGACCGTACGGGCGCGGCGGGAGGCGGCCAACAGCATTCCGCGGCCGCTCGATAGCCGGTTCGTCTCAGCGCACGAAGCGCCGCTCGAGGACCCGCGCGGCATACACGATCGTGTTGTCGACGTAGTGGCCGGTCGACGAGTCGAACTCGCCCGAGCACGTCACCAGCCGCAGCGCGGAGATCCGCGTCTTGCCGAACACGCGACGCGAGGGGAACTCGGCCTTTGGCCAGCGCTCGACGCCCTCGACTCGGAAGCGCACCACGCTGCCGTCGGCGCGCCGGATGCGGATCAGGTTGCCGCGGCGGAGGTCGCGGACCCGGTAGAAGACGGCGGGACCTTCGGTCGAGTCGACATGACCGACGACCACGGCGGGGCCGCGCTCGCCGGGCTCGCGTCCCGGCTCGTACCAGCCCGTGTTCTCGAAGTGGTCCGGGGTCTGCATCGTCCCGTCCGGCTCGAGCCGCAGCGGACCGACGGGCGCGGAGACCCCGATCGCCGGGATCTCGATGCGCCGCGGCCGCGCCGCCTGGCGATCGACCACGTGGACCAGCCGGCGGACGCGGTGGCGCCTGGGTCGCGGAGAGAGCGTGACGGTGGGCCGCTGCTCTTCGGCGAGCGCGGCGCGGGGAAGGGGGCGGCCGCGCGGCGCGTCCGTGTCACGCGAGCGGCCGTCGATCGCGACCGCGATCAGCGCCAGTGCGAGGATCGCGCCCGCCACGAACAGCGACGCCGCCGGCTGAGGCCGGCGGCGCCACCAATTGCTTCTGTTGTCCGTGGACCGCTTCGTCACGACCCAAGGCTGCGGCGCCGCAGCGCCACGCCGCCGGCCATGAGACCGAACGCAAGCGTCCCGAGGCCGAGGAGCAGCAGCGAGGCAGGTGCATCGTCCGCCATGCCGCCGGCGCCGGCCTGGATCCCGCCCTGCGGGAACGTGCCGGTGTCGGTCCCCGAGGTCTGGTTCGAGGTGTTCTGGAAGACCACGCGGCTCGGCGTCTTCGTCGAGCTGCGCGTCTCGCCCTTCACCGAACCCGAGGGCTTGTGCGACTTCTGCTCACCCTCGACGTCGCCGCCGTTGCTCTCCTGGATGCGGCGCGGGGCCCGTCTCGACCGGCGCCGGGGCCGCGGGAGCGGCGGGAGCGGGCGGAGCGGGAGCCGGAGCCGGCGCAGCCGGAGCCGGGGGCGCCGGCGTCGGGGCGACTTCCTCGTCGTCGCCGTCGTCGTCGCCGTCGTCGTCGTCCTCGGGAGCGTCGGGCGCATCGGGCGCGTCCGGCGCCTCAGGCGCGTCGGGCACGTCGGGCGCGTCGGGAGCGTCCGGCGCCTCCGGGTCGTCCGGCGCCTCCGGGTCATCCGGCGCGTCCGGCGGATCTTCCGGGTCCGGGGCCGGCGCGGGATCCTGAGCCAGCGCAACGCCTGTTCCGATGCCCGCCTGCACCCCGATCGCCGGGGCGACGAGCCCTAGCGCTAACGCGACAATCCCGAGTGTCAGGATTCGCCTCAGCATGATGTCTCCTTTGATGTGGAACCGTCCATGGGCACCACGGTCCCAGCTGGCGCCCGGCGATCAACACCGGCCGCCTCTCACGCGATAGGCGCCTCAGTCGGTAACGAGCGCGAGCAGCTCGCCGGCGATCGCCGGCGGCGCGACGAGCAGGCCGCTGTCGGCCGGCGGCGCGGGAGGCAGCTCGTGGACCGTCAGCCCGGCGCGCGAGCAGATCAGCGCGCCCGCGGCGACGTCCCAGTGCTTGACGCCGCGCTCGTAGTAGGCGTCGACGCGACCGGCCGCCGCCCACGCGAGGTCCAGCGCGGCGGCGCCGAGCCGGCGCACGTCGCGCACGCGCGGCAGCAGCCGGGCGACCACGCGCGCCTGCGACTCGCGCACGTCGGCGGCGTAGCCGAACCCGGTGGCGACGAGCGCGGTGGCCAGCTCGCCGCGGCCCGATCCCCGCACGCGCGCGCCGTTGAGCGTGGCGTCGCCGTCGCGCGTCGCGGCCCACGTCTCGTCGCGCATCGGGTCGTACACGACGCCGGCGAGCACGCCATCGTCGTCCTCGCACGCGATGCTCACGCACCACTGCGGGATCCCGAACAGGAAGTTGACCGTGCCGTCGAGCGGGTCGACGACCCAGCGCAGCCCGCTCGTTCCAGCGCGGTCATCGCCCTCCTCCCCCAGAATCGCGTCGTCGGGGCGGGCCGCCTCCAGCCGCTCGCGGATCAGGCGCTCGGTAGCGACGTCAGCCTCCGAGACGAGGTCGGTCGGCGTGCTCTTGGCGCTGATCGCCAGGTCGCCCAGCCGGCCGAACGCGTCGCGCAGGCCGGCTCCCGCCTCGTGCGCGACCGCGGTGGCGAGCTCGATCACGCGGCGAGCGGAGGCCGCCGTGCGGGCCAGTCGAACGCGGACTCGAGCTGGGCGGACAGCGAGAGCAGCGTCGCCTCGTCCCCCGAGCGGCCGACGAGCTGGACGGCTACCGGCAGGCCCTCCGGTGCGAGCTCGACCGGCACGGCCGCTGCCGGCTGGCCGGTGTGGTTCCAGAACCCCAGGTACGCGGTGAAGTTCGCCATCCCGTTGAGCATCACGGGCGCGGGCAGGCCGATCCACTCGCCGATCGGCGGCGGCAGCCGCGAGAGCGCGGGCGTGAGCAGCACGTCGTGGTCGGCGAACAGGGCGCCTACGCGATCGCGGTCCACCGCCTCCTGCGCGAGCGCGCGCTCGACCAGGAACTGCGGGATCCGCGCACCCATGCCGGCGAGCCCACGCGTCCAGCGCGCGAGCCGCTCGGGATGCGGCATCGCCGCCGCCTCTACGCTGATGCCGTCCAGGTAGCGCGCGACCACGCTGGCGGCCGCATTGCCGTAGTCCGGATCGCGCTCGACGACGGTGTGTCCGAGCTCGCGGAGCCGCTCCGCGGTGCGCTCGACCGCGCCGCGTTGCTCGTCGCCCAGCCGCCCGGTCGTGCCGCGCGGCATCTTGAGCGAGTACGCGATGCGGAGCGGGTCCGGCCGCCGCGCGGCGGCCTCGGCGAACGACGGGCCGGAGTCCTTGACGGCGTCGAGGAACAGCGCGTTGTCGAGCACGCTGCGCGTGACCGCACCGGTGACGGTCATGCCGTGCCACTTGAGGGCCATCGGCACGCGGTCGCGCTGCGGCTTGAGCCCGAACAGGCCGCAGCAGGCGGCCGGGATGCGGATCGAGCCCGGCGCCGTCGGTGGCGAGCGCGGCGGCGGCGAGCCCGGCGGCGACCGCGGCGGCCGAGCCGCCGCTCGAGCCGCCCGGCGTGCGCGCGGGGTCCCAGGGGTTGCGCGTCGCGCCGAACGCGAGCGACTCGGTCACCGCGAGCGCCTCCAGCTCGGGCACATGCGTCTTGCCGATCAGCACGGCGCCGGCGTCGCGCAGCCGGCGCACGACCTCGGCATCCCGCTCGGCCGCGTCGCCATGGGCGAGCGAACCGTGGGCGGTGACCTGTCCCGCCATGTCGGTTTCGTCCTTGATCGCGATCGGGACGCCGTTCAACGGCGGCGCGCCATCGCCGCGGCGCGCGTCGGCGGCGTCGGCGGCGGCGAGCGCCTCGTCGGCCAGCACGACCCGGTAGGCGCGCAGGTACGGGTCGAGCCGCGCGATCCGCTCCAGGTAGAGCTCGGTGAGCTCGCGTGCGGACACGTCGCCGGCGCGGATCAGCTCGGCCTGGCGGGCGACACCGGCGAAGGCGAGCTCGGCTGCGTCCACGGCGCGGGACCCTATCGATAGCGTTCGGCCGGATGGCGAGCTGGAGCGAGGTCGAGGCCGAGGCGCCGGAGCTGGTCGCGCTCGCGCGGAGCTACCTCGATCTCAACGCGCACAAGGTGCTGGCGACGCTGCGGCGCGACGGCTCGCCGCGGCTGAGCGGCACCGAGGTCATGTTCGCCGACGGCGAGCTGTGGCTCGGCAGCATGCAGGGCGCGTTGAAGGCGCGCGACCTCCAGCGCGAGCCGCGGTTCGCGCTGCACGGCGGACCGGTCGACCCAGCGGCCGGCTGGACGGGCGACGCGAAGCTCGGCGGCGTGGCCGAGGAGATCACCGATCCTGACATCCGTCAGGCCGTGCTCGGCGGAGAGCACAGCGACGCGCACCTGTTCCGCGCCGACGTGCGCGAGCTGTCGGTGGTGCGCGTCGAGGGCGACCGGCTCGTGATCGACGCGTGGCACGCGGGACGCGGCGTGAGTCGCCGCGAGCGCCGCTGAGCGTGGCCGACGCGTTCTCGCCGCGTCCCGTGTGCAGCGACGCCGAGCGGCGCCTCGCCGTATGGGCGCACGACGACCTGCGTGCGCGCGGGCACGAGGCATGGATGGAGACGCACTGGGTCCGACCGCAGCATGTCGCCGGGCTGGCGCTGGGCTGTGCGCTGACCGCCGCGGGCGGCCTGATCGCGATCGGCGCGCCGGTCGCGGGCCTGATCGTCGCGGCGGCCGGCGCGCTGTCGGTCACGATCGACGCGGCGGGCCGCGCCGGGCCGCTGCGGTGGCTGCTGCCGCGCCGGGCGACACAGGTTGTGCTGGTGGCGAGCGCCGACGAGACGGTGGCGGCGGCACGCGGCGACCGCGCGGCGACCGCGCCCCGCGTCGAGCTGTTCCTCGTCGCTCGCACCGACGTGCCACGCGGCGGGCTCGCCCGGCGGCTCGCGCACTTCCCCGGCGGGCTGTGGTGGCTGGCCGGCTGCGCGCTCGCGGTGGTCGCCGCGGCCGCGGCGCGCGTCGCCGGCGCGGAGGGGACGCTGCTCGGCGCGCTGCAGCTCGCGCCGACGATCGTGCTGCTCGCCGCGGTCGCGGGCGCGCTCGACCAGCTCGCCTCGGCGGTCGGCGACGGGCGGGCCGAGGACGAGGCGATCGCCGCCGCACTGGCCGCGCACGACCGGCTCGTGCGCGACCCGCCGCCCGGGATCGCGGCCGGGCTGCTGCTCGCCGGCCCCGACGCGCTCCAAGCTCACCTGCGGCGCGAGCGGCTCGACCGGCGCGGCACCGCGCTCCTGCACGTCCAGGCGGGGCCGATCCGCAGCCGCCACCACCAGTGGCGCGCCGCTGCGGACGCCGCCGGGCTCGATTCGCGCAGCGGCGGCCCACGCGGGCTGCCCGCCGCGCTCGCCCCGCCCGAGCGACGCCGAGCGCTTGGCGCGCGGGCTCGCGCGGACGCTCTGATGCGCCTACGGCGCGTACCGGATCTCGAGCATCTCGCAGCCTTCGTCGGTCGCCCACGGGCCGTGGACCATCCCCGGCGGCCGGCACGCGTACCAGCCGGCCGAGAACGTCTCGCCCAGCGTGAGGTCGCGCATCGAGCCCGCCACGATGAGCACCTCCTCGACGTAGTCGTGCGCGACAGGCCCGACGGCAGAGGTGTCGACGCCCGGCTCCCAGCGGAGCATCCGCGTCAGCATCCCGCTCGCGGCATCGCGGGCGAGGATGCGCTCGAAGACGCCGGGCTGCCCGGCATCCGGGCGCCACGGCACCGAAGCGACGCTGAAGAACTCGAGCGCCGGCTTCGCCATCAGGGACGCCCGCCGGCCAGCGCAACGAACACGTCGAGCGCCGCCGGGTTGGCGAGCGAATCGCGACTGACCACGCCCTCGGGCGCCTCGCCCATCAGGATCCGCTTGACCGGCACCTCCAACAGCTTGCCCGACAACGTGCGCGGCACCTCGGCGATCGCCTGGATCTCGCTCGGCACGTGCCGCGGCGAGCAGTCCTCGCGCACCCGCCGGCGGATCTCGGCCACCAGCGCGTCGTCGAGCACCGCGCCGTCGCGGAGCACGACGAACAGCGGCATCCAGTTCTCCTCCCCCGGCCGCGGCACGTCGACCACGAGCGCGTCGACCACCTCCGGCACGGCGAGCACCGCGCGGTAGATCTCGCTCGTCCCCATGCGCACGCCGCCGCGATTGATCGTCGAGTCCGAACGCCCGTAGATCACCGCCCCGCCGCGCTCGGTGATCCGGATCCAGTCGCCGTGGCGCCACACGCCGGGGTACATGGCGAAGTACGCCTCGCGCAGCCGCGAGCCGTCCTCGTCGCCCCAGAAGCGCAGCGGCATCGACGGCATCGGCTGCGTCAGGACGAGCTCGCCGACCTCTTCGATCACCGCGCGGCCGTGCTCGTCGAACGCGTGCAGGTCGGCCCCGAGGCAGCGCGCCTGCAGCTCACCCTGGTACACGGGGAGCACCGGGCAGCCGCCGACGAACGCGGTGCAGACGTCGGTTCCGCCCGAGGTCGAGAACAGCCACGTGTCGGCGCCGACGTGCTCGTAGACCCAGCTGAAGCCTTCCGGCGCGAGCGGCGAGCCGGTCGAGCCGACCGCGCGCAGCGCACCCAGGTCGCGGCCGGCCGCCGGCTCGATCCCCGCCTTCATGCACGCCGCGATGTAGCTCGCGCTGGTGCCGAAGCACGTCATCCGCGACTCCTCGGCGAGGTCCCACAGGCGTCCGAGGTCCGGCGTGCCCGGATTGCCGTCGTAGAGCACGATCGCGGCGTCGGTGAGCAGCACCGAGACGAGGAAGTTCCACATCATCCAGCCGGTCGTGGTGAACCAGAACACGCGGTCGCCCTCGTGCGCGTCCACGTGCAGGTACATCTTCTTCAGATGCTCGAGCAGGATCCCGCCCTGCCCCTGCACGATCGCCTTCGGCAGCCCGGTCGTGCCGGACGAGTAGAGCACCCAGAGCGGGTGGTCGAACGGGACCGGCTCGAACTCGAGCGGCGCATCGCCGAGGAAGCCGTCCTGCCAGCCGGAGCCGTCGAGGTGGCCGAGCAGGACGACCGGCGCGCCGATCTCCTGCGCGATCGCCGCGACCGTCTCGCGGCGGTCGAAGTCGCGCCCGCCGTATCGGTAGCCGTCGATCGCGAGCAGCAGCTTCGGCTCGATCTGGCCGAACCGGTCGATCACGCTGCGCGCTCCGAACTCCGGAGCGGCCGACGACCAGACAGCGCCCAGCGACGCCGTGGCGAGGAACGCGGCGACCGTGTCGGGCACGTTCGGCAGGTACGCGGCGACGCGGTCGCCGCGCCCGACGCCGCGCGCGACCAGCCCGGCGCGGATCGCCGCCGTCCGCTCGCGCAGCTCGCCCCACGTCCACTGCGCCAACCCGCGCAACTCGGACGCGTGCAGGATCGCGACGCGGTCGTCCGGCTTGCCGCGGAACAGCCGCTCGGCGTAGTTCAGGCTCGCGCCCGGGAACCACACGGCGCCGGGCATCGTCGCGTCGGCGAGCACGCGGTCGTAGCCGCCGCCGACGTCGAAGCGCTCCCAGATCGCCGCCCAGAACCCCTCGAGATCCTCGACCGACCAGAGCCACAGCGCGCCGTAATCGTCCACGCCGCGGTCGGCCATGAAGCGCGCCATGTGCGAGCGCTCGCGCAGCGCCGCCGGCGGCTCCCACAGCAGCGTCGCCATCGCTACGCCGGCGGGATCGCGTTGCGCTTGCCGGGCAGCGGCCGCACGCGCCCCGCGTAGCGTGCGAAGCGGCTCACCAGCTCGTCGCGCAGATCCTCGGGCTGCACGACCGCGTCGATCACGAGCTCGGAGGCGAGATGCAGCAGGTCGACTCCCTCGGCGTACTCCTCCATCAGCTCGGCCCGGCGCGCGTCACGCGCGGCTTCGTCCTCGATCGCCGCCAGCTGGTTGTAGAAGACCGCGTTGACCGCCGCGCTCGGTCCCATCACTGCGATCTTCGCGGTCGGCAGCGCGATGCAGGCGTCGGGCTCGAACGCCGGCCCCGCCATCGCGTAGAGCCCCGCGCCGTAGGCCTTGCGGACGATCACCGACAGCTTCGGCACGGTCGCCTCCGACACGGCGGAGATCATCTTCGCCCCGTGCCGGATGATCCCCTGGCGCTCGACCGCCGTGCCGATCATGAAGCCCGGCACGTCGGCGAGGAACAGCAGCGGGATGCCGAACGCGTTGCACGTCCAGATGAAGCGCGCGGCCTTGTCGGCGGAGTCGACGAACAGCACGCCGCCCTTGAACTTCGGCTGGTTGGCGACGATCCCGACGACGCGGCCGTCGAGCCGCGCGTAGCCGACGATCACCTCCCTCGCCCAGCGCTTGTGGACCTCGAGGAACGAACCGTCGTCGACGATCGCATCCAGCAGCTCGCCCATGTCCCACGGCTTGTTCTCGTCGGCGGGGATCAGCTCACGGATCGGCCGCGCGTCGCCGGCCGGCGGCGCCGGCGGGGCGGGCGGCGGCGCGTCCTCGGAGTGCGACGGGAAGTAGCCGAGGTAGCGCTTGGCCAGCTCGATCCCCTCCACGTCGGTCTTGACGAGGAAATGCCCGCAGCCGGACACGCCGGTGTGCATCTTGGCGCCGCCCATCTCCTCCAGCGTGACGTGCTCGCCGATCACCATCTCGGCCATCCGCGGCGAGCCGAGGTACATCGACGCGTTGCCGTCGCGCATGATCACGACGTCGCAGAACGCGGGGATGTACGCGCCGCCGGCGGCGCTCGGGCCGAACAGCACGCACACCTGCGGCACGGCGCCCGACAGCTTCACCTCGTTGAAGAAGATCCGGCCCGCGTGGCGGCGGCCGGGGAACATGTGCACCTGCTCGGTGATGCGCGCGCCGGCCGAGTCGACCAGGTAGACCATCGGCACGCGGTGCGCCAGCGCGGCCTCCTGGATGCGCAGGATCTTCTCGACGGTCTTCGGTCCCCACGAGCCGGCCTTGACCGTCGGGTCGTTCGCCATCAGCGCGACCGTGCGGCCTCCGATCGTGCCCATCCCGGTCACCACGCCGTCGGCCCCGAGCCCCTCCGCCTCCCAGTTCGCCAGCAGCGCGTCCTCGCTGAAGGAGCCCGCGTCGAGCAGCAGCGCGACCCGCTCGCGCACGGGCAGCTTGCCCTGCTCGGCGGCCTTGGCGCGGTGGCGCTCGGGGCCGCCCGCGTAGGCGCGGGCGAACGCGTCCTGTACGTCGGTCATGGGTTGGAACCTAGCGGGGCGGCGGTTCGTCGTTGCGCACGCGCACCTTGATCTCCTCGTCGGTGCGCGAGGCGAGCGGCCGCTCGACGGAGTATCCGGCCGGCTCGGGCGGGAGCGGGGCGCGCGGGCGCAGTCCGGCGGCCAGCGCGCCGCCGCCGAGCAGCAGCAGGATCAGCGGCCACCACAGCAGCGTGTCGTCGGCGCCGGCGCTCGCGGCGGCCAGGAAGCCGACCAGGTGCGCGAAGCCGAGCCAGGCGGCGCCCGGCACGCGGTCGACCGCGCCGTACGCGATCAGCCCGCAGCCGGCCCCGAGCACGATGAACTCCCAGAAGCCGGGCAGGATGTCCTCCCCGGCGACGACGCCGATGAACTCGCCGAAGAGCACCGCGAGCGCGGCGACGAGCACGATCGCGAGTGTCGCCAGCCCGGCGGTGACGACCATCAGCTCGGCGTGCCGCGGGCTGCCGCCGCGCAGGGCCAACGACGCGAGTACGTAGACCAGCGCGAGCGCCAGCAGGAGCCACCGGAACACGGCCTGCGACTCCGCCCCGAAGATCCAGTTCACAGCCGACAGCAAGGCGACGCCGGCGGCGATCGCGGCGATCATCCCGGCGATCGCGGAGTTTCTCCGGACCGCGGCGAACAGCGCGACGGAGCACAGCACCAGCGAGGTCCACACGAACGTGCCGGCGGGGAAATCGTTGCCGAGGACATCGGCGCCGAGCAGGTTGGCCAGCTCCAGCAGCGCGCCTTCGAGCAGGAGCAGGCCGGACACGAGCAGCACCGACTGGTACGCCGCGGGCCGGCCGCCCTCCAGGGGCGCCTGCAGCCCGAGCCCGAGGATCAGCGCGGCCGCGAGCGCGACGATCAGCGTGTGCACGCCGTTGGGCAGCTGCTCGTCGAGCCGCACCTCCTCCAGCGCGATCCCGACCGTGAACAGGACGGCGCCCGCCGCGATCAGCGGACCGCGGTGCGCGGGCGGTCGCAGCAGCTCGAGCAGGTCGTCGCGGCCGGTCATGCGCCGCGGGACCCTAACGTAGGCTGCCGCCATGCTCGTGCTGACCGAAGACCGCGGCGCCGTCCGTCACGTCGTCCTCAACCGCCCCGAGAAGCGCAACGCGTTCCACGACGAGCTGGTGCTGGCCACCGGCACGGCGCTGCGAGCGGCCGCCGACGATCCCGACGTGCGCTGCGTCGTGCTGCGCGGCGCCGGGGCGATGTTCTCGTCCGGGATGGACATCGGCGCGCTCGGCGCCCTCTCCGAGGCGCCCGAGCGGCTGCGCGCCTTCCGCCGCGAGTGCCTCTGGGCCTGGAACCAGGCCGAGGAGATGCCCAAGCCGGTGATCTGCGCGATCCAGGGCGCGGCGATCGGCGGCGCGCTGGAGCTGGCGCTGGCATGCGACTTCCGCATCCTCGCGGCCGACGCAGTGGTCGGGATGCCGGAGACGCGGATCGGGCTGATCCCCGACGTCGGCGGCTCGTCGCGGCTGCCCCAGTTGGTCGGGCTCGGACGGGCGAAGGAGCTGGTGATGACCGGCAAGCTGATCGGCGCCGAGGAGGCCGAGCGGATCGGGCTCGCCAACCGCGTGGTGCCCGCCGAGGAGCTCGACGCCGCGGTGCAGCAGCTCGCCGACGAGCTGCTCGCCTGCGCGCCGATCGCGGTCGCGCTGGCCAAGCGCGTGCTGGACGCGTCGGCGCGGCCGGCGCTGACGGCGACGCTGGAGCTGGAGGTCGTCTCCCAGGAGCGCTGCGCCGCGTCCGCCGACTTCGCCGAGGGCGCGCGGGCGTTCGCCGAGAAGCGCGTGCCGCAGTTCAGCGGGCGCTAGCCTCGCGCCAGTCGACCGGCCCCGCGGTGAGCAGGTGCGAGCCGAGCGGGCGGCCGAGCACGGCCTGGACGGCGCGGGCGGCGTCGAGCAGCTTGGCGAGGTCGATCCCCGTGTCGGCGCCGATCTCGTGCAGCATCGAGACCACGTCCTCGGTCGCGACGTTGCCGGTCGCGCCCTTGGGCACGGGGCAGCCGCCGAGCTCGCCGAAGCTGGACTCGAACGAACGCACGCCGGCCTCGTAGGCGGCGTAGACGTTCGCCAGCCCCTGCCCGCGCGTGTTGTGGAAGTGCGCGGTCAGCTCGACGTCATCCCCCAGCGCCTCGCGGGCGGCCGGGAAGTAGTCGCGCACCTGCACCGGGTTGGCCATCCCGGTCGTGTCGCCGAACCCGATCTCCTCGGCACCCGCGTCGATCAGCCGCCGCGCGATCGCAAACACGCGCTCCGGCGGCACATGGCCCTCATACGGGCAGCCGAACGCGACCGAGATCACGCCCTCGCAGCGCAGCCCCTCCGCGCGCGCGCGCCCGAGCACCCGCTCCAGCCCGGTGAGCGACTCCTCGATCGAGCGGTTCGACGTTCTTGCGATTGTGCGTCTCGGACGCGGACAGGAACACGTTGACCTCGTGGAAGCGGTCGCGCCGGCGCAGCGCGTGGTCGAGCCCGCGCTCGTTGGGGATCAGCACCGAGAGCGAGACGCCGTCGGGCGGATCGATCGCCGCGAGCACCTCGTCCGCGTCCGCGAGCTGGGGGATCACGTCGGGCCGCACGAAGCTCGTGACCTCCAGCCTGCGCAGGCCGGTGCGTGCGAGCTGATCGATCAGCCGCACCTTGTCGGCGGTGGCGATGATCTCCGGCTCGTTCTGGAACCCGTCGCGTGGGCCCACCTCGCGGATCGATACGTCCATGGCGATCAATCTAGTTAGGGTCTCCCGCGATGGGACCGGTGGTGGTGCTCGCGGGGGGAACCGGAGGCGCGATGCTCGCGCGCGGGATGCTCGACGTGGCCGGCGCCGAGCTGATCGTGATCGCGAACACCGGCGACGACGTCGAGATCCACGGCGGTCACGTCTCGCCCGACCCGGACCTCGTGACGTACTGGCTCGCGGACAGGATCGACGAGCGCGGCTGGGGCCTGCGCGGGGACACGTTCTCGGTGATGGACGCGCTGCGGCGGCTCGGCGAGAACGTGTGGTTCAACCTCGGCGACGAGGACCTCGCGGTCTGCCTGGCGCGGGCGCGGCGGCTCGCCGCCGGGCAGTCGCTCACCGAGGTGGCGGACGACGTGCGGGTGCAGCTCGGCGTCCGCGCCGGCGTGCTCCCCATGTCCGACGACCCGGTACGTACCTTCGTGAAGGTACGCGGGCGCTGGACCCCGTTCCAGGAGTTCATGATCCGCGACGGTGCCGCCGGGCCGATCGAGGACGTCGAGTTCCGCGGGGCCGAGACGGCGGTGCCCACCGCCGACGTGCTCGGCGCGATCGCGGGCGCGCGGGCGCTGTTCGTCGGACCGTCGAACCCGGTGATCTCGATCGGGCCGATGCTCGCGCTCCGGGGCATGCGCGAGGCCGTGCGGTCGTGCCCTGGGCCCGTCGTGGCCGTCTCGCCGCTGGTCGGCGGGCGATCGCTGAAGGGCCCGACGGAGGCCTTCCTCGCCTGGGCCGGGCGGGAGCTGTCGAGCGACGGGATCGCGGCGAGCTATGACGGGCTGCTCGACGGGCTGGTCGCGGACGAGCGCTCCGACGCGCTGCCGACGCTGGAGACGGACGTCGCGATGCCCGACGCCGCGTCCCGGCGCCGGCTCGCGCAGGAGACGCTCGACTTCGCGCTGGCGCTCGGCGGAGCCGGGTAGCCTTCGCGACCATGCGCACGGCGGCCGTCCTGCCCGTCAAGTCCTTCGGGCGGGCCAAGCAGCGTCTCGGGGATGCGATCGGCGGGCCCGAGCGCGCGGACCTCGCCGCGTCCATGGTCGGCGACGTGCTCGAGGCGCTCGCCGCCGTGCCCGGCCTGGACGACCTGATCGTGGTCACCGCCGAGCCGACGCGCGGCGAGTGCGGCGCGCGAGGCGGGCGCGCACGTGGTCGACGATCCGGTCGAGGCCGGCCAGTCCGACGCCGCGGCGCGCGGGGTCGACGCCGCGGTCGCGCGCGGCGCCGAGCGCGTCCTGCTCGTGCCCGGAGACTGCCCGGCGCTCGACGCCGGCGAGGTCACGCAGCTGCTCGCGGACTTCGACGGCGCCGGCGTCGTGATCGTGCCCGACCGGCACGGGTCCGGCACCAACGCCCTCCGGCTCACGCCGCCCGCGGTGATCGCGCCGGCCTTCGGTCCCGGCTCGTTCGCGCGCCACGCCGCCCGCGGCGCGGGCGCGGGCGCGGTTGTGCGGGTCGCAGCGCTTCCGTCGCTCGAGCTCGACGTCGACACCCCCGGCGACCTCGCCGAACTG
Source organism: uncultured Solirubrobacteraceae bacterium (assembly GCA_963835735.1). GTDB lineage: Bacteria > Actinomycetota > Thermoleophilia > Solirubrobacterales > Solirubrobacteraceae > DASQMT01. Next base: position 415,488 of record CAWIGP010000002.1, read on the forward strand.
CGCGCCGCGCTGCAGCACCGGCCGGACGCCGCGCCCCGCACCCGCGCGCTGCTCGAGCGGCTGGCGTCGCGCTCGGCTGTCGGATGAGGGAGCGCGGAGCGGCCGCGTGACGCCGCTCGTCGCCGAGCCGCTGCCGGGGCTGCCGGAGGTCCACGCGGGCGACGACCTGGCCGCGCTGCTGCGCGACGGCGCCGCCCGGCTCCCCGACCCCGGTCTGCGCGCGGGCGACGTCGTCGCCGTCGCCCACAAAGCGGTGGCCAAGGCCGAGGGACGGGTCGTCCCGCTCGCCACGGTCATGCCCGGCGCGCATGCGCGCCGGCTCGCGGCCGAGCACGGCAAGGACCCGCGCCTCGTCGAGCTGATCCTGTCCGAGAGCGCCGAACTGATCCGCGCCGACGCCGGCCGGCTGATCGCACGCACCCGCCACGGCTTCGTGTGCGCGAACGCCGGGGTCGACCAGTCCAACGCCGGCGGCTCGGACTCCGCGGTGCTGCTCCCGCTCGACCCGGACGCCTCAGCGCGCGCCCTGCGCGCCAGGCTCGGCTGCGCGGTCGTGATCGGCGACTCGTTCGGGCGCCCCTGGCGCATCGGGCAGGTGGAGGTGGCGATCGGCTGCGCGGGGCTCGCGCCGGAGGACGACTGGCGCGGCCGCCCGGACTCCGCGGGACGACTGCTGCACGCGACCCGGATCGCCGTCGCCGACGAGGCCGCCGCGGCAGCCGACCTCGTCCGCGGCAAGGACACGGGCGAGCCGGCGGTGCGGCTGCGCGGCCTGGAGCGCTACGTGCTCCGGGAGGACGGGCCGGGCGTGGCGGCGCTGCTGCGGCCGCCCGAGCAGGACCTGTTCGGCTGACGCTCGCGCGCGTCGCTGGGCGCGAGCGTCCGGGTACGGCGGCTGACGCCTCGATCGGGTCGCCGGGTGCGGACGTCTGGGTACTGCGGGCATTGAGGGCGGCGGTTCAATTGGGTTCCGCAAGGAGCGACCAAAACGTCGAGTTCGCAGCTCCCCGGGACCTTCGCTCGACGTTGTGGTCGTAGAGCGCCCAAAACGTCGATCGTGTGGCGCGATCGGCACGCGGATCGACGTTTTGGTACCGGAGACCGGCCCGTGCTCCCTTCAATGCCGCAGTTGACGTTGCCCGAGCGGGACCTGTTCGGCTGACGCCTCGATCGGGTCGCCGGCGCAGGCGTCGGGGTACTGCGGGCTTTGAGGGGGTGGGCTCGGTTGCGTCCGCGGTTCGCGGGGGGAGGAAAACGTCGAGATCCATCGCCGGCCGGCGCCTCGCTCGACGTTATCCGCTCCCAGGAAGGAAAACGTCGAGCGCCGCCGTGTCACGCACGCGAACTCGACGTTTGCGGGCGCCCCGTGCTCCCTTCAATGCCGCAGTTGACGTTGCCCGAGCAACAGCTACGCAGCCGCCCGCCGCTGCTGCTGCTCGATCGCACGCCGCATGTCGAACCGCTCCCGCGCGGCCTCGACGTGGCGGCCGCGCGCGAGCGACCAGGCGCCGAGCGCGCGCATCGGCGCGGCCAGCGTGGCGCCGAGCGGCGTGAGCGCGTACTCGACCCGCGGCGGAACCTCGGCGTGGACGTGGCGGCCGATCAACCCGTCGCGCTCCATCGCGCGCAGTGTCTGTGTCAGGACCTTCTCGGAGATCGGCTCCAGGTCGCCGAGCAACTCGTGGTAGCGGCGCGTTCCGTCGCCGAGCGCGAGCAGCACGTCGACGCTCCATTTCGACGACAGCAGGCCGAGCGCCTCGCGGATGAGACGTGCGGAGCGGGTGCGTTCCGTGAGCTGCAGGGAAGTCGGTGCGAGAGACATAGGGCCGAATCTTGCTGGCGCCGGGACGGCGTGTCCTTGGACCGGCGGGCGAAGCAATCCCCTCTTCCGTTGGCCGGGCTGGCAAGCTACGGGGCCTGCACGGGGAGCGAGTCACCAGCGTGGACGTGGCGCGCCGCGTCGGCGTGTCGCAGTCGACCGTGTCGCTCGTCTTCTCGGGCAAGGCAGCGGGGCGGATCTCCGCCCGCACCGAGGCGGCGGTGCGCGCGGCCGCAGCCGAGCTCGGCTACCGGCCGAACGTCGCCGCGCGCGCGCTCAAGACGGGCGCGGCGCGCACGATCGTGCTCGTCGTGCCCGACATCACCAACCCGTTCTTCGGCGGGCTGCTGCGCGGCGCGCAGACCGCCGCTCGCGCGGCGGGGTACGCGGTTGCGCTGATCGATACGAACAACGATCGCGACTGGGGCGCCGCCTCCGCAGAGGCGCTCGTCGCCGGGCCTGCGGACGGCCTGCTGCTGTTCGAGGTCGACCCGCCGCCCCGCGCCGCCGGCTCGGAGCCGATCGTGGTGATCGAGGGCGAGGGCCGCGGCCACCCGTCGGTCCGGCTGGACGCCGAGGCCGGCACCGAGGCGGCGGTGCACCACCTGCTCGAGCTCGGCCACCGCCTGATCGGCCACGTGGCGTCCGTGCACGAGCTGCCGACGTTCAAGGCGCGCCGCCGGGCGGTCGACCGGCTGGTCGACGGCGACGTGCCACGGGTCCGCACCGACTTCACCCTCGACGCCGCGCGCGATGCCTCCCGCGACCTGCTGCGCGCGAACCCTGACCTGACCGCCCTCTTCTGCGACGACGACGTGATCGCCGCCGGCGCCTACCTGGCGGCGCGCGAGCTGGGGCGCCGGATCCCGGGCGACCTGTCGGTGGTCGGGTTCGACGGCCTCGACATCGGCCGGGTGCTCGAGCCGGCGCTCACGACGGTCGTGGCCGACGCCGCGACGCTGGGCCGCGAGGCGTTCGAGCTGCTGCAGCAGGTCCTGGCCGGCCGCCGGCCGCGCAGCCGCGTGATGGCGGTCGAGCTCGAGGTCCGCGGCTCGACGGCCCCGCCCAGGCTGATGCGCCCCGTTTGACGTCGAGGTCATACGTAGTACGCTGGTACGTATGACCAAGCTCATCGTCGCGTCACTCGCCGGCCTCGTGGCCGGCCTGTCGGCCGCCCCCGAGGCGCCGGCGCCGCGGGCGGCGGAGCGTGTCGCGGTCGTGGTCGACGCCTCCGGGCCTGGCGCCGAGACGCGCATCGCGGCGGCGCGCGCCGAGGCGCGGCAGCGGCAGGCGGCGTTCCGCGCCCCGCGGACGCTGCACGAACAGCTGTCGGTCACGTCGCTGCTCGCCGCGCAGGGCTACACCGCGATCGTCGGCTACGGGCTCGAGGAGCAGGCCTCCATCGCCCCGCTCGACGGCCGCGTCCGCTACACCGCCGCCGGCTGACGTCCCGCCACGCGCAACGCCGTCGGACTGACCGCCGGAGCTACAACGCGGAGGCGGCGCGGACGAGCTTGTCCGGGTTGACCACCGCCCAGACGCGCTGGACGCGATCGTCGGCGATGTCGACGGTCAGGATCGCCAGCAGCACGCCGTCCGGGTCGTACGCCGCCACGCCCGGCTGGCCGTTGACGTCGGCCGGGCGGAGCTCGTACGGACCCTGGGTGGTGCCAAGGCTCGCCCACAGCCGGGCGATCTTCGCGGCGCCGTAGATCGGCAGCGGCGTCGCCCGGGCCTTGCCGCCGCCGTCGGCGTAGTGGACCGCGTCGGCGGCGAGCAGCCCGACGAGCCCGTCGACGTCACCGGCGCGGATGGCCGCCATGAACCGCGCGAGCAGCGCCTCGCGGCGCTCGCGCGACGGCTCGAAGCGGGGCCGGCCCTCGTCCACGTGGCGCCGCGCCCGGGTAAGGAGCTGGCGCGAGTTGGCGCTGCTCTTCTCGATGATCGGCGCGATCTCGTCGTGCGAGTATCCGAACAGCTCGTGCAGCACGTAGACCGCACGCTCGACCGGGGTAAGGCGCTCCAGCAGCGCGAGGAAGGCAAGCGACAGCGTCTCGTCGCTCTCGACCCGCTCGCTCGCGGCCGGCGCCGCGACCAGCGGCTCGGGCAACCACGTCCCGACGTACGACTCCCGGCGCACCCGCGCGGAGCGCAGGTGATCGATCGCCAGCCGCGTGACGACCGTGGTCAGGAACGCCTTCGGCGCGTCCACGGCATCCTCGCGGTGGAAGCGCAGGAGCGCCTCCTGCACGAGGTCCTCCGCCTCGCCCACGCTCCCGACCATGCGGTACGCCAGCGAGAACAGCAACGGCCGCAGCTCCTCTGTCACATCCGTCGCGGCCATCTCGTCTACGAGTCCATCACAACCAAGGAGTCCTCCCCATGCGCATCTTCCTCGCAGGCGCCACCGGCGCCCTCGGACAGTCGCTCGTACCGCTGCTGATCGACGCCGGGCACGATGTGACCGGCACGACGCGATCGAAGCAGAAGGCGGAGCGGCTGCGCGCCGCGGGCGCCGAGCCGGTGATCGTCGACGGCCTCGACCGCGACGCGGTCATTGCCGCGATCGGAGCCGCCCGGCCCGACGCGATCGTGCACCAGCTCACCGGGTTGACCGGCGCCAACCTGCGCAACTTCGACAAGGCGTTCGCGCTGACCAACCGGCTGCGAACCGAGGGCACCGACAACCTGCTCGCGGGCGCGCGGGCGACCGGCGCGAGCCGTTTCATCGCGCAGTCCTACGCCGGCTGGCCGTCCGCGCACACCGGCGCGCCGGTCACGACCGAGGACGACCCGCTCGACCCCGAGCCCGTGCCGAGCATGCGCGAGTCGCACGCCGCGATCAGCCACGTCGAGCGCGCGACCGTGGAGGCGGGAGGCCTGGCGCTGCGCTATGGCGGCTTCTACGGCCCGGGCACCGGCCTGGGACCCGGCGGCGACATGCTCGAGCCGGTCCGCAAGCGGCAGTTCCCGATCGTCGGCGACGGCGGCGGCGTGTGGTCGTTCGTGCACATCCACGATGCCGCCGCCGCCACGCTGGCGGCGCTCGAGCACGGCGCACCGGGCGTCTACAACATCGTCGACGACGATCCGGCGCCGGCGCGCGAGTGGCTGCCCGTTCTGACCGCAGCCGCCGGCGCCAAGCCGCCGCGGCACGTTCCGCGCTGGGTCGCGCGAGCGCTCGCGGGCGAGGCGATCACGATGATGATGACCGCCGGCGGCGGCGCGTCGAACGCCAAGGCGAAGCGCGAGCTCGGCTGGACGCCCGCGTACCCGAGCTGGCGCGAGGGGTTCCAGGAGTCGCTCCGCGGGAGCGCGCGCGCCGCCGCGTGAAACGGGTCCGTGCCCGCCGCCGCGAACAGCGGCGGGCATGCGACTCACCGTGTGATCAGCGGACGGTGATGACGCCGGCGAGCGCGGCGTCCTCCGACGAGCCGCCGACGTAAACCGGGACGCGCCCCGCGGGCGTGACCCAGTGCTGGGAGCCGGTGTCCCAGTAGGACAGCGACCGCCGCGGGATCGTGATCACCACCTGCCGGCGCTGGCGCGACTGCAGGTGCACCTTCTGGAACCCGGCGAGCTGGCGCGGCGGGGTCGCCACGGCGCGCGTCGGAAGCCGGCCGATGTAGACCTGCGCCGCCTCGGCGCCGGCTCGCCGGCTCGTATTGCGCAGCCGGAACGACACGGTGATGTCGCCCTGCTGCGCGTCGCGCGTCCCGCCGTCGATGCGCAGGCGGTTGTATCGGAACTCCGAGTACGACAGCCCATGCCCGAACGGGTAGGACGGCGTGTCGCCGCGCTGCTGGAAGCCGCGGTAGCCGACGAAGACGCCCTCCTCGTGCTCGGCCACCTGGTCGAGGTCGATCGGCGGAACCTGGCTTTCGTCCGCCGGTACGGTCGCGGGCAGCTTCCCAGAAGGGTTGACGTCGCCGAACAGGATGTCGGCGATCGCGTTGCCCTGCTCCTGGCCCGGATACCACGCCTGCAGGATTGCCGGGACGTCCTCCTCCCAGGTCGATGTCTTGGTGACGCCGCCGGTCGTGATCACGACGACCGTGTTGGGGTTCGCGCGCGCGACGCGGCGGATCAACTGCTCCTGCTCCTTCGGGAGCGCGAGATGCGGGCGATCGGCCTCGCGCGAGCCGCCTTCGGTCTCGTAGTCGCGGACGACGACGACGGCGGCGTCCGCGGTGCGGGCGTCGGCCACGGCGTCGCGCATCGCCGGTGCCATGACGCTTTCGTCGTGCTCCCAGAAGAAGCGGATCTGGCCGCCCTGGTACTGGCTGAACGGCTCCGCGCTGTACTCGATCCGGACGCTGTGCGGCTCGCCGGCGCGCAGCCGCACGCTCACGCCCTCCGACGTGACGGTGTCGCTCGTGTTCTCGACGAGCAGTTCGCCGTCGAGCCAGACGCGCGCCTCACCCCGGGACGTCACGCCGAGCCGGTAGTCGGCGGTTTCGGGCGCGATCAGCTCGCCGGTCCAGCGCGCCGACAGGTCGCCGAACAGCCCGAAGTTGCCGACCACGGCCTGCGAGCTCGTCGCCTTCGGCGAGGCCGCGTTGAACCCGCTGAAGTTCTGGAAGCCCCAGTTGACGTTGACGTTGGGGTCGACGAGGTCGAGCTCCGGGTCACCCTCGAAGCCGGTGTTGCCCCAGAACTGAGCGCGCAGCCCGCGCTCGCCCGACGCGCCGCCCGTCGGGCGCAGGACGGTCGACGACACCGGCGCAGGCCCGGGCAGCAGGTCGCCCTCGGAGATCCCGTCGGTGCCCGCCGCATAGGTCACGCGCACGCGATCCCCGGCGCGGTTGCGGATGCCTTCGAGCGGGCTGACCTCGTAGGTCGGCCGGCTGATGGTCGAGGACCCGCCGCCCTTCGCCGAGGCGTTGTCGGCGTCCGGGCCGATCACCGCGACCGACCGCAGCCGCCGGCCGGTCCGGAGCGGCAGGGCGTCGCGGTCGTTCTTGAGCAGCACGGTGCCCTCCTGGGCCACCTTGCGCGCGACCTGGCCGTGCGCCTGCTCGTCGAAGCGGTCGGTCTGCACCGGATTCTCGAACAGCCCCAGCCCGACCATCGGCCGCAGCTGGCGGCGGACCATGTCGTCGAGCCGGCTCATCGGGACGTCGCCGGCCTCGACGGCCTGCACTAGCCGCTCGCCGAAGTTCGCGCTCCCCTCCCCCTGGTCGCCCGGCTGCTCCTGATCGAGTCCGTTGTTCGCGGCCTGGGCGGTGTTCGTCGGCGTCGCGTTGTAGTCGCTCATGACGAAGCCGCGATGGCCGTACTCGCCCTTGAGCAGCGTGTTCATCAGCGGGTTGCCGCAGGCCTCGACGTCGTTGATCTTGTTGAACGAACACATCGCCGCGCCCGGCTTGCCCTCGCGGACCGCCTGCTCGTACGGCTTGGTGTAGATCTCGTGCAGCGTCCGGTCGTCGACCTGGGAGGAGATCGTGAAGCGGCTCGTCTCCTGGTCGTTGACCGCGAAGTGCTTGATCGTCGCCAGCACCGGGCTGCTCTGCACGCCACGGATGTACTCGGTGCCCAGGACACCGCTCAGCAGCGGGTCCTCGCCGAAGCCCTCGAACGCGCGGCCCCACAGCGGCGTGCGCGGGATGTCGACGCTCGGCGCCAGCAGCACGTTGTGGCCGGTGTGGAACGCCTCGTCGCCGAGCGTCTCACCGACCGTGCGCACAAGCGCGGGATCGAACGACGCCGCCAGCGCGGTGGCCGACGGCATGCTCGTGGAGCGGCGGTCGGCGTTGGGGTTGGCGATCCGTACGCCGACCGGTCCGTCGGCCATCGTCTGCGCCGGGATCCCGACCCGCTCCTCCGGGTTGTTGTAGAAGCCGTAGAAGTTGTTGAGCTCGCCGGTCGCGAGGTCCGCCTTCTCCTCGGTCGTCATCTGGGCCAGGATCGCGTTGACGCGCGCCTCGACCGCCGGGTCGGTGTCCCAGGTGCTCGGCGTGGCCTGGGCCACGCGCCCAGGAGCGCGCTTGGTCGTGCGCTCCGCGGAGAAGCCAGGTCCTTCGATGCGGGGCCGCAGGTCGCCGCGTGGAGCAGCGTCGGCTGCGACGGGCACGGCGAGCGCGGTCGCCGCGATCGCGACTGCGAGAGAGGTGGGTCTCAAAGCGTCCTGCCTCCGAGTCGGGGGATGGATGGGCGTGCGGCGATCGTGCCGGGCCCCGATCCCGCTGGGAAGGTCGGCGTGACCACCGGGAAACGGGCGACACGGCGTCAAAAACCTAGTGGGCACTAGGTATTCGGCAACGCCTCGCGAAGCGCCGGATTCGGGGCCGTGTCGGACCGGGATTCCGGCCGCAGTCCGATTGCTGACGCGGGGTGCGTCATGGACCTGACGAATACCTGGTGGCCACTAGGTAATAGGCTCAAGAGCGTGCGACGCGGGACGTACGCCAAGGGCCGTCAGCGGCGCGAGAAGATCCTGGCCGCGGCGTGGCAGGCCTTCGCCGAGCAGGGCTACCGCGGCGCGTCGCTGGCGCGGATCGCGGAGCGGGCCGGCGTCTCGGACGCCGGGCTGCTCCATCACTTCGCGTCCAAGCAGCTCCTGCTGCTCGCGCTGTTGGAGCGTCGCGACGACGAGGACCGCGCCCGCGTGAACGACGCCGTCGCCGCGCTGGCGTCGCTGCGAGACGCACTGCTCCAACTCTGCGCCGAGAACGCGGCAAGGCCCGCGCTGGTGCAGCTGTTCACCGTGATGGTCGCCGAGAGCATCGAGACCGCGCACCCCGGCCACGAATGGTTCCAGGGCCGCTACCGCCGCGTCCGCGCCGAACTCGCCGAGCACGTCGCCACGGCGCAGGAGCGGGGCGAGCTCGACCCCGGGCTCGACGCCGAGTCGACCGCGACGCAGCTGCTCGCCGTGCTCGACGGGCTTCAGGTCCAGTGGCTGCTCGATCCCGGGCGCGTCGACATGACCGCCACGCTGCGGGACTTCCTCGACGCGCTGCGTCGGACGAGCTCGCGCTCGAACACCGTCTCCAGCGAGTGATCGTCGGGGACGGTCGCCTGCAGCCGCAGCCGCGCGCTCCGCCCGTCGAGCTCGAGCAGGCCGAGCAGGTTGCCGAAGAACGGCCGGTCGTGCGTGAGGCGCCAGCGGATCGGCGGGTCGCCGACGCCCGCGGCGCGCGCCAGCTTCCGCGCGGCGAGCGTGGCGGCGCGGCTGAACGCGAACCGGACCGACGCGCGTTCGCGCGCGTCGAGCGGGTTGCGGAACGGCGAGCACGTCGCCTGGTAGACCGCCGAACGTACGCCGGCCCCACGCGGCCAGGCCACCTCGGCGAGGTACGCGTGGTGCACGTCGCCCGAGAGCGCGACGATCGACGCCGGCGGTGTGCCGTTCGCGCCCGAGCCGACCGCGCGCACCAGGTCCCCCACACGGTCGAGCGAGGAGCCGAACGCGGCCCAGTGCTCGAGGTCGAGCGCCTGCCGCACACGCTCGCCCAGCCACGCCGCCGGCGCGCCCCAGGCGCCGTTGCAGACCGCCTCGTTCCACGCCTCGAGGTAGTGCAGCCCGGGCGCTAGCAGGAACGGCAGCGACGTTCCGATCAACAGGTGGTCGAACTCCCCCGAGGCGCGCTCCTCCAGCCAGCGCCACTCGGCCGGGTCGAGCATCGAGCGGTCCTCCGGCGGGTCGAGCACGCGGCCCGCCCGCGAGTCGATCATGATCAGCCGCGTACGGCCGAAGTCGCGGTAGAAGCTCCAGCGCGTGCCGGAGACGTCGCGGTCGGCGCTGAACGCGAACTCGCGCAGCAGCGGCCAGCCGTCGCCGGCCGCCCGCAGTTGCGCGTACAGGACGTCTTCGGCCAGCTGCTCGGGCGTCAGGTTGCCCAGGTGCTGGTAGAGCCAGTACGTGGCGAACCCGCCGACGATGCGCTCGTCCCACCAGCCCTTCGCGCGCATCTGCTCGACCCATGTCCTCGACGTGTTCCAGTCGTCGTGGACGTCGTGGTCGTCGAAGATCATCGCCGACGGGACGGTCGAGAGCAGCCAGCGGATGTGCGGCTCGGACCACGCTGCGCGGTACAGACGCGTGTACTCCTCGAAGTTCGCGATGCTCTCGCCCGGAGGGACGTCCGGGTCGCGCACCGAGCGGATGTACTCCGCCACCTCGGGCGCGACCTCGTCGGCGTACACCTGGTCGCCGAGCAGCACGAGTGCGTGCGGCCACTCGGCGGGGTTCGCGCGGCGCATCTGATCGGCCAGCACGCGCAGCGCATCGACGCTGCGGCCTTCGGAATGCTCGTCGGGGGGATGAGAGTGCGGCGGGACGTGCGGCGCCGAGACGCGGCACGAGCCCCACGCGATCCGGAACGGGCTGCGCCCGCCGTGCGTGCGCACGACGCTCGGCGGGAACGGGGAGTCCGGCTCCGGCCAGGCGCGCTCGCCGTCGAGCCGCAGCTCGTATGGCGTCGCCGCGTCAGGCGGGAGCCCGGTGGCGTGGACGAGCGCGTAGTGGTGCCCGTCGACGTGGAACGTCCGCTCGCGCGCGCCGAGCACCTCGACCTCGCACGGGCCGTCGGTCTCGACCCAGAACGTCGCGTCGCCCTCCCCCACGAAGCGGAGGAGCGGCCCCAGGACCAGCCGCGGCATCAGGTCGCGAGCGCCCGGAGCGCGCGCACCGCGAGCATGAGCGCCGACAGGTCGCCCGCGCCCTCGACGGTGAGCGAGGACGTCACCGCGGCCAGCCGCCGGCTCTGCGACGCGCGGGCGTCGAGGTACGCGTCGACGGCCGCGGTCGCGCCGGCGTCGCGCGGCGCGTCCGCGAGCGCGCTGCGCGCCAGCTCCGCCATCGCCTCGAGGCAGTCCTCGCGCACCGCCTGCACCGCCCAGCGCTGAGTGCGTGTCGGCTGCGGCAGCTCGTCGAGCGCGCCGAGCAGCCACGTGACGTCGAGCCGCGCGACGAGCGCGTGGTACGCGCGCGCGACGTCCTCGACCGGCCAGCCGGTGTCCTCGGCGACCGCGATCATGTCGGGCGCGCGCGTCAGCTCGGGCGTCAGCGCGTGCGCCCAGGCGACGTCTTCGGGCACGCCGTGCTCGATCAACCCGTCTGCCACCCGGCGCCGCTGCTCGCGCCACTCGTCGGCGCCGATCTCCGGCAGCACACCGATCAGGCGCGCGAAGGGCGCCTCGGCGATCGCGATCCGCTGCTCCAGCCCGCCGCCGTCCTCGTGCGCCAGATACCAGCGCGTCGCGGCCTCCACGAGCCGGTCGACGCCGACCATCAGCTCGGTCACGACGCGTCGCTCGGTCGAGAGCGGGAGCGACTCCACCGCGTCCCAGCGCGGCAGCGCGCCGGTGACCTCGCGCGCGATCCGATGGGCGCGCACGACGTCGGCCGGCGCGGCGCCGCGCTCGGCGCTGAGCTGGGACACGAACGTCGAGCCGAGCGAGTTGACCACGAGGTTCGCGTTGATCGTGGCGATCAGCTCGCGTCGCAGCGGATGCTGCGCGAGCAGGTGGCCGAAGCGCTCGACGACCCGGCGCGGGAAGTAGCCGCTCAGGTCGCGTTCCAGCCACGGGTCCTCGCAGAAGTCCGACGCGAGCAGGTCACGCGCGAGCGCGCGTTTGGCGTACGCGAGCAGCAGCGCGAGCTCGGGCAGCTCGAGGCCGCGGCCGGCGCGGCGCCGCTCGGCCATCTCCTCGGGGGTCGGCAGGCGCTCCGCGGCGCGGTCGAGCAACCCGCGGTGCTCGAGCGCCGCCATCAGGTCCTCGTACGCGTACATGCGCGTCTTCGCGACCACGACCTCCTCGGCGAGGATCTGCGCCTGCTGGAACGAGTCGTAGAGCACGTGCGCGGTCACGTCATCGGTGACTTCGCGCATCAGCTCGTCGCGGCCCGGCCGGTCGAGCTCCCCGCGCCGCTCGGCGAGGCCGAGCAGGATCTTCAGGTTGACCTCGTGATCGGAGATGTCGACCCCGGCCGAGTTGTCGATGAAGTCGGCGTTGATCAGGCCGCCCTCGCGCGCGAACTCGACCCGGGCGCGGCGCGTGAGGCCGAGGTTGCCGCCCTCCCCGACGACGCGGCAGCGCAGGTCGGCGGCGTTCACCCGGATCGCGTCCGAGGCGCGGTCCATCGCGTCCGCGTCGGTCTCGTCGGACGCCTTGACGACCGTGCCGATGCCGCCGTTCCAGAGCAGGTCGACCGGCGCGCGCAGCACCGCCCGGATCAGGTCGTTCGGCGCGAGCCGCTCGTCCTCGACGCCGAGCGCCGCGCGCGCCTGCGGGGACAGCGGGACCGACTTGGCGGTGCGCGGCCAGACGCCGCCGCCCTCGGAGATCTTTGCGCGGTCGTAGTCGTCCCAGCTCGAGCCGGCCAGATCGAACAGCCGCTTGCGCTCGGCGAACCCGATGTCGGGATCGGGATCCGGATCGATGAACACGTGGCGGTGGTCGTACGCGGCCACGAGCCGGATCCGGTCCGACAGCAGCATCCCGTTTCCGAACACGTCGCCCGACATGTCGCCGATGCCGACCACGGTGAACTCGTCGGTCGCGACGTCGACACCGAGCGCGGAGAAGTGCCGCTTGACCGACTCCCACGCGCCGCGCGCGGTGATCCCGAGCGCCTTGTGGTCGTACCCGCTCGATCCGCCGGACGCGAACGCGTCGCCGAGCCAGAACCCGCGCTCCTCGCTGACCCGGTTCGCGGTGTCCGAGAACGTCGCCGTGCCCTTGTCGGCGGCGACGACCAGGTAGGTGTCGTCCTCGTCGAGCACGCGCATGCGGTCCGGGTAGACGACCTTGCCCTCGATCAGGTTGTCGGTCAGCTCAAGCAGCCCACTGATGTAGCGGACGTACTGGCGCTCGACCTCGGCCTTGAGCTCGTCGCGGTCGGCGGGTGGCTGCTTGAGGTAGAAGCCGCCCTTCGCGCCGGCGGGCACGATCACCGCGTTCTTGGTCACCTGCGCGCGCATCAGGCCGTACACCTCGGTGCGGTAATCCATCCGGTCCGACCAGCGGATGCCGCCGCGCGCGACCTTCCCGCCGCGCAGGTGGATCCCCTCCATCGCGGGCGAGTAGACGTAGATCTCGAACAGCGGCGCGGGCTGCGGGATCGCGGGCACTTCGGCCGAGCGCAGCTTGAACGCGGTGACCTCGCGGTCGGGGTTGAAAGCGTTCGTGCGCAGCGTCGCGTCGATCAGGCCGAGCTGGTTGCGCAGGATCCGGTCGTGGTCGAGCGAGGCGACCGCGTCGAGGTCGCGCAGGATCTCGTCGTGCAGCGCGACCTCGGCGTCCTCGTCGCGCGGCTGGTCCGGGTCGAAGCACAGCTCGAAGTAGCGCATCAGCTTCGCCGTCAGCGCCGGGTTCGCCGCCAGCACGTCGTTCTGGTAGTCCTGGGTGAAGCGGGAGCCGATCCGCTGGCGGTACATCCGGTAGGCGCGCAGGATGTTGACCTGGCGCCAGTTCAGGCCGGCGAGGAGCACGAGCCGGTTCAGCGAGTCCGACTCGGCGTCGCCGCGGCGGACGGCCGCGATGCAGGCGGCCACGCGGTCGCCCACGTCGGCGAGGTCGAGCGGGCGGTCGCCGGGGCCGAGCACGCCGAAGTCCTGCACCCAGGTCTCTCCGTCGCCGCCGATCAGCCGCGTCGGGACCTCTTCCAGGACGCGCAGCCCGAGGTGCTCGAGCGTCGGCATCGCCTCCGCGAGCTCGACCTTGCCGCCGCTCTTGTAGAGCGCGACGCGGGTGCGGCCGGGCTCGTTCTGCAGCCCGACGACGAACGGCTCGCCCTCGGTCTCGAGCCGCTCGAAGCAGGCGACGTCGGCCACGACCAGCGACGGGTCGACCGCCGCGCGGTAGTACTCCGGGAAGCGCGGCGTCCAGCGCGCGGCCAGCTCGCTTCCGCGCGTCGGGCCGTAGCGCTCGACGAGCCGGTCGCGCACGTCGTCGTCCCACGTGCGCGCGAGCGCGATCAGCTCCTGCTCGAGCTCGCGCAGCGAGACTTCGGGCACGCCGCCGGGGGCGTGCGCGGTCACGTGGACGCGCACGCGCTCGCCCTCCCCCAGCACCGTCTGCGTGTCGACGGCGTCGGTGGCGAAGCGCGCGCGCAGCAGCGCTGTGAAGCGGTCGAGCAGATCGGCGTCGTAGCGGCTGGCCGGGAGCGCGGCGATCAGCGAGACCGAGCGGCCGTCGGAGGCGCGCCGGCCGAGCAGCCGCACGCGGTCGCCCTCGAGCGAGAGCAGCTCGACGACCGCGCGGCGCAGGTCGTTGGTGCTCGCGGCGAACAGCTCGTCCTTGGGGAACGAGTCGAACAGCGCGACCGCCGCCTTGTAGTCGTGCGAGCCCTCGATCAGGTCCTCGTGGCGCAGGATCTGGCGCAGCTTGCGGTTCAGCAGCGGGGTGACCGACGCGGGCTCTGCGTACGCCTTGCTCGTGAACAGGCCGAGCATCCGCGCCTCGCCGGCGACGCGGCCGTCGTGCGCGATCTTGCGCACGCCGATGTAGTCCATCCGCGCGCGGCGGTGGACCGTCGACAGCCGGTTGGTCTTGGAGACGATCAGCAGATCGCCCTCCAGCGCACGCCGGCGCACGCCCTCCGGCAGCTCCGACAGCGGCTTGGGCCGCGCGTAGGTCGACGACTCCTCGTCGGCGAGCAGCCCGAGCCCGGATTCCGGCACGACGCTGATCGCGTCGTCGCTGATCTTGTACTCGCGATAGCCGAGGAAGATGAAGTGGTCGGCGAGCAGCCACTCGAGGAACGCGACCGTCTCGTCCACCTCGTCGTCGGGGTAGCGCGCCGCGCCGGCGCCGGCCAGCTGCACCATGCGCCGGCCGCGATCGGCCATCGCCGGGAAGTCGAGCACCGTGCGGCGGACGTCGCCGAGCGTCGCCTGCACGGAGTCCACGAGCGCGGCGAGCTTGACGTCGTCCAGGCGGCGGTCGAGCTCGAAGTGCATGACCGACTCGCGCGAGGTCGCCTCGCGCGGGTGGACGACGCCGGTGATGTGGCCGTCGGAGTCGCGTTCAAGCCCGATCACGGGGTGCATCGCGCGCTGGACGGTCAGGCCTTCGGCGGCGATCGCCTCGCGCACGGAGTCGACCAGGAACGGCAGGTCCTCCGACGCAGTCTCCAGCACCGTGCCGGGCCGCTCGTAGCCGTGCTCCTCGACCGTCGGGTTGAACGCGCGCACGACGATCGGCCGGTCGCCGCGGTCCGCCGCGAAGTCGAACACGCCGGCGACCTCGGCGAGCAGCTCCTCCGGCGAGGTCTCCTCGGCTGCGTCGGCCGAGAGGCGGCGCAGGTACGTAGCGGCGAATGCGCGCAGCGCCTCCGCGTCGTCGGGCCGGCGCTCGTCGATGAGCATCATCAGCCGCTCCCTGACGGGCGCGATGGCGTGCTCCCTCGTCTGGATCGAGATTCCCACCCCGTGAGCATCATGCCACCGCACGCACCGCGCGGTGCGTAACTTGTCTCAGAGATGCTCGAGAGCCGCGACTCGACCGCGTTCCGCACGCTCTCCGACGTGGTGCTGTCGCTGGCGGCCGAACGCGAGGTCGAGCCCGTCCTGCAACGACTCGTGCACGCGGCGCGCGAGCTGGCCGGCGCGCGCTACGCAGCGCTCGGCGTGCCCGACGGCGAGGGCGCGTTCGCGCGCTTCATCACCTCGGGCATGAGCGACGAGCTGATCGCCGCGATGGGCCCGCTGCCGCGCACGCACGGGCTGCTCGGGGCGATGCTGGAGGCGCACGAGCCCTACCGCACGCCCGACATCCACACACACGATCGTTTCCGCGGCTGGTGGCCGCGCGCGCACCCCGATATGCGCTCGTTCCTCGGCGTGCCGATCGTGGCGCGGGGCGGCGTGATCGGCGCGCTCTACCTGACCGAGAAGGAGGGCGCCGACGCGTTCTCGGCCGCCGACGAGAAGCTGATCGTGCTGCTCGCGGCGCATGCGGCGATCGCGATCGAGAACGCCCGGCTGCACGAGCGCAGCCGCGAGCTGAGCATCGTCGAGGAGCGCAACCGGCTCGCACGCGAGCTGCACGACTCGGTGACGCAGCAGCTGTTCGGCGTGGTGCTCGCCGCGCAGGCCGCGGGCGAGCTGCTCGCGCGCGGCGATGCGGCGGCGGCCGAGGAGGTCGAGCGCGTGCAGGCGCTCGCGCGCGCCGCGATGGACGAGCTGCGCTCGGTCGTGTTCGAGCTGCGCCCGGCGTCGCTCGAGGCGGAGGGGCTCGCGCAGGTGCTGCGCAAGCACGTCGACGTGCTGCGGCGCGTGTCGGGCCAGGAGATCGAGCTGCGGATCGCGGCGCCGCCGCCGCTGCGCGCCGAGGCGGCCGGGCAGGTGTTCCGGATCGCGCAGGAGGCGCTGCAGAACGCGCTGCGGCACGCCGACGCGGCGCGGATCGAGGTGCGGCTCGAGGACGGCGGCGGGCGGCTGGCGCTCACGGTCGCCGACGACGGGCGCGGCTTCGATCCCGCCGCCCCGGTCCTGCGCAGCCGCCGGCTCGGGCTGACGTCGATGGAGGAGCGGGCGACCGAGCTCGGCGGGCGGCTCGCGGTCGACTCCCGCCCGGGCGCCGGGACGACCGTGCGGCTGGAGGTGCCGGCGTGATCCGCGTGCTGATCGCGGACGACCACGCGGTCGTCCGCCGCGGGCTGCGGACGTATCTCGAGCTGCAGGACGACGTCGAGGTCGTCGCCGAGGCCGGCGACGGCGAGGCGGCGGTGCGCGAGGCCGCGCGGCATGAGCCCGACATCGTGCTGCTCGACCTGGCGATGCCGCAGCTCGACGGCGTCGCCGCGCTGCGCCGCCTGCGCGCGGAGCGTGCCGGAGGCGCGTGTTCTGGTGCTGACCAGCTTCGGCGAGGACGACCGCCTGTTCGCCGCGCTGCGCGGCGGTGCGTCCGGCTTCCTGCTCAAGGACACCGAGCCGGCCGACCTCGTGCGCGCGATCCGCACCGCGCACGCGGGCCAGTCCACGCTCTCGCCCGCCGTCGCGACGCGCGTGGTCGAGCAGCTCGCCGCCGGCGGCGGCGACCGCGCGCGCTCGACCTGCTCACGCCGCGCGAGCTCGAGGTGCTGCGGCTGATCGCGCGCGGGCATTCGAACAAGCGGATCGCGCTCGAGCTCGGCGTGGCCGAGAAGACCGTCAAGACGCACGTCGGGCACGTGCTGTCCAAGCTCGATCTCAGCGACCGCACGCAGGCAGCGCTGTACGCGGTGCGCGAGGGGCTGGGAGAGGAGTGATCGCATGCGCATGAGGGAGTTCGGCCGGCTGGGACAGGTGAGCGCGCTGACGCTCGGCGGCGGCGGGATCGGCAACGTGTGGGGCGCGGTCGACCGCGCCGAGGCGGTCGCGACGGTCCGGGCGGCGATCGACGCCGGCATCACGTTGATCGACGTCGCGCCGACCTACGGCCCGGGCGAGGCCGAGCTCGTCGTCGGCGAGGCGCTCGGCGGCTCTGTCCCCGAAGGCGTGCTGATCGCGACCAAGGTGCATCCGGCCGGCGACGATCCCGCGGTCGTCGAGCGCGAGATCGAGGACAGCCTGCGAGCCAGCATGGAGCGGCTCCGCGTCGACCACATCGACCTGCTGCTGCTCCACGCGCAGCTCCAGCCCGACGAGGGGCCGACCGCCCCGCGGCTCATCAGCGTCACACCGTTCCGCGAAGTCGTCCGCCCGGTGCTCGAACGGTTGGCGCAGCAGGGCACGATCGGCGGCTGGGGCCTGACCGGCGCGGGCCATCCCCGCCCGCTGTTCGACGTGCTCTCCGACGACGTGCGGCCCGACGCGATGCAGTGCATCGCCAACGCGCTCGACATGACCGGCGACATGTGGCTGTTCGGCGACGAGGCGGAGCCGGACAACCCCGGCGTGCGTGCGGCGGCGGTCGAGGCGGGCGTGCCGCTGATCGGCATCCGCGCCGTCGCCGCGGGCTCGCTGGCCGACGCGCTCGACCGCGAGGTCGAGCCCGACCACCCTGCGGCCCGCGACTACGCGGCCGCCGCCGGGTTCCGGCGCCTGGCCGCCGAGCGCGGCGAATCCGCGGCGCTGCTCGCCCACCGCTACGCGCTCTCGATGCCCGAGCTCGCCACCGTCGTGCTCGGCGTCAAGAACCGCGCCGAGCTCGAGGAGTGCCTCGCCGCGGAGGCGGCGGGACCGCTGTCGGACGAGGAGATGCGGGCGATCGAGGCGACCGCGTGACCCGGCCCACCGGCGCCGACGTCGAGGCGTTTCTGGCCGCCGTGCCCAACGAGGAGCGGCGCGCGGACGCGCGGACGCTGTGCGCCCTGATGACCGAGATAACCGGCGAGCCGCCGGTGCTGTGGGGGCCGAGCATCGTGGGCTTCGGCTCCTACGACTACCGCTACGAGAGCGGGCGCGAGGGAACGGCGGCGCTGGCCGGGTTCTCGCCCCGCAAGGCGAACCTCGTGATCTATCTGATCGGCGGCTTCGAGGACCGGCACGGAAAGCTGGTGGAAAGGCTGGGACCGCACAAGACGGGCAAGGGCTGTCTGTACCTGAAGCGGCTCGCCGACGTCGACCTCGACGTGCTGCGCGAGCTCGTCGAGCGCTCGGTCCGGGTGCACCGCGGCGCGGATCGGGCGAGCATCTGAGCTTGCCGCGCTCGCCGCGGTCGCAGATACTCGGGCCATGCTCTCGACGATCGCCGTGGCCACGGACGGCTCCGACACCGCCCAGCGCGCCGTGGAGTCCGCGTTCGACCTCGCTGGGCGCTTCGGCGCGGCGGTCGTGATACTCACCGCGTACACGGTCGATCCGGGGGACGGCGCGGCTTGGGCGTCGAGCTCGGCCACGCACGCCGAGCGGGTCCTGGCCGACGCCGAGGAGGCCGCGGCCGGGCAAGGGCTCACCTGCTCCTCGGCGATGTCCGAGGGCGACCCGGGCGACGTGATCGTCGCGCTCGCCGAGCAGCACAACGCTGACCTGCTGGTGGTCGGCAACAAGGGGATGCACCGGCGACTGCTCGGCAGCGTGCCGAACACCGTGACCCACCGCGCGTCCTGCTCGGTGCTGGTCGTCAAGACCGTGTAGACGCAGCGGTCCTAGGTCCAATTGACGATGGGAAGCGGGCGGCGCTCGACGTAGCGTCGCCTGCATGCCAACCGCAATCGTCACCGGGGCCTCGCGCGGTCTCGGCCTCGCCCTCGCCGACGCACTCGCCGACCGTGGCTGGCGGCTCGTGATCGACGCACGCGACGGCGTCGCGCTGGAGCGTGCCGCCGCGCGGCTGCGCGGGCGTACCGAGGTGGTCGCGATCGCCGGCGACGTCGCCGATCCGCGGCACCGGCCGGCGCTGCTCGAGGCCGCCGGCCGGTCGATCGATCTGCTCGTGAACAACGCGTCGTCGCTCGGTCCCTCTCCGCTTCCGCCGCTGGCGGACTACCCCCTCGACCGGCTCGAGCAGGTCTACCGCGTGAACGTGCTGGCTCCCCTGGCGCTCGCGCAGCTCGCCCTGCCGCAGCTGGCCGAGGGGGCGCGGATCGTCAACCTGACGTCGGACGCGGCCGTCGAGGCGTACGAGGGCTGGGGCGGGTACGGCTCGTCGAAGGCCGCGCTGGAGCAGCTCAGCGCGGTGCTCGCCGCCGAGCACCCTGCGGCTGCGGGTGTACGCGGTCGATCCGGGCGACATGAACACGCGCATGCAGCAGGACGCGTTTCCGGGTGAGGACGTCTCCGACCGCCCGCCGCCGGAGGCCAGCGTGCCCGGCCTGCTCGAGCTGATCGAGGGCGACCTGCCGAGCGGCCGCTACGCGGCGCGGGCGCTGGCCGAGGCGCGCGCGTGAGCATCGCGCCCGCGTTCACGCTCCCACCCGCGCTGGAGGCGGCCGAGCCGCCCGAGGCGCGCGGGCTGGAGCGCGACGCGGTGCGGCTGATGGTCGCTCGCGGCGGCGAGCCGCTCGTGCACGCACGCTTCCGCGAGCTGCCGGATCACCTGCAGCCGGGTGACCTGCTGGTCGTCAACGAGTCGGCGACGATCCCCGCCGCGCTCGATGCGCGGCGCGCCGACGGCTCGACGTTGACGTTCCACCTGTCGACGCCCGAGCCGTTCGGCGGCGAGGAGTCGCGCGGGGCGCCACCGCCCGACGAGGAGCGCCGGACGCGCGTGCGCTGGGTCGTCGAGCTGCGGCGCGGCACCGCGCGGTTCCGCGGCGCGCGGGCCGGCGAACGGCTCGCGCTGCCGGGCGGCGGGAGCGCCGTGCTCGTCGCGCCGTACCTCTCCCCCGGCCGGCTGTGGATCGCCGCGTTGGACCTGCCCACGCCGCTGCCCGAGTTCCTCGCCGCCCACGGCCGGCCGATCCGCTACGCCCACCAGCCGCGCCCGCGGCCGCTCGCCGACCACCAGACGATCTTCGCCGCGGTCCCCGGCAGCGCGGAGATGCCGAGCGCGGGGCGGCCGTTCACGCCGCGCCTCCTGCGTGCGCTCGCCGCGCGCGGGATCGGCGTCGCGCCGATCCTCCTCCACACCGGTGTGAGCTCGCAGGAGCGCGGCGAGCGGCCGTATCCCGAGCGCTTCGAGGTGGGCGCCGCGACAGCGGCGCGCGTGAACGCGACGCGCCGCTCCGGCGGCCGCGTGATCGCGGTGGGCACCACGGTCACCCGCGCGCTGGAGACGGCGGCGGCGCCGCACGGCGAGGTCGCCGCCGCGTCAGGCTGGACGTCACTGACGATCACCCCGGAGCGCGGCGTGCGCGCGGTCGACGGCCTGATCACCGGCTGGCACGAGCCCGACGCCAGCCACCTGCTGCTGCTCGAGGCGCTCGGCGGCCGCGCGCTCGTGGAGCGCTCCTACGCCGAGGCGGTCGCGCTGCGCTACCGCTGGCACGAGTTCGGCGACAGCCACCTGCTGCTGCGGTAAGCGGGAATTCACCGCGGCGTGAGAGAGTCCCTCGGAGAAAGGAGGACTCACCATGCCCGACGTCTACGCGACGATCGCCGAGGCCGACGCGGTAGTGCAGAATCGGCTGGCCGATGTGCTCGAGATCCGCGCCGCCGACCCGCAGCAGCGCGCGATGCTGGAGGACTACGCGACGCGGCTACAACCGCAAGGCGAGCTGCTGGAGGTCGGCTGCGGCACCGGCGCGATCAGCCGCTATCTGGCGACGCTGCCCGGCGTGACGCAGGTCACCGGCGTGGATCCGTCGCCGCTGTTCGTCGACCGGGCGCGCGAGCTGGCGGGCGACGCGATCGAGTTCGTCGTCGGCGACGGGCGTGACCTGGACTTCGCCGACGAGAGCTTCGATGCCGTCGTCTTCCACACGTCGCTCTGTCACGTCCCCGAGTGCGAGCGCGCTATCGCAGAGGCGCATCGAGTCCTGCGCCCGGGCGGGCGGCTCGCGGTGTTCGACGGCGACTACACCACGATGACGATGGCGCTTGCGGCGGGCGATCCGCTGCAGGGCTGCGCGCAGGCGGTGCTCGACATGCTCGTCCACGACCCGTGGCTGATGCGGCGGATCGTGCCGCTGCTCGCCGCGGCGGGGTTCGACGATGTGCAGCTCGAGGGCCATGCCTACACGTCGGTGACCGGCACCGACTACTTCGTCGCGCTCGTCGACCGCGGAGCCGATGCGCTGCTGGCGAGCGGGACGGTGCGGCCGGAGCTGGCGGCAGCGCTCAAGGCCGAGGGCCGTGCCCGGATGGACTCCGGCACGTTCTTCGGCCACATCGCCTACGTCAGCGCGCTGGCGCGCCGGCGCTGAGTCGTCACGCCGCAGCGGCGACGAGCGGGTGGCGGCGGCGGATCTCGTACAGCGTGGTGCGCTCGGCCGCGGGGCGCCCGGCGCGGTGCGCGGCGCCGATCAGGTCCTCGGGATCGAGCTTGACGCCGTGATAGGAGCCGGCGAGGCGGCTGATGCTCTCCTCCATCAGCGTGCCGCCGAGATCGTTGACGCCCCAGCGCAGCGCCTCGGTCGCCGCGTCGAGCCCCATCTTCACCCAGCTCGCCTGCAGGCTCGGCACGGTCCGCCCGAGCGCGAGCCGGAACGCGGCGGTGTGCTTGAGGTTCTCCTCGCGCGAGATCTCCTCGATCCCGTGTGTCCGGCCGAGCAGCGTGTGGAACGGGATGAACGACAACGGCACGAACTCCGTGAACCCGCCGGTGCGCTCCTGCAGCCCGCGCACGACGCGCATGTGCTCGGCCAGCTCGTGCGGCTCCTCGATGTGCCCGAACATGACGGTCACGGTCGAGCGCAGCCCGGACGCGTGCGCGGCCTCGACGATCTCCACCCAGCGCGCGACCGGCAGCTTGTTCGGGCTGATCCGCTCGCGCACCCCGTCGTGGAGCACCTCGGCGGCCGTGCCCGGAACCGAGCCCAGACCCGCGTCGGCCAGGCGCGCGAACACCTCGCCCAGCGGCCGGTCGCCGGCCATCGCGTCGATCTCCATCGGCGAGTACGCGTGCAGGTGGATGTCGGGCGCCTCGTCCTTGACGATCCGCAGCCAGCGCTCGTAGTCGCCGAAGTCCCACTCCGGGTGGATGCCGGACTGCATGCAGATCTCGGTCGCGCCGTAGGCGACCGCCTCGCGTACGCGGCGGCGCAGCTCGTCCTCGTCGTGCTGGTAGGCGTCCGGCGAGCGGCGGCCCTGGCCGAAGCCGCAGAACGCGCAGCCGACGATGCACACGTTGGACACGTTGATGTTGCGGTTCACGACGAACGTGACCGTGTCGCCGGCCAGCTCCGCGCGCAGCTCGTCGGCGGCCTGGCGCATGTCCTCGATCGCGTCGGGGCGCGTCTCGGCGAACAGCGCGGTCAGCTCGTCCGCGTCCAGCGCGGCGCCCGCGCGCGCCCGCGCGATCGTGTCCGGCCGCAGCGCGCCCTTCGGCCCGTCGATGCGGCCCGAGCCGCGGCGCGGGATGAAGCTCCAGAAGCGCGCCTTGATCACGTCGAGCACGCCCTGCGCGAGCCATTCGGGGTCGATGAAGCGCGGGTATACGCACAGCCGCTCGGTCAGCGCGACGCCGTCCGCCGCGAGCCGCTTGCGCACCTGGTGCGGCGACGGGAACGGGTGCTCCGGCGAGATGTGGTCGCCGTTCGCGCTCAGCCCGCCGAGATCGGTCGCCCCCGCCTCGACCAGCCGCGGCCACCAGTCGGCCAGGTTGGGCGGGACCTGGATGCCGACGTCCGGCATCAGCCGCCGCGCCTCGCGCACGAGCCGCTCCATGTCGTCGACGGTCACCGGCGACGCCCACGCCGGCGCCGGGACGTCGGGTCCGTCGTGCAGCCCCGTGCGCCAGTACGACTCGGCCGCGTCGGTCGCGATCTCCGCCGGCTCCTCGCCGTAGTAGCGGCGATGCGGGACGAAGTTCTGCAGGATCACCTCCTGCAGGTTCCCGAAGCCGGCGAGCGCCTCGAGCGCCGCCATCCGGTCGTCCTCGGACTCGCCGATCCCGACGAGGATGCCGCTCGTGAACGGGATGTTCAGGTCCTCGGCGGCCCGCAGCGTGCCGAGCCGCAGCGCCGGATCCTTCGTCGGGGAGGCCTGGTGCGCGACGAGGTCGGGCCGCAGCGACTCGATCATCAGCCCCTGGCTGGCGGTCACCTCGCGCAGCCGCGCGAGCTCGTCGCGGTCGAGTGCTCCGAGGTTGGTGTGCGGCAGCAGCCCGCGTTCAAGCGCGCGCTCGCAGCACCACGCCACGTACGCCACGAAGTCCGCGAAGCCGAGCTCCGCGAGCCGCTCGCGCACGCCCGGGTGATACGCCGGATCGTCCCCGGTCAGCACCAGCAGCTCCTTCACGTTGCGCCGCGCGGCGCCGTCCAGCAGCCGCTCCACCTCGTCGGGCGCGTGAAGATGCGGCTGGTGCGTCGCGAACGCGCAGTACTTGCAGTGCGACACGCACGTGCGCGAGAGCGAGAGCGTGACGTTGCGCGAGAACGTGACCCGGCGGCGCATTCGCGCCGGAGTCTACGGATGCGCTTTACGCGACCAACCGCAGCAGCTCGTCGCGCCCGGGCCCCATCGGCGGCGCGCCGTCGAGCCCGCCCGCTATGGCGACCACGTGGTCGGCGAAGCCGGGACGCGCGAGCACGTCCTCGGCGTGCGCCAGGCAGCCGATGATCTCCATCCCGGCGCGGTAGGCGTCGGCGTCGTACGGCATCGCGGCGAACAGCGCGGAGCGCAGCACGGCGGCCTTGTCGCCCGGCGGCTCGGGCTCCCGGCCGGCCCGGTGCGCGTCCATCTCCGCCACCCGCACGCGGTCGGACGCCAGGCAGCCCCGATACCACGGCCCCAGCTGGTGCTCGGTCCGCTCGCGCCACTCCTCGGCGAGCGCCCGCGGGTCGTCGACCCCGGCGCGCAGGACGTCGCGCAGCAGCGCCGCGTGCGCCAGCCCGAGCGCGATCCCGCGGCCGAGCGTCGGGTTCGTGCAGGCCCAGGCGTCGGCGACGCTCACGATGCCCGTCGCCGGCGGCGCGGCCGCGCGGACGCGGTCCATGACGCCGGCCATCGGCAGGATGCCCGTGATCGGCTCGCCGTCGAGCCAGTGCGCGTGGCGCGGGCAGGCCCGCAACAGTGCGGTGAACGCGTCGGCCTCGCGCAGCCGCTTCAGCGGACGGTCGCCGGCGGCGACGAAGAGCGTGACCGACCAGGTGTCGTTGTCGCCGGGCAGGGTCGCGATCGAGAACGAGCCGACCGCCGTCAGCCGCGGCGCGCGCGGTTCCGGCTGCGTGGCCGAGCGGAAGTAGCGCGTGTAGTAGATGAAGCGGGCGTCCTCGACCTCCTCGGCGCCGGGCTCGAGGCCCGCGTCCGCGAGCAGCCGCGGCAGCCGCGAGCCGCGGCCCATCGCGTCGATCACGAGGTCCGCGAGCAGCTCGTCGCCCGCGTCGGTGCGCACGCCGGTCACGTGCGACGACCCGTTCATGCCACGCGTGAGCAGGCCGGCGACCGCCGTGCCGCGACGGACGGTCAGCCCGGGCTGCTCCTCGGCGGCCCGAGCGACGACCTGCTCCATCACCGGTCGCCGCACGTTCAGCGACACGAACCGCTCGTCGCCAGGCCGACGGGCGCGGTCCGCAATCATCGGCGGCATGAAGTCGAGCGGGCTCGCAAGCTGCGCGCCCGCGGCGACCATCGCGTCCCGGAGGCCCGGCAGCTCGTCGTCGAGCACCTGGCGGGCGAGCGGCTGGAGGCCGTGGGGCTGCTGGAAATGCGGGACGCCGCCGCGCTCCCATCCCCACGCAGACTCGCTCGTCTCGGGCGCCGGCGCCGGGTCGCGCTCGAGCAGCGTCACGTCGTGGCCGTCGCGGGCCAGCATCATTCCGGCGGCGAGCCCGCACACGCCGCCGCCTAGCACGATCATCCTTGACATGCACTCCTGACGACGGCAGTGCGGCGATTGTTCCCGTCGCTCATCTAGCCTGGATCGCCGTGCGCGCCGCCATCGCCGTCCTCCTCGCCCTCGCCATCGCCGGCTGCGGGTCGACCACGGGGGAGGACCGGCCCGGCAAGGAAGCCACGCTGCTGCTCGACTTCACCCCCAACGCCGTGCACGCCGGCCTGTACCTCGCCACGGCGCGCGCGTACGACGAGGCCGAGGGGGTCGAGCTGAAGATCCGCGCCCCGGGCCAGTCGACCGACGCGCTCCGCCAGCTCGAAGCCGGCCGCGCCGACATGGCGATCCTCGACATCCACGATCTCGGCATCGCGCGCGAGCAGGGACACGACATCGTCGGCGTGATGGCGTTCGTGCAACGGCCGCTGGCCGCGGTGCTCGCGCAGCCGTCGATCCGCTCGCCGCGCGACCTCGAGGGGGAGCGGGCCGGCGTCACCGGGCTCCCGTCCGACGACGCGGTGCTCGCCTCGATCGTGGCCGGCGACGGCGGCGACCCGGAGCAGGTGCGCAAGACGACGATCGGCTTCCAGGCGGTCAAGGCGCTGCTCGCGGGGCGCGTCGCCGGCGCGACGGCGTTCTGGAACGCCGAGGGTGTCGCCTTGAAGCGCGAGCGGCCCACGATGCAGGAGTTCCGCGTCGACGACTACGGCGCGCCGCCGTACCCGGAGCTGGTGCTGTGCGTGACGCGCGCGACGCTGGAGGACGAGGCGCCGACGGTGCGCGCCACGATCCGCGCGCTGCAGCTCGGCTACGCCGAGGCGCAGCGCGATCCGGAGAGCGCGGTCGCGGCGATGCGCGAGGCGGAGCCTCGGCTCGACGAGGCGGCGCTGACAGCGGAGCTCGACGCCGTCGACGAGGCGTTCACCGCCGGCGCCCGCGTATTCGGGGAGCTGCGTCCGGAAGTGCTGCGGGCCTGGGCGCGCTGGGACGTGCGCTTCGGGATCCTGGACGACCCGCCCGATGTGGAGCGCGCGTTCGACACGTCGCTCGTAGGCCCGCTGCCGGCGAACTAGCCGGCGAGCCGGTCCACCAGCGCGGCGCCCTCGCGCATCATCCGCGAGCGCGGCACGACGAGGTCGAAGCCGGCCGCCTCGGCGCGCAGTTTGACGTCGTGGTGCACGTGCGAGTAGACGCCGAGCGTCGCCGTCCCCTCCAGCTCGCCGGCCGCCCGCAGCCGCTCGATCAGTGCGACGCCGTCGATCCCTTCGCTGCCGAGGTCGACGACGAGCACGTCGGCGTCGGCCCGCTCAGGGCTCGCATCCAGCCGCGCCTCGTGCCCGCCCGCGGTCAGCATGCCGAGCACGTTCGAGCCGAGCAGCAGGTCGTCGAAGACGGCGACGACGCGCGGCATCACTGGGCGCGGATGCGGCGGAACTCCTGGCGCACGGACTCGGGCCGGCCCCACATCTGCACGGTCTCCACGCGCCCGGTGCGCAGCTCGCGCAGCACGAGCTCGCCGCGGATCCCCGCGTCGTCGAGCAGCTTGAGCGTGCCGTGGGTGGCGGGCTCGGCGGCGGCGTGCCCGAACTGGTGCGCGACGAGGATCCGCCAGTGCCAGTCGTGATGTGAATACGGCTGCGCGTTGACCTGCGCGAGGAGCGTCGCTGCGTCGATGTAGCGCGACTCGTCCACCCGCAGGTCGAACTCGAGGTCGGTCCAGTCGGACGGGAGCGAGTCGATGATCCGCTGGAAGTCGTCGGCGAGCGCCATGATGTGTTCGCAATCTAGCGGTCATGGCCGACCAGCCGCCCACACCTGACCCCGACGACCCGCTCGCTCCCGCCCGCGGGTTGAGCCTCGACGGGCTGCTCGACCTGCTCGAGCAGCTCGACGGCCGCGAGGAGTGCGGGGTCGTGCGCGAGGCGCTCTCCGCGGGCGTGCCCTCGATGGTCGTGGTCGAGGAGCTCCAGCGCGAGGTCGAGCGGCGGCTGCTCAGGTCGCGTCGGTTCTACGATGAAACCGAATGGTGACGCTGGCCCCGACCGACTCCTATCGCGCGATGACCGAGGGGTGCGCGGTCGTCGACCGTTCCGAGCGCGGCAAGCTGGCGCTGACGGGGGCCGAGGCCAAGGACTTCCTGCAGGGCCAGGTGACCAACGATCTCGAGCGGCTCGAGCCCGGCGACGGCTGCTACGCCGCGTTCCTCACGCACAAGGGCAAGATGCTCGGCGACCTGCGGATCCTCGAGGCCGGCGACGAGCTGCTGCTCGATTGCGAGCGCGTCGTGCTGCAGGAGCTGTTCAACATGATCCGCCGCTACAAGCTCGGCCGCGACGTCGAGCTGCACAAGCGCACGCTCGAGCGCGGGCTGCTGTCGGTGATCGGCCCCGACGCCCGCCGCGTCGCCGGCGCGGACGGCCTGCCGGAGGCCGAGCACGCCCACCGCGCCGGCCGGATCGGCGGCGCGGCCGTGCGGCTGATCGCCACCGACCTCGGCGTCGACGTGCTGTGCGACGCGGAGGACACCGAGCCGGTCGCCGCCGCGCTGATCGCCGCCGGAGCCGTTCCCGCCACCGAGGCCGCGGCCGAGGTCCGCCGCGTCGAGACCGGCCGCCCGCGCTACGGCGCCGACCTCGACGACACCGTGATCCCGCAGGAGGCAGGTCTCAACGAGCGCGCCGTGTCGTTCGAGAAGGGCTGCTACGTCGGCCAGGAGACGGTCGCGCGGCTGCACTTCCGCGGCAAGCCGAACCGCCATCTGCGCGGGCTGCGGCTGACGGGCGCCGCCGATCCGGGCGACGCGCTGCGCCTGGGCGAGAAGGAGGTCGGGCGCCTCGGCACCGTCGTCGAGTCGCCGCGCTTCGGCCCGATCGCGCTCGCGCTGGTGCGCCGCGAGGCGCAGCCCGGCGCCGCGCTCGCGGTCGGCGCGGGCGACGTGCGCGCGGAGGTCGTCGACCTCCCGTTCGAGGGGTAAGCTCCCGGCATGGCCGCGCATGTCGTCGTCGTCGCCACCGTCACCGCGACCTCGGACGACCTGATGTCCGCGCTGGAGGAGCGCGTGCGGCGCGCCGCCGTGCCGGTGGACTTCACGCTCGTGATGCCGGCGAACGGCCCCGACCCCGCCGCCATGCAGCCGCGCATGAACGAGGCGCTCGAGCGGTGGCGCACGGCCGGACTGAAGGTGGAGGGCGTGATCGGCGACGCCGACCCCGTGCAGGCCGTCCGCGAGCTGTGGAACCCCGGCGCGTTCGACGAGGTGATCGTCTCGACGCTGCCGGGCCAGACGTCGCGCTGGCTGCGCTCGGACGTCCCGTACCGGATCGGTCGCATGTGCGACCTGCCGGTGACGCACGTCGTGGCGCTCAGCATGGCCAAGCCGGTCCTGCACGGCGAGCCGCCTCCGCGGCGCAAGGGCGACCGGCTCGGCATCCTCAACGTGATGGCCTACCGCGGGTCGCACCCGCGCCAGTAGGCCCGGGGCTCAGCCGGTCGTGAACTCGAGCCGGTTGCCCCACGGGTCGCTCGCGTAGAAGCGCGACGTCCCCGGCGCGGCCTGGTCCCAGACGACCTCCACGCCGGCGCCGCCGAGCCGCGCGGCGAGCGCGGTGAGCCGCTCGGCGCCGTCGACCGCGAACGCCGGGTGCGCCTTCATCGCCGGCGTGAAGTCGTCGGCGATGCCGACGTGCAGCTGCACGTCGCCGCACGAGAACCAGGCGCCGCCGCGCGCCGCGAGCGGCTCGGGCTTCGGCAGCTCCTCCAGCCCGAGCACGCCGGTGAAGAAGCGGCGCGCCTCGGCCTCGGATCCCGGCGGCGCGGCCACCTGGACATGGTGGATCCCCTCGATCATGCGCGGGACTCTACGGTGCGCACCCAGGGCACGAGGCGTCCGTCGTCAAGCGCACGCTCGTCGAGCTCCAGCGCCGGCGGATCGTGCGCCGCCACCCAGGCGCCGACCAGCCGCGTCTCGGCCACCTCGTCGGGCGCCAGCCAGCCACCCAGCTCCGGCCGCGGCGCGGCGCGCAGCGCAGCCGCGGTTCGTGCGCTCAGCTCGTCGGGGTCGCCCGGCAGCGCACCCCAGTCCACGACGCGTCCGCCCGCGATCCAGAACGCGTCGAAGCGCGCGCGCCGAGACGGATGGGGCGCGAGCACCAAGCGCGCGCCGGCGTGCGTCGCGCGCAGCAGGCCGCCCAGCCGGCGCAGCAGGCCCTCCAGCCGCTCGCGCCGCCGCTGCAGCCACGCGGCGCGCTCGAAGTTGCGCTGCTCGACCGCCGCGCCGCGCTGGGCGTCGAGGTGGGCGAGCAGCGCCGCGCCGCCGTCGCGCCGGTCGACGAACAGCCGCAGCGCCTGGTCGAGCCGCTCGCGGTAGAGGTTGGGATCGAGGTCGCCGAGGCAGGGCGAGAGGCAGCGGCCCATCTGCCCGTAAGCGCTCGGATGGTCGCGGCGCGGCAGCTTGCGGCCGCAATGGCGCAGCCCGAACAGGGAGTTGAGCTGCTCGACCAGCTCGGCGGCGGCGGCGCGCCCGCGCACCGGGCCGACCGTGACCGCGTGTCCGCGGGCGGGCTCGGGCGCGACCTCGAGGATCGGGAACGCGATGTCGAGCCGGCAGCGCAGGTACACGTAGCCGTCGGGGCTGCGCTTGCCGCGCTTGTTGCCCGGCGGGCGCAGCGTCTTGATCAGCCGGTCCTCGAGCAGCAGCGCGCCCAGCTCGGACTGCGTCGCCTGGTAGTCGACGTGCTCGGCCTCCCCCGTCCACGCCGCCGGCGTAGTGAAGTGCGCGCGCGCCCGCGTGCGCAGGCAGACCGACTTGCCGACGTAGAGCGGATGGCCGTCGGCGTCGCGGAACACGTACACGCCGGGGTCGCGCGGGAGCGCCGAGAAGTCCGGCCGCTCGTCGGGCGGCCGGCGACGGGCGCCGGCGCGCGGCCGGCGCGTGCGGCCGCCGCGCTTGGGCCCGAGCAGCGCGACCGCGTCGGCGATCGACGCGGCGTGCGCGGTCAGGCGCCCGAACAGCGCGCAGAACACGCGCGCGCACGTCTCGGCGTCCGGCAGCGCGCGGTGCGTCATCTCCACGTCGATCCCCAGCGCGTCGGCCAGCGCCGCGAGGCCGCGGCGGCGCTGCAGCGGCGCGAACCGGCGCGCCATCGCGACCGTGCACAGAACGGGCGGCTCCGGCCAGTCGAGCGCGGCGCGCGCGAACGCCGAGCGCAGCACGCCGAGGTCGAAGCGCGCCGAGTGCGCCACCAGCACGCGGCCGCGCAGCAGCCGGCCGAGCTCGGGCAGCACCGCCTCGGGCGCCGGCGCCTCGTCGACCATCGCCTGCGAGATCCCGGTGAACCGCTGGATCCCAGGCGAGAGCGGCGACGCGACCCCGACGAGCGAGGACCAGCGGTCGTGCAGCTCGCCGCCGCCGACCAGCACCGCGCCCACCTCGGTCAGCTCGCAGCGCTCGCGCGCGAGGCCGTTCGTCTCGGTGTCGACCGCGAGGAACTCCGCCGTCGCGAGCGGCTGGGTCAGCAGATCGGCCGATTGCAGCAGCACTGACATGGGCCGCGGGTCATACCTCTCGCCCCGGACGGCACGCAGGTCCCGTTGCAGGGGAATCCGCGGCATCCCGCGGCGTCGCGGGGTAGGGTTCGGCCGACCATGCGGATCCGCTGTGCACTGGGCGCCGCGGCGGCACTGGGGGTCGCGGGCTGCGGTGATGACCACGCCAACCGGGATCGCCCTGCGGCCTCGATCAACGTGACCGCGGCGATCGCCGACGGGCGCATCCACGTCTCGCCGCGGTCGTTCGGCGCCGGGCCGATCCGGCTGATCGTCTCCAACCAGACGACGTCGGCTCAGGCCGTGACGATCGAGACCGACGGCGGCGGGTCCGGGGTCACGCAGACGAGCGCGCCGATCCGCCCCGGCGCGACCGGCACGCTCGAGGCCGACGTGCCCGAGGGCGAGCATCGGATCAGCACCGACGACCGCAAGGTCCGCACCGTCGCGGTGCGCGTCGGCGCCCCGCGCCCGTCAGCGCAGAACGAGCTGCTGCTCCCGTAGGGGCAGCCGTACCTCGGAGGGCGGGCAGCCCTTAGGGAATTCTGATGCCACCTTCATGGTCTGACTAAGCGTGCACTGGCAGAGTGCCCAACGTCCTCCCCACCCTCCCTCGGAGCCCAACATGTCCCCTTCCCTCGAACACGCTCGGAGTCACCTAGCCGACTTGCGCGAGGAGCTCGCCGCCGCCGTCGCCGTCGGACTCGCCGATCACCCGGCCTACCAGGCCGACCTGCGCGAGGAGATGGCGATCGCCGAGGCGGCGTACGTCGCGGCCGCGGTCACCGAGATCGCGTCGTTCCGCGGGCAGCTGAGCGGCCCGCAGTTCGGCTAGCGCGTAGCCAGCTCCCGCGGCACCAGCGCCAGCCGGCGCTCGGTGCCGCCGCGGTAGACCTCCAGCTCGACCGGCTTGTCGATCGTGTCGGCGGTCAGCAGCCGCTGCAGGTCGTTGACGCCGCCGACCGGCTCGCCGTCGACGCCCACCACCAGGTCCTCCGGGCGAACGCCCGCGCGGTCGGCGGGCGAGTCGGCGATCACGTCGACCACCTCGAGCCCGCGCGCGCGGCCCAGCGCCACGGCCAACGCGGGCGGCAGCGGCCGGGCTCCGCCGGCGATCCCGATCCACGCGCGGCGCACGCGCCCGTCGCGCATCAGCGCGCCGACGACCTGGCGCGTCGTCTCGTTCACCGGCACCGCGAGACCGAGGCCGATCCCGGCGACCGCGGTGTTGATGCCGACCACGCGTCCCCGGCCGTCGACGAGCGCGCCGCCGGAGTTGCCCGGGTTGAGCGCGGCGTCGGTCTGGATCACGTCGTCGACGACGCGCACCGTCCGCCCCGCCCGCGTGGGAAGCGAGCGGCCCAGCGCCGAGACGACGCCTGCGGTCACGGAGCTCGCGAAGCCGTGCGGGTTGCCGATCGCGACGACGAGCTGCCCGACGCGCAGCGCGGCGGCGTCGCCGAGCGGCGCCGGGGGCGGCGCCGGCTCGTCGGCGCGCAGCACGGCGAGGTCTGACAACGGATCGGCGCCGACCATCCTCAGGGTCAGCTCGCGGCCGTCGGTGAACGAGCCGCGCACGCGCCCGCCGCGTCCGCCCTCGACGACGTGCGCGGACGTCAGCAGGAACCCGTCCGGCGTGATGACGACGCCCGAGCCGGCACCGACCGGCCGGCCGCCCCGGGTCAGCCGCAGGTTCGCCACCGAGGGCGAGACGGACTCCGCCACGGTGGTCACGACGCGCGAGTAGGCGTCCAGCGCCTCGGTCTCGTCGGGAAGCATCAGATCAGTCACTTGCAGAACGATAGCGACTGGGGGTCAGATCTTGCAATCGCGCACAGGCGACAGACCGCGGTCGAGTCGCAGTTGTTGTGCTCGATTGCAAGTCTCACCACGCCGGGTAGCCGTACCGCGCCGGGCGCCGGGAATGTGCTTTACTTGCATGCGTGCAAGCAACGGTTGCATCTCCGCAACAACTGGCAGACCTGCTCAACAAGCTGAGCACCTACGTCAACCGGACCGCATCCCCCGACATGTTCCGCGTGCTCGGCGAGGTCGGCCTGGCGTTCACCCAGCTGAAGGCGCTGTTCCTGCTCCAGGAGCACGACGAGATGACCGTGAAGGACATTTCGGCCCGCCTGTCGATGTCGGTCCCCGCGATGTCGCGCTCGGTCGACGGGCTCGTGCAGCGCGGAATGGTCGCGCGGCGCGAGGACGACACCGACCGGCGCTCGAAGCAGATCGCCCTGCTCCCCGCTGGGCGAGACGTGCTCGACCGGGTGACCGCCGCGCGCGAGCACGCGCTCGTCGCGTTCGCCGCCGAACTTTCCGACGCGGAGCGCACCGCGCTGCACGCCGCTCTCCTCCCCATCGCCGAAAGGATCACCTCCCCATGACCCACCGGCTCAGACTGTCCGAGCACAACCGCCGTTGGTGGACGCTCGGCGCCATGTGCTTCGCGCTGTTCATGATCATGCTCGACAACACGGCGGTGAACGTCGCGCTGCCGTCGATCCAGAAGGACTTCGGGGCGTCGCTCTCGTCGCTCGAGTGGACCGTCAACGCCTACACGCTCACGTTCGCCGTGCTGCTCGTCACCGGTGGACGCCTGGGCGACATCTTCGGACGCCGCCGCATGTTCCTGTTCGGCGTCGTCGTCTTCGCGCTCGCCTCCGCCACGATCGGCTTCTCTCCTTCCGACAGCTGGCTCGTGGGCTGGCGGGCCGTCCAGGGCATCGGGGCGGCGTTCATGATGCCCGCCACGCTGTCGATCATCTCCAATGCGTTCCCGCCGGAGGAGCGCGGCAAGGCGATCGGCACCTGGGCGGGCGTGTCCGCGATCGCGCTCGCGGCCGGCCCGCTGCTCGGCGGCTGGCTGACCCAGGACGTGTCCTGGCGCGCGATCTTCTTCATCAATCTCCCGGTGGCGGTCGGCGCGGTCGTGGTGACGCTGTTCGCCGCGCACGAGTCGCGCGACGAGACCGTCGGCCGCAGCGTCGACATCCCCGGCATCGCGGCGATGACCGTCGCCCTGACCTCGCTCGTGTTCGCGCTGGTCGAGGGCAACTCGTGGGGCTGGGGCTCGCCCGGCATCCTCGGCCTGCTCGCGCTCAGCGTCGGCGCGTTCGCGGCGTTCATGGCGATCGAGCGGCGCGCGAAAGCGCCGATCGTCGACTTCGAGGCGCTGCGCTCCAAGCAGTTCCTCGGGGCCAACCTCGTCGCGTTCATGGTCTCGTTCGGGATGCTGGCGATGTTCTTCTTCCTGGCGCTCTACATGCAGAACATCCTCGGCTTCTCGCCGCTGGAGGCCGGGGTCCGCTTCCTCCCCTCGACGGTCGTGATCATCTTCGCCGGTCCGATCGCCGGCCGGCTGGCGGACCGCTTCGGCCCGCGTCCCCTGATGGTCTCCGGGCTGCTGATCACCGCGGTCGCGCTCGCCTGGCAGTCGCGCATCGGCGTCGACACGAGTTACAGCTTCCTCGTCGGTGCGTTCGTGCTGATGGGCCTCGGCATCGGTCTCGTGATGTCGCCGATGAGCATGGCCGCGATGAACGCCGTCGACCGCACCAAGGCGGGCGTGGCTTCCGGCACACTGTCGACGTTCCGCATGGTCGGCGGCACGTTCGGCGTCGCCGGCCTAGGCGCGCTCGTCGCCGTGGTCGGGCGCCACGATCTCGAGCAGTCGCTGCCGCAGGTCTCGGGCGGAGCACGTGACGCGCTCGTCGACGGGCTCGGCTCCGGCGCCGCCGTCCAGGGCGCTCCGCGCGAGGTCGTGACCGCGACGCAGTCGGCGTTCGTCGACGCGCTCGGCACCGGCCTGACGATCAGCGCGGTCGCGGTGGCGATCGCCGCGGTCGCGGCCTGGTTCCTCATCTCCCCCAGCCGGCCGGCGGGGGCTCCCCAGCCGTCGGCCGAGGCCGAGGCCGACGCCGAGTTGGCGACGGCCTAGCCGTTTTCGCGCCGGCGCTGCATGTGCGCGCCGGCGTCCGGAGTCTGGCGCCGGCGCCCGATTGGCGCCGGCGTCCGGCGTGCTTGCGCCGGCGCCCGATTGGCGCCGGCGTCCGGCGTGCTTGCGCGATCGCGCGATTCGGCGCCGGCGTAGGCGCTCTTGCAGCCATCGCCCGACTCGGCGCCGGCGTAGGCGCTCTTGCGCCATCGCCGCATCGGGCGCCAGCGTTGGTGTACGGCTGGCATTGAAGGGGAGCGCGGAGTGCCTCGGCGCTCATCTGGCACGCCACTGCGAGCCAAGCGTGCTTTGTTGCGCCTTGACCGCGGTATGCGCGGTCAAGGCGCAACAGAGTGCCGCCGGGGCGCTCATCTGGGCGGTGCGGCCCCGCCGATGTGCTCTGTTGCGTCTCGAGGTCGCTATTCGACCACGAGACGCAACAGAGCATCGACCCCCGCGAGTTGGCAGACGGCCAGGGCCCGCTGGTGCGACGACCCGTCCTGTGTCCTACGCGCACGCCGAACCCGCTCCCTTAAATGCCCGCAGTTCACCGGCGCCGGCGCCCAGCAAAAGCGCCGGCGCACACGCCGCTAAGGCCCCGTCCACCCGTTCGACCGACACACGCCCCCGCCGCACGGCGGCGTCTGCAAACGCCCGCCAACCCGAAGGAACTGGTCCTTCATCGTGCGCGCCTCCTGCGTCCGGCGCGGGAACTCGTGCGGGTCCGTCCCCTCGGTCGGCGGCACGTTGCTCGTCGGCGGGAGCGGCGTGCCCTGCGGGTTCGCCGGCGTCACCGGGCCGGAGTCGAACACGACCAGCGCGGAGCCACTGAACGGGAAGCGCGTCAGCGCCGGGATCCCGAAGAACGGCTCCTCGTCGGTCGAGCGGCCCGGGTCGAGCTTGTTCCAGACGTTCGCCCCGATCGTCCGCGCCATCACGTCGGCGGTCACCGGCGCGACCTGATGGTCGCCGAGCGCGACGTGCAGCAGCACCTCGTGCGGCGGCGTGTCCGGCAGCGGCCGGCGAGTCATGTACTGCGCGTAGCCGCTCGCCTCGCCGCGGTCCCACAGGTTCGACAGCAGCGAGTAGATCACCGCGCGGTCGAGCGGCCTGGCGTACGCGGCCTCCAGCAAACTCCGGAACGGCGCGAAGTCGACCGACCGCTGCAGCATCGTCGAGTAGTTCATGCCGGGCACGCCGAGCACCGCGCGGTCGAAGTCCGGCGCGACCGCGGTCAGCGCGCCGCCCTCGATCCCGCCCAGCGAGTTGCTGTCGTAGAACAGTCGCTGAGTGGCGTCGAACGCGCCCGCGAACGCCGGATGAGAGCGCAGGCCGTCCGCCGCCACCATCGCGCGGCCGAGGAACAGCATGTTCAGCATCCCCTGCTGGAGCCGATCGGTGATCGCGCCGAACTTCGACAGGTCCTGGATCGCGGCGGCCGCCTGTGCGGTGTCCTCGCCGTTG
Source organism: uncultured Solirubrobacteraceae bacterium (assembly GCA_963835735.1). GTDB lineage: Bacteria > Actinomycetota > Thermoleophilia > Solirubrobacterales > Solirubrobacteraceae > DASQMT01. Next base: position 451,505 of record CAWIGP010000002.1, read on the forward strand.
TTGGCGGCCGAGAGCCCGCTCCAGTACGTGCCGCAGACCGTGAAGCCCTGCTGGTGCGCGAGCGTCTTCAACTGCGCCTGCGCCGAGTCGCGCGAGTCGAGCGGGCTGCCGAGCAGCCCGTGCCCGTAGAGCAGCGCGCGGCCGCCGCCGGCCGGCACGTCGCGCGGGATCACGCAGCGGAAGAAAGCCGCGTACGTGTTCCCCGCGCGCTGCTCCGGCAGCCCGTCGGCGCCGCGGGCGAAGCCCTTGCCGACCGCGCAGCCGGCGTTCTCCAGGTAGCACGGCACCGTGAGCGTGCCCTCGACCATGCGTGCGATCTCGGGCTCGCCGGGCGGCGTCAGCTCGTCGCGCGTGATCGCGAACGTCGGCGAGCGGCCCTCCGGCTTCAGATCCGCGAGGTTCGAGTCGCCCAGCGCCGCGAACGCCTCGTCGCGCATGTGCAGCATCGGCCCGGTGGTCGACTGGCGGCTCGCCACCGTGAAATCCCACGCCAGCACGAGGTCGCCGCGCGCGACCCCCGCCCGCGCCAATGCTCGGAACACCCGCCGCATCGCCGGCCGACGCCGTTCGATCGCCTTCGAGCGGGTCGCGTGGCGGTCGCGCAGAGCGCGGAACGCGAACTTCGGCGCGATCGGCCGGCCGCCCGCTGTCTTCAGGCGGCGCAGCGCGACGACGTACCGGCGACCCGCGGCGAGGTTGCGCGCCGGGCGGATCAGCAACGCCCGCGAGTCGGCGTCCAGCTCGGCCCAGAACGGCTGCCGCCTGCCCGTGCGCGCGTCGATCAGCGCGACCGGCTGGCGCCGCGCGAGGCTGCGCCCGATGTCCGTGATCGGCGCGATCCGGCTGCGCCCGACGTCGAGCCCCGGGATGCGGACGGTGATCTGCTGGCCGGGGCTGAAGCCGTCCGCGCGGTTCCACTCGCGCGGATCGATCCTCACGCCGTCCTTGTTGGCCGGCATGGCATCGCGCGGCAGCGCGAGCCGCCGCCCGGTCGGGGTGCCCGCGTCGCGCTTGGTGAAGTGGTCGTTGGGGAACGGCAGCAGGCACTGGCCGCCGCCGATCGGATCGCAGGTCGCGGCATACGCCGGCGGTGCGCCGACGACGAAGGCAGCGAACACGAGCGCCGAGGCGATGAGCCTTGCTTTCACCGGCGCGGCATCCTAGCGGCGGCCCAGGACGACCTCCGCAACGTTGCTGGTCAGCGCGCCCGCGTTTGCATCTATGAACAACCGCACGCCGGCGGTCGTGAGCCCCACGACGGTCACGTGCCGCATGCCGTCGGAGTAGAGCCCGACGCGACCGGCCGGCGGCGAGTCGCCCGGCGCCGCGAGCACCGCGAGCCCCGGCACCACCTGGGCCACGGCCTCCGCGGCCGGGTAGGCCCCACCCCGCCCCAGCGACGCGGTGAAGATCAAGGCGGCGACCATTCGGTCGCCGATACGCTTCGCCTGCAGGTAGGCGGCGCCGGGCTGGGTGAGCGGCACCGAGAGCGACAGCACCGTCCGGAGCCGGCCGCGGCGGGAGCGCAGGACCGTGAGCTTGCAGACGTCGTAGCGCGCCTCGCCGGCCCCGCGGATGCGCAGCGGCCGCCTGGTGCTGGGGGCGGCCTTGTCGCTGATCAGCTCGCCGGCGCGGTCCAGCGGCAGCAACAGCGCACCCGCCGGTACGAGGGCCTGGCAGGTCACGATCGTGCGCCGCCCGGCGACCCGCCGGTACAGCTTCGCGGCGCTGGAGGTGAAGGTGATGGTGACGCCACCGGACGCGGCGTTCGCGGCTCGGACGCCGCGCACCTCCAAGGGCAGGTCGGCGTCCTGCGCCGCTGCGGGCGCGCTCGCGGCGAGCGCGGCCACCGCGGCGAGGGCAAGGGCGCGGATGGGCACATCCATGTGTGGTCTCCTCTGGGCCGACTGCGGTCGACCGAGTATCTGCGGCGCGGCAGGCGCGCGTCAATGGGCGCGAGCGGCGCCGGCCGTCGCGGCGTGGGTCTAGGATCGCGCGATGGCCGTCGACACCAGCCGAGTCGCGCACCTCGAGGTCGAGCCGGGCGAGCTGCCCGCCACGATGGCCGCGTGGGTGATCCGCGAGGAACGTCAGGGCGAGCCGCTGGAGGCTTTCCAGCTGGAGGAGATCGAGGTGCCGGAGCCGGGCGCCTTCGAGGTCGTCGTGCGCGTGATGGCGGCGGGCGTGAACTTCAACAACGTCTGGGCAGCGCTCGGCAAGCCTGTGTCCGTGTTCCGCTACCACGAGGAGGACCACCACATCGGCGGCTCGGACGCGTCCGGGATCGTGTGGAAGGTCGGCGAGGGCGTGACACGCTGGAAGCCGGGCGACGAGGTGGTGCTGCACTGCAACCAGGCCTCCTACGAGGACGTCGAGGTGCACGGGCTCGACCCGCTGGCCGCGCCGTCGCAGAAGATCTGGGGTTACGAGACCTCATGGGGCTCGTTCGCCCAGTTCTGCAAGGTCCAGGCGCAGCAGTGCCTTCCGAAGCCCGCGCAGCTCGCGTGGGAGGAGGCGGCGGCCTACGGCCTGACGTACTTCACGGCCTACCGGATGCTGGTCGACCAGGCCCGCATCCAGGCCGGCGACCGCGTGCTGATCTGGGGCGCCGCCGGCGGCCTGGGCGTGTTCGCGACGCAGCTCTGCAGGCTCGCCGGCGCGGACAGCGTGGGCGTCGTCTCCTCGCCGCAGAAGGGCGAGCTGTGCAGGGCGCTCGGCGCCCGCGCGGTGATCGACCGCAGCGAGTTCGCCGGGATGATGCGGCGCGGCGACGAGTCGCCCGACCAGGAGGCCGCGCGCGCGAAGGAGTCGCGCCGCTTCGCAAAGCACGTCAGGGAGCTGCTCGGCGCGCCGCCCGACGTCGTCTTCGAGCACGTCGGCCGCGCGACGTTCCCGACGTCGGTGCTGACCGTCAAGCCGTTCGGCAAGGTCGTGATCTGCGGCGCGACCTCGGGCCACCAGCTCGACTTCGACGTCCGCTACCTCTGGATGCGCCAGAAGCAGATCATCGGCAGCCACTTCGCCAACGCCTACGAGGCGACGAGGGCGAACGAGCTGATCGAATCCGGCAAGATCCGTCCTGTGCTGTGGAAGACGATGAGCTTCGACGGGGTCGCCGAGGCGCACCAGTCGATGTACAGGAACGAGCACCTGGGCAAGATCGCCATCCTCGTGGGCGCGGAGGCCGAGGGCCTCGGCGCCACCGGCGACGGCCCCGGAGCGATCCGCGCGGAGGTAGGAGCCTGATGGCCGGAGTGGTGCACATCCCCTGGTACGCCACGTTGTTCCGCGGCGACCGGTTCCAGGAGGCGCTCGAGCAGATCGCGCCGCTCGCGCTGCGCTACGGCGCGAGCGATTACGCCGTGTATCGCTCGCGCGACGACGGCTACAAGTACCTGCAGCTGGCGACGTTCGAGAACAAGGTCGACTTCGAGCGCTACTGGAACGGGGAGGACTTCTCGCTCTGGCGCGGCGACTACGCGGGCTGGTTCACGGTGCCGGTCCTGTACGTCTGGCACGACCTCGTGGCGAGCGGAGAAATCGACCCGGTTCCTCAACCTCGGGACACCGTCACGTAGCCCGACTCGTCGCGCCGGGCGTCCCTCGGTTTCCGGGCCGGGGATTAGCCCGGCTCCAGTGGAGCCATAGTCAAGCCGGAGTCGTTCAGCAGCTCCCAGTAGAGCTCGGCCTGCTCCTTCATCCCCGACCACACCATCGCCTGGCCCTGGTTGTGGATCAGGTCGGCGATCGCATAGCCCTTGGAGACCGAGACGCCCGGGATGTGCTGCGCCAGCGTGTTCGCGACGTGGTCGAAGGTGTTGTGGTCGTCGTTGCGGACGATGACCCGCCAGTGACCGCCCAGGTCGCTGTCGGGCCCCGCCGGACGGGGAAGCTCGACGGTCTGGGACATCGCCCCAAGATTAGCGCCGCCCGCCGCGGCGCGAGACGCGCCGCGGCGGATGGTCTGAGCGGTTACGGCAGCCGCAGCGGGCGCGCACCGCGCGCCACGACGACCTCCGAGCCCGACTGCGCGCGCAGCGTCTGCGCGGGCGGGAACGCCGGCTGGTCCTGGGCGCACTTCGTGCCCTCGGCCGGCAGCGTGAGGCTGAACAGGTACGCCTCGATCGCCTGGTCGGCGCACTGCGAGTTGAAGCCGTCGTCCGGGAACCCGTCGTACGCGGTGTGCCCGTCCCCGGTCATCGTCAGCAGCCGCGCGTTGCCGAGCTGCTGCACGAGCCGCTTGGACTCCTTGTACGGCGTGGCCGGGTCGTAGCGGGTGCCGACGACGAGCGTCGTCGGGTCGCGCCGGCTGGTCCGGAACGGCCCGTCGTAGGAGTCCCGCGCCCGGATCGGATACAGGCCCCAGTTGAGCTCGGAGTAGCCGTGGTTCCAGAACGCGTAGTCGTAGTCGAAGTACGACTGCCTGCCGGCCGTCAGGAACGGGTTCAGGCCGCGCGGGTAGTTCTGCTCGTCCGCGCTGAGCAGGAAGTACTTGTCGGTCCCGTTCGAGAACGTCCCGTCGTCGTTGCGGCCGTAGAAGCCGTCCGCGATCGCGCGGATGCCGGCGGCGTCGCCGCCCTCGAGCTGCGTGAGCGCCGCCGCGAGCTCGGGCCACAGGAACTTCGCGTAGACCTCCTGCACCAACGAGGCGCGGATGTCGTCGCCATCGACCGGCCGGTCCGGCGCGTTGGACGCCGGGATCGGTGAGGCGTCGGCCTGCTCGATCAGGTCGTCGACGGTCCCCTTGGGGTCGCCGGAGCCGAACGGGCACGCGGCCTGATCCGCCGCGCACGCGGTGAAGAAGCGGCCGATGGCGCGCTCGAACCCGGCGCTCTGCTCGTCGAGGCTGCTCAGCGGATCGTTGATGTACTGATCCGGATCGAGCGCCCCGTCGAGCACGACCGCGCGGGTCTTGCCCGGGAACAGGCTCTGGATCGTCGCTCCCAGGAACGTGCCGTAGGAGAAGCCGAGGTAGGTCAGCTTGTCGTCGCCGACGGCCTTGCGGATCGCGTTGAAGTCCCGCGCGGTGTTCGCGGTCGAGAGGTACTGCAGATTGTCGTTGCGCGCGATGCAGCGCCCGATGTAGCGCGTGTCCTTCCGCAGCAGGGCCGACACGCTGAGGTTGTCCGGCGTGAGGAACGGCTGCGAGTAGACGCCGTCGGTCTCCTGGTCGGCCATGCAGTCGAGCCCGTCGGAGATGCCGGTCCCGCGTGGATCGACGCCGACGAGGTCGAAGCGCTCGTTGAGCACCGGGAAGAAGTCGGCGCCGAACGCCTGGACGTAAGGCGCCGCAAACGCGCCCGGGCCGCCGAGGTTGAAGAACAGCGAGCCGATCCTGTTCTCCGGGTCCGTGGCGGGCGACTTCGCCACCTGGATGTCGAGCGTCCCGGCGTGCGGGTTGTCGTAGTCCTTCGGCACCGTGGCCGTCGCGCACTGCGCGCCCGCCGCCCCGCAGTCGGCCCAGTCGAGCTCGACGTCGGCAGACGCGGGTGCCGCGAGCACGAGGCATGTGAGCGCAGCGCCCACTGCCACCGCCACGCGATGCGTTGTGTTCATGCGTCCTCCCTGTAGAAATGCCGGAACCGCTTGGTGCCGGCCCCGCCCTGGCCGGAACCCATATCACCGGCGCGCGCCGCGTGTCTCCACGACGTGACGTAGTCGGCGCTGCGGCGCTACTGCGAGAGGGCCGCGAGCGCCTGCCGCCCGAGCTCGGCGGCGGTCTGCTGGCGGTCGTCCGGCTGCTTGGCGAGCGCGCGGTCCAGCACTCCCCCGAGCCCGCGTGGGCAGCCCGGGGCAGACGTCGAGCAGGTGCGGCGGCGGGTCGTGGATGTGCGCCCACATCTTCTCCACGTCGGAGTCGCGCTCGTACAGCACGGCGCCGGTGAGCGAGCGGTAGAGCACGCAGCCGAGCGCGTAGATGTCCGCCCGCGCGTCGACCTCGACGCCGCGCGCCTGCTCAGGTGCCATGTAGTCCGCCGTCCCGACCGCGAAGCCGGTCTTGGTCAGTCCGCCCTGCGCCGACCGCTCCTTGGTCACGCCGAAGTCGGTCAGGAACGCCCGCTCGTCGCCGTCGCGCGTGGCGAGCAGCACGTTGGCGGGCTTGACGTCGCGGTGCACCAGGCCGCGCTGGTGCGCGGCCTCGAGCCCGTTCGCGACCTGGACGATGATCGCCACCGCGCGCTCGGGCGGCAGCCGGCCGACATCGCTCAGCAGCGTGCGCAGGTCGGTGCCGTCGATGTAGCGCATCGTCACGTAGAGGACGCCCCGCTCCTCGCCCGCGTGGAAGATCTGCACGACGTTGGGATGGTCGATCGCGGCGGCCAGCTTGCACTCCGTCACGAAGCGGGCGCGGAAGACGGGGTCGCCCGCCATCCCCGGCTCGATCAACTTCAGCGCGACCGGCCGGTCGAGCGTGAGGTCGGTCGCGCGGTAGACGACGCCCATCCCGCCGCGGCCCGCCTCCCCGTCGATGCGGTGGCCGGCGAAGGTGGAGCCGATCGCGAGCTCCATCGCGCCGCCCGTGATCGCCTCGGGCTCGTCCTGCCGGCGGGGCCTGTGGCGTGGCGATCATGCGCGCGCCGAGCTGCGGGTTGAGGTACGTGCGGCCGTCCGCCGCGGCGCGCACCGCCTCGAGCAGCTCGGCCTCGGCGGCCTCCTTGAGCACATAGCCGCTGGCGCCCGCCGTGAGCGCGGCGCGGGCGTAGGCCGGCTCGTCCTGCATCGTCATCACCACGACGGCTGCGCCCGGGCTGGCCGCGAGCAGCTCGGGGATCGCCGGCAGGCTCGGCCGGCCGGGCATGTTGACGTCGAGCAGGATGACGCCGGGGCGATGCTCCGCCACGGTGGGGAGCGCCGCGTCCACGTTGCCGGCCTCGGCCACCACGCAGAACTCGCTCTCGGACTCGAGCAGCAGTCTCAGACCACTGCGCACCATCGCGTGGTCGTCGACGATCACGATGTTGACCGGCACCGCGGCCCAACTCTACGCGGCGCGCTTGTCCAGGTAGCGTCTCGCGCCGAGGTACAGCTGGTACGGGGGCACCGCCTGCTCGTACTGCGCGGTGAGGTCGCCGGCGTGCTGAGCGATGCGGTCCTCGATGCCGGCGACGAATGCGTCCTGCCCGTGCTGGGCGGCGAGCGCGACGGTCTCGTGCAGGCGCTCGCGCACCGCGGCCAGGTGGGGCCCGACGTCGTCCACCTCGCCGAAGTGGGTCATGGCGAGCGCGCGCGGCTCCCAGCCGGCCACCAGGTCGAGCGAGCGGTCCCAGGCCTCGACGTCGATGTCGGGCGGCGGCGTCGGCGCGACGACGTACTGCGACGGCGGGATGCGGATGCCCGCGACGTCGCCGACGAACGCGGTGCCGCTCGGCTCGTGCAGGTACGAGACGTGGTGCCAGGCATGCCCCGGGGTGTACTCGACGCGGTAGTCGCCGAGGATGGTCTCGCCGCCCCGCAGTACCTGCAGGTTCACCTCGGGTACCGGAATGACCTCGCCCCACAGGCGCGCGAGCTCGTCCTCGCCGCCGAGCAGCCGTGCGACGCTCGCCACGAGCCGCTCCGGCGACGCCATGTGCGGGGCGCCGCGCTCGTGCACGTAGACCGGTAGCTCCGGCCAGCGCCGCACCAGCGCGCCCGCCACGCCGGCGTGGTCGAGGTGGATGTGGGTGAGCAGCAGCGCACGCGGCGCGGCTCCGTCGAGCGCCTCCAGGAGCGCCCCCTCGGTCGACTGCGGTCCGGGGTCGATCAACACGCCGTCGACCTCCCAGACGCAGATCACCTTCTCGATTCCCAGCAGCCTGGTGTCGATCGCGCGCATGGCGCGGAGTCATAGCCGATGCGGGACAATCCCCGCATGACGCACCGTCTGCCCGAGCCGGACAAGCCGTGGATGATGCGGACCTACGCGGGGCACTCGACCGCCGCGAAGTCCAACGCGCTCTACCGCGGGAACCTGGCCAAGGGGCAGACCGGCCTGTCGATCGCGTTCGACCTCCCGACGCAGACCGGTTACGACGCGGATCACGAGCTCGCCCGCGGCGAGGTCGGCAAGGTCGGCGTGCCGATCGGCCACAAGGGCGACATGCACGCGCTGCTCGACGGCATCCCGCTCGACCGGATGAACACGTCGATGACGATCAACGCGACCGCCGCCTGGCTGCTCGCGCTCTACATCGTGTGCGCGGAGGAGAACGGGATCGACCCGGCGGTGCTCCAGGGCACGACGCAGAACGACATCATCAAGGAGTACCTCTCGCGCGGCACGTACGCGTTCCCGCCCGGCCCGTCGATGCGGCTGATCGCCGACACCGTCGCCTACACCGTCGAGCACGTGCCGAAGTGGAACCCGGTCAACATCTGCTCCTACCACCTGCAGGAGGCGGGCGCGACGCCGGTGCAGGAGATCGCCTATGCGATGGCGACCGCGATCGCGGTGCTCGACGAGGTGCGCCCGCGGGTCGGCGAGGAGCGCATGGGCGCGGTGTTCGCGCGGATCTCGTTCTTCGTCAACGCCGGCGTGCGGTTCGTCGAGGAGCACGCGAAGCTGCGCGCGATGGCGGCGCTGTGGGAGGCGCTGGGCCGCGAGCGTTACGGCGTGGAGGACCCGCGGGAGCTGCGTTTCCGCTACGGCGTGCAGGTCAACTCGCTCGGGCTCACGGAGTCCCAGGCGGAGAACAACGTGCAGCGGATCGTGCTCGAGGCGCTGGGCGTGACGCTGGGGCGGTCGGCGCGCGCGCGAGCGATCCAGCTGCCGGCGTGGAACGAGGCGCTCGGGCTGCCGCGGCCGTGGGACCAGCAGTGGTCGCTGCGGATCCAGCAGGTGCTGGCGTACGAGACCGACCTGCTCGAGTACCCGGACATCTTCGAGGGCTCGGCCGTGATGGACGGGCTGGTCGCCGAGCTGCTCGACGGCGCGCGGGCGGAGATGGCGCGGGTCGAGGAGCACGGCGGCGCGGTCGAGGCGGTGCCGTACATGAAGGCGGCGCTGGTCGAGTCCAACCGCGAGCGGATCGCGCGGATCGAGTCGGGCGAGCAGGTGCTGGTCGGTGTGAACCGCTTCACCGAGACCGAGCCGTCGCCGCTGATCGAGGACGGCGGGATCCTGGTCGTCGACCCGGCGGTCGAGGCCGAGCAGGTCGCGGCGCTGTCGGAGTGGCGCGCGCGGCGCGACGGCGACGCGGTGCGGGCCGCGCTGGACGAGCTCGCGCGCGTGGCGGACACGGACGAGAACGTGATGCCCGCGACGATCGCCTGCGCGCGGGCGGGCGTCACCACCGGCGAGTGGGCGCAGTGCCTGCGCGACACGTTCGGCTCCTACCGGGCGCCGACCGGCGTCGGCGAGGCTGCCGCCCCGCCGCCGGGCGAGGAGGTGGCGGCGCTGCGCGACGAGGTCGCGCGGGTCGCCGAGCGGCTGGGCCGGGGGCTGAAGATCCTCGTCGGCAAGCCGGGCCTCGACGGGCACTCCAACGGGGCCGAGCAGATCGCGGTGCGCGCGCGCGACGCGGGCATGGACGTCGTCTACGAGGGGATCCGGCTGACGCCGGCGCAGATCGCGCGCTCGGCCGTGGACGAGGGCGTGCACGTGATCGGGCTCTCGATCCTGTCCGGCTCGCACCGCGAGCTGATCCCCGACGTGCTGGGCGCGCTGCGCGAGGCCGGCGGCGGCGACATCCCGGTGGTCGTCGGCGGCATCATCCCCGACGCCGACGCCGAGCGGCTGCGCGCGGCCGGCGTGGCGGCGGTCTACACGCCGAAGGACTACGAGCTCACGCGCATCCTGCGCGACGTCGTCGGGATCGTCGCGGAGCGCAACGGGATCGCCGCCGCGGCGTGAGCGGCGCGGAGCTCGGCGCGCGGCTGCGCGCGCGCGACCTGAGCGCGGCGCCGGCCGCGCTCAACCTGCTCGAGAACCGCGCGCCGGAGCGGCGCGAGGAGATCGCCGCGCTGCTCGCCGAGGTCTCCCCGGCGCGGCTGGGCGGCGAGGCGCCCGCGCACGTCGTCGGCGTGACCGGTCCGCCCGGCGCCGGCAAGTCGACGCTGCTGAGCGCGCTCGTGCGCGTCTGGCGCGAGCGCGGGCGCACGGTCGGGGTGCTCGCCGTCGACCCCTCCTCCAAGCGCTCGGGCGGCGCGCTGCTCGGCGACCGTGCGCGGATCGAGGCCGATCCGGCCGACCGCGGCCTGTTCATCCGCTCGATGGCCGCGGGCGAGCGGCTCGGCGGGCTCGCACCGGCCACGCGCGCCGCCGCGCAGGCGCTCGCCGCGGCATTCGACGTCGTCGTGATCGAGACCGTCGGCGTCGGGCAGTCCGAGACCGACGTCGCGGAGGCCGCCGACACCGTCGCGGTCGTCGTGCAGCCGGGCTCCGGCGACGTGCTCCAGTTCCTCAAGGCGGGGATCATGGAGGTGCCCGACGTGCTCGTCGTGACCAAGGCCGACCTGGGCACGATCGCCGACCGCGCGGTGCGCGACCTGCGCGCCGCCCTGAAGGCGCTGGGCGACGGCGCGCCCGTGCTGTCCGTCTCGTCCGTGCACCCCGTGCGGGGGATGGACGCGCTCGCGGACGCGCTCGAGGAGCACCGCGCGGGCCTCGACCTCGCCGCCGCGCGCACCCGCGCGCGCCGGCTCGGCGCGCTGGCCGACTACGTCGCCGAGCACGGCGAGCGCGGCCTGCGCGCGCTCGGCGGGCGCCGGGCCGCCGAGCGCCTCCTGTCCGAGCAGGATCCGGCGCTCGACGCGCCCGCGCTGCTGCGAGCGCTCGAGCAAACCTAAACCGGGACAGTCCCCCTTTAGGTCAGGGCGTCGCGCCCTCGCCGAGCGAGGCGATCCGCCAGCCGTCGTCCACCCGGACCAGTTCGACGGTGTCCTCGCTCGGCGCCTGGCCGGCCGCGCTGGAGCGGACCTGGGCGGTCGCGCCGGCGCCGTTCACGCTGATCGCGCCGACCGACAGCTGCGGGTCGCGCACGCCCTCGAACCCCTTCTCCAGCGCGTCCTCGCACGGGAGCCCGATCTGCTCCACGGTCTCGATCAGCTGCGGAGCGAGGATCCGCTCGCACAGCGCGCGGTAGTCGCCGGCGGCCGTGGCGCGTTGGAACTCGCCGAGCGTCGAGCGGACCTGCTCCTCGTCGGACGGCCCGCCGTCGCCGCAGCCCGCCACGGCGCACGCGGCAAGCACCAGCAGCAGGGGGCGAGTCGCCACGGGCCGGAGCATAGAATGGGGTGGAATGGAAGGATCACGAGAGCCGATCGGCTCGTGGCTGCGCTGCTACCGGTGCTGGTCGCAGGAGCTCGAGGTACAGGTCCACTACGAGGGAATCCACCGCATCGACCCGATCACCGGGGAGCGCGGTGAGGTCGTCGACGAGATCCAGGAGGCGGTCGTGCAGTGCCTCGACTGCATGCACGACCAGCCGCACCTCGGCTTCCAGAACGGTCGCATCGAGCCGATCGAGGACCGCTGGGAGCGGATGGTCGTCGGGACGCCGTGGGTCGCGTCCTGCACCGTGACGGTCGACTCGGACGCGGTCGAGACGTGCTCGGGCCCGGAGGCGGCGGACGCGCTCGCCTACGCGGCGTTCGGCGACCACGGCACGCGCGAGTTCTTCACCCACGTGCGGTTCCACAAGCACGACGAGGACCAGATCGTCGTGCACCTGCTGGTCGAGCTCTACGCGCGCTCCTCCGAGGAGGCGACGCAGGTGCTGGAGGAGGCCGCCCGCGGGATCCTGACGATCACGTCGCTCGCCGAGGAGTCGCGCCCGCCCGCCGCGACCGGCGGCGAGCACCCGCACTGACAGCTCAGACGCCGCGCGGGGCGGAGTCCTCGAGCACCACCCCCATGAGGTCGCGGATCGAGAGGATCCCGACGACCGCATCGCCCTCGACCACGGGCAGGTGGCGGAAGCCGCCGTGGATCATCAGGACGGCCGCGTGCTCAGTCGTATCGTCGGGCTCGATCGTCTCGGGGTCGCGGCTCATGTACTGCGAGACCGAGGCGTCGCTGTCCAAGCCGCGGGCCACGGCGCGCATGAGGTCGCGCTCGGTCATGATGCCCACGAGCCGCCCGCCGTCGAGCACGAGCACGGCCCCGACGTTGCGCTCGACCATGCGCTGAGCGACCTCTGTGACAGTGTCGCCGGGCTCGACGCTGAGCAGACTGCGCGACATGTGATCTCTCACGACGGGCATGGGCGCGAACTCTAGTCGTCACGAGACGGGCCACTAGGCCAACCCGAAGCGTTCGATCGCCCGCTCGGCGATCATCCGGCCGATCGCCGGCGAGGCGGTCGCGGCCGGGGACGGGGCGTTGAGCACGTGCATGATGCCGTCGTCCTCGCGCACGAGGAAGTCGTCGACGAGCGAGCCGTCGCGAGCGACGCACTGGGCGCGGATGCCGCTCCCGCCCGGCGCGAGGTCGGCGGCGGTCAGATCGGGCAGGTAGCGGCGGGCGCGGCGCAGGAACGCGGCCGGGACCCTGTCGCGCCACAGCTCGCCGGCGCCGGCGCGCGCGTGCGCGAGCAGCAGCCGTCGCAGCCCCGGGAACCGCAACACGGTGCGCGTGTCGCGACTCAGCGCGAGCACGGCGTTCGGCCCGACGTGGACGCCGCCGTCGATCCCGCGCGTGAAGTGCACGCCCAGGAACGGGAGCCGGGGATCCGGGACCGGGTAGATCATGCTCCGCACCAGGCCGTCCGCCAGCACCGTGCGGTAGCCGCCGCGGAACGGGACGATCCGATGCCCGCCGTCGTCGCCGCCGGCCATCCGCAGCAGCCGGTCCGCCCCGAGGCCCGCGCACGCGACGACGGCGCGCGCACGCAGTTCCGCGCCGCGCGACTCGACGCGCCAGCCGCCGGCGGGGGCGCGCGCGAGCGCCGTCACGGGCCAGCCAAGCCGCACGGTGCCGCCGAGCTCCGACAGCGCCTCGGCGTAGGCCGCCGCGACCGCCGCGAAGTCGATCACGCCGGTCTCGGGCACGCGCAGCGCGCGCTCGCCCGCCGCGTGCGGCTCGAGCGCGCGCAGCTCGGCGCCGCCGATCAGCTCAAGCCCCTCGAGCCCGTTGCGCTCGGCGCGCGCTCGCAGCTGCTCCAGCCGATCGTGCTCTGACCGGCGCACCGCGACGATCACCTTGCCGTCCTGGCGGTACGGGATCCCGCGCTCGGCCGCGAACTCGATCAGCTCGCTCCGGCCCTCGCGGCACAGGCGCGCCTTCAGCGAGCCGGGCGGGTAGTACACGCCCGCGTGCAGGACGCCCGAGTTGTGCGAGCTCTGATGCGCGGCGATGCGGTCCTCGGCGTCGACCACGGTCACCGCCAGCGAAGGCCGTGCGCGCAGCAGCTGGAGCGCGGTGGCGAGCCCGACCACGCCGGCCCCGACGACCACGACGTCGAGCTCGGTATCGGCCATTCAGGCGACCGCCCGCTCGCGCGCGGGGACGGCGCGGCGCGCGGCGAGCGTGCCCTCCAGCACGGCCTCCTCGATGCCGCGCGGGGAGCGGCGATCGCCGGCCTCCTCCCCGGGCACGTCGAGCGCGTCCTCCGGCACCCGTCCGAGCGAGACCAGCAGCGCGTCGGTCTCCAGCTCGGTCACGAGGTCCGGGGCGAAGATGTTGCGGAAGCGCACGATCCCGTCGTGGCCGCTCTCGAGACCGAGGTAGTGCTCGAACCGCACGCCGGCGCGGGAGAGCCGGGCGATGTACGTGTTGCGCGAGTACTGGTGCAGCGTCTCGCCGGGCATCACGGCGCCGACGGCGAGCGTCACGTCGCGCCCCTCGGCGGCGAGCAGCTCGGCGCAGTCGAGCGCCGCCGCGTCGCCGCCCCAGTCGGCGATCAGGATCCGGCCGGCCGGCCGGGCGCCCGCGAGCACGTCCCAGACGTGCGCGACCTCGACGCCGTCGAGCGGCTGGCGCAGCGGCGCGGGACGCGCACCGGTGGCGAGCACGACGAGGTCGGCCGACAGCTCCGCGATCGCGTCGGCGGTCGCCTCCGTCTCCAGCCGGACCTCCACGTTCGGGCGGTCGAGCAGCGCCTCGTAGTTGGCGACGAGCGACGCGGCGAGCTCGCGGTGTCCGGGCGCCTGCCCGGCGAGCCATACCTGGCCTCCGATCCGGTCGGCCCGCTCGAGCACGACGACGTCGTGGCCGGCCGCGCCCGCCTCGGCCGCGGCGGCGAGCCCGGCGGGGCCGGCGCCGGCGACCACGACGCGCCGCGGCTCGGGCGCGGGCGTCGGGCGCGGCAACGTCCGCTCGCGCCCGGTGCGCGGGTTCTGCGCGCAGCGGATCGGCGTCCCGGCGTGGTAGTGCGCGATGCAAGCGTTGCAGCCGATGCAGCGCAGCGGCGCCTCGCCTGCGCGCGCCTTGCGCGGCATGTCCGGGTCGGTGATCAGCGCGCGGTTCATGCCGAACGCGTCGGCCGTGCCGCGCGCGACCAGCTCGTCGGCCTCGACGGGATCGATCACGCGCGTGGTTGCGATCAGCGGCGGCCCGAGCTTGAACGGTTCCGTGAGGTCCGCGATCAGGTTGCGCGGCGCCGGCGGCGGCGGCACGATGCCCGAGCAGCCGTCGAACGTCGCCGAGTTGCCGACCGCGACGTGTACGAAGTCGACGAGCGGCGCGAGCGCGGGCGCGACCGCGCGCGCGGCCGCGGAGTCGGCGCTCAGGCGCACGCCGAGCGCCAGCCCCGGGGCGGCGCCGCGGACCGCCTCGAGTGCCTCGGTGACGAACCGCGCCGGCTCGCCGTAGCGGTCCTCGCGCCGGTTCCACTCGGGCGAGAAGAACTGCTCGCCGAGATAGCCGTGCGCGGCGGTGACCTCGATCCCGTCGAGTCCCGCCTCGGCCGCCAGCGCCGCGCAGCGCGCGTAGGCGGCGACGATCTCCTCCACCTCGGCGGTCCGCAGCGCGCGCGGCTCGGTGTGGTAGCGATGGCTCGGCAGCGCCGACGCCGACACGACCGCCGGGCGCGGCGCGGTGGCGATCACCTCGCGGCCGCCGTGGAACAGCTGCACGAACAGCTTCGTCCCCTCGCCCTGGACGGCGGCCGCGACGCGCCGGTAGCCGTCGACGATGCCGTCGAGGTAGCCGCCGATCGTGTGCGCGGTGAGCAGGCCCGAGGTCGCGATCGCGACCGCCTCCATCACGATCAGGCCGGTGCCGCCGCGCGCCCGCGCGTGCTGGTAGGCGACGAAGTCGTCGGTCGGCAGGTGGTCGTGGACGAGCGTGGTCTGGTGCGCCGTCGAGACGATCCGGCACGGCAGCTCAGCGGAGCCGATCGTGAGCGGGCTGAACAGGTGGTCGAGCATCTCCTCGCTGGCGCATGATCACGCAAAGCGCTTCACTGCGACGCGATGGACTTCGACGAGCTGCTCGAAGGCCGGCCCGCGGACGTGCAAGAGACCGCGCGGTCGTTGCTCGCGCTGGCCCGTGAGCTGGTGCCGGACGCCGTCGAGAGTTGCGACGGCGAGGACTACGGCGTCGGCTTCGGCCCCGGCTACAAGGGCCTCGTGTTCGTGATCACCCCGCTGGCGGACCGGGTGCGGCTCGGGGTCGCAGGCGGCGCGAGCCTCGACGACCCCGCGGGCCTCATGCAGGGCCGCGGGGCGGTGCACCGCCACGTGCGGGTCACCGACCCGGCCGCGGCGGCCGATCCCGCGTTGCGTGAGCTGATGGCGCGCGCGGCCGCTGCGCGGCTCAGCTGATCCCGGCGCGCGCGGCGAAGTCGGCCACGCGGCGCAGCAGCGCGGGCGGGCCGCCGTCCTCCCCGAACGAGACGACGACCTCGGCGGCGCCGGCCTCGCCGTAGGCGTCCAGCTCGGCGCGCACCGCCGCGGCGTCTCCACTCAGGCCCGGCGGCGACACGCGCATGGACACGCCGCCCGGCGCGCGGCCCGCGCGCTCGCACGCTTCCCGGTACGCGGGCAGCAGCGCGGCGAGGCCGGCAGGCGTGAGGTTGAGCGGCTTCCAGCCGTCGCCCAGCGCCGCGGCGCGGCGGATCGCCGGCGGCGAGTTGCCGCCCACCAGCAGCGGGATCGAGTGTCCGGGAGCGCCGGTCGGGCGGGCCGACAGCTCCTGCTCGGCGTGGGCGTCCCAATACCCGCGGATCGTGCGCATCGCGGCGTCGGTGCGCGCTCCTCGCTCGGCGAACGGGACGCCGAGCGCCTCGAACTCGGCGCGCTGCCAGCCGGCGCCGACGCCGAGCACCACCCGGCCGCCCGACAGCCAGTCCGCCGTGCCCGCGGCCTTGGCCACGACGACGGGATCGCGGTACGGCAGCACGAGCACGCTGGTGCCGATCCTGACGCGCTCGGTCGTCGCGGCGAGCCAGCCGAGCATCGCGAGCGGGTCGGGCTGGTGGCCGTGCGGGATGAAGTCGCCGGGCGGGATCAGCAGGTGGTCGCTCGCCCACAGCGACGAGTACCCGAGCGCCTCCGCGGCCCGCACCAGCGCGCCGATCGTGCCCGGCTCGTTGAGCTCGGGAGCGATCGGAAGTGCGAACCCGACGCGCATGCGGGCAGCCTAGACAGCGTGCGCGGGAATGGCGCGGCCGCCCGCATGTCCTAGGAGCAGACCCGTCGCGCACCGCCAAGGAGATCGCGCCATTCCCACCCCAGCCCACCGATGAGGACCGGCACGCGACTCGCGCGGCTCGACGACGAACGTCTCGCGACGCTCGTCGGCCGCGGCGACACGGCCGCGTTCGAGGCGCTGTACGACCGTCATCACGCGGCGTTGCTGGCGTTCTGCCGCCACCTGGTCGGCGACCGCCAGGACGGCGAGGACGCGCTGCAGCAGGCGTTCCTGCGCGCGCATCGCGCGCTCACCGACGGGCGCGTTCCCGACCGGGTGAAGCCGTGGCTGTTCGCGATCGCGCGCAACCGGTGTCTGACGCTGCTTGCCGCGCGACGCGACGCCGCCGTGCCGAGCGACGAACTCGAGCCCAGCTTCGACGGTCTGTCGAGCGACGTCGAGCGCCGCGCAGACCTGCGCGAGCTCGTGTCCGAGATCGCCCGGCTCCCCGACGATCAGCGCGGCGCGCTCGTGCTGGCGGAGCTGGGTGACTTCAGCCACGACGAGATCGCGCGGGTGATCGGCTGTCCGGCCGCCAAGGTCAAGGCGCTGGTCTTCCAGGCGCGGACGACGCTGGTCGCCGACCGTGACGCGCGGCGAACGCCGTGCGAGGAGATCCGCACGCTGCTCGAGACGGCCCGCGGCGGCGTGCTGCGCCGCGGCGCGCTGCGCCGGCACCTGCGGCAGTGCGATCCGTGCGCCACGTATCGGGTCGCGATGGAGGGTCGCCGCTCGGGGCTGGCGCTCGTTCTGCCGGTCGCCCCGAGCGCAGGGCTGAAGGCCGCCGTGCTGGGCGGCGCCGGTGGGCTGGGCGGCGGCGCGGAGTCCGCGGCGGCCGCGGCAGCGCTGGTCGGCCCCGGCGCGTTGGGTGCTGCGTCCGGGGGCGGGGCCGTCGCGGCCGGCGGCGGAGCCGCTGCGGCCGGCGGCGGAGCCGTCGCGGCGCTCGTCACGAAAGCCGCGGTCGCGGTCGCGATCGGCGCCGGCGCTGCAGGCGGCGCGGTCGCCATCCACGACGAAGGGCCGGACCGGCGGACCCCGCCGGTCACGATCGAGCGCGCGGCCGATCGCCCTCAAGCTGACCGGCCAGCGGCGGCGACGGCCGTCGAGGACGTGCCGGGGCAGCCGGTGAGCGACACGTTGCCCGGCGCCGCGGCGGCGGACTCCACGGCCCAGACGCACGAGCGGCCACGCCGGCGCCGCCTCGGGGCGCTGCTCCGCCTGGCGTCCGATTCGCCCGCGGCGCGCCGCCGGATTCGCCGGCTCGCAGCCACTTCACCCGCGGCCCGCCGCCGGATCCTCCGGCTCGCAGCCACTTCACCCGTGGCCCGCCGCCGGATCCTCCGGCTCGCAGCCACTTCACCCGCAGCCCGCCGCCGGATCCTCCAGCTCGCAGCCACTTCACCCGCAGCCCGCCGCCGGATCCTCCAGCTCGCAGCCACTTCACCCGCGGCCCGCCGCCGGATCCTCCAGCTCGCAGCCACTTCACCCGCGGCCCGCGAACG
This sequence comes from uncultured Solirubrobacteraceae bacterium, assembly GCA_963835735.1. GTDB lineage: Bacteria > Actinomycetota > Thermoleophilia > Solirubrobacterales > Solirubrobacteraceae > DASQMT01. Next base: position 469,559 of record CAWIGP010000002.1, read on the forward strand.
GATTCGCCGGCTGGCAGCCGGCTCACCGGCGGCCGGCGACCGGATCCGCCAGCTCGTGAAGCGCTCGCACCAGTCCGCCGGGGCCGGCGTAAGCGACGGGGCCACCGGCCCGCTGAGCCGCCGACGCCGCCAGCCTGACGCGCAGTCCGCGCCCGTCCCCGCTGCGACGGCGACGCCGACGCCATCCGCCACCCCGGAGCCGGTGGCGTCACCGCCGCCGCACCGGCGGCGTCGCGACCGGCCCGCCGCGACGGCCACGCCGGCGCCTACCGCCGAGCCGGCGCCGGTGATCGAGGCGACGCCCGTGCCCGAACCCACCGCGACGCCGACGGCCACAGCAACACCGGAGCCGTAGCGCGCCAGTCCATGCGGTCCCCGCAGCCGGAGTGGCCGGTTACAGGCGCGCGGTCAAGGATCCCGCGCGAGCCGCGGTAGCCGGCTGCTCAGACCCAGAGCCGTGTCGTGAGTCCGCGCTCCGTGCTCAGCATGTCGAGACGGCTCGTCTTCTGGCGGGCGACCCAGAGGCCGGCCCCGCGGGCGTGCCACGATCCCGGTGGCACGTAGCCGGCGAGCGGGTCGTCGAGCCCAGGCCCGTGGTCGGAGATCTCGCAGACGAAATGCTCGCCGACCCGGCCGATCCGTAGCTCGCGCGCCCCGCCGCCGTAGCTGTGCGCGTTGGCGAGCACCTCGCCCGCCGCGAGGATCATGTTCTCGGCTTGGGAGTCGGCGACCTCCGCCGCCGCCATCTCGGCCCGGAGGAGCAGGCTAAGCGCCCGGGCGTCGAGGTTGGCAGGCACGGCCCTGAGGCCGGCCACGTCCTCCGGGGCCGGCGTATGAGCCCGCACGACGTCCTCGGGACGGTGGTAGTGGCCGTTGTCCGACCACCGGCTGTTCAACGTGCGCGGGTGCGTCTGCCACGATCCTTCAACAACCGAGAGGGGCTGTTCGCGCACGTCCAGCCCGCACAGGATCGTCACCGGGTGGTGCGCGAACGCCGGGTTCAGTAGCGCCTCGTAGCGGACCCACGTATCGCTCTGCTCCTGTGTGCGGCAGAGGGGCAACTCGCCGAAGACCCGGACCCGCTGCGCCCCACCGCGCAGGTACCGGCGGACCTGGGCGTCGTACCCGGCGAGGGCGTCCTCGGGACGCGTGTAATAGGTGTCGCGGTCGATGTAGTCGATCCGGCCCGCGAGCGCGCCGAGCGCCTCCTCGAGCAGCGCGCGCTTGCGCGGGTCGACGACGAGGACGACCGCCTCGTGCGCGGCCAAGCCCTCGGCGAGGAACGGGGCGACGCGATCGACGAGGGCACTGTCCTCGCCGTACTCGTACATGTTGTGATGGCCGGGCGCGGGGCTCACGAGATCATCTACACGGACGGATCAGTATCTCACCCGAGCAGGCCGACGCATACGCCCCGGCCCGCGACGAGCGGGCCGGGGCGGAGCTGTTCTAGGCGGCGAGTGCCGGCTCGCGCTGCTCGAGCGCGATCTCGTCACCCTCGCCGATCGTGGCGTGGACTGCGGCGCCGTCGGCCAGCCCGCCGTCGAGGATCGCCCGGGTCAGCGCCTTCTCCAGCGTGCGGCGCACGTGGCGCTGCAGCGGCCTGGCGCCGAACTGCTCGTCGAACCCGTCGCGGGCCAGCTTGGCGACCAGCGCCGGGTCGACCTCGAGCACGATCCCGCGCTCCTCCCGCAGCCGGGCCGCGGTGCGGCCGACCACGAGCCCGGCGATCTGCTCGACCTGCTCAGGCGTCAGCGACGAGAACGTGACGATCTCGTCGATCCGGTTCAGGAACTCGGGCAGGAACGCCTCCTTGGCGGCGGCGAGCATGCGGTCGGCACCGGACGCCGCGGCGTCGGCGGTGAAGCCGATTCCGCGCCGGGCGTCGCCCGCGCCCAGGTTCGACGTCATCACCACGACGGTGTTCGTGAAGTCGACCGTGCGGCCCTCGCCGTCCGTCAGCCGGCCGTCGTCCATCAACTGCAGCAGGACGTTCCAGACCTCCGGGTGTGCCTTCTCGATCTCGTCGAGCAGCACCACGGAGTACGGCCGCCGGCGCACCGGCTCGGTCAGCTGGCCGCCCTCGCCGTACCCGACGTAGCCGGGCGGCGAGCCGATCAGCCGCGCCACCGTGTGCGGCGCGCGGAACTCGGACATGTCGATCCGGACGAGCGCCTTCTCGGTCGCGAACAGTCGCTCCGCGAGCGCCTTGACCAGCTCGGTCTTGCCGACGCCGGTGGGGCCGAGGAACAGGAACGTGCCGAGCGGCTTGTCGCCCTCGGACAGCCCGACGCGGGCGCGCCGCACGGTGTCGGCGACGATCTCGACGGCCTGCTCCTGGCCGATCACCCGCGTGTGCAGGTCGGTCTCCAGGTCTTGCAGCCGCTCCAGCTCGCCGGCGACCAGCTCGCCGACCGGGATCCCGGTGCGGGAGGCGATCACGGCGGCCACGTCGGCCTCGCCGACCACCGCCTCCTCGACGCGCTCGCCGGCGACGGCGATGCGCTGCTCGAGCCGGTCGATCTGGGTCTTGATCTGGGCCGCCTCCTCGTACTCCTCGGCGTCGACGGCAGCCTGCTTCTCGGCAGAGAGCCGGTCGCGCTCGGCCTCCAGGGCCGTCGCGTCGTCGTGCTCCCCGCTGCGCAGGCGCACCTTCGCCGCCGCCTGGTCGATCAGGTCGATCGCCTTGTCGGGCAGGCGGTACTCGGGGATGTAGCGGTCGCTCAGGCGGGCCGCGGCGAGCAGCGCCTCGTCGGCGATCTCGACGCGGTGGTGGCCCTCGTAGGACTCGCGCAGGCCGTTCAGGATCTCGACGGTCTCGTCGATCGACGGCTCCTCGACCGTGACCGGCGAGAAGCGGCGCGCCAGCGCGCCGTCGCGCTCGATCTTGCGGTACTCGGACAGCGTCGTCGCGCCGACCATCCGTACCTCGCCTCGGGCGAGCATCGGCTTGAGCATGTTCGCGGCGTCCATCGAGCCCTGCGCGTTGCCCGCGCCGAGGATCGTGTGGACCTCGTCGATGAACAGCACCACGCGGCCCTCGGACTCGACGACCTCGGCCAGCGCCTTCTTCAGGCGCTCCTCGAACTGGCCTCGGTACTGGGCGCCGGCGACCATGCCGGACAGGTCCAGCGCGACCACGCGGGCGTCGCGCAGCGTCCCGGGCACCTCGCCCTGGGTGATCCGGAGCGCGAGGCCCTCGACGATCGCGGTCTTGCCGACGCCGGCCTCGCCGATCAGCACTGCGTTGTTCTTGCGCCGGCGGGCGAGGATCTCGACGGTCTGCTCGATCTCGCCGGAGCGGCCGATCACGGGGTCGACGCGCCCGGCAGCCGCCTCGGCGGTCAGGTCGCGGCCGAACTCGTCGAGCGTCGGGGTCTTTGACTGCTTCTCGTTCGCTGCGGGCGCGGGCGCGCCGCCCTGCGCGGCCATGAGCCGCGTCGCGCAGGGCTCGCAGACGGTGGCCGCGCGGCGCTGTACGCCGTCTGAGGCCACGACCCGCATCGTTCCGGGACGCTCGCCGCAGACGGCGCAGGTGCCGCCCGCCACGGCATCCGGGAAGTCGGTGAATGGGTTCAAAACAGTGGCTCCAAAGTCGGAAAATCTCAGTGGATGCCACTTAGATTAGCGTCATTTGATTGCGAGAACAACCTTCTCTCCGAGCAGGGGGCGGGTGCGCCACGCCTCGAACGCTACGACGAGCGCGAGCGCGGCGGCCGCAGCTCCGAACACCTCGAACGTGGTGGTCAGCCCGAGCGGCGTGACGAGCAGCCCGGCGAGGATCGCCGGCAGCGACAGCGCCCCGTAGGCGACGACGTAGAACGCGGACATCACGGCCGCGCGGTGCTCGTTCGGGATCACGACGGAGAGCGCGCGCAGCGCCCCCAGGAACGCGACGCCGAAGCCGGCCCCGCCGATCAGCGACCCGGCGACGAACAGCGGCGCCGAGTCGGCGGCCGCGGCGGCGACGATCGCCAGCATCCCCACCGCGAGCGCGATCGACCCGCCGGCCGCGCCTACCCAGGGCCGCGACCGTCCGAACGCGAGCTGCGCCAGCGCCGCCGAGCCCGCGAGCAGGAACACGCCGACGCCGGCCACGAGATGGTCGCCGCTGTCGAACAGGCTCGACGAGAGCTGCGGCCCGAGCGAGAAGAACAGCCCGCCGATCGACCACGAGGAGATCACCGCCAGCGCGGCGAGCAGGAACGCGCGCCGGACCGGGGCGGGCACGCTCGGACGCTGCGGCGTCAGCCGCGGCCGCGAGCGCTCGCGCACCGGCTCGGGCATCAGCAGCGCGCCGGCGAACGCGACCGCGAACAGGACGAACAGCAGGACGTACGGCAGCACCCGCGGGGCCGGCAGCAGCTCGACGAGCGTGGCCGACGCGAGCATCCCGACCCCCAGCCCGGCGGCGCTCAGCACGCCGTTGGCCAGCCCGACCGCGGCCGGGTCGCGACGCGGGTGCAGGTCGAGCATCGCCGCGCTGGCCGCCGCCAGCGCCAGCCCCGTTGCGAGGCCCTGCAGCCCGCGGGCGACGAACAGCCACCCGACCGAGCCGGCCGCCATGAACACGACCGTCGTCGCCATCAGGGCACCGAGCGCGGCGAGCAGCACGGGGCGCCGGCCGACTTCGTCGGACAGGCGGCCGGCGATGACCAGCGTCGCGAGCACCCCGAACGCGTAGGTCCCGTACACAAGCGTGAGCACGAGCGGCGAGAACCCCCACAGCTCGCGGTATGTCTCATAAAGCGGCGACGGGGTGACCGAGGCGAACAGCGCGAGCCCGATGACCGACGTCACCAGCCCGTACGCCAACGGCTGGGGAAGCGTGCGGCGCGTTGTCTCAGGCTGGGGAGCGAGCGAGGCCGACATGATCTCCTTCGATATTTCCAACTTGTTGGAAGCTTCGAAGTTGTAGCATCCACACCGTGCCGGCCGCAAGCGTCCGCGAGAAGATCCCGCACCCGACCGTCGATGCGTTCGACCTGGCGACGATCATGCGCACCGTCGGCGACCCGCTGCGGCTGGAGATCGTGCGCCTGCTCGCCGACGGCAGCGAGTGGAACTGCAACGCGCTGCAGGACCGGCTCGGCCTGCCCGCCTCGACCGGCTCCTACCACCTGCGGCTGCTGCGCCAGGCGGGCGTGACACGAACCCGCGCGGCCGGGACGCAGCGCATCATCTCGCTGCGCCGCGACGACCTCGAGCGTCGCTTCCCGGGCCTCGTCGACGTACTGACGCGCTAGGCGGCGCGGAGCCGCGACTCAAGCGCGTCGAGCTGCGCCCGCAGCTCCGCGGGCAGCTTGCCGCCGAACTTCGCGTAGAACTCGCGGATCGGCTCGATCTCGGCGAGCCACTCGTCCGGGTCGACGCGCAACAGCTCGGTGACGTCGTCCGCGCCGATCGCGAGGCCGTCGGTGTCGAGCCCGCCGGGCGTCGGCACTCGCCCGATCGGCGTGTCGGCCGCCTCGACCGCGTCGTCGCAGCGCCGGAACACCCACTCGAGCACGCGCGCGTTGTCGCCGAAGCCCGGCCACAGCCAGCGCCCGTCGCCCGGATCCTTGCGGAACCAGTTGACGTAGAAGACCTTCGGCAGCACCGCGCCGTCGCGGCGGCCGATCTCCAGCCAGTGGCGGAAGTAGTCGGCCATGTGGTAGCCGCAGAACGGCAGCATCGCGAACGGGTCGCGGCGCAGCTTGCCGACCGCGCTCTCCGCCGCCGCCGTCGTCTCGGAGCCCATGATCGAGCCGAGGAAGACGCCGTGCTCCCAGTCGAACGCCTCGTGCACCAGCGGCACCACCCTCGAGCGGCGGCCGCCGAACAGGAACGCGTCGATCGGCACGCCCGCGGGGTCCTGCCACTCGGGCGCGATCGCCGGGTCCTGCGCCGCCGGCACCGTGAAGCGCGAGTTCGGGTGCGCCGCCGGCGTGTCGGAGTCCGGCGTCCAGTCGTTCCCGTGCCAGTCGATCAGGTGCGCCGGCGGCTCGTCGGTCATCCCTTCCCACCAGATGTCACCGTCGTCGGTCTTGGCGCAGTTCGTGAAGATCGAGTTCTCGCGCAGCATGGCCAGTGCGTTCGGATTCGTCTTCTCGCTCGTGCCGGGCGCGACGCCGAAGAAGCCGGCCTCCGGGTTGATCGCATAGAGCCGCCCGTCGGAGCCGAACTTCATCCAGGCGATGTCGTCGCCGATCGTCTCGACCTTCCAGCCGGGGATCGACGGGATCAGCAGCGCGAGGTTCGTCTTGCCGCAGGCGCTGGGGAACGCCCCGGTCACGTACTTCACGGAGCCCTCGGGCGAGGTCAGCTTGAGGATCAGCATGTGCTCGGCCATCCAGCCCTCGTCGCGCGCCATCACCGACGCGATCCGCAGCGCGAAGCACTTCTTGCCGAGCAGCGCGTTGCCGCCGTAGCCGGAGCCGTACGACCAGATCTCGCGCGTCTCGGGGAAGTGGACGATGTACTTGTCCTCGTTGCACGGCCACGCGCTGCTCGTCTCACCGTGCGCCAGCGGCGCGCCGACCGAGTGCAGGCACGGCACGAACGCGCCGTCGCCGCCGAGACCGTCCAGCGCGGCCTGGCCCATGCGAGTCATGATCCGCATCGACACCGCGGCGTAGGCGGAGTCGGTCAGCTGGACGGCGATCTCGGAGATCGGCGAGCCGACCGGGCCCATCGAGAACGGCACGACGTACATCGTGCGGCCCTGCATCGAACCGGCGAACTTCTCCTCGAGCAGCGCGCGCATCTCGTCCGGGTCGCGCCAGTGGTTCGTCGGCCCGGCGTCGGCCTCCGACCGCGAGCAGATGAACGTCCGATCCTCGACGCGTGCGACGTCGCCCGGGTCCGACAGCGCGAGGTGGGAGTTGGGGCGCTTGGCGTCCGACAGACGCTCGAACGTGCCGGCGTCGACGAGCTGCCGGCACAGCCGGTCGTACTCGTCCGCGGAGCCGTCACACCAGTGGACTTCCTCGGGTTTGCAGAGGGAAACAGCCTCGTCGACCCATTCAAGTAGCCGGCGATGCGTGGTCGGGACGGTCGTTTCGGTGGCCATTGCGGGACCCTACCCGCCCTTAAGCCGCGGGTGCGCCTCTTACATCGATCAGGATTTCCGCGGGACCAGGACCAGCCGCTTGAACTCCGCCACAAGCACACCGTCCTGGTTGAGCACGCGGGTGTGCACGCGGACGGTACCGCGGTCCGGCTTGGACTGCGACTCGCGCACCTCGAGCACCTCGGACTCGCAGAACAGCGTGTCGCCGTGGAACACCGGCGCGGGATGCTTGAGCTCCTCTGTGGCGAGGTTTGCGATCGCCTTCCCGGACACGTCGGAGACGCTCATCCCCAGCGCGAGCGAGTAGACCAGCGGGCCGACGACGACGTTCCGGCCCTGCTGGGATGCCTTGGCGTAGACGTCGTTGATGTGCAGCGGGTGGTGGTTCATGGTGATGAGGCAGAACAGGTGGTCGTCGGCCTCGGTCACCGTCTTGGCCGGCCAGTGCTTGTAGACCGCGCCGACTTCGAACTCCTCGAGATAGCGGCCGTATGGGTGGGCGCCGCTCGCCTCGCGTGCGGCCTGGTCGGTCTCGAACGATCGCGTGCTCATACGGCGCCATGCTGCCATGAGCGGCGGTACGGTGCGCCCGTATGCGCAATCCCCGCTCCTTCGCCCACCCGCTCGCCGTCGGGGCCCCCGACCCGCTGCTCGAGATTCCCGTCACCCCCTCGCGGATGATCCACTTCTTCGACCCGTCGAACGAGAAGATGGCGGCGAAGCTGCCCGACATCGCGGCCACGACCGACATCCTGCTCGGCAACCTCGAGGACGCGGTGCCGGCCGACCGCAAGGAGGCCGCGCGCGCCGGCCTCGTGAAGATCGGCCGCGAGGTCGACCTCGGCGGCACCGCGCTGTGGACGCGCGTGAACTCGCTCGACTCGCCGTGGGTGCTCGACGACCTCGTCACGCTCGTGGGCGAGATCGGCGACCGGCTCGACGTGATCATGGTCCCGAAGGTCGAGGGCGCGTGGGACATCCACTACGTCGACCGGCTGCTCGCGCAGCTCGAGGCGAAGCGCGGGCTGGAGCGGCCGATCCTCGTGCACGCGATCCTGGAGACCGCGCTCGGCGTGACGAACGTGGAGGAGATCGCGGCGGCGTCGCCGCGGATGCAGGGGATGAGCTTCGGCCCCGCGGACCTCGCCGCCTCGCGGCGGATGAAGACCACGCGCGTCGGCGGCGGCCATCCGGGCTACGTGGTGCTGTCGGACCCGGATCCCGAGCGCCCGGACGCGCCGCGCGTCAGCGCCCAGCAGGACCTCTGGCACTACTCGATCGGCCGCATGGTCGATGCCTGCGCGGCGACCGGGCATCCTCCCGTTCTACGGGCCGTTCGGCGACATCTCCGACGCCGCCGGCTGCGAGGCGCAGTTCCGCGCGGCGTTCCTGATGGGCTGCGTCGGCGCGTGGTCGCTGCATCCGCGCCAGATCGAGATCGCCAGGCGCGTCTTCTCCCCCGACCCGGAGGAGGTTCGCTTCGCCAAGCGGGTGCTCGAGGCGATCCCGGACGGCCGCGGCGTGCACATGCTCGACGGCAAGATGCAGGACGACGCCACCTGGAAGCAGTCCAAGGTGATGGTCGGGCTGGCGGAGATGCTGGCCGAGAAGGACCCCGAGTTGCGCGAGGCGTACGGCCTCTAGCGGCGGAGCTTCACCGACTTGCGCGGGCAGCGCTGGCCCGGGTCGCCCATGCCCGAGCCCTTGGAGTACGCGAAGCAGCTGACGTAGGAGAAGCGGCCGCCGAAGGAGCCGGGGATGCGGACGGTCGCCGCCGCGACGTAGCGGCCGGCGCGCACGCGGCGGGTCTTGGCCTGCTTGGCGAACGGCGCACGCTTGGCGGTGCACACGTCGCGGTCGTTCGGCTTGCAGGGGCCGACGTAGAAGCGCGTCGGCGCCGTCAGCTTGACGCGCTTCGGCACCGTGTAGGTCTGGCTGATCCGGATCCGGCGCGTGCCGCGCTGCGCGAATGCGAGCGTGAACGCCGGCAGTACGTACGCGTTGCGACGCTTGGAGAGGGTGCTCGGCTGGGGCGAGGTGTAGTCGGTGGCGGGCAGGCCGTCGAGCCGCACGCGGACATGATGGTTGCGCTTGAACGAGCGCGCGAACGAATAGCTCCCGTCGGCGCCGGTCTGCTTCGACGCCACCTGCCGCCAGGCGCGCTTGAACGGATGCTCGCGGACCTCGAGGCGAACGGTCCGCCCCGCGAGCGGGGCCGCTCCCTCGGTCGCCCGCCCGGCGATCGTCGTCGCGTTGCCGAGCCGCACGCCGTCGGCCGGCGTCACCTTCACCGACAGCTCGGCGGCTGAGGCGGGCGCGGCGAGCAGCAGCGCGAGCGCGAGCCCGATGAGCGTTGCCCGAACGGTCACGCCGGCTCAGGGTAGTGCAACGGCAGGTTAGAGCGCTGACGTGAGTGGGCATCGGTCGGGCATGAGCACCACGCACCTGTCGGATCCCTTGAGTGGCGCGTCGCTCGTCGAACTGAGCATCCATCGCCTCGGCGAGCGCACCTGCGTCATCAACGTCGGCACGGACCTGCGACACGTCGAGCTTCCCGTCGTCGAGGATGCGGTTCGAGGGGTGATGCGCGACGAGGTCAGCGACCTTGTATTCGATCTCACCTTCCTGCGCCGCTACGAGACGTTCGCGCTCGTGCGGCTCGCGCGCGAGTGGGATCGGCTGGCGGCGTGGGGATGCGCGATCCATGTCGCGGCGCGCGAGGCCCGCGTGGTCGCGGACCTCGAACGGTTGGAGGACTCGGCGGACTGGCAGCTGCACAGCTCCACCACGCACGCGCTGCGCGCGCTGCTCTCGGCGCCGGTCGACTGAGCTCCCCGCACCGCTGTAGTGTCGGGCGGTGCGCGTGGAGTTTCGGATCCTCGGACCGCTCGACGCGCTCGTGGACGGCCGGCCGGTCGAGCTCGGCGGCCGGCATCAGCGTGCCGTGCTGGCGCTGTTACTGGTGCAGGCGAACGGGGTCGTGCCGGCCGAGCGGCTGATCGACGGTATCTGGGACGACGCGCCGCCCCAGACCGCGGCGAACGTGCTTCAGGGCCATGTGTCGCAGCTACGCAAGCTGCTGGGACGGGACACGATCGTGACGCGCGGCCGCGGCTATGTGCTCACGGCCGTCGACGGGGCGCTCGACCTGCATCGCTTCGAGCAGCTGGCGGCGACGGCGACGGCCGAGCTGGAAGCGGGACGCGCCGCGAACGCGTCGGCGGAGCTCGCGGCCGCGCTGGCGCTGTGGCGCGGCCCGGCGCTCTCCGACGTGGCCGACCTTCCCGCCGTGCGGCCGGTCGCCGCCCGGCTCGACGAGCTGCGCCTGGCCGCGCTCGAGCGCCGGCTGAGCGCGGATATCGACTGCGGGCGGGCCGCCGAGGCGGCGGCCGAGCTCGATCCGCTGATCGCCGAGCATCCGCTGCGGGAGCGGCTGCGGGCGCTGCAGATGCTCGCGCTCTACCGCTGCGGGCGCCAGGCCGACGCGCTGGCGGCGTTCCGCGCCGCACGCGGCGCGCTCGTCGAGCAGCTCGGGCTGGAGCCGGGCGCCGAGCTGCAGCGGCTCGAGCAGGCGATCCTGCGCCAGGACCCTGGCCTCTTCCCCGCCGATGCCGCCCCCGCCCCGCCCGTCGCGCCGAGCGTGCTCGTTGCCGCGCTGAGCGAGACGTCGACAGCCGCGCTCGCGGAGCTCGGCGAGCCACTGGCGCGGCACCGCGGTGGCGAGCTCGTGCTCGCCTCGACGGTCGCGTCGGTCGAGCGCCTGGCGCCCGTCACGGCCGAGCTTCGCCGGTTGGGCGCCGGGCTTGCGAAGCGGGGCGTCCCGGCCCGCGTCGCCGTGTTCACGTCGGTGCTGCCGGGCGCGGACCTCGCGCGGCTCGCGACCGAGCAGGACGCGGACCTGCTGCTGGTCGACGCGCCCGCCGGACTGCTCGAGGACGCGCGCCTGATCTCACTGCTCGACCACGCCCCGTGCGACGTCGCCGTCGTGGTCGGCGGGCGCGCGCCGGGCGCCGGGGCGGTGCTCGTCCCGTTCTCGGGGGCCGAGCACGACTGGGCGGCCGTCGAGCTGGGCGCCTGGCTGGCCAAGTCGCTCGACCGGTCGCTGCTGCTCGCCGGCGCGAGCACGGGCGCGAGCGGCCGGGACGCCAGCCGGCTGCTGGCGAGCGCCTCGCTGGCGCTCCAGCGCGGGCTCGGCGTGGATGCCGAGCCGGTCATCGTCGAGCCTTCCCCGGACGCGCTGCTCGCCGCGGCCCAAGGCGCCGCGGCCGTCGTCGTCGGCGTCACCGAGCGCTGGCGGCGCGAGGGACTCGGGCGCACCCGCACCGCACTCGCGACCGAGGCGCCGGCTCCGACGCTGCTGGTCCGGCGCGGGCTGCGCCCGGGCGGCCTGGCGGCGCGTCCGGGCGATACGCGGTTCACGTGGACGCTCGGCGCTTCTGCGGCCTGATCAGCCGGCGCGGCAACGCCATGGACGGTCGCTCGGCACGGCCGACGGCGCGAGCAGCCCGCCCAGGGACTGATCGACGCCGGTGCTGCGGCGCAGCGGCTCGTGCTCCCCGCGCCCGGTGCCCGCGATCCGCACGAGCGGCGTGGAGACGACCGCCTGCCGGTTCGCGTCGAGGTGCACCCGCCCACCGATCAGGTCGACCTCCAGGCGCGCCAGTGCGCCGGGCAGGCGCGCGACGTCGCCATCGGCCCGCTCGAGCCCGCGCAGCGCGGCCTCCACCGCGTCGCGGAAGCCGCTGACCTGGACGCCGGCCGCCACGTCGGGCTGGACGCCGGGGAACGCGCGCGCGAATGCGCGCAGGTAGGCGCGCAGCCGCTCGGGATCGACGTTCGAGCTGCCGACGGCGCCGCGGAGGGCGCCGCGCGTCTCGCGCAGCAGGGCCGGGTCGTCCGTCAGCCAAGGGCCGAGCACGATCCGCCGCGCGGGGTCCCCCTCCCGGCGCGCCAGCCGGCGCAGGAAGCCGGCGGGACCGAAGAAACCCGGGGCGAACACGGCGACGCCATCGACATCGCGCGGTACGCGCGCGATGTCGCGCCCGCGGGGGTCGAAGACGAGGCTCGGCGCGTACTGGCTCCGGACGCGGCCGCCGAGCGCGCAGAACTCCGCGACGAACGCGTCGCGAGCCCCCCAGCCCGCGTCCCAGTTCGCCAGCACGACGGCGGCGTCGCGCCAGCCGAGCTCGCGGTAGGCGTACTCGCCGAGCCCGGCGACGCCCTGCCCATGGTCGGCCGTGAAGCGGAACAGGTTCGGAGCGGGTCGGTGCAGCGTCACCTCGCGCGGCCCCTGGACAACCGGGATGAAGACGACGCGCGGGTACTTCCGCGCGAGGTCGCGCAGCACGATCTCGTCCGGGCCGGTGCCGCCGGCGACGACGACGTCGGCGTGCTCCTGCTCGACGAGCCGTCGCACCTCGGTGGTGAGCGTCGAGAACTCGAGCGCCTCGGTGCAACCGCGGACCAGCTCGACGCGCCGTCCGGCCACCCGCGCGGGCGTGAGCCCGTCGACCGCGCGGCGGCCGCGCAGGGCCGCGCCGCGCTCGATCAGCGGCAGCGCCGCGCCGGAGAGCTCGGCGTCCTCGAGCGAGCGGTAGACGCCGACGCAGTCGACGACAGCGCCGATCCGCAGCGGCCGCTCCTCGCCGGCACCCACGCAGCCGGTGAGCGCCGCGACGACCGCGAGCGCCGCGATCGGAGGGAGCTCACATCGCATGCGCCGTCACCCAGACCGCCCCGTCGCCGGCCGCGACGCCACGCGGGAGCCCGCCGACCTCGATGGTCGCGACGACCCGTCGCTCGCGCGGATCCACGCGCGAGATCGTTCCGTCGAGCGTGTTCGCCACCCAGAGCGCGCCCACGCCGGCGGCGACCCCGCTCGGCCCGCGTCCGACGCGTACGGGCGCCAGCAGCCGCCCGGAGGCGACATCGACCGGCACTACACGGTCGCCGACGCCGTCAGTGATCCACGCCGCTCCGCCCGCGACCGCCACGGACGTCGGGGCGAACGGCAGCTGGATCGTCGCCTGGATGCGGCCGGTGCGCGCGTCGAGCCGCCAGAGCCGCCGGTCGAGCGCGTCGCCGAGCACCCACAGCGAGCCGGCTCCGACGGCGAGCTCGCGGATCTGTACGCGGGAGTTCTCGACCGTCGCCGGAGCCTGGAACGGGATGAAGGTCTCGGCGAGCTTGCGCAGCTTCCCGTCGTCCGTGGACAGGCGCTGCACGAACGGGCAGCCGGCCATCCACACCACACCTTCGCCCGAGGCCACGGCGCAGGCCAGCTCGTCGATGCCGCGCTCGCGCACGCCCGTCGCGGCGTCGTAGCGCGAGACGACGCCGGACAGGAACTCACCGTCGGCGGCGACGTAGACCTTGCCGTCCAGTGCCGCGAGGTCGCGCGGCTCGCCGTTGGATGTGATTCGCTCGAGCCGGCCCGAGCCGGGCTCGTAGCGCCACAGCACGCCGCCGCGGAAGTCCGCCATCCAGATCCCGGCCGCGGTCACGGCCAGCTGGCCCGGCCGCCCGTCGACGGCAGTCCGCGCGGTCACCGCGCCGGTGGCCGGGTCGATCCGGGCCAGCGAGCCGGGCGGCGGGGGCGCTACCGCGCCGTCGCGGCTCAGCACGATCGCGGCGATCGCAGCGGCGGCGACGGCGACGAGCAGCGCCGCCGCGGCGGCGACCAGCAGCCTGCGCGAGCGCCGCGGGGCGGCGGTCAGGCCGAGCGCGGCGCGCGCGGCCGCGACCAGCCCGCCGCAGCTCTCGAACCGCTCCTCCGGACGCTTGGCCATTCCGCGCGCGAGCACCGCGTCGATGGCGGCCGGCAGCTCGGCGTTGCGCTCGGAGCCACTCGGCGGGGGCTCCTCGAGGTGGGCGAAGATCGCCGCCACGTCGGACCGGCGCTCGAACGGAACCGTGCCCGTGAGGCACTCGAACAGCAGGCAGGCGAGCCCGTACTGGTCGGCGCGGCCGTCGAGCGGCTCGCCGCGGATCTGCTCCGGCGCGACGTAGTCGATCGTGCCCATGAGCTGGCCGTCGGCCGGCCCGCGCTCGGCCGGGCCCTGCGTCAGCCCGAAGTCGGCGAGGTAGCAGTGCTCGCGCCCGTCCTCCTGGTCGAGCAGGACGTTGCTGGGCTTGACGTCGCGATGGACGAGCCCGCGGCGATGCGCGGCGTCGAGCGCGTCGGCGACCTGCGCCGCGATCGCGACCGCCCGAGCGGGGTCGAGCGAACCCTCGCGCCGCAGCAGCGCCTTGACGTCGCCGCCGCGGGCATAGCGCATTGCGATGAAGAGGCGCCCGTCGCGCTCACCCGCCTCGTAGATGGGGATGACGTTCGGATGGTCGAGGCCGGCGGCGAGCCGCGACTCGCGCAGCAGCGCCTCCGCGGCCGCGCTCGGTGCGAGCAGCTTGAGCGCGACCGGACGACCGAGCCGGACGTCGAGCGCGCGGTGGACCTCGCCCATGCCGCCGCGCCCCAGCAGCTCGTCGAGCTGGTAACCCGCGACCTCCGTGCCGGCGAGTGGTCGTCCCATGGTGATTGGCGGCGAGCTTCTCGGAACGCTGACGCCGGCGCAAGGGCCGGGGCGCGTACCGCCCCGGCCCACGCCGGGTTCAGCAGCCGGGGCGCTGCGCGGCGGACACCCGCCGCGACGCCTTGCCGCCCTTCGTGGTGATGGTTCCGATGTAGGCCGTCTTGAGGCCGTTCGGAGTGGGCGAGTCGACGAAGGTCAGTACGCCGGTTGCGCCGGCGAACGCGCCCGTCCCCGCCACGATCGGGTGCCAGCAGGACGCCCAGATGAGCGAAGCGGGATCGGCCGAGCCGAACAGCGCCCAGTAGCGGAACTCGAACGAGAGCGTGCCGGACGGGTCGCCCTTGCACGAGCGGTCTCGGCGCCGGTCGATGCAGCCGTCGAACTCCTCGGTGCCCTTGCCCTCGTAGTAGGGCGACGTCGCGACCTCCTCGAACGAGATGGTCTTCCAATCCCCGAGCAGGTCGCCGGACACCTTGTACGTGCCGGCGGCCTCGTCGATCACCTTCTGCTTGCCGTGCACCTGGTAGGTCGCCGCGCCCGCCGGTGCGGCGAGCACGAGCGCCGCCGCGACGGCTGCCAGAAACGTGGCCCGCAACATCTCGCCCTCCTTGGTTTGTGGTCGGAGGGGACGGTGACCGCGGCCGCTGGAGCCTCGCTGGAGCGGCGCTGGAGCCCGGACCGGCGCGCTGCTGTGGACGCCACGCTTAGGGTTCCGCGCATCGATGAGGTTCTTCGAGTACGAATCGCGTCGGATCGTCGCGACGGCCGGCATCCCCGTGTCCGCGCATGGCTTCGCAACGAGCCCTGACGAGGCGCGCCGGATCGCGGAGGAGATCGGCGCGCCGACCGTGATCAAGTCGCAGGTCCTGACCGGCGGGCGGATGAAGGCCGGCGGCGTCAAGTTCGCCGACACGCCGGCGGAGGCGCAGGCGCACGCGAAGGCGATCCTCGCGCTGGAGATCGGCGGGCACATGCCGCGCGGCGTCCTGGTCGACTCGCGCGTCGCGGTCAAGCAGGAGTACTACGCCGGCGTTACCTGGGACGGGACGCGCAAGCGCCCGGTGCTGATCTTCTCCGACATGGGCGGGATCGATATCGAGGAGGTCGCCGAGACGCACCCCGAACACGTCGGGCGCGGGCATTTCTCGACGCTGCGGGCTCCCTCGGACTTCGAGGCCAAGCAGGTCATCGCGTCGGTCGGCGTGACCGGACGGGCGCTGACGCGCCTGACGCCGATCCTCGCCCGGCTGGCGCGCCTGTTCCGCGTATACGACATGACGCTCGCCGAGATCAACCCGCTCGCCGAGCTCGAGGACGGCACGTTCGTGGCGATCGACGCCCACATGGACATGGAGAACGAGGCGCGGCCGCGCCAGCAGGTGCTGCTGCGCGAGCTGGGAGTGGGCGACGAGGAGACGCGCCAGGCCCGCGAACCGACGCCGTTCGAGCTGGCCGGCGAGGAGGTCGACGCGCAGGACCACCGCGGCGTGGCGGGCAACGTGACCGAGTTCGACGGCAACATCGGCCTCGTGATCGGCGCGGGCGGCGGCTCGCTGACGCTGTTCGACGCGGTGCGCGCGCACGGCGGCCGGCCGGCCAACTATTGCGAGATCGGCGGCAACCCGTCGGTGGCGAAGGCGTGCGGGCTGGCGAAGCTCGTGCTCTCCAAGCCGGGCGTCGACAAGATCGCGGTGATGATGTCGATCGTCTCGAACACGCGCGTCGACATCGTCGCGCGCGGCGTGATCAAGGCGTGCGTAGAGCTCGGCCACGACCCCGCCGAGAAGATCGCGATCTTCCGCATCCCCGGCGCGTGGGAGGAGGAGGGCTTCAAGATCCTCGAGCGTTACGGCGTTCCCTACGCCGACCGGAGCGTCTCGCTGAACGAGGCCGCGCGCCGCGCTGTGGAGGCGATTGCGTGAGCATTCTCGTCGACGCGGAGACGACGTTCATCGTCCAGGGCATCACCGGGCGGGAGGCGGTCAACCTCACGCGCGAGTGCCTCGACTACGGCGCGGGCGCGAAGATCGTCGGCGGCGTCACGCCGGGCAGGCTCGGGCGCGACGTCCACGGCGTGCCGGTGTTCGACACGGTCGCCCAGGCGGTCGCGCACCACGGCGCGCCGATCGACGGCTCGGTCGTGACAGTCCCGCCCGCGTTCACGAAGGACGCGGTGTTCGAGGCGATCGAGAACGGCATCCGGCTGATCGTGATCGTCACCGAACGGATCCCGCGCGGCGATGTCGCCGAGATGGTCGAGCTCGCCGAGGCGCGCGGCGCGCGGATCATCGGCCCGAACTGCCTCGGGGTGATCGTTCCCGACGTGATCAAGATGGGCGGCATCGGCGGCCCGGCGCGCAACGCACGCCAGGCGTACTCACCCGGCCCGGTCGGCGTGATCAGCCGCTCGGGCGGGATGACGACCGAGATGTCCTCGACGCTCACCGCCGCCGGCCTCGGCCAGTCGACCGCGGTCTCGATCGGCGGCGACGCGATCATCGGCTCGACCTACGCCGAGCTGATGCCGTTGTTCGAGGCCGACGACCGGACCGAGGCGATCGTGATCTACACCGAGCCGGGCGGGCGGATGGAGGCGCAGCTGGCCGAATACGGGCCGAAGCTGCCGGTCGTGGCGTTCATGGCCGGCCGCTTCATGGACGAGATGCCGGGAATGTCGTTCGGCCACGCCGGCACGATCGTCGAGGGCAAGGAGGACACCGCGACCGAGAAGATCGCGCGGCTGCAGGCCGCGGGGATCGCGATCGCCGAGCGGATCGAGGACATCCCGGCGCTCGTGCGGGAGCGGATCGCATGAGCATGTTCATCGACGTCGAGGTCAGCCCCGAGGTCGCGTCGGATCCGGCGCTGGCGGCGAAGCTGGCCGAGGTGTGCCCGGTCGACATCTACGCCCAGGCACCCGACGGCACGCTGGAGATCGTGGAGCCGAACCTCGACGAGTGCGTGCTGTGCCGCCTGTGCATCGACGCCGCTCCGCCCGGGACAGTCACGGTGCGCAAGCTCTACGACGACGGCGCCACGCTCTAGACGTATCAGCCGGCAGCTCCCGCCCTCTCAGTGGGTATGGAGCTCGAACTGACACAGTGCCCTGCCTGCGGCCTCCCGGCCGAGGTGGCCGATCGCTTCGTGGTGTTCGGCGACAGGGGCCCGATCGAGCATCTGACGATCCGCTGCATCACCGGGCCGTCGTTCGAGCAGCGCGTCGGGCGCTGGAACCCGGGCGTACGGCGCAAGCCCGCGCACGGGGCGTATCACGAGGGCGACTCACACCTCTGACTTACCGTGGTGGCGGGCCGGCGCACGGAAGCGCCGGACCCGCGGCCGCTTAGGTGTGACCACACCCGGCACTAATGGTGCAAAACGGGGGTATCCACGCGACGCGCTGCCGAGTAGCGTTGCGCCGAGGGAAATGGACTTCCGGATACTTGGCCCGCTTGAAGTGCCCGGCGTCGAGAGCCTGGGTGGCCCGAAGCCACGGGCCGTCCTGGCCGTGCTGCTGCTGCATCCGAACGAGCCTGTGAGCGCCGAGCGGCTCGCACTCGCGCTGTGGGGCGAGGACGCGCCCCCCGGCGCCGTCAAGACAGTCCAGGTGCACGTGTCCCGGCTGCGCAAGGCGCTGGGCGACGGAGACGTCGTGTCGACGACGGCCGCCGGGTACCGGGTGCGAGTGGAGCCGGGCGAGCTCGACGCGGAGCGATTCGAGTCGCTCGCCGAGCAAGGGCGACGGGCGCTTGCGGACGGCGAGGCGAAGCAGGCCGCGGACCTCCTGCGCGAGGCGCTGGGGCTGTGGCGCGGCGCTCCGCTTGCCGACCTCGCGTTCGAGCCGTTCGCCCAGCTCGAGATCGCGCGCCTGGAAGAGGAGCGGCTCGCCGCGCTCGAGGACCGCGTGACGGCTGATCTCGCCGTCGGGGCGCATGCGCAGCTGGTCGGCGAACTGCGCGAGCTCGTCGCGCGGCATCCGACGCGCGAGCAGCTCGCGGCTCAGCTGATGCTCGCGCTCTACCGCTCCGGGCGGCAGTCCGAGGCGCTCGACGCCTACCGCGACGCCCGCGAGAACCTGGCGGAGGTCGGCGTCGAGCCTGGTCAGGAGCTGCAGGCGCTCCAGCAGGCGATCCTGCACCACGACCCTTCGCTCGAGCCGGAGCCCGTGGCCGCACCGGAGCTCCCCGATCAACTCGAGTCCGCGGCAGACGAACCCCTGGTCGGGCGCGGCGCCGAGATCGCGTGGCTGCTGGAGCACTGGGAGCGGGCCGAGACCGGCAGCGGCGCGCTCGTCGCGCTGACCGGCCCCCCGGGTATCGGCAAGACGCGGCTCGCCGCCGAGCTCGCGGAGGAGGCGCACCGCCGCGGCGCCGGCGTGCTGTACGCACCCGCGGCCCGATCGGCGGCCGCTCTCCGCGCGCTCGGGCAGGCACGTGGGGTGTCGCGGCCGACGCTGCTCGTGCTGGACGACATGGAACGGGCGGATTCCGCGGTCGCCGCGGCGGCGTGCGACGCGGCCGCCGCGACCGCGAACGCTCCGCTGCTCCTACTCGCGACCGGAACCGAGGTCGGCGCGCTGAACGGCCTGCAGCCGCGCGCAACGCTCGCCGTCGAGCCGCTCGGCGTCGAGTCCGTCCGGGCGATTGCGGCGCTCTACGCCGACGACGAGGCCGCCGAGGTGCCGGCGGAGCGGCTGCTCGACGCGAGCCACGGGATTCCCAGGCGCGTGCACGATGTCGCCGCCGATTGGGCGCGCCGCGAGGCGGCACGCCGCGTCGGCGCGATCGCGGGACGCGCCGCCGCCGGGCGCGCCGAGCTGCGCACGATGGAGGACGAGCTGGCGGGCGGCGTCGTCCAGCTCCAGACCGCGCGCGAGCACGTCGAGCCGCAGAACGGCGACGGCGGTCCGGTGGTCTGCCCGTTCAAGGGCCTCGCTTCGTTCGAGGCCGCGGACGCGCCGTACTTCTTCGGCCGCGAGCGGCTGATCGCCGAGCTGGTCGCCCGGCTCGTCGGCGCGCCGCTGCTCGGCGTCGTCGGACCCTCGGGCAGCGGCAAGTCCTCGGCCGTACGGGCCGGCCTGCTGCCGGCCCTGGCGAGCGGCGTGCTGCCGGGCAGCGAGGACTGGCCGCAGATCCTCATCCGGCCGGGTGAGCATCCGGCAAACGAGCTCGCCAACGCGACCGCGGACCTCGAACCGGGCCGCCGCGCCGTCCTTGCGGTCGACCAGTTCGAGGAGACGTTCACCACCTGCCGCGACGAGCAGGAGCGCACCCGCTTCATCGCCGCGCTGGTGCGCGTCGCACAAGGGCGCTCGGGCAGCGTCGTGGTCCTGGCGATCCGGGCCGACTTCTACGGGCGGTGCGCGGCCTACCCCGACCTCTCGCGGCTGCTCGCGGCCAACCACGTGCTGGTCGGCGCGATGCGGCGCGACGAGCTGCGGCAGGCGATCGTCGGCCCGGCGCAGCGCGTAGGACTGCACGTCGAGCCCGATCTCGTGGACGCGCTCGTGAGCGACGTCGAGCACGAGCCCGGCGCGCTGCCGCTGCTGTCCACGGCCCTGCTCGAGCTCTGGCAGCGGCGCGACGGGCGACGCATGCGGCTGACGTCGTACGAGGAGACGGGCGGGGTGCTCGGAGCGGTCGCGCGGCTTGCCGAGAAGGCGTTCGGACAGCTCGACGAACCGCAGCAGGCGCTCGCACGCACGGCGCTCCTACGGCTGGCCGAGGTCGAGCCCGAGGGCGGCGTCGAACGCCGGCGCCTGCCGCTGGCGCAGATCTGCGCCGAGGGCGGCAGCGGCGTCGAGCCCGTTATCGATCAGCTCGCCGACGCACGCTTGCTCACGGTCAGCGCGGGGTCCGTCGAGTTCGCCCATGAGGCGCTGCTGCGCGAGTGGCCGCGCCTGCGTGATTGGATCGAGGACGATCGCGACGACCTCAGGGTCCACCGGAACCTGAGCGTTGCCCGCGAGGAATGGCTCCGGCTGGGCCGGGACGACGACGCGCTGTACCGCGGCGCCCGCTTGGCCGAAGCGCGCGACTGGGCCGAACGTGGAGACCCGGGGCCGACGGAACCCGAGCGCGAGTTCCTCGCCGCCAGCATCGACCGCGAGCGCCGCGACCGCCGCGCTCACCGCCGCAAGCTGGCGATCGCGTACGGCGCGCTCGCGCTGGGCGTCGTGGCGATCGCGGCTGTCGCCCTCGTGGCGATCGACCAGCGGCGCGATGCCGTGAACCAGCGCAACGTCGCAGTCTCGCGGCAGCTCGCGCTGGAATCCGGCAAGGCGCTCGCGGACGACCCAGAGCTGGGCGTGCGGCTTGCTCTCTGGGCGCACGACACGGCACCGACCGACCAGGCGGCGACCGCGCTGCGCGAGGCGACGCTCGCGTTCCACCAGCTCGACGTGTTCGAGGCCGACGCCCTTGACGCGAACGCCGCGGCGTACAGCCCCGACGGCACGCGGATCGTCACCGGCGGGACCGAGGGCGTCGCGCTCGTGTGGGACGTCGAGACCGGGCGTCGGATAGCGCGTCTGGACCCCAGCCACGGCGCCGTACTCGCAGCCCGTTATTCACCGCAAGGTGACCGAATCGCACTCGGCTTCGAGGACGGCACAGTGGCCCTGGCCGACGGCTCGCTGGCCCAGTCGGACGTATTGCTCGAGGTCGAGGGCCAGAGGGTCGAGGACGTGGCGTTCAGCGGCGATGGCGCGCGCATCGCGGCGTCGCTGGACGACGGGACGATCCGGGTTCTCTCCGTCGACGGGGCGGCTACGGCGCTGCGGCTGAGCGGCCACAACGGTGCGGTGCTCGGCGTCGATATCAATGCCGATGGGAGCCAGGTCGTGAGCGCGGGCGATGACGGCAGCGTCCGGCTCTGGGACGCGGCGGACGGCGCGACCGGCCGGGTCTTGCACGGCGGCGAGGAGCCGGCGACGGACGTCGCGTTCAGCCCCGACGGGACAAGGATCGTGAGCGTCGGCGACGACGGCTGGATCAGGCAGTGGAACACCCGCAGCGGCGCACGCGAGACGCCCGTGAACGACGGGAGAAGGCTGACCGCCGTGGCGTTCAGCGCGGACGGCGCCCGGTACGCGATTGGCGGTAGGGATGGCGCGACCAAGGTTTGGAGCGTGGCCGGCGGTGCGCCGGTCGCCGTGCTCCGTGGACAGCGCTCACGGGTGTACGACGTCGGCTTCGGAGCCGACAGCGACCGCGTCGTGAGCGCCGGAGAAGATGGCACGGTCCGGATCTTCGACGCCGGACGCGTCCGGACCTGGACCGTCCCGAGCCCCACCTACGACCTCGACTTCAACCGAGACGGCAGGCTGATCGCGAGCAGCAGCGAGGACGGCACCGTGCGGGTATGGGATGCCGGCACAGCGCAGCTGCGTGCGCAGCTGCCCGGGCCGCCGGACGAATGGATGGCGGGCAAGTTCTCGCCCGTCTCCGACACGCTCGTGGTCAACCACTGGGCCGCAGGGCTCGTGCGCATCTGGCCGGTTTCCGCCGCGTCCGCCCAGACAGAAGTTCCGCCCCCGGAGGTCCGTGACGTTGAATCTGCCGACTTCGACGCGACGGAAAGCCGGATCGTGTACGTGGCCGCGAAGGGCAGGATCGTCGTGCGCGACGTCGCCTCCGACCGGGAAGTACCGCTCCGCGGCGGACCCGACTTCCTATGGGGGGCGGAGTTCAGTCCGGACGGCGAGCACGTCGCGGCGCTGCCCGAGAAGGGCGACGTCCCGGTGTGGCGCGTCGACCGCCCCGAGCGTCCCGCGTACATGCTCAAGGGGCATCGCGGACGAGTGCTGGAGATGGCCTACGGCCCGGACGGCCGGCTCGTGACGGCCGGCGTGGACCGGACCGTCCGCGTCTGGGAGCCGGGCGGCGGCGCTGCGCTCGCGCTGCAGGGCCACGAGGACGAGGTCAAGACCGCCGTCTTCACGGCCGACGGCAGCAGGGTGTTCAGCTCGAGCGCGGACGGCACCCTCCGCCTCTGGGACGCCCGGACAGGCGCCCCGCTCGCGGTGCTCCGCTCCGGTGAAGACGTGGTCGACGACGTCGCGCTGAGCAGCGACGGGAAGATCGCCACGCTCAACAGCGGCGAGATAGTGCAGATCTTCGAGTGCGAGGTGTGCGGCAGTCTCGACGATGTGCTCGCACTGGCGCGCTCTCGTTCACCGCGGCAGCTCACCGCCGACGAACGGCGGCAGTACCTGGCTGCGACGGACTGAAGACGCTCGCTACTGCGATCCCCTGCGACAGCAGGACACCGTCGAGGCCTCGCAGAAGACCCCGGTCGAGGCAGCGAGCGTGCCACCGACCGGCGACGCGTCGAAGTCGCCGGCGCGGGTGAAATCGCCGGTCAGGAAGCGGGCCTCGACCGACTGCGGTCCGCCGCCCAATGCCACTGACGCCTCGTCCCGAACCCAGATCACGTCGCGGTCTTTTGTGACGGGAACGTTGTCGTCCCTCACCTTGGCGGTTTCGACGATCCCGACCTCCTCGACCAGCAGCCACGACCGAAGCTGCACGTCAAGGTAGAGCAGCCGCCAGACCTTCACTCCCCCGCCGACGGCGGGCTGCTCCACCGTGCCGCCGAGGAAGCCGGTGAACGTGACGAGCTCGGGCTGGAAGTCCGGAGCTGCCACGTTGGCGAGCGCTTCCGCAGTACCCGCCGCCGCGTTGCCCACGGCGGGCGCCTTCAGGGCCTTCGCGAGGTCCTCAACAAGCTGGTGCGGTACGGGAGGTATGGCCATCGCGACGGGCTCCTGGATGCGAAGGGGCTCTGACCGGCCAGTCGAACCTACGCCGGTGCCCGCGCCGCTGTCAACCGTGAATAGGCATCATCAGGGGCGACGGGATCGATGGGTCGTGCAGCCGGAGGAACCACCACGCGATGCCGCTGAGGCCACGGTAGAGCGCCGGCGTCGTCCCGCTCGCCGCATCACACGGCCACTCCACGCCGGTGCCCGCATGGCGCTCGACCGCGGCACGCCCGAGCTCGGCCGCTTCGGTCCAGTCGGTCGCCGAACGCAGCCGCTGCGCACAACAATACGTCGGCGGTACCGGCCAGCCCGTGGCAGAGCGAGAGATCCGCGATCTCGAACGGCAACGCTGCGGCGAGACGTCGGCGGGTCGCCCCGAGCGCGACCTCGGCGTCACGCACCAACGACTCTCGTCCCAGGACGTCGAATGCGCGCAGGCGAGCGAGCGCGATGCCGCCTTCACCGTGACACCACGTGCCGAAGGCCGGCGAGGCGACCCTCCGCGAAGTGACGCGCCGCTGACCACCGATCCGGAGGTCGGGCCACGTTCCCGACCTCACATCGAGCCACGACATCTCGTAATCGAATGCACCCATCGCCCCCGTGGCGAAGCGCTTGTCGCCGGTAGCGGCGTACAGCTCGATCAGCGCCCAGCCGATACCCGCTGCGCCATGCGACAGCCCACACAGCTGATGCCGATACCGACGATCGGGGTTCACCCAGGACCAGCCGAACCGCGTCACCGCCGCGCTGTCGATGAGGTGCTCGCCGCTCGCGACCGCATCGGCGGCGAGCGCCTCGTCGTCGAGCGCGTCGGCCAGCGCCAGAAGCGCGAGTATCGATCCCGCGCGGCCGTGCACGACGTCGGGATTTCGATCGGCCACCGAGGGCGCGGTGAGTGCGAGCAGCCTGCGCGCGCGCTCCCGCAGCTCCTCCTCGTCAACCAGCTCAGCGGCGTGGGCGGCCGCCCACGCGACACCCAGCAAGCCGGCGTGGAATCCGTCGTGGCGTTCGGGCGGCATCGCCGCGGCTCGCGTGAGGGCGTGGTTCAAGGCGCCGACCGCGCTGCGGCGGATCGCCCGATCGTCCGTGACCGCGGCGAGCTGCGCGAGGAAGAGGCCGACGCCGGCGCTGCCGTCGTACAGGGTTGGCTGGAGCGCGCGGTACTCCGTCCGCCACGGCTGCGTTCGGTCCGAGACGACGGCGCCGATCCAGCTGCAGCGGCCGTCGTACCACACGGCGTCGGCCATGATGCGCCGGCCGATCGACGCCGCGGTGTCCAGGAATGCCGAGTCAGAGGACATGACGCCCCACGAGCGACGGCTCCAGGTATGGCGCCTCCATCCGGACGCCGTCCTCGGCGAAGCGCGCGACGACAACCTCGACTCGCTCGCCGGCGTCGACGATGCCATTCTCGTGGGCACGCACGATCCCGTCGGCGAGCACCGCGCAGCGGCGCTCACCAAAGCTCTCGCCGCCGCCGTTCTCCTCCGCGAGCCCGACGCCGGGTGCAAGGTCGAGCGTGAAGGCCGGAATCGACGACCGCAAATGCGGCGTCAGCTCAGCCGCCGCGTCTCGAAGCATCCCGTCCACCGCGCGGAAGAGATCGCCGCGGAGGTACAGCACGGCGGCGTCGCAGCGGTCGAGGCGGAACGCGTGGTCGGCGACCTTCAGCCGGAACGGCACGCCCTGACTGTTCAGTCGCGTCGTGAGCGCGCCCACAAGCGCGGCAGCTCCCGACCGGTTGACGTTCCAGTACACGCGCACGATGCCCGCCGGCGACGCTGTGTCGGCGGCCTCGCTGACCACCGAGTAGAAGCCGGGCGACAGCGCGGGGAGTTCCTTCGGCAACCGGACACTGACGGCATCGCCCAGGCCGGGTGCGCCGGACGCGGCACGGCAGTCGGCCAATCTCACGCGCGTTCGCAGACGCGAACCGGCGACGACGGCCTCGTCGCCTTCGATCCGCTCGACGGTCCAGCCCGGCTCCCAGCTGCCTCGCCCGGCGTTCGCTTGCGACATCGCCTCCACCAGCCAGGGGTCCGCGGTGGCCGGCCCCGCCTCGCCCCAGCGCGCCTGCACGGGGCGGCCGTGGCAGTAGAACGACGCGTACAGCTCCTCCCGGAGGCACCTGACGAGGTATCTCCGGCGCTCGGGCCCGTTGAGCTCGGCTTCGATCGGGCCGGGGAGCGGCCGGCTGGTGTGTCCCATCCAGGCATAGCGGGTCGGCCCGTGGATCGTCACGGCTCCGAGCGCCGCGGCGACCTGCTCGTGATAGCGACTCATTGCCGCAGCCCCAGCAGCCCGATCGCCGCATCGTCGGGACTCCGGAGCATGTTGTCGGCGAGCTGAACCAGCGTCACGACGTGCGCCGACGGCATGACGAGTCCCTGGGCTCGCTCCACCGCGGTCTGCAGGAGCCGGACCGCGGTCAGCTCGACCACGCGCCGTAGTGCCGGCGACTGCGGGTTGGCGACTTTGTAGCTCGACCAGAACGCCTGCATCGCGGGCCGGACGCGACGGAGTGGATGGCGCGCTCGGTCGGTGAGCCGTCCTGGATCCGCGGGATCGACGATGGGGATCGAGCCAACCCAGGCGCGCAGGTACTCGGCCAGCACCGAGCCGACGTCGTACTCGGCCGCCCCGGAGCCGGCCAGCTCCCAGTCGATCAGCAGCACCCGCGTCCTGCGCCGTGAGGCGGGCGGCGCGATCGCCAGGCAGTTGTCCCATCGCAGATCGCCGTGCACCAGGCACTCGTTCGAGCTCGATTCCCGCACTTCGTCGAGCCGGGCGCAGAGCGGACGGCTCGCCTGCAGACGCGCCACGAGATCCTGCGCGCCGGAGCTCAGGTCGAGCACGAGCTCGTGCGGCGGCTCGGGCAGCAGCAGGCCCCACATGCGTTCGCGGCCGCGCGGAAGCTCCTCGACACCGTCCGCTGGGCGTTGGTGCAGCGCCGCCAGCAGACGGCCGAGCACGCGGGCGGGTATGCGCGGAAAGCGGCCGGACTCATGGTGATCCGTCCAGTCGCGTGCGCCGGCGGGCGTCCTCAGCACGAGGCGCGCCGTATCCGGGTCGTGGCGTACCACCGTGGGCACCTGCTGCGCCAGCGCGGAGGCGCCGGCGAGCACACGCAGGACGGCGGCTTCATGCGCAAGCGCCTCCGCGTTGCGCGGGACGGCCTGCTTGATCACGTACGCCGGGCCGAGCCGCGGCCCGGCGAGGAAGACGCGGTTGCGCCGGGAGACATCGACGACGCTGAAGTCCTCCTCCACGACGTCGCGCGGCTTGACAAGGCCGAGCGACAGGAGATAGTGGGCGACGTCTGACTGTTCGAGCATCTTGCCTGGTCTCGAATCAGCCTCTCCGCACCCGCCACGCAGGTCAAGACGAAGGGAGTGCACATGCCGCTCACCGACCATGTCGCGATCGTCTCGTTGACCAGCGAAGTCTCGAGCAAGAACCTGCTGCGGGCCGCCGCGGCGGTGCAGAAGCAGATCGTGCGCGACTTCAGCCCGTTCTGGGGCCTCCATGCCACCGTGGACGCGTTCGAGGACCTCGGCTCCGTGCCCAGCGACTACCACCCGGTCGTGCTGTTCGGCGACGCCGACGAGCTCAGGGGCCAGGTCGAGTTCGCGATCGGCACCGAGTCCGCGGAGCTGCTGATCGACGACTTCGAGCGGGAGCGGCTGTCGGGACTCCACCTGAACGCGTACACCCGCCAGCCGTTCGCACTGGTCGCCGCTTCTGATACGTGGAGCGTGACACTGAGCCACGAGGTGCTCGAGATGATCACCGACCCGTTCGGCAACCGGCTCATCGCCGCCATGCATCCGCTCGACCCGCGGGAGCGCGTCCGGTACCTGCTCGAGGTCTGCGATCCATGCCAGGCGATGTGGTACCCGGTGAACGGCGTGCCGGTGTCCGACTTCTACACGCCCAGGTACTTCGATCCGGTTCGCGCGGAGCAGGGCCGCTACAGCTTCACAGGGGAGATCAGCCAGCCGCTGGAGATCCTGGATGGCGGCTACCTGAGTTGGATCGACCCTGAGGATTCCGGCCTTTACTCGCTGGGAGCGGGTGAGACGTCCGCCACGCAGATCGCCGACCTCGGGCAGCTGGCGAGAAGCACCGCGCCGCTGCGCACCGTCGTCGACGCCAATCCGCGGACGCCGCTGCTGACCGGGGCCACGCTGAGGCCTGCGCGGTCGGCCGCGTCCGCGTCCGGGTCGTACAGCGCCGTTCTCGAGGCGTCCCAGGGCGCCGCGTTGCGCACCGCACAGGCGGTCCTGTCGGTGGCGACGGGCGCCGGCTAGCGGCGACGCGGACCGCCAGGACTGAAAGCGCGCTGTCGGCGGCTTGCAACCGCGCTGCAAGCGGGCGGGCGCATGGTGCTCCCCATGCCGGATCACCACACATACCCGCCGCTCGGAGAGCGCTTCCGGCACCCCCCCGGCTCTCCCGCAGGGAGGACGATCGTCAGAGCCGTCGTCACCGAGCTCGCCGCAGTGCTCGAGCCCGTCGGACGCGATCCGTTCATGGACGGCTCCGATGACGTTGCTCGCCTCCGTCCCGCCGTGCCCACCCGCGGTCGCCTAGCCGACCCGCGGTGCGCGCGCCCTGACCGGGCGCCCCGACGCCGATAGGCGGGAGCGGCGGCGCCGCTCCCACCCAGCCCTTTCCCATCCCGTTCCAAGGAGTTGCTCTCCCATGCTCCAAGAGTGCGAGCGGCCGCGCGTGCGGCTGCACGAGACGGACCTCGAGCTCGTCGCCCTCGTCCGGGCTGCGGCCGCCGGCCACGAGCTCGCGCTCGAACAGCTCGTCACCCGCTTCGATCGCTTCCTGCGCAACGTCATCCGCTCGTACAGGCTGAGCCAGTGGGACGCCGACGACGTCATCCAGGCCACGTGGCTGCAGTTCATGCAGCACGGCCGCCGGTTGCGCGAGCCCGCCGCCGTGAGTGGCTGGCTTGCGACCACCGCGCGACGGCAGTGCCTCGGGCTGCTGCAGCGGCACGTGCGCGAGCAGCTGACGGACGATCCGGATTGCGGCGAGCCCGGCCACCACGCCGAGCCCGACCGCGAGCTGCTCGCCTCCGAGCGCAACGAGTTGCTGCACGGCGCGCTGGCCGAGCTGCCTGACCGTCACCGCGAGCTCATGCGCGTGCTGGTGGCGCATCCCGAGCTCAGCTACGAGGAGGTCGGTCGCCGGCTCGCCATGCCGATCGGAAGCATCGGCCCGACGCGCGCCCGGTCGCTCGACCGTCTCCGCCGCAGCAGCAAGCTGCGGGCACTGCAGGCCGCCTCAGCCTGATCGGCACGTTGCAGAGGCGCCGCGCAAAATGCGCGGCGCCTCTCGCGGGGATCGATCAGAGCGCGGTACGCGTGCGCGGCCGGAACGCCGCCACTGCGGCCGTGCCGCCGGCGAGCACGAGCGCGCCGCCGATCACGAGCAGCGCCACGGGGACGTCGTCGCCCCCGTCATCGACGCTGCCGCCGGCGGTCTGCGCGCCGGCATGGTGCCCCGCCCACTCCGCCCACCAGGGCGGGACTGAGCGCGGGTTGGGCACGGACAACCGCGAGCGCTCAACCGCGGGCTCGCCGCGCTGGTGCACGGACTCCTTCGTGACCGGGTTCACCGAGACGTCGGCTTGCCGCGTGCCGGCGGGGTCCACCGGCATCGCCGTCGCCGCCGGCGCGGCGAGCGCGACGGCCGCCAGCGAGGCGACGGTCACGCGGGACAGGGTCTTGCGATGCGACATCTCTCGTTCCTCCTTGAGCAGGCTGTGTGAGCCGAGGCGCCGCGCTGCGCGCGGCGGCTCGGGTGCGGGTCGGTCAGTGCGCGGTCCGTGTGCGGAGCTGCACGGTGGTCGCGGCCATGCCGCCGGCGAGCACGAGCGCGCCGCCGAGATCTTGCGTCGCGACATGTCTCCTCCTCGGAGCTGGTTTGGGAGCGATGAGCGCGCCGCGCGGCTGATACATCGACGCCGCGCCGGCCGGGAGGCGCACGGCCCACGAACGCGAAACAGGGGCCGAGGCGCCGCGCAAGCGCGCGGCGCCTCGGATGCGGTCCGTCATTGCGCGGTGCGCTCGCGCATGCGGTGGGTCGTGACGATCGCTCCGCCGGCGAGCACCACGGCGCCGCCCAGGAGCAGCACCAGCACGGGCACGTCGCTGCCGCCGCCGTCGCCGATCGGCGCGGTCTCCGTCGGGGCGCTCGGGGGAATCGCCCGCGGATTCGCCGGCCACGTCGGCGGTGCGACGCGCGGGGGGATCGCCCGCGGGTACGCCGGCAACGTCTGCGTGCGGACATCGGGCGTGGGCGACGGGTCGGCCGCGGCCTCCCCGCGCAGGTCCTTCGCCGCGGGCTCCGGCTTCGTCACCGTGCTCGCGTGCATGTCCATCTTGATTCCCTCCGCCGGCATGGCCGTCGCCGCCGGTGCGGCGAGGGCCGCGGCTGCCAGCGCGGCGAGCGTAAGGCGCGGCAGGGTAATGCGAGCTGCCATGTCTCCCTCCTTGGAGTTGTGACTTGCGGTCGGAGGGGACGGTGACGCCGGCCGCTGGAGCCTCGCTGGAGGGTCGCTGAAAGCGGCGCACGAGCCGAGGCGCCGCGCAACTGCGCGGCGCCTCGGGTGCGGTTCGTCAGTGCGCGGTGCGCTCGCGCATGCGGAGCGTCATCACGACCGCTCCGCCGGCGAGTACCACGCCGGCGCCGATGAGCAGGCCCAGCAGGGGCGCGTCGCTGCCACCGCCGTCGTCGCCGATCGGCGCGGCCTGGGTGGTGACGCTGGGCGGGATCGCCCGCGGATTCGCCGGCCACGTCGGCGGGGCGACGCGCGGGGGGATCGCCCGCGGGTACGCCGGCAACGTCTGCGGGCGGACATCGGGCGTGGGCGAAGCGTCGGCCGCGGCCTCGCCGCGGAGGTCCTGCGCGGACTCCGGCTTCGTCACGGTACTCGCGTGCATGTCCATCTGGCGCGGGTCCTTCGCCGCGCCGGCGTTGCCTTCGGCCTGCATCGCCATCGCCGACGGCGCCGCGAGCGCCACGGCCGCCAGTGCGGCGAGCACGACGCGCGGCAGAGTCTTACGAGCTGACATCGCTCCCTCCTTGGAGTGGGTGGTCGCTGGCAATGAGCGACCACCGCGGCCCCGTGATACACCGAACCCCGGCGCAACCCGTGCGTTAACCCTGGTGCAACGTCACACGAGGGGAGGTCGCATGCGTACTCGCATCGTCGTAGCCGTCGCCATGGTCTGCGCGACGGCGGTCGTACTGCTCGGCGGCGGAGCGCCGGCCAGCGGTGACACGGCATCGAAGGCGCAGGGCACGCAGGGGGTCGAGAACCGGGCGCTGTTCGCGGTCCTCACGGGCAGGAAGGAGGTCGACGACAACGGCCGCAGGGGCGCGGGCGATCCCGACGGGCGCGGCACGTTCAGCGCGACCGTCGAGGGCGACCAGCTCTGCTTCGGCATCACTGTCAAGAACGTCGACGCGCCGGGCGCGGCGCACATCCACAGGGGACGCTCGGACGAGAACGGCCCGATCGTCGTGCCGCTGACCCAGCCCGACGGCGGTGACCCCGGAACCTCCAGCGGCTGCGTGGAGGTCGCGGCCTCGGTCGCGCGCGCGATCCTCAGGAACCCGCGCCGCTACTACGCCAACGTCCACACCGCCGCGTTCGGCGCAGGCGCGGTGCGCGGGCAGCTGTTCCGCAGGTCCCGCTGATCTAGTGGTCCGTCTCGTGACGATCGGCCCGAAAGGGCGTGGCGCACACAACACCGGTGATCGACGTGCGTCATTTCGGGTCGATTGTTGCGAGACGGGCCACTAGTGCCCGGCCACCCCGGCGACGGGGTGGCCGGACCGCGTCAGGCGGCGAGCAGCTTGCGCAGGAACGCGAGCCCGTCGACCGCGATCGCGTCCTGGCTCGCGGCGAGCGGCCGCCAGACCGATGCCGCCGTGGCGATCGTCTCGTTCTCGGCGGTGAACGACTCGATCACGACCGGCCCGTCGTAGCCCGCGGCGCGCAGCGCGTCGCGGAACGCCGGCCAGTCGATGTGGTCGGCACCCGGCGCGCCACGGTCGTTGGCCGACGCGTGCACGTGTGCGAGCCGGTCGCCCGCGAGCGTGAACGCGGCCGCGAAATCCTTCTCCTCCACGTTGGCGTGGTAGGTGTCGACGAGCAGTCCGCAGCCCTCGGGCGGCAGCCCGTCGATCGCCTCGAGCGCCTGCTCGACCGTGTTGATGACGCTGGTCTCGTAGCGCACGAGCGGCTCGATCGCGACCTTCACGCCGCGCTCGGCGCCGTATTCGGCGACCGGACGCAGGCCCTCGCGGAGCGAGGCGTAGCACTGCTTGCGTTCGTCCGCCGACATGCGCCAGGTGCGCCCGACCGACGCGTAGATCGGCCCGGCGATCGCGCCGGCGCCGAGCACCGCCGCCGTGTCGACGCATTCCCTCAGGAACGACTGCGTCGCGGCGACGGTGCCGGCATCGGTCGCGCACAGCTCGCGGCCGGGGCCCATGGCCACACAAACCGTCGGTCGCAGGCTGTGCTCCTGGAGGACCTCCGCCGCACGCGCGGGGTCCCAGTCCCCATGCTGCTCGATCGGCAGCTCGAGGAGGTCGAACCCCCAGGCGCGCACGCGCGGAGCCAGGTCAGCGAGCCGCTCGTCGGTGAGCGGGGAGACCCAGATCCACGCGTTGGCGCCCAGGGGATTCACGCTGCTACTGCCAGGGGCCCGGGTAGCCCGGCATGTCCTCGCAGCCGCACAGCGCGTAGTGCAGCGGCGGCATGTCCGGATCGACGTAGTCGGCCAGCGTGTCCTGCGTGATGGCCGGCTGCGGCAGGACCCACTCCTTCGGGACCTCCTCGCCCTTGAGGATCTTCGTGGCGGCGATCACGGCGGTCCGCCACTGGTAGTTGGAGTACGTCGGCGCGATCGCCGTGAGGCCGTCCGCCTGCCACTTGGTCAGGAAGTCGTTCTGGTCCTCGCCCACGAACGGCGGGATCTCCTGGCCGTTGTCCTCGAACGCCTCCATCGCGGCGACCGACGTCGCGCCCGCGTCCATCCAGACGCCGGCGAGCTCGCCCTCGCGCTGCAGGTAGTCCGACACGATCGACTTGGTCTTGGCCGCGTCGCCGTCGGTGAACTCCACGCCGACGACGTCGAGGTCGGACTCGTCGAACTTGACCTTCGCAGCCGACCAGCGGGTCTCCAGCACGTCCACGCCCGGAAGGATGCGCAGCGCCAGGATCTTGCCGCCGGACTCGACGTTGTCGATCAGGAACTCGGCGCCGTCGGCGCCGAACGCGTAGCCGCCGATCGGGTGCACGAACGTGACCGGGCAGTCGGTGTTGACGCCGCGGTCGAACACGATCACCGGCACCTTCTCGCAGGCGGCCTCGACCGCCGGCGTCAGCGTCGCCGTGGTGTTCGGCGACACGATCAGCGCGTCGCAGTTGCCGCCCGCGAGATCCTCGATGTCGGAGATCTGCTTGTCGTCCTTGGCCTCGGCATCGACGGCATTGAAGTCGGCGATCTCCTTGTGGAGCTTGACCTCCTCCTGCATCGTCTTCCAGCCGACCTGGCGCCACGGGTTGTCGACCGCGGCGTTGGAGAAGCACAGGTTCCAGCCGCTCGCCTTCTTGGACTTGTACTCGGTCGTGTCGACCATCTCGGGCTCGATCATCTGCTCCCACGGCTTGTCGGCCGGGCCCTCGGGCTCGACGCCGCGCTGCGCCAACTGACGGTCGTAGTCCGCCTGGACGAAGAACTCCGACTGTTCGCCGGTCGTGACTTCCTTCTCGGCCTGGGCGGTCTCGGCCGCCGCGGGCTGCTCAGCGTCGTCGCTGTCGTCCGAACCGCACGCCGCGGCGAACAACGCACACGAAACCATGGCGCAGAGCGCCAGATTCCTTCTCATCCTCTAACCCTCCTCTGGGTCCTTTACCTGCCTTGCACCGCTCATCGCGCCCCCCTCAGTCGATACGAGGCGAACGCGACGGCGGCGATGATGATGACGCCCTGCACGGTGTCCTCCAGCGCGCCGGAGACGCCCCGGAGGTTGAGCAGGGTGAACAGCGCTTCCAGCGTGAGCGCGCCGGCCATGGCGGCGAGCACGGTCCCGCGGCCCCCGCCGAGGGCGACCCCGCCGAGGACGACCGCGGTGATCGCCTCGAACTCCATCCCCTGCCCGACCTGCGCGGACACGCCGGCGAACCCGCCGAGCAGGATCCCCGCGACCGCGGCCGACAGCCCGGACAGGATGAACGCGACCGTGCGCATGTCCTTCACACGGACGCCCGACATCCGGGCCGTGTGCTCGTTGTCGCCCACCGCCAGCAGGCGACGGCCCCAGCCGGCGCGCATCAGCACGATCGCGCCCGCGCCGAGGACGAGCATGATGATCACCGAGTACGGGAGCTGGTCGAGCACCGGGAAGTCGTCGATGCCGAGCCGGCCGATCTCACGGAAGTTGTCGGCCAGCGCGCCACGCGGCGCGCCGCCGGTCCACCAGAACACCGCCCCCGAGAGGATCAGCAGCATGCCCAGCGTGGTGATGAACGAGGGCACCCGCAAGCGTGTCGTGATGAGCCCGTTGACCAGCCCCACCGCGAAGCCGATCGCCAGCAGCAGCGCGATCACCCACCACGTCCGGCCGGGGTCGCCGTCGATCAGCCGCGCGGCGACGACCACGACGACGGTCACGATCGAACCGACCGACAGGTCGAACTCGCCCGACACGATCACGAAGTACTGGCCCGCCGCGAGGATCACCAGCGGCGCCGCCCGCTTGAGGAACGCCAGGAAGACCGGCGGCTCGACGAAGTTGGGGTTCTCGATCGTGATCAGGACCAGCAGCACGATCAGGACGACGAAGATCGGCGCGGTGCCGATCAGCGCCTTGCGCAGCCGCTCGGCGCGGCTGCTCGCCGGGGCCTCGAAGCGATCGGAAGCGGTCGCGGTGCTCATATCGTGCGCGCTCCCGTGCCGGTCCGCCGCGCGTAGACCGCGACGGCGGCGATGATGATGAAGCCGCGCACGACGTCCTTGAGGAAGGCGTTGACCTCCAGCTGGTTGAACGTGTTGTCGAGCACGGCGAGGATGAAGACGCCGCCGATCGTGCCGAGCACGCCGCCGCGGCCGCCGGCCAGCGCGGTGCCGCCGAGCACGACCGCGGCGATCGACTCGAGGTCGTAGCCGCCGTCCTGGCCGACCGTCGGCGTGCCGGAGCCGAGCCGGCTGGCCAGGAACAGGCCGGTGAGCACGGCGCAGATCGAGCACACCACGTGGGCGGCGATGATCGTGCGGTGGGTGCGCACGCCGGACAGGCGCGAGACCTCCTCGTCGCCGCCGACCGCGTAGAGGCGGAAGCCGAAGCGCGTGTAGCGCAGCAGCATGTAGATGATCGCCACGACGGCGACCAAAAGGACCACCGACAGGGGGATGGCGCCGAAGCGGCGGTAGCCGAGCTCCTCGAACGTTTCGGGGATCGCGCCCGCCGGACCGTCGTAGCGGTTGTCCATGTACCCCTTGATGATCAGCCCGGTGCCGAGCGTCGCGATGAACGCGTTGACGCGCAGCTTGGTGATGATCAGCCCGTTGCCGAGCCCGACGATCAGGCCGAGCAGGACCACGGCGAGGATCGCGGGCACGATGTTGCCCGTCTGGCCGTCCATCGTCTCGGCCGCGAGCAGCGAGCTGAGGCTGATCACGTAGGAGACGGACAGGTCCAGCGAGCCGGCGAGGATCACGACGGTCTGGCCGGCGGACACGATGCCCAGCGCGACCGAGCGCTGGAGCATGCCGACGATGTTGTCGACGGTGACGAACGTGCCGCCGTCGATCGTCACGACGATCCACGCGATCACGAAGACGCCGATCAGCGCGCCATAGACCGGCGTCGCCGGCGAGTTGGCGATCGCCGTGCGCGTGTTGGCCCACAGCGAGGCGCGGCGGCGCTGCGCGGGCGGGGCGGCCGGCGTCTCCTGGACGCTCACGCCGCGACCTCCTCGTCCGCGGCCGCCAGGTGCATGATGTCGGTCTCGGCCGCGCCGGCCGGCAGCTCGCCGGCGAGCCGCCCGCCGCGCATCACGAGGATGCGGTCGGCGAGGCCGATCAGCTCGGGCATCTCGGACGAGATCATCAGGATCGCCACGCCGTCACGCGCGAGCCCGCGCATCAGGTCGTGGATGCCGGCCTTGGCGCCGACGTCGACGCCGCGCGTCGGCTCGTCGAAGATCAGCACGCCGGGCTGCACGGCCAGCCACTTGGCCAGCACGACCTTCTGCTGGTTGCCGCCCGACAGGAAGCGCGCCTCCTGCTCGAGCGAGCGGGCGCGCAGCTCGACCGAGCGCGCCAGATCCTGCACGCTGACCGTGTTCGGCAGCCTGCGCCGCTGCCTGCCGCCGAGCGAGCGCAGCGCGAGCAGAGTGTTGTCGCGGATCGGCTGCGCAAGCGCGAGGCCCTCGAGCTTGCGGTCCTCGGTGATGAAGCCCATGCCGGCGTTGATGCCGCCGCGCGGGCCGCGGCCGACCCGCTTGCCGTCGACCTCGACCGTGCCCGACTGCGTCGGGTCGGCGCCGAACAGCGCGCGGGCCAGCTCCGTGCGGCCCGAGCCCTGCAGGCCGGCGAGCCCGACGATCTCGCCGGCGCGCACCTCGAGGTCGATCCCCTTCAGCACAGGGGTCGTCACGCCGACCGCCTTCAGCCGAACGTCGCCGAGCTCCTCGGCGGTGCCGCGCGGCGGGAAGTAGCCGTCGAGCTCGCGCCCGACCATCAGCGAGATCAGCTTGCCGGTGTCGACCTCGGCGACCGGCAGCGTCGCGACGTGCTCGCCGTCCTTCAGCACGGTGATGCGATCGCAGATCGCGAAGATCTCGCGCAGCCGGTGGGAGATGTAGAGCATCCCCAGGCCGCGCTCCCGCAGCCGTCGCAGCAGCGTGAACAGCACCTCGACCTCGTGCTCGGCCAGCGCGGCCGTCGGCTCGTCGAGCACGAGCAGGCGGGCGTCGAGCGAGAGCGCCTTGACGATCTCGACGACCTGCTGCTGCGCGGTCGACAGGTTGCGCACGAGCGTGCGCGGGCCGAACGAGACCTCGCCGACCTCGTGCAGCAGCTCGTCGGTGCGGCGCTCCATCGCCCTGATGTCGACAAGCCCGCGGCGGGTCGGCTCCCGGTTGACGAAGACGTTCTCCGCGACCGTGCGGTCGGGCAGCAGGTTGAACTCCTGATAGATGATCGCCACACCGGCGGCCTGCGCCTGCACGGGGTGCGAGAAGCTCACCGGCCGGCCGTCGATCAGCACCTCGCCGCCGTCCTGGTGGTGCACGCCGGCCAGCACCTTCATCAGCGTCGACTTGCCGGCGCCGTTCTCCCCCACGACCGCGTGGATCTCCCCGGCCTCGCAGTCGATCGACACGCCGTGGAGCACCTCGACGCCGAGGAAGCTCTTGCGGATGTCGCGCATCTCGAGCAGCGGCGCCATCAGACGTCCACCCAGCCGCCGGACGCCGCGGAGGCGAGCACCGCGTCGATGAGATGGGCGCTGCGCGCGCCGTCGGCGAACATCGGCAGGCCGTCGGGCGCCTCGCCGTCGATGGCCGAGTAGCTGTCGGCGACGAACAGGTCGAAGCAGTCCAGATAGCCCTGCGGATGGCCGGCCGGCACGATCGCGAGCCGCGACGCGTCGGCGCCGAGCGTCGTCGGGTCGCGCCACACGGTCTCGGTGCCCTCGCGGCGTCCGAGCCAGAGCGTCTCCGGCCGCTCCTCCTCGAACCGCACGCTGGCCTCGGCGCACGCGATCTCGACGTGCAGGTGGTTCTTGCGGCCGGGCGAGACCTGGCTGACGATCAGAGTGCCGTTCACGCCCTGCGCGGTGCGGAACAGCGCGGTCACCGCGTCCTCCGTGGTCACCTTGCGGCGCGTGCCGCCGTTGCCGCCGGCCGCCTCGAACGCGTGCGCGCCGGCGTGGATGGCGCGCTCGGCGAAGACGGTGGACGTCTGCGCGCAGATCGCGCGGATGCGGTCGCCGGTGATGAACTCGACGAGGTCGCACCAGTGCGAGCCGATGTCGGCGAACGCCCGGGAAGGGCCGCCGAGCGCGGCATCGACGCGCCAGTTGTCGTCCTCGGCGGAAGCGAGCCAGTCCTGCAGGTAGCCGCCGTGGATCAGGTGGACGGGCCCGAGGTCGCCCGCGGCGACGCGGGCGCGAGCCTCGCGCACGACCGGGTTGAAGCGGTAGACGAACGGCACGGTGGCGACGCGGCCGGCAGCGGCCGCGGCGTCGATCAGACGCTCGGCCTGCGCGCTGTCGACGGCCAGCGGCTTCTCGCAGATCACGTGCTTGCCGTGCTCGAGCGCGAGCGTGGCGAGCTCGGCGTGCAGGTGGTTCGGCGTGCAGATGTGGAGGACGTCGATGTCCTCGGCGGTCGCCAGCTCCTGTGCCGACGCGTACGCGCGCTCGGCGCCGAGGCTCGCGGCAGCCTCGCGGGAGCGCTCCGGCGAGGAGCTGGCCACGCCGGCCAGGGCGGCGCCGGCCAGGCGGGCCGAGCGCGCGTGGACGGCGCCGATGAACCCGGCGCCCGCGATACCTGCGCGCAGCCGTGGACCGGCCCCCGCGTTCTGCGCCGCGCTTGCTTTCGCGGCGAACTCGCGCGTAGGATCGCTCAAAGGACCTGATTCCGGCGACGGCGTCGCGTTCTCGTCGTCGCGCGTGGCGACGTGCTCCCTCTCCTCCATCGCGCCGAGACGGTATCGGGGGCTTTTGTATTCTGTCAAGCAAAAGACTGCCGGGGTTCGGTCTGAACCGCCCTGAACGGAATTAGATTTGAACGAAAACTTTTGTCCGCGCCTGACTAAAGTCGATACGGTGGCGAACGCATGACCGCCGAGCCGACCATCACCAGCAACTCGCCTGGCGCCGGTGCGCTGCTGCGCCTGATCCGCGACGGACAGGCGAGCACGCGCGCCGAGCTCGTCGCGCTGACCGGCCTCGCGCGCTCGACGGTGGCCCAGCGGATGGACGCGCTGCTGTCGCAGCGGCTCGTCGTCCCCGCGGGCGGAAGCGTGTCCACGGGCGGCCGGCCGCCGCAGATGTTCGCGTTCAACCGCGACGCCGGACTCGTGCTGTCGGCGGACCTCGGGGCGACCCATTCGCGGCTCGCGGTCACCGACCTCGGCGGCGAGGTGCTCGTAGAGGGCGCCGAGGAGATCGCGATCGCCGAGGGCCCCGAGGCTGTGCTCTCGTGGCTGGAGAAGACTTTCGACGAGCTGCTGTCGCGGGTCGGGCGAACACACTCCGACGTACGCGGGATCGGCGTCGGTGTGCCGGGGCCGGTCGAGTTCGCGACCGGCACCCCGGTGGCGCCGCCGATCATGCCCGGCTGGGACGGGTACCGCGTGAGCGACCGGCTGGCCGACTACTTCGGCGCGCCGACGCTCGTCGACAACGACGTGAACATCATGGCGCTGGGCGAGCACTGGAAGGCCTGGCGCGCGTACGACCACCTGCTGTTCGTCAAGGTCGCGACCGGCATCGGCTGCGGGATCATCACCGACGGCCGGATCCACCGCGGCGCGCAGGGCGCGGCCGGCGACATCGGCCACATCCACGTGCCCGGCAACGAGGAGATCTGCCGCTGCGGCAACCGCGGCTGCCTCGAGGCGGTCGCCGGCGGCGGCGCGATGGCGGCCGCGCTGCGCGCGCAGGGGATCGAGGCGGAGAACTCGCGCGACGTCGTGCGCCACGTGCGCGACGGTCGGCCCGAGGCGATGCAGCTCGTGCGCCAGGCCGGGCGTGAGCTCGGCGAGGTGCTCGCCGCGTCCGTGAACTTCTTCAACCCCGGCGTGATCGTGATCGGCGGGGACATCGCCCACGCGGACGAGCACCTGCTCGCCGGCGTGCGCGAGGTCGTCTACCAGCGCGCTGTCCCGCTGGGCACCCGCTCGCTGCGGATCGTGCGCTCCGCGCTGGACGATCGCGCCGGCGTGATCGGCGCCGCGGTCATGGTGATCGAGCACGTGCTCGCGCCGGACGTCGTCGACCGTATGCTCGCCAACGCGTCGAGCTGACGCACCCCGCGCCCGGGTCGTGGCCTTGTCAGGGCAGGGGCGGGTCCTCGTCGAGGCCGAGCATGGCGCGGGCCTCATCCTCCATGCCCGCCGGCACGTTGGCGCGCACCTCGATCGGACCGTGCCGCTCGTTCCAGCTCATCTCCGCGTCGCGTAGCCACGCCGGCGGATCGGCGTGCACCCAGTCCGGAGAAGTGCCGCCGCGGACCTGCTCCCACGTCCACTCGCGCACCAGCGC
This sequence comes from uncultured Solirubrobacteraceae bacterium, assembly GCA_963835735.1. Taxonomy (GTDB): domain Bacteria; phylum Actinomycetota; class Thermoleophilia; order Solirubrobacterales; family Solirubrobacteraceae; genus DASQMT01. The sequence goes on from CAWIGP010000002.1 coordinate 509,214, forward strand.
AGGCCCAGCGGACTGGGAGAACACGGCGCGCAGCGCGATCTCGTCGGGTGGCGGACGCATCATCAGACAGCCTGCCACCGGCCTGAGCGCGCGATCACGCGCGCTCTTCGAGCACCTGCGCCAGGACCGCCGCCTGGCTGATCTCGACCGACTTCGTCGCGGTGAGCAATGTCAGGGTCCCGGCGCGGGCGCGCTCGACCAGCTTCTCGAGCGCAGCGGCGGGCACGGGTTCCTCGAGTTCGGCGCGGTAGCGTGCGACGAACTCCTCGAAACGGTCCGGATCATGGCCATACCAGGTGCGTAGCTCGCGCGACGGCGCGACGTCCTTGCACCACGAGTCAAGCGAGACCGAGGCCTTCGCCAGGCCCCGCGGCCAGAGCCGGTCGACCAAGATGCGCACACCATCCTCGGCTTTGGGCTGGTCGTACACGCGCCCGATGCGCACTGAGAACGAGGCGCTCATCCAACTATGGTCGCAGCCAAGCCGTCAGGCTCGAGAGGCCGCGTGCGCCACACGCCGCGCGATCGACGCGCTGTTACACCACGTCCCGGGACTCGACTTACCCCGACGCCTAGGGACCCAGCCCTACTGCCCCCCGCACCGCGCCGCGCACGGCCTCGGCGGCCTCCTCGTACGTCATCCCCGACCCGCGCAGCAGGTCGACGGCCGTCGACCGGACCTGGCCCACGATCACCGAGACCGAGAGGTTGCCGGTGCGCTCGAGCACGAGCGTCGCCTGCCCCGCCGCGCGCACCGCGGGAACGCGGACGGCGTCGGCGCGGCCCGGGTCGTCGATTGCGGAATCCAGCCCGCGGACGGCCTCGGCCAGCGAGCGCAGCGCGATCGCGACCTCCGGCGGGACGTTCTCGTCCAGGTCGATCGCCCGCCGCGCGCCGCGCGCCAGCACCCGCACGTTGCGTACCGCCAGGTCGATCTGTGCGGCCGCCTCCGCGTAGACGTCGACCGTGCCGAGCGTGCGCCGGCGCGGCGGCGCGAGCCGCGCGGTCTCGCGGCCGACGGTGAGCGCCTCGTCGAGGTCGCGGGCGAGCTCGTCGATCCCCCGGCCGCGCTCGAGCGCCGCCTGCACCGCCGCGGGATCGCGGCGCTCGAGCGCGCCTGCGATGTCGTCGAGCACGCCCGCCAGCTCGGCCAGCACCGGCGCAGCGGCCTCGCGCACCATCCGCAGCGGGTTCGCGGGCAGCACCAGCGCGCTGACCGCGATTGCGATGCCGCCGCCGAGCAGCGCGTCGACCGCACGGGCGAACGACACGCCGCCGTCGGGCGGCTGCAAGCGTCGCGACGAGCGCCGCCGACACCGCCGCCTGCTGCGCGAACAGCTGTCCTGAGCCGAGCAGCAGCGCGGCCGACATCGAGAGCGAGACGACGAGCGCGAGCTGCCACCAGCCGGTCCCGAGCTCGATCACCAGCAGGTCCGCGACCGCGATCCCGAGCGTCACCCCGAGCACGATCTCGACCGCGCGCCGGCCGCGCTGGCCCTGTGTCAGCCCGAGCGTGACCATCGCCGAGACGGGAGCGAAGAACGGCTGGTCGTGACCGACGATCTCGGTCGCGACGACCCACGCGAGCGTCGCCGCCAGCGTCGCCTGCAGGATCACCCGCGTCGCGTCGCGCAGGCGCACGGCGCGCGTGCGCGCGGACATTCGCGAGCGCTCTGCCGCCTCCTCGATCAGGGGCTGGGCCCGCTCGGTCAGCGTCCGGGCGCGCTCGGCGGGCGGGTCGTCCATCGCGGGCCCGATGGTCGCACGGTACGGGCCCCGCTACGTGCGCGCGCGGCCGGATGTGTGACTAGGCGGGCTTCGTGGCGCGGATGATCGCCGAGCCGGCGTGCTCGTGCACGCGGTGGGTCTCGCGGATCTCGAGGTCGACGAAACCCGCGTCGGCCAAGGCGTGCTCGAACTGGCCGCGCGTGAGGGCGCCGGCGATGCAGCCCGTCCACTGCTGCATGTCGGCGCGCGTCGCGGCGTCCATGTCCTCGTCGGCGATGACGTCGCTGACCGCGAAGCGCCCGCCCGGGCGCAACACGCGCGCGGCCTCTCGGATCACCTGGCCCTTGTCGGCTGACAGGTTGATGACGCAGTTGGAGATGACCACGTCTACGCTCTCGTCGGCCAGCGGCATGTCCTCGATGTAGCCCTTGACGAACTCGACGTTCTCGACTCCCGCAGCGGCGGCGTTGGCGCGCGCGAGCGCGAGCATCTCGTCGGTCATGTCCAGCCCGATGGCGCGCCCGCCCGGGCCGACGCGGCGGGCGGAGATCAGCACGTCCGCACCTGCGCCGGAGCCGAGGTCGAGCACCGTCTCGCCCTTGTGCAGGTCGGCGACCGCCGTCGGCACGCCGCAGCCCAGCGACGCCTCGACCGCCACGCCGGCGGCCTCCTCGCCGTACAGCTCAGCCCCGAACTGGGCGTCGGCGTCGCCGCAGCCGTCCGGCCCGCAGCAGCCGGCCTCGGACTCGCTGAGGCGCGCCTGCTCGAAGTCGCCGCGGGCGGCGTGCTCGGCGGCCCCGGCGTAACGCCGGCGCACCGCCTCGCGGATGTTCACATCGACAGCCATCTGCTCAATTCCTCCAGCGCCGCGGGGCGCACGTAGTAGTAGGCCCACAGTCCGCGCCGCTCGGAGTCCACGATCCCGGCGTCGCGCAGCACCTTCAGGTGGTGGGAGACGGTCGGCTGGGAGAGGTCGAACAGCGGCACGAGCTCGCACACGCAGACCTTGCCGGCGTGTTTGCGCAGCACGTCGACCAGCTGGATGCGGATCGGGTCGCCGAGCGCCTTTGCCACGATCCCCATGCGCTCGGCGTGATCGCGCTCGACGTCCGGGTACACGACCGGCTCGCAGCATGGCGCGCCGTTGGGTCGCTTGGTCTTGGGAGCCAGCTCCAGATCGACCGTCATCAATTTACATCTATCAATTGAACCGACGAGAGTCAATGGATAGGATCCGCGCGGGCCGACACCGCCGAGGAACAGGAGCCGATCGATGCCCGCCACGCTGCGCGAGCTCCACGTAGATCTCATCACCCGCGGTCACCTGGAGAAGGGACTCACTGGGCTGTGTTCCGAGTTCGAGGGCATCTTCTCGCCGCAGACCGTCGAGCGCTTCATGGCCGAGTCTTTGGAATCCCTGGGCGGGTCACGGATCAAGGACTTCGTCCCGCTGTTCGTGCACCGCTTCGCGCGCGAGCGACTGCGGGCGCTCGGCCAGGTCGAGGGCACGATCGCCAAGGACGTTCCCGAGGTCCTGTTCGTCTGCGTCCAGAACGCCGGCCGCAGCCAGATGGCCGCGGGGCTGCTCGACAAGCTCGCCGAAGGCCGCGTCCATGTCCGTTCGGCCGGGAGCGAGCCGGCCGACCAGATCAACCCGAACGTCGTCACCGCGATGTCCGAGCTCGGCGTCGACATCAGCAAGGAGTTCCCGAAGCCGATGACCGACGAGGTCGTCCAGGCCGCCGACGCCGTGATCACGATGGGCTGCGGCGACGCCTGCCCGATCTACCCCGGCAAGAAGTACGAGGACTGGACGGTCGACGACCCGGCCGACGCGGACCTCGAGGGCGTGCGGCGGATCCGCGACGACATCGGCCGGCGGGTGATGCGACTGCTGGACGAGGTGGCGCCGCGAGACCCCACCACCGCTTGACTCCGTTCAACGGGCGGCTGCTGATCGTCGGCGGCAGCGACGCCGGGATCGCCGCCGCGTTGAGGGCGCGCGAGCTGGCACCAACGGCGGAGGTCAGCGTGCTGCTCGCGGACGAGTTCCCGAACTTCTCGATCTGCGGGCTGCCCTACTGGCTCGGCGGCGAGGTGCGCGACTGGCGCGATCTGGCCCACCGCACGATCGCCGAGCTCGACGCGACCGGGCTTGGGCTGCGGCTGGCCACGCCGGTCGTCGCAGTCGACGCCGAGGCCAAGCAGGTCACGGCCCGCGTGTCCGGCGGCGAGACCGAGGCGATCCCGTACGACCGCTTGATCCTCGCCACGGGCGCGGACCCGGTCGTGCCGGGACTGCCCGGCGCCGGCCTGGCCGGCGTTCACCTGCTGCATCACATGGAGCAGGCGTTCGAGCTCGACGGTGCACTACGGAATCGCCGGGCCGAGTCCGCGCTGATCATCGGCGCCGGCTACATCGGCCTGGAGATGGCCGAGGCGCTCCGCCACCGCGGACTCGCGGTGACGATCGTCGAGCAGTTGCCGGAGGTGCTCCCGACCGTCGACGCGGAGCTCGGTGCGCTCGTACGGACCGAGCTCGCCCGCCACGAGGTCGACGTCCACACAGGCGCGACAGTGACGGGGATCGAGCCCGACGGCGAGCGCCTCCGGGTCCGCAGCGACCGGGAATTCAGCGCCACGGTCGACGTCGTGCTCGTCTCGGTCGGCGTGCGGCCCAGCAGCGGCCTCGCCGCCGACGCGGGTGCCGAGCTGGGCGCGCGGGGCGCGGTCCGCGTCGACGAGGACATGAAGACCACGCTGCCCGACGTGTGGGCGGCCGGCGACTGCGTCCACACCCACCATCGTCTCCTGCCCGAGCCGAGCTACCTGCCGCTCGGCACGACGGCGCACAAGCAGGGACGGGTGGCCGGGGAGAATGCCGCCGGCGGCCGGCGATCGTTCGCCGGCTCGCTCGGCACGCAGGTCGTCAAGGTCTTCGATCTGGCGATCGCCCGCACCGGACTCCGCGACGACGAGGCACGCGACGCCGGCTTCGATCCGCGCACGGTGCCCAGCAGCGCGCCTGACCACAAGGCCTACTACCCCCCCGCGCACGACCTGCGCATGCGCTGGACCGGGAATGCCGACACCGGGCGGCTGCTCGGGTGCCAGATCGCCGGTCACCGCGACGCGCAGGTCGCCAAGCGCATCGACACCGCGGCGACGGCCATCTTCGGCGCTCTGACGATCGACCAGATCAGCGACCTGGACCTGTCCTACAGCCCGCCGTTCGGGTCGCCGTGGGACGCGCTGCAGCTCGGGGCGCAGGCCTTCTAGGGGCGCGTTAGCCCGACGGCCGAGCGCGCTGCGCGGCAAGGCGAGGGTGCTGCGGTTCCGCGCGCGACCCTCAGCGGCAGCAGTCGTCGTCGCAGGCGAAGCCCACGCCGTCGAGCGGCGACGCGACACAGCAACCCACGCCGCGCCATGCTTCGAGCCCCTCCCTCACCGCGACCGCGGCGATCAGCAGGCCGACGAGCGGGTCCAGCCACCACGCGCCGGCGGCGGCGTTGCCGATCAGCCCGACGAGCAGCGCGCCGGCCAGATACGCGCACAGCATGTTCTGCCGCCCCTCACCGGCGGTCGCCGCCGAGCCGATCTGGTCGGCCAGGCGCTGCTTGGCGATGCCGAGCAGCGGCATCAGGATCACCGACCCGATCGCCAGCCCGATCCCGACCCAGCTCACGTCCGCGCGCTCGCCCCCTGCGAGCGCGCCGACCGACTCGTACGCGACATACGGGGCGAGCAGGAAGAACTGGATCGCGACGAGCTTCTGCGCGCGCTGCTCGGCCACCTGCGAGAACACCCGCTGACCGGTGAAGCGCCAGATGATGACGACGCTGGCGACGCCCTCTACGGCCGAGTCCAGGCCGAACCCGACCAGCGCGATCGAGCCGGCGACGATGCCCGCGGCGATCGCGACCACGCCCTCGACGGTCATCCACGCGAGCGAGAGCCACGACAGCTGCTTCACGCGCCGCGCGAGCTCGGCGTAGCGATCGCGCGTGAGCGCGGCCGTGGGCAGCAGCGGCAGCTGCAGGTCGCTCAAGCCGGCGCCTCCTGCGCGCCGACCGCACCGAGCAGGAGCGCGCCGCGCTCGGTCAGCTCGTACATCACCATGCGGCCGTCGCGCTCCGAGCGCGCGAGCCCGGCCGCCTTGAGCAGCCGTAGGTGATGCGAGACGAGCTTCTCGTCGCGGCCGACGACCCAGCCGAGGTCGCACACGCACGCGCGCTCGCACGCGCGCAGCGCGAGTGCGATCGCCAGCCGCGTCGGGTCGCCGAGCGCCTTGGCACCCGCCGCGAGCGTCTCGACGTCCGCGGCGGACGGCAACCGTCGCCGCGCTGCCTCCGCCTTCGGCAGATCCAGGCACAGCAGGTCGCACGTATCGGGAGCGGTCATTGCTGCGCGACGCTACCACGTTCGCACGGATGTGCGAATACAAGCCGTGAGCTCATTCTCAAGTCGAGCCTTAGTGTGGCGGGCACGGGGGTCTCACCGAGTTGTGCGGCTCAAGTCCCCAACGCACGCTGCCGAAACCCAGGGTGAGCCGACTCCGCCCTGCCTTGCGCGGGGCGCCCCTCATCCTCCGTGCATTCGTTCCCGTCCCGCATCCTCACCGTCGGCCTGGTCTGCGCCAGCCTGTACGCCGCCTTCCTCGGCGCCGGCGCCGTAGCGCAGGACGGGGAAAGCAGCGAGCCCACGGTCCCGGCCGAGACGACTGAGCAGCCGACAGTCGAGAGCTCGACGCCGACGCCCGAGGCGCCGCCGGTCGAGACCGTCGCTCCGCCCGTGGAGACCGCGACGCCGCCCGCCGAGCCGACCGCGGCGCCGACCGAGGTGCCGACGCAGGCACCCACGCAGGTGCCGGCGGAGGCGCCCGCCCAGGCGGCGCCGACGCAGACCGCCGCGCCGGACGCCACCGAGCCCGCCCCCGCCGCCAAGCCGCGTCTGGGCGTCGACAAGACGAAGACCAAGCGCCTGCGCAAGCCGTCGAAGCCGAACCGCGCCGAGGGCACCGCCGGCAAGTGCCCGACCGACGGAAAGCTGATCGGGACCGTCGGAGGCTCAGCCTCAAGCTCTGGTCGAGGGTGCACCAAGGTCGAGCCGGAGAAGGATCAGCACGAGCCCGAGACGAGCAGCCCGCTCGGCGACGACACTCCCGCCCCCACGGTCCGGCCCGACGGCGTCCCGACCCCGGCGAACCCGGATTACTCGCTCGCGACCCCCGGTCCCGCGGCGATCGGCGTGCCGAACTTCTTCATCGAGAAGTTCCGCATCCCGCCGTTCCTGCTCCCGATCTACCAGGCCGCCGGCATCCAGTACGGAATCCGCTGGGAGGTGCTCGCCGCGATCAACGAGATCGAGACCGACTACGGCCGCAACCTCAACATCTCCTCCGCCGGCGCGCTCGGCTGGATGCAGTTCATGCCGGCGACCTGGGACGCCTACGGCGTCGATGCGAACGGCGACGGGCAGAAGGACCCGTTCAACCCGGTCGACGCGATCTTCGCCGCCGCCCGCTACCTGCGCGCCGCCGGCGCCGACCAGGACCTCTACCGCGCGATCTTCGCCTACAACCACGCCGACTGGTACGTCGAGTCGGTGCTCATGCGGGCGCGCGTGATCGGCGGCCTGCCGTCCGATCTGGTGGGCTCGCTCACGGGCCTCACGCAGGGCCGCTTCCCGGTCCAGGCGAAGGCCTCCTACGCCGGCGGGGACGACGCACGCGCCCGCAGCGTGGAGCTGGGCGAGAACGCCGCCAACGTGGTCGAGTCCGACGGCACGCGCCGGACGATCCGCATCTTCAGCCGCAAGGGCGCGCCGGTCGTCGCGGTCAACGACGGCCGTATCACGCGGCTGGGCCGCTCGCGCAAGCTCGGCCGCTTCATCGAGCTGCAGGACTCCTACGGCAACACGTACCTGTACTCCGGGCTCGAGGACGTCGCGGACACCTATCCGTTCCCGAAGCAGCGCAAGGCGCGCAAGCGCGACCTGGCGCTGCCGGAGGCCGACGTCAGGCCGAAGCGCGCCGCGTCGCGCTCGACCAAGGCCGATCTCGCCCACGCCGAGCGCAAGCGGCGCGTCGCCCGTACGGTCAAGCCGGCGGCGAAGCGGCCGAAGCCGGTGGCAGCGCTGCCCGACCCGCTGCCGGCCAAGGAGCGCCTGTTCGCCAACCCCGCGCGCCCGCACGCGCAGGCCGCCGGCGGCGCCGACCAGCTCGCGACCGGCGTCAGCGACGAGGCGATGATGCTCGACGGCCGCCGCCTGGACCCGAAGGACTACGTCGCCAAGCCGCTGAAGAAGGGCGCCCGCATCGTCGGCGGCACGGTCCTCGGCCGGATCGGCAAGACGAGCTCCACACTCGCCCCGCACGTCCGCTTCGAGATCCGCCCGGCCGGCCGCGGCGCCCCGCGCATCGACCCCAAGCCGATCCTCGACGGCTGGAAGCTGCTCGAGTCGACCGCGATCTACCGCTCCAAGAAGCGCAACCCGTTCTTCGGCAGCGACGCCGAGACGCCGTCGATCGGGCAGATCATGCTGATGGGCAAGGACGCGCTCCAGCGCCATGTGCTGCGCAACCCGCACATCGACGTCTACGAGTGCGGCCGCCACGACATCGCGACCGGCCAGATCGACCGGCGCGTGCTCGCCACGCTCGAGTTCCTGGCCTCCTCGGGCCTGAAGCCGACCGTGACCTCGCTGCGCTGCGGCCACGGCGTCTACACGGCGTCGGGGAACGTCTCCGAGCACTCGACCGGCAGCGCGGTCGACATCGCGGCGATCAACGGCATCGTGATCACCCCGGCGACGCAGGGCAAGGGCTCGATCACCGACATCACGATCCAGCGCCTGCTGACGCTCCAGGGCACGATGAAGCCGCACCAGATCATCTCGCTGATGTCGTTCGAGGGCACCGACAACACGTTCGCGATGGGCGATCACGACGACCACATCCACGTCGGCTTCCGCCCGATGTACGGCGCCAACTCCAAGGCCGCGCGGCGCGTCGCGGCGGTACTCAAGCCGGATCAGTGGATCAAGCTGATCGACCGTATCTCGAGCATCGACAACCCCGAGGTGCGCGAGCAGCCGTCGCGCTTCTCGGTCGCGGTCACCAAGCGCGCCTCGAAGGCGCACCGCGGCGAGTAGACCTCAGTCCCGCGGCGCGGCGCGCTCGACCCAAGGGAGCGCGGCCGCGGCGGCCACCGCGAGCGCCATCCCGGCGGCGCCGAGCGCGAGCGCGCCCGGCACGAAAGCGGCGTGCTCGTCGACGTAGGCGAGCACGCGGGCGGGCCGCAGGAGCATCGCGGCGGCGACGAGCGCGCCGCCGGCGAGCGCGGCCACCGCGGCGGGCGCCAGCACCGTTTGCGCGCTCGGCTCGCGGTCCGCTCTGCGGCCGGCGGCGACGCTCACGCCCGCGACGCTCAGGGCCAGCCAGCCCGTGGCGATGCCGAACGCGCCGAGCACGTCGCTCGGATAGTGCCAGCCGCCCAGGACCACGCCGTAGCCGACGGCAACCGCATAGCTTCCCCCGATCGCGGCGGCCAGCGGCCGCAGCCGCGCCGGTGCGACGACGACGAGGCAGAGCGCGAGCGTCATCGCAGCGGTGGTGTGCCCGCTGGGCCAGGCCGGCTCGGTCTCGCCCGGGCGCGTCGCCGTCAGGTGCTTGAGCAGCTGCGTGGTGACGTTGGCGCCGGCGAGCACGACGGCGACGACGACCGCGTGTCGCAGCCGGCGGCGGGCCAGCGCGAACGACACGAGCGCGAGCGACAGCAGCGCGAACGGAACCGGACCCGCCAGGTCCGCGGCGGCGACCCCCAGCGGCCCGAGGCGCGAGTCCTGCAGGCCCGTGAAGCCGCCCCGCACCGCCGCGTCGAGCCGGGCGCCGTCAGCGGTGTGGAACGCGGCGAACCACACGATCGTCGTGGCGAACGCGCAGCCCAGCGCCACTGCGAGCGGGAGGAACGGGCGACGGACCATCACTCCAGGCTATCCACGCGCGAGGCCGCGACCGGAGATGATGTCCTCATGCTCTTCCGCCAGCTCATCCACGACGACCTCGGCTGCGCCTCGTATCTGATCGGCGACGCGGACGACGGCGTCGCCGCGGTGGTCGACCCCAGGCTGGACATCGACGAGTACCTGCGGCTGGCCCGCTACACGAGCGTGCGGATCGAGCACATCCTCGAGACCCACAACCACGCCGACCACGTGTCGGGGCACGGCCGGCTGGCGGCGGCGACCGGCGCGACGATCCACATCCACCGCGAGGCGGCCCCCGAGTACGACCACCAACCGTTCGACGACGGCTGGGAGCTCCGGCTGGGCGCGCTCGCGGTACGCGCGCTGCACACGCCGGGGCACCGCCCCGAGCACACCGCGTTCGCGCTGGCCGATACCGCGCGCAGCGAGCAGCCGTGGGCGGTCCTGACCGGCGACTCGCTGTTCGTCGGCGACATCGCCCGGCCCGACCTTGCCGTCGACAAGCGTGACGGCGCCCGCGGCATCTTCCGCTCGCTCCACTCCCGCCTGCTCACGCTGCCCGACGCGTGCGAGGTCTGGCCCGGACACCTCGGCGGCTCGCTCTGCGGCGGCCCGGGGATGGACATGAAGGTGTCGTCCACGATCGGCTTCGAGCGCGCGGGCCAGCCGCTCCTGCGCGAGCGCGACGAGGACGCGTTCGTGCGCATCGCGCTGGCGACGCTGGGGCCGCAGCCGCCGAACTTCCGCAACATCGTCGCGCTCAACCGCGGCCCGCTCGCGAAGGAGGGCGTCGACGCCCATCCGCTCACCCCGCGTCAGGTCGAGCAGGCGCACCGCGAGGGCGCGCTGGTCGTCGATGTGCGCACCGAGCTGCAGTTCGACGAGGCGCACATCCCCGGCGCGGTCTGCATCACCGCGCGCCGCGCCGGCTTCGGCTCCAAGCTCGCCTGGATCGCCGAGCCCGACCAGCCGCTCGTGCTGGTCGGGCGCGACAACGACGACGCGCTGGAGGCGGCAGGGCTGGCGGCCGCGGTCGGGCTGGCGACGATCGCCGGCTTCCTCGCCGGCGGCATGACGTCCTGGCGCGAGGAGCGCTTCCCGGTCGAGGCGGTCGCGCGCATGACCGTGCCCGAGCTGCACGCGCGCCGGGACGAGGTCCAGCTGCTCGACGTGCGCGAGCGCAGCGAGTGGGAGGAGCGCCGGATCGCCGGCTCGATCCACGTCCCCTACCACGACATCCGCGGGCTGCCGGACGGACTCGATCCCGCGCGCCCGATCGCAGCGATCTGCAGCTCCGGCCAGCGCGCCGCGGTCGCCGCCAGCCTGCTCAAGCGTCACGGAGCCGCGGACGTGATCCACGTCGTCGAGGGCGGCGTGGGGACGTGGGAGCGGTCAGGCTGGCCGGTGGAGCGCTGACGGCCGGCTCAGCGCGTCCGCAGCTTGCGCGTCCGCCCGCGCTCCTCCTGCTTCTCCACGACGTTCTGGATCAGCTTGAGGATCTCGGGCGGACCGCTCGCCTTCACCGTGCCCGACTCGAACGCCTCGCGCCAGTTGCGCACCTTGCCGTCGCGGGCGAGCTCGTTGAAATGCGAGCGCGGGACCGACAGGCGCACCTTCGCGTCGGACGCGATGTCGCGCGTGACCTTGGGCCCGGGCACCTCGACGCGGAACAGCTGGATGTCGCCGCGCCCGCGCAGCTCGAGCTCGACCACCAGCTTGAGCTGCTGGAGCGCCGGGACCTCCTGCTGGAAGTTCCGGATGCTCTCCTCGATCAGCGTCTTGGTCTCTGCAGTCGACATCGCGATGCGGCATCCTATCCCCAGCCGTTCGCGATGCTGTAGGACTTCCGGGCGTGTACGACCATCTGTTGTACGAGCAGGACGGTCCCGTCACCGTCATCACGATCAACCGGCCCGAGCGGATGAACGCCGTCGGGCCGGTCACCGCGAGCGAGTTGGTCGACGCGTGGACGCGGTTCCGCGATGACGACGACGCGCTGGTCGCGATCCTGACGGGGGCCGGCGAGGACGCGTTCTGCGCCGGCGGCGACCTGAAGGCGGCGTACGAGGGCAACGTGGTCGTCCCGCTCACGCCCGACGAGCGGGCCGCGCACGCGCGCGGCGAGCGCCCCGGGATGCTCGGCCCGACGCGCTGGACCGACCTGTACAAGCCGACGATCGCCGCGGTCAACGGCGTCGCGTACGCCGGCGGGCTGGAGTGGGCGTGCTGGACCGACCTGTGCATCGCCGACGAGCACGCCACGTTCGGCGTGACCTGCCGGCGCTGGAACATCGGCCTGGGCGACGGCGGGACGCAGCGGCTGCCGCGGATCGTCGGCCATCGCGTCGCGCTGGAGCTGATCATCACCGGCCGGGTCATAGACGCGCCCGAGGCACTGCGGATCGGGCTCGTCAACGAGGTCGTGCCGAGCGGCACGTGTCGCGCCCGCGCGCGTGAGCTCGCGCACGCCATCGCCGCCCTCCCCCAGCCCGCGATCCGGACCGACAAGGAGGCCGCCGTGCGCGGCTCAGGACTTCCGCTCGACGAGGGACTGCGGATCGAGGCGGAGTGCTTCGACCGGCTGATCGACGGGCCGGAGATGATCGAGGGTCTGCGCCGGTTCAACGAGCGCGACCATCCCGACCGCGTGCCGGGCGGCGAAGCGGCAACCCCGGGACTGGCGCGGCCCCGCCATGGCTGAGACGCACGTGATCGTCGGCGCGGCCCTGGCCGGCGCGAAGGCCGCCGAGACGCTGCGCGCCGAGGGCTTCGACGGGCGCGTCGTCCTGCTCGGCGCCGAGCCGGAACTGCCGTACGAGCGCCCGCCGCTGTCGAAGGAGTACCTGCGCGGCGAGGTCGACCGCGAGTCGCCGCGCGTGCACCCGCCGGAGTACTACACCGAGCACGACATCGAGCTGCGCAGCTCGACCCGCGTTGACGCGCTCGACCTCGCCGCGCGCGAGGTCGTGCTGGAGGACGGCGAGCGCATCGGGTTCACGAGGTTGCTGCTGGCCACCGGCGCCGAGCCGCGGCGGCTGCCGCTGCCGGGCGCCGAGCTCGACGGCGTGCACTACCTGCGCGACCTGCGCGACTGCGACGCGCTGCGGACGGCGCTCGATCGATCGAGCCACGCCGTCGTGATCGGCGCCGGCTGGATCGGCTGCGAGGTGGCGGCGTCCGCGCGCCAGAAGGGCCTCGACGTGACGCTCGTCGAGGCGCTCTCGCTGCCGCTCGAGCGCGTGCTGGGCCGCGAGCTGGGCGAGATCTACGCGGCGATCCACCGCGATCACGGCGTCGAGCTGCTCACCGAGACCGGCGTAGAGGCGATCGAGGGCGCCGATCGCGCCGAGCGCGTGCGGCTGCGGGGCGGGCGCGCGGTCGACTGCGACCTGGTCGTGATCGGGGTCGGAGTCGGGCCGCGCACCGAGCTGGCCGCGGCCGCCGGGCTCGACGTCGACGACGGCATCGTCTGCGACGAGCACCTGCGCACGTCCGCCGCGGGGGTGTTCGCGGCCGGCGATGTCGCGAACGCCTGGCATCCGCTGCTGCAGCGCCGGCTGCGCGTCGAGCACTGGCACAACGCGCTCGAACAAGGCCCCGCGGCCGCCCGGTCGATGCTCGGCACGGGCGACCCCTACGACCGCGTCCCGTACTTCTTCTCCGACCAGTACGAGGTCGGGATGGAGTACGCCGGACACGCGGTCGAGTGGGACGAGGTCGTGTTCCGCGGCGACGTCGACGCGCGTGAGTTCATCGCGTTCTGGTTGCAGGGGGGCCGCGTGCTCGCGGGCATGAACGTCGGCGTATGGGACGTCACCGACGACATCCAGGCGCTCATCCGGAGCGGCGCGCAGGTCGACCGCGACCGGCTGCGCGACCCCGGCGTGTCGCTGGAGTCGCTGGCCTGACGGGCACGCTACCGACCACGATCGTCGCGGACCGGAGCTTCGCCCTGGCCGGTACCACACGACCCGGATCCTGAGCTTCGACGAACGGCACCTCCGCGCCGTCGTTCCGCTCACAGGCGGGAGCTTCACGCTGCTGCCTGCCGACTCGTAGGCACGCGCTCCGCGACCAGCGCCGCGAGCGCGGCCGGCTGGTCGACCATCGAGAACGTGCCGCTGTCGGGGATCAGCTCGAAGTGGCCCTGGGGAAGCAGCGTGGCCAGCCGGCGGCCGTGATCCTCGGGGAACAGGCGGTCGCCGGGCGCCCACGCGACGAGCGCGGGCTTGTCGAAGCGCGTGAGCTTCGCCGCCGCGTCGTGCGTGTAGCTCGCGTTCATGCCGCGCGTCACCTTGCGCAGGTCGCGCCGGATCCGCGCGTCGCCCAGCGCCGGCCGGACCCACTCGCGCGCCATCTCGTCCACGCCGGTGCGCGAGAGCAGGCCGTAGGCGAGCGGGGAGCGGCGGGCGAGCGAGGAGCGGAACGGCTGCAGCATCAGCGGCACCAGGCCGGGCACGCGGGCGAGCGGCGGCAAGAGCTTGAAGAACGACGGCGGGAAGTTGCCGAACGCGTCGCAGTTCGTCAGCACGAGAGCTCCGATCGCGTCGGGATGCTCCGCCGCGACGATCTGCGACAGCGCGCCGCCGGTGTCGTTGCCGACCAGGATCGCGTCCTCGAGCGCGAGCTCGCGCACGAACGCGGCGATCAAGGCGGCGACGCCGGGCGGGCTGAGGTCGGCGTCGGGCTCCATCGGTTCCGGCTGCGCGCCGAGCGGCCAGGTCGGCGCGATGCAGCGGTAACCGCGCGGGACGAGCTCGGCTGCCAGCCGCGCCCACAGGTCTCCGCCCATGAGATAGCCGTGGACGAACAGCACCGGACGTCCGCCGCCGGAGTCGGTGTAGTGGATCGGTCCCTGCGGTAGCGAGGCGGTCGGCATGATTGCGCGTCTCCGTGTGATGGACTTACGTGCAGACTGCACGTAACTTACAGACAGGCTGCATGGAACTCAAGCGCCGCACTCAAGCCGAACGCTCCGCCGCCACGCGCGGTGCGCTGGTCGCAGCCGCCCGGCGACTGTTCGCCGAGCGCGGCTACGCGGCGGTGGGAACGCCCGAGGTGGCCGCCGCGGCCGGCGTCACGCGCGGCGCGCTCTACCACCAGTTCGCCGGCAAGGCCGACCTCTTCCTGGCGGTCTACGAGCAGGTCGAGCGAGAGGTGACCGAGCGGATCGGCGAGCTGATGGCGTCCGCCGGCGCGAGCGACCCGCTCGCCGCGCTTAAGGCAGGCGTCGAAGCCTTCCTCGACGCGGTCGCGGAGCCCGAGGTGCAGCGCATTGCGCTGCTCGACGCGCCGGCCGTGCTCGGCTGGGACACGTGGCGGGAGATCGGGCTGAAGTACGGGCTCGGCATGACCGAGGCGGCCCTGCGCGCGGCGATCGACGCCGGCCGGATCGCCGACCAGCCCGTCCGCCCGCTCGCGCACGTGCTGCTCGGCGCGCTCGACGAGGCGGCGCTGTACGTGGCGCGCGCGGAGGACCCGGTGGCCGCGCGGGCGGAGATGGGGCCGCTCTTCGCGCGCATCCTGGCCGGGCTATGACGCGATCGCCACGACCTCGAGCCGGCGCCGGCCGCGCGGCGCGTCGAACGCGACCTCGTCGCCCACGTGCGCGCCGGTGAGCGCGCGGCCCAGCGGGGAATCGATGCTGAGCCGGCCGCTCGCGGGATCGGACTCGGCGGCGCTCACGATCGTGTGCTTCGCCTCGCGTCCAGTCTCGAGGTCGTGCACGGTCACGGTGACGCCGAGCGCCACCTCGCCCGCCGCGCCGCCCGGCTCGACCACGACCGCGTTGTCGCGCAGCTCGCGCAACCGCAGGATCTTCGTCTCCAGGTGCGCCTGCGCCTCCTTGGCGTCGTGGTACTCGGCGTTCTCGCTCAGGTCGCCCCACTCGCGCGCCGTCTTGATCCGCTCGGCGATCGCCCGCCGGCCCTCGGTCTCGAGCCCGAGCAGCTCGGCCTCGAGCGCGGCGAGCCCTTCGGCCGAGATGTGGCGGCTCGCGTCGTCGGCCATCAGCGGTTGTGGTGGACGAGCTCGACGTTGTTGCCGTCGGGGTCCAGGACGTAGGCGCCGTAGTAGCCGGCGTGGTAGGAGGGGCGCTCGCCGGGCGGGCCGCTGTCGCGGTAGCCGGCCTCGACGGCCGCACGGTGGAACGCGTCGACGACGGCGTCGTCGGGCGCGGGGAACGCGAGATGGACCTGCTCGGTCGGCGTGCCGGCGACGAGCGTCAACGAGCCGTCCTCGGAGCGGAACCGCACGCGCCCTGACGTCTCGTACGCGAGCCGGATCCCGGCGTACGGCGCGATCACCTCGTAGAAGCGCTTGGCGGCTTCGACGTCCGCGACGCGGATCCACAGATGGTCGATCGCGCCGCGGGCGCGAGCCGCCTCGAGATGCACCGCCTCGGCGCTGTTGCCGTCGGGGTCGAGCAGGAAGCCGCCGTAGTAGTCGGGCCGGTACTGCGGCCGTGGCCCGGGCGGCCCGTCGTCGCGGTGACCGGAGTCGACTCCCGCCTGCCAGAACGCGTCCACGACCTCGCGCGCCGGTGCGAACCACGCGATGTGCAGCCCGCGCGTGACCCGGTGCCCGGCGTCGGCGGCGACGAGCGAGAAGTCGTTCTCCCACTCGACGAGATCGTCCTCGCTGTAGCTCGTCTCGACGCCCAGCGTGCGCAGCACCGTCGAGTAGAACGCCTGCGACGCCGCCCGGTCGGAGACGCGTATCGTGACGTGGTCGAACACCCGCGCCGACTATGGCACGAACGCTCACAGGAAAGTCACGCGCCCGCGCGCAGCGCGCGTAGCGTGCGACTCGGTCAGATCCCCCCACGAGGGAGGTAGTCGATGCGCTCGATCCGCGAGCTCGCCCTCACCGCCACGTTGCTCCCGATCTACGTCGGCTGTCGCAGCACCGCCCGCCTACTGGGCGCGGTCGAGAGCGTCATGTTGCGCTGACGACTGGCGCTCGCGCCCTCGCGGCGCGACCATGCAGGAGTGCTGGCGGCGGCGCTGACGATCTGGGGCATGTTCTCGCTCTGGTTGATCGCCGGCTTCATCAGGCTGCCGCGCCAGATCTCGCGCATCGCGATGGTGCTGCTCGGGCTCGAGCTCGTGTCGCTGGCCGTCTGGAGCTACGGCTCGGAGAGCTGCAACGAGCGCACGTGTGCGCCGCTCGCCCAGGCGGCGGGGATCGCGGCGCGTACGGACCTCCCGATCCTGGCGGCCGCGTTGGTCGTGATCACGGTGGTGCGCCTCGGGGCGCGGGACGCGCGCGGCGGGTCACGCGTAATCTCCCCGCGCGACAGGTAGCGAACGCGGTCGCGCTGCGGCCGTGAAGGGGAGGCAATACATGCGGAAGCTCATCGCGCTGCCGGCAGGGGCGGCGCTGGTTGCGGCGATCGCCCTGCCGGGCGTCGCCGATGCAGGGCCGGGCGGCGGCCACCGGGACCATGGCGACAAGCGCGCGGCGCACCGCGACCGCGACCGCGGCGACCGCCATCACGGCTGGCGGAACCGCGGCCGCTGCGGGAAGGAGCGGCGGATGGAGAAGGGCTATGAGGTGATCTTCGACGGCAGCAGGCGCTGCTTCGAGCGCTGGCGCTACACCGGCGGCGCGTCGATGAAGCTGCAGCGCGACGGGACGGTAAGGTCAGGCCCCGGCGCGCCCGGCCTCGGCGTGCTCTGGTACAAGGCGCGGCCGTACGGCGACTTCTCGCTGCGGCTGCAGTTCCGCGACGACTCGCCCGAGGGCGGCGCCCGCGCCAACAGCGGCGTGCAGGTGCGGTTCCCGGCGCCCAAGCTGCCGATCGCCGGCGCGCCCGGATGCAACCCGTCGAACGGCGATCCGGCCTGGGTCTCGGTCAACTGCGGCCACGAGGTCCAGATCAATGACAACCCCGATGGTGACCCGCGCAAGACGGGCTCGATCTATGGCTTCGCCGACCTCGACAGCCAGGCAGCCAAGCCGACCCCGCGGGGCGTCTGGAACGACCTCGAGGTCACCGTGATCGGCCAGCAGTACACGGTCACGCGCAACGGCGAGGTGATCAACGAGTTCCTGAACGTGCCGGGGCTCCCGTTCCCGGGCCGCCCGGACGATCCCGGCTCGAGCGGCCGCGGCCTCGTCGGCTACGTCGGCCTGCAGGCGCACGGCGCCGCGCAGGATGTCGTCTCGTTCCGTAACGTCCGGATCCGCGACATCTCGGCCGAGTAGGAGAGGAGCCCTCCGATGGACATGAAGCTGGAGCTCGTCGCGATCCCCGTCACGGACGTGGACCGCGCCAAGGCGTTCTATGTCGACAAGGCCGGCTTCAACGCCGACCACGACCATCGCGTGAGCGACGAGCTCCGCTTCGTCCAGCTGACCCCGCCGGGATCGGCCTGCTCGATCACGATCGGGCAGGGAATCACCGACGCGGAGCCGGGCTCGGTCCGGGGCATGCAGATGGTGGTCTCGGACATCGAGGCGGCGCACGCCGAGCTGACCGGGCGCGGACTGGAGGTCGGCGAGATCCAGGATCTCCCCTGGGGCTCGTTCGTGTTCTTCAGCGATCCGGACGGAAACGCCTGGGCGGTTCAGCAGATCCAGCCGCGCCAGTAGGTCTGCCGTCGCGGTCCGCACCCGTCCGACCGCGCGGATACCATGCGAACATGTGTTCGCATGAAGCTCCTGACCGTCACGCCGACGCCGCGCGCTGGGACCGGCTCGCCGACGAGATCACCCAGCTCGCCTCGCACATCCACGCCGCGACGTGCCGATGGCTCACGCTCGTCGCGGAGTTCGACGAGTGCGGCGCCTGGGCGCAATGGGGGTGTCGCAGCTGTGCACATTGGGTGTCGTGGCGCTGTTCGATCGCGCCGGTGGCGGCGCGCGAACACGTCCGGGTCGCGCGCCGGCTCCAGGAATTGCCGCGGATCCGCGCCGCGTTCGCCGACGGGCGGCTGAGCTACTCGAAGGTGCGCGCGCTCTCGCGCGTGCAGAACGTGGAGCGTGAGGAGGAGCTGCTCGCGCTCGCCGAGAACGCGAGTGCCGCGCAGCTCGAGCGGATCGTGCGCGCCTATCGAGGCGTCGTCGCGCGTGCCCGCAGCGCCGCGGGTGGGCGTCCGGAGCGCTTCGTGGCCTGGCACCACGACGACGACGGTGCGCTGGTGCTCCGGGCACGTCTCCCTGCCGAGGAGGGCGCGGTCGTGCTGGCGGCGCTCGAGGCCGGCGGCGCTTCCGCGGAAGCGCCGCCGCCTGAGACCGAGCCAGACGCCGACGCGTTCGTACCCCCCGACGGCCGGCTCGACGCTTCCGCGGAAGCGCCCGGTCCCGAGGCAGAGCGTGACGCCGGCTCGTTCGTGCCCGCCGACGGCGAGAGCGGCGCTTCCGCGGAAGCGCGGCCGTCGGTGGCGGAACGCCGCGCCGACGCGCTCGTCCTCATGGCCGACACGCTGCTAGCGAGCACCCCGGCGGCCCGCGCCGGCGGCGACCGCTTCCAGGTCCTCGTCCACATCGATGCCGCTGCGCTCAGCGGCACATCCGAGGGGCTCTCCGAGCTCGGAGACGGTGCGGCGCTCGCTCCCGAGACCGCGCAGCGGCTCGCATGCGACGCGTCGATAGTCCCACTCATCGAGCGCGCAGGGCGACCGCTGAGCGTCGGTCGCAAGACGCGCACGGTGCCGCCCGCTCTGCGTCGGGCGCTGACGAGCCGCGACCGCGGCTGCCGCTTTCCCGGCTGCACGAATCACCACACGACGGACGCCCACCACATCGAACACTGGGCGCGGGGCGGCGCGACGAGCATCGACAACCTCGTCCTCCTGTGCCGTTTCCACCACCGGCTGCTGCACGAGGGCGGCTACGAGGTTGCACGGGCGGGCACGCGCTTCGTCTTCCGCCGAAGGGACGGAGCCGAGATCCGCACGGTCCCGCGGCTGCCACGCGGGACTGCGCGTTCGCTGCACGACCGTCAGGGACGGACCGTGCGCCCAGACGCGTGTGTGCCGAGGGACGGCGCGCCGGGCATGGACCTGGGCATGTGCGTCGACGCCATGATCGCCTTCGCGCCGCTGGCCGGGGCGCCCGGCATCTGAGTACGAGCGCTCCGTCTCGCCGTCCAGGGCATCGCGTACCTTCGCCGCAGTGTCGCGACCGCCCGACCCGTTGCTCGATGCCGCCACGACGATCGGCGCCGCGTTCGTTCCGCTCGTCCTGGCGCCGGGCGCATGGACGCATCGCCGGGTCGAGACGATCGACGTCCTCAGCTTCGACGTCGTCCGCCGCCAGACGTCGGTGGACTTCACCGTTCCCGCGGAGCTGCGGGACGAGCTCGCGATTCCGGGGACGGACCAGTTTGCGGTGCCGCTCGCGACGCTGCGCAAGCGACCGCTGCGCCACTTCGACCTGCGTGATGAGGAGCGCCGCGCGGTCCCGGTGCTCGGGCGCGAGCACGACGGCAGGCTCGCCTGGGCGGCACTCCTGTGGGCGGCGACCAATGTCGAGGGCATCGATGCGCTGTCGCCGGAGGCGACGCGCCGTCTCGAGCTGATCGCCAACGCGCCGGCGGAGGAGGCGCTGGCGGCGCTCGACCAGCTCGGCGCGGACGCCGAGCGCGACGACGAGCTCGCGACACTCCTGTCGGACGACGCGATGCGGTTGCTGCTCGGAGAGCTGGCCGAGAACTACCTGCTCGTCGGCGTCGTCGACCGGATCGACCGGCGGCGAGTGTTCAAGCTCGCGTACGACTCGTTCTATTCGCCGGCCGCCACGACCTGGCGGCGCTGGCTGGGCTGGGAGCCGCTGGTGATCGAGCTCGAGGTGCCGTCGGCAGCGCGAGCCGCGAGCTTCCATGCCGAGGTAGTGGTTCCCGAGGAGCTCCGGGCGATCGCGGCGTTCGTCGTCGACGCTCGCTCGGGCGAGGTGCTCGGAGCCGACGGCGAGGCCGACCGCGTGGCGATCCACGCGCCGGACGTGCCCGCCGCGGCCGCTCCGCAGCTCGTCATGGGCGTCGCAGCCGAGCGCGCCGGGTTTCCGTCCGCGGCGCTGGGCGTCGCGGCCGTCGCCAGCGCGCTGCTGCTGTTCGGCGCGATCGTGGGCGACCTCCGCGCCGCCGTGGCCGGGCCTCCGGTGAGCGTCCTGCTGGCGGGATCGGCGATCTTCGCCGGCGCGGTGTCCCGCGCCGGGGAGCATCGCGTGGTCCGGGCGACGTACGTCGGCCCGCGGCTGGCGCTGCTCTCGGTGGCCGTCGCGGCGCTCGCCGCGGCCTCCGTGCTCGCGTTCGACCTCGGTCGCGACGAGGTGCGGTGGACGTGGGCCGCGGGGGCGGTGGTGAGCCTGCTCGCGACGGTCGCGCTGGCCCGATTCTGGAAGGTGAGCCGCCCGATCGTCCGGAACGGGATCTAGACTGTCATCGTCTCGACCGCCGAGAACGACACACTCCGAACGTGACCTTCAAGAAGTTCGTCGACAAGGCTCAGAAGGGCCAGCTCACCAGCTCGGATCTCGAGGGGATCGCGCACGTGCGGGTCCCGTCCGCCGAGGGCTACGTGCGGACGATCGGCGCGCAGGAGGTCCCCGCGTACCTGTCGACGATCCGGGTCACCGACCCGCATCACCGCGAGGCCGTCGAGCGCGCCCTCGCCGCGGCGCTCTGAATCCAGCTCACAGCAGCTCCCGCGCCAGCGCGCGATAGTCGTCGACGCTCTGGCCGAGCGGCTGGATGCAGACATGATCGGCGCCGGCGTCGAGGTGGGCACGCACCGCCTCGGCTACGGCGCCGGCCGTGCCGTGCGGGATCACCGCATCGATCAGCCGGTCGCTGCCGCCGTCGTCGAGGTCGCGCTCGGTGAAGCCGAGGCGCTGCAGATTCTTCACGTAGTTGCTGGTGCCCAGGTACCTCGCCGCGTACGACCGCGCCCGTTCGCGCGCGCGCTCGGGATCGGGCTCGACGACGACCGCGAGCTCGGTCACGACGACCGCGTCCGGCCCGACCGCCTCGCGTGCCCGGCGCGTGTGCTCCACCGGTGTGAAGTACGGGAAGGCGCCGAGCGAGCGCTCCGCCGCGAGCGCGAGCATCCCCGGACCGAGCGCGGCCAGGATCCGCTCGTCGCGCGGCACCGGCTCGGGGGCCGCGTCAAGCCCGTCGAAGAACGCCCGCATCTTCGCCAGCGGCCTGCGGTACTCGCTGGTCGCCTCCGGATGGCCGATCCCGAGGCCGAGCAGGAAGCGACCCGGGAACTCGCGCCGTACGCCGGCGTGCTCGGCCGCCACGTCGGCGGGCTCGTGGCGCCACACGTTGAGGATCGCGGTGGCGACGACCAGCGTGCTCGTCAGCTCGAGGAACGCGCGGGCGTCCGCTACCGACGGGCTGCCGCCGAGCCACAAAGCGCCGTACCCCAGCGCCTCGATCTCCGCTACCCCGTCGACTCCCTCCTGATGACGTCGCCAGATCCCGATCTGTCCGATCGACATGCCGTGGAGGCTCGCAGAAACGGTTCCGGTGCTCGGAGTCCGGCTGACGGCGTAGGGCGTGCGATCGCGTGCGGGGCAGCCTCCCGCCTGCGCTCCGGGAGTTACGTCGGCAACCCGTACCTCGCGACCACGCGGTCGTAGTTCATGCGCAGCAACGCGATCACGTCGCGCACGTCGTCCTCGCCGGCGATCCGCCGCGCCGCCCAGCCTTCTTGGTCGGGGAACACGGGGTGGTGGACGACCCGGCCCTGCGCGTACAGCGTGCGCCACACGTCCTTGGGGAAGCCGAAGTGGGCGGCGTGATCGCCGTGCAGGTGCCCGATCTCGCGCTTGCCGACCGTGAACGAGAACTCGCCGCGGCGGCCTGGCCCGGCAGTCACGCCCGGCCAGCTCGTGACCTCGTCGGTGATCTGCTGACTGGGTGAGACTGAGACGGTCATGTACCCAGCATCGACGCATTCGGCCGGGGTTACCAGGGGCAATTGGTCCTAGGACCTCACGCGCGCGCCCTCGGCGTCGTAGAGCGGCTCGCGTGCGACCCGGCCCCCGACCCACTCGCCGAAGATCTCGATCGCGACCTCGGTGCCCGGCGCCGCGTGCTCGGGCGGCAGGTAGGCGTAGGCGATCGAGGCGCCGACCGTGTACCCGTAGCCGCCGCTGGTGACGCGCCCGGCGACGGCGCCGTCGACCATCACCGGCTCGTTGGAGAGCGCGACCGAGCGGGGGTCGTCCAGGACCACGCAGCACAGCCGCGCGGCGCTGTCGTCGCCGCGGGCGCGGACCAGCGCCTCGCGCCCGATGAACTCGCCCTGGTCGAGCTTGACCGCGAAGTCGAGGCCGGCCTGGAACGGATGCTCGTCCGGCGTGATGTCCGCGCCCCACACGCGGTAGCCCTTCTCGAGCCGCAGCGAGTCGATCGCGCGGTAGCCGCCCGCCACGAGCCCGTGCCCCTCCCCCGCGCTCCACAGCGTGCGCCAGAGCGCCGCGCCGAACTCCGCCGGGCAGTACAGCTCCCAGCCGAGCTCGCCAACGTAGGTGACCCGCAGGGCGCGCACCGGCACGTCGCCGACGTCGATCTCGCGGCAGGTCATGTACGGGAAGGCCTCGTTGCCCAGGTCGGCGGTCGTGCAGCCGGTGAGCAACGCGCGTGCGTTCGGGCCCCAGAGCGCGAAGCACGCCCACTGCGACGTGACGTCGGCGAGCCGCACGTCGGCCGACCCGGCCGCGGGCAGGTGCGAGCGGATCCAGGCGAGGTCGTGGTTGCCGAACGCGGTGCCGGTGACGATCCCGAAGCGCTCCTCGCCCAGCCTGGTCACCGTGAAGTCGCACTCGATCCCGCCGCGGCGGTTGAGCATCTGCGTGTACGTGACCTTCCCGACCTCCCGCGCGACCCGGTTGGCGGTCAGGTGCTCCAGGAAGCCCGCGGAACCGGGCCCGGTCACCTCGAGCTTCGCGAACGAGCTTTCGTCGAACAACGCGACGGCCTCGCGGCAGGCGCGGTGCTCGGCGCCGATCGCCGGCGACCAGTGCATCCCGGCCCAGCCGCGCGGGCGCAGCGACTCGTCGCCGGCCGCCTCGTTGGCGGCGTACCAGTTCACGCGCTCCCAGCCGGACTTCTCGCCGAACGCGGCGCCGTGCGCCTCGTGCCACGGGTACGCCGGCGACGTGCGCAGCGGCCGCCCCGCCCTGCGCTCGTGGTTGGGGTACTTGATGTCGTAGTACGTCTCGTACACCTCGCGGGCGCGGCCGAGCGTGTAGCGGGGCGAGCGGTAGTGCTCGCCGAAGCGGCGGATGTCCATGTGCCAGAGGTCGAGCGAGGGCTCGCCCTCGACGATCCACTCCGCCATCGCCCTGCCGACCCCGCCGGCGCCCGCGAGGCCGTGCGCGCAGAAGCCGGCGGCGACGAAGAAGCCGCGCACGGCGGTCTCGCCGAGGCAGAACTCGCCGTCGGGCGTGAACGCCTCCGGCCCGTTGATCAGGCGCGTGACCTTCACGTCCTCCATCGCCGGCACGCGCCGCCGCGAGTTCACCACGATCTCCTCGAAGCGGTCCCAGTCCTCCTCGAGCAGGCGCCCGTTGAAGTCGGGCGGGATGTGGTCGAGCCCGTCGCGCAGGAACCACGGCGCCGAGTTGCGCTCGTAGCCGCCCATGACCAGGCCGCCGCCCTCCTCGCGGAAGTAGATCAGCAGGTCCGGGTCGCGCAGCGTCGGAAGATGGGAGTCGCCGCGGTCGCGGAACGGCTGGGTGACGAGGTACTCGTGCGCGAACGGGATCACCGGGATGCGCACGCCGGCCATCCGCCCGATCTCCGCCGCGTACATGCCGCCGGCGTTGACGACGACGTCGGCCTCGATGTCGCCCTCGCTCGGTGCGCACGCGCTGCACGCGGCCGCGATGCACGTCGATGCCGGTCACGCGCGTGCCCGGTGAGGATCCGGCAGCCGCCGCGGCGCGCACCGTCGGCGAGCGCGTATGTCAGCTGCGAGGGATCGAGGTAGCCGTCGGTCGGCAGCCACGACGCGCCGAGCACGCCGTCGGTCGCCATCAGCGGGAAGCGCTCGGCCGCCTCGTCGGCGGAGATCAGCTCGAGCGGCAGCCCGAACGTCTTGGCCCAGCCCGCCTGCCGCCGCGTCTCCTCCCAGCGCTCGGGCGAGCACGCGAGCCGGATCCCGCCGCATTCGGTCCAGCCGGGGTCGAACTCGCCGCCGCCGAGCCTCCGGTACAGCTCGACCGAGTACATCATCATGCGCGTCAGCGAGACCGACGAGCGCAGCTGGCCGACCAGGCCGGCGGAGTGGAACGTCGAGCCGCTGGTCAGCTGCGCGCGGTCGACGAGCACGACGTCGCGCCAGCCGAGCTCGGCCAGGTGGTAGGCGATCGACGTCCCTCCCACCCCGCCGCCGATGATCACGCAGCGGGCGCTCGAGGGAACGCTCAGCCACCGGCATCCTCCAGCCAGGTCGGATAGCGCGGGTCGCCCAGGGCGGCCGCCGCGCGGGACAAGTGCTCGTCGCCGTACGCCGCGAAGTCGAAGTCCAGCGTGGAGATCGCGGTCTGGACGACGCCCCACATGCCCTCGCGCAGGTCGGACATGATGCGCATGAGCCGGACCGCGGCGAAGCGGCGCGGCGTGCAGGGCTCGCTCCAGTAGGCCTCGAGCAGCCGCACGTCGTCGCCCTCGGCGAAGCCGTTGTTGATCGACAGGTTGCCGAGGTCGAAGTAGCGGTCGCCGACGCCCGCGTACTCCCAGTCGACGATCCGCACGCGCTCGCCGTCGTGCAGGAAGTTCGCGGTCAGCAGGTCGTTGTGGCAGGGGACGGGCGCGTGCTCGGGCCCGCGCAGCGCGGCCTGGATCGCGCGCGCGCCGGCGATCAGGTCGGGATACGCGGCGGGGATCCTCGTCCCGCGCGCCCGCGCGG
Organism: uncultured Solirubrobacteraceae bacterium; assembly: GCA_963835735.1. Classification (GTDB taxonomy): domain Bacteria; phylum Actinomycetota; class Thermoleophilia; order Solirubrobacterales; family Solirubrobacteraceae; genus DASQMT01. The sequence goes on from CAWIGP010000002.1 coordinate 534,794, forward strand.
TGGCGTGGTATGCGTCGAGGATCGCCGGGACGTCGAAGCGGATCGGCAGCGGCGGGCCGGAGTGGAACGCGCGCAGCGCCGCGGCGACCTGCGCGAGCACCTCCGGCGCTCGCAGCTCCTCTGGCGTGAGCGGATCTGCGGGCACGAAGCGCGTCACGAGGCACGGCGGCGCGGCGAGGAAGGCGACGACGTCGGGGCCGACGCCGGCGCGCGCCGCGGCCTCGGTCGCCTCGCGCTCTGCCGCCCGGTCGATCCCGAGCAGCTCCGTGTCCTTCCCGGGCAGGCGCACGACCACCTCGTCGCCGCCGATCCGCACGCGGAAGTTGCGGTTCGTGATCCCGCCGTCGAGCGGCTCCGCCTCGCCCTCGGCGCGCCCGATCAGCGGCTCGAGCGCCGCGAGCGCGGTGGCGAGCTGAGGCTGCACGGGCGTCATGGGCGCTGGATTCTGGCCGGACGCGCCGGCAGGACGTCGTCGGGCACGACGTGGATCACGAAGTGCGAACGATCGCCGCGATGGCGGTCGCGAGTGAACTCGACGGGCGTCCCGTCGGCCGCGAACGTGACCCGCTCCACGAGCATCAGCGGCGTGCCCTCCTCGACGCCGAGGGCATCCACCTCGTACGCGCGCGCTGCCACCGCCTCCAGCCGCTCGGTGGCGCTCACCGGCGAGAGGTCGTAGCGCGTGCCCAGGAGCGTGTAGAGGGAGCCGGAAAGGTCCTGCTCCAACAGGCCCGGGAAGCGCGCGGACGGCAGCCACGTGTCCTCGAGCGAGACCGGCAGGTCGCCGGCCAGCCGGACGCGGGCGAGCCGCACGACCCGAGCGTCGCGCTCGATCCGTAGCGCGCGCGCTACGTGCTCGGGCGCGGCGCACTCGTGCGCCTGCAGGATCCGGGCGCCCGCCTCCAACCCCTGCCGCGCGGCCTCGTCGGTGAAGCTCGACACGCGCGCGAGGTCGTGCACGACGCGGGCGCCGCGGCGCACGTACGTGCCGCGGCCGACGCCGCGCTCGACGAGCCCCCGCGCGGCGAGCGAGCCGAGCGCCTGGCGCACGGTCATGCGGCTGACCTCCAGCGCGTCGGCCAGGTCGCGCTCGGGCGGGAGCCGCTCGCCGGGAGCGAGCGCGCCGGACTCGATCCGATCCGCGAGCTGCTCCTCGATCTGCACCCAGGCCGGCTTCGGCGAGTGCTGAGACAGCGCCCAGCGGCGCCCGAAGATGCGCGTGTCGCGGCTCGCTCCAACCCGTCCCATCCACGCAGCCTAAACGGGGACTGTCCCTCTTTAGGTTTGCAACCGGCACCATTTGCCGGATACGGTGCGCGCCCATGGCGCCCCTCTCGCTGGACGAGCTGCGCGCGGCGGTCGGCGCCGGGCGGATCGACACCGTGCTGCTGTGCCTCGCCGACATGCAGGGACGCCTTCAGGGCAAGCGGCTGACCGCGGCGTACTTCCTCGAGGAGGTGCTCGCCCACGGCGCCGAGGCCTGCAACTACCTGCTCGCCGTCGACGTCGAGATGAACACGGTCGACGGCTACGCGATGTCGTCGTGGGATACCGGCTACGGCGACTTCGAGATGAAGCCGGATCTCGACACGCTGCGGCTGGTGCCCTGGCACGAGGGCACGGCGCTCTGCATGGCCGACCTGCAGTGGGGCGACGGCAGCGCCGGTGGTGGCGTCGCCGCGCCAGATCCTGCGCGCGCAGCTCGACCGCCTCGCCGAGCGCGACCTGAGCGCCGTCGGCGCGACCGAGCTCGAGTTCATCGTGTTCCGCGACACCTACGACGAGGCCGCGCGTGCCGGCTACCGCGATCTGCGCCCGGCCAACCTCCACAACATCGACTACTCGATGCTCGGCACGGCGCGCGTGGAGCCGCTGATCCGGCGGATCCGCAACGCGATGGCAGGCGCCGGAATGCGCGTCGAGACGTCCAAGGGGGAGTGCAACCTCGGCCAGCACGAGATCAACTTCGGCTACGGCCCCGTGCTGCAGACCGCCGACGAGCACGCGATCTACAAGAACGGCGCGAAGGAGATCGCCGACCAGGACGGCATGGCGATCACGTTCATGGCCAAGTTCAACGAACGCGAGGGCAACTCCTGCCACATCCACATGTCGCTGCGGCGCGGCGACGGCACGGCGCTGTTCGCCGACGACGACCAGGCGTTCGAGCGCTTCCTGGCCGGCCAGCTCGCCTGCCTGGAGGAGCTGTGCCTGTTCTTCGCGCCCAACGTGAACTCATACAAGCGGTTCGCCGTGGGTTCGTTCGCGCCGACCGCGATCGCCTGGGGGCGCGACAACCGCAGCTGCGCGCTGCGCGTCGTCGGCCACGGCGCGAGCCGCCGGGTCGAGCTGCGGCTGCCGGGCGCCGACGTGAACCCGTACCTGGCGCTGGCCGCGATGATCGCGGCCGGACTGCACGGGATGGATGCGGCGCTCGAGCTGGAGCCGGCGTTCGAGGGCAACGCGTACGCGTCGGACAAGCCGCGCGTGCCCGCCACGCTGCGCGACGCGCGCGACGCGTTCGCGGCGAGCGACGTCGCCCGCGCCGCGTTCGGCGAGGAGGTCGTCGCCCACTACCTCAACAACGCCCGGGTCGAGCTCGACGCCTTCCAGGCCGCCGTCACCGACTGGGAGCGCGTCCGCGGCTTCGAACGGCTGTGAAGCTCGCGCTGCCCGGCACCTCGACGCAGACGGTCTTCGCGCCCGTCCAGTCCCAGACGGCGTTCGAGGAGACGCTCGAGCGGCTGGGCACGGCGATCAAGCTCGGCCTGCTGGAGCCGGGCGCGCGGCTGCCGGCCGAGCGCGAGCTGTGCCGCCAGCTCGGGATCTCCCGCTCGACGCTGCGCCAGGCGCTGACCGCGCTCGTGCAGAGCGGCCACCTGTACGCGGCGCGCGGCCGCAGCGGCGGCACGTTCGTGGCCGAGTCGCCGCCGCCGGTGCCGGCGCCCTCGGCGGCGCTGCTGGCCGGCTGGCGCGACGCCTGCGACCAGCGGCTCGCCGTCGAGCTCGCGGTCGCGCTGCTGGCCGCCGAGCGCGCCGGGCCGGGCGCGCTCGCCCCGCTCGCCGAGTGCGTGAGCGCGATGGACGACACGCTGGAGGACTTCCCGGCGTTCCGCCAGGCCGACGTGCGCTGGCACATCGGGCTCGCGGAGGCAGCCGGCAGCCCGCGGCTCGTGGCCGCGATGACCGAGGCGCAGGGCCAGATGAGCGACCTGATCTCCTACATCGCCCACCCGCCGGAGCTGCTCGCCTGGACCAACCAGCAGCACGGGAAGATGCTCTCCGCGGTGCGCAAGCGGGACGGCGTGCGCGCGCATGCGGATCATGGCCGAGCACCTCAAGGGGACCGAGCACGTGCTGGCCGGTCTGCTGCCCACGGCGCTTGACTTCCGTCCGCGCGGCTCCATAGAGTCGCGCAATTGGGCTAGAACCAAACCTTTAGAGGGGGTTGGGATGGCGACGACGGCGCCGGGCAAGGACGAGCAACGGCTGGCGGAGCTGGGCTACAAGCAGGAGCTGAGCCGTAGCTGGAGCGGCTTCTCGAATTTCGCGATCTCCTTCACATCATCTCGATCCTCGCCGGGTGCTTCACGACCTACGGCCAGGCGTGGAACAACGGCGGACCGATCGCGATCTCGTGGGGCTGGCCGCTCATCTCGTGCGTGATCCTCTCATCGCGTTCTGCATGTCCGAGCTGGTGTCCGCGTATCCGACCGCCGGCGGCATCTACTGGTGGGCGATCCGAGCTGGGCGGCGCCGCATGGGGCTGGTTCACCGGCTGGTTCAACCTGATCGGCCTCGTCGCCGTCGTCGCCTCCGTCGACTACGCGTGCGCGACGTTCGCTCGGCGCTGTTTGACCTTGTGGAGCGTCGACATCGGGGTCGCTGAACTTCGCCGACGGCGCCGAGCCTGGGCGACGTGTTCATCGTGTTCGCGCTGATCCTGCTGCTGCACGCGGCGATCAACATCTACTCGTCGCACATGGTCGCGCTGTTCAACAACGTGTCCGTGTGGTGGCACGTGGGCGGCGTCGCGGTGATCATCGCGATCCTGATCTTCGGCCCGGAACGGCACGCGAGCGCCGACTTCGTGTTCACCGACACGATCAACAACTCCGGCTTCGGCGGCGGCGCGATGTTCTGGTTCTACGTGCTGCCGCTCGGCTTCCTGCTCACGCAGTACACGATCACCGGGCTTCGACGCGTCGGCGCACATCTCCGAGGAGACGCACGGCGCGGAGGAGGCCGCGCCGAAGGGCGTCTGGCGCTCGGTGTTCTACTCGGCGCTGATCGGCTGGGTCGTGCTGCTGGCGATCACGTTCGCCGCCACCGACGAGGCCGCGATCACCGACGGCGGGCGGCGGCTCGCTCGCGATCTTCGATAGCGCGCTGTCTGCGACGGCGGCGGAGATCGTGATCCTGATCTCCTGCGATCGGGCAGCTGTTCTGCGGCATGGCCTGCGTGACCAGCGCGTCGCGCATGACGTACGCGTTCTCGCGCGACCGCGCGATCCCGGGCTGGCGGATCTGGACGCGGCTGAACCACAACCGCGTGCCGGTCGGCGCGGTGCTGTTCGTCTGCGCGGCCGCTCTGCTCATCACGCTGCCCGCGCTGTTCGGCAACGCCGCAGGGCGTCCCGGTCGCGTTCTTCGCGGTCGTGTCGATCGCGGTCATCGGCCTCTACATCGCCTACGCGATCCCGATCTACCTGCGCTGGCGCAAGGGCGACGCGTTCGAGCCCGGCCCGTGGAACGACTGGGCTCGAAGTACCGCTGGATGAACCTCGTCGCGTCGATCTGGGTCGGGATCATCACGGTCATCTTCTGCCTGCCGTTCACCCCGGCCGCCGTGCCGTGGAACGACGAGTTCGACTGGAACGCGGTCAACTACGCGCCGATCGCGGTCGGCGGCCTGATCCTCGCCGTCGGGATCTGGTGGCTCGTGAGCGCGCGGCACTCGTTCACCGGCCCCGTCCGCGACGGTCGTGTTCGACGAGGCGGCGCGGCGTGAAGGAGATCGAGCCGGGCGAGCCCACCCCGGCGTAGCACCGGTGCGCCCCGGCCCGGCGCGTCATTCTCTCCGTCATGTCCGCTCCCGTCATCGGCCTGTGCACCGCGCTCGAGCGCGCGCGCTGGAGCGTGTGGGACACGCAGGCCGTGCTGCTCCCGCGCAGCTACGTCGACGCCGTCCAGCGCGCCGGCGGGATCGCGCTGCTGCTGCCGCCCGACCCGGCGGCGGTGACCGATCCCGACCTGCTGCTCGACCTCGTCGACGGGCTGCTGCTCGCCGGCGGCGCCGACATGGACCCGGCCACCTACGGCGCCGAGCCGCATGCGGCGACGACGGACACCGTGCCGGAGCGCGACGCGTTCGAGCTCGCGCTCGCCGCGCGCGCGATCGAGCGCGACCTGCCGTTCCTCGGCGTGTGCCGCGGCATGCAGGTCATGAACGTCGCGCGCGGCGGCACGCTCACCCAGCACCTGCCCGACGACTCGGCCACGAGGACCACCGCCGCGCGCTCGGGACGTTCGACAACGCCGACCACGACGTGCGGCTCGCGGCCGGCTCGCTCGCCGCACGCGTCGCCGGCGAGCAGGTGCACGGCACCAAGTCGCACCACCACCAGGGCGTCGACCGGATCGGCGACGGCCTGCAGGTGACGGGTTGGGCGACGCTCGACGAGCTGCCGGAGGCGATCGAGCTGCCCGGCAACCGCTTCGCGCTCGGCGTGCAGTGGCATCCGGAGGCCGACGAGACGTCGCCGATGATCGCGGCGCTCGTCGACGCGGCGCGCGCCGCCCGGCGACCGGGAAGCGGCATGACGCTCAGCGTGCTCGAGCCCGCGACCGAGCAGGTGCTCGCCGAGATCCCGCGCGCCGGCGCCGAGGAGGCCGACGCCGCGGTGGCGCGCGCGAAGGCCGCCTATCCCGCCTGGCGCGCGGTGGCGCCGCCCGACCGCGCGCGGCTGCTGCACCGGCTCGCCGACGCGCTGGCCGCCGAGCACGAGCCGCTCGCCGTGCTGGAGGCGCGCAACGCCGGCAAGCCGATCGGCGACGCGCGCGGCGAGATCGGCATGGTCGTCGACACGTTCCGCTACTACGCGGGCGCGGTCGAGCGCAACCTCGGCGACACGATCCCGGTCGCGGGCGGCGTCGCGATGACGTTCCGCGAGCCGCTCGGCGTCGTCGCGCTGATCACGCCGTGGAACTTCCCGCTCACGATCGCGGCGTGGAAGCTCGCGCCGTGCCTGGCCGCGGGCAACACCGTCGTGCTCAAGCCGGCCGAGCTGACGCCGCTGACCGCGCTCGAGCTCGAGCGGATCGCGCTGGGCGCCGGGATCCCCGAGGGCGTCGTCAACGTCGTCGTCGGGCCCCGGCTCGACCTGCGGCGCGCGGCTGGTCGAGCACCCGGACGTCGCCAAGGTCGCGTTCACCGGCTCGACCGAGGTCGGCCGCCGGATCGCGGAGGGCGCGGCGAGGACGATCAAGCGCGTGACGCTCGAGCTGGGCGGCAAGTCGCCCAACCTCGTCTTCGCCGACGCCGACCTGCGGGCCGCCGCCGAGGCCGCGCCGTGGGCGGTGTTCGGCAACGCCGGGCAGGACTGCTGCGCGCGCTCGCGGATCCTCGTCGAGCGGTCGGCGCTGGACGAGTTCATGGCGGCGCTCACCGGCGTCGTCGAGGGCATCCGGGTCGGCGACCCGCTGGACGAGGCGACCCAGATGGGCCCGCTGATCTCGGCCGGACCAGCGCGCCACGGTGGGCTCCTACGTCCCGGACGGAGCGCCGGTCGCCGCGCGCGGCAGCGCACCCGACGGCCCCGGCTTCTGGTTCCCGCCGACCGTGCTCGCGCCGGTCGACCCGTCCGACCGCGCGGTGCGCGAGGAGATCTTCGGCCCGGTCGCATGCGTGGTCCCGTTCCGCGACGAGGCCGAGGCGGTCGCGCTCGCCAACGACACGATCTACGGCCTGTCCGGCTCGATCTGGACGCGCGACGGCGCCCGGGCGCTGCGCGTCGCGCGCGCGATCGAGGCCGGCGTGCTGTCGATCAACTCCAACACGTCGGTGCGGGTGAGCACGCCGTTCGGCGGCTTCAAGCAGTCCGGCGTCGGCCGCGAGCTCGGGCCGCATGCGCTCGACCACTACACCGAGGTCAAGTCCGTCTTCTACGCAACGGGGGGCTGAACGTTGGCTCGGCTGGAGGGGAAGGTGTGCGTCATCACCGGCGCGGCGGGCGGCATCGGCGCCGACACCGCGCAGCTGTTCATCGACGAGGGCGCGACGGTGGTCGGCGTCGACCTGCGCGACGACGGCATCGGCACGCTCACGCTGGCGGTCGACGTCGCCGACGAGCAGCAGGTCTCGGGCCTGTACGACCGCGTGCGGCGCGAGTTCGGCCGCATCGACGTGCTGTTCAACAACGCCGGCATCTCCCCCATCGACGACGCGTCCGTGCTCGACACGACACTCGAGGCGTGGCAGCGCGTGCAGGACGTCAACCTCAAGTCGGTCTTCCTGTGCTGCAAGCACGGCATCCCGCACCTGATCGCGGGCGGCGGCGGCTCGGTCATCAACACCGCGTCGTTCGTCGCCACGATGGGCTCGGCGACGTCGCAGATCTCCTACACGGCGTCCAAGGGCGGCGTGCTCGCGCTGTCGCGCGAGCTCGGCGTGGAGTTCGCACGCCGGGGCGTGCGCGTCAACGCGCTCTGCCCCGGCCCGGTCAACACGCCGCTGCTGCAGGAGCTGTTCGCGAAGGACCCGGTCGCGGCCGCGCGACGGCTCGTCCACGTGCCCGCGGGACGGTTCGCCGAGGTGCGCGAGGTCGCCAACGCGGCGCTGTTCCTGGCCAGCGACGAGTCGAGCTACGTCAACGCGACCAGCTTCCTGGTCGACGGCGGGATCTCGCAGGCCTACACGACGCCTGAGTAGCGCTTCCTGAAATGCTGCGCGTTTGGATGACGCCGATCGCATCCTGATCGCCGGCGCGCTGCTGGCGGCGGCGCTGGCGGCGTCGCTGGTCGCGGGGCGCCTACGGCTGCCCGGCCTCGTGGTGTTCCTCGGGCTCGGGATGCTGATCGGGTCCGACGGGCTCGGCTGGATCGACTTCTCCAACTTCGAGCTGGCGGAGACGATCGGTGTCGTCGCGCTGGTGCTGATCCTGTTCGAGGGCGGGCTCGCCGCCGGTTGGGACGAGATCCGCCCCGTGCTGCGCCCGGCGATCGCACTCGCGCTGCCCGGCACGATCATCACCGCGGTCGTGAGCGGGCTCGCGGCCGCGTGGCTGTTCGACTTCTCCACGCGTTGAGGGCCTGCTGCTCGGCTCGATCGTGGCCGCGACCGACGGCGCCGCAGTGTTCGCGGTCCTGCGCGGCGCCGGGCTGCGCCGGCGGATGGAGCGGACGCTCGAAGGGCGAGGCGGGGTTCAACGACCCGATCGCCGTGCTGCTCGTGCTCGGCTTCATCGAGTGGGTACTGCATCCCGACTACGGGCTCGACGACATGCTGCTGCTGTTCGCGCAGCAGCTCGGGATCGGCCTGCTCGCCGGCATCGCCGTCGGCACGCTCGCGCGCGAGGCGTTCCGCCGCGTGCGGCTCTCCACCCCGGGCCTGTATCCCGTCGCGTCGCTCGCGGCCGCGGCGCTGGCGTACGGCTCGGCGGCGACGCTGGACGGCTCGGGCTTCCTCGCGGTGTATCTCGTGGGGCTGACGCTCGGGTCCGCGGACCTGCCCGCGCGGCGCACCGTCGCCGCCTTCCACGAAGGACTCGCGTGGGTGGCGCAGCTCGTCGTGTTCCTCACGCTCGGCCTGCTCGTGTTCCCCGCCCAGCTCGACAGCGTGGCCTGGCAGGGAACGCTGCTCGCGCTGGTCGTGGCGCTCGTCGCGCGGCCGCTGGCGACCGCGCGTGGCGACGGTCGGGAGCGGCTTCGACGCTGCGCGAGAAGGCGGTGATCGGCTGGGCCGGGCTGCGCGGCGCCGTGCCCGTCGTGCTGGCGATCTTCCCGGTGATCGAGGGCGTGAGCGACGCGACGAGGTACTTCAACATCGTGTTCTTCGCGGTGCTGCTCTCGACCGTGCGTGCAGGGGACCACGATCGAGGCTTTCGCGCGCCGGCTGGGCGTGACCACAGACGAGCGACCGCGCATGCCGTCGGTGCTCGAGGTCGGCGCCGTGCGCGAGCTGGGCGGCGAGGTCGTCGAGCACTTGATCCGCCCCGGCGACGCGGCCGCCGGCGTCCGCCTGCGCGAGCTGGGGCTCCCCCGCGACGCGCTCGTCTCGCTGATCGTGCGCGGCGACGAGGCGGTGCTGCCGCGCGGGTCGACCCGCCTTGAGGTTGGCGACCACCTGCTCGTGCTCGTCCGCCGCGAGGTCGCGCAGGACCTGCCCGAGCTGCTCGAGCGCTGGCGCACGGGGCCCGGTGCACACGGCGGTCCGGCCGCCGCGGACATACAGGGGTCGGGTCCCCGTCTACACGTCGCGCCCGTGGAACTCGGACGACGGCGACGCGGCCCACCCGCGGGCGGTGGCCGGGCGTGCCGTCGTCGAGCATCTCCGCACCCGCCGTGACCTACCGGGTGCGCTCGTGATCCTCGACGACGGCCGCTACGCCGTCACCGGACCGATCCTGATGATGGGGCCGCCGGGCCAGATGATGGACCAGGCCCGGCGGCGGTTGAACGGCGCCACCGACGACGCGGAGATCGCGTGGTGGCAGGAGGTGATCGGCGCCTGCGCGGTATGAGGCGGCGCCCGCGAACCGGGGGCTAGCCCCCACGGCCACCGCGGGCTGCCCGACGGCAGGTCGGATGCCTTCCGGGTAGCCCGGGCAGGCACCGCTTGGGAGCATCCAAGTCAGCCCATGACCCTCAACGTCACCCCACCGCCGCCCGCACCGATCGTCCCGATCCGCGTCTTCGCCCTGCCGGTCGTGCGCGAGGTCCCGCTGCCGCCCACCCCCGCCGGCTCGGCCTGGTAGCGCGGTCGGAGCGCCCGTCCTTGGGCGCCCGGCCGCTCGGCCCGTCACTTCCCTACGACGGTCATGGGTGAGACGGACCCCGGCGCTGGAATATTCCCGCCCGCTTCAACGGGCGTCGTGGAAGATCACGCCGAGCGCCGTGCGGCGGCCGCGCGTGACGGTGCTGACGCCGTGGCGCATCCCGACGCGGTAGTGGCCGCGCTTGCCCTCCTGCGGGCGCTGGCGCGTCGGGAAGATCACGAACGCGCCGCGCGGCGGCGTGAGCACGTGCGCCCGGCTCTGTGCGCGCGGGCGCTGCTCCAGCAGCACGAACTCCCCGCCGTCGTAGTCCACTCCCGGCTCCGACAGCACCGTGAGCACCTGGAACGGGAAGTAGACGTCACCGTAGAGATCCTGGTGCAGCGCGTTCCAGTCGCCCGCGCCGTAGCGCAGGATCAGCGGGGTCGGGCGCTCCTGGCCGGCCGCGCGGCAGCGTTCCAGCAGCTCGTCGTGCGCGAGCGGGAACGCGTCCGGGGCGCCGCCGAGCAGCCTTGACCACTCGTTCGCGATCGGCGCCAGCCGGCGGTAGAACGAGCCGCGCAGCGCAGCGATCGGCTCCGGCAGCGGGTGGTCGAAGTAGCGGTAGCGGCCCTCGCCGAAGCGGTGGCGCGCCATCTCGATCGTCGAGCGGAAGCGCCCGCCGTCGAACAGGTCGGCCAGCTCGGCGCACTCGGCCGCGGTCAGCACGGGGCCGGTGACCGCGAAGCCGCGCCCGTCGAGCTGCTCGCGCAGCCCGGGCCAGGAGAGCGCGTCGACGCGGTCTGCGATGGGGGAGATCGTCGTGGTCGTCACGTCCGTGCAACGCCGGACGCCGCGGTCGTGTGAGCTCAGCCGCCCAACTCGACGACGACCTTGACGTCGTGCTCGTCGCGCGTGAGCGCCTCGTGCCACCGATCCAGCGGGACGCGTCGAGTGATCAGCCGCTCCAGCCAGCCGCGGTCGGCCTCGGCCAGCGCGCGGGCCGCGTCCACGTAGTGCCGCCGGTTCGCGTTGACCGTGCCGAACACGAGGTCGTTCTCGAGCACGATCGTGCGGTTGAGGACGCCGGCGTCCAGCGTGATGTCATGGCCGCCGGACGAGATGCCCGTGAGGCAGACGATGCCGTTGGCGCCGGTGTGGCCGATGGCGTCGAGCACCACCTGGCTGGCGCCGGTCGCCTCGATGATGATGTCGGGCGTCGGCTCGACCTCTGTCACCGGCGTCGCGTGGTAGGTGGCGCCGAGCGCGCGCACCAGCTCGGGCTTCGGGCCGTCCTGCGCGCGGTCGAGCACGTGCACCTCGTAGCCGCGCTGGTGCGCGAGCAGCGCGGCAAGCAGCCCGATCGGGCCTGCGCCGGTGACGAGCACGCGCTCGGGGCCGATCGTCGCGCGCGTCAGCACGCGGTCGATCTGCTCCCACGCCTTGGCGACGATCGTCGTCGGCTCCATCAGCACCCCGAGCTGCCCGAGCGCGGGTTCGAGGAGCACGGCGAACTCCGGCTCGATCCGCCAGCGCTCCGAGCCGAAGCCGTGGAGCGCCTTGATGCCGCGTTCCGTATACAGCCCGTTGCGGCAGAAATCCCACTCCCCCGCCGCGCACGACGGGCACGGGACCGGGTCCGGGCGGCGCACGATGCCGACGACGAGGTCGCCGCGCGCGAAGCCGCTCCCGTCCGGCGCCTCGGCGACGCGGCCCAGCGACTCGTGGCCGAGGATCAGCCGGTCGGAGCCGGGCGGCGCCTCGCCGTAGTCGCCGCGGACGATCTCGGCATCGGTGCCGCAGATGCCGAGCGCGACGCCGTCGACCAGCAGCCCACCCTCCGCCGCGGCCGGCTCCGGGACCTCCTCGAGCGCGGCTGAGTCGGGCGTTCTGGGGTCGAGCGTGATCGCGCGCATCGGCCGGCGCGATCGTACTGGAGCCCTTGGCGCGGCGCCGCGCCGCCGCGCCGAACGCGAGGCGACCTCACGCCGTAATCATGTGTGATGACCGCGTTCTCCCAGTCCGACGAGCTCGTGGACGTGCTGTACGCCGAGCATGCGACGGCGCTGCTCGCGTACGCGCAGCGCCTGCTGGGCGGCGACCGCCACCAGGCCGAGGACGTGGTCCAGGAGACCTTCCTGCGCGCATGGCGCAACGCCGGCCGTCTGAACGGCGCGACCGCACGCCCGTGGCTCTTCACGGTCGCGCGGCGGATCGTCATCGACGCCCACCGCCGGCGCCGCGCGGGGCCGACCGACGAACTGGGACAGGAACCGCCGCCGTCGGATGAGCTCGAGCAGGCGCTGCTCAGCTGGGACGTCACCGAGGCTTTCCGCACGCTCAGCGACGACCACCGCGCGGTGCTGCTGGAGGTGCACTACCGCGACCGGACGGTCGTGGACGCTGCGCGCGCCCTCGGCATCCCGGAGGGGACCGTCAAGTCGCGCACCTACTACGCGCTGCACGCGCTGCGGCTCGCGCTGGAGGAGCGGGGGGTGATCGAGCCGTGACCTGCGCGACGACCACATCGCTCGGCGCGTACGTGCTCGGCGCGCTCGACGAGCGCGAGCGCGACCGGATCGACGAGCACGTCGCCGGCTGCAGCCGCTGCCGCGAGGAGCTGGAGGCGCTCCTCCCCGTGCGCTCGTATCTCGCCCGCCTGGCCGTCGAGGAGCTGGATGCGACCGCTGCCGCGCCGCCCGCGCTGCGCACCCGGCTGCGGATCGCGATGCAGGCGGAGCGCCGGCGGGTCCTGCGGCGCCGGATCGCCACGGTCGCGGCGCTGGCCGCCGCTGCGGCGCTCGCCCTGGTCGCCTGGCCGCGCGGCGGCGAGGATCCCTCCCCCGTCCCCGCGCGCGCGGTCGCGGCCGACGCGCGCACCGGAGTCCGGGCGACAGTGGCTGCGACGTCGCGGCAGTGGGGGACCGAATTGCGCGTCCGCATGAGCGGCGCGGCGCCCGGCGAGCGCTGCCGGCTCGTCGCACGCGCGCGCGACGGCAGCACCGAGGTGGCCGCGACCTGGTGGACGACGTATGGCGGCAGCGCGGAGGTGACTGGCGCAGCGGCGATCCCCGCCGCGGACCTGGTCGCGCTCGACGTCGTGACCGCGACGGGCCGCCGGCTCGTACACGTGAACATGGATCAGCAGTCAGGAGAAGGAGCATGACCAGATCAAGAGTCCGCGCGGTCGGCGGGGCGGCGCTCGCCGCGCTCGCGTTCGCGGCCGCCGCGTGCGGCGACGACGAGGAGGAGCCGGCGGCCGCCGCGGCGCCCGCGACGGTGTCGGTCGCGGAGGTCGACGGCGTCGGCTCCGTGCTCGTCGACCGGGCCGGCGCGGCGCTCTACACGGCCGACGAGGAGGCCGACGGCAAGATCCGCTGCGTCGACGAGTGCCTGGGCTTCTGGCTGCCGCTCGAGGCGTCCGGCGCGCCGACCGGCTCCGACGACGTGACCGGCGAGCTCGGCACCGTGGAGCGCCCCGACGGCGCGATGCAGGTCACCTACGACGGCAAGCCGCTCTACCGCTTCAGCGACGACACGGAGCCTGGAAAGGTGACCGGTGACGGCCTCAGCGACACCTTCGGGGGCGCGTCGTTCACGTGGCACGCCGTCACGACGGACGGCGGGAGCGAGCCCTCAGGCGGCGGGCGCAGCTACGGCTACTAACGCCCGGACGCGCTCGCCCAGCGCGCGCTGCTCCTGCTCGTCGGCCCAGCTGCGGTCGACGCCGGCCTCGACGCGGAACGCCGGGCTTCGGTGGTCGTCGACGTGCTCGACGTCGATCGCGACAGCGACGTAGTCGGGCGCGACCGCCATCGGGTCCTCGGCGACCCGCGCCCGGCCGCGCGCGGTGAACGCCACGTCGCCCGCGGCGAGGATCGTCAGCGCGACGTCGGGACGCTCGCGCAGCCGGGCGAGCGACCCACGCTCGCGGTACAGGCTCAGGAGGATGCTGCCGTCGCCGGCGCGCACCGGAGCCGAGACGGGGATCGCGTGCGGCGCCGGATCCACGGTGGACAGGACGGCGACCGTCCGGACCGGCCATTCGGGGAGCGGGTTCGTTTGCATGGCACCAACGCTAGGGGCCGGTGTCGCATAACGCAAAGACAGGTTGCGTATGCTCAGCAGAGCGATTCGCTATGGAACTGCGGCAGCTCACCTACTTCGTCGCCGTCGCCGAGGAGGGCCAGTTCACGCGCGCGGCGGCCCGCGTGTCGATCGCGCAGCCGGCGGTCAGCGCGCAGATCGGCCGGCTGGAGCGTGAGCTCGGCGAGCCGCTCTTCCGCCGCGACCGGCGCGGGGTCACGCTCACCGGCGCGGGAGAGGCGCTGCTGCCGCACGCCCGCGCGGCGCTGGCCGCGGCCGAGCGCGGGCGCGACACGCTCGCTTCGCTGCGCGGGGTGCTCCACGGACGGCTCCGGGTCGGCGTTTCGGGACCGGGGGACCGCCGGCTCGCCGCCACGCTCGGAGCCTTCCATCGCGCCCATCCCGCGATCGAGATCACGCTCATCGAGCAGCACAACGAGCCGCTGCTCGAGGCCGTCGCCCGCGGCGATGTCGATGTCGCGCTCGTGGGCACGCCCGGCCCGCTGCCGCCGGGCGTGCGCACGCGCGTCGTCTCCTCCGTCCCGCTGGTGATCTGCGTCCCGCGCGACCACCCGCTCGGCCGGCGCAAGACCGTCGCGCTGCGGCAGCTGCGCGACGAGCCGATGATCACGCTCACGCGCGGCACGGGGCTGCGCGCCGTGCTCGAGTCCGCCTGCCGCGACGCCGGCTTCGCTCCGCTCCTGACCGCGGAGACCGGCGAGCTCGCCTCGCTGGTCGAGCTGGTGGCGGAGGGCCTCGGCGTGGCCCTCCTCCCCAGCTCGGCGCTCGACGGGGCGGACGTCGTGACCCTGAGGCTCACCCGCCCGCGTCTCCAGCGCCGGACGGCGCTCGCCTGGAACCCGGCTGCGACGTCGCCGGCCGGCCGCGCCTTCCTCACGCTCGCCGATCGCCACCTCACCCCGCGCAGCGAGTAGATTCGTGACGAACAGCGAACGGAGGAGACAGACACGATGGCGCTGCAGATCGGCTCGACGGCACCGGACTTCGAAGCGGACACCTCCGAAGGCCGCATCAGCTTCCACGACTGGATCGGGGATTCGTGGGCGGTGCTGTTCTCGCACCCGCGCAACTTCACCCCGGTCTGCACGACCGAGCTCGGCTACATGGCGTCGATCAAGCCGGCGTTCGACGACCGCGGGGTCAAGATCATCGGCCTCTCCGTCGACCCCGTCGAGAACCACGCGAAGTGGTCCGAGGACATCGCCGACACCCAGGGCACGGCGCCGAACTACCCGATCATCGCCGACGCCGACTTCGCGGTGTCGAAGGCGTACGGCATGCTGCCCGCGGACGTCGAGGGCGACCCGACCTCGCGCACGCCGGCCGACAACCAGACCGTCCGCAACGTGTTCGTGATCGGGCCCGACAAGAAGATCAAGCTGATCCTCGTGTATCCGATGACGACGGGGCGCAACTTCGACGAGGTCCTGCGCGTCATCGACTCGCTCCAGCTCACGGCGAAGCATCGCGTCGCGACGCCCGTCAACTGGCAGCAGGGCGACGACGTGATCATCGCCGGGTCGGTCTCCGACGACGAGGCCCGGGAGATCTACCCGGACGGGTGGGACTCGCCCCGTCCGTACATCAGGATCGTGCCGCAGCCGAAATGAGCGTGAGGCCGGAGGAGGTCTTCGACAACCCGACCGACTGGGTCGCGAAGCACATCCGGCGCTACGTCGAGAGCGGCGGTGCGCAGCAGCGCTTCTACGGCCTCGACGCGCTGCTGCTCACCACGCGCGGGCGCAAGTCCGGCAAGCTGCGCCGGACCGCGCTCTACTACGGCGAGGACGGCGGCCGCTACGTGCTGGTCGGATCCGACGGCGGCAAGCCGACCGATCCGGCCTGGTGTCACAACGTCATGGCGAACCCGGCGGTCGTGGTGCAGGTCGGCGATGAGGTGTTCGGCGCGGTCGCCCGGCTCGCGGACCCTGACGAGCGGCCGCGCCTGTGGGAGCTGATGACCGGGATCTTCCCGACCTACGCCACGTACGAGAAGAAGGCCAGGCGCCAGCTGCCCGTCGTGGTCGTCGAGCGCGCCTGACCTCGGGTTCGGGCGTTCCCGCGGAGACGGCGGGTTTGGAATGCGACGTGCTGGGACGAGTCCATGGCGGTGAGTGGGTGCTCGGGCGATGCGCAAGTGGCCAACCCGCTCGGCGGGCATCGGGTCATACCCGTCGACAAGCACACCGAGGAAGGGAAGCCCCGTGCTCCGCAGGCACAAGAGTCCGCAACGCAGCGAGGTACGACGTTCGGCGCCGACCGGCGCCCGGGGCGCCCGGCTCAGCTACGCCAACGTCGTCGCCAGCCTCGCGCTGTTCGTCGCGCTGGGCGGAACGGCCGCGGCCGCCGTGACGCTCCCGCGCGACAGCGTCGGAGCGCCGGAGATCCGCAAGGACGCGGTCGGATCCGCCGAGGTCGCCAAGGACGCGGTCCGCTCGCCGGAGATCACCAAGGACGCCGTCCGCTCGCCGGAGATCAGGGCCGAAGCCGTGCGGACCTCGGAGATCGAGGACAAGGGCGTCCGGCTCGCCGACATCTCCGACAGCACCCGCACCGCGCTGGAGGGTGCGAACGTGCGGATCGCGGAGGGGGGTCTCGTCCGGGTGCCCTTGTGCCCCGGAACGGTGCTGCGCAACTGCGCGAACCTCGTCGAGTTGTCGCTGGGATCCAACGCCCCCGACGACGCGCGCAACTGGCTCGTCCAGGCCAAGATGTCCATCAACACGCCGGACGGCACGGCCGACGACTTCAACACCAAGTGCGGCCTCGTCATGGCCGAGAACCAGGCCCCGACCGCGGTGATCGACGACATGCGCGTGGGCGCGCTTCCCGGTGAGAGCGAACCCAAGGTCGTCGCCCTGACGGGAGTGGTCACCGAGCGCGCGAGGAACCCGCTCATGGCAGTGCGCTGCACCATGCCGGAGTTTGACGAGATCGACGTGGCGGACATGACGATCACGGCGATCGAGGTCGGGACACTCACCGGTCCGTGAGCGGCCGCGCCGGCGCAACACAGGGCACCACGACGTCCGAATCGAGTGGGAACATGTGTTCGTGTCAGCCGAAGCCAAGATCCTCCACGCCGACCTCGACTCGTTCTACGCGTCGGTCGAGCAGCGCGACGACCCGTCGCTGCGCGGGCGGCCGGTGATCGTCGGCGGCGGGGTCGTGCTCGCCGCCAGCTACGAGGCCAAGGCGTACGGCGTGCGCACCGCGATGGGGGGCCGGCGCGCGCGTGAGCTGTGCCCGGACGCGGTCGTCGTCAGCCCGCGGATGACGGCGTACTCGGACGCGAGCAAGGCCGTGTTCGAACTGTTCCGCGACACGACGCCGCTCGTCGAGGGGCTGTCGATCGACGAGGCGTTCCTCGACGTGCGCGGGCTGCGGCGGATCTCGGGCACGCCGCGGGAGATCGCCGTGCGCCTGCGGCGGCGGGTGCTCGACGAGGTGGGGTTGCCGATCACCGTCGGGGTGGCGCGGACCAAGTTCCTCGCGAAGGTCGCGAGCGCGGTGGCCAAGCCCGATGGGCTGCTCGTCGTCCCGCCCGACGGCGAGCTGGCGTTCCTGCACCCGCTGCCGGTCGAGCGGCTGTGGGGCGTCGGGCCCGTCACGTCAGAGAAGCTACGCGCGCGCGGGATCGTGACCGTCGGCCAGGTCGCGCAGCTCGCCGAGACGACGCTCGTCGGACTGCTCGGGCGGGCCGCCGGGCGGCACCTGCACGCGCTCGCGCACAATCGCGATCCCCGGCGCGTGGACGTCGGCCGGCGCCGGCGCTCGATCGGCACGCAGCGGGCGCTCGGTCGGCGGCGCCGGTCGCAGGAGGCCCTGGACGCGATCCTCGTGGGGCTCGTCGACCGCCTCGCGCGCCGGCTCCGTAAGGCTCGGCGGGTGTGCCGCACGATGATCCTGCGGATGCGGTTCGACGACTTCTCGCGCGCGACGCGCTCGTACACGCTGGACGAGGCGACCGCCCAGACGCAGACGCTCCTGGCGACAGGCCGCGGCCTGCTCGCGGCCTCGATGCCGATGATCGAGCGCCAGGGCCTGACGCTGCTGGGCATCACGTTCACCAATCTCCAGAATGCCGACGCGGTCCAGCTCGCGCTGCCGTTCGACGGCCGGCGGGCCACGGCGCTGGACGCCGCGCTCGACCGCGTGCGCGAGCGCTACGGCTCCGCTGCGATCACGCGCGCGGTGCTGCTCGGCCGCGACCAGGGGATGGAGGTG
Source organism: uncultured Solirubrobacteraceae bacterium (assembly GCA_963835735.1). Classification (GTDB taxonomy): domain Bacteria; phylum Actinomycetota; class Thermoleophilia; order Solirubrobacterales; family Solirubrobacteraceae; genus DASQMT01. The sequence goes on from CAWIGP010000002.1 coordinate 553,099, forward strand.
CCGCTGCTGCCCGATTGACCTGGAACATCCCGGCGCCCAGGGCGTCTTGTCGGTATGGACGCCCTCGTCATCGGCCCGGCCAACGACCTCGTGAGCGCGGTCGTGCGTGGCCTGCGACGCCAGGGGCGCTCCGTGCTACAGGCGATCCCAGCCGACGTAGAGAGCGGCGAACGGATCGACTGGCTGCTCGACGAGGCCAGCCGTCCCCCGCTGGTCGTGGTGTTCGACGTCCAGCCGTACCCGACCGCGCACGAGCTGCTCGGTCGCACCCAGGCGGATGTCGTTCTCGTCGCCGAGCAGCGCGTCGGCGTGGCCGGCGCAGCGCCGTCCTCGCCCGCACCCTGGCCGATCGGCCGCGGGCTGAAGGTCGTCACGCTGGGACGGGCGGGACGGCGCTGGTTCACGCTCGGCGCGCGGCGTTCGCACAGCCTGAGCGCCGAGCGCGCGGCCGCGCTGGTCGTGCGCGCATGCCGCCTGCCCGCGCCCGCGCGGGCCGCGTAGCGGCGTCAGATCTTGTGGCGCTGCAGCAGCTTCTTGCCGATCACCATGCGCTGGATCTCGGATGTGCCCTCGCCGATGAGCAGCAGCGGCGCGTCGCGGTAGAGCCGCTCGATCTCGTACTCCTTCGAGTAGCCATAGCCGCCGTGGATCCGGAACGAGTCCTCGACGACCTCCTTGCCGGTCTCTGACGCGAACAGCTTCGCCATGCCGGCCTCCAGGTCCGAGCGCTCCCCGGCATCCTTCATGCGCGCCGCCTTGAGCGTGAGCAGCCGGGCGGCCTCGACCTTCGTCGCCATGTCGGCGAGCTTGAACTGGATCGCCTGGTGGTCGGCGATCCGGCGGCCGAACGTCTTGCGCTCCTGCGAGTAGCGCAGGCCCAGCTCCAGCGCGCGCTGGGCGATGCCGACCCCACGCGCCGCGACGTTGACGCGGCCGACCTCCAGCGCGTCCATCATCTGGACGAAGCCCTTGCCGAGCCCGGCCTCCTCGCCGCCGAGGATCATTCCGGCCGGGCAGCGGTAGCCGTCGAAGACCAGCTCGGTCGACTCGACGCCCTTGTAGCCCATCTTCTTGATCTTCGGCGGCACGGTCAGCCCCGGGTTCTCGGCCGCGCCGGGCTCCTTTTCGCAGATCAAGCAGGTCATGCCCTTGTACGGCGGATCGGCCTCGCGGTCGGTCTTGACGAGCACGAACACGATGCCTGACATGAGCCCGTTCGTGACCCACATCTTCTGGCCGTTGACCTCGTAGTCGCCGTCGGGCGTCCTGGTCGCCGTCGTCTTGATCGCCTGGACGTCCGAGCCGAGCTCCGGCTCGGAGAGCGAGAACGCCGCGCGGATCTCACCGGTCGCCATGCGCGGGAGCAGCCGCTCCTTCTGCTCGTCGGTGCCGAACTTCATCAGCAGGTAGGAGCCGATGAAGTGGGTGTTGACGACGCCCGAGATCGAGATCCACCCGCGCGAGAGCTCCTCGACGATCATCGTGTACGTGGTCAGGTCGAGCCCCATCCCGCCGTACTCCTCGGGGATCGTGACGCCGAACAGCCCCAGCTCCTTCATCTGCTCGACGATCGGCTCCGGGTACTCGTCCGCGCCGTCGTAGTGCTCGGCGTTGGGGATGATCTGCTCGTCGACGAACTGGCGGACCATCTCGAGGATGGCCTTCTGCTCGTCGGTCTTCTCGTAGAACGGGGTGGCGACGGCCATGCGGTTTCAGACCTCGTGGTGGCGGAGGAGGGAGGAGCCGAGCATACCCCCGCGGATGCGCCGCGCCCGCCGGTTCAGCGCGGCCCCTCCGCGCGCCGGGTGCTAGGGCGCGACGGGCGCCGCGGGCGCCGCGGGCGCCGCTCGACGGGCGGCGCCGGCTTCGCGGACTCGACGGGCGGCGCCGGCTGCGCGGACTCCACGGGCGGCGCCGGCTGCGCGGGCGCGACCGGCGGCGCAGGCTGCTCGGGTAGGTCGGGCACCTCGGGCAGCTCCGGTACGTCCGGCGGCTCCGGCCGCTCCGGCGGTTCGGGCTGCTCAGGAGTCTCGGGCCGCGCGGGCGGCTCCGGCACGTCCGGGATCTCCGGCTCGTCCTGAGGCGGCTCCGGCGACCGCTCCGGCCGGACCGACCTGACGAATTGCTGCACCCACTCGCGCACGTCCCGGCCCTCCGGCCGCGCAGCGCGCTCGGGCGGCGCCGCCGGCCGCGGCGGCGACTGCGGCGGCTCGACCGCGCCGGGCGGCTCGGCCGGCGCCGGCGTGCCAGGCGCAGCCGGGGCGGGCGCGCCAGGCGGCGCGGCGGGCGCGGGCGGCGACGGCGCCGGCTGTGTGGTCACGTCAGGCGGGCCGCCACCCAGGACCACGGGACGGCTCTGGCCGCGGGTCGTCTCACGCCGGATGATCGGCGCCGGCACCGTCGCCGGCGCGGCGCTGCCGACCGCCGGCGCCAGCGCCGGCGGCGCCACGAGAGCGACCGCGACACCGTCGGGCGCGCGCGGACCGCGCCGCGCGTCCCGCTCCCGCGCCTGGTCGTCCACGGCCGGGAGGTGGACGTCCTTCGCATCGCCCTCAAGCTGCGACGGCGGCGGCAGCCCGAACGGCGCGGCGTCGACGAAGGCGTACGCGACCACCGCGGCCACGACGACCGCTGTCACCAGACCGAGTCCTGGCAGGATCGAGCGAATCAACCGACGCTACCGGGATCGGAGACGCCTCGTACGCTGAAATCCCTTGAACTTCGCCCGCGACGTCGTAGAAGCCGCGCCATCTTCGCAACGTGCGCTGGTTTGCATCGATCGTGGCGGCGCCAGACGCGAATGGACCATGGGCGAGCTCGCGCTCGACGCCCGCGGCGTCGCGGCGCAGCTGCACGCGCGCGGGGTGCGCCGGGGCGACGTCGTGCTCACGCTGCTCGGCAACCAGCCCGAGTGGGTGCTCACGATGGTCGCATGCTTCCGCCAGGGCTTCGTCGTGCTCCCCTGCACCGAGCAGCTGCGCCCGAAGGACCTGCGGCTGCGCCTCGACGTCGCACAGCCGCGGCTCGTCGTCGCCGACGAGCGCAACGCCGACGTGCTGCACGCGAGCGGCTGGGACGGGCCGACGGTCTGGAGTCCCTGGGGCGACCTCCCACGGTGCGACCCGCCCCCGCCCACCGAGTCGGCGCCCGACGATCCGTGCCTGATCACGTTCACCTCGGGCACCGCGGGTGAGCCGAAGGCGGTGCTGCACGGCCGGCGCTACCTCGCCGGCCAGCGCGTGCAGGCGGAGCACTGGCTCGACGCGCGGCCCGGCGAGCTCGTCTGGTGCACGGCGGCGTCGGGCTGGTCGAAGTCAGCCCGCAACGCGTTCATCGCTCCCTGGCTGCGCGGCGCCGCAGCGCTGCTGCATGACGCGCGCTTCGACCCGCACGAGCGGCTCGAGCTGCTCGCGCGCGAGCGCGTCGATGTGCTCTGCATGGCGCCGACCGAGTACCGCGTGATCGCCAAGCGGGCCGCGCCGCGCGCCATCCCGACGCTACGCGGCCTGGTCGCGGCCGGCGAGGCGCTCGACCCCGGCGTACTCGGCGCCTGGCGCGACGCGACGGGCCTGTGGATCCGCGACGGCTACGGCCAGACCGAGACCGGCCAGCTGACGGGGATGCCGCTCGACACGCCGGCCCGACCGGGCTCGATGGGCCGGCCGCTCCCGGGGGTGCGGCTCGACGTGATCGACGGCGAGCTGGTGCTCGACCCGGCCAGCGACCCGACGTTCTTCCTCGGCTACGTCGACGAGGAGCCGCCCGCCGGCCCGTGGCGGACCGGCGACCGCGTGCGCGCCGACGAGGACGGCTTCCTCTACTTCGAGGGTCGCACCGACGACGTGATCATCTCCGCCGGCTACCGGATCGGACCGTTCGAGGTCGAGTCCGCGCTCACCGGCCATCCCGCCGTCGCCGAGGCGGCGGTCGTCGCGGCGCCCGACGAGGAGCGGGGCAGCGTCGTCCGCGCGGTCGTCGTCCTGCGCGACGGCCACGAGCCCTCCCCCGTGCTCGCGCGCGAGCTGCAGGACCACGTCAAGGCCGTGACCGCGCCGTACAAGTACCCGCGCATCGTCGACTTCGCCGCCGAGCTCCCCGCACCGCGAGCGGCAAGGTGCGCCGCGCCGCGCTGCGGTGAATCACCAGACGTCGCCGTCGCGCCAGTCGCAGGTCAGCTCGCCGGCGAGGTCCAGCGGGACGCCGAGCTCGAGTACGTAGACCGAGTCGTCGTCGTCCGCCGTGCGCACGATCCCGGACGGCGTGAGCGCGGACGTCGGGCCGCGCCAGCGCTTCCAGCCGCGGGTCTCGTACAGTCGCGCGCCGTCTTCGCTCGCGCCCAGCGCTCCGAGCTCGAACGCGCCGCGCAGCAGCCGCTCCAGCGGTTCCATCAGGGCAGCGCCGATCCCGAGCCGCCGCCGGTCCGCCCGCACGCCGACCCCCTCCACGTAGCCGGCCCGCAGCGCCCGGCCGCCGTGCAGGAGCCGGCGCTGCACCAGCGAGGCGTGCCCGACCAGCTCCCCGCCGTCCCACGCGAGCGCATGCATGCCGCCCAGCGCGTGCTCCCAGTCGTCGTCCGCGAAGTCGCCGTCGAACGCGGCGACGAGCATGGTCCGCGCGCGCTCGAGGGTGTCGGTGCCGAGGTCGGCGGTATGGGCGACGAGAACCTCAGGCATGACGCGGGATAACCGTACCCCCGCCCCTTGTAGCGTTGCGCGCATGACGACCACGCTCGCCGAGACGGCCATCGATCCCGCCCGCGTCGCCGCGTTGACCGAGCGGGAGAAGGCGCGGCTCGTCGAGCGCACGCGCCGCTCGGGCGAGTACTTCGAGCGCGCGAGCGCGGTCATGCCCGGCGGCGTCCCCTCGCAGTTCCAGAAGAACGACCCCTGGCCGGTGTACGTCGCGCGCGGCGAGGGCTCGCGTGTCTGGGACGTCGACGGCAACGAGTACGTCGACTTCCACAACGGCTTCGGCGTGATGTGCGTCGGCCACGCGAACCCGGTGATCGCCGCCGCCGTCAAGGCCCGCATGGACGACGGCACCCACTTCGCCGCTCCCACCGAGGGCTCGATCGTCGTCGCCGAGGAGCTCCGGCGCCGCTGGGGGCTCCCGCTTTGGCGCTTCACGAACTCCGGCACCGAGTCGACGATGGACGCCGTCCACCTCGCGCGCGGGGCGACCGGCCGGGACCTGCTCGTCAAGATCGAGGGCAGTTACCACGGACACCACGACGCGGTGATGGTCTCGGTCAAGCCGCCGGCGGACCTGATGGGCGATCGCGAGCGGCCGAACCCCGTGCCGTACGGGCTCGGTTATCCCTCGACGACGCCCGAGCAGACCCAGCCGGTCCCGTTCAACGACGCCGACGCGCTGGAGCGGATCCTGCGAGAGCTCGAGGGCCGGGTCGCCGGCGTGATCCTCGAGCCGGCGATGATGAACATCAACATCGTCCCGCCGGTCGCGGGCTACCTCGAGCGCGTGCGCGAGCTGGCCACCGCCCACGGCGTCGTGCTGATCTTCGACGAGGTCAAGACCGGCGCAGCGGTCGCCGCCGGCGGAGCGACCGAGCTGTTCGGCGTCACGCCCGACATCGTCTGCCTGGCCAAGGCGATCTGCGGCGGCCTGCCCGGCGGAGCGGTCGGCATGACCGAGGAGCTGGGCGCGCTGGTCGCCGACGGCCGCGTCCGCCAGCAGGGCACGTTCAACGGCAACCCGCTCGCGATGGCGGCGGCCCGGGCGGCGCTGCTCGACGTCCTCACCCCCGACGCCTACGCCCGCCTGCACGCCGCCAACCGGGATCTGATGGCGGGCTGCGACCGGGTGATCGAGCAGTACGGCCTCCCCGCCCACACGGTGGGGATGGGCTCGAAGGGCTGCGTCGTGATGTCGACCGAGCCGATCCGCGAGTACCGCGACTACCTCACGCGCATCCACCACCCGCTGACCGAGCTCGCGTGGCTCTACCACATGAACAACGGCGTGTTCATGACGCCCGGCATCGACGAGGAGTGGACGCTCTCGGTCCTGCACTCCGACGCCGACCTGCAGCGTTACGTCGAGGTCTTCGAGACCTTCGCGCGCGACGTCACGGCCGGGTAGCCCGGCGCCGGCCGGCGCCCGGCGGCCTCGGCGGCGAGCAGCCGCAGCTCGGGCAGCGCCGACGCGAGCGCGTGCGTGCGGCGGTCCGAGAACAGCTCCACCAGCCATGCGCTGCCGTCTGGCGCCAGCGCCGCCGCCGCCGTGACCGCGGTGAAGCCCCACTCCGCCAGCAGCGCACGCTCGCGGATGTCGGCGCTCGCGTCGGACTCCTCGATCGTGAAGCCACCTCCGCGCTCCATCACTCGCGCGGTGAGCGGATAATCCGCGAGCGCGTACGACTCGTCCTCGACCGAGAACCGGACCTCGGAGGCCTCCGGGTCGAAGCGGTCGCGCCGCTCGGCCCCGAGCAGCGTGCGCAGCTCGGACTCGCCCGGCCGGCACCGGGAGATCGTCCATTTGGCTGCGTCGAACGCCTCTGCGAACGCACCGGCGACCCCCTCCAACCGCGCCAGCTCACCCGCGCCGTCGAGGTCGCCGTCGAGCTGCTCGAGCAGGAAGCGGACGAGCGCCTCGCGCTCGTGCGGGCCGGCGTCGCGGAAGCGCCGCCGCGACCACGGTTCCGGGAAGGGCGGCCCGGGCGTCGGGATGCCCGGCTCGGCGACGAACAGCTTGCCGCCTCCGACCCGCTTGGCGGCGTATTGAGCCGCGTCGGCCGCGCGGTACAGGTCGGCGGAGCGGCGGTGCTCCTCATCCAGGCAAGCGACGCCGCAGGAGAACGTGAACGGCCCGCCCCGCTCCGCGGCCAGGCGGTGGGACGCCGCGCGAGCGAGCGTGCGCGCAGCGTCCGGGCCGTAACCCTCCATCACGACGCAGAACTCGTCGCCCCCGAGCCGGCTGGTGAACGAGCCTGGGAACTCCGCCGCGGCATCGGACAGCGCGCGCGCGGCGGCGGCCAGCGCCTGGTCGCCGGCATCGTGGCCGTGCCGGTCGTTGACCTCCTTGAGCCCGTCGAGGTCGCAGAACAGCAGCGCGAGCTCGCGCCCGGCGGCGAGCGCCCGCGCGACCGACTCCTCGAGCCGCTCGTCGAGCGCGCGGCGGTTCGGCAGCCGCGTCAGCGGGTCCTCGTAGGCGAGCGACTCAAGCCGCGAGAAGAGCTCGGCGCGTCCGATCGCGGTCGCGACCTGCGCGCAGAGTGCCTCCGCGAAGCGCACGTGCGAAGTGGCGAACGGCGGCGCGCCGATCGCGGAGTACGCCTCGAGCACGCCCCAGACCCGGTTGTCCACGCGGATCGGGCACGCGAGCGCCGATCCGCGCCCGATCCGCTCGAGGAACGCGCGTTCCTCGTCCGGCAGGCCGGGATCCTCGAGCGCGACCACGTACGGCACGCCACGCTCCACCAGCAGCCGGTCGAGCGCGGTCAGCGCCCACGTCTCGACCACCGGCCGCTCTTCCTCGCCCGGGTTGAGCTCGCCGGCGTTGGCGAGCGTGCGCATCCGGTCGTGCTCCGGTTCCCAGCGGCAGATCGAGATGCCGGCGGCGCGCAGCACCCGGCACGCCTGTTCGCTGACCGCGTCGAGCACCTCGTCGAAGCGGTGCGCGCCCGCGACCGCGCTGGAGACGCGGATCAGCGCGCGCAGCTCGGTCTCGAGCGGCAGGTCGGGCTGGACGCTCGGCAGCCGCGGCTCGTCCGGGCCGCCGTCGCCGACCACCGTCACGCCGCCGCGATCGAGCACGCGCATCAGCGCCGCCACCGTGGTCGGGCAGAACTGCGTGCCGGCGTGGCGCTCGAGCTCGGCGCGCGCCTGGTCGGGCGTGAGCGCGCGGCGGTACGGGCGGTCGGAGGTCATCGCGTGCCAGGCGTCGCAGACCAGGCAGATGCGACTCGACAGCGGGACGTCCTCGCCGGCCAGCCCGTCCGGGTAGCCGCCGCCGTCCCAGTGCTCGTGTTCGGCGCGCACAGCCGGCGCGAGGTGCGAGAGCGAGCCGATCGCACCGACTATCTGCGCGCCGATCGCCGGGTGCTCGCGCATCACGTCCCACTCGGGCGCGGTCAGCCGGCCGCGCTTCTGCAGGATCGCGTCGGGCACGCCGACCTTGCCGATGTCGTGCAGGAGCGCGACCTGCCCGACCGACGCAGCACCGTCATGGTCGATCCCCAGCTCCGCCGCCACCGCGAGCGCCAGCTCGAGCACCGCCTCCGAGTGCGCGGCGGTGTAGTTCTCGCGCGCGTTGAGGGCGGCGAGCAGCGCCTGGCCGGCGGCGGCCTCGACCTCGGCGCGCCCGATCGACGCCCCCTCCGCCGCCTCGATGCGATCCGCAGCCATCCGCGCGAGCACATCGAGGTAGCGCAGGTCGCGCTCTCCCAGCTGCGGCTGCGGCGCCCGGCTCAGGCAGCAGAGCGAGCCGTACAGCGAGCCGTCCGCGCGGCGCACCGGAGCGCCCGCGTACGCGCGAATCCCGGTCGCGACCACGAACGGATGCGCGACGGCCTGCGCGAGCGCCGTGGTGTCGGGCACCAGCCGCGGCGCGGCGCCGCCGACCATCTCATGGCACCACGACTGCTCGGCCGGGAGGCTGAACCCCGGCGCCACGCCGTAGCCCTCGGTGTCGCCGTCGACCACGCGCAGCACCAGCTCGGATTCGCGCACCTCGGCCAGGTAGGCGAACTCCATCCCCAGCACCTCGCGCGCTGCGGTGAGCAGTCCCTCCATCGGAGTCGTATCGGCAGCGTGCGCTGGATCCTCAGCCACCGGTGTTCTCAATCTGACGTCAGGCGGCGAGCGGCAGCTCGACCGCGGCCGGGATGTGGCTCATCGCGTGCTCGGCCAGAGCGGTGATCGTGAGGCTCGGGTTGACGCCGACGTTCGCCGGGACGGCGGAACCGTCGCATACCAGGAGATTCTCATAGCCGAAGACCCGCTGGCGCGCGTCGACAACCCCGCACGACGGGTCGGCGCCGATCACTGCGCCGCCGAGGATGTGCGCGGTCGTCGGGATGTTCGCCACCGCCTCGGTCAGGCCGCTCTGCGCGAGGCCGCCGGTGCGCTCGGCGAGCCACTCGGCGAACTGGTTGGCGACCGGGATGAACGTCGGGATCGGCCGCTCCGGGTCCTGCTCGGTGCGCAGCCGCACTCCGCCGAACAGGGTGCGCCGCGCCCGCAGCGCCATCGCGTTGTCGAGCGACTGCATCACGAGCACGATGATCGTCCGCCGCGACCACCCGCGCGGCCAGGTCAGCCTCAGCACGCGGATCGGGTGGAGCGTCATCGCTCCGAGCAGCTTCAGCGGCCGGGTCAGCTTCGTCCCGTCGCCGACCAGCAGCGTGAACAGCGCGCTCATGCTGTCGCCCACCGCGCCGTAGGTGACGGTCTCGATGTGCGTGTCGGGGTCGGGATACACGCTCGAGGAGATCGCCACCCGCCTCGTGATGTCCTCGGCGCCCCGCGGGAGCGTGACCGCGAGGATCGCCTCGGAGTTCGTGCGCACCAGCTCGCCCAGGCGAGCCGAGATGCGCGGGAGCGAGCCGGAGAGCTTGGCGCGCGCCAGCAACCCGTTGGTCCCGAGCGGGCCGGCCGCGACGACGACGCCGCGGGCCGTGTGCACGCGCCGGTCGCGGCGGAACCAGGCGCCGGTCCGCTCGGTCGTGACGGCGTAGCCGTCCGAGCCGTCGGGAGCGCCGAGCGGCTTGACGTCGATCACCGTGCGCTCCGGCGTGATCGTGACGCCGGCGCGCTCGGCCAGCCAGAGGTAGTTCTTGGGCAGCGTGTTCTTCGCGTTGTGGGGACAGCCGACCATGCAGCGCCCGCACGCGATGCAGCCGGTCCGCGCCGGGCCGGCGCCGCCGAAGAACGGGTCGGCGACCGTCTCCCCCGCCGCGCCGAAGTACACGCCGACGCGCGTCTTGGAGTAAGTCGCCTCCGCGCCGATCTCGCGGCCGAACTCGTGCAGCAGCTGATCGGCGGGATCGTCCGCCTCGACCGAGACCACGCCGAGCATCCGCTCGGCCTCGTCGTAGTGGGGCGCGAGCGCGGCCGCCCAGTCCTCCAGCCCGGCCCATTGCGGGTCGGCGTAGAAGCGCTCAGGCGCGCGATAGAGCGTGTTCGCGTAGCCGAGCGAGCCGCCGCCGACCCCGGCGCCGGAGACGACGGCGACGTCGCGGAAGATCGTCAGCCGGAAGATGCCGCGCAGGCCGAGCCGCGGCGCCCAGAAATAGCGCCGCAGGTCCCAGGTGGAGCGCGGCATGTCCGCGTCGGTGACGCGGCGCCCGCTCTCGATCAGCCCGACCCGATAGCCCTTCTCGGCCAGCCGCAGCGCTGACACGCTGCCGCCGAACCCCGAGCCGACGACCAGCCAGTCGTAGTCAAGGTCCTGACGCACCGTCAGTGGAGTCTACGTACGCACATGATTCGCCGTGTGTCTTACTTGACGCGCGCGCCGGCAGGTGGTCCGATTCGGGCAATCGCCTGAGGGAGGGGTCATGCAGAGACGGTGTGTCGCCGGCGCGCTCGGCGCAGTCGGATTGGCGTGTGCGGCGCTGGCCATGCCGGCCGGCGCGGCCGATCGGCCGTTCGGGACGTCCCGGCTCTACAGCCAGGTCTACGACACCATGCAGGCACCGGGCGGCGGCACCGGCGGGCAGACGTCGCCAGGCGCGCCGTTCTCGAAGGCGCAGATCCAGGCATTCCGCTGCGAGAGCGAGGGTGATCCGGCCTCGACCGTCGACATCAGTTGCAATACCACCGAGTACGGCCAGGACTTCGCCCCGGACAACGAGATAGCGGTCACGGTCGACCCGACCGATCCCGACCACATCGTCGCCGGCTCGAACGACTATTACTACCGCTTCAACAACTCGACCGGCGCGCGCCAGGCGATGATCCCAACCGGCTTCTTCACCTCGTTCGACGGCGGCGCCACCTGGATCGACGGGCAGATCCCGGTGCGGTCCGGTCGCAGCGCCGGCGACCCGGCCCCGGCCTTCGACCGCAGGCACGCGATGGTGCTGATGGCGCAGCTCGAGAACTTGACAGGCCTCGGCGGCGCAAACGTGGCGCAGGGCGACGTGTCGGTCAGCCGGTCGGCCGACGGCGGTCGCACATGGACAGAGCCGGTGACCGTCTTCAAGGGCAGGGGCACCGGCATCGGCCCGGCCAACAACGCGACGTTCTTCGACAAGGAGTACCTCACCGTCGACAACAACCCCGATTCGCCGTTCTATGGCCGGGCCTACCTGACCGTCACGCGATTCCTCAACGGCCCGCACGGCTCGTTCGCCGAGTCGCCGATCTACCTGTCGTGGTCCGACGACGGCGGGCGCACATGGTCGGAGCCGAAGGAGATCTCGGGCTCGAGCCCGTCGTGCTCGTTCCAGTCGACCGGGCCTGCGAGCGAGTGCGACGAGAGCTCGTTCTCGATCCCCGAGGTGGCGAGCGACGGGATGCTCTACGTCCACTTCCTCAACAACCAGAACGATGGCGAGTGGGAGGTGCCGAACGACTTCGACGGCCAGCTCATGGTGCTGCGCTCGAGCGACGGCGGACAGACGTTCAGCGGGCCGGTCGCCGCGGTGCAGCTCGAAGACGGACTCAGCGACACCCCGTGGTCGGTGATCGGGCGCCAGACGGTGTGGGGCCACCAGATCCGCTGGAACTCGGTCGGCAACATCTCCTCCGACCCGACCGATCCCGAGCACGTCGTGATCGTGTTCGCCGACCGCGGGACCGCCAACCCGAACGCGACCGCGGAGTGCATCGACGAGCTGCCGGGCATCGCACCGGCGTACGACCCGTGCGAGTCCGGTCCCGGCAGCGACAACAACGTCTACGCGGTCGAGTCGACTGATGGCGGCGCGACGTGGAGCCCGCGCCGCACGCTCGACGGCAGCGCCGGTCACGCGTGGTTCCCGTGGGCCGACCACAAGCCGGACGGGACGCTGGCGCTGGCCTATGACCACGACGACGTGGCCGCCGGCACGGCCGCGATTCCGCCGAACGACACGTTCCACCACGTGCTGCTGACCTCGAGCGGGCGTGAGGTGCTGGGCGCGTCCGAGCACGTCGACGAGTCGGTGACGCACTGGTCCGGACAGTACGTCGACGTGCCCTTGTGGCCGCGCGCCTGCGGGCCGGTCGGGTACTCCGATCCGCCGGTCACCGACGCGACGGGCAAGGACTGCAACCAGTTCCACGGCGACTACACCGGCCTGGCGGTCGACTCGGAGGGCCGCAGCCACGTCGTTTGGACGGGCCTGAGCCGGCGGGCGACGTCACCGCAGCTCGACCCGTACGTGGGCGGCCTGCACGACGGCTACGCGCAGGACGCGATGTACGCCCTGCGGCCATGAGGCGGATGCCTGCGGAGCGGCGCGTCCGCTCCGCAGGCGCCCATCACAGTTCGCCCGGGCGCGAGTAGCTAGCTACCAGGCCGAGCCGGGCTGCACCGGCGGGGCCGGGATCTCCCGCACGACGGGGAGCGTGTACCAGCGCGGCGCCGGCCGGTTGGGACGGGAAGGTGTGGCGGTGGACGGCATGACCATTCGTACGCGCGGACAACGAGTTACGGATCACCTCCCGCGTCGGCGCGCGTGAGCTACTCGAGCGGCTGCGCCGGGTAGCCCTGGTGGCGCATGGCTTCGAGCACGCGATCTGCGTGCTCGCGGCCGCGCGTCTCGAGCACGAGCTCGACGGCCGTCTCGCGCACGTGCAGGTCGAAGCCCTCGCGGACGTGCGAGACGTCGACGACGTTGCCACCCGCGTCGGCCACGCAGGTGAGCAGCCGCGCGAGCGCGCCCGGGCGATCGGGGACGCGCGTGAGCACGACGAGCCGTCGGCCGGCGAGCGTCTCGTGGCGGCGCGCGATCGAGAGCAGCAGGCCGGGGTCGACGTTGCCGCCCGACAGCACCGCGACCGTGGTGCCGGCGGGCGCGGCGGCGACCTGCCCGCCGAGCAGCGCCGCGACGCCGACCGCGCCGGCGCCCTCGACGACGAGCTTGCAGCGCTCCATCAGCACGAACATCGCCTCCGCGGCGTCCTCGTCCTCCACCACCGCCATCCCGTCGAGCCACTCGCCGAGCAGCGCGAGCGTCAGCTCGCCCGGGCGCTTGACCGCGATCCCGTCGGCGATGGTGAGCGCGCTCTCGGCGGGCACCGGATGCCCGGCCGCGAGCGACGCCGGGTAGGGCGCGCAGGCCGCCGCCTGCACGCCGATCACCTCGACCTCCGGCCGCGCGGACTTCACGGCGATCGCGATCCCGGCGGCGAGCCCGCCGCCGCCGACCGGCACCACGACGCGCGCGAGGTCGGGCACGTCCTCGAGCAGCTCCAGCCCCAGCGAGCCCTGTCCGGCGACGATGTCCGGGTCGTCGAACGGGTGCACGAACGCCAGCCCGCCCTCGCGCGCGCGCTCCTGCGCGGCGTGCAGGCACTCCTCGAGCGACTCGCCGCCGACGTGCACGATCGCGCCCTGGCCGCGCGCCGCCTCGGACTTCGCGATCGGCGCGTCGGCCGGCACGAACACCTCGCAGCGCACGCCGCGGGCGGCCGCCGCAGCGGCGAGCCCCTGCGCGTGGTTGCCCGCCGAGGCGGCGACGACACCGTTCGCGCAGCCCTGCGCGCCGAGCGCGGCCAGCTTCGCCGAGGCGCCGCGGACCTTGAAGGAGCCCGTGCGCTGCAGGTTCTCCGCCTTCAGCGCGACGGTCCCGCCGGCGTGCTCGGAGATCGTGCGCGTCGACAGCACCGGCGTGCGACGGGCGACCCGCTCGACCTCGGCGCGCGCCGCACGGATCCGCGCGGCGTCGACCGGCTCAGTCCGGGACGGCGAGGATCGCATCGATCTCCACTTCGGCGCCCAGCGGCAGCGCCGCCACGCCGACCGTGCTGCGCGCCGGCGGCGCGTCGGTGAAGTACGTGCCGTACGCCTCGTTGACCGAGGCGAACGTCGAGATGTCGGTCACGTAGATCCCGCAGCGCACGGCGTCCGCGAGCGAGGCGCCGGCCGCGGCGGCGACGATCGCGAGGTTGTCGAGGCAGCGCCTGGTCTGCGCGCCGATGTCGCCCGCGACGAGCGTTCCGACATCGGGATCCACCGGCGTCTGGCCGGAGAGGAAGATCAGCCCGGCGCTCTTCACGGCGTGCGAGTACGGGCCTGCGGCCTTCGGGGCTCCGACTGCCATGATCGTTTGGCGATGGTGGGACATGGAAAGGGAACCTACACGTGAGCAACCTGCTGGCGGCTGAGACCTCTCCCTACCTGTTGCAGCACGCAGAGAACCCCGTGGACTGGTACCCGTGGGGCGAGGCGGCGCTCGCGCGTGCCCGAGAGGAGGACAAGCCGATCCTCGTCTCGATCGGCTACGCCGCCTGCCACTGGTGCCACGTGATGGAGCGCGAGTCGTTCGAGGACCCGAGCGTCGCCGCGCTGATGAACGAGCGCTTCGTCTGCATCAAGGTCGACCGCGAGGAGCGCCCGGACGTCGACGCGATCTACATGGACGCCGTGCAGGCGATGACGGGCCGCGGCGGCTGGCCGCTCAACGCCTTCCTCACGCCGGCGGGCGTGCCGTACTACACCGGCACCTACTTCCCGCCCGAGCCGCGCAGCGGCATGCCGTCGTGGTCGCAGGTCGTGATCGGCGTCGCGAACGCGTGGCACGAGCAGCGCGCGGAGATCGAGGAGACCGGGCGGCAGATCCTGCCGCGGCTCGCGGGCGCCGCGAGCCTCGCCCCAGCCGACGGTGACATGGACCCGGCGAGCCTCGACCGCGCCGTCGACGTGCTCCGGCGCGGCTACGACCAGGAGAACGGCGGGTTCGGGACGAGCGCGCCGAAGTTCCCCGCTGCGTCGACGATCGACTTCCTGCTGCGCCGCGGCGAACGCCAGATGGCGCTGCACACGCTGCGCACGATGGCGAGCGGCGGCATGTACGACCAGATCGGCGGCGGCTTCTCGCGCTACTCGGTCGACGCGCGCTGGGTGATCCCGCACTTCGAGAAGATGCTGTACGACAACGCGCTGCTCGCCCGCGCGTACCTGCACGGGTTCCAGGTCTCGGGCGAGCCGTTCTTCGCGCGCGTGTGTACCGAGACGCTCGACTGGGCGCTGCGCGACCTGCGCCAGGACGAGGGCGGCTTCGCGTCCTCGCTCGACGCCGACTCCGAGGGCGAGGAGGGCCGCTTCTACGTCTGGACCCCGGACGAGATGCGTGGAATCGGCGGCGACGCGGCGGTCAAATACTTCGGGCTGGACGGGCCGCCCAACTTCGAGGGCCGCTGGGCGCCGGTACGGGCGACGAGCGATCCTGATGGTCTGGCGGACATCAAGGCGCGGCTGCGCGCCGTGCGCGAGCGGCGCGTATGGCCCGCGCTCGACGACAAGCGGCTGACCGCCTGGAACGCGCTGATGATCTCCGCGCTCGCGGACGCCGGCGCCGCGCTCGAGCGCCCCGACTACACCGATGCGGCGGTCGCCTGCGCGGAGTTCCTCTGGCGCGACATGCGCGACGGCGACGGACGGCTGCTGCGCACTTACAACCGCGGACAGGCGCGGCTCGGCGCCTACCTGGAGGACCACGCGTTCCTGCTCGAGGCGCTGCTGACGCTGTACGAGGCGACGTTCGACCCGCGCTGGTTCGCCGCCGCGCGCGACCTCGCGGACACGATCCTCGCGCGCTTCGCCGACAGCGAGAACGGCGGCTTCTTCGCCACCGCCGACGACCACGAGACGCTGATCGCGCGGCGCAAGGAGCTCGAGGACGCGCCGATCCCGGCGGGCGCCTCGGCGGCGGCGTTCGGCCTGCTCCGGCTCGCCGCGCTGACCGGCGAGCACGTATACGAGGAGGCGGCGCTCGGCGTGCTCCGCCTGCTCCACGCGGTCGCGCCGCAGCACCCCGCCGCGTTCGGGCACCTGCTCCAGGCGCTCGATTTCCACTACGCGACGGTCAAGGAGGTGGCGATCGTCGGCCCCGACGCCGCCCCGCTCGAGCGCGTCGTCCGAGGCGAGTTCCGCCCCCACCTCGTCGTCGCGGGCGGCGCGCCGGACGGCATCCCGCTGCTGGCGGGCCGCGAGCCGGTCGACGGCCGCGCGGCCGCGTACGTCTGCGAGCACTTCACCTGCCGGCACCCGGTCACCGAACCGTCGGAACTCGCCGCGCTGCTCTGAGACAATCCCGAGCTCCGCCCCCCAGGGAGGAGCTCCTTGTCCCGCTTCCTCACGTTCCCCGCCGGCCGGATCGCGAAGTACGTCATCCTCGGCGCGTGCCTGCTGGTGCTGTTCGTGTCCGGCGCCGCGAACCTGCCGGGCAAGTACACCGACGCGGAGAACAACGAGTCGACGACCTTCCTGCCCGGCGACGCGGAGTCCACCAAGGTGCTCGCGATCGCGGAAGAGCTGCAGGGCGGCGAGCAGGCCCCGGTCGTGATCGTCTACCGGCGCGAGGGCGGGCTGACCGACGCGGACCGAGCGCGGATCGCCGCCGACCGCGAGGAGCTCAACCGGGCGATCGAGGAGAACCGGGACGACATCTACCGAGCGGTCTCGCCGTTCGCCGAGCCGCAGTTCTCGCAGTCCGGCGACGCCGCGCTGCTGATCGGCAACATCACCGGCGACGGCGAGGGCGACACGATCCTCGATCCCGTCGACGACATCCGCGACCGGGTGAGCGACCCCGGCGGCGGGCTCGAGGTCAAGGTCACCGGCCCGGCCGGGTTCGCGGCCGACGCGATCAAGGTCTTCGAGAGCATCAACGGCACGCTGCTCAGCGCGGCGCTGGCGCTCGTGATCTTCCTGCTGATCCTGATCTACCGCAGCCCGATCTTCCTCTGGATCCCGCTGTTCGCCGTCGTGTTCGCAGAGGTCGCCACGCGCTCGATCGGCTATGGGCTGACGGAGGTCGGGGTCACCGTCAACGGCCAGTCGTCCGCGATCCTCTCGATCCTCGTGCTCGGCGCGGGCACGGACTACGCGCTGCTGCTGGTGTCGCGCTACCGCGAGGAGCTGCGCAAGCACGAGGACAAGCACGAGGCGATGGCGCTCGCCTTGCGGACCGCCGGACCGGCGATCATCGCGTCGGGCGCGACGGTGATCTGCGCGCTGCTGTGCCTCACGATCGCCGAGGTCGAGGGCACGTCCGGGCTCGGTCCGATCGGCGCGCTCGGGATCGCGGTGGCGATGGTCACGATGCTCACGCTGCTGCCCGCGCTGCTCGTGATCTGCGGCCGGCGCGCGTTCTGGCGACCGCCGATGTTCGGCCACGACAACGGCATCCCGCACTTCGGCGACGAGGGCGCCGACGAGACGCACGGCGTCTGGCGCCGCGTCGGCGAGCGCGTCGCGCGCGCGCCCCGGCGCATCTGGATCGGCACCGTCGCGGCGCTGGTCGTCGGCGCGCTCGGCGTACTCACGATCGACACCGGGCTGACCCAGGCGGACGCCTACCGCGACGAGGTGGAGTCGCTCGTGGGCCAGGAGCTGCTGGCCAAGTCGTTCCCGGCCGGCGCGAGCGCCGCGACCGACGTGATCGTGCCGCAGGGCGGCGACATCCCGGCGGTGACCGCCGCGCTCGAGGGCGCGGAGGGCGTCGCCCAGGTGTTGCCGACCGACGTCTCTGGGCCGCCCGGCACCCTGCTGAACGTGGTGCTCGAGCCCGAGCCGTACTCGTCCGCGGCGTTCAACCTCATCCCGGGCCTCCGCGACACGGTCAAGCAGGCCGGCGGGCCCGGCGTGCTCGTCGGCGGGCCGTCGGCGATCGAGTACGACGTGCGCAAGGCCGCGTCACGCGACACGCGCGTGATCATCCCGATCGCGCTCGTCGTCGTGCTGCTCATCCTGATCCTGCTGCTGCGCGCGCTGATCGCGCCGTTGTTGCTGATCGGGACCGTGATCCTGTCGTTCGCGGCCGCGCTCGGGATCAGCCTCGTGATCTTCGACGTGATCTTCGGCTTCGCCGGCGTCGACCCGTCGTTCCCGCTGTTCGCATTCATCTTCCTGGTGGCGCTCGGGATCGACTACAACATCTTCCTGATGGCCCGGGTGCGCGAGGAGACGCTCCGCCACGGCACCCGCCAGGGGATGGTGCGCGGACTCGCGGTCACCGGTGCCGTGATCACCTCGGCGGGCGTGGTGCTCGCGGGGACGTTCTCGGTGCTCGCGCTGCTGCCGCTGGTGTTCCTGACCGAGATCGGCTTCGTGATCGCGTTCGGGGTGCTGCTGGACACGTTCATCGTCCGCTCGATCCTGGTGCCGGCGCTGGTCCTCGACATCGGCCCGCGGATCTGGTGGCCGTCGCGCCTGGCACACGAGGGCGGCGGCGACGGGCTCGGCCCGGGCGGCGCGGACGCGGGCGCTCCGGGCGTGTCGATCGGCAACGGACAGGTGCCCGGGAAGGCGCCGATCACCGGGGAGTGACGACCGGTACGCTCCAGGCCCGCGAGGAAGGAGCAGCAATGAGCACCGCCGTCGACGATCTCCTGTCTCAGATCCCGATCGATCAGCTCGCAGGCCGGCTCGGGGTCGATCCCGCGACCGCCGAGGGCGCGGTCCGCACAGCGCTCCCGGCGCTGCTCGGGGGCATGGAGGCGAACGCGCAGGACCCGGCCGGCGCGGCGTCGCTCGAGCATGCGATCGGCGAGCACGACAGCGGGCTCGTAGAGCACGGCATCGACCTCGCACAGGTCGACACGAGCGACGGCGACAAGATCGTCAGCAACGTGTTCGGCGACAACCGCGACCAGGTCGTCAGCCAGCTCGGCGCCTCCGGCTCGGGTGGCGGCTCGCTGATCGGCAAGCTGCTCCCGCTGCTCGCGCCGATCGCGATGGCCTACCTCGCCAAGCAGTTCAAGCAGCGCAGTGCGGCGCCGGCCGGCGACGGTGGCGGCGGGCTCGCCGACATCCTAGGCAGCGTGCTGGGCGGCGGCGGCGCCGGAGGCGCTCAGGGGCTCGACCTCGGCAGCGTGCTCGGCGGGCTGCTCGGCGGCGGGAAGCGCTGATCGCTCTCGGCTCGGCTTCAGTTCAGCGATCCATGCCGTGCTCCTCGGTCAGCGCGATCGAGTCGCGGTGCGCGGTGCCTGCGTCGTACTCGAGCTCGCGGGCGGCGACGGGGTCGGCCTCCTGCGCCGCGCGCTCGAGCAGGATGATCTCGCGCGCGGCGTGGTCGGCGATGCGAGCGGCGGCGTAGCCGAGGCGCCTGGCCTCCGCGGCGTCCGCCGGCTCTGGGACGAAACGGTCAGGCATCGGATCGCCACCTCCGGTCCGCCGGTCGCGTGATCGGAACGTGCGGGCGCCCGCCCGACCATCGCCATGTGCGCTTCGTCTCGGGGTCCGCGTTCAACACCACGAGCGGCGTCTCGCGCTCCGCCATGGAGTCGAGCAGGTGGGTCAGCTCGGCCGGCGATCTCGTGAGGTGACCGAGCCGGCCGACGACGAGGCAGTCGGCCTCTCCCTGCTCAAGCTGCTCGAGCGCGAACGCGAGCCCGGGGCGCTGGCGGCCGGCGCGATCGTCCGAGTCGTCGTCCGAGACCAGGCCCGCGAGTGCCATCCCCTGCTCCGCGCAGCGCGCCTCGATGGCCGCAACGTGTGCGTCGAGGCGTGCCTGCCGTGGCTCCACCCGCACGTAGCCCAGCGCGCGCACGCGCGGCGAGGCGGGCAGCGCGAGCGCGGGCTCCGGCTCCGCCGCGGTGCCGCGCCGCAGCAGCAGCGCGACGGCGGCGAACCCGACGGCGAACGAGAGGAGGGCCAGCGCCGCGGGAAGCACCCAGCTCGTCGCGCCGTCGCGCGCCGGCGCGACGACGGCGGGAGTCGGCGCGCCAGACGGCCGTTCAGGCACGCGATCCTGCGCGCCGCGTTTGGCTCCGGGGGCGGTGCGGGCGCGCAGATGGCGGACCACTGCGAGCGCCGCCCGGCCGTCCACGTGCAACCCGTGCTTGAGCTGGAACCAGCCGACGGCCGCGCGCGTGTGGGCGCCGAAGATCCCATCGATCGGGCCCGGCCGGTACCCAAGGGCCTGTAGCCGCCGCTGGACTTCCCGGACCCGCTTGGAGCCGGACGCGCGGTGCGTCCCGGTCCCCATCGACACGGGTCCAGCCGACCACCCGCGCAGCGGGCGATCTGCGGACGACGTCGGGACGGTCTGATGGCGATGCGGGTCGCGGATCGCGCGGCCCTGCCATCCCGCGGCCGGAATCAGCAGGCGCTCGAACGCGCTCGCCGTCGGGCCGTCGGCCGTCGCATCGGTCGCCGGCGCGAGCAGGAGGCCCAGGGCGATGACCACCCCGGCAATCCGTGCGGCCGGCGCAATGCGCGTGCATTGCATTGTTGTCTCCTTTGCTGCTTCGAGCGATCAGGACGCCGGGCGTGGCGCCCGGCAACTACCGGCGGTCCCCCCAGTGGGGGATCAGCCGGGGCGCTCGAGCAGCGAGACGAAGAGCACCGGCCGCCATCGGGCCGGTGCGAGCACGACCCTGCCGTACCGGAGGCAGGGGACGAGCAGTGCGAAGAAGAGGATGGCCAGCGCGCCCGCGGAGAACGCGCCGCCGGACGCAACGGAGCCGCCGCCGCCCACCGTCCCGACCGGCGGCGCAGCGGGAAGCTCGGTCGGGCGCTGTGGCGTGCCGCTCTCGTGACCACCGGTCGCGGATTCGCTGTGCGCGCGGTCGATCTCCGGAGCGGTGGTGATCGCGCGGGGCGGGATCAGGTGCGTGCCGTCATCGGCCCGGCGCGCGCGGTCAGTGCCGACGGGCGTGCGCTGCGGCGGGACCAGGACCGTCCACGTGGGCGGAACGGGTCGTGTACCGGGTACGCGGGCTCGGCGGACGGGTGGTTGAGCGCGCGCGGAGCGGGGACGATGACCGGATCGCTGCGGCGGGCTTCGATCGCGCCGGGCCCTGCGAGAGCGGGCGGCTGATCCACGGCTGCCCGCGTCGTCACGACCGGGTCCGTCGCGTCGCGGGAACGCGCGCTCGCCGGGCTGAGCGTCGCCAGGCGGCGGTCTCCCGGAACCGCGGCCGCAGGCATAGCCGGGACCGGTGCGGTGACCGCAGCGCCGGGCTGAGCGATCGGCGCGACCGTCCCGGCGACCGGCGCAGCGATCTTCACAACCGGCGCGACCGCCCCGGCCACCGGCGCAGCGGTCTTCACGACCGGCGCGATGGTCCGGGCGACCGGCTCGGTCACGGGCGCCACCACCTTCACGTCCGGCGTGACCGTCCGGACCACCGGCTCGGCCACCGGCGCGACGGTCTTGACGACGGGCGCGGTCACCTCAGCGACCCGCTGCACCACCGGCTCCACGGTCTTCACGACCGGCGCGGTCACCTCGACAACCCGCTGCACCACCGGCTCCACGGTCTTCACGACCGTCGCGATCGTCTGGGTCACCGGCTCGGTCACCGGCGCCACCACCGCCTTCACGACCGGCGTGATCGTTCGGATCAAGGGCTCGATCACCGGCGCGACCGTCTTGACCACGGGCGCGGTCACCTCAGCGACCCGCTGCACCACCGGCTCCACGGTCTTGACGACCGGAGCGGTCACCTCGACGACCTGCTCAAGCGTCGTCACGCCCGGCGCGGTCACCTCGACAACCCGCTGCACCACCGGCTCCACGGTCTTCACGACCGGCGCGGTCACCTCAGCGACCCGCTCCACCGCCGGCTCAACCGTCTTCACGACCGGCGCCGTCACCTCGGCGACCCGCTGAACCACTGGCTCAACCGTCTTCACAACCGGCGCGCTCACCTCAGCGATGTGCTTTACGACTGGCTCGACG
Organism: uncultured Solirubrobacteraceae bacterium; assembly: GCA_963835735.1. Taxonomy (GTDB): domain Bacteria; phylum Actinomycetota; class Thermoleophilia; order Solirubrobacterales; family Solirubrobacteraceae; genus DASQMT01. Next base: position 574,895 of record CAWIGP010000002.1, read on the forward strand.
GTCTTCACGACCGGCGCGGTCACCTCAGCGACCTGCTCCACCGCCTGCTCAACCGGCGCGGTCACCTCAGCGACCTGCTCCACCGCCGGCTCAACCGGCGTCACGACCGGCGCTGCGACCTGAGTGACCCGCTGCACTGCGGGCTCAACCGGCTTGACGACCGGCGCGGTCACCTCAGCGACCCGCTCGGCCGCCGGCTCAACCGTCTCGGTGACCGGCGCGACCGTCTTCGCCACCGGATCTGCTGCTCTCGCGACCGGGGCGACCACAGGCGTCGCAGCTTCGGCTGCCTCGTCAGCCGCCGGCGCGACGATCTGTGTCGCCTGCTCGACGAGCGGAACTGCGGCGTCCCCCCCGGGCGCCTTGTCCGCAACCGGCGCCGCCTTCTCCACCGCCGGCGCCGCCGCCTCAGCCGGCTTCTCGACCATAGGCGCCGCCAGCTGGGCCGCCGCATCCGCCACCGGCGGCGCGACCTCAGCCGCCTTCTCGCCTGCCGGCGCCGCCTTCTCGATTGCCGGCGCCGCGTCCTCGACTGCCGGCGCGGCCTTGTTGGCCGCCGGTCCCGTCGTTTCGGCCGCCGTCTCGACCGCCGGTGCCGCCGCCTCAGCCGCCTTCTCAACCACCGGCGCCGCGGCCGCCGCCGCCTGGTCGACCGCCGGCGCGGCGGCCTCCGCGGCCTGGTCAACCGCCGGCGCGGCCGTCTCGGCGGCCTGCTCGACCACCGGGACTGCAGCGGCGGGTGCCTGGGCCGTGGCCGGCGGTGGGGCCGTCGGCGCGGGTGGCGGTGGAGGTGCCGGCTCGGCGGGAGCCGGGGCGGCTGCGTCGACGGCCGCGCTCACCGCCTCCGTCACCCCGGCCGGGTCGGCCTGAGCCACCAGGCCCGGGAGGGTGGGATCCGCATAGGCAGAGTCCTGGCTCCAAGCGACCAGCGCCAGGAGCGAGAACAAGGCGGCGAGAACGGATCGCCGCACGGCCCGACGGTGGATCCCCTCATCGACCATGGCCCAGAGACAGGCTCCCCTGCGCGCCCGGCCCCTAACCCTGCCCATTCGGGTGGTTTCGCTACAGAATGCCGAGGTACCGCTCGAGCTCCCACGGCGTGACCTGCACGCGGTAGTCCTCCCACTCCTGCCGCTTGATCTCGATGAAGCGGTTGAACGTGTGCTCGCCGAGTGTGCGCAGCACAAGCTCGGACTCCGCGGTGATCTCGATCGCCTCGCCGAGCGTCTCCGGGAGCTGCTCGATCCCGAGCCGGCGACGGTCGTCCGGCGCGAGGTGGTAGAGGTTCTTCTCCATCGGCTCGGGCAGCTCGTAGCCCTTCTCGATCCCCTCCAGGCCCGCCTGCAGCAGCGCCGCGAACGTCAGGTACGGGTTGCACGCCGGATCCGGGCAGCGCAGCTCCATCCGCGTCGCCTTCTCCTTGCCCGGGTGATAGAGCGGGACGCGCACGAGCGCCGACCGGTTGCGCCGGCTCCAGGCCACGTAGACGGGCGCCTCGTAACCCGGCACGAGCCGCTTGTAGGAGTTCACCCACTGGGCGAAGATCGCGCAGATCTCGCGCGCGTGGCGCAGCTGACCGGCGATGAACGCCTTGCCGACGTCGGACAGGAAGTACTTGTCCTCGGCGTCGTAGAACGCGTTGGATCCGCCCTTGAACAGCGACTGGTGCGTGTGCATGCCCGAGCCGTTCTCGCCGAACAGCGGCTTGGGCATGAAGGTCGCGTGCCAGCCGTTCTTGAGCGCGTACTCCTTGACCGTGATGCGGTAGGTCATGCAGTCGTCCGCGATCTTCAGCGCATCGCCGTAGCGGATGTCGATCTCGTGCTGGCTCGGGCCGACCTCGTGGTGGGAGTACTCCACCTGGATCCCGAGCTTCTCCAGCGCGAGCACGGTCTCGCGGCGGACATCGGAGCCCGCGTCGAGCGTCGTGAGATCGAAGTAGCCGCCGTAGTCGAGGACCTCGGTCGAGCGGCTGTCCCGGAACAGGAAGTACTCGAGCTCGGGGCCGACGTTAAAGGCGTCGAAGCCCAGTTCCACCATGCGCTGTTCGGCGCGACGCAGGATGTGGCGTGGGTCGCCCTCGTACGGCTCGCCCTCGGGCGTGCGGATGTCGGCGAACATGCGCGCGACCCCGCCGCCCTCGTCCTCCGGCCGCCACGGCAGCACCGAGAACGTGCTCGGGTCGGGCATCGCGATCATGTCGGACTCCTCGATCGCGTTGAAGCCGGTGATCGAGGAACCGTCGAAGCCCATCCCGCCCTCGAACGCGTCGTCGAGCTCGGCGGCGTTGATCGAGAACGACTTCAGCTGGCCGAGGATGTCGGTGAACCAGAGCCGGATGAAGCGGATCCCGCGCTCGTCGGCGAGCGCCTTGACGTCTTCGGGCGTGCGGGGCGATTCCATGGTGCGCGGCAGCCTAGTGCAGCCGCGCTCGGGCGACACTGGACCCGCCGTACAACCCCGTCCGCCTCAGTCCAGCCAGCGGTGAGACCAGGACTTCAGCTGGTGCAGCGCGGGCGCCAGCTCGCGGCCCATCTCGGTCAGCTGGTAGGAGACCTTGACCGGCGCGTCGGGCTGCACGCGGCGCTCGACGATCCCGCGCGCCTCGAGCTCCTTCATTCGCTCGGACAGCAGCCGGTCCGACAGCTGCGGGATCGTCTGTGCGATCTCGGAGAAGCGCATCGCGCCGCCCTCCAGGAGGACCACGATGATCGCGCCCGACCAGCGCTTGCCGATCAGCTCGACCGCCTCGTGGAGCTTGGGGCAGCACTCGACCTCGGGCCGTTCCAGCGTGGCCACGGCGACGCGCCGGCGCTGACGATCGCGCTCGTCCACCGTCATGCTCCTAAGCCTACGCCGCCCGCAGGACGCGCGTGTCCTCAGCGGAGCCGTCGACGGGGACTTCGCCAGCGACGTTGACCATCGCGGTGAGCGATTCCAGCGACAGGTAGGCGATCGCCTCGAGCAGCTGCTCGTCGCTCCAGCCGGCCTCGCGGGCTTCCTCGTGGAGGTGCATCGGCGGGTGGCCGCGCTGCTCGAGCAGCGCGCGCAGATAGCGCAGCAGCGCCGCCTCGCGCGGGTCGGCGGACTCCCAGTCGCGCGCAGCCGCGACCTCGTCGATCCCGACACCTGCCTGCCGTGCGGTGCGCAGGTGGATCGCGATCCCGGGCCGGCTGCGGTAGTGCTCGGCCACGGCGAGCGCGATGCGCTCGAGCGTCGGCAGCCTGAGGCTGCCGTGCCGCAGCTCGGAGCGGAAGCGTGCGTACGCGCGCAGCGCCGCCGGGGAGCCGGCGAGCACGCCGAGGAAGTTGGGGAGCTGCCCGCCGGACGACATCGCGCCCTTCAACACGGGCAGCGAGCCCTCGGGAGCACTCAGGTCGTCGTGGATATGGAAGCGGCTCATCTGCGTCTTCATGGTGGCCCTCGCGGCTTTGGGGAGGAACGCCGGGTCTCGTTCTTACCCTTCGTAAGTGTAGGACCGCTTTCCGGGCGCTGCAACCGATTTCGAGCCGCTCGGCGCGGCCGCGATCATGCGGCCGTTGAGACGGTCCCGCCGTCGCCGTCGCGCGGCGCTGCGACGCGCCGCGCGCGCTCAGACGGTCGCCGCGTCGGCGGTCGAGATCGCGATGAGGATCAGCAGGAGGCCGAGCACGAACGCCCAGGCGACGATCCGCTCCGGGCTCTGCCCGATCCACTCGGACGGCGTGCGCGGCGGCCGTCGCCGCTCCGCGGGCACGAGCGAGAGCGGCCGCGGCGTGCCCTCCGGCCGGCCGGTGATGACCGTCGTCCGGCGCCCGTTGGGCGCGCGCTCGGGCGGCGGATCGAGCGCCGACGCCCACTCGTCGGTTCCGAACGACTCGTCCCACCGGCGCGCGGCGGCGGCGCCGGGCGACTCTTCGGTGGCCTCAGGCTCGTCGCGCCCGGTACCGTCCTCGATCACCGAGATGCCGAGGCGCTCAGCGCGCTCGCGCATCGCTTCCTCGGGTCGCCGCGGGCCGCGGCGGTCGCGGGAGCCGGCCCACTCGTCGCCGGGCGGCGTGCTGACGAGCGCGAGCGAGGGCCGGAAACGCGGCGCCGGCGCGTCGTCGACGGCGCGCCGGCTCGGCATGCGGGTGAAGAGCTCGTCGCCGCCCCAGTCCGGGATCCGGTTCTCGTTCTGCTGGTCGTACAGACCGATGAAGCGGCTGGCGTGCTCTGGCATGACGGCGGTCGTCCTCTTCCCTTGCTTGCGGGGTTAGCTGACGGGCTCGCGCTGGAGAGCAGCGCTACGCGATCGCGATTCGCCCCAACCGCCTGGGTCCCCCGCTTCCCGTCTCCAACGGGAATTCAGCGGATGCGGCCGGGCACTGTAGCAGTCCGGAAAATCCCTGCAAAAAGAGGCTTTCATAACGGTCCCCAACGCTGATGGGCCGCCATAGTGCCGACCCGCACGACATGTTTGCGAACGCTCCGGCGGAACCGAAGGCGGGGCCGCGACGAACTTCCGGAGAGAGCGGGAAGAACGCGCCGCGGCTACTCGGCGGGAGCGTCTTCGAGGCTGCCGCCGGTGGCGACCGCAACGAACTCCGCGACCGCCTCGGCGTCCTGGCCCACGAATATCCGCGCGGGCATCTGGCCGTTGCCGGCGGAGCGGCCGTCGGCGATGGCGTTGAGCACGACCGCCTTGCTGCGCGGCGCGTCATCGAGGTCCGGACCGACGTTGGCGGTGGCGTTGGCCGCCTTGAGCGTGTGGCAGTTGCGGCAGCGCTCGCCGAACAGCTCCTGGCCGTGCTTCTGCAGGGCGGTGAGGTGCGCGACGTTCGCCTCGGGGATCGAATCGCGGTCCTTGTCGGTCGCGATCACGACCGCGGGCACCGCGACCCCGAGCAGCAGGACCGTGAGCACGAACAGCACGAGCACCCCCCGGCCGCCGCGCCGGCTCGGCTTACGACTGCGCTCGTCCGCGCTCTTGGGCCCACCGCTCATCGCGAAGAAGAACGCGCCGAGACCCAGCACCACGAATAGGAGCGCGAACGCGAAGACGGCCACCATGGAGGCGGGACCATACCCATTTGCACGGCGCTTTGGCGACGCATCGCGCGGTCATCGCCGCCGCCCCGCCGCGAAGCTCTGGACCGCGGGCGCGACGCCGCGGAAGTCCGCCAGCGCGCCGTCGGCGGGGCTCTCCGCGTCCGCTGCGACGGCCGGGACGGCCTCGGGCTGCGCGGGCAGCGGCACGACCTCGGCACCGACGCTCGCGGGCGCCGCGAGCGGCCGCAGCCCGCGCACGTAGACGTTGAGCGCGCCGCCCGCCATGGGCAGCTTCTCGAGCTTGCCCCAGGCGAGCAGCAGCGGCTCGGTCCGCACCGCCAGCCGGTGGCGCTCGTAGACCGGCGGCGGGACGATCAGGTTGATCGTCCCGAACTCGTCCTCCAGCAGCAGGAACACGATGCCCTTGGCGGTTCCGGGCCGCTGCCGCGCGACGACCAGCCCGCCGATCGTCACCGGCGTGTCGTGCTTGAGCGTCTCCAGGTCGCGCGTTGAGACCGCATTGGCCGGCAGCTCGGGCCGCAGCAGCGCCACCGGGTGCGGGCCGAGGGTGAGGCCGGTGGTCGCGTAGTCGGCCACCATCGCGTCCCAGGCGGCGAGTGGGTCGAGCGCGGGCGCGCCCGGCAGGTCGAGTGGCAGCGCGAGCTGCGTGCCATCGTTGAGCGGCGTGCCGGGAGCGGCCACGCCGAGCCGCCACAGGGCGGTGCGCCGCGCGCGCGAGGGGGGCGGCGACGAGCCGGTGGCGGCGCCGGGCGTCTCCGCGGAGACGTCCGCGGCGGCCAGCGCGTCGCACGCGCCCGCCCAGGCGAGGCGGTCGAGGATCGCCCGGCCGGCGCCCGCGCGCGAGGCGAGGTCGGACAGCGAGCGGAACGGGCCTCCCTGCTCGCGCGCGGCCACCAGCACGGCGACCTCGGCGCTCCTGGCACCGAGCACGTAGTTGAGCCCCAGCCGGATGCGCCCGTCGGCGTCGACCATGCACTCCTCCCCCGACAGGTTCACGTCGGGCGCGATCAGCTCGATCCCCTTGCGCTGGGACTCGTGCGCGAGCGTGTCCGGCGCGTAGAAGCCCATCGGCTGCTCGTTGAGCAGCGCGCACAGGAACTCCGGTCCGTAGTGCACCCGCAGCCACGTCGACTGGTAGGCCAGCAGCCCGAACGCCGCCCCGTGCGCCTTCGGAAAGCCGAAGCCGGAGAAGCCGACGATCATCGTGTACACGCGCTCGGCGGTCTCGGCGTCGACGCCGTGGGTCCGCGCCGCGCCCTCGACGAAGCGCTGGTGGTACGCCTCGATCGCTGCCTGCGAGCGCTTGCGGCTCATCGCCCGGCGCAACCCCTCCGCCTCACCCGGCGAGAAGCCCGCGAACGCCATCGCGACCTCGATCACCTGGTCCTGGAAGATGATCGTGCCGAGCGTGTCGCGCAGGACGGGCTCCAGCGAGGGATGGTCGTAGGGCACGACGTAGTCGGGCTCCACCCGCATCCGCTGGCGGCGCTCGATGTACGGGTTGACCGCGCCGCCGAGGATCGGCCCGGGGCGCACGATCGCGACCTGGATCGTGAGGTCGTCCAGCGACTCCGGCCGCGTGCGGTGCAGCGACTGCATCTGCGCGCGCGACTCGATCTGGAAGACGCCCATCGTGTCGGCCTCCTGGATCGCCGAGTACGTGTCGGCGTCGTCGAACGGGATCCGCGAGAGATCGACGCACTCCCCGCGCGTCTGCGCGATCAGCTCCACCGCGCGCTCGACGCAGGACAGCATCCCCAGGCCGAGCAGGTCGATCTTCAGGAAGCCGGCGTCCGCGCAGGAGTCCTTGTCCCACTGGCACAGCTGACGCCCCTCCATCGCCGCCGGCAGCACCGGGCAGCAGTCGATCAGCGGGCGGGTGGAGACGATCATCCCGCCCGAGTGCTGGGACAGGTGGCGCGGGAGCCCGTAGGCCTCGTCGCACAGCCGGGCCAGCCACGCCCAGCGGCCGGGGAGCGCCGCGCGCCGGCCCTCGTCACCGGGCCGCGCCTCGGTGTGGTCCGGCCGCTGGCCGTTGACCATCGCCTGCCACTCGGCCGTCGACATCGCGAACGGCGCGCGCGAGTCTGGGTCGACCAGCGGCGCCGGCGGACCGCCCGGCTCCAGCCCGAGCGCCGTCTCCACGTCGGCCGTCACCCCGCGGACCGCCCACGGCTCGGCGCCGCGCGCGACGCGCTCGAGCTCGCCCGGCGGCAGGCCGAGCACCTTGCCGAGCTCGCGGATCGCGCCGCGCGAGCGGAACGTCGGGAACGCCGCGACCAGGGCCGAGCGCTCGCGCCCGTAGCGCTCGTGCACGCGCGGGATCAGGACCTCGCGGATGTCGCGCGGGAAGTCGAGGTCGATGTCCGGCAGCGCGGTCAGCTCCTCGTTCAGGAAGCGCCCGAGGAACAGGTCGTTGGCGACCGGGTCGATGTGCGAGAGGCCGGTGAGGTAGCAGACGATCGAGGAGACCGACGACCCGCGCCCGCGCCCCGGCGGCAGCAGCGCGCGCGCCGTGGCGCCCCCGCGCACCTCCACCGCCACCTCGCGCGCCAGCTCCAGCAGCTCGCGGTGCAGGATGAAGAAGCCGGCCAGGCCGAGCCCGTCGATCACGCGCAGCTCCTCCTCGAGCCGGGCGTGCGCGGCGGCGCGGTGCGCGTTGCCGGCGGGGTAGCGCGCGTCGATCAGCGACCAGCACAGCTCGGACAGCTCGCGCGTCTTCCCCGCGTCCTCCGAGCCGGGGTAGCGGTAGCCGAGATCGACGGTGAGGTCGAAGCGCAGGCGCTCGGCGAGCGCGGCCGCCTCGGCCACGGCGCGCGGGTGGTCCTCGAAGCGCGCGGCCATCGCCTCGGGGGAGGCGAGCACGTGCGCGGTGTTGCCGCGCCGCAGCGGCTCTGACGCGTCCAGCGTCGTGTGGTTGCGCAGGGCGACGAACGCGTCCTGCAACGGCGCGCGCGAGCGCGCATGCGCGTGGACGTCGCCGGTCGCCACGGCCGCGACCCCCAGCCGCTCCGCCAGCCCTGCCAGCCGCCGGTTGCGCGCGCGGTCGTCGCGCTGGAACGGCCGCTGCAGCTCGACGTACAGCTGCTCGCGCCCGAACGCCGCCAGCAGCCGGCGCAGCGTCGGCTCGTCGTGCACGCCATGGCGCGCGCAGCCGCTGAGGCACACCAGCCCGGCGGCGTGCTGCTCGATCACCTCCAGGGGTGTTGAGGGCGCATGTAACGTCGCCGAAGGCGAGCGGCGAGGAACGAGCTCGCTCGCCTGGCAGGCGAAACCCCTCTCCCGCGTGTGGGCGTGCGCGCGCGTGAGGATCCAACAGAGGTTGCGCCAGCCCTCCTGCGTGTCGACCAGCAGCGTGAGGTGGCGGCCGTCGTCGAGGTCGACCTCCGCCCCATGGATCGCCTTCACGCCCAGACCCTTGGCGGCCTGCGTGAACTCCATCGACCCGCTCAGCCCGTTGTGGTCGGTCAGCGCGAACGCGCCGTAGCCGAGCTCGGCCGCGGCGGTGGCCAGCTCGTCGGGCAGCGAGGCGCCGTCGAGGAAGGAGAAGGCGGAGTGGGCGTGGAGCTCGGCGTACATGACGTGCGAACACATGTTCGCACGAGCGCCGTACGGAACGCCTAGTCGATGTCGACGCTGCCGAGCTCGTCGCGCAGGGCGCGGACGAGCGGGTGGACCAGGTCGGTCTCGAGCGCCACGAGCCCCACCGAGTGCGTGATCACGGGATCGGTCAGGGCGAGCGTCCGCATCCCGGCCGGCACGCCCTGGAGCGCGAGCCAGGTGTGCGCCATGACGCAGGACCAGCCGCTGCGGGCGAACGAGAGCAGCGCGGAGATCGAGTTCGCCTCGACGCGCGGGGCCACCTCGACGCCGGCGTCGCGCAGCGCCGCGTCGATGATGCGCCGGTTCTGCATGTCCTGGCTCAACAGGCACAGCGGGACGCCGTCGAGCTCCGCCCATCCGATCGTCGTCCCGCTCGGCCGCCCGCTGCGGGTGAGGAACAGGTATCGCTCCTCGTAGACCGGCGTGGTGACGACCGCGCCGAGCGGCTCGTTGTCGAGATAGGTGATGCCGGCGTCGAGCTCGTGGTCGGCCAGCCTGCGCCCGATCTCGATCGAGGAGAGCGAGCGGACCTCGACGCGCACGCCCGGATGCCGCGCGAGCAGCGGGCCGGTGATCAGCGACACGACGCTCAGCGCGGTCGGGATCACTCCCAGGTGGAGCGTGCCGGTCAGGCCGTGGCGGAGCCGCTCGGCCTCGGCGGTGAGGCCGTCGAGGCCGGCGAGCGCGTGCTCCGCCCACGGCAGCAGCGCGTGGCCCTCCGGCGTCAGGTCGTCGTAGCGCCGTTGACGGTTGACGAGCGGGACACCCAGCTCGCGTTCGAGCTTGCGGATCGCCGCGGAGAGCGCGGGCTGGGAGACGTGGCAGGCCTCCGCCGCGCGGCCGAAATGCCGCTCGCGGGAGAGCGCGACGAGGTACTCCAGCTGACGCAGGAACACCCCGGCGCCGGCCCTCCCCTACCCGGCGCTGTAGGAATGCGCGCCGGCGCCCGCCAGCCGGCCGCCCTGCACGATCACGTACTCGTCGCGGATCGGCCGGTCGGCGAACCAGCACTCGAGGATCTCACGCGTGCCGGCGGCGTAGCGGGCCTGCGCCGACAGCGACGAGCCGGAGATGTGCGGGGTCATGCCGTGGTGGGGCATCGTGCGCCAGGGATGGTCGGACGGCGCGGGCTGAGGGAACCAGACGTCGCCGGCGTAGCCGGCAAGCTGACCGCTCTCGAGCGCACGGACGATCGCGTCACGATCGCAGATCTTGCCGCGGGCGGTGTTCACGAGATACGCCCCGCGCTTCATCCTCGCGATCAGCTCGTCGTCGAACAGATGCTCGGTCTCGTGATGCAGCGGCGCGTTGATCGTCACGACGTCGCAGACCTGCACGAGCTCCTCGGCCGTGGCATGGAAGGTGAGGCCGAGCTCGTCCTCGACCTCGGCCGGCAGGCGGTGGCGATCGGTGTAGTGCAGCCCGACCTCGAACGGCTTGAGCCGGCGCAGCACGGCGGTGCCGATGCGCCCGGCCGCGACGGTGCCCACCTGCATCCCCTCGAGGTCGTAGGACCGGGCGACGCAGTCGGCGATGTTCCAGCCGCCGTCGACGACCTGCTGGTAGGACGGGATGTAGTTGCGCACGAGGCCGAGGATCATCATCACCACGTGCTCGGACACGCTGATGCTGTTGCTGTAGGTCACCTCGGCGACGGTGATGTCGTGGGCGATGGCGGCGTCGAGATCGACGTGGTCGGACCCGATCCCCGCGGTCACGGCGAGCTTGAGGTTCGGCGCCTTGGCGATCCGCTCGGCGGTCAGGTACGCCGGCCAGAACGGCTGTGAGATGACGATGTCGGCGTCCGGCAGTTCGCGCTCGAACGCCGAATCGGGACCGTCTTTGTCCGAGGTCACGACCAGCTCGTGGCCGAGGTCCTCGAGGAACCGGCGCAGGCCGAGCTCGCCGGACACGCTGCCGAGCAGCTCGCCGGGCGTGAAGTCGATTGCCTCGGGGGAGGGCGCTGCCTGGCCGTCGTCGTAGCCGTCGATCACCGGCACGGCGTCGCGCGCATAGGCCGGCGGATAGCCGTCGACCGGGTCGTCGTAAAGCACGCAGAGAACCTTCATAGCTCCTCCTCGGATCGGCACCTGCCCCAGTGGCTGTGAGGGCAGGAGGCAAAGGCGGATCCTAGGTTCGTCCGGAGGGCATGCAATCGGTTCCGCGAGCGGCCCGATAACCGGCGTCTATGAGCGCGCCCGTGGGCCCTACGCCCGCTTGCGTTCGCGTCGGAAGACGTGTAGGCCTGCATCGGAGGTAAATGTCATGGCCGAGATCTTCACTGGCAGATACGCCGCCGACGTCGACGGCGACTACGTCGTGTTCCTGATCGGGATGCGATTCAACAAGCCCTGGAACGTGCGCGGCTGGTGGCACACGGCCGCGTCGATGCGGCCGATGCTCAAGGAGCTCGAGGCGCATCCGGAACTCGGCCTGCTCCACGCCGAGTCGGCATGGATCGGTGGGCCGGCGGTCGTGCAGTACTGGCGCTCGTTCGACCACCTCGACCGCTACGCGCGCAACGCCGACAACCGGCATCTGCCGGCCTGGACGAAGTGGAACAAGGCGTCGCGGGAGTCGGGAGCCGTCGGTATCTGGCACGAGACCTACAAGGTCCATGCCGGCGAGTACGAGGCGATCTACGGGAACATGCCGCGATTCGGCCTCGCAAGCGCGGGCTGGCACGTCCCGGTCAGCGCGAAAGGCCGCAGCGCCGCCCGGCGCATCGGCGCCACCACTGAGGACGTGCCCGCCGTGTCGTATCCCGGCGAGTGATCCTCCCCGTCCGCGAGCCGTACGACTGGGACCGTGTGCTCGACTGGCTCGGGACGCGGGCGATCCCCGGGCTCGAGCGTGTCGCGGGCGCCGTCTTCGTGCGCGACGGCGTGGAGGTCTCGCGGGCGGAGGGCGGGATCGCCGTGCGCGGCGAGGCCGACCCGACGGTGGTTGCGCGCGTGTTCGACGTCGACCACGACCCGGCCGCGCTCGGCGACGATCCGCTGTTCGCACGCGCGCCCGGGATCCGCGTGCCGGGCGCGTGGAGCGGGTGGGAGCTCGCGGTGCGCGCGGTGCTCGGGCAGCAGGTGAGCGTCGCGGGCGCGCGCAGGACGGCGGAGAAGCTCGTCGCGATCCACGGTGGCTTCCCGGCGGCCGAGGCGGTGGTCGACGGCGAGCTGCCGGGGATGCCGGCCGCGCGGGCGCGGGCCTTGCGCGCGTTGGGGGCCGCGGTCGCCGGCGGGCTGCGGCTCGACCCGCCGCTCGATCTCGCGGCGACGCGGGCGGCGCTGTTGGAGCTACCCGGGTTCGGACCGTGGACGGTGGAGTACGTCGCGATGCGCGCGCTGCGCGACCCGGATGCGTGGCCGGGGAGCGATCTGCATCTGAGGCGGGCGGCTGAGGGGTTTGACGCCGAGCGCTGGCGCCCGTGGCGGGCGTATGCCGCGATGGTGCTGTGGCAGACCCCGGCGTGAGCGCGGGCCTTGGCGAACGTCAAGCGGGCTTTGAGGGAGCGGGTCGGATCGCCGTGGCGTTCATGCGGGGCGCTTTGACCACCGCATTGGTGGTTAAGGCGCCCCGCATCGACGTGGGCGCGTGCAGTAGTCTCGCTATGCGTTGATCAGACGCGCCCCACGATGTGAGCGCCGCGGCACTCCGCGCTCCCCTTCAATGCCGGGGTTGACGTTCGCCTCGCTCACCGCTGCGCGAACCACCCCCCGCGCTCGAGGTCGCGGTAGACGACGAGGTCGCGGCCGTCTGCGGTGACGACCTCCCAGTAGCGGCGCCGCAGCGGGGCGGGCGTCCACCAGCGGTCCTCGACCAGCCAGGACTCGCGCACGGCCTCCACCGGGCGGCCGCCGACCGTATCCGGCCGACCTCCCTCGCCCGTGCGGACCTCGACCGCGCGCGGCCTGGCCAGCGGCCTCACGGATCCCATGGCGCCAGGGTCAGCCGCCGCTCGGGCACGCGCGAGTCGGGATCGACGGGGATGATGCGCAGCGCCGCTTCCGGTCCGGCGACCGAGCGTGCCTGACGGACCGCCTCGCGCAGGCGGGCGCGGCGGATCGTGGCCGGCTCGGCCAGCAGCGAGCGCTGATCGCCCGCCACCGGGCCGAAGCCCTCCGCGCGCAGGCGCAGGATGTCTGTCGGCGACGGCAGCTCGGCCAGCCTCTGGCCCAGCACGAGCCGCATCCGGCGCGGGTCGGCCAGCGGCTCGCGGAACGTCACCCGCGCGCGCCAGGTGCCTCCCTCGACCAGCTTGGCGGAGAGCACGACCGCGCGCAGCGCTCGTCCGCGCCGCTCGCGGCGGGCCAGCAGGCGGTCGATCAGCAGCTCGAGCCCGCGCTGGAGCTGGACTCCCGAGGCGGACTCGGGCAGCTCGAGGCGCTCCTCCAGCCGCTCGGCGGCCGTGCGCGGGACGAGCGCCGTGTCCTTGCCCTGCGCGAGGTCGCGCGCGAGCGGGCCGGCCGCGCCGAAGCGATCGGCCAGCGCCGCGCGCGGGAGCTTGGCGAGCTCGCCCAGCGTGCGGATCCCGAAGCGCTCGAGCGCGTCGGGGAGCATCGCCACCTCTGGTCGCGACAGCAGCAGGGAGACCGGCAGCGGCGCCATGTAGGCGGCGAGGGCGGCGGCGGCCAGCGGCGCGATCCCGGGCCGCCGGGCGCGCGCCCGGCCGGCGGCGGCGAACGCGGCGAAGCGCGAGGGTGCCGCGCCGAGGCGGACCGGGCCGCCGATCGCCTTGCGCGTCGCGGCGAGCACGCCCTCCAACGTGCCGCCGTGGAGGGTCTTCAACCCGCCCGCGCCGAACCAGGCCATGCCCGGCGGGCCGGGCTCCACGGCGGCGCCGATGCCCTCCAGCGCGCGCACGTGCGCGTCCCACGCGTCGGCGACCCCGACCGGGTCGGGGGCGACGAGGCGCAGCGTCGGGCAGCGCGCGAGCGCCTCGCCCAGCCGCAGCCCGGCGCGCAGGCCGTATGCCTCGGCGGCCGCCGAGACCTCGCCGATGAACTGCTCGCGTCCTGGCTCGGGCGCCAGCGCGACAGGCCCGGCCGCGAGCATCTCCCGCCCCCCGGCGGCGACGGTGAGCGAGAAGCGGGGGATGAGGACGCAGACGATCACGAACGTATGTTCGCAGGTAACGTCGCCGAAGGCGAGCGGCGAGGAACGAGCACGCTCGCCTGGCAGGCGAAACCGTTCTCCCCGAAGGCGAGCGGCGAGGAACGGCACGCCGTGGGGCAAACGGCGAGTTCCGATGCGCCGCGATCGCGTCCGCCGGGCGGGACGGCTCGTAGCTGATGCCATGTACGTGCCGCTGCTGGCGCTCGCCATCGCCCTGCTGATCGGCGCCGCGCTGCCGTCGGACGCGGCCGCCGTTCCAGGGACGCTGACGGTCGTGATCGAGGGCCAGGGCAGGGTGACCGGACCGGGCGTGGACTGCACGTCGACCTGCTCGGTCTTCGCCAACGCCGGCAGGCCCCTCAAGGCGATCGAGCGCCCGGGCTCGGGCTATTCGTTCGCGAGCTGGGAGGGCTGTCGTGCGGGCACCGGCGGCGGGAGCCCCGACTGCTTCGTCGACTCATACGCACCGGTCGTGCCTGTGATCGTGCGCTTCCGCGACACGCAGGCGCCCGGCGTCGCCCTCGTGGAGCCGACCGCCGGCCCGCCGCGCAGGGGGGTCGTGAACCTTGCTGCGACTGCATCCGACAACGCGGGCGTCGCGCGCGTCGATTTCAGGGTTCGCGGCGCGACCGCAGGCAGCGACGGCGCATTCCCGTTCGGCATGTCGTTCGACACCACGAGGGTCCCCGACGGGTTGGCCGCCGTCGAGGCGGTCGCGTTCGACGCGGCGGGCAATGCGGCGACGCAGGAGCGCGGGCTCACGATCGACAACACCGCGCCGGCGCTGGCCGTCAGCGGCCCGTCCAACCGCTCGTTCGCGCCGGGGACGGAGCTCAGCTGGACGCTGAGCGCCGGGGACGCGACCGGGATCACGAGCGTGCAGTGCGGCGTGGTGGCGCCGATGGCGATGCCGTCGTTCGGTGCGTGCGCGGGCGGGGCGGCGTCACACAGCGCGCGGATCGATACGCCCGGCAGCTATGCGTTCTTCGCGCGCGTGACCGACGCCGCGGGCAACGTGACGGCCTCGCGCCCGCTGGAGTTCAAGATCGAGGCGGCCGCCACGAGCGAGCCCGCTCTCGCGAGCCCTGCCACGAGTGGGGCGAACGCGTTCCTCCCGATCGTGCGGCACAGCTACCTGCACGGTCGGCGCCCGGACGCGCTTCCAGGCGCTGAACGTCGGCAACCTCCCGCCCGGCAGCCGCGCCGAGCTGTCCTGCCGTGGCCGTGGCTGCGCGTTCGCGCGCAAGCGGTTTCGCGCGCGCGACGGGAAGATCGCGCTACTGGCGGCGCTGAAGGGCCGGGCGCTGCGACCCGGCGCGCAGCTCGAGGTCCGCGTCGTCGGGCCGGCGGGCGACGTCAAGATCGTGCGGTTCACGGCGCGCCGCGCGAAGCTCCCGCGCAAGAGCGTGGGCTGCAAACCCGCGGGCGGCCGCCGGCTCGGAGCTTGCGCCTGACGCGCTGTGTCCTGAGTCGTAAGTTCGGCGGCACCGCGGCGGATGCCGGGTCGTGCCTGCCGGTGCACGGTATCCGCGAGCATGCTGGTTGCACGTGACCGGATGCCGGGTGCCGGCAGGCGCGGGCCGGCGCCGCCGACTGCCGTCGAAATTGCGACTCAGGGCACTAGCTCGACAGCAGCGTGCCCGACCGCACGAGGGCGCGGAGATGCTCGAGGTCGCCGCTGAACGACCGGTCCTCGGTCACCGGCGCGACGTCGAGTCGCTCCACCACCGACTCGAGCCGCGGCGGGAGCGGTTCGCCGCGTAGCTCACGCGCCTGGCGCACGGCGAGCAGCTCGGCGGCCACGATCAGCTCGATGTTGTCGAGCGCGCGCTCGAGCTGTTCCGCCGCGACGAACGTGAGCGCCTCGAAGTCCTCCTGCCCGGACGAGCCGTCGAGCTGATGCACGCTCGCCGGCGCGGCCAGCATCCGGTTCTCCGCGGCATAGCCGGTCACCGACTTGTGCAGGAACACCAGGCCGGTGTGGCGTCCCGGGTCCGACGCAAGCTGGTCCGGCAGCCCGGAGAACCGCTGGTCGAGCAGCCGGTGCAGCCGTTTCTCGGCCAGGTTGCCGACCTGCGCGAGCGCGACCGCGAGCGCGTCGAGGCCGAGGCTGAGCGCCTGGGCGTGGAAGTTGCCGCTGGGGTAGAGGCCTTCCGGCTCCTCCCCGTCCGCCTCGAGGTAGAGCGGGCTGTCGGTCACCGCGCGCAGCTCGCGCGCGAGCTGGGCGTCGACGTGGTCGAGCACGTCCGTCGCCGCGCCGTGGACCTGCGGGAGCACGCGGAACGAGACCGGCGACTGGGGCCGGTCGGACCAGTCGGCGCCGCCCGCGTTCCAGGCGAGCAGCGCCGCGTGCACGAGCTGCTGGCCGGGGTCGCCCTTGAGCTCGCCGACACGGCGGGAGTACGGCCGCAGCGAGGCGCCGATCGACGCTGCGGAGAGCGCGCCGGCCAGCGTGGCGTGGTCGAGGGCGCGACGGGCGCGGGCGCTCAGCCACGCGGTCAGCGCGGGCGCGAGCGGCGCGCCGTTGACGAGCGCGATCCCCTCTTTCGTGTCGGGCTCGTACGGCGCGACGCCGCGGCGCGCCAGCGCCTCCGCCGCCGGAATGCGCTCCCCGTCCTCCACTACGAAGCCCTCACCGATCAGGGTCTGGAAGAGGTGGCTGAGCGCGATCACCTCGCCGGCGCTCGAGATGCCGCGGCCGGGGACGAGCGGCGTGAAGCCGTCGTTGAGCCGCGCGGCGAGGAACTCGCACAGCGCGCGGCGACACCGCGGCGGCGCCGCCGAGGAAGCCGGTCAGGCGGAGCAGCATCGCGCCGCGGACGACCTCGGGCGCGAGCGGCGGACCGGTGCCCGCGCCGCGCACGAGCAGCGCGCGCTGGAACGCGCGCTGCGCGTCGGGCTCCAGGCGCGTGCTCGCGAGGTAGCCCAGGCCGGTGGTCACGCCGTACGCGCTGACGCCCGTGCGGAGGTGCGCGAGCAGCCGCCCGCGCGCCGCCGCGACCGCGGCAAGCGCGCCCGGCGCGAGGGCGACCGGCTCGCGGTCGACGGCGATGCGGCGGTATTGCGCGAGGTCGAGCTGGTCCGCGCGGGCGAGGACGATCGGCTGCGTGGTGCCGCTCATCGGTACGGCAGAATCGTGCCGACGTCCTGCTCGACGGCGCGGTCGAGGATGGCCTGGCCGAGCGCGACGTCGGTCGTCGCCAGGCCGCGATGCCAGAACAGGATCCGCTCGTCGTCGGACTCCCGGCCCGGCCGCGTGCCGGCCACCACGTCGGCCAGCTCGCCGGCGATCGACTCCTCCGTGACCAGCCCGGCGTCCACGTGAGCGCGCAGCGCGCCGAACCGGCCGCTCCGGCTCTGGCCCCAGTCGTCGACGTACACCTTGTCCATGATCGACGTGAGCGAGAGCTCGACCGCGCTCATCGTCCCGTACGGCATCACGAGCGCGCCCGGCGCGATCCACTCGGTGCGCAGGATCGGCTCCGGGGCGAGCAGGCGGGTCGCCTCGACCACGACGTCGGCGCCGCGGACGGTCTCCTCGATCGTGTCGCACACCCGGATCTCCTTGCCGAGCGCGTCGCGCAGCCGCTCGCCGAACGCCTCGCGCGACTCGCGCCGCGCGCTCGTGACGCGGATCTCGTCGTAGTCGTGCACGCGGTCGAGCAGGGAGACGTTCGCGAACGCGGTGCCGCGCGCGCCGACGTGGCCGAGCACCCTGGCGCCGGCGCGGGCGAGATGGCGGCCGCCGAGCGCGGTCACCGCTCCGGTGCGCCACTCGGTGATGGCGGTTGCGTCGAGGATCGCGCGCGGGACGCCGGTGCGCGGGTCATACAGCGTGAGTAGAGCGAGCTCGGACGGCAGCCCGAGCCGGTAGTTGCCGTGGAAGTCGCCGACGACCTTCACGCCCGCGACGTCGAGCGGCGCAACGTACGCGCGCAGCAGGTTGAAGTGGCCGTCGAACGCCGGGTCGGGAACAAGGTGCTCGCGCGGCTCGAGCACGACCTCGCCGCGCCCCTGGGCGGCGAGCGCGCGCTCGGTCGCGTCCAGGATCAGGTCGGGGCCGATCGCGAGCGCGTCGACGTCGTGGCCGGACAGGTAGCGGATCTCGAGGCGCGGCATCGCAGCCAGGGTGACAGCAGCGCGAGAGGGCTCCCGTCGCCGGGAGCCCTCTCATGCAGCTGGCCTGTAAGCCGGATTCTGTCGTGAGCAGCCATCCATCTGTGCGGCCTACCTGGACCTCGGCGGGCAACCTGCGAACGGTCCTGCTCGGCCTTGCATCGGGTGGGGTTTACCTGGCCGCCGCGTCACCGCGACGCCGGTGCGCTCTTACCGCACCTTTTCAACCTTGCCGGCCCGTGACGTCGCCGTCACGGACGTGGGCGGTGTGTTTTCTGTGGCACTGTCCCGCGGGTTTCCCCGGGTCGGCGTTACCGACCACCTTGCCCTGCGATGTCCGGACTTTCCTCGAAGGCGTGACCTCCGCGACTGCTCGGCCAGCGGGAGCAAGGTAGCGCGCTGAACCGCTAGCGTCCCGGCCTATGCGGATCGGAGTGGTGGGCGGCGGCCTGATGGGATCGGGGATCGCCGAGGTGTGCGCCCGCGCGGGCGTCGACGTGACGGTCGTGGAGGCCGACGCGGAGGCGGCCGAGCGCGCGCAGGCGCGGATCGACAAGTCACTCGCGCGCGGTGTGCGCTCGGGCAAGCTCTCGGACGACGACCGTGCGGCGTCGGTCGAGCGGCTCGCCTTCTCGACCGCGATCGACGACCTCGAGGGCGCCGACGCCGCGATCGAGGCGATCGTGGAGAACGAGCTCGCCAAGCGCGAGCTGTTCCAGCGGCTGGACGCCGTGCTGCCCGACGCGGAGTTCCTCGCGTCGAACACGTCCTCGGTGCCGATCATGAAGCTCGGGGCGGGGACGTCGAAGCCCGAGCGCGTGCTCGGGCTGCACTTCTTCAATCCCGTGCCGGTGCTGCCGCTGGTCGAGGTGGTGCGCTCGATCATGACCGGCGACGTGGCGCTGGAGCGGGCGCGCAGCTTCGCGCAGGACACGCTCGGCAAGGTCTGCATCGACTCGCAGGACCGCGCGGGCTTCGTCGTCAACGCGCTGCTGGTCCCCTACCTGCTGTCGGCGATCCGGATGTACGAGTCCGGCTTCGCCTCCAAGGAGGACATCGACGAGGGGATGATGAAGGGCTGCGCGCACCCGATGGGCCCGCTCGCGCTCGCCGATCTGATCGGGCTCGACACGCTGCTCGCCGTCGCCCAGTCGCTGCACGAGGAGTTCCGCGACCCCGCCTCGGTCTCCCCGGCGCTGCTCAACCGGATGGTCGAGGCGGGGCTGCTCGGCCGCAAGAGCGGCCGCGGCTTCTACGAGTACTCGGCCGCGTAGCTCACCCGAGCACGGACGAGTGGCGGGCCACGACCTGCCAGCGGCCGGTGTATTTCGACCAGACGTCGGTGAGGCGGAACACGTTCGAGAGGTTGACGGTCGAGTACGAGGCGATCTGCGAGTAGCGCGAGTGGATCACCGCGGTCTCGCCGAAGACGTCGATCTCCATCTCCTCGAACGCGAACGTCGTGATCTGGTAACCGCCGAGCGCGGCGCCCATCCACTGCTCGCGCGTCATCGGCTCGGGGTTCAGGTGGATCGCCGTGAAGCGGAACCCATCCGCCACGAGCTCCTCCAGCCGCGCCTCGTCGCGCTCCTGGTGCGCCCGCATCCATTCCTGCTCGAGCCGGCCCAGCTCCTCGCGTACGTCCTCGTCGGCCATCGCGGCGGAGGCTATCCGAGCGCGGGGCGTGCGCGCGAGGCGGCGTTCAGCTCAGCTCGCTGCCGCAGTCGCGGCAGCGCCCGCCGACGACGCCGGCGCCGGCCGACCAGCGCGGCTGCAGCTCGCCGCTGCAGACCGGACAGGCGACGGAGGAGCCGGCAGCCGACAGGCCGTCCCAGGCGGTCGACAGCACGTCGTCGAGTGTCGCCTCGCCGCGCTCGTCGCTCCACAGGTGCAGGTCTTCGTCGGTCGGCTCGATCAAGAGCACCGCCATGTCGCTAAACCACCTTCCGGAACACTCCCACGACGCGGCCGACGATGCTCACGTCGCGCGTGCGGATCGGTTCCATCGACGTGTTCTCGGGCTGCAGGCGCACGTGGTCGGGCTCCTTGAAGAAGCGCTTGACGGTCGCCTCCTCCCCCACGAGCGCGACGACGATCTCGCCGTCGGCCGCGGTGTCCTGCCGGCGCACGACGACGAAGTCGCCGTCGAGTATGCCGGCGTCGACCATCGAGTCGCCGCGCACGGCGAGCACGAACTCGCCCTCGCCGCCGCCGGCGATCTCCGGCACCTGCACGTAGTCCTCGATGTTCTCCTCGGCCAGGATCGGCCGCCCGGCGGCGACCTGGCCGACGAGCGGCAGGCCGCTGTTGCCGGCGACCGCGTTCTTGGCCGCGTCGACCGCCCTGTCGAGCAGCTCGATCGCGCGCGGCTTCGACGGGTCGCGCCGCAGCAGGCCGACCTTCTCCAGGTTGGCCAGGTGCGCGTGCACGGTCGAGGAAGAGGCGAGCCCGACCGCCTTGCCGATGTCGCGCACGGTGGGCGGGTAGCCGTAGCGGGCGGAGTACTTCTTGATGAAGTCGAAGATCTCCTGCTGGCGCTTGGTCAGGTCTTTGCCGATGTCCATGCGGCGTGCGGCTCCTCCGGTCGGTCGAACATGTGTTCGAGAAGGTAGCTCGGGTATCGGACGGATTCAAGGAGCGCCATGATCCCCGCACATGAGCGCCTTGCACGAGGACCCGCGCGTGCGCCGCGGGATGGAGCGCCAGCTCGCTTCG
Source organism: uncultured Solirubrobacteraceae bacterium (assembly GCA_963835735.1). Taxonomy (GTDB): domain Bacteria; phylum Actinomycetota; class Thermoleophilia; order Solirubrobacterales; family Solirubrobacteraceae; genus DASQMT01. Next base: position 595,472 of record CAWIGP010000002.1, read on the forward strand.
CGCCGCCGCCTGCTCGACGCCGGCGCCCGCCCGGTCGGCTGGAAGCTCGGGCTCGGGACTACCGCGGCGATGCTGCAGCACGGGATCAGCGCGCCGCTGGTCGGCCACCTGACCGACCGCGGCGTGCGCGAGCCCGGCAGCGCGGTGGCGATCGGCGACTGGGTCCGGCCGACGGCCGAGCCGGAGATCGCCGTGCACGTCGCGCACGACGTGCCGCCCGGCGCCGATCGCGACGCGGTCGCCGCGGCGATCGCAGGACTCGGCGTCGCGATCGAGCTGGTCGATCTCGGCGCCGGTGAGCTGGAGGAGATCCTCGCGGGCGACATCTTCCACCGTCACGTGGTGCTCGGGCCGCCTGTGACCGGGGTCGTGCTCGACGACCTGCGCGGGGCGATCGTGCTCGGCGACGAAGGGACAGTACATCGGCGAGCCGCTGGCGCTCGTGGGCGATCCGGTGGCGGCGCTGGCGCACCTCTCGTCCCATCTGGCGGCCTTCGGCGAGACCGTCCGCGCGGGCGAGGTCCTGATCACCGGCTCGATCGTCCCGGCGCTTCCGGTCGCCCCGGAACAGCGGCTGGAGTACCGGCTGGAGCCGCTCGGCGAGCTCGCGTTGCGCTTCGTGGAGTGACTCGGGCGCGCCCCGATCCGCGGCTATACTCCGCCGGCCCTCGCGCCGATGGCGGAATTGGTAGACGCGCCAGGTTGAGGGCCTGGTCCGGGATAACCGGGTGGAGGTTCGAGTCCTCTTCGGCGCATGAAGGAAGCCCTGCATTGCGGAGCCTCTGCTCGTCGTCGGCCGTTCGGGTGGCGCAACTTTTCACGCGGCCATCCACTCGGGCCGCCGAGTCGCGGCGGGGCTGGGCAATCGCGGCAAGATCGATGCTCGACTGGCACGCCGGTGATTTGTGCCGGCGTCGATGGTGGAACGGCCAGTAGGTAGCGAACAGCGGGCCGAGCTCACCGCCGAGGGCGACCGGCTCGTAGGCCAGCTCCTGCGCCGCGGCGCAATCGATCCACCCGGCCGGCGGGCTGAGCTCGAGAACGTGGGCCGGCGCCAGCTCCGGGTGGACGAGGGCGGCGAGCCGCGCCTCGGTCTGCGCGAGGCGGTCGGTGTGTACTGGCGGTGCGAAGCATTTGAGCGTCGCGATGATGCAGCGCGCGCTACAGCTGGACCACGTTGATCCGCATGTTGCCGGCGGTGGCCAACCCGTTCGCCAGCACGAACAGCCGCACGTCGCCCGGCGCCCGTGTCGCCGTAACGACCGCCGAGTCGGCGATCACAGCGCCAACGTCTCTTCCGCTCTCGGCGAAGTCGAGCGCGGTGAAGGTGACGTCGCCGGCCATCAGCAGGGTGCCCGCGTCCAGCACCTCGGTATCGGCGGCGTGCACGGCGCGGAACGCCGGCTGGGCGAGCTTGCCTTCCTTCGGCAGCGCGCTGAGGCGCGCGACGACGTCCTCGCCGAGCGTGATCGCGGTCAGCCGCACGTCGTGCAGGTGCAGCGAGCCCAGCCCGCGCAGAGTAAGCCGCTCATCCTTCTGCGCGTCGCGCAGGGCGGGCAGCGCGCTCTCGTCGAGCTCCTTGCCCGGGATCCCGTACAGGCCCAGCGCGCCGATCAGGTCGGTGCTCTCGATCAGTGCCTCCGCACGGGCGTCGAGCAGCACGAGCGCCGCCTCGCCCGCGCCGAACGCCGCGGCCTCCTGGAGCTTCGCGAGCGCCGCGACGATGGTCGGTGCCGCCGGCTTGTCGTCCGTGAGGATGGCGGGCAGCAGTGCCCAGGCCCGCTGCTCGTTCGCGCTCAGGCGCCGGATCCGCTGCGCCCGCGAGATCGTGCCGGCGAGCTCCTTCCGCGTGCCGGCCGACGCGCCCGCCAGCTCCGTCGCGAAGGCGGTGGCCTTGGCCTCGAACTCGCGCGGGTCGCGGATGCCGATCACGCCGCCGACCAGCTCGCGCGGGTGGTCGTCGCCGATCCCGAGCCGGCCGTCCAGGACGCTGGCCCTGACGTGCACCCGCTCGGCGGAGCCGACCACGGCGACCGGTCCCACCACCTTCTGCTGCGTGATCCGGCAGCCGTCGATCGTCACCTCGGCGCAGCCGTCGAACAGCAGCGGCTGGTCGGTGAGCAGCAGCAGGTCGACGTTGCGCAACGTGACGGCCTGCAGGCTGTGGAACTCCACCGCCGCGGTGACGAGCACGCGGGCGCCGTCGCCGCAGCTCTCGATCACGAGCGTGTCCGCCTCCTTGACGCCGAGCACCAGCTGCCCGAGCTTGTGCTCTCCGGCCTGCAGGCAGAGGCAGATGTCGCGCTCGCCGCGGCCGGTCAGCTCGTTCACCGCCTGCTCCAACGGCGTGCCCGGTCGCACCACGCGGCAGCAGGCCTCGCCCCCGCTCGGGCGGGCGCAGAGGACGTCGAGCGCCTCCTGCACGGTCGCCGCGCCCGCCAGGTCGGCGCACGCGCCGGGCACGTAGGCCACCTCGGCGGCCAGGCTGAGCTCCGCGTTGAAGTGCAGCGGCGACGCCAGCGGCGCCCCGCCGGAGTCGAGCAGCCGCGCCTCGACGCGCTGGCTCGGGCGGCCGAGGTCGCCGGCCGGCCGCCAGGCGCAGGCGGCGACGCCGTCGGCCCCGGTGACCGTCTCGAAGCTGGTCTGCGCGCCGCTCGGCAGCGCGGCGATGTCGGCGGCGAGCGCGCCATCCGCACCGGTTTTGAAGCGCACCGCGGCGCCCTCCACGGGGTGGCGGCCGCGGAAGACGCCGGCCTCGAGCAGCTGCGGGAGCGGCTCGCCGGGCCGCGCCTCCTGACCGTCGCCGCCGACGTAGAGCAGCGTGGCCAGCTCGGTCACGGGCGGGAACAGGCCGCGGCAGTCCTGCACCGCGAACGCCGAGCCGTCGGAGCGCAGCACGGCGAGCTTGCAGAAGTGGTGGAGGATCCCGGCGGGTGGCAGCAGCGCGGGCTGGCCGCCCTCGGCGGGCCACTCGATCGTGCCCGACTGCGCGTCGGCGGTCGCCGTGCGCGCCGGGATCAGCCAGTGGTCGCCCGTGTGGTACTCCCCCGCCTTGAAGCCGACCTGGACCCCGTTCTCGAGCTCGGCGAACGGCTCGGCCGCGCCCGGCGGGTCGATCTTCAGCGCGCCGGCGCCGTCCCAGCGGCGGAGCTTGAGCACCGACCCCGCGAAGGCCGGCGGGTCGGAGCGCAGCGTCACGGTGCGGGCGTCGCGGTCGACCTCCGCGATCTGCGCGAGGAAGCCGGGCGCGGACTCGAGCTCGGTGAGCTCGTCGCTCAGCTCGACCCACTGGCCGGGGGCGAAGCCCAGCACGTCGTCGGGGCCGAGGCTGCCGACCACGACGTCGCGGCCGGCGACGGCCGACACGCCGGTCACGACCGAGCCGTTGTCGCGCGACCACTTGTAGGTCGCGCCCACGGGACGGATCCGCGGGGCGTCGCCGGGCCCGAGGTCGGGCAGCGAGACGTCGAGCGTCAGCGTCTTGGTCGCGGGGGCGTGCGCGGCGATCGTGGCGAGCGCGCCCTCCATGGGCTCGCTGCCCGGCGCCGAGCGGAAGATCTCGACCGCCTGCCCGACGCTCCAGGTGCCGGCGGCGTAGACGACCTTGTCGGCGGCGGTGACGGTGACGGGGTGGTCGCCGGGCGCGCTGGTGAGGTCATAGGGCTCGCCGGGCGCGTGGATCTCCACGCGGTAGAGCTGGTTCTCGAGCCCCGTGTAGCCCGCGGTGGCCGGCACGAGGCACGGGTCCGGCGTGGCGGCCTCGCGCCTGGCGCGCGCGCCGAGCCGGCCGGTGCTCGGCGCGATCGCGGCGAGGTAGGCCGCCGGATCGTCGGCGCAGGTGGTCTTCGCCGTGCCGGCGAACACGGTGCGCACCTGCCAGACGGTCCTGGTGCGCGTCGCAGTGTCGGGGCCGCCGAGCGCGGTCTCGCGCAGTGCGGGATCGTCCAGCCAGGTCAGATGGCGGTCCCAGACGTCGAGGTAGACGACCGAGAAGCCGGCCTGGGAGCTGTCGAGCGGATCGAGCGGCGGCCGGTCCGGCTGGTTCGTGTACGGCACCGGGGCCTCGTTCTCGCACAGGATCCCGTCGACGTAGTAGCGCCCGGGCGTGAGCGTGAAGTCGCCCTCCGCGAGGTCGAGCACGACGCCGAACGCCGCGGCGCCGAGCGGCCCGCCGCAGGCGCCGATGACGTCGGCCGCCTCGCTGCGCTCGCGATGCAGCACGAGGTCGACCTGCTCGTTGAAGTCCGCGTCGAGCTGCACGCGGCCCTGCTGGAGCCGGACGGTCGAGAAGTGACGCGCCGGGTCGAACGTCTGGCGGCTGAAGTCGCCCTTCATCGGACTGCCTCCGGTCTCGCGCTATGTCGCATGGAAGACACCCACCTCCAGGCCGAACCGCAGGTGCTCGTCGAGCCGCGCGCGCAGGTGGGCCTCGCGCCGCGGGAGCCGGAGGTGGTGGAAGGCGCCGAGCTCGGACTCGTCGTCGGCGCCGGAGCGGATCTCCGCCGCCGTCGCGTCGGCCAGCTGGCCGTAGCCCGGTTCGCCGTAGCGCAGCGAGGTCATCACGGGCTTCACGCGCGCGGCGTCCGCGTCGCGCTCGGGCCGGCATTGATTCCGCCGGGGGGTGAGCGAGCCCGGCGGCACGTACGAGAAGCGCACGCAGCCGTCCTGGCGCCGGCGGGCCAGGACCGGGCCCGGCCACGCGTCGGGGTCGGTGCCGTCGGGCACCTGCGCGATCAGCAGCGAGTTGGAGACCAGCTCGAGCGCGTCAGCCTTGACACGCCCGATCACCGTCGCCTGCTCGAGCTCGAGCAGAGCGCCGAAGCCGCCGCTCTGGCCCGAGATCGCGACCGCGGCCGCGTCGGTCGCGTCCACGAGGCCGTCGACCACGCGTACGCGCGCATCGGGGACGGCCCGGATCGCCCCGACGATCGAGCGCTCGACGAGCACCGCGGTGATCGGCGCGGCGACGACGAGGCTGGGCTCCCCGGGCGCGAGCGGCGTGCCGTCCGGCTCGAGCGCCAGCCCGGGCACCAGCGTCGTGTGTCGCAGCTCGAGGGCGCCGAGGCCGTCCTCCCCGGCTCCCGGCGGGCGGACCGCGAGCCCGGCGCCCGTGACGAGCAGCCCGTCGAGCACGATCGCACCCGTCCCGTCGCCGCTAAGCGCGGCGGTGGCCGCGAGGACGACCGTCGGGCGTGCCCCGACGGCGGCGCGGACGGTGACGCGGCGGCCGCTGGCATCGATCGCGAGCGCGGTCTCCTCGTAGCGGCCGCTGTCCCCGATCTCCACCACGCCACCCTCCGGCGGCAGGGCGTCGACCGCCGCCTGGATCGCGCCCGGGCCGCCGCCCGCCTCGACGATCGCGACACCGTGCGCCTCCGCCGGCAGCGGCCGGTCGTACTCGCCGCCGCCGATGTTCCCGGCGAGCCCGGAGTGGAACGTGACCCGCGGCTCGGCGTCCTGGGGGAAGAGCAGCCGCCCGAGCACCGGGTCGATCGCGACCGCGCCGGCCGGGGCGCTCCAGTCGCTCAGGTCGCAGACGCGCCAGCGCATCCAGGCCGAGCGGCCCTCCGGCCGTCTCGACGAGCAGGCTGCGCGCGTCGCCGTAGAAGGCGGCGAGATCGGCCGCGGAGGCGCGGCGCGAGATCGGCGCCGGCACGTTGCGCGGCTGCGCGAGCCCGGTGATCTCGTCCTCGGTCTCGGGCCGGCTGAACAGCGGGGCGTCGTTGCCGAGCGGGCTGAAGCGGAAGCGGCGCAGCGGCTCGGCCGCGTCCGGCGCGGCGGGCGAGCCGGTCAGGCGCTGGGCGCCCAGCCGCCAGAGGAAGATGGCGACGTCCGGGATGTTGTAGCGCCCGCGGCCGCTCGCGATCCGCCGCACGTCGGCGGTGTGGGTGAGCGTGGGCCGCTCCGGCAGCCGCTCGAACGGCCCGCCGAGCGCCTCGAGCGCGAGCGCGTCGCGCACGGAGACGAAGCTGCGGCAGTCCGGGCGCAGGTGGTTGAGGTGCTGGGTGGCCGCGAGCAGCTCGAAGCACTCCGCCGCGCGGGCCGGCAGTCCGGTCACGTCGCGCGCGAGCTGCTCGAGCAGCGCCGCGGTGCCCTTGCGGCGCCGGTAGGCGATCGTGTGCGCGACCTCGGCGCGCGGCGTCAGCGGCGCGGGCGGCAGGCCGGTGATGCCCAGCAGGTCGCCGATGTAGGGAAGCACCCAGGGCGCGCAGGTCTCGACGAACTGATCGTCGTAGAGGCGCTCGAGGTCCTCCTCCAGCACGGTCAACTGGTCGGCGATCACGCCGACCAGCTCGCGCAGCGGCCCTGCGTCGCCGTCGCGGATGCCGTGGACGGCCGGCAGCAGGGAGATCAGCCGGTCGGCGGTGACGGTCACGGCGTCACCTTCAGGTCGCCGGCGCGCAGGTCGATGGTCAGGAGCTGCGCCGGCAGCGCGGCCGCCACGTCGTCGCCCGGCACGGGCACGCGCGCCACGAGCGCACGGTTCAGCGCCGGCACGCTGCCCGTGTACAGGGCGTCGAGGTCGACGGCGACGACGCCGGCGACGCCGTGCAGGACGGCGAGCAGCTCGCTGAGCGGCACGGGCTGCCCGAACGCGCGCGCCGTGAACGCGAAGTGCTCGGCCAGTGCCGCCTCGGCGTCGGCGAGCACCTGCTCGGCGAGCAGGACGGGATCGCGCTCGATCGTCCCGCCCACGCGGAAGCCCACCGCCTCGTAGCTGCGCACGGTCACGCCGACGTGCGCGTCGCCGGCCGTTGCCATCGCGTCGAGCAGGCTGCGCTGCACCGGGCCGTCCTCGGGCACCGCGTCGCCGTTCGTGCCCGCCACCGTCACGAACACCGCCTTCCCGTCATCGCCCCAGACCCAGGTGGCGTGCGCCTTCGCGACGCCCTCGAACGCGCGCGCGAAGTCGGCGTAGTCGTCGAGCGAGACGATCCGGCCGAGCGTGAGCACGGTCAGCGGCGCGTTGGCGCGGGCGTCCGCGAGCACCTCGGGGTCCGTGCCGCCGGTGGCCGGGAGCAGGTTCGTCACGCCGCGGACGCCGAGCGGGCGGGTCAGCGGCAGCGTGAGCTTGCCGGCGTCGAGGTTGCCGGCCACGCCGATGCCCTTGCGGTAGGCGGCGCTCACGTTCTCGGGGCCTGTCGGCAGGCGCGTCCCGGTGCGCCCGTCGCCGAAGCGGGCCGTCGCCTTGGCGTCGTCGTCGATCCGCAGGATGTAGACGCGTTCGCTGGGGCCGCGACCGAACAGCGACGGGACCTCCTCCCAGAGCACGCCGTCGACGCGCAGCTCGATGGTCGAACGCCGGCCCGTCGGCGTGTCCGCGAAGACATGCGTGACGGGCGACTGGCGCAGCACGAAAGTCTGGAAGGGCTTCGCCGCATCGCCGCTGCCCAGCGGCTCCTGGACGCCCTCGCCGTGCGTCGCGCGGATGACGTTGGCGGCGATCTGCACGCTGTCGCGGCGGTACGGGCGCGCCAGCTCGCCCTCGAGCACGAGCAGCGTGCGGCTGTTCGCGACGGTCTCCGTCGCGGTCACGACCGCCTGCTCGGACACGGCAGGGCCTCCGTCGGCCGGCTCACCGGAGACGACGACGAGGCGGCCGACCGGGAGCGGCGTCACGAGGCGGTCGAGCTCGATCTCCGCGCCTCCGACGTCCCCGGCGATCGGCCGCTCGGCGCGGTCGAGCAGCTCGCTCTGCGCGTAGACCACGGTCTCGCGCACGTGCGCGTCGAAGGGGCTCAGCTCCGCTCCGCCGAGGAGCACGCGCGTCGTCTTGCCGGTGAGGCCGAAGCCCTTGCGCGCCGACTCCTCGACCGCCAGCACCTCGTAGACCTGCTCGGAGCCCGGCCGCACGAGCACGAGCCGGCTGCCCGGCAGGATCTCGCGATGGAGCCCGTCGAGGTGGATCGCCTGGTCCTCGCCCGAGATCGCGGTCACGGTCAGGCCGGGCCACTCGTCGGCGTCCTTGGCCGCGCCCGTCGGGTCGTAGCGATCGCGCACGGTATCGGTCAGCAGCCGCCAGTCCGGCGCCGCGGACCCGAACAGGGCTGCCTTGGTGCGGAGCGCGTGGAACTCGCCGCCGAGCAGCGGGGGCGTCTCCGGCGGCTCGGGCAGCTCGGGCGGCTCGAACGGATCGGTCGGGTCGAACGGATCGAGGTCGATGTCGATGTCGATGTCGATCAGCTCGATGCCCAGCCCGAGCCGCCATGTCACGCGGGTGACGCCGCGTTCGTGATCGGGCTCCACGTCGTCGAGGAAGCGCAGCGCCCACTGGTCGCGCGGCGGCGCGCTCGCCTCGGGGTCCACGAGCAGGAGGGCGTCGCCCGGCGCCAGGTTCAGGTCGACGCCGGCGAGGTGGGCCTCCGTCTGCCCCACGGCGGGCAGCACCGGCTCAGTCAGGCGCGGCCGCAGCTCGTTCCACTCGCCGCGGGCCTCGATGGCCTCGACGGTCTCGAAGGTCTGCGGCTTCTCGTCCGGCCCCGGGTTGCTCTGTACCTTCGTGCCCGTGCCGATCGGGACCACGCCGGGCGCGCCCTCGGCGGTCTCGAGCGTGAACGCGAGCACGGTCTCCGCGGCCACGCCCGGGGCGAGCTCGTAGCCGATAGCCCGCGCCAGCTCGAGCACCGAGCTGCGCTCGGTGGCGGTGCGCAGGTACGACTCGTTGGCGATCCGCTCCTGGTAGAAGGTCAGTACGTCGGCGACGGCTGCGACGGCGTCGAGCAGGGCGATCGTGCCGTCCTCCGGCTCCCGCGTGCTGAGCCGCCGCAGCTGCGGCCGGTCGCCGGCCGAGAGCCCGGCGAGCAGGCTCGCGAGGAAGCTGGAGTGCGTCCCCGCGCGGGCCGCGACGGCCGGCAGCCCGGCGCGGTTCTCGATCGGCTCCGGCGTGGCGGCCTCGATCCCCGCGCAGCAGCCGCAGTCGTCCAAGTCGCGCAGCGCCGGGTCGACCGCGACGCTCATCGCCCGCCTCGGACGTCGAGCGCCAGCAGGCCGCGCTCCGGGAAGCTCGGGTCGTTGTCGAGTCGCGCGATCTCGAGCCGGCCGACCGTCAGCACACCTTCGTCCAAGGCGACCCGGCTGGGCTCGCCCTGGCGCTGGAAGCGGACCGCGTGCACGTCGCGCACCCCAGGGACCGCCGCCGCGGCGGCGATGATCGGGCTCAGGAACACCGGCTGGCCGAACGTCAGCCGGTCGGGGTCGAAGTGGCCGCGGGGCCCGAGCGCCCCCGTCAGGGCGGCTGCGACGTCGGAGCGGAAGTAGCCCGGCAGCACGCACACGTCGAGGCCGAGCTCCAGCGAGACGAACAGCGGCCCGTCGATCTCCAGGTCGTGGCCCGCCATCCGGTAGCGCTCGAGGTGCTCGCGCAGCGCGGCCTCGAAGGCCGCGTCGACGGGGCGGGCGCCCAGCCGGTCGACGGTGAGGTAGATCGTGCGCCACGAGCCCGTCCAGCGGACCGTCGCCTGGGCGCGCTGCACCTCCGGGTGCAGCTGCGCCTTCGCCGCGTAGTCCTCGGGCGTGACGGCGCGCTCGAGCGCCTTGAACGCCTCGGGCGCGTCGAGGCGCACGCGCTCGATGCTCTCGGGATCGGTCCCGCCCGTGGCCGGGAGCGGGTTGCTGACCGCGGTGACCGCGCCGGCGAGGCCGGGATCGTCGAGCACGAGATGCCGGATCGCCTCCGCGCCGACGTTGCCGCGCGCCCCGCCGCCGACGCGATAGGAGGCGAACAGCTCGACCTCCTGGGCGGGACGCGCGCCGTGCTCGCCGTCCCCGAAGCGCAGGCGCGTGCGGCCGCCGTCGTCGGGCTCGGCCACGAACTCCAGCGCGAACGCGTCGCTGGAGAGCAGGTCCCGCTGCGGCAGCCAGCGCCGGCCCAGCTCGTCGCGCACCGACGCGACCGGCAACGCGCGCGCGAGCTCGGACCGCAGCGCCTCCGCCGCGCTCACCGACGGATCGAAGAACAGCCGCTCCCGGCGGCCGTCCACGATCGCCGTGCGCGCGACGCGGGCCGCATGGGTCAGGGGCCCGAAGGCCAGCTCGGGGGCGAAGCGCGCAGGCACCGTCGTGGCGCTCGCGCCGCCGCAGCGCTCGCACTCGCGCCCCGGCGCGGGCCGCGGCGGCGGCGGCGCGCCCAGCGGGTCCTCGCCCGCGATCGTGCGCCCGTGGTCGCAGAGCACGACGTTGCCGCGCGCGACGCTCACGCCGTCGACGTAGCGGCCGCCGTGCTCCGCATCGGTCCGCGCGGACAGGCAGAACGGGTACGGCAGCACGTCCGCGGCGCCCCAGGCGACCTCCGTGACCGGCTCGGCGAACGAGCTCGTCGCTCGCCGAGCGCCGGCGGCTCGGACGAGCCGGACGACGTGGCGGCGGGTCGGGTCCGCGTCCGCCGGCGCGCCGGTCCGCGGCCCGACGACCTCCTCGAGCACGAGCAGGTCGCCCCGCCGCAGATGCGGGTGGTGGCCCGCCAGCGTCGCCCGCGTGGCGCCCGCCGGCAGGCAGCACTCACGCTCGCCCCAGCCGTACAGGGCGATCTCGTCGTGCTCGGCGCGGATCTCGAGCTCGTGCATCGTCTCGAAGACCTCCGGGGCCTCGGGCAGCGCCTCGGCGAACGCGACCGGGTCGAGCACCACCGGGCGACCGTCGAGCTCGGTGAGCAGCGGCGTGCCCGCCGGCACGGTCACCGCCCCGCCCTCGGCGGCGCCGACGCGGACGAAGACGCGCGCGTTGCAGCCGTCGTGCATCGGGTAGTCGAGCAGCGTCGCGTGGCGGCGGATCGAGACGCGCCGGCGCGCGGTCCCGAGGTAGGCCTCGGTGGCGACCGCGTCCTGCTCGTAGCTGAGGTGGTCGGCGGCGTAGGCGACCAGCTCGACGAGCGCGACCTCCAGGTCGGCCGGGTTGCGCTCCGTCCACTCGGGCGCGACGAGCGCCATCCGGTCGAGCATCAGCCGCCGGAAGCTGTCGTAGTCCTTGGCGAGGTAGTCGATCGCCGGGTCCTCGCGCGGCTCGGGCGGGCATGAGCACACGCGGCGGCAGTCGAAGATCGCTCGGGCACTCGACCTTGAACGAGAAGTCGACCGCCGACAGCAGCGGGTCGAGCCCGGCGCAGCGGCGCGCCGTCCGGCTCGACGAGCCGCAGCGGTAGGTGGAGTAGTCGCCCGGCACCGCGACGCGGACGACGAGCACGCCCGTCGTCGGAGGCCCGCCTCGTCGACCGGCACCGAGCGGATGCGGTCGCCGCCGTCGATGCGCACGTTCTGCGACCCGATCGCGAGCGCCGACGGGTCGCGCAGGAAGTGCACCCGGAGGATCCGCTGGCGATCGGCCTCCGGGGCGCCGGCATCGAGCACCTCCAGGAAGTCGATGCCGTTGAGCGCGGTGGCGGTCGTGCGCACCTCCGCGCGCCGGCGGTCCTCGCAGCAGACGTAGGGCAGCCCGCCGGTCACGCCGGCCCCCGCGTGAGCGTGGCGACGCGCCGCTCCTGCGTGCGGCGCACGACGTAGCGGACGGTGACTCGAGCGTCGCGCCTCGCGCGCGGCCACGTCGACGCCCTCGACGGCGATCACGGTCGCCGAGCCACAGCTGCAGCGCGCCCTGCACCGACTGCTCGGTCGCCGCGGCGAGCGCCTCGCCGTTGGGCTCGAAGACGAGGTCGAGCAGGCCGCTGCCGAACGTCGGGCCGGTTGACCCGCTCGCCCGGCGCCGTGAACAGCACCTGCTCGATCAGGTCGCGGACGTGCGCGTCCTCGCCGGCCTCGGCAGTGTGCCCGCGCGCGTCGATCCGGTACGGGAAGTCGACGTTCAGGCCGGTCAGCTCCCCTGCACCCGCGTCTGGGTGACGACGACGCTGAGCGGCGTCCCGGTCGGCGCGCAGACCGCCTGGCTGTCCTGCAGCAGCACCGGCTGCCCGCCGGCCCGGACGCGCAGCGCGGCGACCACCCACTGGGCGGTCACGCACGGGCCGTTGCCCGCCGGCGGCACGAACGGGCAGCCCGCCACCGCGTACGGCGCGGCCTGGGTGGCGACCGGCTGTCCCGAGACCATGCACGCGCGGGCTCGGCGCGGTCGGCTGCGCCTGGCCGCCGTGGGCGCAGAGGACGCGTCGCGCCGGCGTGCAGCAGGAAGCCCGGCATCAGATCACGTCCAGCGCGCCGTCGTTGATCGACACCTGCGGCCCGGTGAGCTTGATCGACGCGCCCGTCCCGTTCGTGATCTCGATGCCGGTCGCGGTGAGCGCGACCTTCGCCCCCTGCGCGGTCTCCAGCGTGATGCCGCCGGTGCCGGGCGTGTCGTCGAGCAGGATCGAGTGGCCGCCCTCGGTACGCAGCATCACCTTCTTGAACGGCGGCGGCGGCACGAGCAGGGTCGGCGGCATCTCGGTCGCCGAGCCCCACCAGCAGCCCGACCAGATCGGGTAGTCGGGGTCGCCGTGCTCGAACTCGATCCAGACGCCGGCGCCGACCGCCGGCACCGCGAAGAAGCCCGCGCTCGTCGCCGCCGAACGGCGCGCACGGCATCGCCCAGCCGCTCTCGGCGTCGCCGATCACGTCGGGCACGCGGGCGCGCAGGCGCCCGATCATCAGCGGGTCGTTGTTGTCGGTGACGACCCCGCGGAACTTGCCGAAGAACGAGCCGCTCACGGCACCACCGCCGGCGTCAGCGCCCCGGTGCCCTCGCGGCTGAGCTCGAACTGCTGGGTGTACTTGCCGCGCTCGATCGCGTGCGTGACGCTTGCGGACGTAGTAGAAGCCGTCGTAGGAGAGCCCCGCGCCGCGCACGCCCACGAGCCGGCGGGCCTTCAGCGCGTGCCCGTAGCGGGCGGTGTCGACGGTCGCCGCTCGCGGTCACCGCGTCCGGCGCTCGGTGGACTGCGCGAGCCCGGCCAGGGCGGCCGAGGCCGGGTTCTGGCCTGCGCGGTGTCGCGCGTGAGGACCGTGCGCCGGGCGCTGGTCGGCGAGAGCGCGAGCGGCGGCACCTTCAGCGGCGGCAGCGACGGGAGCGGGAGGCTCAGCTTGAGCAGCGGCTCGACGAAGCTGCCCTTGACGCCGACGGGCGCGAGCGCCGTCCTGGCTGAAGCTGAGCGCCGTGGACGTTGGTCGACGGGCCCATGTCGACGGTGAGCGCCGGCTGCGGCAGGCCGAGCCGGTTCTCGGGGCCCAGGTACGCGGTCGAGGCGCCGAACGTCAGCGGCTCGAGGTAGAAGACGAAGCCGTTGCGCTCCGCGATCCGCAGCAGGAACTTCAGGTCGGTCTCCTGCTGGCGCGGGATGCGCTCGAGCTCGATCGGGATGTCCGTCGTCGGCGCCGGCGCCGGGACCACGCCGTAGCTCGCGTAGCGCGCCATCACCTGGGTCGCGATCACGACGTCGGGCTGGTTCGGGTACTCCTCGTTGCGCTCCTCGAGGTCGAACAGCTGGCTCAGGTCGCGCCCGGTCACGGTCAGCGTCGAGGTCCCCGGCTCGTCGCCGGGCGAGAGCTCCTGCCGCGTCACGACGCCGTCGATCAGCGGCTCCGGCACGACCCCGAACAGCACGGCGACGACGACGCGCTTGAACGGCCCGAACGTCCCGCCGGCGACGAGGCTCGAGTCGACCACCGCGTCCCTGCCGACCGCGAAGCGCAGCTGGAAGCCGTCGCCGGTGGCGTCGTCGCTCGTCACCTGTACGGAGCGCAGCGCGTTGGCCACCTTCGCGGAGACCGGCAGCGGGATCGTGTCCCCCGCCAGCAGCAGCATCCGGACGCCGAGCAGACCCGTGAGCATCACAGGCCCCCGGCCAGCGGCAGGTCGATCCGCCGGCCCGGCTCCTCGAGCTCCGCGGGCCGCAGCGCGCCGTTGGCGTCGCAGATCCGCCAGAACTGCGTCGGGTCGCCGAACGTGCGCGTGGCGAGGTGGTCGAGGCGCTCCCGCTGGGCGACGGCGTGGCTGACCGCGGCCGCGGCGGAGTCGGGCGCCGGGACGAAGCGGCGGCGCACGTAGGTGACCGTGCGCGGCTCGCCGGCGGCGCCGGTCACGGCCAGCTCCGCGGTCTCGAGGCCGGCGTAGCGGCTGGTGGGCTCGAACATCGCTCAGCCTCCCCCCAGCGACGCCCCGGTCGCGGCGAGCGTGCCGGCGCCCGCGATCGTGGCCATCGCCTCCTTGACGAGGTGGTTCGCCAGCGACAGCGCGCCGCCGACGCTGAGCACGCCGAGGTCCTGATAGGTCAGTACGGCCAGCGAGAGCTTGGCCTTCGCGAGGATCGGGTTCAGCCCCGGATCGAAGGCCTCCTCGGTGATGGTCAGGGTTTCCGAGCCGCACGGGCAGCACTCGCTTCGGCCCCCAGACGAACAGCGTCAGCGGCGCCTGCGGCGGGATGACCTCGATCACGCCGAGCGCGGCGAGCACCTCGTTGGCGATCACGAGCGCGGCCTTCGGGTACACGAGCATCTCGAGCGCGGCGAGCGACGGCGCGACCCCGGTCGCGGCGGCGAGCGGGTCCGCGGTCTCGAGCGCGTCGGTCGCGTCGAGCTCGATGTCGAGCGAGATGGTCTCCGCGGGCGGCCCCGCGAGCCGAAGCGCGTCGCCCTGGTCGCTCCCCTCCCCGGCCGTCCGCGGCCGGATCGTCCGCTCGAGCGTCTCGGGGTTGTACTGGAACACGACGATGCTCGCCAGCGGGTTGAACGGGTCGACGCCGACGATGGCGCCCTTCATCACGCGCGGCGAGCCGGTGAACCCGGTCATGGCCCCACCGCCCCTGCCCCACCGCTCTCGAAGGCCGGCGTCCCGCTGTCTCTGGGCGGTGCCTCCTCGAGGAGCGGCGTCCCGCTGTCGGTGAGCGGTGCCTCCTCGGTCTCTGCCGCCATCTCGGCGGTGACGCCGGGCGCGAGCGCCTCCGCCTCCGCCGCTTTGATGCAGCCGAGGAAGGCGAGCAGCTTGACGAAGCCCCGCGGGAGGACCAGGACGCCCTGCGCCGACAGCCACAGCAGCACGGCGCCGATGACGGTGCCCTCCCTGACGAGGAGCGTGGGGAACCACCGCTTGAGCGCGGGCTCGAGCCACTTGAGCGAGGCCATGCCGGCGACGCAGCCGACCAACGCCGACGCGATCACGGAACAGAAGTCGAGGCGGAAGCTGCTCCACCAGCCGCGCCCGAAGGGAATCTGCCAGCGCTCCCAGCTGTGGATCCCCAGCTGTATGGCGATGTCCAACAGCATGCTGCCGACCGCCGAGACGGCACAGCGAATCGCGTAGGCCAAGGCGGCCGCGCCGGCGACCGGTGCTGCCGCCACCGGCGCGGCACGCTGGACCGTTCCCGGCCGCGCGCGCGCCTGCACCGCGACAGGGCCGCCCGCGACCGCAGCGAGCGAGGCGGACTCGGCCTCGGCCTCGAGCGCGGACTCGGGGGCGGCCGCGCCGCCGCCGCCGCGGCGCTGCTGGACGACGTGCGCGAGCTCGTGCGCGAGCAGCGCGTCGCTGCGCGGCGACGCGGGGTCGTGCTCGCCTTCGCCGAGCACGATCCGATTGCCGACCGTGAAGGCGCGCGCGCTGAGCGCTCGCGCGGCGGACGGGCTCGCGTGCAGCCGCACCGCGCCGAAGTCGTGCCCGAAGCGGGACTCCATCCGGCTGCGCACCGGCGCCGCGAGCGGCCGGCCCGGAGCGTTGTCGCCGCGTTCAGCTGCCAGCCGGCGCGCGCGGCAGGCGGAGCACTCGCCGGTCTGCGGGCTCACGACGCCGCCGCACGCGCAGCGATGCGGGGCGTGGCGAACGGCTGCGGCGGGTGCTGTCTCGCGGGCGCGGATCATCTGCACGCTGGCCCCGGGGGGCAGTCAGGGCCGGGCGCGCGCGCCGGAGCCGGGGTGTCGCCCCAGCCCGGGCACCTCCCGATGGCGGGCTGCCGCTCCATGCCCGCGCAGCAGGCGCGTGCGAGCGTGCCGGCGAACGTGTTGCTGTTCGGGCCGAGCGCCTTGTAGAGGTTCGGGCTGCTGTAGGCGGCATACTCCCGTTCCAAGCATGCGGCGACGTCGGTGACACCCTCCCTCGGGCGGCACTCGACGCACGTCGGGGTCTCCTCGCAGGGGTCGGGCGAGTTGTCCCACTTCCGCGCCGTGGTCCCGACAAAGACGCCGTCATCCGGGCCCTGAGGGCAGAACGGGTGGATGACCGCGTACTGTTTGCCGGGCGCCACGATGTAAGCGTGGTTCGCCCCGATCGCCGGTGTGTCGAGCAGCGGACGGGCGCAGACCTGGCACCCTGTCCGCGGCCGGCGGCGGCCGGCGGCTCCTGCCGCTGCACGGCCACGGGAGCCGATCCGGCGGCCAGCGTCCTCCCATCGCCGCCGCGACCGATCGCGGCCGCCGCGCGCTCGTGCGCCTCGCCGGACGGGCGCACGGCGATCGCCGCGCCCGGTCGGCGGACGCTCCCGCGCTGCTGCACGACGTGCGCCAGCTCGTGCACGAGCAGTCCCGCGCCGCGCTGAGATCCGGGGGCGTAGCGATCCGCTCCGAAGATCACGTGACGGCCGACCGTGTAGGCGTCGGCGCCGACCGCGCGCGCGGAGGCTGCGGCCTGCGCGTCGGCGTGGACCCTGACGTCCCCGAAGTCGTGGCCCAGCCGCTGCGCGGCCAGCCGGCGGGCCGGCCGGTCGAGCGGCCGTCCCGGCGCCGCGAGGACGCGGTTGACGATCGCCGGCGCCGGCGTGGACGCTTCGCGGGCCCTCATCGCGCCAGCCCCTTCGCGATCGCGGCCCCGACGCGCCGACCGTAGTCGCCGGCTCCCGAGGTGGCGGCGAGGCGGGGGCCCGCCTGGGGCTCGACCCGGCCCGTCGCGGCGACGCGGCCGGAGATGCCGCGCCGTGCCGTGCGCGCCGACAGCTCGTCGCGCAGCGCCGCGGCGACGGCGTCGGGGTCCCACCCCGGCGGGAGGCCGCCGAGCACCAGCGCGTCGATCTCGACCTCGAGGCGGCGCGGCCTCATGTCCACCCCGCGAGCTGCGGCTCGGCCGCCGGGCGCTCGAGCTTCGCGCACTCCGCGCGCGCCGCCGCGGCGAGTTGCGGCATCGAGACCGGGCTGCCGGCCTCGGCGGCGAGCACCGCGGCGCGGACGGCGATGTTGCGGATGGTGCCGCCGGTCACGTCGAGGCGGCCGAGCGCGTCGGCGTCGAGCGCTTCGACCGGCGTCGCAGCGGGGAAGATCCGCAGCCAGATTCCCCGCCGTGCGGCCTCGTCCGGCCGCGGGAACTGGATCACGAAGCGGATCCGCCGCAGGAACGCCGTGTCGATCGCGCCCTTGAAGTTCGTGGTCAGGATCGCGAGGCCGCGGTAGGCCTCCATCCGCTGCAGCAGGTAGCCGACCTCGATGTTCGCGTAGCGGTCGTGGCTGTCCTTGACCTCGGTGCGCTTGCCGAAGAGCGCGTCGGCCTCGTCGAAGAGCAGGATCGCGCCGCCCTGGTCGGCGGCGTCGAACACGCGCCGGAGGTTCTTCTCGGTCTCGCCGATGTACTTCGAGACGACCGCCGAGAGATCGATCCGGTAGAGGTCGAGCCGCAGCTCGCGCGCCAGCACCTCCGCGGCCATGGTCTTCCCGGTCCCGCTCGGGCCTACGAACAGGGCGCTCACGCCGTTGCCGCGGGCGCTCTTGGCCGCGAAGCCCCAGCGCTCGTTGACGAGCGCGCGATGACGGACGTGGAGGACGAGGTCGCGGAGCGCGCGCTGCGGGTGCTCGGGGAGCACGAGGTCCTCCCAGCGCCCGGCGGGCTCGACCCGCTGCGCGAGGTCCTCGAGCCGGGGCCGGGCTCGCGCGCGGCACGCGTCCCAGAGCGCCTCCGCCGTGGGGGTGCCGTCCCCGGCGCGCCCGAGCGCGTCCAGCCCGGCCGCCCGGATGTCGTCACTAGTGAGGTCGAACTGCTCGACGATGCCCGCGAGACTCCCGTTGAGCTCGGCGGGCGCGAGCGCGCGCCGCCACAGCTGCTCCTGCTCGACCGCCGGAGGGGCCGCAACGTCGATCCGCGCCAGCGGGCGAGCGGAGACCGGCGCGTCGCGACCGCCGACGGCGACCGCGGCATCCAGCCGCTCCGCGAACGCCGCCGCCCGGCGCGCGACGTCGGCGGGGTCGGCGTCGTCGCACTCGATCAGCAGCGCGAGCCGGGCCAGCCACGCCTGGCGCTCCCACAGTCGCACGAGCGTCTCGCGCTCGGCCGGCACGACCGGGAGGTCCGGCGCGGCCAGCGCGCACAGCCCCAAGCCGCACGCCGCGGCCGCGGAGGCGGCCACGGCCCGGCGCGCGGACGCGTCGCGCCCGCACAGGTACACGACGGGAGGCGGGCCGTCCCGCCGCGGCGCGGCCCAGCGCCGGGCAAGCCGATCGGCGAGAGCGGCGTGCGACGGCGCGAGCTCCGCAGGCGGCGCGACCGGCTCCACCAGGCCGATCAGTCGCTCGTCGAGATCGCGCGCGCCGGCGAGGAAGTGCAGCACCACCTCGTCGATCCGCAGGCAGCCGCCGGTCAGCGACTCGCCCGGCAACGGCTGCACCAGTCGCCAGCGGCGCAGCGACCCGCTCGGCGCCAGCGCGCTCCAGTGCGCGCCCGGCAGGGCCGCGAGCGCCAGGCCGAACGTCGGATGGGAGAGCGCCGGGTCGCCGTGCGCGGCCGCGCAGGCCGCGCCGAAGCCGCCGTCGAGCTCCATCGCCGCGCACAGCAGCAGCACGTCGCGCTCGAACGCCGAGAGCCCGAAGATCGCGCACAGCGCCTCGAGCTGCGGTGGCGCGCCGGCCCGCTCCGCGGGCGGCGCGACGTCGTGGTCCGCGGCGTGGGCCTCGAGCAGCGCGCGGACGCGGCCGACCTCGGCCATCAGCAGTCGCTGGTTGTCCGCCACGACTCGCTCGCCCGCGCCGGTCATGGGATCGTGAGGGTCGGTTGGGCGAAGCGCTCCTGCTCGAGCTCGAGCAGGCTCTCGGCGCCGTCGACCTGGATGCGCACGAGGTAGGTGCCGGCCGCCACGCCGGCGATCAGGACCTCGACCGGGTCGTCCTCGTTCACGCGCGCGGGCGCGCGGAAGCTGTACGACTGCCCTCCGCCGGCCGCGTCGAGCAGCAGCACGACCCGCTGGCCCGCGCCGATCGGCGGCTCGGCGGTCACGGTCACCGTCGCCGAGCGCGGCTCGGTCGCCGGTTCCCTCGACGTCGCCGACGGCGGCCGACTCCAGCGACGGGCGCAGCACGAAGGGCACGACGTTGGACTCCGAGCCGGTGTGCGGCTCGGGCGGCGTCCCGAGCTCCAGCAGGTGCACCACCTGCGCGCCGTGCACACCGGCGCGCAGCGCCCCGGGCGCGAACGGCGGCGAGCCCAGCACGACGCGGATCTCCGCGCCCAGGATCGCGTCGGGCTCGGGCTCCGCGACCGCGGTGCCGATCCGCACCCGTGTGAGGTCCGCGCGCAGCCGCTGCCCGCGCAGGACGAGCGTCGTGCCGGAGACGATCGGCTCGCCCGGCCCGTCTGCGGCCTCGACCCGCTCGACGAGCGGCCGGCTGATCGGGAGCGTCGTAGAGGTTGCGCGCGCGGACGGGCAGCGTCGGCCGGGCCGTGAGCTCCGCCTCGATCACGACCACGCTCGCGCGGTAGGCGACCGACAGGACGTAGCGGACCCTGAACAGCGTCGACCAGAGCTTCGAGAGCTCCTCGAGGTTGAGCAGGATCGGCGTGAAGCTGACGTGCTCGACCTGATCGCCGAGATCCGTCGTGCTGAGGTAGTGGCGCGGGTCCGTGAGACTCGGCCCCGGCAGCGGCGTCGACGATCGCCTGGACGGCTGCGGCGGTCACGCGCGGGCGCGCCTGCAGCGCGGTCACCGCCCCGCCGAGCAGGCGCTGCGGCTCGAGGATCGACTCGTCGCCGTAGAACGAGACCAGGTAGTGCAGCTCGAGCGCGACCTGGGGGCCGCTGCCGCAGCTCCCCGCCGGAGTCCCGCGTCGGGAGGTCCGCGTTGCGCAGGAACGCGTTCGGTCCGACCTGGTAGAGGAAGACGTTGACCTCCGGAGACGGCTGGCCGTCGTCCTTCTCGTCGGGGCGCAGCATCGTGACCCTGGCACCCGCCACGGAACCGAGCCCGCCCTGGACGATGTCGCCGAGGACGACGGTCGTCGTCGCGATCGCCAGCGAGTTGCTCACGACCCCCGCCTCCGGGCTCCGGACGCCAGGTAGTCCTCGAGGCTCAGCAGCGGCTCGCGGGGCCGGGGACGGGAGGGGCGCGCGGGCTCGGCCGGCGCACGGACCTCGACTCGGCCGATGTGGACGTGGACGATCGGCTCGGCGGGCGGCGGGCCGGCGGGCGAGGAAGCGGTCCGCCCGAGCGGCGGCGCCCCGGCGGAGCGGCGCGTCCCCGGCCCGGATGGGCGCGGCGGTCTCCGGCAGGGTCGCGGGCTGGCGTTCCGGCGCGCGTCGGCGGTGGACCGTGCGGTGGTGCGACCGGCGGGGCGGTCGCGGCGACGACGGTTGTGGCGCGTACTTCGCTCGGAGGCTCGACGGCCGCCGGCTGACCGGACGGCGGCGACGGCAGCCGGGCCTCGACCACGCGGGCGGCGCGCGCCGCGCGAGCATCGCCGGGCCGCCGCGGCTCCGGCGCCACCGCGCCCGGCCTCGGCTCCGGCTCCGGCCCCGGCTCCGGCTCTGGTCCCGGCTCCGCGGCGCGCTGCGCCGGGGATCGCGCAGCCGCTGCGGACTCCGGCAGCGGCACCGTCGGCAACCCGCGTGCCCCCGGCATGGCCGCGGCCGCCGCCGGCTCGGCCGCGACGGGCGCCGCGGTGTCGCGCGCCGCGCGCGGCGCTCCGCGCGGCGATGCGGCGACGAGATCCGCGGCGACGTCCGGCGGCGCCGCTTCGCGAACCACCTCCGCCTGGGCGGGCTCGGCCGCCCACTCTGCCCGCTCCGGCGCCGGCACCGCCGGCGGGCCCGGGCCGCCCGGCTCGAACCGCGCGGCCGTCCGCGGCCGCAGGACGTCGCCGACGCCGAGCGCGCGACCGACGAGGTCGCCGAGGTGGTCGCTCACGCTCCTGCGAGCTCCAGGTACGCTGCCCGTCGGTGGGCGCTCATCGCGAGCACGTCGTGCTCGGTGCCAGCCGTAGGCGGAGGCGAGCGCGTGCACCTCTCCGACGAGCCGCAGGGCACACGCGTCGATCTCCGCGCTCAGGAACGAGGCGATGTCGAACGGCAGCACCCACTCGTGGCCGCACTCCGGGCAGGTCAGCGCGACCTCGACAAGCGCGCCGGGGTCCGCCTCGGCGAGCCGGGCGGCGACCGCGCGCGCCGCCGCCTCGTCCAGCGGCGTCCGCCGTCGCCGAGCACGCAGCGCTCGAGCACGAGCGCGCGCCCCGCCGTGACGTCGCCGGTGGCGGCCGCCACGACGAGGTCGTCCGCCGTCGGCAGCCGCAAGCGCGGACCCGCCCGCCGGCCTCGACGGTGGGCGGCTCGTCGAGTCGGCGGGATCCGCCGCGCCGCGGACGGCGTCCGCGGTGAGCGCGACGTCGAGCTGCTCGCCGCAGGCGGGGCACGCGGCGATCGCGGCGAACGCGGGCCCGAACGTGCGCTCGCGCAGCTCCAGCAGCCGCGCGTCGCGCGTCGCCGACCGGCAGCGCGCCCGGCGCCGCGTGCCCGGCGGCCGCGAGCAGCGCCACCGCGCGCTCGCCGGGCGAGGCGCCGCGACCGCGCTCCCAGACACCCAGGAGCTCGATGGCCGAGAGCACGTGCATCGTCCGCCCGGCCTACGCGGCCGGCTCGCTGAAGCTCGGCTCAGTGGGCTCGGTCACGTCGTAGTCGCGCTCCCAGCCCTCGTTCTCGAGCTTGATCGTCTGGATCGCCACCGCGTCCGCATTCGCGTCGAGGTCCGGCAGCGCCTGGAACTCGGAGACCCAGCAGCGAAAGACCTTGAAGGCGAGCGCGACCTGGCCCGCCTCGTTGTAGACCTCGATGATCACGTCCTTGCGGAAGTCCTTGAGCGAGACCTCGGCGCCGAGTCCCGAGCCGAAGTTCCAGACCTTGTTCGCCCACAGCCTCGAACTCGGTGTCGTGGGTGATGCCGCGCTCGAGCGTGATCGCGTCGTACTCGGTGCGGCCGGGCGACTTGCGCGAGGTCGCTCGGATCGCCGCCCTCGCGATGGGTCACCGGCGTCGTGGTGCGCTTGAGCGGCGCCGATCTTGCTCACCCCGGCGACGTAGCGGCCGTCCCACTTGATCCGGAACTTGAAGTTCTTGTACGGGATCGAACCGGCTTGCGTTCACGCTGAACTGGGCCATCGCATCTCTCCTATGCCGCGACCTGGCCGGCCATCTGCTGGATCTTCAGGACGACGAACTCCGCCGGCTTGAGCGGCGCGAAGCCGACGACGATGTTCACGACGCCGGCGTCGATGTCCGCCTGCGTCGTCGTCTCCGCGTCGACACTTCACGAAGTACGCCTGCGCGGGGGTCGTGCCCTGGAACGCGCCCTGGCGGAACAGGCCGTTCAGGAACGCGCCCACGTTGAGCCGGATCTGGCCCCACAGCGCCTCGTCGTTGGGCTCGAAGACGACCCACTTGAGGCCGCGGAACAGCGTCTCCTCGATGAACAGCGCCGTGCGCCGCACGGCGATGTACTTCCACTGGTCGGCGAACGCGTCGGCGCCTCGCGAGCGTGCGCGCCCCCCACACGACGGTGCCGATCAGCGGGAACGTGCGCAGCGCGTTGATCCCGAGCGGGTTGAGGTCGCCGTTCTCGCCGTCGGTGAGCAGGTAGGACAGCCCGCTCACGCCGGCGATGCGCGCCTCGGTGCCGGCCGCCGCCTTCCAGGTCCCGCGCTGCGCGTCCGTGCGGGCGAACACGCCCGCGACCGCCCCGCTCGGCGCGAACTCCTCGATCAGGTTGTCCTTGAGCGGGTTCGGCGCCAGCAGCCGGGGGAAGAAGAGGGCGGCGTTCTCGTCGGCGAGGTTGAGCGTCGCCTGGAAGTCCTGCACCGCGGGCGCGTCGACGGCGCTGGACGGCGGGTCGACGAGGAGCATCGCCCGCCGGCCCGCCGAGCGCAGGTAGCTCGCCGCATCGCCGAACGTGGCGGCGGCGAGGTCGGTGTCCTCGGTCAGCGGCGGGAGGCACAGCAGGTTGAAGATGTCGGTCGCGTCGAGCGCCCGGATGCCCGCGCGCCCGGATGGCGGCGCCACGTCGGCGTCGCGGATCAGGCCGCCGTCGTCGCCGTCGGCGAACGCGACCGGGTCGGTCGTGTCCTCGGGCATCTGCGTCGGGCACGGTCCCGCGCGACCCTCGCGAAGCGCGATCGCTGCTCGAGCATCGTCTCCACGAAGCGGGCGAGCCCGGCGTCACGGAGAGGTTGCGCAGCGTCTCGCTGTCGCCGGTCTCGCCGTCGACGAGCGTGAGGTTGAACAGCGTCGCGGCGTCGAGGGAGTCGTGGTCGACCGCGACGGTCAGCTGATTGCCCCAGGCGCCGGGACTCGACGCCTCCAGCTCGAGGTCGTCGGCGGTCCCCGGGAGCGTCGGCCTTCGCGGCCGCGGCCAGGGTCGCCACGCCCCGCGTGACGCGCACGATCACCGCCTCGCGGCCACCGTTGTCGAAGTACTGGCGGACCGCGAAGCTCATCCGGCTCTCTTGCCACAGGCCCCCGAACAGCCGGTCGTAGTCCGCGAAGGAGTGGATGACGACGGGCTCGTCGACAGGCCCCTTGCGGGCGCGGCCGACGAACGCCGTCGTCGAGGTGCTGACGCCGATGATCGGGCGGACGCCGCTCGGCAGTTCCTCGATGTAGACGCCGGGAAAGGTGAGCTCGGCGGGCACTGGGCCTCCTCGATGGGCGATCTGGGGTCGCGGCGGATCGAGCGGCAGTCTCCTGCCGGGCCGTCACGCCAGCGTCACGCCGCCGTATCCGCGGAGACCGCGTCCAGCCAGCGGCGCACGATCGCCAGGACGTCCTCGGTACTCGCCGCCGCCGTCGTCTGCTCCCGGCCCTGCTCCACGTCGTCCACCCACGTCACGCGCACTCGCAGGCCCGCAGGTCCGGCGTCCTCGCGCCATGCGCGCACCACGAGCACGGCAACGCGCTCAGAAGCGGGCATGGCGGGCAGCGTGGCAGAACGCCGTTACCTGATCGTCACGGCGCCGGCAGCCCGGCCACGAGCGCCCGCATGGCGCCCGACGGAGCGAGGCCCAGCTGGCGGTCCAGCAGCGCCACGAAGAGGCGGTACTGCCGCAGCGCCTCACCCGCGTTGCCGTCCGCGAGGTGCGCGCGCACCAGCGCGCGGTGCGCGCTCTCGCGCAGTGGCTCGGCGGCCACCGCTGCGAGCCCGGCCTCGGCGGCCTCGGCGTGCCGTCCCGTGCGGCTGAAGCGGTCGCAGAGCGCCTCGAGCGCAAGCAGCCGCAGCTGCCGGAAGCGCTCGCGCTCGATGATCAGCCATTCGTCGTACCAGTCGGGCAGCAGGTCGCCGGCGTCGGCCAGGCAGGCGAGGTCGTCCGGCTGCGCCGCGAGGCCGTCCCGCAGCAGTGCGCGCGCACGATCGCGGGCCCTGTGCAGGTCGACCCGGACGTTCGCCGCCAGGCCGACGTGCGTGCTGGTCGGGTGCGCCAGCTCGTGCCCCGCGACGCGCGCCCGCCACAGCGTCGTCCTCAGCGACGCGTGCGCGCGCGCCTCGCTCGATCGCAGCCACAGCTGTCCCGCCACGAACGCCCGCATGACCGGCCGCGGCTGAAGCGCCAGGAACGCGACGAGCCGCTGGGGTCCCAGCGGGAGCTCGAGCACGGCCCCGTCGCAACTGACCTCGAAGCCCCCCAGCAGCAGCACGCACAGCGTCGGCTGATCGGCCCGCGGCGCTCGGCGCCCGTCGGCCACGACGGGCGCGGGGGCATGCGATGTCGACGCGAAGCTCACGCTCCTCGGCACTGGGGGGTCGGATGGAGAGCCGCCTCGGCCGGCGCCGGCGCGGCTCACCGAGGCTCGCCCAGGAGGACGGGCGCTGTCAACCCCGGCGAGACGACGAGTGCACCAACGGGCATCGATGCTTCTTGCCTCACGAGCCGCTCACGCGACCACGGCGTCGATCTGTCGCGGCGACGAATGTCCGCGTACGGACGTCTCCGCGAGGCGCTACATCTCGTCGACGATCTCGTACTCCTGGCCGAACGGGTGATAGCGCAGCGACGGCGGCAGCCCGCACTTGGCGTACTCCTCGGCGTGCATCCACTGGAAGTCGAGCCGCCTGTGCCCGCGCATATGGCGACCGGTCTCGACCGAGCACAGGTTCCACTCCGCCTCCTCGCCGTTGAGGTAGAGCGGATGGACGTGATGGGCGTCGTACGGCGCATTGGGCTCCGCCTCGTCGTCGAAGCACGGATTCTCGGGCGGCACAAGAGCTTGCCGGTTGGTCGCGTTGTGCTCGGCCATCCTGCGCTGCGCCGCGCCGCGCCCGATCCCCAGCCATTCGAGATAGCCGCCGGGGGTCCGGTAGAGCGTTCGCGCGCTGTCCTCGGGCGTCGGCAGGTCCCCCGCCGGCCACGTGATCGGCAGCACCTCGTCGCAGGGCTCGCGCTCCTCGCGCTTCTCCTTGGTGACGGTTTTGGTCTGGGTCATCGACCCCTTGCCCGGCGTCGTCTGGGGTTGCGGCCCGACCACGGGCTTCGTCTTGGCCTCGGGCTCGGGCTGCGGCTCCGGCTCCGGCTGTGCCTCCAGCTCCGCCCGCTGCTGTACCTCGACCGCCTCCCAGATCTCGTCCCAGGCCTCGATCAGGTCGTAGATCATCCAGAGGGTCATGCCGAGGGCGATCAGATCGCCGAACGGCATCGGGCCATCGATGAACGCCACTGTGGCCGAGGCCGCAGCTCGCAGCGCGAAGCGCGCGGCCACCTTCTCCCAGAAGATGCGCCAGGCCGTCCGTTCGGCGTTCGCCACGAACTTCGCAATCAGGCGCCCCTCGAGCACCTCGGCCGTCACCCCGGCAGGCAAGGCAGGCGGCGGCGCGACTTCGAAGCGTTGGACGTGCACCGACGCGACCGACCGCGAGACCCGCAGCGGCGCGGCGGCATCGTCGATCAACTCGCCCGCGGCGGTGGCTTCGCCCTCCAGCGCGGCGGTGTACGACGACCCTCCGCTCGCGCCGTCTCGCTGCTGGATCGTGTGTGCGATCTCGTGCGCGAGCACCCGGCGGCCCGTGGCGGTGCCCGGGGCGTAGGCGCCGCGGCCGAAGACGATCTGCGAGCCCAGCGCGTACGCGCGTGTGCCGAGTGCATCCGCCGACCGCGCCGCGCGTTCGTCGTCATGCACGCGAATGCGCCCGAAGTCGTGGCCGAAGCGGCGTTCCAACGTAGCGCGCGTGGCGGCCTCGAGCGGCCGCCCGCCGCCGGACGGGGAAACGCTCGCCGACCGCGACCTGGCGGCCAGCTCGCGTGCGCGGCAGGCCGCGCACTTTCCGCCGTGACCGTTGACGCCGCCGCACGAGCACCGGCGCTGCTTCGCTGGTTCGGCCACTGTCCGCACGGGCCCGCCGATTCTCGATCAGCCGCCACGCGCTGTCAACGCGAGTCCTCACGGGCCGACGACGGTCGCCACCTCCAGCGCCGTGAGCTTCACGTCGCGCACCGTCAGGAACGCCCCGGACTCCTCGGTGCAACGCAGCGCGATCGAACCCGTCGTGACACCGGTGGTCGCCACGTCTACGAGCGTGACCTCCTCACTACCGGTGTCCACGTTGAGGCCGATGGCGGTTGCCTCGTCGAGAACCGTTTCGTCGAGGGCTCCCTGGACGAGTCCACATCGGTCGCCGAGACCGAAATTGGTGCCGACGACGGTGAACTTGGCCTGCACCAGCCAGTTCCCGGGCGAAAGCCCCGCCAGCAACGCCAGGCTCTGACAAGAGGTCAGACTGTCGCACGTCGGCACCGTCACCGACTCGGCCTCGGCGATCCGTACGCTGGTCGTACCCGAGGGGCCTCGGGGACCCGCCGGCCCCTGCGCCCCCTGCAGCGCGCTGCGGGCGCTGTCGGAGATGTCGGCGAGCCGGACGCCCTTGTCCTCGATCTCCGAGGTCCGCACGGCGTCGGCCCTGATCTCCGGCGAGCGGACGGCATCCCGGGTGATCTCCGGCGAGCGGACCGCGTCCTTCTCGATCTCGGGAGATCTGACTGCGTCCTTGCGGATCTGCGGGGCTCCGACACTGTCGCGCGGGAGCGTCACGGCGGCCGCCGCCGTGCCGCCCAACGCAAGGAAGAGCGCGACACTGGCGGCGACGTTGGCGTAGCTGAGCCGCGCGCGCAGCCCGGCACCCCGCGTGGCGGTGGCTGCCGGGCGTCGTATCTGGCTGCGTTGCGGACCGTTCTGCTGGCGGAACACGAGGCTTCCCTTCCTGGCTGGGCTTGTCGACGGGTATGACCCGCTGCCCACCGAGCAGGTTGGCCGCTTGCACGGAGACGCAGCCACTCACCCGCCAAAGGCTCCCCGGTCACTGCCACGGCGGACGCGGGCCGGCCTTGACCAGGCACGCGTTGACGAACGCGCCGCACCAGTGCGCGCCGACGTGCCCGGCTGGAGGTGCACGAGCCGGCACCAGTCGTCGATGTAAGGGCCGCCGTTGACGCGCGTCTCCGCGGTGCGCCGGTCCGCGTGCTTTTTCGCATAGGCGAGCGCCGCCTTCTTTCCCCGCCTCGCCGGCGCGTGCTTGCGCGCCAGCCGTTCGCGCCAGTCGCGGCGGGCCCGCGCCGCTGCGAGCTCGTGCGCCGTGCGGGTCTCCGGGTGGCGGGCCTTGACGCGCGCTTGCGGTGCCAGCCCGTTCCAGTTCGCGACGGAGAGGCCGAGGCCGTACAGGACGAGCTTGCTCCAGCGCGACGTCTCTCCGTACTCGCCGTCGACGCCCACGTCGTAGTCGACCTTCCACTCGCGTAGGCATCGGTTGAGGAAGAGCTGCCAGCTCCGGATGTCCTCGCCTTGGTCTCGGGCGAGCGGACGCGGAACGTCCGCGCCGTGGCGTCCGCCGGGCGTGGCCGCAGCGCTGCCCGGACCGCGTCGGACCGGGCGTCGAGCTTGTCCAGGGTCGCGAGGCGCAGTAACGCTGCCGGTCGTCCCAGCCGTTGTAGCCGCCGTTGACGAGCCTTGTCACCTTTCGGAAGTCGCCGGCGTCCGCGGCCGCGAGCACGCCCGCGCGCTTCGCGAAGTAGCACGCCGCCACCTGCCAGCCGACCGCGGGCGTGGCCACGAGCTCCGGGTGCGAGACGAGGTCGAGCCGCAGCAGGCGCCCGTGGAACTCGTAGTTCGCGCGGCCGGTCAGCTGGATCGGCCCGCGGCCCTTGTAGCGCTCGCCGTCGCCCGCGTTGCTGTTCCCGGCTCTGCCCTCGTACTTGGCGCCGCTGCCGATCTCGGTCATGTGCCGCAGGCCCATGCTCTCGTGCAGCACGGTGGCCAGGAACGCGCCCCCGCGCCGCCGCGTCGTGATGCGCTGCGGCGCGCATCGCACGGACCATGTAGGGCAGTTGGGCGCGCGCGACGTCCGCGGGCACGCCGCAGGCGGTCAGCGTCTTCGCGGTCAGCGCCATGGCTCAGTCCTCCACCGCGGCCACGAAGCCGTTCTCGGAGGCGTCGTAGTCCTCGTCGCCGGGATCCTCGTCGGCGAGCCCCGGGTCGTAGTCCGTGTCCGGATCGTCGACGCCGACGTCCATCGACGACGCGAGCGCCTCGTCGTTCACGACGTCCTCGGAGACTTAGGCCTGGCGCTTTTCCCAGTCCTGCCAGCCCTTGTGCCAGAGACCGGCCTTGCCGAACGCGATCAGCGCGCGGCGATGAAGATCTGCTGCAGCTGGTCGCTGTCGATGTCGAGTCCGGGCAGATGCTCGGCGGCGAGCACTGAGACCGCGCCCGCGAGCGGCGCGAACACCAGCGGGGTGAGGACGGCGACCAGGCGGCCGGGGGAGATGCCCATGGGTGCTCCTGTGAGGGTGGGGGATCGCTCACTAGAGGCAGCACCGCCCTCGGCGGACACACGCTCCGTAAGGATCGCTGTTGGCGAGGCAAGCGTTTCCGACGGCACGTGTTTCGCGCGCGCCCGCGGGCTTACCGTCACTTCATGACGAATCTGAGTGTCGCGGCCGCACCCGAGGCCAGGCTGATCGGGCGTGTCCGCGCCCGCACGCTGGCGCTGATCGAGCACTTGACGGCGGCCGACCATGGAGCGCGTGCTGGACCCTCTCATGTCGCCGCTCGTGTGGGATCTTGCGCACATCGCCGCCTACGAGGACCTGTGGCTCTGTCACCGCCACGGCGGCCGCGCGATGCTGCACCCCGAGCTCGCCGCGATGTACGACGCGTTCGAGACGCCGCGCGCGGTCCGCGGCGACCTCCCGCTGCTCGACACGGCGGGTGCGCTCGGATATCTCGACGACGTGCGGGAGCGGTCGCTGGCCGTGCTCGCGCAGCGCGGGCCCGGCGACGGCACGCTGACAGAGCTCGTGGCGCGCCACGAGCTGCAGCACACCGAGACGATGCGGCAGGCGATGGCGCTGGGCGGGCTGCTGCCGGCCGGCGAGCCGCCCGCGGGGCCGACCGGGGGCGGAAACGGCTGGGCCGAGGTGCCGGGCGGCACCTTCGCGATGGGCGCCGGACCGGACGGCTTCGCCTACGACAACGAGCGCCCGCGCCATGCCGTCCAGGTCCCGGCGTTCGCGGTCGCCCGCCGGCCGGTCACGAACGCGGCCTGGCGCGCGTGGGTCGAGGCGGAGGACCGGGACGACCGCTCGACCGCCCGCACCGGCCACCCGGACGCACCGGTCTGCCATGTCAGCTGGCACGACGCCGACGCGTACGCGCGCGCCGCCGGCGCGCGGCTGCCGACCGAGGCTGAATGGGAGAAGGCGCACACGTCCGGCGCGCTGGACGACGTCGGATACGTGTGGGAGTGGACCTCGAGCCGCGTTCGCCGGCTATCCCGGCTTCGAGGCGCATCCGTACCGCGAGTACTCCGAGGTGTTCTTCGGCGACGGCTATCGCGTCCTGCGCGGCGGCTCGTGGGCGACCGATCGCCGGATCGCGACGCCGACGTTCCGCAACTGGGATCGGCCGGAGCGCCGGCAGATCTTCTCCGGCCTGCGGCTGGCGCGCGATCTGGGGGCGCCGGCGTGAGCTTCACGCTGCGTTCGTGCCTCGGCCCGGCCGACGAGAGCTCGCTCGCCGAGGACGTCCTCGACGGCCTGACGCGACCGTTCAAGGAGCTCCCGCCGAAGTACTTCTACGACCGCGCAGGCGCGGAGCTGTTCGACCGCATCTCCACGCTGCCCGAGTACTACCCGACGCGCGCCGAGCGGGCGATCCTCGTTGCGCACGCCGGCGAGATCGCGGCGCTGACGGGCGCGGAGGAGGTCGTCGAGCTGGGAGCGGGCAGCGCGGCGAAGACCCGGCTCGTGCTCAGCGCGCTCGCGGAGGCGGGCACGCTGCGCCGCTACGTGCCCGTCGACGTGACCGAGAGCATGGTCAGGGCGGTCGGCGCCGCGCTGATCGCCGAGTACCCGGGGCTCGAGGTGGAGGGGATCGTCGGCGACTTCGAGCGCCACCTGGGCCAGCTCCCTCCCCCGGCCGGCCCGCGCATCGTGGCGCTGCTGGGCGGCACGATCGGCAACTTCCCGCCCGGCTCGCGGCGTCGCCTGCTGCGCGGCATCCGCCGCCTGCTGGGACCCGACGGCGCGCTGCTGCTGGGCGTCGACCTGGTCAAGGACCCGGCCCGCATCGAGGCCGCCTACAACGATCGCGCCGGCCTCACCGCCGAGTTCAACCGCAACATCCTGCGCGTCGTCAATCGCGAGCTGAACGCCGACTTCGAGCCCGAGCGCTTCGACCACGTCGCGTTCTTCGACCGCGAGCACGAGTGGATCGAGATGCGGCTGCGCGCGCGCGAGCGCATGACCGTGCACGTGCGCGACCTCGGGCTGACGGTCGAGTTCGCCGCGCGCGAGGAGCTGCGGACGGAGATCTCGGCCAAGTTCACGCCGCAGCGCCTGGAGGGCGACCTCGCCGCCGCGCGGCTCGAGTCGATCGCCCTGTTCACCGACCCGGAGCGGCTGTTCGGCCTCGCGCTGGCCCGTCCGCGCGGGTCGCGCTCGCGTGGTGCGCGCAGGGCGCTCGCCGCGCGCGCGTAACCTCTGGCGCGGCATGCTCGACCCACGGCGTCTGAGGGCGCTGCGCGAGGTGGACGCGCGCGGCTCGATCGCCGCGGCTGCGCAGGCGCTCGGCTACACGGCCAGTGCGGTCTCGCAGAGCATCGCCGCGATGGAGCGCTACCTCGGGCTGCAGCTGCTCGAGCGCACGTCGCGCGGCGTGACGCTCACGCCGGCTGGGGCGCGGCTCGTGGAGCACGCCGACGTGATCCTCGCTCATCTCGACGCCGCCGAACGCGAGGCGCGGGCGCTGCGATCCAACGCCGCCGACATCTCGCTCACGCTGGCGACGTTCGCCAGCGCCGTCGACCTCGTCGTGGCGGCCGCGAGCGAGCTCGCGCAGACGCAGCCGAACACCGAGCTGCGCATCGTCGAGGCCGACCCCGGCTACAGCCTGCCGGAGCTGCGCGGCGGCAACGTCGACGTCGCGCTGACGTACGTGAACGACGGCCTGCCCAGCGAGCCGCCGGCCTGGATGGAGGAGCTGCCGCTGCTGACCGAGCCGATGCTCGCGATCCTGCCCGCGCAGCACCCGCTCGCGGGCCGCTCGGCGATCCGGCTCGCCGACCTGTCCGCCGAGCGGTTCATCGCCGAGCCGGCGGCCGACAACCGTCCGTTCACGCTCGTCGCGTGTCACGCGGCGGGCTTCGAGCCCGAGGTCTCCGGCTACAGCAGCACGTTCGGGCTGACGACCGCGCTCGTCGCGCGCGGCGGGGCGGTCGCGCTGATCCCCCGCATGGCGCTGCGCAACGCCGAGGGCGTGGTGGCGCTGCCGCTCTCCGAGCCGCAGCTCGCCCGTCGCGTGCTGGCCGCGACGCGCGTGGGCGGCGCGCGCGTCCCGGCCGTCGCGGCTCTGCTCGGCGCGTTGCGGCGGGCTGCAGGCAACCGTACGACGGATCGTGACGGCTAGATGAGCCCGGAGTACCAGAGCCCGAACACGAGCCCGAACGCTCCCAGCGCCGGCACGATCACCGTCCGGTAGAGCGGCGCGACGAGCGGTCGGGTGAGGACCCAGGCGAACACGCTCGTGCACAGCGCCATCGAGAGGATCGACACCGGCGCGAATACGGCCAGCGCGGCGGCGGCCTCCAGGCGCCCCGGCAGCGCGGCGATCAGCAGGACGACCACCGCGCCCGTCCCGGCGAGCCCGTGCAGCATGCCGATGCCCATCGCCTCGCGCGGGGTGCGCAGCTGCCGGTGCCGGTGCGCGCTGCCCGCTCCCTCGCGCAGATGCCGGTGGTCGCGATGGGCGTGCGTGTGCGGCCCGGCGCGATAGTCGCCGCGCAGCCACTTGGCGATCACCCGGACGGCCAGGACGAGGATCACCAGCCCGACGCCCGTCTCGGCGCCGCGTTCGAGCCAGCCGGGCAGCTCCGACTTGAGGATGATGAGCGGGAGGCCGACGACGAGCAGCGTCGCGGCATGGCCCACGCCCCACCACGCGCCGAGCCGGGTCGCGGCGCGCACATCGCCCTGGTCGGCGGCGACGAGCGAGGTCACGGCCACGAGGTGGTCAGGGTCCGAGGCGTGCCGCAGTCCCAGCACGAACGCGATCCCGAGCGCCACCAGCAGCGGAGCGCCCTCGATCAGGTCGGTCAGCCATGCGTCGATCGCCTCGACCGGCTCGAAGAGGACGTCGAACCCCATCAGCGCGCCGCCGCCACGGCCGCCTGTCCATATGCGATCCCGCCGTCGTTCGGCGGCAGTCGCCGGGGTACGAGCACGCGCATCCCGGCGGCGGCGAGCCGGTCGGAGGTCCGCTCGAGCAGCCGCCGGTTCTGGAACACGCCTCCGGAGAGCACCGCGGTGTCGAGGTCGCGGGCGGCGGCGATGCGGGCGCAGGCCGATGCCGTCGCGTCGCCGAGCGCGT
This sequence comes from uncultured Solirubrobacteraceae bacterium, assembly GCA_963835735.1. Classification (GTDB taxonomy): domain Bacteria; phylum Actinomycetota; class Thermoleophilia; order Solirubrobacterales; family Solirubrobacteraceae; genus DASQMT01. The sequence goes on from CAWIGP010000002.1 coordinate 628,458, forward strand.
TGTGGAAGGCGGCCGCGACGGTCTCGACGGGCACGCCGCGCTCGAGGTCGGCGCGCACCGCCCGGATCGTGACGCGCGCGTCGAGCCGCAGCGTGTCGTCGACGACGACGGTGGGCAGCGGGTAGGCGCGCCGCTCGAACGGATCGCACGCGGCCTCGAGCTCCATCGCCGCCTGGCCCTCGTAGGCGACCGCCGCGCGCAGCCCGCAGAGCGCGGCCACGGCGTCGAACAGCCGGCCCGCCGAGGTGGTGATCGGCGCCGCGACGCCGGTCGCGGCAAGCTGCGCGACCGCGCGCCAGCGTTCGCGGTCGACCTGCCCGAGGAGCCGCGCAGGCACGGGCGGCGCCGGCTCGTCGGCGCGGCCGCCCCTGGTGCCGAGACGCTGGGGCTCGTCGTCGTCGCCGGCGGCGAGCAGCCAGGCGCAGGCCATCCGCCATGGCTCGCGGGCCGCCCGGTCGCCGCCGGGGAGCCGGACCGGCCACAGGTGGCCAGCGCGCTGGAACCCGTCGAGGCCGCCGACGAGCAGCTCGCCGCCCCAGACCGTCCCGTCGGTGCCGAGGCCGGTGCCGTCGAAGATCGCTCCGACCGCGGGCCCGCGCTCGCCGTGCTCGGCCAGGCACGCAGCCAGATGCGCGTGATGGTGCTGGACGGCGACGTGCTCGACGCCCTCGCGCGCGAGCGCGTAGGTGGTCGACAGGTAGTCCGGATGCAGGTCGTGGGCGACGACCGCGGGCGCGACGGCGAACAGCCGCTCGAAGTGCTCGACGCCCGCCTCGAACGCCTCCAGCGTCTCGAGGTTCTGGAGGTCGCCGATGTGATGCCCGACCCACGCGCGCCCGCCGCGCGCGAGGCAGAACGTGCTCTTGAGCTCCGCGCCACAGGCGAGCACGTGACGGTCGGCGCTCACCGGCAGCGCCAGCGAGGCCGGCACGTACCCGCGCGATCGCCGCAGCGTCACCGGCGGCCGCAACACGGAGTCGTCGGTGCGCGTCTGGATCGGGCGGTCGTGGAGCAGGAACAGGTCGGCGATCCCGTCCAGCCGCTCGAGCGCGTCCTGGTCCCGGTAGGCGATCGGCTCGTCGGACACGTTCCCGCTGGTCAGCACCAGCGGCTCTCCCAGATCGGCGAGCAGCAGGTGATGGAGCGGGCTGTACGGGAGCATCACGCCGAGCTCGCGCGAGCGCGGCGCGACCGCGACCGCGACGCGCCCCTCCGCCCGCCGCGGCGCGATCACGATCGGGCGCTCGCGCCCGCACATCAGCAGCTCCGACTCCCCGTCCAGCTCGACGAGCGCCCGCGCGGCCGCCACGTCGGGAGCCATCAGCGCGAACGGCTTCTCCTCGCGATGCTTGCGCGCCCGCAGCGCCGCGACCGCCTCCTCGTCGCGCGCGAGGCACGCCAGGTGGAACCCGCCGACGCCCTTGACGGCCACGATCGCTCCGTCGCGCAGGGCCGCCACGGCGGCGGCCAGCGGATCGCCGCCGGCGGCCGGTGCCAGCCGCAGGCGCGGCCCGCAGTCCGGGCAGGCGTTCGGCTGCGCGTGGAAGCGGCGGTCGGCGGGGTCGTGGTACTCGGCCGCGCAGAGCGCGCACATCTCGAAGCCGGCCATCGTCGTCTGCGGCCGGTCGTAGGGGACGCCGCGCACGATCGTGAACCGCGGGCCGCAGTTCGTGCAGTTGATGAACGGGTAGCGGTAGCGGCGGTCGGCCGGGTCGAGCAGCTCGCCCAGGCACTCCGTGCAGGTCGCGACGTCCGGCGCGACCTGCGCGTCGGGCGCCCCGCCGCCGGCGCTGGCCACGATCGTGAAGCCGGGCTCGCCGCGCGGGTCGAGCGGCTCGCCGCGCACGCGCTCGACCACCGCGAGCGGCGGCGCCTCGGCCGGCAGCCGCGCCAGCAGCGCCTCGATCCGCTCGGGAGGCCCCTCGGCCTCGATCACCACCCCGCGCTCGTCATTGCGCACGAAGCCGTCGAGCGCGAGCTCGGCCGCCAGGCGGTGCACGAAGGGCCGGAAGCCGACGCCCTGGACGACGCCCTCGACACGCACCCGCACGCGCTGGGCCGTGACGGTCACGCTCCCACCAGCTCGCACAGTACGTGGTACGCGCTGGCCTGCGCCTCCTGGATCCGCGGGATGTGCTGGGAGCGCGTCACCACGACGTGGTCGGCCAGGCCGCCGGCCGCGATCTGCCCGCCGTCGTATCCCACCAGCGCGATCGTCACCAGCCCGCGCCGGCGTGCCTCGGCGAGCGCCGCGATCACATTGCCCGAGCCGCCGCTCGTGGAGAACGCCAGCAGCACATCGCCCGTGCGGCCGTGGGCGATCACCTGGCGGGCGAAGACCGACTCGATACCGACGTCGTTCGCGATCGCCGTCAGGATCGCCGCGTCCTCGGTGAGATCGAGCGCCGGCCGGCCGGCCGCGCGCAGGTCGGCGGCAAGGTCCATCGCATCGGTCGCCGAGCCGCCGTTGCCGAGCGCCAGCAGCCGGCCGCCGCGGGCGAAGCTCTCGCGCAGGACCGCCGCGGCCGCCAGCAACGTGGCGCGCCCGTCGGTGAGCGTCTGCGCCCGCAGCGCCGCCACCTCTTCGGCCTTCATCAGCACCGACCGGCGCACGTCGTCCGTCACCGCCTCGACATCGGTCGCAGACTCGCCCAGGAACGGATAGAGGAAGCTCGCCGCGCCGGTGTCGTGCACCCGCCGCTCGAGGTGCTCGAGGAACACGTGGACCAGCTCCCACAGGACGTGGTAAGCGGTCTCGGCGAGCTCCTGGCGGACGAAGGGGTCGTCGCCGGGCGGCTCGAGCTCGACCACCAGGCAGCCGCGCCGGCGCGCCTCGGCGAGCGCCGCGCCGGTGCCCGGCCCGAACGGCATCACGATGTCGGCGGGCTCGCACAGCGCCGCGACCTGCTCGAGCAGCGGGCCGCCTTCCGACGCCAGGCCGAGCGCCGGCAGCGCCCGCTTGCCGACGATCACCGGGTGCACGAACTCGACCGCCACGTGCCGGGCGTCCGAGCGCGCCGCCGGCGTCGCCCCGATCGCGAGCAGCCGTCCGCCGCGCCCGAACCGCTCCGCCATCTCGTGACACACTCGCGCCAGCCGGCCGGCCTCGGCCCCGAACCAGCGCTCGCTCGCCTCCGTCCGGCGCGCCAGCAGGGCGTCGACCCGATCGGCCGCCACCGCCTCCATCAGGCGGGTACCCCGCGTGCCGCCGTCAGGCGCTGCAACCACGCGCTCCACGCGTCGACCCCCTCGCCGGTGCGCGCGCTCATCCGCATGCGCGGCACGCCCGGATGCACGGCATCGAGGTGGTATTCGAACCGCTCGAGGTCGAAGTCCACGTACGGGAGCAGGTCGATCTTGTTGATCAGCACCAGCTCGCAGGTGCGGAACATCAGCGGGTACTTGAGCGGCTTGTCCTCGCCCTCGGCAACGGAGGAGACCATCACGCGCGCGTCCTCGCCGACACGGAACTCGGCGGGGCACACGAGGTTTCCGACGTTCTCGATCACGAGCAGGTCGATCTCGCCCAGCGGCAACTCGGGAAGCGCCGAGCGGACCATGTTGGCGTCGAGGTGGCATTCGCCGCCGAAGCCCGGATCGGTGTTGAGCTGGGTCACTGGCACGTGCAGCCCGGCGAGCCGGTCGGCGTCGAGGCTGCCCTGCACGTCACCCTCGAGCACGCCCGCACGCACGCCGTCGAGCGACCCGATCACGCGCTCCAGCAGCGACGTCTTGCCCGCTCCGGGGGCGCTCATGAGGTTCACGACTGTCACGCCCGCGCGGTCGAAGTCGTCGCGGTTCGCGCGCGCGATCGTCGCGTTCGCGTCGAGCGCGTCCTCGACGACCTTGACCTTCACACGATGCATTCCCCGGCCTCCTCGACCTCGATTGATTCGACCTCGAGCTCCTCGCCCGACTCGACGGTGACGTCGGCCGACCCGCATCGGTCGCAGCGGAAGAAGGGCATGTCGATCTCCCACACGCGCGCGCAGGCGTCGCAGCGCAGCACCGCCGGGACGACCTCCTGGTCAAGCCGCGCGCCGGCGCACACCGTGTCGCGGGCGACGAGCTCGAAGTAGAACGCGAGCGACGAGGGGACGACCTGGCGCAGCCGCCCGAGCCGCACCTGCACGGCGGTGACGCGGCGGCCTTCGGCGTGCCGGACCGCCGTGTCCACGATCGCGCTGCTCACCGAGAGCTCGTGCATCACGAATACGCGGCGTCGCTCCGCAGCTCCTCGACCGTCTCCAGCACGAGCGCGATCGCGCGCTCGACCGCCGCCTCGACCGCGGGAGTGAGCCCGATGCCGACGTCGTCGACCACCGCGGGCTCGCACGCGATCACCTGCACCCGCCCAGGCCAGCCGCCGACCGCCCGCACGAACCGGAGCATCGTCATCGGATCCATCGAGTGCGGGTCGATCGTCTCGCCGTCCTCGATCTCGCTCGGCACGTCCTCGCGCTCTACGTCGATCACGTACAGCGTGCCCGGGTCGCCGCCCTGGCGGCTGACGTCGACGATCACGAGCGCGCTGTAGCCGCGCATGACCTCGTACGCGAGGTCCAGGCCGCTCGTGCCGACATCCATCACGCTGACGCCGGACGGCAGCTCTCGCTCGCCCAAGCGGCGGGCGACCTCGGCGCCGAACGCATCGTCCTGCAGCCAGGCGTTGCCGACACCGGCGACGAGGATCTGCTTCTCGAGCTTCACGTCGGGACCACCTCCACCTCGGCGGGCTTGAAGTACAGGTACCGGCCGATGTCGCGCATCAGCTCCTGGCCGGGATCGTCGTCCACCGTCACCGCCAGATGGACGCCGTCCTCGTAGTCGCGGTAGATCCGCTCGATCGTGGCGAGCCGGTCGGCCCACACGCCGTCCTGCGGCGCGCGTCCGAACCCGGGGCGCAGCCGGACCGTTGCGCCGCGCCGGTACGTGACGCCGCCGACCACGATCTCCGGCTCGCCCGCCACGTCGGCCGGACCAGGGCGGTGCGCCGGCGGCAGGTCGCTGACGGTCACCCGGCCGTGCAGCCGCGCGATCGCGTCCGGCCCGGCGGCGTCGGCGCGCGCGAGCATCTCGCGCACCTTCGGGTCCTGCTCGGCGATCGCGGCACGCTCGGCGTCGCTGAGCGCGAGCACGTGGAGCAGCAGCGCCTCCTCGATCTCCGTCGCGTCGAACAGGTCGCCGTGGCTCTCGGGCGCGATCTGCGGGTGGTCGGGAAGGACGATCGTCGCGCCGAGCACCGTGTCGTCGGCGTCGGTGGCGAGGACGGGGAAGATGTTGACGTGGTCGCATGAGGCGACCGCCGCGGCGGCCGTCGGGCCGGGCGAGATCGGCGAGGCGAACCGGCCGCCCGGGGCGTGTGCGACCAGGTGCGTGGAGAGCAGCGAGGAGCGCAACGCGGCGGGGCGGTCGAGGCCCTCGGGGACGGGCGTCGTGTTGTGCACGCACATCGCGACGCGCACGAGCCCGCCGTCGAGCGGTCTCGTGGCCAGGCGCACGCGGCCCTGCACCCCGTCGAAGGCGAACGGGATCGTGACCGCCTCGTCGAGCGAGATCGGGCCGGCCTCGATCCTTCGCGCGACCCCCTGATGGCGCTCCCCGCTCGGCTCGAGGAAGACGAGCGTCCCCGAGACCGTCTCGGCCGGCTCGAGCACGAGCTGCATCCGCGCGCGGTCGAACGTGTGCGGCCCGCCGGCGGCGTAGACCGGCGGGTAGACGATCCCGAACGGCGTCGGCATCGCGTTCTTGGTCGCACCCGGCGTGTAGGGGTACAGCGCGTATCCCTCGTACAGCAGCGTGGAGACCAGGCGCTCGATGCTCACGTGCCCTCCAGCAGCCCGCGCACGGTGTCGTCGAACGAGTGGTGGCCGCGCTCCGCCTTGCACCGCGCGAGCTCGTCCAGCGTCTCGCGCTGCAGCCGGATCCAGCCGCCGCCGGGGAAGTGCGCGGCGATCGTGCGAGTCCACACCTCGACCGGCATGCGCCAGCGGGCGGTGCAGCTCCACGGGACCAGCACGACCTGCAGCCGCTCCTGCTCGCCGCTGTAGAGCACGGTGCCGTTGAAGTGGAAGCTCAACGGCACCTCCCCGCCGGGCAGCGAGTGGAAGTACTTGCTCGCGGCGACCTCGAGGTCGTACGTGCACGGCACCTCGAGCGTGAACGTCGTCGAGCCGGCGAACGAGGGCACGAGCGCCTCGATGCGCGTCCACTGCAGCGCGTGCGTCGTCGCGCCCCAGCGTTCGGGTGCACCGAACAGCTCGACGAGCCGCGCGCGCGTGTCGGCGTCGTAGGAGCGCCGCGCCGGGTCGATCTGGATCTGCGTCGTGAGCGCGATCGTGTACACGTCGCGCCCGTCGGGCTCGGTGATATGGAGGTGGAAGCGCACGCCCGGCGTGGCGGTGTGCTCGAGCGGCTCGGCGCCGAGCACCGTGAACTCGAGCGTCGTGGGCGCGGTCGCCTGGGTCATCGCACGGCCGCCACGGTCGCGCAGGTCGTCGAAGTACCGCTGCACCGCCGACTCCATCACGGCGCCGCCGCTGATCCCCTCCCACGTCGCCTTGATGATCCCGACGAGCCGGTAGCAGTCGTCGAGCGGAGCGATCGCATGGATGTGCGGCGTCGCCATCCGGTTGACGATCAGGGCCTCGGCGTCGGCGTCGAGGTCCTCGAGCACCGGGTTCAGTGCCACGAGCCGAGCCCAGGCCTCGAGGTCGAGCTCTGACTCGGTCGCGCCGGCGGGGCTGGGATAGAGCGCGACGACGCTGCCTGTCGCGCTCGAGCGTAGGAAGAAAGCGAGCCCGATCGGGATCTGGAACTCCGCCCACAGGTCGTCGGGGAGCTGGAGGCCCTCCAGCCACACGGTGCGTGAGCCGGTCGGCCGGTAGCGCGCGTCGCCCGAGCGCATCGACCAGCAGGTCGGGCAGACGCAGACGATCCGGCGCTCGTCCAGGTCGAGCAGGTGCTTGTGCTCGGCCGGCAGCGAGATCGGGCACAGCTCGCAGCGCGCGCCGCCGTCCGGCGGCGGTTGCGAGCGCGGCGGCTGTCGCACGTACCGCCGCAGGCCGGCGACGAGCGCGGGGTCCATCAGGCGACCGCCACCCGGACGCGGCCCTCGCCCCGCAGCAGCGGCACCGGCGGGATCTGGAGGCGGTCGTCGTCCGGCGAACGCCCCGCACGGCGCAGCTCGAACCGCCGCTCGCAAGACGGGCACGTGAGCGTGCCGTCGGGCGCCATCGGCGCATCGTCGAGCCGCGTCTGGCACCAGCCGCAGGCGTTGCGATACGCCAGCAGCGTGCCGCCGACGTTGGCGACGAGCAGGTCGCTGGCGCCGACCGTCATCGCCGCCGTGGTGCCGGGCCGCGGCGCCTCGGCCTCGAGCTCCGTCCACGCCGGCGGGGCGCCGGCCCCATCGCCGTTCGGCTGGATGACCGGCAGCTCGAACGCTCCGACCGGCGGATCGCGTACGCCCTCCACCTCGAGGCCCTCGAGGTCGGGCGCCGTCTCCTCGAGCGCCTTCTTGATCGCCAGCTCGAGCGTCGCCTCCGACGCCGGGCAGCCCTTGCAGTGGCCGACCAGCCGCAGGTGCGCGACGCCCTCCTCGAGGCCGATCAGCTCGACGTCGCCGCCGTGCGACTCCATGTACGGCCGTACGCTGTCGAGCGCCTCGCGCACGCGCGTCTCCAGGTCGACCGGGTAGAGCCCGTGGATCAACAGCAGGCTGGCGACCACCCCGTCATCGACCAGCCGCTCGCGGACCTCGGCCGCGGTGGCGCCGGGTTCGTCCAGCGCCTCCACGATCCGTTCGAGCCCGGCGCCGTAGAGCTGCACGATCGACGCCACCAGCTCGTCCGCGACCGCGCGCGCCTGGAAGTCCTGGACCTCCTCGAGCTGTGCGGTGAGCTCCTGGACCCGCGCGATGAGTTCGTCGGAGGTCAGCACATCCCCGTCGGCGTATGCACGACCTTGCGCACCTTGCCCTTGCCGTACATGTGCACGCCGCACGGCAGGCACGGGTCGAAGCTGTGCACCGCGCGCATGATGTCGATGCCCTTGAAGTTCTCCGGGCCGTTCTCCTCGAAGATCGGGGTGTTCTGGACCGCGTCCTCGTACGGGCCCGGCGTCCCGTTGGTGTCACGCGGGTTGCCGTTCCACGGCGTCGGCGGGTACGGCTGGTAGTTGGCGATCTTCCCGTCGCGGATGACCATGTGGTGCGACAGGACGCCGCGGGCCGCCTCGTGGAAGCCGACGCTCACGGCGGTCTCGGGCACCTTGAAGTCGTTCCAGGACTTCGTGCGCCCGGCGCGGACCTCCTTGAGCGCCTGCTCGAGGTTGTAGAGGCCGACGAGCGCCGAGTACGCCTGGTGGTACGAACGCGCGCGCTGGCGCTCGATCGCGTTCGACCACTGCGGGACCTTCCACTCGAGCTCCATCTCGGGCATGAAGCCGGTCTTCGGGAGCACCATCTGCAGGCTCTCGCCGGTCGCCTTCAGGTAGCCGATGTCGAGCAGCCCGGCCTTCGCGGTCACCCACTGACGCGCGAACGGCCCGCCGCCGGTGTCGCTGGCGACGAACGTGTCGTTGCGCTTGTCGTACATGCGCGGCGAGGCGACCCACGAGTACTTGTCGGCCCAGTCGCGCGCCTGCGGCTTGGGCAGCGTCACCTTGTTCCACGGGTGGCGCTTGTCGACCTCGTTGCCGAGCGGGTCGCGGGTGACGAACGTCTCCTCGTTCGTCCAGTCGTCGAAGTAGGACGAGCCCAGGAGGATGCGGATCGCGAGGTTGATCTCGACCAGGTCGGTGGTGATCAGCTCGCCCTTGAACACGAGCCCGGGAGTGACGAACCGGCGCCGCCCCCACTCGGTCATGTTGCGGTAGTTGTAGTCGACGTACTGCGGGTCGTCGAACGCGCCCCAGCAGATGATGTCGGTGTCGCGGTAGCCGACCCGCTCGTAGCCCGGCAGCGCCTCGTAGAAGAAGTCGTAGAGGTCGTCGTGCATGGGCACGGTGCGCTTGCAGTAGTCCATGTAGCGCATCAGCCGCACGTAGTAGTCGGTCAGCGTCTGGTGGGTGATGTCGGCGCTGCAACCGCCCGGCATGATCGTCGACGGGTGCGTGTGCCGGCCGCCGAACAGGCAGTACATCTCGCGCGTGTACCGCGCCACCTGCAGCGTCTCCAGGTAGAAGCTGCCGGTGAACGCGTTCAGCGCCCGCATGATGTCGGCGATCGTCTTGTAGCCGTGGATGTCGGCGTGCGGCGCCGAGGTCTCCTCGGCCTTCTTCAGCAGGCCCGGGTTCGTCTCCTTGACCACCTGCTCTGAGTAGTCGACGTTCGCCATGCAGTCGTTGTAGATCGCGTGGTCGAACATGAAGTCGGCCGACTCGGCGAGGTTGAACGCGTAGTCACCGAGCGCCGGCGGCTTCACGCCGTAGGCCATGTTCTGGTTCAGGCACGAGCAGGTGCAGTGATTGTCACCGCAGATGCCGCAGATGCGGCTGGTGATGAAGTGCGCGTCGCGCGGATCGATGCCCTTCATGAAGATGTCGAACCCGCGGAAGATCATCGACGTGCTGTAGCACTTGAGGACCTGTTGGTTGGCGAAGTCGATCTCGGTGTGGATCCCGAGGCTGCCGACGATCCGGGTGACCGGATCCCACGACATCTCCTTCACCGCGACCTTCTTCTCTACCGGGGTCTCTGTAGCCATGTTCGCTCCTCACCACCGCTTCGCGTAGCCGCTCGTCAGCTCCGCCCGGTTGTGCCGCCACTCCGGTTCCTTGTCGTAGTTGCGCTTGATCGACTGCTTGCGGCCCCAACGCAGGATCGGCCCGTAGGTGAAGCGCGCGACGTTGGCGGAGATCCTTGCGTTGTTCGCCTCGTCCATGAACGGCATGTACTTGTCGGGGAAGCCGGGCATCGTGCACGCCATGCAGATCCCGCCGACATTCGGGCAGCCGCCGACGCCGTTGATCCAGCCGCGGAGCGGGACGTTGCACTTGACCACCGGGCCCTTGCAGCCGAGGCGCACCAGGCAGCGGTGGTCGGACCCGTATTCGGTCGCGAAGTCGCCCGACTCGTAGAACGCGGCGCGGTTGCAGCTCTCGTGCGCAGTGCGACCGAACAGCCATTTCGGCCGGTTCGCGTCGTCGAGCTCCGGCACGGGCGCCATCCCGGCCAGCGCGAACACGAGGTACATCAGCGTCTCGGTGGTGTTGTCGCCCTGAGCCGGGCAGCCGGGGATGTTGACGATCGGTATGCCGGCCTTCGACTTCCAGTTCCAGCCGAGGTAGTCGCACAGGCCCATCGCGCCGGTCGGGTTGTTCTTCATCGCCGGGATGCCGCCGTAGGTGGCGCACGTGCCGACCGCGACGACGGCCGCCGCCTTGGGCGCGAGCCGGTCGATCCACTCGTTGGTCGTGACCGGCTGGCCGGTCGACGGGTTCACGCCCATGCCCGTCCAGTAGCCGTCGCCGTTGATCTTCTCGTTGGGGACCGAGCCCTCCAGCACGAGCACGAACGGATCGAGCTTGCCGTCCTCGGCGTCGTACCAGGCCTGCATGAAGTCCGCGCCCGACTCGACGGCGAGCACGGTGTTGTGGACGACCACGCGCGGCATGCCGGGGATCGCGCCGGTGATGATGTCCTCGAGGCTCGGGTTCGTGGCGCCCGTCATCGCCACGCTGTCGCCCTCGCAGCTCAGCCCCGTCGTGAGCCAGATGACGTGTGCGGTGATGGCCTCGGTCTTGGCCTGATCGGTTACGAACTCGGTTGTCGCCATGTGCACTCTCCCTCTCAGCAGATCCGCGGCAGCGGGTCGCCGACGAGCTGATCCATCACTCGCCGACCGCCGAACGCCGTCTTCACGAGAACCATCCCCGGCGGTTCCGTCTTCACCTCGCCGATCTCCGCGGCGCGCTCGCAGCCGTCCACGGCGCGGAGCGCCGCCAGCGCCGCATCCGCAGAATCGGGCGCGACGAACGCGACCAGCTTGCCCTCGTTGGCCACGTACATCGGGTCGATGCCCAGGATCTCCGCCGCGCCGGCGACGGCCGGGTCCACGGGCACGTCCGCCTCGCGCACCACGATCGCCACGCGTGAGGCGCGGGCCAGTTCGTTCAGGACCGACGCGACGCCGCCGCGCGTCGCGTCGCGCATCGTGCGCAGCGCCGGCCCGGCGGACGCCATCAGCGCGTCGGCGGCGGGCCACAGCGACCGCGTGTCCGACACGACCGCAGACTCCAGCTCGAACTCGCCGCGGGCCAGCATGATCGCGATGCCGTGATTGCCGACCTCGCCCGACACCAGGATGCGATCGCCCGGCCGCAGCGCGGCGGGAGACAACGATGAGCGCGCGTCGAGCCGCCCGATCCCGGTGGTGCACACGTACATACCGTCCGCGTGCCCGCGCTCGACGACCTTGGTGTCGCCCGCGACGATCGCGACGCCGGCCGCCTCGGCGGCGCCGGCGATCGCGTCGACCTCGGCGCGCAGCTCGGCGGCGTCGAGACCCTCCTCGAGGATCAGCGAGAGGCTCAGCGCGAGCGGCCGCGCCCCGGCGACCGCCAGGTCGTTCACCGTGCCGTTGACCGCAAGCTCGCCGATCGAGCCGCCGGGGAAGCGGATCGGCTTGACGACGAAGCTGTCGGTGGTCATCGCGAGGTCGCCGTCGACCGTGCCGGCGTCGGCCAGCTCGGACATGCCGAAGGCGGGCGCGAGCAGGCCCTCGATCAGCGTCTGCGTCGCCTTGCCGCCCGCGCCGTGGGCCATCGTGATGCGCTCGTCCTTGAAACGCGGGCGCTTGGCGCGCGCCGTCTCGATGATCCCGAGGATCTTTGCTTCACGAGACGACACGCTCACGCGCGAACCTCCCGTAGTTGTAATAGGCGGCGCAGGCGCCCTCCGGGGAGACCATGCACGTCCCGATCGCGTGCTCCGGCGTGCACGCGGTGCCGAACACCTTGCACTCCCACGGCTTGATCACGCCCTTGAGCACCTCGCCGCACTGGCACGCCTTCGGGTCGGCGACCCGCACGCCGGGCGTGGAGAAGCGCAGCTCGGCGTCGAGCTCGGCGTACGCCGGGGAGAGCTTGAGCGCGCTCTGGGAGATGAAGCCCAGCCCGCGCCACTCGAAGTGCGTCCGCAGCTCGAACACCTCGGCCATCACCTCGAGCGCGCGGAGGTTGCCCTCGTGCGGCACGACGCGCTTGTACTGGTTCTCGACCTCGCACCTGCCGGTCGCGAGCTGGTCGAGGATCATCTGGATCGACTGCAGGATGTCGAGCGGCTCGAAGCCGGAGATCACCACCGGCCGGCCGTGGTCGGCCGGGATGAACGCGAGCGGCCGCGCGCCGACGACGGTGCAGACGTGCCCGGGGCCGATGAACCCGTCCAGCCGCAGGTCGGGCGATTCGAGCAGCGCGCGCAACGGAGGCACGATCGTCACGTGGTTGCACACGCAGCTGAAGTTCGGCACGCCCTCGGCTCGGGCGCGCTTCAACGTCAGCGCGGTCGACGGCGCGGTGGTCTCGAACCCGATCGCGAAGAACACGACTTCGCGGTCGGGGTTCTGCTTCGCGATCCGCAGCGCGTCGAGCGGCGAGTAGACCATCCGCACGTCCGCGCCCGCCGCCTTGGCCTCGAGCAGCGTTCCCCGCGATCCCGGGACGCGGAGCATGTCGCCGAAGCAGGTGAAGATCACGCCGGGCTCGTGCGCGATCGCGATGCCGTCGTCGACGCGGCCCATCGGGATCACGCACACCGGGCAGCCCGGCCCGTGCACGAGCTCGACGTTCGACGGCAGCAGATCGTCGATCCCGTACTTGTAGATCGAGTGGGTGTGCCCGCCGCACACCTCCATGACCTTGTAGTGGCGGCCGGGCTCGACCCTGGCCAGGATCTCCCCGGCCAGGACCTGGCCGAGCTCGGCGTCGCGGAACTCGTCGACGAACTTCATGCGCCCACGACCTGGAGGGCCGTGCCGGCGTGGACGAGCAGGCGGTCGCCGTCGCGGACCGGATCGACGAGCCCGATCTCGACGCTCTCGCGCTCGCCGGATTCGGCCTCGCAGAGCGCCAGCGCGCGCGTGGCGTCGATGCGCACGACGCGCATCTCGACCGCGGTGTCGCCGCAGGTGATGCAGCCGTGCTCGTGGTCGCAGGCGACGCCGGTCACTCGATCACGCTCGCTCTCAGCTCGGCGAGCTCCTGCTCGTAGTCGGCGCCCATGCCCTCGAGCAGCTTCAAGGTCGCGGCCGCCTCCTCCTCGTCGACCTTCGACAGCGCGAAACCGACGTGGATCAGCACCCAGTCGCCCGGCTCGGCGCTGTCGCCGTCGGCGTCCAGCAGCCCGATGTTGACCGTGCGCTGCACCCCGGCGACCTCGACCTTCGCAAGCCGGTTGAGCTCATCGACGACTGCCACGACCTGTCCGGGTATGGCCAGGCACATGCGCGGTGGGTCCTCTCCTCGACGCCCGTGCCCCTCCACCATGCTCCGCGCGCGCCCGCAGGGCAATTGGCTGGTAATCCGGATTACGGGATCCGGCGTAAGCCCGATTACCAGCGCGGCCGGTAGCCGCTGGCCAGCTCCGCGCCGGGGCGCCGCCACGACGGCTCGACCTCGTAGCGCCGCTTCATGCTCTGCTTGCGGAGCTGCTTGAGCAGCGGGCCGTAGGCGAATCGCGACGCCGCCGCGATCGCCTTGCCCTTCACGCCCGTCTCGAACAGCGGCAGGTACTTGTCGGGGAAGCCGGGCATCGTGCACGCCATGCAGATCCCGCCCACGTTCGGGCAGCCGCCGATCCCGTTGATCCAACCGCGGGCGGGGACGTTGCACTTGACGACCGGGCCCTTGCAGCCGAACTTGACGAGGCAGCGCCCGTCGTCGCCGAGCCGGTCGGCGTAGTCGTCCTGCTCGGCAAAGCCCGCGCGGTTGCAGACCTCGTGGGCCGTGCGTTCGAACAGCCACGCGGGCCGGCCCTGCTCGTCGAGCTCGATCGGCCCGGTCGATCCGGCGACCTGGAGCACGAGGTAGAGGAGCGTCTCGGTGATGTTGTCCGGCTGCGCCGGGCAGCCGGGGAGGTTGACGATCGGGTGCCCCAGCCGCGAGCGCCAGCCGGCGCCGAGGTGGTCGCGCAGGCCCATCGCGCCGGTCGGGTTGTTCCGCATCGCCGGGATCCCGCCGTACGTCGCGCACGTGCCGACGGCCATCACGATCGCGGCGCGCGGGGCGAGCCGCGCGATCCACTCGTTCGTCGTGATCGGCTGACCGCTGATCGGATCGACGCCCAGCGCCGCCCAGTGCCCGTCGCCGTTGATCGCCTCGTTCGGCACCGCCCCCTCGAGCACGAGGATGAACGGATCGAGCTTCCCGGCCTCGGCGTCGTACCACGCGCGCATGAAGTCGTCGCCGGACTCGACGGCGAGCAGCGGGTTGTAGAGCGCGACGCCCGGCATGCCCGGCAGCCCGCGCGTGAGCAGCACCTCGAGCGACGGCTGCGTCGCGGCGGTCATCGCCACGGTGTCGCCGTCGCAACCCAGCCCGCTGGTCATCCAGACGATGTGGACCGTGAGCCGCTCCGTCGCGTCCTGCCGCGGTGAGAACTCGACGCCGGTCATGCCCGGGCCGTGCCCTCGTCGGCGCGCTCGACCAGGCACGCGATGTGATGCGCGGCGGTGCCGTGCAGCACCAGCCCGCTCGCCTTCCGGGTGACGAGGCCGGCGGCGGAGAGCCGCGCGAGCGCATGGGACACCGACGGCCGCTCGGCGCCGACGAGCTGGCCGATCAGCCGGTGCGTGAGCGGGAGCGGCACCACGATGCCGTCCGCCGCGACGACACCCCAGCGCTCGGCGAGATGCCACAGCAACAGGGCGATGCGCGCGTCGGCGCGCGGGTGGCAGGTGGCCGCGCGATGGACGTTCAGCTCCATCGCGCGCCGCACCGCCCGCCGCAGCAACGCGTGAACGATCTGCGGCCAGGGCCGGATCCGCTCGGCGAACGCCTCGTCGAGCACGGCGATCTGCGTGCGCACGAGCGCGCGCGAGTACGACTCCGACGCCAGCAGCACGACGTCGTCGGCGCTCGTCCACGGCGCGAGCAGGTCGCCGGCGCCGACGAGCTCGCTGGCGGTGCGGTCGCCGACCTGGACGTCGAGCGCCACGACACCCTTGACGAGCAGCAGGCCGAGCCCGTTCCGGAGCTGGGCCAGCAGCGGGACGAGGTCGAACTCGCCCGCCGAGATCTCCTCGACGCGCGCCGTCGCCAGCGGGCGCGCGACGAGGCGCATCCGCAGGTCCAGCACGCCCGCGAGCTCTTCGTCGACGTCGAACAGGTAGCAGTAGCGCCCGGGCTGCCGGCGGCTGGAGGCACGGCGCCCGGCCGACTCGCCGCGTACGGGCAGCGGAAACGGACCAGACGGCGGATCGCCGGCGCTGTGCGCCATCTCTCGGCTTCTCCTCGACGACGGCCTTGCCGCGCGCCACCATACCGCGTGCCCGAGGACCGCGGTGGAATCATGGTCCGATGCCCGTGCGAGTCCGCTTTCGCTGCCAGTTCTGCACCGCCGACCCCGATTCGCGGACCCAGCGGAGCCTCGAGCAGGGCCTGCGCGAGCTCGTCTTCGGCGAGTACCTCGACGCGCCACCGGGACGTTGGCTGGTCTGGCACGGCCGAGGGCCGCTCGGCCCGACGCGCTACGCATGCAGCGAGCATCGCGGCGAGCTCGTGGCCTACGTGCGCGAGCACTACGGCACGATCGCCTCGCACCCGTGGAAGATGCCGCCGTACGAGACGAGCCGGCGCACGCGCGACACCGACCTGGCGATCGCGCGGGGCGGCTTGTCCCCGATGCCGAAGTGGGGTCTGCCGTCGTAGTGCGACGGTCGCTCGGGCTCGAGCTCGCCGCCTGATACCGCCGCCGGGCTGGGCGCAGGCCGATTCGCCCAGCCCGCGGAGGCGAGCCGCACGGGTTCGGAGCGGATATCCGAACCCGTAGGCGGGAGATCGCCCCATGTCGGATCCGGGGGAATTCGACTTACCGTTCATTAGTCAATGACTTAGCTCCGCTTTCGACACGACCCAACGGTTGCCATGCCGCCCCGGACCGCACTCGAACCCGTCCCCGCTCCCCCACTCGAGACCCCCGCGATTCGCTCCCGGCGCGCCGAGCTGACCGTCGTCCGGCGCGAGGTCGAGCTGATCGTCAACGCGCGGGCGAGCGGGAGCGGCGCCGCCGCAGCGCGCGCCGCCGCAGCGCTTGCCGAAGCCGGCGCCGGCGTGCACACGCACGTCACCGGCGACGAGGCCGAGCTCGAGGCAGTCGTACGCGGCGCCGAGGGAAGTCGCGTGGTCCTCGTGGGCGGCGACGGCACGGTGCACGCGTTCGCCAACCTCGACCTTCCGGCGCTGCCGCCGGCGGCGCTCCTGCCGGCGGGCAGGGCGAACAACATCGCCCGCGCGCTGCGCATCCCGGTCGACTGGACCGCGGCCGCCGCGCTCGCCGTCCGGGGGCGCCCGGCCGCGGTCGACGCGCTCCGCGTCGAGGTACCGGAGCGGACGCTGTTCGCGGTCGAGGGCGTCAGCGCCGGCTTCCACGCGGCGGCGCGGCATCGCTACAACGGCACGAACTCCGCCGATCTCGCCGCCGGCGTGCGTGCGCTCGCCGCCGAGCTGTTTGCGTTCCGCCCGCACGAGCTGGTGCTGCGCGCCGACGGCGCGCCGATGTTCGGCGGGCCGGCCGCGCAGCTCTTCCTCTCCAACCTGCCGTACTTCGGCTTCGGCTTCAGGGTCGACCCGATGGCCGATCCGTCCGACGGCCGGCTGGAGGCCGTCGTGCTCGAGGCTGCCACGCGGCGCGACGTGGTGCGGCTGCTCGCCGCCGCACGGGACGGGCGCCACCTGACGCGCAGCGGTGTGACGTGGGCCCGCGCGACGCGCGTCGAGCTGGAGCAGCCGCTGCCGCTCGTGGCCGACGCCCAGCCGCTGGGGGTGACGACCGCCTCCGTCGCGGTCGTTCCCGGCCACCTGCGCCTGATCGTGCCGGAGGCAGGGCCGTGAGCGTCATCGCGCTGCCGATCGGAGGACGGGCGCCGCGCACCGCTGCCGTGGCGCTGTGGGCGTTCGCGACCGTCGCCGTCGCGCTCGGTGCCGCCCGCGCCGTCACCACGACCTACGTTCCCGTCCTGCTGGAGCGCATCGCCGACCGGCCCGGCCTGATCGGCGCCGTGATGCTCGTGAACGCCGTGGCCGGCTTCGCCGTCCCTCTGGCGACCGGGCTCTGGAGCGACCGCCGCGCATCACGCGGACCGTTCATCCTGGGCGGCGCGGTCGTGGCGGCGGGCGGCATGGTCGCCCTCGCGCTCGGGACGGCCAGCTCGTACGTGGTCCTGGCGCTCGCCGCCGCCACCGTCTACATCGGCCTGAACGCGGCCAGCACCGCGCACCGGGCGCTGGTCGTGGAGCGCTTTGCGACCGACCGCCGCGCGGCGGCGACCGGCGCGCAGGAGGGCGCGCTGCTGGGCGGCGCGCTCGCCGGCACGCTCGTCGGCGGCGTGCTGATCGACGGCTCGCCGGCCGCCCTCTTCGCGCTGTGGGCGATCGTGCTGCCGCTGCTGGCGCTGCCGACCCTCGCCTGGCAGCGGACGGCGGCGCCGGAGCACGCCCCCGAGCCGGAGGAGAGCCGCGGGCCGGCGCTGCGGCTGCTTGCGGAGGTGCTGCGCAGGGACGGCGCCCGGCAGGTGCTGATCGCGCAGGTGCTGTGGGTCGGCTCGTACGCCGCGCTGGCGCCGTTCATGGTGCTTTACGCCGAGAACGTGCTGGGGCTCACCGCCGCGGCGGCGGGCGCCGTGCTCGCGGCCTTCGGCCTGCTCACGGGCGTCGGGCTGCTCGCCGGCGCCCGGATGCGGGCCGACCGGCTCCGCCGCACGCTGCTGCTCGGGGTCGCGCTGCTCGGCGCCGGCCTGCTGGCCGCCACGGCCGCGTCCAGCCTGGCGCAGGGTGCGATCCCGTTCGCCGCCGCCGCGCTCGGCGCGGGGCTCGTGAGCTCGGTCGGCTTCCCGTACTTCAGCCGCTTCGTCCCCGACGGCCAGGCCGGCCGTTACGCCGGCGCCTTCTTCGCCGCACGCGCGATCGCCTCGACCGCCGCGCTGCCGACGGCCGGGCTGCTGATCGCGGCCACGGGCTCCTACCGGGCGCTGCTCGGCATGGGGGCGCTCGGCCTCGCCGCGCTCGTGCCGCTGGCGCGGGCCGAGCGGCGCACCGACGCCGTCGCGCTGCGCCCGCCGATCCGGCGGCTCGCGGCAGTCATCCCGGTGTATCGCTCCGACCGCGTGATGCAGGTCCTCGGCGAGACGCTGCCTCACGTCGACGATGTCGTGCTCGTCGACGACGGCGCGTCACCGTCTGTCGCGGCGGTGATCGACGCGGCCACCCGCGACCCGCGCGTGCAGGTCGTGCGCATGGGGGCAAACGTCGGCAAGGGCTCGGCGGTGGCGGCGGGCATCGGCGCGGCGCTGGACGTGGACCCCGACGCGGTGGTGGTGCTGGACTCGGACGGGCAGCACCCGCCACGGCTGATCCCCGCCTTCGTCGCTGCCGCGCAGCGCTACGACGTGGTGATCGGCGATCGACGCCGCACCGCCGCGATGCCGTGGGCCCGGCGGATCGCGAACGCCGTTTCGACCTGGTCGCTCAGCGCCGTCGTCGGCCACCGGATGCGCGACAGCCAGAACGGGATGCGGCTGTTCCGCGCCGACGCATTGCGCGCGTTCCGGCCGCCACCGGGGCGGTTCGAGGCCGAGACGCGGCACCTGAAGGCGCTGATCCGCGGCGGCCGCGAGGTCGGCTGGGTCCCGATGCCGACGATCTACGACGGCGAGCCGAGCTCGTTCCGCGCGGTCGTCGACAGTGCGCGCGTGATGGGCGCGATCTTCTCTCCGGCCGGGACCGTGGCGCCGGCCGCCCCCGCGTCCGCGCTCGCCGACGTCGCGCGCGAGTGGGGGCCGCGGCTGGGGCTCGGCGTGCTGCTGGCCTGGGCCGTGGCGGCTGCGCTGCCGCTGTTGTCGGGCTTCGACGAGCGGATGTTCCTCGCCGTCAACGGGCTCGGCGACGGGCCGGAGTGGCTCTACCAGGCGATCGACCCGCACAGCAGGAACTACCTGCTGCTGGCCGGCGCGGCGACGCTCGCGGTGCTGGCCGCCTCGCGCCGGCCGCGATTCGCGTTGGGCGCGCTGCTCGCGATGGCGTTTGCCGGCGTGTTCAGCGATCTCGTCCTCGAGGTGATCCAGCTCGGTGTCGACCGTCCGCGGCCCGAGGAGGCGCTGGGCGCCGAGGTGCTGCGCAGCCACGGCCGCCACTGGAGCCACATCCCGTCGTTCCCGTCGGGACATCTGATCGTGACGACGGCGCTGGTCGCGACGGCCGCGGCGATGGCACCGAGGCTCCGTCCCGTGCTCTTCACCTACCTCGCCGCGGTCGCGGTCACCCGCGTGCTGTTCGGCGCCCACTACCCGCTGGACGTCGTGGTGGGCGCGATCCTCGGCTGGGAGGTCGGCCTGTTCACGGTCAGCCTGATGCGTGCGGGGCGTCTGATCCCGGCGGGGGGCGGCGCCAAGGAGGCGTCGGGACGCGCCAGCCCAGCTCCCGGCGCAGCAGCGGCCTGATCGCCGCGGCGGCCAGCCCGCCGATCGCGAGCCCGAGCGCGGCCCCGACCAGGACATCGAGCCAGAAGTGCACGCCCAGGTACACGCGCGACAGCGTGATCGCCGCGGCGAGACCGAGCACCCACCAGCGCAGGCGCGGCGCCAGCACCGCGACCGCCCCGGCGGTTGCGCACGCGGTCATCGCGTGACCGGACGGGAACGAGGCCGACGCCGGCACGCCGACGAGAGCGTCGAGGCCGATCGCCTCGGGCGGGCGGCTGCGGTCCACGATCGGCTTGATCAGCGCGTTCAGCCCGGTCGCGACGAGGAAGCTTGCGGTGGCGGCCAGCGCCACGAGCGGATAGCGCCGCCGGTTGCCGAGGTCGGAGCCGACCGCCAGTGCGACGAGGAACGGTCCCTTGACCCACCACGCCGACACGAGCACGAACATCGCGGTGGCCGGGCCCCAGCGCAGCTCGTCGGTCACGCGGATCGCGTCATGGTCCAGATGGACAAGCAGTTCTAGGACTTCCCCCATGAGCAGCGCCGCTCGCGCGCGAGCGTCCGCAGCAGGATAGAGGCCCCGCGTTACGGCAGCCTGCGAACCGTGGCCTCGACGCTCAGCTCCTCGTACTCGAGGTGGGCGAGCAGGTTGCGCTCGAGCGCGTGCAACGCGTCGACGACGGCGTCGCGCGCCGGCCGGCCGTCGTCGCGCTCGAGCGCGCGGGCCGCCGCCTCGACGTCGTCGAGGTCGTCGGAGACGCGGCGGTGGTCGGCCCGGAGCCGCTCGACCACAGGCGCGATGGCGGGATTCGTGTCGAGCAACTCAGCGAAGAAGTCACGGTCCTCCAGGCGGTGGTGAAGGTGGACGAGGCTGCAGTAGCGCAGGCAGCCGACCTGCAGCTGCCAGAGCATGCCGCCGCGCTTGAGCTCGAGCAACTGCTCACGCATCCGGTCTGCCGCGAGCCCGTCGCGCACGTCGACCGCGAGCTGCTGGACGAGCTCGAGGTCGCGGCGGATGTGGGCGTGGACGGTCAGCAGGAGCTGGTACAGCGCTCGCCCGCGTGCCGTCTCTGGAGTCTGGTCGAAGTCACTCGTGGGAGCGGTCATTGCGCTAGCACGACCGTAGCAGCTTCGAGATTGCGAGTTGTCGGCTGCCACCAACGTTCCGGGGGCGGTCTTTGGCGCTCCGCGCCATTCAATCCCGGCGGGCGCGGACATAGGTTGCCGAGACCATGAACCTGGCTACCCACCTCACCTCCACCGCTCGCAGGGACGGCGCGCGTACAGCACTGGCGCTCGGTGACGCGGAGCTGAGCTACCGCGATCTCGACGCGGCGAGCGCGCGCGTCGCCGGCATGCTCACGGCTCGCGGGCTTCGCCCGGGCGACCGCGTCGGCGTGATGCTGCCGAACGTCCCGCAGTTCGCGATGGCGTACTACGGCGTGCTGCGGATGGGTGGCGCCGTCGTGCCGATGAACCCGCTCCTGAAGCCGCGCGAGGTCGACCACTACGTGTCGGACTCGGGCGCGTCGTTCGTGCTCGACGACGCGGCCGCGCTGCCGGGCGACGCCGAGCCGTACTCCGGCGTGGCCGACCGCGACGACTCCGACACGGCAGTGATCCTGTACACGTCGGGCACCACCGGCAAGCCGAAGGGCGCCGAGCTGACGCACCGCAACCTCGCGACGAACGTCGGCGTGATGCTCGACCTGCTCTCGATCGAGCGAGACGACGTGGTTCTCGGCGCCCTGCCGCTGTTCCACTCGTTCGGGCAGACGGTCGGGCTCAATCTCGCGGTCGCCGCCGGGGCGTGCCTGGCGCTGCTGCCGCGCTTCGTCCCCGGCGACGTGCTCGATCTGGTCGAGCGGCGCGGCGTGACGGTGTTCGAGGGCGTGCCGACGATGTACGCAGCGCTGCTCAACGATGCGGACCGCGACGGTCGCGACATGTCCTCGCTCCGGGTCTGCGTCTCGGGCGGCGCGGCACTCCCGCTCGAGGTCCTGCACGGCTTCGAGGCGGCGTTCGACTGCGTCGTGCTGGAGGGCTACGGCCTGTCGGAGACCTCGCCGGTGGCGTCGTTCAACCGCGCCGACGGCCTCCGCAAGCCGGGCTCGATCGGTACGCCCGTCGACGGCGTCGAGATGCGGCTGCTGGACCCCTCGCCCGAGGGCGTGGGAGAGATCGCGATCCGGGGGCACAACGTGATGAAGGGCTACTGGCGCAACCCGGACGCCACCGCCCAGGCGATCGACGCCGACGGCTGGTTCCGCAGCGGCGACCTCGCGCGCGTCGACGAGGACGGCTGCTACTTCATCGTCGACCGCAAGAAGGAGCTGATCATCCGCGGCGGGTACAACGTCTACCCGCGCGAGATCGAGGAGGTGCTCTACGAGCACCCGGCCGTGCGCGAGGCTGCCGTGGTCGGCATCCCGCACGCCGAGCTGGGCGAGGAGGTCGGCGCCGCGATCGCGCTGAAGGCCGGCGCCGACGCCAGCGAGTCCGACGTGCGCGAGTTCGTCCGCTCACAGGTCGCCGCCTACAAGTACCCGCGCCGCGTCTGGTTCGTCGACGAGCTGCCGAAGGGCGCGACGGGCAAGATCCTCAAGCGCGCGATCGAGGTGCCCGTCGAGGCCGCCGCGTCGTGAGCCGCGGACCCACTGTCATGATGGCCGCCGATGCCTGCGGCAGCCGGCGATCCGTTCTTCATCGTCGGCAACGACCGCTCCGGGACGACGATGCTGCGGCTGATCCTCGATCGCGGACCCGACGTCGCGATCCCGCCGGAGTCGATGTTCCTCACCGACTTCGATCAGGGGGTCCCGGGCGTCGCGTTGATGGAGCAGGTCTGGAACCACCCGAAGGTGCGGCTGTGGCAACTGCCCGGCGCGCCGCCGTCGGTGCCGCCGGGCCTAGGGGCGCAGGATGCGTACCGGTTCATCGCAGAGGCGCCGTTCAAGGCCTACGCCGCCCGCCACGGCAAGTCCCGTTGGGGCGACAAGACACCGCACTACGTGCACCACGTCGACGATCTGCTGCGCGTCTGGCCGCGGGCGCGCTTCGTCGTCCTGGTACGGGATGGGCGCGACGTCGCCCTCTCACTGCGGCGGATGCCGTTCGGCCCGAACAACGCCTGGGCGGCGGCGCAGTGGTGGGCGCGCGGCATCCGCGCCGGCGAGCGGGCGCAGCTGGAGCACCCTGACGCGGTCCTCAGCGTCCGCTATGAGGACCTCGCCCGAGACCCCGAGCGCGAGGTCCCGCGGATCTGCGAGTTCCTCGCGCTCACCTACGTGCCGGAGATGCTCGCCCTCGAACGCGCCGACCGATCGAAGATCGTGCCCGAGCAGGCGTCATGGTTTCCGACGATCTTCGACGGGGTGAACACGCACGCCGTCGGCCGCTGGCAGCGTGAGATGCCGCTGCGCGACCAGCGCCTGTTCGCCGCGCTCGCGGGGCCTGAGCTCGCCCGCCACGGCTACGACGTCGCCGCCGCGCCAGCGAGCGACCCGTCACCGCTGCAGCAGCGCTGGTTCCGCTACCACAACGAGCTCATGCGCAACGTCAACTTCCTGCGCCTGCGGCTCGTGCAAGAGCGCGGGCGCGAGCTGGGCCTCGCGTTGCGGCGTCGGCTGCGAGACCCGGTCAAGCGCGCTCAGTAGGGCTCGCGGTAGGCCGGGAAGAAGCCGTCCCAGTCGACCGCATCGGCACCCGCGAGCCGTAGGTAGCGACCGGTGTCGTGGACGGCCTTGCCGATCGCCACGCCGACGCGCCCGTCGGGCGCAAAGCGCAGCTTGTACTCGAACAGCGAGTCGGCACGGCCGCCGACGCCTCCGCCGAGATGCAGCGTCTCGAACCCTTGCGCCCGGCCCCACGCCGCGAGCCGGTAGAGCGCAAGGTGGCTTGCACCCACGCGGCGGTCCGCCTCGCTGCCGGCGCCGAGGTGGTAATGCAGCCACGGCGGCCTGCCCATCGCGAGCACGCCGGCGAGCAGCCGGCCGCCTTGGCGGACGTCGACCCGCACCAGCGCAACGCCGGACAACAACGCCCGCCAGTAGTCCGGGGGGAAGAAGTAGAACGGCGACGCCTGCACCCGGCGCATCGTGTCCTCGTACAGCGCGACGAACGGATCGAGCTCGGTGGGCGCCGGATCGATCGTGACCTCGAGCCCTTCGTCCTGCGCCCGCCGGACCAGCCGCCGGTGGTGCCTGTGCATCCCATCGAACAGATCGCGCCCGGTGAGTGGCCACGCGACCGTGGCGCCCAGCGGAAAGCGGCGGAACATCGCGCTCGCCGGCGAGTCGGCGCTGCCGTTCAGCGGGTGGAAGACGACAAAGCTCGAAACCGCGCCGCGGGCGCGGCACCA
This sequence comes from uncultured Solirubrobacteraceae bacterium, assembly GCA_963835735.1. Classification (GTDB taxonomy): domain Bacteria; phylum Actinomycetota; class Thermoleophilia; order Solirubrobacterales; family Solirubrobacteraceae; genus DASQMT01. The sequence continues at coordinate 652,455 of CAWIGP010000002.1, forward strand.
CGCCTCATACGCCGCGGGGAACCGCTCGAGGGGTGGGTCGGCGCCCGCGCCCACCGGGCCGCCATAGCCGTACGGGGTGACCACGTCAGGCGGGTCGCGCCGCAGCAGACACGCGAACAGCACGGTGCCGCGCTCGCCCGGAAGCTCCAGCAGCACGGGGTCGCCGTCGACCAGAACCGCCGAGGCCTCCAGGAACCCGCGGGAGTAGTACACGTCGGTCACGCCGGCCGCTCCCAGCACCGCATCCCAGCGGGCCGGCTCCACTTCGACCAGACGATCGCCGTCGGTCACGGCTGCGCTCGTCACCGCCGCGATGCTATCCACGCACCAGCGCGTGCAAAACTGCCCGGCATGTCCGCCAGAGGGCAGTCGCTGTCGATGTTCGTGGTCCAGCGCAGCTTCACCCGAGCGCTCCGCGGCTACGACCCCGACGAGGTCGACCGGCACCTGGAGCTGGTCAGCCAGTGGTTCACCAGCACAGACGCCGGCCAGGCCTTCACGCGCGAACGCGCGCAGCTTCAAGCACGCGAGCGCGCCGTCGCCGGCAAGGAGGCCGACATGGCGCGCGTGATCGAGGGCGCCCGACTCGAGGCCGAGGCGACGCTCGAGGGCGCCCGGCGCCTGGCCGACGCCGACAAGCAGGCGGCCGAGCGGTCGCTGGCCGACGCACACGAGCAGGCGGCCGCGATCCGGGCGGACGCCGAGGCGCAGCGAGCGCAACTGCTCGATGAGACGCGCGCCGAGGCCGCCGCCGCCGAGGTCGTACAGGCCGCGCAGACGCGCGCGGACGCGATCGTCGCCGAAGCCGGCGCCGAGGCCGAACGCATCCAGGCTGAGGCGCGCGGCGCCGGTGAGCGACTGGTCGCGGCGGCGCGCGCCGAGGCCGCGGAAGCGGCCGAGCGGCTGCGTGAAGAGGCCGAGGAGCAGTTGCAGATCTACGCGGAGCGCAGGCGCCGCGAGGCCGACCGGCTCGCGCAATCCGCCCGCCGCGCTCAGAGCTCGTAGGGCGGAATCGTCTCCCAGCTCTGGAAGCGCGACCGGTTGCACGGGAACATCCGCAGCCCGAGCCGGCTGTCGTCCAGGCAGTTCTCGGTCTCCTGGTTGAACCAGTTCTGCCAGGCCTTGCTGTAGCCGTCGCCGTTGTACCTCCAGTCCCAACTCTGGAAGCGGGAAAGGGGCGACCGCCCCGGCCAGCACGGCTGGAACGTGCGCAGCCCGAAGCGGCTGTCGTCCAAGCAGCGGCCCGGGTGGTACTTCGGGCGTAGCTGGTATGTGCCGTCGCGCCATGTGGACACCTTCCACGTCGTGTCCGCAAGGCGCTTGCAAGGTGCGGAGTAGACCCTCTCGCCGTCGTCCCAGCCCAGACAGCGGCCGGTCTCCACGTTCTTGAACACCCATTCGAACGTGACGGGGCGAGCGGCTGCGGAAGCAGCGGTGACCATCAGCGTCGCCCCGATCGAGGCGAGCGCGAGGACGCCGAGCAGCGCGGTACCGCGAAGTTTCCTCATGCGTGGCTCCTTTCCGTGGTTTCCTGCCACGCCCCGGAATGACGTAGGCGTCAGGAGCCTTGTTCCGTCGGCTTACCGATCGGAACTAGGCGCTCGTGTCGCGCAGCCGCTCGACCGCGCACGGCCATCCAGATGAGCAGCGCCAGCACGCTGCCGGGTGAGATCAGATGATGGAACTGCTGCTTGACGTTCGGGGTCGCCCAGTAGAGCACCGCGACGATCAGCGAGGTGATGATCAGCAGCACGGGCCACTTGAAGATGTTCATGCGGTCACCGTCGCGCCGCCGATCCCGAGCACGTCGCCGGCCGACTCGGCGACGGCGCCGGTGAGCGCCACGGAAAAGGCGCTCAGCGAGATCGACAGCACGGCGGCGATCGTCAGCGCGATCTGCAGCGGGCGCAGCTTCCAGTACGGGCGGCCCTCGTCTACCTCGTAGACGGCGTTCGAGGCGCCTGAACGCCCCGACGTAGCCGGACGCCGACCGGATCGCGGCCACGAGCCCGATGCCCAGCAGTCAGCTCGCGCGGCGCTGACGCTGTGACGCGTGTGCGTGGGTTCGTTTGAACTGCGCATTTAGGGAGTGATGGGTTTGTGCCCTGGGCGGGTTTGGCGGGCTGCGCGTGTGATCGTCGGCGTGTGCGACCAAAACGTCGATATTCCGGCCCGATTCCGGTCCCGCTCGACGTTTTGGTCGCTGTAGGACCACAACGTCGAGCGGCGGCCGGTGAGGCGCCCGGGATCGACGTTTTGGTCGCTCGGCTGGCGACGACGCAGGCCGGCGTGGTCGGCGTCGAGCAGCTACTCGCGCTCGGCATCACGCGCGGCGCGATCAAGCACCGCGTGAGGAGCGGGCGGCTGATCCGCATCCACCGGGGCGTCTACGCGGTCGGCCACGAAGCCATGCAGCGACCGCGGCCGGATGATCGCCGCGCTGACGCCGCCGGCCCCGGCGCGGCGCTCTCGCACCGGACCGCCGCCTACCACTGGAAGCTCATCCCCTCAATGCCGCAGTTCCCCGACGTCACGGTCACCGGTCGCGTGCCGCGAAGGCGCACAAACCTCCGAGTGCACCAGGCAAAACGACTCGAGGTCACCTTCCACCAAGGCCTGCAAACGACCAGCCCGTTGCAGACGATCACGCAGCTAACCGGCACCCAGCGCGACCGCGCCCGCGCCGAGGCACTGGTGCTCAAGCTGATCCCGCGTAGCGAAGACGACCATGCCGAGCCGACCCGCAGCGAGCTCGAACGCGCCCTGCTGCCGGCACTCAGGAAAGCCAAGCTCCCGCGCCCGATCAGCGGCTACGAGCTGCTCGGCTTCACCCTCGACTTCTGCTGGCCCGACCACAAACTCATCGTCGAGACCGACGGCTGGAGCACCCACGGCCACCGGCGCGCGTTCGAGTCAGACCGCGCCCGCGACGCCACATTGCAGGCCCACGGGTACACGGTGGTCCGGTTCACCTGGCGACAGGTGATCCACGAGACACTGCTGGTCACCGTCCGCATCGCGCAAGTCCTCGCCCGCACAACGAACAGCGAAGCCGCCTGACCGGCAGGGGCCGGCGCGCGCGCGACGAATCCGCCCCTGGCGAGATGGACGATCCCTCCCGACAAGGGCAGGTCCAGCTGCACGTGCCGTGGAGCACGCTGCTCAAGCGCCGCGACCCAGTCGAGCAGGTCGTCATCCTTGAACTCCGCGACCGTGCGCTTGAGCGAGGCGACCCAGGCGCGCCCGGTCAGCTCGGGCATGAGACTGACCGCGTCCACCTCGGGGTCGATGCTCTCGCGCTCGCGTGGTGTCATTCGCCATACACGCGCAGTGCGATCAGCAGGTCCAGCACGTCGGCGACGTGGCGCAGATCGCAGCCGGTGCGCTCCTCGATCTTGCCCAGCCGGTAGCGCGCGGTGTTCGGGTGCACGAACAGGCGCTCGGCGGCGACCTTCGTGTTGAAGTCCGAGGCGACGTACTCGAGCAGCGTCGTCGTGAGCACGCGGTCCTCGGCGAGGTCGTCGAGCACGAACTGGCGCACGGCCGGCGGGATGCGCCGGCGGGCGGTGTCGGGGCCGAACAGCGCCAGGCAGTCGAACGCGCTGAGCGCCGGCAGCGCGACGACGCCGCCCGAGGCGCGCACGCGCTCCAGCGCGGACACGGCCTCAGCGTAGGCCTCGGGCATCCGGTCGAGGCCGTCCTGGACCGTGCTGACGCCGATCGCGAGCCGGATCCCCTCGCGGACGAGCTGATCCTGGGCGGTCTCGAGGCCGTCGATCAGCGCCTCGATCGGGCGGTCGGCCGTCGCGACGACCACGACCTCCTCGTGCCGGACGACGCCGAGCGGCGCGACAGCGGAACCGACGGCACGGGTGAGCGCGACGGCCGCGGACCGCAGCTGGCGCTCGTCGTGGGGCGGGTCGAGCGGCTGCGCCGCGACCACGATGCAGGCGGTCGCCGGGACCAGCCCGGCGGCGCGCGCGGCGGTCAGCTTCGGGCCGGGGGCCGGCTGGCGGCCGGCGAGCAGGTCCTCGAGCAGGTCGCGCCGGACGCGCTCGCCCTGCGCGTGCAGGAGCCGCTCCGCCTCGAGGTAGACGTCGGCCGCCTCCGCGGCGGCGAGGTTGATGTAGCGGATGATCGTCCCCGCGGCCCCCATGAGGCTGGTGCGCGAGGCCTCGTCGTCGGCGCCGGCCTGCAGCGCTTCCCAGAACTCCTCCTGGTAGATGCGGAACGCCTGCATGAACGCCGCGAGCGGGATGCGCCCGACGCGCCGCGTGGCGCGCGTGCGCATGAAGCTCAGCTCGTCGCGGTCGACCGGGTGACCGGCGGCGACGCTGCGCATCATCGCCTCGTGATGCATGGCGACGTGCTCGCGCACGTCGGCTACGAACGCCGGATCCGTGATCGCCCGGTACTCGGGGATCTCGGTCCGGATCCGCTGGACGCCCTTGTCGATCACGACGTCGCTGCGCGACCGGAGCGACTCGACGAGGTCGGCGAGCGGGTCGGAACTGTGCGGAAGGTCGATGGCGGCCATGGTGCTCACGCGGCGATCTCCCGCAGCGTGGCGATGTGACTCGGGATCACGATGGCCCGCTTGAGCAGCTTGCCGGTGCGGCTGCGCGGCAGGGCCGCGACGAACCATACGCGCCGCGGGTACTTGAATTCGGCGACGCGCTCTCGCACGTACTCGCGCAGGTCCTCCTCGGTCACCGCCGCGCCGCGTCGCACGACCACGCAGGCGACGACCTCCTCGCCGAGCAGCGGGTCGGGGATGCCGACGACGGCCGCCTCGCGCACGTCGGGATGGCCGTGCAGCACGTCCTCGATCTCGCGCGGATGGACATTGCGGCCGTCGCGGATGATCAGGTCCTTCGCGCGGCCGACGATCCAGAACGCGCCGTCATCGTCGACGCGCGCCAGGTCGCCCGTGCGCAGCCAGCCGTCGTCGGACAGCACGGCGCGGGTCTCGTCGGGGCGGTTCCAGTAGCCCTTCATCACGTTGGGCCCGCGGATCACGATCTCGCCGACGCCCTCGGGCGAGACGTCGCGCAGTCGCATCTCGACGCCCTCGATCGGCGTGCCGATCGAGCCCGGCTTGCGCGGCGCGTCGGGACGGGTGAACGACGCGACCGGGGAGGTCTCCGTGAGTCCGTAGCCCTCGAGCAGCGGGGTGCCGAACGTCTCCTCCCAGGCGTCGATCAGCTCCGGGGCCAGCGGGGCGCCGCCCGAGATGCACATGCGCGGCGTAGCCGCACCGCCCGCGTCCGCGAGCAGTGCGGCGTACATGGACGGCACGCCGACGAGCACGGTGACACCGGCGCTCCACTCGAACCGCGAGACGAGCACGACCGTCGCTCCGGCCATCATCGCCGCGTTCAGCGTGCACGTCTGGCCGAAGGCGTGGCCGAGCGGCAGCGCGGCGAGCACCGCGTCGTCGGGACCGAAGCCGAACAGCTCCGACGTCACGCGCGCGTTGTGCGCGAGGTTTGCGTGGGTGAGCTCGGCGCCGCGCGGCTGTCCGGAGGTGCCCGACGTGTAGAGGATCACGGCGGTGTCGCCGGACGCCCGCTCCGCGGCGCCGGCCGGCGCAGCCGCAGGCACGCCCTCGTCGAAGAACGAGCCCGGCGCCGCGAGCCACGTCGGCACCTCGCCCGTGGCGCGCAGCTCGCGCCATGAGATCAGCAGCGCCACGCCGGCGTCGGCGAGTGTGACGCGCAGCTCGTCGCGCTTGAGCTCGGTGTCGAGCGGGACGACGACCGCGCCCATGCGCAGGATCCCGTAGTAGGCGGCGACGAACTCCGGCACGTTCGGCGCCATCAGCCCCACGCGGTCGCCCGGGCCGATGCCCTCGGCGAGGAGCCGCGCGGCGACATGTGCGCTCGCGCGGTCGAGCTCCCCGTAGTCGACGCGGCGGCCGCCACGGCGCAGTGCCTCCGCGTCTGCGCGCCGGTGCGCCGTCTCGATCAGATTCGTCGCAAGGTTCATGCGCGCGACGCTATGTGCGGCCGGGTGCGGGCGCATCGTGCTCCGCTGCCGATCCGCGCCGGCGGTGGTTGTCGCCCGCGCACAACGGGGTCGCCTGGTTGTCACCGGCCGACAACGATCCGCCGCCGAAGTTCAGGCGCCGATGCCGAGGTCCGGCCCGGCGAGCGGCCATAGCTTGCCGTCCTCGTCGCGATCCGCGCGACGGGGAGAGGAGGAGATCGGATGGGCCTGCTCGAGGTGCAGGACGTGACGGTCCGCTACGGCGGTGCGGTGCTCGCGCTCGACGGCGTCTCGCTCGACGTCGGCGCCGGCGAGGCGGTCGCGCTGCTCGGCGCCAACGGCGCCGGCAAGACGACGCTCCTGCGCGCCGGCGGCGGCCTGCTCGGCTACCACGGCGGCGCCGTCGCGGCCGGCGACATCCGCTTCGACGGGCGCTCCACCCGGCGCGCCGACGCGGCGCGGCTCGTGGCCGCCGGGATCGCCCAGACGCTCGAGGGGCGGCGCGTGTTCGGCGAGCTGACCGTCGGGCAGAACCTGCGCCTCGGCGCGTTCGCGGCCCGCGATCGCGGCCGCGAACGGCGCGTGCGCGACGAGGTCTTCGAGCTGTTCCCGATCCTGCGCGAGCGCGTCGACCAGCGCGCCGGGCTGCTCAGCGGCGGCCAGCAGCAGATGCTGGCGATCGGCCGCGCGCTGATGGCTCAGCCGCGGCTGCTGCTGCTCGACGAGCCCTCGCTCGGGCTCGCGCCGATCGTCGTCGCCGAGATCGGCGAGGCGCTGCGCAGCATCGCGGCCGCCGGCACGGCGATTCTGCTGGCCGACCAGAGCACGACGCTCGCGCTGCGCGTCACGCAGCACGCCCACCTGCTGGAGAGCGGCCGGCTGGTCACGAGCGGTCCGACGAGTGAGCTGTTGCTCGACGACGCCGTGCGCGCGTCGTACCTCGGGACCGCGAGCGGCCACGCGCTCGTCGCCGAGGAGGTCGCGTGACCATGCTCGAGGTCCGCGACCTCACGCTCCGCTTCGGCGCGATCACCGCGTTCGAGGACGTCGAGCTTCGACGTGGGGCGCGGCGAGCTGTTCGCCGTGATCGGCCCCAACGGCGCCGGCAAGAGCTCGCTGTTCAACGCGCTCTCGCGCGTGTATGAGCCGGACGCGGGGAGCGTGCGCCTCGACGGCCGCGACTTCCTCGCGCTGCGGACCGACCAGCTCGCTCGCACGGGCGTCGCGCGCAGCTTCCAGAACCTCGGCGTGATCGCGCATCTCAGCGCGCTCGAGAACGTGCTGCTCGGCCGCCATCACCTGATGCGCGCCGGCGTGCTGCGCAGCGGCCTCGGCGGCGGACGCCGCGAGGAGCGCCGGCACCGCGCCGCGGCGCTGGACGCGCTCGAGTTCGTCGGCCTCGCCGGACATGCCGGCACCGACGTGCAGCTGCTCCCGTACGGGCACCGCAAGCGGGTCGAGCTCGCGCGCTGCCTGGCGATGGAGCCGAGCCTGATGCTGCTCGACGAGCCGGTCGCGGGCATGACCGCCGACGAGCGCTCCGAGATCGCCGGCGTCGTGCGCCGGCTGCGCGACGAGCGCGACGTGACCGTGCTGCTGGTCGAGCACGACATGGGGATGGTCATGGGGATCGCCGACCGCGTCCTCGTCCTCGACTTCGGCGCGCCGATCGCACTCGGCACGCCTTCCGAGATCCAGTCCGACGAGCGGGTCATCCGCGCCTATCTGGGAGAGGAGGTCGCAGCATGAGTGAGTTCCTGCAGTTGCTGTTCCAGGGTGTCTCGCTGGGCTCGACGTACGCGCTCGTGGCACTCGGGTTCGTGGTCGTGTACCGCTCCAGCGGGGTGATCAACTTCGCGCAGGGCGCGATGCTGCTGCTCGGCGCCTACGCGATCTCGTGGCTCGCGGTCGACGTCGGGCTCGCGTTCGGGCTCGCGGTGCTCGCCGCCACGGCGATGCTCGCGCTCGCCGGCGCCGGCATGCACGGGCTGGTCCTGCGCCGCGTCGCCGGCCGGCCGACGTTCGTGATCGTGATGATCACGATCGGCATCGGGATCGCGGTCACGAGCGGCGTCGAGGCCGTGTTCGGCCCCGACCCGCGCCTGCTCGGCGACCCGTGGGGCTCGTCGGCGTTCGAGCTCGGCGGCGTGACGATCAACACCGTCAAGGTGTGGGGGATCGCCGTCACGGTCGTGGCGCTCGCCGCGTACTTCGCGTTCGACCGCTACACGCGCTGGGGCCTGGCGATGCAGGCGACCGCCGCCGACGAGGAGGCGACGCTGTCGGTCGGCGTCCCCGTGCGCCGCGTGCACGCGGGCACCTGGGCGATGGCCGGTGCGCTCGCGACGCTGGGCGGGCTCTTCCTCGCCGGCTTCCCGGGCGCGCCCCAGCCGACGCTCGGGGACGCCGCGCTGCGCGCGTTCCCGGCGATCGTGCTCGGCGGCCTCGGCTCGCCCGTCGGCGCGGTCGTGGGCGGCGTGACGATCGGCGTCGTCGAGGTGCTCACGTCCGGCTACGCGCCAGACTCGCTCGGCACGAACTTCTACGCGGTCGCGCCCTACATCGCGATGATCGCGATCCTGCTGGTCAGGCCGTACGGCCTGTTCGGCACCCGCCCGGCGGAGCGCGTGTGATGCGTGGCCGAGCGATGCTGATCGCGATCGTCCTGATCGCGCTCGTGCTGCCGTTCCAGCTCGGGACGTCGGCGCTGACGACGGCGACGTTCGTGGTGATCGCCGCGATCGGCGCGACCGGGCTGAACATCCTCACCGGCTACGCCGGGCAGATCTCGCTCGGGCACGCGTTCTTCCTCGCGGCCGGCGCCTACACCGGCGCCAAGCTGGGCGAGGACCTGGGCTGGAGCGCCGCGCTGTGGATCCCGGCGGCCGGCGTCGTCGCCGGTGTGTGCGGCGCGCTCGTCGGCCCGGTGGCGCTGCGGCTGCGCGGCCTCTACCTGGCGATCGTGACGCTGAGCCTGGTCTTCATCGGCCAGCACTACTTCTTCAACGCCGAGTCGCTGACCGGCGGGCCGCAGGGCCGCACGTTCCCGCCCGTGGTGATCGGGCCGTTCGACTTCTCGCCCGGCCAGGTGCTGAGCGTCGGCGGCGCCCAGATCGACCACAACGGCCTCTACTACTACCTCGCGCTGATCCTGCTCGCCGGCGCCACCGCGTTCGCGTGGAACGTGCGGCGCACCCGCACCGGGCGGGCGATGGTGGCAGTGCGCGAGCGCGAGATCGCCGCCGCCGTGATGGGCGTCGACGTGCGGCGGGTCAAGATCGCCGCGTTCACAGCGTCGGCGTTCCTGGCCGGCATCAGCGGCGCGTTGTACGCCTCGTACCTGAGCTTCGCGCAGCCCGGCGAGTGGAGCCTGCTGCTCTCGATCGAGTTCGTGGCCGCGGTGATCATCGGCGGCATGGGGACGGTGGCCGGGCCGCTGCTCGGGTCGGCCGTCGTCTTCGCGCTGCCGACGCTGCTGAAGAACCTGCCGTTCCTTCCCGAGGACGGCGCGGCCGGCGTCTCCGTCGGCGATCTCTCGTCGATCGCCTACGGGCTGCTGATCGTCGTCTTCCTCGTCCTCGAGCCCCGGGGGCTCGTGGGACTCGCCCAGCGTGCCGGACCGCTGCGGCGCCTGCAGGCACGTGCCGTCCGGCTGTCGGTGTCTACCCAGCCGACTTCGTCGGCGGGCACAAGCAAACCAGAGGAGGCTCACTCATGAGACGGTCCATCCTGGCCGCCGCCGCCGCGGTGGCGGCCGGCCTGACAGTCGGCGCGTGCGGGACCGGCGACGCCAACGAGACGTCGGCCGCAGCGTCGGAGGGCTCGGTCAAGGCCGGGCCGGGCGTCGACGCGGCGGCGAAGACGATCCGCGTCGGCGACCTGAACGCGCTCAGCGGTCCGGCCGCCGCGCTCGGCAAGCCGGTCGCCGCCGGGCACAAGGCGTACTTCGACGCGCTCAACGCGCGCGGCGGCATCGACGGCTGGAAGATCGACCTCGCGGTCGAGGACACCGGCTATCAGCCGCAGCAGCACGTCCAGGCGTTCAACTCGCTCAAGGGCGACATCGCGATCCTCAACTCGTTCGGCAGCCCGACGACGAAGGCGATCCAGCCGCAGTTCCAGCGCGAGAAGCTCGTGACCGTGCCGGCGTCGTTCGACTCGATCTGGGGCACCGACCCGACGGTGGCGCCCGTCGGCACGCCGTACAGCATCGACGTCGCCAACGCGCTCGACTACGTCACCGACGGCGGCGCGAAGAAGCTGAAGATCGGGATCATCTACCAGAACGACGAGTACGGCGCCGACGGCCTGCGCGGCTTCGAGGCGGCCAAGGAATCGCTCGGTTTCGAGGACGCCGGACAGCAGTCCTACAAGGCCGGCGACACCGACTTCACCGCCCAGGTGCAGAAGCTCAAGGCCGCGGGCGCCGAGGCCGTCGTCGTGACCGCGCTGCCCAGTGCGACCGGCCCGATCGTCGGCACCGCCGCGACGCTCGGCTTCACGCCGCAGTGGATCCTTCAGGGTCCGTCCTACATCGAGCAGCTGATCACCAAGGACGGCACGAAGGGCGCCGAGCCGACGCCGGTGGCGGCGGCGCTGAAGGGCGCGATCGTGACGTCGTTCTCCGCCCCGTGGGGCGACGACGGCGCAGCCGGCATGGAGCAGCTCGTCGCCGACCAGAAGAAGTACGCGCCCGACCAGCCGCCGAGCATCTACTTCGCGCTCGCCTACTCACAGGGCAAGGTCGTCGAGGAGATCCTGCGCAAGGCGATCGCTGGCGGCGATCTGAGCCGCGAGGGCATCCTGGCCGCGAAGGAGAACCTCGGCGAGGTCGACCTCGGCGGGATCACGCCGGCGGTGACCTACACGCCCGAGGGCGGTCCGCCGTCGCGCGTCTCGCTGATCACCGAGATCGACCCAAGCGTCCCCGGCTTCCTCGCGGTCGTCGAGCCGGACCACAGCAGCGAGGTCGGTGACGGCATCGACATCTCATCGTCGTAGGCAACGCCGGCGAACGGCGGGCATTGAGGGAGCGGGATCGGCCGGCCGGTCCGCTCGCGCGCCGACGTCGAACGTCGGTGAGCCGGCCCTATACGGGGTGCTCACCGACGTTCGGCATCGTAGGGCGCCCCGAGTGAGCGCACCCGCAATCCGGGCTCCCCTTCAATGCCCGCTGTTCGCCGGCGCAACGATCACGCCGCGGATCGACTCGCGGCCGCGCAGGGCGGGGCGCGCCGCGAGCAGGAGACGCCACGTGAGCAGGGCTCCGACCGCCATGGCCGCGATCGCCAGCAACGACCCGAACGACAGCAGCGAGAGCCCGGTCAGGCCGTGCCCGATGTTGCAGCCGTGGGCGAGGCTGCCGCCGGCGCCCATCAGCAGGCCGCCCGCGGCGGCGCGCGTCGCGCGTGCGCGGTCGGGGAAGCGCAGCCGCCGCTCGCCCAGCGCCGCTCCGCCCGCGAACACTCCGGCGGCGAGCCAGAGCTGGAACGGGAGCGCGGTCCCGGCCTCGAGCGCCGCGCGGCTGCCGTCGGCCGCGCCGACGAAGCCGAGCCCGTAGCCGTAGCCTGCGGCGTCGGCTGCGAGCCACGCCGCGGCCGCCACGGCGCCGAGCGCGACGCCGGCGATCAGTCCGTCGCGCCGCCGCGCCAGCAGCGCCGCCAGGGCGACGACGCCGACGACCAGCGCGACCGGCGTGTACGCCGCGTCGAGCAGCCCGGGCAGCGCGTGCTCGGCCGGCCGCGACGCGTCGTCGAGCCGCTCGATCACTCCGTCGCCGGGGCCGCGGATCAGCAGCTCGCCGACCGCGAACCCTGCGATCGCGATGCTGAGCGCGACCGCGCCGGAGCCGGCCTTCCACAGCATGCCGGTCACGCAGCCGCCGGCAAGCGCCATCCCGGCGCCGAACACGAGCCCGCCCGCGAGCTGCGCGACAGGCAACAGTGCCGGGCCGCCCGCGCCGGCGCTCCGCTCGAGCGCGCCGACCTCCGCGGCGATCAGGAGCGGGAGCAGCAGCAGCTGCACTGCGACCGCAAGCGCGAACGCGCGTAGCAGCGTCGGGCGCCGCTCGAACGCGGCGCGGCGCAGCGCGCGGTTGAAGCACAGCCCCCAGTGCGTCATCACCGCACCGGCGGCGAACCCTGCCGCGAGGCCGAACAGCGCGTCGCTCACGCCCGGACCTATACCCGGCGCAGGTGACGCGGCGGTTACGGCCGGCCGCACCGGCGGGACACCGCGCGGCGAGTCGTCTCGGGCGACGGGAGACTACGCGGCGAGCCGTCTCCGGCGTGCCGCGGCGGTTACAGCCGGCCGCACCGGCGAGCGGCGGCGACGTGACGCGGCGGTCACGACCGGCGGTGCGCGCGCCGCTCGGCCTCGGCGCGGATCGCGTCGAGCGACGTTGCGACGGTCCGCTCCCACGACGGCGCGACGACCGCGCCCCACGCCGCGCCGAGCGCCCACAGGTCGGTGCCCAGCTCGCCGCTGTACTCAAACGCGGTTCCGGTCTCGCTCGCGCGCAGCTCGTAGCGCTCGAGCACGTGCGGGACCGGCCCCTTGACGAGCCGGAACGAGACGCGCTGCGGCCGCTCGAACCGGATGGTCTCGACGGTCGTGACGCGGAGCCCCGGCGCGACCGGCGTGAAGTGCGCCGCGAGCACCAGGTCGGCGCCGCGCTCGATCACCTCGAGCTTGCTGGCCAGCGCGCGCGGCGTCCGGCCCAGGTACGGCGCGGCGATCACGTCGAACACGACCTCGGGTGGCGCGGCGATGTCGAGCGCGATCGGGCCGAGCGGCCGCAGCCTGCGGCCGACACCGATGTCGAGCGTCAGGCCGGCGCGCGCGACCAGCGCTCCCCCCGCGGCGAGCAGGGAACCGGCGACTGCGGCACGGAGCGGCAAGCTCATCGTCCCGTTCTACACCTAAAGAGGGACAGTCCCCGTTTAGGTTGCGGCTGGGATACTCCGGCGCGTGGGAGCGCGCGACACGCTGCCGGTGGCGACCCGCTCGATCTGCCCGCACTGCGGCGCCGGCCTCGATGCCCAGCTGGTCGAGCGCGACGGGCGCGTGATCCTGCGCCGCGAGTGCCCCGAGCACGGCAGGATCGAGGCGCTGGCGTACGGCGACAGCGAACGCTGGCGCGAAGCGCAGCGCTACGACCGGCCCGGCTCGTCACCGCTGCTGCGCCAGACGGAGACCGAGCATGGCTGCCCGAGCGACTGCGGCATCTGCCCCGAGCACGCGCAGCACACGTGCCTCGGGATCATCGAGGTCAACACCGGCTGCAACCTCGACTGCCCGGTCTGCTTCGCCGAGTCGGGCACCGGCCACCAGGCCGACGGCTATTCGCTCTCGCTCGCGCAGGTCGAGTCGATGCTGGATGCGTTCGTCGCGGCCGAGGGGGAGCCCGAGGCGGTGCAGCTGTCGGGCGGCGAGCCGTCGATCCACCCGCAGATCCTCGACATGCTGGGCGCGGCGAAGGCGCGCGGGATCCCGCTGGTGATGCTCAACACGAACGGGATCCGGCTCGCGCGCGACCCACGCTTCGCTCCGGCGCTGGCCGCGCTCGGCGTGCACGTCTACCTCCAGTTCGACGGCTTCGACGACGCCACGCACCTCGCGATCCGCGGGCGGCGCCTGCAGGAGATCAAGCAGGCGGCGCTCGACCGCTGCGCCGACGCCGGCGTCGGCGTCTCGCTCGCGGCCGCCGTCGAGCGCCGGATCAACGAGCACGAGCTCGGAGCGATCGTGCGCTTCGGCGTCGCGCATCCGGCCGTCAACGGCGTGTTCTTCCAACCGGTCACGCACACCGGGCGGCATCCGGCGTTCGACCCGCTCGACCGGTTGACGAACGTCGAGGTGATCCGCGGCCTCTGCGCTCAGCTGCCGGAGTGGTTCCGCGAGGACGATTTCGTCGCCGTGCCGTGCTGCTCGCCGACGTGCCGCTCGGCGACCTACGCCCTGTACGACGGCGAGGACCTCGTCCCGCTGCCGCGACTCGTTGACGTCGACCGCTACCTGGGCTTCGTCACCAACCGCGCCGTGCCGGACCTCGAGGTCGCGGCCGCGCTCAGCGGGCTGTTCTCGGCCTCTGCCGCAGGCGGGACCGAGCGGACCGGCGATCGGCTGGAATGCGTCGCGTGCGGCGTCGGGCTGCCCGAAGAGCTGCAGCAGGTCGCGGCGCGCGGGTTCATGGTCGTCGCCCAGGACTTCCAGGACGAGTGGACGCTCGACGTCGGCAAGCTGCGTAAGTGCTGCGTCGGCGAGATCGTCCCCGACGGCCGGATCATCCCGTTCTGCGCGTACAACGCCGCGGGCTACCGCGCGCAGGTCCGCGCGGACCTGGCCGCGGCGGCGACCGCGTGAACGGCGCGCTGCCCGACCTGCTCGACCTCGAGACCGACCCAAAGGGCTGCTGCGCGCGGCTGTACGAGAGCGACGCCGTCCGCTGGCTGCTCGACGACCAGCTGCACCCGGGCGGCGAGCGGCTGACGCTGCGGCTCGCGGAGCTCGCCGGCGCCGGGCCTGGCGCACGCGTGCTCGACGTCGCCTGCGGCAGCGGCGCCACCGCGCTGCTGCTCGCGCGCGAGCGGGGCTGTGTGACGGTCGGGGTCGACCTCGGCGCCCGCGCGATCGAGCGCGCGACGGCGGCGGCGGGCGGCGAGCGCGCGAGCTTCCTCCTGGGCGACGCCGAGGCGCTCCCGCTCCCCGACGCGAGCTTCGACGTCGCGCTGTCGGAGTGCTCGCTGTGCACGTTCCCCGACAAGCCGCGGGCGATCGCCGAGCTGACGCGCGTTGTGCGGCCCGGCGGGACGATCGCGATCGCCGACGTCACCGCCGACCTCGACGCCCTCCCCTCCGCGCTGCGCGGCGCCGCGGCGCGCGTCGCCTGCGTCGCCGATGCCCGCAGCGCCGCCGAGTACGCCGCGCTGCTGTGCGACGCCGGCTGCGAGGCGCCCGCGATCGAGCGGCACGACGCCGAGCTGCGCGCGATGGCCGACCGCGTCGAGGCGCGCCTGCGCGTCGCGCGCATGCTCGCGCCGCCGGGCGAGCAGCGCGAGCGCGTCCGCGAGGCCGCCGCGCTCGCCCGCATGGCGGTCGACGCGATCGCCCGCGGCAGCCTCGGCTACGCGCTGATCGTCAGTCGTCGTCCCTGACCGCGAATTCGGGCAGCGGACTCGGGTGGCGAGGCTCGTAGAGGCCCATCTCGCCCGCGCCGGGGATGAGGAACCGCGCGATCCGGCCCCAGCCCTCGTCCTCGATCGGCGACACGAACTCGACGCCCTTGGCCTCGAGCTGCCGGACGGTCCCCTCGATGTCGTGGCACATCAGGAACAGCGCGTGCTGCCCCGGCCCGCGGCCCCAGCCCGATCCGGGGTGGACCGCCAGCTCGCCCGGCGGCAGCGCGAAGATGAGCCAGCCGTCGCCGGCGTCGACTCCGTCGAACTCCAGGACGTCGCGCAGGAACACCCGCGCCCGCTCGGCGTCCTCCGCGAAGATGATCGTGTGG
Source organism: uncultured Solirubrobacteraceae bacterium (assembly GCA_963835735.1). Taxonomy (GTDB): domain Bacteria; phylum Actinomycetota; class Thermoleophilia; order Solirubrobacterales; family Solirubrobacteraceae; genus DASQMT01. The sequence goes on from CAWIGP010000002.1 coordinate 667,951, forward strand.
GCGCCGCCGATCACGCCGTCGATCGTACGCCCTCAGTACGCGACGTCGAGCGCGCCGCACAGGAACCGCATCAGCGGCGTGGCCGACTCGCAGACCTGCGTGTAACGATCGAGGAATCCGGGCGCCGTCGCCGCCTCCTCGCCGAGGCTGACCCAGGCGAAGTAGTCCGTGCGCTTGAGGTCCTCGGCGTAAGGGTGCTCCTTGTCGAACCCGGACGGCACGCGCTTGAGCGCGTCGCCGCGCAGCTCGAGCCCGCCGTCGAGCTGCTTGGCCCGGCTCCAGCGCTCGGGATCGTCGACGATCGCCTGGCGGATGGCGGTCAGCGCCGCCGTCTCCGGGTGCCATATCCCACCGCCGCCGAACACCTCGCCGGGCGCCAGGTGCAGGTAGTAGCCGGGCGCGTGGACGTCCTTGCCGCGCGCGTGGCGGAAGTACATCCCGGTGTTGGTCTTGTACGGCGACTTGTCCTTCGAGAAGCGCGTGTCGCGGTAGATCCGGAACAGCGAGCCGCCTGAGCGGCGCGGGTCGGCGCGGAAGTGCGGGCTGACCTGCGCCAACCGGTAGCCGAAGTCCTCGATGAACGCGAGCGCGGGCTCCAGCACGTGCGTCTCGTAGCGCTCCTTGTTGGTCGCGAACCAGTCGCGGTCGTTGTGCTCGCGCAGCTCGACGAGGAAGCCGAACAGCTCGGGGCCGAACGACGGCGTTTCGTCCGATGTCGTCATGACGCGCATGATGACTAGGCTCCGGCCATGGAACCGTTCAGGCTCGTGCCCGGGTGCGTGGGCGTGGTCGTGACGCCCGAGGGCGACTGTTCGCCGCAGCTGTACGCGATCGAGGCGTGGGCAGGCGAGCACGACCTCGAGTTGGTCGAGCTGGGGTCGAGCGCCGTGCCGAGCGGGGACGGGGCCGACTGCGAGCTCATCATCGCGCTGGGCGGCGACGGCACCATCCTGCGGTCGCTGCAGCTTGCGACGCCGCACCACGTCCCGGTCCTCGGCGTCAACTTCGGGCACGTCGGGTTCCTCGCCGACGTCGGTCGCGAGGACCTCGGGGCGGCGCTCGACGCGATCAGCCGCGGCGAGGCGCAGATCGACGACCGCACGGCGCTGGTGGCCACGATCCAGACCGAGCACCCGCGGCACGCCGTTGCGTTCAACGACGTGGTCGTCACGCGGATCCCCGGCAACGGGACCGCGCGGCTGCGCATCAAGGTCGGCGGCGAGACGCTGCTCGCGCTGCGGGGCGACGGCGTCGTGATCGCGTCGCCGACCGGATCGACCGCCTACACGGTCGAGGCCGGCGGCCCGGCCGTCTCGCCGACCCTCGACGCGATCGTCGTCACGCCGCTCGCCACGCAGGGCAGCCCGCTGCGCTCGCTGGTGATCGACGGCGGCGAGACGATGAGCGTCGAGATGGATCCCGACAGCGCGCCGCTGAGCGTGGAGATCGACGGGCGGACGACCGAGCGGATGCCGACCGCGTCGGCCTTCGAGGTCCACGCCGCGCCCGGCAAGGCCAGGCTGCTCCGGACCCGGCCGCGTACGTTCTACGGGGACCTGGCCAAGCGGCTCTGACGCGTGGCCGCCCGGGTCCTCCTCGTCGCGACGGCGGTCCTGCTCGTTGCCACCGCGCTCGCGGCCTACACGTGGCGCGCGCTGTTCGACACCGACCAGTTCGCCAACCGGGCGACGGCGGCCCTCCAGGACGACGACGTGCGCCGGCTCGTCGCCGATCGCGTGACCGACGACCTGCTGCTACGCGCGCAGCCCGATCTGCTCGCCGCCCGGCCGATCATCACGTCGGCGGTCGGCGGGATCGTCGGCGGGGACGCCTTCGCCGCGCTGTTCAGACGCGCCGCGATCAACGCGCACAGCGCCGTGTTCCAGCGCGACAGGGACACGTTCGCACTGGCGCTCGTCGACGTGGGCGTGATCGTGACGGAGGCGCTGCGCCAGTTTCAGCCCGAGCTGGCGGCCCAGCTCGAGGCCGACCGCCCAGCCGGCGTGCTCGACCTCGACCTCGGCAGCTTCACCGGCGACCTCGCCCGGCTCGCGGAGCAGATCCGGGCGATCGCCTGGCTGCTCGCCGCGCTGACGCTCGCATGCGCCGCCGGGGCGGTGGCGCTGTCGGCCGACCGGCGCCGCGCCGTGGCGAACCTCGGCGTCGCGGTGAGCGCCGCCGGCGTCGCGATCGTGCTGGTAACGGTCGTGGCGAAGGCGATCGTGCTGGCGGCTGTGAACCACGGCGACGACGCCGCTGCGGGCGCAGTCTGGGACGCTTTCGCCGCCGATCTGCGCACCGCCGGATGGCTGATCGCGGGCGCCGGCGCGGTCGTGGCGGCCGCGGCGGTCTCGCTGATCCGGCCGATCGAGGTCGAGGAGCCGCTGCGCGCCGCGTGGCGGGTGGTGACGAGCGAGCCGGAGCGGACGTGGGCGCGCCTGCTTCGCGGCGCCGCGCTAGCCGCCGTCGGCGTGTTCGTCATCGTGGAGCCGTCGCAGGCGCTGCTGATCGCGGTCACGCTCGTCGGCATCTACGTGCTCTACAAGGGCCTCGAGGCGCTGTTGCGGGCGCTCGGCCCCCCGCCGGAGTACGCCGTGCGGCGGCCGGCGCTACGGCTCCGCTGGCTCGCGGTCCCGGCGGCGGCCGCCGCGCTGATCGCCGCGGCGACGGCCGCCTACGCCGGCACCGGCGCGCTCGACGAGCCGCCGCCCGACGTCGATCGCTGCAACGGGCACGTCGCCCTGTGCGACCGACGACTCGACGAGGTCGTGCTGCCCGCTACGCACAACTCGATGTCGGTGCCGCTCCCCGGCTGGTTCGCCGCGCTCCAGGAGCGCCCGATCGGCGCGCAGCTCGAGGACGGGATCCGCGGGCTGCTGTTCGATACGCACTACGCCGACCGGCTCCCCAACGGCAGGACGCGCACGTTCTTCACCAGCGACGGCACGCTCGGTCAGGCGGTCGAGCAGGATGCGGTGAGCCCGGAGAGCATCGCCGCCGCGCAGCGGCTTCGCGGGCGGCTCGGGTTCCGCGGCTCCGGCGTCCGCGGCATGTACCTGTGCCACACGTTCTGCGAGCTGGGCTCGACGCCGCTGGGAGAAGTACTCGACGACATGCGCGACTTCCTCGTCACCCACCCCGGCGAGGTCGTCGTCGTGATCAACCAGGACTACGTCACGCCCGCCGACTTCACCGGCGCGGTCGAGGACGCGGGCCTGGCCGACTACACGTTCACGCCGCCGAGCACCGGTCCGTGGCCGACGCTGCGCGACCTGATCGACCGCGGCGAGCGGCTGCTGCTGCTGGCCGAGAACCACGCCGGCGCCCAGCCCTGGTACCAGCCCGCGTTCGCCCGCATCACCGAGGACACGCCGTTCACGTTCACCCGGCCGGAGCAGCTGCTCGACCCGGACCGCCTCGCGGCGAGCTGCCGCCCCAACCGCGGGCCGCCCGACGCCCCGCTGTTCCTGATCAACCACTGGATCAACACCGACCCGGTGCCGCTGCCGAGCAACGCCACGCGCGTCAACGCCGCCCAGCCACTTCTCCGGCGCGTGCGCGTCTGCGACCGCGAACGCGATACACGCGTGAATCTGCTCGCCGTCGACTTCTACCGCCGCGGCGACCTCTTCGCGGTCGTCGACGAGCTCAACGGCGTCTGACGATCGCGGCTTGACGGTCGCGCGTGCGCGACGTAGCGTCGCCGGGCCTGATGCGAAAGCTCCAGACACAGGGCGTCCACCACATCACGATCGTGGGCGCCGACCGCCGTACGTCGATCGACTTCTGGGAGGGCGTGCTCGGCATGCCGTTCGTGTTCGAGCAGCCGAACCTCGACAACGCGTCCGAGAGCCATCTCTACTTCGACCCGGGCGACGGCCGCCTGATCACGATCTTCACCAACGAGGAGCGCGAGGCCGACCCGGCGCGCACTTCGACCGACCCGGGCTGCGTGCACCACGTCGCGCTCGCGGTCTCGCGCGCCACGTTCCTGCAGGCCGTCGAGCGGCTCGACGAGCGCGGGATCCGCCACAGCGGCGTCAAGGACCGCGGCTTCATGGACTCGATCTACTTCGAGGACCCGCTCGGACTGCTGATCGAGCTCGCGTCGTACCGCTTCGAGCCGCCGCACGGCCACACGCACGCCGACGTGCTGCTCGAGGCGCACAGGATCCGGGTCGAGCGCGGCGACCACCACATCGCCCCGATCCACGTCGCCGACGCGATCGAGGCGATCGTCAGCCGGTCACAGGCGTCGCTCTCGGACAACCGCTCACCGCAGGATCCGTATCGCAGTAGAACGCCCAGCTCGTGAGGAGGAGCAAATGGCCGACAACACGCTCAGCATCCTGACGCCGAGCGTCAACAACCTCACCGCGCGCATCTTCGTGCGGACCGCGGGTCTCGACTTCGAGGAGATCGACGTGTGGGGGAAGAAGGACGAGCCGGAGTTCGTGCGCAAGGATCCGGCCCAGCTCACGCCGATGCTCGAGGAGGCGGGGCTGCCGAAGGGCTCGATGTGGGAGAGCTGCGCGATCATGCAGTACCTCTGCAACAAGCACGGGCTCGACGAGCTGTACCCGACCGACCCGGGCGAGCGGGCGATGACCGACAGCGCGATGTTCTACCTGGTCGGCACGCTCTATCCGCTCGTCGCCCGCGCCACGTACCCGACGCTCGGCTTCCCGCAGTACCCGGGCGAGGTCGCGACGTCCGAGGCCGACGAGGAGCTGAAGGCGAAGGCGCAGCGGGACGCCGAGGCCGCGATCGCGGCGCCGCTGGACGCCTACCGGGCGTTCTTCCTGGAGGGCAAGCGGTTCATCGGCGGCGACTCGCCTTCGATCGCCGACATCCGGCTGGCGGCCACGCTCGAGTTCCTGCGCGCGATCGACTACGACTTCCCGAGCTGGGCCGACCAGTACATGAGCGCGATGGAGGCGGCCCTCGGCGAGGCGTACTCGGAGCCGGCCACCGACGTGCGCGGCTACATCGCGAGCGTGAAGGCGCCGGCCGGCTGAGCGCGTCGCTGCGCCGCCCGGACGAGGCGGTCATCCGCGCTCCCGCAGGAGCGGCCCGAACGGGTCGGAGTACGGCTGGAACGGCTTCGGGAACGCGGCGATCGCGCGCTCGACGTTGTCCTTCGTCAGGAGCGCGATCGGCGCGTCGACTCTCGCCGGCAGCTTCGCGCCGCGGGCCGCCGCGGCGCATGCCTCGACCGCCATCTCCCCCATGACGTAGGGGTACTGGGAGACGGTCGCGCTCATCGCTCCCGCCCGGACTGCGTCGAGCGCTTCGGCGAGACCGTCCATCCCGATCACCCTGACCTCGCCGGTCTTGCCCACGGCGCGGAGGGCGTCGGCGATGCCCAGGGCCATGCTGTCGCTCGCGGCGAAGAAGCCGGAGAGACGCGGGTGCGCGCGAAGGATCCGCCCGGCAGCGATCTCGGCCTCCGTGCGGTCGTAGTCGGCATTGACCCGCGCGACCACCCGCACGCGTGATCCCTGGATGCCATGCTCGAATCCGCTCAGGCGGACGCCGCTGTTGACGTTGCGCGCCTGCCCGCCGGCGAGCGCCACCTCGCCGCCGTCGGGGAGCAACTTGGTCATCTGGTCACCTGCGAGCTTGCCGGCCGAGAAGTCGTCCGTTCCGATGTAGGTGCGGATCCGCACACCGGCGCGCTCAGCCGCCGCGGGGTCGACCGGGCTGTCGACGTTGACGATGGGGCGCCTGACGCCGCGCAAGGCGGCGACCAGGTTCGTCCCCGCGATCGGGTTGACCACATAGCAGTCCTTCCGCTCGGCGACGAGCGCTCGGACCTGCGCGGCCTGGGCGGCGTCCTCGGTGTTGCTCGTGACCGATCGGACTGCGGCATGCACGTCGAGTTGCGCGGCCTCGGCTCTCGCCCCTTCGTAGATCGCGAGGAAGAAGGGCTCCGCGACGTAGTTGAGCACCACCCCGATCCGGACGGGAGCCGGCTCGGTCCCGCCGCCGTGGGCGGGAGGGGGTTCGGCCTCGGCGGCGCACCCCGCAGCAACAACCGCCGAAACGGCCGCAACCGCGAACGGCCAGATCTTCACTCAGACCCTCTCGATCGAGTGGCCGTCACGCTAGCGCAGCGAGCGCCGATGCTCAAAGCCGCCTTCCCCGTGCTATTGCGATGGAGCACAATTGTCTCGGTGTCCCGGAAACCTTGGGGCCTGACGCCGCGACAGATCGCGCCGGTGGCGTTGGTGCTCGCGCTGACTGTTGCGGGTTTCATCGGAGCCCGCCTCCTCGGCGAGCGAGACGCGCGACGCGACTCCGAGCACCGCGCCGCGATCGCGGCGGCGCAGATCCGGGCGCGCGTCGAGCAAGGGGTCTCCCTCGCCGAGCGGCTGCGCCGGTTCATGGTGGGCGTCGCCGGACCGGGGGTCACGAGCGACGAGTTCGTGCGCAACACGTCGAGATGGCTCAGCCCGGGCGGATTCCCGGCCGCCGCGTGGGTCGAGCAGGTTCCGGCCTCGCGGCGCGCGGCGTACGAGCAGCGGATCGGCCGCCCCATCGTGACGCGGGACCGGCGAGGCGGGTTCACGCCCGCCGGATCGCGGTCGTCGTATCTGCCGGCGACGCTGGTGTCCCGCATCCCTCCCATGGCGCAGCCCGGGATCGATCTCGGCGTCGAATCCGGCATGGCCCCGGCGCTGGCGCGTGCGAGCAGGCTCTATGACGCGGGCGCAACTCCCCTGGCGACCCTGACAGACGGCACGAGCGGGCTCTTCCTCGTCAGGCTGGCTCCACGCCTGACCGGGGGTGTCGTGGAACCGGGGTACGTCGTGGTGTTCGCGTCGGAGCTGTGGCTGCGGACGGCGGTCACGGACACGGCGGCGCTCGAGCTCACGATCGGCGGCGTCTCCACCGGAACGCGTATCGGCGCGGAAGCCGTCCACGACATGTTCACGATGGCGGGACAGCGATTCGACGTGGCGGTGCCGCTGGAACCGGTGAAGGGGGCCGCGGCGGTGCTGCCATGGATCATCCTCGCAGCCGGCCTCGTCCTCGCCGTGCTCGCTGGCGCGCTCCGAGTAAACGCGGCGCGACGCGCCAGGGCGCAGGACGAGCTGGACCGCATCTTCACGCTCTCTCCGGACCTGATCACGGTCGCCGACTTCGACGGAAAATTCACGCGCATCAACCCGGCCGTCGAGGAGGTTCTCGGCTACACGCAGGACGAGCTTCTCGCGCGACCGTACCTCGATCTCGTCCATCCGGACGACCGCGAGCGGACGGCGGCGGAGGCGGCCGCGATCGGTCAGGGAAAGACGGCGCTGTCGTTCGAGAACCGCTACATCCGCAAGGACGGCTCGCCTCGGGTACTCGAGTGGACGACGACGCCGGTGGTCGAGGACAGGGTCATGTACGCGGTGGCACGGGACGTGACCGAGCGCCGGCAGGCCGAGACCGAGCTGGAGCGGCTTGTTGCCGAGCAGGCGGCGCTGCGACGCGTGGCGACGCTCGTCGCGAAGGGCGTGCCGGCGGCAGAGGTGTTCGCAGCCGTCGCCGACGAGCTCGAGCGGCTCCTCGACGCCCAGGCCACGATGATCGCGCGGATCGAACCTGACGGGACGGTGAGCATCGTCGCCAGCAGCGGCAGGGCGAGCGAGCCGCTGCCGGCGGGCACTCGCCTTCCGCTCCAGCCGGGCATGGTGCTGGCCGAGGTGATGCGAACCGGCCAGGCGGCTCGCATCGACGTTGACAGCGCCGCTTCCGGGTTCATCGCTCAGGTGTTGAGACGGATGGGGATCCGTTGCTCCGTAGCGGCCCCGATCGTGGTCGAGGGCTCGCTCTGGGGCTCGATGGGCGCCGCGACGGAGCGTGAACAGTTTCCTCCGGACGCCGAGCAGCGATTGGCGGAGTTCACCGAGCTCGCCGGGACCGCGATCGCGAATGCGGAGAGCAGGTCCGAGCTCATCGCCTCTCGGGCGCGCGTCGTCGCCGCGTCGGACCAGACTCGCCGACAGATCGAGCGAGACCTTCACGACGGAGCGCAACAGCGCCTGGTCCATACGGTGATCACACTCAAGCTCGCGTCCGAGGCGCTCGAGGCAGACGGTGACGGGGCACCCGCCCTCGTCGCCGAGGCACTGGAGCAGGCCGAGCGCGCGAACGTCGAGCTCCGCGAGCTCGTGCAGGGGATCCTGCCGCCGGTGCTCACGCGGGGTGGGCTGCCCGCGGCCGTCGAGTCGCTCGCCGCCCGGATGCCGCTGCCGGTCGAGATCGACGTGGCCGTGGGCCGGTTTGCCGCTGCGGTCGAGGCGACCGCCTACTTCGTCGTCGCCGAGGCGCTCACCAATGTCGCCAAGCATGCCGACGCCAAGCACGCGACCGTCGCGGCGCGCGTCGACGACGGCACCCTCCAGCTCCGGGTGCGCGATGACGGCATCGGCGGCGCCCGAACCGACGGCAGCGGGTTCGTCGGGCTGGCGGACCGGCTCGCCGTCTTCGACGGCCACCTCCGGGTCGAGAGCCCGACCGACGGCGGGACGCTGGTCGCCGCCGACATCCCCCTAAGCTCGTCAGCTCCGCGCTGAGGGGCGTGCGCTGAGCGCGGCCAGCGAGAGCATGTCGTGGCAGGCGCTCGCCGCGAGCCACGCGGTGATCCCGCTCGGGTCGTACGGCGGCGACACCTCGACGCAGTCGAAGCCGCGGAAGTCGATCCCGGTCAGCGCGCGCACGTAGGCGAGCGCCTGCCCGCTCGTCGGACCGCCGACCTCCGGCGTCCCGGTCCCCGGCGCGAACGCCGGGTCGACGAAGTCGATGTCGAACGACAGGAACGCCGGCGCGTCCCCCACGCGCGCGCGCACCCGCGCGCCGTACTCGTCGGGCGAGAGCCGCTCGAGCTCGGCCCACGGGATCGCGTCGTAGCCCAGCTCGCCCGGCGCGCGCACGTCGGCCTCGCCGTAGAGCGTGCCGCGCATGCCGGCCTGCACCGAGCGGTGCGGGTCCACGAGCCCCTCCTCGGCAGCGCGCCGGAACACCGTGCCGTGGAAGTAGCGGACGCCGTAGTACGCGTCCCAGACGTCGGCGTGCGCGTCGAGGTGGACGAGCGCGAGCGGCCCATGCACGCGGGCCGCCGCGCGCAGCTCGGCGAGCACGATCGAGTGGTCGCCGCCGACGCACAGCGGCACGACGCCGGCCGCATGCAGCGGCGCCAGGTGCTGCTCGATCCGCTCCAGGCTCTGCTCGTGGTAGCCCGGAACCGTCGGCGCGTCGCCGTAGTCGACCATCGACAGGCGCTCGACGACGTCGACCTCGAGGTGCGGGTTGTACGGGCGCAGCAGCACCGACGCGCTGCGGACGGCCTCGGGCCCGAAGCGCGCGCCGGACCGGAACGACACGGCGTCGTCGGTCGGAACGCCGACGAACGCGACGTCGACGTCCTCGGTCGTCAGCAGGTACGGCAGCCGCATGAACGTGCGCGGGCCGGTGAAGCGCGGAGCGATCGTGGGGTCGGGCGGGCGGTGGTGCGTCATCGCCGACGCACGCGAGCGGCATGTAACGCCCGTCGCTGGTGGCATCAGTGCATCAAAATTATTGGTGCTATGATGCGGAACGGATGCGGACCACGGTGACGCTCGACCCGGACACCCGCCTGCTCGTCGAGCGCGCGATGCGCGAGCGCGGCCTCTCGTTCAAGGAGGCGGTCAACGAGGCGATCCGTGCCGGTCTCGGAGCGTCCGAAGCGGGCGCGCGCAGCTTCACGACGCCGCGCGACCTGGGACCCGCGCGGGTCGACCTGACCAAGGCGCTGCAGATCGCCGGCGAGTTGGAGGACGACGCGCTCGCGCGCCGGCTCGCCGAAGGACGCTGACCGCCGTGGTCATCGTCGACGCGAACGTGCTGCTCTACGCGGTCGACCGCGCGAGCGCGCATCACGAGCGCAGCCGCACCTGGCTGGACGCGTCGCTCGCCGGGTCCGAGGCGGTCGGGCTCGCCTGGGTGGCGCTGCTGGCATTCATCCGGATCGGCACAAGCCCCGCGGTACTCCCCCACCCGATGACCGCGGACGAGGCGACCGGCCAGGCCGAGACCTGGCTCGGCGCACCGGCGGCGGTCGTCGCGCAGCCGACCACGCGGCATGCGGGCGTGCTGCGCGGGCTGCTGCGCGAGAGCGGGACCGCGGGCAACCTCACCAGCGACGCGCACCTCGCCGCGCTCGCGATCGAGCACGGCGCCGACATCGTCTCCCACGATCGCGACTTCGCGCGCTTCCCGGGCGTCCGGCACCGCCTGCCCGGCTGACCTTCGATCAGCGGTCGCGCAGCGCCCAGAGCGTGCGCTGCTCGGCGAGCGTCAGCAGGCGCCAGCGCTCGCGTTCGGGCTCCCATACGTAGATCCGGACGTCGCCGCTGCTGCGCACGTCCTTGAGCACATCGACCGTCGCGCGCGTTCCCGCGTCCTCGGCCTTGACCTGGCCCGACAGCACGTCGACGACCTTGAACCGCCGCGGTTGCGGCTGCTCGGGCGGCGACTCCTCGCGCGGCTGCGGCTTGCCCCGTACGAGCGCGAGCTGGGGCTTGCCCTCCGGCTCGCGCAGCACCGAGTCGAGCGGCCGCATCTCCGCGCCGGTTCCACTGGGATCCAGATCGAGCACCCACTTCCTTGCCATCGCACTATCCAGCGTACCGCCGGCGCATGGCATGCTTCTGCGCATGCACGTGCTGGTGGCCGGCGCCCACGGGCGGCTCGGAAGTCGCGTTGTCGCTCTCCTTCTCTCGCGCGGCCACGTCGTGCGCGCGCTCGTCCGCACCGAGAGCCAGGCGGCGGCGCTGCGCGACGTCGGTGCCGAGGCGGTCGTGGCCGACCTGCGCGGCGACGTCGAGTGGACCGCTGAGAGCTGCGACGCCACGGTGTTCGCCGCCGGGGCGCGCCACCGCGCCGAGCTCGGCGCGATTGACGCCGGCGGCGCGGCCAAGCTCGCCGAGGCGGCCGACCGCTATGAGCACGAGCGGTTCGTGCTCGCGAGCGCGATCGGGGCCGGCCGGCCCGACCGGCGCAGCGGCGGCGTGCGCGAGTTTCTCGAGGCCAAGCACTACGCCGAGCGCCGCGCGACGGCGCTCGAGCTGCCGTGGACGATCCTGCGCTTCGGGCGGCTGACCGAGAACAGCGGCACCGGCCGCATCGACACCGCCCCGAATGCCGGCACGCGCCTGACCGTGAGCCGCGACGACGCCGCGCTGACGATCGCCGAGGCGCTCAGGCCGCCCAACCTGGTGCGCCGGATCGTGCACGTCGTCGACGGCGACCGCGCGGTCAGGGAGGCGCTCGGCCTGATCGAGCCGCGACCGCTGCCGGCGCCGCAGCAGCCTCCGACCGGAGAATCGGTGCCGCTCGGCTACGCCCAGGCGGACAACCCGCGGGACGCGCTCGACATGATCAAGCCGGACGCGTCACCGCTCGACGCCGACGTCGACTGGGAGGGCGACGGGCCCGTCCCCCCGGAGCCGGTCGGAAACGAGGACCCGGCGCCGGGGATCCCGTAGGAGGGTTTGGACCCTCCCTGATCGCGCGCCTGCGCGGACCGGCGCCCACCCAGACCGGCGCCGCGCCGCTCAGGCGTCCCCGAGCACGTGCTCCAGGCCGGCGTCGGTGAGCACGCGGCCGACCGCAGCGTTCGCGTTCGCGACCTCCAGCGTCGCGCCGCTCTCGCTCGCGCGGCGGCGCGCGCGCAGCAGCGCACGGATGCCGGTGGAGTCGACGAACGAGAGCTCGGCCAGGTCGATCACGCAGCGATCGGCCATCACGAACGCGGACGCGACCAGGGCCTCGAAGTGCGCGACGCCGGCGATGTCGAGCTCGCCCGCGAGCGTCAGCCAGGCAACGTCCCCGCGATACGTCAGTGCGACGCCGAAGCCGCCGTCGCCGGGCGCGTTTCCCCCGCTCATCCCCACATCCTGGAGGCTAAGCCCTCGCGGCTCACGAGCCGCACGACCCATTTCAGGCCGTGCCCGCCCAGCGCGGATCCTTCCCCCAGAACGCGGCGCATTGTGCCTGCAACGCCCCGTCGGTAATGTGGAACGGCAAGCGAGAGGAGAGGCTGGAGCCGAACCGGATGAGCGCGAACGCGTGGCTGGCCATCGATGTCGCGACATCCCCGACGCTGCGAGCCCGGGAGCTGCGCTCCGCCTGGGAGCGCTACGTCGGAGAGCTTGTCCGCACCGGACATGGCGAGGACGAGGATCCCGCGCTGCTGCGTGCTCCGATCGCCGATTCGTGGCAGCGCTCGTTCGCGGCCGGCGTCGATCCCAACGGCGGCCGCCTCGCCCCGGTGATCACCGACGAGGAAGACACCCATGAGCGCTTCGCCGAGCATCCGCTCGGCCGCAACCTGCCGCTGATCCGCGAGTGCCTGGCCGCCACCGCGGAGGAGGCCGGCTACCTGATCGTCGTATCCGACGCCGACGGCGTGCTGCTCAGCATCGAGGGCAGCTCGGCGATCCGCCGGCGCGCGGCCGAGATGATGAACTTCGCCGAGGGCACGCTGTGGAGCGAGACGGGCGCGGGCACGAACGCGATCGGCACCGCGGTCGCGGTCGACCACGCGGTCCAGGTGTTCGGTCCCGAGCACTTCAACGAGCCGGTCCAGGCCTGGGTCTGCTCGGCGGCGCCGATCCACGACCCCGACACCGGCGCGCTGATCGGAGTCATCGACCTCACCGGCGACTTCCACACGGTCCATCCGGCCAGCCTCGGCGTGGCCACGGCGACGGCGCGCGCGGTCGAGGGCTCGCTGCGGCTCGCCATGTACGAGCGCGACGCGCGGCTGCGCGCGCGGTACGGCGACCGCATCGCGCTCGCGCCGGACAGCCGCGCGCTGGTCACCCCGTCGGGCCGGCCGCTCACGCAGCTCCCGCCCAGCTGGGGCGAGACCGACCGGCTGGTCGTCCCGCCCGGCGGCGGCGAGCTGGTGCTCGCCTCGGGCGCGCACGCGGTCGCGATGCCCGTCGGCCCCGCGCTCGACGCGTACGAGGTGCACGCGCGTCGCGCGCCGCCCGTCGCCGGCCGCGCGGCCGCTGATCAAGCTGACCGCTGCTCGGTCGCGATCGGGCGCTGCTGGAGATCGGCTCGGAGCGCACCGAGCTGCGCCCGCGGCTCGCCGAGATCCTCACGCTGCTGTGCGCGCACCCGCAGGGCCTGAGCGCCGAGGCGCTGTGCGCGGAGCTGCACGGCGACGGCGGCAGCGCGGCCGGCGTGCGCGTGGAGGTGTCGCGGCTGCGCAAGCTGCTCGGCCCCTGGATCGACGTCGAGCGCTACCGGCTGACGTGCGACGTCGAGACCGACGTCCGGCGGATCGAGGGCCTGCTCGCCGCCGGCGCCGTGCGCGAGGCGGCCGAGGCGTACACGGGCCCGCTCCTCCCCACTTCCGAGGCGCCCGGCGTCGTGCGCGAGCGCGAGCGCCTCGACACCTGGCTGCACCACGCCGTGATGACGGCGGGCGACCCCGAGGCGCTGTGGGCCTGGGTGACGTCGCCGACCGGCACGGACGACGCCGGCGCGTGGAAGCGACTGCTCGCGCAACTCGACTTCCACGACCCTCGGCGCAGCCTCGCCGCGGCCAATCTCGCGGGCCTCCGCGCTGCTGCGCTGATGTAACGCGCGAGTGGTGGACTTACACGCGTGCACCAACGGGGGCTGAGCACCGCACGCTCCGCACTTGAAGTGACCTGGTTGCTCGCGCGCTCGCACGACGGCGTGCGCGCCGACGAGGTCGCCGCGCGGCTCGGCAAGAGCGTCTCGACCGCCTACAACGTGCTCGCCAGCCTGTGCGACGAGGCCGTCGCCGTGCGGCGGCCCGGCGGCCTCTACCAGATCTCGCCGGAGTTCCGCCGCGCCGTCGCCGGCGAGAGCGACCCGCACGACCTGACCGGAGTCGTCGAGGACCTGCTCGCCCGGACGCACAAGCGCGCGTATGCCGCCGTCGTGCGCGAGGGCGTCCTGCGGATCGTGAGCGAGCACGGCCTGCAGGGGATGCCGAAGCTGCCCGGCATGAACCCCGTGATCCGCGACAACGCGCACGCGCTCGCGCTCGGCAAGGTCGTGCTCGCGCTGTCCCCGCCCGAGTCCGTCGAGCGCTACGTCGCCCAGGGCCTTCGCTACTTCACCCCGAACACCATCACCGTCCCGGACGAGCTGCGCGAGGAGCTCAGGACGATCCGCCGGACCGGCATCGCCCTCGAGCGCGAGGAGTTCGACGGCGACTTCTGCTGCATCGCCGCCCCGATTCTCGACGACCAGCACCGGTTCGTCGGCGCGGCCGGCATCTCGATGTCGCGCCGCGCGTTCGACGAAGAGCGCGAGGCGCTCGAGGAGACGGTGCGCGACGTCGTGCAATTCCAGGCATCTGCGAATGCTCGCGCTGTTCTTGAACCCGATTACGATCGCCGCCTAGCGTCGCTGGCGCGGTAATCCACGAGAGGAGGTACAGGCTTTGAGCCGAGCCAGCATCACGAAGGCCCATCAGAAGATCCAGGAGCTCTCCTGGGAGCCCACCTTCGTCGAGCCGGTCGACAAGTACCCGACCGACTACACGTTCGAAAAGGCGCCCAAGAAGGACCCGCTCAAGCAGGTCCTGCGCTCCTACTTCCCGATGGAGGAGGAGAAGGACAACCGCGTCTTCGGGGCGATGGACGGCGCGATCCGGGGCAACATGTTCCGCCAGGTCCAGCAGCGCTGGATGGAGTGGCAGAAGCTGTTCCTCAGCATCATCCCGTTCCCGGAGATCTCGGCGGCCCGCGCCATGCCGCTCGCGATCAACGCGGTTCCCAATCCTGAGATCCACAACGGGTTGGCGATCCAGATGATCGACGAGGTTCGCCACTCGACGATCCAGATGAACCTCAAGCGGCTGTACATGAACCACTACATCGATCCGGCCGGTTTCGACCTGACCGAGAAGGGGTTCGCGAACTGCTACGCCGGCACGATCGGCCGGCAGTTCGGCGAGGGGTTCATCACCGGCGACGCGATCACCGCCGCCGACATCTACCTGACCATCGTGGCCGAGACGGCGTTCACGAACGTCCTCTTCGTCGCGATGCCCGCGGAGGCGGCGGCCAACGGCGACTATCTGCTGCCGACGGTCTTCCACTCCGTGCAGTCCGACGAGAGCCGGCATATCTCGAACGGCTACTCGATCATCCTCATGGCGCTCGCAGATGAGCGCAACCGGCAGTTGCTCGAGCGCGACCTCCGCTATGCGTGGTGGAACAACCACGCCGTCGTGGACGCCGCGATCGGCACGTTCATCGAGTACGGCACCAAGGACCGCCGCAAGGACCGTGAGTCCTACGCGGAGGCCTGGCGGCGCTGGATCTATGACGACTACTACCGGTCCTACCTCGTCCCGCTGGAGAAGTACGGCCTGGTGGTCCCCCACGACCTCGTCGAGGAAGCGTGGAACCGGATCATCAACAAGGGCTACATCCATGAGGTCGCGCAGTTCTTCGCGACCGGCTGGTTCGCCAACTACTGGCGGATCGACGCGATGGACGACGAGGACTTCGAGTGGTTCGAGTTCAAGTACCCGGGCTGGTACGACAAGTACGGCAAGTGGTGGGAGCGGTACGCCGAGTTCTCGAAGAAGAACGGCCACAAGCCGATCGCCTTCGAGGCCGGGGCCGAGTACGAGTACCCGCACCGCTGCTGGACCTGCATGGTCCCGTGCCTGATCCGTGAGGACACGGTGATGGACGAGGTCGACGGTCAGGTCCGCACGTACTGCTCGGAGACATGCCACTGGACCGACAAGGTCGCCTTCCGGCCGGAGTACGAGGGCCGGCCGACCCCGAGCATGGGCCGCCTCGGCGGCAAGCGCGAGTGGGAGACCCTGCATCACGGCAAGGACCTCGTCGACATCATGCAGGACCCTCGGGTACGTCCGCGACGACGGGCACACGCTCATCCCGCAGCCGCACCTGAACCTCGATCCGAAGGAGATGTGGACCCTCGACGAGTGTCGCGGGATCACGCTCAACAGCCCCAACGTGCTTCTCAATGAGATGACGCCCGAGGAGCGCGAGACGCACATGGCCAAGTACAAGCGCGGCGGGCCGGCCGGCCGCCCGGCGGCCGCGTAGACAGATACGACCGGGGAGCCGGCAGCACTGTCGGCTCCCCGCACCGGCCATGGGGAACAAGCACACCGTTCGTTTCGAGCCCGTCGGCATCGAGATCGAGGTCGACGAGGACGAGACGATCCTCAACGCGGCGTTCAAGCAGGGGCTGATGCTCATGCACGGCTGCAAGGAGGGGCAGTGCTCGGCGTGCAAGTCGTTCCTGCTCGACGGCGAGGTCGATCTCGACCGCTACTCGACGTTCGCCCTGCCCGACTTCGAGGAGGCCGAGGGCTGGACGCTGCTGTGCCGGGCGCACCCGTACTCGGATCTCGAGATCGAGCTGATCAACTACGACGAGGAGATCCTCCACGGCGGCGTCCCGCCGCGGACCGTGAAGACCCGCGTCGAGGCCGTCGAGGCGCTGACCAGCGACATCCGGCGGCTGCACGTGACGGTTCTCGACGACGAGCCGTTCGAGTTCAAGCCGGGCCAGTACGTCGACATCTGCATTCCCGGCGCCGAGGAGCACCACCGCTCGTTCTCGATGGCGAACACCAACGCCGGCGAGCTCGAGTTCATGATCAAGCTGTACCCCGACGGTCGCTTCTCCGGCCTGCTCGCGGACGACGCCATCAAGCCCGGCGACGAGCTCGAGGTCACCGGGCCGTACGGCGTCTTCACGCTGCGGGCCAGCTCGCCGCGCCGGTTGCTGTTCATCGGCGGCGGCGCCGGCATGGCGCCGATCCTGTCGCTGCTGCGCTCGCTGTCGGAGACCGCGAGCGACCGCGAGGCGACGTACTACTACGGCGCGCGCACCGAGGCGGACCTCTTCCACCTCTCCGAGCTCGCCGCCCTGCCGGGGACGTTCGTCCCCGCGCTCTCGGAGGACAGCAACGGCTGGCACGGCGAGACCGGGATGATCACCGATGTCGTCGACCGCCTCGAGGGCGACATCTCGGACGTCGACGCCTACGTCTGCGGCCCGCCGCCGATGGTCGAAGCGGCGATCGCGCTGCTCGAGCGCAGGGGCGTCCCCGAGGCGCACATCTACTTCGACAAGTTCACAACTACCGCCGACGAGTGAGAGGAGAGGCATGGCCACGGAGGTCAAGGAACGCAGCGTCCCGAAGCCGGTCTTCACGGACGCCGAGGCCGGCGCCCAGGAGTTCCCGTCCTGGCAGAGCCGCAGCTTCAACTACTTCACTCCGCGCAAGCGGCGGGCGACCGTCTATGAGGACGTGACCGTCGACGTCCAGCCCGATCCTGCACGCCACCTGACGCAGGGCTGGGTCTACGAGTTCGCGAACGGGATCGGCGGCTACCCCGAGGAGTGGACGGCGCTCAAGTCGTCGAACTGGCACGAATTCCTCGACCCCAACGAGGAGTGGGAGCAGACGATCTATCGCAACAACGCGAGCGTCGTCCGTCAGATCACCCAGAACATCGAGCACGGCCGCACCGCGAACGTCTTCGCGCAGATGAACCCGACATGGGTGAAGGTGCTCCAGCGACACGTGTTCGCGTGGGCGCACGCGGAGCACGGGATCGGGATGCACGTCTACACGCCGGCGCAGCGCGACGCGCCGACGAACATGATCAACAACGCGATGGCGGTCGGAGCGCTGCACAAGCTGCGGTTCGCACAGGACCTGATCCTGTACAACCTGACGCTCTCGGAGGAGGTCGAGAGCTTCGACGGCTCGGCCCACAAGGACGTGTGGCAGAACGACCCGATCTGGCAGCCGACGCGCGAGCTGGTCGAGCGCCTGACGGGGATCCGCGACTGGGGTGAGGCGCTGTTCGCGACCACGGTCGTGTTCGAGCCGCTCGTCGGTGAGCTGTTCCGCTCGGGCTTCGTCATGCAGGCCGCCGCGCCGCAGGGCGATTTCGTTACGCCGACGGTCATGGGTGCGGGCGAGTCCGACGCCGCGCGCGAGCAGAAGACCGCGCGCGTGTTGTTCCGCATGCTCACCGACGACTCGGCGCACTCGGCCGAGAACAAGAAGACGATGGAGGGCTGGCTGATCGACTACATGCCGGCTGCCATCGCCGCCGGCCGCAACCTGCAGCCGATCTGGTCCCAGCCGACCGAGAAGGTGGTTCGCTTCGAGGACTCGTTCGAACGCTCGCGCGAGCGCTTCGAGACCTTCCTGAGTGACATCGGCCTCAGCGCCCCGAAGGGAGTCCTGGCATGACCAAGTTCGCCGAGAACCGCACGTCGTCGAACATGGCCGGCGTCACGCTCATGAACAACCAGGTCGGCCACACCGTCGCCGATGTCATGCGCGGCAAGCCGGGCGTGACCGTCACGGACCTGCCGTCGATGATCCGCGTGGACGGCGAGAATCAGGTCGCTTTCGACTACGTCGAGATGGCCGAGGCGCTCGGCTGGGACGACTTCGGCAACGACGATTTCGAGGAGATCATGTCGACCCACTACGGGCGCATGGTCGTGCTCGACGATCGCGTCGTGCTGTTCGCCAACCCGGAGGACGCGGCGGAGTACATTGGGTTCGACCTGCAGCCCGTGCAGTAGGAGGCCGTATGTACGAGAAGAACGGTGAGAAGTACTTCGTCTTCGACAGCCATCTGCACTTCTGGGACGCAAGTCCGGAGAACTGGGTCCCTGGCGCCGAGGAGTACGCGAAGGGCTGGATCGAGTGCTTCCACGCCTACCAGGGCCTCGGCCCGCCCGACACGCACTGGACCATCGAGCACTTCCAGAAGTACTCAGTCGAGGACTTCGAGAAGGACGTCTTCCAGCGAGGGGCACGTCGACGTCGCGGTCTTCCAGTCGACGTACCTGAAGGAGTGGTACACGAAGGGCTTCAACGACATCGACCAGAACGCCTCGATCCTCGATCGCTTCCCCGGCAAGCTGATCCTCAACGGCCGCTGGGACCCGCGCGAGGGCGAGGCCGGCCTGCGCCAGCTCGAGGCCGACCACGCGAAGTACGGCATCAAGGGCGTCAAGCTCTACACGGCCGAGTGGTACAAGGGCTCGCGCGGCTGGAAGCTGACCGATCCCGAGGCGGTCCCGTTCCTCGACAAGTGCGTCGAGCTGGGGATCAAGAACATCCACGTCCACAAGGGGCCGACGATCTGGCCACTCGACAAGGACGCCTTCGACGTCTCCGACATCGATCACGTGGCGACCGACTACCAGGACCTCAATTTCATCATCGAGCACGTCGGGCTGCCGCGGATCGAGGACTTCTGCTTCATGGCGACGCAGGAGCGCAACGTCTACGCCGGGCTCGCCGTCGTGATCGGCGGACTCATGCACGCCCGCCCGAAGTTCTTCGCCAAGGTCATGGGCGAGCTGCTGTTCTGGGTCGGCGAGGACAAGATGCTGTTCGGCTCCGACTACGCGATCTGGGAGCCGAAGTGGCAGGTCGAGGGCTTCGTCGACTGGGAGATGCCGGACGACTCGGAGCTACGCGGACTACCCGCGCCTCGGGGTCGAGGGCAAGAAGAAGATCCTGGGCCTCAACGGCGCCAAGCTGTACGGCGTCGAGGTGCCGGAGGAGCTGCGGGCGCCGGTGCCCGCCGACGAGCCGGCCAAGCAGGAGGACGCGCAACTGGTCGAAGGGCCCGCGTGACGCTGCGCTCCCGCGTCATCGAGGCGCTCGGCACGGTCTACGACCCGGAGCTCGACGAGCCGATCACCACGCTCGGCTTCGTCGGCTCCTGCGTCGTGACCGACGACGGTGACGTGGAGGTGCGACTGCGCCTCCCCACGCCGCAGTGCGCACCGAACTTCGCGTTCCTGATGGCGGCCGACGCCCGCTCCGCGGTGCGCCGGCTGCCGGAGGTGCGCGAAGTGGCGGTCGTGCTCGAGGACCATTACACGGGAGCCGAGATCAACGCCGCGCTGGGCCGCGGCGACGACTTCGCCGGCGCCTTCCCGGGCGAGACGGCGGGCGAGCTGGACACGCTGCGCCGGCTCTTCCAGCGCAAGGCGCTGGTGGCGCGTGAGGGGCGCCTGCTGGCGACGGTCGACGACCCGGCGACGGCGACTCTGGGCGAGCTGTCCGGACCCGACGCCGAGCGCTGCCGGGAGCTGCGGCGAGTCCTCGGAATGGACGCGAGCGATCACGCGCCTGCGTTCGTGAAGGGCGACGGCATCGCGGTGAGCGCCGACGAGGTGGCCCGCTTCAAGCGGTTCGCCGGCCTCACCGCGCTGTCGCTCGAGACCAACGGCGGCATCTGCCGCGATCTGCTGCGAGTTCGCTACGAGGAGGAGGGGGTCGCCGCATGAAGGCCGCACGTCTGCACGCCTACCACGACGCGCTCAAGCTCGACGAGGTCGACGAGCCGCGCGCGACCGGGCCGCTCGACGTAGTCGTCCGGATCGGTGCGGCCGGCCTGTGCCGCACCGACCTGCACATCCAGGAGGGGCAGTGGGCCGAGAAGTCCCAGGTCGCCCTCCCCTACACGCCGGGCCATGAGAACGCCGGCTGGGTGCACGAGGTCGGGCCGGCGGTCAGCAACGTCGAAGTCGGCGACACCGTGATCGTGCACCCGTTCATCAGCTGCGGGCTCTGCACCCAGTGCCGGCGCGGCAACGACATGCACTGCGTCAACGGCTCCTTCCCCGGCATCAACCGCGACGGCGGGTTCGCGGACTTCCTGCTCACGAGCGCGCGCTCGGTCGTCAAGCTCGAGCCGACGCTGCACCCGCAGCAGATCGCCGCGCTGGCCGACGCCGGCCTGACCGCGATCCACGCGGTCAAGAAGGCGATTCCGGTCCTGGAGCCGGGCACGCACGCGGTGGTGATCGGCGCCGGCGGGCTCGGCCACATCGGCATCCAGTGCCTGCAGGCGCTGACGCCGGCCAGGATCATCGTGCTCGACCCGTCCGAGCCGGCGCTCGAGCTCGCCCGCAAGCTCGGCGCGCACCACACGATCCGCGTCGGCGACGACCACGTCGCGAAGGTGCTCGAGCTGACCGGCGGCAACGGTGCCGAGGCGATCATCGACTTCGTCGGCGAGAAGGGCGCGATCGAGGACGGCATCGCGATGGTCCAGAACGCCGGCTTCTACTACGTGATCGGGTACGGCGAGGACATCGTGATCCCGACGATCGACGTGATCTCGCGTGAGATCTCGTTCATCGGCAACCTCGTCGGGACCTACGCCGACCTGCAGGACCTGATGACCCTCACCGCGCAGGGGCAGGTCACGCTCCACACCAGCACGTATCCGCTGGACGCCATCAACGACGCCATGGCGGATCTCGACGGAGGCCGGCTGCAGGGCCGCGGCATCCTCGTCCCCGCCGGAGCCGAGACCCCAGGAGGCCGCCTCGATGGGCAAGCGACTGTTCTTCAATCATGAGGCGCGGCAGCTTCTGCAGGCCGGCGTCGACGAGCTCGCCAACACGGTCAAGGTCACGCTGGGCCCCAAGGGCCGCAACGTCGTGCTCGAGCGCCTCGCGGGTGCGCCGGTCATCACGAACGACGGCGTCTCGATCGCCCGCGAGATCGAGCTCGGCGACCAGTACAAGAACATGGGTGCGCAGCTGGTGCGCGAGGTCGCCAACCGCACCAGCGACCTGACCGGCGACGGCACCACCACGGCCACGCTGCTCGCGCAGGCGATCGTGCGCGAGGGGATGCTCGCGCTCGAGGACGGCGCCAACCCGATGCTGCTGCGACGCGGGATCGAGGAAGCGGTCGCGTGCGTGAGCGCCGAGCTGCGACGCAGCGCGCGGCCCGTCGAGGGCCGTGACGCGCTGCGCCACATCGCGACGATCGCGGCCAAGGACGAGGAGATCGGCGAGGCGGTGGCGGAGGCGCTGACGCACGTCGGCCCCGAGGGTGTCGTGACGATCGAGGAGGGCGACGTCCCGGGGATCGCGGTCGACTTCGTCGAGGGCGTGGTGGTCGAGAACGGCTGGGTGTCGCCATACATGGTGCGCGACGAGCACCGCATGGAGACCGTGTTCGACAACCCACACGTGCTGATGACGACGCGGCCGATCTCCGACCCGCGTGACCTCCTGCCGACGCTCGACCTCGTCATGAAGGACCCGCGGCCGCTCGTGATCCTGGCCGAGAAGGTCGACGGAGGCGCGCTCGGGATGCTGGTGGCGAACAACCGCCACGGCACGCTCGAGGCCGTGGCGGCGCGCGCGCCCGGGTTCGGCCACCGCCGGATCGAGCACCTCGGCGACCTCGCGGCGTTCACCGGCGGCGAGGTGATCACCGAGGATGCCGGGCTGACGCTCGCCGACGTGCGGCGCCGAGCATCTCGGGACCGCGCGGCGCGTAGTCGCGACCGCCGACTCGACCACGTTCATCGAGGGCGCGGGCAGCGCCGATGCCGTGCAGGGCCGGCTCGCGCAGATCCGCGCCGCGCTCGCTCGCGCGGTACACGACCGCGACGTCGAGATCCTGCACGAGCGGCTGGCCCGGCTCGCCTCGCGGCTGGCGTCGATCCGCGTCGGCGCGCCCTCCGAGGTCGCGCTCAAGGACCGCTTCCGGCGCACCGAGGGCTCGCTGGCCGCGACGCAGGCCGCCGTGGCCGAGGGCATCGTGGCGGGCGGCGGCACCGCGCTGCTGCGCACCGCCACCGCGCTCGACGCGCTCGAGCTCGAGGGCGACTACGCGCGCGGCGCCGAGGTCGTGCGCGGCGTGCTGGCCGAGCCGCTGTTCTGGATCGCGAGCAACGCGGGCTATGACGGCCAGGCGACGGTCGACCAGGTGCGGGCGATGCCCGACGGACACGGGCTGGACGCGCTCACGGGCGAGTTCGGCGACCTGTTCGAGAGCGGCGTCGTCGACCCGGCGCGGGTCGCGCGGTTGTCGCTCGAGCACGCGGCATCGGTGTCGGCGCTGCTGCTCACGACCGAGGCGCTCGTCGCCGAGGAGCTGATCGCGCAGCCCGGAGCGATCGTGGCGCCCGGGTTCGGCGACCTCGCGGAGGGGATGGCGCGGCCGTCGTCGCCGATCTGACGGGTTCCGGGGCGCCGGGATGACGATCTTGCGCCATCAGTGTGAACGAGCATGCCGGTCGGGCCGATAGGCTCGCCTCTGCGTGTCGACTGACCTGATCGTCGCAACACCCGCTTTTCTGGACCTGACGTTCGTCGGGCTCGATGCGCTGCCCGCGCTGGGCGAGGAGCGATTTGCCGGCGACCTGCTGCGCTCGCCCGGCGGCGGCGCGATCACCGCGGTCGCCGCGGCGCGGCTCGGGCTCACTACCTCGCTCGTCGCGCCGATCGGCGACGACCTCGCAGGCCTATACGTCCGCGCCGAGCTCGAGCAGGAGGGAGTGCGGCTCAGCCCGCCGCATACGTCGAAGACGGCGACGACGATGGTGCTGCCGTGCGGCGAGGACCGCGCGATGGTCACGGTCGACCCGGGGCCGCGGGCGCGGGAGGTGGACGTCGCGGAGTTCCTGCCGACCGCCGGGATCGCCGCGAACCTCGAGCAGCTGCACCTCGTGCCCGACGACGCGCGCGTCTATCTGACGTGCGGCGACGACGACGCGCACGCGTTCGCCGGCCGCATCCCGGACGCGATCGGGCGCGCCTCGGTGCTGGTCCTCGACCGCTCGGATGCGTTCGTGCTGACGCGCACCCAGAGCCTCGACGACGCGCTGGCCGCGCTGGGCGGGTGCGTCGAGACGGCAATCATCGCGCTCGGCCCGCGCGGCATCGCGGCGGTCAGCGCCGGCGAGCGGATCGACGCGCCGAGCTTCGGCACCGGGCCGGCGATCGACACGACCGGCGACCGCGACCTGCTCTGCGCCGCGTATGCGTGGGCCGACCAGACCGGCGCCGCGCCGCGCGACTGCGTCGCGTGGGCGCAGCTGTACGCCGAGCTGGCGATGAGCGTGCCGACCGCCACCGGCGGCGCCGTGGACGAGGAGACGCTGCTGGCCGAGGGCGTCAGGCGGGAGCTCGCGCCGCCGCCGCGGCGAGCGCAGCCCCGATGACCGGCGAGTCGGCCCGGAGGCCGGCCGGCAGGATCGGCAGTTCGCGCGCCTCGCGGTCGTAGACCGCGGCGCGCAGTGTGGTCTCGACGCGCTCGCGGTAGCCGTCGTGCAGGCCGAGGCCGCCGCCGACGATCAGCGCGCCGGGGTCCAGCGCGTTGACCAGCGCGGCGAGCGTGAGCCCGAGCCGCCGCGCGGCGTCCTCGACGACCTCCGCGGCGGCGCGGTCGGCGAGCGCGTCCTCCGCCGACTCGTGCCCGGTCCGGCGCGCGAGCGCGCTGCCGCTCGACCACTGCTCGACCAGCGGCGCGCCGGTGCCGATCGCGGCGCCACGTACGCCGAGCCGCGGCCCGCTCTCGGTCATCAGGCAGTGGCTGATGCCCGAGCCGACGCTGACGTAGAGGAAGTCGGGGACGTCGTGGCCGGCGCCGAAGCGCGACTCCGCCAGCGCCGCGACGCGCACGTCGGACTCGACGCAGTCGAACGTGGTCGACAGGTCGGCGTCGCGCCAGTCGACGGTCTCCGCGCTGCGGATGCGGCCGCGCGGGTCGACCAGCTCGCAGACCGCGATCCCGGCCGCGACTGCCCCGTCCCCCAGCTCGGCCGCCAGCGCGCGGCAGTCCGCCAGCACGGCTTCCGAGCCGCGCTGCGGTGCCGTCGGGATGCGGCGCGCGGCGAGGATCGTGCCGCGCTCGAGGTCTACCCGGGCGGCAGCGATCTTGGTGCCCCCGACGTCGAGGCCGAGGGCGACGGTCATGGCAGATAGCGCGGCGCCACGCCGCAGATCGCCCGCGCGGTCTGCCCGCCGGCGTTGCGGTACTCGTGCAGGCTCCCCGCCGGCAGGTAGCAGACGTCCTCGGGCTCGAGCTCGAACACGTGCACACCGCCGTCATACCAGGCGCGGACCCAGAGCGAACCCTCGAGCGCCATCAGCACCTCGTCGCCGCCGTGCTCGTGCGCCGCGGCGAGCTCGCCGGGACCGACCTCCAGCGTCGCCACCGTGAGATGCTCGGTGCTGATCAGCACGCCGGCGAGCACGCCGAGATCGCGGCGGTAGAGCACGTCCGCGGGTCGCACCACGCGCAGCCGCGGCTCGCGCGGGCGCGCCGCCGGCCAGCGTCCCGAGCAGCTCGTCGTCGGCGTACCGCGATTCCTCCAGGTAGGGCTGCTCGCGCGCGTAGGCGCTCGACGCGCCGGCGGCAGGCGGCGGGGCGAACAGCTCGAGCACGCGCACCGGTTCAGGCCCGAGCGCGAACGCGTGATGCCAGGTGTCGCGGCGGAAGAACACGCTCTCCCCCGCCGCGGCGCGCTGGACCTCGCCGGTCTCCGGGTCGGCGATCACGAGCACGCCCTCGAGCACGTGCAGCAGCTCGTCGGCGGCGAAGATCGTGCGGTAGTCCTCGGAGTGGCGGAAGCCGGCGCCGGGCGGCAGCCCGAACACCAGCATGTGGACCTTCTCGGTCGACGCGTAGATCCAGTCGAACACCTCGCCGGCCGCCGGATCGCCCCAGACGTGGCGCGTGACGTCGGCGCGCCGGATCAGGGCGGGGCCGTCGAACGAGGGGCGCGGCGACGAGGCCGGCGGCAGCGGCCGCTCGACCAGGCTCATGCGGCGCTCCGCGGGTCGTGCACGCGCGCCTGCCCGGAGACCTCGCCCAGCCGCTCGAGCTCGGGCGCCGGGAAGTCGCTCGCGATCACGCGCGCGCGGCCGTCGGCGCCGGCGGCCTGGGCCGCGAGCATGATCTCCAGCGCGTGGTAGGCATGCTCCGGCCGCGTGACCGGCTCCTGGCCGGTCTCCAGGCACTCGACCAGGTGACGCAGCCCGTCGGTCCACGGCCACGCCGGCTCGGACTCCGGGTACAGCTCCCACGCGGCGTGGTCGTTGCGCCACAGCTCATAGCCCTCGGGCGCCCAGTCGTCGCCGAGCATCTGCAGCACGCCGTGGGTGCCGTACAGCTCGAGGCACGGGGAGCGGTAGCTCTGCATCGTGAAGCCGGTGGTGACGACCGCGTAGCGCGAATCGCCGAAGTCGATCAGAACGTGCGCGTTGTCCTCCGCCTCGACGCGCATCGGCTCTCCGTTGATGAGCCGCTCGGGGATCGCCACGCCGGTCATCGCGGTCACGCGGCGGGCGGGGCCGAAGAAGCCGCACAGGCTGGTGACGTTGTAGACGCCGAGGTCGAACAGCGCGCCGCCGCCCGGCTCGTAGAACCAGCGGCTCCAGTCGGGCCCGGCCCAGCCGTAGCGGCCGCGCGCGGTCAGCAGCCCGCCGATCTCGCCCGCGCGGACGCGCGCGTGCATCGCCCGGTAGGTCGGCGACAGGATGATGTGCGGCGCGCAGACGAGGTGGCCGGGCGCCGCCTCGGCCACGGCGAGCACCTGCTCGGCCTCTGACAGCGAGGTGGCCATGGGCTTCTCGACCAGCACGTGCTTGCCGGCTTCGAGCCCTTCGCGCGCGAGACGCCCGTGCTCGGTCATGCTCGTGAGCACGAGCACGACGTCGACGTCCGGGTGGCGGCACACGGCGACGTCGTCGGGCATGTCGGCGCTGAGGTCGAGCCGCTCGGCGGCCATGCGCCGCTTGTCCGGGTCGGAGTCGTAGACGGCCGTCGACCTCGACGCGGCCCTGGCCGCGTAGCCGCTCGATCAGGCTCATGTAGGGCGTCCAGAAGACGCTGCCGCAGCCGACGACCCCGAGGCGAACGCTCACGTCGCGCTCCGCGCCGTCTCGTAGTAGGCGTCCGTCCAGGTCGGATGGTCGACGTCGTGGCCGGCCGCGAGCGCGAGGTGAGCGGCGAGCGCGGCGGCGGCGGGGAGCGTGGTGATCGGGGCGAGGCGCGAATCGGCGACGGCCGCGCCGGGCAGCCGGATGGTCGTCGCGCCGGCGGCGGCGCACAGCCGCACGGCCTCGTCGCCGAGCGGGTCGCCGGCCGGGTCGAGCGACACCACCAGGTGGCCGCGGTCGAGCCCGAACATCGCCGACGTCGCGCCCTCGCGCGTCTCGACGCCCTCGGCGGGGATGCGCGCGATCTCCTTGAGCATCAGCGCGAGCTCCATCGCCGCCGCCCACGCGGTGCCGCCGCCGACGACGACCGCGGCGGGACGCCGCGAGTCGGTGGCGCCGAGCGACGAGCCGGCGCCGGACGGCGACGCGCCGTCGGCGCCGAGCGACGAGCCGCCGGCGGACGGCGACGCGCCGTCGGCGCCGAGCGCTTCGGCCGCCCACGCTTCGGCGTCGTCGACCGCGCGCGCGGCGGCGGCCGGCGCGCCCTCGAGCACGCGGCCAGCTCGGTGTCGCCGGTCAGCGTGGCCCACAGCGCGAGCCCGCTCGCGTACGCGCCGGCCAGCGCCTGCGTGTGCGTCACCGCGCGCTGCGACGCGACCCGCTGGAGCACGGTCGCGCCCGCGGCGGCCGCCAGCGACGAGTCGGCGCTCGCGGTGATCGCCACGCACGGGCGGCCGGCCGCGCGCTGCGCGATCTCGACCACGTCGCGGAACTCGCCCGACGAGGAGACGGCGAGCACGGCGTCGCCGGGCCGCCACGCGAACCGCTCGCGCACCGCGATCCCGCACGGCACCGCGACGATCGGCGGGCCGGGCGCGCCGCTCTCGAGCGCTGCAAGCCACAGCGCGTGCGCGACGTAGTATGCGGCCCCGTTGCCCGTGGCCACGATCCGCTCGGCACCGCGCAGCAGCTCGGCGGCCGCGGACACGCCGTCGGCGGCCGCCAGCGTCTCGCCCAGGGCGCCCGGGAGCTCGCGGACGTCGGCCCAGAGCCCGGTGTCCAGGTACGTCATGAACCGGAACGTACCACGACCTACCAAAAGCGACCAAACGTCTTGACATGTGCTCAACAGCGTTGAAATAGTCTCCGTTCACATGTCGATCAGCGAGGCGTCCCAGCCGCTGTATCACCGGGTCTACCGGCAGATCGCGAGAGAGATCGAGAGCGGGACGCTCTTGCCGGGGGATCGGCTCCCGTCCGAGCGCTGGTTCTGCGACGAGCTGGGCGTCAGCCGCGCCACCGTGCGCCGCGCGCTCGAGGAGCTGGTCGCCGACGGTCTGGTCGAGAGCCGGGGCCGCGGCTCGTTCGTGACCGGCGACGCGCTGGTCGAGCCGCCGAACACGCTGATGAGCCTCTCGGAGCTGGGCCGCTCGCGCGGGCTCGACGCCAGCGCCGAGGTGCTCGACGCCGACGTCCGCGCCGGCGACGATCGACGAGGCGGAGGCGTTCGGGGTCGCGCCCGGCGCGGAGCTGTTCGAGCTGCGCCGCGTGCGCATGCTCGACGGCCTGCCGATCTCGATCGACCACAACCGCGTCCCGCTGCGTCTGCTCCCCGACGCGCTGGAGCTGGACTTCGCGGCCGCGTCGCTGTACGCGGCGCTCGACCGCTCCGGCCACTCGCCGGGGCGCGCGGACTACGAGCTCGAGGCCCGCGCCGCCGAGGCGGCTGAGGCTGAACTGCTGGGCCTGGCGCCGGGTGCGCCGGTCCTGTTTGCGACCACGGTCGCGATCGGTGAGGACGGCCGGGTCGTGGACCTCGGCCGGACGGTGTACCGCGCCGACCGCTACCGGTTCCAGGCGACGCTGATGCGCCGCGCTCATAGGGAGAGGGAGACACGTAATGAGGAGGAAACGTTCGCTGCTCGCCGCACTGCCGGCCGCGCTGGCGATCGCCGTCGCCGCGTGCGGGGGAACGCCTGGGGAGGACAAGCCGAATGAGCAGGCGGCCGGCACGCCGGCCGAGCAGGTCAAGACCAGCGGCTTCGAGGATCTCGGTCCCGTCACGCTGAAGGTCGTCTCGTCCGAGGGCTCGGGCGGCCCGCGCGACGCGCTCAAGGCCCTGAGCAAGTCGTTCGAGGCGAAGTACCCGAACGTCACGGTGGACATCTCGTTCCGCGACTTCGCCGCCTGGACCAAGCAGGCCAAGCTCGTCGCGTCGAGCGACGACCCGCCGGACGTCTTCGGCGGCAACCAGGGCTACCAGCTCGACGGCGAGCTCGTGAAGGCCGGCCTGATCCTGCCGCTCGACGAGTACGCCAAGGCGTACGGCTGGGACCGAGTCCTACACGCCGGAGACGCTGCAGCAGTTCGAGTGGACCGACGACGGGCAGACGTTCGGCGAGGGCACGCTGTGGGGCGTCGCCCAGACCGGCCAGTCCGTCGGCGTGTTCACGAACAAGACGAAGCTGGCGGCGGCCGGCGTCGATCCCGCGTCGCTGCAGACGTTCGACGACTTCGACGCCGCGCTGGCCAAGCTGCGCGAGTCGCTGCCGGCCGACGAGCCCGTGATCGCGCTCGGCAACAAGGACCAGTACGCCGCGATCCACCTGTGGGGCGGGGTCCAGGGCGCCTACACGCCGGCGCAGGACATGCGCGACTGGATCTTCCAGGCGGACGGCGCGACGTTCGACACCGAGGGCAACCTCACGTCCTTGGAGAAGCTCAAGGAATGGGCGGACAAGGGCTACTTCGGTAAACCCGACGTGTACAACTCGCGCAACGACTCGGATGCCGCGATCGCATTCGGCAAGGGCGAGGGCGCGTTGATGATCGGCGGCAACTGGAACGCCGCGACCGCCCGCGACGGGCTCGGCGACGAGGCCGGGTTCTTCAACATGCCTCCGGGCGAGAGCGGCGACGCGGTCGCGATCGGCTCGGCGAGCTTCCCGATGCACATCTCCGCCAAGACCAAGCAGCCAGACCTCGCGGCGGCGTACATCGACTCACATCACCGGGCCGGACGCCGGTCAGGAGCTGGTCGACACCCAGCAGGTGCCTGCGGCGAGCGACACCACCGCCGAGCCGGGCGACCCGCTCGGGCAGGAGGTCAAGGCGGGCTGGGACCAGCTGGTCGAGGACGGCGGCCTGACGCTGTACCCGGACTGGTCGTCGCCGACGATGCTGCAGACGATGGGCCAGTCGTTCCAGGAGATGCTGGTCGGCCGGGCGTCGCCGCAGGACGTGATCACGCGTATGCAGGACGACTGGGAGGAGTACCACCAGGAGCTCGCGGGGAGCTAGGCCGTGGCGCAGGTGGAGACAGCCCGGGCGCCGCTCGCGGCGCCCGGCGAGGTCCGGCAGGTGCGGGTGCGGGCGCCGGGGGAGCCCCGGCGCGTTGCCTATCTGTACCTGGCGCCCGCGTTCCTGTTCTACCTGCTGTTCGCGTTCGGCCCACTGGTCTACACGACGTGGCTCTCGTTCTTCGAGTGGGACGGGCTGACGGTCGGAACGTGGGTCGGGCTCGACAACTACGAGAAGGTCCTGAGCGATCCGGATATCCGCGCGTCGTTCGTCCACTCGTTCGAGCTGATCCTGTTCTACGCGGTCCTGCCGGTCATGCTCGGGCTGCTGCTCGCCTCGCTGATCGCCCACAGCCGCGTGCGCGGTGTGACGTTCTACCGCGCCGTGCTGTTCCTGCCGCAGACGATCGCCAGCGTGGTCGTCGCGATCGCCTGGGTGTGGATCTACGCGCCGGAGGGACCGCTGAACGAAGCCCTCCGGGCGGTCGGCCTGGACAGCCTCGCGCGCGGCTGGCTGGGCGACTTCAACACCGCGCTGCCGGCGCTGGGGCTCGTCGGCACCTGGGTGACGTTCGGACTCTGCCTCGTGCTGTTCCTCGCCGGCATCCAGAAGATCCCGCTGACGCTGTACGAGGCCGCGCGGGTAGACGGCGCCGGACGCGTGCGCGAGTTCTTCGCGGTCACACTGCCCGGCCTGCGCGGCGAGCTCGCGGTCGCGCTCACGCTGACCACGATCACCGCGCTGCGGACCTTCGACCTGATCTACGTCTCGACGCAGGGCGGACCTGGCACGTCGACCACCGTGCCTTCCGTGCTCGTCTACCAGAACGCGTTCTCCAACGGGCGCGTCGGCCTCGCGGCGGCCGTCGCGGTGGTGCTGACCGTGCTGATCTTCGCGGTGGCGTTCGCGATCACCCGCCTCGTCGACCGGGATCCGAGCCGATGAACGTCTCGCGCCGGGAGCAGCTGCTCAGCTACGCCGTGCTCGGCGTGTTCTGCGTGCTCGTGATCTACCCGGTCCTCAGCATCGTGCTGCTCGCGTTCCACAAGCGGTCGGACTTCGTCACCGGCTTCTCGTTCCCGGACTCGCTGGACTTCAGCACGTTCCAACAAGCGTGGGAGGAGGGCGGCTTCGACCGCGGCTTGATCAACAGCTTCATCGTCGCCGCCACCGTCACGGTGGTCTCGGCGGTGCTGTCCACGCTCGCCGGTTACGCGTTCGGGGCGATGCGCTTCCGCGGCTCCGACGCGCTCTTCTACCTGCTGCTGTTGGGCCTGATCTTCCCCTATGAGGCGACCGTCATCCCGCTCTACTACGTGTTCAGGGACGTCGGGCTGACCGACAGCCTGTGGGCGCTGATCCTGCCGCAGATCGGGCTCTCGGTCCCGTTCGGCACGTTCTGGATGCGCGCGTTCTTCCGCTCGACGCCCGGCTCGCTCGTAGAGGCATCGCGGCTCGACGGCGCATCGAGCTTCGTGACGCTGTGGCGCGTGCTGCTGCCGCAGGCCTGGCCGGCGATCACGACGATGGTCGTGCTCATGTTCATGTGGACGTGGAACGAGTTCCTGCTCGCGCTCGTGATGATCCAGTCCGACGAGCTGCGCACAGCCCCGCTCGGGCTCGGGCTGTTCGCCGGTGCCAACCGCGGCACGCTGAACACCACGCTCGTCGCCGCCGCCGCCGTACTGGTCGCGTTGCCGGTCATGATCGTCTACGTCTTCCTGCAGCGCAGCTTCATCCGCGGGATGTTCGCCGGGGCGGTGAAGGAGTGAGCTGGGTGCTGGCCGTCGACGGCGGCAACACGAAGACGCTCGCCGCGGTCGCGGACGCGCGCGGGGTGACGCGCGGCACCGGCTGGGCCGGCCTCGCGGACATCTACAACACGAGCACCCCGGCCGAGGGGATCGACACGATCGCGGCGGCGGCGCGGCAGGCGCTCGCTGCCGCCGGCGTGACGGGCGACGGCGTCGACGCGGCGGCGTTCAGCCTCGCGGGCGCGGACTGGCCGGAGGACTTCGAGCTGCTCGAGCGGTCGCTGCGGGAGCGGCTCGCGCTGCCGGCGCCGCCGCTGGTCGTCAACGACGCGATCGGCGCCCTGCGCGCGGGCTCGCCCGACTGGACCGGGATCTCGGTCGTCGCCGGCACGTACAACGCGGTCGGCGCGCGCCATCCCGACGGCCGCGTGTTCCATCTCGGCTTCTGGCCGGACGGCGCGGGCGGCCGCGACCTCGCAGGCGAGGGCCTGCGCGCGGTCTACCACGCGGCGCTCGGGATGGGCCCCGCGACGACGCTGACCGAGCGCGCGCTCACCCTCTACGGCACGGCCGACGCGATCGCGCTGCTGCACGAGTTCACGCGCCGCGGCGGGCTCCCCGAGGCCGAGAAGGACCGGCTCGCTCCGGTCGTGCTCGACGCGGCGGACGCGGGCGACGCGGTCGCGCGGGAGATCGTCGAGCTCAAGGGACGCGTGCTCGGCCGGCAGGCGCGCGCGTGCGCCGCCCAGCTCGACCTGCCGATCGCCGGCACCCGCGTGGTGCTGACCGGCGGCGTGTTCGGGCACCCGACCGAGCGGCTCGCGGCGGCGACGATGGCGGAGCTGCCCGGCGCCGTTCCCGTCCGGCACGGCCCGCCGCCGGTCGCCGGCGCGCTGCTGCTGGCGCTCGACCGCCTCGGCGCCGGCGTCGACGACGCCGCCGTCGCCGCCGGCCTCCCGTTCCACAAACCAAGGAGCGCCCCATGGGCGGCATCGCCCTCGAACGCGTGAGCAAGGTGTTCCCCGGCGGCATCGTCGCGGTCGACGACGTCGAGCTGGAGATCGGCGACGGCGAGTTCATGGTGCTGGTCGGACCGTCCGGCTGCGGCAAGTCGACGCTGCTGCGGATGATCGCCGGGCTCGAGGGCGTCTCGAGCGGGAAGATCCGGATCGGCGACCGCGAGGTCACGGAGCTCGCGCCGCGCAGCCGCGACGTCGCGATGGTGTTCCAGAACTACGCGCTCTATCCGCACATGCGCGTGTGGGACAACCTCGCGTTCGCGCTCAAGCTGCGGCGCACGCCCAAGGCGGCGATGCGCGAGCAGGTCGGGTCGGTCGCGGGCGTGCTGGGGCTGCGCGAGCTCGTCGACCGCAAGCCAGGCGCGCTGTCCGGCGGGCAGCGCCAGCGCGTGGCGATCGGGCGCGCGATGGTGCGCGAGCCGCAGGCGTATCTGATGGACGAGCCGCTCTCCAACCTCGACGCCAAGCTGCGCCTCGGCATGCGCGCGGAGCTCGCGCGGCTGCACGAGCGGCTCGGCACCACGACCGTCTACGTCACCCACGACCAGGTCGAGGCGATGACGCTCGGAGACCGCGTCGCCGTGCTGCGCGACGGGACGATCCAGCAGTGCGACACGCCGGAGCGGCTGTTCGAGGCGCCGTCCAACCTGTTCGTCGCGGCGTTCATGGGCTCCCCGCCGATGAACCTGGTGCTCGGCGAGGCGCGCGACGGCCGGCTCCGCATGGCGGGCGTCGAGCTCCCGCTCGCGGCGCGCCACGACGGTGAGGTGATCGCCGGCGTGCGGCCGACCGACCTCAAGCCCGCCGGGCCCGACACCGACCCGGGACTGCCGCGGCTGCGTGCCGAGCTCGAGGTGGTCGAGCGGCTCGGCACCGAGAGCCACCTGATCTTCGCCGTCGACGCCCCGAAGCTCGCCGGCGAGGCCGCAGCGGCGGCGGACGAGGCGACCGAGGAGAGCGACGCGACGCTGCTCGCCGCCGACAGCCGCGCACGCTTCACGGCGCGCGTCGAGGGGCGCCGCCGCTTCACGCCCGGCGAGGCGGTCGAGTTCACCGTGCCGCCCGACGCGTTGCACCTGTTCGATCCGGCGACGGGCGACGCGCTGCGATGAGCGCGGGGCCCGGGGCGCGTCCGGCCGCGACGATCCCGCCGCTGGCCGGCCTGTTCGGCTACGACGCGGCGTCTCGTCCCGGCCTATCGGTGGCCGACTCGGCGCGGCGGCTGTGGCGCCTGGCGTACTCGCACCGGCGACTGCACGCGCTCGCGGTCGACGCGCTCCCGCGCACGCCCGAGTGGGAGGTCAAGTGCGCGCTCGGACTGCACCTCTGGCTCGATGCCGAGCACGCGACCGCGCTCGAGCGGCGCGTGAACGAGCTGCGCCACCCCTCGGTCGACGTCGGCAAGGCGCCGGACCGCGCGCTCGCGCGCGCGTTCGACGAGCTCGCGCACGCGCGCGACACGGGCGAGCTGCTCGCCGCCGGCTACGTGGTCGCCCGCGGCGCGCTCGTCGACGCGCTCTCCTCATACCTCGAGACCGCGAACCCGCTCGCCGACCACCCGTCGGTGCGGATTGTCGAGGCCGCGCTGCGCGACGCAGAGCGCGCGCTGGAATGGGGCGTGGCCGCGGCGGAAGCCGTCCCCGCCGCGGGCGACTGGCCGGCGACGGTGGACGCGCTGTTCGCGGCCGCCGGCGGGTCGCTCGGCGACGCGCCGCCCGACGACGCGGCGCTGCGCTCCGCCGCCGGCCCGCCGGCGCCCGACCGGGTAGTGCGCCGCGACGAGCGCTTCGGCGACATCTACAACCAGTCGGCGCTGATCGACTCCTACTGCGACGACGAGGAGCGCCCGGCGGACGAGCGCGCGTACGCGCTCGCCTACAAGCGCCTGCGCGAGATGGACGTGCCGGAATGGATGGCGCCGATCATCGCCGACTCGTCCGGCCAGCCGTTCGAGCGCCGGCGCGAGCTGAGCCGCCAGCTATGGGACGAGACGCGCCACGCGATGATGGGCCAGGTCGCACTCGAGCGCCAGGGCGTCGCGTTCCATGCGTTCCCGATCGAGATCCAGGGCTCGATGGCGCTCAACACCCGCTTCACCCCGCGCGAGGCGCACCTGCTGCTGTGGGTGATCGAGCAGGACCTGATGGCGGCCGCGACCGGCAAGAAGCACGAGCTCGAGGTCGCGGCGCTGCACGGCGACCCGCTGCTGATGACGTTCCAGGACTTCGACTGGGCCGATGAGGTCCTGCACGCCCGCACCGGCCGCCGCTCGATCGTGTCCGAGTTCCCGAGCCGCGCGGACGCAGAGGCCGCCGCCCGCGACGTGTGGCGCCGCTACGACGAGGTGGCGGCGGAGCTCGCGCAGCGCTCCGAGCAGGCCGAGTGGTGGCCGGAGTTCCTCGCCGCGATGCGCGCGGGGTCGCCGCTCAGTCGGTCGCGAGGATGACGTCGGACGCCTTGATGATCGCGGTCACCGCGCTGCCCTCGGCCAGCCCGAGCTCCCGCACCGCCTCGACCGTGATCGACGCCACGAGCCGCTGACCGGCGACATCGAGCTCGACGTTCGCGATCGCCGCGCCCTCGTTGATGCTGCGGACGGTGCCGCGCAGCTGGTTGCGTGCGCTGAGCTTCACGGTGCTCCTCTCGTCGCCGATTGCGTCGGGGACCGTACCGGTTCAACGGCGTCGATCACCCTTCAGCCCCGAGCGCGGCGCGGATGAAGCGCTCGGGAGCGTCGAGGAAGCCGCGCGTCAGGCGGACGGCCTCGACGTCGTCGTACTCGCACGGCGAGACCCCGCGGTCGTCGAGCTCGTAGATCCGGGCGTCGGGACAGGCCAGCAGGATCGGCGAGTGCGTCGCGACGACGAACTGCGCGCCGGCGCCCGCCGCGCGGACCATGATCGCGAGCAGCGCCAGCGCTCCGCTGACGGAGAGCGCGGCCTCCGGCTCGTCGAGGATGTAGAGGCTCTGCCCCGCGAACCGGTTCGCCGCGAGCGCGAGGAACGATTGGCCGTGCGACTGCTCGTGCAGCGGGACCTCGCCGTACAGCGAGAGGTCGGGCGCGAACGTCCCGCCGCTGTCGACGAAGCTCGCGATGTTGAAGAAGCTCTCGGCGCGCAGGAAGTAGCCGTTGCGCGGCTTGCGCGTGCCGAGGATCGGCTCCAGCGCGCCGTCCAGCACCGCTCGCGGCACCGCGGGCAGCTCGCCGGAGCGCTCGAGTTCTCCGCCCTGCGCCGCGAACCCGATCGCCTCCGCGACCGCTTCGACGATCGTCGACTTGCCGCTGCCGTTGTCGCCCGCCAGCAGCGTGACCGGGGCGTCGACGCGACCCGGGGTCATACGAATGACCTATGCTAAGCCGATGGCCATGCCCGATCATGCCCCGCCAGCTCCAGGTCCGTACCTTCAGACCGTCTCGGGCCGCTGGGTGAACCCGTTCGACCCGGACCCGGACCAGCTCGACGCCGGCGACATCGCGCGTGCGCTCGCCAACCAGTGCCGGTTCGGCGGTCACTGCCGCGTCTTCTACTCGGTCGCCCAGCACTCCGTGCTCGTGTCCGAGCTGGTCGAGCAGCGCGGCGGCGACGCCGAGGACGTCTTCGCCGCGCTGATGCACGACGCCACCGAGGCCTACCTGGGCGACATGCCGCATCCGCTCAAGCACCGCAGCCCGCTCGGGGCTGCTTTCAAGGTGGCGGAGGACCACCTCGAGCGGGCGCTGCGCGAGCACTTCCGCATCAAGCCGGACGTGCCGGAGATCAAGCGCGTCGACCGTTCGCTCCTCGCCACCGAGCGCCGCGCGTTCAGCGCCGAGGACTGGCACTGGCCGGAGCTGGAGGGTGTGGAACCGCTCGACCTCGAGCTCACGGCGTGGACGCCCGACGAGGCGGCGCGCGCGTTCGCCGAGCGCTACGCCGAGCTCGAAGCCCTCAGGCGGTGATCGCGGCCACCGCGGCGCCCGACAGGTCGGCCTTGGGGATGAAGCCGCGCGCGCCGGAGCGTTCGATGCGGGGCTTGTGGTAGTCGCATGCGTCGCGGCTGGACGTGAGCACCACCGCGAGGCTGCGGTCGGCCGTGGTCATGCGGCCTGCGACCTCGATCCCGTCGAGATCGGGAAGCCCGATGTCGAGCAGCACCAGCGCGGGCCGGAACAGCGCCACGGCGGCCAGCGCCTCGATGCCGGTCGCGCTCTCGGCGACCACGACGTAGCCCTCCGCCTCGAGAATCGCCCGCGCCGCGCGCCGGAACCCGGCGTGGTCGTCGACGATCAGGACGGTCTTGGGCATTGGTGACACCCTGCCCGTGTCGAGCTGCCGCGCAAACCGCGGTAGCTCCCCTCCGAGGGGCGGACAACCCGACGTGGGTATGGGGATTCCCCGTATACCTGATCGCGTTAGCCGCGACGGCTACGGCTCCCCGTACCCCCGGTCGGGGGTGACCCCGCCCCGCGCTCGCGGGGTGACCCTGTGTTGCGGCCGGCACGGCACTGGCACCTTGTGTCCATGACCGAGACCGCCAACGACACGCTTCGCGAGCTGGACCACCGTGTCAGCGACGGCATCGACGTGCGGATGCTGTGGCGCCCCGCCGACGATCGCGTCCTGGTCGCGGTCGAGGACGCCAAGACCGGC
Organism: uncultured Solirubrobacteraceae bacterium; assembly: GCA_963835735.1. Taxonomy (GTDB): domain Bacteria; phylum Actinomycetota; class Thermoleophilia; order Solirubrobacterales; family Solirubrobacteraceae; genus DASQMT01. Next base: position 705,412 of record CAWIGP010000002.1, read on the forward strand.
GAATCCTTCACGCTCGAGGTCGGCGCCGATCAGCGCGCGGCGGACGTGTTCCATCATCCGTACGCATACGCGCCCGACAGGGTTCTGAACCGGCCCTCCGACGGCGAGCTCACCCCGGCCGGCTGATGACCCGGGTGCTGCGCCGCTACCGCCGCGTGGTGCGCAGGCGCGGCCTGCGCGTCGCCTACGCCTGAACGAGCCGCTCCGGCAGATGCTGCCGGTGCGCCGCGGCCATCTCCGCGTAGAGGCGCTCCGCCAGGTCGATCGAGCGCACGAGCGGATGCGCCGCGAGCGCACGCATCGCATCGCGCGCGTCGCCCGACCAAGCGGCGTCGGCCGCCGCCTGCTGGTACTCGCCCAGCGCCTCCACCAGCCCGCGCAGATGGGTCGGCAGCCCGGGCATCGGCAGCGGCTCGACCCCGTTGATGTCGCAGCGGCCGAGCGTCTCGACGACCAGCGTGTCGGGAAAGCCCGGGATCGAGCCCTGGTTGGGGACGTTGACGGGCAGCGTCGCGCCGCGGTCGTTGAAGACGGCGTCCATGCAGTCGATCGCGAGCTCGAGCTCGTTGATCCCGCCGCGCGAGCGCGCCGGGTCGAGCTCCGGGCTGTCGCTCCCGGCCTGCTCGACGTAGTGCTGCCAGTAGCCCGACACCCAGCCGAGGATGTCCTCGGCGCGCGTCGTCGGCTTCTCGGTCAGCTCGCGCAGCACCTCGTCCTCGAAGTAGTAGTACTGGAAGTACTCGCTCGGCAGCGCGCCCATGACGCTCGCCAGCCGCAGCATGCGGCGCGTCTGCGGCCGGAGCAACGGGTCGTCTGTACGCCGCTCGTAGGCCTCCTGCAGCAGCGGCAGCAGGTCGCGGCCGTCGTAGCGATGGCGCACGCTCCAGGAGCCGTGGTTGAGCCCGACGCTGGCCACGTCGAGCCGCGCGGGGTCGAGCCCGGCGGCCTCGGCGAGCTCCTCCGGGAATACGATCGGGCCCTCGCAGAGCGACACGAACGGCACGTCGGAGTGGTCGGTCACGGCCTGGGCGACGATGTTGACCGGGTTCGTGTAGTTGAAGATCCGCGTGCCGGGGCACGCGATCGCGATGTCGTCGAGGATGCCCTGCATCACGTGGATCGAGCGCAGCGCCATGAAGAAGCCGCCCGGCCCCTGCGTCTCCTGGCCGATCACGCCGTGCGAGAGCGGGATCCGCTCGTCGAGCACGCGCGCCTGGAAGCCGCCGGGGCGATAGCTCGTGAGCACCGCGTCGCAGCCCTCCAGGCCGGCGCGGCGGTCGGTCGTGGCCGCGACCGTCACGTCGACGCCCTTCGACGCGGCCATCCGCTGAGCCAGCCGGCGGATCAGCTCGAGGCGCTCGGCGTCGAGGTCGATCAGCACGATCTCCGAGCCGCTGAAGTTCTCGCCCTGCTCGATGAAGCTCGCCATCGTTCCTGCTCCGCGGGTCGATCCTCCGCCGATGTAGGCGATCTTCAACCGTGCCACTCCGACCTCCGTTCAGTCAGGACCAAGTGAATACAAACAGAGACCATAAGGGACAACGGCTGCGCGGGATCGTGCTCGACGTCGACGGCACGCTGCTCGACCCCGCGCACCGGATCACGCCCGCGATGGCCGCCGCGGTCGAGCGCGCGCGGAGCGCCGGCCTGCACGTGCTGCTCGCGTCCGGCCGCAGCGCGAACGCGATGCGCGGCGTGCTCGCCGAGCTCGGGCTCGACGGGCCGGCGATCGCGTTCAACGGGGCGCTCACGTTCCGGCTGCGGGAGGACGTGCTCGAGCCGCTGGCCGAGACGCCGCTGGCGCGTGACGCCGCGGCGGAGACGTACTCGCTCGCCCGCGAGCGCGGCGTCGAGGTCGGCTGGTTCACGCGCGACGGCTGGCGCGTGGCGGCGCGCGGGCCGGGAATCGCCGAGGAGCAGGCGCTGACCGACGAGCCGCCGCTCGTGGACCCGCTGCTGCCCGACGGCGCGCCGGCGCCGCTCAAGCTGATGTGCATCGTGACCGAGCACGACGAGATGCCTGCGCTGCACGCATTGCGTGATCGGCTGCCCGCCACCGTTCGCGGGCAGTTCTCGCATCCGCGCTATCTCGAGGTGACCGCGCCCGGCATCGACAAGGCGAGCGGCGTGGCGGTGGCGTGCGCCGCGCTCGGGCTCTCCCCGGCCGAGCTCGCGGCGATCGGCGACGCGGAGAACGACGTCGCGATGCTGCGCGCCGCCGGTGTCGGGATCGCGATGGGCAACGCGACGCCGGCGGTGCTCGCCGCCGCCGACCGCGTCACCGGCACGAACGCGCGGGACGGCGCCGCCGCGGCGATCGACGCGCTGCTGGACGGGCGGTGAGGCTCAGCCCACCGGCCTGCCGTCGGGCCGGATCACCAGCCACAGCCCGCCGAACTCGTCCACGTTGTGGCACAGCACGCGCCCGGGCGCGTCGTCGACGTAGTAGTACAGCGGCCGCCCGCGGTAGGTGACCTGGCGCTTGCCGCCCCGCCGGCGGACCGTGCCGAGCCGGCGGCCGCGGACGCCGTCGCCCGCCACCGGGCGGCCGCGCGTGAGGACCGGCGGCCAGGCGCGCGCGCAGTCGCCGTAGCACTCGCTGCGACCGGCCCGCTCCTTGTCGAAGATGTAGACGGCCTGGCCGCGGCCGTCGCCGATGATGTCGCCGAACTGCGAATCGGTGATCGCGATGCGCTTGCCGCGCGCGGTCCGCGGCGGCGGGCTCGGCCGTCGGGGTGGCGGTGGCGGCGGCGCTCGCCGGTGGCGGCGCGGTGCCGGCCTCCTCGTCCTCCCCGCAGGCGGCGAACACGGCGGCGGCGAGGACGACGGGCGCGAGGCGGCGGACCATGGCCGCAGTCAACAGCTGCGATCTTGCGACTCGATTACGAGCTCGCCGACATCGTGGGCGCCGACCTGCGCGACGTCGCCGAGCGTATCCTCGCCCGGAGCGATCATGGCGTCGGAGAAGCCGAGTAGGTCGAGGCGCAGGCGTGCCGGCGGGTTCCCCGACCGGATCTTCGCGCTGGCCTCGCCGCAGTCGCTCGGCGAGGTGTCGATGTTCGAGCCCGGCGTGAGCGCCGAGGCCGAGACGGTCGCGAGCTTCTTCTCCGACGCCGACATCGTCGAGCGCGCGGTCAACCTGCTCGCCGACGCCGGCTTCGAGGTGCTCCAGGCGACGTCGCTGATGATCAACTTCGCCGGCGGCAAGGACCTGTTCGAGTCGGCCTTCGGGACGTCGCTGATCGCGGAGGAGCGGCCGGTCGTCAAGCAGCGGGGGATCGAGGAGTCCGCCACGTTCTACGACTCCCCCGACACCGACATCCAGGGGTTGATCGCGACCGGCGGCACGCGCTTCGAGGAGGTGCTCGAGGGCGTCGCGCTGGAGGAGCCGGCGTATCTCACGGCGCCGACGTCGTTCCCGCCGCCGAAGGAGTACTTCCACCTCGACGTGCCGGCGGACGTGTCGCTCGGCTGCAACGCCGACCTGGCGCACCGCGGCGGCACCACGGGCGCCGGCGTCACGCGTGGCGATGGTCGACACCGGCTGGCAGTCGCACCCGTGGTTCGTCGATCGCGGCTACCGCGTCGAGCCGGTCGTGCTCGGTCCAGGCACGGCGGACCCGGGGGTCGACGAGAACGGCCACGGGACCGGCGAATCGGCGAACGTGTTCTCGACCGCGCCGGACTGCACGCTGCTGCCGGTCAAGGCCGCGACCAGCTCGGGCGCGCTCGTGAACGTGACCGCCGCGTTCAACGCGGCGGTGGCGCTCGGCCCGGAGGTGGTCACGAACAGCTGGGCGTCGGACATCCAGACCGGCCCGCTCAGCGCGGCGATGCAGGCGCGCGCCGCGGCGGTCGCGGCCGCGTGGGCGGCCGGGATCGTGGTCGTCTTCGCCGCCGGTAACGGACACTGGGGGTTTCCGGGCCAGCACCCCGACGTGATCTCGGTCGGCGGAGTCGACATCGGCCAGGACGGCTCGCTGCGCGCGTCCGACTACGCGAGCGGCTTCGACTCCAACGTCTATCCCGGGCGGCGCGTGCCCGACCTCTCCGGGCTGGTCGGGATGCGCCCCGGCGCGCAGCTGATCATGCTGCCGGTGCCGGAGGGCTGCGCGCTGGACACGCAGCTCGCCGGCGGCACGCATCCGAACGGCGACGAGACGGCGCCCGACGACGGCTGGGCGGCGTTCAGCGGCACGTCGGCGGCGACGCCGCAGGTCGCGGGCGTGTGCGCGCTGATGAAGCAGGGCTGCGCGCGGCTCCTCCCCGCCGAGATCCGCGAGATCCTGATGACGACCGCGCGCGACGTGACGACCGGGACCAACCACCCGAACTTCGGCAACGCGGCGGTCGCCGGCCCGGACAACGCGACCGGCAACGGGCTCGTCGACGCTTACCGTGCGGTGCTGCTCGCGAAGCTGCGCTGCTCCGATCCCGACGCGGGGCCGTTGAGCCGCGACGACGTCGCGGCGATCGAGCGGATGATCGTGGCAGCCGGCGCATGAACGGCGAGATCGTGGCGATCGCGGTGCTCAAGCCGGCCTCGGGCGAGACGATCACGGGCAGCTCGCAGATCACGGCGGAGACGCTGCCGGCGTTCGAGCCCGCACCCGAGGCCGCCGACGCGGTCGCCCGCACGCTCGGCCGCGCGGGCTTCCGCGCCGGTCCGCTGGTCGGCATCGGCATGTCGGTGGCCGGCCCGCGAACGGCGTTCGAGTCATATTTCGGCGTGCCGGTCCGGCCGGCGCCGGACGGCGGCTGGCTCGCCGGCGAGAACGGGACGCGCGAGCTGCCGCTGCCGGCCGAGCTGGCCGACAGCGTCCACGCGGTCACCTTCGAGCCGCCGGCCGAGGCCGTCACGCTCCCCTGAGCGCCGCCCGTGGCGTCCGAACAGCCGCGGGCATGACGCCTAGCGGCGGCGTCCGAGCAGCAACAGGATCAGCGCGCCGATGCCGATCAGGGGAACGAGGACGTGCGGGTCGCGCAGCCGCTCGGCCACGGCAGCGCCGCCGAGCGCGCCGAGGTCGAGCGCGTCGTCGGCCTCCGGCGCCGGCTCGCTCGCGGCGGCCTCCGGCGCGGGCTCCTTCGCGCCCTCGAGCATCGCGGCCAGGTTCTGCGCGAACGTCTGCACCAGCCGGCCGCTGACGTCCTGCAGCACGCCCTGGCTCATCGTCGCGACCGTGCCGCTCAGCTCGACGTCGGTCGTCACCGTCGCAGCCGTGCGTCCGTTCTCGCCGCTGAGCGCCATCGTCACATCGGCGTTGGCGGTGCCCCGCCCGCGTGACTCCTTGGCGCGCGCCTTCATCACCGCGCGGTGCGCTTCGGCGTCGCGCTCGACGATCTCTACCTCGCCGCGATAGGTCATCGACATCGGGCCGACCTTCACCTTGATGGCGACCTTGTACGCGTCCTCCCCCGTCTGCTCGAGCACCTGCGCCCCGGGCACGTTCGGCGCCACGCGCTCGACGTCGACCACCGCCTCCCACACCTCCTCGATCGGGGCGTCGACGTCGAAGCGGTTCTCGAAGCGCATGTCGTCCTCCTATCGATGCCGGCCGATCGCGTCGATCACCCGATCGAGCGCCGCGAAGCTGTTGCCGCTCAAGAGCTCGTCCACGTGCGGCAGGGCGGCGGTCATGCCGCCGGTCACGGGCGCGAACCCGGGCGCGGCGACGCGCGGATTGACCCAGACGATCCGGTACGCGAGCCGGGCGAGCCGTTCCATCTCGCGCCCGACCAGCGCCGGATCGCCACGCTCCCAGCCGTCGGAGAGCACGACGACGACCGCGCCGTGCGCCATGCCGCGGCGGCCGTAGCCGTCGTTGAACGCGCGCAGCGCCGCGCCGATCCTGGTGCCGCCGGCCCAGTCGGGCACGGCCGCGCCGGCCCGCTCCAGCGCCGCCTGCGCCCGGCCCTCGCGCAGGGCTCGGGTAATGCGCGTCAGGCGCGTCGCGAACACGAACGTCTCGGCGCGCGCGCCGCGCGCGGCGCCCTCGAGCAGCAGCAGGTACGCGCGCGCGTAGGGCGCCATCGAGCCTGATACGTCGAGCAGCGCGACGAGCGGCCGCGGGCGCGCGCGCCGGCGGCGGTGCAGGTGGGCGACGGGGTCGCCGCCGGTCCGCCGGCTGCGGCGCAGCGTGGCGCGGACGTCGAGGTGCTCGCCGCGGCGCGACGTGCGGGCGCGGCGCGACCGGCGCGGCGGGGTGGCGAGCGGCAGCCGGCGCAGGAGGCGGGCGAGCAACTCGAGCTCGGTGTCGTCGAGCGCGTCGAGGCGGGCCTGGCGCAGGCGGTCGAGCTCGCTCGCGCTCATGCCGACCGCGATCGCGGCCTCGTGGTGCTCGCCGGCGGCGCTCGAAGCGCTCGTGTGACCCGAAACTGCGCTTTGAGGGGAAGGTCCGGCGGGGGTGCGGCGGGCTCGGACCGGCGGCGGAGCCGTGGGGTCGCCGCGCGTGGCTGCGGCGGGGTCGGCCGTGCCGTCGATCAGCGCGGCGAACACCGCCTCGAACGTGGCGAGCTGGTCGCGGCCGGTGACGAAGGAGAAGCGCGCGGCCCAGTAGAGCGCATCGCGGTCGCGGGCGTCGAGCAGGCGCGCGGATGTGGCGAACGTGGCGGAACGGTCGGGCGTCACGGGTAGCCCGGCGTCGCGCAGCGCGCGCCCGAGTGCCATGGCCGCGAGCGGCGAAACGCCCGCGGGCGTCATCTGGAGCCCCCCGCGAGCGCCTCCAGCCCGGCCGCCTGGTCCTCGCGGTACTTCAGGACGGAGCCGAGCGTGCGGGCGGCGGTGTCGGCGTCGAGCCGCTCGGCGCCCAGGAGCTCCAGCGCGGCGACCCAGTCGATCCCCTCCGCCACCCCCGGCGGCTTCTGCACGTCAGCCGATCGCAGCCGGCCGAGCGCGGCGACCACGTCCTCCGCGAGCCCGGGCGCCGAGCCGGGCACGCGGCGGCGGATGATCTCGAGCTCGCGCTGCGGCGCCGGGTAGTCGATCCAGTGGTACAGGCAGCGGCGCTTGAGCGCGTCGTGCAGGTCGCGCGTACGGTTCGAGGTGAGCACGACCGCCGGCGGGACCGCCGCGCGGATCGTCCCAAGCTCCGGCACCGTGACCGCGGCGTCGGCGAGTACCTCGAGCAGGAACGCCTCGAAGTCGTGGTCGGCGCGGTCGAGCTCGTCGACCAGCAGCACGGCGGGGAATGGACCGGGGTGCTCGATCGCCTCCAGCACCGGGCGGCGGACGAGGTACTCGTGCCCGAACAGGTCCTCCTCGGCGAGCGCGTCACCGCTCGCCTCCGCGAGCCGGATCCGCAGCAGCTGGCGTGGGTAGTTCCACTCGTAGAGCGCCTCCGAGCTGTCCATCCCCTCGTAGCACTGCAGGCGGATCAGCGGTGTGTCGAGCGCCTCGGCCAGCGCGCGCGCCGCCTCGGTCTTGCCGACGCCCGCCTCGCCCTCGAGCAGCAGCGGCTGCGGCAGCCGCAGCGAGAGGAACATCGCGGTCGCGAGCGGGCCGTCGGCCAGGTAATCGGCGCCGTCGAGAAGCGCGGCGAGCGCGCCGCTGTCCGGCACCCGCTCTGCCAGCGCCGCTCCGGCGCCGCGGCGGGCGCGGGTCACGACGCCTCCGCCAGCACGGCCGCGTAGTCGTCGGGCGTATCGACGTCGATCGGCACCGGGCCGGGGACGGCGACCTCGGCGACCGCGGCGCCGTGGCGGTCGAGCAGCTTCCACACGCCCTTGTCGCCGTGCAGCTGGGCGAGCTCGCCGAATACGGTGCGCCCGAACGCGAACGGGTGTCCGCGGCCGTCGTCGTAGCGGCAGACCGCGAGCGGCGCGTCGCCGCGGCCGGCGAGCAGGGTCCGCACCGTGTCGGGACGTACCCCGGGCTGGTCGCCGAGCAGCAGCACCAGCACGTCGCAGCTCGGGTGCACCGCGCCCAGCGCGGCGGCGATCGAGGAGGAGCAGCCGCTCGTGTAGGCGTCGTTCACGACCACGTCGGCCCCGCCGAGGTCGACCTCGCCGCGCACCTGATCCGCCGCGCCGCCGAGCACGACGACGAGCTGGTCGAACGCCGATGCACGCGCGGTCGCGAGCACCGCATCGAGCAGCGTCGCGCCACGGTAGGGCAGCAGCTGCTTGGGCCGCCCCAGCCGCGCCGAGCCACCGGCGGCCAGCACGAGCCCGCAGACGTGGTGCTCAGACGGCACGCGCGAGCCAGACCTCCCGGCAGCCCTCGCCGCAGAACGCGTGCTCGCCGGCCGTCGGCGTGTCCGGCCCCACGGCGACCGTCATGCCGCACACCGGATCGACCGCCTCGCGCGAACCTAAAGCGGGACTGTCCCCCTTTAGGGAGTGCGGCGGCTCGGCCAGACCCGGCGCCGCCGGGATGGCCGCGCGCGCGCTGCGCATCGCGACGAGCTCGGCGAGGATCGCCAGCGCGATCTCCGCGTGCGTGCGCGCGCCGATCTCGATACCGGCGGGCGTGCGCACGCGCGCGAGCGACTCGTCGGGTACCCCGGCCGCCCGTAGCGCGTCGAGGACGGCCGCGCCGCGCACGCGCGACGCGACGAGCCCCACGTACTCGCACCCGGCCTCCAGCCCGCGCCGCACCGCCTCCTCGTCGCCGTGCCCGAGCGACGCGATGACGGCGGCGAAGTCGCCTCGCTCCGCGTCGGCAGCCAGGCGGGCGCGGAAGCCGAGCGGAGCCGCCAGCTCGACCAGCGCCCGGGCGATCGGCGAGTCGCCGGCGACGGCGACGCGTGGCGCCGGCACGTGCGGCTCGAGGAACAACTCGAGCGCCCCGCCGCTGAGGCACGGGTTCGCCACGACCACCGTGCCGGGCTCGTCGCTCGGCCCGTCGGCTTCACCCGGCAGGATCCGCAGCAGCATCGGCTCGCCCGTCTCAAGCGCCCGCAGCGCCTGCAGCCGGACGCTGGCATCGGCGCACGAGCCGCCGACGAAGCCCTCGATCGTGCCGTCGCCGAGCACGATCGCGCGGTCGCCTGCGAGCGCGCTCGTCGGCGCCGCGCAACGCACGACGATCGCCTCCACGAATGGCACCCCGGCAGCCTCGAGCTCGGCGGCGCGCGTTGATCATCGCGTCGCCTCCTGGATCGTCTGCCACACGCGCGCCGGCGTGGCCGGCATGTCCACGTGGCGGACTCCGAACGGCGCGAGCGCGTCGACGACCGCGTTTATCACCGCCGGCGGCGAGCCGACGTTCGCCGACTCGCCCACGCCCTTCGCGCCGATCGGGTGATGCGGCGACGGCGTGACCGTCTCCCCCAGCTCCCAGTCGGGCACCTCCAGCGAGCTCGGGACGAGGTAATCCATCAGCGAACCCGACAGGCAGTTGCCCTGCTCGTCGAACGCGATGTGCTGCATCAGCGCGATCCCGAGCCCCTCCGCGAGGCCGCCGTGGATCTGGCCCTCGACGATCGTCGGGTTGATCCTCACGCCGCAGTCGTCGACCGCGACGAACCGGCGCACCTTGACCTCGCCGGTCCCCGTGTCGACGTCGACGACACAGATGTACGCGCCGTAGGGATATGTCAGGTTCGGCGGGTTGTAGACCGCCTCGGCGTCGAGGTGGCCCTCGACCCCCTCGGGCAGCTCGAGCGCGCCGTGCGAGGCGAACGCGAGCTCCTGGATCGTCTGCCCGTGCGACGGGTCTCCCTTGACGAACCAGCGGCCCTTCTCCCACTCGAGGTCCTCCGGGGAGACCTCCAGCGCGGCGCCCGCGATCAGCCGCGCCTTGTCGCGCACCTTGCGCGCGACCATCGCCGTCGCCGCGCCCGACACCGGCGTCGAGCGCGAGCCATACGTGCCCAGCCCGAACGGCGTCTGGTCGGTGTCGCCGTGCACGACCTCGACGTCCTCCGGCGGGATGCCGAGCTCCTCGGCGACGATCTGCGCGAACGTCGTCTCGTGGCCTTGGCCCTGCGTCTCGACCGAGATGCGCAGGACCGCCTTGCCGGTCGGATGCACCCGCAGCTCGGCGCCGTCGGCCATGCCGAGCCCGGCGATGTCCATCTGCGCCCGCGGCCCGGCGCCGACGGTCTCGGTGAAGAACGAGACGCCGATGCCCATGTGCTCGCCGCGCGCCCGCTTCTCCTCCTGCTCGCGCCGCAGCTCGTCGTAGCCGGCGATCCGCATCGCCTCGCGCATCGTCGTCTCGTAGTCGCCGGAGTCGTAGGTCCAGCCCGTCTTGGTCGTGTAGGGGAACTGCTCCTTGCGGATGAAGTTCTTCAGCCGCAGCGCCGCGGGATCGACCGACAGCTCGGCGGCGAGCAGGTCGACCATGCGCTCGACGAGGTACGCCGCCTCGGTCACGCGGAACGAGCAGCGGTACGCGACGCCGCCGGGCGCCTTGTTCGTGTACACGCCGCGGACCGCGCAGTAGGCCGCCTCGAGGTCGTAGGAGCCGGTGAAGATGTGAAAGAACCCGGCCGGGTACTTCGTCGGCTGCGCGGTCGCGTTGAACGCGCCGTGGTCGGCGAGCACGTCCACGCGCAGCGCGCGGATCCGCCCGTCGCTGTCGGCCGCGATCTTGCCGCGCATCAGGTAGTCGCGCGCGAAGCCGGTCGAGGTGAGGTTCTCGGTGCGGTCCTCCACCCACTTGACCGGCTTGCCGGTCACGATCGAGGCGACGACCGAGCAGACATAGCCGGGGTAGATCGGCACCTTGTTGCCGAAGCCGCCGCCGATATCGGGCGCGATCACCTGGATCTTGTGCTCGGGCAGTCCGGCCACGAGCGCGTACAGCGTGCGGTGCGCGTGCGGCGCCTGCGTCGTGCACCACAGCCGCAGCTTGCCGGTGACCGCGTCGTAGTCGGCGACCGACCCGCACGTCTCGAGCGGGCACGGGTGCACGCGCTGGAACGGGATCTCCTGGGTCACGACGACGACGTCGGCGTCGGCGAACACGCGGTCGGCCTCCGCCTGGTCGCCCGCCTCCCAGTCGAAGATGTGGTTGTCGGTCTGCCCCTCCTTGTCGTCGCGGATGACCGGCGCGTCGGCGTCGAGCGCGCGGTGCGCGTCGCTGATCACCGGCAGCGGGTCGTACTCGACATCGATCAGCTCGAGCGCGTCGCGTGCGGCGTAGTGGTCATCGGCGACCACGAACGCGACCTCCTGGCCCTGGAAGCGGACCTTGTCGGTCGCGAGCACGGCCTGGGTGTCGGCCGAGAGCGTCGGCATCCACGCCAGTCCCTGCGCCTCGAGGTCCTTGCCGGTGATCACGCCGCGAACCTTCGGGTGCTGCAGCGCCGCCGAGGTGTCGATCGAGACGATCCGAGCATGCGCCAGCGGGCTGCGCAGCACGGCGCCGTGCAGCATGCCGGGCAGGCGGACGTCGTCGACGTAGTTGCCCTGCCCGCGGATGAACCGCGGGTCCTCCTTGCGCTTCATCCGCCCGAAGCCGATCGGGCGCTCGTCGGCGACGGCCATCAGGTGGTCACCTCCTCAGGGTGCTCGGCCGCCCAGCGAACCGCGGCGACGATGTTCTTGTAGCCCGTGCAGCGGCAGATCTGACCCGAGATCGCCACCTTGATCTCCTCGTCGGTGGGATGCGGGTTCGCGTCCAGGAGCGCGCGCGCGGTGAGCATCATGCCCGGCGTGCAGAACCCGCACTGCAGCCCGTGCTCCTCGACGAAGCCCTGCTGGACGGGGTCGAGCGTTCCGTTGTGGGCCATGCCCTCGACGGTCCGGACCTCGTGGCCGTCGGCCATCGCCGCGAGCGTCGTGCACGACTTCACCGGCTCTCCGTCCAGCAGCACGACGCAGGCGCCGCAGTTCGACGTGTCGCAGCCCCAGTGCGTGCCGGTCAGGCCGAGCTGCTCGCGCAGGAAGTGGACGAGCAGGGTGCGCGGCTCGGCCTCGGCCGAGTGCTGCGCGCCGTTGACGGTCAGGTGGATCTGCACCGTTCTCCTCCTCAGCTCGCCAGCGCGCGCTCGGCGGCGCGGCGCAGCGCTCGATGGGTCAGCTCACCCGCGAGGTGGCGCTTGTAGTCGGCGGGCCCGCGCTGGTCGCCGATCGGATCGCAGTCCTCGGCGGCCAGTGCCGCGGCCGCGGCGAACGCCTCCTCCGACGGCGGGCGGCCGATCAGGACCTCCTCCGCCCGGGTCGAGCGGACGCCGCGCGGGTTGACGGCGCTGAGCGCGATGCCGGCCGCGGCGACATCGGGCCCGTCTAGCCATAGCGCGGTTCCGGCCGCGGCGATCGCCCAGTCGCCGGCGCGCCGCTTGACCTTCTCGTACGCGCTGCCGCCGTGCTCGCGCAACGGGATCCGGACCTCGAGGAGCATCTCGGCATCGCCGACGGCCGTCTCGTACGGGCCTTGGAGGAAGTCGCTCATTCCGACGAGGCGCTCGCCCGCGCCGCCGCGGATCACGGCGACCGCGCCGAGCGCGGCGCAGACGGCGTTGAGATCCTCGGACGGGTCGGCCTGGCACAGGGCGCCTCCGATCGTGCCCCGATTGCGGACCGGCGGGTCGGCGATCTTCTCCTCGGCGTCGCGGAAGATCGGGAAGTACCGGGCCAGCAGCTCGGACGCCAACATCTCGCGGTGGCGCGTCAGCGCGCCGATCCGGATCTCCCCGTCGTGCTCGGTGATGTAGGCGAGCTGGTCCTCGAGCGGGTTGATGTCGACCAGATGCTCCGGCGTCGCGAGCCGCAGCTTCATCATCGGCAGCAGCGAGTGGCCGCCGGCGATCAGCCGCGTCTCGGGACCGAGCCGTTCCAGCAGCGCGATCGCGTCATCGACGCTTGACGCGCGCGCGTAATCGAAGGGCGCGGGTACCTGCATGACCTCCCTCTCCTCACAGGTGGCAGCGCCGAGCGACATTACTCCGGTTTCCGCCCCAAATCGGTGTGAGATAACCATTCGCTTATAGTCGTTGGCGCGGTGACGTTCGCTCAGCTCCGATCGTTCGCGACAGTCGCTCGCACCGGCTCGGTCAGCGAGGCGGCGCGCACGCTCGGCGTGTCCGAGCCGGCGGTCTCGGCGGCGATCGCGGCGCTGCGACGCGACCTGGGCGACGCGCTGTTCATCCGCGCCGGCGGCGGCATCCGCCTGACGCCCGGCGGGGAGCGCCTGGCCGCGGCGGCCGCCGAGATCATCGGCCTGCAGGAGCGGCTCCGGCGCGAGGTCAGCGAGGCGCGCGGCGAGCGCGGCCTGCTGCGGCTCGCCGTGTCGCCGACGGTCGCCGAGTACGCGTCCGCGCCGCTGCTCGACGCGTTCACGCGCCGCTGGGCGACGCTCGAGGTCGCGCAGGAAGTGGCGGCGCCGGAGGACTTCGCGGCGCTGCTCGCCGACCGGCGCGCGGACGTCGCGCTCGGGCCGGCGCCCGCGCCGGCCAGCGGCATCGACGGCGTCGCGTTCCTGCGCTACAAGCTCGTCGTCGTCGCCCGACCGCGGCACGCGGTGGCCCGCCGGCGCGACGTCCCCCTGGCTGCTCTGCGCGGCGAGCGCTGGCTCGTCGGGCCGACCGACGCCGAGCTCGCCCGCTTCTTCTCCGAGAGCGGGATCGCGGCGCCGGAGCAGGGTGCGTTCTCGACCGAGGCCGCCGCGCAGGCCGCGGCGGCCGCCGGCGAGGGCGTGATGCTCGCGATCGCGCACACCGTGCTCGACGCGGTGCGCCGCGGCGCGCTGGTGCGGCTGGACGTGCGCGGCACCCCGCGCGAGGCGATGTGGCACGCCACGACGCTCTCGGCCGAGCGCCGCTCACCGGTGGCGGACGCGCTGCGCCGCTTCGTCACAACACCGGACGCGACGCAGGCGATCGTGGCGCGTCCCGGCGGCGTCCCGGCCGGCCGCTTCAGGCCACCGGTCTACGTCACGATCTGGAGCGCGGTCGACGCCGCGCCGCGGTAGCTTGCCGGATATGGACGTGGGCATCGGACTTCCAAACACCGTGCGGGGCGTCGAGCGCGCCGGAATCGTCGACTGGGCACGCCGCGCGGAGGCGTCGGGGTTCGCGTCGCTCGGCACGATCGACAGGATCGCTTATCCCAACTTCGAGTCGCTGATCGCGCTGGCCGCGGCGGCCGCGGTGACCGAGCGGATCCGCCTCGTCACCGACGTCCTGCTCTCGCCGCTACGGTCCAACACCGCGCTGCTGGCGAAGCAGGCGGCGACGCTCGACCGGCTGTCGGAGGGCCGGCTCGTGCTGGGCCTCGCGACCGGCGGGCGCGAGGACGACTTCGAGGCGAGCGGGGTCGACTTCCGTTCCCGCGGGCGGATCTTCGACCGCCAGCTCGAGGAGCTGGGCCGGCGCTGGAAGGGCGAGGGCGGCGTCGGTCCGGCGCCCGCGCGCGGCGACCGCCCGACGCTGCTGATCGGTGGGCACATCGACAAGACCTGGCGGCGCGCCGCGATGCACGCCGACGGCTGGACGCTCGGCGGCGGCACGCCGGAAATGTTCACCGAGGGCAAGGCCAAGCTGCGCGCGGCCTGGGACGCCGAGGGCAGGGACGGCGAGCCGCGCACGATGGTGCTGTTCTACTTCTCGCTCGGACCGGACGCGGAGCAGGCGGCGCGCGCGAGCCTCGGCGGTTACTACGGGTTCCTCGGCGAGTACGCCGACCAGATCGTCGCCGGCGCCGCGAAGGACGAGGACACCGTCCGGCAGTACCTGTCCGCGTTCGAGCAGGCCGGGGCGGACGAGGTCATGTGCTTCCCGGCCTCGGCGGACCCGGACCAGGTCGAGCTGCTCGCTCGAGCGCTCGGATAAGCGAGCACGGCGAGAAGACGCGAAGCCCGAAGCGGCTGTCGTCCAGGCAGCGGTTGTAGCCCCAGGTCGACCGCACCTGCCAGGTGCCGTCACGCCAGTTGTGGAAGTTCCACTCGATGGCGTCGCCCCAGTAACCGGCACAGTGAACCGGTGGCCGCCGACGCCGGACTCACCATCAGCATCGCGGCAACCGAGGCGACCGCGAGAACGCCGAGCACCACACTCCCTCTTCGGATCGCGCCCGGGCGGCGACCGATGACCAACCTCATGCATGGCTCCTTTCGGGGTTGTACGCCATGCCTTGTCGTGACGTACGCGTCCCGTCGCTTGTTCCTTGGGGATGACGGTCGTGCGCACCGCGGACCACCGCGGCCAGGCGTTCCGTAACCACGGGAAGGGAGCGGGATGGGTCTACGAGATGCCCGGCGCGTGCGCGCGGGCGTCGTGGCTGGTCCCCTGAGCGCTGTCGGTCCGCTCTGGGTGTTGGCGCCAATGTTGTTCGTCGCGGACGTTCAGCGCGGTGGTGACGGCGGCGGCGAGCAACGGCCGTAGCGGGCCACCGCCGGCTCTGCGCCAGATGAGGTCGAGCGGGAAGCTGAGTGGCTCGTGGAGCCGGATCAGTCGAAGGTCGCGGTGGGCGGCTTGGACGGCGGTGCGCACGGTGAGCCCGACGCAGCCTTCGGTGTGGACGGCGCCCTCCCAGGCGTCGTGGGAGGCGGAGCTCACGCGCGTGTGGGGCTCGAAGCCGCTGCGTCGGCAGGCCTCGATGACGGCGTGGTCGTAGTCGGGGTTGTCGCCCGGGACGTCGAGCGCGAACGTCTCGTCGCGCAGCTCGGCGAGCGCGACGGCGTGACGGTCGGCGAGGGCGTGGGTGGCGGCGACGGCCAGGACGACGGGCTCGTCCTTGAGCCGTTGGTGTTCGAGGTCGTCGGGGATCTGCGCGCCGAAGGTGACGGCGAGGTCGAGCCGGTCGTGGCGGACGGCGTCGATCAGCGGTGCGGCGGAGTCGTGGTGGGTGTGCAGGTTGAGCGCGGGATGCCGCTCGGCGAGCGCGGCGAACAGCGGTTCGAGCCCATAGCGCGCACCGGAGGAGAGCCCGAACTGCAGGTCGCCGGCGATCCCTTGGCCGGCGGCGCGGGCGGCGGCCAGCGCGTCGTCGGCGGCGCGCAGGGCGATGCGCGCGGGCTCGAGCAGGGCGTGCCCGGCGTCGGTGAGCTCGACGCGGCGGGTGGTGCGACGGAACAGCTCGACGCCGAGGTCTGTTTCGAAGCGCCGGATGGCCGCGCTCAGGGGCTGTTGGGCGATGTTCAGCCGGGTGGCCGCGCGCGTGAAGTGCAGTTCTTCGGCGACCGCGACGAAGTAGCGCAGCAGGCGCAGGTCCGCATCCACACCTCGTGAGTGTAGATCGCGGGCGAAGGAGTGTTTCAGTTCCTCGGCGGGGGCGCCTACCGTCGGGGCATGGCCGTTCGTGAGCTTCCGCTGTTCGCCCTCGTGGCGGTTCTGTGGGGTATCCCGTACCTGCTGATCGCGGTGGCGTTGACCGGGTTCGACGCGACGTTCGTGGCGTGGGCTCGGGTCGCGCTCGCCGCGGTGGTGCTGACGCTCGTCATCGGCCCGCGATCGCTGGCGCGCGCGCTGCGCGGCCGGCTGCCGGCAGTCTGCGCGTTCGCGGTGCTGCAGTTCAGCGTCCCGCTGGTGCTGATCGCCGAGGCCGAGCGGTCGGTGCCATCGTCGCTCGTCGGGTGCCTGATCGCCAGCGAGCCGCTGTGGATCGCGCTGCTGGCGGTGTGGATGGATCGCGCCGAGCGCACCGGGGTGGCCGGCGCGGTCGGGCTGCTGGCGGGGATGGCCGGCGTCGGCGTCCTGCTGGGCGCCGAGCTCGCCGGCGGCGTCGGCGCCCTGCTCGCCCTCGGAGCAGCGGGCTGCTACGGCGTGGCCACATTGCAGGTCAGGCGCCTGGCCACGGATGTGCCCCTGCTGCACCTGGTCGCCGCCGCGCTTGCGATCTCGGCGCTGACGCTGCTGCCGCTGGTCCTGGCCGCGCCGCCGTCGCAGGTGCCAGGGGCGGGCGCCGTCACGGCCCTCGCCGGGCTCGGGATCGTGTGCACCGCAGTCGCGTTCCCGGTTTGGTTCGCGCTCATCGCCCGCGTCGGAGCGGCACGCGCGGCGCTGGTCACCTATGCGAGCCCGGTCGTCGCCGTCGCGCTGGGCATCGTGCTGCTCGACGAAGAGCTCGCCCCGCTGGCCCCGCTCGGGCTGGCGCTGATCCTGGCCGGATCCTGGCTGGCGTCGCGGGCACGAGGCGCAACCCACACCGAGACGGCGCCCACTGCGCCGTCGGGGGCCGCGCAAGCAGAGTGGCTGGAGGCGACGTGACGATGCTCGACTACGACGAGGGCGCGTCTGGATCATCACCGCCCGCCGCCGCTGACAGAACAGAAGGGAACGACCATGAACACCGACATCGCAACCAAGGCGACCGCCCGGCTCGACGACGGGGCGCAGCTCTGCGTCGAGGCGATCGGCGACGCCCACGATCCCGCACTGCTGCTGATCGGCGGGGCTACGTGGTCGATGGACTGGTGGGAGGACGACCTGTGTCGCCGGCTTGCCGACCGCGGCCGGCTCGTGGTCCGCTTCGACAACCGCGACACCGGCCGCTCGACGAGCTATCCGCCGGGATCGCCCGGCTACACGAGCGCGGACCAGGTCACCGACGCACTCGCGGTGCTCGACGCGCTCGCCGTCCGTCGCGCGCACGTCGTCGGGCTCTCGATGGGCGGCTTCATCGCGCAGCGCCTGGCACTCGAGCACCGCGACCGCCTCACCACGCTCACGCTGATGTCAACCACACCGATCGATCCCGCCATCGAGGGCCTGGCGGCGCCGGCCCCGGAGATTCAGGCGACGTTCGCGGGCGAGAGCCCCGATCCCGATTGGAGCGACCGCCGCGCCGTGGTCGAGCACATCGTCGAGGGCGAGCGCCCGTACGCCGGTCCGGGGAACTTCGACGAGCCGCGGCTGCGGGCCGTTGCCGGACGGGTGTTCGACCGGACCAACGACATCGCCGCGAGCTTGACCAACCACTTCATCCTCAAAGACGGCGATCCCGCAGACACGCAGCTGAGCCGGCTACGCGGGCTGCCGACGCTCGTGCTGCACGGAACCGCCGATCCGATGTTCCCGCCCGCCCACGGCAAGGCGCTCGCCGGAGCGATCCCGGGCGCCCGGCTCGTCGAGCTCGACGACGTCGGCCACCAGCTCCCGCCGCCACATCTCTGGCCGCTCCTCATCGACACGCTGATCGACCACACCGAGAGGAGCTAGCGGCGCCATGTCCGACGGGACGCTCACCCAGCCGCCGTCCCGGTCAGACCCGATGCCAGGCGCAGCACTCGAACCGGGCTCCCACACGTTCCCGATCAGGCGGAACGTGGCGCTGCTTCAGAGCCTGCCCGGCCGGCGGCGCCGATCCGTGAGCTGCTCGGCCGCGCCGCCCGGGCGACGCTGCCCGCAGTTCACCAACGACCACCTGAGGAGGACACCATGCACCCGCACCTCACCGTGATCCTCGCCGAGCAAAGCATCGCCGACATCCGGCGGTGCGCGGAGCGATCTCGCCGCGCTCGCGACGTTCGGCGCCGGAGCGATCGATCCGCCAGGTTCCGCGCCCGGCTCGCTTCGGGTGTTGCCCGCCGCTACGCCGACCTGAGGACGGCCGGATGACCGAGCACGCGACAGGCACACGAGAGGAGTGGCGGAAAGCGCGCGTCGAGCTGCTCGAGCTCGAGAAGGAGCAGACCCGGCGCGGCGACGAGCTCGCCCGCATGCGCCGCGAGCTGCCGTGGGTGCGGATCGAGAAGCCGTACGCCTTCGACACCAACGAAGGCCCGAAGACGCTCGCGGAGCTCTTCGACGGCCGCTCGCAGCTGCTCGTCTACCACTTCATGTACGGCCCCGACTGGGACGCGGGCTGCGAGGGCTGCTCGATGGTCGCCGACCACTTCGACGGCGGCATGGTGCACCTGAACCAGCGCGACGTGACGATGGTCTGCGTCTCGCGCGCTCCGCTGGAGAAGATCGACGCCTACAAGCGGCGGATGGGGTGGCGCTTTGCCTGGGTCTCGTCGCTGAACAGCGAGTTCAACTACGACTTCGGCGTCTCGTTCACCGCCGAGCAGCAGGCGAACGGCGCCGAATACAATTTCCGCTGGGAGGAGGATCCCGGCGACGAGGGCCCCGGGCTGAGCTCGTTCGCGCTCGAGGACGGGGTCGTCTACCACGTCTACTCGACCTACATGCGCGGAACCGACGTCTTCAACACCTTCTACCAGCTGCTCGACCGCGCTCCCAAGGGACGGGACGAGGACGCCCTGTTCCGGGGCGAGGGCGAGTGGTGGTGGCGCCGCCACGACGAGTACAACCTGAAGGAGGACCAGCCGCGATGAACGCCTCGCGCGCTACCCGCAGCTCTACGGCAACGCCACAACACCCGGCCACAAAGCGATCAACGTCACACCCGCGGGCAGTGCGAGAGCACTGAACCAGCCTCGAGCACCTCCTCGACGAACGCGAGCACGCACGGCGCCGCCGGATCGATCAGGTGGCCGCCGCCGACCCGTTCGATGCGAGCGTGTGGGAGCACGCCCGCCAGCTCCTCGGTCGGCTCGCGCAGCTCGGGCCGCGAGTCGGTCGCCGCCACCAGCAGCGCGGGCTGCTCGAGGGTGGCGAGCGCGGCGGCGTCGGCCTCCAGCCACCACTCGCCCCGCACCTCGGCGAGGATCGCCGGCCCATTCTCGGTGAAGATCCGCCGCAGCTCCTCCGGGAGCGAGTACCAGACGCCCTCGCCCAGCACCTCGCCGAACAGCGCCTCGGCGACCGCGCCGACGGGCCGAGCGCCCAGGCGGTCGGCGAGCGCATCCATCCAGGCGGTCGTCGCAGGCGCCAGCTCGCGCGGCGCATCTCCCTCGAGCACGACGAGCGCCCGCACCCTGTCGCGATGGCGCAGCGCAAGGTCGAGCGCGACGGTGCCGCCGTAGCTGCGGCCGATCACCACCGCCGGCTCCGCCCCGAGCACGTCGAGCAGCGCGGCGGCGTCGTCCGCGTGCTCGGCCACGCTCGTGCGCTCGTACGGCACCGGGCGCTCGCTGCGGGTGCAGCCGCGGCGGTCGTAGGCGATCACGCGGCCCAGCCGCGCAAGCTCGCGAACCGCGTCACCCCACACCAGCGCTGAGCTGCCCGTCCCGTGGATGCAGAGGATCGGCGTGCCGCTGCCGTGCTCTTCGTGGTAGAGGCGGATGCCGTTGACCGTGGTGTGCATAGCGCGACCGTACGGGCGGCGCGCGCCCGCGGCATCGGGTGGATGCCCCATCCCTAATCCACGAGGTCGTGGCGCATCGCGAACAGCGCGGCGCCGACGCGGGTGGATACGCCCGTCTTCGCGTAGATGTGCTCGACGTGGTGGCCCGCAGTCTTCTCCGTGATCACCAGCGCGCGTGCGATCTGCCTGTTCGTGCGGCCCTGCGCGATCAGGCGCAGCACCTCGACCTCGCGCTCCGTCAGCCCGCCGGGCTGCCTCTGACGCAGCTGCAGCGGCGCTGAGCCCGCCGCCTCCAGCACGGCGTCCACCGCCCGCTTCTCCAGCGCACCCGCGCCCACGCTCTCGCCGAGCTCGGCGCGGGCGTCCCCGGGGCGTAGCGCGCGGCGATGCGGGCGGTCATGCGTCATCGCGTCGTACGCGTCGGCGGCCGCCAGGAGCCGCGCTCCTACGCTCAGCTGCGCTGCCGTCGCACCGCGGTGATAGCCGGAGCCGTCGAGCCGCTCGTGATGCGAGCCCGCCGGCAGGGCGAGCTGGGCGAGCGCTCCGGAGCGCTCGAGCACGCGCTCGGTGTAGTAGGGATGGAGGCGCACACGCTCCCGCTCGCCCGCGCTCAGCGGCCCGCGCTTGTCCCAGATCCCGTTCGGCACCGCCACCCGTCCGAGGTCGTGCAGGAAGCCCGCGGCGCGAACCTCGCCGACCTCGGCCCGCGAGCAGCCGAGCGCCTCGGCGCCCGCCGCCGCGAGCGCGGCGACCCGCGTCGAATGCCCGTGGAGGAAGTCGATCTTGAGGTCGGCGAACTCGCCGAAAGCCCTGGCGACCGACATAAGCCCAGCCGTCGAGACGGTCGCGACCGGCTCGGGCTCGGCGTCGACTACACGTTCCCACGCGCCGGCCGCGTCCGCCGCACGGAGCAGGCCTTCGGGATCGGCGAGCGCGGCGTCGACGATCGCCGGGTCGTAGCCGCGGCCGCGGCGCCGGCGGAGGGCGGCGACCGCGGCCTCGCGATCGCGCCCGTGGGCCACGGCGACGAAGTCATGCGCGACGCGGACGATCCGCAGCGGTCGCGAGATCTCCTCCCCGGCCACCTCCCCGGGGAACCCCTTGCCGTCCCAGCGCTCGGTGA
The DNA here is from genome assembly GCA_963835735.1 of uncultured Solirubrobacteraceae bacterium. Classification (GTDB taxonomy): domain Bacteria; phylum Actinomycetota; class Thermoleophilia; order Solirubrobacterales; family Solirubrobacteraceae; genus DASQMT01. Next base: position 726,572 of record CAWIGP010000002.1, read on the forward strand.
ACTGGCCGAGCGCGACCACCACCTCATCGGGCAGGTGGAGCCGCTGGGCGAGCAGCCGCCCTCCGTCGCAGAGGTTCGCCGCCATCAGCTCGAATCGCCCCTGGCCGCGAACGAGCATTGCGGCGAGCAGGCGGACGCGCTCAGGCAGCGGCCGGTCGTCCGCCAGCCGGCGCACGAACCAGCGCAGGTCCTCCGGCGGCTCGGACACCGGGCCGAGCACCTGCGCGCCGCGCTGGAAGTGGATCTCGTCGCCGCCGGCCCAGCGCGCCAGATAGCGCGCGGCACCGGTGCAGCCGAGGTGCGCCAGGAGCGCGACGTAGTAGACGTCGGCGCGCTCCTCCGCAGAGCAGCCGAGCCGATCCGCCAGCTCGAGCGCGGCCAGGCAGACCCCGAGCTCGTACTCGAGCGGCCGGCCCAGGCCGAGGTCGGTCGCCAGCGACAGCGAGGCCATCAGCTCGGCGACGCGGACGCGATCTGGAATCGGCGGGCGGTCCATCAGGTCAACTCGAGTATGCGGGCAGATATCAAGGCAGGGTCGCGTGGGCCTTCGCGCGAGCGCTGACAACGCTGCGGAGCGCGAGCGCGGCGCGCAGTCGGACCCGGCCCCCGGTGTCGACGGCCGCGCGCCCGCCGAGCGGATCCTGGCGCTTCAGCGCACGGCCGGGAACGCGGCGGTCGGCCGCCTGCTGCGAGCGCCCTCCACCACCGCGGCACCCAGCACTTCGGTCACCTCGACGGTCGAGAAGGGAGCGCTCAGTCCGGCGATCGAGCGCACGTCGACGGATCTGCTGAAGGAGGATCTGCTCGTCGTCAAGGCCAAGGTCAGGGGCCTCAAGACGCCGTCGGATTCCGTCATCGCCGTCGCGCTCTCCCCCGGGATGACGATCGAGTCCGGCGGGTGGCAGGGCACCACGTACGTCTGGAGGATCCGCGCCACGTCGATCGGCACGTTCCCGCTCGTGATCTCGATGGTCGGCGGTGTCAACGAGTCCGAGACGCTCACGGTGAACATCCGGAGCGACGCGGACGACCAGCTGCGAGCGATCGTCCAGGCGCAGGCGATCCTCACCCGCCGCTTCGCCGAGGCGGAGAAGAAGCTCGCCGAGGCGGGCCTGATGTTCGGCGCCGCGTTCAGGCGCCACGAGCAGGACCTCAAGGACGTCGAGAACGGCGAGCGGATCGACAAGGAGCTGATGTGGGGGCTCGTGTTCGCAGCGCTCGGCGGGTTCGCCGGCGGCATCGCTGGCGCGCTCGGGAAGCGGGCGCTCGACGCCTTCGGCGGCAAGGACTTCAGCAAAAGCATCCCGGGGGAAGCGTTCACCGACCTCGGCAAGGACAGCGTCAAGTACGCGGTCCGGACGCAGAGCAAGACCGTGCCGTCGGTCACGGGCGACTCCACGGCGCCGGGCACGCTCACGCAGCCTCCTAAGAGCGATCGAAAGCCGGTCGAGCCCGCGCCGCTGACGTTCTACCAGGAGCTCAAGGCGGCGCTCGAGGCGGAGAAGATCGAGGCCTTCTCGCAGCTCGAGACGGTGATCGACGCGCTGCGCAAGCAGGCCGCGCGCTCGTCGAAGGTGCTGTTCGACGAGGACCCCACCGTCTGGGCGAGCAAGCGCGACGTGCTGATCGACACGATCGCCGAGCGGCTCGAGACCAGCGAGCTGCGCTACTACGAGGCGCTGTGGGGCGCCTGGGTCAAGACGTTCTACTACCCGATCGTCGACACCGGGGCGATGCAGCGCTCGGGCCGTCGCTACATGGTCTCGTACTTCCCGCGCAGCAGCAGTCTCCGCCTCACGTACCTGCTGCGCGACGTTGCGAAGACCTGCGGCTACCCAGATATGCAGGCATTCCTGGAGAAGTACGGCGACCGCAGGGCCAAGGAGAAGGAGGCGGACCGGCTGAACGCCGAGTTCTGGGAGCAGTGGAAGGCGGAGCGCGGCTGGCGCTGAGCGACATGTGGCCAACCTTCCGGGCGGGCCGGGGGTCGTACCAGACGACCCCTACGCAACCCCAGGAAGGGAACGCAACATGTTCAGGACAGCTGCAGCAGTATGGCGCGGAGCGCGATCCGGGCTCGTTCGGGGCGTGGCCCACCTGCGCCGCAACACCGTCGCGTACGTCGCGCTCATGATCGCGCTCGGCGGCACGTCGTACGCGGCCGCCCAGCTTCCCCGCGACAGCGTGGGCGATGACCAGATCCGCGCGAACGCGGTCGGGTCGTCGGAGCTCAAAGAGGGCAGTGTCCGGTCGTCCGACCTCGCGACGCAACCGGCCGTCCGTGTCGAGGACGACACCCAGGTCGAGCTCCAGTCGGCGACCTCCGTGCTGATGGATCTCGACGACGAGATCTTCGACACCGCTGGGATGCACCCGGGCAACGGCAACGACGACCGCATCCGTGTGCCGCGCGACGGAACCTACGTCCTGGCCGGCGAAGTCGAGTGGGAGCCCAACGACAACGGCTATCGAAAGCTCGACCTCGTCCAGCTGAACATGGGCGGCGGCGAGCTCGGCAGGTCCATGGTCGAACCGCGCCACAGCACGATCCAGCCCACGATCCAGCAGGTGACCGCGATCGTCCGCCTGCAGGAGGGCGCCACGGTCGCGCTCCTGGCGGGGCAGGCAAGCGGCGTCGATCTCGAGCTCGTGCGCGGAACGCTCAGCGCAGCGTTCGTCGGCCCGTGACGCGCGCGCGGTCCGCGTCCGCCCCCTGGATTACGCCCGCCAGCCGCCCCACGGCGGTGTCGAGCTCGCCGGCGGTCAGATGGCTGAACGACAGCCGCAGCGTGTTGTGGCCGTTCTCGCCGACGTGGAACGGCGGGCCGGGGACGTAGGCCACCCCGGCCGCGGCGGCGGCCGGGCGCAGAGCGAGCGTGTCGAGCTCCTCCGGCAGCGTGAGCCAGGTCAGGAAACCGCCCGCGGGCTCGGTCCAGCCGACGCCCGCGGGCATGTGACGGCTCAGCGCCCCCGACAGGGCCGCCCAGTGCGACGCGTACAGCTCCCGGGCCGCCGGGAGGTGGCGCTCGAAGCCGTCGGCGCGGCCGTACTCCTCGACCATGCGCTGCCCGAGGCCGCCGGCGCACTGGTCGGTGGTCTGCTTGGCGGCGGCGAGCTCGGCGACGACCTCGCGCGGACCGGCGGCCCAGCCGAGCCGGACGCCGGGGAAGAAGCACTTCGAGAACGTCCCCGCCTGGAGGACGATGTCCGGCGCCAGGGACCACAGCGTCGGCAGCGACGTGCCGTCGAAGGACAGCTCGCGGTAGGCGATGTCCTCGAAGATCAGCACGCCGTGCCGGCGGCAGAGCTCGACCAGCTCGCGGCGCCGGTCGAGCGGCAGCGTCCGGCCGGTCGGGTTCTGGTACTCGGGGATCGTGTAGAGGAACTTCGGGCGCAGGCCGGCCGCCAGGCGCTCCTCGAGCACGTCCACCCGCAGACCGTCGTCGTCCATCGCGATCGCGGTCAGGTCGGCCTCGGCGGCGGCGAACCCCATCAGCGCGCCGAGGTAGCTCGGCGCCTCGACCGCGATCGTGTCACCGGGATCGATCAGCGCCTGGCACATCAGCGCGATGCACTCCATGCCGCCGCTGGTGACGATCAGCTCGGCGCGCTCGGGGCGCCGGCCCTGAAGCTGCTCCTGGCGATCGAGCAGGTACTCGCGCACGCTGTCGATCCCCTCGCACGGCGTGTACTGGAGCGCGACGGCGGCGTCCTCGCGCACGAGCCGCGCGGCGATCTCGTCGAGCTCGTCGGTCGGAAACGTCGCCGCGTTCGGGAAGCCGCCGGTCATCGACAGCACGCCGGGCGGGCTGCCGGCGAGGATCGTGGTCAGCTCGTCGCCGCCGCGCAGGCGGGTCCGGCGCGCGAACGCGAACTCAGCCATCGACCCGGAACTCCAGCGCGCTCGCCTCGCCACGGTCGAGCGCCGCGACGTGCTCGCGGTAGTTCGTCAGGTCGTGCAGCGCCTCGCCGCGGGCCTGCGCCGCGAGGATCGCGCGCTCGGCGCGCCCGATCAGCTCCGCGGTATCCAGCGCGGCCGCGATCCGCTCCGGAGCGGCGACGAGCACGCCGTCGTCGTCGCCGAACACGATGTCGCCGGGGGACACCTCGACGCCGCCGCAGGAGATCGTCGCCCCGAGCGCGGCCCGCGACACCGTCGTGCCGGCTCGCGGCGTCGTCCCGCGCGCGAACACCGGCAGCCCGATGTCCCTCAGGCCACGAAGGTCGCGGCAGAACCCGTCGGCGACGATCCCGGCCAGCCCGCGCCGGAGCGCCTCGGTCGCGAACAGCTCGCCGAAGACGGCACTCGACCCCCCGTTCGTGGCGATCACGAGCACGTCACCGGGCGCGGCCTCGGCCAGTGCGCTCATGACCGGCAGGTGGTCGTCCGCGGCGACGACCGTGAACGCCGGCCCCGCCATGCGGACGCCGGCGATCATCGCCCGGACGGCGGGATCGAGCACGGGGAGCGTCTTCTCGGCGTCCGAGAGCGCCGAGACGTCGATCGCCAGCAGCCGGTCGGTCAGCGCCATCGGGCAATCGTACGGCCCGCTTGACTTCAAGCGAGCATGAACGTGCTGCCCGGCGCATGGCCAAGGAAGACGGGCAGTGGCTCCTCGCGGCCGCGCAGCACACCGAGGTGCTCGAGCCGTGACCTATTCGGGCGGGCGGCCGGCGACGTAGTCCACCGCGAGCTCGGGCACGTGATCCGCGTGCCGCGACGCGTCGGCCCTGGACGGGAAGTCGAACACCGCCACCATCATCTGCATCGGGTAGTCCGGCGCCTGGTCGACGGTCTTGACGTGCTGGCCGTCGATCAGGAAGTCCACCCGCCCGGGACGCCAGTCCGCCGCGTAGACGTGGAAGTCGGCGACGTCGATCGCAACCCGCGTCGTTCCGAACTCGTCCCTGATGGCCGGATCGCGGAACGGGTGCACGCCCGTGCCCACGGCCGCGGTCGACGCTTCCAGCGCATCGCCGAACACCTCGAAGATGCAGATCTCCGCGGAGCGGCTCGGCCGATCCTCCAGGCCGACCATCCACACCGCGGCCATCGACCGGGCCGTCAGATCCATCCGCGCGCGTACCTCCAGCAGCCCGTACCGCGGCGTCCAGCCCCAGTGGGCCGGCTGGAACTCGCGCACCACCGCGCCGTCGCGGAACGGCTGCTGCCCCTGCGTGCTGCCGACCTGCCCCGAGAACACGCCGGACTGGATGCCCGAGACCCTCAGCGGGTCGTGCTCGCCCGGGCACCACAGCCCGTGCTCCGGCGGGACGCTCAGCCGCAGCTCCGAGCCGGCCACCGCGTACGCCGCGGCGCTCTCCGCGCGCGAGCTCCACATCGGCAGGTAGTGCGGGACCCACACGTCCGTGTCGAGATCGGACGCGTCGAAGTGGTCGGAGAAGGCCTGATCGCTGCCCATGCCGCCCATCCTCCCAATCCCGGGCGGGGTAGCGTGGGCCGGTGCCCCGGATCCAGCACGCGCCGCAGAACGCGATGATCGATCCCGGCGAGATCGATCGCTTCTACGACCGCTGCAGCGACCTGATGCGCGAGCTGCTCGACGCGCTGGCCGAGGCGCCCGACCGGCCGCGCGCGTTCCCGGTGATCGAGGACGCGATCGGGTGGCCGCGGCGCCGGATCGCCTCGGTGCTCGGCGGCGTCGCGCACCTGCGCCAGACCGAGTTCGGCGGCCGCCGGCCCTATCGCTTCCTCGACGAGCGGCGCTCGGCTTCCGGGCGCTGGGAGATGTGGATGGATGCCGCCCAGGCGCGAGCGGTACGGGCCGCGCGACGCCTCAGCTGAGCGTCGCGCGCGCGATCGCGCCGGGCTCCGGCCCCGCCGCCGCGACCGCGTCACCGCCCGACGTCCAGATCGCGGAGCGGCCCGCAGCAGGGTCGAAACCGCCGCCGGTCGAGCCGGCGAAGCTGGCGAAGGCGACCCACACCCCGTGGTCACCGGCGACGCGGCGCGCGCGCTCGTCCTTGACGGCATCGCGCTCGGCGCTCTCGCAGACGCCGGCGACGTACGCGTCGATCCCCAGGGCCGCCGTGTCGGACGCGTGCTCCGGGACGCCGGTGTCCTTGCAGATCGCCAGACCGAGCCGCCAGCCGTCGAGCTCGAGCACGGCCGGTCCGGCGCCCGGCGTGAACCGGTCCGTCTCGGCCGTGCCCAGCCACATCTTGCGGTAGGCCACGGTGGCCCCGGCGCCGTCGACCGCGAGCATCGCGATGTGCGCGCCATCGCCGTTCACGGGGGCGCCCAGCAGCGCGAGCGAGCCCGCCTCGGCGCACGCCCGGACGATCGGCGCCAGCCGGGGATCCTGCGGCGTGATCGCCGGAGCGTCGAGCTCGTACCCCGTCAGCGAGAGCTCGGGGAAGACCACCAGGCGAGCGCCGGCGGAGCGAACGGCCGCCGCGTGCGTCGCGGCGTTCGCCGCCACGTCGTAGGACACGCACGGCGGCTGGGCGACGGCGACGGTGAGCGGCTCGCGCATGCCGCCATGGTTGCAGGCGGCTAGCGGCCGTCCAGGATCGCCCGCAGCGGCCGGGTGTTGAGCACGTCCGCGCGCGTGGCCCAGCCGCGGCGCGCGGTCTGCACCGAGAGCGTCATGTACTCGAGCGAGCGCGGGGAGTGCGCGTCGGTCGAGCAGACGATCGGCACTCCGGCGCGCAGCGCCTCGCGGACGTGCTCGCCGCTCAGGTCGAGCCGATCGGGGAGGCCGTTGACCTCGAGCGCGACGCCCTCCTCGAGCGCGACCTCGTACACGCGCTCGAGGTCCAGCGCGTTCTCCGGCCGCCGGTTGATCAGCCGGCCCTTGGGATGGCTGAGGCAGCGCACGTAGGGGTTGCGCAGCGCCTCCTCGACGCGTGCGGTCTGCTCGCGCCGCGGCAACCGCTGCCCGCCGTGCACGCTCGCCTGCACCCAGTCGAGCTCGGCCAGGACGTCATCGGGAAGATCGAGCCGTCCGTCGGGGAGGATGTCGCACTCGATCCCGCGCAGGACGCGGAACGGCGCCAGCAGCTCGTTCGCGGCCGCGATCTCCTCGGCCTGCCGGCGGACGTCGTCGGGGGTGAGTCCGCGCACCGCACCGACGGCCGGCGTGTGGTCGCAGATCGCGAGGTAGTCGTATCCGCGCTCGCGCGCGGCGCGGCCCATCTCCTCCACGCTCGCCCGCCCGTCGGACCAGGTCGTGTGGCAGTGCAGGTCGCCGCGGATGTCACCCGGCTCGACGAGCGCGGGCGGCTCGCCGCGGAACGGCTCCTCGCGCAACTCCGGCGGACACCAGGGGATGCCGAGCGCGCGGTAGACGGCCGCCTCGTCGGCTGCGTCCGGCAGCGGCTCGAGCGCCGCGACGTACGCGGGCGAGCCCGTGGCGCGCATCAGCGCGGTCCCGAACCGCCCGGGCTCGGCTGCGACCAGCTCGACCGGCACGCCCTCGACCGTCAGCCCCAGCGCGCGCCGTGCGTCCTGCTCGATCACCGTGACGATCTGGGGCAGCGCGGCGAAGTGCTCCAGCACGAACGACGGATCCGCCGCGACGCATACGACCGCGAGACGCTCGCACGAATCGCGCCAGCGGCGCACGTCTCCGGCCGGCTCGCCGCCGAGCGCGTCCGCGATCCCTGCGACGAGCTCCAGCGCGCGGCTGAGCACGAGCCCGCGCTGCGGTTGCTGTTCGGCCCCGCGGGAGAGCGCCTCGAGCAGTTGCGCCTCGGTCTTCGGCCCGACGCCCGGCACCGTACGCAGGCGTCCGGCCGCCGCCGCCTCGCGCAGCTCGTCGACCGTCTGGACGCCGAGCGCCCGCGCGATCTCGACCGAACGCTTCGCCCCGAGTCCGAGATAGCGGCCGAGACCGACCAGCCCGGGAGCCAACTCACGCTCGAGCTCGGCCAGCTCGGCGATCTCGCCCGTCTCGGCGAGCTCGCGCAGCCGCGCCTCGATCCCCGGGCCGATCCCGCGCAGCTCGCGTACCCGGCCGGATCGCACCAGCCCGTCCACGGGCACCGGCGCTGCACGGATCGTCTCGGCGGCGCGGCGATACGCGCGCGCCGTGTAGGGGTTCGCGTCGGCGAGCTCGAGCAACGTCGCGAGCGCGTCCAGCCGATCGGCGATCCGGGGATTGTCCACCGCAGGGAGTCTCCTCGCTGCGCGCACTAAAGCGCTTTAGGCAGCCGCGCTAGGCAGAGCTGCCGATGCCGCGGGCAGGCGTGCGGCCTAGCGTCGTCTGGCCGAGATGCGAATGGAACCTACGACACCCCAGGACGTCGCCGCGGACGACATCGATCGTCTGTATCGAGCGGCCTACGGGCTGACCGGATCGCGGCACGATGCGGAGGATCTGGCGCAGGAGACCCTCGCCCGGGTGCTCGCGCGCCCGCGCGCGATCCGCCACCGCGACGATCCGCGCTATCTGATGCGGGCGCTGCGCAACACGTGGATCGACCAGCAGCGGGCGCGCGCGGCGCGACCGGTCAGCGCGGGCCCGGTGCCGCTGGAGTGGGCGGCGGCCGACGGCGGCGATCCGAGCGGCGTGCTGCTCGACGTGCAGGCGGTCTTCGAGGCGATCCACGAGCTGTCGCCGAAGCTGCGTGGCGCAATCGCGGCAGTCGACCTGTTCGGCCTGTCGTACGGCGAGGCGGCGCGGGCGCTGCGGATCAGGCAGGGCACGGTGCAGAGCCGCCTGGCGCGCGCACGCGAGCAGGTGTCCGCGGCGCTGCTGGTCGGCCAGCACGCCTGCTAACCGGCGTCCAGCACGATCGCGAACGCCTGGAGATCGACGCCGGGCACGGGCGACCAGTCGCGCTCGGGCACGCGCCGGAAACCGAGGCGCCGGTAGATCCGATGCGCGCTGCGCATCCCCGGCAGGCTCGAGCACACCACCCCATTGCTGCCGCGCCGGCGGCTCTCGTCGAGAACGCGCCGCAGCAGCGCCGTTCCCGCCCCGCGCCCCTGCGCGGCGGGGTCGACGGCGAGCATGCGGAACTCGGCCTCGCCGGGGCCGGCGATCTCGCCGAGCGGCCCGCCTTCGGGCACGAACGTCACCGTGCCGAGCAGCCGCCCGCCGGGCTCGACGGCGACCAGCAGCTCCGCGTCGCGGGCACGCGGCGCCACGTCGCGCAGGACGCCGAGATAGTGATGATCGCCCGCCAGGTACGGCGCGTACGCGGCGGCGCACAGATCGGCGACGGCCGCGTACTCGGCGGCGACTGCGGAACGGATCTCCAGCGCCACGGTCAACCGAGCGGCGCGAGCAGCTCTTCTTGCCCTCGAACGCGAACAGCAGCACGTCGGTCCGCGACCCTACCGGACGTTAAGAGGAGAGGCCGCCGCGGGGGGAGCGCGGCGGCCTCTATATGAAGGCTCAGGCCCGGGGTTGCTGGGGAAAGGAGAGAGCGAGACCTGGGGCGGAGAGCTGCTCGATTCCATCCGTGGAATCAGGTTCTTGGTTTGTAGAGAGCATGATGCGGACTGGGGCCGGGTTCCGATATACGGCCCGCCAGTCGATCGGGGTAGGGGAAACCGCACTCCTGCGACAGGATTGGGTCATGGACAAGCCGAGGTGGATCGTGCCGTTCGACCGTGGCAGCCGCGAAATGCGCGAGCTGCTCGGCGGTAAGGGCGCCAACGTGGCGGAGATGACGCGCGTTCTCGGGCGCGAGCGCGTGCCGACAGGATTCACGATCACGACCGAGGCGTGCGTGCGCTACATGCACGACGGACGCCGTGAGCCGGACGGGCTGGCCGAGGAGGTCGCCGACGCGCTGAAGGCGCTGGAGGAGCGGGCCGGCAAGCGGCTGGGAGACACCGACGATCCGCTGCTGGTCTCGGTGCGCTCCGGCGCGCGCGAGTCGATGCCGGGGATGATGGACACGGTCCTGAATCTCGGCCTCAACGACCGCTCCGTCGAAGGCCTCGCGGCGCGCACCGAGAACCCCCGCTTCGCCTGGGACGCCTATCGGCGCTTCGTGCAGATGTTCGGCAACGTGTGCCGCGGCATCCCCGGCGAGCGGCTGGAGGCCGCGATCGCCGCGCGCAAGGAGACGGCCGGCGTGACCGACGACGTCGAGCTCTCCGAGGCCGACCTGCGCGCGCTCGTGGACGACTTCAAGGCGATCTTCACCGACGAGACCGCAGAGCAGTTCCCTCAGGATCCCGGCGAACAGCTGCGTCAGGCGATCCGCGCGGTGTTCGACTCCTGGCTCGGCAAGCGCGCGGCGACCTACCGGCGCATCAACCACATCCCCGACGACTGGGGCACCGCCTGCAACGTGCAGCAGATGGTGTTCGGCAACAAGGGCGACACGTCGTGCTCGGGCGTCGCGTTCAGCCGCGACGAGGTCGACGGCGCGCCCAAGCCGTCGGGCGACTTCCTCGTCAACGCGCAGGGCGAGGACGTCGTCTCCGGCGTCCGCACGCCGCGCGACCTCGCCGAGATGGCCGAGGCGATGCCGGAGGCGCACGGCGAGCTGCTGGCGATCCTGCGCACGCTCGAGGCGCACTACAAGGACATGCAGGACACGGAGTTCACGGTCGAGGAGGGCGCGCTGTACATGCTGCAGACGCGCAACGCGAAGCGGCCGGCCCAGGCGGCGGTGCGCTTCGCGGTCGATGCGGTGTCCGAAGGCCTGCTCACCCGGCCCGAGGCGCTCGGCACGATCGACGCCGCGAGCCTCGACGCCCTGCTGCACCCCACGTTCGCCCCCGACGCGCAGTTCGACGTGCTCGCGACCGGCGTCGCCGCGTCGCCCGGCGCGGCCAAGGGGCAGATCGTGTTCACGCCCGACGACGCGGTCGACTGGGCGCAGCGCGGCCGCACCGTGATCCTCGTGCGGCCGTTCACCGAGGCCGACGACGTGCACGGCTTCTTCGCCGCGCAGGGGATCCTCACCGCCGAGGGCGGGAAGGCGTCGCACGCCGCGCTCGTCGCGCGCGGGATGGGCAAGCCGTGTGTGGCCGGCGCGCGGGCGCTGAAGATCGATATCGAGGCCGGCACGCTGCGAGTCGGAGACACCGTGCTGCGCGAGGGCGACCTGATCGCGATCGACGGCTCGACCGGCCAGGTCACGGCGGACGACGTGCCGCTGTCGGAGCCCGAGGTCGACGCGAACTTCGACACGGTCCTGACCTGGGCCGACCAAGTGCGCCGGCTCGGCGTGCGCGCGAACGCCGACACGCCGGAGGACGCGCGGCGCGCGCGCGAGTTCGGCGCGGAGGGCATCGGGCTGTGCCGGACCGAGCACATGTTCATGGCCGCCGACCGCCAGCCGAAGATGCAGGCGATGATCATGGGCGAGTCGGGCGAGGACCGCCGCGCCGCGCTCGCCGAGCTGCTGCCGCTGCAGACCGAGGACTTCGAGGGCCTGTTCGAGGCGATGGAGGGCCTGCCGGTGACGATCCGGCTGCTCGACCCGCCGCTGCACGAGTTCCTCCCCAACAGCGAGGACCTAGCGGTCGAGCTGGAGCGGGCGCGACACGAGCGACCGCGCGACGTGCGCCGGCTGGAGCGGACGCTGGACCGGGTGCACTCGCTGGAGGAGACCAACCCGATGCTGGGCACGCGCGGCGCGCGGCTCGGGATCATCGCGCCGGAGATCTACGACGTGCAGGTCGAGGCGATCGTGACCGCCGGCCGCGCCGTGCGCGAGCGCACCGGCAAGACGCCGCAGATCGAGATCATGCTCCCGCTCGTCGCCTACGAGCAGGAGGTCGCGATCCTGCGCGCGCGTGTCGAGCACGTGATCGAGGCGATGGACGCCGAGGACCTGCGCCCGCTGATCGGAACGATGATCGAGCTCCCGCGCGCGTGCTTCATCGCCGACCGGATCGCGCGCGAGGCCGACTTCTTCTCGTTCGGCACCAACGACCTCACCCAGACTGCGCTCGGGCTGTCGCGCGACGACGTCGAGTCCGGCTTCCTCAGCCACTACCTCGAGCAGCGCATCCTGGACCGCTCGCCGTTCGAGACGATCGACCGGCCGGGCGTCGGCTGGCTCGTGCGGCTCGGCGCCTGGGTCGGCCGCGAGGCCAAGCCGTCGCTGAAGCTCGGCATCTGCGGCGAGCACGGCGGCGACCCGGAGTCGATCGCGTTCTTCCACATGGCCGGGCTGGACTACGTCTCCTGCTCGCCGTACCGCGTCCCGATCGCCCGCGTGGCGGCGGCGCAGGCCGCGCTGCGCGACGGCCCGTAGCGGGTTCGAACCCGCGCGCGAGTCGCGGCGTATCCTGGCTGGAGACCGATCCGAGCAAGGAGAACCCCGATGCGCGCAGCGCTCATGTCCAACCAGCACACCCCGACCCTTTCGGAGGACATGACGCGCAGTGCGTACGTTGAACTTGGGGATATTGGCGCACGTAGACGCCGGTAAGACCACCCTGACAGAGCGGCTGCTCCACGCCGCAGGCGTCATCGACGAGATCGGCAGCGTCGACGACGGCAACACCCAGACCGACACGCTGGCGCTCGAGCGCCGGCGCGGCATAACGATCAAGTCCGCGGTCGTGTCGTTCACGATCGACGACATCACGGTCAACCTGATCGACACCCCCGGCCACCCGGACTTCATCGCCGAGGTGGAACGGGTGCTGAGCGTGCTCGACGGCGCCGTGCTCGTCGTCTCGGCCGTGGAGGGCGTGCAGGCGCAGACGCGCGTGCTGATGCGCGCGCTGCGGCGGCTGCGCGTTCCGACGCTGATCTTCGTCAACAAGATCGATCGGCGCGGCGCCGACTGCGAGCGCGTGCTGCGGGGCATCTCGGACAAGCTGGCGCCGGCGATCGTCGCGATGGGCTCTGCGACCGCGCCGTTCGGCGCCGGCGACGCGGGCTTCACCCGCGCGCTGGTCGAGCTGCTCGCCGACCACGACGACGCGCTGCTGGCCGCGTACGTGGACGACGACGCCTCGGTGTCCTACGCCCGGCTTCGCCGCGACCTCGCCGAGCAGACCGGGCGGGCGCGAGTCCATCCGGTGTTCTTCGGCTCGGCGCGGACCGGCGCGGGCGTCGATGCGCTGATCGGCGGGATCGCCGAGCTGCTGCCCGCGGCCGCCGGCGACGCCGAGGGCCCGCGCTCGGGCAGCGTCTTCAAGATCGAACGCGGTGCGGCCGGCGAGAAGATCGCCTACGTGCGCATGCGCTCGGGAACGGTGCGGACGCGAGATCGGCTGCAGCACGACGCGAAGGTGACCGCGATCGACGTGTTCGAGGGCGGCGCGGCCGTCCGGCGCGGTTCGGTGGCGGCCGGGCAGATCGGGAAGCTCTGGGGTCTCGGCGAGATCCGGATCGGCGACGCGATCGGCGCCGCCGACACGACGATCCCGGAGCCGCACCACTTCGCGCCGCCGACGCTCGAGACCGTGGTCGTGCCCCGCCGCCGCGCCGACAAGCGTGCACTGCGCGTCGCGCTCGGCCAGCTCGCCGAGCAGGATCCGCTGATCGGTCTCCGCCAGGACGAGGAGCTGTCCGTCTCGCTCTACGGCGAGGTGCAGAAGGAGGTCATCGAGGCCACGCTGGCCGACGACTACGGGATCGATGTCACGTTCCGCGAGTCCACCACGATCTGCATCGAGCGGCCGGTCGGCAGCGGCGCGGCCGTCGAGACCATGGACCACGACGGGAATCCGTTCCTCGCGACCGTCGGGCTGCGCGTCGATCCCGCGCCGGCCGGCGCGGGAGTGAAGTTCTGCCTGGAGGTCGAGCTCGGGTCGATGCCGTTCGCGTTCTTCAGGGCGGTCGAGGAGACGGTGACCGAGGCGCTGCAGCAGGGGGTCCACGGGTGGCGGGTCACCGATTGCACCGTCGCGATGACGCATTCCGGCTACGCCGCGCGGCAGAGCCACTCCCATGCCGTGTTCGACAAGAGCATGTCCAGCACCGCAGGGGACTTCCGCAACCTGACTCCGCTGGTCCTGATGAGCGCGCTGCGGCGGGCCGGCACAGCGGTGTACGAGCCGATCCACCGCTTCGAGCTCGAGATCCCGGCCGACACGCTGGGACCGGTGCTGCCGGTTCTCGCGCAGCTCGGCGCCGTGCCGCAGACCCCGTCGGTCCGCGGCGAGACCTGCACGCTGGAGGGCGAGATCCCGGCGGCCCAGGTCCACGAGCTGCGCCGCCGGCTGCCGGCGCTCAGCCGCGGCGAGGGCGTGCTCGAGAGCGACTTCGACAGCTACCAGCCGGTCCGCGGCGCGATCCCGGCGCGGCCGCGATCGGGCCCCGACCCGCTCGACCGCGAGGACTACCTGCGCCGGGTTCGGTGACCCGCGCCGGGAAGAACCGACCGGTCGATCCGGTCTCGGTTACAGTCGCATGGAAGCCCGATCGATGCATCGCCGACTCGACAGCGAGGCCGCGCCAGAGCGCTCCGGTCCGGCGCGCGGCTCCGCTCCGGGAGCGGCGAGCGCGGCGGCGAGGACCCTCAGGCTCGGCGGTCGCCCCAGCCTCGCGGGCGCGCTCGCCCTCCAGCGCGCGGCGGGCAACCGCGTGCTCGCGCGCCAGATCCCGAAGATCGCCCTGGACGCGATCGAGAAGGCACAGAACAAACCCGTCCCGGACCTGAGCCCACGGCGCATCGCGGACCGCAACCCGAACTGGGGCAAGGCCAAGCCACGGCCGCCCGCGCCGCAGCGGCCGAAGGTGTACTCGACGCGCTCAGACGCGCTCAGCTGGGGCGCCCAGCCCGAGGCGCTGCGCGAGGTGCTCGCGCGCTCGTGGGGCGAGAACGCCGAGGGCCAGTTCTCGGTCGGCATGTCCGACGAGGCGCGTGCGTACCTCACGCGCATCTACAACCGGATGCTCGACTACGACCTCTGGGAGCACGTCCGCTACGTGCGCCGCGTCAAGCCGGGCGAGAAGCCGGTCGACCTCGGGTTCACCGAGTTGCGGGTGGTCGGCGGCACGTCGCAGAGCGTGTTGTTCGAGGTCTACGACGGCCAGGCCCTGCGCGACAAGATGCTCGACGGGAAGACGTTCAGCAAGGACGGCACGTTCACCGGGCTCGCGCACCGCGGCCAGGACTCGCTGCGCGAGTACGCGGTCAAGACGCGCGACGGGCTGCACATCTCGATCGGCGACAGCACCAGGGCCGATGCGCATATGGACGAGATCTCGCCGACGAACGCGCCCCAGGGCATCTGGACCGACGTCGACATCGTCAAGGGACTCCAGCACCACTGGCTCGAGCTGTATCCCGACTTCATCCGCTCGGGAGCGAACTTCCTGATCCGCTTCCCCCGCCGCGTGCTGGCCTGGCTCGAGGACAAGGTGCGCTACTTCGGGGTCACCAAGAAGCTGCGCGACGCGCTCGTCTTCATCCCGCGGCACCTGCTGATCCTTGCGGAGAAGGCGGTCGACGCCGCCGCGGCCGGCATCGTCATCGGCCACCAGGAGCCGATCATCAAGCAGAACGACCCCACGCTGCCCGACGACACGGTCATCGTGGCGTCGAAGACGTTCCGCTTCGGCGCCGGCGGAGGCCGCAAGGCCGGCAAGCCGAAGGCGCCTCCGCCGGGCCGGGCCGCCGTCGACCCGCGCGTCGCGGAGGCGGTCAAGAAGGCCGTCGAGCTGGTCGACCCGGGCGTGATCAGGCCTTCGGGGAGCCGCAGCCAGGACGACTTCGCCGACGCGGAGACGGTCGGCCAGGCGCTGGCGGGCGCGCTCGTGTACCGCGCCAAGTACGGCGGTCCGCCGAACATCGGGATCGATCTCGGCCCGCTCTACCACGCGATGTCCGACCCCGAGGTCGCGCAGGTCGTCGCGCAGCTCCAGCGGGTCGGGAAGGCGGCCCGCATCGCGACGGCGAGCGCGCTGCAGGACATCGGCAACAGCGAGGCCGCGTGGCGGGTGATGCAGGTCACCGAGCTCGTCAGCCCGCTCGGGCGCGGACGCAGGGCGATCGCGCTGAAGTGATGCCCGTCCACGAGCGATCACCCGAGCCGCGGCTCGAAAATCCCACGTAGCCGCCGACTGCGGATAGTGTCGGGTCATGAACGCCATGGTCGAGTCCCTCCGCGAGGTTCCGCTGTTCGCCGACCTCGCCAAACGCGATCTCAAGCGACTCGCGGATTCGATGCGCGAACAGACCTTCGCCGACGGGGATGAGGTCGTGGCGCAGGGCAAAGGCGGGGTCGGCTTCTTCGTGATCCTCGACGGGACCGCGCGCGTGACCCAGGACGGCTCGGAGATCCGGCGGCTCTCGGCCGGCGACTACTTCGGCGAGATGGCCCTGATCGACGGCGACATTCGCACCGCGTCCGTGCACGCCGACGGAGAGCTGCGCTGCGCCTCCATGACGACGTGGAACTTCCGTCCGTTCGTCAGGGAGCATCCCGATGTCGCGTGGGCGCTGCTGACAGCGCTCGTCAAGCGCGTGCGCGAGACGCAGGCGCGGCAGGTGGGCGCGGCGAGCTGACGGGTCCGACTCGCGCCCGGCGCCGAGCGGGCTAGCTGTAGCTGCTAGCGGACCTGCGCCCGCCGCGCGGCGATCTCCCGCGCCACGGTCTCGTGTACCTCCGGCAACGACCGGTCGAGCGCGCGGAAGTTCGCGCGGCTCATCACGATGAGCGACATCGGGGTCGTCGCCGTCACGGTCGCGATGCGGCGCTCCTCCTCCAGCAGCGCCATCTCACCGAAGAAGTCGCCCGCTTTGAGCTCGGCGACGTGCTCGCCTCCCCGGGTGACCTCCGCCGTCCCGGAGTCGATCACGAAGAACTCGGCGCCGAACTCGCCTTCCTGTGCGAGCACCTTTCCCGCAGGTACCTCGACCTCGTCGGTCTGCTGCGCGATCACCGCCAGGTCCTGCTTGGAAACACTGCTGAAGAACGGGACGTCGCGCAATCGGCCCTGGTCCATCGGTACCCCCTGTTGCGTCGGTTCGTTCGACGGTAACCGCTCCCGGGCGGGACTGCAAACGATGTATCGCAGCCGGCGGCGCGCGCCTCTACACCAGTGACAAGTCGGACCCGCCACGGAAGGAGGAGTCATGACCTACCTCATCGTCGGACTCGACCGCAGCACGCTCGCGCGCTGGCACGGCAATGTCCTCGCCCGCGACGTCTGGAGCGCGACGCGGATCGCGCGCGCCCGCGCCGCGGCGCAGGGAATCGCGCTGGTCGTCGCGGCCGTGATCGGACCCAATTCGTGCGTGCTCGAGGAGGTCGGCGAGCCGGCGGCGAAGGCCGCCTGAGCGCTACCGCAGGTTCCAGCCGAAGTAGACCTCGGCGAGCTTCAGCTGGTCGCCCGCGAACGTCAGCAACTCGGTGTTGCGGAACCGTGTTCCGTCCGTCCGCTCCGCCTCGTACGTGACGAGCACCTCGTCGCCGAGCTGGCGCAGGCGCTTGAACTCGAACGCGGCGAGGTTCTCGTGGTTGGGCCAGCAGCGCTCGAAGTAGGTCGCGCGGTCGATCCCGTCGTCGTACGGGCTCCAGAACGCGAAGTCGTCGGCGATCAGGCGCTCGAGCGCCTCCCGGTCGTCGGTCTCGTACGCCTGGTAGCAGGCGCGCGCGAGCTCGGTGCGGTCTTGCGAGGGCATCGGTCCTCCGTTCGTCTTTCCCAGTCGGACCATGGCGCATCCCGGAACTCATCGGTCTCGCGCGCGAGTACCTTGGACGCGATGGAGCCGATGAAGGCGGTACTCACCGACGAGCGCTTCTCCGACCCGGACTGGATCTTCGAGCGCAAGCTCGACGGCATCCGCTGCCTGGCGTTCAAGGCCGACGGCCGCGTGAGTCTGCGCTCGCGCAACGACCTCAGCCTCGACGGCCGCTTCCCGGAGATCGTCGCCGCGCTCGAGGAGGATCCGGTGTCCGACGTCGTGCTCGACGGAGAGGTCGTGGCCTTCGACGGCGCGCGGACCAGTTTCGAGCGGCTCCAGCAGCGCGGCGAGCGGCCGGCAAGGGTTTTCTACTACGTCTTCGACATCCTGCGGGCCGGCGGCGAGGACGTCACCGGCGAGCCGCTGCGCGCGCGCAAGGCGCTGCTGCGGCAGGCGTTGAGGTTCGCGGATCCGATCCGCATGACCACGCACCGCAACCGCGACGGCGAGGCGTTCTACGCCGAGGCGTGCCGCAAGGGCTGGGAAGGCCTGATCGCCAAGCGCGCCGACGCCCCGTACACGCACGGCCGCTCGCGCGACTGGCTGAAGTTCAAGTGCTCGGCCGAGCAGGAGCTCGTGATCGGCGGCTACACCGCTCCGCGCGGCAGCCGCACCGAGCTCGGCGCCCTGCTGCTCGGCTACTACGCCGGCGGCGAACTGCGCTACGCGGGCAAGGTCGGCACGGGCTTCACCCGCGCGACGCTGCGCGACCTCGCCGCCAGGCTCGCCCCGCTGCGTCGCGACACGTCGCCGTTCGCCGACGAGATCCGCGAGCGCCACGTCAGCTGGGCCGAGCCGCAGCTGGTCGCGCAGGTCGGCTTCAGTGAGTGGACGCGCGACGGGCGGCTGCGCCATCCGCGCTTCCTCGGGCTGCGCGAGGACAAGGCCGCCCGCGACGTCGTCCGCGAGCGAGCTACGCCGGCAACGAGTCCGGCAGACCGAAGCGGGAGAAGAGCTCGGGCGTGACGAACCCGGTGATCTCCTCGATCCGGTCGCCGCGCAGCGTGATCACCTGGAGAACGGTCGGCAGGTAGCGCTCGCGCTCGGGATCCCAGCTGTACGTGCCGAACGCGGGCTGCCCGCCGGCGCGCGTCGGGATGACGCGGACGCGCCGGCGGCCCTCGGCGTTGTAGAGCCGCCCGGAGAACGCCCAGTCGCGCAGGAACACGAGCACGTCGGGGCCGCGGAACCAGCTCGCCATCGGCGGCATCGCGATCGCGGCGTCCTCGGCGAGCATCGCTGCGACCGCGTCGACGTCGCCGCGCTCCCATGCGTCGACGTAGCGCCCCACCAGCTCGCGCACCGCATCGTCGCCGAGCGTTCGCAGCGTCGCCTGCTGGCTGCGCTCCGGGAGCCGCTCGTCGATCGCCTTGCGCGCGCGCTGCAGCGCGCTGTTGACGGCGGCCGTCGTCGTGTCCAGCGTCTCGGCGACCTCGCGCGCCGAGAAGCCGAGCACCTCGCGCAGGATCAGCACAGCGCGCTGGCTCGCCGGCAGGTACTGGAGCGCGGCGATGAACGCGAGCTCGACGCTCTCGCGCTGCTCGTAGCGCGCCTCCGGCGAGGCGAGCCCGTCGGCGACGCCGAGCCGTTCGTCCGGGTACGGCTCGACCCAGACGGACTCCACGAGCGGTGCGCCCGGACCTTCATGCGGATCCGCCGCGGGCGCGTAATCGATCGGCAGCACGCGCTTGGGCCGCCGCTTGATCACGTCGAGGCAGCTGTTCGTCGCGATCCGGTACAGCCACGCGCGCAGCGAGCTGCGCCCCTCGAACCGGCCGAGCGCGCGCCATGCGCGCACGAGCGCGTCCTGCAGCGCGTCCTCGGCGTCGTGCACCGAACCGAGCATCCGGTAGCAGTGCGCCATCAGCTCGCCGCGGTAGCGCTCGACCAGCCGGCGGTAGCGCATCCTCGTCGCCGTCCCGGGCCGCTTCGTAGAGCGCCGCGTCCACTATTCGGGCTTCGCGACCATCGCCCAGACCGCGACGCCGTAGGCGGCGATCAGGATCGCGGCGAGCACGAGCACCGCGCGGCCCATGCCGCCCGGTCCGGCGCCGCCGCGACGCGTGGCGCGCCACGCGAGCACGGCCGCGATGATCGTGAGCAACAGCCCGCCGTCGGAGATGCCGTACCCGATGCCGATCCAGCCGGCGTCGTCGGGCACGTCCTCCTCCGACCCGATCCATTCGGCCCCCGCGCGCATGAGGATGTATGCGGGCAGCACGCCGATCAGCAGCGTCCGGAACGCGAGCCCTGTCAGCACCTCGACGCCGTCGCCGCGCCGGACCGCGCCGGCCATCGTCGCCACGACGACCACGAGCGCGCCGACGAGCAGCATCGCGCCCGCCACGTGGACGAACAGCGGGAGGTTCCAGGCGTCCGGGCGGATCGCGGCGACCATCACGCGCCCGGCTTCCAGATCATGTCGATCAGCAGCAGGAGCGTGGAGAGCGCCATCACCGCGACGATCGCGCGCGCGCCGTCGATCTGCGCGACCGACTTTCCCTCGCGCACCTCGGCGCCGAGCCGGCCTCCCGCCCCCGAGCCCACGAACCAGAGCACGATCGCGGCGATGATCCAGCCGTCCCACAGCTCGTAGCCGTCGACCTCGAGCGCGAGCCACACGCCGAACACGATCACGCCGAGACCGCCGGCGTTCCACAGCCCCAGCGCAGGCGGACCGAGCGCGCGCGAGACGGCGGCGTCGGCGCGCCCGAACACCAGAACGCCGTATGCGACGACGCCGGAGACGAGCAGGAAAGCGGCCACCAGGTGGAGGAAGAGCAGCCACTCGTACAGGCTCATGCGCGCGCACCCTAACGGGTAACCCGGCAGTCCCCACGTTACCCGCCGCGCACCAGGTAACCCCATACCTTCGGGCGAATGCCACGCCTGCCGTTCCTGGCCGCGCTCGTCGCGGCCATCGTCGTCGCCGGCTGCGGTGACGGCAACGACACGGGGACCGCGGGCGGGACGCCCGCACGGTCCGGCTCCGAGAACGTCACCGAGCAGTTGTTCGCCGGGAGCGCGACGGAGAACCTGCGCGAGCCCGACGCCGGCAAGAAGGGCGGGAAGCTCACCGTCCTCTCCGCCGGAGACGTCGACTTCCTCGATCCCGGCAAGACGTACTACGTGTACGCGATCGGGCTCATCAACGCGATGCACCGGGGGCTCTACGCGTACCTGCCGAACGACACCGAGAAGCCGGTGCCCGATCTCGCCGCCGCCGATCCCGAGATCGCGCCGGACGGCAAGACCGTCACGGTGAAGCTGCGCAAGGGCGTCATGTTCTCCGACCCGGTGAACCGCGAGGTCACGTCCGCCGACGTGAAGTACGCGATCGAGCGCGCGTTCACGGCGAGCGTCTCGAACGGCTACGTGCGCACCTACTTCAGCGACCTGGTGGGCGCGCCGGAGGTGCCGGGTGCGTACCGGGAGGTGCCCGGCATCGAGACGCCGGACAAGCAGACGATCGTGTTCAAGCTGACGAAGGGCACGGGCTCCGCACTGGCCGGTGCGCTGGCGATGCCGATCTCGGTCCCCGTGCCGAAGGAGTTCGCGCAGCGCTACGACCGGGAGTCGCCGTCCACCTACGGCGAGCAGCACGCCGTGTTCACGGGGCCGTACATGATCGAGAGCGACGCGAACGGAAAGCTCACCGGATTCGAGCCGGGACAGCGCATGAGCATCGTGCGCAACCCGCAGTACTCCGACGTGGGCGACTTCCGCCCGGCGTACCTCGACGCGATCGAGATCCAGGCGGGCAACGACGACAACGCGGTCGCCACGCGTCGGATCCTCGAAGGCGAGGACCTTGCCTCGGGCAACTTCCAGCCTCCCGCGCGCGAGCTCGAGCGGCTCCTGGAGACCAACAAGACCGAGCTGTCGGTCGTGCCGGGCGGCGGCTGGCGCGGCGTCTCGCTCGACACCAGCCGCCCGCCGTTCGACGACCTCGACATCCGCAAGGCGGTGATCGCAGGCTTCGACCGCTTGGCCCTCCGGCAGCAGCGCGGCGGCGAGGCGCTCGGCCCGATCGCACAGCACTGGATCCCGCCCGGGATGCCTGGCTTCGAGCAGTCCAACGGCGTCGAGGGCTGGCCGGAGTTCGATTGGATGCGCAAGCCGGAGGGCGATCGTGCGCTGTCGGCCAAGTACTTCAAGGACGCCGGCTTCACGTCGGGCAAGTACGCGGGGAGCGACACCCTGCTGCTCGTGGCCGACAACGTCGACCCCGACAAGTCGATCGCCGAGATCACCGAGCGTCAGCTCAACGAGCTCGGCTTCAAGACCAAGCTGCGGCTGGTCACGCGCGACACGATGCTCACGAAGTTCTGCCAGGTGCCGGCGTCGGACGTGACCGTGTGCCCGTCGTTCGGCTGGGCGCAGGACTTCTTCGACCCGCAGACGGTGATCGACCCGACCTTCAACGGCGAGAACATCCTGAAGGTGTCGAACTCGAACTGGTCGGAGCTCGACGTGCCGGGCGTCAACGCCGCGATCGACAAGGCCAAGACGGTCGTCGAGCCGGACGCGCGCGCCCAGGCCTGGGCCGCAGTCAACAAGGAGGTCGTGGCGCTGGCGCCGGCGATCCCCTACATGTGGGACTACCAATCGGTGGTCGCTTCGCCGAACGTGCGCGGCGTCCAGAACAAGTACTCCACGACCTGGGACTGGAACTTCACGTCCCTGCGCTGATCAGCTGATCGGCGGGCGCGTCGTCGTCGGTGAGCCGGTCGGCTCCCGCGACGACGCGCTCGAGCGCGGCACGGTCGTACGTCCGCGCGCCGCGCGAGGCCGGGGCGACCGCCTCCGGCAGCGGCCGCTCCGAGGCGATCAGGACGAGGTTGCCGCCGCCGGGGCCGCCATCGGGATCGGGCCGGGCGACCAGCGCGACGTCCGCGAACGCGTCCATCAGCGTCGCCGCCTCGGCGCGCAGCAGGTCCAGCTCGCCGCCGTCGATCACGTTGATCAGGTAGAGCCCGTCCGGCCGCAGCACGCGGCGGACGTCGGCGACGAACTCGGCCGTGGCGAGGTGCCAGGGGATCGTGCGGCCGCCGAACGCGTCGCCGACCACGACGTCGGCCGAGTCAGTGGGCTCGTCGCGGAGCGTCACGCGCGCATCGCCGGTCCTCACCGTGAGGTCCGGGCCTGTGCGCAGGGCGAGGTCCTCTCGTGCCAGATCGACGAGCTGCGGGTCGACCTCGAGCACGCGCGAACGCGATCCCGGGCGCGTGGCGCCGACGTAGCGCGGCAACGTGAATCCGCCGCCGCCGATGAACAGGACGTCGAGCCGCTCCCGCGGCGGCCGCATCGCGTCGAGCGCGTCGCCGATCCAGCGCGTGTACGCGAACTCGAGGTGCCGCGCGTCGTCCAGGTCGACGTAGGAGTGGCGCAGGTCGTCGAGCATCAGCACGCGGCCGGACGGCCTGTCGGGGTCGGCGGCGACCTGCGCGCAGTAATAGACGCTCTCGGTCGTGCAGCGGCTGCCGGCCGCCGCGCCCGTGGCTGCGATCAGCACCGCGCCGCCTGCGGCGGCGGCGAGCGCGCCGCCTCCGAACGCGCGGAACGCGGTCGCCAAGGCGATCCCGCCGAGCACCAGCAGCGCGCCGAGGCCGATCACCGTCGCGCGCACCGGCAGCAGCGGCACGAGCACGAAGCCCGTGCAGAACGTGCCGACGAGCGCGCCGGCGGTAGCCCAGGCCGACATGCGGCCGACGACCGTGCCGCTGGCGGCGAGATCGCCGAGCTGCAGCTTGACCACGACCGGCGTGACCGCGCTCAGGACCGTCGCGGGCGGCAACAGCGCGAACAGCGAGATCGCGAGCGCGCTCGCTTGGCCGGAGCCATCGAGCGCCTCGCCGAAGAGCCGGACCAGCGGGACGGTCGCGAGCGCGAGCAGGCCGCCGGCGATCAGCAGAAGCGCGAGCAGGCGGCGCGGCTCGAGCTCGTCCGCGGCTCGGCCCCCGACCGCTGCTCCGAGCGCGATCCCCGCCAGGACGACGCCGATGATCGTCGTGTAGGTCTCGAGCGTCAGCCCGACGTAGGGTGCGAGCAGGCGAATGCCGAGGATCTCGAGCACCAGCACCGCGCCGGACGCGGCGAACACGGCGGCGGCGGCGAGCCCTTCGGGCAGCGCGCCGCGCCCGGTCGCCGCGCTCATCGCGGCTCCTGCGCGCCACGCCAGCCGACGGCGGCCGCACCGGCGTCGACCGCCGCCGCGAGCGCGGCCTCGGGGTCGGCACCGCGGGCGAGCCGCGCGGCGAGCGTGCCGGCGAACACGTCTCCGGCGCCGGTCGTGTCGACTACCTCGACGCTCGGCGCCACGCGCTCGACCGTCCCTTCCGGCGCGCTCCAGCAAGCGCCGCGTGCGCCGAGCGTGATCACGATCGAGCGGGCGCCGATCGCGTGGGCGGCGGCGGCGAGCGCCCGCGCGTCGGACTCGTCGGTGCCGGTGACTTTCGCCGCTTCGCCGGCGTTCACGATCAGCGGATCGGCGGTTGCCAGCAGCGCCTGCGGCAACGGGCGCGCCGGGCTCGCGTTCAGCACGAAGCGCCCCGCAAGCCGCGCCGCAGCTGCTACCGCGTCGTCGGGCACCTCGAGCTGGGTGAGGACGAGCGGCTCGGGCCGGGTTTCCAGCGCGCGCTCGACGTCGGCCGCCGAGAGCCGCGCGTTCGCGCCGGGCACGACCACGATCGAGTTCTCGCCCGCCGCGTCGACGACGATCAGCGCGGTGCCGGTGGGGGCGTCGCCGAGCGCGCGCACGGATGTGTCGTCGACGCCCGCGGCGCGCAGGCCGGCGCGCATCGCCTCCCCGGCCGCGTCGGCGCCGACGCAGCCGACGATCGCGACGCGCGCGCCCGCGCGCGCAGCGGCGACCGCCTGGTTGGCGCCCTTCCCACCCGGCGCGGTCGACACGGCGCGGCCGAGCACGGTCTCGCCGCCCTCCGGACGGCGGTCGGCCTCGACGGTGATGTCCTGGTTCAGTGAGCCGACCACGACGACCTCGGCCTCGGGCATGGCGGGCACGGTACTCAACGCGGCAGCTCAACCCGTGCGGTCACTTCCGGCGGCCATCGATCGGAGCGGATTCCGGCGGCGCCGCGTTGGGCGCCTGCGCTGAGGTACGGCTGGCAGTAAGGGGAGCGAGTTCGGTGGAGCGGCGCTCGATGCGCTGGCGCTCGGCCGGGCACCGGCGCTGGTGTACGGCGGGCAGTAAGGGGAGCGGGTTCCGGGGAGCCGCTCCGGCACGCCGGCGCTTGTGTACGGCGAGCACTAAGGGAAGTGGGTTCGGCGAGGCCGCAAAACGTCGAGCGGCACGCCGAGCCGAACAGGAACTCGGCGTGATACGCATACTTCGGCACGCGCGATGATCGCTCGAGCTCGCCAGATAACGTCGAGCACCTGGGCGTTTGCGACCGTCGCTCGACGTTCTCCTTCCTAACGGAGGAGAACGTCGGGCGGCGCTGCCGACCGCCACGAAACTCGACGTTTGCGTTCGCCCCGCCGGCGGCCTCGACGGCGCTCGCGATCCACCGGCACAATTCGCGCCGCCCCTCAAAGCCCGCAGTTCACCCACGCCGATCCCTCCACCCAACACGCCGAGCAAGGCGCAGCCGGGTCCATTCGGGCGCGCGTTAGGGCACCAACCCGCCCCGTTTCGCTGCGCATGCGGCCATGGACTGCGCAGCCCCGCGCGTGGGACTGTGCGAACGTGGCCGAGTCGCGACCGATCGCGCTGCCGACCGCGCTGCTGGTCGCGACCGCCGCAGTCGCCTGCGCGGTTGCCGCGGCGTGCGCGTATTTGCTGCTCGCACTGGTGGTCGTCGAGGGCCACGGCGCGGTCGCGCTGCAAGAGGACGCGTGGGCGGCGTGGTGCGGCGCGGCGGCGTGCGCGTGTGGGACGGTCGCGGCGCTGATCGCGCTGACGCGCGGGGCAGGCATCCGCCCGCTCGCTCTGCTCGTCGCTTGGGCGCTTGCGTTCGCGTGGCCCTTAACCGGCGCTCCGCCCGCGGCGGCCGCGGTCGCCACGGTCGCGACCGGCTTCGTTGTCCGCTGGGGCGCCGACGGCCATGCCCGCCGCGCCGACACGCCCGCCGCCGGCGCGCTGGCGGCGCTCTCGATCCTGCTCCTTGCCGCCGCGTTCGGCGGCGCGCCTGCAGCGGTGCCGGCCAACGAGGCTCGCGCCGGCGGCCCACCCGCCGCGGCGCCGGCCGACGAGCAGAGCGCCGACGACGCACCGC
Source organism: uncultured Solirubrobacteraceae bacterium (assembly GCA_963835735.1). Lineage (GTDB taxonomy): Bacteria > Actinomycetota > Thermoleophilia > Solirubrobacterales > Solirubrobacteraceae > DASQMT01. The sequence continues at coordinate 752,395 of CAWIGP010000002.1, forward strand.
CGCACGCCGGCCGACGAACGAGCGCCGACGACGCACCCGCCGCCACACCGGCCGACGAGACGAACGCGCCGACGACGCACCCGCCGCCGCAGCCGATCGACGAAACGCGCGCCGACGACTCACCCGCCACCGCACCGACCGACGAAGCGCGCGCCGACGACGCACCGCCGACCACCGGTCGACGAAACGCGCGCGACGACGACTCGCCGCCGCGCCGGCCGACGAGACGGCGCGGGCGGCGCCGTGGCGCCGGCGGATGTCGTGCGCGCGTACTACCGCGCGCTCGACCGGCGCGACTTCGCCGCCGCTTGGCGCGTCCTCTCCCCCACGGTCCGCCAGGACTTCGGCGGGTTCGACCGCTGGCGCGCCGGGTTCGCCACCACGCTGTCGAGCCGGCCCACAAGCGTGACCAGCGACGGCGACGCCGTCGAACTCGTTCTCGTCGCCCGCGACCGCGCCGCGTGCGGCGTGCTCGTGCAGCGCTTCGCGGTCCGATGGCTGCTCGCCGACGGACGCGCCGGCGCGGTCACCGCCCGGCGCGTCGGTGGACCCGCCTGCGCGCCTAACTGACCAGCGTGTTCTGACGCGCGGCGACCCACCAGCGGCCGTCCTCGCGAACGAGCACGTAGAGCGCGATCATCGCGTGCCCGACGTCGAGCGGCTCCCCGTCACGCGTCGTCGCGGTCGCGCGCTTGTAGGCGATGGCGACGTCCGGCCGCAGGAACCTCACATCGGCTAGCTCGTAGCGGGCGTACTGATCGCGCAGCGGACCGGCGTAGCCGGCGCGGTGGGCGTCGAGCAGCTCGTCACGCCCGGCGACCAGCGTGCCTTTGACGCTGACGGCGGTGGCGTCGGGCGCGAAGTGCGCGATCGACAGCTCGGGGTCCTTGGCGTTGAAGCCGGCCTCGACGTCGGCGATCACGCGCTCGATCGCGGCGACGTCGCCGGTGGTCGTATCCGTGTCCATCCCGGCAGTGTCGACCTTCAACCGAGCTTGAAGTCAAGCCCGGCGAGGCACGACCCGCAGCTCGACACGCGCGGGCCGCGCCGGCGCGGCGAGCGAGAGGAAGTCGCGCAGCACGCCGCCGTGGCTGCAGAACGGGCAGGCGAGCGGATCGGCCGGCGTCGCGCCGCCGGCGGCGAGCGCGACCGGCGCGTCGCACCGCGGACACGCGAGCGTCCCGGTGCCCAGCACCCATGAGCGCGGCACGCGCGACGGCCGGACGATCGGGTCGGTGCGAATCGGGTCCGGGCGCTCGACGCGGCGGTGGAAGCTCACACCTGGAAAGTCTAGGGAGCGCTACAGGTCGACCTCGCCCGCGATGCACGTCACCGTGCCGCCGCCGACCCAGATCACGCCGTCGCCGCCGCGCGTGACGTGCACGCGGCCGTCGCGCCCGAGCGCGGTGCCCTGGCGCGCCACATACGGGGCGACAGCCCGCCCGCTCCCCAGCAGCCACTGCGCGAGCGACGCGTTCAGGCTCCCGGTCACCGGGTCCTCGACCATCGCACCGTCCTTGGGGAAGAACGCGCGGACCTCGAACGCCTCGGCCACGCTCTCCGGGAGCGGCCCGACGACGCCGATGTCGAGCTCGACGAAGCCGGGGCGGAGCGCGAGCACCGCATCCGCGCTCTCCAGCAGCACCGCGATCCAGCCCGGGCCGTTGTCCGCCCACGCGACGTCCGCGACCGAGTCGCGCTCGATGTCCAGCGCGCCGACGATCTCGTCCACGAGCGACTCCTCGACCGGACCGGAGCGGATCAGCGGCGGCGCCGCGAACGCGAGCCCGTCCGGCGTCCGGCGGATCGGGACCAGCCCGGCACCGCACTCCTGCACGATCGCGTCGGCGTCGCGCGGCTCACCGCCGGCGCCCAGCCATGCGTGGCACGTCCCGAGCGTCGGATGCCCGGCGAACGGCAGCTCGGCGACCGGCGTGAAGATGCGCACGCGGTAGTCGGCGTCGGGCGTCGTCGGCGGGAGCACGAACGTCGTCTCGGACAGGTTCGTCCAGTGCGCGAACCGCTGCATCTGCGCCGTGCTCAGCCCACCGCCGTCGAGCACGACGGCGACCGGGTTGCCGCGATACGGCTTGGAGGTGAACACGTCGACCTGCGTGAACGAGCGCATCGGTCAGCCGGCCTCGCCATGCCAGTAGTCGACGTTGCTCGCGCGCGTGACCATCACGTCCTCGCCCGTGACGCCTGTCCAGAGCGCGACCTTGTCGCTGTCGGGGTACGCGGTGCCGGTCGGGTGCACGATCGTCGACCACATCACGACCCGCGCGTTGACGGTGCTGTCGTTGCGGACCTGGTGGGCACCGGCCGGCCCCATCGGGAAGAACACGACGTCGAGTGGGTCGAGCTGCTCGACGCCGTCGGGCGTGCGCACCGACGGCCGCCCGTCGAGCACGAGCAGCCATTCCTCTTCGCCGTACTCGTAGTGGTACGGACAGACGGCCTGGCCCGGCGGGATCTCGTAGACCGTGGTGCCGGTCTGCTTGGCCCCCAGGTCGGTCCCGAAGCGGTACATGCCCGCGCGGAACCCCTCCGGATCGTCGGGGTCGTAGCGGAAGCTCGGCTCGGCGATGTTGACGCGCTGCATCCGACCGATGCTACGGATGCGGGCGTCAGGGACGGAGCGCGGGCAGCCCGTCGATGCTGAGGGCGTTCTTCTCGTCCCGGTAGCGCGCGATCGCGTCCGGCCCCCCGACGCGCAGCTTCTTCGCCGTCCAGGCGTCGGAGTGCGGTCGCGTGCCCTCGAACCGCAGCAGCGGGACGCCGTATCCGCAGGAGTCCGCGATCCGGTCGACGGCGACGACGACGATCGCGCGGCGGCTCTCGGCGTAGGTCGGCTGCTCGAAATCCGCCTGGGCCAGCAGGGCCTCGAAGCGCGGCTCGCCGGCCTCGACGACCTCGCCGAGCAGTAATCTCTCGCGGCGATGGCAGGGGTAGGAGGACGTGGATCGCGGCAGCGATCGCGCTGGCGCTGGCCGCCGGCTGCGGCGATGACGGCGACGACCAGCGCCCGGCGGCGGACAGCACTCCGGCGCCCACCGCGACGGCGACGCCCGAGCGGGTCGGCGCGCCGCCCGCCCGCAAGGTGCGCTTCAGGGCGACCGACGGAGAGCCGGTCAGCGGCAAGTACACCGCGGCGGGCCGGGACGCGCCGGGGGTTGTCCTGCTGCACGAGATCCGCGGCGGCCCGGGCCAGTGGGCGCCGCTCGTCCCGTTCCTGCACGAGGCCGGGTACGCCACGCTCGCGTACCAGTCGCGCGCGTCGCCGATGGAGGCCGAGCGGCTGCCCGACGCGGTCGGCGCGCTGCGGTGGCTGCGCTCGCGGCCCGACGTCAATCCGAAGAGGATCGCGCTGATCGGCGCCAGCATCGGCGGCTCGACGGCCGTGCTCGCGATGGCCACCGAGGCGCGCAGGACGGCCGACGCCGCGGTCGCGCTCTCGCCCGTCGACTCGTCCGACATCTGGGCGCTCCAGGACGACGACAAGTATCGCCCCCACGACCTGCTGCTGATCGCCGACGAGAGCGAGTCGACCAGCGCCGAGGGCATGCTCGACGGCGCCGTCCGCTCGAGGTTCGTGCAGTCGGAGGGCTCGGGCCACGGCGTCGCGCTGCTGCCCGAGCGCGGCGTGCACGACGCGCTGCTCGCGTGGCTCGACGAGCGCGTGCGCTGAGCCGCGCGCTCAGCGGCTCTCGAGGAACGCGATGACCGCCAGCACCCGGCGGTGGTCGTCGTCGGTGGCGTTGATGTCGAGCTTGGCCAGGATGCTCTTGACGTGCTTCTCGACCGTGCCTGACGCGAGCCACAGCCGGCGCGCGATGCCCGCGTTCGAGCGGCCCTCGGCCATCAGCGCGAGCACCTCGCGCTCGCGCGGCGTCAGCTCGCCGAGCGGGTCGCCGCGGCGCTGCTGGGCGAACAGCTCGCGCACCAGGCCGGGGTCGACGACCGAGCCGCCGGCGATCACGCGGTCGAGCGCGCCCATGAACTCCTCCACGTCCATCACGCGGCTCTTGAGCAGATAGCCGACCCCGCCCCCGCCGCTGATCAACTCGGTCGCCTGTTCGAGCTCGATGTACTGAGAGAGCACGAGCACGGCGACCCCGGGCAGCTGGCGCCGGATCTCCAGCGCCGCGTCGAGCCCTTCGGTCGTGTGGGTCGGCGGCATGCGGATGTCGACGATCGCGAGGTCGGGCTCGTGCGCGCGCGCGTAGGCGAGCAGCTGCGAGGCGTCGCCGGCCGCGCCCACGACGTCGAAGCCGTGCCGCTCGAGCAGCGTGACGAGCCCTTCGCGCAGCAGAACGTCGTCGTCGGCGACGACGAGGCGAGGGCTGTTCATCGAACGTGCGGTCGCGATCGCGCGAGTGTCGGATGCGGCGGCACCGAAGTCAACGGGGTAGCCTTGCGCTGTGCGACCCCGGTGGCGCTCCATCCGGCGGCGGCTCGCGGCCGCCGAGCACGAGCGCGCGGCGCTGGCCGAGGAGCGGGCCGCGTTCCGGCGCGTCGCCTCGTTCGTCACGCACGACCCGCTGCCGAGCGAGATCTTCGCCACGGTCGCGAGCGAGCTCGGCGGGCTCTTGCGCGCCGAGATGACCCACCTGCACCGGTACGAGGGTCCGCGTCGCTGGACGGTCGTCGGCGCGTGGAGCGAGACCGACCATCTGCCGCTCGGGCTGGAGTGGACCGACGACGGCGGCCTGCTCGAGCGCGCGATCGTGCGGTCCGGCCGCCCGGCGCGGATCGACGACTACGAGCTCGCGATGATCTCGATCGCGCCGGACCTGCGCCGGCTCGGGGCGCGCTCGTCGGTGGGCGCTCCGATCGTCGTCGACGGGGGGATCTGGGGCATGGTCGCCGCCTGCTCGCGCAATGCCGCGCTGCCGCCCACCACCGAGCCGCGCCTGACCGACTTCGCGGAGCTGGTCGGCAGCGCGGTCGCCAGCGCGGAGAGCCGGCTCGCGCTCAGCCGGCTGGCCGACGCGCAGGCGGCGCTGCGCCGCGTGGCGACGCTCGTCGCGCGCGAGCCCGGCCCCGACGCGGTGTTCACCGCGGTCGCCGAGGAGGCGCGCGGCCTGACCGGCTCCGACATCACCGCGGTCCTGCAGCTGCAGCCGGAGGGGCAGGCGACGTTCGTCGCGGGCACCGGCGCGCCGTACAGCGAGCTGCCGCCCGGCTCGTCGGTGCCGACCGGCCCGGGCACGCTGAGCGCGCTGGTGCGGTCCAGCGGCCGACCCGCCCGCATGGATCGCTTCGATCCCGACTCGGGCGCGCTGGCCGCGTACCTGCACCGGCTCGGCGTGCATTCCGCGGTCGGGGCGCCGATCGTCGTCGAGGGCCGGCTGTGGGGCGTGCTGCTCGCGGGCTCGTCGGACCCGCTTCCGGCGAGCACCGAGGCCCGCCTGTCCGACTTCGCCGAGCTCGCCGCCGTCGCGATCTCCAACGCGGAGACGCGTGCCGCGCTCGCCGGCTCGCGCGCGCGGATCGTGAGCGCGGCGGACGAGACGCGCCGCCGGATCGAGCGCGACCTCCACGACGGGATCCAGCAGCGGCTCGTCTCGCTCGGCCTGGAGCTGCGCGACGCCCAGTTCGCGATCGCCGACCGGCCGCACGACGCGCAGGACAAGATCGACGCGGTCGCAGCCGGCCTCACGCGCACGCTGGACGACCTGCGCGAGATCTCGCGCGGTATCCATCCGGCGGTCCTCGCCGGCGGGCTCGCGCCCGCGCTCAAGGCGCTCGCGCGGCGCAGCCCGGTGCCGGTAGAGCTCGACATCGGCGCGCTCGGCCCGGTGCCGGAGCCGACCCAGGTCGCCGCGTACTACGTCGTCTCCGAGGCGTTCACGAACGCCGCCAAGCACGGGCATGCCTCGGTCGTGCGGCTGCAGGCGCAGCGCGACGACGGCACGATCCGCGTCGCGGTCAGCGACGACGGCATCGGCGGCGCCGACCCGGCGCGCGGCTCAGGCCTGATCGGGCTGAGCGACCGCATCGGCGCGATCGGCGGCCGGCTCGCGATCGAGAGCCCGCCGGGCCACGGCACCTCGATCGTCGCCGAGCTGCCGTCCTGAGTGGGGTCGCGGGGACCGGCTCGTCGAGGAGGGCTACGGCCGGCCCCCGCTTCCGAGACGCCCGACGGGCGCTGAACTCGTCCGACTCGGGCTCGCTCGTCCGGGGGGGCGTCAAACGCTCAGCATTCCCCAGTGCCAGGCAGGTGTCTGCCCCGCCCGCGGGCAACCCGGCTGGGGGCTAGCCGGTACTCGCCGCGGGCGCGCGCGCCTCGGGGGTCAGATCTTGCAATCGAGCATGAGACCGTTCCGTCATGTCCCACCGGCCTCCGAGCTGCTCGATTGCAAGATCTGACCCTCGCCGTGGCGGTAGAACGGCACGGGCTCGGGCGGCAGCGGCGTGTTCTCCAGGATCAGGTCGGCGGCCTTCTCCGCGGTCATCATCACCGGCGCGTAGATGTTGCCGTTGGTCACGTACGGGAACACCGACGCGTCGACCACGCGCAGGCCGTCGACGCCGCGCACCCGCATGCTGAGCGGATCGACGACGCTCATGTCGTCGGTGCCCATCTTCGCCGTGCACGACGGATGCAGCGCGGTCTCGGCGTCGCGCCGCACCCAGTCGAGGATCTGCTCCTCGGTCTCGACCTCCTTGCCGGGCGAGATCTCGCCGCCGCTGAACGGCGCGAGCGCCGGCGCCTCGAGGATCGCGCGCGTGACCCGGATCGCCTCCTTCCACTCGCGCCGGTCCTGGTCGGTCGACATGTAGTTGAACAGCAGCGCCGGCTTGCGCCGCGGGTCGTTGCTGACGATCTTGCACGTGCCGCGGGCGTCGGAGTACATCGGCCCGACGTGGACCTGGTAGCCGTGACCGCCGCCGCCCTCGGGCAGCGTGCCGTCGTAGCGGACCGCGATCGGCAGGAAGTGGTACATCAGGTTCGGGTAGGCCACGTCCTCGTTGGAGCGCACGAACCCGCCGGCCTCGAAGTGGTTCGTCGCCCCAGGCCCGGTCTTGCGCAGGAGCCACTCCGCGCCCACCTTCGGGCGATTCTTCATCAGGAAGTACGGCGCCACCGTCACCGGCTGGGTCGCGGTGTGCTGGACGTAGACCTCGAGGTGGTCCTGCAGGTTCTCCCCCACGCCCGGCACGTCGGAGACGACGTCGATCCCGAGCGCGCGCAGCTCGGCGGCCGCGCCGATGCCGGAGAGCTGGAGCAGCTGCGGCGAGTTGATCGCGCCGCCGCACAGGATCACCTCGCCCGCGCGGGCGGTCTCCGAGCCGCGCCTGCGCGGGTGCGAGTACTCGACGCCGACGGCGCGCCCGCCCTCGAACACGATCTTGGTCACGTACGCGAGCGTCTCAACCTCGAGGTTCGGGCGACCCATCACCGGGTGTAGGTACGCGCGCGCGGCCGACAGCCGCCGGCCGTCGTGGACGTTGCGGTCGAACTTGGCGAACCCCTCCTGCTTGTAGCCGTTGACGTCGTCGGTCAGCGGGAACCCGGCCTCCTGTACGGCGGCGAAGAACGCGTCGAACAGCGGGCCGCGCGCGGGGCCGCGCTCGAGCACGAGCGGGCCGTCATGGCCGCGGAACGGGTCGTCCGGCGCCGCCGCGAGGCAGTTCTCCATCCGCTTGAAGTACGGCAGGCAGTGAGCGTGGTCCCACGTCTCCATCCCGGGATCGCCGGCCCAGCGCTCGTAGTCCATCGGGTTGCCGCGCTGGAAGATCATCCCGTTGATCGAGCTGGACCCGCCGAGCACCTTGCCGCGCGCGTGGTAGATCCGGCGGCCGTTCATGTGCGGCTCGGGCTCGGACTCGTACTTCCAGTCGTAGAACCGGTTGCCGATCGGGAACGCGAGCGCCGCCGGCATGTGGATGAAGACGTCCCAGAGGGAGTCGTTGCGCCCCGCCTCGAGCACCAGCACTCGATTGGCCGGATCGGCCGAGAGCCGGTTCCCCAAGGCGCTGCCGGCGGACCCTCCACCGACGATGACGAAGTCGTATTGGGAGGTAGTCACGCGGCGTGATATATCACAGCCGCAGCCGCACCGCCAGACCTGTGCGCAGGAACTTCGCGCCGGCGACGAGCCGGATCACGAGCGTCGGACCGGGGCGCGGCGCGGTCGGCTGCGGCACGGTCGCAAGCGGGAGCAGGAGCGCGCCGGGCGGGCGGCTGAGCGGGGTGGCCGTGTAGCGCCCGCCGAGCTCGACGCGCGCGACGCCGGCGAGCGCGACCGCACCCGCCAGCGGCGCGCGGCCGCCGTCCGGGCCGTGGACTTCGATCGTCGCGCCCGCTCCCCACGTCGGCAGGTGGACGTCGACGGTGCGCGCCCGGCAGCCGGCGCGGCAGCGGACGTCCCAGCGCAGCTCGATCTCGCGCGCCCGGAAGCGGTGCCTGGTCGCCACCGCGATCCCGCCGGTGGCGACCCGGCCGGCCGCGCGCAGCGTGCGGAACGAGCCGGCCGGCGCACGCCCGCCGAGCAGGCGGATCCGGGCGCGCTCAGCGCCGTCCTGGGAGGCGAGCAGCGGGCTGCCGGCCGCGTCCCGGACGACGACTCCGAACGCGTTGGGCAACGTGCCGCCGGTGGTCGCCGCGACGTTCTGGTCGCCGTCGTACAGCCGCGCCGGCTCGATGCCCCCGTACGCGAACGCGCCGCGGTTGTCCGGGACGATCGCGGTCGAGTAGGACGGCGTCGTCACCGCGAGCCGCCCGGTCTCGCGGTCGAACGAGTACAGCGGCGGCGGCAGCGCGGCCGGCGCGGCGCCGAGCCCGAGCTCGATCGCCCGCATCGCGTTCGCCGCCATCCGAGTCGCGTAGAGGTCGCGGTCGCGGTGGTCGGAGAACACGTCGAACGGCAACTGCGGCGCGATCGCGCCGCCGGCCTCCGCGCCCCAGCGCGCGTACAGGCGCAGCCCGCGGTCGAACAGCGCCTTGGCCCAGCGCCCGTACGCGTCCCGCGACCAGAGCTGCGGCGCGGCGGCGATCGCCAGCAGGCCCTGCTGCGCGAACGCCCAGTACTGGCCCGAGTGCCAGCGGCGCGTGCCATGCCCGGTATCCCAGTTGAGGTAGCCGGCGTGGGTCCAGGAGCCGGTCAGCAGGCGCGTGACCCAGCGCCGCAGCAGCCCGAGCCGGCGCGCGCCGAGCGGGCGCATGCCGGCGCGCACGGCGCGCGGGTAGTGCTGGAGCCCGGACGCGACGATGTGCGCGTACTCCGGCGTGTCGAAGTTGCCCGGCGTCGAGGCCGATAGCTCGGGGTTGTAGTGGAAGCCGAAGCCCGGTCCGAGGTTGGCCGAGCGCATGCCGTGCCGCGGGCGCGTGATCGCGGCGGCGAAGCGCACGAGATGGCGACGGTAGTCGCGCCGGAGCATGCCCGCGTCGCCGCTCACGTCCGCGGCGGCCGCGTACAGCTGCGCGCTCCAGTTGAACTGGTTCTTGAGCATGTGCGGGAAGCGCCACGCGGGATGGCGGGCGCAGCGGCGCACCGCCCGCGCCACGCGCGCTGCCTGCGCCGCCGAGAGGCCGAGCGCGCGCCGTGCCCGCCACGCCGCGGCCAGCGCCTCGGCGACCTGCGAGTCGAGCGAGACGTGATCGCGCCCGCTGCGCGTCAGCCGTTTGGTCCAGCACGCAGAGCGCGTGCTCCACTCGCGCCCGTCGCGGTAGTCGAGCATCGGCGCGCTCGTCAGGCGGCGCGACGAGCAGTCGCGCGCGTTCGTCCTGGCGCGACGGCTCCGTGGTGCCCGTGGCGGGCGGCGGTCGCATGGATCAGGAGGAGGTTCGCGTTCGTGCGCGTCGCGGCGCCCTTGTGGCGCGACACGTAGACGCCCTGGAGCGGGTCCCACTGGACGGGGAGGCCGAGCACCACCCGGTCGGCGAACGCGAGGTACTCGGCGTCGTTGAACGCGTGGGCCGCCTGCGCAGTCGCCGCCAGCAGCGCGAGCGTGAGCAGCAGTGCACGTGCCGAGCGGGTCAGCCCACGACCGCCGACGGTGTCCAGGCGGGTTCGGCAACGGGCACATCGCGCCGGTCCTCCGCGCGCAGTGTGCGCAGCGCGACCAGCAGCACGAGGTCGATCGCGAGCCCGAACACGGCGCCGAACTGCGACTCCACGAACGAGAACACCTGCGTGACGAAGATCGCCACGAGCAGCGCGCGCTCGAAGCTGCGGTACGCGGCGGCGCGGCGCCCGCGCCGCAGCTCGAGCACGCCGCGCGCCACGAGCAGCGCCGAGACGAAGCTCGAGGTCAGGCTGGCGACGTTTACGAACTCGAGATCGCCGATACGGTCGGAGGTGTAGCCGCGGTGGGCGCCGCCGAGCTCGAGCCCGGCCTGGAACACGAGCTGCACGACGCCGATCACCGAGAGCGCGGCCCAGATCGCGAACAGCCACGACACGAACGCCGGGAACCCGGGCCAGGCGGCAAATCCATGAGCCGTCTGACGCGCACGCGCGACAGCGCGCGCGACGGGTCCCGGCTCCCGCGCCGGACGCACGTCGACGGCGTCGAACGTCGCGCGCAGCTGCCCGACCAGCGGGTCGCCCGGGTCGCAGCGCCCGAGCAGCGCGAGCGCCTGGCGGCGCCCCGCCTCGTCGAGTTGGCCGCCCGCGGCGTCACCCAGCAGATCCACGGCATTGGCCAGGTCGTCGCGCCGGTCGTCGCGCCCGGACCGCTGCATCGCGCGCGTGAGCATGAACAACCCGATGAAGATCAGGTAGATCAGCGCCGCGGCCGGCTTGTAGAAGTAGTTGTTGTCCTCGGTGATGAACTTGCCGAGCTCGTCGATGAAGAACCCGAAGCCGACGCCGCCGACGATCGCCGCCGCGCGGCGCACCGGCCGCCCCAGGAACGTCAGCAGCAGCCCGATGGCCACGAGCATGAACAGCCCGCCCCAGAGCAGGTGGGCGATGTGCAGGCCGCGCCCGCCGAGCTGCGGGTAGTTCGTGAGCCAGAGCTGGGTCCGGATCACGAGGATCGTCGTCACGCCGGTGATCAGCAGCGTCTCGTGCAGGCTGCCGAAGTCGCTCGCCCGCGGGAGCGAGACGCGAGGCGGGAACTCGACGCGCATGCGCGCACGCTACGCCTACGGGATCGCTGAAGCTAGAGTCGGCCGATGGCTGGGCTGACTCGCCGGGAGCTCGCTCGCACCGGTGCGGCGGCGGGCGCCGCGCTGCTGGTCCCGGGCTGGGCGGCCGACGCGTTCGCGCAGGCTCCGCTGCGGGAGCTGCGGCGCGCGGTCCGGGGGCCGGTGAGCACGCCCGGGGGCTCCGCGCGGCTGCTCTACAACGAGCGCTACGACGGGATCAAGCCGCTCGCGGTGCTCGTGGCCGCCGACGCGGGCGACGTGCAGGAAGCGGTGCGCTGGGCCGCCCGCCACGACGTGCCGATCAGCGCGCGTTCCGGCGGCCACGGGTACGCCGGGTACGCGTCGGTGCGCGGCGGGCTCGTCGTCGACCTGCGGCGGCTGGACGGGATATCGGTGAACCGCGGCGCGGGGCGCGCGACGATCGGTCCAGGCACCCAGCTGATCGACGTCTACGGCCGCCTCGCGCGCGCGGGCGCGACGATCCCGGCCGGCTCCTGCCCCTCGGTGGCCGTCGGCGGCCACGCGCTCGGCGGCGGGATGGGGCTCGCCGGTCGTCGCTTCGGGCTGACGTGCGACAACGTGACCGCGCTGCGGATCGTGACCGCCGACGGGCGGCTGCTGCGCTGCGACGCGGACACGAACTCGGATCTGTACTGGGCCTGCCGCGGCGGGGGCGGCGGCAACTTCGGCATCGTCACGAGCTTCCAGCTCAGGACCCACGCGGCCGGGAACGCGTCGTGGTTCTTCGTCCGCTGGCCGTGGGCGAGCGCAGGCGCGGCGCTGGCCGCCTGGCAGGCGCTCGCGCCGGACACCACCTCCCGCCTGACCTCGATCCTCAGCCTCTCGACCGGCGGGGGCGGCCCGACGGTCACGGCGCTCGGGCAGTACTTCGGCTCCGAGGCCGAGCTGCGCCGGCTGGTCCGGCCGCTGACCGCGGTCGGCGGCGCCCAGCTCTCGTCCGGGACGTCGGGCTACTTCGCGCTGCAGAAACGCTGGGCGGGCTGCGCCGACCGCAGCACCGCCGCCTGCCACACGGCCGGCACGGCGCCCGGTGGCCGGCTGCCGCGGGCGCGCTTCGCGGCCAAGTCCGACTACGTCGCCGCGCCGCTCTCGAGCGCCGGGCGCGCCGCGTTCGTCGACGCGATCGAGCGCCGCCAGCGCCAGGGCGGCGGGTCGGGCGCGCTGCTGCTCGACGCCTACGGCGGCGCGATCAACCGCGTGGCGGCGGACGCGACCGCGTTCGTCCACCGCGACGTGATGTTCGGCATCCAGGAGCTCGCGTACTTCGGCTCCGGGGGCCGGAGCGCGGCGCAGTCGTGGCTGCAGTCCACGCACCGCGCGCTGGCGCCGTTCACGACCGGCGCCGGCTACCAGAACTACATCGATCCGACGCTCGCGAACTGGCGCGAGGCCTACTACGGCGCGAACTACGCGCGGCTCGTCGAGGTCAAGCGCCGGTACGACCCGGACCGCCTCTTCTCGTTCGCCCAGGCGATCGGCGCCGAAGGCGAGCGGTGAGGAACGAGCACGCTCGCCTGGCAGGCGAAACCGGTTACGCGCCGAGGGCGTGCAGCACATTGCCGACGTGGAACCCCGGCATCCGCGCTCCCTCGAGCTCGATGCGCGCCCGCGTCCCCTTGTCGAAGAGCTCGACCACGCGCACGTTCACCCGCTGGTGGACGCGCACGTCGAGCTGCGCCCGCGGCAGCCGGAAGACCAGGTCCGTCGGCTCGCGCTCGCGCTCGCGGCGCGTGCCGAAGCCGTAGACGCTCGTGGCCGACACGCCGACGAGCATGCGCTCCGGCAGCCCCGACGCGGCATCCGCGACATGCTGCCCGGCGACGGCGCCGGTCGCGGTGCCCAGACCGCCGGCGAGCCCACCGACGCGATCCCCGAGGTCACCGCCGATCAACCCGCCGTTGAACGCTCCCCCGAAGTGACCGCGCGGGAAGAACATCGCCGCCGCGACGATCTCATCCTGGATCCCGCGGCGGGCCAGCGCGTCGCTGACCTTGTCCACCATCCGTGACTCCTTCATGCCGTGCTCCCTTCCCCATGACGGCAGCGTGCTTCGGCCCCAATTCCTACCGGAGCGCCGATCGCCTGTAAAGCGGATCAGCGCCGGCGACGGAAGCGGTCGCGCCAGATTGCGGCGGCTCGCCTCGCCGGCCTCCAGGCATACGAGCTTGACGCTGTGGCCGATCCCCACGAGGATCGGCGCGAGATGAGCGACACCGACGAGCGCCGTCCGAAAGTCCGCGGATGACGCCCGTGATCGCCGATGTCCTGTTCGAGCTCGACCTGTTCAGCTCGAAGCGCGAGCCTGGCCGCGAGGCCGCGTTCCTCGTACTGCTCGCGTTCCTGATCTCGTTTCTGTTCATCCGCACGTCCGCGCGTCTGATCCGCGACCCGCGCATAACGTGGTGGCCGGGCAACGTCGATGCCGGCGGCGTCCACATCCACCACCTCGTCTGGGGCATCGGGCTGCTGTTGCTCGGTGGCTTTGCGGCGTTCGTCAGCGATCTCTACGCGCCCTGGTGGCAGGTGACCGCGATCATGTTCGGAGTCGGCGCCGGCCTCACGCTCGACGAGTACGCGCTGTGGCTGCGGCTCGAGGACGTGTACTGGTCGACCCAGGGGCGGGAATCGATCGACGCCGTCGTCGTCTCCGCGCTGGTCGCCGGCCTGGTCGTGCTCGGAGTGCAGCCGTTCGACCTCGACGAGACCACGTCGGTCGTGGGCACGACGGCGGTAGTCGTCCTCGGTGCTCGGGATCGCGGCGATCGCGTTCGCCAAGGGCAGGCTCCTGCTCGGCGCGCTGTCGCTGTTCGTGCCTGTCGCCGGCATGGTCGCGGCGGCACGGCTCGCGAAACCGGACTCGCCCTGGGCCCGCCGGCGCTACTGCGGCAGCCGCGCGCACCTGCTGGACCGCGCCCACGCGCGCTTCGAGCCCGGCCGCCGCGGCGAGGTGCTCGGCGACCGCCTGCGGAACCTGATCGGCGGCGCGCCCGATCCTTAGTGATCTGGCCTGGCCACCCCAGGGCTTACGGCCCGGACGGCGAGCCTCCCGCGGGTGTGGATGATCGGTCACACTCGGGCCGGCTCGCGCGATTCACTTGGCAGGATGGGCACCTTCGAGGCCACCGATGAGGCGCTGTTGCTGTCGGGCGATCTTGAGGACTTCGGACGCTTCTACGACCGCTACGTCAGACCGCTGCTGGCGTTCTTCCAGCGTCGCACCGGCGACCCCGAGGCCGCCGCGGATCTGACGGCCGAGACCTTCGCGGCCGCGATGATCGCGCGCGAGCGCTACCGGGCGCAGACGGCGAGCGCGGCTGCGTGGCTGTTCGCGATCGGCCAGCACAAGTTGAGCGACTATCGCCGGCGCGGCGCGGCGGAGGATCGGATGCGCGCGCGACTCGGGATGCAGCAGGTCGCGGTCAGCGCCGAGGACGCGGAGATGATCCGCTGGCTCGGGGACGACGTCGCGGCACAGATGGTCGAGAGCCTGCCTGCCGAACAGCGTGAAGCGATCCGGGCACACGTGCTTGAGGACCGCGACTACGCCGAGATCGCGCGAAGCCAGCGACTCAGCGAGTCGGCCATTCGCAAGCGTGTCAGCCGTGGGCTGAGGGTGCTGCGCGAACGCAGTGGAGGAAACCGATGAGCAGCGACTACATCGCCAGGCTGCGGCAGGAACTCCTGCGTGCGGGGGCCAGCGAGCAGGCCCGCGGCCGTCCGGCGCGGGTGGCGCGAGCGCTTCGCCCGCGCGCAGCGGCGGCGGCGACCGTGGCGGCCATATTGGTCGTGGCTGTGGCGGTCGTGCTCGCCTGGCCGGCGGGCCGCAGCGACGAGCGCCCGGCCGGATCTGCGGATGGCACCGTCCGGCTCGACTACCGTGTGCTGCCGTCCGGCGCCGCGACCGCTGAGCAGACCGCGCAGGTGCTGCGAGAACGGTTTGCTCTGGCGGGCATCCACGGCGCTCGCGTATCGGTTTCCTCGGCTGGCGGGCTGTCGATCACCGCTCCGGCCGCCGCCCGCGCCGACGTGACAGCCCTGGTGCAGCCGGGTCACGTCGCGATCTATGACTGGGAGCGCAGCGTGCTCGGCCCGCGCGGCGCGCCCGTGCCGACCGATCCCGGCGTGACCGGCGGCGTCAACGCCGGACGCGCGGCGGCCGGTATCAGCAAGACCGAGGCCGAGGCGCGAGCCGCCCGGCTGCCGACCGGCCGGGTTGTGCGCGCCGTGGACGGCAGCGATGGCTGGTTCGCAGTCGCCGGCGACCCGGCACTGACCAACGCGGACATCGCGGGCGCTGAGCCCGCCGTCGACGAGACGGTACGGCAGCCGATCGTCGTGTTCGAGCTCACCGCTCGGGGCCAGACCGCGTTCGCGGAGCTCACGCGTGAGCTTGCGCGCCGCGGCAGCGCGACGGCCGCAGACGGCCTAGGCGACATCGAGGCGGCGCAGCACCTGGCGATCGTGGTCGACGACAGAGTCGTCAGCGTGCCCTTCATCGACTTCCGCACCGCGCCAAACGGGCTCGACGGCTCCGCCCGCCTGCAGATCTCGAACGATCTCACGCCACAAGCCGCGCGCCGGCTCGCGAGCATCCTGACGACCGGACCACTCCCGGGCACGCTGTCGCGCACAACCTGACCCGACCGCCCGCTCACCTCGGCGCCGAGTCCTCTGCGAGCGGTTGGCTAGCTCGCGGTCAGGTGCGGCGCGAGTACGGCCTCGACCTGCTCGCGCATCCAGTCGGCGAGCATGCTCTCGCGATGGCTCGCCCAGCCGATCATCGCGCCGTGGTACGCGGAGCGTCTCGGCGTGGAACTCCTCGAGAGAGACGGTCGTGATGAGTACACCTAGAAGATCTCGTAGGTGGCCTCGTTGCCACTGATGAGCCGGCTCACCTCGTTGGTGTCTTCGGTCGCCGGGACGCGGATCAGGTTGAACGCGTAGCCGAGCTCGTCCGAGGGCATCGCAGCAACGGACTCGAGATCGCCAACCGGCGGATCGGAGAGAGAGCGATCTGGCCGAACCGGCCCAGGTCCGCCGCCGGGTCCAATGCAGCCAGCTCGGTGGTCGCGACGGACTCGACCTGGGAGTCCCCAATGAACGTCGTCAGCCACGGGTGCGGGAACGACCACTGCCCGCTCACCGTCAGCATCGCCTCCAACGCCGCGAAGCGGTTGACATGGTGGGCCGCCACCGGCTTGGCCGGTGGCGGTCCACGCTTCTTGGCGGGCGGGCTGCCCTGGACGGCGTCGCCGCGTCGGGCGGCTACGCGATTGACGTGCGGCTGTTCTCGCTCCCGCGAGCGGGGGCGAAGAAGTCGACGAGCAGTTCGTTCACGCGCTCGGCCTCGTCGTGATGGACCCAGTGGGACGCGTCGGGCAGGCGCTCGACCCGGTCGAGGTTGGGCACGTCGTCGCCATGCGGCTCGGCGAGGTTGGGGCCGAGGTAGCGGTCGCGCTGCCCCCAGATGACCAGGGTGGGCGCGGAGATGGTGTGCACCGCCTGCTTGGACCCGAGCCGGACCGCGGCGCGGTAGTAGTCGATCATCGCCTTGGCCGCACCGGGCTGGGACCACGCCTCGAGGTAGCGATCGAGCTCCTCCGCCGTGTACGGCGGGCGGGCGGTTCGCAGGAAGCGCTTGAAGAACCGCCAGTGCCAGCGGCGCGCACGGCGCTCCGGGAGCCCCGGGAACTGGAAGTACAAGAAGTACCAGGTCCTCAGGAGCTGGCGCGGGTTGCGCAGCCCCTCGTTGAGCTTGCGCGGGTGGGCGGCGTTGAGGATGACGAGCCGGTCGACGACCTCGGGGTGGTTCATCGCCAGGGTCCACGCGACCGTCCCGCCCCAGTCGTGACCGACCACCATCGCCGACTCGGCACCGAGCTCGCGGATGAGCCCGCGGACGTCGGCGGCCGGCTTGTCGGCGGTGTAGTCGGCGAAGCTGTCCGGCTTTGACGACAGGTTGTAGCCGCGCAGGTCGGGCGCGACGACGCGGAAGCCCGCCTGCACGAGCGGTGCGATCTGCTGCCGCCAGCCGTACCAGAACTCCGGGAAGCCGTGCAGCAGGACGACCAGTGGCCCGTCGCCGGCCTCGACGTAGTGCAACTCCACGTCGCCGACCTCGGCGTAGCCCTCGCGAAGGCCGCTGCCGGCGTCGATCGCCGGGCTGGTGGGGGTATCGGGTGTCGTGGTGGTCATGACAATCTCCTCTAAAGAGATCGAGTTGTATGTACAACTAGATCCTGCCCCTCTCGGCTCCACGTCGCGCCCGTGAAATGCCCTGGTCTGCACCCCCCGGGGCGCACACGCCGGGCGTCATCGCCCGCTCGTCAGCTCGCCCTCGCGGTGTGTGAAACGCTGTTCGGTCGCTGGTCGCCGATAGGGCATCGGCGGGCTGTGGCAAATGCGCGCGGCCCGAGTCAGCCAGCCAGGAGTTCGCCGTGGTGGGCCGCTTCGCCTACGTCCCGTGTGCGGGCGCGCTGCCAGGTCGTCTCGTGCGGCGCTCCTCGAGCATCGCCAGCAGCACTCGGCGCACCAGGCCGTCGAGTGGATCCTCATCGGGCGGATCCTGCGCGGCGGCGGCGAGTAGCGCGCCCGACATCGGCTCGCCGTCGGCAACGTCGAGCGCGCCGACCGCTTGCTCCATCGACTCGATCGCCGCTCCAAACCGAGCAGATGGCTCCGGCAACCCCATAGGGCATGCCCGTCCTCGCGCCCATCGTAACGCGGTCAAAGACTCCCGCGTTGATGCCCGACTTCGGGCCGGGTCGCCAGTTGGCCCGAGCAGTCCGACCGCCTTGGCTGGGAACGTATGTTCGCGTATGCCACCACCGTACCCCGTCGTCCGTGCCAGCCTCGACCGCGCCATCGCCAACCGCGACCTCGCTGCCGTGCGGTCGGCGGCACGCGACCTCCCCGCTGTCGTCACCTTGGCCGACGCCGTCGAGGTGCTGGTGTTGATGCTGGAGGACGACGACCCGGCGTTTGACGCCGCGACCGTCCGCTGGGTCGCGCGCTTCGCCGGCGAATGCGCCGGCGTCACGCTCGGCGAGACACAGGCCGCACTGGAGTCGCTCGCCGCGCTCCCGGCACCCGACGCGCATGCCACGCTCACCGCGTTGCTCAGACGGCACGGCCTGGGCTAGGGAGCGACAACGGCCGCACACCGCACAGACCAAGCCGCCACGGCCGCGCGCTTAGAGCGCCTCCTCCACGAGCGACGCCCGGCGCGACTCGACGAAGATGATCACGCGGTCGCCCGCCTGCAGCACGTCGGAGCCGTGCGGGAAGATCGTCGTCCCGTCGCGCACGACGGCGCCGATCAGCGAGCCCGTCACGGGTAGGTCCTTGAACGTCCGATTGGCCAGCTCCGAGTCGGGGCGCACCGTGATGTCGAGGATCTCGAAGCGATCGTGGTCGAGCATCGCGACCTGGCGGCAGCGCGGGTCGTGGGCGAACCGCACCAGCTCCTCGGCGGCCACCTGTCGCGGGTTGATCGCGACGTCGACGCCGCCGCCCTCATAGACCTCCGTCGAGACCGGGTCGTGCGTGAGCGCGATAGTCATCCGGACGCCCCGCTGCTTCGCCAGCACGGCGCCATACAGGTTGCGCGCGTCGTCGTTCATGCAAAAGACCGCCGCGGTGCGGCGCCCGATCCGCTCGTGCGCGAGGAACTCGGGGTCGAACGCGCTCGCGTGGAACACGTGCACGTGCGGGAACGCCTTCGCCACCTCGCGCGCCCGCTCGGCGTCCGCCTCGACCAGCCGTACGCGGAGGCCCCGCTCCATCAGGACCTCCGCGATCGTCGTCCCCATCCGCCCCGCGCCGAACACGACCATGTCCTCGACCTGCCGCTCGCCCTTGGCGATGCCGGCGCTCCATGCGCGCGCCGCCGCGGGCGACGCGATCACGACGACGCGGTCGCCCGGCCTGATCGCCTCCGCGCCACGCGGCACGATCATGCGCTCCCCGCGGATGATGCCGGCGACCTTCGAGTCGGGCGGAATCGCGGCGTCGCGTAGCGGCCGCCCGATCAGCGCGTCGTTCACCCGGCGCGGCGGGACGTCGAACTCGACGATCTGCACCTTGCCTTCAGCGAACACGTCGGTCTGGCGGGCCGCGGGGATGCCGATGATCGCCGAGATCGCGTTCGCCGTCTCCAGCTCCGACGAGACCATGAAGTCGACGTCGATCTCGCGCTCGCGCCAGGCGTCCATGTACGCCGCGCTGCTCGTGCGCACGATCACCTGCGCGCTCGACAGCCGCTTGACCATCATCGCGCAGACGAGGTTGACCTCGTCGCGCGGGCTGCACGCGATCAGCAGGTCGGCCGTCTCCACGCCAGCCTGGCGCAGGATCTCGCGTGCGGTCCCGTCGCCCTCGACTGTCCGGACGTCGTAGCGCTCGCGCAGCGCCGCGAGCCGGTCGTGGTCGAGGTCGATCAGCACGAGCTCGTGCCGCTCGTGCAGCGCATCCACCAGCGCGTGCCCGACGTGGCCGGCACCGAGCACGAGGATCCTCATGGGCGGAGCGTAAGCGATGATGCGCGCGCGGATGCAGACCATCGCGCCAACCCGCGGAGAGCGGACGCACGCGCTCGGCGTCGACGTCTCGGGCGCGCTGAACCTCGTCGCCTGGCTCGTCAAGTACCTCGCGGCGGCGTTCCTGTTCCCGATCGCGATCGCGCTCGGCTACGGCGACCCGTTCTGGCCGTTCGCGGTGGCCGGCGCGGCCACGCTGAGCTTCGGATACGGGCTCGAGCTCCTGACCGACGGCCGGGAGCACATCGGCGCGCGAGAGGGGTACCTCGTCGTCTCGCTGATCTGGATCCTCATCGCGGTCCTCGGCGCGATCCCCTACGTGCTCGCGGTACCGCAGCTGTCGAATCCCGTCGACGCGGTCTTCGAGTCGATGTCCGGCTTCTCGACGACCGGCTCGAGCGTGCTGACCGACGTGGACGCGCTCGACCGCTCGATGGCGATGTGGCGGCAGTTCACGGCCTGGGTCGGCGGAGTCGGGATCATCGTGCTGTTCCTCGCCGTGCTGCCGCGCCTGCGCGTCGGCGGCCGCCAGGCGCTGTTCCGGAGCGAGGCGGCGGGGCCCGAGCTGGGTCTCGCGGAGACGATCCGCGATACCGCCCGGCGCTTCGTGGTCCTCTACGTCGCGATCACGGTGGTCGGGACGCTCGCGCTCGCCGCGATGGGATGGACCGGCATCGACCCCCACATGAACCTGTTCCGCGCGGTCGCGCACTCGTTCTCGACAATCTCGACCACCGGGTTCTCGACCGAGGCGCGCTCGATCGAGCCGTTCGCGCCCGCCACGCAGTGGGTCTTCGTGGTCTTCATGATCGTGGCGGGGACAAGCTTCGCGCTGATGTACGCCGGGATCGTCCGGCGCAGGCCGCGCGTGTTCGCGCGCGACGAGGAGTTCCGCGTCTACATCGCGGTGCTGGCCCTCGCCGCCGCGCTCGTGATCCTCGATCTGGTGGACGCGGGCCTGTTCGAGGGCGGCGACGCAGTCCGCCAGGGCGTCTTCCAGGTCACCTCGCTGATGACGACGTCCGGCTATGCGACCGCCGACTTCAACCAGTGGACGGCGCTGACGACCATGATCCTGTTCGGCCTCGTGCTGATCGGGGCGTCGGCCGGCTCGACGAGCGGCTCGATCAAGCTCGTCCGCCACGTCGTGATCGCCAAGCTGCTCAATCGCGAGCTCGATCAGACGCTGCACCCGCACCGCGTCGCTCCGCTGCGCGTCAACGGCGCCGTCGTCGACGAGCGCGCGCTGCGCGCGGTGATCGTCTTCGTCTTCCTGTATCTCGGCGTGCTCGCGGCGGGCGCGTTGGTGATCCTGGTCGACAGCTCGCTGCGCGGCCTCCAGCTCGGCACGTTCGAGGCGTTGGCCGACGCCGCCACCACGCTCGGCGGCGCCGGGCCCGGGCTCGGCTTCGCCGGCCCGATGGGCAACTTTGCGCCGTTCAGCGACGTCTCGAAGGTCGTCCTGATCGCTTTGATGTACCTCGGGCGGCTCGAGATCATCCCCGTGCTGGTGCTCTTCACGCGTAGTCATTGGCGGGCATGAGCGGCACTCGGCGGCGGCGGGCCGCTGGGTTCAACGGAGCTACGTGACGCCCCGGACGCCCTGCGCCACGCCGGCGAGGTCCCAGCCGTCGATGAACACCGAGAGGCGCACGGCGTTGGCTGGAATCTCTGCCGCTCGGTCGAGCCGGCGAAGCCGCCTGTCGTCGTATCGAGCGACGGCTGTCATGAGCGCTTCCCGCGCGGGTTGCGGAAGTCCGCAATCGTTCGCCGGGCGAGCGGCGGAGTCCAGGATCCAGCGCCGGAGCGGCTCCGCCTGTCGCCGCTCGACGCGGGTGAGGGGGGCGATCGCCCACTCCGGGTCGATGCGACCTCCTCGTCCTCGACGTCGCTCACCTCCGAGCTCCAGATCTCGAGGCTGATCAGGCAAGTCCAGAAGCGGTCGCCTGTCGGCCTCCGGGAGCGTTCCCAGTACCACGTCAGCGGAGGGCTCGGGAGTTTCCATCACGGCATCGAACTTGCGCCATGCCGACGCCAGGGCGGCATCGACCTCGTGATCTCGCATCGCGCGCAGAACGTCGACCCATTCGACGCGCGTTTCCTCGCCCGGCGCGCGCGACGTCCGCACCCGGGCGCGCCGGGTCTCGGGCGGGCTCACCCGGTCTTCCAACCCCTCGTCTCGGGGGTCGCCACCCGACCCCTCGGTGTAGCGGTCGGTGAGCCGGCCGGCTGCGAGCCGACCGCGGGCGTCGTTGACACGGGGAAGCCGCGCTTTCGCTTCGCCCGCTTGCGCACGGCCCTCGATCAGCATCTGGGCCGCCAGGGCCGCAGTAGCCGCCGCCACAGTGTCGGTCGCCGCCCTCCTCGTCCTGCCGTCGTTCGTGTTCGCTGCTGGCACTGGAGCGCCCCGGTGTCGCTGTGGCTTGGCCGAGCAAAGCTACGGGCGACTCACGCGCCGGGCAATTCGACGAGTCGATGGCCCGATCGTGGCGCCTGATCGCTCGGTAGTGAACGCCTACGGCGCCACCGTTCGCGCGCTCGGTCCCGGTTCCAGCCCCCAGCTGACGATCCGCGCGGGATGGATCCGGATCAACGGCGTCGGCAGCGCAATCGCCTCGCCACGCCCGCGGATCTCGATCCCGCGCGGACGCCACGGGTCTGTGCTGGCCAGATCGTCTATCACGATCGCGGCTCGCCCGGTCCGGGCCACGTCGCGGAACTTCTTCGATCGCTCGAGCTCGTAACCGCCGACGTCGATCGTGTCGCGCACCGCGTTGTAGATCCATCCGACCGGCACCACGTGCGGCGTGCCGTCCGCGCCGACCGTCGCGATCCGTCCGAGCTGAAGCCCACCGACCAGGTAGCCAAGCTCGGCCTCACTGAAGACGCTCATCGCCAGGATCCAGCGCCAGCGCGCATCCACGCGTGATCGTAGACGCCTGCTTCGCGGGTACGCGCCGATCGCGCGAGCGTCGATCCACTCGACCTACGGCTGGCTCCACCGCGACGGCTCGGGCGGCTCCACGGGAGCCGGGCGGTCGTCGCACCACGTCCCCCAGTCGTACCAGCCGCCGTCGTTGCCGCCCACCAGCGTGAGCTCGAACTCGGGGCCGGTCGGCGGGAAGTTGAACGAGCCGCAGTTGTTGGTGAAGTCGTGCCCAACGTTCCGGGCGTCGACGTTCTCGAGCGACGCACTCCCGAACGCGCGGGCGTTGATCACGTTCGTCCCAGCGCCGTCGACGCGGACGTCCTTCACCGTGACGTGCTCGATGCCGTACTGGTCCTTGACCGCGAATTCGGAGACGAACTGGATTGCGTTGAAGCTCACGTCGAGGAAGTCGCTGTCGAGCACGCGGAAGTCCGCGTCCATGTGCCCCTCGAGCGCGTAGAACCAGATCGCGCCGAGGCCGATGTCCCAGTTGAGCTCGCGGATGCCCGCGCGGACCGTCGTGTTGCGGGCGAAGGTCAGGTGCCCGGTGAAGTCCGTCGAGAAGTGCCGGTAGCCGGCGTGGAGGGCAGAGCCCTCGCGGACCGGATCGGCGATCAGGTTGTCGGACACGGTGTTGTCCTGGCCGCCGTAGATGGCGATCCCGTTCGCGAGCACGGGCGTCTGGATCGTGTTGTGGTCGAACACGTTGCCGACGTCCTTGTCGATGTTCGACCACATGGCCATGGCGTCGTCGCCGGTGTTGCGGAAGAAGTTGTTCGTCGCGCGGACGTCGCGCCAGCCCTTGCGGATGTTGATCCCGTCCGCCATCTGGTCGACGATGATGTTGTCCCGGACGAGCAGGTCGCGGCCCGGGCCGTCCAGCCAGATGCCGACCTTGGTGTGCTGGATGTAGAGCCGCTCGATCACCGAGTCGCTCAGCGCGCCGCCGATGCCGTTGACCTCGTCGGTGTCGACCCGCTCCTTGATCTCTCCGACGATCGCGAAGTCGGCGAGCCGGACGTCGTCGCTGCCGCCCTCCTCCGCCCACTTGCCGTAGAACCCGACGGAGTCGGTCCGCGAGGGCTCACACGAGGGGCACTCCGGATCCGGCGCCGGGTCGGTGCGCGGCGTAGCGGGTCCGGTCACGATCGAGTACCAGTTGCCGGCGCCGACCACGGCCACGTCGTCGACGACGATGTGCCGCGTGACCTTGAAGGTGCCCTTCGGGATCCACACGACCGCGTGCCGCTTCCCGTAGCGCCTGGCGTGGGCGATGGCCGCGTCGAACGCGCCGGACGAGTCCTCGGTTCCGCTCGGATCGGCGCCGAAGCGCGTGACGGAGATCGCGTGGGGTGGCCTGTGCCGGGGCTTCGCCACGCGCTCGTAGTCGAGCAGGTCGATGACGGTCCAGTCCGCGGGCGCGCCGGCCGGGACCGTCAGCCGTACGGTGTCGCCGGCCCGGTAGGTCCTGCGGAGCAGCAGGCGCTGCTCGTCGTAGAAGTGGTTCGGCCGGTGCGGCTTCTCCTCGGTCTCGGTCGGCGGACGCCACCAGTCGGGGTGCAGCCAGTCGCTGTTCGGGTCGTTCGAGAACGGATAGTCGGCGTACAGCCACGCGTATTCCGACGTCAGGCTCATCTCCTGCGCGTGCCGGCCGTCGACGCTCACCCGGAGCGGCGATCGGATCCCGCCGCCTTGGGGAGCGTCGGGGATGCTGTAGCGGACGGTGATCGCGTTGGCGGCACGGGTGAGCCTGAACTCGACGTGTTCGCCCGGGTCGAGCCGGACGGCGTCGCGACCGGACGCCTCGGCTGACAGCGTGTAGGCCGCGCGCTGCTCGCTGCCGCGCCGGTCCGGGTCGTACGACGCGATGTCGCCCGTCGCGCTTGCGCTGAGCAGCTCGCCGGTGTGGACGGCGTTCTCGGCCTCCTGCTCCGCGAAGCTCACGGCAGCGCCGCGCCCCTCGACCAGCGCGGGATCGAGCCCGGCCCGCGTCTCCTGTGCGTGCGCCGAGGCGGCGCTCAGGAGCGTGACGGCCAAGGTCAGCGTGAACACGGTACGTGCGCGCGCGGACATCACGACTCCTAGTACTGAGGGTCGCCGGCCGGCGAGCCGATCACCCTGGTGGCGACAAGCTTCGTCTTGCCGGATATGTTCTCGACGGCCAAGGGCACGTGTTCGTCCTGATAGACCTTCTCGAACGCCTCCAGATCGGGCGGCGTCGGATAGATCACCATCAGCTTCGGCACGACACTCTCCTCTCCGGGCGCGCACGGACTCGGCGCTGGAGCCTACTCGCGCACCCACTGAGCCGTGCGGCCATCTGAGGACATCTCCGCAGGCGAGCAGCAGGAGCAGCGCCTGCAGGCGCTGATCGACTCCTCGCCGCTCGCGCTCGTGGAGTTCGGCGTGGACACCCGCATCCGGCTGTGGAACCCGGCGGCCGAGCGCATCTTCGGCTGGTCGCGTCAGGAGATGCTCGGCCGTGGCGGCCTACCGATGGCACCGCCCGCGAAGCGTGCGGAGAGCGAAGACCTGTTCGAGCGTGTGCGCGCGGGCGAATCGGTGAACGACTACGAGACCGTGCGTCAGCGGAAGGATGGGACGCTCGTCGCCGTCTCGATCGCGGCCGCCCCGGTCAGAGACGGATCCGGCCGCGTGCTCGGCAACATGGTCGCCTACACCGACATCACCGAGCGCAAGGCGCAGGAGGCGGAGGTCCATCGCCTCAACGACGAGCTCCACGCCCGGCTCGAGGAGCTCGCCGCGTCGCGAGCTCGAATCGTCACCGCCGGCGACGTCGAGCGGCGCCGCCTGGAGCGCAATCTCCATGACGGCGCGCAGCAGCGCCTGGTCGCGCTCGCGCTGGCCCTGCGCGTCGCGCTGTCGCAGCTCGACTCCGATCCGGCGGCCGCGCGCGCGACCCTCGCGGACGCCCGCGACGAGCTCGCCCTGGCGCTCGACGAGCTGCGCGAGCTCGCTCGCGGCCTCCATCCGGCGGTGCTCAGCGATCGCGGCCTCCGAGCAGCCGTCGAGATGCTCGCGGGCCGAGCGCCCGTGCCTGTGGAGATCGCCGAGATCCCGGACGAGCGGCTGCCTGAGCCCGTCGAAGCGGCTGCGTACTACCTGATCGCGGAGGCGCTGACCAACGTGACCAGGTACGCCGAGGCATCCGCGGTGCGCGTGCGGGTTGCCGCGAGCGACGGGAGCGTCTTCGTGGAAGTGTCGGACGACGGCGTCGGGGGCGCCGACCCGGCCGCGGGCTCCGGACTCCGGGGCCTGGCGGACAGGGTCGAGGCGCTCGGCGGCACACTCGAGGTCGTGAGCCCCGCCGGCGCCGGGACGTCCCTACGGGCCCGGATCCCGAGCGGCTGATCGGAGCCGAGCGCCTCCTCGAGGTGCTCCTCGCTCCGCAACCGATGAATCTCGCCGCTGGGGGATCATGGACGCATGGAGAAAGCCGGCGCCGACGACCTGCTCCGCAGCGGTCGGGAAGCGCTCGCCGCTGCCGACTGGGAGCGCGCGCGTTCCTGCTTCGAGCAGGCGCGTGAGCGGGGAGAGCCACCGGAGGCTCTCGACGGCCTGAGCGAGGTGGCCCACTTCGCGGGTGAGTATGAGCGGGCGATCGAGCTGAAGGAGCGCGCGTTCGCGGCCTACCGACAGCGGCGGCAAGCCGGCGGAGGCCGCAGACATGGCTCGCTGGCTTGCCTTCCTGTACGCCACGTTCCACGGCAACCTGTCGGCCGCCAGCGGCTGGATGGGCCGAGCCGAGAGCGTCCTGGAGGGCGTCGACGAGTGCGCTGCACACGGCTGGCTGATCCTCGATCGGGCGCCGTTCTCGCGTAGCGCGTCCGAGCGCGAAAGATGTGCCGCTGCGGCGCTCACGATCGCCAGGCGGTTCGGCGACGCCGACCTCGAGCACGAGGCGGTGGCGCTGCTCGGCGAGACGCACGTCGCGTCCGGAAGGGTGGGCGAGGGCATGAAGCTGCTCGACCAGGCGATGGCCGCGGTGGCCGCGGGCGAGGTAAGCGGCCACGGCGCCATCGGGGAGATCTACTGCAGGCTGCTGGGCGCCTGCGAGCACGCCGGCGACGTCAGACGCGCCGCGGAGTGGATGCAGCAACTCGACCGGTATGTCGTCTGGGACCACTTCGTGCGCCCCACCTGCAAGACGCACTACGGCGGGGTCCTGATCGCGCTCGGACGGTGGACCGAGGCCGAGACGGAGCTGCTCGACGCCATCCGGGCGTTCGAGCGCGGGTACCGCGCCAATCGTGTCTCCCCGCTGGTCCGACTCGCCGACCTTCGCGTGCGCCAGGGGCGGTACGAGGAGGCCGAGCGCCTGATGGAAGGGGTCGAGTGGCACCCCACGGCCAGGCGTGCGGCGGCGGCGATCGCGCTGGCACGCGGCGAGCTCGGGCTGGCCCAGGAGCTGGTCCAGATGTGCCTCGAGGGCGGCGATCCGGCCGACGTGAGCTGCGCGCCGCTACTCGACCTGTTGGTTGAGATCCAGCTCGCAGGGGAGGATCGCGCGGCAGCAACGGAGACGCTCGAGCGGCTGGCGGTCCTCGCCGCCGGCTCCGGCGACTCACGCGTGACCGCCTTCGCGGAGCTGGCAACCGGTCGCGTACGCGCGGCCGAAGGCGACGAGCGGGCCTCCGCGCATCTCAAGCAGGCCCTCGAGCGGTTCGCCGGGCTCGACCTGCCGCTCGAGGCCGCGCGGGCGCAGCTCGAGCTCGCCCGCGCCGTCGCGTCCCGGGCACCCGAAGCGGCGGCGGCCGAGGCGCGGCCGGCGCTCGCGGCGTTCGAGCAACTGGGCGCAGCCCGCCACGCCGACGCGGCCGCCGGCCTGCTCCGGCAGCTCGGCGCGCCCGGACGCGCCTTTCCGAGACGCCATGCCGGACTGACCAAGCGCGAGACCGAGGTCCTGGCGCTGCTCGCCGAGGGCCTTTCCAACGCGGAGATCGCCGAGCGCCTCTACATCAGCCGGCGCACGGCCGAACATCACGTCGCGAACATCCTCTCGAAGCTCGGCCTCCGAAGCCGCGCCGAAGCCGCGGCATACGCCGTTCGCGAAGCCGCCGACACACCCGTATCGGAATAGGTAGAGCTACCGATGCTTCACGCGCGCGCGCGCGTGACGATCGGGGAATCCGATGGAAGGAGGCTCCCGTGAGCGCCCAGGAAGAGAACAAGGCAGCCGTACGCGGTTGCTATGAGAACGCGTCGCAGGGCAGGTTCGACGCGCTCCACGAGCTCGTCAGCACCGACTATGTCCTGCACCCGGAGGACGTGCGCGGCGTCGAGGGCCTGACGGAGATGGTCGAGGGATACCGTCGCGCCCTCGCCGGCCTGCGGGTCACGATCGAGCATCAGTTCGCCGAGGGCGACTACGTCGCGACGCGCTCGACGATCAGCGGCAAGCACGAAGGGGAGCTGATGGGCCTGCCCCCGACCGGTCGGGAGGTCACGTTCAGCTGTCTCACGATCAGCCGCTGCCGAAGCGGGAAGATCGAGGAGGAGTGGGAGCTCGCCGACACGGTCGGCCTGCTGCGCCAGCTCGGGGCACTTCCGGACATGGCGCAAGCGTGAGATTCGCTCGCGGATGATCCCTTCAGCGCGCCCGCAGGGCGCGTTCGAGTAGCCGGCCCGCCAGCGGCATCTTCGGGGCGCGCCACACGTGTCGCTGCTCGAACGGCCATGCGTAGGTCGGGGATCCGTCGCACACCAGCTCGAGCAAGCGTGGTTCGCCGAGCTCCTCGGCCGACCACACGTAGAGGCGTTGCAGCCGCGGCACGATCACCGCGTAGTCGAGCATCCGGCCAAGACGCTGCTCGTTGGCGATGTAGCGCTCCACGTCGAGCGCCAGCGGATAGCGGTCGGGCAGCACGCGGCGGAGTGACAGGAAGGCGCCGGCCATCCCGAGCCGGGGGTCGCCGAGCAGGCGGCCGAGCGGAGCGAACCGTCCGAGCGCCAGGCGCGGCGCCGCGGCGAGTGCGTGCGCGTACAGCACGCGCAGCAGCGCGACGTTCATGAAGAATCGCTCCGGTGCGCCCTCCGCTTCGGCGAGGTTCCGGTGCTCCAGGTATCCGGCCACGATGCTCGCGTTGTGCGCTCGGTACCAGTTGCGCCCCGTCGGTCTCGAGGCGAACTCCAGCCAGAGCCGCACGGCCTGCGACGACGGCTCGCCGGCCAGCCCACCGAGGAGCGCGACCGTCTCGCATCCGTCCCGCAGCAGGCGCTCGTTGACCGCCCGCCACCACACGCTCCCGGGCGGCGACGCGTCGAGCGCATTCAGCACACCGCGGCGCGCCTGCCAGCGCATGAACGACAACGCCGCCCGCCGGAACGGCAGGTGTCGCGGTGCGCGGCCCGTCGGCCCGTGGAACACCCGCGCCATCAAGGCAAGACGCGCAGCCGGATCGTCGCTCACGGCCGAGACCTGCGCCGCAGCCAAGGCGAGCGCGCCCGCGTGGTGGCTCATCGCGAGGAGTGATAGCCATTCGAGAAGACGAGCGCGACCTCCGGGCGATCACGCGGAGTCAGGGGCCGGCCCAGGTTGTCCCCTCTCGCGGTGTACGTTCGTCGTAGAGGGCGAGACCCCGCTCCAGAGGAGGCAGGATGAAGTACCTACTTCAGATCTACGACAGAGGCGCGTCGGAACAGGTTGCGCGGCTGCCTGCGGAGGAGGAGGCGGCGATCGTGGGCGAGTACCTCGCCATCGGGCAGTCGCCCGGCGTCATCGGCGGCGAGCAGTTGCAGCCGGCCGAGACGGCCACGACGGTGCGCGTTGAGGATGGAAAGACGCTGCTCAGCGACGGTCCGTTCGTCGAGGCAAAGGAGCACCTCGGCGGGTTCATGCTCTTCGAGGCCGACGACCTCGACGCTGCGCTGGAGATCGCCGCGCGCATCCCCGCCGCGCGGATGGGCGGCGCGATCGAAGTGCGGCCCGTGGTGGAGAGGTAGCGCTGCTCGAGCAGGTCTTTCGCGACGAGTGGGGCCGCGTCCTCGCGAGCCTGGTCGGTTTCCTCGGCGACTTCGACCGCGCCGAGGAAGCCGTTCAGGAGGCCTTCGCGGTCGCCGCGCAGCGTTGGCCGCGCGAGGGCACGCCGCCCAATCCCGGCGCCTGGCTGACGATCACCGCCCGGAACCGCGCGATCGACCGCCTGCGTCGTGACCGCGCGCTCGCCGCGAAGACGCGCCTGCTTGACGTGCCCGAGGCCGCGGAGGACGAGATGGAGGAGAGGACGTTTCCCGACGAGCGGCTGGAGCTGATCTTCACCTGCTGTCATCCGGCACTCGGGCTCGAGGCGCAGGTCGCGCTGACGTTGCGTTCGCTCGGCGGGCTGCGCACCGACGAGATCGCGCGCGCCTTCCTCGTTCCCGAGCAAACGATGAAGCGGCGGCTTTCGCGGGCCAAGCGCAAGATCAGGGATGCGGGGATTCGCTTCAGCGTTCCGGCCGACCACCGCCTGCCGGAGCGGCTGGCGGCGGTGCTGGCGGTCGTCTACCTGATCTTCAACGAGGGCTACGGCGGCCGCGTCGATCTGGCCGCGGAGGCGCTCCGGCTCGGGGACGCGCTTGCCGAGCTGATGCCGGACGAGCCCGAGGTGCACGGGCTGCACGCCCTGATGCTGTTCGACGACGCGCGCCGCGAGGCCCGGTTCGACGGCGGCGAGCTGGTGCTGCTCGCAGACCAGGATCGCTCGCGCTGGGACGCCGCGAAGATCGCCCGCGGACGGGAGGCGCTGGAGCGCGCCTTCGCGCTGCGGGGCCGCGGGCAGTACGTCATCCAGGCGGCGATCGCGTCGCTGCACATGCAGGAGCCGCGCGACTGGAGCCAGATCGCCGCCCTGTACGGAGAGCTCGTCCGGCTGACCGGTTCTCCGGTGGTGGAGCTGAACCGGGCGATCGCAGTGGCCGAGACGGACGGAGGCGAAGCAGGGCTTGCCGTAGTCGACCGGCTCGACCTCGACGACTACCAGTACTTCCACTCCACGCGCGCCGATCTGCTTCGCCGCCTCGGCCGCCGCGACGAGGCGCGAGCGGCGTACGAACGCGCGCTCGAGCTGGCGCACACGGAGCCCGAGCGCCGCTTCCTGCAGCGGCGCATCGTGGAATCCGGCGCCTAGGTGTCCCCGTCCGCGCCTCTCGTTCGTGGTCAGGTCGACACGAATCGCGGAGGACAGATGACATGAGCACCACCCATTTCGCGCAGGACAGCCGGCAGCTCACCGGCACGCGCTGGCGGCTCGATCCGTCGGGGTCGAGCGCCGAGTTCCGCGTCCCCAACTTCTGGGGCCTTCTCCCCTCGATCAAGGGTCGCTTCCAGCGCCTGGACGGCTGGCTCGCGATCGATGCCGACGATCAATGGCGCATGGAGCTGACCCTGGACGCCGCCAGCCTCGACACCGGCAACGCCAGGCGCGACCGGCACCTGCGCTCGGCGGAGTTCTTCGACGTCGAGCGCCACCCCGAGGTGCGCTTTCGCTCGACCGGCGTGAACGACCATGGCGACGGGCTTCTGCACGTCGAGGGCGAGCTCGAGGCGGCGGGCGAGCGCACCCGGTTGCGGGTGGAGGTGATCGTCAAGCACGCCGACGGCCGGCTCGATCTCGACGCCGAGGCGGCCGTCGACCAGCGACAGCTGGGCATGACGTTCAGCCCGCTGGGGACCGTCAGGACCCCGACCGCCGTCAGCGTCCGCGCACGCGTACTACGTGAGTCCTCCTCATGACAGATCCCCATCACGACCGCCGGTGGCTGATCCTCGGGGTCATCGGCATCGCCCAGCTGCTGGTCGTCCTCGACGTGACGATCGTCAACATCGCGCTCCCCTCGGCGCAGGCCGACCTCGGCTTCTCAGACGATCAGCGACAGTGGGTGATCACGGCGTACGCGCTCTCGTTCGGCAGCCTGCTGCTGCTCGGCGGGCGGATCGCCGACCTGTTCGGCCGCAAGTGGACGTTCATCGGCGGCCTGCTCGGCTTCGCCGGGGCATCGGCGCTCGGCGGCGCCGCGCAGAGCTTCGGCCTGCTCGTCGGGGCCCGCGCGCTGCAGGGCGTCTTCGCCGCGCTGCTGGCGCCCGCCGCCCTGTCGCTGCTCGCCACCACGTTCACCGAGCCGGCCGAGCGCGGCAAGGCGTTCGGCGTCTACGGCGCGATCGCCGGCGCCGGCGGCGCCTTCGGCCTGCTGCTCGGCGGCTTGCTCACCGAGGTGCTCGACTGGCGCTGGTGCCTGTACGTGTCGATCCTGTTCGCGGTCCCGGCGGCGGTCGCCGGCCTGCGGCTGCTGCACCACGTCCCGGTGCGACAGCGGCCGCGGCTCGACTTCCCCGGCACGATCGTCGCTTCGTCCGGCCTGTTCGCGCTCGTGTTCGGCCTGTCCAGGGCGCAGACCGACGGCTGGGGCGAGCCCATCACGCTCGGCTTCCTCGGCGCGAGCGCCGCACTGCTGGCCGCGTTCCTCGCGCTCCAGCGCCGGGTCGCGAACCCATTGCTGCCGCTGCGCGTGGTGACCGACCGCAACCGCGGCGGCTCCTACCTGGCGATCGCGACGGCGGCCGCGGGGATCTTCGGCGTGTTCCTGTTCCTGACGTTCTATCTGCAGAACACGAAGGGCATGACAGCGCTCGAAACCGGTCTCGCGTTCCTGCCGATGAGCGTCGTGACCATCTTCACGGTGACGCTCGTCAACACGCGCGTCCTGGCCCGCACCGGCCCGCGCCCGCTCGTGCCGACCGGCATGCTCCTCGCCGCGCTCGGGATGGCGCTGCTGACGCGGATCGGCGTCGACACCGCGTACGCGTCGCACGTACTGCCATCGCTGATCCTGATCGGGCTCGGCTTCGGCCTCGCAATCGCACCGTCGTTCGCGACCGCGACGCTCGGCGTGCCGCGCCGGGACAGCGGCGTCGCATCCGCGATGGTCAACACGTCCCAGCAGGTGGGCGGCGCGATCGGCACCGCGCTGCTCAGCACGATGGCGGTGTCCGCGACGACCGACTACCTGGCGGCGAACGGGCCGCAGCGCGTCCAGCAGGCTGCCGTCGAGGGCTACACGACGGCGTTCTGGTGGGCGGCGGCGATCTTCGCCGTCGGCGCGCTCATCACCGGCAGCCTCCTGCGCTCGCGCGTCCGGCCCGAGATGGCGCACCGCCCAGCCGAGCCGGTGGCGGCGTAACGGTCCGGGTCTGTCCATCTGGCCCCGCGAGCAGCGACGTACTGATAGAGCCGCGCGTAAGGTGCGGCCGAAGCGCGCGACCGTCGGAGGCGTGATGTCTCAGTACATGTTGCTGGTGTATGAAGAGGAGCTCGACCCGGCCGAGCAGGCCGAGCGCGAGAAGGTGACGCCTCTCTTGCTGGAGCTGCACGCCGGCCTACGCGAGGCCGGGCTGCTGGGGACAGTCCACCGCTTACATTCGACGGAGAGCGCGACATCGGTCCGCATCCGCGACGGACAGACCGAGGTCACCGACGGCCCGTTCGCGGTGACCAAGGAAGTCCTGGCCGGCTACTACGTGCTGGACTGCCCCGATCTCGACGAGGCGCTCAAGCAGGCCGCGCGGCTGCCGATGGTGCGCTGGGGGACGGTCGAGGTGCGCCCGATCATGCCGGCCGATGAGTGGTTGAACGTGGCGCGCCGGGCCGGCGTCGAATTGTCAGACGAGGACGCGAGAAACCTGGCGTGAAGCCGGCCGACCCGGTCTCGGCCGCGATCGCCCGCACGTTTCGCGACGAGCGAGCGATCGTCCTGGCCACCCTGATCCGCCAGGCCGGCGACTTCCAGCTGGCCGAGGACGCGGTACAGGACGCGTTCGAGGCTGCGGTCAAGGTGTGGCGGCGCGACGGGGTCCCGGCCAATCCGGGGGCATGGATCACCACCGCCGCCCGACGGCGGGCGATCGATCGCCTGCGCCGCAACCGGTCGGTGGCCGACCGCGCCGAGCGGCTGGCCGAGCTGACCCGCCTGGACGCCCAGCACGAGGAGCCATCGATGAACGAAGAGAGCACGATCGTCGACGACCGGTTGCGACTGATCTTCACCTGCTGCCATCCGGCGCTGGAGATGCCGGCGCGCGTGGCGCTCACGCTGCGGGCGCTCGGGGGAATGACGACCGGCGAGATCGCGCGCGCCTTCCTGGTCGCGGAGCCGACCATGGGCAAGCGGATCGTGCGCGCGAAGCGCAAGATCGCCGACGCGCACATCCCCTACCGAGTGCCGGCCGACGAGGAGCTGCCCGACCGCCTGCGCGGCGTGCTGCGGGTGGTGTACCTGATCTTCAACGAGGGCTACGCGGCCACCGAGGGCGATCGCCTCGTCCGCGGGGAGCTGTGCGACGAGGCGATCCGCCTGGGCGAGCTGCTGTGCCGGCTGATGCCCGACGACGCCGAGGCATGGGGACTGCTGGCGTTGATGCTGTTGCACGACGCGCGCCGCACCGCGCGCGTCGACCCGAGCGGACGGTATGTCGCGCTCGACGCGCAGGACCGGTCGCTCTGGGATCAGGACCGGATCCGCGAGGGCCTCGCGAAGCTGGAGCGCGCGGTGCGCCTGCGGCGTCCCGGCGAGTACCAGCTGCAAGCCGCGATCACGGCCCTGCAGATCCACGCCCCGGGCGCCGAAGCCACCGACTGGGCGCAGATCGCCGAGCTGTACGGCGCCCTCGGCGCCCTCAACCCGTCGCCGGTGGTCGAGCTCAACCGCGCCGTCGCCGTCGGCTTCGCCTCCGGGCCCGCGGACGGCCTGGAGCTGCTCGAGCCGCTGCTCGGCGATCCGGCGCTCGAGCGCTACCAGCCGCTGCACGCGGCGCACGCCGAGCTGCTCAGCCGCATGGGTGACACCGAGGGCGCCGCGCGCGCCTATCAGCGGGCGATCGCGCTCACCGCCAACGCAGTCGAGCGCGCCGAGCTCGAGCAGCGCCTCAGCGCGCTGCGCTGACGGATCTCCGCAGCCTGTCCAAATCGGGCTTCCTGCTGCGACGTCTTGTCGAGGCCTCCCACCGGCCTCGACTTCGCCCGCCCTCAGTCACCCGAACGGAGCCGACCATGATCGATCTCGCCGTCATCACCGCCACCCTCGCGCACGACCGCGTCGCGGAACAGTTCGCCGGCCCGGCCGTGCCCACCGCGGCCGCTGCGGGCCGGCGGGCCCTGGTGCGCCGCGCCGCCGTCCGAGCCCTGCGGGCGGTCGCCGACCGCGTCGAGCCCACGCCGCGCAGCGCGGCGCAGACCTGACGAATCCCCAAGCGCGTCATCCCCCGCCCTCGCGTCGACCAGGAGAACCCATGTCCAACACGCAACACTCACATCCCCCGGCAGAGCCGGACCCCCGCCGCTGGAAGGCGCTCGCGCTGCTGTGCACGGCGTTCTTCATGGTCATCCTCGATTCGGCGATCGTGCTCGTGGCGCTGCCCTCGATCGACGCGGACCTGACGTTCGCGGCCGGGGAGCTGCAGTGGGTGCTGAGCGCCTACCTGCTCAGCTTTGGCGGCCTGCTGCTGCTCGGCGGGCGCGTTGCCGACCTGTTGGGGCGTCGCCGGATGTTCATCGTCGGCATCGGCCTGTTCGCGCTCGCTTCGCTCGGAGCCGGACTGGCGGGCACGAGCGCGGCGCTGCTCACCGCGCGCGCCCTGCAGGGCGTGGCGGCGGCGATCATGACTCCGACCGCGCTGTCGATTGTGATGACGACCTTCCCGGAGGGCGCCGAGCGCAACAAGGCGCTCGGGATCTGGGGCTCGACCGGCGCCATCGGCGGGACCGCGGCGTGGCTGGTGGGCGGCCCGATCACCGACGGCCTCGGTTGGGAGTGGATCTTCTTCATCAACGTGCCCGTGGCCGTCGTGGTCGCGGCCCTCAGCCCGGTGCTCCTGGGCGAGAGCCGTGGGGCGGCGGTGCAGCGGCGCTTCGACGTCGCCGGCGCGGTGACGATCACGGCCGCGCTCGTCGCGCTGGTCTACGCGGTCGTCGAGGCCCCTGAGGCCGGCTGGGCCGACGCGCAGACGCTCGGCCTGCTGGCGCTGGCAGCCGCCCTCACCGTGGTCTTCGTCGCGATCGAGTCGCGCTCGGTCGCTCCGCTGGCGCCGCTGGCGGTGTTCCGGTCGCGCTCGCTGGTCGGGGGCAACCTGGTGCTCTTCGCGCTCGGGACGATGGGGTTCGGCGTGCCGTTCGTCCTCACCCAGTATGCCCAGGAGGTCCTTGGCTGGTCGCCGATTCAGTTCGGGTTGGCCTCGGTGGTCATGCCGCTCACGGCGGTGATCGGAACCTTCACCGCGCAGGCGATCGCCACCAA
This sequence comes from uncultured Solirubrobacteraceae bacterium, assembly GCA_963835735.1. Lineage (GTDB taxonomy): Bacteria > Actinomycetota > Thermoleophilia > Solirubrobacterales > Solirubrobacteraceae > DASQMT01. The sequence continues at coordinate 788,270 of CAWIGP010000002.1, forward strand.
GGGCGGCGTCAGGCCCGTCGCGGTCGTCGCGATGGCGCTCACCGCTGCCGGCAGCCTGCTCTTGACGCAGGTGTCGGTCGGCGGCAGCTACCTCGGCGACCTCTTCTTCGCCCTGCTGCTGCTCGGCCCGGGCATCGGCGCTGCCTACGTCGCGGGCTCGATCGCGTCCCTGACCGGTGTGGCCGAAACCGAAGCCGGGCTGGCTTCGGGCCTGAACAACGCGTCGTTCCAGATCGGCGGTGCGGTCGGCGTGGCGATCCTGTCCACGGTCATGGTGTCGGGCGCGCAGGGGGCCGATCGCCTGACGGCGCTGACCGACGGCTACCAGACCGCCTTCGCCGTGGCGATCGCCGTCGCCGCGCTGGGGGCGCTGGCCGCGAGTCTGCTGCTCGGCAGCAGCCGCGAGCCCGACCCCGGGCTCGTCGGCGAAACCGAGCCGGCCCGCGCCTGAACCGACCAACTTCGCGTTATCTCGAACAGGATGCGCCCCCGAGTGATGACGCATTTGCACGGTGGTTCCCGAGGTCGTCGTCGACGTGGACTCGGAGCGAGCCGTGTAGCAGGAACTCTGGCAAGAGACACCACTGCAGGATGAAACTGTCCTCACCCAGGCTGCCGCCCGCCACGATTCGGAAAGGCTCGTCGAAACCCGAGTCGAAAAGCACGTCACCCCGCCGCTTATCGAGCTCTCTGGCCGTACCCGACAACGTGACTGTCCCATCTGAGGCGACAGCCCCGGATCGGATCGTGCCGCTCAGGATGACCGTGTCACACGTGCCGCCGCATGCCGGGTCTCCCCAGACTTCCGGGAACGAGCCACGCCACCGGAAACGGATGTTGCCCCTGGCCGACCCATCGTCGGCGACGATGCCGCGCACGCGGAAGGAACGAAGTGGAAAGTCGTTCCCGTCGGGATCGGTGAGCACGCCGCCTCCGCCTCCCTTGACGACTGCCGCCGAGTGGTTCGCAGATGCCCAGCCCGGCATCAGAGCGAACGCCACCGACACCAGCGCCGCGGCGATCGCGATCCATAGTCTCATCGCTTCCTCCTTCGGCTGCAGCCCCGCAGGTTCGGGGTCTGTGTAGCACTGTCCTAGATCACCGATACAGTACCTCCATGACTCCCGGGCTGTCAACCCTGCACCTCGACCCCCTCTCCGACGTCGGGATCGCCGGTCAGATCCGCGCGCGGATCGCTCTGCTCGTCGCGGACGGCGAACTCGAGCCGGGGGATCGACTTCCGTCGGTACGCGCGCTGGCCAAGCAACTGGGCGTCAACGTCAACACGGTCCGTTCGGCCTATGCCAAGCTCGAAGTCGACGGCCTGGTGCAGACCCGGCACGGCGTGGGGACGGTCGTTCTGCCGGCGGGGGCACATCAGCTCGCTTCGGGCTTCCGTCATCTGGGGTCCAATACCGTGGCGGTACTGGTAGGCGGACTCGACCCCTTCTATCTCTCCCTGCTTCGCGGGATCGAGGACGCCGCGCTGGAACAGGGAACGCTCGTCCTCGTCGCGGACACCCGCGACTCTCCGGAGCTTGCCGAGGCGATCGTCCTCCGCCTGATCGCCCGCGGCGTGGATGGAATCATCGCCGTGTCCGTGGGCGGTCTGGCCGGCGCCGACACGCACGAGCCTGCCGGCCCGCCGATCGTCTACGTCGACCAGCCGGATCGGAGGGGGCACGTCCTTCTCTTCGACGCCGACCGCGGCGGCTACCTCGCCACCCGGCACCTCGTCGAGCACGGCCACGAGCGAATCGGAACCGTGACCGCGCCGCGGTGGTGGCCGAACGTGAGGGATGTGTACAACGGCTATCTGCGTGCGCTGGAGGAGCGAGGCCTCACGCCGCTCGTCGCGGAGGTGGACGAGTTCACGATCGAGGCCGGCCGTGCCGGACTGGCCCGGCTCCTCGCGCTCCCCGATCCCCCGTCCGCCGTCTTCGCCGCCGGTGAAGTGCTCGCGCTCGGCGTCTTCGGCGAAGCGAGGTCGCGCGGCATGGCGGTGCCGGGAGACGTCGCGATCGCCGGCTATACGGACTCCCCCACGGCGGCGCTCGTCGATCCGCCGCTCACGATGGTCTCAGTGCCCGCCCGGGAGATCGGCCTGCGAGCGATGCGGACGCTCGACCGTCTGATCCGCGACGGCGAGCCTCGTCCCAGACGGACCGTCCTCGACGTCGAGCTCGTCGTGCGCGCCAGCTGCGGATCGCACTAGGGACAGATGAGCGCAATCACCCACCTCTTCGCCGGTGTTCCGGTATCCGATCTCGACGCCGGAATCGACTGGTACACGCGGTTCTTCGGGCGACCCCCGGACAGTCGCGTCGGGGACGAGGTTCTCTGGGAGATCGACGAGCGCGCCTGGCTGTTCATCGAGCCGAACGCCGCGCGGGCGGGCGCGGGCCGGATCACCTTCGCCGTCGCCGGCCTCGACGCGCTGCTCGAGCATCTGGCTGCCGAGCGCATCGAGCACGAACCGATCGAGACCTACTCGAACGGCGTCCGCCACGTGAACGTCCCCGATCCGGATGGGAACGCGATGGCGTTCGCCGAGCCGCCCGACGCGGCGAGTGCGTCACCTCGATCGACCTGACCTCGCAGGAGCGCCTCGAGCGCTCGCTCGAGGCCGGCGTCGCCGACCGCGCGCTCGACCAGCGGCAGCCCGATCGCGGCGGCGGCGCGCTCCGCCGCCGCCCGCGTTGCCGGCGTCGGGTGCTGCGCGAGCCAGAGCACGCGCGTGTAATTGCCGAAGTACGCGTCGCGCAGGTCGGGGTGGCGATCCAAGCCCAGCTCGCGCAGGACGGTGTGCTCGAACGTGCGGGCGAGGAAGTCGGTCAGCACGTAGGTGCCGGGCTCGTCCTCCAGTGCAGCGCGAACGTCCGCGCGCGCGAACACGTCGTAGCAGTGCTCGCCGGCGAGCCGCGGCGTTCCGGTCCGCTCGAGCGCGGCGTCCAGAGCGCCGTACGTCCCGCAGTCGGCGTACGCGACCGCGACGCACTCGTACTCGCGCGCGAGCCGCGCGACCTCGCGCTCGACCGCACCGGCGATCCGCTCGGGGCGGTTGTGCAGCAGCGCCGGCACCGGGTGCACGTCGACATCCCAGCCGCGCCGCCGTGAGATCTGGCGGACGTGGCCGGCGAGCGCGCCGCAGGCGATGACGGCGGTGGCGCCGCTCATCCCGGGAACGCCAGCTGGTCGACGAAGCGGTCGTTGAAGTCGGTCCGCCCGGACAGCTCGACGTAGCGGACCTCGCGCACGATCGCGTGCGCTTCGGCGCGCTCGCGGTGGCTCAGCGCGGCGATCTTCGCGCCCTCGCCCGCGACGTTGCCGGCCGACACGATCCGCGGCAGCGCCATGCGCGGCACCAGCCCGATCCGGATCGCGCTCGCCGGCGACAGGTAGGCGCCGAACGACCCGGCGAGCAGCACCTGTGACACGTCCTCCGGCTTGGCGCCCAGCTCGTCGAGCAGGATCGACCAGCCGGTCGCGATCGAGGCCTTGGCGAACTGCAGCTCGCGCACGTCGCGCTGGGAGAGGAAGACCGAGTCGGCGGGGTCGTTGCCGCGCCAGTGCATCACGAACACGCGCTCCTTGCCGACGAACGTCAGCCGGTCGGCCAACCCCGGAGCGATCTCCGCTGCCAACTCGTCGGTCACGTAGCGGCCCGAGTGGTCGAGCAGCCCCGCGCCGACCAGCTCCGAGACGCAGTCGACCAGCCCGGAGCCGCACATCCCGACCGGCTCGACGTTCCCGATCACCTCGAGGCCGAACTCGCCGCCGGCGATCTTGACGCCCTCGATCGCCCCGTCGGCCGCGCGCATGCCGCAGCGGATCTGCGCCGCCTCGAACGCCGGCCCGGCCGGCGCCGCGGTCGCCACGACGCGGTCCTGGTTGCCGAGCGCGATCTCCGAGTTCGTGCCGACGTCGATGAACAGCCGCAGCCGCTTGTCGCGCGTGAGCCCGGTGGCGAGCATCCCCGCGACGATGTCGCCGCCCACGTACGCGCCCAGAGAGGGGAACGCGAACGCCGGCGCGCGCGGGTGGACTGGGACGCCGAAGTCGGCCGCCGCCAGCGGCGGCGGGTCGTGGGTCGTGACGACGAACGGCGCCATCGACAATGGCTCCGGGTCGATCCCCAGAGCGAGCTGCGTCATCGTCACGTTGCCGCACACGGTGATCTCGTAGACCTCGCCCGGATCGACGCGCGCCTCCGCGCAGACCTCCTCGGTGAGCTGCGCCATCGTCTCCTGCGCGCGCTGCTGGAGCGCGTCCAGCGCGCCCTCGTCCATCATCGTCGCGGAGATCCGCGTGATCACGTCGGCGCCGTAGGGCTGCTGCCGGTTGAGCATCGACTGCACCGCCGACGGCGTGCCGGTCTCCAGATCGAGCAGCGTCGCCACGACCGTCGTCGTGCCGAGGTCGAACGCGATCGCGAAGCGCCGCGCGGTCGTGTCGCCCGGCTCGACGTCGATCAGCTCCTCGTCGCAGACGACCGCGGTGACGTCCCAGTTCGCGCGTCGCAGCACGCGGCCGAGCGTCCGCAGCACCGGCAGGTGCGCGTGCGGCTCGAGATCCTCCAGCGCGTCCTGCACCCGCTCGAAGTCCGAGCGCTGGTCCTCCATCGTCGGCTCGTCCAGCACGATGTGTCGCTTCTGCACCGACGGCCGCAGGATCACGTGACGGCCGACGCCGACGAGCGCCGCTTTCGGCCGCGTCTGCAGCGGCGGCACGTCGATCACCAGCTCGCCGCGCGCCGGCGCACGGCAGGCCAGCCGCCAGCCGTCGCGCAGCTCCTCGGGCGTGAACGCGCGCGGGTCCACCGCCGAGACCGGCAGCTCGCCCTCGACCACGCGCACCTTGCATTTCTTGCACGTCCCGTGCCCGCCGCAGGTGGAGTCGATCGCGATCCCGTTCCAGCTCGCCGCGTCGAACACCGGCGTCCCGGTCGGGACCCGCACCTCCGCGCCCTCGGGCTCGAACCGCACGCGCGCGCGCTCGGCGCCGTCGCCGGGCGCCAGCGTGTCGAGCAGCTGCGGCTCGCGCGGGCTCAAGGGTCCGTCCAAGAACAGTCGGTGCGATCGGAACGGCCGTGGACCGAGCCGGGCGCCGCACGAATCCCGAAGGGAATACGAACGTATTTCCGAGGGTTCGGGTGGCGATCCGGCGAAGCGTCCACGGTCGTCGCCCGATCGTGCCGACTTCTTGGACGGGCCCTCAAGCCACCGCCTCCGCCTTGCGCGCGCGGTGGGCGGCGATCCAGCGCGCGCCCCACGGGTCGTGACCGAGCAGCAGGTCGGCGGCGCGCACCTCCTCCACGCACACCGGCGCGGTGCTCATGATCGCGCTCGTCAGCCCGGCGGCCATCGCCATCGGCAGGAACGCGGCGTTCAGCGCGTGGCGGTCCGGCAGCCCGAACGACACGTTCGAGGCGCCGAGCGACATGTTCACGCCGAGCTCGGCACGGATCAGCCTGATCGTCTCGAGCGTCGTCGTCACCGCCTCGGTGTCGGCGCCGACGGTCATCGCGAGCGGGTCGATCACGACGTCCTCGGGCGGGATCCCGTGGGCGCCCGCGACGCGCACGATCTTCGTCGCGATCTCGAGCCGCTGCTGCGGCGTCTCGGGGATGCCGGTCTCGTCGTTGGCGAGCCCGATCACGGCGGCGCCATGCTTGGCGACGAGCGGGAGGATCTCCTCCAGCCGGTCGTCCTCGCCGGTGACGGAGTTCACCAGCGGCTTGCCCTCGTAGACCGCGAGCCCGGCTTCCAATGCCTCGATCACCGACGAGTCGATGCAGATCGGCGCGTCGGTGTGCTCCTGCACCTGCTTGAGCATGCTCGCCAGCAGCTCGGCCTCATCGACTAGCGGGATGCCGGCGTTGACGTCGAGCACGTCGGCGCCCGCGGCCATCTGCGCGTTCACGTCGACCGCCACCGTCGACAGGTCGCCGCCGCGCAGCTCCTCGGCGAACTTCTTGCGCCCCGTCGGGTTGATCCGCTCGCCGATGATGCAGAACGGCTGCTCCGGGCCGATGACGACGGTCTTGGACCGCCCACGTAGAACCGTTTCCAAACCCTGCTCCTTTACGCGGGTACGGCGCTCCGGCGCTGCTCGAGCAGCTCCTTCGCCTTCTTGACGGCGGACGAGGCGTCGGCCGAGTAGCCGTCGGCGCCGACGGCGTCGGCGTACTCCTGGGTGACCGGCGCGCCGCCGACCATGACCGCGACCTTGTCGCGGACGCCGGCCTTCTGCAGCGCGTTGATGTTCGCCTTGAACATCGGCATCGTCGTGGTCAGGAACGCCGAGAAGCCGACGATGTCGGGCTGGTTCTTGTTGATCTCCTCGACGAAGCGCTCGGGGGGCACGTTGACACCGAGGTCGATCACGGTGAAGCCGGCGCCCTCGAGCATGATGTTGCAGAGGTTCTTGCCGATGTCGTGCACGTCGCCCTTGACGGTGCCCATCAGGAACGTGCCGGTGGACTGCGCGCCGGACTCCGCCAGCAGCGGGCGCAGGATGTCGAGCGCGCCCTGCATCGCGCGCGCGGCGATCAGCATCTCGGGCACGAAGTAGTCGCCGCGCTCGAACCGCGCACCGACCTCCTCCAGTGAGGGGATCAGCGCGTCGTAGAGCATCCGCTCCGGCTCGAGGTCCGATGCGAGTCCCTGCTCGACACCCTCTTTGACCGCGGGCGCGTTGCCGACCAGCGTCTCCTCGTACAGGAGCGTGAGGATCTCGTCGTGCGTCATGCGGCGTGGACTCCCTCCGTACGTTGGCCGAGCTGCTCGGCGAGCGCCCTGGCCTGCTTGATCACGATCGGCCGGAGCTCGGCCACCCGCCGCGGCGAGAGCCGCAGCGTCGGGCCGGAGACGCTCAGCGCCCCGATCGCGCGCCCGGACTCATCGAGCACCGGAGCGGCGACGGCGCTGAGGCCCAGCTCCAGCTCGTCGACCGCGGTCGCGTAGCCCTCGCGGCGGATCGTCGCCAGCTCGGCCGCGAGCAGCGCGGGCTCGGTGATCGTGCGCGAGGTGAGCGCCTCGAGCGGCCCCTCGGTCGCGCCGGCGGCGGCGAAGGCGAGCAGCACCTTTCCGTTCGCGGTGCAGTGGTACGGGACGCGCCGCCCGACCCAGTGGCTCGTGCCGAGGTAGTGGCGGCTCTCGACCTGAGCGAGGTGATCGACGCCGCCCGGCGACGCGACCGCGACGTTGATCGTCTCGCCGGTCGCGTCGGCCAGCGCGGCCATCGGGCGCTCGGCGGCCTCGACGATGCGCCGCGTCGAGATCCCCCGGCCGGCGAAGCGGGCCATCACGGGACCGGCCCGGAACGCGCCGCGCAGGCCCTCCTGCTCGACCAGCCCGTTGCGCTCCAGCGCGCCGAGCAGGCGCGACGCGGTGCTCTTCGGCAACCCGGCGTCGGCGGCCAGGTCGCCCAGCGCGCGCGGCGCCTTCGCCTCGAGCACGAGCGCGAGCAACTGCGCCCCGCGGTCGATGCTCTGCGTTCCCGGACTTGCTTGGAACTCTTGTTCCACGGAAGATATATTACGATCGCAGCGCCCGTCGTCAAGGGAGTGGAGCCGCATGTACGTCAACGAGATGCCCCGCTACGAGATCCTGAGCGAGGAGGCGATGAGCGTCCTCGACGGCGGCTGGCGGCGGATCGTCTCAGAGCTCGGCGTCGAGTTCATGCTGCCCGAGGCGGTCGAGTACTTCCGCGCCGCCGGCCAGAAAGTCGAGGAGAACAAGGTCTTCCTCGACCCCGAGTTCGTGCTCGAGCAGGTCGCCAAGGCACCGCGCGAGTTCGAGCTCGCCGCGCGCAACCCGGACCGGTCGGCGCACATCGGCGGGGACAACATGGTGTTCGCCGGCGTCTACGGCCCGCCGTTCGTGCGCGACGGCGATACTCGGCGCGACGCGAAGATGGCCGACTTCGAGAACTTCGTCCGGCTCGCGCAGTCGTTCGACGAGCTCGACTCGCCGGGCGGCACGATCGTCGAGCCCGAGGACCGGCCGCTGGACTCGCGTCACCTCGACATGGTCTACGCGCTGCAGACACTGTCGGACAAGCCGTACATGGGCTCGGTGATCAGCGCCGAGAACGCGCGCGACACGATCGCGATGGGCGAGATCCTGTTCGGCGGCGAGCTCCCCGCCGACCCCGTCTCGATCTCGCTGATCAACTGCAACTCGCCGCTGCGCTGGGACGACCGGATGCTCAGCGCGATGCTCGAGTACAACCGCCGCGGGCAGGCCGTCGTCACGACCCCGTTCCTGCTGATGGGCGCGATGTCGCCGGTCTCGATCCCGGCCACGCTCGTGCAGCAGATGGCCGAAGCGCTGTCGGGGATCGCTTTGACGCAGCTCGTCCAGCCGGGCTGCCCGGTCGTGTTCGGCTCGTTCCTCTCCAACACCGACATGAAGACCGGCTCGCCCAGCTTCGGCACGCCGGAGTCGGCGATCGGCCTGCTCTGCACGGGCCAGATCGCCCGCAGCTTCGGGCTGCCCTGGCGCAGCGGCGGGGCGCTGAACGCGTCGACGGTGGTCGACGCGCAGGCCGCCTACGAGGCGCTGATGACGATGCTGCCGACGTTCCTCGCGGGCGCGAACTTCGTCATGCACGCGGCGGGCTGGCTCGAGGGCGGGCTGGTGTCGAGCTACGAGAAGTTCATCGTCGACATCGAGCTGCTGCGGATGCTGCGGCACGAGTTCCTGCCGCTCGAGGTGACCGAGGAGTCGCTCGCGTTCGACGCGCACCAGGAGGTCGGATCCGGCGGGCACTTCCTCGGCGCGGCGCACACGCTGATGCACTTCCGCGACTGCTTCTACCGGCCGCTGCTGTCCTCGACCGACAACTTCGACCGTTGGACGAAGGGCGGCGGGCTCGACGCCACCGCGCGCGCCGCGAAGATCTGGCGCGCGACGCTCGACGCCTACGAGCAGCCGCCGATCGACGACGGCGTGCGTTCCGAGCTGCGCGACTTCGTCGCCCGCCGGCGGATCGAGCTGGGCGACGAGCCCGTCCCCACTCCGGCTGTCATCTGCACCCCAGCGCGGCTGGAGTTACCGGATCCGTTCAGGTGCTTGAATGCAAGCGCCTACCCCTATCTGTGATATATCACGAGCCATGTCCGAGGTGACGTCCGTGCAAGATCGCTCCGTGCCCGCGAAGGCGCGCGCCGTGCTCATCGGGGCCGGCATCGTCGGCAACAGCCTCGCCTACCACCTCGCGCGGCTCGGCTGGACCGAGCTCGTGCTGCTCGACAAGGGCCCGCTGCCCAACCCGGGCGGCTCCACCGGCCATGCGTCGAACTTCATCTTCCCCGTCGACCACTCGCGCGAGATGACCGCGCTGACGGCCGACAGCGTGCGCCAGTACACCGAGCTCGGGGTGATCACCGTGTGCGGCGGGATCGAGGTCGCGCGCACCGAGGAGCGGATGGAGGAGCTGCGGCGCCGCATGGCGTCCGCGGCGTCGTGGGGGATCGACGGCTGCTCGCTCGTCACTCCGGCCGAGGTGCGCGAGCTCGTCCCGTTCATCGACGAGAGCGTGATCGTCGGCGGCTTCTACTCGCCGGGCGTCTCGGTCGTCGACTCGCTGCGGGCCGGCACGCTGATGCGCGAGCGCGCGCAGGAGCTCGGCGCGCTGACCGTGTCGGCCAACACCGAGGTGCTCGACATCGACGTCGAGCGCGGGCGAGTGCGGCGCGTCCACACGACTCGCGGCGTGATCGAGACCGAGTGCGTCGTGGTCTGCTGCGGCGTCTGGAGCCCGCGCATCGCGCGCATGGCCGGCGCCTCGATCCCGCTCACGCCGGCGGTCCACCAGATGATCGACATCGGCCCGGTGCCGCGATTCGCCGGCGCGAAGGCCAGCATCGAGTACCCGATCGTCCGCGACATGGACACGAACATGTACGAGCGCCAGGACGGCGGCGGGCTCGAGGTCGGCTCCTACGCCCACCGCCCGATCCTGCACGACCCCGACGAGATCCCCTCGATCGAGGAGTCCGCGCTCTCCCCCACCGAGCTGCCGTTCACCGAGGACGACTTCATTCAGCAGATGGAGCACGCGCTCGAGCTGATGCCGGAGATCGTCGGCGACGAGTCGGTCGGCGTGAAGTACGCGATCAACGGGCTGCTGTCGCTCACGCCTGACGCGCTGCCGATCCTGGGCGAGACGCCCGAGGTCGGCGGGCTGTGGTCGGCGGCCGCCGTGTGGGTCAAGGAGGGGCCTGGCGTCGGGCGCGCGGTGGCCGAGTGGATGGTCCTCGGCGAGCCCGAGATCGACCTGCAGGCATCGGACATCGCCCGTTTCTACGAGCACCAGAAGTCTGTCGAGCACGTGCGGGCGCGCGCCTCGGAGGGCTTCAACAAGACCTACGGGATCGTCCATCCGGCGGAGCAGTGGGCGTCGAACCGCGACGTGCGGCTGTCGCCGTTCCACGAGCGCGAGCGTTCGCTGGGCGCCGTGTTCTACGAGGCCGCGGGCTGGGAGCGGCCGCACTGGTACGAGTCCAACGCCGGCCTGGTCGACGAGTACGGCGTGGCGGGCCGCGAGGCCGAGTGGGAGTCGCGCTGGTGGTCGCCGATCATCAACGCCGAGCACCTCGCGATGCGCGACCGCGCGGCGATGTTCGACCTGACCGCGTTCTGCATCTTCGACATCGTCGGGCCGGGCGCCTTGGACTGCGTGCAGCGCGTCTCGATGCGCCAGTGCGACGTCAAGCTCGGCAAGGTCGTCTACACGCCGGTGCTGACGCCGGGCGGCGGCTTCCGCTCCGACCTGACCGTGATGCGGCTGGGCGACGAGCACTTCCGCGTCGTCACCGGCGGCGCGCACGGCATGGCCGACTTCAAGTGGTACCGCGACCACCTGCCGGCCGACGCCCAGATCTTCGACCTCACATCGGCGTGGTGCACGCTCGGGCTGTGGGGCCCGCGCGCGCGCGACATCCTGTCGGCGACCACGAGCGCGGACGTCTCGCACGAGGGCTTCCCGTTCGCCACCTGCCGGACGGTCGAGGTCGGCTCGCTGCGCGTGCTGGCCTCGCGCATCTCCTACGTCGGCGACCTCGGCTGGGAGCTCTACGTGCCGATCGAGCAGGGCGCGAAGCTGTGGGACATCGTGGCCGAGGCCGGCGAGCCGCACGGGATCGTCCCGGCCGGGATCGGCGTGTACGGCACGACCGGGCGGCTCGAGAAGTGCTACCGCGCATTCGGGTTCGAGCTCGACGCCGAGTACGACGTCGTCGAGGCCGGCATGGCCTGGGGCAAGGTCAAGCCGCAGGACTTCGTCGGCAAGGAGGCGCACGTCCGCCAGCGCGAGTCCGACCCGGCCGCCGTGATGTGCACGCTGACCGTCGACGACCACACCGCGAGCGACGGGCGGCGCCGCTACATGCTCGGCGGCGAGCCGGTCCTGACCCGCGACGGCGCCCCGCTGGTCGACGCCAAGGGCCGGCGCTCGTTCGTCACCAGCGCCGGCGCGGGGCCATCGGTCGGCAAGCACATCCTGATGTCGTATCTGCCGCCCGAACACGCCGTGGTCGGTGAGCAGCTCTCGGTTCTGTACATGGACGAGCGGCATCCGGTGACCGTCGCGGTCGCCGGCTCCACGCCGTTGTTCGACCCCGAGAACGAGCGCGTCCGCGCGGCCGAGCCGGTGCTGACGTGAGGATCCTGGTCTGCGTCAAGCGCGTCCCGCTGACCGGCGGTCGGATGGTGCTGACCGACGATCAGCAGGCGATCGAGACGCGCCACCTCGGCTTCACGATCAGCCCGCACGAGGAGTGCGGCGTCGAGGAGGCGGTGCGACTGGTCGAGCAGCACGGCGGCGAGGTGACGGTGCTGACGCTGGGGCCGCCGGAGGCGGAGGAGCAGATCCGCGACTGCCTGGCGATCGGCGCGCATCGCGGGGTGCTGCTCGAGACCGACGGCGAGGAGTGGGACCCGCAGGCGACTGCCGCGGCGATCGTGGCGCGAGGCCGCCGACTACGACCTGATCGTGTTCGGCAACGAGTCCGCCGACGCCGGCAACTTCCAGGTCGGCATCCGGGTCGCGCACTCGCTCGCCCGCCCGGTCGTCACCGGGCTGAAGGGGCTTTCGGTGCAGGACGACGGGCGCCTGCGCTGCGAGCAGGAGGTGGCGGGCGGGCGCGACGTGTATGTCGTCCCGCTGCCGGCCGTGGTGAGCGTCCTCGAGGGCATCAACCTGCCGCGCTACCCGTCGGTGCCGGCGAAGCTGCGCGCGCGGCAGAAGCCGGTCGAGAAGCGCACGCCGGCGCGGCCCGAGCCGCGGCTCGAGCGGCTGCGGCTGGTGGTGCCGCCCGGCCAGGGCAAGCAGGCGGAGATCCTCGGCCGCGGCCCGGACGCTGCACCCGCGGTCGTCGAGGTCATGCGCGAGCTGGGGGTGGCGTGATGATGCGTCCGGCGTTCGTCAGGGCCGCGCGCGAGCTGGGGGTGGCGTGATGATGCGTCCGGCGTTCGTCAGGCCCGCGCGCGAGCTGGGGGTGGCGTGATGGGCGTGCTGGTGCTCGTGGAGCACGACGGCGGGCAGGTCGACGAGCTGTCGCTGCAGGCGCTCGCGCTGGCTCGCCGGCTCGGCGAGCCGGCGGCGCTGATGGTCGGCGGCCGCGACGCCGCGGCGCAGCTCGGCGCGCACGGCGTGGCAACCGCGTATGTCGCCGAGGACGAGCGGCTGGCCGCCTACGCGCCGGGAGCCTGGGCGCGCTGCATCGAGGACCTGATCGAACGGCTCGCGCCGACCGCGGTGGTTGCCGCCGGCACGAACCGCGGCAACGAGGTGCTCGCGCACTTCGCCGCCCGCCGCGACCTGCCGTTCGCCGCCAACGTGACCGCGATCGGCGCCGCCGCGGCCTCGTCCCTCACCGTGACGCGCATCCGCTGGGGCGGGTCGCTGCTCGAGGAGGCGCGGATCCACGGCCCGCTGCCGCTCCTCACCGTCGCCCCGCACACCGTCCCGGCGGCCGCCGTCAACGGCGCGGCCGCGCCCGCCGTCGAATCCTTCGCGCCCGCGTTGCAGCCGGCCGACCTGGCGGTCCAGGTAGCCGAGCACGTCGACACGGTCCACCACCGGCGTCTCGCTGGCCGAGGCCAAGGTCGTCGTCAGCGGCGGCCGCGGCGTCGGCTCCGCGGACGGCTTCGGGATCCTCGAGGAGCTGGCCGGGCATGCTCGACGCCGCGGTCGGCTGCTCGCGTGTGGTCACGAGCGCGGGCTGGCGCCCGCACACCGACCAGGTCGGCCAGACCGGGACCAAGGTGTCGCCGGACCTCTACATCGCGTGCGGCATCAGCGGCGCGACGCAGCACATCGCTGGCTGCAAGGGCGCGAAGACGATCCTCGCGATCAACTCCGACGCCGAGGCGCCGATCCTCAACAGCGCCGACTACGCAGTGATCGGCGACCTGACCGAGATCGTGCCCGCGATCACGGCCGAGCTGAGAAGGACGCGCGCGCCATAGATGTCGTGGCCGGAGCGCTGGCGCTCGCGGCGGCGCTCGTCGTCAGCGGCGGCCTCTTCGCCCGCCGCGCGCTGTTCCTGGTCGGCCTGATCCGGCTCGGCAAGCCGGTCGACCGCACCGGCGACGTGTCGCGCCGCGCGCGCAACGAGGCCGAGATCGTGCTCGGCCAGCGCAAGCTGCTCCAGCGGCTCGGCCCCGGGCTGATGCACGCGGCGATCTTCTGGGGCTTCATCGTCCTGTTCCCGACGATCCTGATCGCGATGATCGGGGCGGTGGACCGCGACGCCACGCTGCCGTGGCTCGGCCACCAGGGCTGGTTCGCGCTGCTCGTGGACGTGTTCGCGGTAGTCGTGCTGCTTGGCGTGCTGGCGGCCGTCTACATCCGCAAGGTGCAGCGCCCGAAGCGCTTCGAGGGCAGCCACCTCGGCGAGGCCGACCTGATCCTGGCCATGATCGCCGGGATCGTCACGACGCTGTTGCTGTGGCACGCGTCGCGGATCGCGCTGGGGCTGAACGAGTGGCCCGCGGACTGGTCGCCGGTGTCGAACGCGCTCTCCAACCTCTTCGGCGACGGCGACGTCACCGAGGTGCTCGAGCGCGTGTTCGTGTGGGCGCACGTGCTGATCATCCTCAGCTTCCTCGCCTACCTGCCGCACTCCAAGCACCTCCACATCGCGACCGCCGCCGTCAACGTCTACTTCGGCCGCACAGGGCCGGGCGGCCGGCTCGAGCCGCTGCGCTTCGACGTCCCGGAGGAGGAGATGCGCTTCGGCGCCGCGACGGTGCCCGACCTCACCTGGAAGCAGATGATGGACACGTTCTCCTGCACGGAGTGCGGGCGCTGCCAGGACGTCTGTCCCGCCTGGAACACCGGCAAGGAGCTGTCACCCAAGCTGCTGATCATGGGCCTGCGCGACAAGGTGTTCGAGGACGGCCCGAAGGTTGCTGCGCGACGTCGCGGCCGATCCGGACCCGCTCGTTCCCGGCGCGGTCACCGACGACGTCGTCTGGGACTGCGTGACCTGCGGCGCGTGCGTGGAGGTATGCCCGGTGTCGATCGAGCACGTCGACCACATCGTCGACCTGCGCCGCAACCTCGTGATGGTCGACTCCCGCTTCCCCAGCGAGGCGGAACCGATGCTGCGCGACGTCGAGCGCGCCGGCAATCCGTGGGGCCGGGCGCAGACCGAGCGCGCCGACTGGGCGGCCGAGCTCGGCGTGCGCATCCTCGAGCCGGGCGAGCCCGCGCCGGAGGTCCTCTACTGGGTCGGCTGCGCCGCCTCGTTCGACGAGCGCGCGCGCACGGCGGCGGAGTCGACCGCCAAGCTGCTGCAGGCGGCCGGCGTCGACTTCGCGATCCTCGGCCCGCGCGAGTCGTGCACCGGCGACCCCGCGCGCAGGATGGGCAACGAGTACCTCTTCCAGGCGCACGCGGAGCAGAACGTGAGCACGCTCAACGAGGCGGGAGTGACCAAGATCGTCGCCAGCTGCCCGCACTGCTTCAACACGCTCGGCAACGAGTACCCCGACTTCGGCGGCTCCTACGAGGTCATGCACCACACCGAGCTGATCGCCGGGCTGGTGCGCGACGGGCGCTTGAAGCCGAGCAACGACGCGCGCAGCATCACCTACCACGACTCGTGCTACCTGGCCCGCCACAACGACGTCCGCGCCGACCCGCGCGAGCTGGTCGCGGCGGTCGGCGCCCCGGTCGAGATGGAGCGCAGCGGCAAGCGCACGTTCTGCTGCGGCGCCGGCGGCGCGCACATGTGGATGGAGGAGCGCGGCGGGCTGATCAACGAGGAGCGCGCACGCCAGGCGGCCGAGACCGGCGCGGACACGCTCGCGGTCGCCTGCCCGTTCTGCACGGTGATGCTCGACGACGGCGTGAAGGCACGCGGCAGCGAAATGCGCGTCGTCGACGTCTCGACGCTGATCGCGGAGTCGCTGGAGCACTAGCCGGGGGCGAACGTCGGCGAGCACCCCCTATAAGGGGTGGTGACCGACGTTCGGCTGATCGAGCTCGCTGCCCGCCAGCACCGGTGCGTGTCGCGCCGGCAGCTGCATGCGCTCGGCTACGACGACAAGTCGATCGCACGCCGGATCGCCGGAGGACGGTTGGTGGTCATGCACGACGGCGTGTACGCGGTCGCTCCGGTGCTCGACGAGGACCGGACCCGCTGGATGGCGGCGACGCTGACCGCACACGGGAGCGCGCTAAGCCATGCCGCCGCGGCGGCTACATGGGGATTTCGCTCCTACAAGCCGCCGTTCCAGATCGTCACGCGCCCCGGCGACGGCGGTCCCGAACGGCTGGACGGCGTGCTCGTGTGTCGCAGCCGCAAACTCGCCGGTGAAACCACCGTGCACGAGGGCATCCCGATCACAACGCCCGAGCGAACGTTGATCGACCTCGCGCCCCACCTCGGCACCCGCGCGCTCGCCCGTGCGGTGCGCGAGGCCTGCCGGTTGAAGCTCACCACGCCGAGCGTCCTCTTCGTCGCGCTCGCCCGCCATCGCGGCCGCCGCGGCACCCGCAGGCTGCACGCCGCGGTCTCCCGTTACGCCGGCCTGCCTCTCCATCGCACCAAGAGCGACGCCGAGGCGCTGGCCCTGACGCTCCTGCGCGAAGCGGGCGGCTCGCCACGACTCGTCAACGAGGACATCGCCGGCGAGGAGGCCGACCTGATCTGGCCGGACTGGAGGCTGATCGTCGAGCTCGACGGGCCGCAGTTCCACCTCGACGCATCCGAGGACCTGCGCAAGCAGCGGGTCTGGGAGGCGGCGGGCTGGACCGTCCGCCGCCTCCCAACCGACGACGTCTACCTGCACCCTGACCGCCTGCTCGCCCTCGCCACGGCGCCGAACGTCGGTCAGCCTGGCGTATAAGGGGTGCTCACCGACGTTCGACGCGCTCGAGGGTGGCGCGGCGCCAGCGCTCGGTGCGCGCCACCTCGTTGAACGTGTACAGGTGGAAGCCCGCGACGTTCGCCGCAGGGTCCGCCAGCGTTGGCCCCAGGCCGCGCAGCAGCGGGTCCGGCTTGAACTTGCGCGTGACCAGGCGCGACATCCAGTTGCGGTGGTGGCGCAGGAAGCGCGCGGACTCCCCCATCCCGATCTTCATCGAAATGCGCACGAGCTTCGCGTGGTCGACGCTCCCGGGCAGCCCGATCCAGATCGGCAGATGCGTGCCGCGCCGCCGGACCTCGGCGATCCAGCCGGCGATCACGTCCGCGTCGAAGCAGATCTGGCTGATGATGCACGTCGCCATCGGCGCCTTGGCGAACATCGCCTGGATCGTCTCCTCGTCGGAGATCAGGTGGTGGCTCTCCGGGTAGCCGGTGATGCCGATCTCGGTGAACTCGGCGCGCAGCGGCCCCATCGCCTCGAGCAGCTCGGCGGCGCCGGAGAACTCGCCCGGCTCGGTCGCATCGCCGGCCGGGACGAACAGCTCGCGCATGCCGGCGGCGCGAACGCGTCCGACGACGTCCTCGAGGTGCGCGCGGTCGCGGATCAGCCGTGCCGACAAATGCGGGACGACGGCGTAGCCGGCGCGCGCCAGCCGCTCGCCGAGGTCGAGCGTCGCCTCCAGGCCCCGGCGCGGCGATGCGGTGATAGTCACCTTCACGTCGGTGCCGAGGTGCTCGAGCACCTGCTCCTCGATCCCGTCGAGCGGGAGGATCTCGAAGCGCGGCCGGCGGAGTAGACGGGCGAGCGCAGCCTCGGCGGGACGCGCGGGCGTGTGCGCGCTCATGTGCACCTGATATATCAGTAGGTTCACGTGGTGACAAGCGCCGTCGTGCCATCCAGCCGCCTGTTCGCTGACCGCGCCTATCAGGAGCTGCGCGACCGCATCGTGACGCTCCGGTTGCCGCCCGGGACCGTGCTGCGCGAGGACGCGCTGATGCGGGATCTGGACGTCGGGCGCACCCCGCTGCGCGAGGCGGTCAAGCGGCTCGCGCTGGAGAACCTCGTCGCCGTTCAGCCGCGGCGCGGCACGTTCGTCTCCCCCGTCGAGGCGTCCGACATCGTCCACATCACCGAGGTCCGGGCGGAGCTCGAAGGCTACGCGGCCGAGCTGGCCGCACTGCGAATGAGCGCCGAGACGCGCGTGCTCGCCGAGGCGCTGCTCGACGAGGTCGACCACCTCAAGCAGCAGGGCGACCCGGACGGACTGATCCGCTTCGACGAGCGGATCCACCGGTTCACGTGGGAGGCGAGCGGCAACCCGTACCTGCTCGACACGCTCGAGCGCTACTTCACGCTGTCGCTGCGGGTCTGGTACCTCGTGCTCGACCGCGTGCCGGGCCTGGGCCACACGGTCCACGACCAGGTCCAGTTGATCGAAGCGCTGATCGACCGCAACGGCCAGCGGGCGCGGACGATCATGCGCGAGCACGTGCTGGCGTTCCAGCGGGACATCATGGCGGCGTTCACGTCGCAGACCAAGCCGACCGAGGAGGCACCGTGGCGACCGTCACGATGACGCGCCTGTTCATCGCGGGCGCGTGGGAGGAGTCGCGCGCGACGATCCGGGCCTCGAGCCCGGCCACCGGGGAGTCGATCGGCGAGGTCGCCCAGGCCGATCGCGAGGACGCACGCCGCGCCGTCGCCGCCGCGCGCGAGGCGTTCCCGGCGCTGGGCCGCGCGCGACCGCGTTCGAGCGGGCGGCCGCGCTGCGCCGGATCGCCGACGCGTGCGAGCGCCGGCGCGACGAGCTCGCCCGGGTGCTCACGCTCGACCAGGGCAAGCCGCTGCACGCCGAATCCTACGACGAGGTCGACGAGCTGATCGCGATGTGGCGCGGCGCCGCCGAGGACGGGCTGCGGATCGAGGGGATCGTCCCGCCGAGCATGACGCAGGGCACGCGCGTCCTGCTCCTGCGGCGCCCGAAGGGACCGGTCGCGATAGTCACGCCGTGGAACTGGCCCTACACCATGCCGGCGGAGCTGGTCGCGCCCGCGCTCGCGTCCGGCAACACGGTCGTGTGGAACCCGGCGCCGAGCACGGCGGTCTGCTCGGGCCTGCTGGCCGAATGCGTCGCCGAGGCCGAGCTGCCGCCCGGCGTCTTCAACTTCATCCCCGGACCAGGCCCCGAGGTGGGCGACGAGATCGTCGCGCATCCTCACACCGTCGCCGTCGGCTTCATCGGCTCGACCGCGACCGGCAACCGGATCGCCCAACGCGCGGCCGGCAAGTCGCTGCTGCTGGAGATGGGCGGCAACGGGCCGCTCGTCGTACTCGAAGACGCCGACCTCGACGCCGCCGCCGACGCGGCGATCGTCGCCTGCTTCCTGTGCGCAGGCCAGAGCTGCACCGCGGGGGAGCGGCTGCTCGTCCACGAGCGCGTGCGCGAGGACTTCGTCGCGCGGCTGGCCGAGCGGGTGGCGGCGAGCGCGCAGCTCGGCGACCCGCTCGCCGAGGGCACGCAGATGGGGCCGCTCAACAACGAGGGCGTCGCCGCGAAGATGGACGAGCACGTGCAGGACGCGGTCCGCCGCGGCGCCGACGTGGTGACCGGCGGCGAGCGCGCCGGCGGCTTCCCGACCGACCTGTATTGGCCGGCGACGGTCCTCGACCGCGTCCCGGCCGACGCCCAGGCCTCGGTCGAGGAGACGTTCGGGCCGATCGCACCGGTCACCTCGATCAACGGGCTCGACCACGCGATCGAGCTGACCAACGCGCTGCCGTACGGCCTGCTGGCCGCGATCTACACCGCCGACCTACGCGAAGGACTGCGCTTCGCCGACGCGGTCCGGCACGGCCTGGTGAACATCAACGAGACCACGAACTACTGGGAGAACCATCTCCCGTTCGGAGGCCGGGCCGGCACCGACAGCGGCGGCGGCCGCGTCGGCGGGCGCTACCCGTTCGACGTCCTGACCGAGCTGCAGACGGTCGTGATCGGGCCCCGCTGAGCAGAGCGTGCTGAGTCCCGACGTCCTGCAGTTCGCGCGCGGCGCGCTGCCGCCCGCCCCGGCCCGGGTACTCGAGGTCGGGGCGGGCGGCGGCGAGCTGGCGGCTGCGCTGCGCGCCGGCGGCCACGAGGTCGTCGCGATCGACCCCGCATCGGAGACGGACGACGTTGCGCGCGGTCGCGCTGCTCGACCTCGACGCGCCGGCCGCGAGCTTCGACGCCGCGTTGGCGGTCGTCTCGCTCCACCATGTCGAGCCGCTGCGCGAGTCGGTCGCCCGGCTCGCCGAGCTCGTACGCACCGGCGGCGCGCTGGTCGTGGACGAGATGGACGTCGAGCGCTTCGACGAGCGCGCAGCGGCCTGGTGGCTCGAGCATCACGAGGACGACCACCCGCCGGAGCACGCGGAGGTGGTGGAGAACCTGCGCGAGCACATCCATCCGGTGGCGCTCGTGCGCGCCGAGCTCGAGCCCTGGTTCGCGCTCGGCGACACCGTCCGCGGGCCGTACCTGCACCGCTGGGACCTGCCGCCGGGCCTGCTCGGCGAAGAGGAGCGTGCGATCGCCGCTGGAGCAGTCCCCGCCACCGGCGCGCGCTTCGTGGGCACGCGACGCAGCTAGAGCCGCTCAGCATTCGACCATGGCATGATCTCGCGGTGACCAGCAGTCCCGCCGCGGCGCAGTACCTGAGCGACCTCGCGCGGCTGCGCCGCGTGCGCGACCGGATCGACCGGGAGTACGCGCAGCCGCTGGACGTCGAGGCGCTCGCCCGCGGCGCGCACATGTCGGCCGGGCACCTCAGCCGCCAGTTCCGGCTCGCCTACGGCGAGTCGCCGTACGGCTACCTGATGACGCGGCGCATCGAGCGCGCGATGGCGCTGCTGCGCCGAGGCGACCTCAGCGTCACCGAGGTCTGTTTCGAGGTCGGCTGCTCGTCGCTGGGCACTTTCAGCACTCGCTTCACCGAACTGGTCGGCATGCCGCCCAGCGCCTACCGGCGCCACGCGGCGCGACGCGACGACCGGGATGCCGCCGTGCGTGGCCAAACAGGTGACCAAACCGATCAGGAATCGAGAAGCGCCGGCCCCGAGCCGCAGCTAGCCTGACGGCGATGGACATCAGGTCGACCGCCGACAGCCACGATCAGATCCGCGTGCACGGCGCGCGCGTGAACAACCTCAAGGACGTCACCGTAGAGCTCCCGAAGCGCCGGCTGACGGTATTCACCGGCGTCTCCGGCTCGGGCAAGAGCTCGCTGGTGTTCGGCACGATCGCCGCGGAGTCGCAGCGGCTGATCAACGAGACCTACAGCGCCTTCGTGCAGGGCTTCATGCCGACGCTGGCGCGGCCCGAGGTCGACGTACTCGACGGACTGACGACGGCGATCAGCGTCGACCAGGAGCGGATGGGCGCCAACCCCCGGTCCACCGTCGGTACCGCGACCGACGCCGACGCGATGCTGCGCATCCTGTTCAGCCGGCTCGCAGACCCGCACATCGGCGGGCCCGGCGCGTACTCCTTCAACGTCGCCTCGGCCCACGGCAGCGGCGGGATCACGGTCGAGCGCGGTGACAAGACGATCACCCAGAGCGCGAGCTTCAGCCGCACCGGCGGCATGTGCCCGCGCTGTGAGGGCCGAGGCTCGGTCAGCGACTTCGACCTGTCCGCGCTCTATGACGAGGGCAAGTCGCTCAACGAGGGGGCGCTCACGATCCCCGGCTACAGCATGGAGGGCTGGTACGGCCGGATCTTCCGCGGCTGCGGCTACTTCGACCCGGACAAGCCGATCAAGAAGTTCAACAAGCGCGAGCTCCACGACCTGCTCTACAAGGAGCCGACCAAGATCAAGGTCGAGGGGATCAACCTGACGTACCAGGGGCTGATCCCGGCGATCCAGCGGTCGATGCTGTCCAAGGACGTCGACGCGATGCAGCCGCACATCCGCGCCTTCGTCGAGCGGGCGGTCGTGTTCACCACCTGCCCGGAGTGCGACGGCACCCGGCTCAGCGAGGCGGCCCGGTCGTCGAAGATCGACGGCGTCAACATCGCCGACGTCTCCGCGATGCAGATCACCGACCTCGCGGAGTGGGTGGCCGGCCTGGACGAGCCGTCCGTCGCGCCGCTGCTGGCGAGCCTCCGGCACACCGTCGACTCGTTCGTCGAGATCGGGCTCGGCTACCTCTCGCTCAACCGGCCGTCGGGCACGCTGTCAGGCGGCGAGGCACAGCGCACCAAGATGATCCGCCACCTCGGCTCCTCGCTGACCGACGTCACGTATGTCTTCGACGAGCCGACGATCGGGCTGCACCCGCACGACATCCAGCGGATGAACGGGCTGCTGCTGCAACTGCGCGACAAGGGCAACACCGTGCTGGTCGTGGAGCACGACCCGGACGCGATCGCGATCGCCGACCACGTCGTCGACCTCGGGCCCGGTGCCGGGACGTCCGGTGGCGAGGTGGTGTACGAGGGCACCGTCGAAGGGCTGCGGGCCAGTGACACGATCACCGGGCACCATCTGGACGACCGGGCCTCCCTGAAACCGTCGGCGCGGACGGCGTCGGGGACGCTCGAAGTGCGTGGCGCCGACACCCACAACCTGCAGGACGTCGACGTCGACATCCCGCTCGGCGTGCTGGTCGTCGTCACCGGCGTGGCGGGCTCGGGCAAGAGTTCGCTGATCAACGGCTCGGTGTCCGGGCGGGACGGAGTCGTGTCGGTCGACCAGGGCGCGATCCGCGGCTCCCGGCGGAGCAACCCGGCGACGTACACCGGACTGCTCGACCCGATCCGCAAGGCGTTCGCGAAGGCCAACGGTGTGAAGCCGGCGCTGTTCAGCGCCAACTCCGAGGGCGCCTGCCCCAACTGCAACGGCACCGGCGTGATCTACACCGACCTGGGCATCATGGCCGGCGTCGCCACCACCTGCGAGGAGTGCGAGGGCCGGCGGTTCCAGGCGGCGGTGCTGGAGTACCGGCTCGGCGGGCTCAACATCGCCGAGGTGCTCGCGATGTCGGTGACCGAGGCCGAGGAGTTCTTCCGCGACGGCGAGGCGCGCACGCCGGCGGCGCACAAGATCCTCGACCGGCTCGCCGACGTCGGGCTCGGCTACCTGAGCCTCGGCCAGCCGCTCCCCACGCTGTCCGGCGGCGAGCGGCAGCGGCTCAAGCTGGCCACGCACATGGCCGAGAAAGGCGGCATCTACGTCCTCGATGAGCCGACCACCGGCCTCCACCTCGCCGACGTCGAGCGGCTGCTCGGCCTGCTCGACCGGCTCGTCGACTCCGGCAAGTCGGTGATCGTCATCGAGCACCACCAGGCGGTCATGGCGCACGCCGACTGGATCATCGACCTCGGCCCCGGCGCCGGCCACGACGGCGGCCGGATCGTCTTCGAGGGCACACCCGCCGACCTCGTCGCCGCCCGCTCGACCCTCACCGGCGAACACCTCGCGACCTACGCCGGCCCCGAGCTACAGCTGGTGTGACCGCCATGGACCTCACCATTCACCAGGCCTACCTCCCGCACGACGACCCGGACGCATCGCTGGCCTTCTATCGCGACACCCTCGGCTTCGAGGTCCGCAACGACGTCGAGTACGGCGGGATGCACTGGATCACGGTCGGCCCGCCCGACCAACCCGGCACCTCGATCGTCCTATACCCGCCAGGCGCCGCCCCCGGCATCACCGACGACGAGCGCCGCACCATCGCCGAGATGATGGCCAAGGGCACCTACGCGAGCATCAACCTGGCGACCGCCGACCTCGACGGCACCTTCGCGCGGCTGCAGGCCGGCGACGCCGAAGTCGTCCAGGAGCCGACCGACCAACCGTACGGGATCCGCGACTCCGCCTTCCGCGATCCCGCGGGCAACCTGATCCGCATCCAGGAGCTGCGCCGGCCCGGCTGACGCGGTGACCGTGCGGCCGGCGACCCGGTGCAGCCGCCGAGGGCCGTCGCTGACGTGACCGTCGACTACGATCCGGCGGTGGCCGGCGTCGCGTCGTACGAGCGCCTCGAGACGGCGCTCGCGGACGTCGCGCCACCGTTCGCGGTCGTCGACCTCGACGCGCTCCGCGCGAACGCGGCCGACCTGGTGCGCCGGGCAGCGGGTAAGCCGATCCGGCTGGCGAGCAAATCGGTCCGCTGCCGCGCGCTGATGCGCCGTATCGTCGCCGAAGACGAGCGCGACTCCGAGCGAGGAGGCTTCCGCGGGCTGATGACGTTCACCCTGCGCGAGTCGCTATGGCTGCTCGACGACGGCTTCGACGACCTGCTGCTCGCCTACCCGACCGTCGACCACAAGGCGCTGGCGGAGCTCGGCGAGCGCGCACCGATGCTGATGATCGACAGCGTCGAGCAGCTCGACCTGATCGACGCCGCCGCACCCGCGCGGGCCCGTCCGGTGCGCGTGTGCCTGGACTTCGACACGAGCCTCGAGCTCGCCGGAGGGCGCGTGCGGATCGGACCCAAGCGCTCGCCGGTGCGCACGCCGGACGACGCCGCCGCGCTAGCGCGCGCGGTCGTCGCGCGGCCCGGCGTCGAGCTCGCCGGGGTCATGGGCTACGAGGGCCACGTCGCCGGCGTCGGCGACCGCCCGCCGAATCCGCTGCTCGGCGCCGGGCTGCGGGCGATGCAGCGTGCCGCGATCGCACAGCTCGCCGAGCGCCGCGCCGCTGTCGTCGCCGCGGTGCGCGAGATCGCGCCGGTCGCGCTCGTCAACGGCGGCGGGACCGGGAGCCTCGAGTCGACGGCGGCCGAGCCGGCCGTGACCGAAGTGACCGCCGGCTCCGGCCTGTTCGGTCCGGGGCTGTTCGACCACTACCGGGCGTTCCATCCACGTCCGGCCGCACTGTTCTGTGTGCCGGTCGTGCGCCGGCCGGACGCCGGCACCGCCACCGTCCTCGGCGGCGGCTACCCGGCGTCCGGGCCGGCCGGACGCGACCGCCTGCCGAAGCCCTATCTCCCGCCCGGGCTGCGGCTGACCGTGCTCGAGGGCGCCGGCGAGGTTCAGACGCCGCTGACCGGGCGCGGCGCTGGCGCGCTGCGCCCCGGCGACCGCGTCTACCTGCGCCACGCGAAGGCCGGCGAGCTGTGCGAGCACTTCAACACGCTGTATCTGCTCGAGGGCGACCGCGTGGTCGACGAGGTGCCGACGTATCGCGGCGAGGGCCGGGCGTTCCTGTAGCGGCCTAGACTCGGGCCGTGGTAGCGCGGACAGAGGTGGCGAACGCGCCGGCGGCGGGACTCCGCCGTGCCCTGATCGCGCTCGCGCTCGCGGCGGGCGTGGGCGGCTTCGCGGTCTTCCTCCTCGCGTTCAGCAGCGATCACCTGGACACGCCGGAGCTGACCGCCTCGCTGGGCCTGCTCCTCGGCTGGTCGTTCACCGGCACCGGCCTGTATGCCTGGTGGCGACGGCCCGCGAACCGCACGGGGCCGCTGATGGCCGCGGCCGGATTCGCCTGGTTCGCGGGAGGTCTGAGCGCGGCCAACGACGACGTCCTCTACACGATCGGTCTCGCGTTCGACGCGCTGTTCCCGGTGATCGCCGGTCACCTGGTGCTCGCATTCCCGACCGGCAGGCTGGAGACGCGCGCCGAGCGCTGGCTGATCGGGGCCGGGTACTTCGCCGCCACCGTGCTGCAGATCCCGTCGCTGCTGTTCGAGGAACATGCGCCTGGCGACCCGCGCAACCGGCTCGTCGTCCATCCTGACCAGGACGTCTCCGATCTGCTCGACGGCGTGCAGTTCGGCGTCGTGGCGGCGGTCATCACGGGCGCGACCATCATCATCTTCCGGCGGCGGGCGGCCGCCACCCCGCCGCAGCGCCGGGTGCTCAATCCGGTGATCTGGACCGGCGGCGTGGCCTTCGTCGTCCTCGGCGTGGCGGCCGGCCTGGACGCGGCCGGCGTGCCGGTCGAGGAGCTGGAAGCCGTGGCATGGGGGCTCCTCGCCCTCGTGCCGTTCGCGTTCCTCGCCGGCCTGCTTCGCAGCCGCCTGGCCCAAGCCGATCGGATTGCCGGGCTGATCGCGCAGATCGGGCAGGCGCCCGGGTCCGACACGCTCCGCGCGGCGTTGGCCGACGCGCTCGGCGACCCCTCGGTGGCGCTCGCCTACTGGCTGCCGGAGTCCGCGCGGTTCGTCGACGCCGAAGGCCGCACAGTGGCGCTGCCGGACGGCGAGTGGACTCCGGTGGAGCTGAACGGGCGGCGGATCGCCGCGATCCGGCACGACCGCTCGCTGGCCGACGAGCCGCAGCTCGTCGGCGCCGCCGGCGCGGCGGCGGCGCTGGCGCTGGAGAACCAGCGGCTCGCGGCGGAGCTGCGCGCGCGGATCGAGGATCTGCGCGCGTCGCGGGCGCGGATCGTCAGCGCCGGCGACACCGAGCGGCGGCGGCTGGAGCGCAACCTGCACGACGGCGTGCAGGCGCGGATGATCGGGTTGGCGGCCAAGCTCGGGCTGGCCCGCAGCAAGGCCGGCGACAACGACGAGCTGGGCCGGCTGCTGGAGGACTCCCGGGTGGAGCTGATGGCGAGCCTCGAGGAGCTCCGCACGGTCGCCCGTGGCCTCCACCCCGCCGTCCTCACCGACCGCGGTCTCAGCGCCGCCGTGCGCGGGCTCGCGTTCCGGGCGCCGCTGCCGGTCGACGTCGTCGGCGAGGCACCCGACGATCTCCCGGCGCCGGTCGCGACGGCGCTCTACTACGTCGTCGCGGAGGCGCTGACGAACGTGGCCAAGTACGCGTCGGCGAGCCGGGCGACGGTCGCGGTCCGCCGCGACGGCGCCGACGCCGTCGCCGAGGTGGCCGACGACGGCGTGGGCGGCGCGGACACCGGCAACGGATCCGGCCTGGAGGGCCTGTCCGACCGCGTCGCCGCGCTCGACGGCCGGCTCGACATCGAGAGCCCGGCGGGCGAGGGGACCGTCGTCCGCGCGCGGATCCCGCTGGCCTGACGGCTCAGGCGCTCACCGGCTCGAACGCCGCGTCGACCGGCGTGCGGGCCACGTTGGCGACCAGGTTCGCGAACGTCGTGTAGGCGATCTGCGCGATCACTTCGAGCACGTGCTCGTGCGTGTAGCCGGCAGCGAGCACGGCGGCCGTGTCGGCGTCGCCGACGTGGCCGCGCGCGGACAGCACGGCGAGCGTGAACGCGCGCAGCGCTTCCAGCCGGGCGTCGGGCAGGGGCTCGCCGTCGCGCAGCGCGGCCACGACGTCCGGCGCCGCGCCCGCGCGCGCCGCGAACGCCGAGTGGGCGGCGATCGAGTACGCGCACGTGTTCTCGCGGCTGACGGTGATGCCGACGACCTCGCGCTCGACCGGCGAGAGCGCGCTGCCGCGCAGCGCGCCTTGCAGCCCGACGAAGCCGCCGATCGCGGTCGGCGAGCCGGCGATCGTGCCGGCGAGGTTGGGGATGAAGCCGATCGCCTGCTCCAGGCGGGCGAGCGGGGCACGGGCCGACTCGGGGGCCGACGCCGCGGTGTGGATGGTGAAGTCGCTCATGACGGCCAGGATGCGGCCGCAGGGGAGCCGTGCCAATTCCCTGCAGAGGGAATGGCAGCACCGCATAGACTCCAGCCGTGTCCGCGTTGAGCCCGGTCGGCGAGCTCCTCCGGCGCTGGCGCGGCGTCCGCGGGCTCAGCCAGCTCAGTCTCGCCCTCGAGGCGTCCACGACCCCCCGGCACGTGAGCTTCGTCGAGAGCGGGCGCTCGCAGCCCAGTCGCGCGATGGTGCTGCGGCTGGCGCGCGTGCTCGACGTGCCGCTGCGCGAGCGCAACCAGTTGCTGCTCGCCGCCGGCTACGCGCCGCTGTACCGCGAGGCGGGCCTCGACGGCGACCACGCCGCGCAGGTGCGCGCTGCGCTCGAGCGGATCCTCGCCGGGCACGAGCCATTCCCGGCGGTCGTGATGGACCGGCACTGGAACGTCGTCGATGCGAACGCGGCGGCGGGCCGCTTCTTCGGCTGGTTGCTGGGCGAGCGCGCCGGGCCTGCGAACGTCATCCGGCTGATGTTCGCGCCCGACGGGCTGCGACCGCACGTGACGAACTGGGAGGCGGCGGCGGAGGCCCTCATCCAGCGCGTGCACCGCGAGGCGGTGGGCGGTGTGCCCGACGCCGAGACGCTCGCGCTGCGCGACGAGGCGCTCGCGCAGCCGGGCGTGCCAGACGCCTGGCGGCTGCCCGATCCGGCCCGCGCTCCGCTGCCCGTCGTCCCGGTCGCGTTCGCGAAGGACGGGCTCGCGCTCAGCTACTTCTCGACGGTCACCACGCTCGGCACGCCGCAGGACGCGCTGCTGCAGGAGATCCGGGTCGAGAGCTTCTTCCCCGCCGACGACGCGACCGCCGCGCACGCCTGGCGGCCGTAGGCTCGCGACCTGTGGCCGACGCTCTGAGAGCAGGCGCGGCAGGCGTGATCGGGGAACGCGCTCGAACGGAGCCGCCCCCGGGGTTACGGTCGCCAAATGAGGCGCCGCGTCACTTCAGCGCTCGTTGCTCTCGGAGCGGCCCTGGCGGTCGGCGCGGGTCTCTCCCCGCCCCCCGCGCCGGCCGCCGGCCGCTGCGTCGAGGCCGAGGAGACGCTCGTGCACGGCTCAGGCGAGGACGGCGGGCCGTCCAGGCTCGGACCGGCCTTCTTCAGTCGCATGCTGGCCCTCGAGGTCTCGCTCGACGGTGCGCACGGCGCCGAGGTTCCGATCTCGATCGAGGAGGTCTGCAACGTACCGAGGCGGCTCAGGCGGGAGGCGGCCGAGCTCGCCGGCGGCGAGGGCGTCGCGCTGCTGCACGCTGGCACGACCGTCTGGAGGGGGGATGCCAAGGTGCGCCCCGGGGCAGTGGCTCGCGCGCTCGACGGCGCTGAAACGGCCTCACTGTGGGTGCGGCTCCGTCAACAGCGGGCCTGGCACAAGTACGAGGACGGCGACGCCATACCCACCTTCACGACGGAACGGATCACGATCACGGACTGACGCCGCTCGATGATGCGGACGAACCACACCCGACTTCCTCAGCGGTCTCCCACGACCGGCCCGAGCACGCGGCGCGTGTAGTCGTTCGTGAACGCGCCGCCGGGATCGAGCCGCGCGCGCACCGACTGGAAACGAGCCCAGCCGGGATAGCGGTCGGCGAGCGTCGCGGCCGTCTGGTAGTGGCGCTTGCCCCAGTGCGGGCGCCCGTCGTAGGAGTCCATGACGGCCTCGATCGCGCGGAAGCACGTCTCGAACTCCATCCCGCGGTACTGGTGCACCGCGATGTAACACGTCTCGCGCTGATGCGCGGTGGACAGCAGCGCGTCGTCGGCCGCCGCGAAGCGCACCTCGAGCGGGAACGCGATCGGGAGGCGAGGGCGCTCGATCGCGTCCAGCGCGCGCTCGACCGCCTCGCGCGCGTGCGCGCGCGGGATCGCGTACTCCATCTCGTTGAAGCGCACGCGCCGCTGGGTCGCGAACACCTTGTGCGAGTAGTCCTCGACGCGGCTCTCTGACATCGCCGCGGTGACGAGCGCATTGAGCCGCGGGACCGCGCGCGGCGCCGCGCGCCCGGCGCGGCAGACGAGCTCCAGCAGCCGGTTCTCGAGCACGTTCTCCTGCAGCGTGCGGCGCCAGGCCGGCGGCGGGCTCGGCGCCACGACGCTGCGGCGGCAGGTGCGCGTCAGCGCGGTGCGCGTGTAGGGAAAGACCCAGAACTCGAAGTGGTCGTTGCCGTCGACGTGCTCGTCGAGCCGGTCGAGCGTCTCCCCCAGCGGCCGCGGCGCGTCGTGGCGGTGCAGCGTGTAGCGCGGCACGCAGCGCAGCGTGATCGTGCTCACGACACCGAGCGCGCCCACGCCGACGCGAGCCGCGCGGAGCTCGTCGCCGTCGCCCGACAGCTCGAGCACGTCGCCGGAGGCCGTGACCAGCCGCAGCGCCTCGATCCCGGCCGACAGGTTCTGGAAACGCACGCCGGTGCCGTGGGTCGCGGTCGCCGTCGCGCCGCCGAGGGTCTGCGCGTCGATGTCGCCCTGATTCTCGAGCGCGAGCCCGCGCGCGGCGAGCTCCTCGCCGAGCCGGTGCAGCGTGATGCCGGCCTCTACGGTCACCAGCCCGGGGAAAGGGGTTTCGCCTGTCGGGCGAGGCGCTCCTTGGTCGCGCTCGCCGAAAGGGGTTTCGCCTGCCAGGCGAGAGCTCTTTCGTCGCGCTCGCCTTCGGCGACGTTACACGCCAGCACGCGCTGCATGCGCGCGAGGTCGACCATCGTCCCGCCCGTGCAGGCGGCGTCGGTGAACGAGTGGCCGCTGCCGACGGCGCGTACGCCCCCGCCCCGCTCGACCGCGGTCCGCACCGCCGCCGCGAGCTCGTCCTCGCTCGCCGGACGAACGATCGCCGCGGGCGCGCAGCGCTGGTCGCCCGTCCAGTTGCGCCAGGTCACGGCACGCAGGTCAGCGTCGGAGGACGCTGAACGCAAGCGTGACGGCCCGGCCTCGAGGTTTCCTACCACTGCCCGATCACGCCGGCGGCCTGGTCTGGATTGACCAGCCCGGGGACGCGCCGCGTCGCCGCGACGACCGCCGCCGTTGCGAGCCATCGTCCGCCGCGCACGGCGCGATCCTCCCACACGAGCCGTCAGACTGCTGCGGGTGGACACCGCCGGCGCGTACGGAGTGACGTCGATGATCGCGCCGCTGCGACGCGTGCTGGTGCGTCGCCCGGCGCTGGCCGGCGACTGGGCGGGCGCGGCCTGGCGCACGCCCGACCCCGATCGGCTCGCCGCGCAGCACGAGGCGTTCTGCGAGCTGCTCGCCGGCCTGGGAGTCGAGGTCGAGATCGCGGAGGCGCTCGACGGCCAGGTCGACGCGGTCTACATGCACGACCCGATGGTCATGACCGCGCGCGGCGGGATCCCACTGCGGATGGCGAAACCGGCGCGCACGCGCGAGCCCGGCCACGCGCGAGAGGAGCTGGAGCGGCTCGGCATCCCGGTGCTCGGGACGATCGAGGCGCCCGGCTGCGCCGACGGCGGCGACCGCTACTGGATCGACGACGCGACGATGGCGATCGGGCTGGGCTATCGCACCAACCGCGCCGGCGCGGCGGCGCTCGCTCGCCTGGTCGAGCCGGAGGGCGTGGCCGTCGAGACCTACGACATGCCGCACGACCGCGGACCGGGTTCGGTTCTGCACCTGCAGTCGTTCATCTCCGGCGTAGCCGACGGGCTCTGCGCGATCTACGAGCCGCTCGCCCCGGTGCGGCTGTTGCAGGATCTGCGCGAGCGCGGCGTCGACTGGATCGCGGTCGGCGACGAGGACTACCACGCGATGGGCTGCAACATCCTGGCGGTGCGCCCAGGCGTCGTCGTGATGGTCGACGGCGTGCCGGGCGTGCGCCGCGCGCTGGAGGCGCGCGGCACCGAGGTGCACGTCTACGACGGCTCCGAGCTGTCGCTGAAGGGCGACGGCGGCCCGACGTGCCTCACCCAGCCGCTGCTGCGCGCCGGCTGATTCAGCCGCGGTGGAACCACGGGTCCGCCTCGACCGCCGCGCGCAGCGCCGCGGCCCCGTCCTCGACCACGGGCGCCCCGTGGGTCACCAGCACGCGACGGACCGGCAGTTCGAGCAGCGGCGCGAGCGTCGGCGCGAACCGTTCCCTGTAGAAACGCCGGCGCCGGTCGTCCGCCGGCTCCTGGGCCCACATGCGCAGCTCGCCGGCGGGCGTCGTGACCACCGCGTCGCCGAACGCGAGCGCCGCATGCGACGGCAGCCACAGCGGCCGCTCGGTGCGAAGCGGGCGCCCGATCGCGAACGCCGTGACGCCGGCGGGTCCGGGTGCTCCCGGCTCGAGCGTCCGCAGGCGCGACGGGTTGCGCAGGCGCGACGCACAGTTCGGCGGCCCCCAGAGGTCTCCGCCATAACGCTCGCACAGCGGCTCAGCGCTGCGGACGTGGTAGCCGATCGTGATCAGCGCGTGCACCACGCGGCCGCCGGCGAGCCGGTCGAGCACGTCGGTCACCGGCTCGCCGTCGTTTGCGGGCAACAGCGGATCGACGAGCAGCAGCTCGTGCTCGACCTCCATCGCGAAGCTCGCCACCTCGGCGCCGAACTCGCCGGGATGCCAGTCGGGATGCCGGGCGGCCCAGCGCCAAAGTCCCGGCGCGAGCTCGACGGGGGCGCGCATACGCGCGTGCTTACCCGTTCAGGCGCCGAGGCGTACGAGCGTCTTGCGTCGTGATCGCCGACGGCGTGCCCGGCCTGCGCCCCGGGCTCGAACCGGAGGCGCGTTCGCCTCTGGGCGACCGACGTTCGTTCAAGTCCGCCGTGAACGTGTCGGCGACGACGGGCTCAAGGCTGAGGGGCAGTTCGGTGACTGTCGGCTGGACCATGGTGGAGAAGCGAGCTTGGGCTGGGCGTTCGCTTGCAACAACCCGGCGACTCCCTCGAACTCGGTCCCCTCAGGCACCCGAGGGGTGCCCGATGGTGCGGTCGCGACGCGCGCGCGCCAGCACGCCCACGTCGATGACCAGCATGCCTGCGACGCCCGCCACGAGGCTCAGGGCAAGCGGATTGGTCCAATCGATGTCGCCACTTCCGCGAGCTGCAGCCAACAGCAGGAAGACCAGGCCGACGACGTGGGCCTCGAGCGGGATGCGCGCGGCCGTCTTCCCGCCGCGCAGCGCCACCGACACCCACACGGTGCCGAAGAGCGCCATCACCGTCGCGACGATGCGACCGGTGAGCGGGGTAAGCGTCCACGGCCACAGATCGATCGTGACCCCCGGAGCAGCGAACGCGAGCACGGCGCAGAACATGACGGCACCGCCGGCGCAGCCCATGAGGATCCGCAGCCCATTCGGCAGCGGCGCGTCGGCGACCGGCACACGTGCCGCCCGGCGCTGCGCGAGATACAGGAGCGGCAGTCCGAGCGGCGCGACGGAATAGATCACCGCCCACGCGACGAAGGACGGTGCGTCATGCGTGAAGCGGTCGATGTGCAGTGCCGTCGCGGCCGCCGCCAGCCACACGAAGATGATGACGGGAGGAAAGCCGGCGGCCACTCGATTCCAGCCGTCCGCGAACAGGACACGAACGAAGTAGTAGCCCCCGGCTACATAGGCTGAGCCGAGAACCAGCGATGTGATCTGAACGTCGATCGGCCAGGCGAAGAGCTCACCCGTCCGGTCGGGCAGGAGGAGCAGGAGCTGCGCGGCATCGGCGAGGAACAGGATGATTCCCGCGGCCAGCCAGCGTGTCGCCGGACTCACCCGACCGCCGGATCCGGGTGGCGACTGTGAAGCGAGCCTGGTGGTGGCTGCGTCGTCGTTGGTGGCGGCCGAGGCGCCGGTCACCGGGATGGGGATGAGTCTCTTCTGAAGCATGATCTACCCGCGTTCTCGAGTGGTTGTCGTGACGACGGGTATGACCCACTGGCCGGCGGCCAGGTTGGTCACTTGTGGGAGCGCCCGACCGCCTCGGCCACTGCGGCGCGCGAGGACACGCCCAGCTTGGCGAACACGCTGGTGAGATGACCCTCGACGGTTTTCGGGGAGAGGAACAACTGCTCGCCGATCTCCCGGTTGGTGAATCCGGACGCGACAAGGTCGGCAATCTCGAGTTCGCGACCGCTGAGCGCGCCGAGGCCTTCTCCGTGCGCGGCGCGGCGCTGGCGCGCGCTGACGCGTCGGCCAAGGCGACGAAGGTGATGCGCGGCTTCGTCACCGTACCGGCTGGCCTCGCAGGCCGCGAGATCGCGCCGCGCCCGGGTCAGGAGCCGAATGGCCTTCTCAGGATCGCCTGCCTGCGCCAGCGCGATGCCCGCGAGCATTCTGCAGCGAGCGGCCGGTACCGGCGCATGCACTGCGTCCGCGCGTTCGGCGGCCCGGAGCGCCTGTTGTGCGGCCTCGGCCGCGTCGCCATCGGCGAGCGTAAGAAGCGCGCGAGCGTGCAGCACCCATGCCTCGGCGAGCGGCAGAGCCAGGCCGCGAGCCGTCGCCTCGCCACGAGCGAGCCATTCCGCGGCTGCCACGCGGTCGCCGCTGTCGAGCTCGGCACGGGCCAGGACGGCGTAGAGCCAACCGCGCCGCCCGGGCTCGATCAGCGGCAAATCGGGAAGGCCGGCCGCGCGGAGCTGCTCGATACACCGCTCCGGCTCCCCGATCTCAAGCCAGATCACGCCGACATGGGCGTGCGTCGCCGTGGTGAGGACGCTGTCGTCGAGTGAGTCCAGCAGCGCCACGGCCTCCTCGGCCGCCGCGCGGGCGTGATCGACATCGCCCAGCTCCGCGGCCGTCCACGCCTCCGCGACCAGCGCAAACCCGACGGACTGGCGATTGCCGCTCAGGCGGCTGGCCTCGACCGCTGCCTCCGCGGTGTTGAGCGCCTCGCGCAGCCGACCAAGACGCTCCAAGGCCTGTGCAAGCCCGACCATCATCGAGACGACGAACTGGCCCCGGCCAGCCGCGCGCGCGAGCGCGATGCCTCTCCGGAAATGCCGCGCGGCGTCGCCGTAGCACTCGCAGAAGTATTCGGCGAAGCCGAGGTAGTTCGGCAAGTCGAGCCGGGCGGCGAGCAGCTCGTCAGGGAGCGCGTCGAGCCCGGCGGCGCTCGCGACGCGCGCCGACTCGGCCGGCTTCGCCCCGCCCAATCCGTATTCGGCGAAGCAGACGAGCGCCTCGGCCACCGCCACGAGGGCAGGATCGCCGAGCGTCGCCGCGGTTTGCGCCGCCTTCCCGGCCCATTGCCGCATCGCGCCGAAGTCGCTGTCGTAGAGCGCATCAGCGGCGAGCTCGACCTGCAGCGCGGCTCCGCCTGCGCCGGCGTCGTCGGGCAGCTCGGTCAACGCGTGAAGCAGCCGGGCGTGGGCGGCGCCGTGGCGCCCAAGCGCGTTCTCGCACGATGCGCAGGCCGCGACCAGCCGGACCCGCAGCTCCGGCTGCTCCGACGGGACGCTCGCGAGCGTCTGCAGCAGCGTGTCGAGCGCCTGCTCCAGGTGGCCGGTCGCAGCCAGCGCGCTCGCGAGCTCGACGAGCAGCTGCAGCCGGTGCTCCGCATCCTCCGCCGGGCGATCGGGGAGCAGCCGGAGAGCGGCGGAGTACCAGCGCGCGGCGACCGCCGGCGCCCGCGCAGATGCCTGGTGCGCCGCCTGCTCCAGCAGCGCCGCGGCTGCCTCATCCCCCACACGCGCGGAACGCTCGACGTGGTGGGCCCGCGCCGCAATGTCGCTCGGCCGTGCCGCGAGCGCCGACGCGGCGCGCGCGTGGGCGCGTAACCGCCATGCCTCGCCCGCCGCTTCATACACGGCGCGGCGCACGATCGGATGGCGGAACCCATAGCGCTGCGGCACCCCGGTCGGCCGCAGCACATCGCGCTCTACTAGCTCCTCCAATCCCGCGAGCGCATGCTCGTCGCTCAATCCGGAGGCCGCGGTGGCGAGCTCGAGATCGGCCGGATCTCCCGCGACGGCCGCTCCCCAGGCGAGCCGGCGGGCGGACTGGCCCAGACCGGCGATCTCCTGCCCGAGCGCGGCCGAGACCGCGGCGGGCACGCCGACGATCCCCTCCTCCGCCGACGGCCGCTGCGCGGGCCGGCGCGCCACCCGGGCCAGCTCCTGGACGTAGAACGGATTCCCGCCGCTCTGGCCGTAAACCTCCTGCCGAATGCGCGCCGGCACCTGCTCGCCCATGAGCATGTCCGCCTCACTGCGCGACAGCGGAGTCATCCGCAGCTCACGGACGCTGCCCTCGCGCGTCGCCGCCTCGAGCGCCGCGAGAACCAACGAGGGAAGTTGCCCCTCGCGGAAGGCGAGCGCGGTCAGGATGCGCGCGGGCGCCGGCCGCCGCAGCAGGTGCACGATCAGCTCGAGCGAAGCCTCGTCGGCCCAGTGGATGTCGTCGAGCACGACGACCACCGGCTGCCGCGCCGCCAGCTGCTGGAGCAGGGCGCGGACCGCACGATGGGCCCGGAAGCGCTCGTCGTGGAGCCCACCCAGCGGCACGTCGCCGCCGGCGACGGCAGACGGCAGGACACGGCCGAGCTCGCCCACGCGATCGCCGACAAGCGCTTCGACGCGGTCGTGCCCGAGCGCCGCCACATGGTCATCGAGTGCCGCCACCCACGCGCCGAACGGCAGCTCTCGCTCCATCTCCGCTCCCCGCCCGACCAGCACCAGGTGCTCCCGTGCCTGCGCCCGCTCGCACAGTTCCCGCAACAGACGCGTCTTGCCGGTTCCCGGCTCGCCGCTCACCGCGATCCACCGGGCGCCGGGAAGCCGCAGCTCATCCAGCGCAGCGATCAAGCTCGCCAACTCCTCGCGACACCCCACAAGGGGCTCTCGCCGACTCCCCTCGGCCACCGGCACGGTGGACCGAGCCTAACGCTCGCGCTCGGAGCCGCAACCGCATGGCCGCCCCCTTGAGCGTCTGCCGCGGGGATCACAGCCGGGGGTTGCCCCATGGTCGTTGACGTTCGGCGCTGAGACGGTGCGCCACCCTGCCCATCCAGCACGGAGGTGTGTCATGCAGCATCGTTCCAACATCGGCGCCGCTGCGGGCGAGCCGGCGTCTCCCGCCGGCGCTCGCAACCGAAGGGATGCCACCATGCGCCGGCTGCTCATCGGCGCTCTCGGCGCCGCGACGACCCTGGCCATCGCAGTGGCCGCCCCGGCTCAGGCCAGTGCCCAGCACGAACCCGACCCTGAGCAGTGTGGCCCGCCGGCTGTCGTGATCGTCGGTGGTGGCGGCGACGACGTGCTGTTCGGCGCGGCTGTCAACGACGAGATGTTCGGCCTGGCCGGCGACGACGAGCTCTGGGCCGGCCCCGGCGACGACATCCTGCACGGCGGCCCCGGCCACGACAAACTGCGCGGCGGGCGCGGCGACGACTGCCTGAACGGCGATGACGGCAACGACCGCCTCGATGGCGGTGAGGACGACGACATCCTTCGCGGGGGCGACGGCGACGACGTGCTCCATGGCGGCCCGGGCTTCGACATCTGCATCGGCGGCCCCGGCAACGACGTCGCAGACGCGACCTGCGAGGTCTTCATCCAGTAACGGGTGTTGCAGCGGTCGGCGCCGCGACCCGGTCGCGGCGCTGATCCTGCGTTTCTGACCTGGGTGGGCGGGAGGCGCGACGCGCCTCACAAGGGCCCCTCGGCCACCGACAGGGTGCACGGCCCACCTGCGAGCCGCTGACCGCGGACGGGCCGCGCAGCGGGTGAAAACCAACCGAACCAAGGAGAGACAGCACCATGAGGTGCCACCTTTACCGGCTTGCCGCTGCTGCGGCGGTCGCGATCGCATTACCGCTGCTGGGCGCGAGCCCGGCGGCCGCCCACTGGCTGGGCTACGACTCGGTCGTCAGCAACAAGATCGACTACCAGGACAACACGGGCTACGACGACGCGCGCAACTGGGCGCGCGACCGCTGGAACACGTCGGGCGACGTCGATATCCAGCTCGACGGCCCACTGACCACCAACGACGTCGAGTTCTACGACCAGAACAGCCCGTGGGTCAGCTGGGCCGGCCTGTTCATCCCTGAGTCGGGCGACGACGACATCGTCTTCAACGACGCCTACATGCTCGGGTACTCCACGGCCCAGCGCCGCCATGTCGCCCTGCACGAGCTCGGCCATGCCCTCGGGCTGGGCCACAGCTACACCGGCCAGGTCATGCAGTCCGTTGTGGGCTCGATCGAATACGTGCAGCCGCACGACCAGTACAGCTACGACTACCTGTGGGGCTGAGGAGATGAGCATGATGCGTTACATCCCTATGCGGCCGGCGCCCCGGCTGTCCACCCGGCGCGCCGTCCTGGCGCTGCTCGCCGCCGGTGTCATCACGGCGGGCGCCGTCCACCTCGGCTCGTCCACCGACGCGCAGCCGTCGACGCGCGTCACGCACGTCGGCTTCACCGCGGCGGCCGACTTCTCAGACGACCGGCGCCTGGCCGGCTTCGCCCGGGACGTCTTCTTCGGCCGTGTGACCGGCGAGGGCCGCACCCTCGACAAGCGGCCGCTGCCCGAGACCGAATTCCCGGTGCAAGTGCTCAATCCCTCAAAGGGTCGGCAGCCGGCTCCGTGATCGTCGTCCAGCAGGGCGGCGAGCTGCCGGGCAGAGATGACGAGCTGGTCCTCATGGAAGGTGACGAGCCGCTGCAGGCGGGTCAGACGTACCTGTTCGCCACCCGCTCCGATCCGCAAGGCCGGCGCTTCGTGGTGCCGCAGTACGGCGACGTCCGCGTGCAAAACGCCGCGCACAAGGACGATCTCCGCGCGCGCTTCACCGAGGCCGTGCGGTCCCCGATCCCCTTCGGCTGACCTCACCGTTCCCCTCGCGTCACGACCGGGGGCCGGGCTTCGGCCCGGCCCCCGCGACGCGTCAGTCGCCGAGGCGGACGAGCATCTTGCCGGTGTTGGCGCCGCGCAGCACGCCCAGCAACGCCGCGGGTGCCTGGTCGAGCCCTTCGACGACGGTCTCCTCGGAGCGCAGCAGCCCGTCGGTGAGCCAGCCGGTGGCGCGCTCGAGATACTCGGGAAAGAGGTGCAGATAGGAGGTGACGAGCAGCCCGCGCAGGCTCAGCTGCTTCCACGCGGCCTCGTACATGTTTTCCGGCCCCACGACCGGGCCGGTCGAGTTATACGTGCTGATCGCGCCGACGAGCGCGATCCGGCCGTGCTCGCGCATCGCGCCGATCGCGGCCTGCAGGTGCTCCCCGCCGACGCCGTCGACGAACACGTCGATGCCGGCCGGAGCGGCCTGGGCGAGCTGCTCGGCGACTGAGCCGGCGCGGTAGTCGATCGCGGCGTCGAAGCCGAACGTGTCGAGGAGCTTCCGCGCCTTGGCCGGACCGCCGGCCGAGCCGATCACCGTGGCGGCGCCGAGCCGGCGGGCGATCTGCCCGGCGGCGCTGCCGACGGCGCCGGCGGCCGCGGAGACGAACACGACTTCGCCCTCGCGCACCGGGGCCGCCTCGGTGAGGGCGGCGTAGGCGGTCAGCCCCGTCGGGCCGAGCGCGCCGAGGTAGGCCTGGGCGGGCGCGGCCGTCGTGTCGACGACGGTCGCGTCCGCGGCCGGCAGCACGGCGTACTCGCGCCAGCCGAGGAAGTGCGACACGGTCGCGCCGGCCGGAACCGCGTCGGATCGCGAGGCGAGGACCTCGCCGACCGCCGTGCCCTCCAAGGCGGCGCCGATCTGGAACGGCGCGATGTACGACTTGCGATCGTCCATCCGGCCGCGCATGTACGGGTCGACCGACATCCAGGTGTTGCGGACGAGGATCCCGCCGTCGCCGGGCTCCGGCACCTCGGCGCGGACGAGTTCGAAGTCCTCCGGCGACGGCTCCCCGAACGGGCGCGCGGCGAGCCGGATCTCCCGGCCGATGATCTGTGTCTGTGAGGCAAGCATTTGATCTCGAAGCTACCCCCGCCGCGCCCGCCTGCGTTGTCGGATCCGGTAGAGCGGCTCACGCGCGCTTGCCGGGTTGCGACAAGACCACCGGCGCGAGCCGCAGCGCGACGCCGAGCTCCTCGCGCCGCGCGAGGATCGGGCGGCCGAGGCGCTCCTCGATCGAGCGCACGCGGTACAGCACCGTGCGGTCGTGCACGCCCAGCGCGGCAGCGGCGGCGGCCGCGTTCTGCCCGCTCGCGAAGTACGCGCCGAGCGTGGTGCGCAGGAGCTCGCTGCGCTCGTCGTCCGCGGCGAGCGGCCCGAGCTCGCTGAGCACGAACTCGCGCGCCGCCACCGGATCGCGCAGCGTGAGCGCCAGCAGCGCGACGTCGGCGTGCCGAGTGACGGAGCCCGAGGAGTCGCGCGCGATCCGGTAGGCGTCCCACGCCTGCCGGTGCGTCAGGCGAAAGCCCTCGGCGCCGCGGGCGGGCTCGCCGATCGCGAGGCGGACACCCGCCGGCGGCTCGAGTTCGCGGACGAGCCCGGTGTCGCCGCCCAGCCAGCCCCAGGCCGTGGCGCCGGTGCCGGCGACAGTCAACAGCGCGAGGCCCGTCGCGTCGCGGAGCGCCGTCAGCGCGCGCTCGGGCCGCTCGCCCCAGGCGACCAGGCCGAGGTGCTCGCGGTCGAGCTCGTAGGCCAGCTGCCCGACGTCGACCGGACGGCCGTCGAGCAGATCGCGGACGAGCTGGCGCCTGCGCCGCTCCGAGTCGCGCACCAGCGATTCGCGTTCACGCTCGTAGACCTCGGTCACGCGCGCGGTCATCAGGTCGATGTACGCGAACAGCCACTGCGAGGTGACGCGCAGCACCGCTGCGCGCAGGTCGGGGTCGTCGATCCGCTCCCCCGCCCGGTCGATCGCCTCGTCGAAGATCAGCCGGTGGGTGACGCGGTAGCCGAGCAGGACCGAGCCGAGCTTGATGCCGAAGTCGGCCGACAGGCGCGCCTCCTCGAGCGCCGGCGGCGGGATCTCGCTCGCGTCCAGAGCGCGGCCGCGCTCCAGGCCGTCGTAGATGAAGCGCAGCTGCTGCTCGTAGCTGCAGCGGTAGACCTCGACGAAGTCGGGATCGTCGTCGCGCGCGAAGAACTCGGGCAGCTCGCGGCGCATCTGCGCGAGCCCGCGCTCGATCATCTCCGGGATGCCTGCGCGCAGCTCTGCCGCCAACTCGCTGAGCGCTACATCGAGGTCGAGCGTGGCGTTCATCGCCTGCAGTCGACCGCGACCGCGAGCGCATCGCAGATCTCCCGCATGCGAGCATCCGCGAGCCGGCCGAGCCGACTGACAAGAACGGCGACCGAGACGCTCTCGACCGCGTCCAGGCTGACCGCGGAGCGCCGCGGGATCGGGTCCTCGCCGGGTTCCAGGACCACCTCGCTGGCAAGCGCCCGGATCGTGGTCGTGCACGGGGCGATGAGCGCCCGCCGAAGCCGCGGGATCGCCGCGTCGCGCGAGAGGACGACGACGGGACGCCGGCCGACCGCGGGAAGCTCGCACCACCACAGCTCCCCCCGGGCCGGCAGCGGGGTCACGAGGCCGCTGCCGCTCGGCGGAATGACGCCAGGTCGCCCCACTCGTCCGGTTCGTCGAGCGGGTGCTCGTCGTAGGCGGCGTAGCCGGCATCCACCTCGGCGGCTCGGTGGCGGGCGAGCAGCGCTCCCAGCGCCTCGTCGACGAGGGTCGCGTCGGTGACGCCCGAGCGCACGCGTCGCGCGCCTTCCAGGAGCTCGGCATCGACGGTCGTGCTCAGTCGTATGCGAGCCATGGCATGAGTATGCCACGCCACCGACCGGTGAGTTTCGCCGCCGAGTCCGGTCCGCCCATTAGGACCATCATTCACGACGAAAGGACCGAGCGATGCCGGACGACGAGCAGCTGATCCGAACCCTCATCGAGCGGTGGGCCGCAGCCGTGCACGCAGGCGAGCTGAGCCGCGTCCTCGCCGACCACGCGGAGGACATCGTCATGTTCGACGTGCCGCCTCCGTACGACGGCGTGCGCGGGATCGACGCCTACCGTGAAACCTGGCCGCCGTTCTTCGAGTGGCAGTTGCGCGGCGCCTCGTTCGACATCGTCTCGCTCGAGGTCACCGCCGGGGCCGACGTCGCCTATGCGCATGCGCTGCTGCGCTGCGGCATGCCGGACGAGCTCGAGGCCAACCCGCCAAACCGCCTGCGCCTGACGCTCGGGCTGCGCAAGGAGCAGGGGCGGTGGCTCGTCGCGCACGAGCACCACTCGTTCCCGCTGGAATCCTGAGCGTCGTTCAGCCGCCGGCGCGGGCCAGCGCCAGACTAGCGATCCCGGCGAGCGCCGCGAGGTAGCCGCGATCCTCGGTCGAGAGCGCCCGCTCGTCCTCGAACGCCACGCCGAGGACGCCGAGGCAGCGGTCGCCCGCGGCCAGCGGCAGCAGCGCGGCCGAGCCCGCGTCCGGCGCGGCGTCGAAGCGATCGCGCACAGCGTTGCGGGTAGGCAGGAAGTCCGGCTGCGCCACCGCCGGCAGGGACAGCGGCTCGACGGCCCGGGGATCGACGCCGACGGCGGCGACTGTGCGGAGCTCGCGCCCGGGCTCGTCGAGCAGCGCCAGCCATAGCGCGCTCGCATCCAGGCGGTCCACCGCGGGCCTGAGCTGCTCGAACACCTCGTGGGCGGAGGCGGCCGGCGCCAGCGCGGAGCTCAGCGCGGCCAACGTCCGGATCCGGCCCTCCTCGCGCGCCGCCCGCCGGCTCGCGGCGAGCAGCTGCAGCTCGGCAACCGCGCTCGCGGCGAGATCGGAGAGGTACGCGAGGTCCTCCTCGCTCCAGGCGTGCGGCGCGTTATCGATCGCGCACAGCGTGCCGATCGGCTCGCCGTCGGCGACACGGAGCGGCACCCCCGCATACGCGACGACGCCGAGCTGCTCGACGACCGGGTTGGCGGCAAGCGCGGGTTCGGCGCGTGCGTCCGCGAACGCGAAGGCGTGGTCCGCGCCAAGCGCAAAAGGACAGAAGCCGTGCGTGAGCGGCATTTCGCGCACCGACCACGACCGATCGTCGCCGCCGCAACCCACGAACCGCTGCCGGTCGGACCCGACGAGGTTCACCAGCACGACCGGCGCGTCCAGCAGGCGGCAGGCCATGCCCGCGATCCGGTCGAGCGCCTCCGCCGAGGACTCGGCGTTCGGCTCGAGCGCCGCCAGCGCCCGCAGCCGGCTCGGCCGGTGGACCACCTCCGGCAGCCCTGCGTCGTTCCCGGGATGAGTCACGCAGCCAGCGTAGCGCCGGCGCCCTACTGGCCCATCGGGTGCCAGACGGTCTTGAGCTCGAGGAAGGCGGAGACCTCGTACGGGCTCTGCGCGTCGCCGCGCTCGCGCACGACGCGCTTGACGTTCTCGGCCGCCGCGCGCTCGAGCTCGGCGTCGCCGCGATCGAGGTCGAGCGCGTCGATGTCGAGGTGTGAGGCCAGGTGCGGCGCCAGTTCGGCACGCCGGCCGGTGAGGATGTTCACGACGCCGCCCGGCACGTCGGACGTCGCCAGCACCTCGGCGAGCTCGATCGCCGCGCGCGGGTGCGGCTCGGATGCGA
The DNA here is from genome assembly GCA_963835735.1 of uncultured Solirubrobacteraceae bacterium. Classification (GTDB taxonomy): domain Bacteria; phylum Actinomycetota; class Thermoleophilia; order Solirubrobacterales; family Solirubrobacteraceae; genus DASQMT01. The sequence continues at coordinate 830,630 of CAWIGP010000002.1, forward strand.
CCACGACGGCGGTGTTGCCGCCGGCCAGCACCGGCGCCAGCCGCGAGACGAGCCCCAGCAGCGCCGGCTCGGCCGGCGCGACGATCCCGACCACGCCGGTCGGCTCGGGCATCGTGAAGTTGAAGTACGGACCGGCCACCGGGTTCGCGCCGCCGAGGACCTGCGCGAGCTTGTCGGTCCAGCCCGCGTACCAGACGACGCGGTCGGTCGCGCGCTCGACCTCGTCGCGGCCCTCGCACAGCGACGCCAGCTCCGACGCCCGCGCCTCCATCATCTCGGCGACGCGGTAGAGCACCTGCCCGCGGTTGTACGCGGTCATCCCGGCCCACTTGCCCAGCGCGCCGCGCGCGACCCGGACCGCGTCGCGCAGGTCCTTGCGCGACGCCTGCGCGATGTTGTGCTCCTCCGCCTCGTAGGTGCGGCCGGACTCCGAGCGCGGGAACGCGCCGCCCACGTAGAGCTTGTAGGTCTTCTTGACCGGCACGCGCGTCATGACTCGAAGTCGAGGTAGGGCTCGAGCCCATGCAGGCCGCCCTCGCGGCCGAAGCCCGACTCCTTGTAGCCGCCGAACGGCGACGTCGGGTCGAAGCGGTTGAAGGTGTTCGCCCAGACGACGCCGGCGCGCAGCCGCTGCGCCATCCACAGGATCCGCGAGCCCTTCTCCGTCCACACGCCGGCCGACAGCCCGTAGGCCGTGTTGTTGGCCTTCTCGATCGCCTCCTCCGGCGTGCGGAAGCTGAGCACGGAGAGCACCGGGCCGAAGATCTCCTCCTGCGCGATCCGGTGGCTCTGCGCGACGTCGGTGAAGACCGTCGGCGCGAACCAGTAGCCCTTCTCCGGCAGCACGCAGGGAGGCTGGTAGATCTGCGCGCCCTCCTGCTCGCCGGCGGCGACCAGCTCCTCGATCCTCTGCAGCTGGGCGGCGGAGTTGATCGCGCCGACGTCGGTGTTCTTGTCGAGCGGGTCGCCGACGCGCAGCGTGGCCAGCCGGCGCTTGAGCTTCTCGATCAGCGGCTGCTGGATCGACTCCTGCACGAGCAGGCGCGAGCCGGCGCAGCAGACGTGGCCCTGGTTGAAGTAGATGCCGTTGACGATCCCCTCGACCGCCTGGTCGAGCGGCGCGTCGTCGAACACGATGTTCGCGGCCTTGCCGCCGAGCTCGAGCGTCAGCCGCTTGCCGGTGCCGGCCAGCTCGCGCTGGATCGCCTTGCCGACCTCGGTCGAGCCCGTGAACGCGATCTTGTCGACGTCGGGGTGCTCGACCAGCGCGGCGCCAGTGCGCCCGTCGCCGGTGACGATGTTGACCACGCCCGGCGGCAGCTCGGCCTGGCGCACGACGTCGCAGAACAGCAGCGCGGTCAACGGCGTCGTCTCCGCCGGCTTCAGCACGATCGTGTTGCCCGCGGCGAGCGCCGGGGCGATCTTCCACGCCAGCATCAGCAGCGGGAAGTTCCAGGGGATGATCTGCCCGGCGACTCCGACCGGCCGCGGGCTGCGGTTCGGGAACGCGTACTCGAGCTTGTCCGCCCAGCCGGCGTAGTAGAAGAAGTGCGCGGCGGCCAGCGGGAGGTCGACGTCGCGCGACTCCTTGATCGGCTTGCCGCCGTTGAGCGACTCGAGCACTGCGAACTCGCGCGCGCGCTCCTGCAGCAGGCGGGCGATCCGGAACAGGTACTTCGAGCGCTCGGCGGGCCGCAGGCCGGACCAGCCGTTCTCATACGCGTCGCGCGCGGCGGCGACCGCCGCGCCGACGTCCTCGGCGCTCGCCTGGCCGACCTGCGCCAGCGGCTCCTCGCTCGCGGGCGAGATCGTCGTGTAGCTGTCGGCGGCGGCGCGCCACTCGCCGCCGACGTACAGCCCGTAGGCGTCGTCGAGCCGCACGATCGCGCGCGACTCCGGCGCCGCCGCGTAGTCGAAGCCGCGGAAGGCTGCGAGCTCTTCAGTCACGCGTGAAGTACTCCGGGTTCTGGTAGCGGCCCGTCTTCTGCGTCCGGATCTGCATCAGCACGTCGTTGAGCAGCGAGGAGGCGCCGAGCCGGAAGCGGTCGGGCGTCAGCCAGTCGGGGCCGAGCGTCTCGTTGACGATCACGAGGTTCTGGATCGCCTGCTTGGCAGTGCGGATCCCGCCTGCGGGCTTCATCCCGACGACGCGGCCGGTCTCGTCGTGCACGTCGCGGATCGCCTCGAGCATGCACAACAACACGGGCAGCGTCGCCGCACTGGGCAGCTTGCCGGTCGAGGTCTTGATGAAGTCGGCCCCGGCGGCCATCGCGAGCAGCGAGGCGCGCCGCACGTTGTCGTAGGTGCCGAGCTCGCCGGTCTCGAGGATCACCTTCAGGTGCGCGGCGCCGGACGCCTCCTTCACGCGCACGATCTCGTCGTAGACCTTCGCGTAGCGGCCGGAGAGGAACGCGCCGCGGTCGATCACCATGTCGATCTCGTCGGCGCCGAACGCGACCGCCTCCTCGACGTCGCGCAGCTTGACCGCGAGCGGCGACTGACCAGACGGGAACGCGGTCGCGACCGACGCGACCTTGACGCCGGTGCCGCGTACGCGTTCGACCGCGGTCGGGACGAGGTTCGGGTAGATGCAGATCGCCGCACAGCTCGGCACCGACGGGTCGGCGGGGTCAGGCTGGATCGCCTTGGCGGCGAGCGCGCTCACCTTGCCGGGCGTGTCGGCGCCCTCGAGCGTGGTCAGGTCCATCATCCGCACCGCGAGCTCGAGCGCCTGCAGCTTGGACTCCCGCTTGATCGAGCGCTTGGCGAGCGAGGCGGCGCGCTCCTCCAGCGCGACCTGGTCCACGGCGCCGATGCGCGGGAGCCGCGGCTCGAGCGGCAGCTCGAACCCGCCGGGAAGAACCTGGGCGCTGCTGATGGTCACCGTTCCCGACACTAGCGGGTCGCTCGCTACCTGGACTCCAAGATCGCCTTCAAGCCTCCGGCTCGTAGTATCGCCGCCATGCATCTGGCCAGGGCCCGCGCGATCGTTGACGACGTGGTGGCGCACGCGTCCGGCCCCGTGTCGGTGTTCGTCGCCGACGCGCACGGCGAGCTGATCGCGGCGGCGACGATGGACGGCGCCGCGCCCGACACGCGGCTGAACGCGCAGCGCAAGGCCTACACGGCCGCACGCAGCGACGCGACGTCGACACGGCAGCTCGCCGAGAAGGCGCGCGCCGATCCAGTCGAGCGAGCGAGCTTCGACCCGTTCTTCACCTTCTTCCTCGGCGGCGTCGCCGTCTTCGAGGACGGGCGCCGGGTCGGCGCGGTTGGCGTCAGCGGCCTGCCCGGCGAGGACGACGAGCGGCTCGCGCTCGCGGCGATCGACCGTTCGGCGACCGTCAGACCGTAATCGCCGTGAGCCTCACCGGCCTGCTTCCCGATCCGCCGGCTCCCGACGCGCTCTACGAGGCGTTCGTCGGCTGGAGCGAGCGGCAGGGGCTGACCCTCTATCCCTACCAGGAGGAGGCGGTGATCGAGTTGTTCAGCGGCAGCAACGTGATCCTCGCCACGCCGACGGGCTCGGGGAAGTCGATCGTGGCCGTCGCGGCGCACTTCGCGGCGCTGGCCGAGCAGCGGGTGACGTTCTACACCGCGCCGGTCAAGGCGCTCGTGTCGGAGAAGTTCTTCGCGCTCTGCGACACGTTCGGCGCCGAGAACGTGGGGATGCTGACGGGCGACGCGGCCGTCAACAGCGGCGCCCCGATCATCTGCTGCACGGCGGAGGTGCTCGCCAACATCGCGCTGCGCGAGGGCGCCGACGCCGAAGTCGGCCAGGTCGTGATGGACGAGTTCCACTTCTACGCCGAGCCGGAGCGCGGCTGGGCGTGGCAGGTGCCGCTGCTCAGCCTGCCGCACGCGCAGTTCCTGCTCATGTCGGCGACGCTGGGCAACGTCTCGGCGCTGCGCGAGGACCTGACCCGGCGGACCGGCCGCGAGACGGCCCTGATCGACGAGGCCGAGCGGCCCGTGCCACTCGAGTTCTCGTGGTCGCTGGAGCCGCTGCACGAGCTCCTCGAGGAGCTCGTGCGGGCGGATCGCGCGCCGGTCTACGTCGTTCACTTCACGCAGGCCTCCGCGCTCGAGCGCGCGCAGGCGCTCGTGTCGGCGAAGCTGTGCACGCGCGAGGAACGGGCGGCGATCGCCGACGCGATCGGTGGCTTCCGCTTCACGGCCGGGTTCGGCCGGACGCTGTCGCGGCTCATCCGCAGCGGCATCGGCGTCCACCACGCCGGCATGCTGCCGCGCTATCGCCGGCTGGTGGAGCAGCTGGCCCAGACCGGGCTGCTGAAGGTGATCTGCGGGACCGACACGCTGGGCGTCGGCATCAACGTCCCCATCCGCACCGTGGTCTTCACCGGGCTGGCCAAGTTCGATGGTTCGCGACAGCGGATCCTGAAGGCGCGCGAGTTCCACCAGATCGCCGGGCGCGCGGGGCGCGCCGGGTTCGACTCGGCCGGCTACGTGGTGGTGCAGGCGCCAGAGCACGCGATCGAGAAGGCGCGGGCAACGGCCAAGGCCGGGGACGACCCGAAGAAGCTCCGCAAGCTCCAGCGCTCCAAGCCGGCAGACGGCGTCGTCGGCTGGACCGAGGAGACGTTCACGCGCCTGCGCAACGCGACGCCGGAGGCGCTGGTCTCGAGGATGCGCGTCAACCACGCGATGATCCTCAATGTAATCAACCAGCCCGCGGATCCGGTGGCGACGCTGCGCGCGCTCATGGAGGACAACCACGAGGACGAGCGCAGCCGCGTGCGCCTCGCCGAGCAGGCCCGGTCGCTGAGCGAGGAGCTGCTCGCCTCCGGGGTGCTCGAGGCGCTGGCCGAGCCCGACCGGCACGGCCGCACGCTCCGGCTGGCGCCGGCGCTGCAGGCCGACTTCGCGCTCAACCAGCCGCTGGCCTCCTTCGCTCAGGCCGCGTTCGACCTGCTCGACCCCGAGGCCGAGACCTACTCGCTCGACGTGCTGTCCGTGGTCGAGTCGTTCCTCGACGACCCCACGCCGGTCCTGATGGCGCAGGCGTTCAAGGAGCGCGGCGAAGCCGTCGCCGAGATGAAGGCCGACGGCATCGAGTACGAGGAGCGGATGGAACTGCTCGAGCAGGTCACCCACCCGCGGCCGCTGGCCGAGCCGCTCGAGCAGGCGCTGCGGCTGTACCGGGAGACCCACCCGTGGGTGCTCGAAACCGATCTCTCGCCGAAGTCGGTCGTGCGCGACATGTACGAGTCGGGGCGCACGTTCACCGAGTTCGTCTCCTACTACGGGGTCGCCCGCTCGGAAGGGCTCCTGCTGCGCTACCTGAGCGACGCCTACCGGGCACTGCGCCAGACGGTGCCCGAGCGCATTCGTGCCGAGGAGCTCGACGACATCATCGAGTGGCTCGGCGAGACGGTACGCCAGATCGACTCGAGCCTGCTCGATGAGTGGGAGGCGCTGACCGATCCCGACGCCGTCGCACGGGCGCTGGCCGCGGCAGCCACGGGCGAGCCGCCCGCGCCGCCGCGCCCGATCACCGCCAACGAGCGGGCGTTTCGCGTCATGCTCCGCAACGCGATGTTCCAGAAGGTGAGCCTGGCCGCGCGCGACGACTTCACGGAGCTCGGCCAGCTCGAGACGGCCGCGGCGGCGCTCAGCCAGCCGCCGTCCCGGGTGACGATGACCGCCGCGGCGTGGGAGGAGCGACTCGGCGCCTACTGGGACGAGCACGAGACGATGGGCTCCGGGCCCGCCGCGCGCGCACCGGAGCTGCTGATGATCGACCGCTCACCGCCGGACGCCGACGGTCGGACCTGGACCGCGCGCCAGATCATCGACGATCCCGAAGGCCACCACGACTGGGCGATCGTGGCGACGGTCGACCTCGACGCTTCGGACGCCGCAGGCGAGCCGGTGATCCGCACGCAGTCGTTTGAGCCGGCCGGCTGAACCCTCGGCACGGCGAACTCCTGGCCGGCTAACTCGGGCCGCGCGAAATCTTGTCGGGACGGGCCGAGCGGATGCGCTCCACCATCTCGGTCAGGGTCAACTGTTCGCTGTCCATCACGAGGTGTACGCCATCCAACTCGACGAGCGCGAGTTGCAGCCGCGGGGTCTCGTCCAAGAGCCAGGCGAGGCTCGACCAATCGGGCGGTTCGCGGTCGATGATGCGCTGACGCAGCGTGGCCGGGGCAGCGTCCAGCCGGACCAGGAGATGGTCGTCGGCGTTGAGCGAAGCGAGAACGTCTTTCAGGTGGCCGGGGGACTCGATCACCTCGGCCACCAGCAGCACATCGTGACCCGCCTGGCGGTGAGCCGTGCACCATTCCCGCAGATGGTCGCAGCGCTGCGCGAGGCTCGGAAACGGATACGCCCATGCGACCTCATCCACGTCGACGGCGGCATGAGCCACCTGGTCCTTGACCAGCGCGTCGCTCAGCGCGGTCAACGCCACCGTCTTCCCCGCCCCGGGCGGACCGGTCACCACGACGACGAACACGCCCGCGAGTTTCGCACCCCCGCGTACCAAGCGAGCAACCGCGCCTCCGGCTCACGCCGAGCGTCGACCGCCGCTCAGATTCGTCGCGACTCACCGGCTCCTCTTGTTCTCATCGCGATCCCCAGTCGGGTCGGACGTCCGGCTTGCGGCCGCGCGTGATCTGCTTCAGCTCCTTGCCGTTGCGCTTCATCGTCCAGATGTGGGGAGGCGTGGTGCGGGTGGCATGGGCGAAGGCGATGCGCTTGCCGTCGGGGGACCAGACGGGTTCGAAGGAGAAGCTGTCCTTGGGCTCGTCGCGCACCCGCTTCAGGCCGCGCCCGTCGGGCCGGACGGTGTAGATCTCGACCGCCGCCTGGCCCTCGTAGGACGAGTTGAAGACGATCCGCTTCCCGTCGGGCGACCAGTCCGGGCTGCCTGCGTTGAGCCGCAGCGGAGTGATCTGGTGGAAGTCGGACCCGTCCGCGTTTAGCACGTAGATGGCCGAGCCGTTGCGCGGCTCGGCGGTGATGTTGAGCATGTTCACCGCGATCCGCGTGCCGTCCGGCGACCACTGCGCGTCATGTGGTTCCTTGCCGAGGGGGAGGGCGTGGAGAATGACCTGCTCGCCGCTCCCGTCGGCGTTGGAGGTGACGAGCTCGAGGCCTCCCGCGGCCGTGTCGTTGATGATCGGCCCGAAGGCGCGCTCGAACACGAGACGGGTCGCGTCGGGCGACCAGGCGGGGCTGTTGTCCCCGAGGCACGGGTCGGCCCCGCACGTGGTCGGTACGACGGCCGGTGACGAGCCGTCGAAGCCCATCGTCACGATCGCGTCCGGCTTCACGCCGCCGAAGCGGCGCTCGAACACGATCCGCCGGCCGTCCGGCGAGTAGTCGGGGTTGTAACCGTTGCCTTCCGAGGTCAGCTTGCGTGCCTTCGCCCCCGGCCGGGCGACGCTGAAGATCTGCACGTTTTCCTCATCGTTGGGATCGACGAAGCGCTGGAAGGCGATCGGCCCGGGTTCGCCCGGGAACGTGGCATGCGCCGATGGGACCGAGCCGGCGACGCCGGCAAGCACCGCGATGGCGATGACCGGAAAGCGAAGGCAACCGGTGCGAGCCGTACGGGTCATGGTTCTCCTCCTCTACGACCACGCCGAGACGAGCACGTGTGGGGTTTACGGCTACCTCCGAACGGTTCCATTCTCAGTCCCTAGGCAGCCCCGATAGTCGATGACGTATCCACTACCGCGATACCGGCGACACTACCGGAATCCGGCAGATGCGTGTCAAGACTCGTCGTCGCGGTGCGAGCGAGCCGTCGCGGCGGTTTGAGCGGTGTGAGGAGCTCCGCCGCCCGGCCATTCCTGGGGCGATCGCCGCAACTGCGACGGGACTCTGGGTGAGCCGTCCGCGCCCGCGTCGAGCGGTTCGCTAGCCGTCTTGCCGGAGCTTCGCGGGGGCGGAGCGTCTGCGGCCGGCGTTCGCCCGCGGCGGCCCGGGCGGGTCGACTTCGGCGAGGCGGCGGACTTCGCGGGCGATGGCGAGCAGGTCGTGGCCGGTGTGGAGGGCCTCCTCGGCGGAGTCCAACTCGTCGAGCACGGCGCGGATCAGGGCGGCCTCTCGGACGTACTGTGAGACGCTGATCCCCTGCGAATCGGCTGCGCGAGCGATCGCCGTATATGCGCGGTCCGCGAACCGGATCGTGGTCGCGTGTAGGGCCACGAGCGGAACTCTACCGGCGGCGTGGGCGCCGGCCGTAGACGGCCGGGGATGACCGTCCGATCACCGGCGAGCCGTCCATGCGAGCACTTACGCCGTCGCGGTAGCGGATACATCGTCGAATGCGCCGCCCGTCCCCGCGGGCCGCCTTTCGCGACTCCGGCCGCGCCATCCCCGCCGGCGGTAGCCGACCCCGCCACAGCCGTCGCCGGCGGGGACCACGCGTCCAGGCGTGATCGGATCGATGCAACGAGGGGTGTGTTATGCGCAAGGCAGGGGAGGGCGCTGCGCCGAGGCGATGACACCAACCGACGGAGAACGCTTCAGTGAGTTTCGGTGCGCCGCCGTTGACACGACCGCATCCAGCCCCATGCAGCAGCGATTGCGACATGCCGTGACGTGTCCGAAGCCCAGCGAATCTCGGAGCTCCCTTGGCTTCGAGGCGCAGCCCGGGCGTAGACTCGACCGTGCTCGGAGGCTTCGCGTGACCCACTCCCTCACCGACCTGGTTGGCCTCGACGTCAGTGCCGAGGGCTTCCTCGCCGCCGTACTACAGACGGCCGCGCAGCCGATCTGGGTCGTGGATCCCGCCGGCGTGATCCGGTTCGCCAATCCCGCCGCGATCGCGGCGCTGGGGTATGACGGCGCGGACGAGTTGTTCGGGCGCGACAGCCACGAGACGATCCACTACCGGCATCCGGATGGGACGCCCTATCCGGCTGCGGAGTGCCCGATGCTGCTGCCGCGGGCGACGGGCGAGACGGTCCGCAGTGATCTGGACTGGTTCTTCCGGCGCGACGGCTCGATGTTTCCCGTCTCCTACGTCTCGGTGCCGATCGAGCTGCGAGAGGGGCGTGGCGCCGTCGTGGCCTTCACCGACATCGAGGTCCCCCTGCGCGCCGAGCGGGTACTGCGCGACCACGACGCGGTCCTTGCAGCGCGTGAGGGCGCGCTGCGGCGGATCGCGGCGCTGGTCGCGGGCGGGGCGGCCTCGGCGGAGGTGTTCGCCGCCATCGCGAGGGAGGTGGCTCAGGTACTGGGCATGGCGCTGGTGGTGATCTGGCGCTACGAACCCGACCGCCCCGCGACCGTGGTCGGCGCCTGGGGCGATCGGCCGCATCCGTTCCAGGCAGGCACCACCTGGTCGGTAGAGGACCACGTGATCGCCGCACTGCTCCCGGACATAGGCCGCCCTGCGAGGATCGAGGACTTCGGGGAGATCGACGGCATGATTCCCGATGCCATAGCCGCGACCGGGATCCGCTCAGGCGCCGGCGCGGCGATCGTCGTCGAGGGCGACGTCTGGGGCGTGATGGGTGCCGGTGTCGCGGCAAGCGAGCCCTCGCCCGACGACATCGAGGACCGGCTCGGCGAGTTCACTGAGCTGGTCGCCACGGCGATCTCGAACAGCGCGAGCCGGCAGGAGCTTGCCCGGCTCGCGGAGGAGCAGGCCGCGCTGCGGCGCGTGGCGACGCTGGTCGCCCGCGGCGTCCCGCCGCCGGAGGTGTTTGGAGCAGTCGCGCGTGAGGTCGGCCTGCTCCTCGGGGTCGACGCCACGCACATGGCGCGCTACGAGCTCGACGGCACGGCGACCGGCGTCGCCGCCTGGAGTCCCGCAGGAGATCGGATACCGGTCGGCACACGAGTCGACACCGAGGGCGAGAGCATCGTGGGGATCGTGTTGCGGACCGGGCGCCCCGCGCGGATGCAGCAGCTACGAGAATGCGTCCGGCCCTGCGGCCGCATTCGGCCGGGAGCTGGGCCTGGTCTCGTCGGTGGGCGCCCCGATCGTCGTCGACCAGCGCCTCTGGGGCGTGATGATCGTCTCCTCGAAACAGCGACCAGCCGCTCCCGGTGGAGACGGAGTCGAGGATCGCCGCCTTCACCGAGCTGGTCGCGACGGCGATCTCGAACACCGAAGCGCGGGAGGAGGTGGCGGCGTCGCGGGAGGAGGTGGCGGTGTCGCGGGCGCGGATCGTGGCGGCGACCGACGAGGAGCGCCGGCGCGTGGTTCGCGATCTGCACGACGGAGCGCAGCAGCGGCTGGTCCACACGATCATCACGCTGAAGCTGGCGCGCCGCGCCTTGCAGAGTGAGGAGGCGGACGCCCCCGCCCTGCTGACCGAGGCGCTCGACCACGCCGAGCAGGCGACCGCCGAGCTGCGAGAGCTCGCGCACGGCATCCTCCCAGCGGTCCTCACCCAGGGTGGACTGCGCGCGGGAGTCGACGCGCTGGCTTCGCGGATGCCGGTGCCGGTCCAGATCGACGTGTCGGTGGGCCGGCTCCCCGCCGCTGTCGAGGCGACCGCCTACTTCGTCGTCGCCGAGGCGCTCACCAACGTCGCCAAGCACGCTCGCGCTGGACGCGCCGCGGTCACGGCGCGACTCGAGGACGGCACCCTCGGGGTCCAGGTGCGCGACGACGGCGTCGGGGGCGCCCGTCCCGAAGGGAGCGGGCTGCTCGGGCTGGCGGACCGGCTGGCAGCCCACGACGGGCAGCTCAGGGTGGAGAGCCCGGCCGACGGCGGCACGCTAGTCGCGGCAGATCTCCCCCTCCCCGGCTAGCTCCCGCAGTCCCGTTGGCGACCGCTGCAAGTACCGGCGCATCCTCTCGCCCGCATCCTCAGGGTCCACCGCGGGGCTCACTCCATCGCCGCGAACGCCGGCCGGCACGACCTTGACGTTGCCGATCAGGTCAGTGTCGCGCACCGCGACCTGGACATGGGATCCCTCGCTGAGAAACGAGCCGGGGAAGGCGGGCGCTCCCTCGGCGAACACGCCGCGTACGGTACGAATCCGGATGCCTTCACACTCCAGGATCGCAACCGCGAGCTCGATGACCACGCGGTCAAGCCGGTGCTCGGCGCTCGTCTGCCGGGGCAGCGGAAGACCTCGCTGCCGGTTGACGCGGAGCACCTCATCGTGCGCCTGCGCCAGTAGCGGTACCCAGCCCAGGCTGTCCTTGAGATCCATGCAGTCCTCGAGGCGGACGTCGGCCTGTACGACCGCAGGCTCGCTCGGATGCGCTCGCTTCGCCCATGCGCGGGCCTGGGCCAGCCCGTCCTCGAAGAAGTAGACGCCATCCCCCAGGCAGTCGTAGTCGTTGTCACTGGGGACGAATCCGTCGCGCAGAATCACGGCGGCCTGCGTGGCCGAGGTGCCGTGGTACCCGCGAATGACGAGCGTGCGCTGCACCCGTCGACCGTACTCGGCGAGGTCGGCGTTCTGGAATCCCTTGCGATACCCATCGTCGGCTCGGGCTTACACTACGCGCGGTGTCGCGCCGCAGCCTGCCGTGGTTGATCGGAGCGCTCGGCGCGCTGGCGGCGCTCGCGCTGCTCGACATCCTGACCGGCGACAGCACGTTCGGGCGCACCTGGTACCTGCTCCCGGCGCTCGCCGTGGCGCTGCGCGGCTCGCCCCGCGACGTCGCGATCGTGGCCGTAGTGGCCGTCGCGCTCGCGGCGCTCGCCCCGGTCTGGAACGACATGTTCGACAACTACTTCCTGCCGCTGATCACGGTCGTCTCCGGCTCGGCGATCGCGGTCTGGGGCGCGCGCGAGCGCCACGCGCGGGAGCTCGCGCGGCGCGCGGCCGACGCCGAGAAGCGCCAGCTGCATCTGCTCGCCGAGGCGGCGCGGATCACCGACGGCGCCGCCGACATCGACGAGGCGCTGGGCCGGCTCGTCGCCCTGCTCGTGCCCGGGGTCGCCGACGCCGCCTGGATCGACGTGATCGGGCCGGACGGAACCGCGCGGCGGCTCAGCGCTCGCGTGGACGGACCGGACTCGGAAGAGCTCGAGCAGTGGCTGATGGCGCGCGGCGCCGCGCAGCGCGCGGAGCTGTCGCCGACGACGCGCTCGCTGCGCGGCGAGGGGCCACAGCTCGCCGAGCTGACCGAGCCGCTGCGCGAGGCGATGATCCACGACGAGGGGGACCGCCGCCACATGGAGATGTCGCAGCTGCGCTGGACGATGGCGCTGCCGCTCGCGCCGAGCGGCGGGCCGCTCGGCTCGCTCGGGCTCGGCGTGGGGCCGTCGGGGCGCTCATACGGCCGCGACGAGCTCGCGTTCGCGGAGCTGCTCGTCGGCCGCGCCGGGCTGGCGCTGGCGAACACGCAGCTCGTCAACCGCCTGACCGCGGCGCAGCGGCGGCTCGACGGGATCCTCGGCTCGCTCGCGGAGGCGGTGACGGTGCAGGATGCGAGCGGTCGCGTCGTGTACGCCAACCAGGCGGCCGCGCGCCTGCTCGGGATGCCCGACGTGCACGCGGTGCTGACCGCCCGCCCTGGCCAGCTCGCCGACCGGTTCGACATCCGCGACTCCGACGGCCGGATCGTCGCCCCCGAGGAGCTGCCCGGCGCCCGCGTGATGGCCGGCGAGTCGCCGCCGCCGATGCTCACCCAGAGCGTCTACAAGGCGACCGGCGAGCTGCACTGGTTCCTCACCAAGGCGACGCAGCTGGTAGACGAGACCGGCGAGCGGCTCGCGGTCAACGTGATCGAGGATGTCACCGAGGAGCACGAGTCGGCGCTGCGCGAGCGCTTCCTCGCGGAGGCCGGCCAGACGCTGGCGTCATCGCTCGACTACGAGGACACGCTGCGGCGGGTCGCCCAGCTCGCCGTGCCGCGGCTCGCCGACTGGTGCGCGATCGAGCTTCCCGACGACCGCGGCCGGCTGCGGCAGGTCGCGCTCGCGCATCACGACCCGACGCGGGTCGTGGAGGGCCGCGCGCTGCGCGAGCGCTTCCCGCCCGAGCCCGACGCAGCACTGGGCGCCCCTGCCGTGATCCGGACCGGACAGCCGCAGCTGATCGCGGAGGTCTCCCCCGAGCGGCTGGCCGCGGGGGCGCGCACCGACGCGCGGCTCGCCGCGCTGCGGGATCTGGGACTGACTTCGGTGATGGCCGTTCCGATGAAGAGCGGCGGCCGCACGTTCGGGGCGATGACGTTCCTGTTCTCCGACAGCGGACGGCGGTACTCCGAGCGCGACCTCGTGTTCGCGCAGGAGCTCGCCGCACGCGCGGCGACCGCGATCGAGAACGCGCGCCTGTACACCGAGCGCTCGGAGGTCGCGCAGACGCTGCAGGCCAGCCTGCTGCCGGACGAGCTGCCCGACGTCCCGGGCTGGCAGCTCGCCGCCGACTACCACCCCGGACAGCGAGGCGCCGAGGTGGGCGGCGACTTCTACGACGTGTTCCCGGTCGAGGACGGTCACCTCGTCGTGCTCGGCGACGTCACGGGCAAGGGCGTGCGGGCGGCGGCGCTGACGTCGCTGGTCCGCTACACAGCGCGGACCGCCGCCGCGTTCGACGGGCGTCCGTCGGCCGTGCTCGCGCAGGTCCACCGGGCGCTGCGCCAGCGTCCGCGGCTCGCGCCGGTGACGATGGTCTGCGGGCTGTTGCGCGGCGGCGAGTTCACGCTCGCGGTCGGCGGGCATCCACTGCCGCTGCTCAAGCGCGCCGAGCGCGTGGAGAAGCTAGGGACGACCGGGATGCTGCTCGGCGCCGTGCACGACTACGAGCCCGCGATGGACGTGACCGCTCGGCTCGCGCCCGGCGACACGCTGTTGCTCTACACGGACGGCGTCACCGACCTGCCGGGCGCCGACGACCGGTTCGGCGACGCGCGCCTGATCGCGGCCGTCGACGCCGCGCCGGCCGAGCCCGACGCGCTGATCGCATCGCTCTCCGCCACGCTGGAAGCGTTCGCGCACGGGACGACGACGGACGACCGCGCGATGCTCGTGCTGCACCGAACCTAGAATCCCAGCATCGAACGCGCGCCAGCCGGATGAACTCCTATCGCTCTCCCCTGCGGCCGGATGCGAACGCCGGCCGCGTCGCCCTCGTGACCGGCGGCGGCACCGGGATCGGCCGCGCGACCGCGCTCGAGCTGGCCGCCAGCGGCGCGCGCGTGGTGGTCTGCGGACGGCGCGAGGAGCCGCTCGCGCGCGTGGTCGCCGAGATCGGAGCCGACGCGCTTGCCGTGCCCGCCGACCTGCGCGAGGCGGACGACGTCGAGCGCGTCGTGGCCGCGACGCTGGAGCGGTTCGGCGGGCTCGACGTGCTGGTCAACAACGCCGGCGGGCAGTTCACGGCGCCGGCGGAGGAGATCAGCGACGGCGGCTGGCGGGCGGTGGAGCGCGCGACCGTCGACGCCGTCTGGAGCCTGACGCGGACCGTCGCGACCCGGGCGATGATCCCCGGCGGCGGCGGGCTGATCGTGTTCCTCGGGTTCAGCCCGCTGCGCGGGATCCCGGGTTTTGCGCACGCGGCCGCGGGGCGCGCCGCGGTGGCGAACCTGGCGAGCGGGCTCGCGCTGGAGTGGAGCCGCTACGGGATCCGCAGCGTGTGCGTGGCGCCGGGCACGATCGCGACCGAGGGGCTCGACGGCTACGACGAGGCGGCGATCGAGGGATGGGCGCGCAGCGTGCCGCTCGGCCGGCTCGGGCGCCCCGAGGAGGTGGCCGCCGTGATCGCGTTCCTGGCCTCGGCAGGCGGCGCGTACGTGACCGGCACCACGATCGCGGTCGACGGCGGCGCCGACGCTTGGGGGATCGGCGAGCCGCCGCCGCCCGTTGACACGACGCGCGATCTCGCCCACCCGCCGGAGGCCGGCTCGTGACGCGCGACCTCACGCCGTTGTTCGAGCCCGACGGCGTGGCGATCGTCGGCGCGTCGGACGACCCGGTCAAGTGGGGCAACTGGCTGGCCCGCGGCGCGCTGCGCGGCGAGCGCCGGCGGCCGGTCTACCTCGTCAACCGCCGCGGCGGCGAGGTGATGGGCCGACCCGCGTACCGCTCCCTCGCGGAGCTGCCGGCGCGGCCCGGGCTCGCCGTGCTCGCGGTGCCGCCGGCCGCGCTCGAGCGGGCCGTCGACGACGCGATCGCGGCGGGAGTGCGCGCGCTGATCGTGATCACCGCCGGGGAGGCCGACGGCGATGCCGGCGGAGCGCGCGACCGCGCGCTCGCCGCGCGCGCCCACGAGGCGGGCGTCGTGCTGCTCGGGCCGAACTGCCTCGGCGTGTTCGACGCCGGCGCCGAGCTCGTGCTCGTCTCCAACGACCTCCCGCACGGTCCGATCGGGCTGATTTCGCAGAGCGGGAACCTCGCGCTGGAGATCGGCATGATCGCCGCCGACGCCGGGCTCGGGTTCTCGCGCTTCGTCTCGGTCGGCAACCAGGCCGACGTGCAGGTGGCCGAACTGATCGGCAACCTCGCCGAGCACGACGGCACCGAGCTGATCGCGGTCTACGTCGAGGACTTCCGCGACGGCCGCGCGTTCGCGGCCGCGGCCGAGGCGGCGACGCGCGCGGGCAAGCCGGTGCTGCTGATGGCGATCGAGCATTCCGAGGCGACCGCGCGGGCGGTCGCGTCGCACACCGGCGCGCTCGCGTCCGACAGCGCGGCGATCGATGCCGCCTGCCGCGCGGCGGGGATCGAGCGCGTACGCGCGCCGCAGGAGCTGATCGACGTCGCGGACGGGCTGCTGCGCGCCGGGCCGATGCGCGGGCGGCGCGTCGGGGTGCTGGCCGACGGCGGCGGGCACGCCGGGATCGCGACCTCGCTGCTGCAGCGTGCGGGGCTGCAGCTGCCGCGCTTCGACGACGCGCTGGCCGCCGAGCTGCGCTCGGGCCTGCCGCCCACCGCCGCGATCTCGAACCCGATCGACCTCGCCGGCGGCGGCGAGCAGGACATCCGCACGTTCGACCGCACGGGGGGCGCGCTGCTGCGCTCGGGCGAGGTCGACGCCGTGCTCATCACCGGCTACTTCGGCGGCTACAGCGAGTACGGCGAGACGCTCGAACGCGGCGAGGCGTCGGCTGCCGAGGCGCTGGCCGACGCCTCGCAGGTCACCGGCCGGCCGCTGGTCGTGCAGACGATGCACCCGCACTCGACGGTCTCGGGGATGCTGCGCCGCCGCGGCGTGCCGGTCTACCGCTCGATCGAGCGCGCCGTCGAGGTGTGCGCACGGCTGGCCGCGCGCGGCGAGCACGGGCCGGACGGAGTGCCCGAGCTGCCGCCCGCGGCGGACCCGATCCCGCTCGGCGCGACCGACCCCGCCGAGGGCTACGCGCTCGCCCGCGCGCTGCTCGCGGACGCCGGCGTTTCGTTCGCCCCGGCACGCACGGTCGCCGTGGACGACGCGGCGGATTCCGCCCCGCGGGCAGCCGACGCGCCCACGGCGCGCGCTGACACCCCGGCGGACGAACTGGCGGCCGCGGCACGTGAGCTCGGCTACCCGGTCGCGCTGAAAGCGCTCGGGCTGCTGCACAAGTCCGACTCCGGCGGGATCGCGCTCGGGCTCCGCGACGAGGGCGCGCTGCGCGCCGCGTTCGCCGACATCCACGCCCGGCTGGCGCCCGCGGCCTACAGCGTGGAGGCGATGGCGCCCGTGGCGGACGGAGTCGAGCTGCTGATCGGCGCGCGCTGGGACGCCCGCTTCGGCCCGATCGCGCTCGTCGGGCTCGGCGGACTGTTCACCGAGTTCCTGCACGACGTCGCGGTCGCGCTCGCCCCGGTCGACGAGGACCGCGCGCTGGCGCTGCTCGGCTCGCTGCGCACCGCGCCGCTGCTGCACGGCGCGCGCGGACGACCGCTGCTCGACGTGGCCGCCGCCGCCTCCGCGCTCGCGGCGCTCTCGCGGGTGGCGGCCGAGCACCCGGAGATCGCGGCGATCGAGGTCAACCCGTTGCTGGTGCTGCCGGACCGCGCGCTGGGGCTGGACGCGCGGCTCGAGCTCGCCACGGCCGGAAGGCTGGTCGGAGCGGTCTCGTGAACGACGCCCTCGTCGACGTCTCGCGCGCGGGCCCCGTCGCGGTCATCGCGCTGCGCCGCGAGCACAAGCTCAACGCTCTCTCCTCCGCGCTCGAGGGCGCGCTCGGCGCGGCGCTCGACCGCCCCGACGTGCGCGAGAGCGCCTGCATCGTCATCACCGGCGGCCCGCGCGCGTTCTCGGCCGGCGCCGACGTGAACGAGCTGCGTGACCTCGACCCGGCGGCGATCGTCGCCTACTACCGCGAGACGGGCGGCGTGTACGAGCGGGTCGCACGGCTGCCGCAGCCGACGGTCAGCGCGATCGCCGGCTACTGCCTCGGCGGCGGCTTCGAGCTCGCGCTCGCGACCGACTTCCGCGTCGCCGAGGCCGGCGCATCGTTCGGGCTGCCCGAGGTCGGCATCGGAATCCTGCCGAGCTCGGGCGGCACGCTGCGGCTCACGCGACTGCTCGGCACCGCGCGCGCCAAACAGCTGATCCTGCTCGGCGACCGGATCGACGCCGAGCAGGCACGGGACCTCGGCCTGGTGACCGAGGTCGTCGCCGAGGGCGAGTCGCTGCCGCGCGCGCTGGCGCTGGCGGAGCGGCTGGCCGCGCTCCCGCCGGTCGCGGTCGCGCTGGCCAAGCAGGTGATCGACGCGACGCCCGGCGCGTCCGACGACGCCGCGCTGGCGCTCGAGCGGCTCGCCTACGCAGCGCTCGCCCAGACGCCCGAGCACCGCGACGCCACCGGCTCGTTCGAAACCTAGACGGGTTCGTAGACGAGGATCGAGACGCCCTCGCCGACCGTCGCGGAGTCCTTCAGCCGCAGCGTGCGCTTGTCGCTCAACGAGTCCCACAGGCGTTTCCCGTCGCCGAGCACCACGGGATAGACCATCAGCCTCAGCTCGTCGACGAGCCCCGCCTCGAGCAGCGCCTGGACGACGCTCACGCTGCCGTGGATGACGATCTCGCCATCGATGTCCTGCTTGAGCCGCTCGGCCGCAGCGACCGGGTCCGTGCCCACCACCGTGGTGTTGTTCCAGTCGGGCGCCTCGAGCGTCGCCGAGACGACGTACTTCGGCATGGCGTTGAACTTGTCGGCGAACTCCCCGTCTCGCTGCGGCCACGCGTCGGCGAACCCCTCGTACGTGTTCCGGCCCAGCAGCAGCGCATCCGAACCGCGCGTCTCGTCGAGCTTGAACGCGTCGCCCTCCGCCCCGCGCTCGATCTCGAACGCCCAGCCGCCATGGCGGAACTTCTCGGCGCCGCCGGGGTCCTCCACGACGCCGTCGAGCGAGATGAACTCCGTTACCACGATCCTTCCCATGATGCGCCTCCCGTCCTCCGCCGTAGCGGAGGACTAAAGTGATCGTTTTAGCAATTGAGAGGTAGAGTACACGATGGCCGTCGACCAGCTCAGCAGCACGTTCGCGGCGCTCGCCGACCCGACGCGCCGCGCGATCCTGGGCCGGCTCGCCGAGGGAGAAGCCACGGTCGGCGAGCTGGCCGAGCCGTTCCCGATCAGCATGCAGGCGGTCTCGAACCACCTCAGGGTGCTGGAGCACGCCGGCCTGATCACGCGCGAGCGCACGGCGCAGTTCAGGCGATCGCGCGTCGAGGGGGCGCGGCTGAAGGAGGCGGTCGACTGGCTCGAGCGGTACCGTGGCTTCTGGGAGGCGAGTTTCGATCGGCTCGAGGAGCGCCTGGATGATTGAACCCGCAGGCTTCAGGACCGTGCGCGTCTTCGACGCGCCGCGCGAGCGCCTGTGGAAGGAGTGGACCGAGCCGGAGCGTTTCGCGGACTGGTTCGGCGGCGCGGACGGCCAGGTTCCCGCCTCGACGATGTCGTTCGACGTCAGGGAGGGCGGCAGGTGGAGCGCGACCATGCTCGCGGGCGCGCACGAGATCCACTGGAAGGGCGAGTTCCAAGAAGTCGTCGAGCCCGCGCGACTGGTGTTCACGATCACGGACCAGCCCGGACACGACGACTATGAGCTCATCATCGTCGACCTGCACGACCTGGGCGACGGCACGACGGAGATGCGCTTCGAGCAGCGCGGGAACATGGCCGCCGAGGAGTACCTGCGCGCGCAGCACGGCTGGGGCGCGTTCTTCGACCGGCTCGCGGAACGCCTCGCCTAGCCGAGGTACGGATCCAACAGCGCGCGGTCGCCAGGCCCCAGGCGGTCCGCGGCCGTCGCGGCCTGGTGCCAGAACGGGTACAGCAGCGGCGGCGCGCTGAGCTCGTCGAGCCGCGCACGGTCGGTGTCGTCCAGCTCCAGCCCGGCCGCCGCCAGGTTGTCGGCCAGTTGCTCCTCGGTTCGCGCGCCGACGATCACCGAGGCGACGCCGGGGCGGCCGAGCAGCCAGGCGAGCGCGACCTGCGCGGCCGAGACGCCGCGCGCGGCCGCGATCTCGACGAGCGCGTCGACGATGCGGTAGAGCTGGTCCTCGTCGCGGACGGGCGGCTCGTTCCACTCGGTGAGCTGGCGCGATCCGGCCGGCGGCGGCTGATCGCGGCGGTACTTGCCCGACAGCAGGCCGCCGGCGAGCGGACTCCAGACGAGGATCCCGACGCCCTGGTCGATCGCCGAGGGGATCAGCTCGTACTCCGCGTCGCGTGACTGCAGCGAGTAGTAGACCTGCTGGCTGACGAAGCGCTGCAAGCCGCGCCGCTCCGACACGCCGAGCGCCTTCGTCATCTGCCAGCCGGCATAGTTGGAGCAGCCGATGTAGCGGGCCTTGCCGGACTGCACGAGCGTGTCGAGCGCGCCGAGGGTCTCCTCCAGCGGCGTCACGCCGTCCCACTCGTGCACCTGGTAGAGGTCGACGTGATCGACGCCGAGCCGGCGCAGGCTCGCCTCGCACGCGGCGATCAGGTGGCGGCGCGAGAGCCCGGCGTCGTTCGGGCCGTCGCCCATCCGCATCCGCGCCTTCGTCGCCAGCACGATGCCGTCGCGCCGGCCCTTGATCGCCGCACCGAGAATCTCCTCCGAGAGCCCGCCCGAGTAGACGTCGGCGGTGTCGACGAAGTTGATGCCGGCGTCCAGGCACATGTCGAGCTGGCGCGTCGCGGCATTGGAGTCCGTGGAGCCGACGTAGGCGAACCGGTCGCGCCCGCCGAACGTCATCGTGCCCAGTCCGAGCGCCGACACGCGCAGCCCGGACGCTCCGAGGTGGCGATATTCCATGCGCGGCATCCTGTCAGCTTGCGCGCCACGCCAGTTCTAGGCGACCATCAGCGGCGAGTCCACCCAGGAGGAGGAGACGTCGGGGAGGGCATCGTCAGCGGTTCGCTACACGCTGATCTGAATCAGCTCTCGCTTGCGGCCGACTCCAACAGGGACGGCGCGAGGATCGAGTGCGCCGAACCCGCGATCCGCAGTCCGACGAGCCGGCCGTAATGATCGAAGTCCAGCACGAGCCGGTCGAGCGCGGGGATCGCGTCGGCCTCCTCCAGCGCGTCGAGCGCCACCGAGTCGCGCACCTCCGGTGGCGCCCCGACCACCAGCGCCACATAGGCTTCGCCCGAGGGCTCCAACGTCACCGTGATCTCCGCCATCACGAGGCCAGCTCGGCGACCGGCGCCTCGAGCCCGAACGCCAGCACGCCGTCGAGCCCGCGCTTGCCGACCTCGTTGCCGATGATCAGCCGCTGGATCTCCGACGTGCCCTCCCAGATCCGGTCCACGCGGATGTCGCGGTAGAGCCGCTCGCACGGGTTCTCGCGCATGTAGCCGCGGCCGCCGAGGATCTGGACGGCGCGGTCGATCACACGGCCCGCCGCCTCGGCCGCAGCCAGCTTCACGACCGCCGCCTTGGCGTGCAGCAGCTTGCGCGGCAGACCGTGGTCGGCCTCCCAGGCCACCTGGTGCACGAGCGCGCGGTTCGTCGCGATGTCGACGACGCTGTCGGCGATCATGCCCTGGATCAGCTGGTGACCGACGATCGGGCCTCCGCCCTGCACGCGCTCGCCCGCCCACTCGGTCGCGACCCGCAGCGCGCGCTCGGCCGCGCCGATCGCGCGCGCGCCGATCATCAGCCGCTCCTCGACGAACCAGTCGCGCGTCAGCTCGTAGCCCTGGCCGATCCCGCCGAGCACGGCGTCCGCGCCCACACGCACGTCGCTGAAGCCGAACTCGGGGTGCTCGTAGACGAACGTGTGCATGTAGCGCGGCGTGCGCAGCACGGTCACGCCCGGCGTGTCCTTGTCGATCAGGAACATCGTGGGCGCGCGCTCGGGCAGCACGTTGGCGAGCACGATCAGGTAGTCGGCGACGTCGCCCACCGTCACGAACCACTTCTCGCCGTTGACGACGAAGCCGCCGTCGACGCGCTCGGCCGTGGTGGCGATCGCGCTCGGGTCCGAGCCCGCGTCGCGCTCGGTCACCGCGACGCAGTCGCGCCGCTCGCCGCGGATGCCGGGCAGCAGGTAGCGCTCGCGCTGCCCGTCGTCACAGGCGCGCAGCGCGTTCGCCGGGCGCCAGACCATGTCCCACAGCGCGTTGGTGAGCCGGCCGAGCTGCTCCTGCACGATCACCTGGTCGAGCACGCCCAGGCCCGCGCCGCCCCACTCGGCGGGCATGTTGATCGCTGCGAGCCCGTGGTGCAGGACGCGCTCGGCGACCTGCGCGTGGACGTCCGGCGGGAGGCCGCCTCCCTCCTCGCACGCCTCTTCGTGGACCATGATGTCGGCGGCCAGCGCCGCGGCGCGGCTGCGCAGCTCGAGCTGCTCGGTGGTGTAGGCGAAATCCATGCTCAGCTGAACGCCGGCATCACGCGGTCGGCGACGAGCTTGAGCTGCCCGTTGACGTCGGGCACGTTCTCGACCTTCTCGCCGGAGAAGAACTCGACCAGGTGCGCGTCGGTCAGCGCCAGGATCATGTGGTTGACGCCGGCCGGCGCGATGTCGGTCTTGATCTTCTCGACGCACTCCTCGGGCGTGCCGGCGACCGACAGCCGCTCGGCCAGCTCGGGCGTGAACAGCTTGATCGCCCCCGCGACGTCGCCGGCGCCGAGCGCGTCCACCACCGGCTGCACCTCGGCGAGCTCGATCCCGTGGCGCGCGAGCTGCTCCTCCGGCATCGAGGAGATGTAGAACGCGACCAGGATGCGCGCGGCGCGCTTCGCGGCGGCAGAATCCTCGGCCACGACGGTGACCACCCAGGCGCCGATGTCGAGATCGTCGAAGTTGCGCCCCGCGCGGTCGGCGCCCTTGCGGACGTTCTCCACGACGTAGTCGTATGCCTCGCGCGAGTAGGACAGCGCGTGGTGCATCCCGTCGGCGATCTCGCCCGCGGTGATGAACGAGCGCGGCCCCTTCATCCCGCCCATCAGCAGCGGCATCCGCTCCTGCACCGGACGGGCGGCGGTGAACAGGCCGGAGTACTCGAAGAAATCGCCCTTGAAGTCGATCTTGCCGTCGTCGAGGAACGTGCGCATCACGAACAGCGCTTCCTTCAGCCGGGAGAGCGGCTTGCGCGCGGCCCAGTCGACGTGGTACTGGTGCATCAGCCCGAAGTTGCCGGTCGAGACGACCGCCTCGACGCGGCCGTTCGTGAGCTCGTCGAGCGTCGCGAGCTGCTGGACGATCAGCGTCGGCTCGCGCAGGAACACGTGCGTGACGTTCGGGCCGAAGCGGATGCGCTGCGTCTTGTCCGCCGCGGCGGCGAACAGCACCGCCCAGTCCTTGTGCCAGGTCTCGTCGACCGAGTAGACCGCGTGGAAGCCGAGCTCGTCGGCGGTCCTGATCATGTCGATCGAGTCCGCGAACGGATAGTCCGGCAGCATGACGTAGCTGAAGCGCATCGCGCCGTTCCCATCAGTCATCGAGTAGCTCCTCTCCGGATACGACGGAATCGGCCCAGTGGCGGTGCATCCAGTCCAGGTGGTCGAGCCGGCTCGCCGCGATCCGCTGCGTGTCCCAGTTCGGGAAGTTCTGCTGGCGGACGTGCTCTTCCATCAGCCGCGGATCGACCTCGAAGATGTGCTCGAAGCGCATGATCGCCACGTCGCTCATGCGCCGAGGCGGCGGCGGGCTCTGCTGCTCGGCGCGGCGGTACGGCTTCACGGGCGGTCCTCCTCGTAAGCGGCGTCGAGCAGGTACTTGCCCGGGTTCATGATGTTGTTCGGGTCGAGCGTGCGCTTGAGCTGCTTCATGACATCGAAGCCGCCGCCCAGCTCGAGCGGGACGACGTCGGCCTCGCCCTCGCGGCAGGCGCCGTGGCAGGCGCTGATCGAGCCGCCGTGCTCGACCGCGACGGCGGCGATGTCCTTCTTGGCCTGGACCCACAGCGCCCAGGTCTCGTCGTCGAGCTCCTGCTCCCAGATGCCGACGTCGATCTCGGTCAGGTAGTCGACGCCGGTGCGGCCGCTCGTGTAGGCGAACATGCCCCAGTCGTCGAACACGTCGGTGCGCTCGCGCAGGCGGGCGACGATGTCGTGCCACTTGCGGCTGACGGCCGGCAGCTCGGTCCAGTTGATCGCGGCGTCCTCGCAGTGCCAGCTCATCGGCACGACCTGGCCGGCCTTGGTTCGGCCGTGCAGCGGCGTCGCATAGCGGTCGTGGCGCGCGGCCCAGTCGCCCTGCGATATCTCGTCGCCGAGGTAGCGCGCGCCGTTCTCGCGCGCGGTCCTCATCAGCCGCCTGCCGCCCGCGCGCACCTCGTCGTCGTTGCCGTAGAGCACCGCGCAGACGAGCGCCTTCACATTCTCGGGCTGCGGGATGTAGGCCTCGTCGTCGCGCCGGAGATAGGCGACCTTGAACTCGTCGAACAGCACGGCGCCTGCGAACGTGGCGCAGTCGGTCCGCACGATCTCGCGCAGGGCGCGGTACGCGGTGTCGTAGTCCTCGAACGCCCAGAACGGCGAGAACTCAGCCTCAGGTTTAGGGTAAAGCTTGAGCGTCGCCTCGGTCGCGACGCCGAGCGTGCCCTGGTGGCCCATGAACAGCGGCTTGAGCGTGTAGCCCGTCGAGCTCTTGGACACCTTGGCCCCGCCGCCGTCGCCGAAGCGGACGACGTCGCCGGTCGGCAGCACGTGCACGAAGCTCAATACGAGATCGCGCGTGTGGCCGTAGCGCGAGCCGATCAGCGACCAGCCGCTCGTACCGATCCGGCCGCCAACGAGCGAGCACGGGTAGGAGGCGGGGTCGTCGGGATAGATCAGGCCATGCCTCGCGAGCTGCTCGTTGAGCTTGAGCATGTTCATGCCGGCGCCGACCGTGCAGGTGCGGTTCTCGAGGTCGAGCTCGTGGATCTGATCCAGCCGCTTGAGGTCGAGCAGGATGCCGTGGCGCAGCGGGACCGCCCCGTCGGTCAGGCCCGTGCCGCCGGAGCGCGGGACGACCGGGATCTTGTGACGATTGGCGATCCGGACGATCTCCGCCACCTCCTCGGTGCTGCCCGGGAGCACGACGGCGTCGGGGACGTGCTCGGCCCAGCGGTGGACGGGGAACGGCGCGGGGACGCGCGCGCGGTGAAAGCGCGCGGGGCGCGCGGTGAGCAGGTGGTCGGGGCCGAGCAGCTGGGCGAGCTCCTCGAGCGCGCGGTCGTCGATTCCGGCGGCGACGCTCATGCGAGCCCCAGCGACTCGGCGAGCAGCTCGTGGATGTCGACCACGCCGATCTGGCGCTGCTCGCCGGCCTCGGAGAGCGGGCGCTCGGACCACGGGCAGGCGGAGACGAGCGTGTCGACCTCGAGCTCGGCGGCGCGTTCCATCCGCCGCGCGCTGATCTTGGCGGTCACCTCGGGCTTCTCCACCGACAACCCGGCGCCGGCGCCCGAGCAGTAGGACCACTGGGTGACGCGGTCGACGTCGCGGAAGTCGAGCCCGGGGATCGCGCGCAGGATCTCGCGCGGCTCCTGCCAGATGCCCTTGCGCTTGTTCAGCCGGCACGGGTCGTGGTAGGTGATCGTGCGCTCGATCGGCTTGCTCGGCGTGAGCTTGCCGTCGCGGATCAGCTCCGCGAACAGCTCTAGCGCGAGCACGATCTCGACGTCGTCGTACTCCTCGCCGAAGTAGGCCGGGTAGTCCTCGGTGAACGTGATGTAGTCGTGCGGGTCGAGCACGATCACCCGGCGGACGCCGGACGCGCGCCAGTCGTCCAGGTTGTGGCGCGCGAAGCGCTTGGCCTGCTCGACGTAGCCCATCTCCGCGGCCGGGCCGCCGCAGCACCACTGCTCGCGCATGAGGCCGAACTCGATGCCGGCCTGCTTGAGGATCTGCGCGACGGCGCGTGGGACCGACGTGCGGTAGAACGCCGCTTCGCAGTCGACGAACAGGATCGTCTCGCCGCCGGTCGGGATGTCGAGGCCGGCCGCCCAGTCGGCGACGTGCGCCTGGTCGACGGGCACGCCGCTGTCCGCCTCGCCGAGCACCGGCTCGTGCCGGCGCTCGTCGGTCAGCAGGTTCCACCGCTGGTAGCCGGGCTGGTGGATGCCCTGGTCGACGGCCAGCCCGCGGACCGCCTTGACGAGGTCCACGGTGCGCGTGCGGAAGCGGTAGAAGTCGCCCGTGAACAGCGTGTTCGGGCAGCGCAGCTCGCACGCGCCGCACTGCGTGCAGTTCACGTAGTCGGCGGCGACCTCGGCGAGCTCGAGCTCGCCCTTCTCCATCGCGACGACGTTCGCGTGGAACGCTGTCGGCGTCCACGATTCGTTGCGCTCGACCTGCATCACCGGGCAGACCTCGCGGCAGAACTTGTGACCGGAGCTGTAGCAGTTGTACGCGGCGTTGCGCCACTCCTGCACGAACTCCTCGGTCTGGCTCCGATCGGTCATGCGATCGAAAACTATCGCTCCGGCCGACCCCGCGCACGAGCGATCGCGGAGCGCCGCGCTCAGCCCTCGAGAATCTCGGCGATCGTGACCCGGCGCCGCTCGTCCGCGCTCCTGATCGCGGCGAAGACCATCGCGAGACTGTTCAAGTTCTCGGCACCGCTCGTCGGCGCCGGGCGCCCGGCCGCGAGCGAGTCGAGCAGCACGTCGATCGCCGCAGCGTGGCCGGTCCTGTCGCGCGGCGGCTCGGTGGGCCACTCCTCGCCCGGCCCGGCGGAGATGGCGTAGCGCGGCGTCCCGACGCTGTCCCAGACAGCAGTGCCGCGCGCGCCGACGATCCGCCACGCGGCGTCGTACGACGTCTCGAAGCCGTGCGCGAGCCAGCTGCCCCGGTAGCTGAACAGGCTCCCGTCGCCGAACTCGAACGTGCACACCGCGACGGCCGCGCCGTCGTAGCGCGAGTGCGGCGGATCGAGCTCGTGGCAGACCACGGCGACGGGCTCGGCGGCGGCTAGGAAGCGCGCCTGGTCGAACGTGTGGATCCCCACGTCGATCAGCAGCGGATGCGGCTCGCCGACGAGGTGCGCGACTTCGCGCGTCGGCGCCATGAACATGTCGGCGCAGAGCTGGACGAGCTCGCCGAGCGCGCCGCCCGCGATCCCCTCGCGCAGCCGCACGATCGCCGGGTGGTGGCGCCGGTTCTGCATGACCGAGAGCGCGCGGCCGGCGGCGTCGGCCGCGGCGACGATCGCGCGGGCGTCCGCGACCGTGTCCGCGAGCGGCTTCTCACACAGCACGTCGCAGCCGGCCGCGAGCACACGCTCGATCACCGGGCGGTGCAGTGCCGGCGGGGTCAGCACGACCGCGAGGTCGGGGCCGGTGCGGCTGAGCGCCTCGTCGAGCCCGCCGAACACCGGGGCGGTGACGCCGTGCGCGCGCGCGGCCTGCGCGGCGCGCGCCTCGTCGGGGTCGACGAGCCCGACCAGCTCGACGTCGTCGCGCTCACGCAGCGGGCCGAGCCAGAACTGCGCGACGACGCCGGCGCCGATGACGATCGTGCGGCGCACGGGACTACTTGGCCCCGAGCCGTGCGAGGTTCTCGCCGGCGATCGCCGTCGCCGCCGTGCGCGGGAGGATCGACTCGGCGGCGGCGCGGTCGAGCAGCTCGCCGACGAGCCGTCGCATCGTCGCCGCGATCTTCGCGAGCGACGCGTCGCGCTCGGGCTCGACGTCGCCGAACAGCGTCCACCACCACCACGCATTGGTCGCGAGGTTCGCGACGAAGTCGGGCACTACCACGACGCCGCGCCCGGCCAGTCGCGGCTCGGCCTCCGGCAGCGTCGCGACGTTGGCCGCCTCCACGATCACGCGCGCGCGCACGCGCTCGGCCTCGTCCGGCCCGATCACGTAGGACATCGCGGCGGGGACGAGCAGCTCGGCGTCGAGCGCGACCCAGTCCGCGCCGGGGCGCTGGTCATCGCCGGGGCGCAGCGCGGCGCGATCGATCGCGCCGTGGGCGTCGCGCGCGCTCAGCAGCCGCTCGACGTCGAGGCCGTCGGGGTTGGCGATCAGGCCCTCGCGGTCGGCGATCCCGACCACGCGCACGCCGGCGACGGGCGAGATAGCGTGCGGTCGCGCCGCCCATCGAGCCGAAGCCCTGGATGACGGCGCGCGTCGCGTCCGGCGCGAGGCCGAGACGCTCGAGCGCCGCCAGCGCCGCCTCGGCGACGCCGTAGCCGCCGACCACCTCCGCCAGCCCGATCCCGTCGTCGTCGACCGCGAACCCGGCTCGGAGCCGCGCCAGACCTGCTTCGGGATCGTCGAGCCGCAGCAGCGCGGCCTCGATCGATGAGCGCAGCCCCACTTCCGCGAAGACCCGGTCGAGCGTGTCCTGGCGCACACCGAAGTCCTCTCCGGTCGCCCAGTGGCGCTCGAGGTACGGGCGCATCGCCTCGACGTAGCGGCGCAGCACGCCCGTCGCATCGGGGTCGTACGGGTCGCAGTCGACGCCGCCCTTCGCCCCGCCGAACGGCGTGTAGCGGTCGCCCGGGTCATACGAAACCGCCTCCTTCAGGCTCATCGCGCGCGCGAGGTCGACGACCTCCTCCAGCGTGCAGCCGTCGCGCATCCGCAGGCCGCCGCCCGCCGCGCCGTCGATCAGGCGGTCGATCACGAGATAGCCGGCGCGGCCGGTCACGGGGTCGTGCCAGGTGACGCTCAGGTACGGCGGCTTCATCGGGGCGCCTCGGGGACGGTGATCAGCGTGGGCGTCGCGCGCCCGAACGCGGCGGCGACCGCGGCGCCGAGCTCGTCCGGCTGCGCGACGGCCTCGCCCTCGCAGCCGAGCGCGCGTGCGAGCCCGGACAGGTCGGGCGGCGGGATGTCGACGCCGACCGGCGCGAAGGCCGCATCGTGCATCTCGTTGCGGATCTCCCCGTAGCCCTCGTTGACGAACACGACCACCGGCAGCGGTCGTCGCAGCGCCGCCGCCGAGGCGAGCTCGGCGACCGTGAACATCAGCCCGCCGTCGCCTGACAGCGCGAGCACCGGCCGGTCGGGCGCGCCGATGCTCGCGCCGAGCGCCGCCGGAACGGCGTAGCCCAGCGTGCCGAACCCGGCCGGGTAGAGGAACGAGCGCGGCCGCTGGACAGGCAGGCCGCCGAGCGCGCCGTAGTAGCAGCACATCGCGCTGTCGCCGACGACGATCGCGTCGTCGGGCAGCACGCGGTCGAGCGCGGCGAGCCAGTCGAGCCATCGGGCGGCCTGCGCGCGGTACTCGGCTTCGAGCCGCGCGCGAATCTCGGCCGCGGTCCCAGCGCCGGCGGCGCCCGCCGGCGAACCGGCGGCCGACGAGGACCCGCCGGCGGCGCCCTGCCGCGAGGCAGCGGCGCCGTCGAGCGCTTCGACCATCCCCTCCAGCGCGGGGCGCGCGTCGCCGATCACCGCGACCGCCGCCACGTGGTTCGCGTGTGCCTGGAGCGGATCGAGGTCGACGCGCACGAGCGCGGCGAGCCGCGGGGGCGGCCCCCACAGGTCGGACTCGCCGAGCTCGGTCCCGACCGCCAGCACCACGTCGCAGCCCTCCAGCCACGCTCGTGCCGCCGGGAGGTTGAGCCGCGCTCCGAGCGACAGCGGGTGGTCCTCGGGCAGCGCGCCCTTGCCGTTCGCCGTGGTGATCACCGGCGCCCCGAGCCGCTCGGCCAGCGCGCGCAGCGCGTCCGCCGCGCCGGCGGCGCCGCCGCCGGCCACGATGCCCGGCCGCGCGGCGCCGCGCAGCAGCTCGACCGCCGCCACGACAGCAGCGCTCGGCGGTGCCGGCGGGCCGGAGTGCTGCGGCGCCGGCACCACCGCCTCGGCCTCCTCCGCGAGCAGGTCGAGCGGTATCTCGATGTAGCGCGCGCGCGGTCGGTCGACCCTGAACGCGGTGAACGCCGCCGCCAGCTCGCTCGCCAGCTCGGCGTGGCTCATCACCCGGACGCTGCGCTCGACCACGCCGCTCATCGCCCGCTGCTGGCTCGGCATCTCGTGCAGGTAGCCGCTCGAGGCGCTCGGATGCGCGCGCGGCATCCCCGGCGCGAGCACGAGCAGCGGAACCGAGTCCGACTGCGCCTGTCCCGCCGCGGCCGCCACGTTCAGCAGCGCCGGCCCGGCGGTCGTGATCGCCACGCCCGGCCGGCCCGACGCGCGCGCGTAGCCGCCGGCGGCGTAGCCGGCGCCCTGCTCGTGGCGCGGCAGCACGTGGCGCAGGCCGTGCCGCTCGAGCTGGGCGTAGAGCGGCAGGTTGTGCGTGCCGGGGATGCCGAACACGACCTCGACGCCGTGCACGGCCAGGCTGCGCACGACCAGCTCGCCACCGCTCAGCGCCTCGGACATGCGGCGCAAGCTACAGGCCCGGGGCCGCTATCCCGCTCGTGAAATCGATCCGGTGCTCGACGTCCGGCTGACCGTGTCGAGCCACGCGACCGTGCGCTGGGCAGCCTCCCGTCTGCGCTCCGGGAGATACCGTGCGCTCCGGGAGATACCTTGCGCGCATGATCGACCTGACGCCCGAGCAGGAGGAGATCCAGCGCGTCTGCCGCGATTTCGCGGCACGCGAGATCCGGCCGGCGGCCGCCGCGGTCGACGAGGCCGACACGCGCACGCCGTGGGACCTGTGGCACAAGGCCGCCGCTATCGGCCTGACGTCGTTCATGCTGCCCGAGGAGCTCGGCGGGGGTGGGCTGACCGACTCGTTCACCGGCTGCCTCGTGCAGGAGGAGCTGTGCCATGGCTGCTCCGGTATCGGCAACCTGATCACGTCGAACGGGTTCTTCGCCGAGCCGGTGCTCGCGCTCGGCACGCAGGAGCAGCAGGAGCGCTGGCTGCGCCCGCTGACGTCCGAAGACCCTCCGATGACCGCACTGGCGACGACCGAGCCCGACTCCGGCTCCGACGCGGCTTCGATGCGCACCACCGCGAAGCGCGTCGACGGCGGCTATGTGCTCAACGGCCAGAAGGCATGGATCTCAAACGGCGGTGTGGCGCGGTCCTACGTCGTGTTCGCGACGGTCGCGCCCGGGACCGGATATCGCGGCGTGACCGCGTTCCTGCTCGAGCGCGACGACGACGGCCTCTCGTTCGGCGAGCCCGTGCGCAAGATGGGCCAGCGCGCGATCGTCAACACCGAGCTGTTCCTGCAGGACTGCTTCGTCGCCGACGACCGCAGGCTCGGCGCGGAGGGCGAGGGCTTCCGCGGGCTGATGGAGACGTTCGACCGCTCCCGCGTCACGCTCGCGTCCGCCGCCACCGGCCTCGCGCGCGCGGCGACCGAGTACGCGACGGCGTACGCGAAGGAGCGTGTCCAGTTCGGCCGCCCGATCGCCGAGCACCAGGCGGTCGCGTTCCGGATCGCCGACATGGCGCTGCGCGTGGACGCCTCGCGGCTGCTCGCCTGGCGCGCCGCGCGCATGCTCGACCGCGGCGAGCGCGCGACGACCGAAGCGGCGATGGCGAAGCTGCACGCGTCCGAGGCCGCGATGTTCTGCACCTGGGGCGCGGTCCAGACGCTCGGCGGCTGGGGCTACTCGCGCGAGTACCCGGTCGAGAAGTGGATGCGCGACGCCAAGCTCGAGGAGATCGAGGAGGGCACATCGGACATCCAGCGCGTGGTCATCTCTCGCGGACTGCTGCGATGACCCGCGCCTGACGCGACGCGGTCCATCGGCATTGTCGACCGCTCACGTAGGCGCGTAGGCGACGCCGAGACGCGCCGCTGCCGAGCGTAGCCGGCGGTCGCGTGTCCACAGCCGTGCTTCGCCCGTCAGCAACGTCGCGGCGAGCAGCTGTGCGTCGACGTAGCCGATACCGCCGCCGAACAGCTCGTGACGCTCGATGAACCCGCGCAGCTCCGCTGCCGTCGCCACCGTCGCCTGCGGCAACTGGTCGAGCAATCGGAGGATCTCAGCCCGGCCGCGGAGGTGTCCGAGCGCGAGCTCTCCCGTGACCCAGGAGTGCGCCAGCGCCGTGCCTTGATCGAGGAGCGCTGCCAGTTTCGGGTCGCCGTCACGGAGATGATCGATCCAGACCGACGTGTCGACCAGGATCACGGGGCTGGCGATCGTCTCCGCCGGATTGCGTCCAGGTCGGGCTCGGTGCCGCCGAGGCGGGCAAGGCGGCGCGCGCTCTCGCGCTCGATCAGTGCGTTGAGCGCCTCCCGCACCAGCGCGCTCTTCTCCTTCACCCCGGTCAGCCGCTGCGCCTCGGCGAGCAGCGCGTCATCGAGCGCCAGTGTCGTCCTCATTGCCACTTCCTTCCGCTGCATCAATCTTATCATCACATGATGCCACGATTCGTGCCTAAAGAGGGACTGTCCCTCTTTAGGTGTTCGCGCACGTAGGCCTGGAAGTGCGCGATCAGCTGCTCGTCGTGAGCGAGCAGCCGCCCCTCCGGCACGAGACCGCTGCCCGCGCCGGCCTGTGCGGCCTCGACCAAACGCGTGTCCTCAGCGCCGACCTGGTCGTCGAACTCCAGCAACTCCGCGATCCAATCCTCGGCCGCGTCCGGGGCGAAGAAGTAGTCGAGGTAGCCGCGGCAGCGGTCGGGCGCGACCGGCCAGACCGGGCCGATCGAGAGGTTCGGCGGACCGGGCTCGACGTTGACCTTGAGCGACGGGAAGAGCAGGTGGAACTGAGCGCCGCGCAGCCCGCCGCGCACGTCGAAGTCGGGGTGCGCCGGGTTGAACTGGCTCGCGCGCAGCCCGCGCGCCTCGAGCACCAGCCGGCGATCGTCGATCACCGTCACGAGCCCCGGGTGGTTGATCTGGCAGTGGTAGCACTCGAGGTAGTTCTCCAGCGCGATCTTCCAGTTCGCGCGGATCTCGTACTCCACGCGGTGGTGGAAGCGGAGCGACGCCAGATCGAGCCCGTGCTCCGCGACGACTGCCGGCAGATCGCCGAGCGCGTCGGCCAGCGGCCGCGCGCCGGCGTCGGGATTGACGAACACGAACGGCCCCCAGCGCCCGACCGCCAGCGGCGCCAGGCCGAGCCCGTCGAGCTCGAAGTCCCCGCGCGGCGCCGCCCGCAGGCGTCCGTCGAGCCCGTAGGTCCAGGCGTGGTACGGGCACTGCAGCGTCCCGCGCTCGCCCGCGCCCGACGCGACCACCGAGCCGCGATGGCGGCACACGTTCGCGAACGCGCGCAGCGCGTCGTCGCGGTCGCGTGTGAGCACGACCGGCAGCCCGCCGACGGTCACCGCCGCGAAGGAGCCCGGAGCGGTCAGCTCCTCGTACCGGCCGGCGTACTGCCAGGCGCGGCGGAAGATCCGCTCGCGCTCGAGCTCCGCGATCTCGGGCGAGGAGTACCACGACCACGGGTACGACCTCATCCGCCGTCCCTCGGGATCGAGCGCATCCAGGCGCGCGCGAACAGGCGCACCCCGTTCTCGTAGGCGTCGAGCCTCCCCGTCAGCAGGAACGACTCGCGCGTGCACGTCATCTCCCCCCGCGCGACGACCCGCGTGCGCCAGTCGCCGCGTGCGAGCCCGACCTCCACCTCGGCCTCGACCGACGCCGACAACGGATCGCCCTCCCGCAGCCGGTAGTGGACGACGTTGCGCTCGGCCAGCTCGGTGCCGGTCTCGGGCAGCGTGTGGACGTGGTCGATCCACGGGAACTCGACGTCGACGGCCTGCGCCGCGAGATCGCGGTGCACGATCCAGCCGGTTCGGCCCTGGCGCGAGTACTCCTTGCGCAGCCCCGCCGCCGACTCGGCCGGACCGAACGGCCGCAGCTTGTCGTCGAGCTCCGACGGCGACCGCACCGGCAACTCGAGCCGGCCGCCGGTCGCGGTCAGCGTCACCGGCTCGGGCGACGGCCAGACCCACGGCCAGTACGTCGGTGAGATCGCGAGCCGCAGCCGATGTCCGGCCGGCACCGCGTACGCCGTCGCCTGCATCGGCACGCGCACGGACACCGGCTCGCCGGGCACCAGCGGCACGACGCGGTCGTGTCCGTCGCGGTGCGTGAGGTTGAGCACGCCGCGCGCGATCAGCGTCGACTCCCCGCCGGGCGCGACCTCGCACAGCCGTGCGACGACGAGCGCGAACGGCCGGTCGGCCGCCAGCTCGAGCTCCGCGACCACGCTCCCGAGCAGCTCGGTCCGCTCGCCGAGCGGATCGAGGTCCCAGCAGATCGACGCGCCGTCCTCGGGCCGCTGGTCGCCCGGCAGGTCGGCGGGACCGCCGTCACCGCACCAGACGCCGGCATCCGATCCGGTGAGCTGCAGCCCGCGCACGGAACCCCCCGCACCGAGCTCGAAGACGCCGGTCGAAACGTTCGGCGACGGCCACGCCGGATCGGCGACCCAGCGCCCGGGCCGTTCCGCGCAGCTCGTCACCGGTCCGATCCGCTCCTGCATGTAGCTCACCAGCGCGGGCTCGTCGAAGAACCCGTTCGCCTCGCCGCGCAGCGCATGGTCGAAGAAGCGCACGACCTCCTGGAGGAATCCGATCGCAGGCCCGGGCTCTCCGGCCTCGGGACCCGTGTGACCCCACGGCCCGATCAGGCCGCGCACCGGCGCGTCGACGTGCTCGAGCATGCGCAGCACCATGTCGCGGTACCCGTCCGACCAGCCGCCGACCGCGAACACCGGGCACGCGATGTCGGCGTAGCGCTCGCACGCCGAGCCCTGGCGCCAGTACGCGTCGCGGCGCTGATGCGAGAGCCACGTCGACGCCCACGGCTCCATCCGCTCCACCCGCTCGCGCCACGCGTCGCGCCAGCTCTCCCCCACGACCGCGGGGTCCGGCGGCTGCCCGGCGTACGCGGCCATGCAGGTCGACCAGTGGACCATGTCGGTCGCCAACACGCAGCCGCCGATGTAGTGCACGTCGTCGGCGTAGCGGTCGTCGGAGGCGTGGATCGGGACGATCCCGCGCAGCGCCGGGGGGTTGCGCGCGGCGGCCTGGAGCGCGGCGAAGCCGCCCCAGGAGACGCCGATCATCCCGACCGCGCCCGTGCACCACGGCTGGGCTGCGAGCCAGGCGATGACCTCGTCGACGTCCGCCGCCTCCTGCTCTGTGTACTCGTCCTCGATCAGGCCGTCGCTGTCGCCGCTGCCGCGCAGGTCGATCCGCACGCCCGCGTAGCCGTGCCCGGCGAAGTAGCGGTTCCAGGCCGCGTCGCCCGCGGCGGTGCCGTCGCCCTTGCGGTACGGCACGGCGTCGAGGATCGCCGGCACCTGACCGGCGCCCTCGGGCAGCCAGAGGCGGGCGGCGATCCGGCAGCCGTCGGAGAGCGGGATCCACTGGTGTTCGACGGTCCGGACCCGGTACGGGAAGTCGGTTCGGATCTGCACGCGGGCGGTGGTAGTCTCCCATATCCAGCATGCGAAAAGTACTTTCGCAGACTGAAACCTCCGTCGGGACGCTGGCCCGCGGGCTCGACATCCTCGGGCTGTTCACGCGCGCCGGCCCGGAGCTGACCCAGACCGAGATCTCCGAGGCGCTCGGCCTTCCGCTCCCCACCGTCCACCGGCTGACCGCGGTGCTCGCCGAGCGCGGGTACCTCGACCGCGATCCGCGCACGCGCCGCTTCCGGCTCGGGCTCGAGATCGCGCGCTTCATGCCGCCGCTGCTGTCGGGCCTGCGGCTGCCGGAGATCGCCCGCGCGGATCTCGCGCGGCTCGCCGAGGACACGGGCGAGACCGTCAACCTCGCGGTGCTGCAGGACGGCGAGATCGTCTACCTGCTGAGCGAGTCCGGGAGCCGCCTGCTGAGCACGCGGGCGTCGGTCGGGCTACGCCTGCCGGCACACTGCACCGCGCTCGGGAAGTGCCTGCTGGCCCAGCTGCCGGAGGACGCCGCGCGCGACGCGGCGGGGCCGGAGCCCTACGAGCAGCGCACGCCGGCGACGGCTACGACTTGGGAGGCGCTGCGACCGGCGCTCGAACGGATCAGGCGCGACGGCATCGCGATCTCGTGGGAGGAGTACGAGGTCGGGCTCACGGCGATCGCGGTGCCGATCGCCTGGCCAGGCGGTGCCGCGGTCAACGTGTCGCTCCCGACCTCTCGCGCGAACCGCGCGTTCCGCGTGGAGCTCGCGGGCCGGCTGCGCGAGATCGCGGCGCGGCTCGAGGCCGGCCGTGCATCCCATGGTCGCTGAGGCCGACGCGTTCGCCGCCGCGCTCGCCGCGCGGGTCGCGGACGAGCCGCAGCTGCGCTGGCAGGGGATGCCCTCCGACGCCGACTCCCGCACCGCCTACGAGGCGCTCGGCGCGGGCGGCTGGATCGGGCTGCACTGGCCCGAGCGGCTCGGCGGCGGCGGGCGCTCCCCGCTCGACACGGTGACCTGCGAGGAGCGCTTCGGCTACCACTGGCTACCGCTCTCCGGCTACCTGCTGTCGGTCAAGACGATCGGCAACGCGCTGCTGCGCTTCGCGAGCCGCGAGCTGCAGGAGCGCCTGCTGCCCGAGATCGCCGCCGGGCGGCTGCTGTTCTGCCAGGGCTTCTCCGAGCCCGACGCCGGGTCCGACCTCGCCGCGCTGCGCACCACCGCGCGCGATGCCGGCGACCGGTTCGTGGTGTCGGGCCGCAAGCTGTGGACGTCTAGCGCCGACGTCGCCGACTGGATCTACCTCGCGGTCCGCACCGGCGAGGCGCGCCATCGCGGGTTGTCCGTACTCGTGGCGCCGCTCGACTCTCCCGGGATCACGGTCGGCGCGCACACGACACTCGGCGGCGGCACGCTCGGCGAGGTGCTGCTGCAGGACGTCGAGATCCCGCGCGAGCAGCTCGTCGGCGCGCTCGACGGCGGCTGGGCGGTGCTGATGGGCACGCTCGACCACGAGCGGGTGACGAGCGAGAAGGTCGGCGTCGTGCTGTGGCTGCTCGACCGGCTCGACGAGCTGGCCGAGACGCGCGCCGACCGCGCGCGGCTGCTGCGGCTGCGCGGGGAGGCCGAGGCCGCCCGGCTGCACGGCCGCTGGGCCGCGCGACTGCTCGGCGAGGACAGGCCGGCAAGCGAGCAGAGCTCGATGGCGAAGCTCGCGGTGGCGGTGCTGATGCAGCGAGTCGCGGCGGCCGCGGTCGAGCTGCTCGGGCCGGCGGGGCTGGTCGAGGAGGGGACAGCCACGCTGGGCGGCCGGGTCGCGGCGTTCCACCGCGCGGCGGTGGCGACGACGATCTCGGGCGGCGCGGCCGAGGTGCAGCGCATCGTGATCGCGCGGCGCGGCCTGGGGTGTCCGGCGTGACCCTGCCGCTCGAGGGTCTGCGAGTGCTCGAGTACGCGCAGTACGTGGCAGGCCCGTTCGCCGGCCTTCTGCTCGCCGACCTCGGCGCCGATGTGATCAAGGTCGAGCCGCCCGCGGGTGACGCCTGGCGGCGCTATGAGCCGTTCGAGCCCGGCGAGAGCCGCTACTTCTACGCGCTCAATCGCAACAAGCGCTCGGTCGTGATCGACCTCAAGACCGACGCGGGCCTGCGCTCCAGCCGCGCGCTGCTCGCCGGCGCCGACGCGGTGCTGCACAACTTCCCGCCCGGGCGCGCCGCGCGCTACGGGCTCGACCGGGACAGCGTCCGCGCGGTCAACCCGGGCGCGGCTTGGTGCATGGTGTCGGCGCTCGGGAGCGACGGGCCGGAGGCGGAGCAGACCGCCTTCGACCTGGTCGCCCAGGCGCTGTCGGGGCTGCTGCTCGCAAGCGCGCGGCCGGGCGACGAGATCCCGCGCCGCGCCGGAGGGATCGCGATGGCGGACTTCACCGCGGGGCTGCTCGGGGCCGTGGCGATCCTCGCCGGGCTGGTCGGGCGTCGTGACGACGGCGGTCCCGCTCCGGGTGTCGAGGTCTCACTGCTCGGCGCCGCGCTCGCGGTGCAGGCTCAGCGCTTCGTGTCGATCGACGACGACGGCCGGCGTGGGGCCGCGCGCCCGCCTGCGACCGCGCAGGATCTCGGCGCGCAGGGAGCGCGCGTGCGCGCGGCCGAGGAGCTCGAGCCGTACTACCGCGCCTACCGGGCGGCCGACGGCTTCTTCGTGCTGACGTGCCTGAACGAGGCGCAGCGGCGCACGACGCTGCGCGAGCTCGGGCTCGAGGACCCGTTCGTCGCCGACCCGCAGGCCGCACCGGCGAACGAGCCGGAGCGCGCCGCGCGCGTGCGGCTGGTGCGCCGCTTCGAGGCGATCCTCGAGCGCGAGTCCGCCGCGCACTGGATCCGACGGCTGCGCGCCGCGGGCGTGCCGGCGGCGCAGGTGCGCGCGCTCGGCCAGCTCTACGACGATCCGCAGGCGCTCGCGAACGGGCTCGTGCAGGAGGTGCCGGCGCCTGGCGGCGAGACGGTGCGGCTGCTCGGCGGCGTGTTCAAGGTCGACGGCGCGGCAGTGGGCGCGCGCCGCGGCGTCCCGGCGCTCGGCGAGCACACCGACGAGGTCCTCGCCCCACTGCGGGGTCAGATCTTGCAATCCAGCACACCGGAAGGCGGTGCGTGAATGCAAGATCTGACCCTCCAGGAGGCGGCGGCATTCGCCGAGGCCGTCGGCGCGGCGGCCGACCGCACGCTCGACGAGCCCGAGCCGTGGCGACCGGGTGCGCTGCAGGACGATCGCTCCGCACCGCTGGCGGACGCGCTGGCCGCGATCGGCTGGCTGGACCTCGCGGGCGACGCGGAGCTGCTGCCGCTCGCCGGGCCGGCGGCGCTGGAGCTCGGCCGCCGGCTCGCGCCGCTGTCGGAGATCGACGCGCTGCTGGGCGGGAGCCCACTGGCCGGCGATCTCATCCGGCACGGAGCGTCGCGCGCGATCGGCGCACCGCTCGTCGTCTACGCGATCGACCGCGCCGAGCCGCTCACCTACGGCGACGGCGATCTCATCCGGCAAGGAGCGTCGCGCGCGATCGGCGCGCCGCT
The DNA here is from genome assembly GCA_963835735.1 of uncultured Solirubrobacteraceae bacterium. Taxonomy (GTDB): domain Bacteria; phylum Actinomycetota; class Thermoleophilia; order Solirubrobacterales; family Solirubrobacteraceae; genus DASQMT01. The sequence continues at coordinate 868,710 of CAWIGP010000002.1, forward strand.
CGTCGTCTACGCGGTCGACCGCGCCGAGCCGCTCCCCTACGGCGACGCGCTCGGCGTCCACCGCGTGCTCGCGCGGCACGAGATCGGCCGGGCGAGCGACGCCGCGGTCGCAGCGTGGACGGCGGCGAGCGTCGGCTACCTCGCCGGGTTGAGCGAGTGGGCGCTCGGCATCGCGCTCGAGCATGCCCGCGGCCGCCGGGCGTTCGGCACGACACTGGCCGCGCTCGCGCCGGTGCAACAGCGGCTGGCGGACGCGGCGACCGCCGCGCGCGGCCTGCGCCTGCTCGCGGGCGAGACGCCGGGCCGCGCCGCGCTCGCGCACGCGGGCGTCGCCGCCGTTGACGTCACCGCCGCCTGCCAGCAGGTCGTGGGCGCGATCGGCTTCACGCTCGAGTTCCCGCTCCAGCGCGCCTACCGGCGCGCCCGCGCCGTGCAGCTCTGGGCCGACGCGCTCATCGCACCGGCGCGCTGAGCTCGCGCGAGGAGCATTTCCCGCTCGCGCCCGGGGGGTCGCCGGCGAGCACGCGCACGCCGACCGGTCGATCGCGGCGAGCGGGGACGTGGCTCGAGATCAGCTCGCAGGCGACGTCCAGGATCCGCTCCCGGCCTCCGCCGGGACGGCCGCGCGGGCGGGCAGGGATCGTCGTCGGCACCGGGCCGATGCGACGAGGCGGGGCAACTCTGCGGCGCCGCTCGTGTCAATGCCCGGTGAAAGCAAGCGAAAGACCGATGGAGGTCAGATGCTCCGCAAGCTCCGCGCCCGCATGACGTACGCCAACGTGGTCTCGACGATCGCGCTCGGCCTGGCGATCGGCGGAGGCACCGCATACGCCGCGACGCGTATCGGCACCAGCAACATCCGCTACCACGCGGTCACCGGATCGAAGCTGTCGACCGACGCCGTGACGGCTTCCAAGGTGAAGAACAGCGCGCTGTCCGGCTCGGACATCCGCGACAACTCGATCCACTCCGGCGACATCCACAACGGCACGCTGCAGGCGGCCGACTTCGTGGGCGGCCAGCTGCCCAAGGGCGACAAGGGCGATCCCGCCACGTCGATCTTCGGCGTCGTCACCAGCGGTGGCGGGCTGACGAACTTCAAGAACGTCAGCGCGATCACGGGCACCGGCCCGTACACGATCACGCTGGCCCAGGACGTCAGCAAGTGCGCCGCGGTCGCGACGCTGAACGGCGGCGGCAACGGCACCATCACCGCCGAGCCGACCCAGGGCAACGTGCAGCAGATCACGGTCCACACGTACGTTGGCACGGTGGAGACGCCGCGCGCGTTCCAGTTCGCGGTCTACTGCTGAGAGGGGTGGATGCGCGCCGGCCTCAGGGCCGGCGCGCGGCGCCGGGGGTGCGGTCGAGAACGAAGCTGCGCCCGCCGATCCGCTTGCCGTAGCGGTTCGCGGAGCGTGGCCCCTCGCCGGGCCACGCATACCACTTGTAGCGGCCGTCGACGAGCTTGTATCGGCGCCCGCGGAACCACCACTTCTCCTTGAGCTGGAGCTGCGGGCTCCGCGGCCATGTGCTCAGGATCTTGCGGCCGCCGCGGAACAGCTGCACGTTGTAATAGCGCGCGCCGCGCACGGCGGTCCAGCGCAGCATCGGCGGCGCGGCGAGCAGCGCTCGCTTGGGGGCGTGCGACCAGGTGCGCGGCGGGCGTGAGAAGAACTCGCGGCTCGCAGCGTTGCCGGCCTCGTCGGCGAGCGTCAGGACGTACCTGATACTGGGACGCCGTTGCGCACGCGCACGTCCGCGTCATCCCGTCCGGCGACGGCGTCAGCACCGTGGTCGGCTCGCCATCGACGCCTGGCGTCCGCGCCACGCTCGCCGACGCAACGGCGGGCCAGCGCAGCCGCACCAGCCGGTCGCCGGTCTCGGCGGTCGCCCCGCTGGGATCCGGCGGCGTGGCGTCGTAGCGCAGCGGGAAGGACGCGCGAGCCGACGTGACCCACGCGCGTCCCGGCAGGTGGCGACGATCGTCGCCGAGCCGTTGTCGGGACCGCCGTACGTGACCTTGTCGCAACTGTGCGAGCCCGGACGTGGCGTCCTTGCCCGAAACCGTGAAGGTGACCGGATGCCTGTACCAGCCGGCATGGTCCGGCGGGCGGTCGGGCGCCGCCTCGGTCACGAGCGGCGGCGTCTGGTCGAGCTTGATCGTCACGTTTGCGCTGGCCGTGCCGCCACCGGTCGCCGCGCAGCCCTCGATTCGCCCCGCCGTGTCGTCCCTGATCGTGACGTCGAGGCAGCCCGACGTCGGTTGACCACCGATCACCGTCCAGTCGACGAACACCGGCGTCGTGAACCAAGCGCCATCGCACAACGAGGACTGGTTGCACTCGACGTCGATCTGCGGCAGGGCGTGCGACGCAGCCGGAGCTGCGAGGCAGGCGCATACGGCGATCGCGGCCGCCAGCCAGCGCATCTCATGCCATCCCGGCATCGCGGCGGACGCGGTCGACCAGCGCCAGGCCGGCCAGCGCGACGCCGAGCAGCGCCAGGGCCGCGGCGATCCGGGCCGCCTCCGGCGCCGGGTCGGCCGTCGCGCGGACGGAGCTGACGGCTGTGTTCGTGAAGTTCGGTGGCGGTGCGGGAGTCGGCCGCGTGACCGCTGGTGCGCGCTCCGGCTTGTCGGCTCGCGACGAGTTGTTCTCGCGCTTCGCGGCGCGCCGGTTCGCGGCGCGCCGGTTCGCTGCGCGCCGGTTCGCTGCGCGGCGGCTCGCTGCGCGGCGGCTCGCGGCACGCCGGTTCGTGGCGCGCCGGTTCGGGGCGGGCGCGCTCGTCGTCGGCGTGGCGGGCGGGCTCGACGTTTGCGCGGGCACTTCCGGTGCGCTCGAGACGGGCTCGGGGGGCGGGCTCGTGGCGGCTGGCGCGCTCGAGGACGGCGGCGGCGCTGGCGGCGCGCTCTGCGCGGGAGCGCTCGGCTGCTTCGCCCGTACCGGTTGCTCGGCGCCTCCCGTGCCTCCGGCGCCGGGCGCTACGTCGGGTCGCGGTTCCGACGCGTTGGGCGCCGGGTCAGGGTCGGGACTCTGGGCTCGGGCCGTAGGAATCCATGCCAGCGCCAGGGCCAACACACCTAAAAGTAGCCATCCATTGCGTTGTGCGAGATCCATCCAACCTGCCGCAGCTGTCATGCGGACCGTAGTTGGGCGCAACCGGCCCGGTCAACCGGGCAACGCCGGCCCTACCCGAATGGGCAGGTACCGGCGGCCCGTGTTGCTTCCGTTTAGGACTGGGTCTGCATCACCTCCTGGTTGAGCTTGTTGAGGTTCGCCGCCAGCGCGAGCGCCAGCGCCGCATTGGTCTGCGTCACCGAGCCGCCACTCCCGGCGCTACCGATGCGCACCGGGGTGTTGTCGTTCGCGGCTCCGAGCTGGAACGCGTTCGCATCCGCGTCCGCGTCCTGCTTGTTCCATGCCGACTGGCTGGCTGCCTGGACTCCGCCGCACTTGCAGTCGTGGCCGTCGTCCTTCGAGCCGTACCCGTCGTCCTTCGAACCGTATCCGTCGTCCTTCGAGCCGTACCCATCGTCCTTCGAGCCGTACCCGTCGTCCTTCGGATCGTGGCTGACGGCGTTCGGGACGTGGCCGCCGCCCTGGGACTGATTGACCGTCTGGTCGGTCTTGTTGGCATTCAGCGCGACGCCGAGGGCCGCGGCGAGGTTCGTCTGGGTGACGTCGCCCGCCGAGCCACCGGAGTGGTTGTCATCCGGGCAGCCGCACTTCTTCTTGTCATGGCCGCCGCCGATGTCCACCGGCGTGTTGCTGTTCGACGGATACAGCTGGAACGCGTTCGCATCCGCGTCCGCGTCCTGCTTGCTGGCCGCCTTCTGCTCGACCGCCTGCACGCCGCCGGCCCCACCCTGGGACTGGTCGACGTACTGGTTGGTCTCGTTCAGGTTCACGCCGATCGCAGCGGCCAGAGCCGCGTTGGTCTGCGTCACCGAACCGCCGCCGCCACCGGACCCGCCGATGTTCACCGGCGTGTTGGTGTTGGTCGGCTTGACCTGGATCGCGTTCGCATCCGCGTCCGCTTCCTGATCGTTGTAGGCGAACTGGCCGACGGCCTGAACGCCGCCGCCGCACTTGCACGAGCCGTCCTGGGACTGCTTGACGGTCTGATCCGTGCTGTTGGCGTTGAGCGCGATGCCCAGCGCCGCAGCCGCGTTGGTCTGCGTGACGTCGCCGCCACCGCCGCTCTTGTAGTCGTCGGGGCAGCCGCACTTCTTCTTGTCATGGCCACCGCCGATGTCCACCGGCGTGTTGCTGTTCGACGGATACAGCTGGAACGCGTTGGCGTCCGCATCCGCATCCTGCTTGCTGTCGGCCTTCTGGCCGACGGCCTGAACGCCGCCGCCCGACTGCTCGACCGACTGGCTGGTCTCGTTCAGGTTCACGCCGATCGCAGCGGCCAGAGCCGCGTTGGTCTGCGTCACCGAACCGCCGCCGCCACCGGACCCGCCGATGTTCACCGGCGTGTTGGTGTTGGTCGGCTTGACCTGGATCGCGTTCGCATCCGCGTCCGCTTCCTGATCGTTGTAGGCGAACTGGCCGACGGCCTGAACGCCGCCGCCGCACTTGCACGAGCCGTCCTGGGACTGCTTGACGGTCTGATCCGTGCTGTTGGCGTTGAGCGCGATGCCCAGCGCCGCAGCCGCGTTGGTCTGCGTGACGTCGCCGCCACCGCCGCTCTTGTAGTCGTCGGGGCAGCCGCACTTCTTCTTGTCATGGCCACCGCCGATGTCCACCGGCGTGTTGCTGTTCGACGGATACAGCTGGAACGCGTTGGCGTCCGCATCCGCATCCTGCTTGCTGTCGGCCTTCTGGCCGACGGCCTGAACGCCGCCGCCCGACTGCTCGACCGACTGGCTGGTCTCGTTCAGGTTCACGCCGATCGCAGCGGCCAGAGCCGCGTTGGTCTGCGTCACCGAACCGCCGCCGCCACCGGACCCGCCGATGTTCACCGGCGTGTTGGTGTTGGTCGGCTTGACCTGGATCGCGTTCGCATCCGCGTCCGCTTCCTGATCGTTGTAGGCGAACTGGCCGACGGCCTGAACGCCGCCGCCGCACTTGCACGAGCCGTCCTGAGACTGCTTGACGGTCTGATCCGTGCTGTTGGCGTTGAGCGCGATGCCCAGCGCCGCAGCCGCGTTGGTCTGCGTGACGTCGCCGCCACCGCCGCTCTTGTAGTCATCGGGGCAGCCGCACTTCTTCTTGTCATGGCCACCGCCGATGTCCACCGGCGTGTTGCTGTTCGACGGCTTGAGCTGGATCGCGTTCGCGTCGGCGTCCGCGTCCTGCTTGCTGCCGGCCTTCTGATCGGCGACCTGCAGGCCGCCCTTACCGCACTTGCAGTCGTCGCCGGCCTGTGACTGGTCGGCGGACTGCTTGGTCTCGTTGAGGTTCAGCGCCAGCGCGCCGGCAAGCGCCGCGTTGGTCTGCGTCACCGAGCCGGACGAACCGGGGCTGCCGATCCGGACGGCCGTGTTGTCGTTGGTCGGATGGATCTGCTTTGCGTTCGCCTCCGCGTCCGCGTATTGATCGTTGTAGGCCTGCTGGCCGACGACCTGGGTTCCGCCACCGCCGCCCTGCGACTGGTTGGCGGTCTGGTCGGTGCTGTTGGCGTTGGCCGCGAGCGCCCCGGCGAGCGCGAGGTTGGTCTGCTCGACCGAACCGTCGTCGCCCGGGCTGTCGATCCGCACGACCGTGTTGTTGTTGGTCGGATGGATCTGGGTCGCGTCCGCATCCGCGTACGCGTCCTGCTCGCTCTTCGCCTTCTGGTCGGCCGCCTGGACTCCGCCGCCACCGCACTTGCAGGAGCCGCCGCCCTGTGACTGGTCGGCGGTCTGCTTCGTCTCGTTGGCGTTTCCGGCCAGCGCGCCGGCGAGCGCCGCGTTGGTCTGGTTCACCGAGCCGCCGTTGCCGGGGCTGTCGATGCGCACGGAGACGTTGCTGTTCGACGGCTTGATCTGCGTCGCGTCGGCATCCGCGTCGGCGTGCTGATCGTTGTCGGCCTTCTGCTTGACGGCCTGGGCGCCGCCACCGGAGTGGCAGCAGTCCGAGCCGCCCTGCGCCTGATCGGCCGACTGCGTCGTCTGGTTGGCGTTACCAGCCGCCCCGAGCGCACCCGCGGCGTTGGTCTGGTTGACGGATCCGTCGTTGCCCGGGCTGTCGATCCGGACCACGACGTTGTCGTTGGACGGCTTGACCTGCACCGCACCGGCGTTCGCCTCGGCGGACTGGTCGTTGGACGCCTCCTGGTCGACAGCCTGCGTGCCTGCCCCGGACTGATCCTGGGACGCCGACTGGTCGGTCTGGTTGGCGTTGCCGGCGAGCGCTGCCGCGCCGGCTGCGTTGGTCTGTGTCACTTCGCCGTTGTCGCCCGGGCTGAAGATCCGGACGTCGACGTTGCGGTTGCTCGGCGCCACTTGCGCGGCGTTCGAGTCCGCGGTCGCCGACTGCTCGCTGCCGGCTTCCTGGCCGGCCGCTTGCGTCGGCGCCTGCGCTGCCGCCGTCCCCGCTCCTAAGCCCATCAGGAGCAGGAGGGCGGCGAGCAACGCGAGGACATGCGTTCTCATGTGCTTCTCCTGTCGAATGGTTGACGGTTCCGTGCGCCGGGATCCGTCCGGCGCGCCGTTGTGGATCCGTCGCCGGCGCTAGCCGGGCCGTTCGAGTCTCGAGGCGCGCAGCAGCAGCCGCGGCAGGCCCGCGGCCTCGAGCAGCGCGCCCGCTAAGAAGCTGGCGAGAAGACAGATGAGCGTGACCAGCATCGCCGGTCCGGCGCCGGAGCCGGCCGCCGCCGCCGCGGCGCCCGCAGCGGCCGCGATGGGCGCGCCGACCGGCGCCTCGGGAGCCGATATCGCGCCGCCACGACGGGTGGTATCACGGTTACGGCTGCGCGCTGGTACGGGGGCTGCGGCCGGCTCGGACGCCGGTGGCGCGAGCGCCTCGGCCGGCGGCGCCGGCGGGGCCGGCGGCGCGGCGGCAGCGACCGCGTGGGCGTCGGACGACGCGCGCTCCGGTCGTACGACGGCGCTTTCGCGCGCCGCCTTGCGCACGGAGGGATCGATCGGCGCGAGGCCGGGCACGTCGGGCAGCGGCCCGAATCCGGGGAGCTCGACGGGGAGCAGCGCGCCGGCGCCGATCGTGACGCCCGGCACTGCTGCGATGTACGGCAGCTCGCTAACGAGCGGCAGCTCGCCCACGGCCTGCGCGCCGTTGCACGTCCAGACCCAGTCCCAGGTCCACGTCGACACGCCGATCGGCGGCGCGGCGTTCGCGCCCGGGCCGGGGTCGCACCCGGGGGCCCCGCTCCATGTCCAGTTCCAGATCCAGGTGGCAGGCGCGGGCGCGGCGCCACCACCTCCCCCGCCGCCGGCCGTCTGCGTGACCGGGCCGTTGTCGCCTGGGCTGAAGATCCGGATCGAGACGTTGATGATGCTGGCCGGCGTCGTCACCTCGGGGACGACCGCGTCGAGCGGCAGCTCGGCGGGCGTCTCGACCGGCAGCTCGGCCGGCGAGAGCGTCGCGTCGTCGAGCTCGATCGCGGGCGGCTGCTCGCGCGCGGGCGCGGGCGCGAGCATCTCGAGCTGCGGCACGTCGACCTGCGGCACGGCGGGCAGCTCGAGCGGCGCCTCGTCGGGCGGCTCGGCCGCAGCTCGTTCGCGCGGCTCGGCCGGCGGCTCGTGGCGCGGCTCGGCGGGCGCCGCGGCCACGGGCTCGGCGGGCTGCTCGACCGCCGGCTCGTCGCGCAGCTCGAGCGCGGGCTCGGCGGGCGCCGCCGGAGCGGGCTCGGCCGCCGGCGGCGGTTCGACATTTTCCGACACATCTTCACTGTTACCACCCGGGATTTCAGGGTGATACTGCGCCTGCTCCGCGGCAGCGCCCGCGATCGCGGCCGCATCGGCCGCTGCGGCGGCGGCCGCCTCAGGTGCTTGATACTGCCCTGATATCGCTTCGCCAAGCGGAATCTCGGCGTCCGCAGCAGCCGGGGCCGCGCCCACCGCAAGGGCGGCGGCGGCGATCAGGACAGTCGATGCGGGGAGCAGCCTTCGGGGCATGATGCGTCGGGAGGGAACTACCACGATCGGCTAGTCCTGAGCCATTAAGTGTTGCATTCGCGACTTACAGTGAGAGGGTCGGCAGCGATGCTCCCCCTCCCCCGCGACACCCAGATCGAGACGTACCTCCCGCTCGTCCGCGCCCTTGCGCGCCGCTTCGCCTGGCGCGGTGAGCCGCTCGACGACCTGATCCAGGCCGGCTGCATCGGCCTGATCCAGGCGGTCGACCGCTACGACCCGGCCCGAGGCCCGTTCGAGGCCTATGCGGTTCCCACGATCACCGGCGAGATCCGGCGCCATCTGCGGGATCGCTCCGCGCTGGTGCGCGTCCCCGCCGACGCTCCGCTCGCCGTCCGGATCGAGCCGCTGGCGGAGTACGACGGTCCGCCGGCGGACCCGATCGCGGCCGTCGTCGACCGGATCGCGCTCGCCTCCGCGCTGCGGACGCTGCCGCAACACGAGCGCCGGATCGTCCTGCTGAGCTTCTACGGCGAGCGCACGCAGCGGCGGATAGCCGACGACGTCGGCATCTCCCAGATCCACGTCTCGCGGCTCCTGCGCCGGGCGCTCGAGCGGCTGCGACCCGCGTTGGAGGACGGGGTCGTGGTTGCCCGCTCGGCCGCAGAGGCGTAGATTCGCGCCGTGGCACACGAGACGGCAGAGGACGACGCCTATCCGATCGTGCTCGCCCCGGCGACGAACGGCGACGGTCCGGGCTGGATCGCATCCGTCGAGGAACTGCCGGGCTGCGAGGCGCACGGATCGACTCCGGAGAGTGCCGCCGCCGGCATGGGCGACGCGGTGGAACGCTGGGTGCGCGAGGCGCGGGCCGCGGGCCGCGAGGTTCCACCCCCCGGCGCCGCGGCCGCGCACAGCGGCAAGCTGCTCGTGCGGATGCCGCGCAGCCTGCACGCCGAACTGGTCCGCGCATCCGAGCGCGAGGGCACGAGTCTGAACGCGTACATCGTCGCCGCCCTGTCGGCGTCGGTCGCCTGGCGCCGGCCGGGCGACGCCGGCGCACCCACCGCGTCACCCGCGCGCGGCCTGTCGCTTGCCCTCAAGGCCAACCTCGTGGTGCTCGCGGTGGCCGCAGCGGTCGCGATCGCGCTGCTGATCACCGCCTGGCTGGGCTGAGGCCTTGACCGCGGCGGCCCGGTCGCCGATACGTTGACCGTGATGACCCGACTCCGCCTCGTGCCCGCCCTGCTGGCCGCGGTCGCGCTCGCCGCGATCCCCGCCACCGCCTCCGCCGACCCGTTCCTCCCGCCCGCCGGCAAGGTCTGGAACGGCCTCACCGCCGGCTTCGATGCGCGCGACTTCGAGCGCCGCGCCGGCAAGCACGCGGCGGTGTGGCAGCACTTCATCGCCTGGGGCGGCAGCTACCAGTACACGATCTCCAACTCGGCCGGCGCGAACGCGCGGCTGATGTACCACCTGGGCACTTCCAAGGGCCAGAACCTGCCCGAGCGGCTGAGCCCCGGTGACATCGCGCGGGGCCAGGGCGACGGCTTCCTCGTCGGGCTGGCGCGCGACATCGCGGAGAACGGCACGCCCGCCTACATCCGGCTGATGGGCGAGATGAACAACTGCAACAACCCCTATGCGGCGTACAGCTGCAGCGGCGGCAAGCGCGACCGCGACCACTCGGCGGCGACGTTCAAGCTCGCCTGGAAGCGCGTGTACCTGATCATGCACGGGGGCGAGGCCGCCGCGATCAACGCCGCGCTGGCGCAGCTCGGACTGCCCGCGGTCCAGGCCGGCGGCCAGACGCTCGCGCAGCCGCAGCTCGCGTTCGTGTGGGCGCCGATGACGGGAGGCGCGCCGAACATCTCCGCACTGCGCCCGCAGGTCTACTGGCCCGGCTCGAAGTGGGTCGACTGGGTCGGCACCAGCTTCTACTCGCGCTTCCCGAACTTCACCGGGCTCGAGCGCTACTACAAGGACTTCGCCGTGCGCAAGCGCAAGCCGTTCGCGATCGCCGAGTGGGCGATCTGGGGCTCGGATGCGCCGGCCTTCGCCGACCGCCTGTTCGATTGGATCGCCGGCCACCGGCGCGTGCAGATGGTCCAGTACAACCAGGGCGCCGAGGCGGGCGGGATCTTCCGCCTCAGCCGCTACCCGGCGTCGGCGCGGGTGGTGCGCAAACGCCTCGCCCACCCGCGCTACGTGGGCTTCGCGCCCGAGCAGCGCTAGGGCGGGCTAGCCGCCGCGAACCGCCCGTGTGAGGATCGTCCTCAGCCTTCGGTGGCGACGATGTCGCCGAAGCGTGTCAGCGCGTGCCGAGCGTGTCCGCGATCACACGCCGGTACGTCGGCTTGGCCTCCGCGACCCGCTCGCGCCCCGCGTCGGTCAACGAGGCGAAGATGCCGCGGCGATCGTCCGTGCACATGGCGCGGCACGCGAGCCCCTCGTCCTCCAGGCGCGCGACGACGCGCGACACCGTGCTCTGTGTCGCGTGCACCACCTCGGCCAGCTCCTGCATCCGCGACTTGCCGGAGGAACACCCATCGAGCCGGTCCAGCACCTCGAACTCGATCGGCGAGAGGTCGTGCTCACGGCGCAGCGCTTGCTCCAGCGCGCCGTGCACCGCCGCATGCGCGGCGTTCAGCTCGCGCCAGGAAGCGACCGGATCGGCGGCTGTCTGGACGGGCGTCACGCGGCGCATGATAGCAAAATCATGCACGAGAATCAATTTTGACAGCAATATATGCGATTGCATAGAATTCTTGCATGCAAGTCCCCTCCCCATCCGTGGATTCCCCTGCCTTCGACCGGCGGTTGTGGATCACGCTCCTAGTTCTCTGCGGCGTCCTGTTCCTCGACGGACTCGACGTCTCGATGGTCGGCGTTGCCCTCCCCAGCATCGAGTCCGACCTCAATCTCTCCACCTCGACCCTGCAGTGGGTGGTCAGCGGCTACGTGCTCGGCTACGGCGGTTTCCTGCTGCTCGGCGGGCGCGCGGCCGACCTGCTCGGGCGCAAGCGCGTGCTGGTGATCGCGCTCGTCGTGTTCGCCGCCGCGTCGCTGATCGGTGCACTGGTGAGCAGCGGCCCGCTGCTGATCGCCGCACGCTTCATCAAGGGCATCTCCGCCGGGTTCACCGCGCCGGCGGGGCTCTCGATCATCACCACGACGTTCCCCGAAGGCCCGCTGCGCAACCGCGCACTCGGCATCTACACGGCGACGGGCGCCAGCGGCTTCTCGCTCGGGCTCGTACTCGGCGGCGTGCTGACGACGGCCGGCTGGCGCTGGACGTTCCTGCTCCCGTTCCCGATCGCGGCCGTACTGGCCGTGGTGGCCGCGCGCGTCCTGCGGCCCGACCCGCCGCGCGTCCGCGAGGGCCGCTTCGACGTCGCCGGCGCGGTGACGGTGACGGGCGCGATGCTGGCGCTCGTGTTCGCCATCTCCGGCGCGCCCGACGCGGGCTGGACGTCAGCGCAGACGCTCGGCGCGTTCGCCGCCGCCATCGTGCTCGCGGTCGCGTTCTTCGCGATCGAGCTGCGCGTCGAGCACCCGCTCGTGCGCCTGGGGATCCTGCGCTCCCCGGTGCTGGCCGGCGCGAACATCGCCGGGATGACCGTGTTCGCGTGCTACTTCGGCTTCCAGTTCATGACGACGCTGTACATGCAGCAGGCGCTCGGCTGGTCGGCGCTCGGGACGGCGTTCGCGTTCCTCCCGGCCGGGCTGCTGGTGGCGTTCGGCGCCCCGCGCATGGGGCCGCTGGCGACGCGCTTCGGAACCGCGACGCTGATCACCGGCGGGCTGCTGTCGTTCGTCGTCGGCTACGCGCTGTTCATCCCGATCGACACCTCACCGACGTACGCGATCGCGATCCTGCCCACGATCCTGCTGCTCGGGCTCGGCTTCGCGCTGACCTACCCGGCGGTGAACATGGCGGCCACCAGTGGGATCGCCGATCACGAGCAGGGTCTCGCCTCCGGGCTGGTGAGCACGTCGTTCCAGCTCGGCGGCGCGGTCGGGCTGGCGATCGTCACCGCGGTCATCACGTCGGGGCAGACCGGCGGGTCCGACCCGTCGTCGCTGCTCGACGACTTCCGGCCCGGCCTCGCGGTCGTGACCGGCCTCGCGGTGCTGGGGCTGGCCAGCGTGCTCGCCTCGGTCCTCGCCCACCGGCGCGTGCAGGCGCGCCTGGCGGTCTCGTGAACGAAGGCCGCCCCGGCGCGCCAGGTGCGCGCCGGGGCGGCCCGGCCACATACCCTTCGCGGGCGATGACGTCGCTCGCCTCCCGTCCGTCCCACTCGCCCGCCTCCCAGCGCCGCGCGCTCAACCTGGTGCTCGCCGTCGGGATCGCCGACGCGCTTCTGCTCGTCGTGCTCCTCTACGTCGCGTTCGTCGACCGCAGCGACGCCGCGGTCTCCGTGCTCGGCCCGATCCACGGGATCGGCTTCCTGATCCTGCTCTATCTGACCGTGTCCGGCGCCGTCGGGAAGCGCTGGGGCTGGTGGTTCCCGGCGCTCGTGCTCGTCACCGGCGGGCCGGTGGGGTCGATCGTCGGCGACACGATCCTGCGCCGCCGGCTCCCGCCGCGCGACTGACATGGCGCGCGAGGTCGCGATCCGGGGCGACACGATCCGGCTCGGCCAGCTGCTCAAGCTCGCCGGGGTCGTGGACACCGGCGGCGACCTGAAGACGTTCCTCGCGCGGGAGCGCGTGCTCGTCAACGGCGAGCCCGACGCGCGCCGCGGGCGCCAGCTGCACCCGGGCGACGTCGTGTCGGTTGCCGGCGAGGAGCTAGTCGTCGCCGGCGGCTGACGCCTCGTCCTCGGCGAGCAGCTCCGGGCTGGCGATCGCCCACACGCCGGCGACGATCGCAAAGAACAGCAGCGCCAGGCCGAGCACGCGCGTGATCGTGTACTCGAACGGGACCATCAGCGCGGCGCCGACCACGAACGCGGCCAGCGCGAGCACCGGGAGGCGAGTCACGGACGCTCCTCGTCGATCGGCCGGAAGCGCTGGTCGAGCGGCTCGTACGCCTGGTCGAGCCGGCCCTGGAGCACGAGCCGGTAGAGGTACCAGAGCGACGGCACGAGTATCAGCAGGCCGAGGCCGATGCTGACGACCAGCGCGGTGAGCGTCGCGTCGGCCGCCGCCGCCTGGTCGAGCGTCAGCTGGCCGGGCAGCACGTCGGGATGGTTCGCGATCACCCAGCCGGCGACCACCGCGGCGACCGCGACGGCCGCCGAGAAGCGCGCCGGCTCGAACCGGCGCGACCACACGAGCCAGAGCGTGACGAGCCCCGCCACGACCGACACGAGCAACGCCGCCAGCCCGCCCCCGGACGTCAGCCCGTCGTACAGCGGCCGCGCGTCCGAGCGCACGATCAGCAGCGCGGCGATCGCCGCGACCCCCGCCACCGCACCCGCCGCCAGCGCGCGGGTGCGGAACGCGGCCTCGAGGTCCGGCAGCTCGGCCCGGCGCGCGTCGCCCGCCAGGAACACCGCCGCGATATAGGCGCCCGTGATCACCGCGAGCACTCCGATCGCGAGCGACGTGGGATTCGTCCAGGCGTCGATGTCGGCGACCGGATCGTCCACGCGCACCTGCCCGGAGGCGATCCCGCCCAGCACGGTGCCGAGGAAGAACGGCACGAGCACCGACGAGAGCGCGAACGTCGCGCCGAGCACGCGCGCCTCCCTGATCGTGCCCGCCTGCCCGCGCAGCGCGAACGCGGTCCCGCGCAGGATGATCCCCAGCGCGGCGAGAAACAGCGGCAGCGCGAGCGTGCTGAAGATCGCGCCGAACGCGACCGGGAACGCGGTCCAGGCGATCACGAGCACGAAGATCAGCCACACGTGGTTGGCCTCCCACACCGGGCTCATCGAGTGCTGCACCAGCCCGCGCACGCGCCCGCCGCCGCGCGCGCTGCCCGCGGTCAGGTCCCAGAAGCCGGCGCCGAAGTCGGCCCCGCCCAGCACCGCGTACGCGGTCAGCCCGAGCACGATGAAGCCGAGGCAGATCTCGGCCATCAGCGCGGCGCCGCCTCGCGCTCCGGCGGCACCGCCGCCAGCCGCCGCAGCAGCCACACCACCGCGCCGCCCAGGCCGAGGTAGACGAGCGACGAGCGCCGCGAAGCCGACCTCGAGCCCGTCGTTCCCCGTCACCGCGTCGCTGCACGCGCATCGTCTCGTACACGATCCATGGCTGGCGCCCGACCTCCGTGGTGATCCAGCCCGCGATCAGCGCGACCAGCGCCAGCGGCCCGGCGGCCATCACCGCCCGGTAGAACCAGCGCGAGCGCGGCAATCGCCGCTTGCGCCACCACGTCAGCACGAACAGCGCGCCGAGCAGCGCCAGCGCGGTGCCGATCGCGACCATCGTCTGGAACGCGTACTTCACGATGTTGACCGGCGGGCGGTCGTCCGGCGGCGCGATGTCGAGGCCCTCGACCGTGCCGTTCGGGATCGTGCGTCGCGAGCAGCGAGAGCAGCTTCGGGATCTCGATCCCGCCGTTCAGCTCGTTCGTGTCCTTGTCGTACCAGCCGCCGATCGTGAACGGCGCGCCCTCGGTCGTCTGCGGCAGCCCCTCGAATGCGGCGAGCTTGACCGGCTGGTTCTCCGCCACCGTCCGCGCCGCCCAGTCGCCGACGAGCACCTGCACCGGCGCGGCGAGCGCGGCGAAGCTGAGCGCGACCACGAGCCCCGTGCGGTGGTAGGCGTCGCGCCGTCCGCGCAGGTGCGCCGCAGGCGTAGACGCCGGCGACGATGAAGCCGGCGACGAGGTAGCCGGCGAGGTACATGTGCACGAGCTCGTGCCAGAGGTTGTCGTTGAGCAGCGCCTCCCACGGGCGCGGGTCGACCACCTGGCCGTCGACGACGTCGAAGCCCTGCGGGTTGTTCATCCAGCCGTTGACCGCGATCACGTTGAACGACCCTGCGAAGCCCGCGATCACGACCGGGATCCCTGTCAGGAAGTGCGTTCGCTCCGGCAGCCGGTCCCAGCCGTAGACGTAGATCGCGATGAAGATCGCCTCGACGAAGAACGACACGCCCTCGAGCCCGAACGCGAGCCCGAACACATCGCCGAACGTCGCCATGAAGTCCGGCCACAACAGGCCGAACTCGAACGACAGGATCGTGCCGGTGACGACGCCGACGGCGAACAGGATCAGCGCGACCTTCGACCAGCGCTTGGCGAGCGCCTTGTAGTGCGGCGCGCCCGTCCGCAGGTAGAGCCCGTGGACGAACATGAACATCGCCGGGAACGCGATCCCGAAGCAGACGAGCGGGATGTGCACGGCCAGCGAGAGCGCCTGCATCCGCCGCGCCTCGAGCGCGTCCGGCGCCGCGTTCTCCCCCAGCGCGCCGGTCACCTGATCGGCGGCGAGGACGAGCAGTCCCGGGTCCGGCACGCGGCGAAGGCTACCGCCGGCGCCGACTAGACTGCGACCCCCTCGTGGCACCCGCTTCGCCCACCACCGGCCCGCCCGACTTCGTCGGCGTGGGCGCTCAGCGCTCGGGCACGACGTGGTGGTTCGAGACGCTCCTCGGCCACCCGCAGATCCGCGGGCCCAAGAGCGGCTCGAAGGAGCAGCACTTCTTCGACCGCTTCTGCATGCGCGCCATGTCCGGGAAGGACATCGCGCGCTACCACGCCCGCTTCCCGCGCGACCCCGGCCAGATCGCGGGCGAGTGGACGCCGCGTTACATGCACGACTTCTGGACGCCGCCGCTGATCGCGCGCGCGGCGCCCGGCGCGAAGCTGCTGGTGCTGCTGCGCGACCCGATCGAGCGGTTCCGCTCGGGCGTCCCGCACCGCTTCAGCCGCCGCGCCGAAGCGCGCCCGGAGGCCGTCGTCGCGGACGCGATCGAGCGCGGCCGCTACGCCTCGCAGCTGCGGCGCGTGCTCGCGTACCACGACCGCTCGCAGATCCTGATCCTCCAGTACGAGCGCTGCCGCGCGGACCCGGCCGGCGAGTACCGCCGCACGCTGAGCTTTCTCGGCGTCGATCCCGAGCATCGCAGCGCGGCGTTCGACGAGCGCCGCGGCACGTCGCAGGCGGCGCACAAGGCCACGCTCTGGGACGACATGATGGACGCGCTGCGGGCGACGCTCGAGCCCGAGGTCGCACAGCTCGCCGAGCTCGCGCCGGAGATCGATCTCTCGCTCTGGCCCGAGTTCGCCCACCTGGGGCACACGGATGCGATCACCGCTTGACCGCGCGCGCGGCGGCGCGCCCGGGCCGCCCGACTTCATCGGCGTCGGCGGCGCCGGATCGGGCGCCTGGTGGTGGTTCCGGCTGCTGCTCGCGCACCCGGAGATCAAGCCGCCGCACGCACGCCGGCACTCGCTGCGCTACTTCGAGCGCTTCTGCGCGACCGAGATGACCGAGGCCGACATCGCCGCCTACCACGAGCGCTTCCCGCGCCTGCGCGGCGCGCTCAGCGGCGAGTGGACCGCCCGCTACATGCTCGATCCGTGGACGCCGCCGCTGCTCAAGCGCGCCGCGCCCGACGCGCGCCTGCTCGTGATGCTGTCGGACCCGATCGAGCGCTACCGGGCGATCTTCACCGACCGGCGCGCCGAGCTCGAGCCGGGCGAGCGGTTCTTCATGGCCGACGTGGTCGAGCGGCGCTGCCACGCGAGCCAGCTCCACCGGCTGCGGCGGTTCTACGACCCGGAGCAGATCCTCGTGCTGCAGTTCGAGCGCTGCCGGCTCGACCCGCTCGGCCAGTACCGTCGCACGCTCGAGTTCCTCGGCGTGCGCGACGTCGGCTTCGTCCCTCGCCGGCTGCGCCGCAGGGCGGCCGGCAAGCCGGAGGCGCTGCACGTCGAGCTGCTGCTGCGGCTCGGGCTGCCCGCGGGCACGAAGCGGCGGCTGACCGAGCGGCTGGCCGGCCGCCCGCTCGAGCGCGAGACGGCCGCGCTGTGGCCGGAGCTCGAAACCGCGCTGCACACCGCGCTCGACCCGGAGGTCGAGCAGCTGGCGGCGCTGGCGCCGGGGTTCGACCCGTCGCTGTGGCCGAACTTCGCGCGCTCAGCCTGACGTCCGCTCGACGCGGACGCGGTCGGACGAGCCGATCACGGCGCCGGAGTCGTCGAGCGCCTCGACGACGACGGCATCCGCGCGCGTGCCCAGCCTGACCGACGTCTCGAAGTGCCGCCGCGGCGACGTGCTGTCAGGCCCGCGGTTCGGCTGCACGCGCCAGCTCGCGACGTTCGTCGCGCCGTTCCAGCTGACCCACACGTTGGTGCGCTGTCCTGCGCTCTTCGCGACCACGCTCGGACGCCCCTCGCCGGTGGCGCGCCAGGGCGCACGGTAGGCCCGGTAGGACTCGACGTCCGCGCGGTCGAAGCGCGCGTCGAACAGCGTCCGCCCGTCGGCGGCGAACTCGGTGAAGAACGGCTGCATCCCGCCCCAGCCGACGAACGCGCCGCCGCTGTCCAGGTTCTGCATCGAACCCTGCGTGGTGGAGAGCAGCCCGTCGGCGTGCTCCCACTCCTGCGCGACCGACGCCGTCTTGGCGTCGTGGTCGAGCCGGAGCGCGAGACCGCGCGACGCCTTCCCCTTCGCCTTCGGGTCCTCCGAGACGTTGTCGAACAGCGTGATCGCCCCGTCGGCGCGGCGTCGCGCGTCGTGCTGGAGCGCGAACTCCGCGCCGGGCTGCAGCGCGAAGCTGCTCTGCTTGCCGCCCAGCCGCCACAGCACCTCGCCCGTGCGCCGGTCGATCTTGTAGATCGCGTTCGTGTGCCGGGCCGAGACGAGCACGTTGCCGTCGCTGTCGAGCGCAACGGAGTTCAGGTGGAACGGGTCGTGCATCTGCTCGCGCTTCTCCGGCGCCGGGCGATACGACTCGCCGAGCCCGATCGTGCCGAGCGCGTGCCATTCGAACAGCAGCTCCCCGGTGGCGATGTCGATCTCCTGGACCACGTTGTCCTCGACGACGGCGTCGCTGCGGCCGCCCAGGTCCGACAGATCCCAGGCCACGGGCACGTAGCTGATCAGCAGCGCGGTGCCGGCGGGCGTGAGCTCGAACTCGTGCGCGTCGAAGTCGTAGCCGTTCGCCGCGCGCACCGTCGCCACGGGCCGGTACGACGTGTCGACGATGCGCCCGACGCCCTGGCCGCGGTAGAGCTGCATGCGCCCCTGCCACCACGTCAGCACGGGTTCGCCGCCGTAGCTCTGCATGCGGAAGTCGAATGCCTGCTCGTCGCCGGACAGCGGCTGGAACCAGACGAGCGTCCCGTTGCGGTTGACGATCATCGGTCCCTGCTGCGTTGCGCCGCGCTTGGGCGCCACGAACAGCTTGCCCGGCTGCGCCTCTTCCGAGGCGGTCTCGACCGAGACGGCGGGCGGGCGCAGGTCCGGACGCGACCGGTATGCGCGGACGCCGCGATCGGCCGGCGGATCGGCGTCGTCGAACGGCGGCGCAGGAAGGTCGGAGGGGTTCGAGATCGCGAACGAGGTCTCGTCGCCGCCGGCCCCCGCGATCCGCCGCCCGGTGTCGACCGTCACCCGCTCGCCGGCGCTGAACGGGCGCTCGGGGACGAACGTCGCGCCGTCGCCGTCGGCGTGCGCCGCGAGGCGGCCCTCATGGCGACCGCTGCGCGACCCGCTGACCGTGACGCCGCCCAGCCCGTCCGGATCGGTGCCGCGGAAGGTGATCGTGGTCTCCGGCGACGCTGCGAGCGTCTCGGCGGCCGGGTACACGCTGATCTCGGGTCGCGCCCGCGCGACGATGCTCCAGGTGAGCACGACCGCGATCGCCAGCGCCGCGACTGCGCCCGCGAGCACGAGGTATCTGCGCGAAGCAAGCATCCCCGGATGGGCTTGTACCCGATCGCAGCACTTTCTGCCAGATGTGAACGTCCTGAGGCCGGCCGCCGGCACGCGCGGCGCGTCCGCTAGCGTCGGTCGATCGTGAGCGAGGTCGCCCAGTCGGCAGACGCCATCCTCCCCGGCACCGCGGTGCACGAGCGCTGGTCGCTGTCGGCGCTGCTGCGCGACGCGGACGGCGCGCCGTACTTCCTCTTCGTGCGGCTGGCGGGCGGGACCGGGTTGGCGGGCCTGTCGGGGTACCGCGACGAGCTTCGCCTCACCGGCGACGGCGCAGCCGCCGAATTGTCGGCGACCGACGGCGGCTTGCGATTCGCGCTCGACTTCGCGGAGCTCGAGCTGACCGGCCTCGACCGCATGCTGCCGGCAGACGACGGCGTGTCGCTCCCCGACGTGACCGTCGCCGGGACACTCACGCAGCGCGGCCCCGTGACCGGCCAAGGGTGGATCGAGCGCAGCCGGACGAAGCGGGAGCCGGCCGTCGCCCTCTCGCTCATGTTCGACGACGGCGAGCGCCTGCGGCTCACGGACGGCGACGTCGAGCTCACGACCACCGGCTGGGTCAGCTCGCCGGACGGCAACGACTGGCTCCCGTGGGGCTGGCGCTTCACGCTACCCCCTGCGCGCAGCCTCGTGCTCGACCCGTACAGCCGCCACGACGTCTACGAAGTCGGTGACCGGCCCCGGTTCCTCGGAGCCGCGCGGCTGCTCGGCGACGACGGGCCGGTCGGGTTCGCCGTCGCCGAGGCGCTCGCCGCGACGCCACCGGCCGCCGTCATCACGACGCCGACACCGCGCGGCGGCCGGATCCCGGAGGGTCCGCCGGCGTTCACGCTCGCCGACGTCGGCGTCGACTACGGCGACACGCCGGCCGTGCGCGACGTCACGCTCGACATCCCCCAGCGCGCCGTGACCGCGCTGATCGGGCCGTCGGGCTCGGGCAAGAGCACGCTCATCCGGGCGCTCAACCGCATGAACGACCTGGTGCTGAGCGCGACCGTCACCGGCCAGGTGCGCTTCCACGGACAGGACCTCTACAGCCCCGACATCGACCCCGTCCAGGTTCGCCGCCGGATCGGGATGGTCTTCCAGAAGCCGAACCCGTTCCCCAAGTCGATCTACGACAACGTGGCGTTCGGCCCGCGCGCGCTGCGCATGGACGACCACCTCGACGAGCGGGTCGAGGAGGCGCTCAAGCGCGCGGCGCTGTGGGACGAGGTGTCCGAACGGCTCGAGCGCAACGCGTTCTCGCTCTCCGGCGGCCAGCAGCAGCGGCTGATCATCGCGCGCGCCCTGGCGACCCGCCCGGACGTGCTGCTGATGGACGAGCCCGCCTCCGCGCTGGACCCGTTCTCGACCGCGCGGATCGAGGACCTGATGGCCGCGCTGCGCGAGGAGCTGACGATCGTCGTGGTGACCCACAACATGCAGCAGGCGGCCCGCGTGGCCGACGTGACCGCGTTCATGACCGTCGTCGACGGGGTCGGCACGCTGGTCGAGTGCGCGCCCACCGAGGTGCTCTTCACGCGGCCGACGGACCCGCGCACCGAGGCGTATGTCACGGGGCGGTTCGGTTGATCAGCGTCCGGATCCGCTTCGCCGAGACCTGACCGCGGGTGCCCAGCGCCTGGGCGAAGTGCGAGACGCGCAGCTCCTCGAGCAGCCACGGCACCTCGCGCAGCTCGGGCGGGAGCGGGCGGCCCGGCGGCCACGACGCGACGCGCGCCTCGTACTCGCGCTCGAGCTCCTGCACGCCGCGCAGCTTGTCCAGGTCGGGCGCCGGCGCGTTCGGGAGCCGCTCCAGCCGGCGGGCGGCCGCGCGCAGGTAGCGCTCGACGTCGGGCAGGCGCTCGACCCCGGTCGCGGCGATGAAGCCGGGGTGGACGAGCCGGCGCAGCTGGCGCTCGACGTCGTCGCGCGCGGGCGCGAGCGCGGGCGCACGCGCGAGCGGCTCCAGCCCGCGCTCGACCTCGCGCGCGGCGTCGAGGATGGCGACGGCCTGGTGCACCGCGCGAGCGGTCGCGTCGGCCAGGTTGCCGGCGACGTGGTCGCGCAGCCGCCTGAAGCCGGCCTCGTCCCAGGCCGGACCGCCGGCCTCCGCCATCAGCCCCTCGAGCGCGGCGACCGTGGCGTCCTCCAGCACCGCGCGCGGGCTGCCGTGCGGCGCGCCAGCGAGCGCCAGCCGGTCGGCATTGGAGAGCGTGCCCTGCGCGTGGCGGATCGGCGAGGGAACGTTGAGCGCGAGCAGCTTGCGCGTGCCGGCCTGCATCGCCTCGCGCTGCGCCTCCGGCGTCTCGAGCACGCGCACGCCGACGGTTTCGCCCTCGTCGACGAGCGCGGGGTAGCCGCGCACCGACTCACCGGTGCCGGGCAGCGCGACCGCCTTCGGCAGGTCGCCGATCGTCCAGTCGGTCAGCCCGTGGCGCTCCAGCGGAGCGGCGGCGGTGGCAAGCTCGTGCCGCAGCCGCGGCCGCGCCTGCTCGCGCAGCGCATCGAGGTCCGGGCCCTCCGCGACCAGCGCTCCGCGCTCGTCCTCGACCCGGAACGTCATGCGCAGGTGCGGCGGCAGGCGGTCGAGGTCCCAGGCGTCGCGGGGGATCCGCACCCCGCGCAGCGCCTCGAGCTCGCGTGCGAGCGCGTCGAGCAGCGGCTCGCTGCGCGGCGTCATCCGGGTCAGTGCGGCCGACGCCACCTCCGGCACGGGCACCAGCGAGCGGCGCAGCTCCTTCGGCAGCGAGCGGATCAGCGCGGTGACGAGCTCCTCGCGCAGCGCGGGAACGAGCCAGTCGAACCCGATCGGCTGCAGCTGCGGCAGCCACTTCAGCGGGACGTGCACGGTGACGCCGTCGCGCTCCGCGCCGGGGTCGAAGACGTAGCTGAGCCGCATCGTCATGTCGCCCTGGCGCCACGCCTCGGGCAGCGCGCGCCGGTCGAGCGCGTCGGCGTCGTCGGTGATCACGTCCGCGCGCGTGAACGTCAGGAGGTTCGGCTCGCGCTGCTTCTCCTCCCGCCACCAGCGGTCGAAGTGCCCGCCGGACACGACCTCGGGCGGGATGCGCGCGTCGTAGAGGTCGTACAGCGCCTGGTCGTCGACGCGGATGTCGCGACGCCGCGCGCGCGACTCCAGCTCCTCGACCTCGTCGAGCAGCGCGCGGTTGGCCGCGAAGAACGCGTGCCTCGTGTCCCAGTCGCCCTCGACCAGCGCGCGGCGGATGAACAGCGAGCGCGACAGCTCGGGGTCGATCCGCCCGTAGGCGACCTTGCGGCCGGCGACGATCGGCAGGCCGTACAGCGTGACCTTCTCGGTCGCCACCACCGACGCGCGCTTCCGTTCCCAGTGCGGCTCGTCGTAGGAGCGCTTGACCAGGTGCCCGGCGAGCGGCTCCACCCAGCGCGGGTCGATCTTCGCCGCCGTGCGGCCCCACAGCCGCGACGTCTCGACCAGCTCGGCGACCATCACCCAGCTCGGCTGCTTCCGCGCCAGCGCCGAGCCGGGGAAGATCGCGAAGCGGGCGCCGCGGGCGCCGGCGTACTCGCGCTTGGCGGGGTCCCTGAGACCCAGGTGGGAGAGCAGGCCGGCGAGCAGCGCGGTGTGGATCGGCTCTCGGCTCGGCCGGCTCGCGGTTCAAGGTCAGGTTCAGTCCCTTGGCCGCCTGCCGCAGCTGCGCGACCAGGTCCTGCCACTCGCGCACGCGCAGGTGGTGCAGGAACTCGGCGTGGCAGCGCTTGCGGAACTGGTTGCCCGACAGCGCGAGCTGCTGCTCGCGCAGGTAACGCCAGAGGTTCACGTAGGCGAGGAAGTCGGACTCGTCGTCCTTGAAGCGCGCGTGCAGCTGGTCGGCCTGCTCGCGCTTGTCGGCCGGGCGCTCGCGCGGGTCCTGGATCGAGAGCGCCGCGGCGATCACGATCACCTCTTCGGCGCACCCGCGCCGGTCGGCCTCGAGCACCATGCGGCCGAGCCGCGGATCGACCGGGAGCTGCGCGAGCCGGCGCCCGAGCGGCGTCAGCCGCTCGTGCTCGTCGAGCGCCGCGAGCTCCTGCAGCAGCCGGATCCCGTCGCGCACCTGGCGCCGGTCGGGCGGGTCCAGGAACGGGAAGTCGGCGATGTCGCCGAGCTTCGCCGCCGCCATCTGCAGGATCACCGAGGCGAGATTCGTGCGGAGGATCTCGGGATCGGTGAAGCGCGGGCGCTCATCGAAGTCCTGCTCGGAGTAGAGCCGCACGCAGACGCCCTCCGAGAGCCGGCCGCAGCGGCCCTTGCGCTGGTCGGCCGAAGCCTGGCTGATCGGCTCGATCGGCAGCCGCTGGACCTTCAGCCGCGCGCTGTAGCGGCTGATCCGGGCGGTGCCGGGGTCGACGACGTAGCGGATGCCCGGGACGGTGAGCGACGTCTCGGCGACGTTGGTGGCGAGCACGACGCGGCGGCCGGTGTGCGGCCGGAACACGCGCTGCTGCTCGCGCGTGGAGAGGCGGGCGTAGAGCGGCAGCACGTCGACGTCGGCGCGCAGCCGTCCCTCCAGGGCCTCGGCGGTGTCGCGGATCTCGCGCTCGCCGGACAGGAACACGAGCACGTCGCCGGCGCGCTCGCGCATCAGCTCCTCGACTGCGTCGCCGATCGCGTCGGTCTGGTCGCGCTCCTCTGGATCCTCGATCGGGCGGTAGCGGACCTCGACGGGATAGGTGCGGCCGGACACCTCGACGACCGGCGCGCCGCCGAAGTGGCGGCTGAAGCGCTCGGGATCGATCGTCGCCGACGTGATGATCAGCTTCAGGTCGGGCCGGCGCGGCAGGATCCGCGCGACGTAGCCGAGCAGGAAGTCGATGTTGAGGCTGCGCTCGTGCGCCTCGTCGACGATGATCGTGTCGTAGCGGCGCAGCAGCTTGTCGCGCTGCGTCTCGGCGAGCAACAGGCCGTCGGTCATCAGCCGCACGAGCGTGTCGCGGCTGCTGCGGTCGCTGAAGCGGACCGCGTACCCGACCGCCTCGCCGACCGGCACGCGCAGCTCGTGCGCGATCCGCTCGGCGACCGTGCGCGCCGCCAGCCGGCGCGGCTGAGTGTGGGCGATCGCCAGGCGACCGAGCTCGAGGCAGATCTTCGGCAGCTGCGTCGTCTTGCCCGACCCCGTCTCGCCCGCGACCACGACGACCTGGTGGTCGCGGATGGTCGCCAGCAGCTCGTCCTTGCGCTCGGAGACGGGGAGCTGCGGCGGGTAATGGATCGCCGGCACGCTCGCGCGCCGGCGCTCGGTGCGCGCCTGTGCGGACACGCCGCGCAACGATAGGGCGCGCGCGCTACGCGCCGGCGACGCGCATCGGCGCGCGCACCATGCCGGCGGCGAAGTCCGCGTACATCGCGGCGACCTCGTCGATCGTCAGGTCGCCGTCGGGGTCGTACCACGTGTGCGCGGAGCCACAAAGCGTCACGATCGCGAACGCGGTCACGCGCACGTCCGCGAAGTCGAACGTGCCGCTGCGCGCGCCGGCCTTCAGCACGGCGCGCAGCTCATCGACGTACATGCGCTTGATCGCGCGGATGCGGCGCCGGTGCTCCTCGGGCAGCCGGTTCACGCGCGTGCGCACGCCCAGCGCGATGTCGAACACCTCGGCGATCGCCGGATGCTCGAGCCGCCAGCGCACGTGGGCGGCGGCGAGCTGGCGCAGCCGGGTCAGCGGATCGCTGGCCGTTGCCTCGGACCGTACGTCATCGACGAACGCCATCAGCATGGCCTCCATCTCGAGGTACTCCTGATCGGTCCGGTCAGGCAACGGCAACGTCGCGTTCACCAGCTCTCCTCCACTCGCAGGTGCCGGCCCGGTCGCGGGTCCGGCCTTGCCGTCAGGTGGCGCGCATCATGCCATCGATGTGCTACGCGTCAAGTCCGCTTGTGTGAGGGATCGCACACGTTCAGCCGAGCAGGGTCTCGTGGTGCACCTGGCGCCAGGTGAAGCGGACGACCCTGTAGCCGTGCGCCCGCAGCGTCGCGTCGCGGGCGCGGTCTGACTCGAACGCGCGCGCCGGTCTCGACGACGAGGCGCTGGTCGGGCCAGCAGAAGTCGACGGTGAAGCCGAGCAGCTCGTAGCCGCTGATCGGGCGGGGGAGCTTGGCTTTCCTGAGTGCCGGCAGCAGCGCGCGCTCGAGCTCGCTGCGGGTCGGCTCGGCATGGTCGTCTTCGCTACGCGGGATCAGCTTGAGCACCAGCGCTCGCCTCGGTCGCGCTCGCTGCCGGTGAGCTGCGTGATCGTCTGCAACGGGGTCGTCGTTTGCAGGCCTTGGTGGACGGTGACGTCGAGTCGTTTTGCCTGGTGCACTCGGAGGTTTGCGCGTCTTCTCGGCACGCGACCGGTGACCGTGACGTCGGGGAACTGCGGCATTGAGGGGATGAGCTTCCAGTGGTAGGCGGCGGTCCGGTGCGAGAGCGCCGCGCCGGGGCCGGCGGCGATCAGCGCCGCGATCATCCGGCCGCGGTCGCTCAGCGCCTCGTGGCCGACCGCGTAGACGCCCCGGTGCACGCGGATCAGCCGCCCGCTCCTCACGCGGTGCTTGATCGCGCCGCGCGTCATGCCGAGCGCGAGTAACTGCTCGACGCCGACCACGCCGGCCTGCGTCGTCGCCAGCCGAGCGACCAAAACGTCGATCCCGGGCGCCTCACCGGCCGCCGCTCGACGTTGTGGTCCTACAGCGACCAAAACGTCGAGCGGGACCGGAATCGGGCCGGAATATCGACGTTTTGGTCGCACACGCCGACGATCCCACGCGCAGCCCGCCAAACCCGCCCAGGGCACAAACCCATCACTCTCTCAATGCGCAGTTGGAACCAACGAGCGGTAGACGGAGACAGTCTCCTCCGCGATCGCCGGCCACGCGAACGACTCCACCGCGCGAGCGCGGCCCGCGCGCCCCATCGCCGCGGCCCGCTCCGGGTCGGCCAACAATGAGTTCACGCGCGAGGCGATGCCCGCCACGAACGCCGAAGGGTCGCGCGGCTCGATGCCGCCCGGCGTGGACTCGAACGGGACCAGCAGCCCGGTGACGCCGTCCTGGACGACCTCGACGATCCCGCCGGTCGCGGTCGCCACGACCGCGGCCTCGCACGCCATCGCCTCCAGGTTGACGATCCCGAGCGGCTCGTAGATCGACGGGCACGCGACCACCGTCGCGTGCGAGAGCAGCTGGATCAGGTCGGGCTTGGGCAGGAACTCGTCGATCCAGATCACGTTCCCGCGCTCGGCCCGCAGGCGCTCCACACGCCGCTCCACGTCGGCCTCGATCTCCGGCGTGTCTGGCGCGCCTGCGCAAAGCACGAGCTGCGCGCCCTCCGCGAACGAACGCGCGGCCTCGACGAGGTACGGCACGCCCTTCTGGCGCGTGATCCGGCCTACGAACACCACCAGAGGCCGCCCCACGTCAACGCCATGCCGCTCCAGCACGTCGGTCCCACTGACGGGCCGGTACTCGTCGGTGTCGATGCCGTTGTAGATCACGCGGACACGGTCCGACGAGACGGCCGGATACGCGGCGAGCACGTCCCGCTTCATCCCCTCCGACACGGCGATCACGGCGTCGGCGTTCTCCAGCGCGATCCGCTCACAGAAGCTCGAGAGCGCGTAGCCGCCACCGAGCTGCTCGGCCTTCCACGGCCGCAGCGGCTCGAGCGAGTGCACGGTCGCGACGTGCGGGATGTCGTAGATCAGCTTCGCCAGGTGGCCGCCGAAGTTCGCGTACCACGTGTGGCTGTGGACGACCTCCGCGTCCGAGACTCCAGCCGCCATCGTCAGGTCGATCGACATCGCCTGCAGCGCCGCGAGGTGGGGCGCGTCGCCCGCCAGCGCGTCCCACGCCCGGTGCCCGACGACGCCGTCGCGGTCGGCGCCCCACGCGTGCACGGTCAGCTGCTCGAGGCGCGCCAGCTCGCGCGCCAGGTATTCCACGTGCACGCCGGCCCCGCCGTAGACCTCGGGCGGGTACTCGCGCGTGAGCAGTGCGACGCGCACTACTCGACGACCGCGCCCTTGCCGATCACGACCACCCCGCCGTGCGACACGGTGAACCGCTCCTTGTCGCGATCCAGGTCGACCCCGACCTGCGCGCCCGGGCGGATCGAGACGTTCTTGTCGACGATCGCCCGCCGCACCACCGCGTCGCGTCCCACCTCGACCTCCGGCATCAGCACCGAGTCGTGCACGCTCGCATGCGAGTGCACGAGGACGCTCGGCGAGAGCACCGAGCGGACCACCTCGCCGCCGGACACGACGACGCCCGCGCACACCATCGAGTCCAGCGCGTGCCCCATCCGGTCGGGATCCGCGAACACGAACTTCGCCGGCGGCAGCGGCTCCTGCCAGGTCAGGATCGGCCACTCGCGGTTGTAGAGGTTGAACACCGGGTCGACCGAGATCAGGTCCATGTGCGCCTCCCAGAACGCGTCGAGCGTGCCGACGTCGCGCCAGTAGCCGCGGTCGCGCGGCGTCGCGCCCGGGACCTCGTTCTCGGTGAAGTCGTACACGTGCGCGACGCCCTGCTCGACCAGCATCGGGATCAGGTTGCCGCCGACGTCGTGGGCCGACGTCTCGTCCTCGGCATCGCGCGTGACCGCGTCGATCAGCACGTCGGCGCTGAACACGTAGTTGCCCATCGACGCGTACACCTGGTCGGGCGCGTCGGGCAGCCCGACCGCGTCGCGCGGCTTCTCCAGGAACGCGGCGATCCGGCGCCCGTCCGCCGCGGTCTCGATCACACCGAACTGATCGGCCAGCTCGAGCGGCGCGCGCAGCGCCGCGACCGTCACGCCCGCGCCGCTCTCGATGTGCCGGTCGACCATCTGGCTCGGGTCCATGCGATAGATGTGGTCGGCGCCGAACACGATCACGTGGTCCGGCCGCTCGTCGTTGAGCACGTTGAAGTTCTGGTAGATCGCGTCCGCCGAGCCGGCGAACCAGCGCGGCCCGCGGCGCATCTGCGCGGGCACCGTCGTCACGTAGTTGCCGAGCATCGGCGAGAGCGCCCACGTCATCGCGACGTGGCGGTCGAGCGAATGGCTCTTGTACTGGGTGAGGACGACGATCCTGCGATAGCCGGCGTTGACGAGGTTCGACAGCGCGAAGTCGATCAGCCGGTAGTTGCCGCCGAACGGCACCGCCGGCTTGGCTCGGTCGAGGGTCAGCGGCGCGAGCCGCTTGCCCTCGCCGCCGGCGAGGACGATCGTCAGCACCCTGGCCACTACCCGAGTGCCCTTCCCACGATCTCGCGCGCCTCGGCGAGGATCCGGTCGAGCCGCTCCTCCCCGTCGAGGCTCTCGGCGTACACCTTGTAGACGTCCTCGGTGCCCGACGGCCGCGCCGCGAACCAGCCGTGGTCGGCGACGACCTTCAGCCCGCCGATCGGCGCGCCGTTGCCCGGCGCCGTGGTCAACACCGCTTCGATCGGCTCGCCGGCCAGCTCGCCGCCCTGCACCTGCGCGGGCGAGAGCCGCATGAGCACCTCCTTCTCCTCCGGCGTCGCCGCGACGTCGGTGCGCCGGTAGACGGCGTCGCCGAAGCGCGCGGCCAGCTCCGCGTACAACGCGCCCGGGTCCTTCCCGGTCGTCGCCTTCATCTCGGCCGCCAGCAGGCACGGGATCAGGCCGTCCTTGTCGGTCGTCCACGCGCTGCCGTCGCGGCGCAGGAACGACGCGCCCGCGCTCTCCTCGCCGCCGAAGCCGAGCGTGCCGTCGAGCAGGCCGGCGACGAACCACTTGAAGCCGACCGGCACCTCGACGAGCCGCCGGCCGAGGTCGGCCGCGACCCGGTCGATGATCGAGGAGGAGACCAGCGTCTTGCCGACGCCGACGCCGGCGCCCCAGTCGCGGTGCCCGCCGAACAGGTACGCCACGCAGGCGGCGAGGTGATGGTTCGGGTTCAGGAGGCCGGCCGACGGCGTGACGATGCCGTGCCGGTCGGCGTCGGGATCGTTCGCGACCGCGACGTCGAAGCGGTCCGCGATCTCCCGCAGCCGCGCCATCGCGTACGGCGACGAGCAGTCCATCCGGATCTTGCCGTCCCAGTCGAGCGGAACGAACCGGAACGTGGGATCGACCGCGTCGTTCACGATCTCCAGGTCGAGCCCGTGGCGCTCGCGGATCGCCTGCCAGTACGCGACGCTCGCGCCGCCGAGCGGATCGACGCCCAGCCGGACGGCTGCGCCGCGAATCGCGTCGAGATCGATCACCGCGCCGAGGTCGTCGACGTACGCCGTGACGTAGTCGCGGCGCGTGGTGCGCGCCTGCGCGTACGGCACGCGCGGCACCTCGCCGACGCCCCGCTCGAGCAGCCGGTTGGCCTCGCGCTCGATCCAGCCGGTCACGTCGGTGTCGGCAGGCCCGCCGTGCGGCGGGTTGTACTTGAAGCCGCCGTCGCCGGGCGGGTTGTGCGACGGCGTGACCACGATCCCGTCCGCGGTCGCCGCCGCGCCGCCGCGGTTGTGCGTGAGGATCGCGTGCGAGATCACCGGCGTCGGCGTGTAACCGTCGTCCGCGTCGATCACGACGTCGACGCCGTCCGCGGCGAGCACCTCGACGATCGTGCGGAACGCCGGCTCGGACAGCGCGTGCGTGTCGCGGCCGAGGAACAGCGGACCGCCGGTGCCCTGCTCCTCCCGATAGCGGCACACCGCGACGCTGATCGCGACCACGTGCGCGTCGGTGAACGAGCCGTCGAGCGATGTACCGCGGTGCCCGGAGGTCCCGAACACGACCGGCTCGGCGGGTGCGCGGTCGTAGTAGGCGGCGAGCAGCGCGTCGAGATCGACGAGGTCGCCGGCCTCCGGGAGCCGGCCCGCGCGTGGATCCACGCTCACGCGCCGAACAGTACCGTTGCGGCGTGGGCGGAGCGGGACTCATCGTGGTGGCCGGCGAGGCGCTGATCGACCTCGTGCCGGCCGGCGACGGGATGCTCGCCGCGCACCCCGGCGGCGGGCCGTTCAACACCGCGCGCTCGCTCGGCCGGCTCGAACGCCCGGTGTCCTACCTGGGCCGGATCTCGACCGACCGCTTCGGCGCGCAGCTGGCCGGCGAGCTGGCCGCCGACGGCGTGCGGCTCGACTCTCACGTGCGCACCGACGACCCCACGACGCTCGCGCTCGTCGAGCTCGACGCGCACGGCGTCGGGCGGTACCGCTTCTACACCGAGGGCACAGCGGCGCCGGGCCTGACCGAGGCCGATGCGCTCGCCGCGCTGCCGGACGGCGTCGAGTTCCTGCACATCGGCACGCTCGGCCTCGTGCTCGAGCCGATGGCGGCCGCGCTGGAGGCGCTCGCCGGCGCGCTCAGCGGGCGCGCGCTCGTGATGGTCGACCCGAACTGCCGTCCCGCGATCATCTCCGACCCCGCGGCATTCCGCGCCCGGCTCGCGCGCGTGCTCGCGCTCGCCGACGTCGTCAAGGTGTCCGAGGAGGATCTCGCCTGGGTCTCGCCCGGCGTCCCGGCGACCGGTGCGGCACGGGCGCTGCTCGGCCGGGGCCCGAGGCTCGTGCTGCTCACGCTCGGCGGCGAGGGCGCGCTCGCAATCACCCGCGAGCACGAGCAGGCGCTCGCGGCGCCGCCGGTCGAGGTGGTCGACACGATCGGCGCCGGCGACGCGTTCTCCGGCGGCTGGCTGGCGTGGTGGTCCGAGCGCGGGCTCGGTCGCGCCGAGCTGGCCGACGCCGGACGCATCGGCGAGGCGACGGCGTTCGCCTGCCTCGTCGCAGCGCTCACGTGCGCGCGCGCGGGCGCGTCACCGCCGAGGCGGGCGGAGCTCACGCTCGCGGGGTGACCATGCTCATCCCTGGCGGGGGTTGATCGCGCGCCGCGGCGGTGGTCGGCTTGCACGCGTATGCGCCATCCTGCCTCGGTCTCGTTCCGCGAGCAGCTCGCGGGGTTCATCGACTTCGACGAAGCCGACTACGAAGCGGCCTTCCGCGCCGGCGCGGCCGCCGGCCGGCGGCTCGAGCTCCAGCTGCAGATCACCGCCGATGACGCGGATCGGTTCGTCGCGGACCGGCGCCGTGTCGCGCGGGTCACGGGCTGGGTGCGAGGCGACGCGCTCGGCGGGCCGCTCGAAGTCGAGGACGGCGAGTTCAGCGTGCTCGCCGGCCGCCTCGGCTACCGCCTGCGCGTCCACGACGGCGCGGACCGCCCGCTCACCCTCGCCGGCTACAAGGAGCCCGTGAACGGTGTGCCGCCCGCGCTGCGGGTGCGCGTGCGGGCCGGCCACGGGGAGCAGGGCCCCGTAGTCGCGACCGGCTTGCTGCACATGCCGGGGGACGGGCTCGCCGCGCAGGTCTCGACGTTCCGCGTCTCCCCGCCGCTGCGCCTGGACACGCTCGCCCGCTTCGGCGCGCTGGTCGTCGGCGAGCACTGGGACAGGCATCGCTGAACCACCGACCAGAGCAGGGGGCGAGCATCGACCGTGGGCGGAGGTCGGGCCGCGCGGGCGCGCCGATACTGCCTCCATGACCGCTCGCACTGCCGGCGCCGGGCTGTTCGGCGCGTTCGTCGGCGCCTGGATCGGGCGCGCCGCGTTCAAGTGGATCCTCGACCTCCCGGGGGAGTGGCCGCTGGTGCTGACCGTCGTCACCGCGCTGATCGGCGCGGCCATCTGCGTCGCCGGCGAATACGAGGAGGCCCGGCGATAGTCAGGGCTGCTCGACGAGCTCCATCAGGAGCCCGTCGTGCCAGCCCGCACCGTCGGCGTCGCGCTCGTAGCTCCGCATCACGCCGACGGGCCGGAAGCCGGCCTTCTCGTACGCGCGGATCGCCGCCGCGTTGTCGGCCGCCGGGTCGATCGTGATCCGGTGGTGGCCGCGCTCGTCGATCAGCATGCGCGCGACGCGCCGCACCGCCTCGGTGCCGATTCCGCGGCCGGAGTACGCCGGGTCGATGAAGATGTCGATGCTGGCGCTGCGGTACTTCGGATCGGCCTCTTCCCCGTATTGGACCATGCCCGCCACGCGACCGCCGACCTCGATCGCCAGCCGCGTCACGTCCGGGTCGTCGCGCAATGGGAAGCCCTCGTCGGGCTCGTCCCACCAGCGCCGCACCGCCGGCGTCGCGTGGATCCGCAGCAGCTCCGGCACGTCGGCCTCGGCGAGCGGGCGCAGGACGAGATCGCTGGGCACGGCATCGACCTTAGCCAGGGCCCCGAGGCGGCGGCAGGGCTCCGTCGGGCCCGGCGACGATACTGCCCCGGTGCGCTACTACCCGGAGCTTCCCAGCGCGCGCCGCCGGGCGATTCTCGGCGACGTCGCCGTCGTAGCCGTCGTGGCGTTCTTCGCCTGGCTCGGGGTCACCGTGAACGACACCTTCGACGACGTCGCCAGCCTCGGCCGCGGCGTCGAGGAAGCCGGCAACTCCGTCCAGACAGGGTTCGAGGACGCCGGCGGGCTGGTCGGAAGCGTCCCGATCGTGGGCGGGTCGCTGGAGGACGCCTTCGCCGAGGTCGGCTCCCAGACCGGGGGCAACACCGCCGCGCTGGGCGAACGCGGGGCGTCCGCCGTCGAGGACACGGCGCTCCTGCTCGGCTGGGTGACGTTCGCGCTGCCCACCCTCGTCGTCATGCTCTGGGCCGTTCCGAGGCGCGTCGTGCGCGTGCGCCGACTGACCGCCGCCAGGCGCGTGCTCGGCGATGCGCAGGGCGCCGAGCGGCGGCGATTGCTCGCGATGCGCGCCGCCTTCGGACTCCCGTACGAGACGCTGCTCTCGCACACCCCTGACCCGTTCGGCGCCCTCGCCGACGGCGATTACGAGCCGCTGCTGGGCGCGCTGTTCGAGGACGCCGGCCTGCGTCTGCCCGACTCGCGACCGTCCTGATCGGGCTACGGCGGTGACCGCGGCCGCGATGGCCGCGGTCACCTAGATTCACGCCCTCGCGGCCCGCCGGCCGGCGGGCTTGCGCATGCCGAGCGCCGCGAAGGTCACCAACGACAGGCCCGCCGCGGCGACCGCCCCGATCGCGGCCGACACCCAATCGAAGCCGCCCGGCTGCGCCAGCGACGGTCGCGACGTCGCCCGCTGCGGGGACCTGCGTGACGGGCGCGCGCAGCTTCTCATACTCCTCGCCGGCGGACGCGGCGATCAACGACGGGGGAGGCGGCACGTCGGGCGGCGCCACGCGTGCTTCGCGAGCGGGTCCGGCCGACGGCGGGTCGGTCGGCATGGCATAGGCGATCGGCGCTGCGATCGTGGCCGCGACGACGGCGCACGTCAGCGCGCCGGCGAGCCTGGTCTTGCACGTGGTGGAGCGCATCTCCACTCCCTTCGCATCGGCGACCGCCCCATGCGGTCGATCGACGGCACGCTCGCCGGAGCCGGTAACGCGTGGCTCACCCGCCGGTCATGGCCGGTAACCGCGACGGATGAGGGCTTCAGCCGCCTGAGCAGACGGCCTGATGGGGCCTCGCAGGCAACGCGTCGCGCCACTCGGCCGCGGTCAGCTCGCGGCCCGCGACGCGACACGCGTGGCGCTTCCAGGCCTCCCGCGACAGCTCGAAGCTGACTCCCTCGCCGCGCGTGGATACGGCGAACAGACGGGACCCGTCCGGGCTGAGCGCGACCGAGGCGAACGTGCTCGGCGCGAGCTCGATCGGCGATCCGAGCGGCTTCTGGCTGGCGACGTCCCAGATGACCACGGTGCCGTCGGCGGCGGCGGTGACGAGCGTGCGACCGTCGCGCGAGAACTCGGGGAACGTGATGCGCCCGGTGTGGCCCTCGAGCGGACGGCCGACCGGCTTCCAGGTCTCCGTCGAGAAGAGCTGCCCCCGGCCGTCGTACTGCCCGACGAAGAGAAGCTCGCCATCCGGCGAGAACGCGACGGAGTGAGGGGAGTCGCTCGTGCCGAGCCGCTTGACGAGGCTCCCCGTGCGCACGTCTCGTACGTGTGTGCCCAGCTCACCCGCCGCGGCGGCGATCAGCTCCCCGTCCGGGCTGAACGCGATCGAGCCGTTCGCGCTCCGGCCGCGGAATGCGGTGAGCGTGCGCGTGCGCACGTCCCAAACACGCAGCGGCCGCGGCAGAAGCGGCCCCGCAAGGTCGGCCTCCGCGGCGGCGAGCAGCTTGCCGTCGGGGGAGAAGGCCAGGGCCGGGGACAGGGCGTGCACCCCCTCGAGCTCCCCTTCCGGCGCCAGCGTCCGTGCGTTCCACAGGGTGACGCGCCCACCTACTCCAGTCACCGCCAGCAGGCGTCCATCCGGGCTGAAGTCGACCGACGCGGGGGCGCCGTCCAGCGCGCGCAGGACACGGCGTCGGCGCAGGGTCGCGGTGTCAAGCAGGTCGACGACGCCGTCGCTGTGCGCGACCGCGAGCGTCCGTCCGTCCGGACTGACCGCGATCCCCCTCGACGAGAACACTTCCTTGAATCGTCTGCCGACGAAGAAGCGCCGGTCGAGGCGACGATCGCCCGCGAGATCCCAGAGGATCGCTCGCGTGTCCAGGGAGCCGGTGATCAGCGTGCGTCCGTCACGCGTGAGGTCGAGCCCGTCGATCGCACCGCTGTGTCCGGCGAAGCGCTGAGCGACGGTGCCCTGCTCGACGTCCCACACGAGCACCTTCCCATCCCTGCCCGCGGTCACGAGCGTCCGTCCGTCGGGCGTGAAGCGCATCCGGAACACGGGGCCCTCGTGCCCGCCCCTGAGCGTCCGGATCCGGCCGGACCCGAGATCGAGCAGCCGCACACCGCCTTTCTCGGAACCCAGGGCGAAGACCCGCCCGTCCGGGCTCACGGCCCCGGAGTGGTCCCCGACCGGCCACGAGCGCACCACGCGCAGCGGCTGGGGGTCGATCTCCCAGGTCCGTGCGTCCCGCAGGCTCGTGAGGAACACGCCGCCGTCGGCCGTCTCAGACGCGTAGAACGAGGAGGTGTACCGGCCCACACGCAGCCGATCCGTCACGGCGCCGGTCTCCCCGTCGACGCGGTACATCGGCGATGCCGGGCCGTCGGGCGCGGCCCCGTGCACCGGCCGCACGAGGAGGTCGCGGCCGTTCGGCAGGAACATCACGTCGGCGAAGACGAAGTGCTGGGGGCCGCGGAGCGGCGGCAGCCGCAGACGCAGCCGGCGCTCGCCGCTGCGTGGATCGATCAGGTCGAACACCGCGCTGAGCTCGGGGACGCTCCGATCCATGAAGCTGACCGCGAGCGTGTTGCCGTCGGGCGAGAAGCGGACGTTCTGGATGATCCCGGACTCGATCCGGTACGGCGGCCCCAGCGGTCGCCGGGTGGCCGCGTCGTACACGCCCACGTTGCCGAGGTCGTCGCCGATCGCCATCAGCTCGCCGTCCGGGCTGATGGCCGCGCCGTAGATACCGAACTGGTGGTCGACGGCCCCGAGCGTCGCCGGGCTGCGCTGGAGCACGGACAGGAGGCTGCTCTGAGTGGCGGGGGACTCGTCGAGCGCCACGGCTGCGCGCGCCGACAGAAGGGCCTCGTCCAGGCGCTCCTGATTCAGCGCGTCGACGCCGAGCCGCTGGGCGTCGGCGATCCGGGCGGCATCGCGGGCCTCGCCGCGCTGGTTGAGCGCCACGACGCCGGCGACCAGCGCGACCGCCAGCAGAGCGGCGAGCCCGACGAGCAGGGTGCGCAGCCGGCGGTTGGTGCGCCGCTGGTGTTCGACCTCGGCGTCGGCCTCGGCCCGGCTCTCGGCGAGGAAGTCGCGCTCGAGCTCGTTCAGGTCCCCCCCGTGGCCGGCGGCCCAGTCGAGCGTCGAGGCGAGCCGCGCGCCGCGGAAGAGCTCGCTCGTGTCGCGCCCGGCGGCCTGCCAGTCGCGCGACGCAGCGGTCAGGTGCTGGTGGAGGCGGCGCCCGTCGGCGTCTTCCTCGAGCCAGCCCCGCAGGCGCGGCCATTCCCGGAGCAGTGCCTCATGTGCGACCTCGAGCGTCTCCCCGTCCGCCGTCACGAGCCTGCTGTCGATCAACGCGGACAACGCGGCCGCCGTATGCCCGCCGCCGGCGATGTCGAGCTCGTCGAGCGGCATCCGGCGCCGCACGAACGCGGCTTCCTGCTCGCCGGCATCGGCCAGCCGCAACAGGATCCCCCGGGCCGCCCCGCGCTCGGGCTCGCTCAGGCTCGCGTAGGTCCGCTCCGCCAAGCGACCGACCGCGCCGCGCACGCCGCCGGTGCGTTCGTACGTCGCGCGCCGCATCACCCGCCCCTCGCGCTCGCGCCACTGCTCGAGCAGAGCTGCGGAAAGAAGCGGGAGCGCGCCCGGCTGATCGATCACGTCGCCGATCAGCGCGTCCGCGAGCGCCGGCTCCACCTGCAGGCCGACCCGTCGCGCCGGCTCTTCGATCGCACGCCGCAGCTCGTCGCGCCGCATCGGGCCGACGAGCACCTGGTTCGCGCCCACCAGCCGCGCGAGTCGCTCGTGCACCGCACAGCGGCCATAGAAGTCGGCGCGCATGGCGACCACCACCTGGACCCCCCGGTCGCGATCGTCCACGAGCTCGATGAGCGCATCCAGGAACCCGGTCCGCGCGGCCTCATCGCGGCAGACCGTGAACACCTCCTCGAACTGGTCGACCACGAGCACCGTACGCATCCCGTGCTCCGGGAGCACCTGCTCGAGCTGGACCGAGGGATCCTGCCCCGGGCGCATCAGCGCCTGGCGCCAGCGCTCGGATCCGGGCAGCACGCCGCCGCCCAGCGCCGGCATCAGACCGGCCCGCACCACCGACGACTTCCCGCTGCCGGAGGGTCCGACGACAGCCAGCAAAGGCGAGCCCACGAGCCGGGCGACCAGCTCGGCGACCAGGCGCTCGCGACCGAAGAAGTACTCGGCGCTGGTCGCGTCGAACGTGGCGAGGCCCGGAAACGGACAGACCGCGGAGATCGGCGCTTCTCCCCCCTCGCCGCTGTAGCGCCGCGTGCGCTCGTCCAGCACCTGGAGGGAGAGCAGATCGTCCGAGAGCTCTGCCTCGGCCGACCGCAGCTCGCCGCGCTCGTTCGTGGCGCGCCCGGCGCTCGTTCCGATCGCGACCGACGCCCGCACCCGCGCCCACTCCGCCGCCAGCCGATGCACGGCCAGCGGAACGGCTCCGCTCTCCGCGACTAGAACATCGATCGGGAGCGACTCGTCATAGAGGCGTGCGATCTCTGCCACGGCCTCGCGTCCGAGCGGACCCAGCACGAGCCGGCGAGCCGGTAGGGCTTCGAGGGCCGCCGGCGGCTGCGGCCGCCGGTGCACGACGACGACCAGCAACCGGCTGTGCGTACCGGAGCCGCTGAGCGCGCCGGCGCGTTCGAGCACTTCGACGCTCGCATCGTCGGCGTCGTCGACGATGAGCAACGTTGCTCGCTCGCGTTCCGTCGCCTGTGGCACCGCGGTGAGCACGGCCATCCTGCGCCGCAGCGCTTCGCGAGCCAGCTCCTGTACCAACCGGGTCTTGCCGATGCCCTGGGGGCCGGAGACGAACACCAGGCCTCCGCGCCCCTCACACGCGTCGGCCACGAGCGCTACGAGCACCGCAAGCTCGCGCTCGCGCCCCGCCAGCAGCGGCGAACCCCCCTCCAGCCCAGCCGGAAGATCCGTCAGGCGTCGCGGGGCATCGAGCGCCGCGTCCTGGGCGAGAATCGCCTCCTGCAGGGCTCGGAGCTCAGCGCCCGGCTCGACGCCGATCTCCTCCACCAGCGTCGCCCGCGCCGTGCGGAACGCCTCGAGTGCTTCCGCCTGCCGGCCACAGCGGTACAACGCGAGCATCAGCTGGCCGCGCAGGTGCTCGCGCAGCGGCTGCTCGGCCACCGCAGCCTCCAGCTCGGCAACCAGATCCGCGTGCCGGCCGACAGCGAGCTCCGCATCGACCCACGCCTCGAACGCGGCCCAGCGGCGCTCCTCCAAACGAGCGATCTCGGTTTGCGCAAACGACTCGAAGGTCAGATCGGACAGCGGAGCGCCGCGCCAGAGCCCGAGCGCCTCACCTAACGTCGCGGCCGCGCGTTCCGGATCGGCTTCTGATTGGATGCGGCCGCGCGCGAACAGCTCCTCGAAGCGGTCGACGTCGCGCTCGCCCGGTCCGACGTTCAACCGGTACGCGCTCCCATGGGTCTCGAGCCGGCCGTTTCGGCCCAGCAGCTGGCGCAGGGCCGACACCTGGTTGTGCAGCATCTTGTGCGCCGTCGGCGGAGAAGACTCCCCCCAGAGCTCCTCCACCAGCCGATCGCTCGTGACCAGCTCGTTCGCCCGGAGCAGCAGCAGTCCCAGCAGCGCGCGCTGCCGCCCCGTCCCAATCGCCAGCGCGGCGCCACCATCGCCGATGACTTCGATGGGGCCGAGCAACCGAAAGTCCAAGGCCCAACACTAGTCTCGCCGCTGACCGCCCCGCAATCGCTCAAACGGGTGGTGTGCGCAGCGCGATTGGCAGGCGCTACTTCGTCGTGATCTCCCGCTTCCGGGCGCGGATGACGTCTGTCAGCACGTCTTCCGGCACGGGATCGTCGGGCGAGAAGCGGATCGTTCCCTTCGCGAGGTCGAAGCCGTCGAGACGATCCTCGACGGCTTCGATCGCCGCAGGACTGAACGGGAAGATGCTCAGGTGGTTCTTCGCGGCGCTGAACCCGAGCAGCGGACGCCCCGCGTAGATGAAAGCCGGCACGCCGTAGCTCCTGCCCTCCTCGGCTTCGGGCACGAGACCGCCGACGAGCGCCCGCACGCGCTCGAGCGCGGCCTTCTGCGCGGGCGGAAGGCCGGCGAGGTAGTCATCCATCGCGGACACGCGCGAGGATCATCCCGCATCGCGGCGAGCGCCCGTTAGAGTCGTTCGATGCGGCTGCTGCTCAACCTGATCTGGCTGGTGTTCGGCGGCCTGTTGCTGACGCTCGGCTATGCGATCGCGGCGCTCGTGATGTTCATCCTCATCATCACGATCCCGTTCGGCATCGCGGCGGGCCGGATCGCGCTGTTCTGCGTGTGGCCGTTCGGGCGCACACTCGTCCGGCGGCCCGACGCCGGGGCGGGATCACTGATCGGCAACATCATCTGGTTCGTCCTCGCAGGTTGGTGGCTCGCACTCGGACACCTCGTGACCGGGGTGCTGATGTGTCTCACGATCATCGGGATCCCGCTGGGCCTGGCGAACTTCAAGCTGATCCCCGTCGCGATCACCCCGTTCGGCCGCGAGATCGTCGACCTCGAACAGGCGCGCCGGCTGGGATACGACGGAACGCTCGCGGTGCCGGACCGCCGGCCCGTGTGAGGAGCGGCCGTGAGCGAACGGCACGCCGCACCGGCCCGCTCCCCACGAGTTCGCCGGCGCTAAGTAACCGCCTCGAGCGAGACCACCGTGCGGTGGTCGTAACCCGGCCCCTCGCCGCTCTTGTCGAGCATCCACTGCTCGGTGACGGTCGCCCGGTAGAGGCGCAGCAGCGCCGGCGGGCGCACCTCGTCGAGCGTCCACCGGCGCGAGCCCTGCTCTTGCGAGCGGCGCGAGAAGATCTCCATCCCCCGCTCCTGATCTGCGCCGGTCAGCTCCTCCGCGCGGGCCGCCATGTACACGGCCTGGCCGGTGCCGATCTCCTGGCGCGAGTCGAACACGACGATGCCGATCTCCGGCCGCGCCGCGATGTTGCGCGAGTGCTCGACGTCGGGCGAGGAGACCCAGACGAACTCGCGGTAGCCCTCCGGCGCGTACCAAACGGGCGACACCCACGGGCGGCCGCTCGAGTCGGCGGTCCCGAGGACCATGTACATGCCGTTGTCGACGATCTCCCGCCCTGTCGCTTCGAGGCTCATCGTCGGCAGCGTACGCTGGTCGCATGGAGATCGTCGTGACCAACTCGCCGGACGAGGAGCGTTACGAGGCGCGCGTCGGCGACGAGCTGGCGGGCTTCACCGCCTACCGCGAGCGGCCGGGGCTGATCGCGTTCATGCACACCGCGGTCGACCCCCGCTTCGAGGGTCAGGGCGTCGGCGGCACGCTCGTCGCGGGCGCGCTGGAGGACGCGCGCGCCCGCGATCTCGAGGTGCTGCCGTTCTGCCCGTTCGTCAATTCCTACATCCAGCGCCACCGCGAGCTCATCGCGCTCGTGCCAGAGTCGAACCGCGCTCAGTTCGGGCTCTGATCAGCCCGCGGCCGCGCCCTCGGACTCGAGCCAGATCGGTCGCCAGTCGCTGAGCTCGTGGAAGCGGCGCAGCTCCGCGACGCCGGACACGATGCCGGCCCAGGCCCCGTACGGCGGGCGCGCGGGGTCGAAGCCGCTCTGCACGACGGTGAGCCGGGTCTTGCCGCCGGAGTCCTCGAGCTCCCAGGTGGTCACGCCGGGCGGACCCCAGTCGACGGCCAGCGCGCGGCCCGGTCGCAGCTCGACGATCTTCGCCGGCGCCGCGTTGTTCTCCAGCCCGCCCATCGCGTAACGGCCGCCGACGCGCGGCTCGATCCCGATCGGGTAGCCAAACCAGCGCGTGACCTTCTCACCGTCGATCAGCGAGTCGAACACCGCCTCGGCCGGCGCATCGATCAGCGCCTCGGAGCGCATCTCGGCCGACGTGAAATCGACCTTGGTGGTGAGCTCTCGGCCCTCCATGTGGTCGGCCAGGTTGGCGAGCGAGACTGCCCAGAACGTGTGCATCAGCCCGCGCGTGCTGCTTCCCGACAACATCTCCTCGCGGGAGAAGTGCGTCTGCGAGAGCGCGATCACGGTCGCGTCCTCGCCGTCCGGCTCGAGCTTCAGCTCCACCGTCGTCTCCTGGCCGTCCAGCGGCCACGCGAACCGCAGGGTCCGGTCGTCGACGTGGAGCGGGCGCTGACGCGGCGCCTCGCCCTCGGGCGTGAAGCGGCCCCAGAACGCGTACCGGTCCGGCAGCTCGACCTCCGCGTGCTCGGCCAGCCAGATGCGCAGCTGGGCCGCGTCGGTCAGCGCACGGTGGACGTCCTCCGGCGGCGCGCCCACGCGCATGCGCATCGTCATCAGGTCAGTCATGGTCGTCTCCCTTCGGGTAGCAGGCCACGGCGAGCTTGAAGGCGTCGCCCTCGGCGCCGCCGTAGCGGGTGAACAGGTCCTGCAGCGTCGACCGGAGGTCGGCGAGGAACTCGGCGCGCTGCCCCGGCGGCAGGCGGATCTCGCCGGCGATTCCGACCGACGGCAGCTCGGGCGCGGCGCGGTCGAGGCCGGCTACGTCGGCCTGCACCTGCTCCATCAGGTCGAGCAGGTAGCCGAGGCTGAGCTCGTCGCGCGCGCGGCGGCCGCCGATCCGGCCGACCAGGCCGGGCGCCAGCCAGTACGAGCGGGCGCGCGCCTGATAGATGCCCTCGTGGATCCCGCGCACCTTGCGCTGCGCGACCTGGTCGACCAGGCCCGCGTCGACGAGCCGCTTGACGTGGTAGTAGACGCGCTGCGGGCTCTGGTCCAGACGCGCGGCGACCTCAGTGCAGGTACGCGGCTCGGCGAGCTGCTGCAGCACCTCGATGCGCTGCGGCTTGAGCAGCGTCTCCGCCTGTGTCAGCTGGTCGAGGTAAGCGACATCCTGCATTTGCCAAACAAAGTTTGTACGTAAAGCATCCGTTTGTCAATGCCATGCTGCGAACGCCTTCAGCGCGTGGTGAGGCCGCTCTCGTAGGCGTAGATGACGGCCTGCACGCGGTCGCGAGCGCCGAGCTTCATCAGCACCCGCTTGACGTGCGTCTTGACCGTCGACTCCTCGATCACCAGCGCGGCGGCGATCTCGCCGTTCGACAACCCGCGCGCGACGAGCTCGAGCACCTCGAGCTCGCGCGGGGTGAGGTCGGCGAGGCGGGCGTCGCGCGACGCGTCCGGCGCCGGCTGCCGCGCCATGCGCTCGATCACGCGGCTGGTGACCGACGGCGACAGCAGCGAGTCGCCCGCGGCGATCGTGTGGATCGCGGCGATCAGCTCCTCCGGCCGCGTGCGCTTGAGCAGAAAGCCCGAGGCGCCTGCGCGCAGTGCGCCGAAGATGTAGTCGTCCTGCTCGAACGTGGTGAGGATCACGACGCGCACGCCGGGCATCTCGGCCAGCATCTGCTCGGTCGCGGCGATGCCGTCGACGTCCGGCATCCGGACGTCCATCAGCACGACCTCCGGCGCGAGCAGCCGCGCGCGGTAGATCGCGTCGCGGCCGTCGCCGGCCTCACCGATGACCTCGATCGCCGCGTCGTTGGACAGCACGCCGCGCAAGCCGGCGCGCATCAGCTCGTCGTCGTCCACGATCAGGACGCGGATCACTTCGCCGGAAGCCACGCGTGCACCTCGAAACGCCCGTCGCTCGCGCCCGCGCGCAGGCTTCCGCCGAGCAGCGCCGCGCGCTCGCGCATGCCGACGACGCCGTGACCGTTCGCCCCGCCCGCGTCCGGACCCTCGCGCGGTGTCTCCCCCTCGCTCGCGCCGACACCCCAGCGATCCACGGCGTCGTTGCGGAGCGGGTTCGTGACCGTCACCTCGAGCGCGTCGTCGCCGAACGCGACGTCGACTCCCGCGCCCCCTCCGCCGTGCCGTGCGGCGTTCGTCAGCGCCTCCTGGAGGATCCGGTACGCGGCCTGGTCGACGCCCGGCGGGAGCGGGCGGCGCTCGCCCCGGACGGCCAGCGTCACGTCGAGGCCGGCGGCGCGATGACGCGCCACCAGAGCGTCGAGCGCGGCGACGCCGGGCGGCGGCTCGACACCGCCGTCGTCGTCCTCCCGTAGCGCCCGCACGAGCTGGTCGATCTCGCCGACGGTCTCGCGCGCGACCTCCTCGATCGTCTCGAACGCGGCGCGAGCGCCCGCGGGGTCGCGTTCGGCCCGTAGCCGGCCGTCGCCCGCGTGGACCAGGATCACGCCGATCGCATGGCCGGCGGAATCGTGCAGGTCGCGCGCGATGCGCATGCGCTCCTCGGCGGCCGCGAGCCTGCGCTCGCGCTCGGCCTCGCGCTCGGCCCGTTCCGCGCGCTCCTCGAGCTCGGCGATCCGCTCCACACGCAGCCGCATCCGCTCCCCGGCCAGCCAC
Organism: uncultured Solirubrobacteraceae bacterium; assembly: GCA_963835735.1. GTDB lineage: Bacteria > Actinomycetota > Thermoleophilia > Solirubrobacterales > Solirubrobacteraceae > DASQMT01. Next base: position 911,506 of record CAWIGP010000002.1, read on the forward strand.
GCTCCGCCCCAGACGACCAGGCCGAGGAGGATCTCCGGGCCCGGGAACTCGCCCGTCGCAAGGCCGCTCGCAGCGAGGTGCACGACGAACACCACCGCGACGATCGGCAGCGCGAGCCGTGGGCGCGGAGGACTTGCGGCCGCGACGCTGAAGAGCGCGACGGTCGGCCCGAGCGGCGGCCCCGCGGGCGCCGCGACCAGACGCAGCACCGAGGAGGCGAGGCCGGTGAACACGAACACCCTCAGCGGCGCGACCCGGCTCGCGACCAGCGGCAGCGTCGCGAGCGCCGTGAGCGCGACGCCGAGCGCGTCGACGTCGCCGGCCGATTCGCCGAGGTCGGTGTCGCCGACGGCGAGCAGCACGAGCGACAGCGCGAAGACCGCCGCGGCTATCGCCGCGTCGAGCCAAGTTGGCTTGCGCTGTTCGGCCACCGTCCGGCGAGCGTAGCGCCGGCCGCGCGCGTCGCCGTCACCCCACCGGCGGACGCCTGCCTCCCTCCGCGGGGGGATTCGAAGACCCTCCGGCGGGGAGATTACGGCGCGCGCTTGCGCGCGTAGCTTCGGATGCATGACCGAGTTCGTGATCGAGACGCAGGCGCTCAGCAAGCGCTACGGCGAGGCGATCGTCGCGGTCGACGACCTCGCGCTGCGCGTGCGCCGCGGCGAGGTCTACGGCTTTCTCGGCCCGAACGGCGCCGGCAAGACGACGACGCTGCGGATGCTGCTCGGCCTCGTGCGCCCGACCTCCGGCACCGCCGCGGTGCTCGGCGAGGCGCCCGGCACGCCTGGCGGGCTCGCGCGGATCGGCTCGATGGTCGAGGCGCCCGCCTTCTATCCGTACCTGTCGGGCCGCGACAACCTGCGCGTGCTGGCCCGCCACGCGGGGGTGGGCGAGGAGCGCGTCGACGCGGTGCTCGCCCAGGTCGATCTGAGCGCGCGCGCCGACGATCGGGCGGCGACCTACTCGCTGGGCATGAAGCAGCGGCTCGGCGTCGCCGCCGCGCTGCTCAAGGACCCCGAGCTGCTGATCCTCGACGAGCCGACGAACGGGCTCGACCCCGCCGGCATGGCCGAGATGCGTGCGTTCATCCGCTCGCTCGGCGACGGCGGGCGCACCGTCGTGCTGTCGAGCCACCTGATGGGCGAGGTCGAGCAGGTGACCGACCGCGTGGGCGTGATCCGCGACGGCTCGCTCGTCGCCGAGGGAACCGTCGAGGAGCTGCGCGGCCGCGCCGCGCTGCGCGTGCGGGCGGAGCCGCTGGCCGAGGCGGCGCGGCTGATCGGCGCGCTGCCCGGCGTCGACGAGGTCGCGCGCCGCGACGGTCTGCTCGACGTGACCGTCGACACGTCGCGCGCGCCCGCGATCAATCGCGCGCTCGTCGAGGCCGGCATCGCGGTCTCCGAGCTGTACCCGCAGAAGGCGTCGCTGGAGGACGTGTTCCTGGAGCTGACCGCCGGGGAGGACCGATGAGACGCGAGGTGGCCGCCGAACTGCTGGTGCTGCGCAAGCGCGCGGCGACGTGGATCCTGCTCGGCATCTGGACGTTCCTGGGCGTGTTCTTCGCCTACGTCGTCCCGTATGCGCTCGATCCGGAGGACGCGCAGGGCGGCGTCGAGCAGTTCTTCCCCGAATCGCTCGCCGGGACGCTGCTCGCCGGCTTTCCCTTCTTCGGCGGCGTCTTCGCGCTGATGCTCGGCGTGTTCGCGTTCGGGAGCGAGTACGGCTGGGGCACGCTGAAGACGCTGTTCACGCAGCGGCCCGGGCGGCTGCGGGTGTTCGCGGCGAAGCTTGCGGCGCTCGGCCTGGTGCTGGTCCCGTTCGTACTGGCGCTGTTCGCCGCCGGTGCGGTGGCGAGCTACGTGATCGCGCAGATCGAGGACGCGCCGGTGAGCTGGCCGTCCGCCTGGCTGCTGGCACGCGCGATCGGCGCCGGCTGGCTGATCCTCGCGGTCTGGGCGACGCTCGGAGTGCTGCTGGGGATCGTCACGCGCGGAACGTCGCTGGCGATCGGCGTCGGCATCCTCTACGCGCTCGTCGTCGAAGGGCTGCTGAGCGCGTTCACCGACAGCGTCAGCGTGCTCGAGCCACTCTCGAACGTGTTCCTGCGCGCGAACGGCTACTCGATCGCGGCCGCGCTCGGCGCGCCGGTCGACTCGATCGAGTCGAGCGGCCCGGGCTCGTTCTCCGGCCCGTTCGTCGACGGCATCCAGGGCGTGGCGGTGCTGCTCGCGCTCGCCGCCGGCTTCGTCGCGCTGTCCGCCGCGCTGCTGCGCCGCCGCGACATCGCCTAACGCGTCGCGGCGGCTCGGCAGCGCGCGCGTCAGTCGCGCTCGACCATCCGCAACCGGTTGCCGTCGGGGTCGCGGAACGTGAACATCGGCGGCACGAAGTCCATCCGGATCAGCTCGGCGTCGGCGTCGACGCCGCGTGCGCGCAGCTCCCCGTGATCGGCCCCGGCGTCGCCGGTCGCGAAGCTCACCTCGACGCCGGCCGGAGCGCCCTCGCGCGGGACGAGCGCGATCGACGTCTGCGCGCCCGGCGGCGCCACCTCGACCCAGCGCTGTCCGTCGCCGAACGGCGCGTCGATGCGGATCTCGAATCCGAGCGTGCCGGCGTAGAACGCGAGCGCGGCGTCCTGGTCGGCGACGGGGACGACGACGGTCCCGATGTGAGTGATCATCGCTCGAGCTCCTCCTTCAGCGAGGCGATGCGCTCTCGCCAGTAGGCCTTCATCCGCTCCGCCTCCTGCGCGTCGGCGAGCCGCGCGTGCTGGAGCGCCGCGGTGCTCTTCGTCTCGCCCTTCGCCGTGAACGTGACGTGGACCCGGCTCCCGTCGTCGCCCCAGTCGAAGCGGGCCGACTTCGGCTTCGTGGCCGTGCGCTCGCGCAGCTCCGCGCCGGGCAGCCAGCGGGCGCGCAGCGACTCGTCGACGAACGCGTCGTAGAGCCTGCCGACCGGCACCGCGACGGTCTTCGACGCGGTGATCGCGAAGCCGTCGGCGTGCTCGCCGGCGGCGCGCAGGCCGCGCGTGCGCTCGTAGCTGCCGACCACCGCCTGCGCGTTCCAGGCGAGCGGGTCGATGCCCTGCAGCTCGGCGACGTGGCGCGCGGTCTCGCGGTGGGTGCGCTCCGTCGCGCCCCATTCGTCGAGCAGGTCGAACCACTCCTCCCAGCCGCGGCCCGTGCGGCTCCGGATGTTCTCGTCCGACGTCGACGAGCACGCGCGGGGCGGCGGGCTCGAGCTCGTCCGCGGCGAGCAGCATCGCGCGCGCCGCGGTGTAGCTCTCGCCGGTCTTCTCCATCCGCGACCGGACGAGGCGCTTGAACGATCTCTGCGTGGTCATCAGGTGCTCCTCTCGTGGCGGCGGCTCCGCGACTCACGCTCGCGGCGCCCCGCCGGAAAGGGCAACTGCTGACCGGCGTCCCGACGGCTGGAGCCACCTTTGCCCCCGTCTCGCCGGCGGCGTGAGCGCCGGATTCGAGGGTTCGGCGCGGGACGGCGCCGGTCCCCAAGATAGCCGCGGCCGCCGCCCCTCGCAACCGTCGTTACCCTCCCGGCGATGCCGCTCCTGCGCCTCGACGCCGGCGAGACGATCACGCGGCGCGAGGAGCGCGACGTCGTGATCCTCACCGACCGCCCGGAGCTCACCGTCACGTGGTCGCGTTATGTGCCGGCCGAGCCCGGGCCAGACCTGCACGTCCACCGCGAGCACACCGACGCGTTCTACGTGCTCGAGGGTGCGCTGACGTTCATCGTCGGACCGGCGGCCGAGCGCGTGAGCGTTCCGGCGGGCGGCCTCGTCGCCGTGCCGCCGAACGTCGTGCACACCTACGTCAACGACGGGACGGCCGAGGCCCGCTGGCTGAACATGCACGCGCCCGACAAGGGCTTCGCCGACTACCTGCGCGGCGCGCGGGACGGGGTGGCTGCGAGCTTCGACAGCTTCGACCCGCCGGCGGACGGCGGGCTGCCGGCGGCTGGCGTGGTCATGACCGGACCCGGCGACGGTGAGCGCCTGTCGTCGGGCGGCCGCGTGATGCTGCTCAAGCTCGCGCTGCCCGAGCTCTCCGTCGCCGAGTGGGCGGCTGACGAGCGCGGGCTGCCGGACGATCCCTGCTACGAGCTCGAAGGCGGACGGGTACTCCAGCTGCGGGCCGGATTGATCGCGGCCCGCGATCACCCGCGCGCTTTCCCCGATTGAGCGCTCGACGCGCGCCCGTACGGTCGTCGGTACTGCCACGACCGAACGGAGCACCCTCGTGACGCGCCGTCACCCGATCATCCTGCTGACCGCCATTGCCGCGCTGCTCGCCGGCTGTGGATCCGACGACGAGCCGACCTCCTCGGCGCCGTCGAGCAACACGTCGGCGCCGGCGGCCGGCGGTGGCTCGGACGCCGTCAAGATCAGCAACTTCAAGTTCGTTCCGGCGAGCCTCAGCGCCGGCGAGGGCGCCGGCATCACGGTGACCAACGACGACAGCACGACCCACACCGCCACGGCCGACGACGGCGGCTTCGACACCGGGAATCTGGACCCGGGGTCGTCGAAGACGATCACCGTGGCCAAACCCGGCAGCTATGCGTACCACTGCACGATCCACCCCTTCATGAAGGGCACGATCGTCGTCAAGTGACGGTTACCGGTCCAGCTCGATCCTCAGCACCTCGCCCGCTCCCGCCGCCGTGGCGTGGTTGGACACGTACAGGTCGCCGTGACGGCCGACCGCGATCCCGCCCGGTTCGCTGAGCGTCCCGGGCGGCAGGGCGATCCGCTCCGGCGCGCCGCCGCCCGGGGGCACGGCCCACAGGCCGCCGTCGCCGCCGGGCGCGAGCAGTGAGTTGCTGACCACTGGCGCTCTCCGAGAACTCTCAGATCCGCGTCATACGCGGGGCCCTCAGCGGAAGCGGACGGGATGGGTGAGCGCATCGAGGAAGAGCTCGAGCGCCCTGCGCTTGCGGTGTTTGGCCATGCCTGCAAGGTCCCATGCCGGTTGGGGCCTGTCAGTGCGGATCGCGCGTGTTCGCCGCGCGGCCAACCGAAGTCTCGCGGTGCGGGTCGCCGCCCGCCTAACGGCCTTCGAGCTCGCGCCGAAGGTTCTCGTGGTATGTGCGGAAGTTACGCGCGGTGAACCACTTCAACACCGGGCCGACAAGCGGCGGCGTCTTAAAATCGGCCGCGAAATGTATGCGGGTGCCGGCACCATCGGGCTCCATGGTCCAGCGGCCATTGCTTTCGGGCCCTTCCACGACGTTGACCCCGAGGACGCGACCCGGCTCGAACTCGGTGAACTCGACGAGTTGCTCCCATTCCCGCGGCCCCACCTTCGTGCCCTCGCGTATGCGATAGCCAAGGCGCGGCTCACCCTCACTGACCGGCGTGACGAAGGTCTTCACCGTCTGCCATTTGGCGAGGTTGTCGGGATCGATCATGAAAGCGAAGACGTCCGCGGGCGCGACGGCAATCGTGAATGTCTGCTCGATATGCACGCGCACATCTTCGACTAGGGCCCGGCGCCGGCCACCGTCGACGCCGCCGCAGAAACTCGCTCCGGAGCGAGCGGTCGGTTCATGCAGCGTAGCCCGTCGCCTTGTCGACGGTCATCCGCACGATCAGCCTGACGGCGCCGGGCAGATCCGGGTCGGGATCGCGCCCGTCGTACTTCCACGACAGCCCGGTGTCGAACGCCCGCCCGAAGTCCTCCTCGATCGTCGCGCGTCCGCGTAGCTCGACGTAGTTGTACGGGTCGTCGGAGTCGATCACGGTGACGCTGGCTCGCGGGTCACGCTCGAGGTTGCGGTGCTTGCGTCGCCCGGCGACCGTGGAGAACAGCACCTCGTCGCCGTCGCGGCCGACCCACATCGCGGAAGTCTGCGGCCCGCCATCGGGATTGATGGTGGCGAGCACGGCGAAGTGGCGGCCGTCGAGCAGCCGGCGGATCTCGTCGTTCAGTGCGATGCCCATGCAGCGCAGGCTACGCGCCAGTGCCGAGTCTTTGCGGTCAGGGTCGTGCTGCGACCGGGCGACGGTACGTGAGCCGCAGCCTCAGCTCTCGGCCCCGCCGCTGTACGGACTGGAGCCGCATCTCGTTGCGCCGCCGCCGGTGTCGCCGCCGGAGCTCGTCCGGGACCTTCACGCCCGCCGCGGCCGGCTCGTAGCCGTAGCGGCCCATCCACTCACCCAGCACGCTCTCCACGAACGCGATCTCCTTCGGCCGCAACGCCTGCTCCCACGCCCGCAACCGCTCGGTTGTCACGGGCTTGGAGACGAGCGAGTGCAGTGTTCGGCTGTGGATGTCCGGCGTCGCGTGGTAGCGGAGCATCGCATCGAGGCCCGCTGCGTCGAGCTCGAGGAACTCGGCGATCCGCGCGAGCACGACTGCCGGATCGGCCACGAGGTGCTCGTACTGCACCTCGAGGAACTGGTCGGCCCGCAGGCGCCGCCGCCACCTGTCCGCCGCGCGCGCCGACCGCTCCCACGTGTCCGTGGCCCCAGGGATCCCGTGCGCGCCCCAGCCGTGCTGCCTGCCAACCGTGCGGATCGACGCGACCACGGCGCGCGGATCGCGCACGACGTTGACGTACTGCGCATCCGGAAACATCGCGAACACGGCGTCGAGATTGAGCACCAGGCTCGGGCGCTTCTCGCCCCAGCGTGACTTGCCATGGCGCTCCGCATACAGGCGAAAACCCGCGCTGAGCACCGAGCCGATCGTGGGTGCCGCGGCGACCATGCAGCCAACGAGCTCGTCAGCGTCCTCCGTCAGCTGCCGATACCTCGACACCTTGCGCTCGACCACCCAGCGCGCGACCCGCCGCCGGTTCTCGGCGTCGCCGAGGTCCCCCCATAGTGCGCGTCTCCGGTACGCGTCGATGAGGATCCGCGTCTCGTGCGGGATCGCCAGGTCCGGGTGCGAGTTGAGCATCGTGCGCAGCAGCGTCGTCCCCGAGCGCGGGCAGCCGCCCACGAACACCGGCCGCATGGAGTGCGTCCGCGGCACGGTCGGAGCGTAGCGCCGGCCGACCTCATCGACCCATTTGAGGACGAACCCCTGCCGGGTCAGCGTCGCCGCTCGCGCGAGTACTGCCACAGCGCTTTGTCGAGCACCCGCATCGTGACTCCGGCCTGCGATGCAAGCGTGCGGCACGCGTCGACGTACTCCAGCCAGTAACCGATCGAGTAGGTCGGCCGCTCCGGCTGACCGAGCGACTCGAGCGCCCGCCAGTCGATGATCGGGTATCGATCCGGGAACGCGAAGTGCAGCAGCACCGATGCCGTGGGGGCATGGACGCCCTGCAGGGCGCAGAGCGCCGCCATCCGCTCGGACTCCTCCTCGGTCGCGAACGCCGCTCGCGTGATGCCCTCGACGAATCCGGCGCTGTTCCTGGCGACCCGGCTCCTGCTCCGCGCGGTCTTCCACTCGCAGAGCAGCACCAGCTCCGGCTTCTTGTAGTAGCCGCGCTCACGCGCCGCAGTGCCCGCCGCCGCCACCTCCTCGTCGGAATCGAAGTCGTAGCGCGCGGCGAGGGCCTCGACGTCGGCGACGGGGAACTGGAGCCGGAAGCGGGTCACCGGCCCCATCCTCAGTGAGTGTGCCCGCCGCGCCGCACGGTGCGCCACGAGTCGCGCGTGATGCGCAGGATCACGAGCGTCATCGCCAGCCCGATCAGCGGGTCGGCCACCTCGATGCCGGCGGCGACCGCGCCCGCGCTGGCCACTACGGCAAGGCTGACGTAGGCGTCGGCGCGCGCGTGCGCGCCGTCGGCCACCAGCGCCGGGCTGTCGATCCGGCGCCCGGCTGAGCTGCGGATCATCGCGGCGATCCAGTTGCCCGCGAATCCGACCAGCCCGGCCGCGGCGAGCGGCGCCAGTGCCTCGATCTCGCGCGGATCGATCAGACGATCGATCGCCTCGTAGCCGGCGACGCAGGCGCTGACGAAGATCGCGAGCACCACGGCCAGGCCCGCCCAGCGCTCCGCGCGGGCGCTGCGCAGCGCGAACGCGACGCCGAGCGGGATCGCGGTCGCGGCGTCGCCGAAGTTGTGGATCAGGTCGGCGAGCAGCGCCACGCTCCCCGAGACCGCGAACACGGCGGTCTGCACGATGGCGGTGAGCGCGAGCACGGCGAGCGCGAGACCGACAGCGCGCAGGCCTTCGCGCGAGCGCTTGATCGACTCGTCGACCAGCCCGTGCGTGTGGCCGTGCGCGCCGGCTGCGCGGTAGAGCGGCGCGGACAGCCGGGGGAGCGTCAGGTGCCGGTGCGGTCCGCGATCGGGGTGCGCGTGCACGCGCCGCCCGTGGCGATGGTCGATGGCGCCCGTCACGTCCGTTAGCCCAGGACGCTCAACGCGGCAGCGGCGATCCGGTCCTCGTTGGGCATCGCCGCTGTCTCGAGGTTCTTCGCATAGGGCAGCGGCACCTCCGCCATCCCCAGGCGCTCGACCGGCGCATCGAGATCGTCGAAGCATGCCTTCGAGATCCGCGCCGCCAGCTCGGCGGTCACGCCGTAGGAGGGCCAGCCCTCCTCGACGCACAGCGCGCGGTTGGTCTTCGCCACCGACGCCGCGACCGTCTCCATGTCCAGCGGCCGCAGCGAGCGCAGATCGACGACCTCGACCGAGACGTCCTCGTCGGCCGCCAGCTGCTCCGCCACATGCAGCGCGCGCACCGTCGCGAAGCCGTGCGAGACGATCGTGATGTCCGACCCCTCGCGCGCGACCGCCGCGCGCCCGATCGGCGTCACGAACTCGGGATCGAGCGGCACCTCGCCCTTCTCCTTGTAGATCGGCAGGTTCTCGATCACGAGCACGGGGTCCTCGTCGCGTACCGCCGCCTTCAGCAGCCCCTTCGCATCCGCGGGGTTCGCCGGCGCGACCACCTTCAACCCGGGCGTTCCCGCGAACCAGCCGTCGAACGACTGCGAGTGCTGCGCGGTGAGCTGGTTGCCGGCGCCGTTCGGCGTGCGGATCACGAGCGGGCAGCGGACCTCGCCGCCGAACATCGCGCCGATCTTCGCCGCGTGGTTGATGACCTGGTCCATCGCGACGAGCAGGAAGTTGATCGTCATGATCTCGACGATCGGGCGCTCGCCCAGCATCGCGGCGCCGATGCCGGCGCCGACGAAGCCCTCCTCGGAGATCGGCGTGTCGCGCACCCGGTCGCCGCCGAACTCCGCCATCAGGCCGGCGGTCACCTTGTAGGAGCCCTCGAAGACGCCGACCTCCTCGCCCATGATGAACACGCGCTCGTCGCGCGCGAGCTCCTCGCGCAGCGCCAGCCGCAGCGCTTCGCGGTAGGTCATGACCTCGGTGGCCTGCTCGGTGACGACGCTCACTTGCCCAGCCCCCCGTCGAACACGAGCCCCTCTTCCCCGAACGCGCTGCCCGGTCGCATGCGCGCGAACTGCTCGTCGGAGCCCTGCGCGTACATCGCCCAGGCGAGCCCGTCGACGTCCGGTTCCGGGCTGTTCAGCGCGAACTCGACGGCCGCCTGCACGCGCTGCTCCACTCGCTCGTCGATCGCGCGGAGCTCCTCAGTGGTGGAGCCGGCCTCGCGCAGGCGCGACGCCGTGCGCAGCAGCGGGTCGCGCTCCTGGCGCGAGGTGATCTCGTCCTTGGTCCGGTACGCCAGCCCGGCGTCGGCGACGGAGTGGCCGCGGTAGCGGTACGTGAGCGCCTCCAGCACCGCCGGCTCGCGCTGCTCGCGCGCGCGCTCCAGCAGGCGGGAGCGACGTCTCGATGACCGCCTCGAGGTCGTCGCCGTCGACCGGCTCGCCGTGCATGCGGTAAGAGCCGGCGCGCTTGTACAGATCCGGCTCCGCCGAGGCGCGCTCGACCGACGTGCCCATCCCGTACTTGTTGTTGACCACGAGGAACACGATCGGCAGACGCCACAGCGCGGCCAGGTTGAGCGACTCGTGCCAGGCGCCGATGTTGACCGCCCCGTCGCCGAGCTCGCACACGACCGCCTGCTGCTTGTCCTGGCGTACGAGCGCGAGCGCGAGCCCGGTCGCGAGCGGGAGTTGACCGCCGACGATGCCCCAGCCGCCGTAGTAGCCGCGGTCGGTGTCGAGCAGGTGCATCGAGCCGCCGCGGCCGTGCGCGCAGCCGTCGCGGCGCCCGAACAGCTCGGCCATCACCGCTTCCGGCGACGTGCCGCGGGCGAGCGCGAAGCCGTGCGAGCGGTAGCCGGTGACGAGCAGGTCGTCCTCCTGCATCGCGTCGATCACGCCGACGCAGGTGGCCTCCTGGCCGGAGGAGAGGTGACAGTAGCCGCCGATGCGCGCGGCCTTGTACTGGCGCTCGGCCTCGGTCTCGAACACGCGGATCAAAAGCATCTGCTCGTACATCGCGAGCAGGTCGGTGCGCGGTGCAATGGCCACGGTCAGGCCTCCTCGAAGAAACCAGGGTGCTGCGCACGGATGCGCGGCACCTCCTGCAGGACGTTGCGTAGGTGGTCGCGCAACAGCGCCTCGGCGCCGTCGCAGTCGTGATCGGCGACCGCCGAGATCACGCGGCGGTGCTGGTCGATCATGTCGGCGAGATAGCTGGGCACCGGCATGCTCAGCCTGCGTACCCGGTTTAGGTGCCCGCGCGCGCGCTGGCTCACCGGCCACACGGCGTGGTGCTCGGACAGGTCGCACAGCGCCTGGTGGAACGCGTCGTCGAGCACGTAGAACGCATCGAAGTCGTCGGTGTCGCGCGCGTGCTCCTGCGCGCGCAGGTTGTCCTCCAGCGCAGCGACGTCGTCCTCGGTCGCGAGCTCGGCCGTGCGGCGCACGCACGCGCACTCGAGCGCCTCGCGGATGAACTGCGCGTCGGCCACGGCGGGCGTCGAGATGCGGGTGACGAACGTGCCGAGCTGCGGCACGATCTCGACCAGCCGCTCGTCGCGCAGGCGCACGAGCGCCTCGCGGATCGGCGTGCGGCTCACGCCCAGCCGGGCGGCGAGCTCGTTCTCCGACAACTGCCGGCCGGGCGCCAGCTCGGCGGTGATGATCGCCGCGCGCAGGGCGGCGTAAGCCTGCACCCGGGCAGACGTCGTCGAGTGCTCACGCAGGAGCGAGCGGTCGAGTCTGTCCATGGCTGGATACTTGCATACAAGCCGTCACGAACTCGCCCGGATCGCCTCGGCGAGCTCCCGGACGCCGGCGCGGATCGCGGCCTCGGGCAGCTGCGCATAGCCGAGCATGACGGTCAGCGGACCCTCGTCGCCCGCGGGCCGGTAGTCGCGCGTGGTGTTGAACAGGATGCGGCGCCGGTGCGCCTCGGCGCGGATCGCCTCCTCGTCGTGGCCGTCGGGAAGGCGGACGGTGGCATGCAGCCCGCCGGCGATGCCGTGGACGGTGGCCTCGGGGAGCGCCTCGGCGAGCGCGGCGACGAGCGCGTCGCGCCGCGCGCGGTAGCGGACGCGCATCCGGCGCAGGTGCCGGTCGAGCTCGCCGCGCGCGAGGAAGTCGGCGAATGCGTGCTGCTCGATCCGCGCCGTCCCCATGTCGGCGAGCAGCTTCTCGTGCGCGACGGCGTCGAGCAGGTTCGGCGGCACCACGAGCCACCCGATCCGCAGCGCCGGCGCGAGGATCTTGCTCGCCGAGCCGGCGTACACGATGCGGTCGGGCTCGAGGCCGTGCAGCGCCCCGACCGCCGCACGGTCGTAGCGGATCTCGGCGTCGTAGTCGTCCTCGATCGCGATCGCGTCGCGCATGCGCAGCCAGCCCAGCAGCGCGCCGCGCCGCTCGCCCGAGAGCACCGCGCCGGTCGGGTGCTGGTGCGCCGGCGTCACTACCACCGCGTCGGCCTCGACGCGCTCGAGCTCGTCGATCCGGAGCCCGTCGTCGTCGACCGCGACCGGCACGGGCTGGAGACCGGCGCGCGCCGCGATCCACGTCTGCTCGGGGTTGCTCGGATCCTCGAGCGCGATCCGCCTCGCGCCGCGCGCCGCCAGCGCGCGGCAGACGATGTCCAGCCCCTGCGAGTAGCCGCAAGTGACGATCACGCGCGCGGGGTCGCCGACGACGCCGCGCACGCGGCCGAGGTAGTCGGCCAGCGCCGAGCGGAGTGCGTCGACGCCACGCGGGTCGCCGTAGCGGAGCTCCTCGTCCGGCATCGTCGCCAGCACCTCGCGCAGCGACCGCAGCCAGGCCGCGCGCGGGAACATCGAGACGTCCGGGATGCTCGGGCGGAAATCGAATCGGGGCGGCGGCGCCGGCGGCGTCGCGACCGCTGTCTCGGCGGCGACCGCCGCCGCCTCGGACACGCGCGGCCGGGCGCCCTGCCGCAGCACCAGGTAACCCTCGGCGGCGAGCTGCCCGTAGGCGTCGACCGCGACGCGGCGTGAGATGCCGAGCTGGCGGGCGAGGTCGCGCGTCGACGGCACCCGCGCGCCCGGCTTCAGCGCGCCGTCCCGGATCGCGCCGCGCAGCTGGTCCTCGATCTGCGCGCCGAGCGTCCGCCCGCCGTCGCGGGAGACCGCGAGGAGCAGTTCGATGGGCTGACTGGTCTCGTTCAGAGGCACAGAACTGGATCTTCCATCTGCACCAGTGGACCGTAGCATCAGGCCCATGTCCGCGATCGCCGCGACACCCGGAGCAGCCCGCCTCTTCGCCAGCTCGATCCTCGGCCGGGTGCCGCTCGCGATGCTCAGCATCGCCCTGCTCGTCCACGCCGAGCACCTGACCGGCTCGTTCGCCGCGGCCGGCATGGTGACCGCCGCCTACGCGGTCGCGCTCGGAGTCGTCGGCCCGGTGCTCGGCCGGCTCGTCGATCGTCGGGGCCAGACCGCGGTGCTGCTGGCCAGTGCGCTCGCGTCCGCCACGCTGCTCGTCGCCGTCGCGCTGACGCCGGCGGGCGCGCCGCTCATGCTGCTCGTCGCGCTCGCCTTGGGCATCGGCGCTGCCACGCCGCCGCTCGGCGCCTGCCTGCGCACGCTGCTCGGAGCCGTGCTGCCCGACGCCGGCGCCGTGCGCGCCGCCTACGCGGTCGAGGCGACCGCGAGCGAGCTCGCCTGGGTCTCCGGACCGCCGCTGGCGCTCGGCATCGGCGCGCTCTGGTCGACCGGCGCCGCGCTGGTCGTCGCGGGGATCGTCCTGCTCGGCGGCACGGTGGCGTTCTCGCTGCAGCCGGCCTCGCGGGCCTGGCGTCCGGCGGCCGGCGGCGAGCGGCCGCGCGGAGGCTCGCTGCGGACGCCCGCCATGCGCACGCTCGTGACCGTGCTCGTCGGCGTCGGCGTGCTCTTCGGCGGCGTCGAGGTCGCGGTCGCCGCGGCGAGCGAGGCGCTCGGCAGCAGCGCCGCGGCGGGCCCGCTGCTCGCGCTCTGGGGTGCCGGCTCGCTGCTCGGCGGGTTCGTCGCCGTGCGGCTCGGCGGCGCCGACCTCGCGCTCCTGCTCGGGGTGCTGGCCGCCGGCCACCTCGCGCTCGTCCCCGCCGCCGGCAGCGTCGTCGCGCTCGGCGCCGTGCTGCTCGTGGCGGGCGCCGCGATCGCACCGACCTACGCCACCGTGTACGCGATGGTCGACCACGCGGCGCCCGCGGGCACCGTGACCGAGGCGTTCGCGTGGCTGGCGACGGCGATCGCGATCGGCGCGTCCGCGGGCGCGGCGGGCGCCGGCGCTCTGGCCGATCACGCCGGACCGGGCGCCGCGTTCGCGCTCGCCGGCGTCGCCGGGCGCGATCGCCCTGCTCGCCGCGCTCGTCCGCTCCCCCACGCTGCCGGGCGCGCCCGCGCCGGCCCCCGCCTGAGCGCGGCACGTAGACTCCGGCGCATGGACGAGGAGGCCTGGCCGGCGCGCGTCGAGCTGCCGCTGCGCCACCGCGACATGGACGCTCTCGGGCATGTCAACCAGGCGGTCTACCACGAGCTGCTGGAGGAGGTCCGCACGGCGTTCATGAGCCGCGCGCTGCCCGCTCTGCCGCCCACCGGGTGGGTGCTCGTGCGTACCGAGCTCGACTACCGCAGCGAAGTGCGCATCTCCGACCGCCGGCTGACCGGCGAGTGCCGGGTCGCGGAGCTCGGGCGCTCGCGCATCGAGCTCGAGAACCGCCTGCTGAAGCCGGACGGCACCGTCGCGGCCGAGGGGCGCGCGGTAGTCGTGACCTGGGATGAGGAGACGCGGCGCGCGCGCACGCTCACCGACGACGAGCGCGCCGCGCTGCTGGACCATGGACCGGCCCGCGCCTGACGTCCCGCGCAAGCTGTCGGCGTCGTACAGCCTGACGCTGCGCATCGTCCTGCCCCAGCGACCGGGGTCGTTCGCGCTGGTGGCGGCCGCCATCGGCGCGGCCGGGGCCACGCTGGGCGCGATCGACCTGGTGCGCGTCGAGGACCACGAGTCGGTGCGCGACGTGACCGTCGCCCTCGAGGACGCCGAGCACGGCGACGCGGTCGTCGCCGCCGTGCAGGCGCTGCCCGAGGTCCGGGTCGAGAGCGTCTCGGATCGCACGTTCCTGATGCACCTGGGCGGCAAGATCGAGATCGCCCCGAAGGTCTCCGTCAAGACGCGCGACGACCTCTCGATGGTCTACACGCCCGGTGTCGCGCGCGTCAGCGAGGCGATCGCCGCCGACCCCGAGAAGGCGTGGGCGCTGACCATCAAGGGCAACACGGTCGCCGTCGTCTCGGACGGCTCCGCGGTACTCGGCCTCGGCGACATCGGGCCGCGGGCGGCGATGCCGGTGATGGAGGGCAAGGCGCTGCTGTTCAAGCAGCTGGCGGGCGTCGACGCCTTCCCGCTCTGCCTCGCCACGCAGGACGTCGACGAGCTCGTCGCGTTCGTCAAGGCGGCCGAGCCCGCCTTCGGCGGCATCAACCTCGAGGACATCTCGGCGCCGCGCTGCTTCGAGGTCGAGCGGCGGCTCAGCGCCGAGCTCGACGTCCCGGTGTTCCACGACGACCAGCACGGCACCGCGATCGTCGTGCTCGCCGCGCTGCTGAACGCGCTGCGCGTCGTCGACAAGCGCGCGGAGGACATCGCGGTCGTCGTCGTCGGCGCCGGTGCGGCCGGCGTGGCGAGCAGCGAGATCATCCTGGCCCACGGCGTGCGCGAGCTCATCGTCTGCGACATCGAGGGCGCGCTGTATCCGGGCCGGCCGGGGCTGGATCCGATGCGCGACGCGCTCGCCCTTCGCACCAACCCCGGCGGCCGCCGCGGCACCGCCGACGAGCTCCTCGCCGGCGCCGACGTGATGGTCGGCGTGTCCGGCCCCGGCGCCGTGTCCGCGGGCGCGGTCCGCTCGATGGCCCCGGACGCGGTCGTGTTCGCGATGGCGAACCCGGTGCCCGAGGTGCGGCCCGAGGACGTCGGCCGGGACGTGGCGATCATGGCCACCGGCCGCTCCGACTATCCCAACCAGATCAACAACGTGCTGGCGTTCCCCGGCGTGTTCAAGGGCGCCTTGGAGGTGCGCGCGAGCGCGATCAACGAGGAGATGAAGCTCGCCGCCGCGCTGGCCATCGCCGACGTGATCGCCGCGGACGAGCTGGACACCGAGTACATCGTGCCCAGCGTCTTCAACCCGCGCGTGGCGACCGCCGTGTCCGCGGCCGTCGCCGACGCGGCGGTGCGGACCGGCGTCGCGCGCCGGGCGCGCCATTCAGGTCAGGTCGAGCGACTCCGCCAGTAGGCCGCTGGCGGCGGCGATCGCCCGCAGGCAGGGCGCCTCGACCCCCGCGAGGTCGGCCAGCTCGACCACCGAGTGGATCAGCGCGGCGAGCTCGAGCGGCTTGCCGGCCTCCAGGTCCTGCAGGGTCGAGGGCTTGTGCTCGCCGACCCGCTCCGCGCCCGCGAGCCGCCGCTCGATCGACACCGACGGCCGCGCGCCGACCGCGTGGGCGATCTCCAGCGTCTCCTCCATCATCGACGCCACGAGCCGCCGCGTCGGCGGGTGGCGGCACATCTCGGCGAGCGTCGATCGCGTCAGGACGCTGAGCGGATTGAAGGAGACGTTGCCCATCAGCTTGACCCAGATCTCGTCGCGGACCTGCGCCTCGATCGGGCACTTGAGCCCGCCGGCGATCATCGCCTCGCTGAACGCCTGACAGCGTGGCGAGATCGAGCCGTCCGGCTCGCCGATCGTGAACCGCGTCCCCTCGAGGTGGCGCACGACGCCGGGCTCCGCCAGCTCGGTGCCGGCGTACACGACGCAGCCGATCGCGCGCTCGGGCGGGATCACCCGCGACACCGCCCCGCCGGGGTCGACGGACTCGATCCGACGCCCGCCGTAGGCCCCGTCGATGCCGTGGAAGTACCACCACGGAATGCCGTTCTGGCCCGCGACCACCGCGGTCTCCTCGTGCAGCAGCGGCTCGAGCAGCGGGCCGGCATCCGCGTAGGTGTTCGCCTTCAGCCCGAGGAAGACGACGTCGACCGGCCCGATCTCGGCGGGGTCGTCCGTCGCCGGCGGTCGCGCCGCGAAGTCGCCACGCGGGGACCGCACGCGGACCCCGTCGCGCCGCAGCGCCTCGAGGTGCTCGCCGCGGGCGACGAGATGCACGTCGGTCCCGCCGCGCGCGAGCGCCGCGCCGACGTAGGCGCCGATCGCCCCCGCTCCGAGAACCGCGGCCCTCATGGCCGGCCGCCGCCCGTCGGCATGGTGAGGATCACGACGGTTTCCTCTATCCGGTCTCGCGGTCCGGAGCTGCCTGGTATCCGAGTACGGCTGACACCTCCGCCGCCTGCTGGCGCAGCAGCCGCCCGAGCTCGCTGATGTCCGCGTGGACGATCCGGGAGGTCGGAGCGGAGATGCTGATCGCGGCGAACGCCTCGCCCGTGCCGTCGAACACCGGCGCCGCGACGCAGCTCACACCCTCCTCGTGCTCCTCGTCGTCGAGCGCGTACCCGCGGCGGCGGATGCGCGTGAACTCCTCGTTCAGCGACGCGAGCGTCGTGTGGGTGCGCGGGGTGAGCCGCTCGAACGGCTCGCGCGCGCGCGAGTAGATGTCCGCGATCGTCTTCGCGGGCTGATACGCGAGCATCGCCTTGCCCGACCCGGTGGTGTGCGCAAGCGCGGAGCTGCCCAGCTCGGTGAACATGCGCATGCTGTGCCGGCCCGCGACCTGATCGACGTAGACGACCCGGTCGCCCACGAGGATCACGAGGTTGGTGGTCTCGCGCGTGACCGACTGGATGCGCTCGAGGTGCGGCCGCGCGGCGGCGCAGAGGGCGGCGGTCTGCGCCTGCTGCCCGCTCGCCAGCTCGAGCAGCTTCAGGCCGAGCCGGTAGCGGCCGTGCGTCGAGCTCTGGCGCACGTAGCCCCGATCGGCCAGGCTCGCCAGCAGGCGGTGCGCGGTGCTCACCACGAGCCCCGTGCGCGCCGCGACCTCCGAGACGCCGAGCTCGCCGCCGGCCGCGACGGCCTCCAGCACGTCGAGCGCGCGGTCGACGGACTGCACGCGGTCCCGCCTGTGCGTCGTCATGTCCGACATCCTACGGGATCGGAAGGCGGTTTCCATATCGCGAGAAACGCCGCTCAGCCGGCGAGCTCCGGCAGCGGCGCGAACGGCTCGGGGACCGTCCCCTCGACCGGCTCGAACTCGCGCACGTGGTCGATCGACTTGCCCATCGCGGCGTTGTCCTCGGGCGCGACCAGGATCTCGACGAGCATCGGCACGCCGCGCTCGCCCGCCTGGGCCACCGCCCAGTCGAGCGCGCCGGCGATCTCGCCCGGCTCGGAGACGCGGACGCCATCCGCGCCCATCGCCCGCATGACCGCGACGTGGTCGATGCCGGGATGCCCGCCGGGCCCGTCGTAGGACAACTTGACCTCGTAGTTCATGTCGTAGGCCTCCTCCGCCTGGCGGATCAGGCCCATGTAGCCGTTGTTGACCATCACCAGCACGAACGGCACCTCGTACTGGACGGCGACGGCGACCTCCTCCATCAGGAACTGGAACGAGTAGTCGCCGACCACGCCCACCACGAGCTTGTCGGGCGCCGCCAGCTTGGCGCCGATGCACGCCGGCACCTCCCAGCCGAGCGGGCCGGCCTGCCCGCAGCAGAGGTAGTGGCGCGGCTTGTAGGTGTGCTGGAACTGGCCGCTCCAGATCTGATAGAGGCCGATCGCGGTGACGAACACGGTGTCGGCGCCGAAGTACTCGTTGATCTCGCCGAACACGCGCGGAGCCTTGATCGGCACGTCGTCGAAGTCGGTCCGCCGCGTCAGCGTCTCCTTCAGGTCCGCCACGCGGCCGAGCCAGTCGCCGCGCGGCGCCACGGTCCGCCGCGCCGCCTGCGCGCGCAGGTCGCGCAGCGCGGTGCGCGCGTCGCTGACGATCCCCAGGTCGGTCGGGAACACGCGCCCGATCTGCTGCGGCGAGATGTCGATCTGGATGAACTTGCGGTCGCCGCGGTAGACGTCGATGTCACCGGTGTGGCGATCGCCGAAGCGCGCGCCGACGGCGAGCACGACGTCGCTCTCGAGGAAGATCTGGTTGGCGAAGCGCTGGCAGGTCTGGATCCCCACCATCCCGGCCCACAGCGGGTGGTCCTCAGGGATCGCGCCCTTGCCCATCAGCGTCGGCGAGACGGGGATGTGGAGCTCCTCCGCCAGCGCCACGAGGTCCTCGGCCGCGTCGGCCAGGATCACGCCGCCGCCCGCCAGGATCAGCGGGCGCTCGTGCTCGGCCAGCAGGTCGAGCGCGGCCGCGATCGCCGCCGGGTTCGCCGCCGGGGCGACGGTCGGCAGCGCGTGGTCGACCGCCGGGTCGTAGGCGATCTCCTCGCCCTTCTGGACGTCGAGCGGCAGGTCGATCAGCACCGGCCCGGGCCGGCCCTCGCGCGCCACGCGGAACGCCTCGCGGAACGCCCACGGCAGCTGCGCGGTCTCCTTGACCTGGTAGGCCCACTTGCACACGGGCCGGGCGATCTCGACGATGTCGACCGCCTGGAAGGCCTCCTTGTGCAGCAGCGAGCGGTTGGCCTGGCCGGTGATGCAGATGATCGGGACCGAGTCGGCGAGCGCCGTGTACAGCCCGGTGATCATGTTCGTCCCGGCGGGACCCGAAGTGCCGATGCAGAGGCCCGGCTCGCCGGTGATCCGCGCCCAGCCGTCGGCGGCGTGCGTCCCGCCTTCCTCGTGGCGCACCGCCAGGTGGCGGATGCGCGAGCCGCGCAGCGCCTCATAGAGCGGCAGGATCGCGGCGCCGGGGATGCCGAACGCGACGCGCACCCCCTCGTCCTCGAGGACGCTGACGACGGCCTCCATCGGGTTCATGCGGCCCATGTCGATGCCTCCTCCTCAGGTGGTCGCGGCCAGGCTCTGCGAGCCGATCCGGTGGTCGGCGAGCTCCTCGACGAGCGCCAGCAGGCCGGAGTGGTCGTCGCCGCCGTGCCCCTTGGCCCGGAGCGCGCGGAAGCCCTGCTGGACGAGCGCCGTGACCGGCAGCGGGACGCCGTACTCGCCGCCTGACTCGAGCGCGATGCCGAGGTCCTTGTGGTGCAGGTCGATCCGGAAGCCGGGCGTGAAGTCGTGCTCGAGGAAGTTGCGCCGGCGCATCTCCATCACGCGGTTCGCGGCGAGCCCGCCGCCGAGCACGTCGAGGATCCGCTCGGGGTCGACCCCCGCCTTCGAGCCGAGCACGAGCGCCTCGCTCACGGCGGCGATCGTCACCGCGACGACGACCTGGTTGCAGGCCTTCACGACCTGGCCGGCGCCGTGCTCGCCGACGTGGACGATCGTCTTGCCGAGCACCTCGAACAGCGGCCGCGCGCGCTCGACGTCGGCCTCCTCGCCGCCGACCATGATCGACAGCGTGCCGTCGCGGGCGCCGACGTCGCCGCCGCTCACGGGCGCGTCGAGCACGGCCACGCCGCGCTCGCGCGCCGCGGCGGCGATCGCCACCGACACCGTCGGATGGATCGTGCTCATGTCGATCAGCAGGTCGCCGCCGGAGGCGCCGCCGAGGACGCCGTCGCTCCCCGAGACGACGTCCTCGACGGCCGCCGAGTCGGGCAGCATGGTGATCACCACGTCCGCGCGCTCGGCCACCTCGCGGGCGCTCGAGGCCGGCTCGGCGCCGGCCTCCGCCAGCTCGTCCACCGGTCCGCGGCTGCGGCTGTGGACGACGAGCGCATGGCCCGCCCGCAGGAGGTTTCGGGCCATCGGCGCGCCCATGACGCCCAGCCCGATGAATCCGACGGTCCCCGGCATCACGCTCTCCTCTCAGGCTCTCGAGCGGCTGCCGCGCAACTCGCGCTGCAGCCAGTCGAGGCTCCCCTCGGTGTCCCCCGCCGGCGCTTTGTACTCGAGCCCGACGTGCCCGTCGTAGCCCAGCTCCGCGAGCCGGCCGAGGACGTACTCGAAGTCGATCTCGCCGGTGCCGGGCTGACCGCGACCGGGGCTGTCGGCGATCTGCACGTGGGCGATCTCGCCGATGTGGCGCTCGATCGTCGCGGTCAGGTCGCCCTCCATGCGCTGCATGTGGTAGGCGTCGTACTGGAGGCGGACGTTCGCGCGGCCGACGTTGTGGACGAAGTCAGCCGCGGCCCGCGTGCGCGGCAGCAGGTACGGCCCGTTCTCGTACGTGTTGACGGCCTCGATCAGGACCTCGGCGCCCTGTTCCCGGGCGGCGTCGGCCGCGAAGCGGACGTTGTCGCGGGCGAGCTCGAGCTGTGCCCGGCGCTCCATTCCGGGCAGCTCGTGCCCGGCGAGCGCGTTGAGCTTCGTGCAGCCGACAGCCTCTGCCAGCTCCAG
This sequence comes from uncultured Solirubrobacteraceae bacterium, assembly GCA_963835735.1. Taxonomy (GTDB): domain Bacteria; phylum Actinomycetota; class Thermoleophilia; order Solirubrobacterales; family Solirubrobacteraceae; genus DASQMT01. The sequence goes on from CAWIGP010000002.1 coordinate 932,188, forward strand.
CGCCACGGGGACGTTCGCCCGGAACTGCTGCTGCCGGGCCGGGTCGCTGATCAGGCCGCGGTCGCCCGCGGGCATGTCGCCCGCGTCGAAGTTCAGGACTACCACCTCGAGATCCGCGTCCCGGATCGCGGCGCGGACCGCGGCGATGTCCTCGCCGCGCGGCCACCACAGCTCGACGGCGTCGAAGCCCGCGTCGCGGGCGCGGCCGAACCGCTCGAGCAGCGGGACCTCGGTGAACAGGATCGAGACGTTGACGCAGAAGCGCATGGCGCGGGACCGTAGCGGAGCTATTCCGTAAGTCAAGAAGTGATTTCTGTATCGTGGGAAACGAGTGAAACGGGTGAGGGTTTCATCTCGCTACCATCCCTGTCTTCTCTCGGACACCCACCCCTCAGGACTCGACATGAGCACGACGCTGAATCACGTCGCCCTCTCGAGGGCGCAGCTGGCCCAGGCGAGCGAGCTCGCCGACGCCGGCAGCACCGACCTCGCCCGCACCCATCTCCAGTTCGCCGCCGATCACGCGCTGCGCGCGCTCGAGAGGATCGGCGCCGCGCCCCCAGACGCCCGCGTCGAACCCGACTTCGGCCGCGTCCAGGAGCTCATCGACACCTACGTCGCCCATCCGGCGCCGGCCGCGCCGGCGGCCATCCCGATGTACGGCGGACCGAACGGCGCTATGAACGCGCGTGGCGCCGAGGCCGCCGTGCGCGGGCTGCGCCGCATCGGCGCGGCGGTCACGGGCGCGTTCCGCCGGTAGGTGCGCGGCGGCGCACGTCAACACCGGCATTGAGGGGAGCCCGAGGTGCTGCGGCGTTCGCACGACGCGGCGGCGAACGTCGGTGAGCACCCCGTATATGCCCTGCTCACCGACGTTCGGCGTCGCGGTCCGGCCGAACCCGCTCTCCTCAATGCTGGTGTTGACGTACGCCGACCCCGACCGCACTACGCGGCGAGCGCCGTCACGGCGCCCGCCACGAACACGATCGCCAGCGTGAGCCGGCGGAACGCGACCTCGGGCAGGCGCGGGCCGATCGCGGTGCCCGCCCAGTTGCCCGCCAGCGAGCCCGGCAGCCACAGCAGCGCGGCCGGGAACAGCGCCTCCTCGTCGATCGCCCCCTGGACCGCCAGGATCAGCAGGCCGATCGCGTTGGCGGCGACGAAATAGAGCGCCAGGTCGGCCTGGAAGCTGCGCGGCGCGGCCTTGTCGCGTGCCAGCAGCAGCACCGGGGCGACGCCGTTGAGCGACGTCGCCGCGCCCAGGAAGCCGCCGGCGAAGCCCGCCGCGACCGGCGCGCCCGGCAGCGGGCGCGGCGGCGGCGCCGACACCGCGCGCCACAGCAGGGCTGCCGCGCCCATCAGGACGAGCCCGGCGACCAGCTCGATCGTCGACTCGTCGACGGTGGTCAGCACCAGGGCGCCGAGCCAGAGGCCGGGGATGCAGCCGGCGATCATGCCGCCCGCGCGGCGCGGCGTGGCGGCGTCGCGGAACCGGTACGCAACCGATATCCGCGTGATCCCCGCCACGGTCAGGTTGGCCGTCACCACGAACGGCAGCGGGAATCCGATCAGCAGCAGCAGCGGCGTGGCGATCAGCGAATAGCCGAAGCCGGTGACGCCGCCCATGAAGGCCGCGACGACGACTGCCAGCCCGCCCGCCAGGAGATCCATCAAACACCAGTACCCCTCACGCGTACAGGAACGCGGCGGCCAGCACCGCGTAGAGCGCCAGCAGCATCAGGCCTTCGAACCAGGTCGACTCGCCCTGGCTCGTGACGTGGCTGGCGATGATCACCGCGAGCACGATGCCGGCGAGCTCGAAGCCGTTGAACACGAGCGCCAGCGGGTTCGGTCCGACGAAGAACGAGATCAGGACGAGGAGCGGGCCTACGAACAGCGCCACCTGCGCCGCCGAGCCGATCGCGATGTTGATCGCCAGGTCCATCTTGTCCTTCGCCGCGACGTACACGGCGACCCAGTGCTCGGCCGCGTTGCCGACCACGGCGACGATCACGGCGCCGATGAAGAACTCGCTCAAGCCGATCGACTCGGCCGTGTGGGCGATCGAGCCGACGAGGATCTCCGACATCAGGCCGACCGCCAGGCCGGCGGCCGCCAGGACGATCACCGACTTCCTGACGCTCCACGGCTCGCGGCCGTGGTTCTCGTCGTCGGGCGGGTTGAACAGGTCGCGGTGGCTCATGAGCGAGAACCACAGGCCGCCGGCGTAGGCGAGCAGGAGCACGATCGCCACCGTCAGCGACAGCTTCTCGACGGCGTGATCGAACGTGACCAGCTCCTCGCCGGGCAGCGGCAGTCCGCCGCCCTTCACCAGCTCGAAGACCGCCGGCATCGTCAGCGCCGCGAGCGCAAGGATCAGCATCGCGGCCTGGGCGCTGGCCGCCTTCTGGTTGAACGTCTGGCGCTCGCGGCGCAGGCCGCCGACCAGCATCGAGCCGCCCAGAACCAGCAGCACGTTGCCCAAGATCGAGCCGATGATCGACGCCTTGACGACCTCGTGCAGGCCCTCGCTCAGGGCGAAGAATGCGATCAGCAGCTCCGGCAGATTGCCGAAGGTCACGTTCAGCAGACCACCGATCCCCGGTCCGGCGCGGTCGGCCAGCTCCTCGGTCGCCGTCCCCATCACCGCGGCGGTCGGGACGACCCCGAGCGCCGAGGTGAAGAAGACAACCGGCGGTGACACGTGCGCGAGCTCGAGCCCGACCGCGATCGGGATGAACGGGAGCAGCAGGTACGGCCAGCCGTCCCCGCTGAACAGGAACGCGGCCGGACTGCGGCGCGGCCGCAGCGTGGGCGCGGCGGACCCTTCCGCAGCGCGGACGTGTTCGACCTCCAGCATGCGGCCGTTAGCCGCCCAGCATCTCGATGACGATCTCGGACACCTCGGTCGGCGTGCGGCCGACGCGGACGCCCGCCGCCTCCAGCGCCTCCGCCTTCGCCTTCGCGGTGCCGGCAGTGCCCGACACGATCGCCCCGGCATGGCCCATCGTCTTGCCCGGCGGCGCGGTGAAGCCCGCGATGTACGCGACGACCGGCTTGGAGACGTGGTCGGCTATGTACGCCGCCGCCTCCTCCTCGGCCGACCCGCCGATCTCGCCCGCCATCACGATCAGCTCGGTCTCCGGATCGGCCTCGAACAGCTCGAGCACGTCGATGAAGCTCGATCCCGGGACCGGGTCGCCGCCGATGCCGACGATGCTCGAGTTGCCGAAGCCGCGCTGGGCCAGCTCGTTGCCGATCTGATACGTCAGCGTTCCCGAGCGCGAGACGACTCCGACGTTCCCCGGCTTGAAGAACGCCGCCGGGATGATCCCGACGTTGGCCTTGCCCGGCGACAGCACGCCGGGACAGTTCGGCCCGATCAGGCGGACGCCGTCGAGCTGCCCCAGGTGGCTGGTCACGCGCAGCTCGTCGTGCGCGGGGATGCCCTCGGTGATCGTGATGATCGTGGCGATCCCCGCCTCGGCCGCCTCCAGGATCGAGTCGGCCGCGAAGCGCGCCGGTACGAACACCATCGCAGTGTTCGCGCCGGTCTCGGCGACCGCTCGGCGGAACGTGTTGAACACCGGCACGCCGTCGACGTCCTGGCCGGCCTTGCCCGGCGTCACGCCCGAGACGACCTGCGTCCCGTAGCGCTTGTTGTTGAGTGCGTGGAACGTGCCCTCGCGGCCGGTGATGCCCGACACGCACAGGCGCGTGTCGCCGTCGACCAGGATGCTCATCGTGCCTGGAGGGTCGGCGTGGGTGCCGCGAGCTCGACGACGCGCTCGGCGGCCTCGAGCATCGTCGCGCAGACCTCGAGGTCGGGCAGCTGCGCCTCCTTGAGCAGCCTCCGGCCCTCCTCGTCGTTGGTGCCGTCGAGGCGGACGACGAACGGGACGTCCGGCTCGACGCGCCCGAACGCCTCGATCAGCCCCTTGGCCACCTCGTCGCAGCGGGTGATCCCGCCGAAGATGTTGAACAGCACCGCCCGCACCTTCTCGTCCGACAGGATCACCTCGACCGCCGCGACGATCGCGTCGGCCTTCGAGCCGCCGCCGGCGTCGAGGAAGTTCGCCGGCCGGCCGCCGGCCTGCGCGACCACGTCGAGCGTCGACATCACCAGCCCGGCGCCGTTGCCGAGCACGCCGATGTCGCCGTCGAGCTTTACGTAGGTGAGGCCGCGCTCCTTTGCCATCCGCTCCTGCGGGTCCTCGGCCGACGGGTCGCGCAGCTCCGCGTTCTCCGGATGCCGGAACAGCGCGTTGCCGTCGAGCGTCACCTTGGCGTCGAGCGCGCGCACGTCGCGCTGGGGAGTGACGATCAGCGGGTTGACCTCGATGAGCATCGCGTCCTCGCGCACGAACGCCGCGTACAGCTTCGCCAGCAGCGCTCCGACCGGCCGCACGACGTCGGCATCGACGCCGGCCTCGAACGCGAGCCGCCGCCCATGGAAGTCCTGATAGCCGAGCAACGGATCGACGTGCAGGGTCGCGATCGCGCCCGGGTCCTGCCTCGGCGACCTGCTCGATGTCCATGCCGCCCTTGGTCGACAGCATGATCAGCGGCGCCTTCGCGCTGCGATCGAAGACGATCGACGCGTAGTACTCCGCCGCGATCTCCGACGCCTGCTCGATCCAGACCTCGTGGACGCGCAGTCCGCGGATGTCCATGCCGAGGATCGCGCCCGCGTGCTCGCGCGCCTCGTCGCGGTCGTTCGCGACCTTGATGCCGCCGAGCTTGCCGCGCCCGCCGATCTGTACCTGCGCCTTCACGACGCACGGGTAGCCGATCGCCTCGGCGGCCTCGACCGCCGCGTCGACGGTGCCCGCCACCCTGCCGTCCGGCACGGGCACGCCGTGGCGCGCGAGCAGTTGCTTGCCCTGGTATTCGAGCAGGTCCATGGTCACCTCCGCCGCTTGCGTTGACGCCGGCGTTCCTTCTCCGCCTCCGCCTCGCCGGCATAGGCCAGCTGCCGGCGGATGAACTCGTCGGCGACCGGGTTGCGATTGCGGATGTGGAACCACCATCGCGGCACGAAGTTCTCGTGCAGCCACCAGAAGCCGATCGCGAACGGGACGCTGACGAGCACCTGGTAGATGACGAACGCCAGCCAGCCGTTCGGCATCGCCACGCTGCTCCCGGCGACCAGATCCGTGAGCACCGCCGCAAGCACGCAGCTCGGCGGGAACGCGACGGTCCAGAGCAGCGCCGCAGGGGTGAGCGTGCCGAGAGGGGCCCTCCCGGTGGCGAGCAGGAGCTCGTAGGCGGCGCCGCCGAGCGCGAGCGGGATGCCGAGGGCGAACGCCGCGACGAGGACGACGGGGAGGGGCAGTTCGCCCAGCGCGGCGAAGGCGCCGGCGATCAGGCCGCCGAGCAGCCCGATCATCGCTCCCGGCAGCGCCATCTCCCTCACCTGGGACCCGCTGAGCGTCCCCCACGGTGTCGACAGCGACCCGCCCCCCAGTCCGGGGGGCGCGAGCCGTCGCTCTGCGTGTGGCGAGCCCATCAGCCGAGGTCCGTGACGCCGAACTTGATCATGCTGTAGAAGAGCATGCCCAGGTAGGCCAGGCCGCCGAACACCAGCACCATGGTGGTGATCCACTTCGGCCGCAGCTTCTTCGGCAGGTTCCGGCGGTTGACCACCGCAAGCGTCAGGCAGTACGCCCCCATCACGAACGTCGACAGGAACGCCAGGATGTTCAGGATCGAGCCCGGCCCGTCGACGGGGCCGAACAGGATGATCAGGATCCCGAAGATGATCACGAACCACAGGAACCCCGCGTACAGGTACGACACCTTGAACCGCTTCGCGCCCGGCACGAAGTAGTACGACATGTCCGACTGACCGCGGGCGAACGCGTCGAACAGGCCGACGCTCGCCTTCCAGCCGACGATCGCGATGAAGCAGAAGAACAGCGTGCCGAGGATCGCCGCCGTATCCGCGAACGAGTCGCGCATGGCCGTCAGCGCGTCCTCCCGCTCGCCGTTGAGCAGCTGCTCGCGGGCCTCCGGGTTGACGTCGGCCGCGTGCATGGCCATGACCGTGAAGATGATCGTGACCAGCATCGTGATGCCGAAGAACAGAAGGATCGCGTCGTAGCGCACCCACTTACGCCAGGCCTGCCACTTGCGCCACTCGTCCGGGTCGTCGACGTCGAACATCGAGCCGCTGGAGGGCATCGTCTCCTCCTCGCCGGCGTGCAGGAGCCCGTGCACGCGCGGCATGTGGGCGCCCATCCCCGCGCCCTTGTCGCGCAGCCACAGCGTGTACCACATCTGCTGCATGCCGGACGGCCCCGCGAAGGCGATCGCGCCGACGATGAGTGGGAACCACGCGGCCGTGACAGCCGCCGCCGGGATCCCGGTGTCGAAGCGGAAGAGACCGGTGAGCACCTCGCCGAGGTCCGAGAGGTTGCCGACGAACGCCGCGACGATCGCCGATCCGATGACCAGCACCCCGACCAGGAAGGCCAGGATGCCTTCGACGAGGTTGTAGACGATCTTCACCACCGTGAACATCAACCCGATGATCACCAGGCCGATCGTGGCCGACAGCTGCCACGGGATGCCGGTCAGCTCCTCGAACGCATCCGCGCCTGTGGACAGGTGGCCGGGCCAGATGTAGACCGCGATCGCGGTACCGAAGAACAACCACATCAGCGGTTGCCAGACGCGCGCGGCGCCGAAGAAGATCGACTCGCCGGTCGCCATCGCGTAGCGGGCCATCTCCAGCATCACGACCGTCTGCACCAGCACGCCGACCAGGAACAGCCAGCGAATCTCGGGCCCGAACACGATCACGAGCCGCGGCCACAGGTAGGTCTCTCCCAGTCCCACCCCGAGCGCGACGAGGATCATCGCAGGCCCCAGTATGTGGGCCGCCTGCGGTGCCTCCGGCAGCTTGCGGATCGGCATCGGCGGCAGCTTGCCCGCGCGCCAGACCCGTTCCTCCTCCTGCTCTACCACGGTGCCCGGACCGGCCGTCACACCGCTGGAAACCTCTCCCACTCCCATGGCTGTCCCCCGACTGCTCGTGGTGTCCCTCGCGGTCACTGCGCGCCCTTCAGATGCCCGGCCATCCGGGCCCAGCGATACTTCGCCGCCAGCACCTCGACCGGAGTCTCGGTGGTGTACGGGTACGCCGGGATCCCGTGGTCGAACAGGTACTCCGAGGCCTCCTCGACCTCCACGTCACCGGCCAGCGAAGCGACGATCGGCTTGTCGATGCCGCGGCCGCGGTACTCCTCGACCACTTCCGCCGTGACCTTCGCGAACGTCATCGGCGGGGTCACGATCGTGTGCCAGTAGCCGAGCACGAGGGCGTGGATGCGCTCGTCCTCGAGTCCCAGCGCGATCGTGTTGCGGTACGTCTCGGGCGGCTCGCCGCCGGTGATGTCGACCGGGTTGCCGGCGGCGCCGAACGGCGGGATGAACTTCATGAACGCCTCGTTGAGGTCGTCCGGCATCTCCATCAGCTTCAAGCCGTTGATGAAGCTGGCGTCGGACAGCAGCACGCCCGAGCCGCCCGCGCCGGTGATGATGACGACGTTCTCCCCGTTCGGCGTCGGGAGGATCGGGAGGCAGCGGGCGAACTGGAGCAGCTCCTGCAGCCCTCGCGCCCGCACCACCCCCGCCTCGCGGAGGATGTCGTCGTAGACCTTGTCGTCGCCTGCCAGCGCCGCCGTGTGCGACGCCGCCGCCTTGGTGCCGGCCGGCGTCGCTCCCGCCTTCAGGACGACGATCGGCTTCTTCTTCGAGACGCGCCGCGCGACCTCGACGAACGAGCGCCCGTCCTTGAGGTCCTCCATGTGCAGCGCGACGCAGTTGGTGGCGTCGTCCTGCTCGAAGAACGTCAGCAGGTCGTCCTCGTCGATGTCGGCCTTGTTGCCGAGCCCGACGATCGCCGACACGCCGAGCTTGGTCGAGCGGCTGAACCCGAGGATCCCCATGCCGATGCCGCCGCTCTGCGACGCCAGCGCGACCGGCCCCTTCACGTCATAGGGCGTCGTGAACGCGGCGCTCATGTTCCGCGGCGTGTAGTAGACGCCGTAGATGTTGGGCCCGACGAAGCGCACGCCGTGCTCGCGCGCGGTCCGCTGGAGCTCGTGCTGCAGCTCGGTCTCGCCGGTCTCGGCGAAGCCCGACGGGATCATGATCGCGGTGCCGATGCCCTTGTCGCCGACCTTCGCGATCGCGTCGACGACGAACTTCGCCGGGATCGCGAAGACCGCGACGTCGACGTCGTCCGGCAGGTCGTCGATGTCGGCGTAGACCTTCTTGCCGAGGATCTCGCTCGCCTTCGGGTTGACCGGGTGGATCCCGCCCTCGAAGCCCCCGTTGACGAGGTTCTTCATGACGGAGTTCCCGATCTTGCCCTCCGACTCCGAGGCGCCGATGACCGCGATCGCGCGCGGCCGCATCAGCTTGTTCATCGTCTCGAGGATCTCTTGCTGGCTGTAGCGCGGCGGCGCCTCCTCGCGCTCCTCGAACGACACGACGAAGCGCGCGTCGACCGCGGTCGCCCCGTCCTCGCGCGCGAGTACCGGGTTGAGGTCGACCTCGACGATCTCCGGGAAGTCGGTGACGAGCTCGGAGACCGCCTCGATCATCTGCGCGAGCGCCTCGCGATCGACGCCGGCGGCGCCGCGAACGCCGCGCAGCACGTCGGCCGCGCGGATGCCGTCGACCATCGCCAGCGCATCCTCGGCCGATGTCGGCGCGAGCCGGAACGTGACGTCGCGCAGCACCTCGACGAGCACGCCGCCGATCCCGAACGTCATCACCGGGCCGAACGTCGGGTCGGTGACCGCGCCGATCAGCACCTCGTGGCCGCCGCTCAGCATCTGCTGCACCTGCACGCCGGTGATGTCGGCGTCGGCCTTGTAGGCGCGCGCGTTGTCGACGATGGTCTGGTAGCCCTTGGCCACCGCGTCGGCCGACTCGAGCCCGACCAGCACGCCCTTGGCCTCGGTCTTGTGGAGGATGTCGGGCGAGACGATCTTCAGTACGACCGGAAGACCGATCTCCTCGGCCAGGGCGACGGCCTCCTCGGCCGACGTCGCGAGGCCCTCGCCCGGCACGGCGATCCCGTATGCGTCGCACACGCGCTTGGCCTCGGGCGCGCTCAACGCCGTGCGGCCCTCGGCGCGGGCGACGTCGAGCACCTCCCCAACCGCGGCTGTCCTCGTATCGGTGATCGTCGACATGTGTCTCCTCCCTAGACGGCGCCGGCCTCGGTGAGCCGCTGGAGGTCACCCTCCGAGGCGTCGAGCAGCTCCTGCAAGATCTCCGCGTTGTGCTCGCCGAGCAGCGGCGAGCGCCTGACCTCGACGGGCGAGTCGGACAGCGTGAACGGGCAGCCGACCGTGGTGTACTCGCCGCGCTCGGGATGCTCGACGCTGACGAGCATGCCCTCCGCCCACAGGCCCTCGTCCTCGAGCAGGTCCTTGGTGCTGAGCACGGGGCCGCAGGGGACGTTGATCGCGTTGAGCTCGGAGAACGCCTCCCACTTCGTCTTCGTGATCGTCCACTGCTCGACCATGTCGAAGATCTCCGGCAGCCGCGGGAGGCGCGCCTCGGGCGTGTCGTAGTCCGGGTCGCCGATCAGGTCGTCGCGGCCGATCTTGCGCAGCAGCGGCTCCCACACCTGCGGCTGGATGACGAGGTAGATCCAGGCGTTCGCGCCCTTCTGCGTGACCGGCTTGCAGCGCACGGCCCAGCCCGGCTGGCCGCCGCCGGAAGCGTTGCCGGAGCGCGGCACGAAGTCGCCGAACTCCTCGTTCGGGTACTCCGCCAGCGGTCCGTGCTCGAGCCGCTGCTGGTCGCGCAGCTTGACGCGGCAGAGGTTGAGGATGCCGGCCCGCATCGAGATCTGCACGCGCTGGCCGCGCCCCGTGTGCGTGCGCTGGTACAGCGCGGCGCAGATCGCGCCGAACAGGTGCACGGCGTTGCCGGAGTCGCCGATCTGGGCGCCGGTCACGGCCGGCGGCCCGTCCTCGAACCCGGTGGTGCTCATCGCGCCGCCCGTCGCCTGCGCGATGTTCTCGTACGCCTTGGCGCTGGCCAGCGCGCCCGGCCCGAACCCCTTCAGCGACGCGTAGATCACCTGCGGGTTGATCTCGTGGATCCGCTCCCACGGGAAGCCGAGGCGGTCCATCACGCCCGGCCCGAAGTTCTCCACGACGATGTCGGCGCGCTCGAGCAGCTTGGTGAAGATCTGCTTGCCCTCGTCGGACTTCATGTTGAGGGTGAGGCTGCGCTTGTTGCCGTTCAGCATCGTGAAGTAGAGGCTGTCCACCTCCGGCAGGTCGCGCAGCTGAGAGCGGGTGACGTCCCCCTTGCCCGGCTGCTCGATCTTGATGACATCGGCACCCATCCAGGCCAGCAGCTGGGTGCACACCGGGCCGGCCTGGACGTGGGTCATGTCGACGACCCGCACGCCCGCGAGGGCTTTCCGCATCTCTGCCTCCCCTACTTGTACATCGTCTGGTTCATGGTCCCGGGCGCGAACGCGTTCTGATCGATCCACACGTTGATCAGCGAGGGCTTGCCCGACTCCCGAGCGCGCTCCAGCGCGGGCCGCAGCTGGCTCGGCTCGCGCACCTCCTCCCCGTAGCCGCCCAGCATCTGGGCGAACTTGTCGTAGTGCACGTCGCCCAGCTTGTTGCCGACGTCGCCCCGCTCCTTGCCGTACTTCTGGATCTGGCCGTAGCGGATCTGGTTCATGTAGGAGTTGTTGCCGACGACGCCGATGAACGGCAGGTCAAAACGGACCATCGTTTCGAAGTCCCAACCGGTGAGGCTGAATGCGCCGTCGCCGAATAGGCAGACGACCTCGCGGTCCGGGCGCGCGACCTTGGCGGCCATCGCGAACGGCACCCCGACGCCGAGCGTGCCCAGCGGGCCCGGGTCCATCCACAGTCCCGGCCCCTTGGGCTGCACGACGCCGCCCGAGAACGTCACGACGTCGCCGCCGTCGCCGATGAACAGCGAGTCTTCGGTGAGGAACTCGTTGATCTCGTGCGCGAGTCGCAGGGGGTGCACCGGCGCGTCGTCGCGCATCAGCTTGGGCAGCCGCTCCTCCTTCAGGCGCTGCTCCTCCTGACGCAGCGCCTCGAGCCAGGACTCGCGGCCGCGGGCGCTCGAGGCAGCGCGTCCGTCGGCGGCGTCGGCGACCGCGGCGAGGATCGCGCCGGGATCGCCGACCAGGCCGAGTGACACGTCGCGGTTCTTGCCGACCGTCCTGTAGTCCATGTCGATCTGGACCACGGTCGCGTCCTGGCTCAGGCGCTTGCCGTACCCCATGCGGAAGTCGAACGGCGTGCCGACGATGAGGATCACGTCGGCGTTGTTGAAGGCATGGCGGCGCGTCAGGTGGAAGTGGTGCGGATCGCCCGGCGGCAACGTGCCGCGCGCCGCGCCGTTCATGAACGCCGGGATGTTCAGCCGGCGCACGAAGTCGATCGCCGCCTCCGAGCCACGCGCGGTCCACACCTGCGAGCCGAGCAGGACGCACGGCCGCTCGGCACCGACGAGGATGTCGGCCAGGCGGTCGATGTCGTTCGGGTCGCCGATGCTCTTGGTCGAGGCGCGGTAGTGACCCGGCTGCGGCAGCACCGCGTTCTCGAGCGGGACGTGGGCGTCGAGGATGTCGCGCCCGATCTCCAGGTACGCCGGCCCGGGCGCCCCAGCGAACGCCTCGCGGAACGCCATCGAGCACATGTCGGCGACGCGCTCGGTCGTCAGCACGCTCGAGGCGAACTTCGTGATCGGCCGCATCAGGTCGACGTGCGGCAGGTCCTGGAGCGAGCCCATGCGGTGCTGGTTGAGCGCGCCCTGGCCGCCGATCAGGAGCATCGGGCTCTCGGCCCGCAGCGCGTTGGCGACGCCGGTGACCGCGTCGGTCGTGCCGGGCCCGGCGGTCACGACCGCGCAGCCGGGCTTTCCGGTCACGCGCGCGTAGCCGTCGGCGGCGTGGGCGGCGACCTGCTCGTGGCGGACGTCGAGCACTTTGATGCCCTCGTCGATGCAGCCGTCGTAGATGTCGATGATGTGGCCGCCGCAGAGCGTGAAGATCACGTCGATCCCCTCGGCGCGGAGCGCCTTGGCGACGAGATGACCGCCCGAGATCGTCGCGGGCTCGGTCGGGCGGGCGTCTGACGCCCCGGGCTTTACTGCGGTGCTCGTCGCCGTCACGTTGCTGCTCCTCCGTCTGTTCTCGGCTTCAGGCTTGTCTTCTCCGGCGTACGCATTTGTCAGTCATCACCTTCGAGATCGATGCGCTCGACGTCGGCCGCCAGGTCCAGCGCGTGGTCGCGCACGAGCCGCTCGGCGAGCTCGGCGTCGCGCGACTCGAGCGCCTCGATGATGTGCATGTGGTCGACGATCGACCGCTCGGCGCGATCGTCCTGACCGATCATGCGGCCGCGGATCGCGCGCACGTGCACGAGCAGCCCGTCGACCATGCTGGTGATCACGGGCGAGCGGCCGAGCTCGATGATGCGCGAGTGGAAGACCAGGTTGGCCTCCGAGTACTCGTCCAGGTGCAGGCGCAGCTCGTCGCCCTCGAAGCCGGCGAAGAGGTCGCGCAGCTCGCGGATCTCCTCGTCGGTCGCGCGCTCGCACACCAGCCGCGCGGCCATGCTCTCCAGCGCGGCCCAGGCCCGGATCATCTCGAGGATCTCGGCCTTGCTCTTGCGCAGGATCAGCACGCCGCGGCGCGGCATGATCCGCACCAGCCCTTCGTGGTCGAGCCGCGCCAGCGCCTGGCGCACGGGCGTGCGGCTGACGCCCAGCGCCTCGGCCAGGCGCTGCTCGTCCAGCCGCAAGACGGCGTCGGGGCTGTAGATGTCCATCGCGAGGATCGCCTCGCGCAGCGCCTGGTAGGCGAGCCGCCCGACGCTCGCCGCCTCGGCCCCGACGGGTGAGACAACCAGCGACGGTCCCTGACCATCGCTGGTAGCGGTCCCGCTCTGCCCGGCGCGTGTGGTAGCCACGTGCTCCAGATCTCCCTGGGATCCAAGATACATGATCCAGTACACGCGTCAAGATCCGTTTCCCGCCATGCGGTAAGTGCCGCGGGAAGGCACCGTTCATGCCGCCCGGGTTGCGGCGCCTGCGCTTCAATCGCGCCGGCGCTTGCGGACGGCGGGCAATGAGGGGAGGGGCCGGATTGCCGCGGCGCTCAGTCGGGCGCGTTGACCGCCGAACGTCGGTCAGTACCCCGTATACGCCCGGCTCACCGACGTTCGGCGCGTGGAGGCGCCTCGCGACGCCGCGCGCGACCGAGCTCCCTCCCTCAATGCCCGCCGTACACGAACGCCCCGCGCCTCAGGAGCGCGGCGCTCGCCCGCGCGGCCCGAGCACGAGCGCCTCAGCCAGTGTTGCGCATGCCGGCGACGATCCCGTTGACCGTCAACAGCAGCGCGCGGGCGACCGCCGGATCCGGCTCGCGCCCTGCCTCGCGCGCGGCGCGCAGGCGCTCGGTGAGCGCGACCTGCAGGTAGTGGAGCGGCGCGAGGTGGGCGTCGCGCACGCGCAGCGTGCGCCGCAGCATCGGGTTCGCGGCGAGCAGCTCGTCGCTCCTGACGATCCCCTGCACCTCGGCGACGGTCAGCTCGTACTCGGCGCGGATCGCGTCGTACAGCCGGTGCAGCTCGGGTGGCGCCAGCCGGCGAACGTAGTGGCCGGCGAGCTCGATGTCGGTCTTGGCCAGCGTCATCGCCACGTTCGACAGGAAGTTGCCGAAGAAGCGCCAGCGCTCGTGCATCTCGCGCAGCTGCTCGGCGAGGCCCGCCGCGCGGGCAGCGGCGAGTCCGGTACCCAACCCGTACCAGCCAGGGACGATCTGCCGCGACTGCGTCCAGCCGAACACCCAGGGGATCGCGCGCAGGCCGTCGACGCCGCCGGCCGAGTCGGGCCGCATCGACGGGCGCGAACCGAAGTGCAGCTGTGAGAGCAGCTCGACGGGCGTCGACGCGAAGTAGTACGCGGGCAGCTGGGGATCATCGACGAGCTCCCGGTAGCGCGCGAACGCCGCCGTCGAGACGCGCTCCATCACGTCGGACCAGCGCATGACGTCCTCGTCGGACGAGCGCGGGCGCTTGTGCAGGATCGTCGACTCGAGGACGGCGGCCAGCGTGAGCTGGAGGTTCTCGCGGGCGAGGCTCGGCAGCAGGTACTTGTCGGAGATCACCTCGCCCTGCTCGGTCAGCTTGATCTCGCCGAGCAGCGTCCCCCACGGCTGGGCGAGGATCGCGTCGTGCGTCGGGCCGCCGCCGCGGCCGATCGTGCCGCCGCGCCCGTGGAAGACGCGCAGGCGCACGCCGTGCCGCTTGGCGACGTCGCGCAGGTGGCGCTGGCAGCGGTGGATCTCCCACTGGCTCGTCGTGACCCCGGCCGCCTTGTTGGAGTCCGAGTAGCCGAGCATCACCTCCTGCACGTCGCCGCGCAGCTCGACGATGCGCCGGTAGCCGGGATCCTCGAGCAGCTGGGCGAGGATCTCGTCGGCGGCGCGGATCTGCTCGATCGTCTCCAGCAGCGGCACGAACCCGATCCGGGCCACGCCGGCGTGCACGTCGACCAGCCCGGCCTCGCGCGCGATCAGCACCGCCGCCAGCACGTCGTCGGCGCCGCGGCACATCGAGACGATGTAGGACTCGATCACGCCGGGGCCGTAGCGGTCGAGCGCCTCGCCGATCGCCGCGAACGCACGCGTAGGTGCGAGCGCCGCGCTCGTCCAGCGGCGGCGGCGCCGGGGCGAGCGGCCGCCGCGACCCCAGCTCGCCCGCGAGCAGCTCCAGGCGCTCGCCGGCGGTCAGCTCCGCGTAGCGCCGCGGGCGCTCCCCGAGGCGGTCGACCAGTTGTCCCAGCACGTGATGGTGGGCGTCGGCGTGCTCGCGGATGTCCATCGTCGCGAGATGCAGGCCGAACGCGACCAGCGTGCGGATCGCGCGGTCCAGCCGCCCCCGGGCGATCAGCTCGCCGCGGTGCTCCATCAGCGAGTCGCGGACGACGACGAGGTCGGCGAGCAGCTCGCCGGTGCCGAGGTACGAGCGCCCCGGCTCGTGCGGCCGCCGCTCGAGCAGGCGCGTCCTCGTGTTGACGAGCTTCGCGCGGATGCAGGTGAGCTTCAGCCGGTACGGCTCCTCGGCATTGAGGCGCCGGTAGCGCGGATCGAGCTCGCGCAGGTTCTCGAGGTCGGCGGCCAGCGACGTCTCGAGCTCGGGCGTGGCGCCGGTGATCCGCACCGAGGAGGACACGTCGCGGCGGAGCTCGTCGACGAGGTCGAGCGCGTTGCGGATCGCGTGGTCGTGCTGCAGCGCGAGCACGTCGAGCGTCGAGGAGGCGGTGACGTTCGGGTTGCCGTCACGATCGCCGCCGATCCAGGTCCCGAACGCCAGCGGCCTGGCGTCGAGCGGCAGCTCGATCCCGAGCCGGGCGAGCTCGTCCGTCAGCGCCTCGAGCGTGTCCGGGACGGCGTCGTGGTGGAGCGCGTCGAAGTAGTACATCGCGCTGCGGGCCTCGTCGATCACGTCCGGGCGCGTGCGGCGCAGCTCGTCGGTCTGCCACAGCAGGTCGACGAGCTCCTGCAGCCGGCGGCGCACGCGGCGCTCGGCCACGGCATCGCCGTCGCGGCGCGCCGCCTGCCCCGCCTCGAGCAGCCCCGCGATCTCGCGCAGCTTCGACAGCACGCTGCGGCGCGCCGCCTCGGTCGGATGCGCGGTGAACACCGGCCGCAGGCCGAGATGGCGGATGTCGTCGACGAGCTCCGGCGCCGCGTTCCCGGCCGCGGCGATGCGATCGACCGCCTGCGACAGCCATGTCCCGTCGCGGATCCGGACGGCGTGCAGCTCGCGGCCCCGGTCGACCTGCTCGGCGACGTTGGCCAGGTAGAAGTAGGTCGTGAACGCGCGCGCCAGGCGCGCCGCGGTCGCGGGGTCGAGATCGGCCAGCAGCGCGGCGGTGGCCTCGCGATCGCTGCGGATGGTGCGCCGCACCCGCGCGACGAGCTCGACGAGCTCCGGGCCCTCCTGCCGCAGCAGCGTCTCGTCGAGCAGCGCCGCGAGCTCGTCCACGTCGCGGAGATCGGACTGCGGCTTTACCTGGTGCTCGGCGGGGTAGGCGGACACGGAAGCGGTGGACACCGTACCCAGTGGTGGTGGACGGGGGGAGGAACCGGGCATGCAGACCATTCTCTTGGCCTACGACGACACGGAGCCCTCGCGGCGCGCGCTCGAGCGTGCGGCGACGATCGCCGAGAAGTTCGGCTCGCGCGTGCTCGTCACGAGCATCGCGCCGCTCGTCCACAGCAGCCCGCGCGCCGTTACGCAGATCGATCGCGGCGAAGGCATCGGCACCATGGCCGACGAGGTGACCAAGGCCCAGGCGCTGCTGCAGGAGCGCGGCATCGACGCCGAGAGCGTGACCGCGGCCGGCGACCCCGCGAGCTCGATCGCGCGGCTCGCCGAGGACCGCGGCGCCGATCTCGTCGTGATCGGCACCCGCGGGGTCGGCGCGGTCCAGCGGCTGCTCGGCCTGAGCGTCAGCCAGTCGGTGGCGCGCCGGGTGCAGTGTGACCTGCTGATCGTCCACCCCGGCCCCGGCGCGGACGGCGACTGACCTTCAGATCCGCAGAGCGCGTCCGTCGAGCACGCCCGGCTCGGCGAGCACGAGGCGCATGACCTCGTCGGGGATGTCGGTATCGGTCACCACGATCACGACGTTGAGGTCGTCGTCCGTGCGCTGCACGCCCTGCGTCGCGCTGGAGATGTTTATCCCGCGCTCGCCCAGCAGGCTGCCGACGCGGCCGAGCATGCCGGGCCGGTTGGGATAGCGGAACAGCGCGAGGCGCGTGCCCTCGTCGAGCTGGAGGTTGAAGCGCTGGCCCCACGCCTCGAGCAGGTGCGGGCGGTGGCGGCGGCCGAGCGTCGTCCCGACGACGCGGTAGCGCTCGTCGCCGGTCACGATCGTGATCCGGACCAGGTCGGTGAAGTCGCGCGCGACGGCCTCGGTGCGCTCGGACACGCCGATCCCGCGCTCCTCGGCCAGCGTCGGCGCGTTGACGAGATTCACCTCGTCCTCGGTGTGGCCGCTGAGGACGCCCTGCAGGGCGGCGAGCGTGAGCAGGCGCGTGTCGCGCTCGGCGATGCGGCCGAAGTACTCGGTCTCGACGCGGTCGACGCCCGGCGCCAGCGTGCTGGCGAGCCGGGCGAGGCGGCCGGTGAGCGGGATGAACGGACCGAGCACGTCCATGTCCTCCGCGCTGATCGCCGGGATGTTCACCGCGCTCGACACCACGCCGCCGGTCAGTGCCGCCACGACCTGCTCGGCCGTCTGCACGCCGGCACGATCCTGCGCCTCGGTCGTCGAGGCGCCGAGATGCGGCGTCACCACCACGTTCGGATAACCGTCGAACAGCGGATAGTCCGTGATCGGCTCGCTCGGGAACACATCCAACGCCGCCCCCGCCACCTTCCCCGAATCCAACGCATCCCTCAGCGCACCATCATCGACCAGCTCGCCGCGCGCACAGTTGATCACCCGCACCCCATCGCGCATCTGCGCAAACGCCTGCGCATCCAGCCACCCGCGCGTCTCGGGCGTCTTCGGCAGATGCAGCGTGATGAAGTCCGCCTCCGCGTAGACGTCGGCGGCCGTCTCCGCCTGCTCGGCGCCGAGCTCGCGGAAGCGCTCCGCGCTCACGAACGGATCGAACGCCACGATCCGCATCCCGAACGCGCGCGCACGCGCGGCCACCAGCTGGCCGATCCGCCCGAACCCGAGCACGCCCAGCGTCTTCTCATACACCTCCACCCCACCGAACCGCGACCGCTCCCACCGCCCCGCCGTCAACGACGCATGCGCCTGCGGGATGTTGCGCGCCAACGCCAGCATCAACGCGATCGTGTGCTCCGCCGCCGCCACGATGTTCGACTGCGGCGCGTTCGCCACGATGATCCCGCGCTTGGTCGCGGCATCCACATCGACGTTGTCGACGCCGATCCCCGCCCGCCCGATCACGCGCAGGCGGTCCGCGCGGCCGATCAGCTCAGCGGTGAGCTGCGTCGCCGACCGGATCAGGATCCCGTCGTACGCCCCGATCCGCTCCGCCAGCTGCTCCGGCGACCAACCCAGACCCACATCCACCTGAAACCGCTCACGAAGCAGCTCCACGCCGGAGTCCGCGATCTGCTCCGCGACCAGGACCCGCTGCGACTCCGACAGCACGGCGCGGAACCCTAGCGACCTGCGTCAGCCGGCTGAGCACCGGCGCCGCCGGATGCAGCGTGATCCGCGGCGCCAGCGGCACGCGGTCGTGGAGGCTGGTCACGTCGTGCTCGCGCACGATCACGGCGAGCAGGATCGCGGCCTCGAGCATCGAGAAGTACTGACCGATGCACGCGCGCGGGCCGGCGCCGAACGGGAAGTAGGCGTGGCGATGGCGCTCGGCCTCCGCCTCCGGCGTGAAGCGCTCGGGCTCGAACCGCTCGGGCGCGTCCCAGAACTCGGGGTGGCGGTGCGTGACCCACGGGCTGACCATGATGTCGGAGCGCGGCGGGATCGCGTATCCGCCGATCTCGTCGCCGGGCGCGATGTGGCGCCCGATCGCCCATGCCGGCGGGTAGAGGCGCATCGCCTCCTTGAGCACCATCGTCGTGTACGTGAGCTGCTCGACGTCGGCCGCGCCCGGCGTGCGGTCGCCGGCGACGCCGGCGACCTCCGCCCGCACGCGCTCCTGCGCCTCGCGGTGGTGGCCGAGCAGGTGCAGCGCGAACGTCAGCGCGATCGCGGTGGTGTCGTGTCCGGCGAGCAGGAAGATCAGCACCTGGTCGCGGATCTCGGCGTCGTCGAGCGCCTCGTCGCCGTCGCGCGCGGCGATCAGCAGGCCCATCAGGTCGTCGCCGGTCGCGCCCTCCGCGCGCCGTTCGGCGATCAACTGCTCGCACACGCCGCGCACCGCGGCCTGCGCCTTCAGCGCGCGGCGGTTGGAGGGGAGCGGCCAGCTGCGCGGCGGCGGCAGCGGGTTGTACGAGCGTGTGCGTGCGTGCTCGCCGAGCACGGGGAACGCGTACGAGACGACCGGCACGGCCCGCTCCACGTCGGCGCCGAACAGCAGGTTGCCGACGACGCGCAGCGTGACGCGCGACATCTCGGCGTGCAGGTCCACCGGCTTCCCGTCGCGTGCGGCGCGGTGCAGGTGCGCGGTGACCGCCTCGGCCTCCGCCCCCATGCGCTCCGCGTAACCGGCGATCCGCTTGCGCGTGAACAGCGGTTGGATGAACCGGCGCTGGCGCTTCCAGCGCTCGTCCTGGCTGTTGAGCAGGCCATCGCCGAGCGCCCAGCGGATCTCGTTGTAGAAGCGGTTCTCCTTGCGGTAGTTGTCCGCCTCGGTCGCCATCACGTGGCGCACGGCGTCGGGGTGGAAGCACACGTGGATGCGCGAGCGCAGGCCGCGCGGCCCGGCCTCGAGCCGGACGAGGTCGCCGTGCTCGCGGCGCGCCCGTTCCAGCGTTCCGAGGATGTCGCGCTTCACGTCGCGCAGCACGCGGACACCGGACATGCTCGGGGGAGGCGTCATGCCCCCTCAGACCGCGCCGGCGTCGCGGCTATTCCCGATCGCCGATCAGGGCGAGCTTGGCCGGGCGCGGGAGCCGCTTGATCCGGACCTCCTCGCGCATCGCGGCCGCGCGGTCCGGCAGCGTGCGCGACCACGCCAGCTCGACCGGCAGCCGCGCGCGCGTGTACCTGCTCGCGCGTCCGGCATTGTGCGCGGCGACGCGGCGCTCGACGTCGAAGGTCCAGCCGCAGTAGAGCGTCCCGTCGGCGCAGTGCAGCAGGTAGACGGAGGCGGCCGCCACGCTCAGAGCATGCCGCGCGGCCCGGCGGGCCCGGGGGTCAGATCTTGCAATCAAGCACCCGCGACGCTGCGCGCCTGCCGCAGTACGTTCTGGTGCTTGATTGCAAGATCTGACCCCCGCATGCCCGCGCGCCTGATCGTCGACGGCAACAACGTGATCGGCAGCCGCCCGGACGGGTGGTGGCGGGATCGCGACGGCGCGACTCGCCGGCTCGTCGAGCGGCTCGCCGCTTGGGCGAATGCGCAGCAGGAGGACGTGCTCGTCGTGTTCGACGGCCATGCGCCGGCGGAACTGCCCGCGCCGCCGCGGGTCGAGGTGCGCTTCGCCGAGCGCGGCGGCGCGAACGCCGCCGACGACGTGATCGCGGCGCTCGTGGCCGCCGACCCCGAGCCCGCCGGGCTGAGCGTGGTGACGTCGGACGCCGCGCTCGCCGCCCGCGTGCGCGAGCACGGCGCGGAGGTGACAGGCGCGCGCGGGTTCCGCGAGCGGCTCGAACGTGCCTGATCTCGCAGCCACCGCAAGCAGAAGAAGCGCAAGAGCTTCCTCGACGACCTGCTCGGCTGAGCTACTGCCGGTGGTCCTCGAGGCGACCGGTGCCCGAGAACCACTTCGTGGCGCCGTCGAGGATGAGCCCGAGCGCGGCCAGCAGCAGCACCCAGGTCATGACCGAGCCCGTCAGGTTCGCGGCGAGCAGGCACAGGGCGGCAAGCACGAACGGGATCCAGATACGCCGCGTCGCCTTGAGGGTGGCCATGCGCGGACCTTACTCCGTCCGGCATGATCCGCCGCATGGACGGCTTCGGACACACGCTCGCGACCGCCCGCCCGGAATCGGGCGGCCTGCTGATCTTCGCGCTCGGCCAGTCCGGCTACGCGCTGCGCGGCGCCGACTCGCTCGTGCTCATCGATCCGTGGCTGTCGACCCAGCTCGAGGAGGAAGACGCGACGGTGACGCGCGCGGTGGCGCCGGCGCTGCGGCCGGAGGAGGTCGAGGCCGCCGACCTCGTCTGCGTCACGCACGAGCATCCCGACCACCTCGACCCGCGCGCGCTCGGCGCGATCGCCGCGCAGGTGCCGGACGCGATATTCCTCGTCCCCGCGCCAGCGGTCGGCCTCGTCGAGCGGGCAGGCGTGGCCCGCGGGCGGATCCACCCTGCTCACGACGGCGTCGCGCTCGAGGCGGCCGGCGTACGCGTCACCGCGCTGCGCGCCGCGCACGAGCTGCACCCCGATGCGTTCGGCGGCTATCGCTTCTGGCTCGACGAGCGCGGCGACCACCGCGCCCTGAGCTACCTGGTCGAGCTCGGCGAGCACGGCATCTTCCACGCGGGCGACACGATCTGGTGGCCCGGGATGGAGGACGCGCTGCGACGAGCTCGATCCCGACGTCGCGATCCTCCCGATCAACGGCCGCGACGCGATGCGCGAGGCGGCCGGCCTGTGGGGGAACCTGACCGCGGACGAGGCCGCCGCGCTCGCCGCCGCCGCCGGCGTTCCCGCCGTCGTCCCGTGCCACTTCGACGGCGTCGTCGGCAACCTCGGCGACCCGGACGCGTTCGTCGCCGCGCTGCACGAGCGCGGGCCGGGGATCCGCGCCCACGTGCTGCACCCGGGTGACCAACTTCCCCTCGCTGGTTGACGCGACGGCGCGCGCCGTGACCTAACTTCGTATCAAAGGCCACGTACGGCCGACGGCGATCCAAGGACGGCGGCGATGGAGCTGTATGACCGGCAGTACAAGGCTGCGGCACGACGAGTGGCGGAGCGCACCCTCGACCGGAACGAGCATGAGGCGGTGCTCGCCCGGCCGGGCGGCCTGGCGGAGGCGGACACGCCCGAGCGGATCGCCAAGCGCATGGACCGGCTGAGCCACTACTACGGCGGCGACCCCATGCTCGAGAGCAATGGCGGCGGCCCGGCCAAGGTGCTGGAGAAGATCATCAACACGGCGGACTTCGTCGGCGCGCGCTACCTCGACGCCGGCGTGGCCGCCGCGCGCGCGGTCGGGCGCGTGAACATCCGCGACGCCGCCGGGCGGCTGACCGGCTTCGGCACCGGCTCGCTCGTCTCCCCCGTGCTGCTGCTGACCAACCACCACGTGCTTCCGGACGCGGAAACCGCGCGCAGCAGCGTGATCGAGTTCAACTACCAGGACGGTGTCGACGGCAAGCCGCTGCTCGCCGTGGTCCACCCGTTCGACCCGGACGCGTTCTTCCTCGCCGACGAGGAGCGCGACTTCGCGCTGGTCGCGGTGCGGGCGACGCCGGCCGAGCTGGCGCCGTTCGGCTTCAACCGGCTGATCGAGGCCGAGGGCAAGGCGATCATCGGCGAGTTCGTGACGATCGTGCAGCATCCGAGGGGCGCGAAGAAGCAGGTCGCGCTGCGCGAGAACCGGATCGTCGACATTCCCGACCGCTTCCTGCACTACTCGGCCGACACGGAGCCGGGATCGTCGGGCTCGCCGGTGTTCAACGACCAGTGGGAGGTCGTCGCGCTGCACCATGCGAGCGTCCCGGTGAACGGCGGGTTCACGAACGAGGGGGTCCGGATCAGCCGCGTGTGCCGGTTCGTACGCGACGCGCCGTTGAGCCCCGCGCAGCGCGCGCTGGCCGACCAGATCTTCACGCCCCGGCACGTGGAGCTCGCGCCGCCGGCCGACGAGCCGACGATCCGCATGCCGATCGAGATCACGATCCGGCTGGGCGCGACAGCGACGCCGCAGGCCGAGGCGATCAGCATCGATCCCGATTACGCCGCGCGCGGCGGCTACGACCCGGGGTTCCTCGCCCATCCGCTGCCGCTGCCGGTTCCCGGTCCCGGCGTCGCGGCGGACGCGTCGGAGGAGCTGCGCTACCACCACTTCAGCGTCGTCATGCACCGGCGGCGCGCGCTCGCGCTGTTCACCGCCGTCAACATCGACGGCAGGCAGACCCGCGCCCCGGAGCGCACCGGCGACCGCTGGTTCCTCGACCCGCGGCTGCCCGCGAGCGAGCAGACAGGGGAGGCCGTCTACCGCGACAACCCGCTCGACCGCGGACACCTCGTGCGGCGCCGGGACCCGGCGTGGGGCTGCACGGACGCGATCGCCAAGGCGGCCAACGACGACACGTTCCACTTCACGAACGCCGCCCCTCAGCACCACTCGTTCAACGCCGGCCGGACGCTGTGGGTCGGCCTCGAGGACTACGTGCTCGGCAACGCCGACACGCGCGACCTGCGGGTCAGCGTGCTCACCGGGCCGGTGCTGGCGGGCGACGACGAGGTCTACCGCGGCGTCCAGATCCCGCGCCAGTTCTGGAAGGTCGCCGCGATGGTCAAACACGACGGCACGCTCTCCGCGACCGGCTACCTGCTCAGCCAGGAGGCGCTGCTCGACGACATGCCGGGCGAGGAGGAGTTCTCCTACGGCGCGTACCGCACGTTCCAGGTCCCCGTCCGCCGGATCGCCGAACTGTGCGGGCTGGGGCTGGAGCCCTACGTCGCCGCCGACCCGCTCGAGCGGTTCGAGGCGACCCCGCTGCCGCGCGAGCTGATCCGCCCGCAGGACCTGCTGCTCTGACGGCTCAGGGCTCCCACGACGCCTCGACGATGTAGCCGTCGGGATCGCGGCACTTGACGCTCACGTAGTCGGGCTCGTCCCACTGCTCGACGAGCTCGACGCCGTCGGCCTCGAGCCGGTCGCGGAACGCGAGCACGGCGTCGCGGTCGGGCAGGCCGATCCCGAAGTGCATCCACGCCGCTGGGGCTATCTCCTCGTCGCTGGGGCCGAGCGCGAGCGCGAAGCCGGCGTCGTCGTAGATCATCAGGACGTCGCCGTCGTAGCGCCGCGCCGGCTGCGCGCCGAAGCCGAAGTACTTCTCGTAGAAGCGGCGCGAGCGCTCGGGATCGCGCACCGGGATCGCCAGGTGGTCCATCGCCACGCGACGCTATCCCAACCGGCGCACGCGCGCCGGCGCTGTGGCACGCTCGCCGCCATGGACGCCGGGCTGCACCACGTGCGCGAGGGCGCCGGCCCGCCGCTCGTGCTGATCGCCGGGATCGGGTCGAGCGGAGCGGCGTGGCAGCCGGTCGTGCCGCTGCTGACCCGCGAGCGCGAGGTGTGGCGCGTGGACCTTCCCGGGTTCGGCGGCTCGGCGGCGTTCGCGGCCGGCGCCGCGCGCGGGCTGGAAGCGCTCACCGACGCCGCGGCGCTGTTCATCGCACAGGCAGGGCTCGAGCGGCCGCACGTGGCGGGCAACTCGCTCGGAGGCGCCGTGGGGCTGGAGCTGGGGCGGCGCGACCTCGTCGCCTCGGTCACCGCGTTCTCGCCCGCCGGCTTCGCGACGTGGCCGGCGCAGCAGTTCGCCGGCCGTTCGCTGCAGCTGACGTTCTTCCTGGGCGGAAAGCTGCGGCGGGTCGCGCCCCGGATCGTCACGCGCCCGCGGCTGCGGCGCCTGTTCTACGGGCAGTACTTCGCCCACCCCGAGCGGCTCACCCCCGGCGAGGCGTACGCCGTCCTCGTCACGATGCTCGAAAGCGCCGGCTTCCGGGACACGCTGACCGAGCTCGACGGCCACCGGTTCGAGGGCGAGATCGGCGTGCCGGTCACGATCGCCTGGGGCACCCGCGACGCGCTGCTGCTGCCCACCCAGGCGCTGCGCGCGCGCCGGCTGCTGCCGAACGCGCGCCACGTCTGGCTGCACGGTTGCGGGCACGTGCCGATGAGCGACGATCCCGAGCAGGTCGCCCGCGTGCTGCTGGAGGGGAGCGCTAAACTAGAACGCCGTCGACAGCGCCAGCGGGTACACCGCCGGCGCGCCGCGCCGGCGCAGCTGGCCCGCCAGCATCGCGAGCGTCCAGCCGCTGAAGCGGATGTCGTCGACCAGCAGGCACGGGCCGGCGGGCAGCGCGCCGCTCACGGCGAACTGCCCGCGCACGTTCGCGACCTGCTGCGCGGAGTTCGCCATCTCGCGCTGCGGCGGGCCGTCGCCGGTGCGCTCGAGCGCGGCGATGAACGGCAGCCCGAGGGCGGCGGCGAGGCGCGCGCCGAAGTCCGGCACGAGCGCGCCGCTGCGCCGCGACGGCACCGCGGTCACCCAGGCGAGCGGCGCGCCCCAGGCGCGCACGGCCTCGGCGGCCGCGTCGACCAGCTCGTCGTCGAAGCGCCCCGTGCGCCGCCCGGCCTGCACGAGCGGGTCCCAGCCGCCGTCGCCGAGCCGCGCCAGCGCCCGGCCCTCCTCGGCCCGCACGTCGTCGGGGATCTTGCGCATCGCGCCGTCCTCGGCGGGCGCCATCTTCTTGACCTCGAGCAGCAGCGGCTTGGAGCGCAGGTGCAGCGCCGCCGTCCGCACCAGCTCCGGATCGAGCGGCTCGGCGAAGCGCGGCCCGGCACACACCGCGCAGCGTCCGCAGTCGCGCGGCTCCGGGTCGTCGAGCTCCTCCTGCAGCGCGCGCATCAGGCAGCGCCCGTCGGCCCCGAGCGCCGCCATCGCGGATTGCTCGCGCGCGGCGCAGCGCGGTGACCGCGGCGTAGCGGTCGCCGTCGTAGGTCCACTCCGCGCCCGGCCGGCGGACCCAGCGGCTTCCGGATCGCGCCACCGCGCCCTCGACGTCGAGCACCTTCAGCATCGCCTCGATCCGCCCGCGGCCGAGGTTGACCACGCTCGTCAGTGCCGTCAGCGACAGCCCCTCCTCCCCCGCCGCGTCGAGGGCCTCGAGTACGCGCTCGACGAACTCGCGCCGCGGGAACGCCTGCTCGATGAAGAAGTCCTGGATGCGGCGGTCCTCGGTGCCGCGCAGCAGCACGACGTCGGCGTGCGCGACGCCGCGGCCGGCGCGCCCGACCTGCTGGTAGTAGGAGATGACCGAGCCCGGCGCCTGGTAGTGGACGACGAACCCGAGGTCGGGCTTGTCATAGCCCATCCCGAGCGCGCTGGTGGCGACGACCGCCTTGATCTCGTTGGCCAGCAGCCGCTCCTCGACCGCGACCCGGGCGTCGGTCTCGATCTCGCCGCTGTATGCCTCGGCGGCGATCGCCGTGGGTGTTCAGCCAGCCCGCGACCAGCTCGGCGTCGCGCTTGGTCAGCGTGTAGACGATGCCCGAGCCCTCCAGCCGCGGCAGCCACGTCGCGAGCCACGCCAGCCGCTCGGCCTGCGCGGGCAGCTCGACTACCTCGAGCCGCAGGCTGGAGCGCCCGAGCGGCCCGCGGTAGGTGCGCAGCGGCGCCGCGCCGCCGCGCGCGCAGCTGCTCCTCCACGTCCGCGACCACGCGGTCGTTCGCGGTCGCGGTGGTGCCGAGCACGGCGACGCCGTCCGGCAGGCGCTCGAGCATCTCGGCGAGGCGCCGGTAGTCGGGGCGGAAGTCGTGGCCCCAGTCGGAGATGCAGTGCGCCTCGTCGACCACGAGCAGCCCGACGCGCTCGGCGAACAGCGGCAGCATCGCGTCGCGGAACTGCGGGTTGTTGAGCCGCTCGGGGGAGATCAGCAGCAGGTCGACCGCGTCGCGCGCGAGCAACTCCTGTACCTCCTCCCACGCGTCGCGGTTGGTCGAGTTGATCGTGTGCGCGCGGATCCCGAGCCGCTCGGCGGCGGCGATCTGATTGCGCATCAACGCGAGCAGCGGGGAGACGATCAGCGCCGGCCCGGCTTGCCGCTCGCGCAGCAGCGCGGTGGCGATGAAGTACACGGCCGACTTGCCCCAGCCGGTGCGCTGGACGCACAGCACGCGCCCGCGGTCGCGCGACGAGGTCGCGCACGGCCTCGAGCTGGTGCGGGCGGAATGCGGCGTCGCCGCCCGCCAGGCCGCGCAACAGTTCGGTGGCGCGTTCGTCGATCATGACCACCGACAGTAGGAGGTGCGCCAGGTTCCTCGCCCCCCAGTTTCCCTGGCTTCTACGCCGGGTAGTAGCCTGCCCGGCGCGACCCGGGCGATCCCCGGCGTCGCCAGGGGAATCCGGCGGCGGCCCAGAAGGCTGCCGCCCTCAACTCCAATCAAGGAGGGGGAAGGTGCACAGAGCATTCATCGCGGCCGCATCCACGGTCGCCGTGTCGCTCGCGCTGGTGCCTGCCGCGCAGGCGATCGACAGGGTCAACACGGAGAAGCTGCGCAAGGGGGTGACGGTCGACGGGATCCTCGAGCACGAGCGCGCGCTGCAGCGGATCGCGATCGCGCACGGCGGAAACGCGCGCGGCGACGACGCCCGGCTATGACGCATCGGTCGACTACGTCGCCAGCCGCCTGCGCAACGCGGGCTATCGCGTCAGCCTGGACGAGTTCGACTTCCCGGAGTGGACGCTGAACGGGCCGTCGACGCTCGCCGAGGTGTCGCCGACCGCCCGCACGTTCACCGAGGGAACCGACTACATCGTGTCGCAGTTCTCAGGCGCCGCCGACAACCTCACGGCGCAGGTCGTGCCGACGAACGACATCGTGATCCCGCCGCCGGGCGGCCCGGGCACGAGCACGAGCGGCTGTGAGCCGGGCGACTTCCCGGCCGCGACCGCCGGGAACATCGCGCTGATGATGCGCGGCACGTGTCCGTTCGTGCAGAAGTACCAGATGGCGAAGGACGCCGGCGCGGTCGCGGCGCTGATCTTCAACGATGGCTTCGAGGGCCGGACCGATCCGCTCTTCATCACCTCGCCGGTGAACATCGGCATCCCGACGATCATGATCAGCTCAGGTATCGGCCAGTCGCTGAACACCGAGGCGCAAGCCGGTCCGGTGTCCGTGAACGTCGACGTGGACGCGACGACCACGCCGAACACCGAGGTGAACGTGATCGCCGACAGCCCGAGCGGCAAGAAGGACCGGACGATCGTGCTCGGCGGGCATCTCGATTCGGTCGAGGCAGGGCCCGGCATCAACGACAACGGCTCCGGCACCTCGGCGCTCATCGAGATCGCCGAGCAGGCCGCCAAGCTCAACCAGAACCCGCGGAACCGCCTGCGGTTCGCGTTCTGGGGCGCCGAGGAGGCCGGACTGGTGGGCTCCACGGCGTACGTCGCCGAGCAGGTGGAGACCGGCGGGATCGAGGACATCGAGGCGAACCTCAACTTCGACATGATCGGCTCGCCCAACTTCGTCCGCTTCGTCTACGACGGCGACCTGTCCGATTCGGCGCCGCCCCCGGGCGGGGCTCCCGACGGCTCGGGCGATATCGAGCAGCTGTTCAACAGCTACTTCCGCTCGCAGGGGCTCGTGACGGACCCGACCGCATTCGACGGCCGGTCCGACTACGGACCGTTCATCGCGAACGGCGTGCCCGCCGGCGGCCTGTTCACGGGTGCCGAGGGGATCAAGACGTCACGGCAGGAGGCCATCTACGGCGGCTTCGCCGGGCTGGCGTTCGACCCGTGCTACCACCAGGCGTGTGACACGTTCTTCAACCTGAACTACACGGCGCTCGACCAGATGTCGGACGCCGCGGCGCATGCCGGCTGGACGCTCGCGCGTTCGCGGAGCCCGGTCACCGAGGCCGAGGCGGCCAAGGTGAAGAAGGGCAAGAGGGTGAAGCACTGGAAGTACCAGGGCCCGTTCCGGGTCCGCTAGCCGCATTGCGTTGGAGGGCGGTCCGCCGGACCGCCCTCCATCGCTCGTCGCTCGGTAACTTCGGGGCATGGAACGCGACGTCCCCGGCGCCTGCCCACTCGACTGCCCCGACGGCTGCTCGTGGATCGTGACGGTCCGCGACGGCGAGGCGGTGAAGCTGCGCGGCAACGCCGAGCATCCGTTCACGCGCGGCGCGCTGTGCGCCAAGGTCGCCCGCTACCTCGACCACACGCGGGCGCCCGACCGGCTCCTGCACCCGCTCCGGCGCGTCGGCGCAAAGGGCGAAGGGCGGTTCGAGCGGATCGGCTGGGACGAGGCGCTCGACGAGATCGCGCAGCGGCTGCTGGAGATCCGCGACCGCCATGGCGGCGAGGCGATCTGGCCGTTCCAGGGCACGGGCACGCTCGGCTACCTGCAGGGGCTCGAGGGCCGCTCCGGCGCGCGCCTCTGGAACGTGCTCGGCGCGAGCCTGCACAACCCGAGCATCTGCTCGATCGCGGGCTCCGACGGGCTGCGCTACACGACCGGGACCAACCGCGGCATGGACCCGGAGGCGTTCCAGCACGCGCGGCTGATCCTGCTCTGGGGATCGAACCCGCTGACGAGCCACCACCACATCTGGAAGTTCGTCGCCGCCGCCCGTGAGCAGGGCGCGCACCTCGTGGTGATCGACCCCGTGCGCACGCGCACCGCGCGCCAGGCCGACGAGCACCTCGCGCCGCGGCCGGGCACCGACGCGGCGCTGGCGCTGGCGCTGATGCACGAGGTCGTACGGCGCGGCGCGCACGATGAGGCGTTCCTGCGCGAGCTCTGCCTCGGCTGGGACGGCTACCGCGAGCGGCTGGACGAGTTCCCGCCAGAGCGCGCGGCGGAGATCTGCGACCTGCCGGTCGAGCGGATCGTCGCGCTCGGCGAGCGGCTGGCGACCACGCGGCCGACCGCGATCCGCGCCACAATGGGAATCCAGCGCCACGCCGGCGGCGGGATGGCGCTGCGGACGCTCGCGACGATCCCGGCCGTGACCGGCGACTGGGCGCTGCCCGGCGGCGGGCTCGCCTACTCCACCAGCGGCTACTTCCGCGGCGACCGCGCCGCGCTCGCGCGCGACGACCTGCGCCCGCATCCGGTCCGCTCGCTGTTGATGACGCGGATCGGCGACGTTCTGCTCGACGCCGAGCCGCCGGTTCAGGCGCTCGTCGTCTACGGCGCGAACCCGCTCGCGTCGAACCCGGACACCGGCAAGGTCCGCCGCGCGCTCGCGCGCGAGGACCTCTTCACGGTCGTGATCGAGCAGGCGCCGACCGACACCGTCGACTACGCCGACATCGTGCTCCCGTCGACGATGCAGACCGAGCACACCGACGTCCACGACGGCTACGGGCACATGTACCTGGCGTGGAACGAGCCCGCGACCGAACCGCCCGGCGAGTGCCTCCCGCACACCGAGATCTTCCGCCGGCTGGCGCGCGCGATGGGGCTGGAGGAGCCGGCGCTGTACGACGACGACCTCGCGCTGGCACACACGCTGGTGGAGAGCGGCGACCCGACGCTCGACGGCGTGACGGTGGAGCGACTGCGCCGCGACGGCTGGGTCCGGCTCGGCCATCCGCACCCGCTGGTGCCGTTCGCGTCCGGCTTCCCGACGCCCTCGGGCAAGCTCGAGCTGTACTCGGCGCGCGCGGCGGCCGCCGGCCACGACCCGGTGCCCGGCTACACGCCGCCGGCCGAGGCCGCCGACCCGGGCGAGGACCGGCTCGCGCTGATCGCGGCGGCCTCGCACTGGTTCCTGAACTCGACGTTCGGCAACGCGCCGGACCAGCGGCGCCGCGCCGGCGCGCCGACGATCGCGCTGCACCCCGACGACGCCGCGGAGCGCGGGCTCGGCGCCGGCGACCGCGTGCGGGTCGGCAACGAGCGCGGCAGCTTCGAGGCGGTGCTGGCGGTCGACGACACCGCGCGGCCGGGCGTGGCGGCGACGACCAAGGGCCACTGGCCGAAGCTGCTCGCCGGCGGCGAGAACATCAACGCCGCGACGGAGGAGCGCGACGCCGACCTCGGCGGCGGCGCCGTCTATCACGACTGCTCGGTGTGGGTCCGCGCCGCAGTGCCCGCCGCGCCTCGCCCGCTCAGCGCGTCGCTGTCGGAGTAGGTTGCGCGAGATGCGCACCCCCTTCGCCGCCGCCCTGCTCGCGGCCGCCGTCCTCATCCTGCTCCCGTCCACAGCGTCCGCCGCGCCCAAGCTGCGCGCGTGCGGGAACCTCGAATCCGCCGGCGTGCTCATCGGCGACATCACGACCAAGCGCGTGAGGTGTCCGACCGCGCGCGAGGTCGCGCGCGCCGTGCCGGCGGCCTGCGGCAACCAGGGCACCTGCCAGGTGCGCGGCTACAGCTGCATCACCGCGCGGGCGCTCGAGGAGCTGCGCTTCGCGCGCTGCTCGAAGCCGCGCGGCAACAGCGAGCTCTACCAGGTGATCCGCTTCGACTTCGGCTCCTGACCACTGATGCTCCAGCACGTCACGCTCGAGATCGCCCGCGACCGCGTCGAGGACTGCGTGCGCTTCTGGGGCCTGCTCGGGTTCGAGCCGATGGTCGCGCCGCCGCTGCTGCGCGACCGCTTCACATGGGTCGCGAGCGAGGGGACGCAGATCCACCTCCAGCCGCTCGACGACCCGATCGTGCCCGACCAGGGTCACGTCGCCGTGCATGCGCCCGACTACGAGGCGACGCTGGCGGCGCTGCGGCGACGCGGGCTTCGAGCTGACCGCGGGCAGCAACGCCTGGAACGCGCCGCGCACGTTCGTGCGCTGCCCGGCCGGGCATCGCGTGGAGATCATGTCCAAGCCGCCCTACCCGCCCTGGCCGGGCGAGGACTAGGGAGATGCCGGCTCCGCGGTCGACGGGAGCTCGACGCGGAGCCGGCTGATGCGCACGCCGTCCATCTGCTCGACCGACAGCCGGGCCGAGTCGACGACGACGGCGTCGCCTGGCTGCGGGCGGCGGCCGAGGGCGTTGAAGACGAGGCCGGCCATGGTGCGGACGCCGGTCTGGGGCAGCTGCGTCCCGACGGCTTCGTTGAAGTCATCGATGGTCATCGACCCCGCGACCAGGAGCGTGTGGTCGTCGAGGCGGGTGAGGGTGTCGTCGGGCAGTTCGTATTCGCCTTCGATCTCTCCGACGATCTCCTCGAGGATGTCCTCCATCGACACGATGCCGGCCGTCCCGCCGTACTCGTCCACCACGACCGCGAGCTGCTGGCGGGCCTGGCGCATCTCGCGCAGCAGCGCGCCGAGATCCTTGGTCTCGGGGACGATGAGGCCGGGCTGCGCGAGCATTGCAACGCGCGTTTCGGGATGGCTGCGGGCCGCGGCGACGATCTCCTGCATGTGCACGATGCCGACGAGATTGTCGAGCGACCCGACACCGACCGGGTAGCGCGTGCGCCGGTGCGCGATGGTCTCCGCCACTGCGGCGTCGGCGGTGAGCTCGGCGTCGAGCCAGTCGACCTCCGGCGCGGGCACCATGACGTCGGCGGCCTCGAGGCTCGCGAAGTCGAACACATTGTGCAGCAGTTCCTCCTGAGCGCGCGGGATGACGCCGGTGTCCTCGGCTTCGTCGACGAGCGCGCGCAGCTCCTCGGGCGAGCGGATCGTGTCGCCGGCGGTCACCTCGCGCACGCCCAACGGGCGCAGCAGGACACGCGCAGATGCCTCGAACACCCAGACGATGGGTCGCAGCGCGATCGAGATCAGTTCGATCGGCGGGGCCACGATCGCGGCGAGCACTTCGGCACGATCGAGCGTTAGCGCCTTCGGGACCAGCTCGCCGAGCACGACGCTCAGGTAGGTGACCGCGGCGAATGAGAGGAGAAACGCCAACCAGCTCGGAATCGCGTCGCCGAGCAGCTCCCGCACCAGCTCCTCGCCGACCGCGCCGGTCAGGATCCCGATCGCAGTGATCCCCACCTGGACCGTCGAGATCACGCGCACGGGATTGTCCATGAGCCGCAGCGCCGCGCGCGCGCCCGCGTGACCGCGCTCCGCGCGTGGCACCAGCGCCGCACGCCGTGCCGTCACGACCGCGTACTCGCCGATCACGAAGAACGCGTTGCCGGCGACCAGCCCGAGCACCAGGAGCACGCGTACGAGGTCGCTCATTCCCCAGCCAGACTAGACGCGCGGACGACGCCCGACCGCGCTCAGGATGGCGCCCGCGACCGCCGACATCAGGTGGGACCGAGCTGGTCAGCCCGGCGCCGCGATCCGCGGCACGCTGACGTCGCCGGCGCGCACGCGACGGCGGTGGTACAGGTACGCGACGCCGCCCGCCGGCAGTGCGAGCCAGTAGGAGACCAGCCGGTAGGCGAGCGTTGCGACCGCGGCCGCGCCCGCCGGCACGCCGATCAGCGCCAGCGTGCCGGTCATGCCCGCCTCCACGATGCCGAGCCCGCCGGGGGTGATCGGGATCTGCGCGAGCAGCTGCGCGGCGCAGAACGCGAGCAGCACGAGCGACGGGCGCGGGTGCTGCCCGACCGCGGCCAGCGCGGTGAGCAGCGTCAGCCAGTCGAACAGCCAGCGGCCCCCGGCGCCGATGACCGCCTCCCACCAGCGGCGGCCGAGCGCGCGGCGGACGAGGTCGCGCTGGTCGCGCAGCCGCTCGGGCAGATCCTCCGGCGGCGGCTTGCGCGGACGCAGCCGCCGCCCGACCCGGATCCAGGTGCGGCCCACGAACTCCACGGCGCGGTCGGACGCCAGCAGCGTCGAGCCGATCGCCAGCAGCGCTGCGAAGACGGCGATGCCGATCAGCGCGGCCTGCCACAGGCGCGTCGGGACGGCGGCGCCGAGCAGCACCGCCGGGAGCGCGAGCAGCGGAAGCGCCGCGAGCGTCGCGAGCACCACGATCGAAGCGACGCCGATCCCGATCCCCGCCAGCGACGAGGAGATACCGGCCTGTACGAGCATCTGGTATTGCAGCGCGCCGGCGGCCGCCGCGCCACCGGGCACGACGCGCCCGAACGCGCCCGAGGCGAGCTGCGACGTGACGACCGGCCACCACGAGCGGGCGTCGACCGCGAGCCGCTGCAGCAGCCACATGCCGGCCCAGCTCAGAACCTGGGCGGCGATCATCGCCGCGAACCAGTACGCGTCGATCGTGATGACCTGCGGCCATGAGTCGAGCACGCTCAATACGGCCGGCGCGACGCCGTAGAGCACGACGGCGAACACGAGCAGGCCGAGAATGCGCTTGATCATGGGACGTGGAAGCGTCCCATAGCATCCGGGCGCATGACCGACCGCGTGGCTCTCATAACCGGCGCGTCCAGCGGCCTCGGCGAGGCGGCGGCGCGCCGTCTCGCGCGCGAGCCCGGACTGCACGTCGTGCTCGTCGCGCGCCGCGCCGAGCGGCTCGAGGCGCTCGCGAAGTCGCTGCCGGCAGCGAGCGCGCTCCCGCTCGACCTGCTCGCCGACGACGCTCCCGCGCGCGCCCGGGCGTACCTGGAGGAGCACCACGGCGGCCGGCTGGACCTGCTCGTCAACAACGCCGGCAGGGGAGGCCGGGGAGCGTTCGCGCAGAGCGGCTACGAGCAGATCCGCGCGACGATGGCGCTCAACTTCGACGCCCAGGTGCGCATGACCGAGGCGCTGCTCCCGCTCCTGCGCGCCGCCGCGCCGAGCGCGATCGTCAACGTCGCGAGCACGGCGGCCCGGATCGGCCGCCCGGGCGTGGGCGCCTACTCGGCGTCGAAGGCGGCGCTCGCTGTGTGGAGCGACGCGCTGCGCGCAGAGGAGCACGCCCACGGTGTCCACGTCGGCACCGTCATGCCGGGCTTCATCCCGACCGAGGGCTTTCCGGCGCGCGAGCTGATCGAGAACCGCGCGACGCGCTGGATGCTCGGCACGCCGGAGCAGGTGGCCGAGGCGATCGTGGAGACCGGCCTCGGCCGCCGCGCCGAGCGCTACGCCCCGCGCTTCTACGTCGGGCTCGCAGCGCTGCGGACGGTCGCCCCGCCGCTGCTGCGGCGCGCCATGCGGAGCGGGCGCGCCGACGTGCTCGCGACGAAGACGAAGTAACTACTCCGCGGGGATCCGGTGGTTGGCGACCATCCGCCCGTCCGGGTCGACCGCGGCGCGGATCGCGCGCAGCCGCTCGTACGCATCGTCGGTATAGAGCGTGGCCGCGTCGACCGGCCGCTCGACGAAGTTGAGGTACGCCGAGCCGGTGTCGTACGCGGCGAGCGAGCGCTTGAACGCCGCCAAGGCGTGCTCGATGGGCGCGGCGGTCTCCGGTCCCATGACTATGCCGACGCCGAACATCATGTACTCGCCGTCGATCCGCCCGATCGCGCCCGCGTCGCCCGGCACCCGCCCGACGGCCCCGCCGAGGTGACGCAGCTCGCCGAACAGGACCGGCGCGCCCGGCTGGATCGCGGCGGCGAACGCTTCGAGCCCGGCCTCGTCGAGCTCGCGGACAAGCATTCCCTCGCTCAGGTACGGGATCGGCTCCTCGGGGTCCATGTGGATGTGGCTGAGCACCGCCGGCGACGTCGCTGCCCAGGTGTCCATCTCGGGCGCAAGCGCGCGCAGCGCCTCCACGGCCGCGGCGCCGGCCTCGAACGAGCCGGCGTACGCGCCGTCGATCACCACGACCGAGCGGCCCGCCAGGAACGGCGGCAGGTCGGGCAGCGGCGGTAGGTGCATGATCCGGAACGAGGTCGTGATCTCCTCCGGCGCGGTACGGGTCCAGGCGTACCAGGCGCGCAGCAGCTCGGCGTGGCGCTCGTAGGGCCACAGGAACATCCCGCCGTACACCTCGCCGTACGGGAACAGCCGGAACTCCATCGCGGTCACGATGCCGAAGTTCCCGCCGCCGCCGCGCAGCGCCCAGAACAGGTCGCTGTGCTCGTCGGCCGTCGCGCGCACGAGCCGCCCGCCCGGCGTCACGAGCTCGATCGCGGTCACCTGATTCGCGGCGAGGCCGTGCTTGCGCGCCAGCCAGCTCAGCCCGCCGCCGAGCGTGTAGCCGACGACGCCGACGTCGGGCGAGGAGCCCGACAGCGGGAACAGGCCGTGCGGCGTGGACGCCTCGGTGACCTCCAGCCACAGCGTGCCGGCCTGCACGCGCGCGGTCTGCGCCTCCGCGTCGAACTCGACGCCGCGCATGCGCTGCGTGGAGAGCAGGATCGTGTCGTCGAGCGACGCGATCGGGGCCGCGTTGTGGCCGGTGCCCTGCGGGGCGATCTTCAGCCCCGCGCCGATCGCGAACGCGACGAGCGCGCGCACGTCCTCGGCGTCGGCCGGGAACGCGACGAGCGCCGGGCGCTGGTCGACCGCCAGGTTCCAGGCCCGGCGCGCGAGGTCCCACTCGGGCTCGCCGGGCCTGACGATGTCGCCGGTCAGGACCGGCAGGTTCAAGGTTTGGAGCGTGTTCTTGTCCATGAAGGGGATAAGACCACGCTCCGGCCTAACTATTCCCTGGCCATCCGGCGGGTCTAAAGAGGGACTGTCCCCGTTTAGGTGCGGCCGAGCGCGCGCACCAGCGGCGCGGGGGCGGCGACCTCGAGGTTGCGCCGCACCTGCAGGTCGAGCCCGCCCGGGGCGAACACGTCGGAGGAGTGCTGCACGGCCTCGCCCGACCCGAGGTGCATGATCTCCTCGAGCTCGAGCACCGCCGTCGCGCCCTGTACGTCGAGTGCGCGGCCCGCCCGCTCGCGCGCGCTGATCAGCCGCGGCCGCACGTGCGTGACCGCGAACGCGATCTGCACGCCCTGCTCGAGCAGCACGTCGAGCACCATGCTCCCGCCCTCGATCGCACGCCGCAGCCGCCGCTCCGGAGGGAGCGCGATGCCCGGGCGCACGATGTCGCGCATCGTCGCCACCGCCTCGGAGTCGGCGATGATCGTGCGCGTCACCGTCCACGCCAGGGTGTCAGGCGAAAGACCGAACGCGTCACCCGCCTCCGCCCCGATGCGCCGCTGCGCGATCTCGAGGTCACGGACGCCGAGCGCGACGCCGCGCCGCTCTGCCAGCTCCGAGTAGGGGCGCAGCACCTCGAGCCCCTCGTGGAACGCGGTCGGACGCACCGCCTGGCCGACGTAGGTGCCAGACCCCTGGCGGCGCGTGATCTCGCCCGCCTCCTCGAGCCGGTCGAGCGCGGTGCGCAGCGTTCCGCGCGAGACGCCGAGCATCCCGGCCAGCTCGAGTTCGGGCGGGAGCCGGTCGCCCGGCCGGTGCGAGCCGGTGCCGAGCCACGCCCGCAGCGCCACCTCGGTGTCGTCAACCAGCGACGAACGCTGCGGGGTGGGTGGGGACACAGTCATGGCGACCATCATTCCATCCGGGACTAGAACAACCCGATCGTTCTTCCCTCGGCGTCGATGTCGACGTTCAGCGCCGCCGGCGTCTTGCCGAGCCCGGGCATCTGGGTGATGTCGCCGCACAGCGGCACGAGCCAGCCCGCGCCCGTGTACGCGCGGATGTCGCGCACCGGCAGCGTGAAGTGCTCGGGCGCGTTCAGCAGCGTCGGGTCGGACGACAACGACAGGTGCGTCTTGGCCATGCAGACCGGGAAGTGGCCGTAGCCGTCGGCGGTGAACTGCGTCAGCTTCTTCTCGGCCTCGGGGTAGAAGTAGACCTCCGACGCGCCGTACACGCGCTTGGCGACGGCCTCGATCTTGTCCTGGATCGGCTCGTCGTCGGCGTACAGCGGACGGAACGAGTTCGGCTGCTCGCACGCGTCGACGACCGCGCCGGCGAGGTCGGCGGCGCCGGCGCCCCCGCGCGTGAAGCCCTCGTTGGCCTCGGCCCCGAACGCGCCGGCCTCGAGCGCGAGTCGCTTGACCAGCTCGACTTCCTCGTTGGTGTCGCCCGGGCGCCGGTTGACCGCTACGACGGCGGGCATCCCGAACTCCTTGATGATCCCGAGGTGGCGGCGCACGTTCGCCATCCCGACCTCGATCGCCGACACGGCCTGCGAGCGCTCGACGCGCGGGTCGTCCTCGACGCCGCCGTGGTGCTTGATCGCGCGCACCGTCGTGACGAGCACGACCGCGCTCGGCGTCAGCCTGCCGAAGCGGCAGACGATGTCGAAGAACTTCTCCATCCCCATGTCCGAGCCGAAGCCCGACTCGGTCACGACGTAGTCGCCGAGCTTCATCCCGACCTGGTCGGCGACGAGCGAGTTGTTGCCGTGCGCGATGTTCGCGAACGGACCGCAGTGCATCAGGCACGGCTGGCCCTCGAGCGTCTGGATCAGATTCGGCTTGATCGCGTCCTTGAGCAACACCGCCATCGCACCGGCCGCGCCGAGATCCTCCGCCGTGACCGGCTTGCCGCCGTCGAACGAGGAGGCCACGGTGATCCGGCCGAGCCGCGCGCGCAGGTCCTGCAGGTCCTTCGACACGGCGAGGATCGCCATCACCTCCGAGGCGGCGGTGATGTCGAAGCCCGACTCGCGCGGGTAGCCGTTCGCGCGTCCGCCGAGGCCGATCGCGATCTGCCGCAGCGCACGGTCGTTCATGTCCAGCGCGCGCCGCCAGCCGACCCGCAGCGCGTCGATCTTGTGCGGGTTGCCGTGCAGGATCGACGCGTCGAGCATCGCGGCCAGCAGGTTGTTCGCAGCGCCGATCGCGTGGATGTCGCCGGTGAAGTGGAGGTTGAGGTCCTCCATCGGCACGACCTGGGTCATGCCGCCGCCGGCGGCGCCGCCCTTGATGCCGAACACGGGGCCCAGCGACGGCTCGCGCAGGCACGCGACCGGCTGCTTGCCGATGTGGCCGAGGCCCTGGGTGAGCCCGACGAGCGTCGTCGTCTTGCCCTCGCCCGCCTTCGTCGGCGTCATGCCGGTGACGCAGATCAGCTTCCCGTCGGGCCGGTCCTTGAGCCGGTCGATCACGTCCAGGTTGATCTTGCCCTTGTAGCGGCCGTACGGCTCGATCTCCTCCGGCTGCAGTCCGCAGGCCTCACCGATCAGCTCGATCGGTACCAGCTCCGCGTCCTGGGCGATCTCGAGGCTGCTCTTCACGGTCTCTCCTAGTGGCTGACGGCGGCGGCGGCGAGCTCGGACACGAGCTTGTCCTCGTAGAAGCGCTCGAGCCGGAACGGCTCGATGAGCTCCGGCTGGCGGCCGGTGTCGATCAGCTCCGCCAGCGTCTTGCCCACGATCGGCGCGGCCTTGAAGCCGTAGGTGCCCCAGCCCGCGCTGACGTGGAAGTTCTCTACCTCGGTCTGCCCGAGGATCGGCGAGTAGTCGGGGCTCAGGTCGCACAGCCCGGCCCAGGCGCGCAGGATCCGCGCGTGCTCGAGCTGCGGGAACAGCTCGAGCGAATGGCGCGTGAGGTCCTGCAGGAAGTTCAGCGTCCCGTTCATGCGGTACGTCGTCCACGGCTCGATCTCCGATCCCATCACGAACTCGCCGCGGTCGGTCTGGGAGATGTAGACGTGCATCTGCGAGGAGACGATCACGACGTCGAGCAGCGGCTTGACCGGCTCGGTCACGCATGCCTGCAGGATGTGGGTGGTGATCGGCAGCGGGACGCCGGCCATGTCCGAGATCAGGGTGCTCCAGCCGGCGGTCGCGTTGACGACCTGGCCGCACTCGATGCGCCCGCGGTTGGTCTCGACCGCGGTCACGCGCCCGTTCGAGCGCTCCAGCCCGGTCACCTCGGTGTAGGGATGGATCTCCGCGCCGCCGGCGTCGGCGCCGCGCGCGAAGCCCCAGACGACGGCATCGTGGCGGATGATCCCGCCGGGCGGGTGGTAGAGCGCGCCCATGATCGGATAGACCGCGTCGTCGGACACGTGCATCGCCGGCGCCAGCTTCTGCACCTCGTCCGGGCCGATCAGGCGGCTGTCGATGCCGTTGATGCGGTTGACCTCCGCCCGGTTGGCCATCACGAACATCGCGCGGTCGGTGTGCGCGAGCGTGAGGTGGCCGCACTGGCTGAACAGCAGGTTGAAGTTCAGCTCCTTCGACAGCCCCTCGTACAGCTTCACGCTTGCGTCGTAGAACCGCGCGCCCTCCGGCGTCTTGTAGTTCGAGCGCAGGATCGTCGTGTTGCGGCCGGCGGCGCCCGAGCCGATGTAGCTCTTCTCGAGGATGGCGACGTCGGTGATGCCGCGCTGCTTGAGGTAGTACGCAGTGGCGAGCCCGTGCGAGCCGCCGCCGACGATCACCACGTCGTAGCGCTTCTTGAGGTCGGGCCGCGGGCGCCACATGCGGCGCTTGCGGAAGATGTCAAGCACCGGCGGCCTCCCGCACGAGCGCGTCGGCGCCGACCGGTCCGCCGCCGAGATGGCCGGCGGCGTCGGCGACCACCGTCCACATGTATTGGCCCAGCGCGGCGCCGAACAGCATCAGGAAGCGGTCGTCGGCTTCGCACAGGATCCCGCCCGGCGTGCGCGCGACCGAGCCCGGGCGCCAGTCGCCGGGCTTCGTCACCTGCGGGCGCAGGTCGATCGCGGTGAAGCGGGCGAACGTCTCACGCGCGAGCGGGCCGGCGATGCGCAGCGCGCCGAAGCCGGTGGTCAGGTCGAGCGCTCCGGCCGGCGGCTCGCCGCCGAGGATCAGCGCGCGCGCCGGGGTCATCGGCAGCCAGGTGGCGTCGCCGTCGACGGTCGCGCGCCCGAGCTCGAGCGGCGGCAGCTCGCCGATCAGCTCGTACTTGCGGACGTGCGAGGCGTCGGCGAACCCGACGGCGTCGAGCGACTCCCTCGGGAACGAGACGGCGACGTTCCAGCCGTCGCGGACCTCGAACCGGGCGCCGGCCGCGCGCGCCTGGCGCTCCATCGGCGAGCGCGCGACCGCGTCGGCGGACGAGGGCGTCAGGAACTCGAAGCTCACGACCGCAGCACCTCACCGTCGGGGTCGAAGAACGGCTTCGTCGTCACCGTGGCGCTGTAGCGCGCGGCCTCGTCGGAGATCGTGATCTCCGTGCCGTCGACCGCCTGGTCGGTCGTGACCCAGGCCATGCCGATCACCTGCCCGAGCTGGCGCGAGCGGCGCGACGACGTGACCTGGCCGTCCGGCAGCACGACCGCGCCCTCGGTCGGCAGGTGGCCGTTGGCCATCGTGAACCCGACCAGCGCGTACTCGGCCGGATGCTCGGCGGCGTGCTCCAGCGCCCAGCGGCCGATGAAGTCCTGTTCCTTGTCGAGCTTGACGATCCAGGGCATCGCGGCTCCGTACGGCGTCGACTCCGAGTCGGTGTCCTGGCCGACGATCACGTGCAGCTTCTGCAGCCGCAGCACGCGCTGGGGCTCGAGCCCGAACGGCCGCGCGCCGGCGTCGACCAGCGCGTCCCACACATGCTCGCCGTACGCGGCCGGGAAGTGGATCTCGTAACCGACCTCGCCGACGAAGCCGATCCGCAGCAGCAGCGCGTCGACGCCGGCGACCGCTCCTCGCTTGCCGTCGAGGTAGGTGAACGCCTCCGGCGAGACGTCGAGCTCGGACAGGCCGGAGAGGATCTCGCGCGCCTTCGGTCCCGCGAGGTTGATCGCGCTGAGCGCCTGCGTCACGTCGGTGACACGCGCGTCGAGGTCCCACGTCGCCAGCCACCAGCCGAACCACTCCTCGATCGCCCCGGCGCCGCTCGAAGTCGTCGTGACGTAGAACGACTCGTCGTCGAGCCGGCAGATCGTGCCGTCGTCCATGATCCGGCCGGCGTCTGAGGTCATCACGCCGTAGCGGATCCGCCCGGGCTTGAGGTTGGAGAAGCGGTTGGGATAGAGGCGGTCGAGGATCTCGCCGGCGTCGGGGCCGCGCACCAGCAGCTTGCCGAGCGTCGAGACGTCGATCACGCCCGCGTGCTCGTGCACGGCGAGCGCCTCGCCTTCCGGGTCGCCGTAGTCGTAGGCGCGGCGCCAGTCGCCGGCCCACTTGACGGTGGCGTTCTGCTCGCGCTGGCGGCCGTGGATGGAAGAGCGCTTGGCCGGCTCGAACGGCCGGCCGG
Source organism: uncultured Solirubrobacteraceae bacterium (assembly GCA_963835735.1). Taxonomy (GTDB): domain Bacteria; phylum Actinomycetota; class Thermoleophilia; order Solirubrobacterales; family Solirubrobacteraceae; genus DASQMT01. Next base: position 973,527 of record CAWIGP010000002.1, read on the forward strand.
CGAGCACCCCCATCGGCACGCTCACCCACGGCGGGCGCGCCGTCGTCATCCCGACCTGCTCGAGCGTGAGCCCGGTGTGCGCGCCGAGCGCACGGATCGACGCGAGCTGCGAGAAGCGGCCCTGCGACGGGCCCATGGTCACGGTCGTGTAGCGCTTGGAGAGCTCGATCGAGTCATAGCCCTCAGCGGCCGCGTACTCGATGTCCTTGACCGTGATGTCCTCGTCGAGGTCCACGAACGCCTTGCCGCCGCCCTTGCGGTCGCGCGCGATCGCCGGCGGCGTCGCGACCGGGGCGGGCGCAGGCCGGTCGCGCAGGCGCGCGCGCTCCTGATCGAGCGCCGCACCATCGCCGCACCCAAGTGCGAGCGCGGCCTCGGCGCCCGCCACGAGGCCCGACAACTCGGCGCTGTCGGCGTCGTCGTGGCCGGCGACCGAGCCGGCGGCGAGCACGATCTCGTGCAGGGACTCGGCGACGAAGCGGCCGGTGGGCTCGTCGTAGCGCGCCCGCGCGCCGCCCTGAAGCAGCAGCGAGGTGGCGGGCGTCGCGCCGCCCGACACGGCGACGAGGTCGCACGTGAGCCGCCGCTCGCGGCCCTCGAGCGCGTAACCCTGCGCGTCGACCGGCGCGACGACCGCTCCGGTCACCGCCTGGCGGCCGAGCGCGCGCACGACTGTCGCGCCGCGGATCAGCTCGATCCCGGCGCCCTCGACTCGCGCGACGAGCTCCCCGTCGGCGTCCGGCCGCAGGTCCGCGACGGCGGTGATCCGCATGCCCGCGGCGTGCAGCGCCAGCGCGGCGTCGAGCCCGCGGTCGCCGGTCGTCGCCACGACCGCGGTGTCGCCGGGCTTGACCGCGTACAGCGCCGCGAGCCGGCGGGCGCCGCCGGCCAGCATCACGCCGGGCAGGTCGTTGTCGGGGAAGACGAGCGGCTGCTCGACCGTGCCCGTCGCCGCGATGTGGCGGCGGGCGCGGACCTGGTGCAGCGTGTCGTCCTGCCATACCGGGACGAGCCCGTCGAAGAAGCCGAGCGCGGGCGCGCGCGAGAGGATCTCCACGCCGGCGGCGCGGGCGCGGTCGGCCAGCTCGCGCGCGCGGGCGTGCCCGCCTTCGTACAGCAGCGCGCCGCCGGGCTCGGTGTCCTCGTCGCACAGCACGACGTCCGCGCCCAGCTCGGCTGCGCGCAGCGCGGCGCTCAGCCCGGCGATCCCGCCTCCGATCACGAGCACGTCGCAATGGCGGCGGCGGTACTCGGTACGCCAGCGCCGGTCGTCCTGGCGCTTCGGCAGCACGCCCAGGCCCGCGACGGAGCGCAGCACCTTCTCGTACAGCGGCCACAGCCGGCGCGGGCGGATGAACGTCTTGTAATAGAAGCCCGGCGGCGTGAACGGGCCGCCGACCACGTCGGTGGCGCGCATGACGTCGAAGTCCAGCCCGGGCTTGGCGTTCGTGTGCTCCACCACCAGGCCCTCGACCGCCGGCTCGGCGCACGCGCGCACGCCCGGGCGGCCGCCGATCTGCACCAGCGAGTTGCCGCACTGGCCGCAGCCGCACAGCTCCCCGCGCGGGCGGTGGTACTTGAACGAGCGGCTGAACGTCCGCCGGCCGGACGCGTACAGCGCCGACGCGATCGTGTCGCCCGCGAACGCCGGGATCGTCTTGCCGTCGAACGTGAAGCTGATCCGCCGCGAGCGATCGATCCGCTCGCCCGACTGGATGGGCAGCCGGCTCACGGCAGGCCCGTCCACTGCACCTCGTTGGTGCGCGTGTCGCGCTCGGCCAGGAACCACGCCCGGCAGCCGGACCTGTGGAACCACCATTCCCGCTGCACGCCGGCGACGTTGCGGCGGAAGTAGTTGTATGTGTTGAGCTCGCGCTGATCCGGGCGCGATGCGGGCCGGATTGTCACCTCACCGCCGAACGCGAAGTCGGTCACCTCGCGGGTCCCGCAGTTGGGACAGCTGAGGAGGAAGGACACGGCCGCGATCGTATACAAATTCGTACAAATGCCGCAAGGGCACATCATCGACGGGCGCGCATTCGCGGACGAGCTGATGGAGGAGGTCAAGGACGGCGTCACGGCCCTCGACGGCGCCGTCGGGATCGCGACGCTGCTCGTCGGCGAGGACTACGCGGCGCAGGTCTACCAGCGCCGGATCGACCGCCACGCAGGCGAGGCCGGGATCTTCTCCCGCGCCGAGCGGCTGCCGGCTGATACGTCGCTCGCCCGCACGCTGGCGGTGATTGATGAACTCGACCGCGACCCGCGCGTCTCGGGCATCCTCGTGCTGCGGCCACTGCCGCCGCACCTGCCGGAGGCCGACGTGCTGCGTGCGCTGCCGCGGCTGAAGGACGTCGAGGCGCAGCACCCGGAGAACGCGGGGCTGCTCGCGCTGGGGACGCCGCGCTTCACGCCCTCGACCGCGGCGGCGGCGTTCTACATGCTCGACCGTTACATGGAGTCGATGGGCCGCGACCCGGCGCTCGCCTACGACGGCCTCGACCTCGTGGTCGTGGGCCGCTCCACCAACGTCGGCAAGCCGGCGGCGATCCTCGGGCTCGCGCGCAACGCCACCGTGATCTCGGCGCACAAGCACACGGCCGACGCGGGCCGGCTCGCGGAGCACACGCGCATGGCGGACCTGCTGATCGTCGCCGCCGGCGTGCCCGGCCTGATCACCGGCGGGTTCGTGCGCGAGGGCGCGATCGTCGTCGACATCGGCATCAACGCCGTACCGCAGCCCGACGGCTCGACGAAGCTGGTCGGCGACGTCGACACCGCGAGCGTGCTGCCGCTGGTCGAGGCGGTCTCGCCGGTGCCGGGCGGGGTCGGTCCGATCACCGACGTCTGGCTGCTGCGCAACGCGCTCGTCGCCGCGCGGTTGGCCCGGGGCGAGGCGTGATCAGAAGATCGGCGTCTCGGTGTAGGCGCCCCAGACGTCCCGCAGCGCAGCGACGATCTCCCCCTCGGTGGCGTTCGCGCGGGCGCACGCGATCAGCGGCGGCATCAGGTTCATGGGCGTCGCCGCCGCGGCGCGCAGGGCCGTGAGCGCGCGCTCGACCGCCTCGGTGTCGCGGCGGGCGCGCACCGCCCACAGCCGCCCGAGCTGCTTTCGCTCCAGCGCCGGGTCGACGCGCAGGATCGGGATCGGCTCCTCGTCGGCGTGCGTGTGGGCGTTGACGCCGACGACCAGCCGCTCCCCCCCGTCGATCCGCCGCTGCAGCTCGAATGCGGCGTCGGCGATCTCGCGCTGAGGGAAGTTCGACTTGACCGCCTCGACCATCCCGCCGAGCGCGTCGATGCGATGGAAGTAGTCGTAGGCGGCCGCCTCGATGCGGTCGGTCAGCGCCTCGACGAAGTAGGAGCCGCCGAGTGGGTCGATCGTGTTCGCCACTCCCGTCTCGTGGGCGATGATCTGCTGCGTGCGTCAGCGCGACGCGCGCGGCCTCCTCCGTGGGCAATGCGAGCGCCTCGTCGAACGAGTTGGTGTGCAGCGACTGCGTCCCGCCCAGCACGCCGGCGAGCGCCTCGATCGCGGTGCGCGTGATGTTGTTGAGCGGCTGCTGCGCCGTCAGCGAAACGCCTGCCGTCTGGGTGTGGAAGCGCATCAGCCAGCTCTTGGGATTGCGCGCGCCGAACGTCTCGCGCAGCTCGCGCGCCCAGATCCGCCGCGCCGCGCGGTACTTGGCGATCTCCTCGAAGAAGTCGATCTGGGCGTTGAAGAAGAAGCTCAGCCGCGGCGCGAAGTCGTCCACATCGAGGCCGCGCGCCACCGCCTGCTCGACATACGTCAGGCCGTCCTTGAGCGTGAACGCCAGCTCCTGCGCCGCCGTCGATCCCGCCTCGCGGATGTGGTAGCCGCTGATCGTCACCGGATGCCAGCGCGGCATCTCGCGCGAGCACCACTCGATCATGTCGCCCAGCAGCCGCATCGCCGGATCGACCGGGAAACACCACTCCTTCTGCGCGATGTACTCCTTCAGGATGTCGGCCTGGATCGTCCCGCCCAGCCGCTCGGCCGGTACGCCCTGCCGCTCCGCCGCCACGACGTAGTACGCCAGCATGATCGCCGCCGGAGCGTTGATCGTCATCGAGACCGTGACCTCGCCGAGATCGATCCCCCGGAACAGGTCCTCCATGTCGTCGAGCGTGTCGACCGCGACGCCCTCACGGCCGACCTCGCCGAGCGACATGGCGTGATCGGAGTCATGCCCCATCAGGCTCGGCATGTCGAACGCCGTGCTCAGCCCGGTCTGGCCGTGCTCGAGCAGATAGCGGAACCGCTCGTTCGTCTCCTCGACCGTGCCGAAGCCGGCGAACTGGCGCATCGTCCACAGCCGGCCGCGGTACATGCTCGGGTACACGCCGCGCGTGAACGGATACTCGCCCGGCAGCCCGATCTGATCCCGCTCCGGCAGGTCCGCCTCCGTGTAGAGCGGCCGGATCGGCTCGCCCGACAGCGTCGTGAAGCTCGCGCGACGTTCCGGCACGGACGCATGGTGCTCGCGATGCGAACGCTCCAGGTCGGTGACCGTCAATTGATCGGACATGCGATACTCGGAGACTCTCATATTGAGCTCGCAACTGCAACCGGCGATCGCGACGACGTGCTCAGTCGACGAAGTCGCCGGCCCCCGCGCGCATCCCGCGGAAGATCCGCGTGACCGCGTCGAGGTCCTTGCGCACGAGCGGCGCTGTGCCGAACGCAATGCTGTTGAGCGACTCAGTCGCGGCCTCGGCCACCTCGCGGCCCGAACCCGTGATCGTGGCGAGCGTGGCCCGGCGATCGTTCGGATGCGGTGACCGGGTGGCCAGGCCGCTGCGCTCCAGTCCGTCGACGAGGTTCGTGACGCTCGTCGGATGCACCTGAAGCCGCTCGCCGATCTTCCCGAGCGGCAGCGAGCCCGTGCGGCTGAGGAACAGGAGCATCAGTGCCTCGTACCGGGCGAATGTCAGGCCGTAAGGCTCGAGCGCCTCGTTGAGGCGCGCCAGCAACAGCTGATGCACCCGCATCACCGACGTGACCGCCGTCATCGGCGCGACCGTAGAGGGACCCCAGCGGCGCCGCCAGTGACGCCCGGCCTCGGCGATCGGGTCGAATGGCAGGGGGGCCGGCACGAGGGCAGCTTGGCACAGCGGCTGGACGACGCACCCGAGCGGTTGTCTGAGAATATGTGATGATCCGACTATCGGGGCTGCATATATATTCATGAGGCTTGTGTGTCGCACAGCGTCGTCGTAGCCGGAGTCGGCATGACCGCCTTCGGAAAGCAGCGCGACCGCACGCTGCGGAGCCTGGTGACCGAGGCCGTCGATGCGGCGTTCGTGGATGCCGCGATCACCGCTCGCCGCGTAGAAGCGGCCTATGTCGCGAACGCGTCCGCCGGCCTGCTCATCGGACAGGAGATGATCCGTGGCCAGGTGCTACTCCGCGACGTCGGGATCGGTGGCGCTCCGATCGTCAATGTCGAGAACGCGTGTGCGTCCTCGGCAACCGCGGTGCAGGTCGCAATGCACGCGATCGTCGCCGAGCAGTACGACGTCGTACTCGTGGTGGGCGCGGAGAAGATGGCCGTCGGCGATCGCCGGCGCGTATCGCGCGCGATCGCCGCCGGCCTCGACGTCGACGCCCACGGCCTGGCCGGATACGTCCTGGGAGATGCGTCAACGGAGGTCGGAGCGATCTTCATGGACATCTACGCGCGCGAGGCGGAGGCGTACCTCGCGCGCGGCGCCGCCACCCGCGAGGACTTCGCGCGCGTCGCGGTCAAGTCGCGAGCACACGGCGCGCTCAACACGCGTGCTCAATTCCGACGTCCCGTCACGGTCGACCAGGTCCTCGACGACAGAACGATCTCCGGCCCGCTCACGATGCCGATGTGCTCGCCGATCACAGACGGCGCCGCGGCGCTCATCCTCGCCGGCGAGCGCTGGGCACGCCGGCACGCGCCGCGAGCGCCCAGGCTCCGCGCCTGCAGCCTCGGCTCCGCCGGCGCCGGCAACCTCACCCAGCGCACCGCCCACCGCGCATACGAGCAGGCCGGCATCAAGCCCAGCGACCTCGATCTCGTCGAGCTCCACGACGCGACCGCCTCCGCGGAGCTCATCCTCCTGGAGCAGCTGGGCCTCGCAGAGCCGGGCGCCGCCGCCGAGCTGCTGCGCAATCACGAGACCTCGCTCGACGGCCGGATCCCGACCAACGTGGGCGGAGGCCTGCTGAGCCGCGGCCATCCGCTGGGCGCCACCGGTTGCGCCCAGCTCGTCGAGCTCGCCGATCAACTGCGCGACCGCTGCGGGCCGCGCCAGGTGCGCAAAGCGAAGCTCGCCCTCGCCCACAATGCTGGCGGCCACCTCGGCGACGAGGAGGCCGCCGCCGTCGTCACCATCCTCGAGCGCGGACCGCGGCACGCCCCGCGGATCACGATCGAGCCACTCGAGCCCTGAGCCAAGCGACAACACGCCAAGACGCTCGCCCGCGACGAACCGTCGCCAGGACGCGTGGCAATCCAACGTCGGCCAGACCGGAGCCGGGCCGGCCAGCCCGAGCCCAATGTACAGCTGGACCGTCCCGGGCTCGTTGAGGAAGCATCGAGCCGGCGCGGGCGATCTCGACCGCGTCGACGATCGGCTGCGTGGCGACCGGCGTGACGTCGACGACCACGTCCACACCGCGCCCGCCCGTCAACGACAGGACGCGCCCGACGACGTCCTCCTCGTGGGCCACGATTGCGTGTCGGCGCCGAACTGGCGGGGCTCCGACGGTGGTCATTCGTTCGTGACGATGAGGCGCTGGCGGGCGGTGTGGTGGTGATGGGGTCGTAGAGGTCGTGGTCGTACCAGAGGCGCAGATGACGGCGCGCCAGGCGCGGACGAGGATGCGGATGCGCCTCACGAACAAATGCTTGTTTTGACTTGACGGCTGGCTGTATCCGAGTTACCGTCAAAGAACAACTGATTGTTTGGTCGGGTCTCGCCGTGGATTAAGACGTTGTTGCGCCCCGGAGCGGGCGCAGTGGACGAGTCGCATCACCCGACCTTCAACACGAGGAGGAGAGATGAGCATCAGAAGCGCGCGACGCGGGCTCGCCGCGTCCTGCGTCGCCGCGGCGCTGGTCGCGTCGACGGCGGCTTGTGGGTCGGACGACTCCGATGAAGCGAGCGGGGCCGCATCGAGCTCGCAGGCCGGAGCCGCCAGCAGCGTCGTGGAGCAGGCGAAGGAAAAGGTCGAGCCGTACGTCGCGGTGGACAAGATCGGACCGACGGAGCCCGTCGGCAAGCCGATACCGAAGGACAAGACGATCGTCTATGTCAACTGCGGCCAGCCGGCATGCACCAACATGAGCAAGGCGTTCAACGAGGCTGCGGCGGTCCTTGGCTGGAAAGTCGAGGAGATCCAGGCGCTACCGACGCCGGAGGAGGTTCAGGCTGCGTTCGACGAGGCGCTGCGCCGCAAGCCCGATGGCATCTGGTCGGCCGGCTTCGGTCGCGCGCTGTACTCGCGGCAGCTCGACCAGGCCGAGCAGCTGAAGATCCCGATCATGTCGGTGACCGGGAACGAGGAGACCGGAGAGGGCGGCATCACCTTCGAGCCACTGGGGCCGGCGGAAGCGGCGAAGTCCACCGCCATCCTGGCCGACAAGGCGGTCGCCGACATGGGCGGCGAGGGCCAGGCGGGCACCGTGCTGCTCGGTGGCTATCCGATCGTGAAGACCTACACCGAGGGCTACGAGAACGAGATCAAGAACACGTGCCCGAAGTGCAGCGTCAAACGTCTCGACCTTCAACCGACCTCGCTGGGCAAGGACGCGGCGCAGATCATCGCCAACTTCATCCGGGCCAATCCGGACATGAAGTCGCTGTTCCTCTCCTACGACCTCATGGGAAGCGGCTTGACCGCCGCCGCGAAGGGTGCCGGCGTGACGGTTCCCAAGACGTACTCCTGGGCGCCGGACGCCCCAGGAATCCAGGCCCTGAACAGCGGCGAGCGCACGGCCTCGAACCTGATGCCCTACAACGAGCTGTCGTGGCAAATCGCCGACGCGTTCGCGCGGCTCTTCGCCGACGGCAGCGTGTCCGCGTCGCAACCGCTCCAGAACGTCCTGGTCGTGTCGAAGGACTTCGACAACGTGCCACCGAAGGGGGAGCCCTTCCCGTCCTCGGTGGCCGACTACCAGTCGCAGTTCAAGGCGCTCTGGGGAGTGAATTGAACTAGCCGATCAGCATCTCGCGGGTAGATCGGCCGCCGGACTCAGCTCCGGCGGCCGGTGCTCGCGTCACGGTCCGCCGCGTGTCTCCGCGTCAGGGTGCTTCCACGGTCTCCCGGTAGAACGCGGCGCGCGCCGCGTCGATGGTCAAGGGGCGGTCGCATGAGGCGTCGCTGCGGTCGCGTGCCGGCTGGGCGCCGGTGCGCAGCAGCTGCCTGACGCGCTCGTCCAGTTCCTTGACCACCGTGAGCGCGCTCTGGTCGAGCTGCTCGGGCGCCTCGGTCAGCGGCGCCCAGTCGCGGACACACACGCGGGCGGCGATCGCCCACCGCCCTTCGCGCTTCTCGAGACGGTCGAGATACCGTCCGCCCATGTCAGAACTCCTTCTCGAAACGGTCGTTGACGTCACCACCATCATTGGCTCGATTCACGCGGGCGCCGGCGTCGCCGCGCACTATGTCGAGGCGCGCGACGGATTGGGGCTCGTCGCGCTTGTGGCGCCGCTCGAGCGCGCAGCCTGAGCGCGAGCTTGCACGTCCGCGACCTTCTCGAGCAGCAGCGTCATCCCAAGCTCGCGCCCGATGTCGACGGCGTGCGCGAGCAGGTCCGCCGCCTTCTCGCGGTCGTCGCCCTCGCCCCGGGAGAGGAGCATCCCGGCGTACTGGCGCTGGGTGTGAGCCAGCCAGGGCCGGGCTCCGATGCGGGCGTTGCGATCGAGCGCGGCCTCGAAGTGCGTCTCTCCTTCGGCCCAGCGTGACATGGTGGCGCACAGCAGCCCGAGCCTCTGCGCCATCGAGCCGAGGCAGATGACGCCGCGGCCCGCGATCAGGCACCGTGACGCGTACGGTAGGAGCAGCTCGTAGAGCTGCGCAGCGCGGTCCCGGTCGTCAAGGTAGGCACAGACCTCGCTGAGTTGCGCTGCCGTCAGCAGCCAGTTCAGATCCTTGCGACCGCAGACCAGGTCGTCTGGCTCCACCTGATCGAGCTCTCGCCGGGCGTCGCCCTCGCGACCCAGTTCGCTGGAGATGAACGCCATCCCCAATCGCCATGTGGGGAGTGCGACGTGGAATGACGACCACTGGGTCGGGCCGATCTCGTCGAGGCGCCCCTGCTCCCGGCGAATCCAGAAGGTCTGTATCCAGTGGTACTGCTCCGCCGTTCGACCGCGTATCGGAGCGCCCACCGCCACGGCGCGATCCGCGAGCTGCTCGGCCTCTGCGAAGCGGCCGTCAAGCAGCGCGCGCATCGCCTTCCAGACCGCGTCGTGCCAGAGGTGGATCGGATCGCGCACCTCCTCGGCGAGCCGGATGTGATCGGCGATCTCGGCGTCGGCCGCTTCGATCTCCCCCAGCTCGAGCAGGTCGACGATCCGGTCGAGCCGTCCCTGCAGCATGAGCTCTGCGTCCCCTGCGCGCTCGGCCAGCCGCACGATCTCCTTGCCGGCGGCCAGCCGGTCCTCGATCGACTCGCAATCCCACAGCGCGGTGCGCCTGGCATTCACCGTGTAGGCAAGCGTGGCCGTGTCCCCCAGCCGGCGGGCCATGTCCACGGCCTGGTCGCCGAGCGACACCCGCCGCGCGGGCGACTGCGACCAGTACAGCGCCTGCGCCAGTCGACCCATCACCCTTGCTCGGAGCGGACTGTCGTGCTCGCCGAGCACGCCGAGTGCCTCCTCCAGCAGGCCCACCAGGATCGAGTCGACGCTGCCGAAGCCGACGCGGCCGGCCGCCACCGCCGCGAAACCGAGCGCCGCCCGGACGAGCCCGTCGGGTGTCCCGGCGATTCTTGCGATGCCGGCGGCCGCTCTGAAGCTCTCGCGCGCCGCCTCGGCCCGCCCTGCCCGCGCCTGCGCCTCGCCAAGCGCAAGCGTCAGCTCGCATCGCTCGTCGTCGTCGACGGTCTCCAGCCATTGCAGCGCGTCAAGCGCACGCCTGTACTGAACGGCGGCCTGTTCGTAGGCGAGCATCGCGGTGGCCCGCTCCGCCGCCCGCCGCGCGTACTCGACAGCCTTCGCGACGTCCCCGCCAGGGAGGCCCTCGAAGAAGTGGTGAGCGAGCTCCGCGAGGTGCGGCTCAGGCCGCGTGCGGTGCAACCGCTCCAGCGCCTCGGCAATGCGGCGATGGAGCCGCACCCGCCGCGTGGCGGTGAGCTCGGATTGGAGGGCTTCATGGACGAGGCCGTCGGAGAAGCTGTAGCGGCCGGCGGCGCCCGGCACCTCCGCGATGACGCGCGCGTCCAACGCCTCGTCCAGAGCGTCCAGCAGCGGGTCGTCGGCCAGGTCTGCCACCCGTTCGAGCGTGGCCAGCTCGAAGTCACGCCCGATGACCGACGCCACGGCCAGGACGCGGTTGGCCTCCGCCGACAGGTGCTGCAGGCGACGGGCGACGACTTCACGCACGCCATGCGGGATCGTGAGCGTCCACGAGCCCTCCTCCTCCTCGTCGAGAGGGTCCAGCCGGTCGTCCGCGACGAGCACGCGCACGAGCTCGTTGACGTAGAACGGATGGCCGCCGGACTGGCTGTGGACCGCGGCGACGAGGCCGGCGGGCGGCTCCTTGCCCGCCGAGAGCTCCACGAAGCGAGCGACCTCGCGCTCGGCGAGTCCACGCAGCAGGATCTTCGCGCACGCCGGGTCGCTGACGAGCTCGACGAGCGCGGGGGGCGGTGACTGCCGGCGCGCCGGCCACTCGTCCCGATAGCACCCTACGACGACCAACCGCAACCCGCGCAGCTCATGCGCGAGGAACTCGAGCAGCACCAGCGAGGACTCGTCGGCCCGGTGAAGGTCGTCGAGGACCAGGACAAGCGGCTGCCGGGCGGTCGCGTTCCTGAGGAATTTGGCGACGCTGTCGAACAGCCGGAAGCGGGCCTGCTCGGGGTCCAGCGGCTGCGGTGACGGCAATCCCGGCACGAGCTCGCGGATCTCTGAGACGACGGCGGCGATGTCGGCCGCGCCGGGACCCATCTCGGCCGCCACCGTCACCGGATCGAGGTCGTGGACGTAGGAGCGGATGACCTGGGTCCACAGCCACAGGGCCGGCGCCGCCTCCGCGTCATGGCAACGCCCCCACAGCACCTGCGCACCGCGCAGCCGCGCGTACGTGGCGAACTCGTCGGCGATGCGGCTCTTGCCGATCCCGGCCTCGCCGAGCAGCATCATCAGCCGGCCGTGTCCGGACAGCGCATCGTCGAGACCGGCCCGAAGCTCGCCGAGCTCGCGCTCGCGCCCGACGAAGATGCCGGCCGCCATCCGGTCCAGCGGGCTCAGCTCCTCCAGCGCCCGGCGGTCGTCGGGGCCGGACGGCGCCGACGAGATCGCCGCCAGCGCCTCGCGCACGGCGGCCGCGCCGTCCGGGCGCTCCTCGGGCACCTTGGCCAGCAGCCGCAGGATGAGCGCCTCCAGCGCGCTCGGAACCTCGGGGTTGTGCCAGCTCGGAGCCACCGGCGCAGTCTCGATGTGCTGCGTGATGATGGCGACGCTGCTGTCGCCGACGAACGGCGCCCGCCCGGTCACCATCTCATACAGCGTCGCCCCCAGCGCGTACAGGTCGCAGCGCGCGTCGATAGCGGTCCCGAGCGCCTGCTCGGGCGCCATATAGGCCACCGTCCCGACCACCATCCCGGTCTCGGTCAGGCGCGACTGGTCGAAAGCCATCGTCACGCCGAAGTCGCCGACCTTCACCGTCCCGTCAGCCGTGAACCAGATATTCCCCGGCTTCAGGTCGCGGTGGATGAAGCCGTGCGCGTGAATGTGCTCGAGCGCGTCGCACACCTGATCGGCGATCCGGGTCGCCTGATCAAGCGGCAGCCGGCCCTCGTCGGCGGCGTCGAGCAGCCCGCGCAGATCCCCGCCGGCCATGTACTGACTGACGATGTAGGGCTCACCGGCCTCCTCGCCGATGTCGAAGACCGGGACGATGTGGGGGTGATCGCCCAGCCGGGCCATCGCTCGCGCCTCCCGCTCGATGCGCAGCCGCTCGGCGGCATCGAGCCCGTCGCTCCTGATCAGCGCCAACGCCACGTCGCGATCCAGCGGCTCGTCACGCGCGAGATACACGCGCTTGCGGCCACCCTCGCCGAGCAACCGCTCGACCCGGAAGCGCCCTCCGCCGAAGCGCCTCGGGCACCTCCGGCGCGGGCGGCGCCGGACGGCCCGACTCGCTCAGCCGCCGACCGCACGCCTCGCAGAACTTCTGGCCACTTCGATGCGGCGCGCCGCAGGCCGGACACACGAGAGCGTCCGGGAGACGGGCGCCGCACTCGCCGCAGAAGCCTGCGCCCGTACTGCTCGGATGACCGCAGGAAGGGCACTCCATGGTGCGCCGCGCTGATCGCTCACATGCACTTAACCCGCTATGTCGTGCGGTGACAACTCCGGCACCCAACCCTTCATCGCGATGGCTCCCCGAAAGGCTCACTCAGGTGCCGTGACGACGATCTCAAAGCCGGCCGCCGAGACGGCTCGGCTGACTAGGACGAGGGATCTTTCTCCCTCTTCGGTGGTGTTCGGAGACATCGCAGCGCCTTGACAACAAACGCTTGTTCGGCAATGCTGGTCACGGCGAGCGCCCACCACCTCGCCAGCCCGTCGTCCGACCCCTGGGGAGAGAGACGCATGACGATCGGCGTGGACCCGAGCGGTCCGCTGCACTCGGAGTCCCGGCCCAACTCGTTCTGGAGCACGACCAACGTGGGGGAGGCGATGCCCGGGGTCGCCACGCCGCTCGGCTGGTCGCTGTGGGGCCCCGCGGTTGACCTCGGCGTCCGCGACTGCTTCGCGCGGATGGGCGCGCTGGAGCGCAACGAGGTCCGCGCGCAGAGCGACCCCAACGACGCGGTCGCGGCGGTCTTCTACGGCCGCGCCGCCCTCAACGTCAACTTCTTCTGCGAGATGGGCGGCCTGCTGCCCGGGACCGGGCCTGACGCCATCGCCCGGCAGCTGCTCGGCGAGGTGCCGGCGGGCATCCCGCTGGCCACCTCGAAGCGCCGCCTGCCCTTCGTGGCCGCCAAGATGCCCTACGCGCTGGCCACGATCCGTCGCGACGTGCTCGCGAGGACCGCGCCGACCAAGTCCTGGTGGCAGGCGTGGGTGCCGCGCTTCGACACGCTCGACGAGGCCGGCGCGCGCCGCGCCCTGGCCGAGGGGCGCGACCGCTTCACCGAGATGATCCGCGTGCAGGCCGGCGGCGTGTTCATCGCCGTGCAGTCGGTCTACGACCAGCTGCTGGCGCTCATCGACAAGGCCGGCCTGGATCACGCCCAGGCCAACGCGCTTGGCGCCGGCCACGGCTCGCACGCCGAGACCGACATCATCTTCGACCTGTGGGCCATGGGCCACGGTCAGCTCGACCTCGACGCGTTCCTGCGCAAGCACGGCTACCACGGCCCGCACGAGGGCGAGGTCTCCGGGCGCGTCTGGCGCGAGGACTCCTCGCCGGTGGAGCGCCTCGCCGAGCAGTACGGCAGCCGTGACGCCGACCACGATCCCGCGCTCGCGGCCGCCGAGCGCACGCGCGCCCGCGAGCAGGCCGAGCGCGACCTGCTGGCCGGCCTGCCGCGCGCCCGGCGCGCCACGGCGAAGGTCGTGCTCCGGATGGCCGTGTCGCGCATCCCGCTGCGCGGCGTGGCCAAGGCCGCCTACCTGCAGTCGCTCGACGTCGCCCGCGGCTCCGCACGCCGCTACGGGACGCTCATGGCCGGCGAGGGCCGCCTCGACGATCCCGAGGACGTCTTCCTCTTCGAAGTCTCCGAGCTCGTCGACGGGCTGCCGATCGACGCCAAGGAGATCGTCGCCGAGCGCCGCGTCCAGCGCGAGGCGTTCCAGCGCCACGACATCCCGACGCACTGGCAGGGCAAGCCCGTGCCGTTCAAGCTGGCCGCGGCGGACACGCCCGCCGAGGACGCCGACGTCAGCGGCATCGGCGCGAGCGGCGGGATCGTCGAGAGCGTCGTGCGCGTCGTCCACGACCCGGCGTTCGGCGACATCGAGCCCGACGAGGTCCTCGTCTGCGTGACGACCGATCCGAGCTGGGCCTCGGTGCTGTTCCTCTCCTCGGCTCTGGTGGTCGATATCGGGGGCCTGCTCAGCCACGCCGCCGTCGTCGCGCGCGAGGTCGGAGTGCCGTGCGTCATCGGCACGGGCAACGGCACCAGGGTCCTGCGCACCGGCGACCGCGTCCGGGTCGACGGCAACGAGGGAACCGTGGAGATCCTCAACCGCGCCGGGGGTGGCGCGAGCAGCGACCCCGAACTGGAGAGCACGGTATGAGCACGAGGCTGGCCTGGCCCGCGAGCATCCCCGCCGAGTGGCAGCCGCGCCCGGAGGACGAGCTGCTGCACGAGCCGTTCGGTGACGAGGCCCTGCCGTGGAAGGAGACGTTCTTCATCTCCCTTCGCGACGACGCGATCAACGCGAACATCCAGATGCACATGACGGTGAGCGCGAACCGCACACCGGACACCCGGTGCGCGATCGGCGTCTCGCAGGGCAACAACTCCGTCACCCAGGTCGTCCGCGAGGACGGGCAGCACAGCGAGGAGGCGATCGGCAACTCGCTCTCGCGCCTCGAGATCGTGAACCTCTCGTGGGACTCCAACCACGAGCTGCGCTGGATCGCCGAGCTCGACGAGGTCGAGTTCGAGCTCACGCTGAAGGGCAAGCACTTCGCGCCGCTGTGGGACACGATGTTCAACGGCTTCTATGCGACCGGCGAGACCGGCCAGGTCTACTGCCACACCGAGCAGGTCATCACCGCCGAGGGCACGATGAAGTGGCGCGACGACGGCAAGGAGCTGCCCTTCTCGGGCTTCGGCTGGCGCGACCGCGGCTGGGGCCGGCGCAAGACCCAGCTCATGTGGAACACCGGCTGGGACCTGGTCGCGGCGATCCTGCCCGACGACAGCGTGTTCTCGTTCATCGCCCTGCGCAGCCACGAGCTGCCCGAGCCCGCGCCGCTGCCGATCGGCGGCTGGCATTCGGACCCGAACACGCTGACCCCGCTGGTGGGCGGCTACTACCGCAAGGAGGCCACCGCGGCCCCGAAGGCCTACGGGTTGAAGTTCGAGAACGGAGTCGAGATCTCCGGCGCGTGCATTCGGCCCACCGGGCGCGTGGCCATCGCGATGCAGGAGTCCGAGACCGGACCCGACGCCCCGAACTGGGCGGCGACCATGCAGGACTACTACGCGATGTTCCGGGACCCGGAGGGCAACGAGTTCCCGGTGTTCTCCCAGAACGGCTACATCCACCGGGTCGACGTCTTCCGCGACGCGCAGTTCATCCACGCCGGCTCGCCGCCACGCAAGCGGTGATCCGGGCAGTCGTCTTCGACGTGGGCGGGGTGCTGTGCCCCAACCCGCTCGGTGAGTTCGCCAAGGTCGACGAGGAGTACGAGCTGCCGGCCGGGACGGTGATGTCGCACGTCCGGGGCGGTGACGAGTTCGCCCGCTGCGAGATCGGTGAGCTGGCCATCGGCGAGTTCTTCGACGGATGCGTGGCGCGCATCGCGGACGAGCACGGCATCGAGGTGCCGGCCCAGCGGCTCGACACGATGATGCAGGCGCTCATGGGCGGCGACGCCGTGCGCCCCACCATGCGCGACCTCGTGATCGAGATCAAGGCCGCCGGCTACCGGACCGGCCTGCTGACGAACATCTTCGCCGAGCGTCGCGAGTGGCTGCACGCGATCTTCCCGAAGGGGGCCATCGACGTGTTCGGGGACTCGTCCGCGCTGGGGCTGCGCAAGCCCGAGCAGCCGATCTACGACAAGCTCGTGGAGCTGCTCGGCTGCCGTCCCGAGGGGATCGCCTTCGTGGACGACTTCCCGGAGAACCTCGCGCCGGCGCGCGCGATGGGGATGGTCGACATCCAGTACGAGAGCCCGGAGCAGGTGCGCCGGGACCTGATCGAGGCCGGCGTGCGGATCGCGCCCCGGCCCGCGGAGGTGGCGTGATGGACCTTGCGGTGGTGCAGACGGTGCGGTTGAAGGGCGGCATGGCCGACGCTGCCACGATCGCGGGGCTGACCGGCGGCGACGAGGACGCCGTGCAGGGCGAGCTCGACGCGCTCGTCGCCGCCGAGCACGTCCAGGAGCGCCGCGGCCGCTACCGCCTCACGCCCGGCGGGCGCGAGGTGCTGCGGGCCGCGCTGGCCGAGGAGCGGGCGGGTCTGGACGCGGCCGCACTGGACGCGATCTGGTCGGACTTCGAGGAGCACGACAAGCGGATCAAGCAGATCTGCCAGGACTGGCAGTTGCGCGACGGCGCGCCCAACGACCACTCCGATGCCGCCTACGACGCGGCCGTCGTCCGGCGGCTCGACGACCTGCACGCCGACGTCGGGCCGCTCGCGACGCGCATCGCGGGCGTCTCCCCGCGCCTGGACCGCTACCCCGGGCGGCTGGACGCCGCGCTGACGAAGGTCAAGGCCGGGGAGGAGAAGTTCGTGGCCAACCCGATGGTCGACAGCTACCACCAGGTCTTCCACGAGCTGCACGAGGAGATCTACGACGCGACCGGCAAGGACCGGGCTTCGGAGGAGGCGGCGGCGGGATGACCACCATCACCGGCCCGGTCCGCCCGCTCCTCGCCGAGTACGACGGCGACCGCGCCCTGTTCGGCGGCAAGGCGTGGGGCATCCAGCGCATGCTCGCCCTCGGCGTACCGGTCCCGCCGGCGTTCGTCGTCACGACCGAGGCGTGCACGCGCCACCGAGCGGGCGACGGCACCCTCGCCGCCGACGTGCGCGACGCGCTGCCCGACGCGATCGCCGGCCTCGAGCAGGCCACGGGGCGGACCTTCGGTCGCGGGCCCGCGCCGCTGCTCGTCTCCGTGCGCTCGGGCGCCGCCGTCTCGATGCCGGGGATGATGGACACGATCCTCAACCTCGGGATGACGCCCGACGTGCGGGCAGCGCTCGCCGAGCAGACCGGCGACGAGGTCTTCGCGGCTGATACCGCCCGGCGCTTCGCCGAGCAGTACGAGGCCACCGTCGGCGTCGCCCCGCCCGCCGATCCGTGGGAGCAGCTGCACGGCGCCGTGGCAACGGTGTTCGCCTCGTGGGACTCGCGACGGGCGATCGCCTACCGCCGCGACCGCGGGCTGCCCGACGACGCAGGGACCGCCGTGACGGTGCAGGCGATGGTCTTCGGCAACCTCGACGATCTGTCGGGCACCGGCGTGCTCTTCACTCGGGACCCGCTGACCGGCGATCCGCAGCCGTTCGGCGAGTGGCTCCCACGCGGACAGGGCGAGGACGTCGTGTCGGGCGCCCACGACCCGCTGCACCTCGCGGAGCTGGCCGAGGCCCAGCCGGCGGTCCACGAGCAGCTCGTGACGCTCGCGACGACGCTCGAGCGCGAGGGCCGCGATGTGCAGGACATCGAGTTCACGGTCGAGTCGGGTCGGCTGTGGTTCCTGCAGACCCGCGCGGCCAAGCGCTCCCCCGCGGCCGCCGTGTGGCTGGCGGTGGCGCTGGCGCAGGAGGGGCTCATCTCCGAGTCCGAGGCGCTGGACCGCGTCTCGCCCGAGCAGGTCGCCGCCGTGCTGCGCCCGCATGTCGAGCCCCACGCCCGCGCCGGCGCCAACGTCCTGGCCACCGGCCGCCCCGCGTGCCCGGGCGTGGTCAGCGGAGTGATCGTGTGTGACACGGCGGCCGCCGAGGAGCGCGCCGACGGCGGCGAGGACGTCGTGCTCGCGCGCCGGACGACCGACCCCGAGGACGTGCCCGCGATGACGGTCGTGTCGGCGATCCTCACCGAGCTCGGCGGTGCGACCTCGCATGCCGCCGTGGTCAGCCGCGAGCTCGGCGTCCCGTGCGTCGTGGGCTGCGGCGCCGGCACGCTGATGGGCCTGGAGGGCACGGTCGTCACCGTCGACGCCGCGGCCGGCGAGATCCTCGAGGGAGAGCTGGCCGTCGTCACACCCGCCGGCGCCGAGGACGCCCCGGACCTCGCGCAGCTGCTCGTCTGGGCTCGCGCCGAGCCGGGCGCCGACACCGGCGCCACGCTGCCGAAGCTGCTCGCGGCGCGGCGGCCCGTCGCCTAACCGGCGTTGAACCGAGGTGGGCGCCGCTCGAGGGCGGCGTTGATGCCCTCCTTGAGATCGTCGGAGAAGTGGAGCGCCGCGACGGTCCAGAAGCTCGACGCCAGAGATCCGGCGAGGTCCGTATGCCAGCTCGTGCGCAGCGCCTGCTTGGTCGCCTCGAGCGCTGCTCGCGGCTTCTCCGCGATGCTCGCCGCCAGCGCGATCGACGCGGTGAGCAGATCGTCCGGGTCCACGACGCGGTTCACCAGCCCGATCGCGAGGGCCCGCTCGGCGTCGATGACGTCGCCGGTGTACGCCAGTTCGGCGGCCATGCCGGTGCCGACCAGCCGGGGCAGGAAGTACGTCCCGCCGTTGCCCGGTGCAAGGCCGACCTTGATGTAGGTCTCGCCCATCTTCGCGCGTCGCGAGGCGATGCGGATGTCGCAGGCGAGCGCGAGGTCGAGGCCGCCCGCCGTGGCACCGCCGTTGATCGCGGCGATGATCGGCATGCGACAGGCGACGAGCCGCTGCGTCACGGGGAAGAGGACGCGAGCGTTGTAGGGCTCCTGCTCGATGTGCAGCCGCTCCTCCAGAAACGCCTTCATGGCCTTGAGGTCCGCGCCGGCGCAGAACTGACGCCCCGCCCCGGTGAGGACGAGCACCCGAACCGACCGGTCCTGCTCGAGTTCGTCGAGCGCCCGCATGAGGTCGCTCGCCATCTCGGGCACGACGCCGTTGGCGTGGTCGGGCCGGTTGAGCGTCAGCTGAACGACGCCATCGGCGACGGGCTCGTACCGGACGGTCTCGAGGTCTACCGGCGCATCCACGTCGCTTCAGCTCCCCGCGGCCGACCGGTCATGCGCGGCGCCTGAGGACCGTCGCCACAGCAGTCGCATAGGTCCCGCCGAGCCACCCTCCGGCGTTGACGGCCATCCCCGTCCGCGCATCCTCGACCTGCCGCGCGCCTGCCCGGCCTCGGAGCTGGTGATATAGCTCGACGACCTGGGCGCAGCCCGTCGCCCCCAGCGGGTGACCCCGGCTCAACAGGCCGCCGCTCGTGTTGACCGGTATCCGGCCACCGATCTCGGTCTCGCCGCCGCGCAGCAAGTGATGGCCCTCGCCTTCGTCGCACAGCCCGACCTCGGCGTACTGGATCAGCTCGGCCGGCGCTGCAGCGTCGTGCAGCTCGAGCACGTCCAGATCGTCCGGCCCGATTGCCGCGTCGGCGTAGGCGGCTCCCGCGGCATCGGACACGGGTGAGCTGCCGCGTCCCTTGCCAGCCGCGATCTGCGACGTGACGATCTCAGGCGCGCCCGGAGCGAGACGACCGGCGTACTCCGCGGAGCACAGCACGAGCGCCGCGGCTCCGTCGGTCACGGGCGAGCACATCGCGAGTGTGAGCGGATGCACGATCGAGCGGCCGTTGATGACCTCCTCAACGGTCTGCGGACCCTGATACTGCGCCAGCGGGTTGTGGGCCGCGTTGCGCCGGTTCTTGACGGCGACACGCGCGAAGTCGACCGGCGTGGCGTCGTAGTCGGCTACGTACGCGGCGGCCTCCTCGGCGTAAAAGTCCATCAGCACCGAGTTGGGCGCCACCTCGCCGGGCTGCGCCTCCCCGATCTCGTCGATGTCGGTCGAGCCGCGGAGCGCGGCGAAGGTCCGGAACTTGTCTTCGTGCGTGAGCTGCTCGACCCCGACCACGATCGCAACGTCGACGCGGCCGCCGCCGACAGCCTCCCAGGCGAGGTTGAGCGCCGTGCCACCCGAGGCACAGGCATTCTCCACGTTGACGAGCGGGATTCCGGCCAGATCGGTATTCCGGAGTGCAACCTGGCCTCGGATCATCTCCTGGTGGGAGATCATGCCCGCCGCGGCGTTGCCGAAGTAGATTCGCGACACCTCGCGCGCCGGGATACCCGCATCCTGCAGTGCTTCCGCCGCGGCTGCCCTCGCGAGTTCGGGGACGCCCAGGCCCGGGCTTCTCCTGAACTGCGTCATGCCGACGCCGGCGATCCGCACGTCCTGCATCAAGACCTCGATTCAGCCCGGAGCGACGCTCCAGGTCTTGCATGAACAAGCATTTGTTTTCGGAGCGTATCAGAGCGTCTCCGACTCAGTCACGCTTCATCGTTCCCTCGGTGGGCGCCTGGTCCGTGAAGGCGAAGGCCTCGGCCACGAGGCCGTATGGCAGGCTCTCTTGCATCACGCGACGGATCCGCTCGACCAGTGTGAGCCGCGCATACCGCCTGACCAGATGAGGCTTCTCGGCGATCCCCCGCGCGAGCTCGCGGGCCCGCGGCAGGAGGTCGGCCCGCGGCAGGACCTCGTTGACTGCGCCGTACTCGAGCGCCGTTCGGGCATCCAATAGTTGGCCCGAGAGCAGGAAGTACCGGCCGCGATTCGGGCCGAGCACGAGCGGCCACACCACATGGGCGCCGTCCCCCGGGACGATCCCCGACGGAAAATGCGGTGCGTCCTGGAACGAAGCTGTCTCCGACGCGAGGACGATGTCCGAGAGCACCGGGATCTCGGGATGGAACAGAGCTGGGCCGTTGATCGCGCTGATCACCGGTACCTCGATCTCGAGCAGGTTCATCAGCAGCCGCCGACCCTCGTAGGCGATGTGATCCCAGCCCTGGTGCGTGTCGAGCGCGAAGCTGTTCGGGTCGATCGCGGCGCACCAGTCGTCGCCCGTGCCGGCGAGGATCACGACATGGTTCTCGGAGTCGGCGCCGATGTCGGCAAAGCAGTACGCCAGCTCCCCGTGCGACGTCCCGCTCCAGACGAGGCTGTCCCCACCGGTGTGGAACGTCACCTCGAGGATGCCGCCCCGGCGCTCGAGCTTGATGTTCTCGTAGGCGGTCGCGTAGTCCTCGAACCTCGCAGCGCGTGGCATCTCTCGTCTTCCTCTCTCGAAAAACAACTGATTGTTTGGTAGCGTAGACGTCCGCTCGGCGGCCGTCAACCGCGTCCGGCCGGCCGCTGGCGAGCAGCGTTATCTCAAGGTCAACGACTTCGCCCCGGAGTGTTCGATGGATTTCCGTTTCACCGATGAGCAGCAGTTGTGGCGGGACACCCTCCACCGCTTCATGGACAACGAGGTCGGCCGCGAGTACACGCGCGAGCACGACGAGAGCCGCGAGTTCCCCGACGAGGCCTACCAGAAGATGGCCGACCAGGGATGGCTGGGCCTGCTCGTGCCGGAGGAGTACGGCGGCCTCGAGACGGACCCGATCATGTACGCGATCTTCTGCGAGGCGATCGCGAAGTACAGCCTCGACACTGCCGCGTGCGTGATGACATCGATGTTCACGGCCACGAACATCTCGCACAACGGCAGCGAGGAGCAGAAGGCCGAGTACCTGCCCGGGTTCCTACGGGGGGAGCGGAAGTTCGCCGTCTCGATCTCAGAGCCCGGCGCGGGATCGGACGCCGCCGCGGTGAAGACGCGCGCCAAGCTCGAGGACGGCTCCTGGGTACTCAACGGCAACAAGGTCTTCTGCTCGGGCGCTCACCTGCCCGGGACGACGATCACCGTCCTGGCACGGACCGGCCAGGACCGTCACGCGGGCCTCAGCCTGATCCTCGTGCCAAACACGACGGACGGGCTCGACATCCGCAAGATGAATACGATCGTTCGCAAGAGCCTCGGGACGACCGAGATCTTCCTCGAGAACGTCCGCGTTCCCGAGACCAACATCATCGGCGAGGTCAACCGGGGCTGGGAGTACATCGGCCAGCACCTCGAGTACGAGCGACTGAGCCTGGCCGCGTCGTACGTAGGCAACGCCCGCACCGCCCTCGACGACACGATCGCCTACACCAAGGACCGCACGCAGTTCGGCCGCTCGCTCTCCTCCTTCCAGGTCCTCAAGCACCGGATGGCCGAAAACGAATGCGAAGTCCAGGCCGCCCGCCTGCTCGTCTACAACGCCGCGAGCAAGATGGCTCGTGGCGAGCGCGCGATAAAGGAGGTCTCGATGGCAAAGGTGTTCGCCGCCGAGGTCGCCTTCAAGGTCGCGTTCAACGGCATGCAGGCACTCGGCGGATATGCACAGCTACCCGAGTACGACATGGAGCGCTACTTCCGCGAGGCCAAACACGGCATGGTCGGCGGCGGCGCCCAGGAAATCCAACGCAGCATCATCGCCAAGGAGATGGGACTCTGACCACCGCTCCGCGGCCGTGAGGATTCGGGTTCCATCGCACGCCGGCCTCCGGCTTCGCGTCATCGGACGTTCCACAGCCATCGGGTTGACAGCACGCGGGCGCGTAGCTATCTTAGAACAATTGTTTGTTTGTAGCCGAGCCATGCGAGGTTGATCATGTCTGATGCCCTGCGGTTTGATGGCCGTGTCGCGCTGGTCACCGGCGGAGGTGGCTCGATCGGGAGCGCACACGCTCGACTGCTCGCAGAACGCGGCGCAAAGGTCGTCGTCAACGACTACAACACGACCGTCGCGGGCGACGCCGCGGAGCAGGCCGCCAGCCCGGGCGAGCGCGTGGCGCAGGAGCTGCGCGACCTTGGGGCCGAAGCGGTCAGCAACGGGGACAGCGTGGCTGACGCGTCAGGCGCCCAGCGCATGGTGCAGACGGCCCTCGATCATTTCGGTCGCATCGACATCATCGTCAACAACGCCGGTATCGCGGTCTGCGACCACATCCACGAGGAGCCCGGCCCGCTGTACGCGCGTAACTTCCAGATCCTGCTCGAGGGTCCGATGTACGTCGTCAAGGCCGCCTGGGACCACATGAAGCAGGCCGGCTACGGCCGCATCCTCAACACGAGCTCGGCGTCGATCTTCGGCTTCAACTGGCCCGACGGGAACTGGATGGGCGCATACGTGCTCGCGAAGTCCGCCATCGCGGCATACACCAAGCAGATCGGCGGCTACGGCGAGCAGTTCGGCATCAAGGCGAACGCGATCATGCCGCTCGCGTACAGCCGGATGAATTGGGATTCGCTGAAGGACACCCCGGAAGGCGAGTTCATGAAGACCTATGCGACCCCCGAGTTGGTGGCCAACGGGTCTGGTTACCTGCTGCACGAGGACTGCCCGGTGTCCGGTGAGTTGTTCAGCGTGGCCGCAGGCCGTATCGCACGCGTCATCTGGGCCGAGCCGCTCGGGTTCCAGGCCGGCGACTCCACGCCGGAGGCCGTGCGCGACAACTGGCACGCCGTGATGGGCGAGGTCGCGGACGACCACACGCTCGGCGACTACTACGAGGTCGTGAGCCTCGTGCAGGAGTCCGAGCTCATGATGCTCTCCGGGGTCGGTAGCTGACGGCGCCACCACGGCCGGGACATCGCCGGCACGTCGTCGACCAACAACGACATGTGGCGAAAGCCCGTTGCCGGCCGCCGGCCCAGGCGTGGCTGTCGTCGTCGCCTGGCGGGGAGTGTGTTGCGACTCGGTCATGCCCGGGCGTCGAGCAACTTCAGGGCCGTCTCCACGCCTCGGGCGAGGAGCTGGTCGGACAGGTCGCGGTCGGTCAGTGCCCTGGCGAGTTGCAGGGTGCCGACGATCAGCCCGAAGATCGTGAGCGCGTGGGTTCGAGCCGCCTCGAGGTCTGTCGGGTCAAGGCGCGCGGCGATGTCGTCGATCTCGCCCATCAGTTCGTCGGTGAAGAGCTGTCTGGTGGCGGCGGGGCGGCGGGTGATCTCGTCGAGCAGCGCAGCCGACGGGCAGCCGTCGGCGCACTGGTCGCGGTGCTGTGGAGACAGGTAGGAGCGGATGAACGCTTCGAGTCCCGCCCGATCTGAGGGCTGGGCGTCGAGGCTTTGGCGTTGGGCGCGCAGCTGGTCGGCGAGGACGTTGGCGACGAGATCCTCCTTGGAGGTGAAGTGGCCGTAGAAGGCGCCGTTGGTCAGGCCGGCGTCGGACATCACGGCGGCCACGCCGGCGCCGTCGATGCCGTCTTGCTTGAAGCGTCGCCCGGCCGCTTCGAGGATGCGTTGTCTGGTGGCCTGCTTTTGGTCTTTGCCGTAGCGCATACGCGTCCACCATTGTATTACGTCCGTACGATGATATTATGATCGTAATGCAAAGTTCGGTGCGGCACGCACACAGGAGAGACGCGATGACGACGGTCCACGCACCCACGGGTGCGGCTCTGGAACACGACGTGGAAGACCGCGCCGACACAGACCATCCACGCCGGCGGCGTGGAGTTCGCCTACCGTCAGCTCGGCCCGAGCACCGGGGTGCCGGTGGTCTTCCTCACCCACCTGGCCGCAGTCCTGGACAACTGGGACCCCCGAGTCGTGGACGGCATCGCCGCGAGGCATCGGGTTATCACCTTCGATAACCGCGGTGTCGGCGCCTCCAGCGGGTCCACGCCGACGACCATCGAGGAGATGGCGAGCGACGCCGTGACCTTCATCCGTGCCCTCGGCTTCGATCAGGTCGACCTGTTCGGGTTCTCGATGGGCGGCATGATCGCCCAGGTGATCGCGCAGCAGCAGCCGCGGCTCGTGCGCAAGATGATCATCGCCGGAACCGGTCCCGCGGGCGGCGAAGGCATCGACAAGGTCACCCGCATCTCCTACCTCGACACCGCGCGAGGACTGCTCACCCGCCGGGACCCCAAGCAGTTCCTCTTCTTCACCAGGACTCCGAACGGGCGCGCGGCCGCGAGGGAGTTCCTGGCACGGCTGAAAGAACGTGCGAACGACCGCGACAGGGCCATCTCCGTGCGCTCGTTCCGCGCTCAGCTCAAGGCCATCCACCGATGGGGGCGGCAGAAGCGCGCCGACCTCGCGAGCATCCACCAGCCGGTGCTCGTCCTCAACGGCGAGAGCGACAAGATGGTGCCGACCAAGAACACCGTCGACCTCGACCGCCGACTCCCGAACAGCGAGCTGGTGATCTATCCCGACGCCGGGCACGGCGGGGTGTTCCAGTTCCACGAGGACTTCGTCAAGCGCGCTCTCGAGTTCCTATGAAGGCTTTCGTCGTCGAGCACTACGGCAAGCACGGGCTGCGCGCCGCCGAGGTACCCGAGCCCGAGGTCGGCGAAGGTGACGTGCTCGTCAGGGTCAGCGCCGCCGGCGTCAACCCGTTGGACAAGATGGTCCGCAACGGCGAGTTCAAGCGGCTCCTGAAGTACCGGACCCCGTTCGTGCTCGGCCACGACGTCGCCGGCGTGGTGACCAGGGTCGGCGCGGCCGTACGCGACATGCAGGTAGGCGACGAGGTCTACGCACGCCCGCGCGACCTGCGGATCGGGACCTTCGCGCAGTACATCGCGATCGACCAGGACGACGTCGCCCCCAAGCCGGCCTCGCTCACCCTGCACGAGGCGGCCGCGGTGCCGCTGGTGTCACTGGCCGCCTGGCAGGCCCTCGTCGACCGCGCCCACGCGAAACCCGGCCAGAAGGTCCTCGTCCACGCCGGCTCCGGCGGCCTGGGATCGACCGCCATCCAGCTCGCCAAGCACCTCGGCGCCACGGTGGCGACGACCGCGCGCGGCAAAGAACGCGGAGCTCGTGCGCAGCCTCGGCGCCGACGTCGTCGTGGACTACACCAAGCAGGACTTCGCCGCAGTCCTCTCCGGCTACGACATCGTGCTGGACTCGCGAGGGGGCGAAAACCTCGAAAGGTCACTCACGGTCCTGAAGCCCGGCGGACAGGCGATCGGCGTGACCGGCCCGCCGGACCCCGGGTTCGCGAAGCAACTCGGGGCGCCGAAGTTCATCGGCGTCGCGATGGGGCTGCTGAGCCGCAAGGTCCGCAAGCAGGCGCGGCAGCTCGGCGTGAGCTACTCGTTTCTGTTCGTGCAGGCCAACGGCGCGCAGCTGCGCGAGCTGGCCTCCCTCTACGACGCCGGCCAGCTCCGACCGCTCATCGACAAGACGTTCGCATTCGACCAGACCCCCGAGGCGCTCGCGTACGTCGAACAGGGCCGCGCCAACGGCAAGGTCATCATCACGCTCGACTGACAACGCCGCCTGCCGCCCAACGCCCGCAACGGGTCCGACAGCAGAAGCGAATGGGCGGCAGTCGCAGACGCACGTCTCGGGACGAGATGCGGTCGCCTGCCCGCGTGTAGGTGGCGTCTCTTTGCTGCTGTAAATCCGCCGCGCAGGTTCCCGGGTGCTTAACGTTCATTCTCACCTCCGGGCACCCGACTCAAGGTCCGACGGACTTCTGAAACCGCTTCTTAGTCCTCGGCGGGGATGATGGCTGCCTCGGGGCAGTTCTTGACCCCGATCATCGCCTTCTTCTCGAGATCCGGCGGGACTTCGATCGTCGCGCCACGATCGGCGTTGTAGCCCTCGTCGTCGAGCCGGTAGACCTCCGGTGCAAGCACGAAGCACCGGCCGTGCCCTGAACACTTGGTCTCATCGATCTTGATCTTCATCGTGTCCCTCCCTCGCCGGATGTCGTGGTCGCGGGCAGCTCGCTCCGCGGCAACCGTCGCGTGCGCCTCGTGTTGAGGCGCACGCGGGATCGCGCTCAAAAGACGAGTTGAAGGTCCTTCATCGTCCTCAAGATTCCCGTCTCGAAGATCGGCTCGGTGCCGGGCTTGATGCCGAAGTCGGGTATCCGCGTGAGCCACTCCTCGAGCGTGACCCGCAGCTCGAGGCGCGCCAGGTTCGACCCGATGCAGCGGTGGGGGCCGACGCCGAACGCGGAGTGCAGGACCGTGTCTCGCGTGATGTCGATCTTGGTCGGATCCTCCACCACGCGCGGGTCGCGCGACGCGGCGCTGTAGCCGAGCAGGACGAAGTCACCCTCGTTCATCTGCACGCCGGCCACCTCAACGTCACGGGTGCACGTCCGTCCGAGGGCGACGACGGGCGGGAAGACACGGATGAACTCCTCGACCGCCCGCGGGATCATGTCCGGGTTGTCGACGAGGTAGTCGCGATCTCCCGAATTCGTCGCCAGGTGGTGGATCGCGCCCGCCATCACGTAGGTGGTCGTCGCGATGCCACCGAAGGTGAGATCCACCAGGATGCTCACCTGATGGTCCCAGGGTGCGGGCTCACCGTTCTCGTATTGCACGCCGGCGGCGATCGTGTCGACCATGTCGCCACGCGGTGCCTGCTCCTTGCGATTTGCGAGGTATTCGCCGAGGTACTCGAAGATCCTGGCAAAGTGCCCCGCCCGCTCTTCGGGCGGATCGAACGTGCCCCGCTCCACGCTCTCGACGAGCATGTCAAGGTCGTCGACCGGGACGCCCAGGACGTTCTTGAAGAACGCCCAGCCCGGGAGCTTGGCACCGAACTCGCTCACGAAATCGCACTCGCCGCGGTCGACGAAGCGGTCGATGAGCGTATTGCAGTCCTTGCGGATCGTGTCCTCGTACGGCGCGACCGCCTTGGGACTCAGATGCGGGTTGAGGGCCCTGCGCCAAGCCGTATGCCTCGGCGGATCGGACTCCTCCGGATACAGGTAGGGCAGGCCCTCCGGCCGGTTGGGCTGATAGCCCTTAGCGCTGCTGAACGTCTTCCAGTCCTGACCCACCTTCCGCACGTCCGCCTGGCGGGTGACCATCCAGTACCCCTGGCCGACGTTGCTGCGCACGACCGGGCACTGACGGACCATGCTGTCGAGGATCTCGAAGAAGTTCTCGTTGAACTTCGGATCGTCGATGTCGAAGTCGTTGAACATGTCGCGGCCCCACTTCTCGGACAGGCCCGACTCTGCCGGCCCGCCGTTTTCCTGTGACGCGACCTCCTGCAACCTCTCAACCGCCTCCGTGTCTCTCGCCTCTACGTCTTGCTCGCTCATGCCTTCTCGGTCCTCCTTACTGGAAACGAACGGACGGTGGAATCGATCGCTTCTCCCCCACCGACCTTACCGTACAAATGCTTGTTTGGCAACGATCCACGCCACTGGCGGAGTGAATCCCACAGACGCCCGATCATGCGGGTGCCGGGACTGATTCGCCGCGCCGCAGCGGCATGCTGTGGCGGATGAACTCGCGGGCGTTGTTCATGGCGAACACCGCGGTCACCTGCTCGTCGGTGCTGCACAACGCGACGAACGACTCCTCGTCAGGACCACCGGCGACGTACGTGATGCGGTGCTCCCGGGGCACGACCCCGACGAACTGCAGCCGTGCATCGAACTGGTCTGACCAGAAGTAGTTGTCCTCGACGACCGTGCCCGGGTCTTCGCCGCAGATCACGTTCGCGACGACGCGCCCGTGGTCGCCGGTCGCGGTCCAATGTCCCGTGGGATGGCACGTCCCGTCGAAGTGACGGCACACGACGTCGCCGGCGCCGAACACGTGCGGGTCCGCCGTCCGGCCGAGCGCGTCGCACACGAGCCCGCGATGCAACTCCAACCCGCTGTCGCGCAGCCAGTCGACGTTCGGCTTGACCCCCACGCCGACCACGACGATGTCAGCCGCGATCCGCGAGCCATCCGCGAGCTCGAGCTCCTCGACGCGCCCCTCGCCGCGGCTGCCCGACAGCATCGTTCCGCAGCGGAAGACGACGCCCCGCTCCTCGTGGAACCGCTGGACGGCCCCGCCGAGTTCCGGCCCGATCACCGGTGCCAGCGGCGTCTCCGCCGCCTCGATCACGACCGCGTCGCATCCGAGCCGTCGCGCCGCCGCCGCGATCTCCAGGCCGATGAAGCCGCCGCCCACGATGCCGACCGCCGGTCGCGCTGTCAGCGCCGCGCGCAGACGGCGCGCATCGTGGACGCTGCGTAGAACCATGACGTTGTCGGGCCCGTCGAGTATCGGGAGGGTGATCGGCCGGGCGCCGGTAGCGATGATCACCTGGTCGTACGCAAGCTCCCCACCGTCCAGGAGCACGCGTCGATTTGTGCGGTCGAGGGCGCGCGCCGGCTTCTCGAGCAAGACCTCGATCTCGAGCTCGGCGAGCTTCGCGGCTTCGACCAGCCGAATCGTCTCTTCGGTGGCGTTCTGGAGCAGATACTCCTTCGACAGCGGGGGCCGGTCGTATGGCAGGTCGGACTCGTCTGAGACCAAGACGACGTGGCCGACGTGTCCGAGATCGCGCAGCTCCTGAGCGGTGCGGATCGCGCCCAGGCCCCCGCCGACGATGACGATGTCCGAGCTCACCTGGCGGCCGCTGTGGCGTCCCCGCGTCGCGTCCGTCTCGCTTGGATCCAAGCACGCGATTCGAGGGTGCGTTCCAGGTTCTGGAGCAGAAGTGCGACCAGCAGGACCGTTCCGCTGAACATGCTCGTCGCCCAGATTGGCGCGCCGACAAGGACTAGGCCGGTCTTGCCGGTTCCCAGCAGAAGGACCGCGATGACCGTACCCCAGGCGTTGAAGCGGCCTCCGAACTGCGTCGCGCCCAGAAATGCCGCCGCAAAGGCATCCAGGAGGTAGGGCGGGCCGATGTCCGGCGAGCCCGAGCTCACCTGCGATGCGAGAAGCACGCCGCCAATGCCCGCCACTGTCGCTGACACGATCAGCGATGCGAAGCGCAGTCGGCCGGTATGGACGCCCGTCAGTCGAGCGCCGGTCTCGTTGAAGCCGGTCGCGTAGATGCGACGGCCCGTCACGGTGTAGTTCAACAGGTACCAGACGGCGATGGCGACCCCGAGCATCAGAAACACCGGGAGGGCGACGCCGCCGATGTCGGACGTGGCGATGTTGCCGAAGCTGCCGCCGAGCTCTTCCCCGATGATGGCCTGGTCGGATGTGATCAGCGTGACGGCGGCCGCCATGAGCGAGCCCGTAGCAAGGGTGCCGATGAAGGAATCGATCCGCCCGCCGATGACGATCGTGGCGTTGATGACGCCGATGAGTGCCCCCGCGGCGACGGTCAGCAGGATGGCGGGCACCATCGGCACGCCCTGGTTCACCAGCAGCCATGCGACGATGACGTTGCACAGCCCCAGCGCGGCGCCGACCGACAGATCGAAGATCCGGGCCGACAGCGGCACGACCAGGGCGAGCGCCACAAGTCCCGAGATCGCGTTCTGGTTGAGCACCGTCTGAGCGGTCTGCCACGTCGGGAACGTGTCCGGCTTCCAGATGGAGAAGACCGCGATGATCACAAGCCAGACATAGATCACGCCCGCGTTGGCGAGGCTGAAGTGGCGCTTCCAGGAGCGCTTCGCCATCGCTGGGACGACACGCTCTTCTGGAACTCCAGCGCCCTCGGGGCCGGGGTGCCGATGCGCCGTCGGTGTTGCCTGAGGCGGGTCAGCTTGACTACTCATCGTGTACACCCTCCATCCCGGCGACGATCGCCTGCTTGGTGATCTCTGGCCCGTCGAGTTCTGTCGCGATCACGCCGTCCCGCAGCACGACGACGCGGTCGCAGACGGCGATCAGGTCCTCGGCATCGGATGAGCTCATGAGGACAGCCAGCCCGCCGTCGGCGCGCCGCCGGATCTCTTCGTAGATCGTCATGCGGGCCCCGATGTCGATGCCCGCCGTCGGCTCGGAGAGCGCGAGAACCTTCGGCGAAACCGACAGCCAGCGGGCCAGCACGGCCTTCTGCTGATTGCCGCCGCTCAGCGTGGTGATCTGACGCTCGCTCACCGCGGTATCGGCCCGTACGGCGTGGAGCCAGGTGTGCGCGAACGCGCGATCCTGCGAGGGCAAGAGGGTCGGTCCTCGAGAAAGCGCGGGCAGCGCCGCCAAGGTGACGTTCTCCCTCACCGTGAAGTCTCCGATGATGCCCTCGCGGGCGCGGTCTGCCGGCACGACGCAGACGCCGTGCTTCCTCGCAGTGTTCAACGTGAGCTCGGGAAGCTGCTCACCGCCGGCGGTGATCGTGCCGGACACGCCTTCCGCCTGCGCGCCGGCGACGATGTAGGGCAGCTCCTCGCGCCCGGAGCCGAGCAGTCCCGCGATCCCGACGACCTCGCCCTCGCGGACCGACAGGCTCACACCGCGCAGGTACCGGCCGACCAGGCCATCGACCTGGAGGCCGACCGGGGCATCCTTCAACCGCTGGTCCGCCGGAGGCCGCTGAGATTCGTCGAGCGCAAGGGTCTCGGTCCCGGCGATCAGCGTGGCGAACGCCCGCACGGACATGTCGTGCGTCCCCCCGTCGAAGATGACCCGGCCGGCGCGCATGACGGTGGCGTGGTCGCAGATCGCCATCACCTCGTCCAGGCGGTGGGAGATCATCAGGACGGCGGTGCCCGAGTCGCGGATGTCACGGATCAGCCGGAAGAGCTGGTCGACCTCTCGAGCGGGCAGAGCGGCGGTCGGTTCGTCGAGGATGAGCACGCCGCGGCCCTTCTTCTGCCCCGCGACCGCGCGCACGATCGCGACTGCGGTGCGCTCCACGGGCGAGGCCTCGCTGAGGGGCGCCAGCGGGTCGAGGTGGATGCCGAAGCTGGCCAGAAGCTCCTCACTGAGCCGAGCTTGGCGCCGCCACCCGATCTTCCCGAGGCGGCTGCTCGCATACCCGAGGACGAACCCGATGTTGTCCGCCGCTCCGAGCTCGGGGATCAGGCCTAATTCCTGATGCACGAACCTGATGCCGAGACGCTCTGCGTCGTCGGCGGAGCCAAGGGCGAGCGGTTCGCCGTCGACCGTCGCCGCCTCCGGTGGCGCGTCTGGGTGGTAGACGCCGGCCAGCGTCTTTACGAGGGTCGACTTGCCGCAGCCGTTGTGTCCGAGAAGCGCGTGCACCGACCCTGGGCGAACTTCGATGTCGACGTCGACGAGCGCCTGCACGCCCGGGAAGGTCTTGGAGACGCCTCGCAGCCGGAGCGCTGGAGGCAGCGCACGGCCGCCCGGCGGCGCCGCGTCGCGGGCAGCGCCGTCTGGTACGTTCAGGCTTTCCCCCATCGCTCCTTGGCCTCTCTCCCTAACAAATGTTTGTTACTGCGGGACGGCGATGCTACGAACAAATGCTTGTTTTGTCAAGGCCCTGAGGGTGCTTGGGCCGTCCTCGCCGGCCGCGCCCTTCTGCGTAGCCAGGCGGCTGGGTGCGACTACTGGGCGGTCCAGCCGCCGTCGATCGAGAAGACCTGACCGGTGATGAAGTCGCTGCCGGGCCCGAGCAGGTAGACGATCATGTTGGCCGGGTCCTCGGGCGCCCCGAGGCGCCCGCACGGCGTCGCCGCGGTGACCATGCCCAGCAACTCCTCCGTGATGTCGCCGAGCATCGGTGTCGTGGTGACACCGGGGGCGATCGTATTGACCCTGATGTGCCGGGCCGCGTACTCGACCGCGACCTGGCGGGACATCGCGATCACGCCGCCCTTGGCGGCGGAATACGCGAGGGTGTTCGGCATCCCGATGAGGCCTGCCACCGAGGCGACGTTGACCACCTTGCCACCGCCGGCGTCGAGCATCAGCGGCACCACGGCCTTCATGCCGAGCCAGGGGCCTCTGAGGTCGACGGCGAGGATGCGCTCCCACCCCTGCTCGTCCTGGTCGAGCAGGCTGTCGGTATCCGAGACGATGCCCGCGACGTTGGCCAGCCCGTCGATCGTGCCGTGGCGGTCGAGGACGCTGCTGACGACCGTGCTCCAGGCGTCGGCGTCCGTGACGTCGAGCGCGTGCGCCTCGACCTTGCCACCTGCGTCCGCGATGGCGGCCGCCGTCTCGTCCTGACCTTTCAGGTCCAGGGCGACGACGGACGCGCCTGCGGCGCCGGCGAGGGTCGCCGTGGCCTTCCCGATGCCCGAGCCGGCGCCGGTGACCAGGATGGTCCGTCCGTCGAGCGCACCGTCCGCGGCATGCTCTGCGTTTGAAGCCATCGCCTGTCTCTCCTCGGTTTGGGTTGTTCGGGCAGACGCTCCCTCGTTCAAGCATAAACAAATGCTTGTTTGTCGGCAACCCGAGTGTTCGCAACACAGGTCACGCGCGAGCACGACGAGAGCCCGAGTTGGCCGACGAGGCCTACCGGAAGGTGGCCGACCGGGGATGGCTCGGCCCGCTCGCGCGGGTGTGCTCACAGATCCACGGGTGCCAGGAGCGCGTCGGTGACGCGACTCACGACGACCGGGCCGCCACCGACGATGTCGGTGCGATCAACCCGGAGGTCGCCAACCTCGTGGGCGAGAAATCGGGCTGCGAGCTCGTCGGTCGCTGCCGCCCCTGCGCCGTCCCGGAATAGGCCGGTCGAGAGCAACTCGCCGCCCCCGCAGTCGATCACGCGATAGCCGAGGAACCCGTCGACCGCCGCGACGCGATCGACGAACGAGGCATCGACGCGGCGTAGCAACCGAGCCACGTCGCCCGCGCCGACCCGGTAGCGCCGAAGCCTCGCGTATCTGCCGGCCCCCGGCTCCGAATCCGGTGCAGCCATCTCGCGCGCCGCGCGGCTGATCACGATCTCGCCATGCAGCGATTCCGTGATCGTCAACTCCAGATCCTGCAACCGCTCCTCGCTCCAGCGCCGCGCCAGCTCGCGCGAGGCCTCGGCTTGAGCGGCCTCGCGAAACACGCTGATCGACACCGCATCGCCACCGCCGCCATCGATGAACTCGTACGACACGAACCCGGAGCGAGCGCCGATCTGCGCCGCAAAGTCCTGAGCGACGCGCCGGACGAGCTCCGCGGTCGGCAGGCGATGGACGAAATAGCACCTGACGCTTGCGAACATTCGTCAGCTCACCTCCTCGGCGCGCTCATCGCGGCGCCGTCGCGCGGCTCGCCTCGATCAGCTCGGCCTCGCGGACCAGCTTGACGCGCGGCCGGCCCGCCGGCTCGCCGAGCGAGCACTCATGTGCGTCGATCGCCTCCCATCCATTCCATTTGACCAGCCCCGAAACGCGGTCGCCCAGCCAGGCATCGACGGCGTCGGCGTCGGGCTCCACCGGGGCCCTCAGCGCGCCGGCCTCGAGGTCCTCGGCGATCCGCGCGACGGTGTCGGCCGCATCCTTCTTGTTGGTCCCGATGACGCCCGAGGGGCCCCGCTTGATCCACCCCACGACGTACTCGCCGAGGCACGGCGTGCCGTCCTCGTAGCACACGCGGCCGCCGGTGTTGCGGATCAGCCCGCGCCGCTCGTCGAACGGGATGCCGGCGATCGGATATCCGCGGTAGCCGATCGAGCGCAGCACCAGCCCGCACTCGATGACCTCCTGCTCGTCCGTCGGCACGGCGCGCACACGGCCGTCCTCCGATGTCTCCAGGCGGTTGATCGCGACGCGCACCCCGGTGACCGGACCGTCGTCGCCCTCGCCGAGGATCTCCACGGGGGAGCGCAGGAAGCGCAGCTCGATCCGGTGCGACTTGCCGGACGGCTCGCGCTGCGCGTAATCGCGCAGGAGCTCGACGTTGCGCTTCCGCGTCGTGTCCTCCGGCTCGGCCACGTCATCCAGCTGGGCGCGGTTGACGAGGACATCCGCACGTACCAGCTCGCCGAGCTCGCGCAGCTCCGGGTTGGTGAATGCCGCCTCCGCGGGACCGCGGCGGCCGAGCAGCACGACCTCGCTCACGGCCGCTTCGCCGAACGCGTCGATCGCGTGATCGGCGGTGTCGGTCGGCGCCAGCTCGTCGGGGTCCAGCACGAGCATGCGCGCGACATCGATCGCGACGTTGCCGTTGCCGATCACCACGGCGCGGCGGACGTCGAGGTCGAACGTCTTCTCGGCGTAGTACGGATGGCCGTTGTACCAGGCCACGAATTCCGTCGCCGCGTGCGATCCGGGCCTGTCCTCGCCTGGGATCCCGAGCCGGTTGTCGGTTGCCGTCCCGATCGCGTAGACCACCGCGTGATAGCGATCCAGCAGCTCCTCGCGGGTCACGTCGTCGCCCAGCCGCACTCCGCCGAAGAAGCGGAAGGCGGGAGCGGCGGCCGTCTTGGTGTAGACCCTCGTGACCGATTTGATCTTCGGGTGGTCCGGTGCGACCCCGGCGCGCACGAGGCCGAACGGCGTCGGCAGCGCGTCGTAGAGGTCGACCTCGAAGCCCGTCTTGATCAGCTGGTCGGCGGCGTAGAACCCGGACGGGCCCGCGCCCACGATCGCGGCGCGCATCATGCCTGCGCCGCCTCTCCGCGCAGGCACGGGACGTAGTCCCGCCAGACGGCGCGCCCGGCGAGGACGTCCTCGAGCTCGAAGTCCCGCACGGGCACGTCCCAGTCGCGCGTCGTGTCGACGAACTGCAGGAGGGCGCCGAAGGTGTCCCGGGGTGACAGGAAGGTCTCACGCCAGTGCCGCGATGCGAGGCTCGTCCCGGTCACTTGGAATCCCTCTCCCTCGAGCGCGTGGACGGTGGCGGGCACGTCGTCGACGAGGAATGTCATGTGGTGAAAGCCCGGTCCCCTCCGCTCGAGCGGACGCGAGATCAACGAGTCGTCCCGGAGCGGCTGCATCAGCTCGAGCTTGAACCCCGGGAGCATCAGATGGACGAGCCGAATGCCCGTGTCGTCGTTGTCGCCGCCGGCGATGAAGCGCCCACCCAGCGCGTCGCGGAACAGAGGCACCGAAGCCGCGATGTCGGGCAATGCGATCGCCACGTGGTCGACCTTGAGGATCCGATCCGCGACGGCGCCGCCGTCAGCCGCTACTGGTGACGTTTCATAGAGATCCATTCCAGTCCTCAAACAAGCGTTCGTTTGCGAGGAAGGAACATTGACCGCCTTTCGAGTTCCTGTCAAGAGCAGACGAGGAGCTACGGATGCACCGCGTCAGGTGCTGGCGGCCGTTACTTGCGCTTCTTCTGCTTGCCAGATGCGCCGTCGCCCATGAAGCCCGAGAGCAGTGTGTCGGCAAGACGTTCGCCGACCTCCTCCGCGCTCGCCGGTCCCTCAGGCGAGAACCACTCCGGGACCCAGTTCAAGGCTCCCAGGACGGCGAACACCGCAACATGCCGGTCAAGGTCGGGCCTGAATAGCCCCGATTCCACGCCATCGTCGACGATGCGCTCGAAGCTCCGCTGGTAGTCACGGCGCTTCTCGACGACAGCGTCGTAGTTGGCGCCGGTGAGGTAGCGCCACTGGTGCAGCACGACCATCGTGCGCTCCCGGCTGTCGGCGACGGCCTTGACGTGCTCCTTGATCGCCGTGCGCAGGCGGACGTCAGCGGGCTCCGACGCGCTCGCGACTTCGGCCGCCGTCGAGAGGAAACGGTCGAAGCCCACGTCGACGATCTCGGTCAACAGCGTCTCCTTGCCGTCAATGTGGGCGTAGAGGCTGCCCGGGAGCACGCCGACCGCCGAGGCGATGTCGCGCATGGTCGTCCCGGCGTAGCCCTTCTCGCCGAACAGATGAGTCGCGACCTCGAGGATGGCTTCGCGCGGCGTTGTCAGCTTCTCTTGAGCGCTCATCAGAGAGTGATGCCCAGTCTACGGCAGCGCGACGGCGCGCCTCCGCGCCGCCGCGCGCTCAGTCCACCGACTGTTCGTAGCGGAACGAAATGCCCAGGCGCACGCGGTAGTTGCTCACCTGGCCGTTCTCGATCGTCACATCCTTGCGGATGACCTCCGCGATGCGCAGGTCGCGGACCGACTTGCCGGCGGCCTGGACGGCGTTGCGCGCCGCGGCCTCCCACGACTCTTTGCTGACCCCGATGACCTCGGTGACTCGGTAGACGCTCTCGCCCATCACAGCTCCTCTCTTGTGTTCTGTACCCGTCGCCTTCAGCGCCGAGGCGCCCGGCTGGTTCGCACGAACTCCCGCGGGCTGTTCATCGCGAACACCGCGGTCGCCTGGTCTGGCCCACCCAGGACGGCACCGAACTCGCGGTCCTGTATCGCGCCCGACGCCAGCCGCAGCTGGGGGTGCGCCCCGACCATGCCCGCATGGTCGGTGGCGGCGGTCCAGTGGCCTCCTCGTCGGAGATGAGCAGGATGGTTCCCTCGAAGCCGAGGTCGCGCAGGCCCTGGGCCGTGCGGACGGCCGCGAGGCCCCATCCACGATCACGACGTTGCGCCTCACGCGCCCTCGGCCGCCTCCGCGCCCTCGGTGAACGAGATCGACTCCGTGGGGCAGTCGTAGGTCGCGCGCCGGACCTTCGGGAGCTGGTCGTCCGCCGGCTGCTCCTGCTTGAGGACGACGAGGTCGTCGCTGTCGAGGTCGAACACGTCGGGCGCGGCGCGTACGCAGTTCGCGTAGCCCTCGCAGGTCTCGCGGTTGGCCTTCACTTTGATCATCGCGGGACCTCGATCGGCGCGCACTCAGCGCACACGGGCGTTGACCTCGGCGTGGAACGCGGTCAGCCGGCTCTCCGCCGTGTTGAACATGTTGCGACGGAATCCCTGCGAGTTCACGACGCTGCCGAAGTTGTTGATCACCTCGGCGTCCTCGTAGACGACCGAGAGGAAATGCTCCCAGTCGCGGTCGTTCTGGCGCACCCACTTCGCGTCGGGCATCCCCTCTGGCGTCGGCCCGACGACACCCCACGCCTGGAGGATCGTCCGAGTCGGAGAGACCGGCCAGGCGGTCCACATCTGCAGGTGCGTCGGGAAGCAGCTGAAGATCGTGTTCGGGAATGCGAGGTAGTGGCAGACGTGCGACTTCCGGTGATCGCTCGACGTCGACTTCTCGGTGAAACCCCGGACCGGCAGCGTCATCCACGAGTGCGGGGGCTCGATCTTCAGGACCGCGTCCCGCCACATGATCAGCCCGGTCAGCGTGTCGGCGTGGGTGAACGGCACGTGCCAGGTCTCGTTGAACGCGTCGACCACGAGCTTCCAGTTGGCGTTGAGGTCGAACGACGTGCGGTACTTCGTCACGAAGCTCTCGAGGCCGTAACCCTCGAGCTCGTCGCCGATGACGCCCAGGTACTCGCGGAGCCCGGGGGTCTCGTCGGAGAACGTGAGCCAGATGAACCCTGCCCACTCCTGCGCACGTACGGGCGGGGTGCGCAGGCCCTCGAGCAGATCAGCGTCGAAGCTCTCGCGCAGCGGGACGTTCCTC
The DNA here is from genome assembly GCA_963835735.1 of uncultured Solirubrobacteraceae bacterium. Classification (GTDB taxonomy): domain Bacteria; phylum Actinomycetota; class Thermoleophilia; order Solirubrobacterales; family Solirubrobacteraceae; genus DASQMT01. Next base: position 1,011,528 of record CAWIGP010000002.1, read on the forward strand.
ACGACGCCTTCGAGGTCGTAGGAGAACCCGTGCCACGGGCACTTGAACTTGCCCGTCGGGCAGCTTCCGGACTCGCCGACGAGTCGGGCGCCGCGATGCTGGCAGACGTTGTGCCAGGCCGCGATGCCGCCGTCGTCGAGGCGGACGATCACCACGGACTGCTGCAGTTGCTCCCAGACCGCGAAGTCCCGCGGCCGGCTCAGGTCGCCCGCGGGACAGACCGGGAACCACGAATGCAGGAAGATCCGGTCCAGCTCGCGCTGGTACTGCTCGGGATCCCGGTAGTGGTCGGCGTTGAGCACGTGCGGCGCGAGCGGATACTGCTGCTCGGCCGGGGTGAGCTTGGAGTCAGGCACGGAAGTCATGGGGAGGCGGACCTTCTTGGAGTAGGTGGTCGCTCAGCCGGCGACCGGCTCGGCTGCAGTGTCCTGCTGAAGTCGCCGCCGAGCAAACTCGGCGAGCTTGAACTTCTGGACACGTCCTGTCGCGGTCAACGGCAGCTCGTCGGCAGCCATGAAGACGACGTGGCGCGGAACCTTGAACTTCGCCAGCTGCTTCGCGCAGAGGTCGATCAGCTCATCGGGATCCGGTGGCTCGGCACCAGGGAGGAGGACGACGCACGCACAGCCGATCTCCCCCATCCGCTCGTGTGGCAGCCCGACGACGTGGGACTCGTCGACCGCCGGATGCTCGTTGATGACCAGCTCGACCTCGCGCGGCATGACCATCTCGCCGCCGCAGCGATAGGACTCCTTGATACGTCCGGTGAGCCGGATGTAGCCCTCCTCGTCGAGCACGCCGATGTCACCGGTGCGCAGCCAGCCGTCCTCGGTAAACGCGGCCGCGGTCTCCTCCGGCTTGTTGTAGTAGCCCGGCGTGATGTTGGCGCCCTTGGCCAGGAACTCACCGCGTTGGCCGGGCGCGAGCTCCTCGCCCGTCTCCGGGTCGACGACCTTGTAGCGGGCCAGCAGCCCGCCGAGCTCGGGAGCCCGGCCACGCCGGCGTACTTGAGCTTGCCGTTCGTCGACAGCAGCCGCTCGTCCGGGTCCTCCGGGCGGGTGCATGTGGTCGACGCCGTGGTCTCGGTCATGCCGTAGGCGGTGAGGATCTCCTGGGCGCCGAGGATGCGCCGGATGTCGCCCCAGAGCTTCGGGGGTGCGGCGCCGCCCGAGGAGAACACGGTGTGGAGGGCCGAGAGGTCGAAGCTGCGCTGCTGCGCGGTCTCGAGGATCTTGATCGTCATGATCGGGACGCACACGACCTCGTTGGCGCGATGGCGCTCGACCGCCTCCAGGATGGCGCCAGGGTCGAACTGCACGTGCGGGATGATCGCGCCGCCGACGAACGTGCTGGCGACCAGGCACTCGACGTACCCGAACACGTGGTACATCGGCAGCGCGAAGACCAGCCGCCGGCCGGGCTCGAACGCGCACCAGTACGCCGACCCGTACGCCGTCCGCAGCACCATGTCGTGGGTCATCATCACGCCCTTCGGGCGGCCCGTGGTCCCGGACGTGTAGAGGATGTCCGAGGTCGACGACGGGTCGCCGGCGGCCTCCCGCCGGGCGAGCTCCTCGCGGTCGTCGCGGGTCCCCAGCAGCGCGAGATCGCGGACCGACCGCGTTTCCGGACGCGCGTTGCCGTCCGTCGAGAAGACGAAGACGTGCCTGAGCTCGGGCAGCTCGTCGCCGCCCGCCCGCGTCTCCCAGCCGGGCATGATCGCGTCGAGCTCGGCGAGGTAGTCGAGGTCTCGCAGCTCGTTCATGCTGATCAGCACGCGGGCGTTGGACTGCTCGAGAACGTAGGCGAGCTCGGAGCGGCGGAAGAGGAAGTTGATCGGGATCGTCGTCGCGCCGGCGCGGGCGATCGCGTACTTGAGCGCCGTGAACTCGGGGTAGTTCGCCATGATCAGCGCGACGTGGTCTCCGGCCCGCACTCCCGAGGCGATCAGGCCGGCGGCCAGCTGCCGCGACCACTCCTGGATGTCGCGGTAGCTGTACGTGCGTTCGTCCGTGATCACCAGCGGCTGGTCGCCGTAGAGGTCGACGGACGCATCGAGGGCCTGCGAGAGGGTCTGAGGCTCCCAGCGGGGGAACCGCTCCTCCAGCTGTCGACGCCGCTCATCGGGATGCGGCAGCGCAGTCCCCTGGTCAGCCGGTGGCATGGTCCTCTCCTCTCTCACAGCACGAACCGCGCGGTCCGGTAGAGAAGGCCGCGCAAACAAGCATTTGTTTTGGAACATATCGAACTCCCGCCGACGAGTCAACGCCGACCGGCCGAGCGCGGAGGCGTTGGCCGGGCCGTCATCGAGGACAGTGCCAAGGCGATCAGGCCTTCGTCGAGCCCCGCCTCCCGCAGGACCTCCTCCGTGTGTTCGCCGAGCCGGGGCGGCGCGCGGCGGATACACGAGCCGTCCACGTCGATCGGCACGCGGACCTGCGGCAGGTCTTCCGTATCCCCGCCGGCGTCGGGGCGCACGAGCACGCCGCGCTCCCGGGTCAGGGGGTGTTCGAGCGCCTCGTGCAGGTCCTGCAGCCGGCCGGCGGCGACGCCGGCCGCTGCGAGTCGCTCCACCCAGGCGTCCACCGTCAGTCCGGCGAAGCGCTCTGCGAGCAGCGGCCGCAGTGCGTCGCGCGACTCGACGCGGTCCGCCACGGTATGGAAGCGCGGGTCGTCGACGAGCTCGGGCACGCCGAGCGCGCCGCACAGTCGATCGAACTGGGCGTCGTTTGCGGTGGCCACGACCACCCAGCCGTCGGAGGCCGCGAACGCCTCGTTGGGCGTCGTGCTCGGCGAGGCGGTGCCGAGCGGCTGCGGCACCTTGCCCGTCGCGAGGAGGCTCATGACCTGATGGCCCATGAGCGTCATCGCGGAATCGATCAGGGCCGCCTCGACATGCTGCGCCCCATGGTCGGACTTTCGGCGAGCGAGCGCCGCCATGATCGCGACGACGCACCACAAGCCAGTCGAGAGGTCGATCGCGGATGGCGCGACGCGTGCAGGAGGAGCGTCCGGGTGGCCGGTGATGCTCATCATCCCGGAGAAGCCCTGGATCAGCGAGTCGTAGCCCGGCAGCGTTCGCCCGACCGGGCCGCCACCGAACGCCGAGACGGTGCAGTAGACGATGTCCGGGCTACGGGCGCGGACGTCCTCGAACCCGAGCCCGAGCCGCTCGGCGACGCCCGGGCCGTAGCTTTCGATGAGCACGTCGGTGCCCTCCGCCAGCCGCAAGAGGATCTCGCGGCCCTCGGGGAACCGCAGGTCAAGTCCGACGCTGCGCTTGTTGCGGTTGACCGAGAGGAAGACGGTGCCGTCGCCGTCCCACCGCGGCGGGAGACCGCGCGTGTCGTCCCCTCGGTCCGGGCGCTCGACCTTGATCACGTCCGCGCCCAGATCCCCCAGCACCATCGCCGCAAGCGGGCCGGCCAGGTTGCTGCTCAGGTCGAGGACCCGCAGGCCCGCGAACGTCGACCCGAGGCCCGCCTCCATGGTCAGGACGGTGTCCCCGCCGGCCGGCGCACGCGATCGGGCGTCCACAGCGTCCGCGTGGACATCCCGACGCTCACCGTCTCCACCGAGTCGAGCTTGAGCAGCTCGTCGGCGATGAAGCGGCGCATCGCGCCGAAGTGCACGCACGACGGGTCGGTCAGGACAAGCGTCACGCCGACGTGGCCGCCGTCGATCTCGATGTCCTCCACGAGCCCCATCTCGCAGATGTCCATGGGCGCCCGCATGGCGATGCTGCAGGGCTCGGGGACGGCCCGCAGCGCTTCGAGGACGTCTGCGCGGGTGACGGTCATCACGCCGGGGCTCCGACCCGGTCCGGGCGCAGCAGGTTCCATGGCGGGGCGTAGCCTCCGGCGCGCGCCCGTTCGAACTCGTCTCCTGCGACCCGCGCGCGGATCTGCTCAGCGTCGAGCCCGTGCAGGCGCAGGACGTTCTCGCCGAGGATGTTGCGGCGATCGCGCTCCGTCAGCTGCGCGAAGCCGTGCTCCTCGACGAGGTCCGCGGGGAGCTCGTAGCCCTCGAAGGCCTCGAGGATCGGGCGCGGGTGCATCAGGTTCGTCCCGCTGCTGAACATCAATCGCTCCGATCCTCCCGCAGCCAGCAGGCGGCCGAGGATCTCGGCGAACAGCCGCGGGCGGACGAGGATGTAGGCGAACATCGACTCGAGCGTGGCGTACAGGTTCCGGTGGCGGGCGAGCAGCTCGGCGGTCTCGTCGAGGAACGCCATTCCTGCGTGCACGATCTGGAAGTTGAGGTCGGGGAAACGGTCGAGCGGAGCTGCGACGTCGTCGACGGAGAACGCCTCCCGCGGCGCCGGCGGGAGCCAGAGCGCCTTGTGGATCGCCACATTGCGAACGCCGAGGTCGCGCGCCGCCTCGAGGAGCGGCACGGCGAAGTCATCGCCGTCAAGCCGCCAGCCCTCGCCCACGCCGTCGTAGAAGAACGCCGGATACAGCTTGAGCCCGTCGATCTCGAGTTCGCGCACCTGCCACTCGAGCTGCTCGATCGCGGTCGCGGTGACCGGGGTGTCAACGGTCGCGTACATCTGCAACCGGCCCGGGTGGCGGTCGCGGAACGCGGCGGCGCGGCGCGGATCGGTCACGTAGTCCTTGCAGAACCCGAGGTTCGGCAGGGCGTGGATGACGGCGAAGTCGACCGGGCTCTCGAGGAATAGCGCGCTCGCCATGGCCTCGAAGGAGAAGTCGCTGAAGAACTCCTCGCGCCTGAGCCGGTACTCCGCGTGTGCTTCGTCGGTCGCGAGCCCGTGCGCGGCGTAGACCGCATCGAGCTGCGCCTGTGCGGTTGGCTCCTGATTGGCGGGCGCGAGGTTGTAGGGGTGCACGACGGCGTCCGCGACGAACGCGTCCCCGATCATGTCGCGGGCTCCTCGACACGGGCGGACCCGCCGCTCACCCGGCGCTCGTGCCCGGCCCAGTAGCGCTCGCGGACCTCGCGGCGCAGGACCTTGCCGTAGCCGCTGATCGGCAGTTCGTTGACGAAGTCGACCGCCTTGGGCTTCTTGTATCCCGCGAGACTCCTGCCGCAGTGGGTGATGATCTCCTCGGCGGTCGCGTGTGCGCCCGGCTCGAGCACGACGACCGCATGCACCGCCTCGCCCCAATAGTCATCCGGGATGCCGAGCACCACGACGTTGGCGACGGCCGGGTGCAGGACGATGACCTCCTCGACCTCACGCGGATACACGTTGTTGCCGCCGCTGATGATCATGTCCTTCGCGCGGTCGAGCAGGAACAGGTAGCCGCGCTCGTCGAACGCGCCGATGTCCCCGGTATGCAGCCAGCCGTCGCGGATCGCCTCCGCGGTGGCCTCCGGGTTGTCCCAGTAGCCCTCCATGACGACGTCGCCGCGCACGACGATCTCGCCGGCCTCGCCGGGTGGGAGCTCGCGCCCGTCGGCGTCGACGGCGCGTGCCTCGACGTCGGTACGGATCGTCCCGGCCGAGCCGATCCGCTCGTCGCCCGCCGCGAGCAGCTCGGCGTGGGCGGCGGCGTTCAGGCCGGTGATGGTGATCGGCGCCTCGCCCTGGCCGAAGATCTGCGCGAAGACGGGACCGAACGTCTCGATCGCCCGGCGCAGGTGCTCCACGTATATCGGCGCCCCCCCGTAGCAGACCGCCTTGAGGCTGGAAAGGTCGTACTCACCGGGCACGAAGTCCTCGAGCATCCGGATGATCTGCGTCGGCGCGAGGAAGGCGATGTGGGAGACCTGCTGGTCCTGGATCGTCCGGAACAGCGCGCGCGGCTCGAAGCTCTTCGTCTCAAGGATCACCTGGGTGGCGCCGCGGGCGACCGCAGGCAGCGCGACGATGCCGCTGCCGTGCGACATCGGGGCGGCGTGCAGGACCACCTCGCCGGGCTGGATGTTGTGGACATCGGCCAGGTAGTTCATGAGCATCACGCGGACCACACGGTGCGTCCATGTCGCGCCCTTCGGGCGGCCCGTGGTGCCCGACGTGTAGAAGAGCCAGCACGGGTCCTCCGGGTCGGCGTCGCGGTGGCCGGGCAGCGCGGCGGGCGTCTCGAGCAGCTCGTCGTAGCTCGTAGAGCCGTCTCCGGCGCCGGTGGAGAAGCGGTGTGCGAGGCCGTCGAACTCATCGGCGTGCTCGAGGATGCCGTCGTTGTACTCCGGTCCGTGGACGAGCACCTTGGCGCCGGAGTTCCGGACGATGTAGGCGATCTCGCGTGGATGCAGGCGAGCGTTGATCGGGACCACGATCAAGCCGGCCGCGAAGCAGCCGTAGATCGTCTCGAGCACGCGCGGGCTGTTGGCGAGCACGAAGGCCACGCGGTCGCCAGGCTCCATGCCGCGGGCGAGCAGATTGCCGCCGACGGCAAGCGCGCGATCGTAGAACTCCTGGTGGGTGAGGACGTCCGGCCCGTGCTTGATGGCGGGCTCGTCGCCCCGCTGGCGGGCGACCTTGGCGAGAAATGCGCAGGTGTTCACGTCGCCTCCTCCGGTTCGTCGGCCAGGGCGAACCAGGGCGCGGGGCGCCGCTGGACCTCGTCGGGGGGCGCCGGCTCGAACCGCACGCGCTTGTCGCACGCGTAGGCATCCCAGGAGTCGTCGCCGGACGGCCGCAGCCGGACGAGCAGCTGCGCGCCCTCGTCGAGCTTGACGACCCCGAGCGCGTACGGCACGTCGTCCTCGAAGCCCTTGGGCGGTACGGCTCGCACGACCGTGTAGCTGTGCAGCACGCCTTCACCGGAGCTCGTGCGCCAGTCCAGGTCGCCGGACTGGCAGAACGGGCAGCGGTGGCGCGGGTACATGATCGCCTTGCCGCAACCGTTGCAGGCCTGGACCAGCAGCTCGCCGCGCGCGAGGCCGTCGCGGAAGGTGTCGACGAGCTCGGTCATCGCGTCGCTCCGTTCGCGACGCGCTCGAGCAGCAGCACCTGGGCATCCATATAGCTGCCGCCGGTCCCGCCGATGATCGCCCGCCGGCAGCCGTCGATCTGGCGCTCGGGACCGGCCTTCCACATCAGCTGCCGGACGCCCTCGACCAGGAGCGCGGTGCCGCCTCCCACGCCGGTGTGGCCGGCCGAGAGCAGGCCGCCGTTCGTGTTCATCGGGAACTCGCCGCCCGGCGACGTGGCGCCCGTGGCGAACCACCGGGCGGCTTCGCCGACCGGGCACAGGCCGAGCCCTTCGCAGGCGATCGTCGTCACTGCGGCATAGGAGTCGTAGACCTCTGCGAAGTCGGCATCCTGCGGCCCCCAGCCACCCTGCGCGTAGGCCCGCTCGGACGCCGTCTTCCACCCGAGCACGCCGAGGTCGTCCTCCTGGCCGATGCTGTAGTGGCTCACGCAGCCGCCCGACCCGGCGATGCGAACCCAGCTGTCGGTGCGGCCCTTGGCGTTCTCGGCGCTCGTCATGACGAAGCCGACCGCGCCGTCGGCGAGCGGCGGGCACTCGAGCGCGTGCAGCGGGTCGGCGACCATGCGCGAGGCGAGGACCTGCTCCACCGTGAGCGGCTTGTCCTTGAACATCGCGTTCGGGTTCATCCGGGCCCACTCGCGCAGGGCGACGCAGACGGACGCCATGTCCTCCGGCGTGGAGCCGCTCGCCGCCATGTAGCGCTGGGTGATCAGCGCACCGATCGCGTTGAAGGTCTGGCCCAGCGGGCGCTCCCATTCCTTGGGGATGCCGTTCAGCGTGAGCAGCGTGACCATCTCCGACAGGTCCGCCGACCCCCAGCGCTCGGCCTGGAGCACCAGCACGGTGCGGGCGTGCCCCGACGCGATCAGTCCCGACGCGACGCGCACGGCGTTGTCGCTCGTCGAGCCGCCGGAGTGGATCATCATGTTCGCCTTGGCCTGCCCCGAGAGGCCGAGCTCCTCGACGACGCGGGAGAAGACGAGGTCGGCCTGGTCGTCGAACGAATGCAGGCAGGGAATCAGCAGGATCGTGTCGACCTCGCTCGGCTGCACGCCCGCATCGCGCATGGCGAGCGTCGCGACCTCCGTCAGGTCGCCGATGAACGTGCGGTCCGGATACCTGCCCGAGGGCAACTCGCCGAGTCCGATGAACACGGGGTCGTTCGGAGCGCCGGCCTCCACGCGCAACGTCGCTGTCGCTGCGTTGTCAGCCACCGTCGCCCTCCGACGGCGTCCGGCGCCGCGCGAGCATGATCTGCAGGAACGTCATGACTTCCTCTTCCCTCTGATTGCGGACGGAGTAGCGGACATGCAGCGTCCCGTACCGCGGGCTGTCGCCCGGCTCGCACAGCTCGACGACGGCCCGGGCCGACAGCGTGTCCCCGGGCTGGACCGGTTTGAGAGCGCGCAAGGACTGGATCTCGAGCAGCGCGACGATGCCGTCGCCGTAGTAACCGGTCATGCCGACGAGCCCGACCGCGATCGCGTAGGTGAGCGGGCCGTGGGCGATCCGGGAGCCGAACCGCGTCGCCTTGCCGAACTCCTCGTCGATGTGCAGCGGGTAGTGGTCGCCCGTCAGGCCGGCGAAGGCGATCAGATCCGAGGCCTCGACGGTGCGCCCTCGCGTGAGGATCACGTCGCCGACGGCGAAGTCCTCGAGCCTCCGCTCTGGTGGATCACGGAAAACCCGCTCGCTCATTCTCTCTCCCGACAGTCCCGAACAAGCATTTGTTTCAGGCTATCGATGCGCCGGCCGATGTCAAGCGTGAGGCGGACGCTCGACGCCTCAGCTGTCGCTACGGAGGAATCCCCACAGGAACGCGTCGGCGAGCCGGTCGGCAACTACCTCCGCCGACGCCGGTCCGTTCGGCCGATACCACTCGGCGGTCCAGTTGAGCGCGCCGAGGATGCCGCGCACCGCGACGCGCCTGTCGAGCCGCTCGCTGAAGACCCCGGCTTCCACGCCGTCATCGATCAGCCCAGTGAAGATCTGCTCGTAGCGGCCGCGCTTGTCAACGATCCGTGCGCGGTTCGGACCCGACAGAAACCGCCACTGGTGAAAGACCACCAGCGCGCGCTGCGGGCTCTCAGCCACGACATCGACGTGCGATCGCACGGCCGCTCGCAAGCGGTCCCCCGGCTCTGCCACGTCGTCGAGGCCGTCGGCCGCCATGAGGTAGCGGTCGATGCCGGATTCCACGATCTCGAGCAGCAGCACCTCTTTGGCCTCGATGTGCGCATAGAGGCTTCCAGGGAGCACTCCAACCGCCTTGGCGATATCCCGCATCGTCGTGCCGGCGTAGCCCTTCTCGCTGAAGAGACGGGTCGCGGCATCGAGGATGACCTCGCGCGGGTGGCCGTTCTGTGCGTGCCTTCTCGTTCTCGCCGGCTGCCCCATGCCTGCCTTTCAATGTTCCGCGGTCGAGGTCGCGTCAACAAATGCTTGGTCGGTTCGCCGCGCATTCTGTCACAGCGACAAACAAACGCTTGTAACATTCCTACTATGCCTCGAATCTCGCTGCAGCCGTGGCTCCGGCCTCCCCGGTGCGCACGACCTCGCACTGTGGCGAGCGCTGAGGCGTGAGCTGGGACCGGATCGGCGTCGGGGTCATCGGGTTGAGCGCCCGCCGCGGGTGGGGCGCCACCGCCCATCTTCCCGCTCTGCGGGCGCTGCCCAACTACGAGGTCACCGCGCTGAGCACCACAAGCCGCGAGTCGGCAGAGGCGGCCGGCGCCGCGCACGGCGTCCCGCTCACGTTCCACGATGCCCGGGAGCTCGCAGAGCGTCCCGAGGTGGACCTCGTGGTGGTCGCCGTCAAAGTTCCGTTCCACCGCGAGCTGGTCAGCATCGCCGTGGAGGCCGGCAAGCCGGTGCTGTGCGAATGGCCTCTTGCGAAAGGGCTTGGGGAGGCTGAGTGGCTCGCCGATCTTGCGTCCGAGCACGGCGTGCGCAGCTTCGTCGGCCTCCAGGCCCGTTCCGCACCTCCCGTGCGGTTCGTGCGCGACCTCGTCGCGTCGGGCGAGATCGGCGAGGTGCTCTCGACGACCGTGGTCGCGTCCGGCGACCAGTGGGGCGCGACGGTCCACCCGACGGGCGTCTATCTGCTCGACCGGGACAACGGCGCGACGATGTTGACGATCGCGTTCGGGCACGCCTTCGACGCGCTCTGCTGGTGCCTCGGGGAGCTGACCGAGCTGTCGGCGATCACCGCGACGCGGCGATCCACGGTGCGCCGGACCGATACGGGCGAGCTGATGGCGATGACCGCCGAGGACCAGGTGGCCGTCGCGGGCGTGCTCCCCAACGGCGCCGTCGCTTCGATCCACTACCGCGGTGGGCGCTCTCCTGGGACTCACTTCCTCTGGGAGATCGACGGCAGCGATGGCACGGTCGTGCTGACCGGGAGCTCCGGGCACCTCCAGTACGGGCGCGTGCAGGTCGAGACCGCGGCCGCGGGCGAGCGCGTCCTCACGGCCCGTGCGGTGCCGTCGGAGTATGAGGCGATCGCGCACGACCGCGACCAGTGTCCTACACGGTCGCCCAGGCCTACGCGCGGCTCGCGGTCGATCTGCGCGAGGGAACCGAGTCCGTTCCAGGCTTCGCGGACGCGGTCGTGCGCCACCGCGCGCTCGATGCCGTGCAGCGGTCGGCCGCAACGGGCGAGCGCGTCGCCTACGACCTCGGCCCGTCGCCGCTCAACGCACGGTGCGGCCGCCGTCGACGACGAGCGTCTCGCCCGTGACGTATGAGGCGGCGTCGCTCGCCAGGAAGACCACCGCTGCGGCGAGCTCCGTCGGATCGCCGCCACGGCCGGCGGGCAGCCTCGGACGCTCCGTCTCGAGGAGCTCCTCCCAGAAGTGGCCCGTCATCTCCGTCTCGAACAAGCCCGGCGCGATGGCGTTCACCCGGATGCCCAGGCGGCCCGTCCACTGTTGGGCCAGGTCGCGCGTCAACCCGATGATGCCCGCTTTGGAAGCCATGTAGGACGCTTGCGGCGCGCCGACGGACCACCAGGCCATGATGCTCGACACGTTGACGATCGCGGACCCCGACTCCATCGCCTTGGCCGCCGCCTGCGACATCCAGAACGTGCCGTTGAGATTGACGTCGATGAGCGCTCTGAACTGCTCCGGGGTCTCGCTCAGCGCGGGCTGGGACTTGCCCATGCCCGCGTTGTTGACGAGCACGTCGACCCGCCCGAACTCGGCGACCGTGGCGTCGACCAGCGCCTGGCAGTCCGCCGGTTCGCTGATGTCGGTCCGCACGCTTATCGCCCGCCGGCCGACGCCTTCGACTAGTCGCTGCGTCTCCTGAAGGGCCTCCAGCCGGCGCGCTCCGAGCGCGACGTCGGCGCCTGCCTCGGCGAGTGCTTGGGCGATGGCGACGCCGAGTCCCGCCGAGGCGCCCGTGACGATGGCGACCCTACCGTCCAGCCGGAACCGATCGAGTATCGACATGGGATCCACGGTACTCGGCCTTCGCCCGAGAAACAAGCATTTGTTTTCGCCGTCCGCTTGAGCTACTGTGCCGGCACCCCGCCGGTCAGGAGAGAGGAGCAGTAATGGCGTCGCTGGTGTTGATCGTGCTCACCAATCCGAAGGAAGGGCACGAGGACGAGTACAACGACTGGTACACCGAGCACCATCTCGACGACGTCCTGGCGTGCGAAGGGTTCCGCGCCGCCCAGCGCTACAAGTTCACGCCGGGTCAGCTGTCAGCGGAGGCTCCCTATCGCTACCTCGCGATCTATGAGGCCGAGGAGGGCAGCGTCGAGCGTGCCGAGGCAGCCCTGCTCGCCGCGGCCGGGACCGACGCGATGCCGATCAGCAAGGCGATGTCGCGCGACCAGGCGGTGTGGTGGTACACCGCCATCAGCGACCGCGTCGAGGCACCCGAGCCCGCCTGATGGCCAACCAGCCGTTCCTGCGACGCGCGTTCGACCGGGCCGAGCGGACAATCGGCAAGCCGCTCGAGGGCGCCGTCCAGTCCTCGAAGTTCACCGACGTGTATCTGGCGAGGAAGCGGGTCTCGCGCACGCTGCGTTCTGCGCTCGATCGCCCGACCGGCGCGTTCCTGCACTTCATCAACATCCCGGCGCGAAGCGACGTCCGTCGCGTCAACCGCCAGATCGCCGCGCTCACCGAGGAGCTGCGGAGCCTCTCCGCCCGGCTCGACGAGCAGCAGATGCCGGCGTCGCGCCGGCCGCGGAAGCCCGCGACGCGGCCGCCGGCTTCCAAGCCGGCGGCCAAAGCGCCGCCGAAGGACGGCACGTGACGCCCGACCTGCCCGTCAGCGACGTCCTCACCGGCGTGCGCCGCGAGATCGAGCGCACCGCGATCCGAGCCCGCAACGGCATCAAGTACGCCACGGGAGCCGAATGGGCCCCAATCGGCCCCACGCCGAGCGACGTGGTGTGGGAGGACGACAAGGCACGCCTGCGACGCTACCGCCGCGACCGTCCGCCGGCCCTGGGCCCGCCGGTGCTGGCGTTCCTCGGACTGGTGGGACGGTCCTACGTGTTCGACCTGTGGCAGGGCAACAGCATCGTCGCGCTGCTGATGGATCGCGGCTTCGATGTGTTCGTCCTCGACTGGGGCGAGCCGGACGAGCGGGACGCGGGCAACACGCTCGAGACGTATCTGCAGAGCTACTTCCCACGAGCCTTGCGGGCCGTGTCCGACGAGTCCGGCGCGGAACAGGTCAACGCCCTGTCGTACTGCATGGGCGGCAATCTCGCGCTGCACGCCCTCGCCGGCCAGCCGGCCCTCCCCATCCGTTCCCTGGTGACGATGGCCACGCCGGTGGACTTCCGCCATCTGGGCCCGCTCATCGACCTCCTACGTGAGGGACGCATCGATCCCGAGTCGATGCTCGACGAGAACGGCAACGTGCCGGGCGCGCTGGTCCGCCAGAGCTTCAAGCTGCGCAAGCCCACCGGCGATCTCGTCCAGTACGTGAACCTCTGGCAGCACCTCTGGAACGACGACTACATGGAGGGTTACCAGGCCATCGGCCGGTTTCTCAACGACCATGTCCCCGTCCCGGGCGCCATCTTCCGGCAGGTCGCGGAGCAGTGGGTGCAGGGGAACGGCTTCGTGGAGGACACGCTGCGGCTCGGCGGTCGAAAGGTCTCGCTGGCTGACATCAGCATTCCGATACTCGGGGTCATTGCCGAGCGTGACGACATCGTGCCCCAGGAGGCGACGGAGCCGCTGGTGGAGGTGCTCCGCGGCGCCGACGTCGAGTTGATGCACCTGGACGCTGGGCACGCAAGCCTGACCAGCGGACGTAGGGCCGTCAAGGTCGTCCTCCCTCATGTCTTCGAATGGATCGCCGGTCACAGCGAGGAGGTCGCATGAGCGCCCAGCTGCGCGAACTGAGCCCAGACGACGTTGGCGCCCTGCGCGACTTCTTCGCAGCGGTGCCCGCCGAGGACCATACGTTCTTCAAGGAGGACGTCGACGATCCAGCGGTCGCGGAGCGGTGGGTCGACGACACCCGCTCCATCCGGTGCCTCGCCGTGAACGAGGACGGACAGCTCGTCGGGTGGGCGGCGCTCATCCCCGGCGTGGGCCGCACCGGTCACGTGGTGGAGATGCTCCTGGTGATCGCCGGCGCCAACCGCCGCCAGGGCCTCGGACGAATGCTTGCCCGCCGCATGCTGGTCGAAGCGCTCGAGCATGGATACAGGAAGGTCTCCGTGCACCTCGCCGCCGACAACCCCGGGCCGATCGCGATGTTCCGCGGCCTCGGCTTCGAGCCCGAGGCCCTGCTACGCGACCAGTTATGCGATCCCAGCGGCCAACTGCACGACGTCATGGTTCTCTCCCATGCGGTCGACGAGGCCTGGTCGACCATGCTCACCGGCGGCCTCGACACGGCCGTCCGATGACAGAGGCTCGGGAGCGGACCGTTGCCATCGCCGGCGTGGACATCCATGTGCGCGACGTTGGCGACGGTCCGCCGGTGCTGCTCGTCAACGGCCTGGGCGCGCACACTGCCATGTGGCGGGTCCTGGAGCATGCGCTACGAAGCTTCCGGCTGATCGAGTTCGACGCGCCCGGCACGGGGCGATCGGCGACTCCCATCGTGCCGCTCGGCGTCTCCGGCCTGGCGCGGCTGGCGGCCGGGGTGCTGGATGCCGCCGGCGTCGAGCGCGCCGACGTCCTCGGCTACTCGATGGGCGGCATCGTCACCCAGCAACTCGCCCTGGACGAACCCGATCGCGTGCGCCGCATCGTCCTCGTCGCCACCAGCTGCGGCCTGGGCTCCGTGCCCAGCAACGTCCTGGCGATGCTCAACTTGGTCACGCCCTTGCGGTTCATGTCGCCCCGCTTCTATAGCCGCACCATCGGGGGGATGACGGGCGGCCGCGCGCGCCACGACACCGAGTTCGTGCGGCAGCACGGCGCGCTCCGGCTTCGCTACGCGCCGTCGGTGCGCGGCTACTTCGGGCAGCTCATCACCATGACCGGCTGGTCGAGCCTCCCCTGGCTGTCACGGATCCCCCACCCCACGCTCGTGATCGGCGGTGAAGACGATCCGCTTTCCCCGCCGGCGAACGCCCTCATGCTCGCTCACCGCTTGCCGCATGCGCGGGCGCTGCTCGCCCCGGGCGAGGGCCATCTCCTGCTCATGGATTCCCAGAGCGTGACGCACCAGCCGATTCGCCGGTTCCTCTCGGCGTCGTCCCTCGAGAACGAACCCGTGTGGCGAGACGGTCGAGTCGTCGCCGACGCCGACGTCGGCGCGGCCATGCCCCCGGCAAGGAACCAGGCCCAGCCGATGGGTGCCATGGGGGCGCTCGCCCGTCGCGCCTGGCGGGTTGCGCCAGACGATTAGCCGTGACGCTTGACAGGTGGAGGTAGGCTCAATATCTTCCAAACAAACCATTGTTTGTTCAGAGGAAGGCGGAGATATGGGTCGGCTGGACGGGAAGGTTGCAATCATCACCGGAGCGTCGCAGGGGATGGGCGAGGCCCACGCGCGTCGCTTCGTCGCCGAAGGCGCTCAGGTGGTAATGACCGACATCAACGACGAGCGCGGTGAACAGATCGCGGCCGAGCTCGGCGAGAACGCGCGATTCATCAAGGCAGACGTCACCTCGGTCGCCGATTGGCGACGCGTCGTGGAGGAGACGGACGCGACGTTCGGACCGGTCACGGTCCTCGTGAACAACGCGGGCATCATCGGCCCGATCGCCGAGACGGCGGAGTTTGACGAAGAGGACTACCTCCTGGTCTGCGCCGTGAACCAGCACTCCCAGTTCTACGGCATGAAGTGCGCCATCCCCTCCATGCAGAAGGCGGGCGGCGGGTCCATCGTCAACGTCTCGTCGGTCGCCGGG
This sequence comes from uncultured Solirubrobacteraceae bacterium, assembly GCA_963835735.1. GTDB lineage: Bacteria > Actinomycetota > Thermoleophilia > Solirubrobacterales > Solirubrobacteraceae > DASQMT01. The sequence continues at coordinate 1,026,777 of CAWIGP010000002.1, forward strand.
CTCGTCTCCATCGTCGGCGCGCCCAACCTCGCCTACGTGGGCAGCAAATTCGCGTCGCGCGGAATGACGAAGCACGCCGCGGTCCAGTACGGCAAGGACAACATCCGCGTCAACTCGGTGCACCCTGGCTACATCAAGACGCCGATGATGGCGGCGGCCACCGACGAAGAGGGCGGCGGCATCGCGTCGCAGATCCCGCTAGGCCGGATGGCGGACCCGGATGAGGTGTCAAGCCTCGTGGTCTGGCTCGCGTCGGACGACTCCTCCTACATCAGCGGCACCGAGCAGGTCGTCGACGCCGGCCTGACCGCGCAGTGAGACATTGCCCGAGCCGCACCTCCAAGCGTCGCGGCGAGGGGCGGACCTACACCTCCGCGCCCCGTAATGAGGATCGGGGTTCCTAGGGAGATCGAGGCGGGCGAACGCCGGGTCGCGCTCGTGCCGGACATCGTGCGCAAGCTTGCCGGGCAGGGTCATGAGGTCGTGCTCGAGCCGGGGGCGGGCGCGCAGGCCGGCATCCCGGATGGGTTGTTCGAGCGGGCCGGCGCGACGCTCGGCGGACGAGGCCTGGGGGGCGGACGTGGTCGCCAAGGTCGCGCCGCCGCAGGAAAAAGAGGTGGCCGCGCTCAGGCCGGATTCGGTGCTGGTCGGCTTCCTCGCCCCGTTGACCAACGGCGCGGGCATCCAGGCGATCGCGAAGACCGGCGCGGCCGCGTTTGCGATGGAGGCGATCCCGCGTATCAGCCGCGCGCAGTCGATGGATGCGTTGTCGAGTCAGGCGACCGTGTCGGGCTATCGGGCGGTGTTGATCGCCGCGCAGGAGCAGGGCCGGTTCTTTCCGATGTTGATGACCGCGGCGGGGACGATCCCGCCGGCGCAGGTGTTGGTGCTGGGCGCGGGCGTGGCGGGGTTGCAGGCGATCGCGACGTCGCGCCGGCTCGGCGCGGTGGTGACCGCGTTTGACGTGCGGGCGGCTGTGAAGGAGCAGGTCGAGTCGCTCGGGGCGAAGTTCTTAGAGGTTGAGGGGTCGGCCGATGCGGAGGCGGCGGGCGGCTACGCGCGTGAGCTGACCGCGGCCGAGCAGCAGGCGCAGCGTGACGCGCTCGCCGCCCAGATCGCGCGCTCGGATGTCGTGATCACGACCGCGTTGGTGCCCGGTCGCCCGGCGCCGAAGCTGATCACCGCCGACGCCGCGAACGCGATGAAGCCGGGCAGCGTGATCGTCGATCTCGCCGGTGAGGCGGGCGGGAACGCCGAGCTGACCAGGCCCGGCGAGACCTACACGACCGACGCGGGCGTGAAGATCGCCGCGCCGCTGAATTTGCCGAGCAGCATGGCCGAGCACGCCTCCCAGCTCTACGCGCGCAATGTCGCGTCGCTGCTTGAGCTGATGACCGGCGAGGACGGCGCGCTGAGGCTCGACTTCGACGACGAGATCATCGCCGGCGCCTGCATCACCCGCGGCGGCGAGATCGTGCACGAGGGCGCCAGGAAAGCGGCCGAGGGGGCATAGACGATGGATCTGTTGACCGAGATCGCGATCCTCGTGCTGGCGGCGTTCGTCGGCTTTGAGGTGATCTCGAAGGTGCCGAACACGCTGCATACGCCGCTGATGTCGGCGACCAACGCGATCCACGGCATCGTGCTGTTGGGCGCGATCCTTGTGATCGGGCCGGCCGAGGGCTTTTTGAACGACCTGTTGCTGGTGATCGCGATCGCGTTCGGGACGATCAACGTCGTCGGCGGCTTTTTGGTCACCGATCGGATGCTCGGGATGTTCAAGGGCCGCAAGAAGGAACAGCGGTGAGCCGGACCGACTGGGTCAACCTGCTCTACATCGTCGGCTTCGCGGCGTTCATCGTCGGCCTGCACATGGTGCGCGGTCCGCGCACCGCCGTGCGCGGCAACGCGATCGCCGCCGTCGGCATGGGGATCGCGCTGATCGGGACGCTGCTGGATCCGCGGATCGGTGACTGGTGGCTGATCGTGCTCGGCGTCGCGATCGGTACCGCGATCGGGATCCCGGCCGCGCGCAGCGTGAAGATGACCGCGATGCCGCAGATGGTCGCGCTGTTTAACGGCGTCGGCGGCGGAGCGGTGGCGCTGATCTCGCTCGTCGAGTTCCGGTCTGAGAGCGACATCGAGCTCGAGAGCCTGATCCCGATCGTGTTCGCGGCGATCATCGGCTCGATCTCGTTCTGGGGCTCAAACGTCGCGTTCGCCAAGCTGCAGGAGCTGGGCTGGGCCAAGCGCCGCTTCCCGCGCTTCACGCTGCTCAACATCGTGCTCGCGGCCGCCGTGCTCGCGCTCGCGGTGATCATCGTCGCCGGCGCCGACGCCGAGATCCTGTTCTGGCTGCTGCTGGTCGGTGCCGGCCTGCTGGGGATCACCGCGGTGCTGCCGATCGGCGGCGCCGACATGCCCGTCGTGATCTCGACGCTGAACGCGTTCACCGGCCTGAGCGCGGCGGCGGCGGGCATCGCGCTCGACAACACCGCGTTGATCGTGGCCGGCATGCTCGTCGGCGCGTCCGGCTCGATCCTGACCAAGCAGATGGCCGACGCGATGAACCGCTCGGTCCTCAACGTGTTCTTCGGCGGCTTCGGCGCGGCCGCCGGCGCGATCGCGGCCGCCGACGACGGCGTCGAGCGAACGGTGCGCTCCACCAGCGCCGCCGATGTCGCGATCCAGCTCTCCTACGCGCGGCTCGTCGTCATCGTGCCCGGCTACGGCATGGCGGTCGCCCAGGCCCAGCGCGCCGTCGCCGACCTCGCGGCCGAGCTGGAGAAGCGCGGCGTGGAGGTGCTCTACGCGATCCACCCGGTCGCCGGGCGCATGCCCGGGCACATGAACGTGCTGCTCGCCGAGGCCGACGTCCCCTACGACAAGCTCAAAGAAATGGACGACATCAACGGCGAGTTCGCCCGCACCGACGTCGCGCTGATCATCGGCGCCAACGACGTCACCAACCCCGCCGCGCGCACCGTCGCGGACTCGCCGATCTACGGCATGCCGATCCTCGACGTCGACAAGGCCAGCTCGGTCGTCGTGCTCAAACGCTCGATGGCATCGGGCTTCGCCGGCATCGACAACCCACTGTTCTACGACCAGAAGACCTCGATGCTGTTCGGCGACGCCAAGGCATCGGTGAGCGAGATCACCTCCGAAGTCCAACAGGTGTAACGGAACGCCGAACGATCCTCAGAACCACGGCCAGCAAAGGAGGCCACATGACGTACGTGATCGCCGAACCCTGCATCGGCACGAAGGACAACAGCTGTGTCGAGGTCTGTCCGGTCGATTGCATCCATCCAACGCCGGAAGAGCCAGGCTACGAGGAGGCGACTCAGCTCTTCATCGACCCAGAAGAGTGCATCGACTGCGACGCCTGTGTCGAAGCGTGCCCCGTCGATGCGACCTTTGCGGAAGATCAGCTTCCCGAGGAATGGCAGCAGTACACGACGCTCAACGCCGAGTACTTCGGCCGCGCCGGCTGACTCGTGCGCCGACCTTGACCGATTGTCATGGATACCGGGGACATTCCGTCGCTTCACATCGAGCCCCGCCAGCCCAAAGTCCTCAGCTCCGACGACGAGACGCGTCTCATCACGCTCGTGTTGCCACGGGCGAGGAACTGAAGGAGCATCAGGTTCACGAGCGGGGAGCCGTTGATTGATCGAGGCACCTGATCGTTACGGACGCGATCTGGCAGCTCATCGACAGCACACCACGCTAGCCAGCCTGAGCGCACCTCGGCGGGCTCGCCGGCCGCGTCCGCGCCCGGACCGGCTCAGCCCCGTTGGTCACACCGGGCGCTGGGGCCGAAGGGTCGCGGCAGCATGCCGCACGCGGGCCTGGATGGCTCAGGAAGCAGCCGCGGAGGGTCGCGGGAGTGTTTCGCGACGCGAAGTATTACCTACGAGTCGTCCGCGAACCCGCCCGCCCGGCGAGCACGCTCGCGCGCGCGACCTTGCGGAGCGGGTCGCGCGGATCGGGTTCTCCGCGCGGGACTGCGTCCTCAGGAACAGCGGTGAGCGACCAGCGCACGAGTGCGACCTCCCGGCGGTGCGCGGAGAGCGCGGAGTTCTCAGTGACGGTCGGACGCTGCATGGTGGTTCGCTCCTCTCGCTCGACAAGCCCTTTGGTGGGGCTTGTCACGATGGCGGGTAGGGGAGCGCCGCGCGACATCCCCAGGAGGGATAGGCCCGGCACTTTGGGGGGATCCCGAGGCCGCAGAAGCGGCTGGGCGCCTCGCACCTCCGCTCCCTCGTACTACCACCAACGATGGAGAAATCTCAGGCTTTGAGCCGATGAACGCTCGCGGCCCGGTCGGGACGATGACGGTTGAATCGCCCAACGAGAAGGGAGAGGTGCGTGTCAACCAGCGACGTCGCTTCATCTCCGGGGATCGGCAGCGCCGTCCCCGCGAGAAACGGTGCGGCCGCCACGAAGGCCGACCGCCAGAGCATGAGCCGGACAGCGCAGCAGCTGTGCATCTGGCTGGGGCCGGGCATGATCATCCTCTTCGGGATCGGGAGCGTCTGGCTCGCGAAGTACTTCCCGCCCGCGATCCATCCATCCGACAGCGCGGCCTCGGTCGCACAGTTCTACGCGGATCACGTGGACCGCATCCGAATCGGGCTCGTGTTCACGTGCTGCGCGTATGGCGTCATGGCCACGTGGGGAGTCGCAATGGCGGTGCAGACGAGGCGCAAGGAGGGGATGTTCCCGACGCTGACCTACGTGCAGCTGACCGGCATGGCGGCCGGCACCGCGCAGATCGTGGTCATGGCAGCCGTGTGGGCGGCGGCGGCCTTCCGGCCCGGCGAGGTCTCGCCCGAGATCACGCAGACGCTGCACGACCTGGGCTGGATGCTCCTGCTGGGCACCTGGATCCCGTTCACGCTCTGGGCGATCGCTCTCGGCCTCGCGATCCTCCTGGACAAGACCGACACGCCGGTGTTCCCTCGCTGGACGGGTTACTTCAGCATCTGGACCGGGATCCTGTTCATCCCGGGCTCGGGCGTCTGGTTCTTCAAGAGCGGCGCGTTCAGCTGGGTCGGCGCGATCTCGCTGTGGCTGGTCTTCATCATCTTCGGCGCCTGGGTCTTGCTGTTCAGCTGGCTGTCGTGGCAGAACGTCAAGCGCGGCTACGTCCATGAGCAGGAGCTGTGACCGCACAGCACGCTGACGCGTTCGCGGATCCCTTCCGGGAACCGCTGAACCGGTCGACCTCGAGGCCGCCGCAGCCGCGGTCTCGAGGTCATGTCCCGGGGGAGATCGGCGTCTGGGTCTTCATCCTCGGAGACATGGTCGTCTTCTCGGTGTTCTTCGGCGTGTTCGTCGCCGAGCGGTCGCAGAGCCCCGAGCTCTTCGAGCACTCCCGTGAGACGCTCAACGTCACGTTCGGCGCCGTCAACACGCTGTTGCTGCTGACCGGTTCGCTGTTCGTCGCGCAGGGCGTGAGCGCCGTGCGCCGCCAGCTCGGGCCGCAGGGCAGGCGCCTGATCGCCCTGGCGCTGCTGTGCGGCTGCGGATTCGTCTTCAACAAGGCCCTGGAGTACGGCGCAAAGCTGAACGCGGGCCATGGTCCGGACGCCAACGACTTCCACATGTACTTCTTCATGTTCACGGGGATCCACCTGCTGCACCTGTTGCTCGGGCTGATCGCCCTCGCCGTGATGTGGAAGATCACACGCAAGCCCGCCCTCGACGCCCGGGACACGCGCAACCTCGAGGCCGGAGCCAGCTACTGGCATCTCATCGACCTGCTGTGGATCGTGCTCTTCGCCCTCCTGTACCTCATGAGGTGATCGCGCTGACGGCGACTTCGATCATCAGGACACATGCCGGCCGGGCCTGGCTCGCCCTCATGGGCGCGACGCTCGTCTCGTGGTATCTCGGGGACGGCCACGGCGCGCCGCAGTTTGCGACCGTCATGGTGATCGCCGTGGCGTTTGCCAAGGTCTATGTCGTCGGCCACTCCTTCATGGAGCTGCGAGAAGCCCCTATGCCGCTGCGCCTCGTGTTCGGCGGCTGGGTCCTGATCGTCTGCCTCGCGTTGATCGCGCTGTACCTGCTGACCCCCTGAAGCAGCGCCACCGCCTGACCGCGCGTCTCGCCTCAGGCGGCGCTCGAGCGCCTGCGGGCTTCGTGGCGATCAGCCACGCCGCAGGCGCTGGGCCTGCCGGTCGCGCCGGGACGTCGTCGCACCGCTGGGCCGTTTGGGGGGGCACGTGCTGCCTGCACGGCTACGCCCGCGCACAGCCGGCTTGGCTGTCTAGCCGCTCCCTCAGCGCCACGCCCTGAGGTATCTTGGGCGACAGAGGAGGAGCATATTGGCGACGACGGCGAGCCGCAGCACGCTGGACGCGCTCACGCAGCTCGGCGAGCGTGCGCGCGCGATCGCCGAACGTACGCGTGAGGTGATCGACGACGACGCGGTCGACGCCGATCCCGCCACGGCCGGTGCCCTCGCGCTGTCGCTGTCCGAGGTCTGCAGCGAGCTGCGCACACTGCTCGGACCAGAGCTGGCGCGCGGGCCCGAGCGCGCCGCCGACGCGTGCCAGCTCATCACCGAGCTGACCGGGCTCCAGCAGGACCTGCGCGAGCACATGATCGGCCTGCGCTTCCGCGTGCTCGCGCGTATCCACAGCGGTCTCGCGCACCTGCGCGAGCTCTCGACGGTGACGGAGCTGCTCAACGAGGCGCCCGAAGAGCTGTGCCACTGCTGCGACTTCGACCGCGCGTCGATCGGACGCGTGAAGGGATCGACATGGAGGCCCGAGGTGCTGTGCGTCGCGGCGGGACAGGACCCGGAGACGACAGAGGCACTCACCGAGTACATGAGCGACGTCGAGATCCCGCTCAGGCCGGGAATGCTCGAGACCGAGCTCGCCCGGCGCGGCGTCCCGGCGCTGATCACGGACCCGGCCAACGACCCGCGTACGTACAAGAAGCTGATCGAAGTCAGCCGGACGCGCGCGTACGTCGCCGCGCCGATCATGCCGACCGGCCGCGTGATCGGCTTCCTACATGCCGACTGCTTCGGCTCGGGCCGGGAGCTCACGATGCTCGACCGCGACAACTTGTGGACGTTCGCCGAGGGTTTCGGCCTGATCTTCGAGCGCATGGTCCTGCTCGAGCGGCTCGAGGAACAGCGAGCGCGCGTGCGCGAGGCGTTCCGATCCGCCGAGCGAAACATCGACGCGCTCTGCGACGCCGAGATCAGGCTGGCCCGCCAGGAGCTCGGATCGCATGCCGTCGCGTCGACCGCAGCGGGCATGTTCATGCCGCCCGAGTCGCGCCTCAACGCGCTGCTGACGGCGCGCGAACGCGAAGTGCTGGGCCTCATGGTGAGCGGCGCGCGCAACGGCCAGATCGCGGATCAGCTCGTGATCAGCGAGGGCACGGTCAAGTCGCACGTCAAGAACATCTGCGGCAAGCTTCGCGCGGCAAACCGGGCGGAGGCGGTCTCCAAGTACCTCCAGCTCAAGATGCGAGATCGCGGATGACGATCGCCGATGCCAGACTCGGCCTCCCGATCCCGCCGGGAGCACCGCGGTCGGGGTGGCGCCGGCGCGGCGCAGAACTGAGCAACCGGTGCAACTTGCTGCTCACCGAGGCCCGCAACCTGTTCGGCTCCGACCTCGACATCCGGGACGTCGACGAGGTGTCACCCGCCCGGACAGCCGAGGTCGTGTCCACCCTGACCTCGCTTTGCATCAAGCGCCTGCGCGAGCACCCGCCGGGGCGCGCGGCGAGCGCCGCCATCTGCACGCTCGCGGGTGATCTGCAAGAGCTCGCGCTCGAGCTCTACGACCACGAGATGGCCAGCCGGACGCGCCGCATCGCGGCCTGCGAGACGGGCCTGGCGCGCCTGCGGGCCATCACCACATCGGCGGACCTCGTGGACCGGGTCTGCGAGGAGCTCATACGCAGTTGCGGCTTCGGTCGTGCCGTGCTCGGTCGGTTGGAGGACGGCTGCTGGATGCCGTGGAGGTTCCACTTTGTCGATCCTGCGATCGAGGGAGACGCCCATTGGTTCGAGGCGTGGCTCGACACGAAGATCCAGCTCGACGACCAGATGCTCGAGAAGCAGCTGCTGACCGAACGCCGTCCGGAGCTCATCCACGACACCGCGGACACCCGCGTGCACACGATCATCACGGTGGGCAACTCGACCTCGTACGTAGTCGCCCCGATCATGCCGGCCGGCAACGTCGTCGGGTTCCTGCACGCCGACCATCACCCGTCGAGGCGGCGCTGCGACGAGGCCGACCGCGACATTCTGTGGGCGTTCGCGGAGGGGTTCGGTCACATCTACGAACGCACGGTCCTGCTCGAGCGCCTGCGCGCCCAACGCGAGCAGGTCCGTGAGACGCTGGGCGTCGTCGAGTCGACGATGGCTGAGCTGTCGGAATCCGAGATCGAGCTGGCCGCGACGGCGGACGAGCGCTCTTCGTTCACGCGTACCGCCGTTTCAGTGCTGACCACGATGAGCAGCAACATCGAAGAACTCACGCCGCGCGAGCTCGCGGTACTCGAGCTGATGGTCGCCGGCGCCAAGAACAGTGCGATCGCGGAGGAGCTCGTGATAACCGAGGGCACGGTGAAGTCGCACGTCAAGCACATCCTGCGCAAGCTCGGCGCCGTCAACCGCTCACAGGCGATCGCGCATTACCTCGGCGCGTCGGCCGAGCCCGGCGACTGACGTACGGAGAACGTCGGCCTCCTTGGCACGGCTGTGCAAACTGAACTCAGTTCATAGCTGAATCCGATTAAGGCGGGACGGTGCTTGACAGCGTCGCTCTGATCTGTAGAATTGAAATCACTTCAGTTTAGGAGCGTGAGCATGATCTTTATCCGCATCCCGCCGTCCCGTCGCCGCACCGCCCCGATCGCCGATCACGTCTACACGCTGCCCGTCGTGCGCGAGCTCCCGGCGCCCGTCATCGACGCGACTGGCGCCAACACGTGGTGACCTCACCAGCATGAGCCGCGAATCCACCACGCAGGAGAGCTACGCGCTCCTGACCGGCGCCGTGAATCGCCACCTCGCCTGGGCCTGCGATTTCACGACCGCCGGGGACCTCGACTCGGCGATCGACGCCCTGCGTGACGCGCACGCCACCTCCGCAGAGCTGCGGGCCGACGCGCCCCGCGAGAACTAGCAGTCGCGCTCGTCAAGTCGCGGATGCCACCGCGACCAGGTCCGGAACCCTGACGAGCTTCACCCGCGGGCGGCCCTTCGGGGCACCGAGCCCTTGCTCGTGCGCGTCGATCGCCCGCCAGCCTTCCCACGTGACCAGGTCCGGGACGCGCGACCGGAGCCACGCCTCGCCAGCCGGCGACCGCGGCTCGCCGAGCCGGCCGCGCGCCAGGTCCTCGAGCAGCCGTGCGACCGTCTCGGCGGAGCACTTCTTGTTCGTGCCGATGACGCCCGACGGCCCGCGCTTGATCCAGCCGACGACGTACTCGCCGGTCCGCGGCGTCCCGTCCTCCTCGCAGACGCGGCCGCCGTCGTTGCGGATCAGGCCGCGGCGCTCGTCGAACGGGACTCCGGGCAGCCGGCGTCCGCGATAGCCGATCGAGCGGATCACCAGCCCGCAGGGGATCACCTCCTGCTCCCCGGTGGACACCGCGCGGACGCCTCCGCGGGGATCCGGCTCGAGCCGGTTGCGCACGACGCGCAGCCCGGTTACCGGCCCGCCCTCCTCGTCGCCGAGGATCTCGATCGGCGAGCGGCAGAAGCTCAGCTCGATCCGGTGCGACCGGCCGGCCGGCTCCCGGCGTGCGAACTCGCGCAGCAGCTCGACGTTGCGCCGGGCAGTCGGCGAGGCGTCGTCCGGATCGGGTCCGAGCTCGGCCGGATCGACGACGACGTCCGCGCGCTCCAGCTGACCGAGCTCGCGCAGCTCGGGATTCGTGAACGCCGCCTGCGCCGGACCGCGCCGGCCGAGGACGATCACCTCGGTGACGGACGCACCGGCGAACGCCGCGATCGCATGGTCGGCGGCATCCGTCGCCGCGAGCTCGTCGGGACCCAGCACCAGCATCCGCGCGACGTCGATCGCGACGTTCCCGTTGCCGATCACGACGGCGCGCGAGCACGACAGGTCGAACGCCGCGTCGGCATGCCGCGGGTGGCCGTTGTACCAGGCGACGAACTCGCTGGCGGCGACCGAGCCGGGGCGGTCGTCGCCGGGAATCCCCAGCCGGTTGTCGGTCGCAGTGCCGACGGCGTAGACGACCGCGTGGTAGCGCTCCAGCAGGTCCTCGCGCGTGACGTCGGCACCGAGCTCGACGCCGCCGAAGAAGCGGAAGCCCGGGTGCTGCGCGGTCTTCTCGTACACGCGCGTGACCGACTTGATCTTCGGGTGGTCGGGAGCGACGCCGGCGCGCACGAGGCCGTACGGCGTCGGCAGCGCGTCGAACAGGTCGACCGCGATCCCCTCCCGCAGCAGCTGGTCGGCCGCGTAGAAGCCGGACGGCCCGGCCCCGACGACGGCCGCGCAAGCCGTCACGGGATCAGCGTGATCGCCTGCTCGGGACAAGTGCCCGCCGCCTCCTCGGCGGCTTCGACCTGGTCCCCGGGCACGTCGATCGTCTCGTCGCGGATCGTGACGAACCCCTCGTCGTCGCAGGCGAACAGGTCCGGAGCCAGCATGTAGCAGCGGCCATGGCCCATGCAGCTGGTGCCGTCCACGGTGAGCCTCACGCCGCCGCCTCCCACACCAGCGGCAGCCGCGTGAGCGTCATCATCGCCCCGCCGCCGCGCTCGCTCAGCTCCTCGTCGCCGGCGATGCGGAAGTCGGGGATCACGCGCAGCCACTCCTCGACGGCCAGCCGCAGCTCGCGCCGCGCCAGGTGCATGCCCAGGCAGCGGTGCGGACCGTTCGCGAAGCCCATGTGGTTGTTGCGCTTGCGATCGACGACGAACTCGTCCGCGCGCTCGTACGCGCGCGGGTCGCGGTTGGCTCCCGCGACGAGCGCGTAGACCATGTCGCCCTGCTTGAGCTGCACGCCGTAGAACTCGGCGTCGCGCGTCACCTTGCGCCCGTCGCCGTAGACGATCGGGTAGTAGCGCAGAGCCTCCTCGACCGCGGTCGGGATCAGCTCCGGCTCGGCGACCAGGCGCCGGCGGTGCTCCGGATGCGTCGCGAGGTGCCAGAAGATGTAGCCGAGCGTCGCGCGCGTCGTGTCGAGCCCCGCGAGCACGAGCACGGTGAGCATGTCGAGCAGCTCGGCGTCGGTCAGCCGGCGGTCGTCGAACGTCGCGTGCAGCAGGTGCGAGGCGAGATCACCCTCGCGCGGCTCCGGCTCGTCCCGGCGCTCGGCGAGGGCGGCGACCCAGTACTCGCGGATGCCGTCGAGCGCCTTTGCCATCGCCTCCAGGCCGGCAGGGTCGCCGCTGAAGCCGCTGAAGAAGTCCTCGACCCACGGGACGAACAGGTCCGCGTCGGCGGGATCGACGCCGGCCACGCTGAGGAACGCCTCGGTGGGGAAGCGCAGCCCGAACTCTGCCGACGAAGTTGCATTCGCCCCGCGTCGCGACGTCCTCGACGAGCCGCCGGCAGAGGGCTCGCATCGCCGGCTCGGCCGCGTCCATCGCCCGCGGTGAGAACCACGGGTTGACGATCCGGCGGTACTTGATGTGGTCGGGCGCGTCGATCTGCGTCGGCACGAACCGGTAGATCGGGTTGGGCTGCCACGGCGTGATCGACTCGCTCGAGAACAGCTCCGGCGTCTTGTAGATGTCGCGCACCGCGTCGTGGCGCGTGAAGACCCAGTAGCCCTGCGCGAACGTGTTGAAGTACACCGGGGCCGTCTCGCGCAGCTCGTCGCCCAGCTCCCAGTGCCAGCCCGCCGGCTGCTGCGGGGCGAAGTCGCGGTGCATGACCGGGCAGCCGCCCAGATCGCGTTCGACCGCTGCGTCGTGGGTTGCCATGTCGGTCACGTGGACCTCCTGAACTTGGGGATGGCGACTTCCTCGGAGACGTGCTCGAAGGTGACCTCGAGCGGCATCCCGATCCACAGCTCCTCGTTCGCGCAGCCGACGACGTTCGTCGTCATGCGCACGCCCTCGTCGAGCTCGACGACGGCGATGTTGTACGGCACGTCCTCGGCGAAGGCCGGGTCGTACACCTGGTGCATGAGCGCGAAGCTGTAGAGCGTGCCCCGGCCCGCGGCCGGCGCCCATTCGAGGTCGGCGGAGAAGCACTGCACGCACCGGGGACGCAGCGGCGTGCCGATCCCGCCCGTCGGCGACATGAACGTGCCGCAGGCTCCACAGCGCCGCAGCAGCAGCACGCCCTCGGCGCGCGCCGTCGAAGAACGGCCGGCTCGCCTCGTCCGGGACCGGGACGGGCTTCGAGGGCGTCTCGACGATCATGCCGCCAGCACCGTCGTCGAGTGCCAGTTGAGCACGCCGCCGTTGCCGCTGACGAGCACGAGGTCGTGGCTTGGGCACCTGGCGCTCGCCGCCCTGTCCGCGTGCCTGGATCACGCCCTCGGACAGCGGCGTGAACCCCCACATGTAGAAGGAGGAGAGCTGGCCGCCGCCGGTGTTCGTCGGCAGGGAGCCGCCGGGGCCGAGCTTGCCGTCCGCGACGAACGCGCCGCCTTCGCCCTTCTCGCAGAAGCCGTAGTCCTCGAGCGTGACGAGGACGGTGTACGTGTAGCAGTCGTAGAGCTCGAGCACGTCGATGTCCTCGAGCGCGACGTCCGCCATGCGCAGCGCGAGCTCGCCGGAGCGCCGCGCGCCGGTGTGCACGGCCGGCTCGCGGCCGGCGCGCTGGTTGTCGCCAGGCCCCGCCTGGCCGAAGCCGAGCAGGTGGACCGGCGGCTGCCGCAGGTCCCGCGCGCGCTCGGCCGACGTGACGATGACGGCGACGGCGCCGTTCGAGACCAGGCAGCAGTCGAGCAGGTGCAGCGGCTCGACGACCCAGCGCGACGCGTGGTAGTCGTCGAGCGTCATCGGCCTGCCGTGCATCTGCGCCCGCGGGTTCAGCTGCGCCCACGCGCGCTGGCCGACGGCGATCGTCCCGAGCTGGTCGTGCGTCGTCCCGTAGAGATGCATGTGGCGGCGGCACGCGAGCGCGTAGCTCGTGTTCGCCGGCCCGTAGTCGCCGTAGGCGAAGCGCAGGCTCGCGAAGCCGCCGTCGGTCCCGATGCCGCGGCCGTTGTACGACGATTGCGAGATCGATCCGCCCGGCGACAGCGGTGCGTCGGCGTACAGGCAGGCGACGACGTTCGCCTGGCCCGTGCTGATCGCGTACGCGGCGTACTGCAGCATCGCCCCCGCGCTGGAGCCGTAGGCGCTCATCGCGCTCACGAGCGTCAGGTCCTCGAGGCCGAGCGACATCTGCAGCATCGGCGCCATCTCCGGCGAGTGGTTCGCGTTGACCAGCAGGCCGTCGACGTCGGCCTTCACCAATCCGGCGTCCTCGAGCGCGAGCGCGAGCGCGTCGGCGGCGAAGTCCGTGGCCGTCCGGCCGTAGACCTTCCCCATCTCGGTCATGCCGAGGCCGGCGATGGCGGTCTTCCCCTTCATGCCGGGACGGCGACGGGCTGTGACTCCTCGAGGACGCCCGCCGCGAAGAGCTCCTCGATCTCGGACTCCGTCAAGCCGAGCAACGTCGCGCAGATCTCGCGCGTGTGCTCGCCGTGCAGCGGCGCCGGCGTGATCCGGACCGGCGGGACCGCGCGCGAACGGAACGGGCCGCCCTCCATCCGCAGGCGCCCGACGCCCGGCTGGTCGACCTCGCGGTGGACGCCGCGCGACCGCAGGTGCGGATCGTGCTCGTGGTCCTCCGGGCGCATCATCATCCCCGCCGGCACACCGGCCGCCTGGAGCCGTTCCATGACCTCGCGGGGCGCGAGCGTTCGCGTCCACTCGGTCAGGTGGCGGTCGAGGACCTGCCGGTTGGCGACGCGCTCGGCCGAGGTGGCGAACGAGGCCGCCCACTCCGGCTCGCCGAGGACGCCTCGCAGCGCCCGCCACTGGACGTCGTCGCCGACGGTGATCACGCACCACTCGTCGTCGCCCGCACACGGGTAGACGCCCCACGGCGCGCCGGCGTCGCCGTGGGGCGCGCCGAGCGAGGTCGCGGCGAACAGGTCGGCGAGCTGGTTGACGATCATCTCCGCCTGCGCGCCCTCGAGGTACGCGCCGCCCGCCGTCCGCCGGCGCCGGATCAGCGCGGCCAGCACCGCCGCCGCGCACAGCCGCGCGCCGTAGTGGTCCGGATAGATCGTCGTCGGCTCGCCGAACCCGGCCTCGTCGTCGGGATAGCGCCACAGGCCCGCGACGCCGGATACGCAGCGCACGATCGGGCCGTACCCGAGCCACCGGCTCCACGGGCCTGTCGAGCCGAGGGCGTTCGTGCTCAGCATCACGACGCTCGGATTGACCTCGCGCAGCGTCTCGTAGCCGAGCCCCAGCTTCTCGAGCGTCCCGGGCTTGAAGTTCTCGAGCACGACGTCGGCCGACGCGACGAGCTGCTTGAGGAGCGCCACGCCCTCCGGCGTGCGGAGGTTGACGCCGAAGCTCCGCTTGTTGCGGCTGCCGGCGACGAAGCTGTGCGACATCGTCCCGCCGTAGCCGACGCGCGCGGCGTCCGGGAACGCGCGGTTCTCGACCTTGATCACGTCGGCGCCCTGGTCGGCGAGCAGGCGCCCGATCTCGTTGCCGATCACGATGATCCCGAAGTCGATGACCCGCAGCCCGGCGAGCGGGCGGCGGCGCAGCGCGGCGCCGTTCGGCGACGGCCGCGCCGGCCGCTCGCTCGGTCCCCCCAGGAGATCGTGGTTGTGCTCGCCGGGCTCGGGCGCGCGATGCCGGAAGCCGACGCGCGCGCCATCGATCTCGAAGAACCCGCTCGGCACCCGCGCCCGGACGCCCGGCGCGACCTCGGCATCGACGAACGCGCCACGCGCCTCGAAGTGGCGGCTGGCGAGCACGTCCGAGACGTCCAGGACCGGCGCGACCGGCACTCCGCGCGCCTGCCCCTCCGCGGCGATCTCGTCCTTCGTCATCTCGGCGAAGAGCGCGGCGTAGAGCTCGTGGAGCCCGGTGGAGGCCTCGAGCCGCGCCGCGATCGCGTCGTAGCGCTCGTCCTGGAACTCGGCCGGCTCGCCGAGCCAGGCTCGCATCGCCCGCCACTGGCGCGGAGCCAGCACGACGACGCGCACCTGCCCGTCGGCGCAGGGGAAGATCGGGTACAGCCCGGCCTCCGGCCGCCCGCGCTCCGACGGGAGAGCGGAGGCGCGGCTGACCGAGGCGGCACCGTAGGGCGGATCCATGATCTGCGCCGCCGCCTCGAAGATCGAGAAGTCGACGTGATCTCCGCGCCCGGTCTCGAGCCGGTTCCAGTAGGCGAGGAGCGTCGACCACGCCGCCTGGATCGCGGTGGTCTCGTACGCCATGCCCGGCGGCGCCGGAAGCGGATCCCGGCCGGCCAGACCCGATCGGCTGAGGATGCCGCTCATCGCCGCGTGGACGGCGTCGTTGCCCGCCCAGTCGCGATACGCGCCCGTCTGGCCGAAGTCGGTGATCGACGTGATCACCAGCTGCGGGTTGCGTGTCAGCACATCGTCGGGACCGAGTCCCAGCGCGGCGAGCGTGCCCGGGCGGGTCGCTTCGATCCAGGCGTCCGCCGACTCGAGCACGGACAGCAGGCGCGCGCGGTCGGCCTGCACCGCGAGATCGAGCGTGACGCCGCGCTTGTTGGCGTTGCGGACGGCGAAGTAAAGGCTGGTCGCGCCGTGGAACGGCGGCAGGCGGCGCGACCGCGCGCCGCCCGGCGGCTCGACGCGGATCACGTCGGCACCGAGGTCGGCGAGGAACCGGCCGCACATCTCGCCCTTCTCGTCGGCCATGTCGACCACGCGCATGCCGGCGAGCGGCGCGCGAGACGTGGCGTCCGTGGTGTTCCAGAGCGTCACGTCTCTCCTCGCGACATGCAGCTGTCATCGTGACATGAGCATGTCATCACGTCAAGCCCCTGTCATACTCACGCCCATGGCGGCAGGCAACGACCATCGGCGCTCGCTTCGCGCCCAGCAGGCCGACCTGACGCGCGACCTGATCATGCGGGCGTTCCAGGGCCTGCTGCAGAACGACCACCCGGACGCGATCACCTACCCGCAGGTGGCGGAGGCGGCCGGCGTGTCGCTGCGGACCGTGTACCGCTACTTCCCGACGCGCGCCGACCTGCTCCAGAGCGCGGCCGAGTGGTTCCGCGAGTTCACGGACGGCGCGCGCTGGGACGACCCGCGCACGCGTGCGCGATCTGGCCGGCGCGATCCCGCAGATGGGGCGCCTCTTCGACGAGCACACGAACGTGTTCCGGGCGCTGTCGGACGACGCGCTGGAACAGCCCCGCCGAGACGCCGTCGCGGTGGCGGTCGCCGAGGTCTCGGGCAACCTCCCGGAGGACGAGGTGCGCCGCGCCGAGGCGATGCTCAGCTACATCCGCTCCGGCCGCGCGTGGCTCGTCCTGCATGACCGCTACGGCCTCGACGGCGACGAGATCGTCGCCACGCTCGACTGGGCCGCGAGCACTCTGCTCGAGGACCTTCGGCGGCGGAACGAGGCGACCTGACGTCAAGTCAGGGCTGCAACGTCGAGGTTGAAGAGCCGCGCCGCATTGAGGCCGAGGATGTTCCGCTTCGCGTCCTCGCTCAGGAACGGAAGATCCAGGAACACGCTGGGAAGGTCGAAGTCCCAGTGCGGCCAATCCGACGCATACACGAGCTGGGTCTCCGCATTGATCGCAGTCAGAGTCGACTCGAGCAGGCCCATGTGGTCCATCTCCATCGGCTGTGACGTGTAGTACATCTCCCGCATGTACTCACTGGGTGGCCGCTTGAGCAGCGGCGCCTCCGACGTCCGTTTCAGATACTCGTGATCGAGACGCTGCATCAGAAACGGCACCCACGCGAGTCCACTCTCGACCCAGATCACCTTGAGCCGCGGGAACCGCTCCGGGAGTCCGTTGATCAGCCAGTTCGTCATGTGGACGATGTTGCAGTGCACGAACGAGATCGCATGCATCGAGATGAAGCGATTCATCGTCTTCATCCACTGGTCCTCCCACGTCGGGCCGGCGTGGAAGGCGAGCGGGAGCCCGGTCTCCTCGATCGCCGCGTACACCGGCATGTACCTGTTGTCGTGGACGGGGTCGTGGCGGATGCTCGTCACCAGGAACCCGCACACGCTCGGGCTGCCGGCAAACTCGCGGATCATGCGCAGGCACATCTCCGGATCGTTGAGGGGCAGGAACGGGAGGAACTTCAGCCGCTGCTCCTGACTGCAGAACTCCTCGATCATCCAGCGGTTGTACGCGTACGCGACCTGCGACTCGCCGAACGGCATCGGCGACATCCCGAGTGACAGCAGGGAGGTCGGGAACACGACCTGCACGTCTATGCTCATCGCATCCATCGCCCGGCGGCAGAGCTCGACGTCGCGCGGGATGTCGATCGGCCCCAGGTCCTCGCGCGTCAGCTCCTGGTGCGGGATCCGGCCGTGCATCGCCTGGAACTGGAACCCCCGGCCTCCCGGCGTCGGCACGTACTGCGTGACCCCCATGACGTCGAGATCGTGCTGCGAGTTGAACCGCATGACCGGGTTCTCCATGTGCCGCAGAATCGCCGGCCACACCGAGCCCGGATCGCGGTGGGAGTCGACGTCGACGACGAAGTAGTCGTCGAGCCCCAGCTCGTCGGCCTGCCGGCGGGCGTGCGCGAGCATCTCGCGCTCGGGCGTGAAGTGGTCGTGCATCGGCACGAGTGTCTTGACGCGCGGATCGACGGGCACTCGCGCTTCACCTCCCGCTGCTGGAGAACCAGACGGCGAACTCGAAGGGTGTGAGGGACTGGGAACGCAGCAGCGCAGTGGCCACGGTGCACGCCTCGGTGGTGGTGACGTCGAGGCCTCCCAGCGCCTCGTCGCCATACGGATCGGACGAGAGTGACGTGTACCGCTTGATCGCGTCGGTCAGCTGCGCCGACAGCTCAGAGTCGGACAAGGATCTCACCGTCGGACTCCTCGACCTCGACGCGGCGTAGTCGCAGGCGTGAATCGGCCGGATGCTCGCCCGTCCGCACGTCGTACTCATAGCCGTGCCACGGACAGACGATGTGAAGTTCATCCGAGAAGTCATCGCCCAGGCTTCGCTTCCCGGCGTCGAGACGTTCCACCACCCGGTTCATCAGCTTGCCCTGGCAAACGGGGCCGCCGGCATGCATGCAGCGGTTCTCCCACGCGTACAGGCGCCCATCCACGCGGAAGATGCCGATCTCGACGCCGCCCACGTCGACGACCACGCGGCCGCCCTCGAGCACGTCCTCCTTCACTGCCACCACGATCGCGCCGTATCATGGCTGGATAGTACAGCTCAACCTGAGTTCAGGTCAAATTCGAGAACCGGCTTGACCGTTCTCCCGCTCGCCGCGTCGGCGAAGGCGACGTCGATGTCCTCGAACTCGTATCGGCGGATCAGCTTCTCGAGCGGGAGCCGGCCCTCGGCATGGAGCTCGACCAGCCGCGGGATGAACTCCCGCGGCGCCGCGTCTCCTTCGATCACCCCGCGTACCGTCTTCCCGCCGCTCATGAGGCTCTGGACGTTCATGGCGAAGTCCGCGGGACGCAGCCCGACCAGCGCAAGCGCGCCGAGCGGAGCCAGCGCCTCGATCGCCTGGTTGATGACCGCCCCCTTGGCGGTCGTGTCGATCGCGTGCGTGGCCCCGCTGCCCGTCAGCCGGCGGATCCCGTCGACGACGTCATCCGCCCCTGGGTCGATCGTGGCACTCGCGCCGAGCTCGGCCGCGAGCTGCCGCCGAGCCGCGACCGGATCGACGGCGATCACGTTTCGTAGGCCCGAGGCGACTGCGGCCATCACGGCCGACAGCCCGACGCCGCCGGCGCCGAACACCACGAGCGACGCCTCCGGCGGCGGCGCGAGCACGCTGAGGACCGTCCCCGCGCCGGTCTGCACCCCGCAGCCGAGCGGAGCGGCGACGGCGAGATCGATCTCCTCGCCGACCACGACGACGTTCGACTCGTACGCCAGTGCGTGCGACGCGAAGCTCGACTGCCCGAAGTACGACCCGTACACGCGTGAGCCTCCTCGGCGCATGGTCGGGGAGCCGTCCGGGCGCGAGCCGATCCCGTTCAGCGTCCGGAAGTCGCGGCAGTACGGCCGGTGCCCGCCCGCGCATTCGGGGCAGGAGCCGCAGCTGCGGTAGCTGAGCACCACGTGGTCGCCGGGCGCGGACGCCCGTCACATCCTCGCCCACGGCCAGCACGACGCCCGCGCCCTCGTGACCGAGCACGATCGGCGAGATCGCCTCCGGCCAGACCGCCTTCATCGTCAGGTCGCTGTGGCAGACGCCGACGGCGTGCAGCTCCACGAGCACCTCGTCGCTGCGGGGCTCGTCGAGCTCGATCTCGGCGATCTCGAACGGTGCGCGGGCGCTCGCCGAGACGGCGGCTTGGATCTTCATCGCACGAAGGGGATGGTCTGGATCTCCACGTAGGCCTCGATCCCCTCGATGCCTCCCTCTCGCCCGAGCCCCGACTGCTTGAAGCCGCCGAACGGGCCTACGGGGTCCAAGGAGTGCTGGTTCACCGCGACGTTCCCGCTCCGGATCCGCCGCGCGACGTCCTTGGCGTGCTCGGCGTCCGATCCCCAGACGCTGCCGGACAGCCCGTAACGCGAGTCGTTGGCGATCGCGACGGCGTCGTGCTCGTCGTCGTACGGGATCACGGACACGACCGGGCCGAAGATCTCCTCCTGCGCGATCGTCATCCGGTTGTCGACGTCGGCGAAGATCGTCGGCTCCACGAAGTACCCGCGCTCGCGATCGGGACGGCCGCCGCCGAGCACGAGCCGGGCTCCCTCCTCGCGGCCCCTGGCCATGTAGCCCTCCACCCGCTCGCGCTGGACGTCGCTGACCAGCGGACCGATGGAGATGTCCGGATCCGCAGGGTCACCGACCCGGAAGGCACCGATCTCCTCGCGGAGCGCCTCGACGACCTCGGCATAGCGCGGCCGGTGGGCGAGCACCCGCGTCGCGTTCGTGCACGTCTGGCCGTTGTTGCGCATCGTGTTCGGCGCCAGCGCTCCGATCACGGCGTCGAGATCCGCATCCGGCAGCACGATCGCGGCCGACTTGCCGCCGAGCTCGAGGCTGCAGCGCTTGATCTGCTCCCCGCACAGCGCGGCGACCCGCCGCCCCGCGCGCGTGCTCCCGGTGAAACTGATCTTGTCGACCAGCGGGTGCCTGACGAGCTCCTCGCTCACCGCCCGGTCGGCGGGGACGACGTTGAGCACGCCCGGCGGCAGGCCGGCCTCCTCGAACACCTCCGCGAGCAGGAAGCCGAACAGCGGCGTCTCCTCAGGCGGCTTGAGAACGACGGAGCAGCCGGTCAGCAGCGCGGGAGCGAGCTTCGGGAACGACAGCGCGAGCGGGAAGTTCCACGGCACGATCGCGCCCACCACGCCGACCGGTTGGCGGCGCACGAGCAACCGGCTGCGAATCCCCTCGCGCTCCTCCTCCCAGGGGAACGTGGATGCCTGCGCCGCATACCAGTCGAGGTACAGCCTGGCTGCTTGCGGCTGCCACGCGGCGATGGCCGACGGCGAGCCGACCTCGAGCGTGATCGTCCGCGCGAACAACCCCGCGCGCTCCGCGATCAGCTCTCCGGCCCGGGTCATGACCTCGGCGCGCTCGGAAGGAGTGGAGGCGGCCCACGGGCCGGCGTCGAACGCGGACCGTGCGGCGCGCACCGCGCGATCGATGTCCGAGGGACCCGCCAGCCCGGCGCGGCCGATCGGTTCCTCGGTCGTCGGGTTGATGACGTCCACGTACCGGTTGTCGGACGGCTCGGTCCATTCGCCGCCGATGTACAGCCGCGTCTGCTCCCCGATTGCCGTCATCGTTGGACGAACCCGTCGTAGCCGTTCGCGGCGACGCCGTCGCAGTGGGTCCGGTAGTTGCCGACGCCGCCGAGATAGGGCATGAACACGCGCGGCTTGCCGGGTATGTTCGCTCCCGCGTACCAGGAGCTCGCCCGCGGGAACAGCGTGGCGTCCGCGACCTCGCTCACGTGCGCGACCCAGCGGTCCTCGGCGTCGGGGAGCACCTCGATCGTGTCGAGCCCGTGCTCGCGCAGGTGGCCGATGCAATCCGCGATCCAATCGACGTGCTGCTCGATCGACAGGACCATGTTGCTCAGCACGGAAGGGCTGCCCGGGCCCGTCACGAGGAACAGGTTGGGAAAGCCGGCGGTCGCGAGGCCCAGATAGGTGCGCGGCCCGCCCGACCACTTGTCCGCCAACGCGAGGCCGTCGCGCCCGCGCACGTCCATCTCCAGCAGCGCTCCGGTCATCGCGTCGAAGCCGGTCGCGAACACGATCACGTCGAGCTCGTACTCCGCGCGCGCGGTCTCGATCCCACGTGGGGTGAGTCGCACGATCGGGGCGCCGCGGACGTCGACGAGCGTCACGTCGTCGCGGTTGTAGGTCGCGTAGTAGTCGGTGTCGACGCAGATGCGCTTGGTGCCGATCGGGTGCGCGGTCGGGGACAGGGCCTGCGCGGTCGCCGGGTCGCGGACGATCTCGCGGATCTTGTCGCGCACGAAGTCGGCGGCCGTGGCGTTCGCCTCGGCGTTCACGTTGATGTCGTTGAACGCGAGCGTGATCCCGCCGATCCCGCCCTTCGCCCATCCCCGCTCATAGGCGTGCGCGCGCTCCTCGGGCGTAGCCTCGAGCGCCGAGCGCTGCAGCAGAGCATCGGGATGTGAGCCCGGAACGCCGCTGAGCGACTCACGCGAGAGCCGCCGCCGCTCGCGGTAGCGGCCCTTGATCGCGCGTTGGGCACCGCGATCGAGCGGCCGGTTGTGCGCGGGCATGCTGAAGTTCGCGGTCCGCTGGAACACGTACAGGTGCTGTGCCTGCTCCGCGAGCTGCGGAACCAGCTGGATGCCGGTCGAGCCGGTGCCGATAACACCGACGCGCTTGCCAGCGAGCTCGACGCCGTCGTGCGGCCAGCGCGCACTGTGGTACCAGTCGCCTTCGAAGTCGTCGAGCCCTTCGATCTCGGGCCGGTGCGGCGTCGACAGGCACCCGCAGGCCATGATGCAGTACGTCGCCGAGTATCTGGCTCCGTCCTGCGTCGTGACCTCCCACTGCCCGTCGACATGGTGCGCTGCCACGACGCGGGTGCTCAGCTGGATGTCGCGGCGCAGATCGAAGCGGTCGGCGACGTGGTTGAGGTAGCGCAGGATCTCCGGCTGGGCCGGGTAGCGCTCGGTCCACTCCCATTCCTGCTCGAGCTGCTCCGAGAACGAGTAGGAGTAGTCCATCGACTCGATGTCGCAGCGGGCGCCGGGATAGCGGTTCCAGTACCACGTCCCGCCGACTCCGTCGCCCTGCTCGAGCACGCGAACGCCGAGGCCCATGCCGCGCAGGCGGTGCAGCGCGTAGAGCCCGGCGAAGCCGGCGCCGACGACGATCGCATCGAGATGGACCGGCGAGAGCTCGCGGTCGATCGCCTGCGCGACGAAGTCGAGCCCGGCGGCGCTGCCCGGCAGGATGTCGCCCATCATGAAGAAGCCGTGCATCTGGCCGTCGAAGCGCCGGTGCTCGACGCGGACGCCGTCGCGCGCCAGCCGTTCGGCGTATGCCTCGCCCTCGTCGCGCAGCGGGTCGTGCTCGGCCGTGAGCACCACGGCGGGCGGCAGGCCGGCGAGGGTGCGGGCGCGCAGCGGCGAGGCGTCCGGGCTCGAGCGCACCGAGCGGTCGGGCGCATAGTGATCCCAGAACCACGCCATCGTGTCGCGGCCCACGATCAGCTGGTTGTCGGGATCGAGGTAGGAGTTCCGGTCGAGATCGCAGTCGGTCACCGGATATACGAGCACCTGCAGCGCGATCTCGGGGCCGTGCTCGAGCGACCGCTGCGCCACGACCGCCGCGAGGCATCCGCCGGCGCTGTCACCGGCGACGATCAGCGGGACCTGCCGGCCCGCGATCTCCCCGATGTTCGCCGCCGTCCACTGCAGCGCTGTCCATGCGTCCTCGAGCGCCGCCGGATATCGATGCTCGGGAGCGAGGCGATAGTCGACAAGCACGACCGCGCATCCGGTCGCGGCGGCGAGCCGGCGGCCTAACGCGTCGAACTGGTCGACCGAGCCGAGGACCCACCCCCCGCCGTGGTAGTAGACGATCACGCCGCGTACGCGCCCGTTCGGGACCAAGAGCCGCCCGAACTCGACGTCATCTGCGCGGCGCATCTCGGGCCCGCGACCGTACAGCTCGGCCATCCGGGCGCCCGCCGCGCGCGCCTCCTGCGGGCTCAGCTCGTGCAGAGGCGGCAGGCCGTCCTCCGCCAGCGTGGCGATGAAGCCCGCGCTCGCCTCATCCAGCATCGTTCACCGTCCCGTCCACTGTGGTTTGCGCTTCTCCGAGAACGCCTTCGGCCCCTCGACGAAGTCGGCCGACGCGAGCAGCCGTCGCACTCGCTCGTGGTCGCGTGCGAGCGCGTCGTCGACGCTGTGCTGCAGGCCGTCGAACGCGGATTCCTTCGTCAGCTGGACCGAGAGGGGCGAGCACTCGAGGATCTCCCCGGCCCAGCGTTCCGCCGTCGCCATCAGGTCGGCGAGCGGCACCACCTCGTTGACCAGCCCGATCCGGTGCGCCTCCTCGGCGCCGAACATGCGGCCGGTCAGCAGCAGCCCCATCGCGACCTTGAACGGCAGCTGGCGCGCCAGCCGGTGGATGCCGCCGGCGCCCGCGAACAGGCCGACGCGCGGCTCGGGCAGCCCGAACCGGGCGTGGTCGGCGGCGACGATGATGTCGCAGGCGAGCGCCAGCTCCAGCCCGCCGCCGACGGCGACGCCGTTGACCGCCGCGATCATCGGCTTCGGGCAGTGGAAGTCGCGCGTGATCCGCCCGAACGGCGGCCGGGCGTCGCCTTGGATATCGCCGCCGTTCGCCGTCCGCTCGGCCGTGGCCTTGAGGTCGTTGCCGGCCGAGAACGCCCGCTCGCCGGAGCCGGTGAGGATCGCGACCCAGACCTCGGGGTCGTCGCGGAAGTCCTCCCAGATCTCGGCCAGCTCGAGGTGCGCCTCGAGGTGCAGCGCGTTCATGACCTCGGGCCGGTTCAGCGTGACGTACGCGATCCGCCCGCGCTTCTCGTAGGTCGCGAACCGGTAGCTCATCCGAGCACCAGCTCCGCGGCCTGGCGCAGCGTCTCCGGCGGGCCGGCGATCAGCAGCGAGGTGACGCTCGACTCGCGCCAGGCCTCGAGGTCGTGGCGGATCTTGTCGGGCGGGCCGATGAGCGCGAGCTCCTCGACGAGCCGCGTCGGGACGGCGGCGGCGGCCTCGTCCTTCTTGCCGTCGAGGTAGAGGTCCTGGATCTTCTCGGCCTCGGCCTCATAGCCCATCCGCACCGCCACCTCGTGGTGGAAGTTCAGGCTGCGCGCCCCCATCCCGCCGAAGTACAGGGCGAACCGCGGGCGGATCATGTCCGCGGCCCGCTCGACGTCGTCGTGGACGATGAACGGGATCGATGCGAGGACCTCGAAGCCGTCGTGCGGCTCCTGACGCCTGGCGAAGCCCTCCTCGAGGCGCGGGCGGTAGAGGTCGGCGTCGTGGTGCGGCGAGTAGAACAGCGCGAGCCAGCCGTCCGCGATCTCGGCCGTCAGCGCGATGTTCTTCGGCCCCTCGGCGCCCAGGTAGATCGGCAGGCGCTCGCGCAGCGGGCGCAGCGTCGACTTCAGCGGCTTGCCGAGCCCGGTGACGCCGTCGTGCCCGTTCGCCGGCAGGCGGTAGTGGCAGCCGTCGGAGGCGACGGGCTCCCGGCGGGCGACGACGTCGCGCACGATCGAGACGTACTCGCGCGTGCGGGCCAGCGGCTTGGCGAACGGCTCGCCGTACCAGCCCTCCACGACCTGCGGGCCCGACACTCCGAGGCCGAGCACGAAGCGCCCGCCGCTCAGGTGGTCCATCGTCATCGCCGCCATCGCCGCCGCGGTCGGGCGACGGGCGCTCATCTGCATGATCGCGGTGCCGAGCCGGATCTTCTCGGTGTGCGAGCCCCACCACGCCAGCGGCGTGAGCACGTCGCAGCCGTATGCCTCCGACGTCCAGATCGAGTCGAAGCCCAGGCGCTCGGCCTCCTGGACGGACTCCAGCGCACCGGGCGGCGGTGGACCCGCCGCCCAGTAGCCGGTGTTCAATCCGAGCTTGAGGCTCACTTGCCCCAGATCTGCTTGAACTCGTCGCGGTAGCTCTCGACGACCGGGAACAGCCCTTCCGTCGCTTCCGCGGGCATGTTGTCCGGCGTCACGATCCACATCGGCGGCTGCGCCTGCTCCACCGGAACACCGGCGAAGTGCCGGGCCAGCGAGTCGAGCATCAGGTAGTCGACCGCGTAGTAGTCGAACGGGACGACGGCGTCGATGTTGCCGGCCGCCATGTCCTGGAAGGTCAGCGTGTCCCCGCTCTGGCCGACGATCTTGACCTTGTCGGCGAGCCCGGCGGCCTTCAGGGCGGCGGGCAGGCCTGCGCCGAGCGCGTTGCTGACGGACAGGACGACGTAGTTGACGTCCGGATGGCTGCGCAGGTACGAGACGATCCGGTCGGGAGCGTCCTTGCCGAGCGAGGTCGCCGGGATGTCGACCGTCCCGTACTCGCAGTCGGGGCAGAACTTCTTGTACGAGCTCTCGAGCTGGCCGGCGAGCGCCTGCAGGATCTGGAAGGCCGAGATGTTGACGAACAGCGTGCTCGCATCGCCCTTGCTGTCCGCCACGATCTGGGCCGCGAGGTTCTCGCCGATGACGGCGCTGTTCTCCTTCCCGCCGACGTTCCTGAGGATCCCGTCGCCCTCGGCCTCGATGCTGCAGCACGTCACGAACGGGACGCCCTGCTGCTCGGCCTTCTCGATCTGCTTGGCGACCGCGTCGCGGTTGACGGCGTTGAGGATCACCGCGTCGGCGCCCTGGCGAAGTGCCGTCTCGAAGGCGTTCTGGAGCTGCTCGGGCGAACCGTCGGTGCCGATCGTCGAGGCGGTCCAGCCGAGGTCGGCCGCGCCCTGCTTGATGATGTCGCCCTGGATCTCGCAGGCCTCGACGCCGCAGCTGATGAAGACGATCTTCTTGCCGGCCGGGACGTCCTTGCCGATCGGCTTCTCGAGCCCGATGCTCGTCGGCCGCGTCGTGGCCTTCTCTGCCAGCGCCTGCGCCTTCGCCACTCCCGGACCGGCAGCTCCCTGAGTCGCGGCGCCGGCATTCGATTCACTGTCACCGCAGCCCGTCGCCGCGACGAGCGCGGCGCCGAGCACGAGAAGCCCCAGACCCTTGCGGGCATGGCTCCTCAAACCATTGACGGACATGTACCTCTCCTCCTCTTACAGGTTTGACGTGATGGAGTTGGTTGCGGCGGTCAGCCGGCGCGGCGCCCGCTGCTGGTGGTGCGGCGCTGGAGGCCGGTCAGGGCGAGGGCGGCGATCAGGACGACCCCGACGAACATGTCCCCGGCCCACTGCGGCGCGTTGGCCAGCGCGAGCCCGGTGACGCCGGTCCCGAGCAGGAGGACGGCGATGATCGTCCCGCCGGCGTTGAAGCGCCCGTGCTTGAGCTGGGTCGCGCCCAGGAACGCCGCGGCGAACGCCGGCAGCAGGTACGGGGTGCCCGCGGTCGGCGAACCGCTTCCGAGCATCGAGGCGAGGATGATCCCGGTGGCGCCGGCGAGGCCGCCCGACACGACCAGCGACATGAATCGCAGCCGGTCGACGCGCACGCCCGCGAGCCGCGCGGCATCCGCGTTGAAGCCGGTGGCGTAGAGGCGCCGGCCCGTGGCCGTGTGCTCGAGCAGGTACCAGATGGCCACCGCGACGACGGCGCAGTAGAAGACCGGGAGCGTGATGCCGTCGATGCTCGTCTGGCCGATCTTGGCGAACTCCGTGCCGAGCTTGGCGTCGGTGATCGGCACCTCGTTCGTGATCATGGTCACGAGCGCGGCGATCAGCGACCCGGTAGCGAGCGTGGCGATGAACGAGTCGATCTTCATGACGACGACCACGACCGCGTTGATCAGGCCGATCCCGAGGCCGACGGCCAGCGCCAACGCGATCGCCGGGACGAGCGGAACCCCGTCCTTCGCGATCAGGTGGGCGACGGCCACACCGGTGAGCGTCATCACGCCCGCGAACGACAGGTCGAAGACTCGTGCCGCCAGCGGGATCGTGATCGACAGCGCCGCGAGCGCGGTGATCGCGTTGGCGTTGAGGATCTGCTTCGCCGTCGCCAGGTTCGGGAACGTCTCCGGGACCCAGACCGAGAACAGCACGATGATCCCCAGCCAGACGTAGACCGCGCCGATGCGGTCGAAGGCGAGGCCGCGCGCGAGGCGCGTCGCCAGCTGCGGCCGGCTGGGCGCCGGCGCCGCGTGCTCGCCTGCGGCCTGCGCGGTGGCGGCCTCGGTCACTGTTGTCGGGGTCATCGATCCTTTCCCTCCATGGCGCTTACAAGCGCGTGTTCGGTGAGTCCTTCGCCGCCCAGCTCGGCGGCGATCTTGCCTTCCCTCAGGACCACCACGCGCGTGCACATGGCGAGCACGTCGCCGGCGTCCGAAGAGGAGAGAACGACGGTCAGGCCGGCTCGTGACAGCTCCGCGATCAGCTCGTAGATGGCCACGCGCGTCCCGATGTCGACGCCTGCCGTCGGCTCGCAGAGGACGAGCAGCGCCGGGTCGCGCACGAGGCAGCGCGCCACCACGACCTTCTGCTGGTTGCCGCCGCTGAGCGTCGAGATCGGCGCGTCGGGGCCGGCCGCGACGACGCCGAGTCGCTGCGTCCACTGGGCGACGGCCTCCGCCTCGGCGCGCTTGTCGAGCCACCCGCGGCGGCCGAGGCGCCCGAGCACGGACAGCGACAGGTTCTCGCTGACGGCGAACTCCGCGACGATCCCCTCACGCCCGCGGTCGGCGGGGACGAGAGGGATGTCGAGGTCCCGGGCGTCGGCGACGTCGCTCCATTCGGGCGATCGCTCGGCAAGGCGCATGCGGCCGGTGACCGCGTGCGGCGCGCAGCCGGCCAGCACATACGGCAGCTCGAGCACGCCCGCCCCGGCCAGGCCCGCGATCCCGAGGATCTCACCGCGGTGGACGTCGAGGTCGACGCCGCGCAGCCAGCGGCCGTGGACGTCCCGCGCCTCGAGGACCACGGGCGCGTCGGGGCGCGCAGCCACCGGCGCGCGGTAGTCCGGGTCGACCTCCTCGCCGACCATGAGGCTCGCCAGACCGGCGGCGTCGATGTCGGCGACCGCATGGGTGGCGATCACGCGGCCGCCGCGCAGGACGGTCACGCGGTCGGCGAGCTCGAAGATCTCGTCGAGACGGTGCGAGACGTAGAGCACGCTCGTGCCGGCGCTGCGGACCTCGCGGACCATCGCGAAGAGCCGCTCGACCTCGTCGTGCGGGAGGACCGCGGTCGGCTCGTCCAGGACGAGGACTCCGCTGCCGCCGCGCCAGCCCTGCAACGCTGCGGCGATCGCGACGACGGTTCGCTCGACCGGCGTCGCTGCGGCGAGCGGGCGGTGGATGTCGAGATCGACGCCGAAGCGCGCGAGCACGCGATGGGTCTCCCGCTCCTGTTCGCTCCAGCGCACGCGGCCGATCGCGCCGCGAGCGAAGCCGCCGTGCAGCGCGAGGTTGTCCATGGCGTTGAGCTCGAGGATGAGGCCGAGGTCCTGGTGCACGAAGCGCAGCCCGTCGGGGACCGCGTGCCCGAGGCCGAACTGCACCCCGTCGATCTCGGCTTCGCTGCCGGGGTCCGGGGTGTGATAGGCGGCGAGCGTCTTGATCAGCGTCGACTTGCCCGAGCCGTTCTGGCCCACGAGCGCGTGGATCTCGCCGGGCCTGATGTCGAGCGACGCGTCGATCAGCGCGCGGGTGGCCCCGAAGGTCTTCGACAGCCCTGCGATCCGCAGCACTGGCGGCGCGGGTCCGTTCCCGTTGCGGCTGGGTGCCTCTTGCGTGGCGGCGGTCATGTCGCCAATTCTCTCCTCGCCAAACTGAACTGAGTTTAGGTCGAGAAGGATTAGAGCATCCGATCGCCAGCTTTGTCAAGCGACTCGGCAACTGAAGTCACGTCACCGGTCTTGACAGCCTGCCGGTGGAGCCATAGTCTGAACCGAAGTAGGGTCAGATCAGCTGAGCTGGCCCGCAGAGGAGAACCGAGGAGAGCGAGAACCCGGCAATGAGCGTCCTGACCGACCCCTCCACGTACCCGATCTCTGCCGCCGCCGCCCGGCAGCTCGACCGGTCGCTGTTCGGCCACGTCATCGACGGCGAGGCCGTACCGTCGCTCGACGGCGCGACGATGCCGGTGATCGATCCCGCCAGCGGCGAGCAGGTCGCGACGGCGGCGGCCGGGTCGGCTGCAGATGTGGAGCGCGCCGTGCGGTCCGCGCGCGCGGCGTTCGACGACGGGCGCTGGCGCCACCTGCCTCCGCTCGAGCAGGAGCGGCGGCTGCGCAGGCTCTCGGCGCTGATCGCCGAGCACGGCGACGAGCTCGCCGAGCTCGACGTCATCGACTCGGGACTGCTGCGCATGTACGCCGGGTTCATCGTCCAGTTCGCGGTCGACGGCATCGACTACTACTCCGGCTGGCCCTCCAAGCTCCAAGGCAGCATTCCCGCCGTGCCGCACGAGTTCGCCGTCTACCAGGTGCGCGAGCCGCTCGGCGTGGTGGCGGCGATCTCTCCCTGGAACGGTCCCACGGCAGCCGCGGCGATGGCCACGTTCGCGCTCAGCGCAGGCAACAGCGTGGTCCTCAAGCCGGCGGAGCAGACGCCCATGACGGCCGTCGTGGTCGCCGAGCTGGCGCTGGAGGCGGGGATCCCGCCCGGCGTGTTCAACGTCGTCGAGGGCGTCGGCGAGACCGTCGGCGCGGCACTCGTCGCCCACCCCGAGGTCGACGCGGTCACGTTCACCGGCTCCAACGAGACCGGGCGCGCGATCCAGGCGGGCGCCGCGGCGCGCGTGAAGCGCGTGAGCCTCGAGCTCGGCGGCAAGAGCCCGCTGATCGTCTTCCCGGACGCGGACCTCGACGGCGCGTCGGCGACCGCGATGAGCGGCGTGTGGGGAGCGTCGGGGCAGGTCTGCACGTGCAGCACCCGGGTGCTGGTGCACGAGAGCGTCCACGACCAGGTCGTGGACCGGATCGTCGAGCAGTCGCGCGGGATCCGCATCGGCGGTGGGTTCGACCCGAACGCCGACATGGGCCCGGTCGTGTCGGCCGCCCAGCTCGAGCGCATCATGCGCTACGTGCGCATCGGCGAGGACGAGGGCGCCGAGCTCGCGCTCGGCGGCTCACGCCACGGCGATCGCGGCTACTTCCACGAGCCGACCGTGTTCACCGGCGTGCGCAACGACATGACGATCGCCCAGGAGGAGATCTTCGGGCCCGTGATGTCGGTGCTGAAGTTCTCGTCCGAGGAGGAGGCCTACCGGATCGCCAACGACGTCGAGTACGGGCTGGCCGCCGGCGTGTGGACGAACGACTTGGGGCGCGCCCACCGTGCGGCGCGCGCGCTGCGCGTCGGCACCGTGTGGGTCAACACGTACCAGATGGTCAACCCGGCGGTCTCCTACGGCGGCGTCAAGCAGTCCGGCCACGGCCGCAATCTCGGCGAGGCCTCGCTGGACGACTTCACGCAGACCAAGAGCGTCTGGATGAAGGTCGGCTGACATGACGGCCACGACCCTCAGCGCCGATCCCGCGATCCGCGCCATCCAGGATCGCCTCGAGATCACCGACGTCCTGTACCGCTACGCGTCGACGATCGACCGCTTCGACGACGACGGCCTGCGCAGCGTCCTGGCCGACGACGTGTGGGCCCAGTACGGGAACGCCGAGCCGGTCAGCGGCGGCGACGCGGTCGCGAGCTGGATCTCCGACTGGAACAAGACCGTCGTGTGGCAGCACCACCTGCTCAGCGTCTACCACGTCGAAGTCGACGGCGACAACGCGAAGGCGCTCGTGTACCACACGTCGCATCAGCTGTTCGAGGAGGATCCCGAGCAGCCGCGGCTGCTCGTCGGGCGCTACCACGACGAGCTCCGGCGCGAGGACGGCGCGTGGAGGATCAGCAAGCTGGTGCTGGAGGTCCTCTGGGGCGAGGTGAAGGCCGACGCGGCCGGCTACCTCGAGCTCGTCGGAGGCAGAGGCCCGCGGGTCTGACCGGTGCGCGCGGCCGAGCCGTTCGACCTGCGCCGGCTGACGCTGCGCAACCGGCTGGTGGGCACCGCGCACGCGCGCGGGATCATCGAGGACGGTCTCCCGCTGCCGGAGGACGCCGACTACTGGCGCCGCCGCGCGGCCGGCGGCGCGGCGATGCTGACGGTCGGCGGCACGGTCGTGGCTCCGGAGTCGACGTGGCGGCGCAGGATCACGACCGAGGCGTGGCGCCCGGAGGCCCTGCCGGGGCTGGCCGCGCGCGCCGAGGCGATCCGCGCCGAGGGCGCGGTCGCGGCCTGCCAGCTGGTCCACCTCGGCCGCGAGACGACCGGCGCCGAGCTGTGGTTCCACCCGGTGGCCCCGTCGGCGGTGCGCTCGCCGCGCGAGCCGGTGCGACCGCGGGCGCTGACCGACGGCGAGATCGACGCGATCGTCGAGGGCTTCCGCGTCTCGGCGGTCAACGCGTTCGAGGCGGGCTTCCAGGTGGTCGAGCTGCACGCGGCGCACGGCTACCTGCTGGCCCAGTTCCTGTCGGCCGTCACGAACCGCCGGCCGGGCCCACGGCTCGAGCTCGTCGCCCGGATCGTGCAGGCGATCCGCTCGTCGGCCCCGGACGCCGTCGTCGGCATCCGGCTGTCCACGGACGGCGGCGAGGAGGCCGGACTGACGCTCGAGGGCCTGTGCGAGCTGCTCCCGCACGTCGACGAGCTCGTCGACTACGTGAACCTGACGGTCGGCGTGCGGACGACGTACGTGCGCGACATGGCGACCGAGGAGCCGCCGCTGCTCGCCCACGTCGCCGCGATC
Organism: uncultured Solirubrobacteraceae bacterium; assembly: GCA_963835735.1. Lineage (GTDB taxonomy): Bacteria > Actinomycetota > Thermoleophilia > Solirubrobacterales > Solirubrobacteraceae > DASQMT01. Next base: position 1,058,838 of record CAWIGP010000002.1, read on the forward strand.
CGGCCGCTGCTCGACGGTCCGCTGCTGGTCTCCCAGGCGTTCCGCACGCCGGACACGATCGAGGCGGCGCTGGCCGCCGGGGCCGACCTGGTCGGCATGGCGCGCGCGCTGATCGCCGATCCCGACATGCCGCGCAAGCTGCTCGCCGGACGCGCAGCCGAGGTCCGCCCGTGCGTCGCCTGCAACGAGGACTGCCGCGCCTTCGACCCGGTGCTCCTCTGCTCGGTCAACCCGGATCTGGGGCCGCCCGGCGCGGAGCGCCGCCCGGCCGCGCCGCTCGTGGTCAGGCACGGCGCGGAGTCCGGCGCCGGACGCGTGGCGATCGTCGGGGCCGGGCCGGCCGGGCTGGAATGCGCGACCACGCTGGCCGGGTCCCGCGAGGTCGTGCTGTTCGACGAGCGCGACGCGATCGGTGGAGCGCTCGCGGTGGCGGCGGCGGCGCCACAGCGCAGCGGATGGCGAGCGCTGCTGGACTTCTACGGGGCCGCGCTGGAGGACGTCGACCTGCGATTGCGGACGACGGCCGGCGCGGACGACCTCGCCGGTTTCGACGAGGTCGTGATCGCCGTCGGCAGCGCCGAGGTCCTACCGCGCCTTCCGGGCATCGAGCGGGCGCTGCCGTCGTCGTCTGCGATCGGTCGCGGCTTGAGCGGGCGCAGCCTGCTGGTCGTGGACGACGGGTTCGGCTGGTGGCCGTGCGCGAGCGCCGTCGAGCTCGGCGTCCGCGCAGGCTTCGAGACGATCACGGTGGCGACGCCCGGTGCGGCCTTCGCGGCCTCGCTGCCGCCGGAGGGCCGCGCCCAGCTGCTGGCGCGGCTGCGCGGCACGCCGCTGCGGGTGCTGCCGTTCACGGCGCTCGACAGCGTCGGCGCGGACGCCGCCGAGCTGCGGAGCACCATGTCGGGCGCCACCGAGAGCGTGCCCGCCGACACGGTCGTCGTGGTCGGCGAGCGCGTGGCGCGCGACTGGAGCGCGCTCGTCCCCGACGCCGGCACCGTACGCGTGATCGGCGACGCGCTCGTGCCGAGGAAGGCGTCGCACGCGATCTCCGAGGGCCGCGCCGCCGCCGAGGCGATCGGACGCTCGCGACGGCCCGCGGGCGCGCTCGGTGCGACGCGATGAAGGCGGTCCAACTCGTCCGCTGGCAGGCCGAGCCCGAGCTCCGCGACGTCGAGGTGCCGGAGCCGGGGCCGGGCGAGGTGCTCGTCAGGGTCGGCAGCGCAGGGCTCTGCCACTCGGACATCGAGATCATGGACTGGCCGCCCGACACGATGCCGTGGCAGCTTCCGTTCACGCTGGGGCACGAGACCGCGGGAACGGTCGCCGCGCTCGGCGCCGGCGCCGGCGGATTCACCGAGGGCGACGCGGTGCTCGTCTATCCCCTCTGGGGCTGCGGCTCGTGCCGCAACTGCGTCGCCGGCGCCGAGAACATCTGCCTCCGCCGGCCGCCGGAGCGGGTCGGCGGCGGGCTCGGGTCCGACGGCGGGCTCGCCGAGTACCTGCTCGTACCGTCGCCGCGCCTGCTCGTGCCGATCGGCGGTCTCGACCCCGCGCTCGCGGCCCCGCTGGCCGACGCAGGGCTCACTCCCTACCACGCGCTGCGGCAGCAGCTGCCCCTGCGTCCCGGCTCGAGCGTCGTCGTGATCGGCGCCGGCGGCCTCGGGCACATTGCGATCCAGCTGCTGCGCGCGCTCACGCCGGCGCGCGTGATCGCGATCGACCTGCGCGCAGAGGCGCGTGAGCTCGCGCTCGCGGCGGGCGCGCATGCGGCGCTCGACGCGAACGGGCTCGACGCGGCCGGCGTGCGCGAGGAGACGGGACCGGACGGCGCGGCGCTCGTGCTCGACTTCGTCGCCGTCGCAGACGACGCTGGAGCTCGCCGCGGGCATCGTGGAATGGGACGGACACGTGACGATCGTGGGCCTCGGCGGCGGCACGTTCCCGACGGCGTCGAAGAAGCTGCCGCGGCAATGGTCGGTCAGCCGGAACAGCGGCGGAACGCTGCCCGAGCTGCGAGAGGTCGTCGAGCTCGCGCGCGCCGGTGTCTTCGACATCGAGCTCGAACGGCTCTCGCTCGACGGCGCGATCGACGGGTACCGCCGGCTGCGAGACAGCGCGGTCGTGGGCCGCGCGGTCGTCGTCCCTTAGTGCTGTCGCTCGGAAGTTCGCGCAGATTCCGAGCGCGCTGATCTCCCGACGGCGACGCAATTGGGAAGCGAGGTTCGCGATCGCCGGCCCGTCCGAGTGGGCTCTGGAGAGCTGGTCCGGGAGGGTTACCGCAGCCGCGGGTCGTTGCCCGAGGTGGTGTCGACCCGCAGGTCGAGCGCGTCGGCGATTTCGCTCCAGTGCACGTAGGAGAAGCCCGTGGGGTCCCGGTCAGGGTCGACGTCGTCGCCGGTCTCGGGCTCGTCGTGGGTGACGAGCACGCCCTCGCCGTACTCGCCGACGGGGCGGTTGGTCACCGCCAAGCCGTCGGAGCCGTTGACGTCGTCGACGCCGACGCCGCGGACCCGGAACGTGCCGAGCGATCGGTTGCGCCCGACCAGCGTGTAGACCGCGAACCGGTCGTCACCCTGGCTGGAGACCAGCACGTAGCCGGTGCGGCCAGGGCCGTAGTAGATGTCGACGCCCTCGGCGTCGGCGACAAGGTTCGGGCCGCCGTAGGACGGCGCGTCGGGGTCGATTGGCTCGCACTCCTCGGCCTCCTCGTTCCACGCGTCGTGCACGCCGAAGTCGGCGACCTTGTCGAGCAGGCGTGGCTCGCTCGAGCCGAGCGGCAGCTCGATCCGCCACAGCCCGACGTCCTCCTGTGTGGCGTAGAGGGTGCCTGTGCGCTGGTCGACCGCGACCCCTTCGAGCTGGGGACCGATGCCGGGCTCCTCGCACGGCACCCAGATGCTGCCGTCGGGCAGCGGGAACTCGCCGGGCATTTCGAGGTGGGTGATGTCGGTGTAGCCGATCGCCTCGCCGTCGGTCACCAGGCGCACGGTGGCGATCGCCGTCTCGCCCTCCTGGGTCACCACGGCATACGTCGTGCCGTCGCCGGGCTGGTAGACCGCGACGCCGTACGCCGTGTGCTCCTCGTCGACCTCGGCGCGGTCCTCGCTGAACACGAACTCCTGCTCCCGCGCGGTCACCTCGGTCAGTGGCGTCGCGGCGTCCGCGCCTCGCGGGTCGATCACCCAGAACCGGAGCTGGTCGTTGTAGCGGTCAGAGACCACCGCGACGTCGACGACCTCGCCGCCGAGCGGGATGTCGTAGGCGAGATCGACGTTGTTGTAGCGGCCGTCCACGCCGTCGGCGCGCGGCGCCGGGTCGGCGGCGATCGACTGCAGCTCGGCGGAGGCGAGGTCGTATACACGCAGCCCGCCCTCCTTGGCGGTCGCGATCACGATGCTCTGGCTGGAGTCGGTCGGGTGCACCCAAATCGCCGGGTCGTCGCCGGAGGCGTTGCCGCCCCGGTCGTCGTCGTAGAGGACCGGGGTCTCGTTGTCGGTGGTCACCTCAACCGGATCGGGGCTCACCCGGCGTGGCGGTGGCCGGGCCGGCGAGCACGAGGCCCAAGGAGACGACGAGCAGCCAGAGGGCTCGAAGCACAGGATCACCCTGTCGACGTCGGCAGCGGCGCATGTTGCGATTCAGCGAACGGCGGGCGACCTCGCCCGCGGACGTTCAGCGGTATGGCGAGGAGCGCGGCGCTGACGAGAGGGGCCGCTGCACCGTGGTTGTCGGGTGGCTGCATCTTTGCCGGTTCGGGAGTATGCCTTTCGTGCTCGAACGGGCAAAAGTCTTTGACAGCTGCGTTGCATGGGGCGTAGGCTTACGCCGCCCGTCAGCCGATCTCAAGAGTCTGACTGGGCTCAGTGCCACCGGAGGGGGAGAGGTCGATGGTGAGCCGACGCGTGGGGCGCGCGACTTCGTTCGCGGCTTTGATGCTTACGACCCTGGCGCTTGCGGTCGCCGCCGACGGCTGCGGCCGCGGATTACAAGGTCTTGGTGGTGAGCGAGCGCCGACGATGCGCTCTCGAAGGCGGGTGTCGGCGCGATCCGGTCAGCCGGCAAGTCGGCCGGGTTCTCGGTGACGGCCCCGTCGCCGGCGGACGTCGGGGACCAGTTCTCGGTCAAGAAGCTTGAGCAGTACCGAGCGGTGGTGTTCCTCAACACGGGAGCGGCCAGCCCGCTCACCGACGCCCAGCGGGCGAACTTCGAGGAGTACTTCGCGCTCGGCGGCGGTTTTGTCGGTGTCGGCTCGGCGGTCGAGACCGATCCGAGCTGGCAGTTCATGACCGACATCCTCGGCACGCGCTCATCCGGTCGCACCGCTTCGCAGTCGGGCACGGTCAAGGTCTACGACCGCGTACACGACGCGACCAAGACGCTGCCGGAGTACTGGAACCGCACTGATCACTGGTACAACTTCACCGCGAACGTCCGCGGCCTGTCGCACGTTCTGAACACCGTCGTCGAGGATCCGTTCACGCCGCAGCCCCAGGGCAACACGGTGGACGGGATCGAGGGCGGCACGATGGAATTCGACCATCCGCTGTCCTGGTGCAAGGACTACCGGGGCGGGCGCTCGTTCTACACCGGGCTCGGCAACACCACGGCCGCGTATGACGCGGCGCTGACGAGGCTCCTGAGGGGTGGCATCAGCTGGGCCGCCGGCGAGGCCGACCCCGTCTACAGCGACTGCGGCGCGACCGTACTGCGCAACTACGCGCAGACCAAGATCAGCTGCGCCGCCGAACCTCAACGAGCCGATCGGCTTCGACCAGCTCCCGGACGGGCGGGTCATCCAGACCGCGCGCACCGGCACGGTCCGCCTGCACAACCCCGTGACGGGGACCACCGCCATCCTGGCCGACTTCGCGGCTCCGACCGTGCCGCTGACGCAGCGGATCTACACGAACTCGGAGGACGGGCTCTACGGCCCGGCGATCGACCGGAACTTCGCCACCAACAAGTGGGTGTACCTGTACTACTCGCCGCAGACGGTCACCGACGTGAAGCTGTCGACCGGCGAGATCGTCACGCAAACCACGCCGGCGACCAACTCGCCCAACAGCGCGCCGACGAAGGCAGGCTGGGATCCGTGGGTCGGCTACTTCCAGCTCTCGCGCTTCAAGTTCGTGGAGGACGCGAACGGGCCGCGCCTGGACCTGGACTCCGAGCAGCAGATCCTGCGGGTGCCGGTCAACCGCCAGGAGTGCTGCCACGTCGCAGGTGACATCGACTTCGACGAGCACAACAACCTGTGGATGGTCACGGGTGACGACACGCCCGCGGGCGGCATCAACGCCGGCGGCATGGGCCCGTTCAATGACCAGCTCACGGACGAGCAGCAGACCGTCCGCGCGCAGGGCGCGACCGGCGGCACGTTCACGCTGACGTTCAAGGGCCAGACGACCGCCGCGCTGCCGTTCGACGCCACCGCCGCGCAGATCGACACGGCGCTAGAGGCGCTCAGCTCGGTCGGCGCCAACAACGTCCAGGTGACCGGCGGGCCGGTCAACTCGGCCGCGGCGACGACCAGCGTCTACTTCCGGCGCGCGCTGCAGCAGGCCGATCAGCCGTCGCTGACGGGTGACGGCGCCGCGCTGACCGGTGCGACGCTGGCGATCGCGACGGCGCAGGAGGGCGGCTGGTTCCAGCGTCCGTCCGCCGACGCCCGCCGTGGCGCGCTGAACACCAACGACCTGCGCGGCAAGGTGCTGCGCTTCACGGTCAAGGACGGCGACATCTCCGCTGCTGACGCCAACAAGGCCGACTTCGGGTCGGGCACCGGTGCGTACACGATCCCGGGCGGGAACCTGTTCCCGCTCATGGCCGGCGCCCCGCAGCAGAAGACCCGCGCCGAGGTCTACGCGATGGGCTTCCGGAACCCGTTCCGCATCCAGGTCGACGAGAACGACGTGGCGTACGTCAGTGACTACTCGCCGGACTCGCGCGTCAACGTCCGCAGCCGCGGTCCGGCGGGCACAGGCCGCTTCGAGATCGTGCGGGCGCCCGCGAACTACGGCTGGCCGGTCTGCTACAAGCGCGATCTCGGCTTCTTCAAGTGGAGCCACCACGAGTGGCCGGCCACGACACCGCTCACGCCCGCCCCGAACCCGAACACCCAGGGCGTGCCGGCGACTGCGACGCCGGAGTTCATCGCGAACTGCTCCGGCGCGACGATCCCGAACACCTCGCGCTGGAACCTCGAGGGCGGCCCGACGGTCGAGCCGGGGCGCGCGGAGGTCCCGCCGGTCACGAACCCGGAGATCTGGTACTCGTACAACGACAACGCCCCGGGCCAGCTGCTCGGTACCCCGTGCCAGGCATACACCCAGCCCACGCCCGGCCCGAATGCTCCCGGCTCGCTGACGGAGTGCCCGCGGCTGTTCCCGGAGTTCGGCACGGGCGGCGTCGGGCCGCACGGCAGCGCGAAGTACAACTACGACCCGGACAACCCGAACCCGAAGAAGTTCCCGCCGTACTACGACGAGTCCGTCATCGTCGGCGAGTTCACGCGTGACACGATGCGCGAGGTCAAGCTCGACTCGCAGAACCGCGTGTTCAAGATGAACAACTTCCTGGACTGCGGCGCGGTCGGCTCGACGGCCTTCTTCTTCGAGTGCGACACGCCGATGGACATGCAGTTCGGGGACGACGGCGCGTTCTACCTGCTGACCTACGGCGACTCGTTCTTCAACGTGAACCCGGACGCCGGCATGTACAAGTGGGAGTACGTGAAGGGCCAGCGGGCGCCGAAGGCGGTGATCGTCACCAACCGGACCGACGGCCCGGCGCCGCTGACGGTCAACTTCTCGAGCGAGGGCTCGCTCGACGAGGACCCGGGCGACTCGATCCGCTTCGAGTGGGACTTCGGGGACGGCACGCCGACCTCGATCGAGCCCAACCCGACGCACACCTACAGCCAGCGTGGTCGTTATACCGCGAGGCTGACGGTGTTCGACTCCTCGGGTCAGCAGACCTCGACGAGCACGGTGATCACGGTCGGCAACACGAGCCCGACGATCACGATCAGCCAGCCCGTGGAGGGCGGGACGTTCGCGTTCGGCGATCAGATCCCGTACGCCGTCACGGTGACCGATCCCGAGGACGGAACCGTCAACTGCGCCGACGTGCAGGTGACGTTCGTGCTCGGCCATGACACGCACGGCCATGCCGAGGAGTCCAAGACCGGCTGCAGCGGCTCGCTGCAGACGATCCCGGACGACATCTCGCACGGCGGCAACGTGTTCGGCGTCATCAACGTCCGCTACACGGACAAGGGCGGCCCCGGCGGCGTCCCGACGCTGACGACGATCGGCGAGACCCGGATCCGCCAGCGCAAGCAGCAGGTCGAGCACGCGCTCAACCAGTCCGGGACGAACGTCGCCACCAACACCGACGAGGGCGGCGGCGAACATCGCGGCAGCCTCTCCAACGGCGACTGGATCGAGCTCAACGGACCGTTCAACCTGCAGAACATCAGCTCGGTGACGCTCCGCGTCGCCGACGCTGGCAACGGCAGGACGGTCGGATCGCCGCTCGCGGCGGTCGAGGTCCGGCAGGGCGCGGTGGACGGGCCGGTGCTGGCGACGGCGAACCTGACGTCCACCGGCGGGACCGGCACGTGGTCGAGCCAGACCGTGCCGCTCGCGATGACGGGGACGGATCGGCTGTTCCTGGTGTTCCGCTCGGTCGACGGCGGGGCGACCGGCAACAACCTGTTCAATCTCAACTGGGTCGAGTTCGTCGGCGGGGGTGTCGGAACGCCGTAGCGTCAACCACCGAACCGGGTGCCCGCGAGGCTGCCCGGTTTGCCCCGTTCGGGGCGGAGAGGAGAAATTTCATGAGGGGCAACCGCCGTACACTGAGTCGGAGGGAGGCCTTGGAGAGGACGATCAGCCGGCGGCAGCTTCTGGCGGGTGCGGGTGCGGTGGCGGCCGCGGCGTGCTCAGTCGGCCCGGGGAACGTGTTCGCCGCTACGAAGGCAAAGGCCACAAAGGCCCCGAGTGGGCGGCTCATCCCCGACGGGAAGCTGGGCACGATCACCTTCACCCAGCGAGACGTTCCTGGAAGGGTCGGGATCGCAGCGAGCGCGGCGTTGGGAGTGCCCCCGACGATGGGCTTCGTCGGCGGGCCCGACTTTCCGGACGACCCGAACGACCTCGGGCCGCTCGTGCCGCTGCCTGGCGGCTGGCTGGAGCTGCTCGAGTTCTTGAGGGGTGTCGGCTTCAAGCAGATCGAGTTCGCAGGCTACGGGCAGAACGCCAACAACCCCGGCGGGGCTGCGCCGAACCCGGCGCCCGGCGGTGTCACCACGCCGGCATCGCGCGCGGCCTACCTGGCCTACGGGCGCACGCTCCGGGGCTTCCTCGACGAGTTCGAGCTCGAGGCGATCGGCAACCACGGCTTCATCCCGAACACCTGGCCGGGCCCGAACAGCCCGGGCGGTGGCATGTCGACGAACGACTTCGAGCGCTACCAGACCGAGCTGGAGTTCGCATCGATTCTCGGAATGCCCTACATGGGCACCGGCAACGACCCGACGAGCGCCAACGACCGCAACATCGAGCCGTGGACCGTCTCCGGTGAGAAGTGGGAGGCGCTCAACGAGATCAGCCTGCAGTGGGGCATCCACCTCTACCCGCACAACCACTCGCCGGCGTACAACTTCCTCCAGGACGGCCCGATGGTAACCGTCACAGAGGATCGCGTCACGGGCGCGCCGATTCCCCCCACCCAGGTCCGTGGGGAGTCTGGAAAGCGTCTCATGCAGCACTACCTGGACATCACCGACCCGGATCTGTGCGTCATCGAGTTGGACATCTATTGGGCGCACGTCGCCCAGCATCAGTGGCGCTGGCGTTACGACTGGGCGGGCAACCGCGTCGAGGACATCTTCGACCCGACCGGCCAGGTCGCGAGGCAGACCAAGCGCTACGGCCTCTTCCACACCAAGGACGGTGACAGCACGGGTCAGCCGCCGGGGGTGGGCAACGGTTACAACATCATTCCCTTCGGGGACCCGCGAAGCGACATCGATTTCCAGGGGTTCTACTCGAACATCGGTGCGAAGGGCTTCCACAACTCGAACTACGAGCAGGACAACGCCCCGGGTGGGAGCGCCGACCCCGGACAGTCGCTGCGCCACGCAAAGATCAGCGCCCGCAACATGAGCGAGCTGCGCGCCTGATCGCTTGAGCTACGCCAAACCCTCCCCGACGGTCCGGAACCGTCGGTCGAGCCGACCGTCGATGGCTCGACCGCGAGCCTTACGTGGCCGATGGGGAGGGAGGTGGCTCACGATCTTCGGCCAGAGCGTCATGACAGCGCGGCGCAGATGTCCCTTGCCGTGCCGCGCGTCGACTCCAGCGTGAACACTCCTTGGGCGTCGACTCTGAACACCACGCGGCCGACGTAGAGCGTCGTCGAGGGTCCAGCGGGCACGTCCGCGGGGAACAGGATCAGCACGTTGTGCCCGGTCGCCGTCACCGTCTGTGATCCGTCGGCGTTGAACACGGTACGCGTGACGGCGCCGTTGGCGGGCAAGGCGACCGTCGCGTCGTTGGAGAGGTTTGTGAACGTGAGCTGGGAGCCGACACCCGCCGAAAGCATCCGCACCGGCTTGCCGTCGGCGTCCACGAACGTGCGCTCGACCCGCTTGTCGCCGCCCGCAAGGTCCAGTGCCAGTTCGAACTCGCAGGCCACGCCTGCAGGGAAAACCACGTCATGCTCAGCCGCAACAGCATCCGCGGAGACTGCGAGCGCGGCCGTCAACGCCCCGACGGCCACCGCCGACATGCGCTTGCTGAACAACATCCACATAGCCCATCCCCTCTCGGTTGACGTTCTGCTGTTGCTGCGCCGTTCGGCGTGTTGGCAACTGGCGCGACAACCCGACCACTCGCCGGGCCGCGAAGTCAAGGGGCACGCTTATCACCCTCCATCGGGAGGGCTTTACGTATGTGAACCCGTTTTTATGAGCATCGGCTACGGGTTCGATCGCTGACCCGCTCGCCGAGCCAAGCGAGCGTCTTCGGCGAGCGAATACGTGCGCGAACTTGCGAGCCAGACCATATGGTCACGAGAGCCGCACGAGCGTCTTGCCGATCGTGTCGCCGGCCAGCATCCGCGCGAGCGCCTCGGGCGCGCGCTCGAGGCCGTCGACGATCGTTTCGCGGTAGCGCAGCCGGCCGTCGGCGAGCCAGCCGCTGACCTCGCGCACCATCGCGTCCATGCGGTGCAGGAAGCTGCTGCCGCGGAACCCGCGCAGCGTGAGGTCGTTGGCGGTCGCCTGGAACAGGTTGGCCGGCCCGCGCGCCCGGCGCCCGTACTGGGAGACGGCTCCGCAGAGCGCCACCCGTCCCCGCCGGCGCAGCGCCCCGAGCGCCGCTTCGAGGTGGTCGCCGCCGACGCAATCGAAGTAGACGTCGATACCGTCCGGCGCGGCCGCGCGCAGCAACTCGGCCACGGGGCCGGCCCTGTGGTTGAAGGCGGCGTCGAGCCCGAGCTCGCCGAGCAGGTACGCGACCTTCTCGTCCGTCCCGGCGCTGCCGATCACCCGATGCCCGCGGAGCTTCGCGAACTGCGCCGCGAGGCTTCCGACCGCACCGGCCGCGGCCGACACCCAGATGACGTCGCCGGTGCGCAGACCCGCGACGTCGAAGAGCCCGGCGTAGGCGGTCAGGCCCATGCCGCCGAGCGGTCCGAGGTAGCGCTGCGGCGGAGCCAGATCGGTGTCGAGCCGGGTGAGCGTGCCGAGACCGCCGAGCGCCGGCGTCCCGGCCGCGACGACGGCGTAGTCGCGCCAGCCGGACGCGTGCCAGACGGTGTCGCCCGGACGGAACCCGTCGGCGCGGGACTCCACGACCTCGCCGACGGTCATGATCCCGTCCATCGCGGAGCGTAGGCCGAACGCGGCGAAGTAACCGGCCGGCCCGGTCTCCGTCAGCCGCAGCCGCAGCCCGGGGTCCACGGACGTCCAGGTGTTGCGGACCAGGACCTCTCCCGGTCGGGGCGCGCGCACGGGCACCTCGACGACGCGGAAGTCACTCGTACGCGGCTCGACCTCCGGATACGAGATGAGCTGGACTTGACGCGCCGTGCTCAGCGACTGAGCACCGTGCACGCGCTGACTCCCGGCGCGCCGTAGACCTGGGTGAAGCCGACCCGCGCCGGGCCCGCGACCTGGCGGTCGCCGGCCTCCCCGCGTAGCTGCAGCACGATCTCGTGGACCTGCCGTAGCCCCGAGGCGCCGATCGGCTCGCCGTTCGCGAGGCAGCCGCCGTCGGTGTTGACCGGCAGCCGTCCGTCCAGTCGCGTGGCGCCGCTCTGGATCAGCGACTCCTGCTCGCCGTGCTCGCACAGGCCGGTCTCCGCGAGGTGCATGATCTCGGCGCCGGACTCGGTGTCCTGCAGCTGGGCGACGTCGACGTCCTCCGGCCCGATCCCCGCCTGCTCGAACGCCGCGGCCGCCGCCTCCGTGGTCGGGGACGGCGCGGACTCGATCGGGATCGACGGGCTGAACACCTCGAACGAGCCGAACCTCCGGGTGCGGAAGGCGACCGAGCGCAGGTAGACCGGCTCGCGGGTGGTCCGCGCCCGCTCGCCGCGCGCCAGCACGAGCGCGACCGCGCCCTCTCCCGGCGAGCAGAACATGTACTGCGTCAGCGGGTGGTTGACCATCCTGGAGGCGAGCACCTCGTCCTCCGAGAGCGGCCTGCGGCGCCAGGCGTTCGGATTGCGGGCGCCGTTGCCGAACGCCTTCGACGCGACCTTGGCGAGCGTCGACTCGCTGATGCCGTGGTCGGCCATGTAGCGCTGGATCTTCATCGCGAAGAACTGCGTCGTGAGCATCAGGCCGGTCTCGCCGTACCAGGAGCCCAGCCCCCAGTCCTCCGGCAGCGGGTTGAACGCGCCCGGCGGGTGCTTGTCGAAGCCGACGACCAGCGCGATCTCGGCGGCGCCCGCGGACAGCATCGCGTGCGCCGTCGCGAGCGCGGAACCCCCGGTCGCGCAGCCGTTGCGGACGTTGATGAACGGCACGCCGGTGAGGCCGAGCACCGAGACGGTCGTGTCGGCGTTGCCGGCGGCATCCGATCCGCCGGCCGCGAACTCCACGTCCTGCCAGCCGACGCCCGCGTCCTGCAGCGCGGCGCGCGCCGCGACCGCCGCCATCTCGAGGCCCGACACGCCCTCGTGGCGCCCGAACGGGTGGATGCCCACGCCGACGACCGCGACGTCGTCCGCGCTCATTCCTCGTCCACCGGCCGGAAGGCGTAGGTCAGCGCGCCGCCCGCGCCCGGCGCCGGGATGAGCACGAGCTCCATCGGCATCCCGATCCGGAGCCGCGCGGGATCGGCCTCGGTCAGCCTGGCCTCGACGCGCACCTCGCCCGGGAGCTCGACGTAGCCGACCCCGTACGGCTCGAAGTCCTCGGCCGCGCCGGCATACGGCGGCGACTTGGGCGGGAAGCACTGGACCGTCCAGGTCCACAGCGTCCCCCGGCGGGCGAGCCGGCGCTCATCCACGTCGCCCGACGTGCACGCCGCGCAGGAGTCCTGGCGCGGGAAGGCGACCACGCCGCAGCGCCGGCACTCGGAGCCGATCAGCTGCGGGGCGTCCTCCGTCCCGGCGATCAGACCGTCCGCGACCGCGACGAAGTCAACCGGCATCGACGCGCGCACCGGGCTCGAAGGCGATCGCCGGCGACCGGGCCACCATGTAGCGGACCATCCTGCCGTCGCCGTCGAGCTGGGCCACCGCGAGGAACGTCCCGATCCGCTCGCCGCTGTCGCTGCGCGTCTCGCCGAGCGCGAACTCGACGTCGTCAGACGTGCGGCTGGAGAGCACGTGGTGCGCCCAGTCGCTCATGTCGCCCGCGTCGATGAACGCGCGCAGCTCGGCGAGGCCGCCGACGATCTGGCGGCTGGCGCGATCGGCCCCGCGCGCCCACTGGATCGAGAACTCGACATCGTCGGCGACGAGCTCGAGCGACGAGTGCGGATCGGGCCCGTCGAGCGCGGCGAAGTAGCGCTCGAAGAACGTCATGCCGCCACCCTCGCGCGCCCCGCCGCCTCGGGCGGGATACCGATCAGCGCGAGGCTGCGCTCGCTGAAGAACTCGGCGATCCGGGCCAGGGCGACGATGCCGTTGGGGCGGTACCAATGCCAGATGCTGTTGTAGAGGCCGAGAATCGCCCGAGTCAGCAGCCGCGGGTCGTGCTTGGGGATCGCGCCCTGCTGCATCGCGTGGGAGAGGAAGCTCGCCCAGGCGAACTCGAGGTCGCGCGTGCGCGCCCGCGCGTCCTGGCGCGCCTGCTCCTCGCGCGGCGAGTCGCTGCGACCCGAGAGCAGGCCCTGCTCGGCGACCAGCACGCGGTTGCGCTGGATGTCGCGCTCGGAGAGCTGGAAGCAGTCCTCGATCACGGCGACGAGGGCCTCGAGCGGATCCGCGGCGTCGGCGGTCAGCGCCTCGAAGCGGGCACGGAAGTCCTCGATCGCCTGGTCCATGATCACGAACAGGCAGTGCTGCTTGGACTCGAAGTAGTGGTACAGCGCGGTCGGGCCGACGCCGACGTCCGAGGCGATGTCGGCCCACTTCGTGTCCTCGTAGCCGTCGCGGCCGAACCGCTCCGTCGCGGCCGCGAGGATCTCATCCCGCTTCGCGCCGCCGCGTGCCTGAGCTGAACTCATGTCAGTACAGTATCAGGCGACGACGGCCGTGCGGTCGAGAATCTGGCGAACGACGTCACGCTTGACCACCTTCAGCGATGGCGTCCGCGGGAAGTCGTCGAAGACCTCGACGGATTCGGGCCACGTGTACTTGGCGACGCCCTCGCGCTCGAGGAACTCCTGCAGCTCGGCAAGCGTCGGCGGCCGCCGCCCGCGCGCCACGATCAGGGCCGCGCAGGCGCGCTCCCCGAGCCGCTCGTCGGGCAGCGGGACGACCGCGGCCTCGTGGATCGCGGGGTGCCGCATCAGCACTGGCTCGAGCTCGGCCGGCACGACGGTCACCCCGCCGCGCCGGATGATGTCCTTGCTGCGGCCGACGTAGACCAGATGGCCCTCCTCGTCGAGACGGCCGAGGTCGCCGGTGCGATAGCCGCCCCAGGCGGTCAGCGACTCGCGCGTGAGGTCGTCGTTGCCGAGGAAGAACAGGAACCGGCTCGGGCCGTTGACGACGACGTCGCCGACGTCGCCCGCGGGCAGCGGCTCGCCGTCAGCACCGAGGATCCGGATCTCGGTGCCGTCGTAGGGCCGGCCCTCGGTCTCGATCATCTTGTCCTGCGGCTCGAGCAGGCCGTGGGCCGCGTGGCCGGGCACCTCGGATAGCCCGTAGTCGGCAAGCGGCGGGATGCCGAACGCCTCCTTCATCGCCAGGCGTCGCTCGGTCGTGAGCCCGGGCGCGGCGAGCACGCGCATGGAAGACAGGTCGCGGGTCGTCGCCTGCGCCGCGACCAGCGTGTCGGCGGCGTGCGTCGGCATCAGCAGGACGTACGTGCACGCGTGCTCCTCGATCAGCCGGAGCGCCTCCTCCGGCTCCCAGCGGCTCATCAGCACGCCCGTGCCGCCGTTGAGCAGGATCGGGAAGTAACCGAAGACCAGCCCGCCGACGAACCCGAACTCGCACGCCACGAGCGACATGTCCTCGCCGGTGAGCTCCCAGCGCCTGCAGATCCCCTCCGTCGCATAGCGCAGCGTGTTGCTCGAGTGCACGATGCCCTTCGGCGCCGACGTCGTGCCCGAGGAGTGCATGACGACCGTGATGTCGTCGGCGTTTCGCGCTTCGCGCACGTCCGGCGCGTCCTCGGCGATCAGCTCGTCGAGCGCCGCCGGCCGGAGCACGATCAGCTCGTCCACCTGGTCCGCGATCTGCTCGCACTTGGCGATCTCCTTCTCACCACCGAAGCACACGATCGCCCGCGCGCGCGTCTGACTGCTGAGCGCCGAGAGCTGCGTCGCGTTGAACATCGGCGGCAGCGGCGCGGCCACGACGCCCCGGTGCAGGCAGCCGAGCAGCGCGACCGCCGCCTCGATCGAGTGGCGCCCGAGCAGCACGACCACGTCGCCCGGCCGCACGGAAGCGGCGGCGAGGCGCGCGGACAGCGCGACCGCGGCACGGCGCAGCTCGTCGTACGTGATGTGCCGGTCGCCGAGGATCAGCGCGACCTTGCCGGGCCGGGCGTCCGCGCGCGCGGCGAAGTCGCCCCAAAGGTCACCCGGTCGCCAATAGCCCTCGGCGTAGTAGCGCTCCGCCTCCGGCTGGAAGCTCAACGTGGACATCTGCTCTAAACCCTCTCGATCACTGTCATTGTCCTCGGGGACGCAACAATACCTGAAGTCAACTCAATTGTGAAACCAGTCAACGGGCCTGGCTCTCGCCGCTTGTGACTGATACGATTTCAGTTCATGCGATTGACGGCGACCGAATCGGAGCGCAGGCTCCAGGAGGAGATCCGCGGCTTCCTCGCCGAGGAGCGGCCCGACGCCACGCGGCTGCCGCGCGCGCTGGAGGACCGCATGGAGGCCCTGCGCAGGTGGCAGGCCCGCTGCTACGAGGCGGGCTACGTCGGTCGTGCCTGGCCGGCGGAATACGGCGGCGGCGGCGGGTCGCCCTCGGAGCAGATCATCATCGACCAGGAGCTGGCGGCGGCCGGCGCGCCGGAGAACGTGGGTGTCGTCGGCCTCGACGTGCTCGGGCCCTCGCTGTTGCGCTTCGGCACGGACGAGCAGTGCCGCCGGTACATCCCCGCGATCCTGGCGGCCGAGGAGATCTGGTGTCAGGGGTTCTCGGAGCCCGACGCCGGGTCCGACCTCGCGTCGCTGCGGACGCGGGCCGAGGAGCGTGACGACCACTTCGTGATCAGCGGCCAGAAGACCTGGGTCTCGTGGGGCCAGTTCGCGCGCTGGTGCGGCGTGCTCGCCCGTACCGACGACTCCGGGCCCAAGCACCGGGGCATCTCGATGCTGATCGTCGACATGCGCTCGCCCGGTCTCGAGCTGCGTCCGATGACCCAGATCACCGGTCACGCGGAGTTCTGCGAGCTGTTCCTCGACGACGTCGTCGTGCCGAAGGAGAACCTCCTCGGCGGACTCGGCGACGGCTGGAAGATCGCGATGCACACGCTCGGCCACGAGCGCGGCACGGCCGCGCTGCCGCGGCAGGTGAAGCTGCGCACGTGGCTGGACCGCGCGGTGCGCGTGGCGGCCGAGCGCACTGTCGACGGCGAGCCGCTGATCGACGATCCCGAGGCGCAGGTCGCGCTGGCACGGGCGCTGATCGGGATCGAGGTCCTGCGCCATCACGCGTACAGGACCGTCGGGGAGTTCGTCCGCGGCGGTGCCGTCGGCCCCGACAGCTCGAGCGTCAAGCTGCTCATGGCGGAGGCCGAGCAGCGGCTGGCGGCCACCGCGCTCGAGGTGCTCGGGGAGACGCTGCAGCACGCCGAGCCGGACGACGCCGGCGAGAACGAGTTCTGGCACGAGACCTACCTCTACTCGCGCGCGGCGACCGTGTACGGCGGCACGCAGCAGATCCAGCGCAACATCATCGCCGACCGAGTCCTCGCCCTTCCACAGGAGTGAACGCATGGATCTGGAGCTCAGCGACGAGCAGACCTGGCTCAGCGAGTCCGTCGAGACGCTGCTCGCGCGCGACCCGGAGCACCGGCGGGTGTGGGAGAGCCTCGTCGAGTTCGGCGCGCTCTCGGTCGGCGGCGAGGACGGGCTCGGCGCTGTCGAGCTGTGCCTGATCGCGCGCGCGCTCGGCGCGCATCTCGCTCCCACCCCGTACCTGGGGAGCGCCGCGCTGCGCTTCGCGGCACCTAAAGAGGGACAGTCCCTCTTTAGGTTCGCGCTCGCGGTGCTCGAGCCCGGTTCCGGCTGGGCGACCGCCCCGCGCACGGCGATCGAGCGCTCCGGGGACGGCTATGTCGTCAGCGGGAACAAGGTGGCCGTCGAGCATGCCGGCTCGGTGGAGCGCCTCGCGGTGGTCGCCGCAGGACCGGCGCTCGTCGTGGTCGACTCAGGGGCGGCGGGCGTCGCGCTCACGCAGCAGCCCACGCTCGACCCGACCGCGCCGATGTATGCCTTGGAGCTGGCCGAGGTCGCGCCGGCGACCGACCCGCTGGGAGGCGAGGCGGTCCAGCGGCTGATGACCATCGGCGCCCTGCTCGCCGCCGCCGAGGCGGTCGGGGCGGCGGGCCGCCTGCTCGACGACGCGTGCACCTACGCCGGCGAGCGGCGCCAGTTCGGCCGCACGATCGGCAGCTTCCAGGCGCTGCGTCACCTCCTGGCGGACATGTACGTGCGCCAGGCCAGCTCGTGGTCGTCGGTCCTGTACGCCGCGGCGGCGCTCGACGAGGACGCCGACGAGGCGGGACGGACGGCCTCGATCGCCAAGGCGTACGTCTCGCGCGCGGCACGCGAGGTGGCGCACGGGGCGATGCAGGTGTTCGGCGGCGTCGCGGTGACCGCGGAGCATCCCGCCCACCGTTTCCTGCGGCGGATCATCGTGCGCGAGCGGCAGTTCGGCGACGCCGCCCACCACGAGCGCGCGCTCGGCCGCGAGCTCGCGGCCGCCGCCGTCCCCGAGCCGGTGAGTTGATCATGTCCTCGACGACCGCGAGCGGGTTCAACGACCCCACCGCCCAGCGCCTCGAGCCGATCACCACCGGCGCCGAGCCCGAAGTCGTCGGGCCGCTGCTGGCCGGCGCGCTGCACGACCCGCGCTGGCTCGACTGCGACGTCGCACTGATCTCCGGCGGCAAGTCCAACCTCACCTACCGCGTCGCCTGTGATGCCGGCGAGGTCGTGCTGCGGCGTCCGCCGCTCGGTCACATCCTTCCGACCGCACACGACATGGGCCGCGAGCACCGCGTGCTGGCGGCGCTCGACGGGACCGCGGTGCCGGTGCCCCGGGTGCTGCACCTCGGCGACGCCGACGGGCCGCTCGGCGCCCGCTTCTATGTCATGGAGCGCGTGCTCGGGCACGTCTGCCGCAACGCGCTGCCGCCGGGGTACGCTGACGCGCCCGAGCCGCGGGCGGCGATCGGGGCCGCGCTCGTCGACGTGCTCGCCGAGCTGCACCGCGTGGACCCGGCCGAAGTCGGTCTCGCGGAATTCGGCCGGCCCGCGGGCTTCCTCGAGCGCCAGCTGCGCCGCTGGTCCAAGCAGTGGGAGGCGTCGAAGCTGCACGAGCTGCCGGCGCTGGACGAGCTGCGCGACGAGCTCGTGCGGACGCTGCCGCCGCAGCGCGCCGAGGCGATCGTGCACGGCGACTACCGGCTCGACAACACGGTTCTCCACCCGACGGTGCCGGGCCGCATCGTCGCCGTGCTCGACTGGGAGATGAGCACGCTCGGCGATCCGCTGACCGACCTCGGCACGCTGCTGGCCTACTGGAGCGAGGCTTCCGACGATGCCGTGCTCGCCGCCGCGCGCGTGATGGCGCCGGTCACGGCGGCCGAGGGGTTCCCGACCCGGGCGCAGGTCGTCGACCGCTACGCGGAGCGGACCGGCCTCGACGTCTCGGGCATCGAGTGGTACCAGGCGTTCGCTTACTTCAAGCTCGCCGTCGTGTGCCAGGGCATCGCCGCGCGCGCCGCGGGCGGGGCCATGCTCGGCTCGGGCTTCGACGACGCGCAACGGCTCGTCGCCCCGCTGGTGGACGCGGGGCGGCAGCTGCTCGGCATCCGCTGAGTTGCGCTCAGCGGGCCAGCCGCCGGGTGGTGAGCGGCCGGTTGAGGAGCCGGATACGCCGTCGCCGCACGGGCGTCATCGCACCGCCATCCCGCCGTCGACGCTGAGCACGTGCCCGGTCACGAAGCTGCTGCCGGGTCCGAGCAGGAACAGGACGGCGTCGTCGAGCTCGCCGGCGCGGCCGCCGCGGCCGAGCGGGGTGCGCGCGAGCAGGAACTCGGGGAACGCCTCCGGGTCGTCGCCGAGCTCGGCGGTCATCTCGGACGCGAAGAATCCGGGCGCGACCGCATTCACGCGGATCCCGTAGCGCCCCCACTGCGATGCCAGCTCGCGCGTGAGGCCGATGATGCCCGCCTTCGAGGCGACGTACGCCGCGTCGGGGATCTCCCCGATCGAGCGCAGCCCCATGACCGAGGCGACGTTGACGATCGAGCCGCCTCCATTTGCGCGCATCCGGCTCGCGGCCAGGCACGAGAGGGCGAACGGGGCCGTCAGGTTGACGTCGAGCACGCGCGCGAAGGCATCCACGCCGGTCCTCAGCGCCGGCCCGGTCGCGCCGGCGCCGGCATTGTTCACCAGCCCGTCGAGGCGGCCGTGGCGCTCGATCACGGCCTCGATCAGTCGCTCGCGGTCGCCGGCGTCAGTCACGTCGCAGGTGACCGCATCCACGCCGGGCAGCTCGTCCTTCAGCAGCGCGAGCCTGTCGGCCCGGCGGGCGGCGAGCACCGGCACCGCGCCTGCACCCGCCAGCACGCGCGCGAGCTGCTCGCCCAGGCCGGAGCTCGCGCCCGTGACGATGACCACTTTTCCCTCGACAGTTCCTCATTTGAATTCAGTTTAGTTGTATCACGAATACGTCGGAACGCGCAAGCGAAGGCGCCGGACGCGCTGGTATCGTCCATCCGACTTCAACTGAGGAAGGAACGTTGCCGCAGCCACGACAGTCGCGATCCAACAACCGCTCTGCCCCGTCTTCGCGGAGCAAGCGGGCGGCGATCCTCGAAACCGCGACAGAGCTGTTCGGCCGCGAGGGCTACGAGCACAGCAAGTGGGCCGCCGTGGCCGAGGCCGTCGGGATCGGCTCGACGGCGCTCTATCACTACTTCGAGTCCAAGCTCCACTGTCTCTACGAGATCATGGCCGAGGCGCTCGAGGCCGAGGTCGAGCGATTCGATCGCGTCACCGGTGAGCACGAGGACTTCGGCGAAGCCTTGGAGGCAGTCCTGCGCGCGGCGTTCGACCTGTCCGAGCACGAGGTCCTGCGCAACCGCCTGCTCGTGTCCGAGCAGGTGCTGGTGGGCGTGCACCGCACGTCCGCCCGCGAGGAGGAAGCGCGGCAGCTGGCGCGCGCGCGCACGCGCGACCTCGAGTTCAAGTGGGCCGCGTTCCTCACGCGCGGGATGGAGCAGGGCGCGATCCCGGAGGCGGATCCGCGGCTGCTGGCACGCGCGATCCTGGGGCTCTACAACAGCGTCTTCCACTGGTACCGGCCGCGCGGCGGGCTCGCGCTGAGCACGGTGGCCGACTTCTACGTCCCGCGCTGCCTCGCGGTGGCCGGCGTGCCGCTGCAGGCCGCGGACGGCGCGGTCCGCAAGCGCACCCGGGTGCGCGCGGCCAAGCGCTGACGCACGAGGCGCGGGCAGCGCCGCGTCACGGCGCGCCGGCTCAGGCCGGTACCGGCTCGCGGTAGCGGCGCGTCTCGCGGCGCGCGATCGCCATGTGGTGGACCTCGTCTGGCCCGTCGGCGATCTGCAGGATCCGCGCGACCGCGTACAGCTCGGCGAGCAGGTGGTCCTGCGACACGCCGGCGCCGCCATGCGCCTGGATCGCGCGGTCGATCACCCAGGTCGCGACGTCCGGGGCCGCGACCTTGATCGCCGAGACCTCGATGCGCGCCCCGCGGTTGCCCACGGTGTCCATCAGCCAGGCGGTCTTGAGGACCAGCAGGCGCACCTGCTCGATCTTCACGCGCGCCTCGGAGATCCAGCGCTGCACGACGCCCTGGTCGATGATCGGGCCTCCGAAGGCCGACCGCGAGGCGGTGCGCCGGCACATCATCTCGAGCGCGCGCTCGGCCATCCCGATCGCCCGCATCGCGTGGTGGATGCGCCCCGGTCCGAGGCGCTC
Organism: uncultured Solirubrobacteraceae bacterium; assembly: GCA_963835735.1. GTDB lineage: Bacteria > Actinomycetota > Thermoleophilia > Solirubrobacterales > Solirubrobacteraceae > DASQMT01. The sequence goes on from CAWIGP010000002.1 coordinate 1,079,660, forward strand.
CTGCGCGAGCCGGAAGCCCTCGCCCTCCTCGCCGAGCAGGTTCGCGACGGGCACCCGGACGTCCTCGTACGCGATCTCGGCATGGCCGCCGTGCGGTCCGTCGTCATAGCCGAAGATGCTGGTGGCGCGCTCGACGCGGACGCCCGGCGTGTCGCGCGGCACCAGGATCATGCTCTGACGCTTGTGCCGCTCGGCGTCGGGGTCGGTGACGCCCATCACGATCAGCAGCTCGCAGCGCGGCGACATCGCCCCCGACGTCCACCACTTGCGCCCGTTGATGACGTAGTGGTCGCCGTCGCGCTCGATGCGGGTCGCGATGTTCGTCGCGTCCGACGAGGCGACGTCGGGCTCGGTCATCGAGAACGCCGACCGGATCCGCCCGTCGAGCAGCGGTTCGAGCCAGCGCGCCTTCTGCTCGGGCGTGCCGAACAGTGAGAGCAGCTCCATGTTCCCGGTGTCGGGCGCCGAGCAGTTGAGCGCCTCCGGCGCCATCCACGGGCTGCGGCCGGTGATCTCGGCCAGCGGCGCGTACTGCAGGTTGGTCAGCCCGGCGCCGCGCTCGTGGATCGCCGGCAGGAACAGGTTCCACAGGCCGCGCTCGCGCGCCTGCGCCTTGAGCACCTCGATGACCGGCGGCGTGGCCCAGCGATCCTCCGAGCGCTCGACCTCGGCGCGGAACCGCTCCTCCGCCGGGTACACGCACTCGTCCATGAAGGCGAGCAACCGCTCGCGCAGGTCCAGCGTCGTGGCATCGAACGCGAAGTCCATGGCGTGAGGCTAACGGTGCGACCACACCGGGTCGCGCTTCTCCAGGAACGCCTGCACGCCCTCGCGCGCGTCGTCGGACTGGTGCGCGACGTTGCACGTCATGCTCTCGAGCGCGATCAGCGTCTCGGTGTCCCCGTCGAGCCCGCGGTTGGCGGCGAGCTTGGTGATGCGCATCGTGAACGCGCTCTTGTCCGTCATCGGCGCGACGAAGTCCGTGATCGCCTGCTCGAGCTCCTCGGCCGGCGCCGACACGTTGGCCAGCCCCCAGTCCTCACACTGCTTGCCGGACAGCAGCTTGCCGGTCAGCAGCAGCTCCTTGGTCTTGCGCAGGCCGATGTAGCGGGGCAGGCGGTAGATCGGCCCGGCGCCGCCGAACAGCGCGCGGCGGATGTGGAAGTCGCCGATCTTGGCATCGTCGGCGACGACGGCGAAGTCGCACGAGATCATCAGCTCGAAGCCCCCGGCGACCGCGTAGCCCTCGACCACTGCGACCGTCGGCTTGGCCAGGTTGAACGCGCGGTCGAAGGTCCGCGCGGACACCTGCGCGATCCGGACGGAGTTGTTGGTGGTGCCCAGGAACTCGGCGTCGAGCATGTTCAGGTCGGCGCCGGCGCAGAACGTGTTGCCACGTCCGCGCACGAGCACGACGCGAACGTCGTCGTCGGCCTCGGCGCGCTCCAGCGCCGCGCCGAGCTGCGTCAGCAGCCCCCAGTTGACGCAGTTCATCACCTCCGGCCGGTTGAGCCAGATCGTGGCGACGCGGTCGGCGACCTCGTACTGGACGTACTCCTCGGTCGCCGGCTGTCCGTTCATCGGGACTTCCAGGGTCATTCCTTAGCTCCGTTTCGCAATCGCCCGAACTGACTTCACCTCATCATACAGACGACGAGCGGCAACGCAAGGCCACGGGCGTCCGTGCACCTGCCCGCCGACTGTGCCATACTGAAGTCACTTCATGAGCGACGTGATCTCCATCCCGCTCCCGCTCGCGCACGTCGGCGCGGTGAACGCGTGGCTGCTGCTCGGGGATCCTTTGGCGCTGATCGACACCGGACCGCGCACCGATGCCGCCCTGTCGGCGCTCGAGGCCGGCTTGCGGCGGGAACGCCTACGCATCGAGGACCTCGAGCTGGTACTCGCGACGCATCACCACCTCGACCACGTCGGCCTCGCCGCCACGCTCCAGCGCCGCTCGGGGGCGGCCGTGGCCGTGCTCGACCGATTCGCCGACTACGCCGCCCACTATGCCGCCGAGGTGGAGCAGGATCGCCGCTTCGCACACGCGCTGATGGCGCACCACGGTGTCCCCGAGCAGGTCGTGGCCGACGACGAGGCGTTCTGGGACTACATCCGCGGCACGACCGAGGACTTCCGCGCCGACCTGCGCCTTGCCGACGGCGATCGCGTGCGGGCGGGCGGGCGCACGCTGCGTGTCGTCGCACGCCCGGGGCACAGCACGACGGACACGCTGTTCGTCGACGACCGCGACGCCCTCGCGTTCGCAGGCGACCACCTGCTCTCCACGATCTCCTCGAACACCGAGATCAACGCCCCCGAGCGCGCGCGCGACGGGCGCGCGCGCTCGCGCCTGCGCTACCTGGAGAACCTCCGGCGCACATCAGCGATGCCGCTCGCACGGCTGCTCACCGGCCACGGCGCGCCGGTGACCGGCCACGGGCGGCTCGTCGAGGCGCGCCTGCGCGAGCATCGCCGCCGCTGCGAGCGCATCCGGGTGATCCTCGACGACGGCCCGCACACGGCGTTCGAGATCGCCGGCCGCCTGTGGCCCGCGCGTACGGTGACGGAGCAGCCGCTGCTCGTCGTGTGGGAGGTCATCGGCAACCTCGAGCTGCTGCTCGCCTCGGGCGACGTCGCCGAGCGAGTCGGCGACGGCGGTTCCGTGTTCGAGCCCTCCGCACACCCACGGCGGCCGGCGCTGCGCCAGCGGCCGCGCCGCCCGGAGTGCGCGAGCGGCGGGTGATCGGCGTGCACGAGCCCACGACCAGCGACCAGGCCGCGCTCAGGCTGTTCGACCTCTCCGGCCGCGTGGCGCTGGTCACGGGGGGTACGCGCGGACTCGGGCTGGCGATCTCGCGGGCGTTCTCCACCTCCGGCGCCGACGTCATGGTGGCGAGCCGCAAGGAGGACGCCTGCCGGGACGTCGCGGCGGAGTTGCGCGCGGCCGGCCGGCGGGCGGTCGGGCACGCCTGCCACGTCGGCCGCTGGGACGATCTCGAGCGCCTGGTCGAGGCGGCGTACGGCGAGTTCGGGCGCGTCGACGTGCTGGTCAACAACGCCGGCGTCTCGCCGCAGTACCCGACGCTCGGGGACGTGAGCGAGGAGCTCTTCGACAAGGTCATCGCGGTCAACCTCAAGGGCCCGTTCCGCTTGTCGGCGCTCGTCGGCGAGCGCATGGCCGCCGGCGACGGCGGCTCGATCATCAACATCTCGAGCACCGGGGCGGTCCGGCCGACCGGCGACATCGTCCCCTACTCGGCAGCGAAGGCGGGGCTCAACGCCCTGACGGTCGGGTTCGCCGACGCGCTGGGGCCGAAGGTGCGCGTCAACGCGATCATGCCCGGCCCGTTCCTCACCACGATCTCGCAGGCGTGGGACATGGACATGCTCGCCGAGCGCACGCGCACGTTCCCGCTGCGCCGTGCCGGGCTGGCGGACGAGATCGTCGGCGCCGCGCTGTACCTCGCGTCCGACGCCTCGAGCTACACGACCGGGTCGATCCTCACGGTCGACGGCGGCGCGCGCTGGAGCATGCCGGGGGGCGGAGACGGGCGCTGATCAGACGGCGGTCACGAGGCCGCCGTTGGGATTGAGCGTGGCGCCGACGTAGTACGCGGCGTCGTCGGAGGCGAGGAACGCGACCGTGGCGGCGATCTCCTCCGGCCGCGCGAGCCGCCCGGCGGGCGTGTGCGCCGCGATCACGCGCCGGCCCGCGTCGAGCCGGCCCTTGAGCGTGCCGGTGTCGACGTGGCCGGGGGCGACGGCGTTCACGCGGATCCCCTGGACGATCAGCTCCTTGGCGACGGCCTTCGTGAAGCCGAGGATCCCGGCCTTGGCGGCCGAGTAATGCGGATGGCCGGTGCAGCCCTCGATGCCGCACACCGAGGACATGTTCACGATCGCGCCGCTGCCGCGCGGCGCCATCAGCCGCGCCGCCGCGCGGGTGCAGAAGAACGTGCCGTCGAGGTGCACCGCGAGCAGCCGGCGCCATTCCTCGTCGCCGAGTCGCACGAGCGCGTCGAGCGGCGTCTCGACGCCGCCGGACAGCGCCTCGAGGCGCTGAGCCTCGAGCAGCGGGACGACGCGCTCGAGGTGCGCCCCGCCGACCGCGCCGGCATTGTTGACGAGCACGTCGATCGGCCCCAGCTCGCGCTCCACCCTCCCGAGCGCCTCCTCCACGGCGGCGCTGTCGCTCACGTCGGCGTGCACGGCGAGCCCCGCCCCGATCGTCGCGATCGTCTGCTCGGCGGCCTGCAGCCGGACGTCGAGCGCGGCGACTCGGGCGCCGTCGGCGGCGAAGCGGTGGCAGATCGCCTCGCCGATGCCCGAGCCTCCGCCGGTGATCGCGGCGACCTTTCCCTCGAGAGTCACCGTGCAACCGTACCACATGAATTGAAGTCAAGTCAGATTAGCTGCTACAGTGCGGCCTTCCTCATGGCCGCGCACCCACCTCTCTGGTTGAAGCTCGTGCTCCGCGTCGAGCGGGCCGTCGGCGGCCCGGTCGAGGCGGCGGTGCACAGCAATGCGTACTTCGACGCCGTGGCCGAGCTCAACCGCGCGCAGCGGCGGCTGACAGACGCCGTCGAGAGCGTGTCCAAGCGCGGCCTGCACCTGCTCAACCTCCCGGCGGGCACCGACATCCGCAGGGTGCGGGAGCAGCTGGCGCGCATGGACCGGCGGCTGGTCCAGATCACAAAGGAGCTCGAGGAGCTCGAGCGGGAGCGCGAGGGATGAGTCGGTGCCGCTGCAGCTGAGCCCCTCCGACGTGCTCGCGCGCGTCGACCGCGAGATGGAGCGGTCGTTGCTGCGGGCGCGAAACGGGCTCCGCTACGTCCGCGGCAGCAACCGCCCGAAGCTGGGGACCACGCCTAAGGAGATCGTCTGGCGGCGCGACAAGGCGCAGCTCTGGCGCTATCGCGGCGGTCCGATCCGCTACGAGCAGCCGCTGCTGATCGTGACCAGCCTGGTCAGCCGCAGCTACATCCTCGACCTCCTGCCGGGCAACAGCGCGGTCGAGTTCCTGCGCAGCCGCGGATTCGACGTCTTCCTGCTCGATTGGGGGATCCCGGACGAGCTCGACGCGGACAACAGCATCGCGACGTACGTCGACGAGTACCTCCCGCGCGCCGTCGCCGCCGTGCGCCAGGAGACGGGCTGCGAGGAGCTGACGATGGCCGGCTACTGCCTCGGCGGGGTGCTCGCGATCCTCTACGCCAACGGGCACCGGGACGCCCCGGTGCGCAACCTCGTGCTGATGGCGACACCGGTCGACTTCAACGAGATGGGCCCGATGGTGGCCGCGCTGCGGGAGGGCAGGCTCGACCCCGACGACCTGATCGACGAGACCGGGAACGTGCCGGCCGACGTGCTCTACAGCGGCTTCTTCATGCTGGCGCCGACCACCGTCGTCGCCCAGCGAGCCACGCTGCTCGAGCACCTCTGGAACGACGAGTTCGTGCGCGGCTTCCAGGCGATGGCGCAGTGGGCGCGCGACCAGGTCCCGTTCCCGGGCGCGGCATTCCGCGAGGTCGTCGACGAGCTGATCCGCCGCAACGCGCTGATGGACGGATCGCTGCGGGTCGGCGGGCGCGCGATCGACTTCACCAGGACCGGCGCGACGGTGCTCAACGCGATGGCGGCACACGACACCGTCGTCCCGCGCGCCGCGGCCGAGCCGATCGCGACGTTGGTCGGCGGGCCGGATCGCCGCGACGAGCTCGTGCTCCCGGGCGGCCACGTGACGTTCGGGACCGGCCGCTCGGCTCAACGGCACAGCCTGCCGAGTCTCGCCGGCTGGATCGCCGCGCACAGCGAGGAAAGGCGACGATGATGGAGATCAAGCAGCTGGAGCCCGCCGACCGCGCGGCGCTCGAGCGATTCCTGGCCCGGGTCCCCGAGGGGGATCGCACGTTCTTCAAGGAGGACGTCGAAGCCGCCGAGGTGGTCGACGCGTGGACGCGCCCGGGCCCGGCGCGCGCCCTCGCCGTCGAAGGCGGCGACGTCGTCGGATACGTGGCCGTGGTGCCGCTGCACGGCTGGTCGAGCCACGTCGGCGAGGTCAGGGTGATCGTCGACCCCGAGCACCGCGGCCGCGGGATCGGCCGGGCGCTCGCACGACGCGCCGTCATCGAGGCGGTCGAGCTGGATCTCTCGAAGATGGTCGTCGAGGTCGTCGCAGATCAGGAGCCGACGATCGCGATGTTCCGCTCGCTCGGGTTCGATCCCGAGGCGCTCCTCACCGACCACGTACGCGACCAGTCGGGCGAGCTGCGCGATCTCATGGTCCTCGCCCACTCGGTCGAGGAGCAGTGGTCGTCGCTGGTCACCGCCGGCATCGCGGAGGAGCTGTGAGCCAGCGCATCGACGAGGTCCTCGACGCCGCCTTCTCCGCCTACGAGGACGTGATCCGCAAGACGTGCGACCTGCAGCGCACGCTCGCGCGCACGCTGGGTTTCGAGCCCGCGCGCTCGATCCTGAACACGACCGCCGACCTGACCAGGGACATCGCCGCGCTGCAGCTCTCCGGCGCGCGCTGGCTGCTCGACTCGTGACCGGCCTGCACTGGGAGAGCGCGGGCACGGGCGACCCCGTGCTGATGATCATGGGGCTCGGCCTCAGCGGGGGCGCCTGGTGGCGTACGGTGCCGGTGCTGTCGCGGACGCTGCGCGTGATCACGTTCGACAACCGCGGCGTCGGGCGGTCGCGCGGGCGCTTCCCCAGCTACACGATCGAGGCGATGGCCGACGACGCCGTCTCGGTGCTCGACGCGGCCGCCGTCGAGCGGGCGCACGTGTACGGCTTCTCGCTGGGCGGCATGGTCGCGCAGCAGCTGGCCCTACGCCACCCCGCGCGCGTGCGCTCGGTCGTGCTCGGCGCGACGCACGCGGGCGGGCCGCGTGCGGCGCGGCCGGACGCCGATGTGATCGCGTTCTTCCGCCGCCGGGCGAGCATGCGCGCCGAGGAGGCGGCGCGGGCATCGGTGCCGTTCAACTACGGGCCGCGCTGCCTGCGCGAGCACAAGGACCGCATCGCGGAGGACATCGCGCGGCGGCTGGCGCATCCGTTCCCCGAGCTGGCCTACCGCGCGCAGATGTTCGCCGCCGCGCTGCACAACTGCGACCGGCGCCTGCGCCGGATCGAGGCGCCGGCGCTCGTCGTCCATGGCCGGCACGACCGCGTGGTCCCCGTCGCCAACGCCGAGATCCTGGCCGGCCGCATCCCGCGTGCGCGGCTGCGGATCCTCGAGGACTCGGGCCATCTGTACTCGACCGAACAGCCCGAGGTCGACGAGGACATAGCGCGCTTCTTCCGGGAGGTCGGGTGATGCGGGTCGGCGACGTCATCCGCCGCCATGCGGCCGCGCGTCCCGAGGTCGTGGCGCTCCGCCACGCCGAGCGGGAGCTCACGTACGGCGAGCTGGACGAGCGCTCCAACCGGCTCGCGCAGGCGCTCCTCGCGTCCGGCGTGAGCGCCGGCACCCGCGTCGCCTACCTCGACCGCTCGTCGCCGGAGGTCGTGGAGCTGCTGTTCGCCGCGAGCAAGGTCGGGGCCGTGCTCGTGCCGCTCAACTGGCGCCTTGCGCCGCCGGAGCTGGCGGCGGTGCTGGCGGACTCGCAGGCGCCGGTGGTGATCGCCGGCCCGACGTACGGCGAGTTGGCCGCGGCCGTGCTCGAGCGGCTGGATCCGGAGCCTCGCTTGGTCATGGTCGGCGACGCCTACGAGCGCTGGCTGGCCGCGCACCGCCCGCGTGATCCGGGAGGACGCGGCGATGGCGCGGACGTGATCGTGCAGATGTACACGTCGGGCACCACCGGGGTCCCCAAGGGAGTCCTGACCACGCACGACAACCTGGCGGCCGCCGCACGGACATCGCCGCGCTGGGCGTTCGACGAGCGGTCGGTGAGCCTCACGCCGCTACCGATGTTCCACATCGGCGGGATCGGCTGGGCGTACTGCGGCCTGTGGCACGGCGCCACCACCGTCCTGGTGAGCGAGTTCGATCCCGCGCGCGTGCTCGACATCCTCGAGCACCAGCGCGTGACCAACGCGGTGCTGGTGCCCACGATGCTGCAGATGCTGACCGCCGTGCCCGGCGCCGCCGAGCGCGACTACCCGGCGCTGCGCTCGATCGCCTACGGCGCTGCCCCGATCACCACGCCGGTGCTCAAGGCGGCGCTGCGCACGTTCGGCTGCGCGCTGTTCGGGCTGTACGGCCTGACCGAGAGCACCGGCGGCGTCGTCGCGCTCGAGCCGGACGATCACGATCCGGGCGGCCCGCGCGAGCACCTGCTGCGGTCCGCCGGCCGGCCGTATCCGTGGGTCGAGATGCAGATCGTCGATCCGGCCGGCGGCGCCCGGCTGCGTCCGCGCGAGGTGGGCGAGGTATGGCTGCGCGCGCCCAACGTCAGCCCGGGCTACTTCAACCGGCCCGCCGAGACGGCGGCGGCGCTGACGCCGGATGGTTGGCTGCGCACCGGCGACGGTGGCTACGTCGACGAGCAGGGCTACCTGTTCCTCACCGACCGGATCAAGGACATGATCGTGAGCGGGGGCGAGAACGTGTACCCGGTCGAGGTCGAGGAGGCGCTCGCGCAGCACGCCGACGTCGCCGACGTAGCGGTCATCGGGGTGCCGGACACGGTGTGGGGCGAGGTGGTCACGGCGCTGATCGTCCCCCGCCCGCGGACGCGACCGACGCCGGATGAGCTGGTCGCGTTCGCGCGCGAGCGACTGGCCGGCTACAAGCTCCCGCGCTCGGTCGAGTTCGTCGACGAGCTGCCCCGCACGCCCAGCGGCAAGGTGCTCAAGCGCGAGCTGCGCGAGCGGTATTGCAATCGCTGAACTGAATTCATCTTGACGTTAGCTCGCGCGCTTGCTAACTTGCTAACGAGTCCAGTCAAACCAACCCTGAAAGGCAGCTTCAGATGCCCACCCAGAGCAAGACGAACCCGGTCAACGAGACGATCGACGCCGCCACCGAGCGCGTCGTGGAGCTCAACGAGAAGGCCGTGGCGAACGGCAAGAAGGCGAGCGGCGCGGTCCTCGACACCTACGAGAAGACCGTGGTCTCGTTCACCGAGTCCTATGAGAAGGCCGCCGGCGCGACCAAGGTGGACTGGATCGTCACCGCCGCCACGGCTCAGGCGGACTTCACGCGCGAGCTCACGAAGGCGTACACGAGCGCCGCGCGCGAGCTCGTCTCCTGATCCTCGTCAGCGATCGGGCGCCGGCGCGCCGCGCCGGCGCCGGCGATCGCCGGCGAACGCGGCGTAGACCTCGAGCAGCGCGTCGCGCTGTCGCGCGGTCAGCGTCGGGTCGGCCCGGATCGCGGCGACCACCGCGGGTTCGTCCGCCTCGTCCTCGGGCCGCCGGCCGCCGTGCTCCTGCAGCGCCTGCGCCGACAGCTCGAGGTTCTGCGCGATCGCGTCGAGCACCTTCTCGGAGGGCTCGCGCAAGCCACGCTCGATCTGCGACAGGTACGGGTTCGAGATGCCGACCAGGTCGGCCAGCTGGCGCATCGAGAGATCCTGCAGCTCGCGCTGCCGGCGGATGAACTCGCCGAGGGGAGACGTCACGGCGTGGAACGCTAGCGCCGGCGCTCAGGCCTCCTCCGCGATCCGCTTGATCGCCGCCAGCCGCGCATCCCACTGCGACGCGAGCCCGGCCATCCAGCGCGCGGTCGCGCCGAGCTGCTCCGGCCGCACCGTGTAGCGCACCTCGCGGCCCGTCCGGCGACCCTCGACCAGCCCGGCGATCAGGTTCAGCACGCGCCAGCGGGTCGGGTCCGCGAGCGTGGCGAACACCTCGGCTGAGGGTCCGTCGCTCAGGCCCTCACCCGCCCGTACTCCTCCCAGCGCAGCACCAGCGGGCCGCCGGGACGCAGATCGATCTCGGCGCCGGCGTCTGCGAACCAGCCGCCGATGTGCTCGGCCTCCGTGAGCACGGACCAGACGCGCTCGACCGGCGCGGCGATCGCGCATCGATCACCGATGAGTTCCGCACGCTCCGATCGTTCTACCGACCGTCAACCCCGAACAGGAGCAGCACGATGAGCAAGGTCTTCACCGGCGCGAGCATGTCGCTCGACGGCTACGTCTCCGGTCCGAACGAGTCCGGGTTCGAGCACCTCTTCAAGTGGTACGGCAACGGCGAGGTCGCAATCGAGACCGCCGACCCCGGCATGACGGTGCAGATGACGCCGGAGAACGCCGACCACTGGCGCGTCGTGGCGCAGATGGCCGGCGCGCTCGTGGTCGGCCGCAAGCTGTTCGACTTCACGAACGGCTGGGGCGGCACCCACCCGCTCGGAGTGCCGGTGATCGTGCTCACCCACAGCGTGCCCGACGGCTGGCCGCGCGACGACGCGCCGTTCACGTTCGTGAGCGAGGGCATCGAGCGCGCGGTGGCGGTCGCGAAGGAGCTCGCCGGCGACAAGGCGGTCGGCCTCAACAGCGGCATGATCGCCAGCCAGGCGCTCGAGGCGGGGCTGATCGACGAGATCTGGGTCGACCTCGTGCCGGTCCTGCTGGGCGGCGGCACGCCGTTCTTCTCGGAGCTGGCGAAGACGCCGTTCGAACTGGAGGGGCCGCTGTCGATCGTCGACGGCACCGACGTCACCCACCTGCGCTATCGCGTCAGGCGCTGACCGGAGTCGGCGGATCGTCGCCCGCCAGCACCGCGATCACGTTGGCGGCCGCGAGCTCGGCCATCGCGGTCCGGGTCTCGCGTGTCGCCGAGCCGAGATGCGGGACCAGGACGGCGTTCTCGAGCTCGAGCAGGTCCGGGTCGACCTCGGGCTCGCGCTCGAACACGTCGAGCGCCGCGCCGGCGATCACGCCGTCGCGCAGCGCCGCCGCGAGCGCGGCCTCGTCGACGATGGGACCGCGTGCGGTGTTGACGAGGTAGGCGTCGTCGCGCATCCGGGCGAGCGCGGCGGCGTCGATCAGGTGCCGCGTCTCCGGCGTCAGCGGGCAATGCAGCGAGACCGCGTGCGAGCGCTCGAGCAACTCGTCGAGCTCGACCCGACCGGGCTCGTCCCCGAGCGAGCGCTGCGTGTACACGATCTCCATCCCGAACACCCGCGCCCGCTGCGCGGTCGCCCGGCCGATCTCGCCGTAGCCGACGATCCCGAGCGTCTTGCCGCGCAGCCCGCGACCGAGCATGAAGTCGATCGCCCACGCCCACGGCTCGCGCGAGCGGATCAGCCGCTCGCCCTCACCGAGCCGTCGCGTCACCGCGAGCAGCAGCGCGATCGCGAGATCGGCGGTCGCGTCGGTCAGCACGCCCGGAGTGTTGGTCACCGTGACGCCGCGGGCGCGGGCTGCGTCGACGTCGACATTGTCGTAGCCGACGGCGACGTTGGCCACCACGCGCAGCCGCTCGCCGGCCGCGTCCAGGAACGCGTCGTCGACGCGGTCGTGCAGCATCGTCACGACCGCGTCGGTGCCGCGCACCGCTTCGTGGAGCTCGTCGGTCGCGAGCGCGCGCGGCTCGGGCGAGACCCACACGTCGGCGCCGCTCCCGCGCAGTGCGGCGAGCGCCGGCTCGGGCAGTGCGCGTGTGACGACGATGCGCGGCACGGCCGGCACTATGTCGCGCTCAGCGCGTGCATGCCGGGTCGTAGTCGCGTCCAGGCAGGAACTCGTCCCATTCGGTAGGGGTTAGCCGCCGGCCTGCGACAGCGCACGCGTGGGCGATCAGCGACGCAGGCCTTATGTCCCAGCGGAACGCCCGACCGGTGTCGTAGCCGGCGATCAGCCCGGTGCCGTCCGGCGTGAACAGCGCAACGTTCGACCGTCCGGCCAGCCCCGGCAGTGGCGCACCGACGGCCTGCTCGCTCTCGATGTCCCACAGCCGCACGCTGCCGTCCGTGCTGCTGGTCGCCAGCGTTCGGTTGTCGCGGCTGATCGCAGTCCAGTGGACCGCCCCGGCGTGTCCCGTGAACCTGCGTGTGACCGGCGCCCAGTCATCCGCCGACCAGACCTGCGCTGCGCCGCGCATGCTCGTCAGCGCGAGGAGCCGCCCGTCCGGCGAGAAGCGCGCCGATCCGACGTCGCCCGCCGGCCGTAGCCGCTGTATGACCCGGCGTTTGCGCACGTCCCAGACCTCGAGCGTGTCGGGTGGCAGCACCACGACGGCCAAGCGCCCGTCAGGGCTCAGCTGTGCATCGTTCGGGATCTGCGCGAACCGCAGCGGAGCGCCGAGCGGTCGTCCGGAGGGAAGCGACCAGAAGCGGACGGTCTGGTCCCGGCTCGTGGTGACCATGAGGCTGCCGTCGGCACTGATGCTGGGCGTCGAGATCTCCAGCTCGTGACCGCGCAACCGCCTGAGCACCCGGCCTGTGTCGGCGTCGACGAGGGCGAGGAATCCCTCGGGCCCGCCCACCACGAGCAGATGGCTGCCGGGCACGAACGCCATCCCGAGCACCGGCGGTGGCGTGACGACCGGGAACGGAGGGCGCCGCGCAAACCTATCCGCAGTTACCACGCCGATCGCCCCATCGCCCTGGCCGACGGCGAGCAGGCGGCCGTCCGAGCTCAACGCGTAGCGCGCGTTCCTGTAGTTGCTGCCCCCGGCCCGGAACGGACGCCCGAGGCGACGCGCGCCGGCCAGGTCCCAGACGATGATGCTGCCGTCGATGCTCGCGCTGTAGAGCGTCCTGCCGTCGCGGGCGACCGCGAGCGACCGAACGGCGCCCGCGTGTCCGGCGAGCCGTTCCACGACCGCCGCGCTGCCGACGTCCCAGACGTTCACGGCGCCGTCGGCGTTCGCCGTGATCACGGTGCGGCCGTTCGGTGTGAAGGCAATGCGCTCGACCGGATCCTCGCGCGGGCCCGACGCGACGCGCAGCGCGCCGGAACGCAGGTCGAGCAGGCGCAGCGCGCCGCCCTCACCTGCGACCGCAAGCATCCGGCCGTCCGGGCTGACCGCGGCCTGCGCAGCCCGGCCGAAGCCCACCGGAAGGCGGCGCAGAACGCGCAGCCGGGCCGTGTCGCGAACGATCGTCTGCTTCTTCCCGGCCACCACCAGGCGGCGACCATCGCTCGTGAGCGCCATCGGCGTGCTCGTGAAGATGCCGCCCGTGGTCAGGTACGTGCCGCCGACCCGTGCCGGATCGTTCAGCCGCGCTCCGGTCTTCGCGTCGACGCGGACGAGGTCCGACCGTCCTCCCAGGAAGTCCACCAACACGACGAAGAGCGTGCGCCCGTCGGCCGAATACAGCATGCGATCCACGGCTCGATCGGCCGGGATCGTCACGCCTGTGACGAAGCGGTGCGTATGCGTGTCGAACACCGCGATCCGCGCATCGAGCTCCGTCCCGCGGGCGAGCGCCAGGCTCCGGCCGTCCGGACTGTAGGCCAACGCATAGATCCCGTTGTCGTCCGGACTGGCGCTCACGCCGAAGCCCGGCCTGATGACCGTGCGCTGCTGCGTGCGCGCGTCGACGAGGAGGAGGTTGCCGAACTCGTCGCCGGCGGCCAGCGTCCGCTGGTCGGGGCTGAGCGCGACGCTGAGGAAGCGCTCGCCGCGACCGCGGATCACGCCGACGGCGGCAGGGCTCTTGACCAGCGCGGCGAGCAGGTTTCCCCGTGTCTGGAAAGTGTCGTCGAGCTCGACGCCCTGGCGCGCGAGCAGCAGCGCGCGATCCAGTTCGCTCTCGACGAGCGCGCGGGCGCCGAGCCGTTGCGCGTCTGCCGCGCGCGCCTGGCCGCGCGCCGTGCCGCGCTCGTGAAGCGCCACCAGACTCGCCACGATCGCCAGCACGAGCAGCACGGCGACAGCGCCGAGCACGACACGCAGCGTCCGCACGGCGCGCTCGCTTGCGCCCCTGCTCTCGCGCAGGAACGACCGCTCGGTCGCATTGAGCTCCACCCCGTGGGCCGCCGACCAGTCGAGCGCCGCGGCCAGCCGCGCGCCGCGATACAGCTCGCCCGGGTCGCGACCGCCGGCGTCCCATTCGCGCCCAGCGAGGTGCAGCTGGTGGTGTAGGTGGCGGCCGTCGGCGTCCTCCTGGAGCCAGCCGCGCAGGCGCGGCCACTCGTGAAGCAGCGCCTCGTGCGCGACCTCGACCTCGCCGCCGCCGACCGTCACCAGACGGTCCTCGGCCAGCACGGAGAGCACCTCGTCGATCCCGTCGCCCTCGAGCTCCGCCATCGGGACGCGCTGGCGCACCACCGCGTCGCCTTCGCCCTCGCCCGCGAGGCGCAGCAGGAGCCTTCGGGCGACGTCGCGCTGCTCGGAGTCGAGCCGCTGGTAACTGTGCTCGGCGAGCCGCGCCACCGCGCCGTGCACGCCGCCGCTGCGCCGGTAGTCGCTGAACCGCAGGAATCGGCCGTCGCGCTGCTGCCACAGCTCGAGCAGCGACGTCGACAGCAGCGGCAGTGCGCCGGGCTCGCCTTCGACGTCGGCGATCAGTGCGTCGACGAGCTCTCGTTCGACCCGCAATCCGGCGCGGCGTGCCGGAAGCTCGATCGAGCGGCGCAGCTCGTCGCGGCGCATCGGACCGACGAGCACCTGGTTCGCGCCGAGCAAGCGCGACAGCTCCGGGTAGGCGCCGCAGCGCCCGTAGAAGTCGGACCGCACGGCGACGATCACGAGCGTGCGCCGGCGCGGATTGCGGGCGGCGGCGACGAGCGCGTCCACGAAAGCAGCGCGCTCGCTCTCGTCGGAGCAGGTCGTGAAGGTCTCCTCGAACTGGTCGACGGCGATGACCAGCCGCCCGGGGCGCGCCGCCTCGGTGCGCGCCTCCTCGAGTGCTCGTTGCGGATGCTCGCCCGGACGCAGCAGTTCGAGCGTCCAGTCCGCGCTGCCCGGCAGCACGCCGGCGGCGAGTGCGGCGAGCAGACCGGCTCGCAGGGCGGAGGACTTGCCGCTCCCCGAAGGCCCGGTGATCCCCATCAACGGCGCACCCGCGAGGCGCGCCACCAGCTCGGCGACGAGCTGCTCGCGCCCGAAGAACATGTCGGCGTCGTCCACGTTGAAGCAGGCGAGCCCCTTGTAGGGGCATGCGACGACGCGCCGGTCGGCGGTGCGCTCGTCGAGCGCCTGCAGCTCGGCGAC
Source organism: uncultured Solirubrobacteraceae bacterium (assembly GCA_963835735.1). Lineage (GTDB taxonomy): Bacteria > Actinomycetota > Thermoleophilia > Solirubrobacterales > Solirubrobacteraceae > DASQMT01. The sequence goes on from CAWIGP010000002.1 coordinate 1,094,726, forward strand.
CTCGCCGGCGAGGTCGTCCTCGATCGAGCGCAGGCCCCTGCGCTCGGTCGCCGCGCGATCCGCGGTCGCACGGAGGCGCCGTGACGCCTCGCCGCGTGCCCAGTCGGCGGCGGCCCGATGCAGGCTCTGCGGGATCCCGTGACTCGCCGCTGCCAGCTGCCCGACCGGTACCTCGGCGTCGTCGCGCCGCCCGGTGTACAGGCGGGCCACCGCGAGCACGGCATCGGCATCGAGTGGCTCGAGGCGAAGCGTCTCGGCGGCTGCTGCGCATTCGGCGTCCGCAGCGGTCACCAATACGAGCACCGGTAGAGCGGCGAGCGCCGCGACGAGCTCGTCGAACTGGGCACGCACGTTCTCGTCCGCGCGGTCGAGATCGTCGACCACGAGCAGCGTCGGCCTCCGCGTGGCGCGGACCGCCGCGAACGCAGCGGCGGGCGCGCCCAGCGCAGAGGCATACAGCACCGAGGCGCGGTCGCGATGGACATCGGCGGCGAGCTCGGCTGCCAGCCGCGTCTTGCCCATGCCGCACTCGCCCACGAGCAGCACCAGGTGCCCTGAGCCGCCGCGGGCGCGGCGCCAGCGCTCACGCAGCCACGCCAGCTCCGTCTCACGGCCCGCCATCGGAGTGCCGGAGTCGAGCTCCGGCGGAAGCACATCCGTCTCGCTCGGCGCCGGCTCGAGCGCCGGGTCCTGGCGCAGGATCGCCTCGTGCAGCCGCCTCAGCTCAGGGCCCGGCTCCACGCCGATCGTGTCGACCAGCGCCGTCCGCACCCGTCGGTAGGCGTCGAGCGCGTCGGACTGGCGCCCGCAGCGGTACAGCGCCAGCATCAGCTGCGAGTGCAGCCTTTCGCGCAGTGGCTCGGTGGCGACGTGGGACTCGAGCTCGCCGACCACATCGCGGTGACGGCCGGCATCGAGGTCGCGCTCGATCGCGCGCTCGAGCGCCGACAGGTGCAACTCCTGCAGCCGCCGGATCTCGGTCGCCGCGAACGGCTCGCCGGCCACGTCGTCGAGCGGTGGCCCGCGCCACAGCGCCAGCGCCTCGCGCGGCGAGCCGCCCGCGAGCAGCCGTTCGAACCGTCCCGCGTCGACGGAATCCGCGTCGATCCGCAGCTCGTATCCATGTCCGCGCGTGACGATCGCGGCGCCGTCCCCGCCTGCTGTCAGCGCCTTGCGCAATTGCGACACGTAGACCTGCACCAGCTTCGTCGCGGTGGCCGGCGGCTCGTCTCCCCACAGGCCTTCGATCAGAGCTTCGGTGGAGACCGCTGAGCCCACCCTGAGCGCGAGCATCGCCAGCAGAGCCCGCGGCTTGACGCCGCCGAGCGGCACCCGCCGACCATCGATAACCGCTTCCAGCGGTCCAAGGACGTTGACATCCATATCAAGCCTGAACCGACCCTACCGCCGCGCCGGCAGCCGGCGCAAGTGCACCGTTTTACCGACTTTTACCGATCCTGCCACCGTCGCTCTACCGCATACAGAGAGCGTGCTTCTCAGCAGCCAACGCCAACCGTAAGGGAGCCCACCATGATGGTCACCCACAGTCGCTGGATCCTCGCCGCCATCGTCGCGGTGTCGTGCTTGGCAGTGCCCGCGTCGGCCTTGGCCGACTCCGACGCCGCGCAGTTCGAATCGACGCTGTCGACCGACCGAACGGACGCCGCCCAGGCCGTCTCGGCCCAGTCGACCGACCGAAGCGACACCGCGCAGGCCCTATCGACCCTGCCGACCGACCGAAGCGACGCCGCCCAGTCAGGCTGGAACGGCAGCGAGCCGGCCCGCGCTGCGGTCGTCGTTTACCCGCCCGCCGGCTTCCGTGGCGGCGATGCGCCGGTCGATCACCCCGGCGCGACTCGCGCCCAGCCCGCGCCGACGACCGTCGAGGTCGTCCGTCCCGAGCGCACGATCGTGCGTGACGTCGACGAGGTGCTCCCGCTGGTCCTTTCGAGCACGGCCATGCTGCTCGTGCTCTTCGGCATCGGCTTCACGCTCCTCCGCACGCGCATGGTGGCCGGGCGCAGCCACTGAACCGCCGGCAGTCCATCGGCCCGCAGCTCCGGCGCTCGGAGCTGCGGGTCACGCCGCGAGCGGGAGCGCCGGCTCGAGCACCTTGTCGAGTGCTCCGAGCACCTGGGTCGCGGTCGCGGTCGTCGCGTTGCGGCCCATCAGGCCGACGCGCCACATCGGCGGCGCTGCCGGGCCGAGCCCGCCGCCGACCTCGATGCCGTAGTCGGCCAGCAGCCGCGCCTGGACCGCCTTGCCGTCGACGCCCTCCGGCACGCGCACTGCCGTGAGCGGCGCCATCTGCCGATGTGGCGCGGCGAGCAGCTCGAGCCCGCGGGCGCGCAGCGCGGCCTGCAGGTGCGAGCCGGCGGCGGCGTGCCGCGCCCAGCGCGCCTCGAGGCCCTCTTCCAGCACGAGCCGGAGCGCCTCGTGCAGCGCGTAGACGCCGAGGATCGGGGTCGTGTGGTGGTAGACCGCCGGGCGATCGATCCAGTAGCGCCGCAACAGCTCGAGGTCGAGCGCGAACGGGACCGGCTTGGTGCGGGCGCGGATACGGCGCCGGGCGCGCGGCGAGATCGCCACCGGCGCCATGCCGGGCGGCGCCGCGAGGCACTTCTGCGTGCAGCTGTATGCGTAGTCGACACCCCAAGCCCCGACGTCGAGCGGCACCCCTCCCAGCGACGTCACGCAATCCGCCATCAGCAGCACGTCGTAGCCGAACAGCGCAGTCCCGAGCTCGCGCAGCGGGTGCAGCGCTCCGGTCGACGTCTCGGCGTGCACGACCGCCACCAGGCGCGTCTCGGGATGCGCGTCCAGCGCGTCGAGCACGGCGGCGTTCGGGACGGTCTCGCCCCACGGCGCAGTGACGCGCACGACGTTCGCGCCGTGGCGCTCGGCGATGTCGCCGAGCCGCTTGCCGAAGAAGCCGGCCTCGGCGACGATCGCGGTGTCGCCCGGCTCGAGCAGGTTGGCAAGCCCGGCCTCCATCGCGCTCGTGCCGGTCGACGGCAGCGCGAGGACGTCCCCGTCCGGCATCCGCCAGACCGCGCGGAGCATCGCGACCACCTCGTCGAGGATCTCGTGGAAGGCGGGGTCGAGGTGGCCGAGCATAGGACGGCGCATCGCCGCCAGCACGGAGGGCTCGACGTCTGAAGGCCCGGGGCCGCAGAGCAGCCGGGGCGGAGGATCGAGTGTGGGCGGAATCGACATGGCGGCGGAGCGTGATGGCTGGGCGCTGAGAGTGCAAGCTGAGAATTCCGAGCGCACGCATCGAGCGGCGTCTATGAATCGAGTGGTGTGATCGGCATATACAAATTTGTCTATTCCGGGTTGCGCCGCGGCGTCGGTGCTGCGCAAACTGCGCTGCACATGACCAGAACCCGCCTCCATCGTTCCGAGCTCGCCGTCCCCGGCAGCAACCGCCGTATGCTCGAGAAGGCGCCACAGCTCGGCGCGGACGTCGTCATGCTCGACCTCGAGGACGCGGTCGCGCCGGCCGACAAGGAGCGCGCCCGCGAGCAGGTCATCGCCGCGCTGCGCGAGCGCGACTGGTCCGCCTGCTCGGTCTCGCTGCGGATCAACGGGCTCGACACGCACTGGTGCTACCGCGACGTCGTCGACGTGGTCGAGCAGGCCGGCGACCGGCTCGACACCGTCCTCATCCCGAAGGTCTCCTGCGCCGGCGACGTCCATCTCGTTGCGACGCTGCTGTCGCAGATCGAGGCCGCTCGCCGGCTCCCGCACGCGATCGGGATCAGCGTCCTGATCGAGACCGCGGCGGGGATGCACCGCGTCGACGAGATCGCGGCTTCGTGTCCCGAGCGGATGGAGGCGATGGTCTTCGGCGTCGCCGACTACGCGGCGTCGCTCCAGAGCCACACGACCTCGATCGGCGGGTCGACGTCGTCGTACTCGGTGCGGACTTCGAATGGCGCGGAGCACTGGGGCGACCAGTGGCACTACCCGCTCGCACGGATCGCGGTCGCCTGCCGCGCGCACGGGCTGCGCCCGATCGACGGCCCGTACGGCGACTTCGGCGACCCGGAGGGCTACCGCGCCGCCGCTCGCCGCGCCGCGGTGCTCGGCTACGAGGGCAAGTGGGCGATCCACCCCACCCAGATCGCGCTCGCAAACGACGTGTTCACGCCCGACGCGGCGGCGGCGGAGAAGACCCGCCGGATCGTCGCGGCGATGGCCGAGGCCGCGCGCGAGGGCCACGGCGCGGTCTCACTCGACGGGCGGCTGATAGACGCGGCGTCGCTGCGGATGGCCGAGACGCTGCTGCACAAGCTCGAGCAGATCGAGGCGCGCGAGGGCGCAGTGCAAGAGCTGGCGGCATGATGCCCGCACTCGCGCCGGCGCGCGCTCATGAACGTGGCACGCACCTCCGCGCCGTCGAGGGCGCCGGCCCACGGCGCTTTGACGACGGGTTCAACGGTGGCGCGCGGCGCGCTGACGCTGCGCGTGCTGATGGCGCGGTTCGGCGGAGCGCGCGGACGCTTCACAGCGCGTGTGCGGAGCTGCTGCCCGGTTATGCGGAGGCTTCGCGCGAGCCGTGGCGCCAGGCGGTGCTGACTGCCGGGTGCCTCGACGGGCGCCCGCCGCGGAACGTCCCGCGGCGGCCGGCGCCGCCGCTGATCGTCGAGGACGTCGTGCAGCCTTCCGATGTCCTCTGCGCGCTGTGGCTCGCGCGCCGCAGCGGCCTCTTCTCCCCCGGCTCCTCGTGCGGCGACGGCGTCGGACGGCGCTCGGCGTGCGAGATCGTCCCGGCGTTCGCTCCCGGTGTTTCGGAGCGGTCGCGCGACGAGGTGTGGGAGGTACTCCGCGCCAACACCGCGTGGCGGGCGCATCGCGCGGCTCGCATGGCCGGATAGGGCGCGCGGCGAACGTCAACTGCGGCATTGAGGAAGCGGGTTCGAGGTGGCCGCGGGTCGCGGGGCGCGACCAAAACGTCGAAATCGCGGGCGAATCTCAGCCGAGCTCGACGTTTTGGGCGCTCCAGGGCCAAAACGTCGAGCGTGCTCCCGATTCGACACCGAACTCGACTTTGCGCGCGGGCCGCTCGATCCCTCACCCCGCAGTTGACGTACGCCGACGTCAGCGCATCTCCAACACCCGATTCAACACGTGCCGCGCCGCGGGCGAGGCGAGGAACGCCACGAACGCCTCCGCCGCCGGCCGCGGCGGCCCGACCGTCGAGCGCACGACGAACCACTGGCGCTGCGGCAGCCCGCCGCGCGGGCGGATCGTGCCCAACAACCCGACCCGCAGCTCCAGCGCCGCCGACGTGCGCGACACCAACCCAAGGCCCAGGCCCGCGCGCGCGGCCTCGCGCACGGCGGTGTTCGAGCCCAACGTCAGCACCGGCGGCACGAGCCCTCGCAGACGCAGCCACTCCTCGGCCATGGCGCGCGAGCCCGAGCCCGGCTCGCGCAACAGCCACGGCCTTCCGGCCAGCTCTTCGACCGCGACCCAGCGCCGCTTGGCCAGCGGATCGTCGGGCGCTGTGACCAGCACGATCTCGTTGACCGCGAACGCGTCGCCGACCAGACGGTCGTCGTCCGGCACGCGCCCGGTGATCGCCACGTCCGCGCGGTGGTCGAGCAGCCCTGCGAACACCTCGCGCCGGTTGCCGATGTGCAGGTCGATGTCGAGCTCGGGATGCGCGTCGCGGAACGCGCGGATCAGCGGCGGCACGACGTGGTCGCCGGCCGACGTGACGGCGCTGATCCGCAGTGTCGAGCGTCCGCCCGAGGCGGCCTCGCGCGCGGCACGCCCGCCCTCGTCCAGCAGGCCCAGCACATGCCCCGCGTAGGGCGCGAACGCCTCGCCGGCCGACGTCGGCCGCAGGCCCCGCCCGTCGCGCTCGAGCAGCTTCACCCCCAGTTCGCGCTCCAGCGCGGCGATCGCCGCGGACACAGACGGCTGCGTGACGAACAGCTCCTCGGCCGCGGCGGTAACCGACCCGCGCCGCACGACGCAGGAGAACGCCGCCAGCTGGGTCAGCGTGACGGCCATCGAGCCCCGGGCTCAGTGCCCGGCCGGCGCCTCCCAGCCCTCGAGCACGGGCGGCTTCCAGTCGGTCCCGACCGTCCTGGAATCCTCCACCCACGAGCCGAGCTCGGGCTGCGGGAACTTCGTGTGCTGCTCCTTGAGCTGGATCCCGTAGGAGTTGCCCGACTGCAGGTGCTTCACCAGGACCTTGCGGGCGATCTCGTCCTCGCGCCCCTCCGGGATCGGGAAGTAGATCTTCAGGAACGAGTTGGAGTAGCGGTCGAACACCGCCGGCACGCCGTCCTCGACCAGCAGCTCGATGTCCTCGAGCCAGTTGATGTCCTCGCCCGGCGTGGCCGCGAGCAGGTCGACCTCCTCGACCAGCGCGATGTCCTCCTGATAGGGGAAGCGGTGCCCCGACAGGTACTCGGCGTCGATCGAGACGATCTTCTCGGGCTCGGCGCGCGAGCTCATCGCATCGCCTCCCCGTTGTGTACATAGCCATCCACAGGTGTGTCCAGGTGGCGCTCGAGCAGGCGCTCGATGCGCGCGAGCGAGCGCTCCTCGGACACGCCCGGGATGTAGTCGGTCCCGGTCAGCGGCACCTTCGCCATCGCCGCCGCCTCGAGCGTCAGCGCCGCGAGGTCCTCGGGCTCGAGCGAGTGGATGTTGGTCTTCCCGCATGCGCGCGCGATCAGCTGGACCTCCAGCGTCAGCGTGTGGAGGAAGTTGTAGACGCGCTCCGCGGCATGCTCGACGTTGAGCCGCTTGCGCAGCTCGGGGTCCTGCGTCGTGATCCCGACCGGGCAGCGGCCCGTGTGGCAGTGGTAGCACTCGCCGGCCTTGACGCCGATCGTTCCCTCGTAGTCGGTGACGCCCGGGATCTCCTTGTTGCAGTTCAGCGCCATCAGCGCGGAGTGCCCGATCGCCACCGCCTTGGCCCCGAGCGCGAGGCACTTGGCGATGTCGCCGCCGTTGCGGATCCCACCAGCGACCACCAGGTCGATCTCGTCGGACAGCCCGACGTCCTCCAGCGCGCGCCGTGCCTCCGGGATCGCCGCCATCAGCGGGATGCCGGTCTCCTCCGTCGCGAGGTGCGGTCCGGCGCCGGTGCCGCCCTCCGCGCCGTCGAGGTAGATGATGTCCGGCCCGCACTTGGCCGCCATGCGCACGTCGTCGTACACGCGCGCGGCGCCCAGCTTGAGCTGGATCGGCACCTGGTAGTCGGTCGCCTCGCGGATCTCCTGGATCTTCAGCGACAGGTCGTCCGGCCCCAGCCAGTCCGGGTGGCGCGCCGGCGAGCGCTGGTCGATGCCGGCGGGCAGCGAGCGCATCTCGGCCACCTGCTCGGTCACCTTCTGGCCCATCAGGTGCCCGCCCAGGCCGACCTTGCAGCCCTGGCCGATGAAGAACTCGACCGCGTCGGCGAGCATCAGGTGGTGCGGGTTGAACCCGTACCGGCTCTGGATGACCTGGTAGTACCACTTGGTCGACAGGTCGCGCTCGGGCGGGATCATGCCGCCCTCGCCCGAGCACGTGGCCGTGCCCGCCATCGACGCGCCCTTCGCCAGAGCCATCTTCGCCTCCAGCGACAGCGCGCCGAAGCTCATGCCGGTGATGTAGACCGGGATGTCGAGCTCGATCGGCTTCTGCGCGAAGCGCCCACCGAGCACCGTCTTGGTCTCGCACTTCTCCCGGTAGCCCTCGATCACGAAACGGGTCAGGGTGCCGGGGAGGAACACGAGCTCGTCCCAGTGCGGGATCTTCTTGAACATCGAGAAGCCGCGCATCCGGTAGCGGCCGAGCTCGGCCTTCATGTGGATGTCGTTGATGACCTCGGGCGTGAAGATCTTCGAGCGCCCGAGGACGTTGCGCGCCGAGGGTGCCGTCTCGTCTGCCATCACAGCACCAGCTTTCGCTCGGAGGGCTCGAGGTTGTCGTAGTTGTAGAGCTGCTTGCCACAGACGAACTTCTGCAGCTCCGGCGGCGAGCCGAGCCCGTAGATGCGGAACTTGCGCTCGATGAACTCGGTGTCGGCGTCGGTCCAGTCGCCCGGCACGCAGTCGACGCCTAGCGAGCGCACCTTGCCGCCGACGTAGATCGTGCCGTCGTACATCGAGTCCCCGAGCCCGGCGCCGACGTTGCCGACGATGATCTGGCGGCCGCGCTGCATCATGAACCCGGTCATCGAGCCGGCGTCGCCGAGCACGATCACCGTGCCGCCCTTCTGGTCGATTCCCGTGCGCGCGCCCACGCGCCCGCGCACGAGGACGTCGCCGCCGCGGATCGCCGCCGCGGTCAGCGAGCCGGCGTTGCCGTCGACCACCACGACGCCGCTCATCATGTTCTCGCACGCCGACCAGCCGACCCGGCCGCGGACGTGGACCTCCGGCCCGTCGATCAGCCCGAGACCGAAATAGCCGAGCGAGCCGTCGAACGTGATCCGGCAGCGCTGCAGGATCCCGACGCCGAGCGAGTGGCGCGCGCCGGGGTTGAGGATCGTGACGTCGCGGATCCCCTCCTGGAAGACGAGCCGGCGCAGCTCGGCGTTGATCTTGCGCGTGGTCAGCTCGCGCGCGTCGAACTCGGCGCGCTCGCCGTCGATCGACGCGATCCCCGGCGGCGTGCCGTCGACCTCGACCAGGCCGCGCGCGTCGTAGGTCAGCGTTGCCACACCATCACCTCACCCTCGAACGGGTCATACGTGTCGATCTCCCGGTCGACGACCGCGCGGATCGCGATCTCCTCGGACGCGAGCGCGACCAGGTCGTCTGCCTCATACAGCACGAGCGGCTTGGCGGCCAGCTCGTCCTTGGCCATCCCGAGCGCGTCCTCGGTCACGCAGATGTACGTGAACACGCCGTCGAGGTCCTCCAGGCTCTGGCGCATAGCGCCCTCGAGGTCGGCTCCCTCGGCCATCTTCTCAGCCAGGTAGACGGCGATGATCTCCGAGTCGCACTCGGACTGGAAGCGGTGGCCGGAGCGTTCCAGGCGGCGCTTCCAGTAGTGGTAGTTCGTCAGCTGCCCGTTGTGGACGACCGCGATGTCGGAGAACGGATAAGCCCAGTACGGGTGCGCGCCGGAGATGTCGACGTCGGACTCGGTCGCCATCCGGACGTGGCCGATCGCGTGCGAGCCGCCCATCCGGTCGAGGCCGTAGCGCTCGGCGACCGACTCGGCGTCGCCGAGGTCCTTGACGATCTGGAGCGAGTGCCCGAGCGAGAGCACCTCGGCGCCGCGCACGTCCTCGACGCGGTCCGCGAGCGCCTTGAGGTCGCCGTCGTAGGAGAAGTGCGCCTCGAACGCGTACTCGGTCGCGTCCTCGACGGACTGCACGGTCGCGCCGAGCTGCGCGAGGCGCCGCTCGATCTCCGCCTTGTTGCGCAGCAGCCGGTCGGCGAACTCGTAGTCGCGCGGAGTGTTGGCGTCGGCCAGCTTCACGCGCATGACCCAGTCCTCGCTCGGCGGGCCGTACAGCGCGTAGCCGGTCGAGTCCGGGCCGCGATGCTTCATCGACTGGAGCATCCGCGTCATCTCCGACCCGATCTCGCGCTGGCCGTTGCGGCTGATGATCCCTGCGATGCCGCACATCTACGGCAGGACCTCCAGGTACTCCTCGCGCTCCCAGTCGGTGACCGCGGCCAGGTAGCGCTCCCACTCGTCGGTCTTGTAGTGGTTGAACACGCGGTACAGGCGGCCGGGCATCGCGCCGTCCTTGATGAGCTCGTCGGCTGCGAGCGCCTCGAGCGCGGCGCCCAACGAATCGGGCACCTTCTCGAGCTCGACGCCCGCCTGCAGCAGGTCGTACGTGTTGCCCTGCTGCGGCTCGCCGGGGTCGATCTTGTTGCGGACGCCGTCGAGGCCGGCGACCAGCAGCGCTGCGGTCGTCAGGTACGGGTTGCAGGACGAGTCGACGCCGCGGTACTCGAAGCGCCCGCCGGACGCGACGCGCACGGTCGTCGTGCGGTTCTGCCAGCCCCAGTTCTTGTAGATCGGGGCCCAGAAGCCGGTGTCCCACATGCGGCAGTACGAGTTGACCGTCGGGTTGCCGATGCACATCAGCGCGTGGAAGTGCTCGAGCAGGCCGCCGAGGAAGTAGCGCGCGGTGTCCGACAGCTGCGCCGGGCCGCTCGGGTCGTGGAAGACGTTGGTGCCGTCGTCGTCGATCAACGTGAAGTGGTGATGGTGCCCGTTGGCGCTCACGCCCGTGAACGGCTTGGGCATGAAGCTCGCGAGCAGCCCGTGCTTGCGGGCCACCGCGGCGCAGATCTGCCGGTAGGTCGTGATGTTGTCCGCCGTGCGGACCGGGCGGTCGAAGCGGAAGTTCAGCTCGAGCTGGCCGGGCGCGTCCTCGTGGTCGCCGTAGCTCATGTCGAGGCCGAGCGCCTGGCCGTACTCGACCACGTCCATCAGCACCGGACGCAGCTCCTCGAACTGGTGGATGTGGTAGCAGTACGGCTTCGTGACGCCCTCGAGCACGGCGCCGTCCTCTGGCTTCTTGAGCCACATCATCTCCGGCTCGATGCCGATCAGGAACTGCAGCCCGAGCTCCTGCTCGAAGTCGTGCGCGATCCGCTTGAGGTTCTGGCGCGGGTCGGCGTCGAGCAGCTCACCCGTCTCGGTGTCGTAGCAGTCGCAGTACACGCGCGCTACGCGCGGGTCCCACGGCAGCACCTCGAACGTGTCGAGGTCCGCGACGGCCGCCAGCTCGGACTCCTCGGGGCCGAATCCGATGTAGTTTCCGTAGCGGTCGGTGAACAGGTTCGCTGTGGCGCCGTAGACGAGCTGATAGCCCTTCTCGGCGACCTGCGGGAAGAACGTGGCGACGACGCCCTTGCCCATCACGCGGCCGGTGACGGAGACCTGCTGGAAGAACACGTACTTGATCCCCTCGCGCTCGATCCGCTCGGTGATCGCCTCGATCCGCTCGCGGCGCCCGGGCGCGCTGCGCGCCTCCTCCAGCGTGGACGGCGCCGGTGCTATGCGGCTGGACTGCAAGACGTCGGCGACCCGGCCGCCGAACGTGTGCCCTACCCCTGGCTCGATCGCCACGTTGCCGTTGCCCTCCACGCTCATCTCCCTTGTCGCTCCTCTGCTGGGAAAGCCGCGGCGAGCCTAACCGCTTTAGACGAATTTGTATAGACTCAGGAGCAGGCAACAGCATTGCGTGAAAGGCAACAGATGACGACGCTCCCCTCGTCCGTCCCCGTGCTGGTCGTCGGCGCGGGGGTTCACGGTCTCTCGACGGCCTGGCACCTCGGCCGGCAGGGCCGGCGTGCGCTCGTGCTCGACAAGACGGGCGTGGCCGCCGGCGCCTCCGGCATCGCGTGCGGGGTGGTGCGCAACAACTACTTCCAGCCGGCGATGAGCGAGCTGATGGCGGCGTGCGTGGAGATCTGGGAGTCCGATCCCGAGGCGTTCCACTACCACGGCTCCGGCTACGTCGCGCTCGGGCCCACGGCGCAGGAGCAGGACCTGGTCGAGGTGCACGAGCGCCACCAGCGGATCGGCTACGACTCGGACCTGATCACCGGCGAGGCGGAGGTCGCCGCGCACATGCGCGCGCTCTACCCCGACTGGCGCGCGCAGGGGTTGACCGTGTGCCTGCACGAGCACCGCGGCGGGTTCGCGTTCAACCGCGAGTCGATGCTCGGGCTGGCCGACAAGGCGCGCGCGGCGGGCGCCGAGATCGTCGAGGGCGTCGAGGTCACCGGGTTTGACCGCGACGGGTCGGGCGCGGTGACGCGCGTGCGCACGAGCGCCGGCGACGTGGTAGTCGAGCAGGTCGTGATCGCTGTCGGGCCGTGGGTGCCGCAGTTCTGGGCGATGCTGGATCTGCCCGACCGGCTCGACGTGCACCAGCCCGACGGCAGCGTCGTTCGCGACCAGCCGATGTGGACGTACTGGTACCTGCAGGAGGGCGAGACGCGGTTCGACCCGGCGGAGTTCGTCACCGCGGACGGGTCCCCGTCGCCGGTGCTGCACGTCGACTCGGACGCGCCGCTGCGCGCCGACGACGGCACGCTGATCACCGAGGACGCCTGGGGCGTCTACTTCAAGCCCGACCGCGAGACGGTGCAAGGCGGCGCGTCGCCGCTGACCGTCGGGCCCGAGTTCACTGTCGACCCGTATCCGACCGGGTCGGCGGAGCCGGGCTTCCCGGACCTCTGGTGCGCGGCGCTGTCGCACTGCCTGGCACGCTTCGACGGCGCGCGCGCCCGTTACCGCGAGGTGCGCTCCGGCGGGGCTGGGGCGTTCAGCGCCGACAACTTCCCGGTGTTCGACTACATGGCGCCGAACGTCTACGTGGCGGCGGACTCCAACCACGGCTACAAGATGATCGCGGTCGGGAGGGAGATCGCCGAGGTGCTGCGCGGCGGGCACTCCTCGCTGCTGTATCCGTTCCGGTACGAGCGCTTCGCCACCGGCGACCTGCATCCGGTCTCGCACTCGCCGTACCCATGGTCGTAGTCGGCGTCTCCGCCGGCTTCCCGGCGTACGAGGACTACATGGGGCTCGCGTACGCGCGGCCGCTGGAGACGGTCGGCGCGCTGCCGCTGCAGCTCCCCTACCTGCGCGACGTCGACCGCGTGCTCGAGGCCGTCGACGGCATCGTGATGGGCTTCGGCTCGGACATCGATCCGGCGCGGTACGGCGGCGAGCCGCACCCGAAGATGACGCCGCACTCGCCGCATCGCGACGCGTTCGAGCTGGAGCTGGCGCGCGGCGCGCTCGCGCGCGGGCTGCCGATCCTCGGCATCTGCCGCGGGATGCAGGTGCTCAACGTCGTGCGCGGCGGAACACTGCTCGGCGACGCCGCGCCGCATCCCGGCGGCGACTGGGACCGCTGGGACCGCGTGCGGCTGTCGGTGATCGCGGGGGTCGATCCCCCAAAGCACCCGGGCCACCCGCTCACGATCGCGCCCGATTCACGCCTGGCCTCCGCAGTCGGCGACACGTCGGCGTGGGTCAACTCCTACCACCACCAGGCCGTCGACCGTCTCGGCGACGGGGTCGTCGCGACCGCGTGGGCGGACGACGGGATCGTCGAGGCGCTCGAGTTCGAGGGCGACGCGTGGGTGCTCGGCGTGCAGTTCGAGCTGCAGGAGATCTGGAAGGACGACGAGCGGTTCCTCGCGGTGTTCGCGGCCTTTGCGGACGCCTGCGTCAAAGTATCTCCATGAGCACGACCACGACGATCCGCGCCGACGACTTCCCCGACCTCAGCGACGAGGTGATGTACCCGCGCCTGTCTGAGGCCAAGCTCCAGAAGCTGGCCCGCAACGGCAAGCGCATGTCGTTCGAGGAGGGGGAGGTGCTCTACGACGCGGGTCAGCGCGACGCACCGTTCTTCGTCATCGAGCGCGGCCGGGTGAACCTGTTCGTTCGGAAGCCCGGCAAGCAGATCTGGATCGGGGAGGCCGACAGCGGCACGTTCCCCGGCGACATCGCGACGTTCACCGGCGAGCCGGCGATCGCCGAGTGCATCGCGGCCGAGCCGACCGACGTGATCGCCTTCGACCGCCCGTCGCTGCGCGCGATGCTGGCGGCGGTCCCGGAGTTCGGCGAGATCGTGCTGCGCGCGCTGACCGCGCGCCGGGCGTGGCACGAGGAAAGCGGATACGGCGTCCTGCGCCTGATCGGCCCGCGCGGCTCGCGGCGCGCGTTCGAGGTCCGCGACCTGCTCGAGCGCAACCTGCTGCCGGTGCGCTGGTACGACATCGACACCGACGATGAGAGCGCGGCGCTGCTCGACTGGCTGGATATCCCGCGCGAGGAGACGCCGATCCTCGTCCGCAACGACACGGTGCTGCGCAACCCGTCCGCGGCCCAGGTCGCGCGGGACCTCGGCCTCCGCGCCGAGGTCGACGGCGAGCGCTTCGACCTCGTCGTGCTCGGCGGCGGCCCGGCAGGCCTCGCGGCCGCGGTGTCCGGAGGCTCGGAGGGCCTGCGGACGTTCGTGTGCGAGGAGTGGGCGCCCGGCGGCCAGGCGGGCATGAGCACGCGGATCGAGAACTATGTCGGCTTCCCGACCGGCATCTCGGGCGCCGACCTGACGCGCAAGGCGACGCTGCAGGCGCAGCGCTTCGATGCCGTGCTGTCGAGCTTCCACCGCGCGGTCGAGCTCGCGCGCGGGCCCGAGGGCCTCGTCCGCATCGACCTCGACGACGGGCAGCACGTCATCGCCCGCACGGTCGTCGTGTCGACCGGCGCACGCTGGCGGACGCTCGACGCCGAGAACATCGACCAGTTCACGGGCGCCGGCGTGTACCACGCCGCGATGCCCCCGGACGCCGAGCGCTACCGCGACGAGGACGTGATCGTCGTCGGCGGCGGCAACTCGGCCGGGCAGGCCGCGGTGCACCTCTCGCGCGCGGCGCGCAGCGTCCGCGTGGTCGTGCGCTCGGAGGGCCTGGCGGCGACGATGTCGAGCTACCTCGTCGAGCGGCTCGAGTCGCGTCGCAACATCGAGCTCGTCGCCGACAGCGAGGTCGTGGCGATGCACGGCGACGGGCGGCTGCAGAGCGTCGACATCCGCGACCGGCGCGACGGGCGCGTGACGCAGCTTCCGGTGGCGGCCGTGTTCGTGATGATCGGCGCCGACCCATGCACCGACGCCGTGCAGCGGATGATCGGGCTCGACGCGGCCGGCTACGTGGCCTGCGGCGACGTGGCGCTGAACTGCGAGGGGCCGAACCGCTGGCCGCTCGGCGACCGCCAGCCGCAGCTGCTCGAGACGGTCTGGCCAGGCGTGTTCGCAGCCGGCGACGTGCGCTCGGGCGCGACAAAGCGGGTGGCCGGCGCAGTCGGCGACGGCGCGCTCGCCGTGCGGTTCGCGTACGGCGTCCTACAGGTCTAGCCGCTCGAGTCGCGCTCCTGGTCGGCGTGCGGCGACGCCTTCCAGAACGCGTCGATCTTGACCGCGTCCATGCGGGCGAGCCGGCGCGACACCGCCCACATGTCGACCGGCTCGTCACCCTCGTTCCGGTGCGAGCGCGGGGTACCCGGCGCGACGCGCACGGCCGCGCCGGCGGCCACCTGCTGGATCTCGTCGCCGAACCGCATCGTCAGCGTCCCGCGCGTGACGATGTAGACCTCCTCCTGCTCTTGGTGGTAGTGGCCGGTGCCCTGCTCGAAGTCGGAGTGGGCCGGGACGCGGATCAGCGTCACCGCCAGCTGCTCGGCTCGGAGCGCGCGGGTGAGGCTGCGGAACTCGCCGGGGACGGTCGTTCCCGCGTAGTGGTCGGCGACGTCGTCCGCGCGGACGATCGTGTAGTCGCTCATGTCACGCTCCGAGTGAGAGGTCGTCGAGCAGGGCGGCGAGCAGCCGCATGAAACGCCCCGCGGACCCTATGTGCAACCGCTCGCCGGGCGCGTGCGGCCCCTCGATCTGCGGCCCGAACGAGATCACGTCGAGGCCGGGCCGCTTGGCGGCGATGATCGCGGCCTCGAGCCCGCCGTGGGTGAGCGACACGCGCGGCTCGGCGCCGAGCGCGCGGGAGTGCGCGGCCCTGGCGGCTGCGAGCAGCGGGGAGCTCATGTCCGGCCGCCAGCCCGGGTAGCCGCTCCCGGCCTCGTAGGCGGCGCCGGCGAGCCGCGCGGCGGCCGCGATCGCGTTCGTGACGTCGGGCAGCCGGGCGTCGTCGGCGCTGCGGCTGAGCGAGCCGATCGTCAGCTCGTCGCCGCTCGTCGCGACGGTGCCGATCGACGAGCTCGTCTCGATGACGCCGGGGAAGTCGGCGCTCATGCCGAGCGGGCCGACCGGGATCGCCGTGATGAGGTCGAGGATGCGCGCACTGTCGGCACGCGACCAGGCTGTCGCGCCGGCCTCGTCGCCCTCATCGGCCACAACCACGCGCACGCCGGGATCGGTGGTCCTGTACGCGTCGGCGATTCGCGCCGCCTCCGCTGCGATCGCCGCGCGCGCGTCCTCCGCAGCGCTCACCACCGCGAACGCGTCGCGCGGGATCGCGTTGCGAGCGCTGCCGCCGTCCAGCGACAGCATGCGCAGCTCCGGCGCCGCCCGCAGCGCGCGGGCGAGCACCTTGATCGCGTTCGCGCGCCCGAGCGCGATGTCCGCGCCGGAGTGCCCGCCGCGCCCGCCCCGCACGGTCACCCGCGCGAGCGGCCCGTCGACCGGCGCCCGCGCCGCCGCGAACCGCACCCGCGTGTCGACGCTGCCGGCGCAACCGACGATCAGCGTTCCGTCCTCCTCGCTGTCGAGGTTGAGCAGCAACGTGCCGCCGATCAATTCGGGATCGAGCCCCGTGGCGCCGCCGAGCCCGACCTCCTCCTCCACAGTCATCAGCAGCTCGAGCGGCCCGTGCGGCTCGTCGCCGTCCGCGACCGCCATCATCGCGGCGATCGCCACGCCGTCGTCGGCGCCGAGCGTGGTCCCGTCCGCGCGCACCCAGTCGCCGTCGCGGACCACCCGGATCCGGCCCTCGCGCGGGTCGTAGGGACTGTCCGGCTCGCGCTCGCAGACGATGTCGAGATGACCCTGCAAGATCACCGTCGGCGCGCCCTCCCGCCCCGCTGTCGCGGGCACGGCGACGACGAGGTTGCCGGCGGAGTCGCTCCGCGTGAGCCAGCCGCGTGCCCTGGCCCACGCCGTCACGTAAGCCACGGCTCGCTCCTCTTCGTAAGACGCGCGCGGGATCGTCGTGAGCACCTCGAAGTGGCGCCAGAACCGCGCGGGCTCGAGGCCGGCGAACGGATCGCTCACGCTAGGAAGCGGCTCGCAGCGACGTCGCGTCGGCGAGCTCGGCGAGCGTCGTCGTCCCGAGCTCCGCCTCGATCGCCGCGACTGCCCGCCGGTCGATCGTGCCGAGGTTGGCCTGGATGCGCTGCCCTACTTCGCAGTTCGGGTTCGCCTCGTGGAGCCCCAGGACGGGGTCGTCGCCGTGCACCGCGCGCCACACGTCCGCGAGCGTCGTCTCCGCGGGCGCGCGCACCAGCTGCCAGCCCCCGTGCGGCCCCGGGCGCGACACGACCATGCCGGCGTTGCGCAGGCGGCCGAGCACGCGACGGATGTGAACGGCATTGGATCCCGCGCTGGCCGCCATCGCCTCGGAGCTCTGGAGCTCGCGCGGCAGCCCGGCGAGCATCGTCAGCACGTGGACCGCAAGCGCGAATTGCGTGTTGGTCGGGCGGCCCATGGCGACCGAGTATACGACAATTCGTAACCGTGTCTGCTACGGTTCCCGAATCGTATCCAACACAGTTACGATTGGAGCACGCGCAATGAGCATCGTGATCACCGGAGCATCCGGCCACCTCGGGCGCCGCGTCGTCGAGGAGGCGCTTGACCGGGTGGAGCCGGACGAGCTGATCCTCGTCACCCGCAACCCCGGCGCGCTCGCCGAGTACGCCGAGCGCGGGGCGGCGGTCCGGGCGGGCGACTTCGACGATCCGGCGTCGCTCGCCGCCGCCTTCGCGGGCGGCGAGCGCATACTGCTGATCAGCACTGACGCGATCGGCGCGCGGGTCCCCGGGCACCACGCCGCGATCGATGCCGCGGTCGCGGCCGGCATCCGGTTCGCCGCCTACACCTCGATCGTCCGGCCCGAGCCGGACAACCCCGCCGGCGCCGTCCCCGACCACCGCGCCACCGAGGAGAAGCTGCGCGCGAGCGGCCTCGAGTGGGCGTTCCTGCGCAACTCGATCTACGCCGAGCTCGACGCCGCCACCCAGGCGGCCGCGCTCGCGACCGGCGAACTGGTCACGAACGGCGGATCCGGCCGTGTCGCGTACGTGGCGCGCGACGACTGCGCGGCCGCTGCCGCCGCGGTGATCACGGGCGGCGACCACGCCGGCAAGGCGTACGACATCACCGGGCCCGAACTGCTCGACGCCGAGGCGCGCGCCGCGGTCTTCGCCGAGCTCACGGGAGCGCCGGTGCGCGTCGTCCACGTCGACGACGCGCAGTACGCCGCCGGGTTCGCGGCGGCGACCGGGCTGCCGCTGGAGGCCGGCGAGCTGTACGCGACCTTCGGTCGCGCCACCCGCGAGGGCAAGCTCGACGCGCTCAGCGCGGACGTCGAGGCGCTGACCGGTCGCGCACCGCGCTCGCTGCGCTCCGTGCTCGCCGGCGCGGCGGTCACCGCCTGACGCCGGCGCTCCGTGCTCGCCGGCGCGGCGGCCCCCCGCCGCACTCGCTGCGCTCCGTGCTCGCCGGCGCGGCGGCCACCGCCTGACGCCGTCTCAGCCGCCCAGGGCCCGCGATACGGCGCCGGCGGCCGTCACCAGCGCCGGCAGCACCGCGCGGCGGCGCGCCGGCGTCAGCCGCGCAGCGGGGCCCTGCAGACCCAGGATCGCCACGAGCACGCCGTCGCGCCCGAGGACGGGCGCGGCGAGCGCGTTGAGGTCCGGCTCGCGCTCGCCCTCCGCCTCGGCCCAGCCGTGCTCGCGCACCGATGCGAGCTCCGCGCCGAGCCGTTCGGGGTCGGTGATCGTGCGCTCCGTGTAGGGCTCGAGCGTGCCGGGAACTGCGCCGCCGAACGCCAGCGCCACCTTGCCGGCGGCGGTCGCGTGGCCGATGCTCGGACGGCCGAGGCGCGCCATGCTGACGACGCTCGACTCGCCAGGGACGAAGTCGACGGTGACCGGGTCGCCGCCGCCCGGCACCGACAGCGTCGCCGTCTCGCCGGTCTCGGCCACGAGCGTGCGCAGGTGCGGGCGCGCGAGGTCGCGTACGTCCAGCCGCGCGAGCGCGCGGTCGGCCAGCGCGACCAGATGCAGGCCCAGCCGGTAGGGCCCGCCGGGCTCGCGCTCGACGAGCCCGCCGCGTTCGAGCGTCGCGAGCAGCCGCGACGCGCTGCTGGGGTTCACACCGATCCGCCGTGCCAGCGCGTTGACGCCGGCCGGCGCCTCGGCCAGGGCGTCGAGCAGCGCCAGTGCGCGGGCGACGGAGCCGACCGTCCGGCCGCTGTCGTCGCTCATGGCGCGGGAGGCTACGACACGAGCTCGAGCACCGGGCGGTGCGCGGCGTGGCCCGCGCCGACCTCGCGCAGCATCTCGATCATCGCCGCGGTGGCGGGCGAGCGATAGCCGGTCAACGCGGTGGCGAAGATCTGGCGCACCGGCGTGTCGCGGCCGAGCGGGCGCACGACGATGTCGTCGCGGGCCGGCCGCAGCCCGAGCTCCGCGACCAGCGACACGCCGACGCCGGCCGCCACGAAACCCTGCACGGCGCTGTAGTCGTCGGTCTCGAACGCGATCCGCGGGTCGAACCCGGAGCGCATGCACGCGTTGGTGATCATGCGCGTGCACTCGCAGTTCGGCTCGCCGCCGATCCACGGCTCGTCCGCCAGGTCGGCGAGTCGCACGCCGCGTTTGCGCGCGAGCGGGTGGTCCTGCGGCAGGACGAGGTAAAGCGGATCCTCGAGCAGGTGGGTGTGCGTGAAGACGTCATCCTGGCGGTCACCCGGCTTGCCCGGGGCGACCGTCATCGCCAGGTCGACGTCCCCGGCGCGCAGTGCGACGAGAGCTTCCTCGGGCTCCATCAGCGACATCGACAGCTCGACGCCCGGGTGCTGCTCTGCGAAGCGCGAGATCGCCACCGGCATGATCGTCCCGGCCGTGGATTCGAACGAGGCCATCCGGACGCGCCCGCCGCGCAGCCCGGCGATCGCCTGCAGCTCGGCCTCGGCCTCGGCGAGCTTGGCGAGGATGCCCTCGGCGTGACGTACCACCGCCGCGCCGGCGTCGGTCAGCCTGACCCCGCGAGCGCTGCGCTCGACGAGCACCGCGCCAGCCTCGCGCTCGAGCGCGGCGATCTGCTGCGAGACGGCTGACTGGGTGAACGAGAGCGATTCGGCGGCGGCGGAGAAAGAGCCCTTCAGGGCGACTTCGCGCAACACGCGCATGCG
Source organism: uncultured Solirubrobacteraceae bacterium (assembly GCA_963835735.1). Lineage (GTDB taxonomy): Bacteria > Actinomycetota > Thermoleophilia > Solirubrobacterales > Solirubrobacteraceae > DASQMT01. Next base: position 1,114,597 of record CAWIGP010000002.1, read on the forward strand.
GCGGACGTCGAGCATCAGGCGATCTTATACCAGCTCTCGAGAACGTTCATTTGTACTGATGGCCCATCTACCCCACACTGGTCGAACCCGTCCCCAAGGAGCTCCCCAATGTCCACCACCATCGATCCAGCCGTCGTGATCCGAGCCGCCCGCGCCCCAGACGCGGCCGTGCTCGAGAACCTCGCGCGCATGGACTCCCAGCGCCCGCTCTCCGGCGACGTGCTGCTCGCGGAGCAGGACGGCGTCATCGTCGCCGCGATCGCCGGCGGCCGCACGGTCGCCGACCCGTTCCGCCCCACCGCCGACCTGGTGGAGCTGCTGCGGCTGCACGCCGACCGGCAGGCACCGGTCAGCAGCGGGTCGCGCCTGCGCGTCCCGCGGCTACGCGCCGCCTAACCCCTTCACCGTCCATCCTCAGGCGCCGTCCGGTCTCCCCTCCGGACGGCGCCCGGACGGTCAGCGCAACGCGGATACGCGCGCGTCGTAGCTCACGGTGAGGTCGCCGACGCCGTCGATATGCCCCTCGAGCCGGTCGCCCGGCTCCACCCGGCCGACCCCCTTCGGCGTCCCGGTCATGATCAGGTCGCCGGGTTTCAGCGCGACGAGCGTGCTCAGATAGCTGATCGTCTCGGGCACCGTCCAGATCTGCTGGGCGAGGTCGCCCTCTTGGCGCGGCTCCCCGTTGATGCGAAGCCAGACGGCTCCCCTGGTTGGGTGGCCGCCGTCCTCCACGGTGCGGATCGATCCCGTCGGTGCGGACTGGTCGAAGCCCTTCGCCATGTCCCACGGGCGGCCGGCCTGCTTCGCCACCGCCTGCAGGTCGCGGCGGGTCATGTCGAGCCCCACCGCGTAGCCGAACACGTGGTCGAGCGCCTCCTCCACCGGGATGTCCCGGCCGCCCTCGCCGAGCGCGACCACCAGCTCGATCTCGTGGTGCAGCTCCTGCGTGCCGGCCGGAAACGGCAGCCGACCCGCCGGCACGACCGCATCGGCCGGCTTCATGAAGAAGAACGGCGGCTCGCGCTCAGGGTCGTGGCCCATCTCGATCGAGTGCTCGGCGTAGTTGCGCCCGACGCAGTACACGCGCGCCACGGGGAAGACCGCATCCGTGCCCGCGACGGCGACGGTGGTGACGGGTGGCGCCGGGATGGCGTAGCCGCGCGACCGCTCACCGGCTGGATGCATAGAACGACACCTTTCGTTCGAAGTAGGCGACCGCCTCGGAGGCGAGGAAGGCGAACGCGAACAGGATGATCAGCAGCGCCCAGAACTCCGGCATGAGGAAGTTCCGGGAGTAGAGCTCGAACAGGTAGCCGACTCCGAGGACCGCGATCAGCAGCTGGCCGATGACCACGCCCTTGAGCCCGCGGATCAGGCCGAGCCGGATGCCGGCGAGCAGCTCGGGCAGCGCCGCTCGCAACACGATCTGGGAGTAGAGGGCCCGCTTGGACGCGCCGAAGGACTGGCCCATCTCGAGCAGCGACGGGTTGACGCGCTCGACGCCGACCTGGGTGTCGAGCGCGATGACCCAGACCGAGAACAGGAACACGGTGACGATCATCGTTTCCAGCCCGAAGCCGAGCAGCGCCATCAGTGCGGGCACGATCGCGGTGAGCGGCGAGCTCTCGAAGATGTTGACCCACATCCCCATCAGCGACCCGACCGCGCGGCTCGCGCCCATCAGGATGCCGACGCCGATGCCGACGGTGAGCGACAGCGCCATCCCGATCAGGAACGCCTGCAGGGTGATCCACGCCGCCTCGGCGAACGTCTCCGACGAGACGACCTCGGGGAAGGCGGCGAGCACCTCGGTGAACGGCGGGATCAGCGACACAAGCTCGAGCCGCCCGACGATCTCCCATATGACGAACCACACCAGCAGCGAGAACGCCATCGGGACTTTATGACCGCGCAGCTCCATGTCAGCGTTCCAGGTAGCCCTGCAGCTCGTGCCAGATCTGCTCGACCCAGTCCAGGTAGGCCTGGCTGCGCCGGATGGCGTCGGAGCCGCCGCTGCGGTCGACGCCGGGGCGGACGACCTTCGACACGCGCGACGGGCCCCGAGTGAGGATCACGATCTGGTCGGAGACGTAGACGGCCTCCTCGATCGAGTGGGTCACGAACAGCACGGTCTTGCGCTCGTCGCTGAGCAGCCGGAGCAGGTCGTCCTGGAACTGGCGGCGGATCTGCTCGTCGACCGACGCGAACGGCTCGTCCATCAGCAGGATGTCGGCGTCCACTGCAAGCGCCCGGGCGAGGCCGACGCGCTGCCTCATCCCGCCGGAGAGCTGGTGGGGGTAGGCGTCCTCGAAACCGGACAGCCCGACCTTCTCCACGTACGCGCGCGCGACGTCCTCGCGCTCCTTGCGCGACACCCCGCGCAGCTCCAGGCCGAACGCCGCGTTGCGCAGCACCGTCGCCCAGGGCATCAGGGCAAAGTCCTGGAACACGAACGCCCGGTCCGGCCCGGGCCCGCTGACGGGAGCGCCGTTGACCTCGACCTGCCCCGACGTGGCGCCGATGAGGCCCGCGATGATCTTGAGCGTCGTGGTCTTGCCGCACCCACTGGGCCCGATGATGCTCGTGAGCTCGCCCTTTGGGACGTCGAAGGAGACGCCGCCCAGGGCGCGGACGCCGCCGTCGAACTCCTTCGTGAGGTCGACGACGCGGACGGCGGTCTCGGACATGACGGCCACGTCGGTCATGCCGGCCTCAGCTCTGGACGGAACAGGCGCTTCTCCATGTGCTGGAGCAGCGACACGCTGACGCTCGCGACCAGGATGATCGACAGGATCGACGCGAACATCGCGGGATAGTCGGCGACCGAGCGGTAGTAGGTGATCAGGTCGCCGATGCCGGTCGGGGTGATGATCAGCTCGGCCAGGACGACGCCGGTGAAGCCCTGCGCGACGCCGAGCCGCAGACCGGCGAAGATCAGGCCGCTGCCCGCCGGGATGACAACCTTCCAGATCCGCTGCCAGCGGCTGGCCAGGAACGCGTTGCTCATCTCCACGAGCGACCGCGGGGTGTTCGCGATGCCGCGGTAGGAGTTGAGCACGATCACCGGCGCGGCGAGCAGCACCACCGCGAGCACCTTGGCGGTGAATCCGATCCCGTAGACGAAGGTGATCAGCGGGACGATCGCCGCCGAGGGCGAGGCCTGCAGGACGATGAACACGGGCAGCCCCAACCACTCGGCCCGGGGGGAGAGGCCCATGACGAGTCCGGCGAACACGCCGCCGACGGCGGTGAGCAGCACGCCGACGATGAGCGGCCCGGCCGTCTCGGCGTAGGCCGACGCGAACGTGCCGTCGACCAGCAGCTCCGCGAACGCGGCGAGCGTCGCCGTGCACGTGGGGAAGGCCGGGTTCACCGAGACGGTGGCGGCCCACTCCCACAGTCCCAGCACGAACACGATCGACGCCGCGCGCAGCAGCCAGGGGTTGCTCGCCCCGGACGCGACGCGGCGCGCCACGACGCGGCCGGCCGCCGGGCGGCCGGCGCGGGTCTGGACCGACGCGGCCACGTCAGCTGCCCGATTCCTCGACCGCGGTCGAGCGCGGCCTCGGAGGGCGCGAGGTCCCAGAAGTCCTCGACCTGAAGGCTCGCCGGGTCGCCCTTGAGCTGCCCGGCCTCGTGGTAGAACTCGAAGTCCTCCTTGGCGGCCGCCTCGCCGCCGCAGTCCTCGGTGAACAGGCCCTCGGAGCCGGCCTGCTCGTAGTACGGCAGCAGCTCCTCTTCGAGCTCGGGCGGCAGGTCCTCGAGCAGCCCCAGGCGCTCCCGCTCGTCCAGGACGAACTGTGGGTCCTTCACCATCGAGCGCCAGACCGTGAGGATCTCCTCGAGCAGGACCTGGACGGACTCCTGGTTCTGCTCCATCCACTGGCTGTTGGCGAACAGCACCTCGTCGCTCGCGCCCGTCTCGGGCACCGGGAGCTCGGCGAACTTGTCCGGCTCCTCGCTCATGACGTAGTTCTTGTTCGGGATGTCGAGCATGGCGGCCTTGACGTTGCCGCGCAGCAACGCCGTCGCCCGCACCTCGGCGCCGGGCACGAAGCTGATCTTGCCGAACTCGATGCCTTCCTCCTGCTCGACGATGTGGGCGAGCGCCTCGGACGTCGAGCCGCGCGAGTGCACGGTGAACGTCTCGCCGTCGAGCGACTGCCAATCGGGGTGCGCGGCCTTGTCGACCACTGAGAAGAAGCGCAGGCGCTGCAGCTGGCAGAAGATCCGCAGCGGCGCGCCGGAGCCCTCGATCAATCCGTACGGCGCGCCGAGCCCGACGTCGGCCTGGCCGCCGACCACTGCCTGGTTGGCGAGGTCCTCGTCGGCGAGCTCGATCAGCTCGACCTCGGTGCCGCGGGCGCGCACTCGCTCCAGCGCGATCATGAGCGCGAGCGTCTCGACCGACTCGATGTCGCCGAGAGCCACCCGGATCTTGCCGCCGCCTTCGGCCGCTGTCGAGGCGGCTTCGTCATCGTCGCCGCACGCCGCGAGCGCCAGCGCGAGCGCCGCAACCACTGCCCCCAACCGCTTCATGCCGCTCCCCCTCGGAGTTGCCTCTCAGTTCGCGAACATATCAGATATTCTCGGGTACCCGTGACAGCCCTCCGTGTATCCACAGGCGCATGGCCGATCTGAAATCGCGGGCGATCTACCTCGCGCTTCGGGAGCGGATCCTGTCCAACGACATCGCGCCCGGCACCCGCCTGGTGATGCGCGACGTCGCGAACCGCTACGAGGCCAGCGACATCCCCGTCCGCGAGGCGCTTCGCATGCTCGAGCGAGACGGTCTGGTCGAGACCGCGCCCTACCGCGGGGCGCGGGTCACGACGCTCACGGCCAAGGAGGTCGAGGAGACCTACTTCATCCGCTCGCACCTTGAGAGCATCGCGACGGGCCTGGCCGCCGAACGCATCACCGACGCCGAGCTGGCGCAGCTCGACGGGCTGATGACGCAGATGAGAGCGGCCGTCGAGGCGGAGGACGGCCCGGCGTTCTCCGACCTCAATCTCGAGTTCCACCGCACGATCGTGGCCAGCTGCGGCAACGACATGCTGCGCGAGCTGACGATGGACATCTGGCGGCGCCACTCCGGGTTCCAGCGGGTGTTCCGCATGGTCCCAGGGCGGATCGCCATGTCACAGGCCGAGCACGAGGGCATCATGGCCGCGCTCCGCGACCACGACGCGGAGCGCGCCTCGCGGCTCGCGCTGCTGCACAAGCGATCGGTTCGCGACAGCGTCAGCAGGCTCGTCGACCAGCTCGACGATGCCGGCCAGACCACCCGGCTCCGGGCGCCGGCGGCGCGCTGACCTGGCTACCCGCCGGCCTCGTCGAAGGGTCGCTCGAACAGCGTCGAGAGCACTATCTGCGTCTGCGTGCGGGTGACGCCCTCGTGGGCGCGGATCCGCTCGAGCGCGTGCTCCAGGTGTGACGTGTCACGCGCGCGCACGTGGACCATCGCGCTCGCCTCGCCGGCGACCGTATAAGCCGCCTCGACCTCGGGGTGTTCCTCGAGCGCGCGCTTGACCTGCGCAGCCGCCATGCGGCCCTCGCAGAACAGCGCGACGAACGCCTGCGTCCCCCAGCCGAAGCGGCCGGCGTCGACGCGCGCCGTGTAGCCGCGCACCACGCCGTCGGCCTCCAGGCGGTCGACGCGACGCTTGATCGCCGGCGCGCTGAGCGACACGTGCGCGCCGATGCTCTGGAACGAACGCCGCGCGTTCTGTCGCAGCAGCGCAACGATCTGCCGGTCGATGTCATCCATGCGAGGCAAGGAAGCGTACCCGCGCAATGCATCGGCGCAGATTGAGACGCGCAAGGGCGCGATGATGCAACGAATGACCAATTTCGTGTGGCACGACGGCGAGCGCGTGATCCGATTCGGGCGCGGGGTCGCCGACGCAGGCAGTGGGCGCTCTGGGCGGGCCGGGCTACCTGCTGCTCACCACGCCGCGCGCCGCCGTGCGGCTGCCGCCGGTGGTCGACGCCGCGGCACGCGTGCACCACGTGCCGGGCGGTCTCGTGCCGGCGCTCGCCCGCGCGGCGCTCGACGACGCGGCCGGCGGCGACGGGCGCGTCGTCGCGCTCGGCGGCGGCCGTGTGATCGACGTGGCCAAGGCGGTGGCCTCGGCGAGCGGAGCGCGGGCGATGGCGATCCCGACGACGCTGTCCGGCGCCGAGATGACGCGCGGGCACCGGCACGCAGAGGGCGTCGACGAGGCGACGCCGCGCGTCCGCTGCGCGGTCGTCGTGTACGACCCGGCGCTCGCGGCGTCGCAGCCGCCGCGAGAGCTCGCGGCGAGCGCGCTCAACGCGCTGGGGCACGCGATCGAGGGACCGTGCACGATCGCCCGCAACCCGGTGGCCACGCTCGCGGCGCACGAAGCCGCGCGCCTGCTCGTCCGCGGGTTCGGCGGCGACGAGCCCGATCGCGACGAGCTCGCGCTCGGCGCGCTGCTCGCGGGCTACACGATCGACAGCACCGGCTTCGGTCTGCACCACGTGCTTGCCCAGACGCTGGTCCGCCACGACGTCGCGAGCCATGGGGCGGCGAACGCGATCATGCTGCCGCACACGATCCCGGCGCTCGCGCAGCGCCGCCCGGACGAGCACGCGGCGCTCGCCGCTCTTCTCGGCGAGGAGCCGGCCGCCGCGGCGGCGCGGCTATGTGCGCTCAGCGGCGCGACGCGGCTGCGGGAGCTGGGCGCCGCGCGCGCGGACCTAGACGCGTGCGCGGACACGGCGTCGGCGCGCCGCGAGCTCGACAACACGCCGCCGCGTGCCGGGCGCGACGAGCTGCGCGCGCTCTACGAGGCCGCGTGGTAGCGGCGCCGGGCGCGACGAGCTGCGCGCGCTCTACGAGGCCGTTCGGTGGCGGCGCGACCATCGCCGCTGCGCAGGCGCTGGCGGACGGCGGGCATTGAGGGCGCGGGTTCGGCCGGTCCGCGGGACTCTGTTGCGTCTCGAGGTCGCTATGCGACTTCGAAACGCAACGGAGCCTCCGCGCCGGGACTCGGGGCGCTTTGACCACCACCACGGTGGTTAACGCGCCCCGCGTGGAGCGGCGGCAATCCGCGCCCCTCCTCAAAGCCGCCGTTCGCCGGCGCCCAGATCACATCGCGCGCACCCGACGCGCAGCGCCCCAGCGCGAACACGTCTCCGCGGAAACGCCACGCGCACCGAAGCGCCCCGCGTCCCGACGCGCCCGCCGACCTCGCTCTCCTTCAATGCAGCCGTTCGCCGAACCCGCCGAGCACGGTGGCGGCGACCCTCTACCCTCCCGCGCCTCATGGCGCCCACCAAGGACGACCTCTCTGCGCTCGCCCAGCAGGCCCTCGAGCCACTCGAGAGCGAGGGGCAGGCGACGGTGTGGTGGGAGCGGCGGCTCGCCGTCGGCGAGCACGGGATCTCGGACGTCGTACAGCAGACCGCCGAGCTCGTGGTGCTGCAGGACGGCCGCGTCGGCGCCGCGTCGACGACCGACCTCAGCGGCGCCGGGCTCGAGCGCGTCGCCGCCGCGGCCGCCGCGCACGCCGAGCTCGACCGCGAGCCGCTCGACGCCCGGCGACTGCCGGACCCCGCCGAGGGCGAGCCGCACGACGGCTGGGACGACAGCGTGCTCGCGCTCGACCCCGTCGACCTTGCCGATGAGCTCGCCGGCGTCGCGGGCGACGGGCTCGCGATCGAGCTGCGGGCCGGCGCCGCGCGCGTCGCGATCGCGTCCACGAGAGGCGTGGCCGCGTTCGAGCAGCGGACGTTCGCGTCCGCCGAGGTTCACGCGCCCGGACGCCCGATCGCCGCCGCGATCGGCCTGGAGGGGCTCGACCTACCCGGGCTCGCGACATCCGCGCGCGAGGGCTTCCACGAGGGCGCGCCGCAGCCCGCCGAACCGGGCGAGGCGCCCGTCGTCCTCGGGCCGGTCGCCGTGGCCCAGGTGCTCGAGGTGCTCAAGCCGGAGCTCGCGGGCAGCGAGAGCCTCATCGCCGCCCGCCGCGGCAGCCGCATCGTGGCGCCGTGCGTGAACCTGTCCGACTCGCCGCGCTTCCCCGGCACTCTGCCGCGCAGTTACGACGCCGAGGGCGTTCCGCGCCGGCCGGTCCCGCTGATCCAGGACGGCGTCGCGCACCGCGCCGTCTCGGACACCGCGACCGGCGACTCGACCGGCCACGCCACGCGCCCGGGCCACGCCGAGCCATGGCCCGACCACCTGGTGCTCGTCGGGGGTGGCGCCGGCGACGTCGACGAGTTGGCGGAGCCGATCGCCCTCGGCCTGTTCATCCCTGCGTTCCTGCTCGTCGACCACGGCTGGCTGCTCGACGGCGCGCGGTTGATCGAGCGCGGCGAGCCGACCTGGCCCGTGAACGGCGTCGCGGACATCGACCCGGTCGGCGTGTTCGCCGCCACCGAGGCGCTCGGCGCGCGGCAACGGCTCGTGCCGACCGACGACGACTCCGCGCTGACGATCGGCGCGACGCTCGCCCCGGCGCTCCGCGCGGGCGGCGGCGTGATGATCGTCGGTTAGCTAGATCTGCAGCAGCACGATCGTGTTCACGGCGAACAGGATCGCGAAGAAGATCGTCCAGCGGTCCAGGTTGCGCTCCATCAACGAGCCGCCGGTCGTGCCGCCCGCGACGCCGACGCCGAACGCGCCCGACATGCCCGCGTCCTTACCCGAGTGCAGCAGCACCAGGAAGATCAGGATCACGCAGATGAAGACCTGGGCGACGGAGAGGATCGTGTACATCGGCGGATCAGGGTACTACGCGAGCTCGTCGAGCCGGTGGAGCAGCTCGACGGCCTCGCGCCGCAGCTGACGGTCGAGCGCGCGCCAGTCAGCCTCCGACAGCTTGCCCGTGCGGTAGTCGAGCTCGGCATCGCGGATCTCGGCGTACTTGGCGTCGCGCGCGGCCTCCAGGTCGGCGCGCTCGGCGCGGCCCGCCGCCTCGCGCTCGCCGCGGCGGCGCAGCGGCGCGCTGATCGCCAGCACGGCGACGCCGACGAGGATCAGCACCAGCACGATCTCCACTACGCGCGCTCGAGCTCGCGCGCCACGCGCGCGAGGCCCGTCGCGGTGGCCGGTCGACGCGCGCGGGCGCCGGCGGGCCAGAGCGCGATCGCGGCGCCGCCGAACACGATCAGCCCGCCCAGCCAGATCCAGCTCACCAGCGGCGAGACGATGAAGCGGAACGTCGCGGGCGGCGGGTTGTCCGTGTAAGAGCGGGTCAGGCCGCGCAGCGCCTCGGCGAGCAGCAGGCCGCGGTCGGCGTCCGACAGCTCGGTCGCGTCCGCGAACACCTTGTCGCCCTCGTCGATCCGCGGGCGCAGGCGGCCGATGTCCGGCCCCACCGCGGTCCAGAAGTCGCGCCGCAGCCCGGCGCGCAGACCGACCTCGCTGGTCGCCTCGCCCTCGAAGAAGCGCGAGATCGGACCGAGCTCCGGCGCCGTGCTCGGGAAGTACGACTTGTACGTCTCGATCGCCTGAGGCGCCCCGTCGCCGCGGCGGACCTGGAGCCGCGCGCCGAGGTCGATCCGCTCCAGCCGCCCGTTGCCCGCCGCGACGACCCGCGACGTCGGGCGCTCGTAGGTGATCGCGTAGTCGCCGACTCGGTCGGTCTGCCCGGGGCGCAGCTCGACCAGGTGCTGCTTCTGGAACGCCGACGAGGCCGCGACGCCGACGAACAGCACCGCGATGCCGACGTGCACGATGTAGCCGCCATAGCGCCCGCGGTTGCGCCGCACGAGCGCGAACAGCGCGGCCGGGACCGAGTCGCGCGACATCGCCCGCCGCGCGCCGACCCCGCGCCACAACTCCTGCCCGACCGCGAACAGCACGAACGTCGCGAACGCGAACATCAGCAGCGCCGGCACCGAGCCGGTCACGCCGGCCGCGACGAGCGCGAGTGCAACCGCGACCGCCGCGCCGGCGGGCAGCGCGAAGTTGCGCTTGAAGTTCGCGACCGTCGCCCGGCGCCAGGCGATCAGCGGACCGATCCCCGACAGCAGTACCAGGATCAGCGCGAGCGGGACGATGTAGCGGTTGAACCACGGCGGCCCGACCGACGCCTCCTCGCCGGTGAGCGCCTCGGAGATCAGCGGGAAGAACGTGCCCCAGAACACGACGAAGCAGAGCGCGACGAGCACCAGGTTGTTGAGCAGGAAGGCGGCCTCGCGCGAGAGCAGCGAGTCGAGCCGGTGCTCGGACCGCAGCGACTCCGCCCGGCTCGCCACCAGCACGATCGAGCCGCCGATCATCACCCCGATCAGCACCAGGAACGGGATCCCGAGCGTCGACGCGCCGAACGCGTGGATCGACTCGAGGATGCCCGAGCGAACCAGGAACGTGCCGAGGATCGCCAGCACGCCGGTCGCCAACACCAGCGACACGTTCCACACCTTCAGCATCCCGCGCTTCTCCTGGATCATCACCGAGTGCAGGAACGCGGTGCCGGTCAGCCACGGCATCAGCGACGCGTTCTCGACCGGGTCCCAGGCCCAGTAGCCACCCCAGCCGAGCTCCATGTAGGACCAGCGCGCGCCGAGCATGACCCCGATGCCGAGCAGCAGCCACGCTGCGAGCGTGAACGGACGCGTGGAGCGGATCCACTCCGACCCCAGCCGCCGCGTGATCAGCGCGCCGACCGCGAACGCGAACGGCACCGCGAACAGCGTGTAGCCCGAGTACAGCATCGGCGGGTGGATCATCATGCTCGGGTGGCGCAGCAGCGGGTTGAGCCCGGCGCCCTCGACGGGCGGCGCGGCGAGCGTCGTGAACGGCGACTCGAGGAAGACCAGCAGCCCGCAGAAGAACGCGCCGAAGCCGAGCAGCACGGCGGTGGCGTAGGGCGCGACCTCGCGCAGCTTGTTGCGCGTGAGGTAGAGGATCGCGCTGCTCCACAGCGACAGCAGCAGCACCCACAGCAGCAGCGACCCCTCCTGCGAGGACCACACCGCCGTCAGCCGGTAGAACAGCGGCGTCGTGGTCGAGGAGTGGGTCGCGACCAGCTCGAACGAGAAGTCCGAGCGCACGAAGGCGAGCTGCAGGATCAGCATCGCGACGGCGAGGATCCCGGCCAGCGCGTAGACCGCCCGGCGCCCGGATTCGACATATTCGCGCCGCCCGGCGCGTACGCCGTAGAGCGAGGCGCCGATGCCGTAGAGGCAGATCGCCAGCCCGGCTGCCAGGCAGATGAAGCCGGCGGAGGCCACGGGCTACCTCAGGTCTTGGGCTCGGCCGTGAACTTCGACGGGCACTTGGTCACGAGCGAGTCCGGCTGGCCCTCGAAGGCGGCGCCCTGCTTGCGCACGTCGATCACGATCTCGCGCCCCTCGCGGAACGGGTCGGGCACCTGGCCGACGTAGCGGACCGGGATGCTCGCCCCGCCGCCTTTCCGGTCCTCGACGCGGAACGTGTGCACGGTGCCGCTGTGCTCCCAGCTGCCCTTCGCGACGCGCCCGGTGAGCTGATACGTCTTGCCCGGCTCGGCGCCGGCGAGCTGACTCGGCTGGCGCGCCTCGCTCGCCGCGGAGAAGCTCGTGTAGACGAGCGCGACCGCGAGCAGCAGCGCGCAGGAGAGCGCGACGACCAGCCGCGTCTTCCGCTTGCGGGAGGGATCCATCGCCCCCCAGTATTGCGCCTCGCCGAGCGCGACGGCGCAGCCGCGATCCGTCCGGTCCACATGGGAGTCTTAACATCAACTAAAGGAATTTGGTGCGAGTTCGGCGAAACCAATTGGCAAGGACAGGCGTTGTTCTCCATGGACGGCTCGTGCAACTGACCACCCACCTACCCAAGCGCCGCTCATCGCGGCCGGCCCGTCGCAAGGCCACCGTTCCGGTGAGCCGCGAGGCGGCCGAGACCCGCGACGCCCGCCGCGGCGGCGGCCCAGAGGACCGGGCGCTCTACTCCTGCATGTGCGGCTACGCCTTCAAGGCGACGGTCACGACCTCGGTCGACTGCCCGCACTGCGGCACCGAGCAGGCCTGGTAGCGCCGGCTCTCGGAAGAGAGAGCGGGCGAGGGGAATCGAACCCCCATTTTTGGCTTGGGAAGCCAACGTCTTGCCATTGGACAACGCCCGCAGTGGCGACGCAGGATAACGAGTCCCTGGAGATACCCTTGAGGTCATGCGCGCCCGCGTCTATTGGCCTGTCACGATCGCCGCGGCGGCGCTCGTAGGGCTGCTGGCGTACGGGCTGACGACGACGGCTCCGACACGACGCTCGACGACGCGATGGCGCGCGGGGAGCGGGTCGAGCCGCCGGTGCGCGATCCGCTGCCGAAGCTGGGCGGCACCGGCTCCGGATCGCTCGCCGACTACAAGGGCAAGGTCGTGCTGGTCAACGTCTGGGCGTCGTGGTGCGAGCCGTGCCGCGACGAGCTGCCGCTGATCGAGAAGGCGCACAAGACGCTCGCGGCGCGCGGCGGGACCGTGCTCGGGATCGACGTGAAGGAGAACTCCGGCGCGGCGTTGAAGGCCGTCGACGAGTTCGGCCTCACGTTCCCGAACCTGCGCGACCGCGACGGCAGCTTCGTGCGCAAGTGGGGCCAGACCGGCTACCCCGAGAACTTCGTGATCGACCGCCAGGGCCGGGTCGCCGCGGTCCGCCGTTTCCCCGTGACGCAGAAGTGGCTCGACGAGACGCTCCCGCCGCTGCTGGACGAGAAGGCGTGATGCGCGCGCTGCTCCTCACGCTGCTCGCGCTGACGCTGGTGGGCGCGCCGGCCCAAGCCGCCGAGCCGCGCGCCTCGCTGCCGGACATCGAGGACGAGGTGATGTGCCTCGAATGCGGCACCGCGCTGAACGTCTCGACCTCCGCGGTGGCCGACCAGGAGCGCGAGTTCATCGCCGGTCTGATCGCCGAGGGCAGGACGAAGGCCGAGATCAAGGACGCGCTCGTCGCGGAGTACGGCCCGCGCGTGCTCGCCGAGCCGCGCGACGACGGCTTCCAGCTGACTGCCTGGGTCGTCCCGGTGCTCGCCGCGCTCGGCGCGCTGGCGCTGGTCGTCTTCGTCGCCCGGCGCTGGCGCGGCCGCGGTCGCGCCGCCCCGCCCGCCACCGCCACCGGGCAAGTTCTCGACGATGACGACGCGCGCCGGCTCGACGCCGAGCTGGCCGCCTTCGACCGATGAGCGACGGCGTCGACACCACGGTGATCGCCGCGTTCGCCGTCGGCTTCGTCTCGTTCATCTCCCCGTGCGTGCTGCCGCTCGTGCCGGGCTACCTGTCGGCGGTCTCGGGCGTCAGCGTGGTCGAGCTGCAGCGCGGCGAGCGCTCGCTGCTCAAGGTGCTGCTGCCCGCGATCGTGTTCTGCCTCTCGTTCACGGTCGTGTTCATCGCGCTCGGGCTCACCGCGACGGGCCTCGGTTCGACGCTGCGCGACTCGCGCGGAACGCTCGACAAGATCGCGGGAGCGGTCATCATCGCGCTGGGGGTGCTGTTCCTGCTGACCCCGTTCGTGCCCAAGCTCAACCGCGAGTGGCGCCCGGACGCGCTGATCAGCCGCGCCGGCACGGGCGGCCCGCTGATCGCCGGCGCCGCGTTCGCGTTCGCGTGGACGCCGTGCATCGGCCCGACGCTGGGCGCGATCCTCACCGCCGCCTCGACCCAGGACAAGCTCAGCGACGGCGCCATCCTGCTGCTGTTCTACTCGCTCGGCCTGAGCGTCCCATTCCTGCTCACGGCGCTCGCGTTCACCCGCGCCTGGGGCGCGTTCCGCTGGCTGCGCGACCGCTACGTGCTGATCACGGCCGTCTCCGGCGTCGTGCTGATCGCGATGGGCCTGTTGCTTCTGACCGGCGAGCTGACGCGGCTCAACACCGAGGCCCAGCAGGCGCTGGACTCGCTCGGGGCTCAATCTCTTCAACGAGCTGTAGCTGGCTGGCTACATCGTCTCCGGCGCGCTGACACGCCGAGCAGCCCGAGCGAGCGGGCGATCACGCGTTGGGCCGCCACGCTGAGGGCGATCCGGAACGACTCGAGCTCCTGCGGCTCGGCCCCGACCACCCGGCAGTCGCGGTAGAACGCCGTGAACGTCTGCGCGGTCTCGAGCGCGTAGGTCGCGATCCGGTGCGGCGCGTGGCGCTCGGCCGCCTCGGCGACCTCGCCCGGGAAGGCGAGCAGCTTCTTGACCAGCTCGCGCTCCGCGGGCTCGAGCGCCAGCCCTGCGCGCGGCGCGGCCAGCGCGGCGGCGACCCGCTCCTCGCCCGCCTTGCGCAGCATCGACGCGATCCGCGCGTGCGCGTACTGCACGTAGTACACGGGGTTCTCCGCGGACTGCTCGCGCGCCAGCGTGAGATCGAGGTCGACCGTCGAGTCGGCCGAGCGGGAGAGCATGAAGTAGCGCGTGGCGTCGACGCCGATCTCGTCGATCAGCTCCTCGAGCGTGACGAACTCGCCGCGCCGCTTGGACATCGACGCCCGCTCGCCGCCCTCGAGCACGTGGACGAACTGCAGCAGCGGGATCACGTACCGATCCGGATCGGCACCCGCCGCGACCATGATCGCGCGCAGCCGCACGACGTAGCCGTGGTGGTCGGCGCCGAGCACGTTGACGAGCTCGTCGTAGCCGCGCGCGAGCTTGTCCTCGGTGTAGGCGACATCGGCGGCCAGGTAGGTCGGCTCGCCGGTGGAGCGCACGAGCGGTCGGTCCTTCTCGTCGCCGGCGAGCGCCGTCGTGCGCAGCCACAGGGCGCCGTCGTGCTCGTAGGCATTGCCGTCGGCGATCAGCCGCTCGCGCGCCCGGTCCCACGCGCTCGGCTCGCCTTCGTAGAGCGAGCGCTCGAGGAACCAGCGATCGAAGTGCACGCGGAAGCGCTCGAGCGTGTCGCGGATCCGCGCCATCAGGATGTCGACGCCCTCGTGCGCCAGCTCGGCCGGGTCGCGATCCGCGGCATCCGGGATCTGCTCGGCGAGCTGCGCGACGTAGGCGCCCTGGTAGCCGTCCTCCGGCGGCTCCTGCCCGCGCGCGCGGGCGAGAATCGACTCGCCGAGCCGCTGGATCTGGCCGCCGCCGTCGTTGAAGTAGTACTCGCGCTGGACGGTGGCGCCGCCCAGCTCCAGGACCCGCGCGAGCGCGTCGCCGAACGCGGCGTGGCGTCCGGAGGCGGCGGTCAGCGGGCCGGTCGGATTGGCGGACACGAACTCGACCTGGACGCTGCGCGTGTCGCTGCCGCGCCCGAACGCGTCGCCGGCCGCGAGCACCTCGTCGACCGCGGCCAGGTACCAGGGGTCGGCGAGGAACAGGTTCAGGAACCCGGGGCCGGCGACCTCGACCTTGTCCACGCGATCGGCCAGCCGCTCCTGCAGCGCCGCTCCCAGCCGCTCGGCGACCGCCCGCGGCTGCTCGCCCAGCGCGGGCGCCAGCAGCATCGCCGCGTTCGTGGAGTAATCGCCGAATCCGGCCTTCCGCGGGCGCTCGAGGCTGAGGCGATCGGCTGCGCCGCCGCCGTTGCGCAGCTCCGCGGCCGCGTCCCGCACGGCGGTCTTGAGGTCGTCGAGGGGCGTCGTCATCCCGCAGCTAATGATGGTACGGCTCGCGGGCGAGGATCTTGTGCGCGCGGTAGAGCTGCTCGACCAGCAGCACGCGCGCGAGCTGGTGCGGGAATGTCATCGGGCCGAACGACAGCCGCTCGTCGCAGCGCTCGAGCTCGATCCCGTCGGCGCCGCCGATCACGAAGCAGACGTCGCGCCCGCCGCGGCGGCGGTCCTCGAGCCAGCGCGCGAACGCGACCGAGTCGTATGTCCGCCCGCGCGAGTCGAGCAGCACAACGTAGGCGTCCCGCGGGATCCTGCGCTCGACCCGGTCGTCGTCGCGCACCTCGACCAGCTCGACCTTCGCGTGGCCGGTGAGCATCTTCGCGTAGTGAGCGATGTCGTCGGCGAACGGCGGCCGGATCCGGCCGACCGCCAGCACGGTGTACTTCACCGCTCGAAAGCCTCGGCCTGGCCGATCCGCTGCAGCGTCGTCGGGTGCGTGCCGAGCAGGAACTGCGCGACGGGCGGCGGATCGGGATCGCCGACGTTGTTGATCGAGAGGCGACGCTGGAGACCGATCAGCGCCTGCGGCTCCCGCGTCAGCTCGAGCGAGAACGCGTCCGCGCGGCGCTCGACGTCGCGCGACAGCTGGTTGGACACGATCGTGGTCACCGGCACCACGATCGCCAGCGACAGCGCGACGGCAGGCACCGCGCGCGGGCCGAGCGCGGCGCCGCGCGGCGCCAGGCGCTCGGATAGCAGCGCCACCGCCCAGGTCCCGAACGGCGCCACGATCGCGAGCCAGATCAGCCCGTTGCGAACGTCGCGGTAGTGCACGTGGCCGAGCTCGTGCGCGACCACGCTGCGCGTCTCGGCGGGCGTGAAGTCCTCGATCAGCGTGTCATAGAGCACGACGCGCTTGGTCTGGCCCAGCCCGGTCACGTAGGCGTTCGCCGCGGTCGTCCGGCGCGAAGCGTCGATCTCGTAGACCTCGCCGACGTCGACGCCCGCGCGCCGGGCGAGGTCGAGCACTTCGGAGCGCAGCTCGCCCCGGGGCAGCCTCTTGAAGTCGTTGAACAGCGGGTCGAGCACGACGGGGGCGGCGTACGTGGTCAGCGCCCCGAACGCGACGACGGCGACCGCGCCCGGGATCCACCAGCGCGATCCGAACCGGCGCATGACGATCACCAGCACGGCGCCGCCCAGTGCGGCGAACGCGGCGGCGATCCCGGCCGACTTCGCCTTGTCGCCCAGCCAGCCCGCCCAGTCCTGCGTGACCAGCCCCACGTCCTTCGCCCGCTCGCGCGCGACCGCGGACAGCGGCAGCGCGGCCACGGTGAGCGTCAGCGAGACCGCGGCCGCCACCGCGGCGCCCGCCGCGATCGGGCGCCGCAGCGCCGCGAGCCGCTCCGGCGGGCGCCGGACGAGCAGCACCAGCACAAGGAGCCCGATCGCCGTCTGGCCGACGAAGATCCACCGCTGGCCGCTCCGGAACGCCTCGGCCTTCTCGATCTGCGCGGCGCTGAAGTAGGCTCGCGCGTCGACCGGGAGCGGATCGGGCCCGCGGTCGCGCGGGCGCATCAAGAACACCGCGGCCTGGGCGACCACCACGGCGGTGACGAGCGCGACCGGCAGGCGCCATGACCTTCGCACCGAACAGACTCTAGGCATGCGCGTCGCGATCGCGTCGGACATCCACGGCAACAAGCATGCATTCGAGGCGGTGATCGCGGCCGCGCAGGACGCGCAGGTGGAGGAGCTGTGGTGCCTGGGAGACCTCGTCGGCTACGGCGCGGATCCGGACGCGTGCGTCGCGCTGGCCGAGGCCAACTGCGCGATCTGCCTCGCCGGCAACCACGACCTCGCGGTCGTCGACGTGCTGTCGCTCGAGGACTTCTCGCGTGGTGCGAAGCTCGCCGCGCAGTGGACGAAGGACGTGATCCGCCCCGAGACGCGCGAGTTCCTGCTCGCGCTCTCGCCGTCAGGCGAGGCCGAGGGCGTCGGCCTGTACCACGCGTCGCCGCGTGACCCGATCTGGGAGTACGTGCTCTCGGCGCTGACCGCCGAGCTGAACCTGGACGCGGCGCCGCAGCGGGTCGCGCTGATCGGCCACTCGCACGTCGCGCTGTCGTTCCACCGGCCGGCGGGCGAGCCGGCGAGCGGCTCGACGCGGCGCGCGGACGACCTGCTCGACATCGGCACGGGCGAATGGCTGCTCAATCCGGGATCGACCGGCCAGCCGCGCGACGGCGACCCGCGGGCGGCGTGGATGGTGCTCGACACGCAGGCGTGGACGGCCGAGTGGAGACGCGCCGAATACGACCTCGCCGGCGCCCAGGCGGCGATCCGCGCAGCGCGGCTGCCGGACTCGCTCGCGGAGCGGCTCCAGTACGGGCAGTGACCAGCCCGCCGCGGGCGCACCGACTAGCCTGGACTCGATGCGGTTCCGCTCCTTGCTCATCGCGGCCGGGGTGAGCGCGCTGCTCGCGGGCTGCGGCTCGGAGAACGACAAGCTCATCCCGCAGGACAACGCCGACCAGCTCTCCACGCTCGTCGGAGAGGCCGGCGATGCATCGGCCGCCGGCGAATGCGACGCCGCCCAGCGGGCGGTGCGCGACGCAGAGCTGCAGCTCGCGGAGCTGCCGCGCGCGACGAGCAGGAACCTGAAGCAGAACCTGAGCGACTGGCTGGACCATCTCAACAGCCAGATCGGTGACGAGTGCCAAGCCGAGCCGGCGCAGACCCCGTCGCCGACGCCGAGCGCCACGGAGACACCGAGCCCGACTCCGACGCCGACCGCCACGGAGACGCCGACGCCGACCCCGACGGCAACCCCGACGCCCTCGCCGACGCCCACCGTCGATCCCGGCAGTGGCGGCGAGGAGGGCCCAACCGAGGAACCGGACGAGTCCGGCGGTGTTTCTCCGGAGGAAGACGGATGACCGCCGACACGCTGTTCGCAGACCGCTACCGCCTCGAACGCCGCCTCGGCGTCGGCGGCATGGCGACCGTGGAGCTCGCGATGGACACGCGGCTCGAGCGCCGCGTGGCCGTCAAGCTGCTGGCCGAGCATCTGGCCCAGGACTCCAGCTTCGTGTCGCGCTTCCGGCGCGAGGCGCTGGCCGCCGCGCGGCTCGTGCACCCGAACATCGTGCAGGTATTCGACTTCGGCGCCGACTCGGCCTCCGGCCGCCCGTTCATCGTGATGGAGTGGGTCGACGGCCCGAGCTGCGCCGAGATCCTGCGCGAGCTGGGGCGGCTCGAGCCGGACGACGCGGTCTCGATCCTCACGCAGGCCTGCCGCGGGCTGGACTACGCGCACCGCAACGGCGTCGTGCACCGCGACGTCAAGCCCGGCAACCTGCTGCGCGGGCGCGACGGTGGGCTCGTCAAGCTGGCCGACTTCGGCATCGCCAAGGCGACCGAGCACTCCGACATGACCAAGGTCGGGTCGGTCCTCGGCACCGCCGCGTATCTCTCGCCGGAACAGGCGCGGGGACAGCCGGCGGGCCCCTCCTCCGACCTGTACGCCCTCGGCGTGGTCTCCTACCAGCTGCTGGCCGGCCGGCTCCCGTACGAGGCGGCGTCGCTGACCGACCTGGCGCGCCAGCAGGACACGATGGCGCCGCCGCCGCTGCACGACGTCGACCCGGCGATCCCGCGCGCGCTGTCGCAGGTCGTCGCCCGCGCGCTGGCACGCGAGCCCGGCGAGCGCTTTCCCGATGCCGCGTCGTTGGAGCACGCGCTGGCGGGCGCGCTGCGCGGCGTCGCGCCGCCCGAGCCGACGGCCGCGACGCGCGCCCTGGACGACGAGACCGAGGCCACGCGGAAGCTCGACCGCACCGCGGTCACGACGCCGCTCACGCGTACCCAGGCGGCGCCCCCGCGCCGCCGCCGGCTCGAGCCGATCGACGAGCCGCCCGTCGCCCCGCCCCCGCGCCGCGCGACTGCGCGCGCCGCCGCCACGGCGCCGGCCGCCCGACGCAAGCGCCCCAGCCGCACCTTTCGCCTCATGCGCACGCTCCTCATCCTCGCGCTGTTCGCGGTGGTCGCCGCCGGTGCCTACGTGCTCACGACCGAGACGGGCCAGCGCGGCGTCGAGCTCAAGGAGCAGATCCAGGGCGACGTGAACCAGGCCGTCCAGGAGATCCAGGACCTGATCGAAGAGAACACCCGCTGAACCTAAAGAGGGACAGTCCCTCTTTAGATTCGCGGTGGGTTTCAGGGCGCGATCAGCCCGCGCCGGATCGCATAGCGGGTGACGTCGACGCGGTCGCGCAGCTCGAGCTTCTCGAGGATGTTCTCGCGATGGCGGTCGACGGTCCGGCGGCTGATCACGAGCAGCTCGGCGATCTCGTCGCTCGTGTGGCCCTCGGCGACGAGCTTGACGACCTCCAGCTCCCGCGCGGTGAGCAGCTCGTCGCGCGCGCCGGCCTCGCCCCGCCGCGCGCGCTCGAGGTAGTCGCGCACCAGGGTGATCAGCGCGCCGTGATAGAGGAAGGCCTCGCCCCGGATCGCCGCGCGGCAGGCCTCGACCAGGTCGCGGTCGGCGGCCGTCTTGAGCACGTATCCCGACGCCCCCGCGCGCAGCGCCTCGAAGACGAACTGCTCGTTCTCGTGCATCGAGAGCACCAGCAGGCGCAGCGCGGGCCTCCGCTCCGCCAGCTCCTTGGCTGCCTGGAGACCCGTCAGCCGCGGCATCGCCACGTCGAGGATCGCGAGGTCGACGTCGTCGTCCAGCGCGCGCCGGACCGCTTCGGCGCCGTCGGCGACGTCGGCCACGACCCGGAAGTCCGGCTCGGCGTCGAGCAGCTCGCGCACCCCGCGGCGCACGATCGGGTGGTCGTCGGCCACCAGCACCTTCGTGACCAGCGGGACGCTCATCGGCTCGGGATGCGCAGGCGGACCTCTGTCCCGCGCGGCGGCGTCGCGCGGACCACCAGATCCGCGCCGATCAGCAGCGCGCGCTCGCGCATCCCGCGGATGCCGGTCCAGTCGCCGGTTGCGGACCGCGGCAGGCCGATCCCGTCGTCGGCCACGGTCAGGACGACGCCGTCCTCCCGGCGAGCCAGCCTCAGCATCACCTGCGACGCGCGCGCATGGCGGACGACGTTCGTCAGCGCCTCCTGCGCGACGCGGTAGATCACGAGCTCCTCGTCGGCGGACAGCCCGAGGCCGGTTTCCAGAGCGCGCTCGACATGCAGACCGGACTGCCCGGCGAGCGAGCTGCTCAGCGCCGCCAGCGCGCTCTGCAACCCGAGCTCGTCGAGCGCCTCGGGCCGCAGGCCCTTGGCGATGCTGCGGACGTCCTCGGCGCCGCGCCGGGCCGCCTCGCGCAGCTCCTCGAGGTCGCCGCGCAGCGCGGGCGGACCGCGGCGGGCGATCGTCTCGGTGCGCAGCACGAGCCCGGTGAGCGTCTGCCCGATCTCGTCGTGCAGCTCGCGCGCGATCCGCCGGCGCTCCCGCTCCTGCGCCGCCAGCGCCCGCAGCGCGCTGTCGCGGCGCTCGTGCTCGAGCCGGTCGAGCATGTCGTTGAACGCGTGCGCGAGCGCGACGACCTCGTCGTCGCCGGTCCCGGGCTCGATCCGCTGCCCGGGGACCAGTGGGTCGATCCTGCGCATCAGCTGTGTGAGCCGCTCCAGCGGTGCCAGCACGCGCCGCAGCAGCACGAAGGAGATCGCCAGCGCGAGCACGAAGCCGATCAGCAGCACCCCGGCCTCGTCCAGCGCCGTCGGCACCGATACCCGGATGGGCGCGAAGATGAGCGCGGCGACGGCCAGCGCGAGCACGCCCGAGTACGCGCCGAACAGCCTCCAGAACAGCGTTGTCCGGTGCCGCTCTCTCCCCGCGCCGTCGACTTCCACGACGCCCATGCCGCGATCGTGCCACACGGCGGGGCAAATGGGGAGCAATACCCATTGCGGCGCCGCCGTCGCGGGTTAGCGTCGCCGTATCGAGGTTGCCGATGTCCGGGGGCGGTCTACTCGTCGATGCGCCATCCCGTCCGATGACGGCGGGGCGGCTGCGGATGCGTGTCTGGCTGCGGCGCACCGAGCTCGACCGGCGGCTCGCCGAGGGAACGAATCCGGCGACCGACCCGCTCCGCGCCGCGCGGGCTCGTCAGCTCTGCAACCCGCGCCATCGCCGCGCGCTGGCGGCCGGGCTGCGCCGGCTGGTGGCGGATGGATGCGCTCGCGCATCCGCCTGGCCACCGCCGGGGCCGCCGCTGAACCGCCGCGCCGTCCGCGACGCCCGCGATCCGCTGCTGGCGCTGTCAGGTCGGCTGGCGGAGTGCGAGCACCCGTGCCCACGGGCCGTCGCGCTGGCCAGCTATCTGCTGTGCGATCCCGACAGTCCCGCCTACTGGGAGCCCAAAGGCCCGACGCTCATGGACCTCGCGTCCACGGCGCTGGGCGCCATCGACCACGAACCACTGAGGTGAGCATTGTGTCTCGATTCATGTCCAAGCTGCTCCGCCGCCAGCCTGCGCAGGAGGCGCCGTGCCCGCGCTGCGGCGTGTCGACGCCGGTCGATGCGGACGACTGCACGGCATGCGGCTGGGACCTGCGGGAGAGCTACCACGGGCCTGTCGGCATGCACGAGCTGACCGAGACGCGCTCCGACGGCTAGGCGGCCTGCTCCCTCACGCGCGCCCGCGTCCGGGCGGTCCTCACGGCCTTGCTGAGGGTGTCGACGTCGTACGCGCCCTGGTGCCGTTGCCCGTTGATGAAGAAGCTCGGGGTTCCGGCGACGCCACTCGAGTCGGCGCTCGCCACGTCTTCGGTCACCCGTTCGTTGTACTCGCGGCTGTGCAGATCCTCCGAGAAGCGTTCGACGTCAAGGCCGAGCTCCTCCGCGTGTCGCTTGAGGTCGCGCGGCGTTAGCTCGTCCTGGGTGGCGAGCAGCTTGTCGTGCATCGGCCAGAAGGCCCCCTGGGCGCCCGCCGCCTCCGCACTCTCCGCGGCCATCTGCGCGTTCGGATGGACATCGCTGAGCGGCAGATGTCGCCACACGTAGCGCAGCTCGTCGCCGAACTCCTCCAACAGCTGGCGGACCACGACCTCCGCCTGCCCGCAGTAGGGACACTCGTAGTCGCCGTACTCGACGAGGGTGACCGGCGCGGAGTCGGGACCGCGAATGTGGTCGCGCGCAGGATCCACGTCCTCGCTGAGGTCGAGCAGGTCGTCGGCGGTGCCGCTCAGCTGGCGCGCGCGTATCTCCGTCGGGAGCATGGCGATCACGCGGACCACGGCCCAGCTGAGCAGTGCGGCAAGGATCGCGGCCGCAAGCACACCCAGCTTCGCCTCCTCGAGCGCCCGGCCGTCGAACGCGATGCCGGCGATCAGGATCGAGACGGTGAAGGGGACGCCGGTGACGGTTCCGAGGGCGACTCTCACGGGCCAGCTCAGCGTCGGCTGCACCCGCAGCAGCCGCGACCCCAGCCAAGTCCCGAACAGGGTCCCGAGCGGCTTGCCGACCACGTACCCGAATACGATCCCCAGCGTGATCGGCGACGTGACCGCGTCGCCGACCAGCTCCGACTCGATGTGGATGCCGATGTTCGACAGCGCGAACAGCGGCACGATCACGAAGCTCGTCCAGGGGTGCAGGCGATACTCGAGCCGTTCGTTCGCGGAGATCGCGGACGTCACGCTGAGCTGGGCGGAGCGGGCGAGCTCCGGCGTCGGCTGCTCCCGGAACGAGCGGGCCAGCTCGGTGACGCGCTCCAGCTCCGGGCGCGCCGGCGGATACGCGGCGATCGCGAGGCCGACCGCGAGCCCGGAGATCAGCGGGTCGATGCCGGACTCATGCAGCGCAACCCAGACGCCGACGCCGACGAACGCGGCGGCCTGCGTGCGCCATCCCACCGGCGCGTAGCGGAGCGCCAGCAGCACGCCGAGCAGTCCGACCGCGACGGCGAGCGCGACGACGTCGACCTCCTCGGTGTAGACGGTGGCGATCACGAGCAGCGCGACGAGGTCGTCGAACACCGAGATCGACAGCAGGCGCAGACGCAAGCGCGTCGCTCTGGGGGCGACGAGTGCGACCACACCGAGTCCGAACGCCGTGTCGCTCGACATGGCGGTGCCCCACCCATGCGCCCCGTCACCGCCGGCGTTGAAGGCCAGGAAGATGAGCGCCGCCGCCGCCATGCCGCCGCAGGCCGTCACGGCGGCGAGCAGGATCCGACGCCGCTCCCGCAACGCTCCGATGTCGAAGTCGCGCCTCGCCTCGAGGCCGACGACCAGGAAGTAGAACGTCATCAGCCCTTGGCTGATCCACTCCCTGAGCGGCAGCGAGATGCCTTCGCTCCCGATGCGGATCGACAGCTCGGTGCTCCAGACGGACTCGTACGACTCCCACCATGGCGAGTTCGCCCAGAGGAGCGCGGCGATCACCGCGCACAGCAGCACCACGGCGCCGCCGGATTCGGTGTTGAGGAAGCTGCGCACCGGCGCCGCGAGGTTCCGCGCCCACGCCGTCTTCTGAGTGAACGGCCGCGTCAGCGCGCCATCTCCCATGGCGCCGCGCCCGCTCGCGCCGCGGCGACCGCCTCTGGGAGCCGCCCGGCGTTGATCGCGTCGCGCATGCGCGGCCATCAGCAACTGCAGGTAGGCGAGGTTGTGGAGCGTCACGATGCGGGCGCCGGTCGACTCGCGCAGGCGGAACAGGTGGTGCAGGTAGGCACGCGAGTAGCCGGCCGCGCAGGCCACGCAGGGGCAGCCGTCGCACAGCGGCTCGTCGGCGTCGCGGTAGCGGCCCTTGGCGAGGTCGACGCGCCAGCGGTGCTCGGGGTCGGGCACGACCGCCATGCCGTGGCGGCCGATCCGCGTCGGCATCGCGCAGTCGAACGTGTCGATCCCCAGCTCGACGCCGCGCAGCAGGTCGTCGACGTCGCCGATCCCGAGCAGGTGGAGCGGGCGCTCCTCCGGCAGCTCCTCGGTCGTCCAGCCGACGACCTCGTACATCTGCGGCTTGTCCTGGCCCAGCGTGCCGCCGATCGCGATCCCGTACGTGCCGCGCGCGGCGACCTCCTGGGCGCTCCAGCGGCGCAGGTCCTCCTCCACCCCGCCCTGGACGATCCCGTACACGGCCTGCCAGTCCGGCGCGTGCCGCTCGTGCCAGCTCAGGCAGCGGTCGAGCCAGCGGTGGGTGCGCTCGGTCGAACGGGCCGTGTACTCGCGCGTGACGTGGAACGGCAGGCACTCGTCGAACACCAGCGCGATGTCCGAGCCGAGCGCGGCCTGGACGCCCATCGACGTCTCCGGTCCGATGAACTTCTCGGCACCGTCGACGTAGGAGCGAAACCGCACGCCCTCCTCGTCGATGCGGAGGATGGCACCGGACCGGTCGGTGTGGGAGGCGCGTCCCTTGATCTCGTCGGCCACCGCGCCGTGACCCATCGAGAACACCTGGAAGCCGCCGGAGTCGGTGATCACGGGCTTGTCCCAGCGCATGAAGCGGTGCACGCCGCCGAGCCGCTCGATCAGCTCGTGCCCGGGCGCGAGGAACAGGTGGAACGTGTTCGAGAGCACCATCTCGTAGCCGAGCTCGCCGGCCTCGGACACCTCGAGCGTCTTCACGACGGCCTTGGTCGCGAGCGGCACGAACGCGGGCGTGCGGACGTCCCCGTGGTGGAGCTGGAGGGTGCCGCTGCGCGCGCGCGACCCGGGATCGCGCGCGTGGATCGTGAACGTCGGCGCCATCGGGCGCCGCACCCTACACGCGGCGAGCCCGCCGGTCGGGCGGGCTCGCTGGTGATGCTGTGCTGCCGTTCGGCTCTACGCCGCGGCGCCCTCGAGCGTGCGCGGCTCGCTGCCGCTGATGTCGATCTTGCGCGGCTTGCGCTGCTCGGGCTTGGGCACCCGGACCTCGAGCACGCCGCGGTCGAACGTCGCGTTGACCGCCTCCGGATCGACGCCCTTGGGGAGCGTCAGCGAGCGGGAGAACGAGCCGTAGGCGCGCTCGACGCGGTAGAAGCCCTCGCGCTTGTCCTCGTGCTCGATCTTGCGCTCGCCGGACACCGTCAGGACGTTGTCCTCGAGCTCGACGGACACGTCGGACTCGCTCAGGCCCGGAAGATCGGCGCGGATCACGAACGCGTCGTCGGTCTCGAGCAGATCCATCGCCGGGGTCCACCGGCGAGCGACGTTGTTGCCGCCGGACGGCGCGTCGAAAGCGGCGTTGAACAGCCGGTTCATCTCGGTCTGAAGGGAGCTCAGCTCACGAAAGGGCTCCCAGCGCACAATGGCCACAGTCCCACCTCCTAGTCTGTTGCTTACGACAGGATATGACCTGCGGGCCAGTATAAGATCTCAGTCTGTGTCTATCAAGTCTGCGGCGCCAGGCTTGACCCTCTCCCAGAACCGCGCGAGCTGGATCAGCTCGTCATCCGAGAAGTGGCTCAGGAAGCGCTCGCGCACGCCGGCGAGGTGGGTCGGCCGCGCGCGGGCGAGCACCGCCTCGCCCTCGTCGGTGAGGACGGCGAAGCAGCCACGGCCGTCGGACGTGCACGTGTCACGAACGATCAGGCCCTCGCGCTCCAGGCGGTCGACGAGCCGGGTCACCCCGGAGCGGCTCAGCAGCACGCTGTCGGCCAGCTCGGCCATGCGGAGGCGCTTGTCGGGCGCGGCCTGCAGGTAGATCAGTACGTCGTAGGAGGACAGCGGGAGTTCGTGGGCGGCATCGAGCTCGGCGTCGAGCTCCCTGACGAGCGCCGCGTGGACCCGCAGCATGCCCCGCCAGGCGCCGAGCTCGGTGCTCGTGAGCTCCAGCACCGGTTGGGAGAGCGACGTCATGGCGAGAGGATACCCGCGGACTAGTTGCCACCGCAACCGAATATGTGCAGGAATATGTGCAGGGGCTCCTCGCGCGCGCCCGCAACTCGTGCGCGCGCACAGGGTTTCAACGCGATGCGGACGTGCGCCCCCGCGCGGGGTGGTCGAACAGCGTTCGCCTGACTACGCTGGACACGCACGGACCGCCCGCCCCGTCCTGGAGAAAGGCTCCCCGTTGAAGCCTCCCGCTGCACCGCCACGCGCCTTCCTGCGCGCGCTCGCGGCTGCGGCAGGCCTCCTCGCACTCGGCACCCCGGCGGCATCTGCCACGGAACCGGAGACCGCCAACTTCGATTCGCGTCCGCAGCAGACCGCAACACCACCGGGCGAGCGCGCGCGCGATGCGCTGCGCAAGCGCCTTGGGCATCTTGGCGCGCTGTCGCTCGACGAGCGCACCGGCACTGTGCGCTCCGTCGGCCGCCTGGACGGCTTCCTCACCGGCCCCAGCAACGACGCCCCGGACACGATCGCGCTCGACTACGTGCGCGACAACGCCCAGGCGCTCGGGATCGACACTGAAGACGTCGACGGCCTGCGCCTGACGGACCAGGATCATGTGGCCGGCGTCGAGCACCTGCGCTGGGAACAGCGCTACCGCGGAATCCCCGCGGCCGACGCCGGGTTGCGCGCCGCCGTCACCGACAGCGGTCGGCTCTTGAGCGTCACGGGCCCGCCGGCCGCCGACCTGGCCGTGAGGTCGACCGAGCCGCAGGTCGACGCCGCTGACGCCTACGCAGCGGCACGTCAGAGCGGCGGCGACACGAGCCCGGATGTGGAGGTCGAGCGCCGCGAGGGCGGAGCCGAGCAGGTGACGAGCTTCCAGCGACGGCGGCCGCGCATCGCTGACGCTCTACCGGAACGGGAGCGGCCACCGGCTGGCCTGGCGGCTGCTCGCGCCGGTCAGCTCGACGGGCGTCTACGACGTGCTGGTCGACGCTCGCTCGGGCGACGTCGTCCGGCGCAGCAACCACGTCAAGTTCGCGGTGAACGCTGACGTGTTCGAGTACAACCCGGCGACGCGCGCCCGGATATCGAAGGACCTTGCCCCGTGGCTCAACTCCAGCACGACGCTGGAGGGACCGAACGCGCACGCGTTCCTCGACGTGCACGACACAGTCGGCGTGCAACCGAGCGGCGCCTTCCAACTCACGCCGGAGCCCGGAAGTGAGGTCGTTCCCGGCAACTACCCGCTGCGCACCGTGCCTCGACCAGGCAGCGGCGACGATTGCCCCGCCGGAAACACAGACCCCCCGTCGGCGCTCTGCACGTGGAATCCCCTCGACGACTTGTCATGGGACGAGAACAAGGAGCAGAGTGCGACGCAGTTGTTCTACCTCGTCAACACGTTTCACGATCACCTGCGTGACGACCCCAACATCCGTTCGTCGATGGCGAGCTTCCGCGTCAACCCGGGGCAGCCGATCGGAGATCCGAACGTCGGGGCGGCTGGCGGCGCGAGCGACCCAGTGCTCGCCCAGGCGCTCGACGGAGCCGACACGGCGTCGGGGCTCCCCGACGAGGACCACATCAACAACTCGAACTTCCTCACGCTGCCTGACGGCAATCCTGGCCTGATGCAGATGTACTTGTGGGGGCCTCCGCCGTTCGGCGGCTACGACGGCGCAAACGATGCCGCGACCGTGTTCCACGAATACGCGCATGGGTTGTCGGGCCGGCTCGTGACCGACGCGGCCGGCTTCGAGGCGCTCGGCAGCCCGCAGGCCGGCGCGATGAGCGAGGGCTTGAGCGACTTCTACGCGCTCGACTACCTCGCCTCGCAGGGACTTCTCACCGATACCGCGGGCACCGCCAACGTCCGATTCGGGCAAGCTACATCGACGGCGAGGCGGCCGGCCCGCGCGTCCGGGTGCAGCCGATCGATTGCGCGCCTGGGTCGACCGAGCCCGTGTCCGATCCGGCGGCGGACCTGCCGGCACCGGCTACTTCACATATGGGGACTTCGGGAGGATCGGAAGCGACGGGCCGGAGGTCCACGACGACGGCGAGATCTGGGCTCAGACGCTGTGGTCGCTGCGCGGCGCGCTGGGCGTGGCGGACACGCGACGTTACGTCACCACGCGATGCGGCTCTCCCCGCCGGAGCCATCGTTCCTGGACATGCGCAACGCGATCCTGCAGGCAAGCACCGACGAGGGCGACGATCAGCTGATCTGGCAGGTGTTCGCCGCACGGGGGATGGGGTACTTCGCCTCGACCACGGCGGCCGCGACCTCCATCCCGTCGCCGAACAACACGGTCCCGCCGGCCGCTCCCGCGGCCGGCATGATCAGCGGCATCGTGCAAGGACGACGACGGCGTTCCGATGGCAGGGGTGAGGTCGGCATCGCCGGTCACGACACTCCCTTCGACGGCGTGCTCGGACCAGAGCTCGAGGACACCACCGGAGCCGACGGCAGCTACAGCATCACCGCCCCGATCGGCACGTATCCGCTGTTGCACGCGAGGCGCAGCCGGCTTCCGCGACGGCAAGGCCGCGCCGGTGACGATCAGTCAGGGGACGACCTACACGCAGCCGCTCACCCTGGAGCACGACTGGTCGTCAACGATGAGCGGAGCGACGGTCGAGCGGTTCAGCGGCACCGACAACACCGCCAGCGGCTGCGGACCGGGCGGCGCTGATCGACGACGATCCCGGCGCGGTATGGGGCAGCGACAACGCAGCCGGAGGGCAGGACGATCGTCATCGATCTGGGCGCGCCGATCGACATCGCCAAGATCGCGATCGACCCGGCGCCGGCTGCGGCGACGACGCATCAGCCGGCGCTCGCGCGAGTACGCGCTGCGCGGCTCGACGCGGCTCCCGACCGCGATCGTTCGTCCGCTCGGACCGGGGGCATTCGACGAGATCTCGGCGGGTTCGCTACACAACGCCCTCGGCAGCGCGCGCCGGGAGTGCGATACGTGGAGCTCCACGCCCTGTCGCCACAGAGACGGATGGGAGCGGCGAGCAGTTCCTCGACGTCGCCGAGCTGCATGTCGCCAAGCAGCCGTCTACCGCGGTCGGGCCGGCGGCCGACACGGGCGGCGCGCACGGCATCGGCGCGAGCGGCGCCACGCTCAGCGGGATCGTGACGGCGAATCGACGGAGCGGCCGAGGTGGTGTTCGAGTACGGGACTTCGATCGATTACGGCGCCACCGTCGCCGCCGGCGACGCTCGGAGCGGGGAAGTCGGCGACTCCAGTCGCGGCTGCGCTCGGCGGGCTCGCGCCTCAGACGACGTACCACTACCGCGTGGTAGCGCGTCGTGGAGGTCAGAGCTACCCCGGTGCGGACGCGACGTTCACCACAGGCGCCGTCGCCAACGCCAACGCCGACGCCGACGCCGACGCCGACGCCGACCCCCACGCCCACGCCGCCGGGCGACGCGTTCGCTCCACCGCGTTCCGGCTGAGCAAGCTCAGCGCGAGCCGGAAGGGGATGTTCAAGGTCAAGGTGACGTTCGGCAGCACCGCGCCGCGCGGGGAGCGCGCGGTTGAGCGTGTTGGCCGGGAAGAAGCGGCTCGCCAGTGGCAGCCTGACCGTGCGGCCGCTCAAGACGTCGACGAAGACACTCCGGCTGAACTCGACCGGGCGGCGGATGATCAAGCCCGGCAAGGCGCGCAAGGTGACGCTCGAGCTGCGGCTCCCGGACGGGCAGAAGGTCAAGAAGACCCTCACGCTGGCGCGCAGCAAGCGCTGAGCGGCGGCTTCTAGGGGTCCGTCGGGCCCGCGAAGATCCCGAACACCGCGCCCTGCGGATCCGCGCAGACCGCGATCCGGCCGATGCCGATCGTCGTCGGCGGGAAGTGGACGTCTCCGCCCGACTCCTCGACGATGCGCGTGCTCGCGTCCGCGTCGGCGACGTGGAAGTAGACGAGCCACGTGGGCGGGCTCCCTTCGATGCCGAGCATGCCGCCGTTGTCGCGGCCGTCGTTGCGGATCTCCCAGTACGGCTGCTCGGAGTCCTGCTCCTCGACGAACTCCCAGCCGAACAGGTCGCGGTAGAACGGGATTGCGGGCGCCGGATCGGGCGCCTGGAGCTGGTTCGAGCACCAGCACCCCACGTCGTTGACGAGCAGCGCGCCCGGGTGCGTGCCCGCCTGCCAGAGCGCGACCGGCGTGCCGATCGGGTCCGCGATCACCGCGCGCCGGCCCTCCGGGCCGGCGTCAAACGGCGCTTCGACGACGCTCCCGCCCAGCGACGCTGCGCGCGCCGCGACTGCGTCCGCGTCGCCGACCGCCACGTAGCTTGTCCAGGCGGGTGCCACGTCGGGCAGCGGGTAGACGCCCGCCACGTCGCGCCCGTCCAGCGTCCAGTGCGTGTAGCGCTGCCCGGCGGGAGCGTCCCAGCCGAACAGCTCGGCGTAGAAGCGCTTGGCTGCGTCGGCGTCGGGCGTGACCAGGTCAACCCAGCAGAACGTCCCTGCCGCATATGACTCGCGCGCACCCATGGCTACCCGATCAGCGAGCGGCCGGTCATCTGCGGTGGCTGCGGCATACCGAGCAGCGCGAGCGCGGTCGGGGCGACGTCGGCCAGGATCCCTTCGCCGTCGAGCGACTCCGCCCCCGCCGTGACTATCAGCGGGACCGGGTTGAGCGAGTGCGCGGTGTTGACCGAGCCGTCGTCCTCGAGCATGTGGTCGGCGTTGCCGTGGTCGGCGGTGACGATGCATGCGCCGCCCTTCGCGTGGACGGCCTCCACGACGCGACCGAGGCACTCGTCGACGGTCTCGACCGCCCGCACCGCCGCCGGGATGACGCCCGTGTGCCCGACCATGTCGGCGTTCGCGAAGTTGATGATCGCGAACGCGAAATCCTGCTCGTCCCAGTGGCGCAGGAACGCCTCCGTCGCCTCGCGCGCGCTCATCTCCGGCTTGTGGTCGTACGTCGGGACGTCGCGCGGCGACGGCGCCAGCTCGCGCACCTCGCCGGCGACCGGTACCTCCTCGCCGCCGTTGAAGAAGTACGTCACGTGCGGGTACTTCTCGGTCTCCGCCACGTGCAGCTGCGCGCGGCCGGCGTCCGAGATCACCTGCGCCAGCGTGAGCGCCGGGCGCGAGGGCGGGAACACGACGGGGAACGTCCAGTCCTCGTCGTACTCCGTCAACGTAGTGATCCGATCGGTGACCTCGCTGAGCTTGGTGATGATCTGGCGCATGCGGTCGGGGCGGAAGTTGAAGGCGAGGATCGCGTCGCCGCGGCGGATGCGCGCCTCGTCGCCAACCGTCGTCGCGGTGATGAACTCGTCGGTCTCGCCGCGCTCGTACGCGTCGCGGACCGCCTGCTCGCCGGTCTCCGCGTGGTGCGGCGCGCGGCCCTCGACGAGCAGGTCGAGCGCCTGTTCGGTGCGCTCCCAGCGCTGGTCGCGGTCCATCGCGTAGTAGCGGCCGATGACCGAGCCGACCCGCCCGATCCCGAGCGCCGCGATGCCCGCCACCGACGCCGCGCCGGATGTCGGCGACGTGTCACGCCCGTCGGTGAAGGCATGGACCACGAGATCGGGCACGTTCCACGACGCCGCGAGCCGCATCAGCGCCGCCAGGTGCTCCTCGGAGGAGTGCACGCCGCCGCTCGACACCAGGCCGATCAGGTGGACGCGCTCCGACCCGGTCAGTGCGGCACGCAGCGTCTCGTTCTGTCCCAGCGTGCCGTCGGCCACCGCGGCGTCGATCCGAACGAGGTCCTGCGGGACGATCGCGCCCGCGCCGAGGTTGAGGTGCCCGACCTCGCTGTTGCCCATCTGCCCGGCGGGCAGCCCGACCGCCTCGCCCTTCGCGGTCAGCGTGGTGTGCGGGCGCTCGGCCCACAGGCGGTCGAACACCGGCGTGTCGGCGAGCGCGACCGCATTGCCGGGGCCGTCGGGAGCGAGCCCCCAGCCGTCGAGCACGACCAGGCAGACCGACGGCACCGTCACGCGACCGCGGCCTCTACGATCGCGGCGAAGCCGGCGGGGTCGAGGCTCGCGCCGCCGACCAGCGCGCCGTCGACGTCGGGCAGCGCGAGCAGCTCGGCCGCTCCCTCGGGCTTGACCGACCCGCCGTAGAGGATCCGCACCTGCTCGGCCGCCGCCGAGTCGAGGTTGCCGATCAGCGCGCGCAGGAACGCGATCGCGTCCTGCGCCTGGTCGGGCGTCGCGGTCAGGCCGGTCCCGATCGCCCACACCGGCTCGTAGGCGACGACCACATCGGCGAGCCGCTCGACCGGGACCTGCTCGAGCCCTTGCTGGACCTGGTGGCGCAGCTTGCGCTCGGTCTCGCCGCGCTGCCGCTCCTCCTCGGACTCGCCGACGCAGAAGATCGGCACCAGGCCGGCCTCGAGCGCCTTCGGCACCTTGAGCTGGAGCGCGCGGTCGGTCTCACCGAAGTGCTGGCGCCGCTCGGAGTGGCCGAGGATGACGCCGTCGACGTCGATCTCGGTCAGCATCGGCGCCGACACCTCGCCCGTGAACGCGCCCTGGTCGGCCTCGTGCATCGTCTGCGCGTAGATCCCGACCTGCGAGCCGCGCGCCGAGTCGACCAGCGCCTGGAGCGCCAGGAACGGCGCGCATAAGACGATCTCGACGCCCTCGACGGCGGCCACGCGCGGCAGCAGCGCGGCGATGTACGCCTCGGCCTCGGCGACCGTCTTGTGCATCTTCCAGTTGGCGGCGATGAACGGAATCCGGCTCACTTGCGCCCGCCGACGAAGTCGGTTGGGTATGCCAACGCCTCGACGCCCGGCAGGGCCTTGCCCTCGATCAGCTCCAGCGACGCCCCGCCGCCGGTGGAGAGATGGGTGACGCGGTCGGCGAGCCCGAACTGGGCCAGCGCCGCCGCGGAGTCGCCGCCACCCACCACGGTGACCGCGTCGGTCTCGGCCACGGCCTCGGCGACCGTTCGAGTGCCGGCCGCGAACGGCTCGAGCTCGAACGCGCCCATCGGGCCGTTCCAGAACACGGTGCCGGCGTCGCGGATCACCTCGGCGTAGCCGGAAGCGGTGCGCCGGCCGATGTCGAGTCCCATCCAGCCGTCCGGCACGTCGACGCCGTCGAGCGCACGCGTCTCGGTGTCGGCTGAGAACTCGCGGCCGGCAACGAGATCGTCCGGCAGCCGGAGCTTCTCGCCGCCGGCGCGCAGCGCGTGGCGCGCCGGCTCGACCCCCTCCTCCTCGCACAGCGACGCGCCGACCTCGTGGCCCTGCACGCTGAAGAAGGGAAAGCACATCGCGCCGCCGATCAGCACCCGGTCGGCGCGCGTGAGGAACGTCTCGAGCACACCGATCTTGTCGGTCACCTTGGCGCCGCCGACGACGGCGACCAGCGGCCTCCGCGGATCGTCGAGGATCCCGCGCAGCGTCGACACCTCGCGCTCGAGCAGCCGCCCCGCGGCGCTCGGAAGCAGGCGCGCGACCGCCTCGGTCGAGGCGTGCGCGCGGTGCGCGGCACCGAACGCGTCGTTGACGTAGGCGTCGGCCAGCGCCGCGTAGCGCGCGGCCAGCTCGGGATCGTTCTTCGTCTCGCCCGGCTCGAAGCGCACGTTCTCGAGCATCACGACATCGCCGTCGGGCACTTCGTCGAGCGCCGGCGCGAGCACGACCCGCTCGCCGAGCAGCTCCGACAGCCGGTCCGCGACGGGGCGCAGCGAGAACGCCTCGTCGCGGCCCTTCGGGCGCCCGAGGTGCGCGGCCAGCAGCAGCCGCGCCCCCCGCTCGCGCAGTTCGGTCAGCGTCGGCAGCGCCGCGCGGATCCGCGCGTCGTCGGTGATCCGGCCGTCAGCGAGCGGAACGTTGAAATCGACCCTGACCAGTACCCGCTTGCCCTCGACGTCGAGCGCCTCAAGCGTGCGCACGCACCAGCACCTTCTGCGCGAGGTCCACGCAGCGGTTCGAGTACCCCCACTCGTTGTCGTACCAGGACACGACCTTGACCAGCACGCCGTCGATCACCGACGTCAGCGGCGCGTCGAAGATCGACGAGTACGGGTTCCTGACGATGTCGGACGAGACGATCGGGTCCTCGGTGTAGGCGAGGATGCCTTCGAGCGCGCCGGTGTCGGCCTTGGCGCGCACGAGCTCGCGAACCTCGTCCGCGGACGTCTCGCGCGCCGCCTGGAACGTGAGGTCGACGACGGAGCCGGTCGGCACGGGCGCCCGTACCGCGAAGCCGTGCAGCTTTCCGTTGAGTTCGGGGATCACGAGCCCGATCGCCTTCGCCGCGCCGGTCGACGCCGGCACGAGGTTGATCGCGGCGGCGCGCGCGCGGCGCAGGTCCTTGTGCGGCGCGTCCTGCAGGCGCTGGTCGGCGGTGTAGGCGTGGATCGTCGTCATCAGCCCGCGCTCGATCCCGACCGTGTCGTGCAGCACCTTCGCAACGGGCGCGAGGCAGTTCGTCGTGCAGGACGCGTTGGAGATCACGTCGTGGTGGTCCGGGTCGTAGGCGTCGTCGAAGTTGACGCCGAGCACGACGGTCGCGTCCGGCTCGGTCGCGGGGGCCGAGATGATGACCTTCTTCGCCCCGGCGTCGAGGTGCTTGGCCGCGTCGGCGCGCTTGGTGAACAGGCCGGTCGACTCGATCACGACGTCGACGCCCAGGTCGTCCCACGGCAGCGCGGCCGGGTCGCGCTCGGCGAGCGCGCGGACCTCGCGGCCGTCGACCAGCAGCGACCCGTCGCCCACCTCGACCGAGCCCTGGAACGGGCCGTAGACGGAGTCGTACTTGAGCAGGTGCGCGAGCGTCTCGTCGTCGGTGATGTCGTTGACCGCAACGATCTCGACCTCGGCGCCGGACTCGTGCGCGGCGCGGAACACGTTGCGGCCGATGCGGCCGAAGCCGTTGATGGCGACGCGTACTGGCATTGCGAACCTTTCGGAGACTGGGGAGCGAGGCGAGAAGGCTACCTAGGCGCGAACGGGGGCGCGGTCGACGTCGCGGTGCTGGACCTCGACGAAGAAGCGCCCGTCGTCGCGGAAGTGCGCCGCCAGGTCCTCCGCGATCACGACCGAGCGGTGGCGGCCGCCCGTGCAGCCGATCGCCACGACGAGATGCGACTTGCCCTCGGCGACGTACTGCGGCAGCAGGTAGTCGAGCAGCGGCAGCACGCGGTCGTAGAACTCCGCCAGCCGCCCGTCGCGGCCGACGTAGTCGATGATGCGGCGGTCGAACCCCGTGAGCGGGCGCAGCTCGGGCTCCCAGTGCGGGTTGGGCAGGAAGCGGACGTCGAGCACGAGGTCGGCGTCGCGCGCCGGCCCATGCTTGTGCCCGAACGACCCGAACGTGACCGCGAGCTTGCCCGGCTCGCCCGGACCGAGCATCTCGGAGGCCACCTTGCGGCGCAGCGCCGACGCGCTCAGCCCCGTCGTGTCGACCACCGTGTCGGCGCGCTCGCGGATCGGAGCCAACAGCGCCTGCTCGCGGTGGATCCCGTCGGAGACGTTGCCGTCGCGGGCCTGCGGGTGGCGCCGGCGCGTCTCCTTGTAGCGCGCCAGCAGCGTGTCCTCGTCGGCCTCGAGGAACAGCACGCGCGTGTAGGCGCGTTCCGGGTCGAGGTCGTCGAGCACCCTGACGATCTCCTCGAAGAAGTCGCCGGCGCGCAGGTCGGAGACGACGCAGGCGCGCTCCACCTTCGATCCCTCGTGCAGGAACAGCTGGGCGAGCGAGTGGATCATCCCCGGCGGCAGGTTGTCGACGCAGAAGTAGCCGGCGTCGTCGAACACGTTCATCGCCGACGACTTGCCGGCGCCGGAGAAGCCGGAGATGACCACCAGATCGGTCAGGCGACCCATGTCACTGGCCTGTGCGGTTGAGGTGGTAGTAGAGATCACGGCCTACCTTCGCCGGCATTCCCGGCACCGCTTCGAGCTGCTCGCGCGTCGCGCCCAACACCGCCTCGGGCGAGCCGAAGTGGCGCAGCAGCGCGCGCTTGCGGTTCGGCCCGATCCCCGGCAGCTCGTCCATGATCGACTCGGTCATCGCGCGGTCGCGCCGGATCCGGTGGTGCGTGATCGCGAACCGGTGCGCCTCGTCGCGCACGCGCTGCAGCAGCTGCAGCTCGGGCGTGTCGTGCGCCAGCCGCAGCGGCTCGCGCACGCCCGGCATGAAGACCTCCTCGATCCGCTTGGCGAGCGAGATCACCGCCACGCCGCGCTCGCGGAAGCCCTGCACCGCCTCCACGCCGGCCGACAGCTGCCCCGGCCCGCCGTCGATCACGACGAGATTCGGCAGCGCCGCGAAGGAGGCGTCGCGGTCCGAGTCGTACGGCGATCGTTCGTGCTGTTTTTCCCATTGCGCGTACCGGCGCGACAGCACCTCGTTCATGGAAGCGAAATCGTCGTTGCGGTCGTGTGAGCGGATGGTGAACCGGCGGTAATCGGCCTTCTTCGGCGCGCCGCCCTCGAACACCACCATCGAGGCCACCGTGTGCGTGCCGCCGACGTGCGAGATGTCGAAGCACTCGATCCGCACCGGCAGCGCGTCGAGCCGGAGCGCCGCTTGCAGACCGCTCAGCGCCTCGACGCGCTGCTGGCGCCGGCGCTCGGCCTTCAGCTTCTCCTGGTCGAGCGCGAGCCGAGCGTTGCGCTCGGCCAGCTCGAGGATCCGCCGCTTGCCGCCGCGCTCGGCGGCGCGGATCTCGACGGCGCCGCCGCGGCGCTCCGTGAGCAGCTCGGCGAGCAGGTCGAGCTCAGAGCCGTCGACCAGCTCCTGCTGCACGACGACCAGCGACGGGATCGCCAGCGCGCTCGTGTAGTACTGCAGCAGGAACTCCTCCGCGACGATCGCCGGCGGCTGCTCGCCCTGGTTGTCGAGGTAGAACGACTGGCGGTCGGAGAGCACACCGTCGCGGACCTGGAATACCTGCGCGTTGGCCTCCATCCCGTCGACCGACACCGCGACCGCGTCGAACGTGCCGGAGCTGTCCGAGGCCACGCGCTGGCGCTCGAGCAGCGCGCGCACGGCCTGCAGCCGGTTGCGCTCGAGGGCCGCCTGCTCGTAGTCCTGCTCGCCCGCGGCGAAGTGCATCCGCTGCTCGAGATCGCGCTCGATCTGGCGGAAACGGCCGGAGAGGAAGGCGATCACGCCGTCGATCCCCTCGCGGTACTCCTGCTTGCTGACGTAGCCGACGCACGGCGCCCCGCAGCGCTTGATGTAGTAGTCGAGGCACGGCGAGCCCGAGCGGCGCCCGGGCTCCGCTCCCTCGCACGAGCGGAACAGGAAGATCTTGCCGAGCAGGTCGAGCGTGCCGCGCACGCGCTTGGCGCTGGAGTAGGGGCCGAAGTAGACGCGCTCGCGCCGGTGCCGCTCGCGCGTGAAGTACACGCGCGGGAAGTCCTCGTCGAGGCTGATCGCGATGTACGGGTAGGACTTGTCGTCGCGCAGCCGGATGTTGAAGCGCGGCCGGTACTGCCTGATGAAGTTCTGCTCGGCGAGCAGCGCTTCCGCCTCGGTCGCCACCACGACCGACTCGATGTTGTCGATCATGCCGCTCATCGCGCTGCGCGAGCCGAAGTGCGATGCCACCCGCTTGCGGATCGACTTCGCCTTCCCGACGTAGATCACACGCCCGCGGGCGTCCCGGAACAGGTACACGCCGGGCTGGTCGGGCAGCGCCCTGCGCTGCTCGGCCAGCCTGTCCTTCCGGGGAGTCTCGATCGCCACTTGAGCGTTCAGCTTAGGACCCCGCTGGGCGGATTTTCCCAAGTGATTCCGCAACCCTCATGGGTATCGTCGGTTGCCATGTCTATGCATAGACGACTCCTCCCCCTTGTGGCGCTCTTCCTTGCCGCCACCGTCGCCGCCCCTGCGCAGGCGAACTTCAAGGTCGGGATGGCCGATCAGCACGCGGCCATGTTCGACAACAAGAACTTCCAGGCGCTGAAGATCAAGCGCGTCCGCTATCTCGTGGCCTACGACTGGTACAAGGTCGGCTGGCAGCGCGGCGAGGTCGATGGGTTCATGAAGCGCTCTCGGGCCGCGGGCGCCGACGTGCTCGTCCACTTCACGTCGCGCCGTGGTTGTTACGTCAACGGCCGCTACTCCAAGCGCAAGGCCTGCCGTGCGCCCAGCGTCGCCGCGTACAAGTCGTCGTTCAAGCGGTTCCAGAAGCTGTATCCGTGGGTCAAGAGCTACGGCGCGTGGAACGAGGGCAACCACGAGTCTCAGCCGGTCGCCCGCAATCCGAAGCGCGCGGCGGAGTACTTCCTCGCCGCCCGCAGCCTCTGCCGCTCGTGCAAGATCGTGGCCGCCGACGTGCTCGACCAGAGCAACATGTCGAGCTGGGTGCAGTCGTTCAAGCGCTTCGCCAAGGGCAAGGCCAGGATCTGGGGCCTGCACAACTACGGCGACGTCAACCGCAACCGCACGTCGGGCACGCGCGAGCTGCTGCGGCTCGTGCCGGGCGAGGTCTGGCTCACCGAGACGGGCGGGATCCTGAAGTTCGGCGGGTCGTTCCCGCGCTCCGAGTCGCGCCAGGCGCGCGCGACGAAGTACATGTTCTCGATGGTCAGCAAGTACGACTCGCGCCAGCGCGGCCTGCGGAGCCGCATCACACGGCTCTACAACTACCAGTGGACCGGTGCCAGGCGCGGGTCGCGATTCGACGCCGGGCTGGTCAACCCGAGCGGCTCGCAGCGCCCGGCCTACCGCCAGTTCAAGAAGTCCGCGCGTAGGTTCGCGCGGTAGGCGGCGTGCCGCGGGGCGGGGAGCCGGCTCCCCGCCCCGGTGCCCGCCGGCTCACGGCAGCCGGCCGCGCCAGCGCAGCGAGGCGGCGAGCGAGCCGCCGAGCAGCAGCAGTCCTGCGGCCGCGAAGCCCGCGCTGATCTCGCGCTTCTCCTCGCGCGTGCCGATCTGCGAGCCGAGCCGCTCGTAGACCTCGTCGAGCGCGCCGGCGTCCTCGGCCGCGAACGCGACCCCGCCGGAGAGCTGCGAGACCTCTTGCAGGGCCTCGGGGTCGGGCGGGACGCGTAGGACCTGGCCCTGGGACTCGACCACCCCGTCCTCGGTGCCGAGCGCGACCGTGTAGACCGGCACGCCGGCGGCGGCCGCCTCGCGCGCGACCTCGGCGGGGTCGCGGCCCACGGTGGTGGCGCCGTCGGAGAGCAGCACGACCGCGGCGGGCGGGCTGTCCTCCGCGCGCGTGCCGAGCGCGCGCAGCGCGCTGTCGAGCGCGTCGCCGGTGGCGGTTCCGCCCTCGGCGGCGAGCCGCCCGATCGCGGCGCGCACGGCGTCGCGATCGTCGGTCGGGCGCAGCACCGTGTTGGGCGCGTCGGCGAACGCGACGAGGCCGACGCGCAACTCGTCCGGAACGCGGTCGAGGAACCGCTCGGCCGCGTCCTTGGCCGCGTCGAGCCGCGACGGCTCGACGTCGGTCGCGTTCATCGAGCCCGAGGTGTCGGTCACGAGCACCACCGACGCCTGCTCGACCGGGACCGCGACGGTCGTCTCGGGCCGCGCGAGCGCGAGCGCGAGGCCGGCGAGAGCGAGGCAGAGCAGCGCCGGCGGGACGATCCGGCGCCAGCGCGGGCCGCGCGGCGCCACCTGGGCGAGCGTCGGCAGCGCGGGGAAGCGCACGACGTAGCGGGCGGGCCGGCGGCGCGCGAGCGCCAGCGCGGCGAGCGCGAGCGGGACGACCGCGAGGCCGAGCAGGAAGATCGGGGCCTGGAAGCTCATCGCAACCCGCGCCCGAGCGTCCGCAGCCAGTCGTGGTCGGCGGCGCTGATCGCGACGTGGCGCGCCCGGGAGCGGCGGAGGGCCGCCTTGAGTGCGTCGCGCCGCTCGAGCTCGGCGGAGGCGAACGCGCGCCGCAGCTCGGCGGCCGCGCTGTCCACCTCCAGCCGCGCCCCGGTCTCGGGATCGACCAGGGTGAGCTGACCCGCGTCGGGAAGCTCCGCCTCGCGCGGGTCGGTGACCTCGACGGCGAGCAGGTCGTGGCGGCGCGCGAGCGCGCCGAGCGCGCGCGTCCACGGCGGCCGCGCGGCGGCGGCCCCGCGCGGCTCATCCATGCCCACCTCGCGGAAGTCGGAGACCACGACGACCAGGCCGGCGCCGCGCGCCAGGCGCCCGATCCGGCGCAGCCCGGCTGCGAGCGCGTCGGGCGGCGGGGGTGTGCCATCGGGCGCGACGCCGGCCGCGACCGCGCGGCGCAGTGCGATCAGCGAGCGCCGTCCGCTGCGCGGCGGCAGCAGCGTCTGGACGGGCGCGCCGCAGGTGAGCAGCGCGACCCGTCCCGCGCGCCGCACCGACAGGCGCCCGACGACCTCGACGACGCCGGCGGCGACATCCGACTTCAGCCGCGCCCCGGTGCCGAACGCCATCGACGCAGACACGTCGAGCAGCACCCAGGTGGTGAGCGCGCGCTCGGGCACGTCGTCGCGCACGTGCGGCGCGCCGGTGCGCGCGCTGGCGGCGGCGTCGAGCCGGCGCACGTCGTCGCCGACCTGGTAGGGCCGGATCTGCGCGAGCTCGGTGCCGTCGCCGCGGCCGCTGGCGCGCCGCTCGCCCGGAAACACCCCGGACGCGCGCCGCGCGAGCAGCAGGTCGAGCGCCTCGACGAGCGCGCCGCGCAGCTCGCCGGGACCCTGGGCGCCGGCGGGCGGCGTGAGCGTGGCGCTCACGCCGCCATCTCCTCCGTGGCCGCCTCGACGCCGCCGACCGCGCCAAGCACGCGCGCGAGCACGTCGTCGGCAGCGACGCCGTCGCCGAGCGCGTCGTACGTCAGCACCAGACGGTGGCGCAGCACGTCCGCCGCGAGGTCGGCCACGTCCTCCGCTACGGCGTGCGCCCGCCCGCGCAGCAGCGCGAGCGCCTGTGCCGCCTGGATCAGCCCGATCGGGCCGCGCGGGCTGGCGCCGTACTCGATCAGCGGCGCGATGTCATGCAGCCCATAGCGGTCCGGGTGGCGGGTGGCGTCGGCCAGCGCGACCGCGTAGCCGATCACCTCGCGGTCGACGAAGACGCGCTGCGCCGCCGCGCGGTGACGCTCCAGGTCGTCGACCGACAACCGCTCGCGAATCGCCGGCGGCGGGCTGATCGCACGCCCGACCACCGAGGCCTCCTCCCCCACGTCGGGGTAGTCGACCAGCAGCTTGAACAGGAAGCGATCGACCTGCGCCTCGGGCAGCGGGTAGGTCCCCTCCGACTCGATCGGGTTCTGCGTGGCGAGCACGAGGAACGGGGACGGCAGCGGATGCGTCTCGCCGCCGATCGTCACCTGTCGCTCCTGCATCACCTCGAGCAGCGCCGACTGCACCTTCGCGGGCGCGCGGTTGATCTCGTCGGCCAGCAGGAAGTTGCCGAACACCGGG
Organism: uncultured Solirubrobacteraceae bacterium; assembly: GCA_963835735.1. Taxonomy (GTDB): domain Bacteria; phylum Actinomycetota; class Thermoleophilia; order Solirubrobacterales; family Solirubrobacteraceae; genus DASQMT01. Next base: position 1,156,186 of record CAWIGP010000002.1, read on the forward strand.
CCGAGCTCGGTCTCGAGCCGGCCGGTGTCAGGGCGGTACACGCGCGTGCCGACGAGGTCGGACGGCACCAGGTCCGGCGTGAACTGCACGCGCCGGAAGCTGCCGCCCAGCACCGAGGCGAGCGTCTTGACGGTGAGTGTCTTGGCCAGCCCGGGCACGCCCTCGAGCAGCACGTGCCCGCCGGCGAGCAGCGCGACGAGCAGCCGCTCGAGCATCGCGTCCTGCCCGACGATCACCCGCTTGATCTCATACATGGCCTCCTCGAGGCCCGCGCGCGGGTCCCCCGAGGAGGCCATCTCGCGATGGTCGTCGATCATCAGAGCTCGGTCGTCTCCGACGAGCTGCTGCCCTGGCTCCCGCCGCCGTCCTTCTCCGGGCAGTCGCCGCGGCGGTCGTCCGGGCGATCCTGGCGGTTCTGGCCGCCCTCGTCCTGGATGAAGGACGGAGTGGACGGCGAGTTCGACCCTGCGTCGTCGCCGCCGCCCGCCGCCAGCGCGGCCGGCACCCCGATCGCCAGCGCGCCGCCGGCGAACACCAGCGCGAGCGTGCGCTTGAGCTTGGTGGTCACTGAGTACCTCCTGGTCGGTTGACCTTGCACCGCCGAGGCTGGTCCGCGCCGCGTCAGGTCCGCATAAGCCGGTTGAGGGGCGCTTCATCGCGGCGGGCCAGCATGCCCGGCATGCGTGTGCTGATCGCCGAGGACGAGCCACGGATCGCGGGCGCCGTGGCACGCGGTCTGCGACGCGAGGGCATGGCGGTGGACATCGCCGCCGACGGGGCCGCCGCGCTCTACAAGGCGCGGATCGTGCCCTATGACGTCGTCGTGCTCGACCGCGACCTGCCGGCCGTGCACGGCGACGAGGTGTGCCGCACGCTGGCCGCCGAGCAGCCCGAGACGAAGGTGCTGATGCTCACCGCGGCGCGCTCGACCGACGACCTCGTCGCCGGGCTCGCGCTCGGCGCCGACGACTACCTGCCCAAGCCGTTCCGGTTCGCCGAGCTCGTCGCGCGGCTGCGCGCGCTCGCCCGCCGCGCCGGCGCCGCCCGGCCGCCGGTGCTCGCGGCCGCCGACGTGCTGCTCGACCCGGCCCGGCGCGAGGCCACGCGTGCCGGCCGGCCGCTGGACCTGACGCCGAAGGAGTTCGCCGTGCTCGAGGTGCTGCTCTCGGCGCAGGGCGACGTTGTCACGCCGGACGAGCTCGCCGAGCATGCGTGGGACGAGCAGCTCGATCCGCTCTCGAATACGGTCCGGATGACGATCATGACGCTGCGCCGCAAGCTCGGCGATCCGCCGCTGCTGGAGACGGTCCGCGGGAGCGGCTACCGCGTGTGACGCCCGGCCTGCGCATCCGCCTGACGGCGCTCTACGGCGGGCTGTTCGCGCTGTTCGTGGGGCTGCTGATGGTCGTCTCGTACGTGCTGATGCGTGGGCACCTCGACCGCACGCTGCCGCCCGACGAGGCCGACGCGGCGCTCGAGCAGCTCGGCACGCAGTACGCGATCGCGCTGGCCGGGGCGACGCTCGTGGCCACCGCGCTGGGCTGGGCGCTCGCCGGCCGCGAGCTCGCCTCCGCGGAGCGCGCGTTCGAGGCGCGCGAGCGCTTCGCGGCCAACGCGAGCCACGAGCTGCGCAGCCCGCTGACCGTGATCCGCACCGAGGTCGACGTCGCGCTCGCCGACCCGGACGCGGGTGTCGCCGAGCTGCGCGCGATGGGGGAGGACGTGCTCGAGACCGTCGACCGCATGGACGGGCTGCTGGACGACCTGATGCTGCTCGTGCGGTCGGGCGGCGCGCTGCCGCGGCGCGAGCCGGTCGACCTGGCCGCCGTCGCCGGCGCCGCCGCCCGGCGCGCGGGCGACGGGCCGGTCTCGCTGGAGGTGGAGCTGCGCCCGGTGACCGTGCGCGGAGAGCGCCGTCTGCTCGAGCGGCTCGCCGAGAACCTCGTCGAGAACGGGGTCCGCTACAACGAGCCGGACGGCTTCGTGTCGGTGCAGACGCGGTCGTGCGAGGGCGGGAACGCGCTGCTGCGCGTCGTGAACAGCGGGCCTCGGGTCGATGCTGAGCGAGCGGCGCGGCTGCTCGAGCCGTTCGAGCGCGGCGGGCGCGCGCGCGACGACGGCGGCGCCGGGCTCGGCCTCTCGATCGTGCGGGCCGTGGCCGAGGCGCATGGAGGCCGGGTCGCGCTCGCTCCTCGTCCGCGAGGGCGGGTTGACGGTCGATGTGACGCTGCCGCGCGGGTAGCTCGGGCGCTTGGGAACGGCGGCATTGAGGGGGAGCCCGGATTGCGGGCGCGCTCAGGTTGGGGCGTGTTAGTAACGCATAGCGAGATCAGCCCGCCCCGCATCGACGCGGGGCGCTCCAGGGTCGCTATGCGACCTCAAGGCGCCCCGCATCGAGCGCGGATGCGTCCGCGGAAGCGCACCCGCAAATCCGGGCTCCCCGTAAATGCCGCCGTTCGCCGGCGGCGCCCCCGACGATCAGATCCGATGCCGCGGCGGCGTCGCGGTACCCGTCGCACTCACCCCACCGGTCGCCGACCGGCACGATCCTGGGCTCCTGCGTCGCGGCCGCGAGCTTTAACGACGTGTCCATCCCGGACAGTCCGTGGACGCCCGCGGCGGTGAGCCCGAGCCCGGTGGCGAGGACCGCAAGGAACGCCGTGCGGCGGAGCAGGAGAGCGCGCATGCCCGGGCAGTCAAGCGGCGCGCCCTCAAGCTCCCCTCAAATCAGGCGACGGAACCAGCGCAGCGAGAGCGCGCCGCCCGCGAGCAGGAGCGCGATCGCGCCGCCCGCGAAGGCGCCGGTGATCTCACGCGGCTCCTCGCTTCATCGCCACCTGCGACCCGAGCTGCTCGTACGCCGCGTTGAGCCCTTCCGCGTCCTCGGCGGTGAATGAAGCGCCGCCCGAGCGCTCGGCGATCGCCTGCATCGCGGCGGTGTCGGGCGGAGCGGGATCGCCGGCCTGCGTCGTCCCTTCCGGCGTCCCGAGCGCGACCGTGTAGATCCGCACGCCGCGGCTCCGCGGCGTCCTCGGCGACTGCGATCGGGTCGCGACCGCTGGTGGACGTGCCGTCGGACACGAGCACGATCGCGCCGGGCGCCCGCCTGCCGTCCGCGCCACGCTGCGCGTCGAGCATGTCCAGCGAGGCGGCGAGCGCGTCGCCGGTCGCCGTTCCGCCTCGCGCCACCATCGCGTCGCGCAGCGCCGTCCGCAGGCCTTCGCGGTCCGTGGTCGGGTCCGAGACCACCTCGGTGCGGTGGTTGAACACGACCCCGCCGACGCGGACCTTCTCGGGCACGCTGGAGAGGAACTCCTCACCGGCCTCGCGCGCCGCGACGAGCCGCGACGGAGCGACGTCGGTCGCCTGCATCGAGCCGGAGTTGTCGATGTGCGAGCACGATCGACGCCTGCTCGGCCGGGACGGCAACGCTCACCTGCGGGCGCGCGAGCGCGACCACCAGGCCGGCGATCGCCAGCCCCGCGAGGACGAGCGGGGCGTGGCGGCGCCAACCCGGGCCGCGCGGCACGACGGAGGCGCGGGTGGGCGCGGCCGCGAAGCCGGCGGCAGCGCGCCGCCGCCGCCGCTCGCCGGCGCCGTAGGCGACCGCCAGCAGCGGCACGAGCAGCAGGCCGAGCAGGAGCCAGGGCGTCGCGAACGTCATGAGGCCGGCTCCGGCCGCAGGATCGGCGCAGGCGTCTTGGCGTGCGCGGAGCTCACGGCGCCTGCTCCGGGCGCGCGGTCAGCTCGACGTCGAGCGTCCGCAGCTCACCGTCGCGGCGCACCTCGATCTCGACCGACTCACCCGGCCGCCGGTCCTGGATCGCGGCCGCGACGTCGTCGGGATCGGCGATCCGCTCGCCGGCCACGGTCACGATCAGGTCGCCCGCACGCAAGCCCGCGCGCGCCGCCGGGCCCCCGGCCGTCGCCTCCTGCACCTCAGCGCCGCCGCTCGCGGCGGTGGTCGAGACGCCGAGGTAGGCGCGGCGGATCGTCTCGCCGCGCTCGAGCCGCGGGATCACGTCGCTGACGGTGTTGGCCGGGACCGCGAAGCCGATCCCCACGTTGCCCTGGCTGGTTCCGCCGGTGGCGATCTGGGAGTTGACGCCGATCACGCGCCCGTTCGCGTCGAGCAGCGGGCCGCCGGAGTTGCCGGGGTTGATCGGCGCGTCGGTCTGGATCACCGAGTCGATCTGGAATCCGTCGGGCGCCTCGATATGGCGCCCGGTGCCGGACACGATTCCCGCGGTGGCGGTCTGCGGGAGGCCGAACGGCGAGCCGATCGCGACGGCGAGCTGGCCGGTCCGGACCGTGTCGGAGTCCGCGAGCTGCAGCGCGGTCAGCGAGCCGGCGGCGCCCGGGTCGACGTGCACGACGGCGAGATCCGACGAGCGTGTCGACGCCGCGCACCTCGGCGGTGACCGTGCGGTCGTCGGCGAACTGGACCTCGACCTCGTCGCTGTCGCCGACAACGTGCGCGTTGGTGACGATCGTGCCGTCGGTGTCGACGACGAAGCCGGTACCGGAGCCGCCGCCGGTGCGGATCGAGACCACGGCCGGGCTGGCGGCCCGGTAGATCGCGGCGACGTCGCCCTGCTGGCGGGCGGTGAGAGGGCTGCTCGCCGGCGCGCGCGCAGCGGCAGTGCGTGGGCGAATCGCCGGTGTCGACGAGCCCGAGCGCGAAGACACCGCCGGATACGAGCGTGGCGGACACGAGCCCGCCGGCGACGGCGGCGCCGAAGCGGCCGAAGCGGCGGGGCGGCGACGGTGGAGGAGGAGCGGGCGCGTCCGGCCGCGGGGCGGCGGCGGGGTCCGTGCCCGGCTTCGGCACGCGGACGCGGCGACCGTCCGTCGGGTCGCCGTGCAGCCAGAGGAGCGGATCGGTCATGAGGCGAGGCTGCGGCGCCGTGCGTCAGGTCCGGATAAGGCGCACCGCGCCGCGTGTCAGCTCCTGATAAGGCTCCGGCCGTGCGTTGAGCTGCGCTTGAGGTGGCGCCGGGGGGCGCTTTATCGCGCGATCGCAGGGTGCGTCCCATGACGCCCGACGGGTTCACGACGTTCCTGGCAGACATCGCGCGCACTCCGCTGCTCACGCCCGCCGACGAGCTGCGGCTCGCGCGCCGGATCGAGCGCGGCGACCTCGTCGCCAAGCAGCGCATGGTCGAGGCGAACCTGCGCCTCGTCGTCCACGTCGCCAAGCGCTACCAGCGCGACGACAGCGGGATGACGCTGCCCGACCTCGTCCAGGAGGGCACGCTCGGGCTGCTCCGCGCCGTCGAGAAGTTCGACCACCGCCGCGGGTATCGCTTCTCGACCTACGCGGTGATCTGGATCCGGCAGTCGATCGGCCGCGCGATCGAGAACAAGGGCCGCACGATCCGGGTGCCGGTCCACATGAGCCGGCGGCTGCGCGCGCTCGATCGCGCGGAGCGGCGGCTGTGCACCGAGCTGGGCCGCGACCCGTCGCCGTCCGAGCTGGCATGCGAGCTGGACTGGCTGCCGGAGGAGGTCGTGCATGCGCGCGACCTGCGTCGGACGACGCTGTCGCTGGACGAGCCGATCGGGCAGTCCGACGGCAGCCCGCTCACGCGCGGCGCGCTGATCGCCGAGGACGCCGGCGACTCGCCCGAGGCGCGCGCGGCGTCGGCCGCGCTGCGCGCCGAGGTGCGCACCGCGCTGCAGCAGCTGAGCCCGCGCGAACGCGCGGTCGTCGAGGCTCGCTACGGCCTCGACGAGGACCCGGCCGGCGTCGCCGAGACCGCGCGGCGGCTCGGGCTGCGGGCCGCGGACGTGCGGCGGCTGGAGGAGCTCGCGCTGCGCAAGCTGCGCGCCGCGCCGGAGACCGCCGCACTCGCCGCCTGACGGCCCTGGCATGCTCAGCGCATGCCGGGCACGATCCGGGCCGTGCTGCTCGACCTCGACGGCGTGCTGTACGTCGAGGACGAGCCGGTGCCGGGCGCGCGCGAGGCGGTGGCCGAGCTGCGCGAGCGCGGGCTCGCGCTGCGGTTCGTGACCAACACGACCGCGCGGCCGCGCCGGCGGATCCTGGAACGGCTCGAGCGGCTCGGCTTCGAGCTCGACGCGGCCGAGCTCGCCACGCCGGCGGCGCTCGCGGTGCGGCTGTGCCGTGAGCACGGGCACAGGCGCGTCGCGCTGGTCATGAACGAGGACGTGAAGGAGGACTTCGCCGAGCTCGAAGAGGTCGGCGCGGGCGCGGAGGCCGTCGTGGTCGGCGATCTCGGCGCGGACTTCGGCTACGAGGTCCTGAACCGCGCGTTCCGGCAGCTGATCGACGGTGCCGAGCTGATCGCACTGCAGAAGAACCGCTTCTGGATGACGCCCGACGGACTTTCGCTCGACGTCGGGCCGTTCGTCGCCGCGCTCGAGTACGCGGCGCAGCGCGAGGCGCTCGTCGTCGGCAAGCCGGCACCGGCGTTCTTCTCGACGATCCTCGCCGGCATCCCGGCCGATCCGGGCGCGGCGGCGATGGTCGGCGACGACGTCGAGAGCGACATCGGCGGCGCGCTCGGCGCCGGGCTCGCCGGCGTGCTCGTGCGCACCGGCAAATACCGCGCGGACACGCTGCGCGAATCGGGCGTCGAGCCCACCGCGATCGTCGACTCGATCGCGGACGTGCCGCGGTTGCTTGCGGCCAACTGCGCGGAATGAACCACGCGATGTGGGTCGGGCCGCGTGAGTGGAGATCCCGAGCGGGTTGGTCATTCGACGAGCCTCACGATCAGGCCCGTGTCTCCGGCGACGACCGGCTCACCGGCTCCGGACATGAGCCCGAGGATGCGCGCGACGTAGCCGCGCGTCTCCGGGAACGCCGGCACGCAGCCGCACGCCTGGACCGGCGCCGGACCGGCGTTGTACGCAGCAAGCGCGAGCGGGACGGCGCCGAACTGGCGCAGCAGGTCGCGCATGAGGTGCGCCTGGGCGTCGATCGCCTGGTCGGGGTCGAACGGATCACGCAGCCCGATTCCGCGCGCGGTGCCGGGCATGAACTGGGCGATGCCCTGCGCGCCCGCCGAGCTCACCGCGAACGGGTTGAAGCCGCTCTCGGCGTAGAGCTGCGCCGCGAGCAGCGTTGCCGACACGCTCCAGCGCTGCGCCGCGCGGTTCAGCGCCGGCGCGAAGCGAGCCGGGACGAACTCGGGCAGCCCGCCCGCGCCGGCCGCACGGCCGTCGCCGTCCGCGCCGCCGGAGCCCGGGGGCGCGAGGTGCGCGCTGGTCGCGGCGGGCCGGGGCGTCGACCGCGGGTTGAGCACGTAGCCGAAATGCCAAGGCTCCCATCCGTACCTCTTCAGGAAGTGGAACCGGCCCGCGTTCGCCGCGAGCCACGGGTACGCGGATGGCGGCCCGAGGTCGAGCTCGGTGGCGTTGCGATGCAGCGACTGGCCGGGCGGCGCGACCCACTTGGGGTCGCGGTGGCGTGCGAACAGGACCGCCTGCTCGGCGTCCGAGCGGAATGCGCTGGTGATGACGAGCGCGACGCCGTCCCGGCGTGCGGCCGCCGCCATGCGGTCGAACGCCTGAGCGACGTCCGGCCGCATCGGCTTGCCTTGCCGATACGCGAGCGGCCCGTCGTAACCGCCGCCGCTGCCGAACAGCGCCGGACCCACGCCGGCGGGCGGCGCGAGCTCGGCTTCCGCGTCCGCGCGCATCCGCACCGCTTGCCCGGCGATCTCGATCCGCCGTTCGACCGCCACCCGGACCCGAACCGGAGCGAACGTCGCACCGTCCGGGAACGAGACGGTGGCGTGGCGCCCGCCGTTCGCCGCAGCGACGCGCGCCGCCGCCGTGCGCCCGAGCTCGACGTAAGCGTCCTTCGCGAGATGGCGCGGGTTCGCCCGGCCGCGGATCCGCGCGGGCTCGAAGAGGCGCTCGTACGACGCGTGCATCGCGCGCGCGCCGGCGAGCGCCGCGAGATCGGCAGCGCGCTGAGCGCCGTCGCGCGTGCCGAGCCCGCGCGCGACCGCGCCGAGCACCAGCGCGCCGAGGCCGACGGCGAGCAGCCCTCCCACGAGCAGCACGGCGACCTGCCCGCTGACGCCATACTCGGCGGCGCGCCGGCCGGACGACGGGCCGTGCGGTGCGGCGACCCGCGGCATGCGTTGCACGTTCATGACTCGCCTGCGCGGCGACGATTGCCGGCAAACCTCGGCGGCCCGCGACTCGCGTCCCCCGTTCATGACTCGCCTCGGGGAAGCGAGCGGAGGCGGGCAAGGCCGGCCATCGCCGCCCAGCGGGGTGGGCCCGGGGGGAGCGGCGGCACGACGGCGCGCTCGCGCGCGCGGAGCGTCATGAGCGCGAGCTCCCGCAGGGCGGGCTCGATGTCCGACGGGAGCACCGCGATCGCGAGGTCCAGCTCGGCCAGCAGCGGCTCGAACGCGGGCGGGCGGGCGCCGGCGACGGCGAGCACGACCGGCGCGCCCGCGACGCTCAAGCAGCGCCGCACCTGATCGGCGGCGGCATCGGGCTCGCACTCCAGCGCGAGCCACGCGAGGCGACCGCAGGCGGTGGCCGAGAGTTCGTGCGCGCCGAGCCGAGCAGCGAGGCGGCGGGCGCCCGGCGTCGTGGCGCCCGCGGGCGACTCGGCGGACGGCGCCGGCGCATCGACGCCGACGGTTCGGGCCGCAGGCTTGACCGGCCGCCAGATGCACAGCAGCGCAGCCGCAGCCTTGCTCCTCGCTCGCAGCTCGCCGGCGCACGCGGCAGCCACCGGGACCACGACCGCGGGCGCGCCGAGCACAGATGCGCTCGGGGTTCCGGGGGACGCAGTGGGCGACGCGGCTGCGCCGGGCGGGTCGCCCGGGGCCACGGCGGGTGGGCTCGACGACGTGGCGGCGGGAGGCGCAACCGCGGGCGGCCGCCACGACGGCGCGTCGGCACGAGCCCCGTCAGTCGAGGCCGCGGAAAGCGCACGCGACGAAGCGTCGGTCGGCCCTGTCGCGGGCGAGGGCGATGACGTGGCTGCGGGCGGCAGCCATGACGGCGCGTCGGCGCGAGCCCCGTCGGTCGGAGACGCGCCGAGCGCATGCGATGACCCGCCGGGTGGGGCGTCGTCGCGGCGCTCGGCCGGCTCGAAGAACAATGCGCCGATGCGGGCGAGCAGCGATGTCATCGCGGCTCCGGGCCGGCGCTCGCCGACGCTGTGGCGGAGAGGGTGTCGGTGAGGAAGCCGACGAGGGTCTCGGGGCGGACGGTGACCGTGACGGCGCGCCCGTCGATGCGGATCGTCGCCCGCGGGCGGGCGGCGGGCGGCAATGCCTCCTGTGCCGCCGCGCGAGCATCGGTGTCCTGGATCAGCGCCATCGCGCCGGCCTGCGCCGCCGCCGCGGCCTGTCCCGACGCCGCTCGGGCCGCGAGCAGCGTGAGGATCGCGAGGCCGACGATCAGCGTGAGCGGCAGCAGCGCGAGCAGCTCGATCGACGCCTGGCCGGCTTCCGCGGTCAATGGTGCGCGGCGGGGATGCTCCACGGTCATCGCTGCGGCCGGAAGTGGGCCGTCGCGGTCGTGTGACCCAACACCGGGAGGCCGAGCACCGGCGGGATGCCGACGATGACCTCCACGGTCCCCTCGCCGCGCTCGCGCACGCGGACATCGCGTCCGAGCCGGCCGCTCAGCTCACGCCGGGCGGCCGCGCGCGCGTCAGCGCCGACCGCGGCGGCCCGTGCCGCCGCGCGCGCCGCAGCGTCCGCGGCCCAGGCCGCGTGGCCGGCGATCGCGAGCTGCCACGCGCCCGCCAGCAGCAGCGCGGCGAGCGGCAGCAGCGCGACGAGCTCCACCGCCGCCTGCCCCTCCGACCGTCGCCACGACGTGGCGCGAGGTCGGGAAGCCGCGGCCGGCCGGCCGAACGCGCGAGCCGAGCGCCGATCCACCGCCGCCTGCCCCTCCGACCGTCGCCACGATGTCATGGTCGGAAGGCTCGGCCGGACGGCTGAACGGAACTACGCGCGGGTGTGCCGATTCAGGCGCGCGGGAGTGCCGAGAGTGTGCAGACGGGGCGCGGCGTCGGCTAGTACTCGCGCGACGCGCGGTAAACGGTCACGCAGCCGTACACGCCCGCGCCGATCAGCGCGAGCCAGACGAGTACGGCGAAGCCGCCGTCGTCCCACAGCTTGCGCGTCGCGATCAGCGCCAGCGCGATCAGGCCGACCGAGCCGTAGAGCAGCGCGCGCACCTTGTCCTCGAGCATGAACAACGTCGTGCGGTGCTCCATGTACATCCGGTAGCCGAAGAACACGAGCCCGCCGGCGAAGATCAGGCCGAGGATGTTGTTGATCGTCGCGGTCGCGGTCCCGCCGCCCGGCAGCTGCCACGCCGCCACCGCGATCAGGATGAGGATCGCGAAGTTGCGCAGGTGAGTGTTGCGGTCCGGGCCCACGCCCGAAACGATACCCCGCCCGTTCAGCGGCCGACGGAGGCCGGCACGCTCGGCGGCTCCGCCGAGGCCGAGGCCGAACCCGACCGAGCACCGGCGGCAGCGGCCCGCCCGCGAACGGCGACCTCGGCGGCCTCCGCCGCCTCGACCGCCTCCATCGGCTCGGCCGCGAACCGATAGCCGATCCCGAAGTGCGTGTGGATGTAGCGCCAGCGCGGCGACACCTTCTCGAGCTTCTGCCGCAGCTTGCGCACGAACACGTCGACCGACCGGTCGCCGTGCACCATCGCGTAGCCCCAGACCCGCTGGTAGATCTCCTCGCGCTGCATGACCTGCCCCTGCGCGTCGGCCAGCAGCTGGATGAGCTCGAACTCGCGCCGGGTCAGATCAGCGCTGACGCCGCCGACGAACGCCTGGAACTGGTCCGGCCGCACCTCGACCTCGCCGATCACGACCGGGCCGGCGTCGACGCGCGCCTCGGCGCGCTTGCGCCGCCGCACGACGGCCTCGACACGTGCGATCAGCTCCTCCGGATGGCACGGCTTGGTCATCCAGTCGTCGGCGCCCAGCCGCAGCCCGCGCACCCGCTGGGCGACACTCGACTGCCCAGTGCAGACGATCACGCCGAGCCCGGGCAGCCGCGTGCACAGCTTCTCCAGGTAGTTCCAGCCCTGGGGACCGAGCACTGCGAGGTCGAGCACGACGGCGTTGAGCCGCATCGAGACGATCGCGTCCAGCGGCACCGGCGAGGCGAGTACGCGGTACTGCCAGCCGGCGCCCTCCAAGCGCTTCGACAGGACCTGCAGGAATCCCGTGTCGGAATCGAGCACGGCGATCCGAATCGGAGCGGGCTGGCTCATCTGGGGCAGCAGCATACGGCCCGCTTCGGCTTCATCCAGCCCGGGTCACAACCTGGTCACAGATTTGGGCGCTAGCTGGCCGAATCCAGTCTGTGCGATGCGTCACTGAATTCGCGGAACAAGCCCGAGACCACGAAAGCGACCTGCTCACCGACGTCGACCGCGTTGTCGCCGATCCGCTCGAGCGCGCGCGCGACCAGCAGCATCGTCATCGCCCACTCACGCACGTCCGGGTCCGTTCCTATCTCCACCGCCCGGTGGAAGATCTCCTTGTTGAGCTGGTTGATCTCCTCGTCCTGGCGCACGAGGTCCTCGGCGAGCGCGATGTCGCGCAGCAGGAACGCCTGCTTGGACTGCGACACCTCCGAGCGCGCCAGCGCGCCCATCTTCTCGACCTTCGCCATGATCTCCTCGTCGACCGGCGGCTCGGTCCCGGTGATCGGGAGGACCTTGGCGATGTTCACGCACTGGTCGCCCATCCGCTCGGCGTGCTTGATCACGTGCAGCAGCGCCGCGACGACGCGCAGATCGGAGGCGACCGGCGCCTGCAGCGCCAGCAGCGACAGGACGCCCTGATGGACCTCGAGGTAGCGGCCGTCGATGCGGTCATCGTCCGCGATCACGATCGCCGCCAGCTCGATGTCGCGGTGATGGAGCGACTCGAGCGTGCGGTCGAGCGTCGAGACCACCATGTCCAACGCGCCGAGCGCCTGCCCCTCGAGCCGTGCCAGCTCCTCTTGGAAGTGGATGCGGTGCGACTGGGCCGGCACGTACGGACGCCTACCCGAACTTGCCGGTGACGTAGTCCTCGGTGCGCTTGTCCTCGGGGTTCGTGAAGATCTTGTCGGTCACGTCGAACTCGACGACCGCGCCCGTACGGTACTTGCCCTCGTCGTGCAGCTCGACCGTGAAGAACGCGGTCTTGTCGGACACGCGCGCGGCCTGCTGCATGTTGTGGGTGACGATGACGATCGAGTAGTCCTTCTTGAGCTCCATCATGAGGTCCTCGATCCGGCCCGTGGAGATCGGGTCGAGCGCCGAGCAAGGCTCGTCCATCAGCAGCACATCGGGCTCGATGGCCAGCGCACGGGCGATGCACAGGCGCTGCTGCTGGCCGCCGGACATGCCGAACGCGTTGGTCTTGAGTCGGTCCTTGACCTCGTCCCACAACGCTCCGCGCCGCAGCGCGCGCTCGACGATCTCGTCCATATTGCCCTTCATTCCCATCACGCGCGGGCCGAACGCGATGTTGTCGTAGACGGACTTGGGGAACGGGTTCGGCTTCTGGAACACCATCCCGATCCGCTTGCGCACCTGCACGGGATCGATGTTCGACGCGTAGAGGTCCTCGCCGTGGTAGACGATCTTGCCGTGCACGCGCGCCGACGGGATCAGGTCGTTCATGCGATTCAGGCAGCGGATGAACGTCGACTTGCCGCAGCCCGACGGGCCGATCAGCGCGGTGATGTCGTTGACGTGGAGATCCATCGTCACGTTGCGGATCGCCTTGTGCTCGCCGTAGAAGACGTTGATGTCGTCGACCCCGAAGATCACGTCGCGCGGCTCGGGGGGCGGCGGCGCCTCCTTCGGCGTCGTCGCTCCGACCGTGGCCGGCGCCCCGGCGGCGACCTCGTCCTCGCGGTCCTGTTCGCTCACCTTGTCTGCCACGGGTCGATCACCACTTCTGCTCGTAACGGTTGCGGAGGAAGATTGCGACGGAGTTCATCAGCAGCAGCACGGCCATCATCACGAGGATCGCGGCCGCCGCCAGATCGACGAACTCCCGGTTGGGGTCCTGGGTCCAGGCGAAGATCTGGATCGGGAGCGCCGTGAATGCGGAGTCCAGCCCGTCAGGATTGAAGCGCGGGTTCACGGCGGCGCCGATCACCAGCAGTGGCGCAGTCTCGCCGATCGCACGCGAGAGCGCAAGGATCACACCGGTCGCGATGCCGGCGATCGAGCCCGGCAGCACCTGCTTCCAGATCGTCTGCCACTGCGTGGCGCCGAGCGCCAGTGAGCCCTCGCGGATCGACGGCGGCACCGCGCGTATCGCCTCGCGCGCGACGATGATCACGACCGGCAGCACGAGCAGCGCGAGCGTGATCCCACCCGCCAGCACGGTGCGGCCGAGCGACATCGGACCGCGGACGATGAACGCGAGGCCGAGGATGCCGTAGACCACCGACGGCACGGCGGCGAGGTTCTGGATGTTCACCTCGACGAAGCGGTTGTACCACTTGCTGCGATCGGCGTACTCCTCGAGGTAGACCGCCGAGGCGATGCCGAGCGGCACGACGATCACCGCGCAGATCACCATCAGCCAGAGCGTGCCGTAGATCGCCGATTGGATCCCCGAGTTCTCCGGGATGATCCGCGACGGGAAGCTGGTCAGGAAGTCCCACGAGAGCTTCGGCAGGCCGTCGCGCGCGACGTCGTACAGCAGCGTGATGAGCGCGAGCAGGCTGATCCCGATCGCGCCGAACATGAGCAGGCGGAAGAACCTGGCGAACGCGCGGTCGGAGCCGCTCGCCTGCGGGATGACCTCGCGACCCGCGCGCTCGGCGATCTGGGCGCCGGTCATTCGTACACCTGCCGGTACTTGCGGACCAGGCGGATCGAGATGATGTTGAGGATCAGCGTGAACACGAACAGCGTCATGCCGACCACGAAGATCGTCTCGTACTCGATCGAGCCGGTCGGGATGTCGCCGCGCGCGGTGGCCGCGATGAACGCCGCCATCGACTGATACGACTCGGTCGGGTTGACCGACAGGTTGGCCGTCTGGCCGCCGGCGATCAGGATGATCACGGTCTCGCCGATCGCCCGCGACGCGCCGAGCACGAGCGCGGCGACGACGCCGGACAGCGCGGCGGGGAACACGACGCGGATCGCCGTCTGCACCTTGTTGGCGCCGAGCCCGGCAGAGCCCTCGCGCAGCGACTGCGGCACGGCCGACATCGCATCCTCCACGAGCGTCGCGATCGTGGGGATCACGAGGATGCCGAGGATGATCCCCGCCGACAGCGCGTTGAACTGGTTGACGCTGATGCCGAGCGCGTCGCGCAGCACCTCGGGCGTGAAGAACGTCAGTGCGAAGTAGCCGAACACGATCGTCGGCACGCCCGCGAGCACCTCGAGGATCGGCTTGATCACCTTGCGCACCCGCCGCGGGGCGAACTCGCTCAGGTACATCCCCGAGAGGATCCCGACCGGAATCGCCACGAGCAGGCCGATGCCGGTGAGGTAGAGCGTGCCCCACACGAGCGGGATCACGCCGAACGACTGCTGGTCGCCCGCGAACTGCGGCGACCACTTGGTGCCGAACAGGTAGTCGCCGATCGGCACGTCGCCGAAGAACGAGATCGTCTCCCGCAGCAGCGAGAAGATGATCGCGAGCGTCGTCGCCACCGACACGACTGCGGCGATGAACAGGACCGCCCTGATGACGGCCTCGAAGCGCGAGCGGCGCGTGGGGCGCCGGACCAGGCTGGTCCGGCCCCCCATCGCTCCTGACGAAGCGGCTGCGGAGTAGTCAGCCACGTGGTTCTCGGATCAGGATCCGCTCTCGGCGGTCGCGAGCTCGTCCTTGGCCGTCTGCGTCTGCTCGGCGGTGAGCGGGACGATCTTCGCGGCCTCGGCGATCGCCGGCGCCTGGGCGACGACGAACTCCATGAACGCCTTCACCTCGGGGCGCTTCATCGCCTCGGCGCTCGGGTACATGAACAGCGGACGCGAGAGCGGCGTGTAGGAGCCGTCCTGGATCGACTCGGAGGACGGCTTGACGCAGGTGCCGTTGCCGTCGTCGACGCCGACCAGGTTGAGCTGGTCCGCGGCGCCCTCGTAGTAGGAGAAGCCGAAGTAGCCGAATCCGCCGGCGTCGCCCGAGACGCCCGTGACGAGCTGGTTGTCGTCCTCGGAGGCCTCGTAGTCCTCGCGGCTCACGCCCTCCTCGCCGTTGATGACGTCGGTGAAGAAGTCGAACGTGCCGGAGTCGGTGCCCGGGCCGTAGAGCGAAAGCTCGGTGTCAGGGAAGCTCGGATCGATCTCGGACAGCTTCGTGACCTTTGAGCCCTTGTTCCAGAGCTTCTTGAGCTGGGCCGTCGTCATACAGTCGACCGCGAGCTCCTTGTTCGTCGCGACGGCGATGCCGTCGTTGGCGACCTGGATCTCGGTGTACGCGACCGCGTTCTCCTCGCAGACCGGCACCTCGTCGTCATCGGCGATCGGGCGCGACGCGTCGGAGATGTCGGTCTCCCCCGCGCAGAACTTCTCGAACCCGCCGCCGGTGCCGGACGTGCCGACCGTGATCTGCACGTCGGGGTTCTCCTCGTTGAAGAGCTCGGCCGCCGCCTCGGTGAACGGCGCGACCGTGGACGAGCCGTCGATCGCGATCTGGCCGGACACCTCGCCGCCCCCGGAGGTCTCTTCCGTGGTGGTGCCGCCGGCCGCGGTCTCGTCGTCGTCGTCGCCGCACGCGGCGACGCCGATGGCCAGCGCGCCGCTCAAGGCGAGCGCCAGCAGTAGTCGATTGTTCCTCATCCGTACCCATCCTCTTTTTGGTAGTCGTCACCCTTGTGAAAAGGGTGTGAATGCTCCGGCTCGAACCGGTAGCCGAATCCGAAGTGCGTGTGGATGAACCGGCACTCCGGGATGGCCCGGGCCAACTTCGACCGGAGCTTGTGAACGTAGACGTCGACGGAGCGGTCCTGCGCGCGTAAGGGGGCGCCCCAGACCGTCGCGTACAGCTCCTCCCGCGGGACGATGCGGCCCTTCCTCCTGACCAGCGCCGCCAGCAGCTCCAACTCTCGCACCGACAGTGACAGCGCCCTGCCCTTGACGAGCGCGAGGTGATCACCGGGCCGGACCTCCAGATCTCCGGCGCGGAGCACTTCGGGGTTACGCGTCAGCTCCATCGCGCCGAGAGGCTGTCGCGGTGCCCGCGGCCACCGGTTACCGCCCGGTGAACGGCCCGTGAACAGGTTGTGAACGCGATCGGGACGCGAAAGCGTGCTGTCTAGGGTCGGCTGGGATGTGGCCGGCCAAGCCAAAGCCAGATCCCGAGCTGCTCACGCTGTTCGAGGAATCCGCGCGCAACGTCCAGCGCGCGACGCTGCTGCTGCGCGATCTGCTCAAGGACTATCCCGAGCAGTCCGGCCTCGCGCGCGACATCCTGCTGTGCGAGCAGGAGGGCGACCGGATCGCGCACGACATCCTCTACCGGCTGGCGGGCGCGGGCACACGCCGCGCGGCGCTCGACGCCGCCGACGTGCACGCGCTGGCCGGCGCGCTCGACGACGTCGTCGACTACGCGGAGGAGGCCGCCGACCAGCTCGGCCTGTACGGCGTCGAGGCGCCGATGGAGCAGGCGCAGCAGGTCGCCGACGTGCTCGTGGGCTGCTCGGAGCACGTCGCCGCGGCGCTGCGCGGCCTGCGCAACGGCGCCGAGCTCTCGCCTCACCTGGTCGAGATCCACCGGCTGGAGAACGAGGGCGACCGGCTCCAGCGCGCCGCCGTCGCCGGTCTGTTCGCGAACGGCATCGACCCGATGATGCTGATCCGCTGGAAGGACATCTTCGACACGCTCGAGGAGGCCGTCGACGCCTGCGAGACGGTCGCGAACGTGCTCGAAGGGATCTCGATCAAGCGCTCCAGCCGCTAGCTGACGGTCTCGAGCTCGGCGTAGAGGGCGTCGATCCGCCGCTTGGCCTCGGCGTGCCGGCGCGTGGACTTCTGCGCCGAGCGCGGGTCGTTCCAGGCCTGCGGGTCGGCCAGCTCCTCCTCGATCGCGGCGAGCTCCGCCTCGGCGCTCGCGATCTCGGCCTCGAGGCGCTGCGCCTGGCGCTCCTGGTTCTTCGACGTGCCCGGCGGCGGAGCCGGCTTGGCCGGCTTGGCCTTCGCGCGGACCTTCGGTGCGCGCTCCAGCTCGGCGCGCTCCTCGCGCACGCGCACGTACTCGGGCCAGCCGCCGACGTAGGAGTGCAGCGTCCGGTCCTCGACCGCGATCGTGCGCGTGCCGACGGCGTCGAGCAGCGCGCGGTCGTGCGAGATCAGCAGGAGCGCGCCCGGGAACTCCTGCAGCGCGGACTCGAGCGCCTCGCGGCTCTCGAGGTCGAGGTGGTTGGTCGGCTCGTCGAGGATCAGCACGTTCGCTCCGGAGCTCACGAGCACGGCGAGCGAGAGCCGCCGGCGCTCGCCGCCCGAGAGCCCGTCGAGCGGCTTCTCCGCCTCCTCGCCGCTGAACAGGAAGCGGCCGAGCAGCGCGCGCGCCTCGTTCGGCTTGAGCCCGGTCGCGCGCTGGCAGGCCTCGATCACCGTGCCCGAGTTGCCCAGCTCCTCGGCGTGCTGGCTCAACACGCCGAGCTTGAGGTTGTGGCCGCGCCGCAGCTTGCCGCGGTCGAGCTCGCGCTCGCCGGCCAGCGCGCGGATCAGCGTCGTCTTGCCGCTCCCGTTCGGGCCGACGAGCGTGACGTGCTCGCCACGCTCGAGCCACAGCTCAAAGTCGTCCAGCAGCACGCGGTCGCCGACGGTGAGCTCGCCGTCCTCGATCTCGAACACGACCCGCCCCGTGCGCTCGGGCGGCTTGAACGCGAAGCCGAGTGCACGGCCGTCGCGAGGGTCGCGCGAGAGCCGCTCGATCTTCTCCAGCTGCTTGACGCGCGACTGTGCCTGGCGCGCGCGCGTGCCCGCGCGAAAGCGGGTGACGAATCGCTCGAGCGCGGCGATCTCGGCCTGCTGCTTCTCGATCGCGCGGCCGAGCGCCAGCTCGCGCGCCGCCTTCTCCTTGCGCCAGGCGTGCCACGTGCCGGCGAAGAAGCGCGCGCGCCCACCCTCGAGCTCCAGCACGGCGGTGCCGACGGCCTCGAGGAACCAGCGGTCGTGGGCGACGAGCACGACAGCGGCATCGAGCGACTGCAGATGGGTCTCGAGCCACTCGAGCGAGGCGATGTCGAGGTGGTTGGTCGGCTCGTCGAGCAGCAGCAGGTCGGGATCGCCGGCCAGGGCGCGGGCGAGCGAGGCGCGCGTCAGCTCGCCGCCCGAGAACGTGGCGAGCGAGCGGTCGAGGTGCGCGTCGCGGAAGCCGAGCCCGTGCAGCGTCGCGTTGACGCCCTCGCGCCAGTTGTAGCCGCCGGCGTGCTCGAGCCGGGCTTGCGCGCGGCCGTACGCGTCGAGCGTGGCCGCGTCGATCGCGCCGTCCGCCATCGCGTGCTCGAGCTCGGCGAGCCGCGCCTCCAGTGCGAGCAGGTCGCCGCAGCCGCCGAGCACGTAGTCGCGCAGCGAGCGGTCACGGTCGCGCGGCGGGCGCTGGTCGTGCAGCTTGACGCGCGTGTCCTTGGCGAACGTGAGCTGACCGCCGTCGACCGAGGTCTGCCCCGCGAGCATCCTCAGCAGCGTCGTCTTGCCGGAGCCGTTGCGGCCCGACAGGGTCATCCGCTCGCGGCGCTCGAGCTTGAACGAGACGCCGCGCAGGAGCGGGTTCCCAGCCATGTCCTTGGCGAGATCGGAGGCGATGCAGACGGCCACGAGGCCATGGTACGGTGACGCCCGATGCGCCTCCTGAAGACGTCGCTGCTCGCTCTGGCGATGCTCGCCGCAAGCGCGCCGGCGGCCCTCGCGCACGACGGCGGCGAGGGCCTGTGGGGGGAGACGAACGACATGGTCGTCACCAACGCGGGCTTCATCCTGATCGCGTTCTTCCCCCTGTTCATCCTGTTCGCGAGCCTGATCCAGTGGCGCCTGGAGAAGCGCAAGGACGAGCGCAAGAAGGCCGCCAAGGCGCGCGCCGCGCGCGCCGACGTGCGCGGCGGCTGGTAGCGCAACTCTCCGGGGTCGTGCGCCGGCTCGCCGGTTCCAGCGGCACATATAGGCTGCAAAGCTCAGCCGACCCGAGGAGAGGAAACACGTGGCGACGTACTTCGTGACGGGGGCGACCGGCTTCATCGGCCGTCACCTCGTCGAGCGCCTGCTGGCGCGCGACGGCGAGATCCACGTGCTCGTACGGCCGGGGTCGCGAGGCGAAGCTGGAGCGGCTCGGCGGGCGCGAGCGCATCCACGCGGTCTCCGGCGACCTCGGCGAGCCGCTGCTCGGCGTCGACGCCGCCACCCGCGACGCCCTGCGCGGCAAGGTCGACCACTTCTTCCATGTCGGCGCGCTCTACGACATGACCGCGGACGAGACGCAGAACGTGCTGCTCAACATCAGCGGCACCGAGCATGCGATCGAGCTCGCCAACGACCTCGAGGCCGGCATCTTCCAGCACGTCTCCTCGATCGCGGTCGCCGGCACCTACGAGGGCCATTTCACCGAGGACATGTTCGACGAGGGCCAGCAGCTCCCGTCGCCGTATCACCGCACGAAGTTCGAGTCCGAGAAGCTCGTGCGCACGCGCGTGAAGGGCGCCTGGCGCGTGTACCGCCCGTCGCTCGTGGTCGGCGATTCGCGCACCGGCGAGATGGACAAGATCGACGGCCCGTACTACTTCTTCAAGGCGATCCAGAAGGCGCGCCACGCGCTGCCGGAGTGGTTCCCGCTCGTCGGCCTGGAGGTCGGCTGGACCAACATCGTGCCGGTCGACTGGGTCGCGTCTGCGATGGACCACATCGCGCATCAGCCCGGCTATGACGGGCAGGCGTTCCACCTCGTCAACCCGCGGCCCCAGCGCGCCGGCGACGTGCTCAACACGTTCGCGCGCGCGGGCCACGCGCCGCAGATGGTGGTGCGGATCGACAAGCGCATGACCGACATGCTCCCCAAGGGAGTGCTGTCGTACGCGATGAAGCTGCCGGCGCTGGTGGACATCCGCCGCACCCTGCTGGCCGACATCGGGATCCCCGACACGGTGCTCGAGCACATGGCGCTGATCCCGCGTTTCGACGGCCGTGACGCGCAGCGGGCGCTCAAGGGGACGGGGATCGAGGTCCCGCCGCTCAACACCTACTCCGAGAAGCTGTGGGACTACTGGGAGCGCAACCTCGATCCCGACCTGTTCAAGGACCGCTCGTTCGCCGGCGCGGTGAACGGCAAGACGGTCGTGATCACCGGGGCGTCGAGCGGCATCGGCCGGGCTGCGGCGCTCAAGGTCGCGGCAGCCGGCGGCATCCCGCTGCTGGTCGCGCGCAGCGTGGAGAAGCTGGAGGAGGTCAAGGCCGAGATCGAGCGGGACGGCGGGACCGCGTACGTGTACACCGCCGACCTGTCCGACTACGACTCGATCGACCGGCTGGTCGAGAAGATCTTCGCCGACCACGCCTCGATCGACGTGTTGGTGAACAACGCGGGGCGCTCGATCCGCCGCTCGGTCGGCGCTCTCCTACGACCGCATCCACGACTACGAGCGCACGGTCAAGCTGAACTACCTGGGCACGGTCAAGCTGATCCTCGGCCTGCTGCCGCACATGCGCGACAAGAAGGCCGGACACATCGTCAACGTCTCCTCGATCGGGGTGCAGACGAACCCGCCGCGCTTCTCGGCCTACGTGGCGTCGAAGTCCGCGCTCGACGCCTTCACGCGCGTCGCCAGCTCGGAGACGATCGGCGACAACGTCACGTTCACGACGATCCACATGCCGCTCGTGCGCACGGCGATGATCGCCCCGACCAAGATGTACGACTCGTTCCCGACGATCTCGCCCGACGAGGCCGCCGACCTGATCTGCGAGGCGATCCGCGCCAAGCCGAAGCAGATCAACACCCGGCTCGGGACGTTCGGCGAGGTGCTCTACGCGCTCGCCCCGAAGGCCGTCGACCAGATCCTGCACATGGCCTACAAGGTCTTCCCGGAGTCCTCCGCCGCGAAGGGCGACAAGGAGGGCGAGGACCGCGCGTCAGGCGAGGCGACCGCGCTCGCGCACCTGATGCGCGGCGTGCACTGGTGAGTCGGTGACGACGGCTGCGACCCCAGAGCATGCTCGCCTCGAGGAGGCGCGCACGAACAGGGCCGCGTGGAAGGCGTGGGGCCCGTACCTGAGCGAGCGTCAGTGGGGGACGGTGCGCGAGGACTACAGCCAGGGCGGGGATGCCTGGGACTACTTCTCCCACGATCAGTCGCGGTCGCGCGCGTACCGCTGGGGTGAGGACGGCATCGCCGGGATCTGCGACGAGCGACAGCGCCTGTGCCTCGCGCTGGCGCTCTGGAACGGGGCGGACCCGATCCTGAAGGAGCGGATGTTCGGCCTGACCAACGGGGAGGGCAACCACGGCGAGGACGTCAAGGAGTACTGGTTCTACCTCGACAGCACCCCGACCCATTCCTATCTCAAGTGCCAGTACAAGTATCCGCAGCGGGAGTTCCCCTACACGGACCTGGTGTCCGGCAACGCCGGCCGAGGCAAGCAGGACCTCGAGTACGAGCTACTGGACACAGGCATCTTCGACGAGGATCGCTACTTCGACGTGATCGTCGAGTACGCCAAGGCCGCCCCCGACGACATCCTGATGCTGGTGACCGCGCACAACCGTGGGCCTGACGCGGCGACGCTGCACCTGCTCCCGACGCTCTGGTTCCGGAACACCTGGTCGTGGGGTGATGCAGTGCCCAGGCCGAGCTTGCAGGCCGTCGCCGGGAGCCCGGGCGCAGCGACCGCCAGCCACCATGAGCTGGGCGAGTGGCGGCTGCTCGCCGACGCGTCGGCGCGGCTGCTGTTCTGCGAGAACGAGACCAACAACCAGCGCCTGTTCGGCGCGCCCAACGCTTCGCCGCACGCCAAGGACGGGATCAACGACCACGTCGTCGGCGGCGCGGACGACGCCGTCAATCCGGAAGGCAGCGGGACGAAGCTCGCCGCCCACCACGTGCTGCAGATCGCACCGGGAGAGAGCGCCTCGGTGCGCCTGCGCCTGACCGCGGCCGGCGCGTCCGTGGACGGCGCCGACCCGCTCGCCGCGGACTTCGACCGCGTGCTGGCGGCGCGGCGCGAGGAGGCCGACCGGTTCTACGCGACGGTCATCCCCGCCGACACTGCGTCCCGACGCGGCGATGGTGATGCGCCAGGCGCTGGCCGGGCTCCTGTGGGGCAAGCAGTACTACGAGTACGACGTGCTCCGCTGGCTGCGCGAGCACGGAGTGAACCCGTGGGATCAGAACACCGGCGGCTCCGTGCGCAACGTCCCGTGGTTCCACATGGTCGCGCGCGACATCATCTCGATGCCCGACAAGTGGGAGTACCCGTGGTTCGCCGCCTGGGACCTCGCCTTCCACTGCGCGCCGCTGTCACTCGTGGACGTCGACTTCGCCAAGGACCAGATCGAGCTCCTGCTCGACACCAGGTACCTGCACCCCAACGGCCAGATCCCGGCGTACGAGTGGAACTTCAGCGACGTCAACCCCCCCGTGACCGCGTGGGCCGCGCTGTACGTCTACGAGCGCGAGGCCGAGATCCGGGGCGAGGGCGACCGCGAGTTCCTGGCACGCGTGTTCGCGCGGCTGCTGACGAACTTCACGTGGTGGGTCAACCGCAAGGATCCCGACGACAACAACCTCTTCCAGGGCGGGTTCCTCGGCCTCGACAACATCGGCGTCTTCGATCGATCCTCGCCGCTGCCGGGCGGCGGCACGCTCGAGCAGGCCGACGGCACCGCGTGGATGGCCCTCTATTGCCAGTGGATGCTGCAGATCGCGGTCGAGCTCGCCGGACACGATCCTGTCTACGCCGACATGGCGCTCAAGTTCGTCGCCCATTTCCGCTGGATCGCGATAGCGCTCGATCCACCGGGCGGGCACGGCGCGCTGTGGGATGAGGAAGACGGCTTCTACTACGACGTGATGCGGATGCCCGACGGCGCGACGATCCCGCTCAAGGTGCGCTCGCTGGTGGGTCTCTTGCCGTTGTGCGCGACCACGGTGTTCGCCGGCGACCTGGTCGCGCGCAATCCGGCGTTCATGGAACGGGTCACCCAGCTGGCCGCCGATTTCGCCGATGAAATGCCGGGGTTCGCCGAGCTGCCCGAGTCCGGCGCCGGACGGCAGCCGCCTGCTCTCGCTCGTGGACGAGCCGCGTCTGCGACGGATCCTCGCGGCGATGCTCGACGAGGACGAGTTCCTCGGCGCGCACGGGATCCGCGCGATCTCCCGCCG
This sequence comes from uncultured Solirubrobacteraceae bacterium, assembly GCA_963835735.1. Classification (GTDB taxonomy): domain Bacteria; phylum Actinomycetota; class Thermoleophilia; order Solirubrobacterales; family Solirubrobacteraceae; genus DASQMT01. The sequence continues at coordinate 1,179,504 of CAWIGP010000002.1, forward strand.
GCACCGCGACGCTCCGTACGTGTTCGACTGGGCGGGCCAGCAGTACAGCGTGCGCTACCTGCCCGCCGAGTCGGACAGCGGCATGTTCGGCGGCAACTCCAACTGGCGCGGCCCGGTCTGGTTCCCGATGAACCTGGTGATCCTGCGCGGGCTGGTCCAGCTGCACCGCTACTACGGCGACCGTCTCAAGGTCGAATGTCCCACCGGCTCCGGACGCGAGCTGAACCTGCTCGAGGTCGCCACCGAGATCGGCACGCGCCTGGCGACCACGTTCACCGAGGACGAGCGCGGACGCCGGCCGGTCTTCGGCGGGATCGAGAAGTTCCAGACCGATCCGCACTGGCACGACCTGCTGTTGTTCCACGAGTACTTCCACGGCGACAACGGCGCCGGTATCGGCGCCAGCCACCAGACCGGCTGGACCGGGACCGTCGCGCTGCTGTTCCTGCTCGGCGACACGCTGCGCTCGCAACCCGGCGCCGCGGCCGCCGTCCCGGACTGAAAGCCCGTGCGCCTGCCAGCGCGCCCGACCGTCTACGAGATCGACACGGCGGTCTGGCTGGAGCGGCTGGGTCGCGAGCGTGGACGCCCGCTCACGCTCGCGGAGGTTCCGGCGGCCGAGTGGGACGCGCTGGCGGCGCTACCGGTCGATGCCGTGTGGCTGATGGGCGTCTGGCGGCGCAGCCCCGCGGGCCTGCGGATCGCGCTGGCGGATCCCGAGCTCGACGCGGCCGACCGCGCGGCGCTCCCCGACCTGCGCCCGGCCGACGTGATCGGCTCGCCCTACTGCGTGCGCGACTACGTCGTCGATGAGCGCTTCGGCGGCCCGGACGCACTCGCCGCCGCCCGCGAGCAGCTCGCCGGCAGAGGCCTGGCATTGATCCTCGACTACGTGCCCAACCACGTGGCGCCGGACCACCCGTGGGCGATCTCGCACCCGGAGTACCTGCTGACCGGCACCGACGCGGAGCTCGCATCGCATCCCGAGGCGTTCATGCGCACCGCCGCAGGCGTCGTCGCCAAGGGACGAGATCCCTACTTCGCGCCCTGGCCCGACGTCGTGCAGCTCAACGCCTACTCGCCCGCGCTCCGCGACGCCGTCGCCTCGATACTGGTCGAGATCGGTGACCAGTGCGACGGACTGCGCTGCGACATGGCGATGCTGATGACCAACGAGGTCTTCGCTCGCACCTGGGGCGACCGGGCGGGGCCGGCTCCGGAGGCCGAGTACTGGCCGGCTCTGATCGGGCGCGTGCAAGGACGCCCACCCGGGCATGCTGTTCATCGCCGAGGCGTACTGGGACATGGAGTGGACGCTGCAACAGCAGGGGTTCGACCTGTGCTACGACAAGCGCCTCTACGACCGGCTGGTCCACGAGTCCGCCGAGTCCGTGCGCGGGCACCTCCAGGCCGACAGCCGCTACCAGGAGGGTCTGATCAGGTTCATCGAGAACCACGACGAGCCACGCGCGGCGGCCACGTTCGCGCCCGCGCAGGCGCGGGCGGCCGCGGTCGTGATGTCGACGCTGCAGGGCGCGCGCCTGTACCACGACGGCCAGCTCGATGGACGGCGAACGAGGATCCCGGTGTTCCTCGGCCGAGGACCCGACGAGCGGCTGGACGCCGACCTGCGTGCGTTCTACGCGCGGCTGCTGCGAGCCGTCTCGGAGTCCGGCCTGCGCGACGGCGACTGGCGGCTCTGCGAATGCACCGGCTGGCCCGACAACGACTCGTACCGCCGGTTGGTGTCGTGGTGCTGGGCGGGCCCCGGCTCCCGCCACCTCGTCGTGGTCAACCTCTCCGACGCTCCGGCGCAGGCGCGGGTGCGCCTGCCGTGGTCGGACCTCGCGGGACGGACCTGGGCGCTCACAGACGCGCTCGACGGACAGCGCTTCGCAGCGCGCCGGCGACGAGCTGGCCGATGAGGGCCTCTACGTCGGGCTCGACCCGTGGAGATCGCATTTCCTCGCAATTTCGGGATGACGGCGGGCCCTCGTCGTGCCAGACTGCAGTGTCGCCCCAGCGATGCCCACCGCTCCCATCCATGTGAGGTCCAGCGACACCGGCGTCTGGTCTGTCCAGCCCGAGGATCTGGACCACCCGCTCTCGGAGCACACCACGGAGACCGAGGCGGAGCGCGCCGCGATCGAGCGCGCGGCGGCGCTCGGCTGCGCGGTCGTCATCCATGACCGTTATCGCCGCGTTCGCGTCGTGCGCCTCGGGCCCGGCAACCCGGCCGGCGGGCGCCCGCGGCGATAGGCGCTCACATGCCGGACTTCTCCGCCTCGCGGCGGACGGCGCTCCGCGCGAACCGGGCGGCGTCCCGCGGCGGGTGGGCGGGCCGTTCCGGCGGGGACGGGATGACCGCGCGGACGGTCGTTCCGCCACCGGGCGGTGACGTGACGCGCAGCCGCCCGTCGAGCGCCGCGACGCGGTCGGCCAGCCCGCGCAGCCCGGAGCCGTTCGCCGGGTCGGCGCCGCCGACGCCGTCGTCAGCGACCTCGACGAGGACTTCGTCGCCCTCGCGCCTGACGCGGACGCTCGCGTGCGTGGCGCGTGCGTAGCGTGCGACGTTCGTGATCGACTCGGCGACGACGAAGTAAACCGCCGCTTCCACCGGTCCCGGCAGCCGGGCCGCCGGGGTCTCGGTGATCTCGACCGGCAGCGGGATGCGCTGCGCAAGCGCCTGCAGCGCGGCGTCGAGCCCGCGATCGGTGAGCACCGCCGGGTGGATGCCGCGGGCGAGCTCGCGCAGCTCGCGGATCGCCGCATCGAGGTCGTGCGCCGCGGCGTCGAGCAGCTCGCCGGCCGCCTGCGGGTCGCGCTCCAGGCGCGAACGCGCGGTCCGCAGCGCGATCGCGAGCGCGACGAGCTGCTGCTGGGCGCCGTCGTGCAGGTCGCGCTCGATCCGGCGCCGCGCGGCGTCCGCGCTCTCAACGATCCGCGCGCGCGACTCGCGCAGCTCCTGCACCTTCGCGCGCAGCTCGGCGTCCAGCCGCTCGTTCTCGAGCGCGAGCGCCGCGGCGCCGCCGACCGCGCGCACGCGCTCCCGCTCCTCGGCCACAGACGGGTCGTGCACGAGCATCGCGACCGGCTTGCCGTCGTGCTCGACCGGTGTGCACATCCGGCCCGAGCCCTCGCCCGGGAGCGGGAACGAGACGCCCGCGGCGTCGACCCACTCCGCGCGCTCCGGCAGCCAGTACGCGAGCTGCAGCGAGCGGTCGCCGAGCGCGTCGGCCAGCGCGTCGCGCAGCACTCCGCGGCGGCGGCCGGCGCCGAGCCGGGCGACCAGCTCGCTGACCGCGGCCGCGCCGGCCACGCGGCTGCGCAGCAGCCCGGCGAGGAACGCGAACGGCACGATCGCCAGCGCGATCACGCGCGCGCGCTCCAGGTTCTCCTGCAGGTCGGTCGAAGCCTCGAAGACGCCGAGCACGGCCCACACCGCGTACAGCGCGAGGACGAGGCCGCCGCTCATATACACGGGCGCGAGCGCGCGGCGCTGCGACGGCGTGGACCGGCTGAAGCGCTCCACCAGGACGACCCCGAGCAGCGTGATCAGCGCCGCCACCACGCCGAGGCGGACCCGCGCGAGCGTCGAGAACAGGTCGGGCTCGTCCGCCACCAGCAGCGGATTGGCGGGAAGGCCCAACCGCGCCGTGTCGTAGAACAGCATGCAGACCCACCACGCGACGGTCGCGGTCAGGTAGGACGCGGTCGCGAGCGCGCGGTCGGCGCGCGTCTCGAGCCGGCCCGATGGGAACGCGAGCAGTATGTGGAACAGCACGGCGTACGGGAGCGCGATCAGCAGCAGCCCGGTGATGAACGGCCACGACTCGGTGGTCACGATCAGGCCGGAGAGGCAGTAGCTGTAGCCGACGGCGACCATCAGCGCGCCGAAGGGGTTCTCGGGGCGCCGCAGCCAGGCGGCCACGCCGGTGCCGATGAACGCGGCGCCGATCACCGGGCCGAAGATCGCGATCAGGTCACGGTGGTGGCCGCCGACACTGTCGATCGCGACCACGAGCAGGACGGCGCACACGATCGCACCGGCCACGGCGACGCCGGTGAGCACGCGCTTGAGGGTGGGCGAGGGAGCCGACAAGGCAACCGGCCAGGCTACCGCGGCGCGGCGTGCGTCAGCTGGCGCGCGCCGCGGCCTCGGCGGCGCGGGCGGCATGACGAGCCATCAGCTCGTTCTGTGCGTTGCGGGGCTCGCCGCCGTCCGGCGCGAGCCGCGTCCACTCCCCGTCCGCGTCCAGCGTCCAGGCGTTCGTGTTGTCCGCCATGCAGCGGTCGAGCGCGTCGCGCAGCTCCGCGCGCAGCCCTTCGTCGAGCACCGGCGTGAGCAGCTCCACACGCGTGTCGAGGTTGCGCGGCATCAGGTCGGCCGAGCCGATGTAGATCCGCTCGTCGCCGTTGCGCTCGAACGTGTAGATGCGCGAATGCTCGAGGAAGCGGCCGACGACCGACTTCACGACGATGTGCTCCGACACGCCGGGGACGCCCGGGCGCAGGCAGCAGATGCCGCGGATGTTGAGCTCGACCGGGACGCCGGCCTGCGACGCGCGGTAGAGCGCCTCGATGCAGCGTTTGTCGACCAGCGCGTTCATCTTCATCGAGATCCGCGCCGACTGCCCCGCGTTCTTGGCCGCGATCGTGCTCTCGATCTCCTCGACGATGCCGTCGCGCATGTGTGACGGCGCGACCAGCACGCGCCGGAACGCGCCCGGGCGCGCGAACCCGGTGAGCTGGTTGAACATGTCGGCGACGTCGGCGCCGATCTGGTCGTCGCACGTCAGCAGCCCGAAGTCCGTGTAGAGCCGCGCCGTCGTCGGGTGGTAGTTGCCGGTCCCGACGTGCACGTAGTGGCGTACGCCGTCGCCCTCGCGGCGGACGATGAGGATGCACTTGGCGTGCGTCTTGAGCGTCGGCAGGCCGTAGACGACGTGCACGCCGGCCTCCTCCATCGCGCGCGCCCAGCCGATGTTCGCGCGCTCGTCGAAGCGCGCCTTGAGCTCCACCAGGCAGACGGCCTGCTTGCCGCGCTCGGCCGCGCGGATCAGCGCCGGCACGAGCGGCGAGTCGTCGCTCGTGCGGTACACGGTCATCTTGATCGCGAGCACCTTCGGGTCGGCGACGGCCTGCTCGACCAGCCGCTCGACCGACGTCGAGAACGAGTCGTACGGGTGGTGGACGAGGATGTCGCCCTTGCGCATCGCGGCGAGCACGTCGGGCTCCTCGTCCTCGTCCGGCTGCAGCCGCGGCTGGGTGACCGGCGACCACGGTGGCTCGCGCAGGTCCGAGAAGCCGGAGACGCGCACGACGTCCCACAGGTCGCCGAGGTCGAGCAGGCCGTCGACCTCGAAAAGCTCGCCTTCGTCGATGTCGAGCGCGCGCACCAGCGGCTGGCGCAGGCGCGGGCTCATGCCGGCGCCGACCTCGACGCGAACGACCTCGCCGAAGCGGCGGCGGCGCAGCTCCTGCTCGACCGCGCGCAGCAGGTCGTCGGCCTCGTCATCGACGGTGAAGTCGGCGTCGCGCGTGACGCGGAAGACGTCGTAGTCGACGATCTCCATGCCGGGGAACAGGGTGTCGAGGTGCTGCGCGATCAGGCTTTCCAGCGGCACGAACGTGCGGCCGTCGCCGGTCGGGACGAAGCGCGGGAGCATCTCCTTCGGCACCTTCACGCGCGCGAACGTCTCCTGCCCGGTCTGCGGGTCGCGCACGAGCACGGCGAGCGACAGCGAGAGGTTCGAGATGTAGGGGAACGGACGCCCGAGCCCGACCGCGAGCGGCGTCAGCACGGGGAAGATCTGGCGCTGGAAGCGCTCGGTGAGCTCGTCGCGGTGACGCGGGTCGGCCTCGCGGGCAGTCTGGATCCGGATGCCGCGCTCTGCCAGGGCGGGCCGCAGCACCCGGTCGAGCACCGCGGTCTGGCGGCGTGTTTGCTCGCGCACCGTCTCGCCGATCGCGGCGATCGTCTCCGACGGGCTGCGCCCGTCCTCGCGCGGCTTCTCGATGCCGGCGTCGACGTACTCCTGCAGGCCGGCGACGCGGACCATGAAGAACTCGTCGAGGTTCGACGAGTAGATCGCGCAGAACTTGACGCGCTCGAGCAGCGGGACCGAGTCGTCCTCGGCGAGCTCCAGGACGCGATCGTTGAAGTCCAGCCAGGACAGCTCGCGGTTGAAGTACAGCGAGACGTCGGTCAGGTCCGGCGGTGCGACCGCGGCTGGTTCGGGCTGCTGGACGTCGGTCACTGACCCGGGATGCTAACGCTGCTGCGCGTCGCCGACAGCGGCACGTTCACTGACCGCATACTCCAGCCGTGCGCGGAACCCCCTGCGCTCGTAGTCGCCCCACAGCTCAAGGAAGCGATCGAACAGCAGGTTTCGGCGCGCGCGCAGGTGTGCCTGGAGCGCGGCGAGGCCGGCGTGATCGCGCGCGTGCGGCGCCTGCTTGAGCAGCTCTGGATCGAGGTCGTCGGCCCCCTCGGCCAGCCTGTTCAGCGCCGCGACGTCCTCGGCCAACAGCCGCTCCGCGAACGCCGCCGTCTCCGGGACCTGGACGTCGCAGTCGTGGATCTCCCCCAGCAGGTCCTGCAGGTCCTTCGTCATCCTCGTCGCGGTCTTCGCGTACGCGCCGAAGCCGGGCCCGGTGACCTCGAGGATGTAGCGCAGCCGCTTGGCGGCGATGCGCATGTCGTGCAGCGCGACGACCTCGGCGGGGTCGGCGGCCGTGGGCATGAAGCCGCACACCTCGTCCAGGCGGACGAGCACGATCCGCTCGGCGTTGTCGGCGAGCCCGGCCTCGGGGTCGAGGCCGCTGACCTTGCGAGCCTTCATGCCGCCTCCGGCGTCTCGTGCTCGTCGGGCTGGTCCCGCTCGTCGTCGGCGGCGTCCGCGAGCGCGAGCAGCCGGCCGTGCAGCCCGCGCTGCTCCGCGCGCACCAGCTCGGCTGCGAGTACCTCGTTTCCGCGCGCCTGACGCTCCTCGAGTTCCTGTATCAGCCGCGCCACGCCGGGCTTGTTGGCGGCGGCGAGCGACTTGGAGAACGCCTTGAGCGCGTCGATGTGAACGTCGGGGTCGCGCCGCTCGCCCAGCGCGTCCGCGAGCTGCTTGACGTCCTTGAGGACGCCCCTGAACTCGGCCTGCGGGAAGCACGGGGCGAAGATCTCCAGCACCGCGCGCAGCCGGCGGGACGCCACGCGCATGTCGTGCACGCGCTCGATGTCGCGCGTGTCGAGCACGCCCGCCGCCTGATCGAACAGCTCGCGCGCGCGCACGCGTACGGTCTGCGCAGCGGCGCGCCTGAACGGCTCGTCGGGGGTGACGTCGATGTCCTCGGCCTTCGCCATGTCTTCAGTGGCCGCCGGCCGCCGCGAGCTCCAGGATGACTCCTTCTCGCAGTCCGCCACGGCCGATCCGCAGCGGCCTGCCCAGCCTTTCGGCGGCCGCGCCGAGCACCAGTATGCCCGCCGGGAGCAGCTGCGTCCGCTCGAGGGCGAGATCATGCAGCCGCGCGATCTGCTCGGCGGGCCCGGAGGTGAGGACCGCCAGCGCGCTCTTGAGCGCCGCGGCGTCGATGACGGGCCCGACGATCGTGGGGAGCGAGGCGGCGCTGCCGCCGACGGCGATCGCGTGGTCGGCCGGCGGAACGGGCACGGCGGCGAACGCCGCGCGCGCGGCGGCGCGGATCTGCTCGACGTCGCCCGGCGACGGTGGATCGTGCTCGCAGCCGGCCGCGAGCGCGCTCGACCCGATCGCGTACGAGCGCGCCCAGGTCACGCCGCCGGTCATCGTCCCGACCGCGATCTCCGTCGACATCCCGCCGACGTCGACGACCGCGATCGTGCCCTCGGGCGGCTTCTCGAGGGTGCGCGTGGCGCCCGCGAACGCCAGCCGCGCTTCGTGCTCGCCCGGCACGATCGTGACCTCCACGGCGGCGCGCTCGCGCAGCGCGGCGAGCAGCTCGTCGCGGTTCTCCGCCCGGCGGATCGCGGCGGTCGCGACGACGCGCAGGTGCTCGACGCCCGCGACCGCGGCGACCTCGCGCTGGCGGGCGACGACGTCGGCGACAGCGTCGATCAGCTTCGCGGGGATCACGCCGTCGGTGCTGATCGCCCGCCCGATGCGCGTGAACGACCGCTGCTGGACGACCGCGTCGAGCCGGCCCTGCGCGACGTCGGCGACGAGCAGCCGCGTCGTGTTCGACCCGATGTCGATGCAGGCGCAGCGCATGGATGGTGGGCGGAAGGTTGCCATGATGGTCGGCCATGCCCGCCGAGGTGGCCATCGAGGTCGAGGACCTGCGCAAGGACTACGGGTCCCGCCAGGCGGTGGGCGGGATCTCGTTCAGCGTGCGGCGGGGCGAGGTGTTCGGGCTGCTGGGACCGAACGGCGCGGGCAAGACGACGACGGTCGAGATCCTAGAGGGCTTCCGCGAGCGGACCGACGGGCGCGTCGCCGTGCTCGGCATGGACCCGGGCCCGCGGCCGCTCGCGCTGCGCGAACGGATCGGGATCGTGCTGCAGGCCGGCGGGCTCTACCGCCACCTCACGGTGCGCGAGGCGGTGAGCCACTGGGCGGGGCTCTACGACGCTCCGCGCGACATCGAGGAGACGATCTCGCTGAGCGGGCTGGAGGGCGCGGCCGAGCAGCGCACGCTCACGCTGTCGGGCGGCCAGCAGCGGCGGCTCGACTTCGCGCTCGCGCTGATCGGCGATCCGGAACTGGTTTTTCTCGACGAGCCCACCACCGGCTTCGACCCGGCCGCACGGCGCCAGGCGTGGGACACGATCCGCTCGCTGCAGGACCTCGGCAAGACCGTGCTGCTGACGACCCACTACCTGGACGAGGCGCAGGCGCTCGCCGACCGCGTCGCGATCATCAAGGACGGCGCGATCCTGGCCGAGGGCGCGCCGGGCTCGCTGGGTCCGGCGACGCGGCGCTACCGGGTGGCCTGGCGCGACGCCGGGGGCGAGCAGCACGCGCGCGAGGTCGACGACCCGACGCCGCTGCTGCACGAGCTGACCGGCGCGGCGCTCGCGCGCGGCGAGCGGGTGCGCGACCTGAGCGTGACCCAGCCGAGCCTCGAGGACGTCTACCTGGAGCTCGTGTCCGAGGGCGGACGCGAATGAGCGACCACGTCCTCGATCCGGTGCGGCCCGCCCGCTCGCGGACGCACGGGCGGGTGGCCTGGCGGACGGCTGCCTGGCGCCAGTATCGGCTCGAGCGCAAGATGTTCTGGCGCAACCCGAGCGCCGCGTTCTTCAACTTCCTGCTGCCGCTGCTGTTCCTGGCGCTGTTCGGGGCGATCTTCTCCGGCGAGGACGAGAACCTGCAGGTGATCGTGCCGGGGATCGCCGGCCTGGCGGTGATGTCGACGACGTTCTCGGCGCTGGCGATGAACATCACCTACCTGCGCGAGTCGGGCGTGCTGAAGCGGATCCACGGGACGCCGCTTCCGACGTCGGCCTACCTCGCCGGGATCGCGGGCAACGCGATCACGAACACCGCGCTCCAGGTCGCGCTGATCACGGTCGCCGGCAGCGCCGTATTCGGGCTCGACTGGCCGCAGCACTGGCTCGAGCTCGTCGTCTTCGTCGTGCTGGGGGTGGCGTGCTTCGCGTCGCTCGGCGTCGCGCTGGCGCACGCGATCCCGAACTTCGACTCCGCCCCCGCCTACGTCAACGCGGTGTTCCTGCCGGTGATCTTCATCTCCGGGGTCTTCTACGACGCCGACGACGCCCCCGAGTTCCTGCGCGGGATCGCCGAGGCGCTGCCGCTCAAGCACCTGATCGACGGGCTGTCGGGGGCGATGGTGTCCGGTGCCGGGCTGGCGGACAACGTGCCGGCGCTGTTGGTGCTGTTGCTGTGGGGCGTGGTCGGCGCGGTGCTCGCGGTCCGCGGGTTCTCGTGGGATGCGCGGCGGGGTTGATTCTCGTTTAACTGCGGGCATTGAAGAGGGGCGCGGGGCGTGGGTGCGTTTCCGCGGAAACGTCCCGTGCTCGATGCGGGGCGACTTAGGGTCGAATGGCGCCCTTAAAGCGCCCCACGTCGATGCGGGGCGGGCTGATCTCGCTATGCGTGATCCGCCCGCCCCACGTGAGCGCCGCCACCATCCGGGCTCGCCTTCAATGCCCGCAGTTGACCTACACCGACGCCGCGCTCACCGCACCGACGCGAGCACCCGCACCCCCTCGGCGAGCCGCGCCGGCGGCTCCGCCGCGAACGTGAGCCGCATGAACGGCGCCGGCGGCTCGGCCGGGAACCACGGCCGCCCCGCGAACACCCTGGCGCCGGCGCGGTAGGACCGCTCGGCCAGCGCCACGTCGTCCTCGCCCGGGTCGAGCCGCGCCCAGACGTGCATCCCGCCCGACGGCGGCGTCAGCCTGCCGGCGCCCAGCTCGCGGTCGACGGCGGCGACGAGCGCGTCGCGCCGCTCGTGCAACGCGGTGCGGAGCCGCCTCAGGTGGCGCGGCCAGGCGGGCGCTCCCAGGAGCTCGATCGCGGCCTCCTGCAGCGGGCCTGGGACGAAGAAGTCCTCCACGACACGGGCGGCGCGCAGCCGCGCGTACGCCGGGCCGCGGGCTGCGATCGCGCCGATCCGCAGGCCGGGCGCAACGATCTTCGTCAGCGACGTGATGTGCACGACGTGGCCGTCGGGGTCGTCGTGCGCCAGCGGCGGGGGCGGCGGCGCGAACGCGAGGTCGCGTACCGGATCGTCCTCGACCAGGAACGCGCCGGCGGCGCGGACGGCGGCGAGCACGCCGGCGCGCCGCTCCGGCGCGAGCACCGCTCCGTGCGGGTTGGCGAACGTCGGCTGGAGATAGACGAGCCGCGCGCCGGAGCTGGCGAGCGCGTCGGCGAGCAGGTCGGGCCGGATCCCGTCGCGGTCGCTCGGGACCGGCACCGGTAGGAGGTTCGCGGCGCGGGCCGCGACCAGCGCCCCGAGGTAGGTCGGGGACTCCACGACGACGGCCCCGCCCGGCGGCGCCAGCCCGCGCAGGCACGCGGTGAGCGCGGCCTGTCCGCCGCCGACGACGATCATGTCCTCGGCCGTGTGGCCGCCGCCGAGCCGTCCGGCGTGCAGCGCGCGCAGCGGCGCGAGTCCTTCCGAGGGCATCGCGGCCCAGGCGCCGGGCCGCCGCGCGGCGCGGCTCAGCGCCTGGCCCAACGCGCCGGACGGCTGTAGCTCGTCGGGCAGATAGCCGTTGGACAACAGCAGCATCCCGGGCGGCGGTGGCCGCAGCAGGTGCTCGAGCGCCTCCGCGTCGAGCATCCGCGCGCCGAGCGCGACCGTCTGCCACGCGTGATCGGGCGCCGGGCGGGCGGCCGGTCGCGGCGCGACGAAGGTCCCGCGCCCGGGTCGCGCCTCGACCAGCCCGCGCCGCGCGAGCAGGTGAACCGCGCGCTGAACGGTCGCCGGCCCGGCGCCGTGTCGCCGCATCAGCTCGCGCACCGACGGCAGGCGGTCGCCCGGCCTGCCGGCGGCCGCCGCGGCCTCCAGTTCCTTCACCAGCGCACGTGCAGTGTTACTCTCGGGCATGAGGACTTCCAGTAACGCTATCGCGCCCGGAGCGATGACGCGAACGGGTGAGGCGCGCGACGAGGCCGCGCCGCGCCGCGCGCCCGGACTCGTGCTCGGGTGTCTGGGCATCCTCGGCTTCTCGTTCTCGTTCCCCGCCACGAAGCTGGCGCTCGACGGCTTCGACCCGTGGCTCGTCGCGTTCGGGCGCGCCGCGCTCGCCGGTCTGCTCGCCGGCGCCTACCTCGCCGCCGTCCGCGCCCCCGTGCCCGGCGCCGGCCACCGGTGGCGGCTGCTGATCGTCGCCGCGGGCGTGATCGTCGGCTTCCCGCTGTTCACCAGCATTGCGCTCGTCACGAGCGACTCCGCCCATGGCGCGATCGTGATCGCCGTCCTGCCCGGCGCCACCGCCCTGGCCGCCGTCGCCCGCGCGGGCGAGCGGCCGGGGCCGGCGTTCTGGCTGGCGGCCGTTGCCGGGCTCGGCATCGTGCTCGCGTTCGTCCTGCACGAGGCGTCGGGTGCGCTCACCGCCGCCGACGCGTTCCTGCTCCTCGGGACCGCCTGCTGCGCGCTCGGATACGCCGAGGGCGGCGCGCTGTCGCGCGAGCTCGGCGGCGCGCGGACGATCAGCTGGGCGCTCGTGTTATCGCTTCCGCTCACTGTTCTGGTAACGCTGATCGTGGCCGCGACCAGCACTGCGGAGCCCCATGCGACAGCGATCCTCGGGCTGGCGTACGTCGCGGCGATCTCGATGTTCCTCGCGTTCTTCGCCTGGTACGCAGGCCTGGCGCGCGGCGGCGTCGCCAAGGTCGGCCAGGTGCAGCTTGTCCAGCCGCTGCTCACGGTGCTGCTGAGCGCGCTGGTGCTGGGCGAGGCACTCACTCCCGGCATGCTGCCGGCCGGCATCGGCGTGCTCGCGTGCGTGGCTGCCACTCAGCGGGCACGGGTCAGGCCACGACGAGCGCGGGCGGCGCCGGCCCGCGAAGCTGCGCGGGCACGGACCTGAGCGGCGACCGCTCCCTGCTCGCCGAACACGTCACCGCGCCGATGCTATACACGCCTCGGTGATCGCCCTGCTCTACGACGTGCACGGCAACCGGCTCGCGCTCGAGGCCGTCGTCGCCGACGCGCGGGCGCAGGGCGCGGAGAGCTGGATCCTCGGCGGCGACTACACGCTGTTCGGCCCTGAGCCGGACGGGACGCTGGAGCTGCTGCGCACGCTCGCGCCCGCGATCTGGATCCGCGGCAACGGGGAGCGCTGGACCGCGCACCCGGACGCCGCGCCCGACAACCCCGTCGTGCCGGCGGCGATCGCCGCGTGCCGGGAGACGCTCGGCGACGCGGTCGTGGCCGAGCTCGACGGGCTGCCGGAACAGGCGCTGCACAAGGACACGCGCTACGTGCACGCCTCGCCCGTCTCCGACGTCCGGTCGTTCTTCCCGCAGCCCGCCGAGGACGAGCAGGAGCTGCTCGACGACGTCACGGAGCCGCGGCTCGGCTTCGGCCACACCCACCTCGCGTTCCGCCGCATCTCGGCGACGCGCGGGATCGAGCTCGTGAACCCGGGCTCGGTCGGGCTGCCGTTCGACGGCGATCAGCGCGCCGCTTACGCGCTCGTCCACGCCGACCGCCGCGTCGAGCAGCGCCGGCTGCCGTACGACCACGGCGCGAGCGCCGCCAGGATGCGCGAGCGCTGGCCGGGTGCCGGGTGGGCCGACACGGTCGCGCGCCGGATCGAGCAGGCGCGCATGGACGTCTGATGCCGACGCTCGCGCAGCTCGAGGCGGTCGCGCGCGGCGCCGCGCCGCCGCCGCTGGAGCCCGCCGACCACGAGCGGATCGCCGCCGGGCGTTCCGCGGTGGAGGAGGCGCTGGACGGCGGGCGCGTCGTGTACGGCGTCAGCACCGGCTTCGGCCAGCTCGCCTCGGTGCGGATCGACGCCGCCGACGCCGCCCAGCTGCAGGTCAACCTGCTCCGCTCGCACGCGGTCGGCTCCGGCGAGCCGCTCGACGCCGAGATCGTGCGCGGCATGGTGCTCCTGCTGGCGTCCTCGCTGCGGCGCGGGCATTCGGGCGTGCGGGTGGAGCTGGTCGAGCTGCTGCTCGGGCTGCTCGAGCACGACGTCGTGCCGGTCGTCCCCAGCCGCGGCTCGGTCGGGTCCAGCGGCGACCTCGCCCCGCTCGCCCATCTCGCACTCGTCCTGATCGGCGAGGGCGAGGCGCTCGCCGGCGGCGAGCGGATGCCGGGCGCGGCCGCGCTCGCGCGCGCCGGGCTCTCCCCTGTCGCGCTGCAGGCGAAGGAGGGGCTCGCGCTGATCAACGGGACGCACCTGATGGCGGCGGCGGGTGGGCTGGCGCTGCGCGACGCGCGGCGCGTGCTCGACGCCGCCGTGGTCGCGGTCGCGCTGTCACTGGAGGCGTTCAAGGGCTCGACCGTGCCGTTCGACGAGCGCCTGCACGCGGTCCGCGGCCAGCCGGGTCCGTCGCAGGTGGCCGCGCGGTTGCGGAGGCTGCTGGCCGGCTCGCCGGTGGTGGCCTCGCACGCGGACTGCGGCCGCGTGCAGGACCCATACACGCTGCGCTGCGCGCCCCAGGTGCTCGGCGCGGTCGCCGACGCGCTCGACTACGTGGAGGGCGCGCTGGAGCGCGAGCTGGGCGCGGTGACCGACAACCCGCTCGTGTTCGAGGACGAGATCCTGTCGGGCGGCAACTTCCACGGCCAGCCGCTCTCGCTCCCGCTCGACCACCTGGCGCTGGCGATGACCGAGCTGGCCGGCTTCGCCGAGCGCCGCATCTACGCGCTGCTCACGCCGAGCTACGCCGAGCTGCCGGCGTTCCTGACGCCGCGGCCCGGCCTCTCGTCGGGCCTGATGATCGCCCAGTACGCGGCGGCCGCGCTCGTCAACGAGTGCCAGGTGCTCGCGCATCCCGCCGGCGCCGGGTCGATTCCCACGTCCGCGGGGATGGAGGACTTCAACTCGATGGGCGCGCTGGCGGCGCTGAAGGCGCGCACGGTCGTCGGGCATGCCGCGCACGTCGTGGCGACCGAGCTGATCTGCGCCTGCCAGGGGCTGGAGTTCCACCGGCCGCTGCGCTCGACCGAGGTGCTGGAGGGCGCGCTCGCGCGCGTGCGCGATCGCGTGCCGCGGCTGGAGGAGGACCGCAGCCTTGCGGGCGAGCTCGACGCGCTCGCCGGCGCGCTGCGGACCGGCGCGCTGACGTTCGACGCAACCTGAAGAGGGACTGTCCCGCTTTAGGTTTGGAACCCCTCCGGGGTATACTCGGCGGCGTGCCCGCCTACTCCGCCACCAAACCCCAGCTCCTCGCCCGCCTGAAGCGCATCGAGGGTCAGACCCGCGGCGTGCAGAAGATGGTCGAGGACGACCGCTACTGCATCGACGTCCTGACCCAGATCAGCGCGATCCAGGCCGCGCTCGACAAGGTCGCGCTCGGCCTGCTCGACGAGCACGTCAAGCACTGCGTCGTCGAGGGCAAGGGCCCCGGCAGCCAGGAGGAGCTGACCGAAGAGATGATGGGCGCGATCGGGCGCCTTCTGGCGCGCTGATCTAACGGTCGAGTCGAGCGTTAGTCTCGACCTCGGTCGCGACGCCGAGCGGCAGCCAGCGGACCGACCGCCGGACCTCCTCGGGGGCAGAGGAGAATTCGCGCTCGATCGCCTCCCGTCCCTCGCGGAAGTGCTGCCAGCCTTCGTAGTGGATCGGGATCGCGACGCGCGGGCGCAGCAGGCGGCACAGCTCGACGGCCTCGCGCGCGGTCATCGTGTAGCGCAGCGGCCCCGTGATCGGGAACTGCACGCCGCCGAGGTGCAACAGCGCGACGTCGACGCGGACGCGCTCGGCGACCTGCCGCAGCCCGTCGTAGAGGACGGAGTCGCCGGAGATCCACAGTGCGTCGGGCTCCTGGCCGTCCCAACGGAGGGCGAAGCCGATCACCTCGCCGACGATCGGGTGCGTCAGCGGCGGCCCGTGGCGGCAGGGCGTCGCGGTGACCTCGATTGCCGGGCGGCCCGGCGCCTCGAGCCGGGTCGTCTGCCATGGCTCGAGACCTCGCGCGCCGCCCCCGAGCCGCTTCGCACCCGGCGCGGTCGTCACGACCGCGCCGGCCGACGGCAGCAGCGCGCGCCCGGCGGCGTCGAGGTTGTCGCCATGGTGGTCGTGGCTGAGCAGGACCGCGTCGATCGGTCCCAGCTCGGCGGCCGGCACCGCCGGGCCGGCGAGCTTGCGCGACGATGTCCCCCAGCCGAACGCGTACCTGCCGCCGGGGGCGTCGAACGTCGGGTCGGTCAGCAGCCGCCAGCCCTCGACCTCGATCAGGACAGTGGGACCGCCGATGTGGGTGATCCTCACACCGCGCTCGACGGCCTGGCGTGGCTGCGCGCCCACTCCAGCGCGTAGTCGGCGACCTGCTCCCAGTTGTGCCACGCCGGCAGCAGGTGCGGGCCCTCGAACTCCTTGACCTCGGTGACGGTGTCCGACTTGTAGTGCTTGGCGTTGGACCGCTGGATCGACGGCGGCATAAGGTGATCCTCGCTGCCCGAGATGAACAGGAGCGGTGCGCGGTCGTCGTTCTCGTAGTTGACGTGGGTGTCGTCGGGCCCGGGGTGGATGTTGGCCAGCGCGCTGCCCCAGAAGATCTCGCCGGACGCCGGGATGTGGTAGCGCTCGTACAGCGCGCGGGACTCCTCTTCCCCGAACGTGTTCGTGAACGTGTAGTGCCACTGGTTCAACGTCAACCCGACCGCGCGGTGGCGGTTCGCCGGGTTCTTGAGCACCGGGAACGAGGCCCGCACCTGCGACAGCGGCACGCGCTTGACGCCCTCGGTCGGCGCCGAGTTGACCGCCACGCCGGCCGCGCCGAAGCCGTGGTCGAGCAGGATCTGCACGAACACCCCGCCGGCGGAATGGCCGATCAGGATCGGCGGCGTGTCGAGCTCGCCGACGACGGCCTCGAGGTGCGCCATGATCTGCGGGACGGTTACGGCCTCGATCGGCGACGGGTCGGCGTTGAGTGCCTCGACCTCCACCTCGAACCCCGGATACGCGGGCGCGAGGACGCGGTAGCCGGCGTTCTCGTAGCGCGTGATCCAGTGCTCCCAGCTGCGCGGGGTCACCCAGAACCCATGGACCAGCACGACGGTGTCGGGAGTGGGAGTCATCGAGGCTTCCTTCCGGTCGGAGTGGCCCGACGATATAGGCCCCGGCAAGCCACGCGCGCTTCGGTCAGATGACTCCAGGCAAACACTCGGCTGAGGCGCTCAGTCGGCCGGCGCGCAGCCGGGCCCCCAGTAGCCCGCGACCCCGAGCCGGTCGGGGTCGACGGCCGCTCCGGCCAGGAAGCGCCCGCCGAGCGTACGCAGCGTCACGTCGCCGTCGGCGAAGTCCACGAGCACGGCGGGAGGCAAGTCGCAGCGTACGAGCGTCCTGCCCACGCGCCCGGTCCGCGTGGCGGCGGCACGCGGCGCCGCGGCCGGCCGCCCCGGATCGCACGCGCGGTTGACCACCGCCCGGGTCGGCGCGACCGACGCGAGCACTCTCTCCGGCGTGCTCACGGAGACCTCACCGTCCTCGCTGATGTCGAGCTGGATGCGCTGCTCGGTCGGGCAGCGCCACACACCGTCGCCGGCCGGGACGAACGGCGAGCGCGCATCGGGCGAACGCAGCTCGCCTGACACGATGCGACGCTCGGGCGCCGGGCGCTCGGCCGGCGGATCGGACGAGCCGCCGCAACCGGCGACCGCCACAAGCCCGGCCGGCACCAGCGCGCCGCGCCGGACGATCTCAGGAGTCCATCGCCTCGTAGGCCTCGGTCTCCACGAGCTCGGCCAGCTCCTCCTCGTCGGTCTCGACGTCGTGCTCGTCGGCGAGGTGGGCGCCGAGCAGCCGGGTCAGCTCCTCGTTCCCGGCGGCCTGGAGGGTCTCACCGCATTCGTTGCACTCGATCACCTGCATGGCTACCTCCTGCCCCGTGAACTCGCGCTCGATCGCGTCGATCTTGCCCACCCTGCGAACGTGGCGCTCCTCGTGCGAGTACTCGGCAACCGCGTACGCGGCGATGATCTCCGCCGCGTAGGCCGGTCCGACCACGCGGGCGCCGAGGCACAGCACGTTGCAGTGGTCGTGCTCGACGGCCTGGTGCCCGGTGTAGGTGTCGGACGCCGTCGCCGCGCGGATGCCGGGGAACTTGCACGCCGCCACCGCGACGCCCGCGCCGGAGCCGCACACGATCACCGCGCGCTCGGCCCTGCCGTCGAGCACCGCCTCGCAGGCGTCGCGCGCGACGTCCGGATAGTCGACGGGGTCGGTCGACCACGTGCCGAGGTCGATCGGCTCGTGCCCCGCCGCCTTCAGCGTCTCCAGCACCACCGGCTTGAGCGGGAACCCGGCGTGGTCGAACGCGCAGGCCACCTTCATGCCGGCGCCTTCGCCCGCGCGAGAGCCCATTCCTGCATGGCCACGGTGGCGGCACCGAGCACGCCCGCCTGCGGTCCGTGGCGCGCCAGCCGCACCTTCGTCTGCGTCCCGGCGCCCGGCACGGTGTGGCGCCGCGCGGTCCGCTCGGCCGGTACCAGGAGCAGGTCGCCCGCCAGCGAGACGCCGCCGCCGATCACGATCTCGTCCGGATCGAACGTGTTGATCGCGTTCGCGATCCCGATTCCTAGCCGCTCGCCGAGCACCCGGATCACATGTTGGCAGTGCACGTCGCCCTCGCGCGCCCCCTCGACGGCGTCGCTGCCCGTGATCTCGTCGCCCTTGGCCAGCCGCCGCCCGAGGAACGACTTCGGGTGCGTGCGGGCCGACTCCAGCGCGAGCCGGTCGAGCGCGCGGCCGGACGCCAGCTTCTCGAGCGAGCCCGGCTGCGGGAAGTTGCCCGGGTCGGCGGGCGCGCCGTCGGCCAGCTCGAGGCCGATCATCGTGTGGCCGAGCTCGGCGGCGCTCGTCGCGCCGCGGTACAGCTTCCCGTTCAGCACGAGGCCGCCGCCGACGCCCGTGCCGATCGTGAACATGATCAGGTTCTCGCACACGATCTGCCCGCCGGCCGACGCCTCGACGAGCGCCGCACACGACGCGTCGTTCTCGACGTAGACCGGCAGCCTGCAGCGCTCGGACAGCAGCGCGCGCAGCGGCAGGTCCGAGAGCGGGAGGTTGACGCTGTGCCGCACCCGGCCGGACGCGAACTCGATGATCGACGGCAGCCCGACCGCCACGGCGCGTGCGTTGTCGCCGCCGTGCTCGCCGACCTGCGCGACGATCTGGTCAACCAGCGCATCGCTCGATTCGGTGCGCGTGGGCAGCGGGTCGAAGACCTCGTACTCGCCGTGCTCGAGCACCGCGGTCACGATCTTGGTTCCGCCGACGTCGACGCCGATGAAGCGCCCGTCGTTCATCCCGTCACCGTTCCGCTGGCCAGCTCAGCGGCCGCGGCGGCGTCGAGCAGGAGGCTCAGCGCGCCCGCGCCGGGGCGCACGTGCGCCGCGGGCGCCGCCGGGTCGGGCGGATCGCCGAACGCGCGCCGCACCGCGGCGGCCTTGTCGGCGCCGGTGACGAGGAACACGACCTTGCGCGCCGCGTTGAACAACGGCAGCGTGAGCGTCACGCGCGGCACCTGCGGCTCCATTCCCGCCTCGGGCACCCCGACGGCGAGCCGCTGCGTCTCCTCAACGGCCGGCTTGCCGGGGAACAGCGACGCCGTATGGGCGTCGGGGCCGAGGCCCATCAACGCCAGGTCGATGCGCGGGTGGTTGCCGAGCACCTCGCGCAGCAGCGACTCGTAGGCCGCCGCCGCCGCGTCCGCGCCCAGCGTGGTGTCGACCGCGACGAGCCGCGGGCGCCGCGCCTCGGGCAGCCGCTCGATCAGCGACTCGCGCACCAGCCGCAGGTTCGAGCGCTCGTCCTCCGGCGGCACGATCCGCTCGTCGCCGAGCCACAGCGTCGCCGCGCTGAGGTCGGCGCCGGTCTTGGCCGCCAGCTCGTACGCCCGCCGCGGGGTCGAGCCGCCGGAGAGCGCGACGTGCCCGCCCGCGGCGGCCACGCCGATCAGCAGGTCGGCGACCTCGGCGGCCGGGTCGTCGACGACGCGGATATCGGTCGGCGTCACTGCGACGTCATCCTAGGACGCCTTGAACTGCGGGCATTGAGGGAGCGGGATCAGCCGATTCTCGGCTCTGTTGCGCTTTAGCCGCGGATAGCGCGGTCAAGGCGCAACAGAGCATTTCGCGAGACCTGCGCGGCACTCCGTGCTCCCCTTCAATGCCCGCAGTTCGTGCCGGCAAGCCGCTCATCCCACCAACACCCGCCCCGCGTCGAGCGCCGGCTTGTACGTCGGGTCGCGCAGCAGCGCCTGCCTGACACCCTCGCCGAGGATCCCCGACTCCCCGCGCGAGGCGCCCAGCACCCGCCACGCCTGCTCGGCGCCGTCACGCGCCCGGCGCACGGCGCGCAGGCCACCCGGCCCGCGGTCGAGCGAGACCGCCTCGCCCGAGGCCATCTCGATCGTCACGCCCTCCAGGCCTGGCGCTCCGAGATCGGCCGGCCGCAGCTCCAGCACGACCTCGCCGCGCCGCGCGCGCGAGTGGCCGACGAGGTGGGTGCCGCGCTGTGCGAGCGCCTCCGGGCGCCAGCCCAGCCGCGACACGAGCCACCCGCACAGCAGCACGCCGGCCGCGACGGAGTCCGCACGGTGGCGCACGACGACCTTGTCGATCGCCCCGAGCGCGTGCCGCATCGGCGGCGGGTCGAACGTCGCGGCGATCCGCTCGCGCCACGGCGTGGTGCGCAGCCAGGCGAGGTCGACGACGTACGCCGAAAGCGCGAGGTCGGCAGCACGCTCGAACGCCTCGGCCGGCTGCGGCTCGTCCTGCGTGTCGATCAGCACGATGTTGGCGAGCCGGCGCAGCACCTCCACCGCGTCGTGATGCCCGTGCGGGGCCCACACCATCGTGGCGAGGTCGGGGACCAGCAGCGGGTCGACGATCGTGTCGAGGTTGTCGACGTGCTGCGGGCCGACGTCGACCTCGACGCGCTCGCGCCCGACCGCGATGTGGCCGGGCTCGTGCACCGCGTCGTCGGCGGCGACCGTCGCCCACGCGTCGATCTGCGTGCGGCCCTCGTCGATCGCGGCGATCACGAGCCGCGACGGGTGGTAGCGGCCCACGCGCGCCAGCCGGTTCTCGACCTCGCCGCGGAAGCTGCGGTCGAGGATCACGACGAGGTTCATCACGCGCGCGGGCACGAACGTGCGATCCATCTGGTAGCGCTTTCCGAGCAGGTCCCGCAGCGCCGCCTCGATCGCGCTGGGCGTCGTGTTGCGGGCGCTCCAGACGTCCTCGCTCACAGCTTCCGCCACTGATGCGGTCCCAACAGCGCGTCGGCCTCCTTGGGACCCTCGCTGCCGGACGCGTACGTGGGCAGCGGACCGTCGCGGTCGGAGCGGTGCCACGCCTCGAGCACCGGGTCGATGATCGACCACTGCGCGTCGACCTCGTCGTTGCGGGTGAACAGCGTCGCGTCGCCGCGCATCGCGTCGAGGATCAGGCGCTCGTAGGCCTCCGGCGACTGCGACATGAACGAGCTGCCGTACAGGAACTCCATGTTCACCGGCCGGATGCGCAGGCGCGGGCCCGGGATCTTCGCGCCGAGCGAGAGCGATACGCCCTCGTTCGGCTGCACGGTGAGGATCAGCTGATTGGGCTGCACACCGACCGATCCCTCCGACTGGAAC
Organism: uncultured Solirubrobacteraceae bacterium; assembly: GCA_963835735.1. Taxonomy (GTDB): domain Bacteria; phylum Actinomycetota; class Thermoleophilia; order Solirubrobacterales; family Solirubrobacteraceae; genus DASQMT01. The sequence continues at coordinate 1,200,770 of CAWIGP010000002.1, forward strand.
GCCTGGTGCGGGACCGGCTTGAGCTGCACCGCGATCTCGGTGACCTTGCGCGCCAGCCGCTTGCCCGTGCGCAGGTAGATCGGCACGCCGGCCCAGCGCCAGTTGTGCACCTCGAGCCTGAGCGCCGCGTACGTCTCGGTGTGCGAGTCGGGCGCGACGCCCTCCTCCTGCAGGTAGCCGACGACGTCGTCGCCGCCCGCCGTGCCCGCCGTGTACTGCGCCCGCACCGTCTCGTTCGGGTCCGGCGGCGTGATCGCGGTGAGCACCTTGACCTTCTCGTCGCGCACCTTGTTGGCCTCGAACGACGCCGGCGGCTCCATGCACGTGAGCGCTACGAGCTGCAGCATGTGGTTCTGCACGAGGTCGCGCAGCGCGCCCGCGGTGTCGTAGTAGCCGGCGCGCGTGCCGATGCCCATGTCCTCGGCGGCGGTGATCTGGATCTGGTCGATGAAGTTCCGGTTCCAGATCGGCTCGAACATCATGTTCGCGAACCGGAACGCCATCACGTTCTGGACCGTCTCCTTGCCGAGGTAGTGGTCGATGCGGAAGACCTGGCGCTCACGGAAGACGCCGGCGACGCACCGCTGGAGCTCGCGCGCGGAGTGCAGGTCGAAACCGAACGGCTTCTCGATCACGATGCGCACGTCGGCGGTCTCGTGGTGGTGCAGGCCGGCGTCCTTGAGCTGCTTGACGATGACCGGGAAGAACTCCGGCCCGGTCGAGAGGTAGTAGTCGCGGTTGAGCGGCTGCCCGATCTCCTCGTCGAGCTGGTCGAGCGTCTTCGCGAGCTTCTTGTAGCCCTCGGGATCGTCGAAGTTCGACCCGATGTACTGCACGTGGTCGAGCAGCCCGTTCAGCACCTCCTCGTCCGGCTGGCGGCGCGAGTACTCGCGGATCGACGCCCGGCACTCCTCGGCGAAGTCGGCGTGGGCCTTCTCGCGCCGCGCGATCCCGACGAGCTTGAAGCGCTCGGGCAGCGCGCCCTCGTGGGCGAGGTTGTACAGCGCCGGCAACAGCTTGCGATGTGCAAGGTCGCCGGTCGCGCCGAAGATGACCAGCGTCGTAGGCGGCACGGGGAGCCGCTCCAAGCCCTCGACGAGCGGGTTCTCTTCGAGCGCGGGGGGCGTGTCGACGGCCATCGCAGCCTCAGCTCCCGCCGGTGCGCTCGACAGCGTGCCCGCCGAACTGGTTGCGCAGCGCCGCGAGCACGCGTTCGCTGTAGTCGCCCTCGTCGCGCGAGTAGAAGCGCGCGAACAGCGACGCGGTGATGACCGGCATCGGGACGTCGTGGTCGATCGCGTCGGCGATCGTCCAGCGCCCCTCGCCGGAGTCCGCGACGTAGCCCTTGATCTGCGCGAGGTCGTTGCCCTCCGCCCTGAAGGCGCGCTCGGCGAGCTCGCACAGCCACGAGCGGACGACCGATCCCTGGTTCCACAGGTGCGCGACCTCCGCCAGCTCGATCGGGAACTTCGACTTGTGCATCAGCTCGAAGCCTTCGGCGTAGGCCTGCATCATCCCGTACTCCACCCCGTTGTGGACCATCTTCACGAAGTGCCCGGCGCCCGAGTCGCCGAAGCGGCGCCAGCCGTCCGGCGGGGCGAGCACGTCGAGGATCGGCGCGAGCCGCCGGACGGACTCCTCGTGTCCGCCCACCATCATGCAGTAGCCGACCTCGAGCCCCCACACGCCGCCGGAGACGCCGACGTCGATGTAGTGGATGCCCTGGGCGTCGAGCGCGCCGGCGCGGCGGACGTCGTCGTGCCAGTTCGTGTTGCCGCCGTCGACGATCGTGTCGCCCGGCGCGAGCAACCGGGACAGCTCGTCGATCGTCTGCTCGGTCGGATCGCCGGCCGGGATCATCAGCCAGACGAGGCGCGGGGCGTCGAGCTTGGCCACGAGGTCCTCGAGCGAGGAGGCGCCGATCGCGCCCTGGGCCTCGGCGGCGTCGATGTTGTGCTGGTTGTGGTCGTTCGCGACGACCTTGTGGTCCGAGTCGCGATGGATGCGATGGACCATGTTGCCGCCCATCTTGCCGAGGCCGATGAAGCCGAGTTGCATCTACAAGCCTTCCTGGAGTCGGGAGATCGAGCCCGCCGCGTCGCCCGCGTCGAGCCGTACGCGCGCGGCCGGTAAGCCATGGCCACGCAGCGTCTGTAGGTCGCCGTCGGCCTGCGCGTTGATGAGCGTGCGGAACGAGTGGGGCCGGCCGGGCACGTCGAGGTCGTCCGGCGCGTCGTGCACGAGCTGCAGGAAGCGCCCGACCGGCGGGCCGCCCTTGTGGAACTGGCCCGTCGAGTGCAGGAAGCGCGGCCCGTACCCGAACGTCGTCGCGACGCCGTAGCGCTCGATCAGCTTCGCGCGCAGCCCGGCGACGGCCGAGTCGATCGCGTCGTCGTAGGGCAGGTAGCCCATGATCGCGATGTAGGCCGGCGGGGCCGCCCCGTCGAGCAGGTCCGCGAGCGAGCCGTCCTCGAGCCCCTCCGGCGTGCCCTGATCGAGCACCCGCGCGGTGTTGTCCTTGGCCTCCTGCACGTTGGGCTGGTCGAACGGGTTGATCCCGAGCACCCAGCCGGCGACCGCGGTGGCGAACTCGGCGAAGAAGAACACGCGGCCGAGGTCGCTCGGGCCCGCCGCGGTGAGCGTTACCGTCGGGTGCCCGGCGGCGGCCAGTGCGGCGACCGCGCCCGCGTGGCCCGCGTCGGGCGAGTCGGCGTCGCGCAGATGCACGAACACGCGGTCGGCGCCGTAGGCGGATGGGTCGACGAGCGGCTCGTCGGCGATCGGCAGGATGCCGCGGCCCTGCTTACCGGTCGACTCGGCCACCAGCTGCTCGGCCCACAGTCCGAACGAGGTCAGCGGCGGGTCGACCACGAACGCCAGCTTGTCGCGGCCGCGCACCGCCAGCTCGCCCAGCGCGACGCCGAGCCACAGGCCGGAGTCGCCCTCGGTCAGCTCGCAGTTCTCGGCCGCGACCTGCGCGCCCTCGAGCACCGCCTGGACGTCGACGCCGGCCAGCGCCGCGGGCACGATCCCGAACGGCGACAGCGCGGAGTAGCGGCCGCCGATCTCGGGGTCGCCGCGGAACACGCGGCGGAACCCCTCGCGCTCGGCGAGCTGCTGCATCGACGTGCCCGGGTCGGTGATCGCGACGAAGTGCGCGGGGTCGGGCTGCAGGCCGCGGAAGTACGCGAGCAGCGCGTTCGGCTCGATCGTGCCGCCGGACTTCGACGAGACGATGAACAGCGTGCGCGCGACGTCGATCGCATCCGTGACCGCCCGGATCTGCAGCGGCTCGGTCGAGTCGAGCACGTGCAGCCGGAGCGCGTCGGCGTCCGGCGGCGTCGAGCGGCGGAACACCTCGGGCGCGAGGCTGGAGCCGCCCATCCCGAGGAGCACCGCGTCGGTGTAGCCGTCGGCGCGCACCTCGGCCACGAACTCCCGGATCGCCGGCAGGTCCTCGTGCAGCTTGTCCGCGATCGTCAACCAGCCGAGCCGGTCCTCGACCTCGGGCGTGCCGGCCGGCGCCCAGAGCGTGCCGTCCTTGCGCCAGATCCGGCGCACGACATCCTCCGCGCGCGCCTTGGCCAGGCGTCCGGCGACGGGCTGCTCGGAGTCGGGCGGCAGGTCGGCCTCGAACGAGGCCGGCCGGCCGGTGACGATCGCCTCGCGCTTGGCCTCGATCCCGGCGAGCAGCTTGTTCATCGGGACGACGAACGCCTCGATGCCGTCGCGCAGCAGCTTGTCGGTGACGTCGTCGATATCGATGCCGGCGTCGCGCAGCGCGGACAGGTCGGGCGCGGGGTCGGCGTCGGCGGTCGCGCCGGTCACCTCGCCCTCGCCGGCCGCTGCCTGGAGCGTGGCGAGCGGCATCGTGTTGACCGTGTCCGGCCCGACGAGGCCGTAGACGTACATCGTCTCCGGGTAGGCGGGATTCTTCACGCCGGTCGACGCCCACAGCGGCCGCTGCACGGGGCAGCCGGCGGCGCGCAGCGCGGCGAACTGCTCGCCGCGGAACACGCGCGTGAACGCCTTGTAGGCGGCGCGCGCGTTGGCGAGCCCGGCGCGGCCCTGGACGTCCTCGCGCCCGGCGGCCGCCAAGCGCTTGTCGACCTCGGTGTCGACGCGCGAGACGAAGAACGAGGCCACGGAGTGGCGGTCCAGCGGCCGGCCGTCGGCGCGCCGGCGCTCCATCGCGCGGATGAACGCCTGCATCACGTCCTCGTAGGCCGAGACCGCGAACAGCAGCGTCACGTTGACGTTCAGGCCCTCGTACAGCGCGGCCTCGATCGCCGGGATCCCCTCCGGCGTCGCGGGGATCTTGATCATCAGGTTGGGACGGTCGACGAGGCCCCAGTACATGCGCGCCTGCTCGATCGTCCCCTCGGTGTCGTGCGCCAGCCGCGGCGCGACCTCGAGCGAGACGTAGCCGTCCTTGCCGCCGGTGTCGTCGTAGACGCCGCGCAGCGTGTCGGCGGCGAGCTGGACGTCGCGCACGGCCAGCCGGCGGTAGACCTCGCGCGCCGACAGGCCGTCGCGCGCGGCATCGGCGATGTCCGCGTCGTAGTCGGGCGAGCCGAGGATCGCCTTCTCGAAGATCGCAGGGTTGGAGGTGACGCCGCGCAGCGAGTCCTCCTCGACCATGCGGGCGAGCTCCCCGCTCTCGATCATGCCGCGGCGGATCTGGTCCAGCCACACGCTGGTGCCGGCGGCGGTCAGCGCCGCGAGCCGCTCGTTGACCTGGGTGACGCTCATGAGCTCCTGACCTTTTCGAGAACGGCCCGGGCGCGCACGGCGACTGCCTCGCCGGTGAACCCGAAGTGCTGGTAGAGGACCTTCGCGGGCGCCGAGGCGCCGAAGCCCTCCATCGCCACGACGTCGCCGAGCTCGCCGACCCAGCGGTGCCAGCCGATCGGGCTGGCCGCCTCGACGGCCACCCGCGCCCGGATCGCCGGCGGCAGCACCGAGTCGCGGTACGCGGGGTCCTGCTCGACGAAGCGGTCGAGGCAGGGCATCGAGACGAGCCGCGCGCGGATGCCGTCGGCCTCGAGCAGCTCCAGCGCGTCGTTGGCGATGTGGACCTCCGAGCCGCTCGCCATCAGGATCAGCTCGGGATCGTCGGCGTCGCGCAGCACGTACGCGCCGCGCTCGATCGCGTCGTCGGGCACCGCGGCCGGGTCCCACACCGGCAGGCCCTGGCGGCTCAGCGCGAGCGCGGTCGGTCTGTCGGTCTGGCGCAGCGCGTGGCGCCAGGCGAGCGCGGTCTCGTTGAAGCCGGCCGGGCGCACCAGATCGAGGTTCGGCGTGGCCCGCAGCGTCACGAGCTGCTCGATCGGCTGGTGTGTCGGGCCGTCCTCCCCGACCCCGATCGAGTCGTGCGTGAACACGAACGTGGACGGGATCCGCATGATCGCCGCGAGCCGGATCGATCCCTTCATGTAGTCGCTGAAGATCAGGAAGCCGGCGCCGTACGCGCGCAGGCCCATCAGCACGAGCCCGTTGACGATCCCCCCCATGCCGTGCTCGCGGATGCCGAAGTGCAGGTTGCGCCCGCCGTACTCGCCGGCCTCGACGTCGCCGCCGCCGTCGATCAGCGTGAGCGTCGACGGGGCGAGGTCGGCCGAGCCGCCGACCATCTCCGGCACCTGGGCGGCGGCCCACTGGATCACCTCCTGAGAGGCCTTGCGGGTGGCGATCATCCCCGCGTCCGGTCCCTTGCGCGGCACCTCGGTGCCGAACCCGGCGGGCAGCTCGCGCGCCAGGTAGCGCTCGTACTCGGCCGCCTCGGCGGGGAACTGCTCGCGGTAGGCGTCGAACGCCTCCTGCCACTCGGCCTGCTGCTCGCGCCCACGCTCGACGCAGCCGCGGAAGTGCTCGAGCGCCTCGTCGGGGACGAAGAACGGCTCGAGGCTCGGGAACCCGTAGACCTCCTTGGTCAGCCGGACCTCCTCCTCGCCGAGCGGCGAGCCGTGCGCGCCGTGGGTGTCCTGCTTGTTCGGCGAGCCGGGGGCGATGTGGGTGCGGACGATGATCAGGCTCGGGCGGTCGCTCACGTCCTGCGCCGCGCGGACCGCCTCGTGCAGCCGGTCGAACTCGAGGTTCTCGTGCAGGTTCTGGACGTGCCAGCCATAGGCCTCGTAGCGGGCGCCGACGTCCTCGGAGAACGAGAGCGCCGTGTCGCCCTCGATCGAGATGTGGTTGTCGTCGTAGAAGCCGATCAGCCGGCCGAGCCCGAGGTGGCCGGCGAGCGACGAGGCCTCGGAGGCGATCCCTTCCTGCATGTCGCCGTCGGAGGCGATGAAGTAGGTGTGGTTGTCGACCGGCGTGTGGTCGCCGCGGTTGAAGCGGGCGGCGAGCATGCGCTCGCCCAGCGCCATCCCCACGGAGTTCGAGAGGCCCTGCCCGAGCGGGCCCGTGGTGGTCTCCACGCCCGGCACATGGCCGTACTCGGGGTGGCCGGCGCACGGCGAGTCGATCTGGCGGAAGCGCTTGATCTGCTCGAGCGTGACGTCGTAGCCGGCCAGGTAGAGCGTCGAGTAGAGCAGCATCGACGCGTGCCCGCAGGAGAGCACGAAGCGGTCGCGGCCGGGCCAGTGCGGGTCTTCCGGCGAGTGCCTCATCACGCGCGTGTAGAGCAGGTAGGCGATCGGGGCCAGCGCCATCGGCGTTCCGGGATGGCCGGAGTTCGCCTGCTGGACGGCGTCCATCGAAAGGGTGCGGATGGTGTTCACGCACAGCTCGTCCAGCGCGCGCTGGTCCGTGCCGACCGTCATTGGGCTCCTCTGTTCGACCGCGTGCGAGTGAAACTACCGAAGGCCGCGGGATCGCCGGCCTACGGCCTGGTGAAAGTGCGTACGGGGCTTGACGAATGAACAGTTCCGATATATCGTTGACGCATCGCGTAACAACGACAGAAGGGCAGGTATCGCGATGACTGGCAGATATGGACAAGGCGCGCTCGATCCCCGGCTCCTCGGTTGGTTCGCCATGGGACGCGAGCACGGCCGCGGTCACCGCGGCGGACGGCGTGGGGGCCGCGAGTACGGCTTCCCGGGCTTCGGCCCGCCGCGCGGCCCGCGGGCACGGCGCGGCGACGTTCGCGCGGCGCTGCTCGTGCTCCTCGCCGAGGAGCCGCGCAACGGCTACCAGCTGATCCAGGAGATCGAGCGGCGCTCCGACGGCGTCTGGCGCCCGAGCCCCGGCTCGGTCTACCCCGCGCTCCAGCTACTCGAGGACGAGGGGCTGGTCCGCGCCACCGGCGAGGGCCGCAAGGCGTTCGAGCTGACCGATGAGGGCCGCTCGTACGTCGAGGCGAACGCCGAGCAGCTCGGCACCCCCTGGGATGCCGTCAAGGGCGACATGGGCGAAGGCGCCTGGGAGCTGATCGGCGCGATGCGCCCGATCGGCGGCGCGCTCTTCCAGCTCATGCACTCGGGCAGCGAGGCGCAGGTGCGCGAGGCGAAGGAGGTGCTCGACGAGACCCGGCGCGCGCTCTACCGGATCCTCGCCGAAGACGCTCCCCAGGCCGACGGCGACGCTTAGCCGCCGCCGTTCGCCGCCCGCGGGCCACTCGGCCCGCGGGCGGCCCTCAGGCCGCTTGGAATTCCCTAAGGGGTGTGACCGTCCAGGTAAGGGGTCACGCCCTTCAAGTGCACGCGAACTGCCGATGTGGGGCCCGGACCTCAGGCGTACCTTCGAACATGCCAAGCAAACCGAAAGGTCCCCGATGCACGGCTCGCTCCACATGATCCTCGCAACCGAATCCGACCGCAGCCGCCGCGCCGACGGAGAGCGTGCCCGCCTCACCGCCTCGCTGCGCCGCCGGTTCGCGCGGACGCGCGTTGCAGCGCACGGTTCCCCGACCCGCGCTGCTCCGGGAACGGACTCCCCTCCTCTCGGTCGCCCTCCTGCCGCATCCCTCCGCGGCCGGTGATCGTCCCCCACCCGGCCGGCGCTCCCCTCGCCACCGGGCAGGTTCCCCGGCGGCGCCCGCCTCGCGCGGGCGCCGCTGCGGGAGCCCTCCCCCCGAACGCCGAGTGAGCCACAATGTCTGATGTGCCGCTCGGTGTCACCTCCCCCGTCTTCGTCGGCCGCGGCGCCGAGCTGGACCGCCTGAGCGAGGCGTTCGAGCGCGCCGCCGGCGGAGAGCCGGCGTTCGCGTTCGTCAGCGGCGAGTCGGGCATCGGCAAGACCCGCATGCTGCGGGAGTTCGAGGCACGTGCCCGCGAGCAGGGCGCGCGCGTGCTGCTCGGCCAGTGCCTGGAGCTGGGCGGCGCGCAGATCCCGTACGCGCCGCTGGTCGGGGCGCTGCGCCCGCTCGTGCGCGGCCTCGCCGACGCCGACGCCGAGAGCCTCCCGGCGGGCACGCGCAACGCGCTCGCCGAGCTGCTGCCCGAGCTCGGCGGAACCGGCAGCCACTCCGACGACGAGCCGCGCGCCCGCCAGGGGCGCCTGTTCGAGGCGCTGCTGGCGCTGCTCGAGCGGCTCGGCCGCTCGGCGCCCGTGCTGCTCGCGATCGAGGACCTGCACTGGGCCGACGGCTCGACGCGCGACTTCATCACGTTCCTCGTCCGCAGCGCGCGCGAGGAGCGGCTGTGCCTGGTCGTCACCTACCGCTCCGACGAGCTGCACCGGCGCCACCCGCTGCGCCCGCTGCTGGCCGAGCTCGAGCGCGCCGCGGGCGTCGACCGGATCGCGCTGGAGCGCTTCGACCGCGCCGAGCTCGCCGAGCAGCTCACCGGGATCACCGGCGAGCCGCCGTCGGACGAGCTCGCCGACCGGCTCTTCACTCGCTCGCAGGGCAACCCGCTGTTCACCGAGGAGCTGCTGGCGGCGAGCGAGGACGGCGGCACCTGGCTGCTGCCGGAGACGCTGCGCGACGTGCTGCTCGCGCGCGTCGAGCGGCTCTCGCCCGCGGCGCAGGCGGTCCTCCGGGTCGCCGCCGTAGTCGACCGGCCGGCCACGCACACGCTGCTCGAGGCGGTCGTGGAGCTGCCGCCCGCGGAGGTGATGGAGGGCGCGCGGGAGGCCGTCGCGCATCAGGTGCTCGTGATCGGCGAGGGCGGCCTGTACTCGTTCCGCCACGCGCTGGTCGGCGAGGCCGTGCACGGCGACCTGCTGCCCGGCGAGGACACCGCGCTGCACGCGCGCATCGCCGCCGCAATCGAGGCGCGGCCCGAGGTGCTCGGCGACGTGACCGAGAAGACGGTCGCCGCGGAGCTGGCCTGCCACTGGCGCAACGCGCACGACCTGAGCCGCGCGCTCGGCGCCAACGTGCGCGCGGGCCTGGCGGCCAAGCGCGTCTACGCGTACGAGGTCGCGAAGCGCCAGCTCGAACGCGCGCTCGAGCTGTGGGCGCGCGTGCCGGACGCCGAGGAGCGCGCCGGCATGGACCGCACCGCCCTGCTGCGTGCCGCCGCGACGTGCGCAAGCGCTGTCGGCGAGGCGTCGCGCGCGGTCGCGCTGACGCGCGAGGCGCTCGCGGCGCTCGACGCCGAGTCCGAGCCCGTTCGCGCCGCCGAGCTGTACAAGCGGCTCGGCACCTACCTGCGGCAGGCGGGCTCCGGACCCCGAGAGCTTCGCCGCGTTCGACCGCGCCGTGGCGCTGCTGCCGCCGGGGCCGAGCGAGCTGCGCGCCCGCGTGCTCGAGGAGCGCGCCAAGGTCGAGATGCTGCTCGGCACATACCCGCAGGCGATTGCGACGGTCACCGACGCGATCGAGTCCGCGCGCGCGGTCGGCGCCGAGCAGACCGAGGTCAGCGCGCTGATCACGCTCGGGTTCGCGCGTGCTGGGCTCGGCGACGAGGAGGCCGGGATCGCGACGATGCGCGAGGCGCACGCCCGGGCGGGCGAGATCGGCTCGCCCGCCGAACGCAGCCGCGCGGCGGTGAACCTGTCCGAGGCGCTCGACCTGTCCGGCGCGACCGAAGAGGCGCTCGGCGTGCTCCGTACCGCGCTGGCGGAGGCCGGCAAGCGGCCCGAGCGCACGAGCTTCGACGCGTTCCTGGCGATCCAGCACTCGTCGATCCTGATCCGGCTGGGGCGGCTCGCCGAGGCGCGCGAGAAGCTACCAGTGCGCGTGCCGGGCGAGGCGGTCTCCTACACGGGCATCTTCTGGCGCGACACGCGCGCGCGGCTGGCGCTGCTCGGCGGGGATCTCGCGGCGGCGCGCGAGGAGCTGGCGGAGCTGAGCAGGCTGAGCGGCTCGGCGGCCGAGCCGCAGTGGATCGAGCCGCGCACGGACATGGAGGTCGAGCTCGCCGTGCGCGAGGACCGGCTCGACGACGCGCGCGAGCTGCTGCGCCGCGCCGCCACGCAGATCGAGCATTCCGACGAGGCGACGCGGCTGACGCGCATGTCGTGGATGGCGCAGCGCGTCGAGGCCGAGGCGGCCGGCCGCGCGCACGCGCTCGGCGAGCCGTACGGCCCCGCACTCGACGAGGTCGCTGCCTGCCTGCGCGAGCGCGCCGAGCGCCGGCCGCGGTTCGACGAGGCATGCGCGTGGAGCGGGATGGCGACGGCCGAGCTGCACCGCCGCCGCACGCTGCTCGGCGACGCGCCCGCCGACCCCGAGCCCTGGGAGGAGGTCGCGCACTCGTTCGACGAGATCGCGCTGCCGATCCCCGCCGCTTACGCGCGCTTCCGCGCCGGCGAGGCGTACGTGACCGCCGGCGACCGCGCCGCGGCCGCGGTGCCGCTGCGCGCGGCGGCGGCGTCGGCGGAACAGGTCGGCGCGGCGCTGATCGCCGAGGACGTGGCTGCGCTCGCGCGGCGCGCCCGGATCGATCTGGTCGAGCCGGAGGAGCGTCCCGCGGCCGCGGAGGAGTCCGACGACTCGCCGGTCGCGCGGTTCGGGCTGACCCCGCGCGAGCTGGAGGTGCTGCTGCTGGTCGCCGAGGGTCGCACGAACCGGGCGATCGGCGAGACGCTGTTCATGAGCGAGAAGACCGCCTCCGTGCACGTCTCGCGGATCCTCGCGAAGCTCGGCGTGGGCGGGCGCGTCGAGGCCGCCGCGGTCGCGCACCGGCTCGGGCTCGCCGGCGCGGCGCGCTAGCCGCAGAACGACTTCGCGGTCGCGAGCAGCACCTCGGCGCAGTCGCGCACGCTCGCGAGGTCGACCCATTCCTCGGCCTCGTGGGCGCCCGCGCCGGCCGGCCCGAACACGACCGTCGGGATACCCGCCGCGCTCGTGAGCGCGGCGTCCATCCACGCGCTGTGGCCCTGCAGCCGCGGCTCGCGGCCGAGATGCGCGGTCGCCTGCTCGCGCAGGAGCGCGACGATCGGCTCGGCCGGATCGACCGCGAACGGAGGGCGGACGAGCGTCGTGCGCGCGCGCAGCTCGGCCGGGTGCGGACCGGCCGCGGCGTCGGCCGCCGCCGGCCACGCCGCCTCCAACCTGAACGGGGACTGTCCCGCTTCAGGTTCGCCGAGGAGCGCCGCCAGCTCGGCGTCGAGCTGCTCGGCCGTCTCGCCCGGGAGCGTCCGCCGCTCGATCCCGAGCACACACCGCTCCGGGTAGCTGGAGAGCTCCTGCCCGCCGGCGATCAGCGACGCGTGCACCGACCCGGGGCCGAGCAGGTCGTGGCGGCGTCCGGCCAGCGTGCGCTCGAGCTCGGACACGCCCACGAGCACCGGGCCGAGCGCAGCGATCGCGTCGACGCCGCGGTCGGGGCGGGAGCCGTGCGCGGCGCGCCCGATCGCCTCCACCTCCCACCACGCGAACCCCTTGTGCGCGACGACGATCTCGAGCGCGGTCGGCTCGGTCACGATGCACGCGTCCGCCCGGAAGCGTTCGAGCACGGCCTGGACGCCGGCGCTGGCGTGCTCCTCGTCGGCGACCGCGGTGACGATCACGTCGCCGGCCAGGTCCGCGCCGGCCGCGGCGCCGGCCGCGAACATGCAGGCGGCGACGCCGCCCTTCATGTCGTAGCCGCCGCGCCCATAAAGGCGGCCGTCGCGCACGCGCGGCAGGTGCGGGTCGCTCATGCCTTCGACGCCGACCGTGTCGAGGTGGCCGTTGAGCATCAGCGACCGGCCGCCGCCGCTGCCGCGGGCGATGCCGACCACCGACGGGCGCGCGTCCCCAGCCTCGACGATCTCGACGTCGAGCCCGGCGTCGCCCAGCCAGCGCGCAACGTACGCTGCGACCTCCTCCTCGCCCGCCCCGCCGGGTACGAGGGCTGGGTTGACCGAGTCGATCGCGACCAGCCCGGCGACGAGCTGCTCGACGGCGTCATGATTTCGCAGCATCGCCCTCATACCCTTCCATCCATGACAACCGAGATCACGAAGACAGACGCGCAGTGGCGCGAGGAGCTGACGCCCGAGCAGTACAAGGTGCTGCGCAAGGCCGGGACCGAGCGCGCCTTCACCGGCCGCTACTGGGACTGCCACGACGACGGCGTCTACCGCTGCGCAGGCTGCGGCGCCGAGCTGTTCGACGCGCAGACCAAGTTCGAGTCCGGCTCCGGCTGGCCGAGCTTCACCGAGCCGAAGCTGGCCGAGGCGGTCGAGCTGCGGCCGGACAACGCGTACGGGATGCGCCGCACCGAGGTCGTGTGCAAGCGCTGCGGCGGGCACCTGGGCCACGTGTTCGACGACGGGCCGCGCGACGCGGGCGGGCTGCGCTACTGCATCAACTCCTGCTCGCTCGACCTCGACCGGCGCTGACTCAGGCGGCGCCGGTCGGCGCGCCGGCCAGCAGCGGGATCTCGCCGGACAGGCCGGCGAGCGCGTCCCAGCGCCCCGCGTGCAGCGCGTCCATCACGCCGCCGACGTGGAAGCCGCGGTTGATCGCGGTGCGCACGGCCGCGACCTCGGCGGAGTAGCCGAGCAGGATCGCGCCGACGATCCGGCCGTCCTCGATCACCAGCTTGCGGTAGCGCCCGCCGTGCTCGGTGAGCGCGATCACCTCGTCGCCGGGCTGCTCCTCGAAGCGCCCGATCGACGTCAGCTCGATGCCGACGACCTTGAGCATCGTGAACGGGATCGAGCCGCGGTACTCCTTGTCGCCGCCGACCGCGTTGTCGGCCGCGACCTCGGCCTGCTCGACCGCGACCGGCCACAGCCCGTGGACGCGGCCGGAGTGCTCGGCAACGTCGCCGGCGGCGAGGATCGAGTAGTCCTGCGTGCGCATCCGCTCGTCGACCAGCACGCCGCGGTTGACCGCCAGGCCGGCGCTCCGGGCCAGCTCGGAGTTCGGCGCGATCCCGGCGGCGGCCAGGAACACGTCGGCTTCGACCCCGCGGCCGTCGGCCAGGTGCGCCATGCTCACGCGCCCGTTGCCCTCCAGCGCGGCCGTGTCGGCGCCGGTCAGCAGCTCGAGCCCGAGGCCGTCGAGGTAGCCGTGCAGGAGCGCGGAGGCGTGCGCGTCGAGCTGGCGCCGCAGCAGCCGGTCGCCGCGCTCGAGCACGGTCGTGCGCAGCCCGAGCTTGTGCAGCGCGTACGCGGCCTCCAGCCCCAGCAGGCCGCCGCCGGCCACGACCGCGCGGCGCGCGCCGTGGCGCTGGGCGAACGCGCGCAGGCCGAGCGCGTCGTCGGCGGTGCGCAGCACGAACGTCCCGGGTGAGCCGAAGCCGGGGATCGGCGGCACGAACGAGCGCGAGCCGGTCGCGAGGATCAGGCGGTCGTACGGGAGCGTCTCGCCGGTGCCGAGCTGCACCTGCTGGCGCAGCCGGTCGATCGCGCTCGCGCGCGTGTTCAGCCAGGCCGTGATCCCGTGCTCCTCGTACCAGCGGTCGGGGTTGAGGTAGAGGCCCTGCATCGCCGAGCGCCCGTAGATCAGCCGCCCGATGCCCATGCGGTTGTAGAGGTTGTGCGACTCCTCCGCCACGATGTCGATCTGCGCGAGCGGGTGGCGCCGGCGCACGTGGTCGGCGGCGGTGACGCCGGCGATCCCGTTGCCGAGCACGACCACGCGCTCGATCGAGCGGTCATAGCTGAAGCTCGCGATCCGCGAGAGCGAGAGCTTGGCCGGCTTCTCCGGCTCGAGCTTCATCGTCACCGGGCCCTGCACGCGCGCGCAGCACGCCATGCGCGTGTTGTCGGCGAAGCCGAGCCGGTCGAGCGTCGAGCGCTCGTCGTCGGAGATCGCCGGAGAGGTGCTCCATCCCGTCGGACACGCACACCGGGTCGGCGCCGCAGACGCCCATCCGGCAGCCGGACTCGATCGGCAGCCCGGCGGCCTCGGCGGCCTCGAGCAGCGTCATCCCGGGCTTGGCGACGACGTGCTTGCCCTCCGGCTCGAACGTGACCTCCGGCGCGCCGGCGTTGAGCGCGCGGTGCGACGCCATCGAGCGCCCCGCCGCGAGGTCGATCACCGGCTCGGCCGACGGCTTTGCCGGCGCGGCCTGGGCCGCGAACGCGCGCTCCTTCGCGTAGGTGCGCACGACCCAGCCGGCGGCGAGCGCGATCGCGGCCGCGCGGGCCGCCCACGTCGCCGGCTCCGGCCACGGCTCGCCGACGTACCAGTAGAACAGCGCGAACCCGGTCGCGCCGAACAGCGTCGTCAGCTTGTGGGTCGAGACCTTCAGCAGCGCGTCGAGCGCGAAGAAGATCGCGGTGCTCGCCGCCAGGTAGAGCGCGAGCTCCCCGTACAGCGTCGCGATCTCCTCCCCGCCGCGCGCCTCGGGCAGGTTGAAGAACGCGAGCACCAGACCCGGGAACGCGGCCGCGAACAGCTTGCGGTAGCCCGCTCCAGTGCGGGTCCGGGTCGTTGAGGTCGGCGAGGAACGCGACCCTCGGGTTGAAGTCGTAACACGACTTCGTGCAGCCGACGCACGGCGTGCAGTGCGAGTTCGCGACGAGCTTGTACGGCGTCTGCCCGTACAGCCGCTGGATCGGGAGCAGCGGGCAGATCGACGAGCACCAGCCGCTCTTGCCCTTGAGCGCGACGCCGCCGACGAAGCCGCCGCCGAGCGCCCCGAGCAGCAGCAGCGCGCTCGCGGGCCCGGAGTCGTCGAGCCCGACCTTGCGCAGCGACACGAACACGATGAACAGGCCCGCGGCGATCACGAAGCCGTACTCCTTCAGCCACGCGGGCGCGGTCAGCGCCTTGGAGAGGCCGAGCACGCGCGGGGTCTGGTTGGACGCCGAGAGCGGGCAGATGTTGCGCCACAGGCCGGGCGCGACGAGCCACAGCAGCGGCAGCACCGGGATCACGAGCTTCCACAGCACGTAGAGCCCGTCGTCGGGGACGACGACGAGCGCCACGGCGAGGCCGATCGCGCCGAGCAGCGTGACGACGCGGATCGCCTGCCAGGCGCCGACCGGCAGCCGCGCGGGGATCTGCGTGTAGTTGGGGAACGCGGTCATCCCGTCCACCCCGGCGCGGCCGGCCGAGTCCGCGCAGGCGCGCGGCGAGACCGCGGCCGAGGTCGAGCAGGATCGCCCGGCCGAGGCGCGGGTCGCGGGCCGCGAGCGCCTCGTAGGCCTCCCAGCTCATGCGCGCCAGCTCGCCGTCGGTGCGCGCGATCAGCGTCACCGCGCGCGGCGCGTCGTCGAGGAAGGCTGCGACGCCGAGCACCGACGGCGCGACCAGCTCGGCGCCGGTGTCCGCGACCGTCAGCCGGCCGTCGAGCAGGACGTAGAACGCGCGGTCGCGCTCGCCGGCCCGCAGCACGACGTCGCCCGGGTGGAAGCGCAGCGTCTCGGTCGCCGAGAGCACCGCGTCCCACTCGTCCATGCTCGCGCGCGGCAGGAAGCCGGGGTCGGGCGCCGGCTCGCGCGCGTGGCCGAGCGTCGGGTAGTCGAAGAAGGCGCTGGTGTCCATGTCTGCGGTCAGGGCTTGATCGCGCTGACGGTGTCGTCGGCGTGGTTGGTCACCCAGATCGCGCCCGCGCGTCGCCGTGATCCCGATCGGGTTGCGGCCGACCGGGATCGGCGCGCCGTCCACGCGGTTGGTGCGCGGGATCGATGCGCGTGACGGTGTTCGAGCTTGCTGTTGACGACCCACACCGATCCGAGCGCGGCGACGATCTCCTTCGGCTCCCGGCCGACCCGGATCGTCGCGACGACCTCGAACGTGTCGGGATCGACGCGGGTCACGGTGTCGTCCTTGAGGTTGGAGACCCAGACGCCGCCGAAGCCCTCGGTGACGCCGCGGGCGCCCTCGCCGGTCGGGAGCGGTTCGCCCTCCACCTGCGCGCTGGCGATGTCGATCTTCGACAGCGTGCCGTCGCGGAAGTTCGTGACCCAGACCTTCGAGCCGACGTGGATGCCGATCGGGTGGTCGCCGACGCCGATCGGGTCGCCGACCGCGACGGCCTGCGCGCGGTCGATCCGCTGCACGGTGTCGTCGCCGGTGTTCGCGACCCATGCGAGCTGCGGGCCGAGCGAGATGCCCTGCGCGTCCGTCGCCGACCGGGATCGTGGCCGTGGCCTGCAGCGTCGGCTCGCTCTCCAGCCGCTGGAGCGTGTCGCCGTCGGCGTCGACGACCCACAGCGTGCCCTTGCCGGCGGTGACCTGGTCGGGGTTGTTGCCGACGGGCGACGGGGTCGCCGACGACGGCGTCCTTGTCGGCGTCGATGTGCCGCAGGGTGCCGTCCTTCGCGTGGGAGACGAAGACGTCCTTGCCGTCGGCGGTGATGCCGTCGGGGCCGTCGCCGACGGGGATCGTCGCGACCACCTGGGCGGGCGGGTCCGGCGTCGGCGTCGGCCGTGGGCGTGGCGGTCGGCGGGGGCGGCTCGCGCTTCTCGTCGCCGTCGAACACGCCGGCGGCGCCGAGCGCGGCGATGCCGAGCGCCAGCAGCAGCACGAACGGCAGCGCGACGAGCAGCGCGATGCGGCGGCGGCGCGGCCAGCCGGCCGGTCCGTGCGCGACCGGCGGCGGCGTGTGCGCGGGCGGCGCGGTGCGCGCCGGAAGCCGAGGAGTCGGGCGGGAGCGTGCGCGGCGCGGGCGTGTCGGGCGGCGACGGCTCCTGCCGGGCCGCCTCGCCGGTGGCGACGCTGCCGACCGGTGCGGGCGCGACCTCGCCCTGCAGCGCGGCCCACGCGGCGCGCGCGAGATCGCCGGCGGACGCGTAGCGCTCCTCCGGCGCCTTCGCCATCGCCGTGCCGATCACGACGTCGAGCGCCGGCGGCACTCCCTGGGCCAGCGGGCTGGCGGCGGGCGCCGGGTCGTTGAGGTGCGCGTACATCTTCGCCAGCTCGGAGTCGCGCGGGAACGGCGGCCGGCCGGTCAGCGCGTGGAACAGCATCGCGCCGAGCGCGTAGACGTCGGCGCGGGCGTCGGCATGCTCGCCGCGGATCTGCTCGGGCGCGGCGAAGTCGGGCGTGCCGACGAAGTGGCCGGTGCGCGTGAAGCCGGCGCTGGCCGCGGCGTGCTTGGTCAGCCCGAAGTCGGTCAGGTAGGCGTGCTCCTCCCCCTCCTCCGCGATCAGCACGTTGGGCGGCTTGACGTCGCGGTGCACGAGCCCGCGGCGGTGCGCCGCGTCGAGCGCGCCGGCGACCTGCCAGATGATCCGCACCGCGCGCTCGGCGCCGAGCCCGCCGCGACTCGTCGACGAGCGAGCGCAGGTCGGTCCCCTCGACGTAGCGCATCGCGAGGTAGAGCACGCCGTCGGCCTCGCCGGTCTCGTAGATCGGCACGACGTTGGGGTGGTCGATCGAGGCGGCGAGCTGCGCCTCGGACTTGAAGCGGTTGCGGAAGTCGACGTTGTCGGCGAACTCGGCGGCGATCACCTTCAGCGCGACGGCTCGGTCGAGCCCGAGCTGGGTGGCGCGGTAGACGACGCCCATGCCGCCCTGGCCGGCGACGCCGTCGATCCGGTAGCTCGCCGAGGACCGTCCCCGATGTCCATGTGGTGGCTCGATGCGGTCATGCCCCCAAGGACGGCGCCGCGCATTCCGGCGATCGCCTGATCTCCCGCGTCGCGTCGCGCGATGCGCGTTGCGTCTGACCCTCGCGCGCGCTGCGTACGTCGTACCGTGGAGCCGATGGCCGTGGTCACCGCGCGCGGGCTGGTCCGGACCTTCGGGGAGGGCCGCGCCGCGCGGCGGGTGCTCGACGGCGCCGAGCTCGAGGTCGAGGCCGGCGAGATCGTCGCGGTGCTCGGGCGCTCGGGCTCCGGCAAGTCGACGCTGCTGCACGTGCTCGGCGGGCTCGACCGGCCCGAGGCCGGCGTCGTCGAGGTCGCGGGCGCGCGCGTGACCGGCGCCGGCGAGCGGCGGCTCTCGGCGCTGCGCCGCCGGCACATCGGCTTCGTGTTCCAGTTCTTCCACCTGCTGCCGGAGCTGACCGGCGAGGCGAACGTGCTGCTCGCGGGCCGCGTGCGCGGCGCCGACGCGGACGCGCTCGCGCGCGGGCGGGCGCTGGTCGATCGGCTCGGGCTCCGCCCCGTCGCGGGGTCGCTCCCGCACCAGCTGTCGGGCGGCGAGCAGCAGCGCTTCGCGATCGCCCGGGCGCTGGTGAACGACCCGGCGCTGCTGCTGGCCGACGAGCCGACCGGCAACCTCGACGTCGAGGCGGGCGCGGCCGTGCTGGCGCTGCTGCGCGAGCTGGCGGCGGAGGGGCGCGCGGTCGTGCTGGTGACGCACGAGGCGACGCGCGGCGGCGATCGCCGACCGCGTGCTGCGGCTCGACGGCGGCCGGCTGGTGGCGGCGTGATCCGACCGCGGACGCGCACCGTGCTCGCGGCGCTCGGGATCTTCGCCGCGTCGCTGGTCGTCGGCACCGCGGCGACCGTCGGCTACGGGCTCGCGACCGGCTTCGACCGCGCGGCGCGCGAGGCCGACCTGCCGGACGTGATCGCGCGCTTCGACCGCGAGTCGCGCGAGACGGTCGACGAGCGCGTGCGCGCGCTGCCGAACCTCGCGGCGCGGTCCTACCGGCACGAGGAGAAGAACATCGGCCTGCGCGCCAACGGCCACGGCACGCGCAAGGGCGTCGTGCACATCGTGACCGGCGGGCGGCGCGGCTACGCGGTGACCGAGGGCCGCGACCTGCGAGGGCCCGACGAGGTGCTGGTGGAGCGCGGGCTGGCGCGCGAATGGGGGCTCGCGCCGGGGGACGGGATGGAGGTGTTCGGCGGTTGGGACGTGCGGATCGTGGGCGTCGCGCGTCGAGCCGGACAACGTCGCGTTCCCGCTGACGGTCACGCCGCGCATCTACACGTCGGAGTCGTCGTGGGACCACCCGGTGTCGGTCAACCTCGCGCTGCTCTGGCTCGCCGACGCCGACCGCGCGGACATCACGCTCGACCCAGGCGCGGGCGACCTCGTTCGGCATCGGCAACCTCGCGTTCGTCACGCGCGCGGGGATCGAGGTGCTGCTCGGCCAGGCGGCCGGGATCGTGATCGCGCTGCTGATCGCGTTCTCGCTCGTCGCGCTCGTGGCCGCGGGCACGATGCTGGCCGCCGGGGCGCAGGCCGAGGTCGCGCGGCGGCTGCCGACGTTCGGCGTGCGCCGCGCGCTCGGCTTCACGCCTGCGCGGCTGGCGGCCGGGCAGGCCGCGGAGGCCGCGCTGCTCGCGGCGCCGGCCGCCGCGCTCGGCCTGGGGGCGGGCGCGCTCGCGGTGGCCGGCCCGTCGGCCGCGCTGCTGGCGCAGCTCAACGAGCAGCCGCCGGGAGTCGCGCTCCTGCCCGTGCTCGCGGGCTGCCTGGTCGCCATCACGGCGCTCGTCACGGCCGCGGCGACGTGGCCGGCCTGGCGCGCGGCGCGCCGCCCGCCGGCGGAGATCCTGCGCGGCGGCGACCTGGCCCGCGCCGCGGCGCCGGCGCCGCGGCAGCTCGACGCCGCCGCTCGCCGCCTCCCCGCGTCACGGCCTGCTCGCCACCGGCGCGCGCTTCGCGCTCGCCGCGCGCGGGCGCTACGCCGCCTCGGTCGCGACGATCGCCGTGTGCGCGGGCGTCGTCACGCTGATGCTCGCGCTCGCGGCGCTGCTCGAGCGGCTGCGCGACGACCCCGGCGCGATCGGCAAGCGCTACCAGCTCACGGTCCGGCTCAACCCGTTCGAGGTCGACGCGGTCAAGGCGATCCCCGGCGTCGCCGACGCCGCCGAGCGCTACCAGGCCGACGTGGCCGACTCGTTCCGGCTCGGCGAGCCGCTGCGGATGGTCGCCTACCCCGGCGACCACACGCGCTTCGAGGCGCCGCCGCTCGCCGAGGGCCGGCGGCTGCGCGGCCCCGGCGAGGTCGAGGTCGGCGTCGGGCTGGCCGACGCGCTCGGGCTGCGGCCGGGGGCGACGCTCGCCGTGCAGACCGCCGGCGGCGAGCGAGGCGCGCTTCCGCGTCGCGGGCGTCGTGCGCGCGCTCGAGCACGACGGCCGGATCGCGTACGCGCGCCCGGACCGGCTGCTCGCAGCCCAGCCGGACATCGGCTCGACGATCTCGGTCCGGCTCGACGCCGCGGCGCCGACCGCGCGCGCGGTCGAGCGCGAGCTCGAGGCGCTCGGCGCGCCGCCGCAAGCAGGTCGCCGGCGCGACGACGCGCAACGCCGCGTTCCTCGGCGTGCTGGCGACCGTGCTGCGCGGGGTCGGGCTCGCCGTCGGGCTCGTCTGCCTGTACGCGCTGATCCAGGCGCTCGCGATGACGGCGCGGGAGCGTCGCGGCGCGGTCGCGCTGCTGCGCGCGGTCGGCGGCGACGCTCGCACGGTCGCGGCGGTCCTGGCCGGCGCGGCGCTGGCGGTCGCCGTCCCCGCCGCGCTGGCGGGCGTGCTGCTCGAGTGGCTCGTCTTCGGCCCGCTCGTGGCGCGGCTGGCTGCCGGCTTCGCCGACCTCCCGCTCGCCCCTACGGGCGGTCAGCTCGCGCTGGTGATCGGAGGCCTGCTCGCGCTCGCCGCGGCGGCGACGGCGCTCGTCGCCCGCCGGGCGATGCGCGAGCCGGTGATCGCGGGGCTGCGCGAGGAATGAGGCGCGCGGCGATGACACGGGCGGCGGTGGCCGCGCTCGTCGCGGCCTCGCTGCTCGCTGCCTCGTGCGGCGGCGGCGACGCCGCGGTCCGCGCCGGCCGGCTCGACGCTCGACGCGACGCTCGTCGACCGTGACGGCGACGGCGCGCTGGAGCGCGGCCCGGGCGAGCCGCTGGTCGACCGGACCGAGCTCGCTCCCGCCGCGCGGCCCGGCGCGGTCGTAGCCACCGTCGCCCAGATCACCGACGCGCACGTGCGCGACGAGGAGTCGCCGGCGCGCGTGCCGTTCCTCGACCGGCTCGGCGGCGTGTTCGCCTCCACCTTCCGCCCGCAGGAGGCGCTGAGCACGCAGGTGCTCGCCGCCGGCGTGCGCGCCGTCAACCGGCTCGGTCCCGATGCCACGTTCGTGACCGGCGACATCGTCGACTCGAACGCATCGGCCGAGCTCGACCAGGCGATCGCGGTGCTCGACGGCGGCGAGGTCGATCCCGACACCGGCGGGCCCGGCTACGACGGCGTCCAGGCCGCCGACGATCCCGACCCGCTCTTCTACCGCCCCGACCTCGACGCCCCGCGCCTTCCGGGCGCACTCGAGGACGCTCAGCGCCGCTTCCACTCGCCCGGGCTCGCCGCGCCCTGGTACCCCGCGCTCGGCAACCACGACCTGCTGGTCCAGGGCGAGACGCCCGCCACGCCGCGGATCGACGCGTTCGCCACCGGGACGCGGATGATCGTCGGCCTCGACCCCGGGCTGCGGCCGGGCGAGGACGTCGACGCCGCGCAAGCGGTCGACGCGCTGCTCGCCGCCGGCGCGCCCGGCCGCAGCCTGGAGGTGCCCGCCGACCCGGACCGCCGCCACCTGACCGCCGCCGAGGTGATCGAGCGGCTCGGCCGCGCCCCCGCCGCCGGCTCGACGCTCGACTACGCCGTCGACCTCGGCCCGCGTGCCCGCGCGCTCGTGCTCGACACCGTCGACCGCGCCGGCGGCTCGCGCGGCCTGCTGCGCGCGTCGCAGCTGGAATGGCTGCGCGCCGAACTGGCCACCGCGCAGGGCCGAGCGCTGCTCGTGTTCAGCCACAACCCGCTCGACAACACGGCCGGCGGCGACGCCGCGCTGCGCATGCTCGACGCCACGCCGGGCGTCGTCGCCGTCATCGCCGGCAACTCGCACCGCAACCGCATACGCCCGCGCCCCGAGGGCGGCTACTGGCAGATCAGCACGTCCTCGCTCGCCGACTTCCCGCAGCAGGCGCGCGCCCTGCGGATCCGCGAGACGCCCGGCGGCTACGCGCTGGAGACGTGGATGCTCGACCACGACGGCCGCGGGCTCGCGGGCGTCTCACGCGAGCTCGCGTTCCTCGACGCGCAGGGCGGCCGGCCGCAGGGGTTCGCGGGGGAGCGGGCCGATCGCAACGCGCGGCTGTTCGTCGCGCGCTGAGGAACTGCCGCCCTCCGGGCCCGCCGGCCCGGAGGGCGGAACTTGGCTACGCGACGGCCGCGGCGGGGGCGGCGTCGCCGCGCTGCGCGGCCTCGGCGTGCTCGCGGCTGTCGCGCGAGGAGATCAGCGTCGCGGCGAGGATCGCGCCGAGCACGGCGAACCCGGCGCCGACGAGGAACGCGATCTGGAAGCCCTCGGTGAGCGCGTTCGGCAGCGCGGCCGCAGCGCCGCCCGCGTCCACCATCAGCGAGTCGGTCCGTGAGTTCGCGATCGACGCGAGGATCGCCAGGCCGAGCGCGCCGCCGACCTGCTGCGACGTGTTGATCAGCCCGGAGGCGAGACCCGCCTCGTGCGCCGTGACCCCGCTGACCGCGGCGATCGTCATCGGCACGAACGCGAAGCCCAGCCCGACGGCCGCGAGCAGCGACGGGAACAGGATGTCGCCGACGTACGTGCCGCCGACCTCGACCTGCGAGAACCAGACGAGTCCGATCGCGGTGAGCACGAGGCCTGTGATCAGGACCGGCTTGAAGCCGAACCGCGTCACGAGCCCGGAGGCGACGCCGGCCGAGATGATGATCCCGACCGCCAGCGGCAGGTACGCGAGCCCGGCCTCGATCGCGCTGTAGCCGAGCACCTGCTGCATGTACAGCGAGATGAAGAAGAACATCGAGAACAGGGACATCGCGATCAGCAGCCCGACGATGTTGATCCCGGTGATCGTCCGCCTGCGGAAGATCGCGAACGGCACGAGCGGCGCCTTCGACCGCAGCTCGATGAAGATGAACGCCGCGATCAGCGCAAGCGCCGCGGCGCCGAGAGCGAGCGTCTGGCCCGAGAGCCAGCCCGCGTCGGTGGCGTCGACGAGCGTGTAGACGAGCAGCGACAGCCCGGCGGTTATCGACACGGCGCCCGCGATGTCGAACGCGCCCGACTCGTCGGTGCGGCTCTCGGGCAGCAGGCGCGGCGCGATGATCGCCGCCGCGATGCCGATCGGCACGTTGACCCACAGGACCCACTCCCAACCTGCGTACTCGGTCAGGATGCCGCCGAGCAGCACGCCGGCGGCGCCGCCGGAACCGGCGACCGCGCCCCAGACGCCCATCGCCTTGTTGCGCTCGGCGCCCTCCGTGAACATCACGGTGACGAGCGAGAGCGCGGCCGGCGAGAGCAGCGCGGCGCCGAGGCCCTGGACCGCGCGTGCCGCGATCAGCATGCCGGGCGAGCTGGCGAAACCACCGGCCAGCGATGCGAGCGCGAACAGGATCAGGCCGTACGTGAACATGCGGCGCCGGCCGATCAGGTCGGCCATGCGGCCGCCGAGCAGCAGGAAGCCGCCGAAGAAGAGCGTGTACGCGTTGACGACCCAGGACAGGTCGCCCTGCGAGAAGTCGAGGTCGGTGCCGATCGACGGAAGGGCCACGTTCACGATGGCCGCGTCGAGCACGACGACGAACTGGGCCGCTGCCAGCAGCGCGAGCGCGAGCCATTTCTTGTCCTGCGGATACGACTGTGGTGACACTGGGGAGGTCCTCCAGAAAGAGAAAAGTGGAACGGGAGTTCCGGTTTCGGTTGGTCAAGATACGGAACTTGAGTTCCGGATACAAGTGGGGCTATCCTCACTGTCATGGAGACCCTGCCGCGGCCCGTCATCGGAGGCGAGAAGCCGCTCCGGGCGGATGCCCGCCGTAACCGCGAACGGGTCCTCAAGGCCGCACGCGCAGTGTTCGCCGACCACGGCATCGACGCTCAGATCGACGACGTCGCCAAGCGGGCGAAGGTCGGCGTCGGGACCGTCTACCGGCACTTCCCCACCAAGGAGGCGCTCCTCGAAGCGATCGTGCGCGAGCGCTTCGAGGAGATCGCCGGCTACGCGCGCGAGGCGCTCGAGCACGAGGACGCGTGGGAGGCCTTCTGCGATCTGGTGTGGCGCTCGGCCGAGCGCAACGCCGACGACCGCGCGTTCAACGAGATCATGGCCAGCACCGACCAGACCTGCGCCGTCGAGGAGACGGGACTGGCCGCATCGACGGCCGAGCTGATGGAGCGCGCCAAGGCGCAGGGCAAGCTGCGCGGCGACGCGGACCTGCTCGACGTCAAGATCATGATGTGCGGCGCCGGCTCGGTGATGGGCACGATGGATTCGGTGCCGGACGTCTGGCGCCGCTACCTGACGCTGATGCTGGACGGACTGCGCGCGTCGTAGTCTCCCTGGATGGCCACATCGCAACTCGCCGACCCCGACGTCGAAGGGGTCGGCTGGGACCTTGAACCGCTGTTGGACGGAGCCGCCGGCGTCGAGCCGCTGCTCGACGAGGCGCAGCGCCGCGCCGACGCCTTCGCCGCGGCCCACGCCGGCAAAGTCGCCGAGCTCGACGGCCCAGGGCTCGCCGCCGCCATGCACGAGCTCGGCGCGCTGCAGGAGCTGGTCGGACGCGCCGGCTCCTACGCGATGCTGCGCTTCGCGACCGCCACGGCCGACCCCGAGCGCGGCGCGCTGCTGCAGAAAGTGCAGGAGCGCGGCACGCAGCTCGAGACCACGCTGCTGTTCTTCGACCTCGAGTGGGCCGCGCTCGACGACGAGCCCGCCGAGGCGCTGCTGGCCTTCGACGGCCTCGACTTCTGCCGCCACTACCTGCGCAGCGCGCGCCGCTACCGCCCGCACCTGCTGTCCGAGCCGGAGGAGCGGATCCTCGCCGAGAAGGCGCTGACGAGCTCCAGCGCGTGGTCGCGGCTGTTCGAGGAGCAGACCGCGGCGATCACTGTCGAGCTACCCGACGCCGACGACCCGGTCGCGCTGGAGATCGCGCTCTCGCGCCTGTTCTCACCCGACCGCAACGAGCGCCGCGCCGCGGCCGGGGCGGTGACCCGCGCGCTCGAGCCTGGGCTGCGCGTGCGCGGCTACGTGCTCAACACGCTGCTGGCGGAGAAGATGGTCGACGACCGGCTGCGCTCCTACCCGCACTGGCTGGCGAGCCGCAACCTCGCCAACGAGGCGTCCGACGAGTCGGTGGAGGCGCTGATCGCGGCGGTGCGCGGCCGCTACGAGTTGACGCGCCGCTGGTACCGGCTGAAGGCTCAGCTGCTCGGCGTCGACCGGCTGGCCGACTACGACCGGATGGCTTCGGTCACCGACGAGGACGAGTCGATCCCGTGGGCGCGCGCGAAGGAGATGGTGCTCGACTCGTTCGCGGGCTTCGCGTCCGAGTTGGCCGATACGGCGCGGGCGTTCTTCGACGAGCACCGCATCGACGCCCCGGTGCGGCCGGGCAAGCGCGGCGGCGCGTTCTGCTCCTACACGGTGCCGAGCGCGGCGCCGTACGTGATGCTCAACTACACGGCGCGCCGGCGCGACGTGCTGACGCTCGCGCACGAGCTCGGCCACGGCGTGCATGCGGCGCTCGCGCGCCCCCAGGGCGTGTTCCACTTCGCGACGCCGCTGACGCTGGCCGAGACCGCGAGCGTGTTCGGCGAGACGCTGGTCTTCGGCCGCCTGCTCGACGAGGCGCCGACGCCCGCGTCCCGGCTCGGGCTGCTGGCGGAGAGCATCGAGGGCTCGATCGCGACGGTCTTCCGGCAGGTGGCGATGAACCGCTTCGAGCACCTCGTCCACACCGACCGGCGCGAGCAGGGCGAGCTGTCGCTGGACCGGATCGGCGCCCTCTGGGCCGAGTCGCAGGAAGAGCTGCTCGGCGATGCGGTCGAGGTGACCGACGACTACCGCCTCTGGTGGTCGTACATCCCGCACTTCATCAACTCGCCGGGCTACGTCTACGCGTACGCGTACGGGCAGCTGCTCGCGCTGGCGGTCTACGCGCGCTACGAGGAGGAGGGCGCGAGCTTCGCCCCGTCCTACCTGCGGCTGCTGTCGGCGGGCGGCTCGATGCCGCCGGAGGAGCTGGGCGCGATCGTCGGGATCGACCTCGCCGACCCGGGCTTCTGGGATCGCGGGCTCGATCTGGTGGAGCGCCAGCTCGAGGCTGCCGAGGCGGCGGCGCGGGAGTCTGGCCGGGTCTGAGCCCTGGCGAACGTCAACTGCGGCATTGAAGGGAGCGCGGGGTGCCGCGGCGCTCACGTGG
The DNA here is from genome assembly GCA_963835735.1 of uncultured Solirubrobacteraceae bacterium. Classification (GTDB taxonomy): domain Bacteria; phylum Actinomycetota; class Thermoleophilia; order Solirubrobacterales; family Solirubrobacteraceae; genus DASQMT01. Next base: position 1,227,134 of record CAWIGP010000002.1, read on the forward strand.
GGCGGATTGATATCGCATATGCGTTACTCGCCCGCCCCGGGTGGATGCGGGGCGCTTTAACCACCGATGTGGTGGTCAACGCGCCCCGCGTCCCACCGCCCGGCTGAACCCGCTCCCTCAAAGCCCGCAGTTGACGTTCGCCGGCATCACCCGGGCGCCACGACACCCGCGATGATCCGCGCGAGCGCGGCGAGCTCGTCGATCCGCACGCGCTCGTCGACCGCGTGCGCGAGCTCGATCCCGCCCGTGCCGACCATCACGGCCGGGATCCCGCGGGCGCAGAACAGCCGCATGTCCGCGCCCCACGGGACGCCGGTGAGCGGCGCGGCGCCGCGCTCGGCCTGCACCGCGGAGCGCACGCGCGCGACCCACGGGTGCTCCGGATCGGTCTCGCCCGGCCCGAAGGCACCACCGGTCCAGGCGATCTCGACCGGCGGGTGCTCGGAGTCGGCCGCGCGCACCGCGGCTTCGAACGCCGCGCGCGCAGCGGCCGGCTCCTCCCCCACGCGTACGCCGACCCGGCCCTCGAACTCGAGCCGGTCGGGGACCGAGCTCGACCACTCGCCGGCCTGTACCCGGCCGACCGAAACCGGATAGGGCAGCTCCAGCGAACGCATCGCCTTGTGCGAGACGTCCGCATTGATGCGCCGCTCGTGCGCCGCCAGCGCCGCGTGGACGGCGACGTAGCGGTCGATCGCCGAGCGGCCCGCGAGGCGCATCGCCGCATGCGCGCCGCGCCCGCGCACGGTGCCGCGGAACGTGAGCGCGCCTGCCTGGGCGCAGACGACCGTGAAGCCGGTCGGCTCGGGGATCAGGCAGCCGTCGTAGCGGCTGTCGCGCTCGAGCGCGGCAAACGCGCCGAGCCCGCCGTCCTCCTCTGACGACACGCACAGGAGCACGACCTCGGGCGTCGCCGCCGCCGCTGCGCGCAGCGCGGCGAGCGCGTGCAGCGCTGCGACCACGCCGCCCTTCATGTCGACGCTCCCGCGGCCGTGCACGTATCCGTCCGCGATCGCGCCCGACCACGGGCCATGTCGCCAGTGCTCGTGCCCAGGTGCGACGACGTCGACGTGAACGCAGACGCACAGCCGCCCGGGCAGCGTGCCGGGCAGCGTCACTGCGAGCGTGAGCAGCTCGCTGCGCGGCGCCTCCTCGCCGGGCTGGTCCGGGTGCTCGCGCAGCGCCGCGAGGTCGTGCTCGACGAGCTCCGTCTCGAGCCCGAGCTCCTGCGCGCGGCTCTCGACCCACGCGAGCGCGGCGCGCTCCTGGCCGGTGATCGACGGGATCTGCACGAGCTCGGCGACATCGCCCGCGAGCGTCATGCCCTCCACGTCGCCTCCAGCACCCGCAGCCAGTTGCCGTGAGCGATGCCTTCGATCTCGGCCGTCGAGAAGCCGACGTCGCGCAGCACGCCGAGCAGTGCCGGCAGCCCGGTCACGTCGCCGAGCGCCGCGGGCATCATGGCGCCGTCGAAGTCCGATCCCAGCCCGACGCACTCCATCCCGGCCACCTGCGCGACGTGCGCCACCTGCTCGGCGATCAGCACCATCGGCGTGTCCGGGTTCTCCGCACCGTCGGCGCGGAGGAAGCCGACGTGGAAGTTGACGCCGACCAGCCCGCGGCGCTCGCCGATCGCGCGCAGCTGGTCGTCGGTGAGGTTGCGCGGCGACGCGCACAGCACATGCGCGTTGGAGTGCGATGCGACCAGCGGCGCGGAGCTCAGCGACGCCACGTCCCAGAAGCCGCGCTCGTTGAGGTGCGACAGGTCGACGAGGATCCCCAGCTCGCCGCAGGCGCGTACCAGCGCGCGCCCGCGGTCGGTCAGCCCGGGACCCTGGTCCGGCGAGCCCGGGAACGCGAACGGCACGCCGGTCGCGAACGCGTTCGGCCGGCTCCAGGCCAACCCGAGCGAGCGCATCCCCGCTGCGTACAGCACCTCCAGCTCGGCGAGTTCCGGCCCGATCGGCTCGGCGCCCTCGAGGTGCAGGACCGCGGCCACGCCATCGCCATCGAGATCCGACGTGCTGCGCGCGACGTGCAGTCTCCCGCCGGACTCGCGCTCCAGCCGCAGCAGCAGCGCGACCTGGGTCATCGCCTCGCGCAGCGCGCGCGCGTGGTCGATCGCGGCGAAGTACGCGCCGTTCGCGTACGCGTGCTCGGGCGGGCTGCCGGTGAACACGGCGAAGCAGCCGCCGGCGAAGCCGCCCTGTGCGGCGCGCGGCAGGTCCAGGTGGCCGGCTCCATCACCGGCGAGAAACCCCGCGGGCGCCGTCGGGCCGCCCTCCAGCAGACGTGACAGGACGTCGTTGTGCCCGTCGAAGACGCGCACTACGGCGCTGCGGACCCCATCAGCCGCTCGACCTGTGCTGCCGGCATCGGCTCGGCGATGAGGCGGCCCTGCGCGCGGTCGCAGTTCAGCTCACGCAGCCGCTCGAGCTGCTCCGGCCGCTCGACCCCCTCGGCCACCACCGTGAGCCCGAGCGTGCGCGCCATCTGCACGATGGCGGCGACGATCGCCGAGTCCTCGTCGTCACGTCCGAGCCCGGCGATGAACGAGCGGTCGATCTTGAGCACGTCGAGCGGGAAGCGGCGCAGGTACGACAGCGACGAATAGCCCGTGCCGAAGTCGTCGAGCATCAGCCGCAGACCGTACTCGCGCAGCGACGCGAGCACGGTGACGGGCGCGTGGGCCTCCTCCATCAGGACGCTCTCGGTGATCTCGAGCGCGAGCGAGCCGGGAGCCAGCCCGTGGCGACCCATGATGTCGGCGACGCGCGCCGGGAACGCGGTGTTGGCGAGCTGGCGCGGGCTCGTGTTGACGCACACGAGCAGTGGCTCGCTGCGCCGGAAGCGGCGCTGCCAGCCGGCGCCGTCGCGGCAGGCGGTGCCGAGCACCCACTCGCCGAGCGCGCCGATCAGGCCCGACTCCTCGGCGACCGGGATGAAGTCCACCGGATCGAGCATCCCGCGCTCGGGGTGCTCCCAGCGCACCAGCGCCTCGACCGCCGTGACCGTGCCGTGCTCGAGCTCGACGACCGGCTGGTAGACGACGCGCAGCTCGCCCTGCTCGATCCCCCGCCGCAGCTCGTTCTCGGTCCGCAGCCGGAGCAGCACGCGCTTGCGCAGCAGGTCGTCGAACAGCTCGAAGCGGCCGCGGCCGCGCTCCTTCGCGCGGTACATCGCGGAGTCGGCGTCGCGCACCAGGTCGGCGGGGTCGGCGTCCGCGGTCTCGGCCACGGCGATGCCGATGCTCGCGCTGATGAAGTGCTCCCCGGCGGCGAGCACGATCGGCTGGCTGATCGCCTGCGCGACTCGCTCGGCCACGCGGATCGCCTCGTGCGCGCCGTCGAGCTGCTCGCAGACGACGAGGAACTCGTCGCCGCCGAGCCGCGCGACCGTGTCCGACGGCCGCACCGCATCGTGCAGCCGCGGCGCGAGCGCGACGAGCAGATCGTCGCCGGCGTGGTGGCCCATCGAGTCGTTGACGAGCTTGAACTGGTCGAGGTCGGCGAGCAGAACCGCGACAGCGCGGCCGTCGCGGCGGCGCCGTGCCAGCGCGCCCTCCAGCCGGTCGAGCGCCAGCGCGCGGTTGGGCAGTCCGGTCAGCGGGTCGTGCATCGCTCGGTGGCGGACCTCCTCGTCGACGCGGTGGCGTTCGACCGCGCTGGAGATCACGTTCGCGACGGCGCGCAGGAACTCGGCCTCGTCGGGGGCGAACCGGCGCGGCGCCCTGGCGTGCGCGCCGAGCACGCCCCAGAGGCCGTCGCGCGCCGCGATCGTCACGGTGATGCCCGCGCGCGCGCCGGTCGCCGCGAGCGCCGGCGAGAACTTGAACCGGTCCTCCTGCCCGATGTCGCGCGTCACGACCGGGACCTGGTGCAGGAGTGTGTAGCCGGCCTGCGTGCCCGCATCGGACGGGATCAGCGCGCGGCGCACCTGTCCCTCCGGCCAGCCGACGCCCGCCACCAGCCGCAGCGCCGAGCCGCGCGGCGTTATCTCGAGCACCATGCACTGCTCGACGTCGAGCGTCGCGGCGACCGTCTCCGCCACCCGGTCCATCACCGCCTCGAGGTCCTGTTCCTCGAGCGCGAAACGGCCGAGCGCGGCGATCGCAGCCTGCTGGCGCGCGTGACGCGTGACCGCCTCCTGAGCGGCCCGCTCGGCGGTGATGTCCTGCACGTGCGCGTAAAGCCAGTCCTCGCCGCGCTCTCCCGCCACGTAGACCGAGTCGACCGCGGCCCACACGATCTCCCCGTCGGGGCGCACATAGCGCTTGACGAACTCGTGGTGCCCGCCTCCGCCCAATGCCCGGTCCATCACGGCGCGGCTGGGGGCGATGTCGTCGGGGTGCGTGACCTCGGCCGGAGTGTGTCCGATCAGCTCGTCCCGACCGCGGCCGAGCAGCCGGCACAGGGCGTCGTTGACCTCGAGCCAGCGCCAGTCCGCGCTGACGATCGCCATCCCCACCGGCGAATCCGCGAAGCCGCGGCGAAAGCGGCCCTCGCTGACCCGGCGCAGCGCGCCGAGATGGCGCGCGAAGAGGCCGAGCGCGATGCTGCCGGCGACGACGACGATCCAGCGGCCGGCGAGCGCGTCGGCCACCACCGCGTCGGGCTCGCCGGCGGCGAGCGAGAGGAGCACGCCGCCGTACAGCGCGGCGACGATCGCGACCAGCAGCCAGGCGAAGCGCTGCGATCCCGCCGCGAACGCGTACGGCGCGAGGCACACGTAGAACAGCGCGAACCCGCTGGTGGGGTCGCCGATCGCCAGCAGCGTCGCGCTGATCAGCAGCGCCGCCGCCACGAACACGCCGGCGATGGCGGCGCGCGGGACGCGGTCGAAGCGGCCGGCGAGCAGCGCGACCGCGAGCACCCAGGTCGCGACCACCAGCGCGATCACGGCGCCGTCCTCGGTGCGATCCGGATGCGGCAGCGCGACCCAGATCAGCACCATCGCCGCGCCTCCGGCGATCAGCCAGCCGATCGCACGCGCCCGCGCGCGATGTCCGGCTGATTGCGCCTCCATCGGCCGACCCTAACCGAACGGCCAGGGCGTTGGCTAGCTCTGACCCGCCGCCGGCGCGGCTTGGCGCGTAGGCTCGCGTGCGATGACGATCACGCTCGAGCCGCTGCGACTGACTGACGGCACCGCGATCGTGTTGCGCGAGTGGGCCGTGCCGGCAGGCGTCGTGCGGCGCGGGTCGCTGCTGCTGGTGCACGGGCTCGGCGAGCACAGCGGCCGCTACGCGCACGTCGCCGAACGAATCGCCGCGCTCGGCCTGCAGGTGCGCGGCTACGACCTGCGCGGGCACGGCGAGTCGGGTGGAGCGCGCGGATCGATACCGCATCCCGATGCGCTGCTCGACGACCTGCGCGCCGTGTTCGACGACCTCAAGGGCGAGGACGCCGCCCCGCCGTTCCTGCTCGGCCACAGCATGGGCGGCGCGATCGCGGCCCGGGCCGCCACCGGCGGCTGGCTGACGCCGCGCGGGCTGATCCTCTCCTCGCCCGGCCTGCTGCTCTCCACCGGCCCGCTCGAGTCTGGCGCGTTGGCGCTCGCCCGCCGGCTCGCGCCCGACCGCGGGCTCCCCAACCGCCTGCCCGTCGACCGGCTCTCCCACGACGCGCGCGAGGTCGCGAAGTACCGGGCCGACGGTCTCAACCACGACCGCATCACGCCGCGCCTGTACGACTTCGTGGCCGACGCGGGCGAGCGCGCCCGGCGCGACGCGGCCCACTTCACCGTGCCCACGCTGCTGCTCGTCGCCGGCGCCGACGCGCTGGTGGACCCGCGCGGCGCGCGCGAGCTGTCCGCCGCGCTGCCGCCCGGCGTCGGCACGTTGCACTGGTACGACGGGCTCTACCACGAGCTGTTCAACGAGCGCGAGCCGGACCGTACGCTGGTGCTCGACGACCTCGCGGCCTGGCTGGAGGAGCAGCTCGGCGGTCAGCCCTAGGGCCACTTTCCTCCGACCGCAAGGAGACCTCATGCCAACCACCGTCGCCCAGGCCACGATGCACGCGATCGCCGCCCGCGAATGGGGCGGACCGGACGTGCTCGAGTACGTGACCGTGCCGCGCCCCAAGCCGGGCCCGACCGAGATCCGGGTCGCCGTCCACGCCGCCGGCGTCAACCCGACCGACTGGAAGGGCCGCGCCACGGGCGGCTTCCGGCAGTACGGAGACCCGGCGATCCTCGGCCACGACGTATCGGGCGTGGTCGAGGCGGTCGGACATGGCGTGCGCCTGTTCCAGCCCGGCGACGAGGTGTTCGGCATGCCCCACTTCCCAGGCGCCGGCGCCTACGCCGAGTACGTGACCGCACCCTCGCGCCACTTCGCGCCCAAGCCGGCCGGCCTCAGCCATGCGGAGGCGGCCGGTCTGCCGCTCGTCGGCCTCACCGCGTGGCAGGCGCTCGCGGACATCGCCCGGCTGCGGCCGGGGCAGCGCGTGCTCGTCCACGCGGCCGCCGGCGGGGTCGGGCACGTCGCGGTCCAGGTCGCCAAGGCGCTGGGCGCGCACGTGATCGGCACCGCGAGCGCGAGCAAGCACGAGTTCCTGCGCTCGCTCGGCGCCGACGAGCTGATCGACTACCGCGAGACCGACTTCGCCGACGTCCTGAGCGACCTCGACGTGGTGATCGACACGATCGGCGGCGATTACGCGCTGCGCTCGCTCTCGGTGCTCCGGCGCGGCGGCGTCCACATCGAGCTCCCGCGCCCGACCGGCCCGGAGGTGGCCGCTCGCGCCCGCGAGCTCGGGGTGAGCACCGGCTGGATGCTGGTCGAGCCCGACCACGCCGGTCTGCTCGCGCTCGCCGAGCTGGTCGACGAAGGCAGGCTGCGCGTCGAGGTGTCGGACGTGCTGCCGCTTGCCGAGGCCGCGCGTGCGCACGAGCTGGGCGAGAGCAACCGCACGACCGGCAAGCTCGTGCTGCAGGTGCGCTAGCCCTGCGGCTCGACCACGGCGCGCAGCGGCCATGACCGGGCCGGCCACGGCAGCTCGCGGGCGGCGGGCGCCAGTACGCAGTACTCGCTCGCCGGCCCGAGCGTCATCTGCCTCTGCCATGCGCTGGCGTCATTCCCGAGCGCCTCCCACAGCGCTGCGTCGAACGCGTCATAGGCGGTTCCGGCGGGCTTGTTCAGCCACGCGGCCCAGCCTGGGCGCTCTGGCAGCAGCGGGCCCGACACATGCGCCATCAAGCCCGCCACGCCGCTGTGCGCGGCGGCCGCCGCGGCGTCGTGCGGCGCGCGGCGCAGACCCGAAACCGCGGCGGCGTTGAGGATGCCGAGCGCGGCGTAGTCCTCCACGAGGTACCAGTCCTCATACCCCGCGGAGCCGTCGAGCCAGGGGATCGCGTCGAGCCCGACGGTCGCGGTCAGGCCGAGCCCGGGGGGCCGGTCGGCGTGCAGCGCGGAATGGAACGCCGCGACGCGCGCCTCGTAGTCGGTCGCGCCGACACCCGCCCCGGGGACGTGCCAGAACACGTAGGCCAGCACGCCCTCAACGATAAACGGCGACAGGTAGCTTCCGTGGGATGGACACGAAGCGCGGCGCGCTGGTGGCGGCGATCCTCGGCTCGTCGGTCGTCGCCGTCGACGCGACCGTCGTCAACGTCGCGCTGCCGCAGATCGCGGACGACCTGGGCGGCGGGCTGGCCGGGCAGCAGTGGGTCGCGAACGCGTACCTGCTCACGCTCGCGTCGCTGATCCTGGTGTCCGGCTCGCTGTCGGACCTCTACGGCGAGCGGCGCGTGTTCACGCTCGGCGTCGCGGGCTTCGGGCTCACCTCGCTGCTGTGCGCGCTGGCGCCGACGGTCGAGCTGCTGATCGTCGGGCGGGCGCTGCAAGGCGTCTCCGGCGCGCTGCTCACGCCGGCCTCACTGGCGATCATCGTCGCGGTCTTCCCGGTCGAAGAGCGCGGCGCGGCGATCGGGACGTGGACCGCGTGGGGCGGCATCGGCTACCTGCTGGGGCCGCTGCTCGGCGGGCAGATCGTCGACAGCGTGTCGTGGCGCTGGGTGTTCGCGCTCAACGTGCCGCTGGTGCTCCTGACGCTCCTTCTGGCGGCGCGCTACGTGCCCCAGGCGCGCGAGCTCGGCGAGGAGCGGCCGAAGCTGGACTTGACCGGCGCTCTGTTGTGCGCAGTCGGGCTCGCGGGCATCTCGTTCGGGCTGATCGAACAGCCGGTGCTGGGCTGGTCGGACCCGGCCATCTGGATCCCGCTCGCCGGCGGCGCCGCCACGTTCGTGGCATTCATCCTGTACGAGCTGCGCACGCCGGCGCCGATGCTGCCGCTCTCGCTGTTCCGAAGACGCAACTTCACCGTCGCGAACATCGAGACGCTGGCGATGTACGGCGGCATGGCGCTGCAGAGCTTCTTTCTGGTTCTGTTCCTCCAGCAGGTCGCCGGGTACAGCGCGCTGGAGGCCGGCTCCACCAGCCTTGTCCCGACGCTCATGATGTTCGCGCTGTCGCGCCGCTTCGGCGCGCTCGCCGACCGCCACGGGCCGCGCTGGTTCATGGCCGGCGGACCGCTGCTCGTCGCCGCCGGATTCCTGCTGATGCTGCGGTTCGACGAGGACACGTCCTACGTGAGCGACCTACTGCCCGCGCTCCTGGTCTACTCGTTCGGCCTCGCCATGACGGTCGCGCCGCTGACCGCGACGGTGCTCGCCGACGCCGACGAGAGCGACGCCGGGATCGCCTCGGCGGTCAACAACGCGATCGCGCGCACCGCGGGCCTGCTGGCGACGGCTGGAGTCGGCGCCGTGCTGGCCGCCTCCTACGCGACGGCACTGGACGACGCGGTCGCCGGGCAGCCGCTCAGCCCCGCGAGCGAGGTCCGGCTCGCCGAGGCCCGCGAGCGCGCGCTCAGCCCTGTCGAAACCGCCGGGCTGCCGCCCGCCGACGCGGCGGTGGTCGGGAGCGCGGTGCAGGAGGCCGGCGTGCAAACGTTCCACCTCTCGGCGATCATCGGCGCCGTCATGCTCACCGGAGCCGGCCTGCTCGGCGGGCTGCTGCTGCGCAACCCGCGGCGCCCGACCGCGGCGCGGTGCTGTCCCGGCGGGCAGATCGTCGGCGTGCCGGAGGAGGTCGGCGGGCGCGTCGAGCCCGCGCGGGCTTAAGTACGGAAAACCGCCCGGACCGAGGTCCGGACCGCTGCGATACTCGGAGCGAATGGTACGGCTCAGCGACAGACCGCCGATGCCTCTGGAACTCGCCGACGACGAGCCGAGGGTACGTGCTGACGCGGAGCGCAACCGCGAGAAGGTGCTCTGCGCGGCCCGCAGGCTGTTCGCTGAGCGCGGCGTCGAGAACGTCTCGATGGACGCGATCGCGGCGGCCGCCGGCGTCGGCAAGGGCACGCTGTTCCGCCGCTTCGGGGACCGCGCCGGGCTCGCGCTCGCGTTGCTCGAGGAGAACACCCGGCAGCTGCAGGAGGGTGCGATCCGCGGCCCCGCGCCGCTCGGCCCGGGCGCACCGCCGCGCGAGCGCCTGAAGGCGATCGGCCGTGCGCAGCTCGCGCTGCTCGAGGAGCACTCCGACGTCATGGCAGTCGGCGAAGCCGGCCCCAGAGCGCGCTTCCAGACCGGGCCGTACGCTTTCCTGCGGCTCCACATCAGCCTGCTCGTACGCGAGGCCGATCCGGACGCCGACTGGGAGCTGCTGGCCGAGTTCCTGCTCGCGCCGCTCGCCGCCGACACGTTCAAGTACAGCCGCGAGGTGCGCGGTATGGACATCGAACGGATCGTCGCCGCCTTCGAGGATCTCGTCGACCGGGTGGTCCCCGTCTAGACATGTCGATCGAGACTCAGCACGATCTGGAAGCGCTACGGCGGGTCGGACGCGTCGTCGCCGAGACGATCGCCGAGGCGCGCCGGCGCATCGTCCCGGGCATGACGACGGCCGAGGTCGACGCGATCGGCGAGGAGGTGTTCGCGCGCCATGGCGCGCGCTCGGCGCCGCGCTGGGCGTACGACTTCCCCGGCTGCCTGTGCCTGTCGGTCAACGACGAGGCGGTGCACGGGATCCCGGGCGAGCGCGTGCTGCGCGCCGGCGACCTCGTCAAGGTCGACGTGACCGCCGAGCTCGACGGCTACGTCGCGGACGCCTGTGAGTCGGTCCCGGTCGGCGAGGTCGACCGCGAGACCGAGCGGCTGCGCGCGGCGGCGGACGCGGCATTGCGCCGCGGGATGAAGGTCGCCACCGCCGGCGCACGGCTCCGGGAGGTGGGCGCCGCGGTCGAGCGGGTCGTCGAGGCGCGCGGCTTCTCCGTGCTGCGCGACCTGACCGGCCACGGCGTCGGCCGCGCGATCCACGAGCCGCCGTCGGTGCCGAGCTGGGACGCGCCGTGGGCGAACGGGCGCCTGACCGAGGGCCTGGTCATGACGATCGAGCCGATCATCGGCGCCGGCGGGCGCGAGGTGGTCGAGGACGAGCACGACGGCTGGACGATCCGCACGCGCGACGGCGCGCGCTCCGCCCACGCGGAGCACACGATCGTGATCACCGCCGGTCAGCCGCTGGTGCTCACCGCGGCCTGAGCAGGCGCGGGCCCGTCTTCAGCAGCAGCACGAGGCCCCACCACGCCATCACCCAGGCCGGCCAGAAGACGCCGGCGCCGGTCAGCGCCCAGATCACCACGAGCAGCAGGCTGATGCGCGCGAACATCCCCCACTCGTGGCCGCCGTGGTGTCGGATCGGCCGATCGGGTCGAGGGGCGGCGAGCGCCTGCGCGCGGGGGAGGTCGTCCAGCAGGGTGGCGAGGTCGCCGCGCGTGCGGGCCTGGTAGGCCGCGCCGATGCGCTGCTCGAGCTCCTCGACGTCGAGCCGGCCGTCGGCGCCGTGCCCGCGCAGGAGCGTGACGGTCGACTCGCGCTCCGCGTCGGAGGCGCGGAGCCCCGGGTCCTGCCGGAGCGTGTCCTCGGCTGGGCGCCTTGCCTCGCGGTAATAGTGGTGGTGATGGCGGGCGTGGCACATGGTCGGCTGAAGTTAGCAACCACTCACCTTCTGTCAAGCGCTCTGCCGTGCGTTCGCCATGCGCTCATCGTCCGCCCGCGCGCACGAGCGCATCACCCGCCTCGGTCCGCACGTACAACACCGCGCGGCCTTCGCGCGTCGCCGAGACCAGGCCCGCGCGCCGCAGCACCGCCAGGTGCTCGGACACACCGGCCGCGCTCGCGTGCAGCCGTCCGGCGAGGTCGGTGGTCGAGGCCGGGGCGCCCAACTCGGCGAGGATGCTCGCCCGGCGGCGGCCGAGCAGGCCGTCGAGCGCGCCCTCGCTCCCCCGCCCCGGCGGCTTCCAGAGCGTTCCGAGGCCGCGCGGCGCGTACACGATCGCCGGCTGCCACGGCGGGTCGATCATCGCCCACAGCCCCGGCCACACGAACGCGGCGGGGACGAGCAGCAGGCCGCGCCCGTCGAGCTCGACCTCCGCGTCGTACGCATGCTCCACCTCGACCGCGCCGGCGCGCCAGCGCACGCGTGCGTGGATGTCGGCGACCGCCGCGATCGGTCCGCCGGCGGCGAGCCCGCGCGCATGCTGCGCGACGTCCTGCTCGAGCGCCGCGACGATCCGCTCCCACCAGGGCGCGATCGCGCGCTCCCAGTAGGCCGCCATCTGCCCGGTCAGGCGCTCGAGGCCCGCCACCGGATCGTCGACGAGCTCGCGCGCGGCGGCAGGCATGCGCCCGCTGGGGAACGTCCAGCCGAGCTCCTTGCGCACCTCGTCCGGCGCGGTGGCGCTCACGCGGGCGAGCCCGTCCTCGAGGCCCGCGCGCGGCGTGTCCGGCGGCGGCGTGAGGAAGTCGGGCCGGTAAGCGGGGCCGGACACGAGCGCGGCGAGCAGCCCGATGTCGAGGTCGCCGAGCCGCGCGCGGGCCGCGCGCGCCCACGGCGCGTGGATCCCGTGCGCGTCGGGATCGCGCAGCACCGCGACGCTCGCCGCGAGCTCGAACATCGGCGAGATCGCGAAGCGCACGCGCCCGAGGTCCTCGGGCCCGAACACGTAACGGATCACGCAGCGCCCTCGCCGCCGGGCCGCCGGCGCCCAAACCGCTCATCACGAGCCGGCTCGCGGCCGGGTGCCCGGCGCTCGGACCGCACGTCCCCGCGCGTCTCAGGCGGCGCCGTCATCGCCCGATCGTACCGCCCGGATTCGGGCTGGGCCGAATCGTTTCGTGGCGGCCGAGTCGCAGCCCATCCTGGCGCCATGGCCGTCGTCGCCGCTCCGACCGTGCGCACCGTGCTCGGCACCCCGGCCGTCGCGCGGCTGTTCGCCACGTCGATCCTCGCGCGCGTGCCGCTCGCCGCCGTCGGCATCGTCGTGATCCTGCGCACGCGCGAGCTCAGCGGCTCCTACGCGGCGGGCGGCGCGGCGGCCGCCGCCTACGCGCTCGCGTCGGGCTGCAGCCAGCCGCTGCTCGCGCGGCTCGTCGACCGCGGCGGGCAGGCGCGCGTGCTGCTGCCCGGCGCGCTCGTCGCCGCGTCCGCGCTGGCCGCGTTCGCCCTGCTGCCGGCCGGCACGCCGCTCGCGCTGATCATGGCCACGACGCTCGTCGCCGGCGTCGCCACGCCGCCGCTCGGCGCCGCGATGCGCACGCTGCTGCCCGGCGTGATGGGCGATCTGGACCAACTGCGCGCGGCGTACGCGCTCGAGTCCTCGGCGCTCGAGATCACCTACATCGTCGGGCCGCTCGTGCTGGCCGGCGCGCTGGCGGCGTGGTCGACGACGGCGGCCGCGCTGGCGTGCTCTGCGCTGCTGGTCGCCGGGACGCTGGCATTCCTCGCCACGCCCGCGTCGCGCGACTGGCGCCCCGAAGCGATCGCGCCGGCCGGACACGGGCTGCTGGGCGCGATGCGCAACCCCGGCGTCCGCACGCTGTTCGTGCTGCTGGCGCTGATGGGGCTCACATTCGGCGCGGTCGAGGTCGGCGTGCCGGCGGCAGCGGAGGCCGGCGGGAATCGTTCCGCAGCCGGTCCGCTGCTGAGCCTGTGGGGGCTCGGCTCGATGCTCGGCGGGCTGCTCGCGCTGCGGCTGCGGCGCCCGACCGGACCGGTCGCCCGGCTGACCGCGACGATGTGCGCGCTGGCCGCCGGTCACCTGCTGCTCGGCGTGGCGGGCGACCTCATCGTGCTCGGGGCGCTGCTATTGCTCGCCGGGCTCGCGATCGCGCCGAGCTTCGCCGCCGCGTTCGGCCTGACCGACGGGCTCGCGCCGCCCGGCGCGCTGACCGAGGCGTTCGCCTGGCTCGGCACCGGCGTCGCGGCGGGACTCGCCGCCGGCGGCGCGCTCGGGGGCTGGGTGGCCGAGGAGCACGGCGCCGACGCGGCGCTGCTGGTCGCCGGTCTGGCGGGCGTCGCGGCGGTCGCGGTGATCGCCGCCCGCGGCCGAACGCTCACGCCAGCACCCGCGTATTAGTGCGCGGGCGCCGGCCCGCGTGACGCGCCGAGCGGGTCACGCACAGGCCGCGGCGCGACGCTGCCATCATGGCGCGGCCATGAATGCCGGCCACGACGAAATCACGCGCGCCGCCGACGGGCTGGCGGCCCGCGTGCCCGCGCCGCTGGCGCCGCTCGCGCGCCTCGCTTTCAACTACCGCTGGGCCTGGACGCCCGGCGGCCCGGAGCTGTTCTCCTCGATCGAGCCGGTCCGCTGGGAGCGCTGCGGCGAGAACCCGGTGCGGCTGCTATGCGAGGTCGCCCCCGACGTGCTCGAGCGCGCCGCGGGCGACGCCGCGCTGCTCGAGCGCGCGGCGGCCGTCGAGGCGGCCGTGCGCGCAGATCTCGAGCGCCCGTTCGCCGCCGCCCCGGCCACGCCGGAGCATCCGATCGCGTACTTCTGCGCCGAGTTCGGCGTCCACCGCTCGCTGCCGATCTACTCCGGCGGCCTGGGCGCGCTCGCGGGCGACATCCTCAAGGAGTCCTCCGACCGCGCGCTCCCGCTCGTCGCGGTCGGGCTGATGTACCGCCAGGGCTACTTCCGCCAGCGCATCGACGCCGGCGGCTGGCAGCACGAGTACTGGGTCGACACCGACCCCGAGCGGCTCCCTGCCGCGCTCGTGACCGGACCCGACGGCGAGCCGCTCACGATCACCGTCCCGGTGCGGCACATGCTCGTGACCGCGCAGGTCTGGCGCGTCGACGTCGGCCGCGTCCCGCTCTACCTGCTCGACACCGAGCGGCCGGAGAACGACCTCGCCGCGCGCTGGATCACGTCGCGGCTGTACATCGGCGAGCCGGATGCGCGGCTGGCGCAGTACGTGCTGCTCGGCGTCGGCGGGTTGCGAGCACTGGAGGCGATGGGCATCAAGCCGGGCCTGCTGCACCTCAACGAGGGCCACGCGGCGTTCATCTCGCTCGAGGCCGCCCGCGCACACGGCGGCACGCTCGCCGAAGGCGTCGCCGCCGCGCGCACCAAGACCGTCTTCACCACGCATACGCCGGTCCCGGCCGGCAACGACACGTACCCCGCCGACCAGGTGCTGGAGGCGCTCGCGGGCGTCACCAGCGAGCTGCACGCGGATCCCGCGGAGGTCATCCGGCTCGGGCGCACGCGGCCCGACGACGAGGGCGAGCCGTTCGGCGTCAGCCAGTTCGCGCTGCGCACCAGCCGCGCGGCGAACGGCGTCAGCCGCCGCCACGGCGAGGTTGCACGCCGGATGTGGCACGACCTGTGGCCCGATCGCGCGATCGAGGACGTCCCGATCGGTTACGTCACCAACGGGGTGCATGTCCCGACCTGGCTCGGCGGCCCGATGCGCGAGCTGCTCGACCGCCATCTCGGCGCGGGCTGGATGGAGCGTGCCGCCGATCCCGCCACGTGGGCCGGCGTCGACGGCATTCCGGACGACGAGCTGTGGGCCGTGCGCAACCGCCAGCGCGCCGACTTCGTCGACTACGTACGCGGCAAGAGCGTGCTCGACCGGCTCGGGCGCGACGAGCCGCGCAGCTATGTCGAGGCGGCCGCGGGCGGGTTCGACCCCGACACGCTGACGATCGGCTTCGCGCGCCGACTGGCGACCTACAAGCGGCTGCACCTGCTCGTCCAGGACGCGGATCGCGCCCTTGCGCTCCTCTCCAACGGCCGTCCGGTCCAGCTCGTGCTGGCCGGCAAGGCGCACCCGCGCGACGACGACGGCAAGCGCATGGTGCAGCACCTGTTCTCGTTCAAGTGGGCGCCGGACATCGGTGCCCGCGCCGTCTACCTCGACGACTACGACCTGTCCAGCGCCGCGCGCATGGTGCGCGGCTGCGACGTGTGGCTCAACCTGCCGCGCCCGCCGCTCGAGGCGAGCGGCACGAGCGGGATGAAGTCCGCGGTCAACGGCGGGCTGCAGCTCAGCGTGCTGGACGGCTGGTGGGCCGAGGGCTACGACGGCGAGAACGGCTGGGCGCTGCCCGGCGAGGAGGATCCCGACCACGCCGCACAGGACAGGCGCGACGGGATCGAGCTGCACCGGCTGCTGGAGCGCGAGGTCGCGCGCGAGTTCTACGACCGCGATGAGTCGGACCTGCCGGTCGCCTGGCTCGCCCGCATGCGGCGCTCGCTCAAGACGAACGGCCCGGCCTTCTCGGCGACGCGCATGATGCGCGACTACGTCGAGAAGCTGTACCGCGCTTGAGGCCTCAGGTAGCCGGGCGACCATCCGGGCCGCCCGGCACCTTTGTGGCTATCGCAGCTCTTGGTCGAGCGCCCCGCCGCAGAACGGGCAGCTAGCCCGGTCTCCGACGCGCTCAGCGAACCAAAGCCGCAGACAGCGCAGGCAACGGATCCGCGTCATGCGGACCTCCTTTCTCCGGAGCGCGCCGTATGCGATGGCGCGGCGATCCGGTACTTCTTGCACCGACCAGTCTATCGGCGCAGCCCAGCGTGATCATTACGTCTCCGCGCCGGCGCCCTCTCCGATGCGCGCGAACGTGTCGGGCCGGTTCGACTTCAACCACGCCCCGAGCAGGAGGCCGATCAGGCCGGCGCCGAACAGGATCACCGGCAGCACGATCGCCATCGTGTCGGTCGGTGCGTCGGTCAAGCCGGTGATCAGGACGTTGAAGTTCAGGACGCCCAGCACGAGCACGACGAGCAGCGCCACGCCCGCGATCGCCGGCGCGATCGCGCCCGCCCACGCACTCACGGCCGCGTCCGGCCGCTTGCGGAAGTACGCGACGACTGCGAACGACGTGACCGCCATCAGCAGCAACACGCCCAGCGCGCCGAGGTTCGTCAGCCAGGTGAACAGCTTCAGCACCGGGTCGGCGTCGGCGAGCGCGAACACGATCACGACTCCGAGCGCGAGCACAGTCTGCGTCAGCGACGCGACGTACGGCGCGCCGGTGCGGCCCTGCACGTGGCTGAACACGCGCGGCAACACCCGCTCGCGGCCGAGCGCGAACGCGTAGCGCGCGACCGCGTTGTGGAACGACAGCAGCGCCGCGAACAGGCTCGTGGCGAACAGCAGCGACGCCGAGTCGCCCCAGAACGCGCCGAGCCGGTCCTCCCCGGTGATGAACAGCACCGTGGTGGGATCGGGCGCGGCGCCGTCGGGCGTCGTGAACCCGGCAGCGACGAGCGCGTTCGGGTCGACGATCGTGTTCGGCCCCGCCGCGATGCCGAGGAGCCAGCTCGACAGCGCGTAGAACACGGCGATCAGGCCGATCGCGATGAACGTGGCGCGCGCGACCGTGCGCTTCGGGTCGCGCACCTCCTCCGAGTAGATCGCGGCCGACTCGAAGCCGACGAACGAGGCGACGCAGAACGTCAGCGTCGCGCCCACGGCGGTGCCGAACGAGATCCCCGGATCGAAGCCCGTGCCGGTGATGCCCTCGGGCCCCGGGTCGGCGAGGATCGCGAAGTCGAACAGCGCGACGACCAGCACCTCGAGGATCAGCAGCACCGCGAGCACGCGCGCGTTGAGGTCGATCTGCAGCACGCCGAGCATGCCGATCACGCCCCCGCCGATCAGACACCACCAGTACCACTCGAGGTCGATCCCGATCTTGTCGGCCATGAACGCGCCCATCGCGACGCCGAACAGCCCGTAGATGCCGATCTGCATCGCGTTGTAGGCGATCAGCGCCACGAACGCGGCGCCGACCGCCTGCACCTTGCCCAGACCACGCGCCACGTACGCGTAGAACGCGCCCGCGTTGGTGACGTGGCGGCTCATCGCCGCATAGCCGATCGCGAACAGGGCGAGCATGATCCCGAGCGGGATGAACATGAACGGGACGCCCCTGTTCCCCGTCACCAGGTAGGTCGCCGCCTGGCCGCCGGCGACCGCGGTCAGCGGCGCCGACGCGGCGACGATGAAGAACACCAGCTCGGGCACCCCGAGCGCCCGCCGGTGCAGCTTGGCCGACTCGCCGGCCGTGGCCTGGGCGGCGCCCGGCCCCTTGTCGATCACCGACACGACTCCCCCTCTCCTCGTCGCGGCCTCAGGCGAGGCCGCACCAGTCCCTGATGAAGAGCCCGAGCACCTGCGCGGACTCCGTGACCGAGCGCAGCGAGACGCGCTCGTCGATGCCGTGGATCCGCTCTCCGCGCGGTCCGAAGCACACCGCCGGGATGCCCGCCCGCACGAAGTGGCGGACGTCCGTCGTGGCGGTGGTCGCCTGCAGCGCGGGTCTTTCCCCGTGCACCAGCGCGTAGGCGTCGCCGAGCGCGGTCACGACCGGCTCGGCGGAGTCGACGACCGCGCCCTCGCAGGCGAAGCCGTCGTAGCGGACCCTGGCGTCGGGGGCCGCGAGGGCCACCACCGCCTCGACCTGCTCGCGCAAGTCGTTCGGATCCTGCCCCGGGTACAAGCCGAGCCGGCACGAGAGCGTGCAGGTCGCGGCCACCGTCGACGGCCAGTCGCCGCCGGCGATCAGGCCGGGGTTGAGGTTGATCGGATGCTCGAAGACATCGAACGGCGGCGGCGGGTCGGCGTTGAGCCGCGCCTCGAGCGCGCGCAGAGCGTCGAGCACGTCGTACGACGCGGCGATCGCGTTGAAGCCGAGCCGGTCGGCGCGCGCGGCGTGCGCGGGCACGCCGGCGACGTCGACGTGGAACCACAGCACACCGACCTGGGCGACCGTGAGGTGGTCGGGGTGGGGCTCGGTGATCACGCAGGCCTCGGCATGCGCGCCGTCGAGCAGGCACTGCAGCGAGCCGTGGCCGGTGCACTCCTCCTCGACGACCGACTGCAGCTGCACGCGCGCGGCGGGCGCGGCGCCGGCGCTCTGCAGCGCGCGCACGGCACCGGTCATCGCGGCCAGCCCGGCCTTCATGTCGCAGGCGCCGCGGCCGTAGAGCCAGTCGCCGTCGCGGCGCGCGGTGAACGGCGGCGACGTCCACAGCTCCTCGGCCGCCGGCGGTACGACGTCGACGTGCCCGTTCAGGATCAGCGAGCGACCGTTGCCGGAGCCCCAGTCGGCTACTACGTTGCGCTTGCCCTCGACATCCCAGGAGAACGGTGAGGCGCCCTGAGCGTTGCGCAGTGCGCCCGCGTCGAGCGGCACGCTGCGCACGTCGAGGCCGCAGTCGCGGAACGCCGCCTCCATCAGCCGCTGCCCCTGCTCCTCGGCGCCGAGCACGGTCGGCGCCTCGACGAGTCGCACGAGCAGGTCCTCCATCCAGTCCGCCTGGCCGGCGACCGCGTCGAGGACCTCCGCGTCGGTCATCCCACCGTGCCCTCGAGGATCTGCAGCGTCTTGAGGTCGGAGTAGAAGTCGAGCGCGTAGTCGCCGCCCTCGCGCCCGATGCCGGAGATGCCCATGCCGCCGAACGGCGCGGTCAGGTCGCGCACGAGGAACGTGTTGACCCAGATCGTGCCGCCGCGGATCGCCCGCCCGACGCGATCCGCGCGGCCCATCGAGCCGGTGTACACGAGCCCGGCGAGGCCGTACTCGGTCGAGTTCGCGAGCGCGATCGCCTCCTCCTCGGAGCCGAACGTCTGCAGCGTGAGCACCGGGCCGAACACCTCGCGCTGGACGATCTCGGCGTCGTTGGACGCCGGTGCGATCAGCGTCGGCTCGAAGAACAGGCCGTCCAGCCGGCGCCCGCCGCGCAGGATCTGCTGGCCGCTCTCGCGCGCCCTTTGCACGAAGCCCTCGACGCGCGCGACGTGATCGGGATGGATCATCGGCGACACGGTCGTCGCGTCGTCGCGCGGGTCGCCGAGCACGTGCTCGTCGACCGCCGCGTCGAAGCGCGCGAGGAACTCGTCGCGGACCGACTCCTCGACCAGCAGGCGGGTGCCCGACAGGCAGACCTGGCCGGCGTCGTCGTACTGGCCGGCGGCCTTGCGCGCGGCGGCGTCGAGGTCGGCATCGGCGAACACAAGGAACGGGTTCTTGCCGCCGAGCTCGGCGGTGAACGGGACCAGCCTGGCCGCCGCCGAACCGGCGATCAGCCGCCCGGTCTCGGGCGAGCCGGTGAACGACACGCGGCGCAGCAGCGGGTGCGCGACGAGCGCGGCGCCGGCCTCCTCGCCGATCCCCTGCACGACGTTGAACACGCCGGGTGGGAGCCCCGCCTCGTCCGCGAGGTCGGCCAGCAACGAGCACGAGAGCGGCGACCACTCGGCAGGCTTGAGCACGACCGTGCAGCCGGCGGCGAGCGCCGGCGCGGTCTTCCAGGTCGAGAGCATGAACGGCGCGTTCCACGGCGTGATCACCGCGGCCGGGCCGGCGGGCATCCGCTGCACGCGGTTCCAGGTGCCGTTCGAGCGCCAGTCGCGCTCCTCGTACGCGACCGCGAGGTCGGCGTAGGCGCGGTAGTTGCGCGCTCCGCGCGAGATCACTCGCGCGCGCAGCGAGCGCAGCAGCATCGCCATGTCGGCGCACTCGACAGCGGCGAGCCGCTCGACGTTGGCGTCGATCAGGTCGGCGAGGCGGCGCAGGTACGGCGCGCGGCCGGCCGGCCCGAGCGCCGCCCAGGAGGCGAACGCGTCGTGCGCGGCGCGCACGGCCCGGTCCACCTCGTCCGCGCCCGCGCGGGAGACCTCGGCGAGCAGGCTCTGGTCGATCGGCGAGCGGTCCTCGAAGCGCTCCGCCGACGCGACCCGCTCGCCGCCGATGTAGTGGTCCGGCGAGACCGCGACGCCCGCGACCTCGACGCGCTCCGCGAGCGTGCTCATGCGATCCTCCCGGCCGGTGAGTTCGAGCAGTCGCGCCGTGCCGACGTGCCCTCTGCGCGCGCGCTCATGCGATCTCCTTGACCGTCACGAGGTCGTCGACCGTGTAGCCGAACGTGAAGCGGTAGCCGCGGTCGATCCGGATCGGTGCGAGCACGTCGTGCTCCTCGTGCGGCTCCGGGTGCAGCGTCAGCGTCGCCGGGCCGGCGTGGACGGCCGAGCCGGCGCGGTCGCGGCTCACCGCGCGCACCAGCTCGTGCACCTGCGGGTCGTCGTGCCGGCCCGCGGCGAGCCGCGGGAAGTGGCGCACGTTGACGATCGGCGGCGCGTTGTGGCGCGGGCCGTCCTCGGAGATGCCCTCGAGCTCCACGGTCATGTCGGCGATCGCGCGACCCCGCGCGGAGCACGTGGCGCCGTGGCGGCCGGTCATCCCGGGGTCCGCGGCGACGTCGAGCCCGAACGTGCGCGTCATCCAGATCGAGCCGAGCTTCTTCGGGAAGCCCTGGATCCAGCCGCGCGCGAGCGCGAAGTCCTGGTCGACCCAGATGAACGGGCAGGTCGTGACCTCCTCGCCGTCGAGCAGCGCGTTGACGACGATGAAGAACTCGCGGTAGTGCGAGCGGATCGGGTCGATCAGCTCGTCGCCGCTGTCGCTGCACGACTGCCAGTCGGCGAACACGGCGGCGCAGCGGCCGGGGTCCGGGTGCGGGTCGAGCCCGGGCGGCAACAGCGCGACGCACGCGTCGGGATCGGCCCAGTAGTCGACGACGAGGAAGTCGCCGACGTAGTGCCACGGCGGCGGCGGCACGAGGCTCGCCCGCCCGGTCGTCGTGCGCGGGGTGGTGTAGCCCTGCAGGGTCATGCCAGCATCTCCAGGCTCTCGCGCTCGGACTCCACCGCGGCGTCGTCGAAGCGGAAGTACGAGCGCGGCGGCAGCGGACCCCAGGTGTTCGACGAGAAGCGGTCGTCGGGCCAGCGGCGCGGCTCGTGATCCGCCTCGAGCTGCTCCATGTCGCAGTACAGCTCGACGAAGCACTCCTCCTCGACGATCCGCACGTAGGACGCGATGTTGCCGCCGACGCCGTGGCGCGTCGGGCCCCAGCCGAGCCAGCGGCCGTGCCGGCCCAGGTGATCGAGCGCCGCGCGCATCTGCCCGATGTCGACGACGTCGAAGGCCAGGTGATGGAAGTGGGCGGAGCCCTTGTCGATCAGCGCCATCACGTGGTGGTCGCTGTTGACGTGGAACCAGACGCCGTCGTCGCCGAGCCAGTCGGTGATCTCCATGCCGAGCACGCGCGTGTAGAAGTCGACCTGCTCGGAC
The DNA here is from genome assembly GCA_963835735.1 of uncultured Solirubrobacteraceae bacterium. GTDB lineage: Bacteria > Actinomycetota > Thermoleophilia > Solirubrobacterales > Solirubrobacteraceae > DASQMT01. Next base: position 1,248,570 of record CAWIGP010000002.1, read on the forward strand.
ATCGCACCGGTGAGGAAGTTCACGTGGCCGAGCTTGCGGGGGGCGCCGACGTTGCGCTCGCCCGCCGGTCGTGCATGCGGCACCCACGGCGCGCTCTCGCGGTAGGGCAGGACCAGCACGCCGTTGCCGTCCGGGTCGCGCACCAGCAGCCCACCGTCGCGCTCCTCCCACGGCACCTCGCAGCCGCCGAGGTGCGCGCGGGCGTCGTCGAGCGAGCACGAGCGCCGCAGCTCGTACGCGACGTGCGGCTCGTCGGCCGCCAGCTCGAGGCAGAACGCCTCGTCGTCGCACGCGAGCCGCCCGGGCGCGCGCGCGACCAGCCCGAACTGCGCGGCCCAGCGCGCCGTCGCCTCCCCCACGTCGGCCACACGCAGGCGCACGTGATCGATCCGGCGCAGCGCGATCATCGCGTCACCCGTACCGGCATCCGCTTGATCCCGTTGAAGAAGTTCGACCGCAGCCGCTCCGGCCTGCCGGTCATCTCGATCGTGTCGACTCGCTTCAGCAGCTCCTCGAACGCGATCCGCACCTCCATGCGCGCCAGGTGCGCGCCCATGCAGGTGTGGATCCCGCCCGGCCCGAACGCCATGTGCTTGTTCGGCTCGCGGCCGACGTCGAAGGTGTCCGGGTTCTCGAATACGTCCTCGTCGCGGTTGCCGGATACCAGCCACGTAGTGACCTTCGCGCCCGCGGGGATCGTCGCCCCGCCGAGCTCGGCCTCGCGCGTCGTCGTGCGCCGGAAGTGGTGCACCGGCGTCGCCCAGCGCAGCATCTCCTCGGCCGCCGGCTTGTACAGCGCCGGGTCGCTGCGCAGCCGCTCGAGCTGCTCCGGGTGCTCGCACAGCGCGATCAGCCCGTGCGTGATCGTGTGCCGCGTGGTCTCGTTCCCCGCGGTGGCGAGCAGCACGAAATAGACGTCGAACTCGCGCTGGGTGAGCGGCTCGAAGGCGAGCTGGGTGATGATGTCGTTGCCCGGGTTCTTGCGCCGCGCGGCGGCCATCTTGCGCGCGAACTCGAACATCTCCAGCGCCGCCGGGCTGGAGAACGGCAGCAGCCGGTGCGACGGGTCCGGCGGCACGAAGTACTCCGGGTCCTGGTTGCCGAGCAGCCGGTCGCCGAGCTCGATGATGTGGCGGCGGTCCTCCTGCGGCACGCCGAGGATCTCCGCGAACACCTGCATGGGGATCTCCGACGAGATCTGCTCGACGAAGTCGAACTCCTCGTGCTCGAGCGCGGCGTCGAGCACGCGGTCGGTGACGGTGCGCACGGCGTCCTCCCACACCAACACCGCGCGCGGTGTGAAGCGGCGCGCGATCAGGCCGCGCAGCTCGTCGTGGCGCGGCGGGTCCATGTCGATCATCGACTTGCGCGCCTCGAGCTGCTCGGCGTCGAGATCCTCCAGCGACGTCCCGCCGAGCTCCGACGAGTAGATGTCGACGTGGCGGTGGACCTCGCGGATGTCCGCGTAGCGGGTGATCGCGTAGAAGCCGGGGCCGTCCGCCTCGGGGTTGAAGTAGACCGGCGCCTCGCGCCGCAGCGTGCGGAACCAGTCGTACGGCACCGCATCGAGGAATGCGTCGTGGTCGGAGAGGTCGATCGTCTCGGTCAGCGTCATGTCCGCCCCTTACAGGTGGTGGAGGTACTCGTCGCGCTCCCAGTCGGAGACCCAGGTGCGGTGGCGTTCGAGCTCGAAGCGCTTCATGGCGACGAACGGCTCCACGATCGCGTGGCCGATCGCCTCGCGCAGGTGGTCGTCCGCCTCGAGCGCGTCGAGCGCGGCGTCGAGGCTCAGCGGGACGGAGCCGCCGGCCTCCTGCCGGTAGGCGTCGCCGGAGACCGGATCCGGCAGCGGCAACTCCTCGTGCAGCCCGTGCAGGCCGGCGAACAGCACCGCGGCGATCGCCAGGTACGGGTTCGCGCTGCCGTCGCCGATGCGGATCTCGACCCGCGTCGCACGGCCGCGCTCGGCCGGGATGCGCACGAACGCGGTCCGGTTGTCCCAGCCCCAGCTGATGTTGATCGGCGCCAGCGAGTCGGGGACGATCCGCCGGTAGGCATTGATCGTCGGGTTCAGGAACGCCATCAGCGCGGGCGCGTGGGCGAGCACGCCGGCGGTGAAGCGGCGCAGCTCGTCGGACACGCCGTCGGCGCCGTCGCGGTCGAAGAACGCGTTGTCGTCGTCGCGGTCGGCGCTGACGTGCAGGTGGAAGCCGGAGCCGCCCTGGTCGTTGAACGGCTTGCCCATGAACGTGGCGACCATCCCGGCCTGCGCGGCGATGTCCTTGACCGCCGACTTGAGCCGGAACGCGCGATCGGCCGCCGTCAGCGCGGGCCCGTGGCGCAGGTTGATCTCGTACTGCGAGTTCATGAACTCGTGGTTGGCCGCGAACGTGCCCATGCCCATGCCGGCCATCGCCTCGGTCATCTGGCGCACGATCCCGCGCGGGTCGGCCTGCGGGCCGACCGTGTAGACCATGCTCAGGTTGTCGACGTAGCGCTTGAGGCCGCCGGGCGCGGCGGGGTCGGGCTCGAACAGGAAGAACTCGAGCTCGGGGCCGACGATCGGGGCCAGCCCGAGCTCCTCGAAGGCGGCGACCGCGCGGCGGACGGCGCCGCGGGGGTCGGCAGGCACCGGCCTGCCCTCTGCGACCGGGTGCACGTCGGCGATGCACGACGCCACGCCCTGCTCCCACGGCAGCAGCGTGAGCGTCGACAGGTCGGGCCGCGCGATCAGGTCCGGGTAGCCGATCTCACCGCCGAGCACCGGCGTGTGGCGCAGGTCGGTCGACATCACGGCGGCGCAGAACGCCAGACCGTGCTCGGAGATGCGGTCGAACTCGACCAGCGGCACGTCCTTCCCGCGCGGCACGCCGTGCAGGTCGGGATAGATCACCCGCACCGAGCTGACCGACGCCTCCGACAGCTGCGGCGGGTGTCCCACCAGCTCGCTCTGCGCCATCATCCCCTCCTCGCCGCGACCGGCGCGGCGTTCGCTCTTTCCAGGAAGCCGTCGAACAGGGCGAACGCGGCCCGCCGGGCCGCCTCGCGCTGCTCGGGCGTGGCCGCGATCAGCTCGCTCCCGTCGCCGAGGCCGAGCTGCGCGAGCCGCTCGCGGTCGCTCCCCGCCCACTGCTCGACGATCTCGACCGTGCTCTCGGGGTGGAACTGGACGCCGAGGTGACGGCCGTGGCGGAACGCCTGGCTCGCGGCGCCGGTGCGGGCGATCTCGGTCGCACCGGGCGGGATCGCGAACCGGTCGTAGTGCCATGAGAGCCACGGGCCGCGCGGTACGAGCTCTGGCTCGTCGGTCTCGATCTCCGTCCAGCCCAGCTCGGGTTGCGGCGCGGTCTCGATGCCGGCGCCGAGCGCCGCCGCGAGCGCCTGGCCGCCGAAGCACAGGCCGAGCACGGGCACCTGCGCGGCGATCGCGTCGCGCAGGAACACGAGCTCCGCGGCGACTGCCGGGTCGTCGGTGTCGTTCGGGTTGCGGTTCGAGCCGAGCGTGGCTATGAACGCGTAGCCGCTCGGGTCGGGCATCGGCGCGCCGACGTACGTGCGGTGCAGGTCGTACGGGATGCCGCGCTCGTCGAGCCAGTCGGCCAGCAGCCCCGGCGGGCCCCAGTCGCCGTGCTGGAGGATGAGCGCCCTGGTCGGCGCGCCGTCGCGCGCGGCCGCGCCGGTCATGCCGCCACCGCCGCGGGATCGCCGAGCGCCTTCTCGTCCGCGCGCACTGCCGCGACGACCTCGTCGAACGGGGGCATCGCCGCGAGCCGGCCGCGATAGAACGCCAGCCGCCGCATCGCGTTGAAGCCGATCGCCGCGACGAGCCGGCCGTCGCGCTCGCCGCCGAGCACGAGCCGGTCGCCCTCCGGCGTCGCCTCGAGCACGGTCACGCGCTCGGCGCGCGCGGGCAGCCCGACCGATTGGATCTTGACGTCGTACTGGTCCGACCAGAAGTACGGCACGGCCGCGTACGGCTCGCGCTCGTCCGGCGGCGCGAGCAGGTTGCGCGCGGCGGCCGCGCCCTGCTCGGCGGCGTTGGTCCAGTGCTCGATCCGGATCAGCGCGTCGCCCGCCATCGGGTGCGGCCAGGCGGCGACGTCGCCCGCGCAGAACACGCCGTCGGCGTCGCGGGCGGCGAGCGTCGCGTCGCACACGACGCCGGGCTGCAGCTCCAGCCCGGAGTCGGCGAGCCAGTCGGTGTTGGGGACCGCGCCGAGCGCGACGACCGCGATGTCCGCCTCGACGCGGGTGCCGTCGGCGAGGCGGACCGCCTCGAGCCGGCCGGCGCCCTCGAACGCGTCGACCCCGGAGCCGAGCCGCAGCTCGACGCCGCGCGCGCGATGGAGCTGGGCGCAGCGCGCGCCGACCGCGCTGCCGAGCGCGGTCATCGGGTGGCCGGCGACGTCGATCAGGGTCACGTCGAGCCCGCGCTTGCGCGCGGTGGCCGCGACCTCGCAGCCGATGAACCCCGCGCCGACGACCGCGAGCCGCGGGCGTTCGTCGAGCGCGGCCCGCAACGCGAGCGAGTCGTCGAGCTCCCGCAGCATGTGCACGCCCTCGAGCTCGATGGGGTCGCCCGGCCAGTGCCGCGGCCGTGCGCCGGTGGCGATCAGGAGCCTGTCGTAGCCGAGCCGCTCGCCGTGCGGCGCGTCGCCGCCGCCGGCCTCGCCCACCGGCGCCAGCACGACCTCGCGGCGCGCGACGTCGAGCGCGGTCGCGACGGTGCCGAGGCGCCACTCGACGTCGACGTCCGCGCCCGGCAGCGCGCAGCGGTCGTGCTCCCACTCGCCCGCCAACAGCTCCTTGGAGAGCGGCGGGCGCGTGTACGGCGGCCGTTCCTCGGCGCCGACCACGACGACGCGGCCGTCGTGACCGGCCTTGCGGATCGCCTGGGCCGCGCGCAGCCCCGCGAGCGAGGCGCCGACGATGACGATCGGCCGCTCCACGACTCAGTCCTCGACCCGGATGGCGGCCATCGGGCAGACGTTCGCCGCCTCCTCCGCCAGGTCGCGCTGCGACGGGTCGACCTCCTCCTTCCACACGAGCACGTCGTCGTCGCCCAGTTCGAAGATGTCCGGCGCGACGTAGGTGCACTCGCCGTGGCTCTGGCACAGGTTCATGTCGACGTGGATCTTGGTCATGTGGTGCTCCTCTCCACCATCCGCTCGGCCTCGTCCTCGGGGACGGCGAGCGCGACGTGCAACGTGTTCGCGGAGACGGCCGGCTGCTCGCCCGGGCCGGTCAGGTCGACGTCCCATTCGGCGATCGTGTTGGTGAGCCGGCCGATCCCGTCGATCTCGACCTCGACCGTGTCGCCGGGCTCCATCGGCCGCGAGTTGGCCGGCGTGCCCGTGAGCACCACATCGCCGGGTTCGAGCGTGATCAGCCGGCAGAGATCGGCGAGCTGGTAGGCGACCCCGAACAGCAGGTCGTCCGAGCCGCCCTCCTGGACGACGGCGCCGTTCACGTACGTACGCAACGTGAAGTCGGTCGGGTCGAAGTCGGCGGCGGGGACGAGCTCGGGGCCCATCGGGAGGAAGCCGTCCTGTCCCTTGACGCGCAGCATCGAGCCCCGGTCGGCGTGGCGGAAGTCGTGCAGGCCGACGTCGTTGGCGCAGGTGTAGCCGGCGACGTGGTCGAGGGCGCGGTCGATCCCGACGCCGTGCATGCGCTCGCCGATCACGACCGCGAGCTCGCCCTCGTAGTTGAGAAAGCGCGTGCCCGCGGGGCGGCGGACGACGCCGCGGTGGCCGTTGAGCGTCGTCGGCGGCTTCATGAAGTACGACGGCTGCGGTGGGCGGCGGGCGGCGTACTCGTCGACCCGGCTCGCGTACGTCAGGTGCACGGCGATGATCTTGGTCGGCTCGGCCGGCGCGAGGTAGTCGGCGCCGGCCTCCGCGATCCGCTCGCCCGACTCGAGGACGATCTCGTCACCCTCGCGCCGGCCCCAGGCCGGCGTCCCCTCATGCAGCACCCGAACAGCTCGCGTTCCCCTCATGCGCCCCTTCCGCTCGTCGGCGTGATTCCCCACGGGTACGAATGTATCCATTCGAATGGATTCGTGCAATACTTTCGCGCCATGGAATTGCTCGCGTCCACGGCCTCGGGTCATATCAGGGCCGACTCCGTGGTCGATCTCGCCTACCAGCGCATCCGCTCGATGGTGATCGAGGGCGAGATCCCGCCGGGCGCACGACTCGGGCAGGTCGAGCTCGCCGAGCAGCTCGGCATCTCGCGCACGCCGGTGCGCGAGGCGCTGCGCCGGCTGACCGGCGAAGGGCTCGCAGAGTTCGTTCCGAACCGCGGCTTCCGCGCCGCCAGCCCCGGGCTCGACGACGTGCTGCGCCGGCTCGAGGTCCGCTCGCTGGTCGAGCCCGGGATCGCTCGACTGGCCGCGGCGCGCCGCTCGCACGGCGACCTGCTGCGAATGCAGGAGACGATCGAACGCGAGGCCGCCGCCGAGAGCCGGATCGAGGCGCACGACGCGAGCCGCGACTTCCACCTGCTGCTCGCCGGCGCGACCGGCAATCCCGAGCTCGTATCGGTGCTCGCCTCGCTGTGGATCGTCGAGATCGGCCGCCGTCTGCTGGCCGCGCGCGCGACCAGCGCCGAATGGCGCATGGCGGACGTCGCCGAGCACCGCGCGATCGCGGGCGCGGTCGCAGCGCAGGACGGCGAGCTGGCCGCCCGCCTGATGACCGAGCACATCGGCGAGGCGCTGCAGCACTGGCACGAAGAGCCGCATGAGGGCTGACCCCGCCGCAGGAGCTGACCCCAAAGCGCGCGACGCGCTATCTCTGTCGGTGTGAGCGCTTCGCACGACACCGCCCGCACGGGCTCGCGAGCGCAGCACGACCAGGCCGCCCTGCCGGCGCTCGCGGACCGCGAACGCGTGCTCGCAGACCTCGGCCGCGTGATCGCCGACGCCTGGGCGTCGTTCGACAGCCCGCGCACAGCCGAGCCCGAGCTCGACCCCGCGCTCGCCGCGCGCTTCGGCGCCGCGCTGCCGGAGGGCGCGGGCGACGCCGAGGCCGCGCTCGCCGACGCCGCCCGCGTGCTCGACGCCAGCGTCTCTCCCTCGCGCCCGCTGTTCCTCGCCTACATCGGCTCGACGGGGCTCGAGATCGGCGTGCTCGCCTCCGCGCTCGCCGCCACGTACGACGCCAACCTCGCCACGTCGGCCGGCGGCGCCGACCTGGTCGAGGAGCAGGCGCTGCGCTGGGTCGCGGACTTCATCGGCTTCCCGCTCGCCGAGGGAGCCTTCACGAGCGGCGGCATGACGTCGAACCTGACCGCGCTGCTGGCCGCGCGCGAGCGCGCGCTGCCGGGCGCGCGCGTGGACGGCATCGGCACGCGGCGCGCGGCCGTCTACTGCTCCGACGAGGCGCATCAATCGGTCGTGCGCGCGGTCGAGACGTGCGGGCTGGGGAGCGCTGCGATCCGCCGCATCCCGATCGACGAGCTGCGCCGGATGCGGGTCGACGCGCTGGACGAAGCGCTCGAGGGCGACGTCGCCGCGGGCGTCGTGCCGGTCGCGGTCGTCGCGACCGCCGGCACGACCCTGACCGGCGCGGTCGACCCGCTCGACGCGATCGCCCAGGTGTGCGAGCTCCACGGGGTCTGGCTGCACGTCGACGGCGCTTACGGGCTCCCGGCCGCGGCGGCTCCGACGGCGGCGGCGCTGTTCGCCGGCATCGAGCGCGCGGACTCGGCGACGCTGGACGCGCACAAGTGGCTCGGCCTGCAGAAGAGCTGCAGCGTGGTGATGCTGCGCGACGAAGGCCCGCTGGAGGCTGCGTTCGGCCATGAGGAGCGCTACATGCTGCACGAGGGCGACGTCGCGAACCCGGTCGACCGCACGCTGGAGTACTCCCGCCCGCTGCGCTCGCTGCGGCTGTGGATGGCGTTCCGGGTGCACGGTGCCGTGCAGTACCGCGCCTGGATCGAGCGCACGCTCTCCAACGCCCGGCGCCTGACCGAGCTGGTGCGGGAGGCGCCCGACTTCGATCTGCTGCACGACCCGATGCTCTCCACCGTCTGCTTCCGCCACGTGCCCCCCGGGGTCGCCGACGTCGACAGCCACAACGTCGCGCTCGCCCGCGCGATGATGCGCGACGGTCGCATCTTCCTCGCGCCCGCGGCCGTCGACGGCCGCGCCTGCCTGCGCGCGTGCTTCGTCAACTTCCGCACGACGCCGGACGAGGTGCCGCTCGTGCTCGCGGTCGCCGCCGAGCTGGGCGCATCCATCGGCGACCGATGAGTCGGTGCGGCGTGCGACGTTACACGCCGTATGAGTGAACTCCTCCCCAACGACAAGACCGCGCTCGGATGATCGCGAGCGAGACAGCCTTCGCCGCGCTCGCCGAGCGGCACCGGCGCGAGCTGCACGTCCACTGCTATCGCATGCTCGGCTCGTTCGAGGAGGCCGAGGACCTGGTCCAGGAGACGTTCCTGCGCGCGTGGCGACATCGCGCGGGAGCCACCGGCGGCAGCGCGCTCCGCGCGTGGCTGTACCGGATCGCGACGAACGCGTGCCTGGACAGCCTGCGCCGGCGCAAGCGCGGCGCCGCCGACTTCCGCTCGTTCGCCGAGGTGCCCTGGCTGCAGCCGTACCCGGACCGGCTGCTGGACGAGGTCGCGCCGCGCGAGGATGAGCCCGATGCCGTCGTCTTGGAGCGCGAGACGATCGAGCTCGCCTACATCGCGCTGATCCAGCGGCTGCCGCCGCGCCAGCGCGCCGTGCTGATCATGCGCGAGGTGCTCGACTGGTCGGCGGCCGAGACCGCGGCAGCCCTCGAGATGAGCGTGCCCGCGGTCAACAGCGCCCTCCAGCGCGCACGCGCGTCGCTCGCGGCGCACCGCCCCGCGCGCGAGGGCGCGCCGGCCGGCGCCGACCTCGACGCGACCGAGCGGGCGTTGCTGCAAGGGTTCATCGACACGCACCAGAGCGGCGACACCGAGGCCGCGATCGAGCTGATGCGCCAGGACATCCGCGTCACGATGCCGCCGCATCCGTGGGTGTACGAGGGGCGCGACGCGGTCGCGCAGCTGGCACGCGACGCCGCGACCGGCTTCGGCGACTGGCGGCTCGTCCCGACGCGCGCGAACCGGATGCCGACCGCCGCGAGCTACCAGCGCGCGCCCGGTGACACCCAGTGGCGCGCATTCAAGCTCGATGTGATCCGGATCGAGCAGGGCGGGATCGCAGAGATCACGACGTTCGACGCGACGCTCTTCCCCGCCTTCGGGCTGCCGCCGACGCTCGAGCCGAGTTGAGCACGCGTGAATCGTGCTGAAGTCCGGCTCCTGACCGCTGGGTGGTGATCGCCTCCCCGCACTGACGCCGCCAGGCACCATTTTGCCTTGCCGCCGGAGCGCCTGGCACTCTCGCGGCTGATGAGCGACGACCCCGAACCCTCGCCGAGCCCGCCGCGCCGAGCGCCGCGCTGGCTGCCGCCGGCGCTCGCCGTGCTCGCCGCGGTGCTCGCGCTCGTCTCGGTCTTCGCGATCTGGGCCAAGCGCCAGGTGCTCGAGACCGACAACTGGACCGAGACCAGCGCCGCGCTGCTCGCCGACCCGCAGATCCAGCGCGCGCTCAGCAACTACCTCACCGACCAGTTGTTCGAGAACGTCGACGTCGAGGCGCAGATCAGCTCGGCGCTGCCGCCGCGGCTCGATCCTCTCGCCGGGCCGATCGCCGGCGAGTTGCGCGGGCGCGTGCAGCAGAGGGCGCTCCAGGCACTCTCGGATGCCCGCTTCCAGACCGCGTGGGAGGACGCCACCCGCGCCGCGCACGAGAAGCTCGGCGTGGTGATCCGCGGCGAGCGCGGGCGGTTCGTGTCGGGCGAGGATGGCGTCTTCCTCGACCTGCAGGCGCTGGTCGCCGCGCTCGCGACCCGCGTCGGCCTCAGCGACACGCTCGCCGAGCGCCTGCCGCCGACGGCGGCGCGGCTGGAGATCCTGCGTCCCGACCAGCTGTCCGCCGCGCAGGACGTCGTGAAGCTGATCCGCGGGCTGTCGATCGTGCTGCCGCTGCTGACGCTCGTGTGCGCCGCGGCCGCGATCTGGCTGGCGCGCGACCGCCGCCGCGCGGTGTTGCGCACGATCGGCATCGGGCTCGTCGTGGTGGGCGTGGCGGTGCTGCTGATCCGCTCGCTGGCCGGCGACACGGTCGCCGAAGCGCTCGCGCGCAACGCCGCCGCCGAGCCGGCCGCGCTGCAGGCCTGGGACATCAGCACCGACCTGCTGCGCGACGGCGGGATCGCGGTGGTCGTCTACGGCCTGGTCATCCTGATCGGCGTCGCACTGGCCGGCCCGAGCCGAGCGGCGACGAAGCTCCGGTCCTGGGTCGCGCCGCTCGGCGAGCCGCTCTGGGCGTACCTGTTCGCCGCCGCACTCGTCGTAGCGCTGTTGTGGTGGGGCCCGACCGAGGGCCTGCGGCGCCCGCTGCCGGCGCTGCTGCTGATCGCGCTGCTGCTCGGCGGCGTCGAGGCGCTCCGGCGCCAGATCGCGCGCGAGGCCACGGACCGGCGAGGCGGCGACCAGCCGCCCGGCGCGCCGGGCGTGCTCGCGCCGAGCCAACCCTGAGGACGTGCGTGAAGGCCTGGACCGGTGGCAACGCCGGCATGCGCCGGCCGCGCTGGCGGTCGCCGTAGCGCGCAAGTTCATCGACGACCGCGCCTCCGGCCTGGCGGCGCTGGTCGCCTACTACGCGTTCTTCTCGATCTTCCCGTTGCTGCTCGTGTTCGTCTCGCTCGTCGGCTTCCTCGCCGAGGACGCGGCGCTGCGGAAGGAGATCGTCGACTCGCTGTTCGCCGAGATGCCGGTCGTCGGGCCGCAGGTGCGCGGCGAGGTGGGGACGCTCACCGGGAGCGGCCCGGCGCTCGCGCTCGGGCTGGTCACCGCGCTGTTCGGCGGGCTGGGGCTGACGCTCGCGCTCGGCCGCGCGTTCGCCCGCGTGTGGGACGTCCCTCCGACCGCGCGCCCGGACGCGCTCGCCGCGCGGGTACGCGGCCTGGTCATGCTGCTCCTGCTCGGGGCGACGGTGATCGCGGCCACGGTGGTCGGCGGGATCGCGGCGGCGGGGGCGGTCGGCGACACGGGCGAGCGGGTGCTCGGCTTCGCGGCCTCGGCCGGGTTCGACGTCGCCGTCATGTTCGTCCTCTTCCGGCTCGGCACCCCGGCCTCGGTCCCCTGGCGGGCGCTCGTCCCGGGCGTGCTGGTGGCGGCGGCCGGGTGGATCGCGCTGCAATCGATCGGAGGGGTGTACTTCGAGCAGACCGTGCGCCGCGCGAGCGAGACCTACGGCATGTTCGCCGCGGTGATCGGGCTGCTGTCGTGGCTGTGGCTCGGCGGCAAGCTGCTGCTCATCGCGGCCGAGCTGAACGCCGTGCTGGGCGCACGCCTGTGGCCACGCTCGCTCGCCGGGCCGCTCATCGACGCGGATCGGCGCGCCCTGCGGCGCTCGGCTGAGGCGGCGCGACGCGACCCGCGCGAGCGGATCGCGGTCAGCTTCGCCGAGGACGGCGAGCGCTGATTGCGCCGCCCTATGCTTCTCCGGTGCCGATCCGCGTCGTGCTCGGGGAAGACAGCTACATCGTGCGCGAGGGCATCCGGCAGGTGCTCGCGGGCGCGCCGCAGATCGTCGTCGAGGCCGGCTGCGGCGACGCCGACTCGCTGCAACGCGAGATCGAGGCGCGCCGGCCCGATGTCGTGGTGACCGACATCCGGATGCCGCCGAGCAGCACCGACGAGGGCATCCGCCTCGCTGCGCAACTGCGTGCGGATCATCCGAAGATCGGCGTCGTGGTGCTGAGCCAGTACGCCGACCCGGGCTACGTACTCGCGCTGCTGGAGTCCGGCTCGGACGGCCGCGCCTACCTGCTCAAGGAGCGGGTCCACGACCGCCGCCAGCTCGTCTCGGCGATCGAGGCGGTCGCCACAGGGCAGTCGGTAATCGACCCGAAGATCGTCGAAGTGCTCGTGGCGGCGAAGGCGCGCAGCGAGCGCTCATCGCTCGCCGAGCTGACCCCGCGCGAGCTCGAGGTGCTCGCGGCGATCGCCGAGGGCAAGAGCAACACTGCGATCTCCGACACGCTGGTGCTGACCAAGCGCGCGGTCGAGAAGCACATCAACTCGATCTTCCTCAAGCTCAACCTTTCGCACTCGCAGTCCGCCGACGAGGTCAGCCCGCGCGTCAAGGCGGCACTGCTGTTCCTCGCCGATTCCGAAGCGGCGCCGGAGAGGGCGTCTTAGCGCGGAGGCGCACGCACCCCCGCGCATCGGGGGGTGCGCGCCATTGCCGCCCCCGCGGGGCGGACCTAGAGTCGCGTCGACATGTTCGTGATCCAGGCGGCCATGTGAGCGTCCGCGTCCTCACGGTCGACGACCAGGCGCGGTTCCGCGGCGTCGCGCGCGACGTGATCGACGCGACGCCCGGATTCGAGCCCGTCGGGGAAGCGGAGAACGGCGAGGAGGCACTACGCGCCGTCGACCGGCTCGCACCCGAGCTCGTGCTGCTCGACGTCCGAATGCCCGGCCTCGACGGCATCGAGGTCGCGCGGCGGCTGCACGCCTCGCACCCGGAGACACTGGTCGTGCTGGTCACGATCGAGGAGGCATTCGACCTGCCGTCGGCGGCCCAGCTCGGCGACGCTGTGCCGCTCGTGCGCAAGCAGGACTTCGGCCCCGCCCTGTTGCGCCGGCTGTGGCGCGATCACGGGCCGGAGGCGCAGCACTTGTCGCCGGACTGACAGCCGGATAGGGTCGCACTCACCTACCCGCCACGCGCGTGACCGCGCGAGGCTCCAGGCCCCTGTGAGCGCGCCCTCCAAGTCGCCGGTCTCGATCGCTCTGGGCGCCGTGGCGCTGGGGCTCTGTGCGATCACGGTCGCGATCACGCTCTCCGGGACCGACTCGGAGTACGCGTGGCTGGAGGCCGCGCTCCGGGCGCTCACCGTCGGGGTGCCGATCGCGGTCGGAGCCTACGCGCGCCGGCATCCGCCGTTCGAGCGCTTCGGCACGCTGCTCGTCGCCACGGGCTTCGGCTGGTTCCTGACCACGCTCTCCGGGTCCTCCGACGAGCTGCTCTACAGCATCGGGAGGGTTTCCGGCTGGCTGGCCGAGGTGGCGCTGGTCTGGGTGGTGCTCGCGTTCCCGTCCGGCCGGCTCGCGCGCCCCGACCGGATCCTCGTCGTCGCTATCGCCGTCGTCGCCGGTCTGCTCTACCTGCCCACGGCGCTGCTCGTCGAGAGCTACCCGGCGCCGTCGGCCTACATGTCATGTGACACGGACTGCCCCGGCAACGCCTTCATGCTCGCCGGCAGCGAGCCGGCGTTCGTGGAGGGCGTGATCCGGCCGTTGCGCGAGCTGCTCACCGTCGCCATCTTCGCGGCGGCGACGGTGCGGCTGCTATGGCGGCTCGAGCATGCGACGCACCTGTTGCGGCGCCTGCTCGCGCCCGTGGCGATCGTCGCGAGCGCGCGGCTGGTCGCGCTCGCAGTGGGCTTCGGAGCACGCGCGATCGATCAGGACTCGACGTTCACGACGGCGACGGTCTGGGTGATCGCGCTGGCGTTGCCCGCGATAGCGTGCGCGATCCTGGTCGGCCTGATCCGCTGGCGGCTGTTCATCGCGGTCGCGATGGAACGGCTGGCGACGCGGCTGCGCGCACACCCGCGTCCCGAGCACCTGCGCGACGCGCTGGCCGAGGCGTTCGAGGACCCGTCGCTCGACATCCTCTACCGGATCGGCGACGAGCGCGGCGGCCACTGGGTCGACGCCCAGGGCCGAAGCGTGGACCTCGACGCGCTCGAGCCGGCCCGCAGCGTGACCGAGGTCGTCGACGGCGAGCGGCGGGTCGCCGCGATCGTGCACGACCCGGCGCTCCAGGCCGATCACGCGTTCATCGAGAGCGCGACCTCCTACGCGGTGATGACACTCGACAACCACCGGCTCTCCGTCCAGACCTCGTCGTTGCTGCAGGAGATCGGTGAGTCGCGCGCCCGCATCCAGGCGGCCGCCGACGACGAGCGCCGCCGGATCGAGGCCGACCTCCACGACGGTGCGCAGCAGCGGCTGGTCGCGCTCCGGATCAGGCTCGAGCTCGCCGCGGAGGGATCCGCCGACGGCAACGGCCAGGCCGAGCTCCTGCGCGGTCTGGGCAAGGAGGTCGAGGAGGCGCTCGACGAGCTGCGCGCGCTCGCGCGCGGGATCTATCCGGCGCCGCTGAGCCGAGGCCTGGTCGAGGCGCTGCGATCAGCGGCGCTGCAGTCCGCGCTCCCGACCAAGGTGTACGCGACCGGTGTCGGCCGCTATACGCGCGAGGTCGAGACGGCCGCCTACTTCTCCTGCCTCGAGGCGATGCAGAACGCGGCGAAGCACGCGCGGGGAGCGACGACGACGGTGATCGACCTGTTCGACAACGGCGCCCTGATGTTCGAGGTGCGCGACGACGGCCCCGGCTTCGATCCGGCGCGGGTCGACGGCGGTATGGGCTTCACCAGCATGCGCGACCGGATCGCCGCGGTCGGCGGGAGGCTCGAGATCGACTCGAGCCCCGGGCGGGGCACCCGCGTCACCGCGACGATCCCAGTCGTACGCGCACCACCACAGGCACGCATGCGTCCCCTGTAGGCTGGCGCTGCCGGAGCGGCGACGCTTCCGGCCCCAGCTGCAGAGGAGGAGCCTCGCATGACCGGACAGCCAGTCGACAGCCGTGACCTGGCCCTCGGCGCGGTGGCCGCCGGGGCGCGCGCGGGCGCAGCCGCGGGACGCGTCGCGCTGCTGCCGGTGCGCGCCGCCCTCCGGGCCCCGGTCGTGGGGAACCTGATGCGGCGCGCAGCCGACGATCTGGCCGCCGACGGGCGCCGCATGGAGTCGAGCGCCCGCGCGCGGCTCAAGGCCACCGTCGAGGAGGTCATTGCCGCCTCCGATCTCGACGTCCGCATCGCCGCGGTGCTCGACCACGAACTGACCGAGCGCACGCTCGAGCGCGTGCTGGCCAGCCCCGGCCTGGAGCGCCTCGTCGTGCAGGTGCTCGACAGCCGGTTCGTCGACGAGCTGACCGAGCGCGTATTGCAGAGTCCCGAGATGGACCGCGTCGTCGAGCACGTTTCCACGAGCCCGCGGGTCCTCGAAGCGATCAGCGCCCAGACGATGTCGCTGACGCAGGAGATGGTGGGCGACGTGCGCCGCGCCACACACACGGCGGACGACGTGGCCGAGCGCACGGTGCGCGGGTGGCTGCGACGTCCGCGTCCGATGCCGTCATGACACCTGCGGCGTTGCCCTACGCCGGGATCGCATCGCGGGCGGTCGCGCTCGCGCTCGACGCACTGCTCGCGCAGATCATCGTGCTGACTGTGGGCGCCGTGCTCGCGCTCATCGCCTCGCTGGTCGGCGATGCGAACCTCGACACGGCCGGCACGGTCCTCGCGGGGATCGCCTGGATCGCCTTCGTCGGTTTCTACTTCGTGCTGTTCTGGAGTACCGCGGGCCAGACGCCGGGGATGCGGGTCATGGCGCTGCGCGTCATCACGCGGACCGGCAAGCATCCCGGGGTCGGCCGCTCGGTGGTGCGCGTCATCGGCCTCGGGCTCGCGATCATCCCGCTGTTCGCGGGCTTCATCCCGGTGCTGTTCGACGCGCGCCGGCGCGCGCTGCCGGACTTTCTCGCCGGGACCGTCGTGCTCTACGCCGCCGCCGAGCCGGCGGGGGTGCCTGCTTCCCCCGAGTCACACCAGACCGCCCCATTGCTTCCGCCGGCGGCGCACCCCACGATGGGCACCCGACCTCGACGAGGAGAGCAGGCATGAGCGCGCTGGTGGCAGTCGCCTATCCCGACCGCGACACTGCGGAGAAAGTCCGGCAGCAACTGATCGAGATGACGAAGGAGCACCTGGTGACGCTGCAGGACGCCGTCGTCGTCGAGAACCAGGACGGCAAAATCAAGCTCCACCAGTCGACGAACCCGACGGCGTCCGGCGCCGCCGGCGGCGCGCTGTGGGGTGGGCTTATAGGCCTGATCTTCCTGGCGCCGCTGCTTGGCATGGCGTTCGGGGCCGCCGGTGGCGCGCTCGGCGGGAAGGTGTCGGACGTCGGCGTGGACGACACGTTCATGAAGGACCTCGGCGACCGGCTGAAGCCGGGCGCCGCGGCGCTGATCGTGCTCGGCAGCACGGAAGCGCGCGACAAGGTGATCGAGCGGATCCGCGAGTACGGCGGCGAGGTCCTGCAGTCCTCGCTCAGCACCGAGGCCGAGGAGCAGTTGCGCGCGGCCCTGGCCCAGAGCTCCGCGACCGCCTAGACAGCACGGACACGATCAGCGGCGTCGCCGCGGTGAGCCGGCAGGCGTGGCAGTCTCCGCCGGACTACTCGGAGAGGAGGGTCAGTGGACGATCGGCGCGACCAGACCGCGGACCGCGGCGACCCGCGCGCCGCGCCCGAGCCGCAACAATTGCTCACGGCAGTCACGACTGAGCACTTCACGCTGCAGGGCGCCAGGTCTCAGACGATGAGCGAGAGCGCTGCCCGTGCCTCGGTCTACGTCTTCTCGGTCTCAAGCGCGCTCGTCGCGCTGGGGTTCGTCGGGCAGATCTCCGACGTCGGTGATGTCTTCAACGCCTTTGCGCTGACCGTGCTGCCGACCCTGTATCTCCTCGGCGCGGTCACGTTCGTGCGCCTCGTCGAGTGCGGGGCCGAGGATTTCCTCTACGGCATGGCAATCAATCGGCTCCGCCACTACTACCAGGAGATCGCCGGCCAGCGGGCGAACCTGTTTCTGCTCTCGGGACACGATGACGCTGCAGGCGTCTTCGCGAACATGGGCCTGGCGATCGAGAACCGCAGCCCGGTGTTCGCCTTCTCGAGCGCGATCGCCGTGATCAACAGCGTCGTCGGTGGAGCGGCGATCGCAATTGCGCTCGGGGCTTTGCTGGACGTCTCGCTCGGCTTGGCCGCCGGCGCGGGCGTCGTGGCTGCGATCGCCTCCGCGGTGGCATGGGTGCGATACGCCGGTCGCCTGCTGGATGCCAACGCCGCTCGCACGGAGCCCTTGTTCCCGTCGCCATCGCGCGGCGCCCCGACCGCGGGAGCCTGAATGCCGTCCCGGTGACCGACGGATGAGCGAATGGGGTGGCGTGGTATGGCCACCTTGGTGGCCTACTAGCGGACCCGCCGCTGGCCGAGCGTGCATGGCATGCTCACTCCAGGACGGTCCTTCTCCCTCTCGCTCCTCGCCGCCGTCATGCTGCTGCTGTCGGGCGGCTGCACGCGGGGGCTCGCGATGCAGCCGCGCACGGTCGCTCCCTGCTCGTGGTCGTACTTCGGCGATCCGCGCTCGGTCGCACACGGAAGCCGCGTGTTCACCGCGTGCATCGGCACGGACGGGCGCACCGTCGTCGAGGACTACGACCTCGAGACGCGCGACCGCCGGCTGCGGACGCTGTTCGAGCCGCTCGAGGCCGACGACCACAACAACCCCAGCCTGGTGTTCTTCCGGGAGCGCCTGTACGCGTTCTCGGCTCCGCACAGCGGCTACCTCTACCCGCGCAACCGCCGCAGCCGGATGCGCTACCGCGTGTCGGAAGGGCCGTGGGGCGGCGGTGGCTGGGGTCGGGCGCGCACGGTCCCGCTCGGCACCGGCTGCGGGCTCGGTTACACATACCCGAACCCGGTCGTGGCGGGCGACCGGCTCTACCTGTTCATGCGCGGTCCCTGCTGGGAGCCGTACTTCACCTCGACGACCGACGGGCGCCATTGGACCCGACCGAAGACGCTGATCCGCAGCCCTTCCCCGAGCCTTCAGGACGGCGGCGGCACGCGGCGCGTGCGCCCGTATGCGAAGTACTCCGGCACGCCGGACGGCTCGATCCTGATGGCGCTGTCCGACGGGCACCCGGGCTCGTTCAACAGCTCGCTGTACTTCGCTCGCTTGAAGGACGGTCGCTTCTTCGCGGCCGACGGACAGCCAGATCGGCACGGTCGCCGACCTGCCGCTGCGCTTCGACCAGCTCGACCGCGTCGAGCGACACGCCGCGGCACACGGCCGCGCCTGGCCGATGGACGTCGCGCAGGACCGCTCGGGGACGCCGGTGGTGGTGTACTCGTCGCTCGTCGGCACCAGCGACACGTTCCGGTATGCGCGCTGGGATGGGCGGGACTGGCAGACACGGCCGATCGCGCGCGCGGGGCGCACGCTGTTCAGCTACCACAACTCGGGCGTCACGCTCGACCACGAGGACCCCTCCTGGGTGGTGCTGAGCCGGACGATCGACGGGCAGAACGAGATCGAGGCGCGCCAGACGCCCGACCACGGCAACAGCTGGTGCCCGATCCGGCTCACCCACCGCTCGCGCTCCTTCAACATCCGGCCCGTGATCCCGCGCGGCCTGAGCGATCCGCGCCGGCTCGTCGTTCTCTACGTGACCGGTTCGGCCAAGAGCTTCCGCGAGTACGACACCGACGTCGTGATGGCCACGGCAGAACGTTCGATTCCCCAGCGCGGTGCCGCCGGTTCGGCTATACAGCGCACATGGGCGTGCTCGTCGCCGGAAGCGAGCTCGATGGCTATCGCATCGAGGAGCAGATCGGGCGCGGAGGCATGGGCGTCGTCTACCGGGCGCGTCAGGTCGATCTCGACCGCGACGTGGCCATCAAGGTCATTACGCCGGATCTGGTAGACGACGAACGCACGCGCGCGCGCTTCCTGAGCGAGGCGCGCGCCGCCGCCGCCGTCGAGCACCCGAACGTGCTGCCGATCCATGGGGCGGGCGTCGTGGACGGGCAGGCCTACCTCGTCATGCGCTACGTGCCCGGAGACGACCTGCGCACGTTGGTGCGGCGCGACGGGCCGCTGGGCCCCGAGCGGGCGGCCGAAGTCGCCGTGGCGCTCGGGGACGCGCTGGACGCGATCCATCGCGCGGGCTACGTGCACCGCGACGTCAAACCGGCGAACGTGCTGCTCGACAACGACGGCCACGTCTACCTCACCGACTTCGGGCTTGCAAAGCAGGCGCTCGCCTCGGCGGGCCTTACCGAGTCCGACCGCTGGGTCGGCACGCTCGACTTCGCGGCACCGGAGCAGATCCGGGGCGGCAAGGTCGACGCCCGCGCCGACGTGTACGCACTGGGCGGCGTCCTGCACTTCATGCTGACCGGCGCGGTCCCGTTCGACCGCGAGAGCGACGAGGCGAAGCTGTGGGCGCATCTTGCGTCCGAGCCCCCACTGCCGTCGGCACTACGGCCGAGTGTGCCGGCCGCGTTGGACGCCGTCGTGCAGCGCGCGCTGGCCAAGCGGGCCGAGGAGCGCCAGCCGTCTGCGGGAGACCTCGGCCGCGCGGCGCGGGCCGCGGCCGGCGGGGCGGCGGCAGGGCCGGAGCGAACCGTCGCGCGCGGGGCGGCGGCGCCCGGTGCAGGATCGCCGGCGCTCGGCCTGCTCGACGGCTCGCAGACCGTCTCGGCGCAGCGCGAGGTCGGCCGCGCTCGGGGCCGGCGCAGGCTCGGTGTCGCCGCGGCCGCTCTGGCCGTGGCCGGCGCGGCGGCGCTGATCCTGCTGATCGACCGGCAGGACGGCGAGCAGCCGACCGCACGTGTGTCACCTTCGCCGACCCCCTCGGCCGCCACCGGACCGCGGGTCGCCGAGACGATTCACAACGTCGGCTTCAGGCCGCGCGGAATCGCGATCGCCAACGGCGACCTCTGGGTGATCAGCGCCCTCCGTGCCCGCCTCGCGCGCATCGACGCAGAGACACTGCGACCCCACGGGACGCAGACGCGCGTCGGGCGCGGCGCTGTGAGCGTCACAGCCCATGGAAGCGCCGTCTGGGTGGTGGTCTCGCGCCAGGGCCGGGTCCTCGAACTCGACGCGGAGAGCGGGAGGGTCGTCCGCCGGCTGCCCGTCCCGGTCACGCCGATCCTGGCCGCAGCCGACAGCAGCGGGCTCTGGGTCATCGGGCACAGCCTTGGCGAGGACCCGGACGTCCTGTTCCACTATGACCGCGATGGCGGGCTGCTGGAGCGGACCGAGCTTCCGCAGGACGCGACGGCGCTCACGCTCGGCGGCGGACGCGGCTGGGTGGCGCTCGACGGTGTGCCGCGGCTGCTCGGGTTCGACGCACGCCTGCGCGTGCGCTCCCAGACATACCTGTCCGCACCGGGCACGCAGCTCGCCTACGGGGCCGGACGCGCCTGGGTCAGCGTGCCGGAGGACGACTCGGTCGCGTTCTACGACCCTCGCACCAAGCTTCCCAGGACGAACGAGGTCGGGCGGCGCCCGACGGGCCTGGCCGTGGCGGGCGGCCGCGTCTTCGTCGCCAGCTACACGAACCACACGGTCGTGACGCTCGACCCGAAGACGGGCCGACCGGTCGGCGAGCCGCTGACCGTGCCACCCAACCCCTGGGCCGTCGCGGCCGGTGAGGGCCACGTCTGGGTGTCCGGGCTGGGCACCAACACGCTGACCCGGATCGACTACTGACCCAGCTCGTCCGCGCCGATGACGCCGGTGTGCAGCGCGCGGCGGGCGAGCAGCGCGCGCTTCTGGTTCTGCGGCACGTCGGCGCCGATGCCGAACAGCTCGAACAGCCGCGACAGCGAGCCCTTGACGGTGTCGAGCGCGACGACGAGCTCGTCGGCGATCTCCCGGTTCGTCGCGACGACGCCGCGCTCCGGCAATGGGCGGCACAGTGCGACGAGCACCCGCCGCTGCGCCGGCGTGAGGTCCGGGGCCGGGGCCGCACGGGCGGCGGTCACGGTCGCGGAGATCGAGCCGCCCGCCGGCGCCACGAACGCGAGCTGCGTGTCCCCGGTCCTGATCACATCGCCGGCCCGAAGCACCCTGCGCGTGCGCAGGCGCTCCCCGTTGACGTAGGTTCCGTTGTGCGACAGCTGGTCGTCGGTCACCAACCAGTCGCCGCCCACCCGCTCGAGCTGCGCGTGCAGCCGGGAGACCTCGCCGTCCCAGCGCAGCGCCACGTCGTTGCGAGGGCTGCGGCCGATCGTCAGCCGCGGGCGGCCCTCGGATAGTTCGACGATCACCTGGCGATCCCCCGCGTCGCGGTAGAGCAGGAACGGCGTCCCGCGGCGCTCGGCCGCGAGCCGGTCGCGCAGCTCGGACGGCGAGGCCGCGTGGCGTTCGAGCGGATGCCTGGGCACCGATCGGAGCCTACGCCGCGACCGTAGTTCCGACTGCCGCGCGCGCTGAAGCCGGTTCGCCCAGGTAACTCATGGATATGTTGACAACTTACGTCGACGTTAGCTAGATTCTCACCCGATGCTCGACACGGCGACGACGGCGAACCTCCTGAGCGATCCGACCCGGGTCCGCATCCTGGAGGCCTTGATCACCGGTCCGATGCGAACGGCGGAACTGGCTGCCGCGACGGACATGACGCCGGCCGCCTTGAGCCGGCATCTGAACCTGCTGCGCCAAGCCGAGGTGGTCGTGCGGAAGGACGTCGCCGACGATGGACGCGGCCGCGCCTACGAACTACGCGCGTCAGCGCTGGATGCCCTCGCGGGGTGGCTGCGCTCGACCAGCTGGGCCGCCGAGCTGGCGGCGGTTGCCGCCCAGCCCGAGGCCAATGAGCTACTCGCTCGCATGGGCGGATTCCTCGACGCCTTCGCCGCCTCCGATGCGGCCTTCTTCGAGCGCCATCTCCGCTCGGACGCCGTGCTGATCTTCCCCGGCATGTCCCATCCCGTCGATAAGCAAGGCTGCCTCGACTCGGTGGCCTCGCACCCGCCGTATCGGCGCTATGAGCTTCTCACCGAGCCGGTCGTGCGGCTACTGGGAGCGGCCACCACGCTCATCACCGCCCTCGCCGAGGTGGCCACCACCGCCGACGAGGACACGCGTCCCGTCTTCATCACCGCGGTGTTCGCCGAAGGGGACCCATGGCAGCTCGCGCACCTGCAGTGGACCCCGGCAGGGCCCGATGACAAGAGAGGAAGTCGCCATGGCTGATCAACTCCCGGCTGCGTCCCCGACGCGAGTGGTGCCCTACGCGCGTGGAGAGAACGTCGACGCGTCGCGGGCGTTCTACACCGACGTGCTCGGCTTCGAAGTGGCGATGGAACACCCGGTTCTCGGGCTCACTTCGCCGGCGAACCGCAGCGCCGGGGTCATCATCCCGCCGGCCGGATTCGAAGACCCCCAGCCACGATTCGGGATCGACCTCGGCGAGCCCCGAGCCGTGGACGCTGCGCACACCGCGGCGATCCGACGCGGCCTGCGCGTCGTCTATGCGCTCAGGGACGAGCCGTGGGGCGTGCGGCGCTTCTTCGTCGAGGATCCGAGCGGGACGATCATCAACGTGCTCGCCCACACGGCGGCATGACATCGAGCAACCCGGCGCAGTCTCACCGGCTTGGCTGGATCGCAGTTCCCTCGATGTCGAGGTTGGGAAGGGCTCGGTCGACCCAGCGTGGCAGCCACCACGACTTATGGCCCAGCAAAGCGAGCACTGCGGGGACGAGGGTCATTCGCACCACGAAGGCGTCGACGAGGACGCCGACACCGAGACCGAAGGCGATCGTCTTCAACGTGGCGTCGGGGGTTCCGACGAAGCTGGCGAAGACCGAGAACATGATCAACGCCGCGGCCGTGACGATCCGGGTGGCGTGCCGGCCACCGCGGATGACCGCGACCGATGGGTCGTTGGTCTCGAGGTAGGCCTCGCGGATGCGGGAGACCATGAAGACCTCGTAGTCCATGGCCAGCCCGAACAGCACGGCGATCAGGATGATCGGCAGGAAGCTGATGACCGGGCCGGTTGACGCGGCTCCGACGAGGGTATGCGCCCAGCCCCATTGGAAGACGGCGACGACGGCGCCGAGCGAGGCTCCGATCGAGAGCAGGAACCCGATCGCGGCCTTGATCGGGACGACGATCGATCGGAACTTGATCATCAGCAGGACCAGGGCGAGGCCGACGACGAGCGCTGCGAACGGCAGCAGCGACGAGCTGAGTCGGTCGGACACGTCGATGCCGACAGCGGTCGGACCGGTCACCGATACTGCCGCAGCGTCGGTTGCCGCCATCGCCGGCGCCTGGGCGCGGATGGTCCTGACGAGGTTGGTCGTGGCAGTGTCGTGGGGACCGCTGCGCGGGATGACCGAGACGACGGCGGTCGCTCCGTCGTTGCCGAGTTGGGGTGCGGTCACCGTCACCACGTCGGGCAGCCGCTTGACCGCGACGGCCACAGCACGGGCCGCCGTCTCGGGGTTGGTGCCCGGACGCGCGCGGACGAGCAGTGTCAGCGGGCCGTTGAAGCCGGGACCGAACTCGGCCGCGATCAGGTCGTAGGCCTGGCGCTGGGTGGTGTTGGTCGCGGCGCCGCCGTTGTCGGCCAGCGCGAGACGCAGGCTCAATGCCGGGATCGCCAGCACGAGCAGTGCGATGACGCCGATGGCGACGGTGCGGGACGGGTGCCGGGTGACGAGGCGGGCCCAGCGTTCGCCCATCGCCGCGGCGGCGCCGACCCGTTCGCGGCGGGCGGCGCGGGAGTCGCGCTTCGGGGTGAGGCGCCGGCCGGCGAATCCGATGACTGCGGGCAGCAGGGTCAAGGCCGCCAGGACAGCGATGGCGACAGCGCCCGCGGCGGACAGGCCCATGACGGTGAGGAACGGGATGCCGACCACCGTGAGGCCGGCGAGGGCGATGAACACGGTGACGCCGGCGAAGACCACGGCACTCCCGGCGGTGCCGAAGGCCACCCCGATCGCGTCGCGGGGTGCTTGGCCGGCGGCCAGCTCGGACCGGTAGCGGGAGAGGATGAACACCGAGTAGTCGATGCCGACGGCGAGGCCGATCATCAACGCCAAGCTGGGAGCCGTGGACGACACCGTCGCGATGTTCGACACGAGGTACACGCCGGGCACGCCGACTGCGAGACCGCCCAGCGCTGTCAGGAGCGGCAGGCCGGCGGCCACCAGCGAGCCGAACGTGATCAACAGGATCACGAACGCGATCACGATGCCGACGCCCGCTGACGGGCCAGGCCTCGATCCACCCGAGCCGTAGGCGCTCCCGCCGACGTGCACGGTCAGACCCGCTTGCTGTGCGTGCTTGGTCGCGCTGACGAGCGCGGGAAGACTGTCGGAGTCGAGGTGCGCGCGGACGACGGTGTACTGGATCCCGGCGAGCGCCGTGCGGCCGTCCGGCGAGATGGCCTTCGAGGTGAACGGGTCGACGACTGCCGAGACCTGAGGTGCGAGCTTGGCCTGGTCAAGCGTGGCCTCGACGGCTGCGTGGTTGCGCGGGTCGGTGATCTTGGTTCCGGCCGGGGACTCGAACACGATCTGCGCGCTCGTACCGGCCGCGGGCGGGAGCGTTCTCTGTAGTTCGTCCAGGGCGTTCTGGGACGACGAACCCGGGATCGTGAACTCGCTGTCGATCGCCGAGCCGAGCGCCGCGTAGCCGCCCAGCGCCGCGACGATGATCAGCAGCCAGGTGGCGAGGAATATTCGCCTGCGACGGAACGCCAGGGTCGCGACACGTTGCAGCATGATGGCCATAGAGCGATCGTGGCGGCGACGCCCGCCGCTCGAATCCCGAGATCGCGTAGTCCACGATCCCGGACCTCGTAGTGACAGCTCGGCGCCGGCTGATCGGAAATTCGTCTCAGGTGTTCCGGCCTCGCTCTCGTCCACGCGCGCGCGGGCGCGTACGGTCGAATTGCATGCCCTTGCTCGGCCGGCAACCGGAGATCGAGGTGCTCGACCGGGTGCTGGCGGCGGTGCACGGCGGACGGAGCGCCGTGCTCGTGGTCCGCGGCGAGCCGGGCGTCGGCAAGACGGCGCTCTTGGAGCACGCGATCTCGTCGGCTTCGGGGTTCCGGGTCGCACGGGCGGTTGGCATCGAGTCCGAGATGGAGCTCCCGTTCGCGGCCCTGCAGCAGTTGTGCGCGCCAATGCTGGATCGGCTGGGACGGCTGCCCGGGCCTCAGCGCGAGGCGCTCGAGGTGGCGTTCGGGCTGAATGCGGGAAGGGCGCCGGATCGGTTCCTCGTGGGGTTGGCGGTGCTGACGCTGCTGTCGGACGTGGCCGAGGAACAGCCACTGCTGTGCGTGGTCGACGACGCGCAGTGGCTCGATCGCGCCTCGACCCATGCGCTTGCATTCGTGGCGCGGCGACTCTTGGCCGAGTCGCTCGGTTTGGTGTTCGCGTCGCGCAACCCCAGCGGGGAGATCAGGGGGCTGCCGGAGCTCATGGTCGAGGGCCTCCGTGATGTCGATGCCCGTGCTCTGTTGTGTTCGGTGATCCATTGGCCGTGGGATGAGCGGGTCCGGGATCAGTTCGTCGCCGAGACGGACGGGAATCCGCTGGCGTTGCTGGAGCTGTCGCGCGGGCTGCGACCCGCGGACCTGGCCGGCGGGTTCGGCATGCCGGTCGCGCCGGCGCTTCCGAGGCGGATCGAGGAGAGCTTCCGGCGACGGATAGAGGCGCTTCCGGCCGAGACCCAGCGGCTTTTGCTTCTCGCCGCGGCAGAGCCGATCGGCGACCCGACGCTTTTGTGGCGAGCCGCCCGACGGCTCGGGATCGGCTTCGAAGCGGCGGCAGACACCGACGGGTTGCTCACGATCGGCGCGAGCGTGACCTTTCGTCACCCGTTGGTGCGCTCGGCCCTGTACCGGGCGGCGTCGCCGCACGAACGGCGGGCCGTGCACCGCGCGCTGGGGGAGGCCACGAATCCCGACGCCGATCCCGACCGCCGTGCGTGGCATCTTGCGGAAGCGACGCCGGGATTCGACGTGGACGTCGCTTCCGAGCTGGAGCGCTCGGCGGGCCGCGCGCAGGCGCGCGGAGGGTTGGCGGCCGCCGCCGCATTCCTCGAGCGTGCCGCCGTGTTGACCGTCGACCCGGCGCGCCGGGCTGAACGCGCGCTCGCCGCAGCCGAGGCCAAGTGCCAAGCTGGCGCGTTCGACGCGGCGCTCCGACTGGTTGGCATGGCAGAAACGGGACCGCTGGACGAGCTCCAGTGCGCACGGGTGGACCTGCTCCGCGGGCAGATCGCGTTCGCGATGACGCGCGGTCGCGACGCGCCGCGCTTGTTGTTGAAGGCCGCCAAGCGGCTCGAACCACTCGACCGGAGTCTCGCGCGTGAGACCTACTTGGAAGCACTCTCCTCCGTGTCGATCGCCGGCCGTCTGGCGAGCGGCGGGGGCGTGCTGGAGATCGCGCGGGCGGCCAGGTCTGCGCCGCCATCGTCGCGTCCTCCGCGCGCGACCGATCTGCTCCTGGATGGCCTCGCGCTGGTGATCACAGACGGACACGAGGCGGGTAGCCCGACGCTGAGGCGAGCGGTGGACGCCTTCCGGCGCGAGCCCCGAGAGGAAGAGCTTCAGTGGCTCTGGCTCGCAAGCAAGGCCGCTGCGCTGCTGTGGGACGACGAGGCCTGGGACGTGCTCTCTGCGCAGTTCGTCCAGCTCGCACGTGATGCCGGCGCGCTGACCCTGCTCCCGTGGGCGCTCGCCACGCGCTCCGGTCTGCTCATATTCAGTGGGGAGTTCGCAGTGGCCGCTTCGCTGATCGAGGAGGTTGCGGCGGTCAACGACGCGGCCGGAAGGAGCATCGCTCCCTACGCCGCGCTATCGCTCGTCGCCTTCCAGGGCCGCGAAGCCGAGGCCCTCCGGCTGATCGAGGCCGGCACGCGAGAGGTCGTGCGTCGGGGCGAGGGACAGGGGCTGACCTTCATCCACTTTGCGACAGCCTTGCTCAACAACGGCCTGGGTCGCTATGCGGACGCGCTCGCCGCGGCGCAGCAGGCCGCCGAGGACTTGCATGACCTGCGGTTCTCGACGTTGGGTCTGGTCGAGCTGATCGAGGCAGGCGCCCGGAGTGGAAATCCCGACGTCGCGGCCGATGCCCTCGCCCGGCTTTCGCTGACCACCACGGCCAGCCGCACCGACTGGGCGCTCGGCGTCGAGGCCCGCTCGCGCGCATTGCTGACCGACGGGAAAGACGCCGAGACGCTCTTCCGTCGGGCGATCCAGGCGCTGGAGCAAACAAGCATGCGAGTGGATTGCGCCCGCGCGCGTCTGCTCTACGGCGAATGGCTCCGGCGCGAGCGCCGCCGGCTCGACGCGCGCGAGCAGCTACGCAGCGCCCACGAGCTGTTCGAGGAGTTCGGGATGACGGGATTCGCCGAGCGCGCGCGGATCGAACTCCGGGCGACGGGCGAGCGCGCACGCATACGCACCCCCGCGACCAGGGACGACCTGACTCCGCAGGAGACGCAGATTGCGCGCCTTGCGGCCGAGGGTGCCACGAACCGGGTGATCGCCGCTCAGCTGTTCATCAGCCCGAGCACGGTCGACTACCACCTGCGCAAGGCCTACCGCAAGCTGGGCGTCAAGTCCCGGACCCAGCTCGCGGCCCGCGCGTCAGCTGTCGGGCGTCGCGGACTGCCGGAAGCGGATCTGCTCGAGGGTTGATCGCAGCCCCCGGCTCGCGATGCCGGGTGACACGGCAAGGCGCCCCCGCGGAGGCGCCTTGCAGGTGACGGGCCGTCGGCCCCATCGATCGTCTGGTGAGGCAGGTTCAGTGACCTTTCCTCGGGAGCGGCTGCCAGTCGGGGGCAAAGTCGAACGCCGGCGAATCGTCGGTCAGGTTGCGCACACCGCCGCCGTGGAGGTCGATCGTGAAGATGTCCGGAGCCTCGAAGCTCGAATGGGCGATGAAGCGGCCGTTCGGTGACCAGGCTGATCCGAATGCCTCGGGCACCTCGTCGCTCACCTCCGTCTGGTCGCTGCCGTCGTCGCGCATCGTGAAGATCGAGAGTCGCCCTTCTCGATAGCTCTGGAAGGAGAGCCTCCGGCCGTCGGGCGACCAGTTCGGCTGACCGTCGAACGTCTTGTTGTCCGTGAGCCGGCGTACGCGTGAGCCGTCGGTGTTCATCGTGTGGATCTCGACGTCCACGTCGGTGCCGCCTTCAGGGATAGCTGTCGAACGCGATCCTGCGGCCGTTCGGTGACCAGTTGGGCGCGCCCTCCTCATTGGCCGGCGTGTTCGTGAGGTTGCGCTCGTCGGCGCCGGAAGCCCTCATCGTGAAGATGTCGTAGTCAGCCTGTCCTCTGACAGGGTCGAGGTCTCGTGGGAAGACGACTCGCCTGCCGTCGGGCGACCAGGCGGGATCCTCGTCGTCGAGCTCGTTGAAGGTGAGCTGCCGCACGTTCGACCCGTCGGCGTTCATCGTGAAGAGCTCGAAGTCCGGGCCTTCGAGCCCCGCGGGCGTGGGATTGGTGCCCAGCGCGTTGCTATCGCTCATGAACACGATCTTCCGCCCGTCGGCGCGCCAGTTCGGAAACCCGTCGTCGGCCGGCGAATCGGGCGTCAGGTTGACCAGTTCGCCTCCGTTCGGGCTCATGGCCCAGATGTCGCTGATGCTCGCGCGGTCGCTGGCGAACGCGATCTTGCCGTTCGCGCCCGGAAACGCAGCCAGCGCCGGTCCGACCCCCGCCGCGAGGCCTCCCACGCAGACTGCGGCCACGATCGCAACGACGTGCTTCGCGCGCGCTGCTGTGGGCGCGGCCGGTCGGACGATATGAGTGAGCGAGGGCATGGCGGCCTCCGGTGACGACTGGGCGGACGGACGCTCTGCACGGTGGCGGACGCCGGTATATGTGCGGTCAACGCGCCGATTGATCCGCCGCGTGCTCGCGAGTAGGGTCGTTTCGCGTCGCGCGACATGGACATTCGTCTCCTCGGGCCGATCGAGGCGAGCCTCGACGGCCGGCCGGTAGCGCTCGGTGCGCCACAGCAGCGCGCGGTGCTGGCGATGCTCGCGCTGCAGGTCAACCAGACCGTCTCGGCCGATCGGCTCAGTGAGGGCCTGTGGGGCGAGCGCGCCCCGGCGACGGCTCCGAAGATGGTGCAGCTCTACGTGTCTCAGCTGCGCAAGCTGTTGCGCGGGAGCGAGGCGGAGATTCTCACGCGCGGTCGCGGTTACGAGCTCCGGCTCGCGGTCGATCGCGTCGATGCGGTCCGGTTCGAGCGGCTGGTCGCCGCGGCCGAGCATGCCGACGGGGCGCCGAACGGAGAAGCGCGGGCGGCGCTCGCGTTGTGGCGCGGCAGCCCGCTGGCCGACGTGGCTGACGAGCCGTTCGCGAGCGCCGAGATCCGGCGGCTGGAGGATCTGCGGCTGCAGGCGGCTGAGCTGGCGATCGACGCCGACCTGGCCGCGGGCCGCCACGGCGAGGTGCTCGGCGAGCTGCGGTCGCTGATCGCCGATGAGCCGTTGCGCGAGCGACTGCGGGCGCAGCAGATGCTCGCGCTGTATCGCTCGGGCCGGCAGGCGGACGCGCTGGCGGCCTATCGGGACGCGCGCACGGCGCTCGTGGAGGCGATCGGCGTGGAGCCCGGCCCCGAGCTGCGGCACCTGCATGAGGCGATCCTGCGCCAGGATCCCCGGCTCGAGCCGGCGGAGGCGTCGAAGCGATCGAGCTGCCGCCCGAGCTCGACACGGCGACGCCGCTGGTGGGCCGAGAGGCCGACCTGGAGTGGCTGCGCGGGCACTGGCAGCGCGCGCTCGCCGGCGCCGGCCGGCTCGTGCTCGTCGCCGGCGAGCGCGGCATCGGCAAGACACGCCTGGTGGCCGAGCTCGCCGCAGAGGTGCTGCGGGACGGCGGAGCCGTGCGGTACGTCGCTGCTCGCGACTCGCGGCGGAGGCGTCGCGCGAGGCGCTGGCCGCTGCGCGGACGGCTCCCGGACCGACCCTGCTGGTGCTCGACGACGTCGGCGATGACGTCGAAACGGATCTGAGCGGCGGGCAGGTCGCCGGCTTGGCGGGGTCGGCGGTGCTCGTGGTGGCGACGGCGGAGCACGTCGTGCCCGCAGGCTCGCTGCGGCCTGCCGGGACGCTGATCATGGAGCCGCTGAACGCCGACGGCGTGCGCGCCCTCGCCCAGCTCTATGCGGGCGAGGCGAGGACGTCGACGTGCCGGTCGAGCGCCTGCTGGCCGCCAGCGGCGGCTTGCCGCAGTTGCTGCACGGCGTGGCGTCGGAGTGGGCGCGCATGCTGGAGCTGCGCCGCCTCGCCGATTCGGTCGGCCGCATCACCGCCGACCGGTCCGGGCTGCGCGCCGCCGAGGACGACCTCGTCGGCGAGCATCGTCAAGCTGCAGGCCGCCAGGGAGCGCACCGAGTTGGACGCGCTCGCGGCCGGTGAGACGGCTGTCTGCCCGTACAAGGGGCTGGCCTCGTTCGAGGCCGGCGACGCAGGCTTCTTCTTCGGGCGCGAGCGGTTCGTGGCCGAGCTGGTCGCGCGGGTGACGGGCACCCCGTTCCTGGGGATCGTCGGGCCGTCCGGCAGCGGCAAGTCCTCGGCACTGCACGCCGGTCTGCTCGCTGCGCTCGCCGCCGGGGTGCTGCCCGGCAGCGAGCGCTGGGCGCTCGCCGTGTTGCGTCCCGGAGAGCATCCGCTGCGCGCGCTCGAGCAGGCGCTCGCCGCGGCGCCCGACCACGGCCGGCTGGTCGTGGCGGTCGACCAGTTCGAGGAGGTGTTCACGACCTGCCGCGACGAGTCCGAGCGCGCGGCGTTCGTCGACGCGCTCGTGGCGTCCGTGCGGGACGTGCGCCGGCGCACACTGGTCGTCGTCGCCGTGCGCGCCGACTACTACGGCCGCTGCGCCGCGTATACGCGAGCTGTCGCGGCTCATGGGTGCCAGCCACGTGCTCGTCGGGCCGATGCTGCGAGACGAGCTGCGCCGTGCGATCGAGCTGCCGGCGCGCCGGGCCGGTCTGCTGGTCGAGCGCGAGCTGGTCGACGCGCTGGTCGCCGACGTCGAGGGCCAGCCCGGTGCGCTGCCGCTGGTCTCGTCGGCGCTGCTGGAGCTGTGGCAGCGCCGCGACGGCAGCACGCTGCGGCTGTCCGAGTACGAGCAGGCCGGGGGAGTCCGCGGCGCGGTCGCGCGCCAGGCCGAGCAGGCCTACGAGCGGCTCGACCCCGCAGGCCGGCTGCTGGCCCGGCGGGTCCTGCTGCGGCTGGCCGGAGAGGGCGAGGGCGACGCCGTCGTGCGACGCCGCGCCCAGCTGACCGAGTTCGAGGGCGACGCGATCGCGCAGGTCCTCGACGTCCTCGCCGAGGCGCGGCTGGTCACGATCAGCGAGGGAGAGGTGGAGGTCGCACATGAGGCGCTGCTGCGCGAGTGGCCCCGGCTGCGGACGTGGCTCGAGGAGGACAGCCGACGGACGCCGGCTGCACCTGCACCTCATGCGCGCGGCCCGCGGCTGGCTGTCGGCAGGCCGCGACCCGGCGGAGCTCTACCGCGGCGCCCGGCTGGCTGCCGCGCTTGACTGGACCGAGCGGCACGAGCCCGAGCTGGACGGGCTCGAGCGCGCATTCGTCACCGCGAGCCGCGCGGAGGCGGAGCTGGAGGGCGAGCGCCAGCGGCGCGCGAATCGCCGCTTGCGGGTCCTGCTGGCCGGAGTCGGAGCCTTGCTCGCGCTCGCGGCAGCGGCGGGTGTCGTCGCGGTCTCCCAGCGCGGGCAGGCACGCGAAGCCGCCGTGACGGCCGACGCGCAGCGGGTCGGCGCCGAGGCGCTCAACCGCGAGCGCCTCGACCAGGCGCTGCTGCTGGCTCGCGCCGGCGCGGCGCTCGACGACTCCGCCGCGACGCGGGGCAACCTGCTCTCGACGCTGATGCGCGACCCGTTCGCGCTCGGCGAGCTGCCGGGCGACGGGCTGGAGCTCTGGACCTCCGCCGTGAGCCCGGACGGGCGGCTGGTGGCCCACGGCGGCGCCTCGGGCACTGTGACCTTCGTGGACGCGGCCAGCCGTCTGCCGGTGGGCGAGCCGTATCGGCTGCGTGACGGCATCGTCTGGAATCTCGACTTCTCGCCCGACGGCAGGACGCTCGCAGTGGCCGGCCACGAGCCCCAGGACCCGGCGTCCGCCGGGCTGCTCGATCTGGTCGACACCCGCACGCACGAGCGGCGGGCTCGAATCGTGCTCCCGCCGGTTCCCGACCGGGTGCCGTACGTCGGCCTCTTCGTCTTGTACCTGCCCGACGGCCGCGACGTGATCGTCGAGCAGATCCCCGGGTCCGAAGTCGACGGTCCGCCTTCGCTGCTCCGCCGGTTCGACGCGGAGACCGGGGCGGCCGAAGGGCCGCCGCTGCTGGTGGGCCGACATTCCTCGATGGGGATGTGGGCCACGGCCGACCGGCAGCGGCTGTTCATGACCAGTGCGGAGGACGACCAGACCACCATGATCGACGCCGACTCGCTGCGCGTCGTGCAGCGTTGGCCCGCCGGCGACGTCGTCGGGGCCGTCAGCGCAGACGGGAGCGCGTTCGCGCTCGGCTCGCAGGAGGGCGATGTCCGCCTGCTCGATCTGCGCTCGGGGCGTGTGCGGCGCTTCGCGGGTCGCCACGAGGGGAGCGTCGGTGCGATGCGATTCACGCCCGACGGGCGGACGCTCGTCACGTCGGGAGCCGACGGCGTGCTGAACGTCTGGGACGTCGCCCGCGGCGAGATCCGCGAGAAGCTCACGGGCCACGCCAAGGGGGAGGTGTATGGCCTCTCCATCTCCCCGGACGGGCGCACCCTGTACAGCAGCGGCCACGACGAGCGCGCCTTCGCGTGGGATCTCACCGGCGATCGAAGCCTCGTGCGGCCGTTCGCCGTCGCGCGGCCGTTCGTCCCCGACGGTGACGAGCTTCCGCGCGGACTCGCGCTCAGCCCGGACGGCCGCACGCTGGCACTCGGACACAGCGACGGGACGGTCGACCTCCTCGACGCCCAGACCCTGCATCGGCGGCGCAGCCTGCGGGCGCTGCGCGGCTTCGTCGGCGCAATCGCCTACAGCCCCGACGCGCGCCTGCTCGCTGTCGCGGGCCAGCGCGGACAGGTGACGCTCTGGGATGCCCGCACGCTGCGGCCCGCGGGCGAGCTGAGCGGGCTCCGGACCGTCATACAAACGCTCGCGTTCTCACCCGACAGCGGGCGGCTCGCCGTCGCCGAACTGGGCACCGAGGTGGAAGCGGGGGTCGCGTCGAGCATCACGGGCGCCAGCGTGGGGGTCTGGGACGTGCGATCGCGCGCGCCGACGGGCGTGCGCTTTGAGACGGCGTCGCCCTCGCTCGCCTTCAGTCCCGACGGCCGCCTCCTCGCGGCCGCCGCGATCTCGCGCCCCACGGAAGTACGCGACGCACGCAACGGGAAGCTCGTCGCGAGGCTCCGCACCACCGATTGGGGGCGATCGGTGGCGTTCTCGCCCGACGGCGCCCTGCTCGCGACCGGCGACTACACCGGCGCCGGCCAGCTCTGGTCAACCGAGAGCTGGAAGCCGGTCGGACGGCCGCTCGAGGGCCATAGCGAACGGCGCATCTTCTGGATGGAGTTCACCCCCGACGGCAGGATGCTGGCCACTGCGGGACAGGACGGGGCGGTCGCGCTGTGGGACGTGGAGACGCAGAACCCGATCGGACCGCCGCTGACCATCGAGCCCGACAGCTACATCGCCGCCGACCTGTCTCCCGACGGCTCGCGCCTGTTCGCAGCCTCCCTCACCCGGCGAGCCGTGCGCTGGGACATCGCTCCGGAGGCCTGGAAGCGGCACGCCTGCCGTGTCGCGGGGCGCGAGCTCACACGCCAAGAATGGGCCGACGCCCTGCCCGGCCGGCCCTATCGAACCGTCTGCCAGCCCGACTGATGGCACCGCACCTGCGTCCGTGAAGAGCAGTAGCCGGAAAACAGTGGAGACGGCGGGAATTGAACCCGCGTCCGCAATCGCGTGAAAGGTGGCTTCTACGAGTGTGTCCGGCGCTCTGGATCTCGCCCTCCGCTCGCTTCGCCGGCCAGGTTGAGGAGGGCCAGCCTGATCGAAGGTCTCCCCGGGCGGCTCAGGCGGGCGTTCCGGGGACATTGGCCTGCTAGTTGACTCGACCGGTTCCCGGCGCAGGCTCCGGGGGCCAAGGCTCAGTACCTAGTTTCGGCTAGGCAGCGAGCGCGTAATCATGACGATCCGCACTTGTGTTGTTGCCGGGGTTTTACGAGGCCTCCGGCACCTCGACTCGCAACCACCCCCACGAACCGACCACGTCGAAGCCTGTCGTCCCCAGGGGTTTCTTGTTCTCAATCCATTGTAGGCGCTCGATCTGGGCCGCGGAAGCGCGGTCGAGCACGGTCACCGAGCTCCAGCCCTCGCCGCGGGCGCGACGGCGACGCAGCCGCTCCCAGCGACGCGCCTCGCGGTCCATCGTGGAACGCGAGACCAGCCGTCCGCGCGCCCGCTGGCCCGCCTCGGCGTCGTCGCGCGGCGCGTCGAGCAGGATCAGATGGGCTGGACGGCCGCGCAGGGACGACAACAGCGTGATCGCGCGGCGGAGCGTCCCCAGAGTCCCCCGCGAGTGGATCACGACGGGTCGCCGCCCCCACACGGCCGTCACGATGTGCGCATAGTGGCGCACATACGAGGCGCGCCCGCCGTCCCTGCGCTGGTCGTCGGTGTCCACGACCCGCACCGCCGAGCGGTCAACCGCGCGGCGGATCAGGGTTGACTTGCCGGCTCCGGGAAGGCCGGCAACCACCACGACTGCGTGTTCTGGGAAGGCGAGGCGCACCCGATCGAGTCTGGGCGTGTTCGCTCAGCGGTCCGTCAAGCCACCGTAAGCGCGGGATAAGCGGCCGCCGATAGCCTCCGGCCATGGACACCTTCGACGTGGTGGTGATCGGCGCAGGACCGGGCGGCGAGGTGGCCGCCGGACGGCTGGCGCAGGCCGGGCTGGACGTCGCGATCGTGGAGGATCGCGTCGTGGGCGGCGAGTGCTCGTTCTTCGCGTGCATGCCGTCAAAGGGTCTGCTGCGCCCCGGCGAGGTCCTGGCCGAGGTCCGGCGCGTGCCCGGCGCCGCGCAGGCCGCGAACGGCGACCTCGACGTCCCCGCCGTGCTGGCGCGCCGCGACGAGATCATCCACGACGGCGACGACAGCGTGATGCTGCCGTGGCTGGAGGAGCGCGGTGTACGGCTCTACCGCGGCTGGGGCCGGCTCGACGGCGAGAAGCGGGTCGTCGTCGGCGAGGACACGCTCGAGGCGCGGCGCGCGGTCATCCTCGCCGGCGGCACGACGCCCGCGCTGCCGCCGCTCGACGGCGTCGTGGAGGCCGACCCCTGGACCAACCGCGAGGCGACGACCTCGAAGACGGTCCCGGACAGCCTGGTCGTGGTCGGGGGCGGGGTCGTCGGCGTCGAGCTGAGCCAGGCGTACCGCTCGCTCGGCGCGCAGGTGACGCTGATCGAGGGCAAGCGGCGGCTCCTGCCCAACGAGGAGGAGTTCGCCTGCATGCAGGTGACCGAGTCGTTCGCCGAGCAGGGCATCGACATCCGCACCGGTCAGAGGGCGAAGGCGGTACGCGGCGAGGGCGACGCAGTCGTCGTCACGCTGGGCGACGGCAGCACCGCCTCAGGCGCGCAGCTGCTCGTCGCCGCCGGGCGCACCCCGCAAGTCGACGGCCTCGGGCTCGAGACCGTCGGCCTGCACCCGGACGGCCCCATCGACGTCGACGCCCGCCAGCGGGTACCCGAATACGACTGGCTGTATGTGATCGGCGATCTCAACGGGCATGCGAAGTTCACGCACATGGCGAAGTACCAGGCGGCGATCGCCGCCGATCACGTGCTCGGAAAGGACTGGGCCACCGAGCACCTCGGGAACGGCAGGGGGTCGCCGCGGATGATCTTCACCGATCCGCAGGTCGGGTCGGTCGGCCACACCACCGACACGGCACGGCGGGCGGGGCTGACGCCGCGAGTGGTCGACGTCGGGACCTCGGCCAACGCGGGCGGTTCGTTCTACGGTCGCAACGCGCGTGGCACGAGCCGCTTCCTGATCGACGAGGATCGCGGCGTGATCGTCGGCGCGACGATCACGGGCTCGGAGGTCGTCGACATGCTCCACGCCGCGACGATCGCAGTCGTCGGCGAGGTCCCGCTCACCCGGCTGCGCCACGCGATCCCGCCGTTCCCGACGCGCAGCGAGATCTGGCTCTATCTGTTCAACGAGCTGGGGCTCTGAGCACAAAGGCGCTCACCAGCGCTCCCGCCAGCGCG
This sequence comes from uncultured Solirubrobacteraceae bacterium, assembly GCA_963835735.1. GTDB lineage: Bacteria > Actinomycetota > Thermoleophilia > Solirubrobacterales > Solirubrobacteraceae > DASQMT01. The sequence goes on from CAWIGP010000002.1 coordinate 1,284,621, forward strand.
ATTGCGGAGCCGAGCGCGAACGCACGTTGGAAGCCCTCGGTCAGCGCCTCGGCGCGCGAGACGTCGCCGGCCAATGCCGCGGCGCGCTGAGTGGCGACCGTGGCGAGCAGCGCCAGCCCGACCGAGCCGCCCATCTGGCGTGAGGTGTTGACGAGGCCCGACGCGAGCCCCGCCTCGGATCCGCGCACGCCCGCGGTGGCGGCGATCGTGACCGGCACGAACGAGAAGCCGATGCCCGCCGCGCAGAGCAGCGACGGCACGAGCACGTCCGACAGGTAGTCCCCGTCGGACGTCACGCGGGTGAACAGCAGCATGCCGAGCGCGATCATGCCCATGCCGACCGCCAGCACCGGGCCGGCACCGACCCGCCCGGTCAGCCGCGTGGCGGCCTGAGTGCAGGCGGCGATCGACAGCGGCATCGGCAGGAACGCCAGCCCGGCCTCGATCGGCGAGTAGCCGAGTACCTGCTGGAGGTAGAGCGAGAGGAAGTACCACATCGCGAACACCGAGCCACCGAGGCAGAACACGACGACGTTGGCGCCCGACAGCAGGCGCGAGGCGAAGATCCGCAACGGCACCAGCGGCCGCGGCGCGAGCCGCCCCTCGATGAGCACGAACACCGCGAGCAGCGCGGCGCCGGCGGCCAGCGTGAGCAGCGTGCGGGCCGAGCCCCAGCCGTGCGACTCGGACTCGACGATCCCGTAGGTGACGATCACCAGCCCGAGCGTGACCGTCACCGCCCCCGCCAGGTCGAAGTCGCGCGCCGCGCCGGTGTCGCGGCGACCGGTGCGCACGACGCGCAGCGCCGCCAGCGCGCCGAACAGGCCGATCGGCACGTTGATGATCAGGATCCAGCGCCAGTTGAGCGCCTCGGTCAGCACGCCGCCCAGCACCGCACCGGACGCGCCGCCGATCGCCCCCATGGCACCCCACAGGCCGAGCGCGCGGTTGCGCTCCAGGCCCTCCGGGAAGCTCGTCGTGAGGATCGAGAGGGTGGCGGGGGCGACGACCGCGCCACCGAGTCCCTGCGCCGCGCGCGCAGCGACGAGCGTCACCTCGTCCTGCGCCAGCCCGCCCGCCAGCGAGGCGAGCGCGAACAGCGTGAGCCCTCCGGCGAAGACCTCCCTGCGCCCGAGCAGGTCGGCCGCCCTGCCTCCCAGCAGCAGGAAGCCGGCGAACGCGAGCGTGTAGGCGTTCACGACCCAGGCGAGCGTGGCCGGCGTGAACCCGAGGTCCGCGGCGATCGACGGCAGCGCGACGTTCACGATCGAGACGTCGAGGATGACCATGAACTGCGCGAGGCAGCAGATGACGAGCGTCAGGGTGGCGCGGCGCTCGTCGGTCATCCGTGACCGATTAAACGAAATCGACGCGGTGGAGAGCCGCTTGAGGAGCCCTCCGGTCCAGCGCTGTGAAGCGCCGGGACCTTCTTGGCGGCGGGCCTCTCACCTCGGTGGCCTCGCTCTTGCGGCTCATCCTCCGCGTCTGGGTGAACCGTATGTGCCGCGGCCGGAACCGCGCAAGGGCCCCGAGCGCGCGACCCCGCATCCTCCGCGAAAATCGAGTCGATCAGACGTCGTCGAACGTCCGCTCGACGTGCGTCGCGTCCATCCCCACCGCGAGTGCGACGATCAGGCCCACGTAGACGCCGGCGACGAGCAGGCGGTGGAGCGGCTTGACGCGGTAGTACGCGGCGTTCCCCTCCTCGCCGTGCTTGCGGCGCCTCCAACGCCGGTAGGTCTCGAAGCCGCCGAGCAGCACGATGATCAGCAGGATCGGGTTCGGCCAGATGAACAGCAGCGCGAGCATCGCGCCGAAGCCGACGAACCACATCCACGGCGCCATCGCCGCCATCGCGCGACCGCCGTCCAGCGGCACGACCGGCAGCAGGTTGAACAGGTTGAGGAAGAAGCCGGTGAACGCGAGCGCGCGCCAGAAGTCGTCGTCGGTGGCCAGGGCGATCGGGATCAGCGCCGCCGTCGCCAGCGAGCCGAGCACGGGGCCGGCCAGGCCCACGCGCGCCTCGGCCAGCGCGCTGCCGCCGAGTGAGCGCGCGCCGACGGCCGCGCCCAGGAACGGGATGAACAGCATGCCCGACGGCTTCACGCCCTCGCGGCGCAGCTGGATGTAGTGGCCCATCTCGTGGATGAACAGCAGCGCGACGAAGCCGACCGCGAACCTCCAGCCCCAGATCAGCGCGTATGCGCCGACCGACACGAGCATCGAGCCCGATGTCGTGAGCAGCTTCGCCTTGGGCAGCAGCAGGACCAGCGCCTTGCCCCACTTCAGCGCCGCGAGCAGGCCGAGGAAGATCGGCGTGCCGAAGCGGCGCCGGCCGCTGCGTCGCGGCGTCGGCGGCGTGGGAACCGGCGCCGGCTCGTACGCGGTCGGCGGCAGCCACTGGGTCTGTGAGCGATCCATCGCCATCTGTCCCGATCAGTGTGGCAGCGGGCCTAAAGGGCGGCTTTTCGCGGAGGATGCGGGATCGCCCGCCCGGGGGTCTTGCGCACTTCGGCGGGCGCGCATAAGTTGCCGCCAGACGCGGAGGACGAGTCGCAAGAGCGAGGCCACCGAGGTGCGAGGCCCGCCGCCAAGAAGGTCCCGGCGCTTCACCGCGCTGGACCGGAGGGCTCCTCAAGCGGCTCTCCCCCGCGTCGTTTTAGTTCCGCCGGGCCGCTTCTTACCGGACCCGCACGCGCCTCTTCATGTCCGGCCGGCGGCGGTTGCCGGCTGCGTCGGTCACGCGGACCCGGATCATCGTCCGGCCGCGGGCCAGCCGCGACGCGGTCGCGCGGTACGTGGTCTTCTTCACGCGCTTGACGGCGAACGGCCGGGCGCGCGTCTTGAGGCACCGGCGGCGCTTGGCCCCGCAGCGGCCGCGGACCCGCCGCTCGGCGGTCACGCGGACGCGGAGGGCGCCCTGCGAGTTCGGATCGGCCGCGCCCAGCCGGACCTTGCAGCGGCGCTTGCGGCAGCTCACCGACAGGAGCGCGCTCGTCGGCGGCACGACGTCGGGCTGCACCGCCGCCGTGGTGCCTGTCCGCGCGGTCGTGGTGCCGCCCGCGTTCGAGGCCGAGACGACGCAGGCGACCGTCGCGCCGCGATGCGCTGCGGCCGGCACGAAGCGCGCCGACGGGCCGGCCTGCAGCGCCGCGCCCGTGGCGTCGTCGACGAACGTGTACGCCAGCGTGGGCGCATTCGTCCAGGTGCCGGGCGCGCACCTGATCGGGCTGCCCTGAACCGGCGGGATGACCGAGTACAGCAGCGACGGATCGCCCTGGCGCGGCGCGACCGGGATCGTCGCCGCGCCGTCGATGAACGCGCGCACCTCCGGCGCGGTCACGTCCGCGAAGCCGGACGGCCCGCGCGTGCAGCCGGCCTGCGGCGCGTAGCTGGCGATCGCGACCTGCAAGCCGCCCGCGGTGAGCGGCCCGCCGCTGTCACCGAAGCACGCGGCCTGCGCGGCCGCCGCCACGCACTGCACGCTCGCGGACGCGTTGACCGCGATGTTCGGCCGGCAGTGGTCGTCGGAGATCGCGGTCAGCGTCGCGCCGTACAGCCAGCCGTCGGGCGACCTGCCCTCGACCTGCGTGCCGTAGCCGCTGAAGCCGAGCAGCGCGCCGGGCGCCGGACCGGCGCCGACCGGCGCGAGCGCGATCGCCTTCACCCGCGGCCCGGACAAGTCGAGCGCGTCCTCCAGCGTGAGCACGGCGACGTCGTCGGTCTTCGTCGCCTCGTCGTAGAGCGGGTGCACCCGAACGCTTGTCACGTCGGAGACCTGCGTGTCGTTCCCTCGCCGCGGGGCCACCCTGTCGAACCCGGCCATCACCGTGAGCGACGCCGTCGGGCGCGGCTGCCCCGCCTCCATGACGCAGTGCGCGGCGGTCAGGACGCGGGTGGGGTCGAGCACGGAGCCGCCGCAGCCGAGATCCCCGCCGATCCGCACGAACACCTGATACGGCACGCTCTCGATCGGGATCTGCGTGCCGCCGACGATCGACATCTTGCGCGGGGCCGCGTCGGCACGCGGCGGCGACGAGATGGCGACAAGGGCGAGGACGGCGAACAGCAGGAAAACGGCACGACGCAAGACGCAGCAGCCTAGCGCCGTCGGACCGCGCGTTCCATCTCTCGCTTCATCTCGCGCTCCTTGATCGCATGACGCTTGTCGCCGACGTCCTTGCCCCGCGCCAGAGCGATCTCGACCTTCGCCCGCGGCCCCTTGAAGTACATCCGCGTCGGCACGATCGTCAATCCCTTCTCGCGCGTCTTGCCGGTGAGCCGCTCGATCTCGCGCTTGTGCATCAGCAGCTTGCGCGGGCGCTCCGGCTCGTGGTTCTCGCGGGTGGCCGGCGCGTACGGCGGGATGTGGACGTTGTGCAGCCACACCTCGCCGCGGTCGATCGTCGCGTAGCCGTCCTTCAGCTGCGCCTTGCCGCCGCGCAGCGACTTGACCTCGGTGCCGGTGAGCACGAGGCCGGCCTCCCACTTCTCGAGCAGGTGGTAGCGGTACGAGGCGCGCTTGTTGGTGGCGATGTCGGGCATTGCGGATCACAACTCTACGGGGGAGAGATCGGCGCGCCCGCGGGGCGCGTCCACCCGCTCCACCTGCACGACCACGGGGTCGCCGAGCCGGATCGCCTTGCCGGACTGCGCGCCGATCAGCATCACCCCGAGCTCGTCGAGCTCCCACCAGTCGCCGCGCAGCCGCCGGACCGGCAGCAGGCCCTCGTGCCCGTCCCCGAACGCGACGAACGCTCCCGCGCCGATCACGCCGATCACCTCGCCGGGCCACTCGGACTGCCGGCCGCGCCGGACCAGCTCGGCCTCGAGCAGGAACGAGCGCGCGACGTCGTCTGCACTGCGCTCGATCTGCGCGGCGTCGCGCTCGCGCATCGAGCACCACTCCCCCGCGCCCTCCATCTCCGATGCGGCCGGCGGCTCCTCTCCGGCGCCGATCGCCGCGAGCAGGGCTCGGTGGCAGATCAGGTCCGGGTAGCGCCGGATCGGCGACGTGAAGTGGCAGTAGCGCGGCGACTGCAGCCCGTGGTGGCCGACGTTGCGCGGCGAGTAGTGCGCCTGCTTGAGCGATCGCAGCACGAGCGAGGTGAGCGCCGCGCGGCCGCGCCCGGTGCGGCGCACGTGCGCGTCGACCAGGCGCGAGATCTCACCCACCAGGTCGCCCGCCTGCTGCGGCGTCATCGTGTCCGGGAGCGGCGGCGTCGGCACGTCGAGCGCGGCGAGCTGGGCGACCAGGTGCTCGACGCGTGCCGGGTCGGGCCGCTCGTGGACGCGGTAGAGCGTCGGCAGCTTGCGCGCCTCCAGCAGCCCGGCGACCGCCTCGTTGGCGGCGATCATCAGGTGCTCGATCAGGCGGTGCGACTCGGTCTGCTCGCTCGGCGCCAGCCCGGTCACGTGGCCCTCGTGCGAGAAGTCGAACTCCGGCTCGACGGACTCCACGGCCAGCGCCCCGCGCGCCTCCCGCGCCGCGTCGAGCGCCGCCGCGGCGGCACGCGCGGCCTCCAGCGGCCCAGCCCACGGGGCCTCGGCGAGCTCCTCGCCGGCGAAGATACGGTCGACGCGCGGGTAGTCCAGCCGCGCGTCGGAGCGGATCAGCGAGCGGTGGAACGCGGAGCGCACCACGGTCGCCCCGTCGAGGTCGAGCTCGACCGTGACCGCGAGCCGGTCCTGATGCGGGACCAGCGAGCAGGCGTCGTTGGAGAGCGCCTCGGGCAGCATCGGCTCGACCTTGCCGGGGACGTACACGCTCGTCGCGCGCCGGAACGCCTCCCGGTCCACGGCCGAGCCGGGCGGCACGTGCGCGGCGACGTCGGCGATGTGCACCCAGACGCGGACCGCGCCGCTCTCGAGCCGCTCGGCGCTGATCGCGTCGTCGTAGTCGCGCGCGGTCGGCGGGTCGATCGTGAACGTCGGCAGATCGCGCAGGTCGCGGCGGGCGGCGTCGTCGCGCACCCGCTCGGCGGCGGTACGCGCCTCACGCTCGACCTGCGGGTCGAAGCGGCGCCGCAGGCCGCGGTCGAGCATCAGCGCCTCGAGCACGTCGCGCGCGACGTCCGGGCGGCCGATCCGCCGCAGCACGCGCCCGTGGCCGGCGCGCGGGCCGGTCGGCGCGACCAGCACGAGGTCGCCGGCGCCGGCGTGCGTATTCGGTTTCGGCCGGTCGACGTTCATCCGCCGCCCGCGGGCGAAGAAGGGCTCGGCGGTGAGGAAGCGGCCGCGCCGCTCGAGCACCGCGACGACCGGCGGGGCGCCGCCGCGAGCAGCTCCGCCGAGCGCGCCGGATGCGGCGGGACGCGCCTCGCGGCGGGGGCTCACGTCTGCTGGCGCGCGACCGTCCTGACCGCGACCTCGAGCGCCTCGTCGCGATCCTGGGTCTTGGCGTCGTCCTCGGCCTTGACATCGGGCTGGATGCCGGCGCCCTGCTTGACGCCGCCGCCGCCCAGGTTGCGCCCGCTCGGCGTGAAGTACTCGCCGACGGTGATGTCCAGCGCGCCGCCGTTGGAGAGCTGACGGACCTCCTGGAAGACGCCCTTGCCGAACGTGCGCGTGCCGACGACCTCGGCGCGGTCGCGGTCCTGCAGCGCGCCGGTGACGATCTCCGACGCCGACGCCGACTCGCGGTTCACGAGCACGACGACCGGGATCTTCCCGTCGATCGCGTCTCCCGTCGCCTCGAACACGCGCTTCGGGCGCGTGCGGCCGTCGGTCGACACGATCGTGCCGTCGTCGATGAAGATGCTCGAGACCAGCACCGCCTCGTTGAGCAGTCCGCCGCCGTTGTTGCGCAGGTCGAGCACGACGCCCTCGGCGCCCTTGTCGAGCAGGCCGTCGACCGCCTTGCGCACCGCGCCGTGCGCGCCGGACGTGAAGCCCGCGAGCCGCACGTGCGCGACCTTCATCCCGCCCGACTCGCGCATCTCGGCGTCGACCACCGGGACGTCGACGCGCGCGCGCTCGAGGCGGAGCTCGCGCGCGGGCGCCTTGCCGCTCACGACAGTGAGCGTCACCGTCGTGCCGGCCGGGCCCTTGATCAGCGTCGTCGCCTGCTCTGACGTCTTGCCCGCGAGCGACTTGCCGTCGACCGCGGTGATCACGTCGCCGGGCCGGAGGCCGCCGCGCTGGGCCGGCGAGCGGTCGAACACGGTCAGCACGCGCAGTCCGCGCTCGACCTCGGCGACGTTCATCCCGACGCCTTCGAACGCACCGTCGGTCGCCTCCTCGAACTCCTTGTAGGCCTTCGGGTCGAAGTAGGCGGAGAAGCGGTCGTCGAGCGACTTGATGCCCGCCTCCAGGCTCTCGTCGACGAGCTTGTCCTTGTCGACCTTGCGGTAGTAGTTGTCGGCGATCGTGTCGAGCGCCTCGTCGTAGAGCTGGCCCTCGGAGTCGCCGACGAAAGCGTCGCGCACGAAGCCCGGCAGGTTCGCCGGGTGGCCGCCGAGCCAGATGCCGGCGATCAGCACCACGGGTATCAGGGCAGCGAGAAGCGGGGCGGAGAACAGGCGGCGGCGGCGCACGCGGGACACCGTAGCCAGGGGCAGTAAATCCTCGTTTAGACGCGCAGGAAGCGGCGCAGCGAGAGCCCCGACCCGAGCGCGGACACCGCGACCGCGGCACCGAGCAGCACGGCGATCAGCAGGCCGAAGTTCATCGTGTCGGGCGCCGCGATCAGTGCGAAATCCTTCGCCAGCGGATCGACGAGCGAGACCTTGACGACCCCGAGCAGCGTGATCGCCGTGATGCCGCCGAGCGCGCCGACCAGCACGCCCTCGATCACGAACGGCCAGCGGATGAACCAGTCGGTCGCCCCGACCAGCTTCATCACCTCGACCTCGCGCCGGCGGGCGTACATCGAGAGCCTGATCGTGTTCGCCACCAGCAGCAGCGACGCGAGCGCGAGCAGCCCGGCGAGCAGGCCCATCGTGAGCTTCACCACGCGCGTCGCCGAGAGGATCTTGTCGGTGTTCTCCTTGCGGTCCTTGACCTCGTCGATCGAGGAGTCGATCACGGTGCGCTCGCCCGACGGCGACACCGGCGCCAGCGCGTCGCGCAGCGCGACGATGTCCTCGGGCCGGTCGGGCGTGACGCGAAGCAGGTCGGGCAGCGGGTTGGAACCCAGCAGGTCGTAGAAGTCGCCGCGGCCCGCCTCGCGCTCGGCCTCGATCGCCTGCTCCTTGGAGATGAACTGGACGCGGCCGACGCCGTCCGTCCGCTCGACCTTGTCGCGCACGCGGGCGATGTCCGTGTCGCTCGCGCCGCTCTTGAGGTACACGTCGACCAGCACCTTGGAGCGGATCTCGTTCGCCGCGCCCGTGGTCGCCTGCACGACCGGGATGAAGACCCCCAGGACCAGCACGGTGACCAGCACGGTCGCCACCGCCGCGAACGACGGCACCGCGTTGCGCCGCAGCGCGCGCAGCGCCTCGCGGAAGAAGAAGCCGAACCTCACGGCTCGAGGCCCTCCCGCCACAGCGCGCCGAACTCGCGGGTCGTCTGGCTCGCGCTGTAGCCGCCGTCCTGCTCGTCGCGCACGATCCGCCCGCTCGAGACCTCGATCACGCGGCGGCGCATGCGGTCGACCATCGCCTTGTCGTGCGTCGCGACCACCACGGTCGTGCCGGTGCGGTTGATCCGGTACAGCAGCTGCATGATCCCGACCGACGTCTCGGGATCGAGGTTGCCGGTCGGCTCGTCCGCCAGCAGCAGCGGCGGGTGGTTGACGAACGCGCGCGCGACCGACACGCGCTGCTGCTCGCCGCCCGAGAGCTGGTCGGGGAAGTTGTGGAGCTTGGTCGCGAGGCCCGTCAGGCGCAGGATGTCCGGCACCTTCTCACGCACCTCGCGGCGCTTGCCGCCGGTGACCTGGAGCGCGTAGGCGACGTTGTCGTGCACGGTCCGGTTCGGCAGCAGCTTGAAATCCTGGAATACGACGCCGAGATTGCGCCGGTAGTACGGGATCTTCTTGCGCGTGATCGCGGCGAGGTCACGGCCGGCGACCGTGATCGAGCCATACGTCGGCTCGATCTCCTTGATCAGCAGGCGCATGATCGTCGACTTGCCGGAGCCGGTCGCGCCGACCAGGAAGACGAACTCCCCGGGGTGCACCGCGAACGTCGCGTCCTCCAGGCCGAGGTCGCCGCTCGGGTACTTCTTGGTCACCGAGCGGAAGTCGATCACCGCGCCCGGAACCGGGTCGCCGACCACGCGCTGGCGCGGCGCGCTGGGCTCTGTGCGGCGTCGGATGTGACGTTCGGTCGCAGCCATCGCGGACGTGAGGGTATTCGCCCCCTCCCCCTGCTCCCCTCCCTGCAAGGGGAATTGCGCCCGTCACAGTACCGTTTGTGCCATGGCGAAGATCCACTCCTCCACTCTCCCGAACGGGCTGCCGCTCTACCGGGTCGACATGCCCGGCACGCGTGCGGTGACCGTCCTCGTGGCCTTCGAGGCCGGCGCGCGGACCGAGCGCGAGGAGGAGAACGGAATGGCGCACTTCCTCGAACACCTCGTGTTCAAGGGCGGCGAGAAGTACTCCGACTACCGCAAGGTCAACGAGACCGCGGAGCGGATGGGCGCGGTGCTCAACGCGTACACGTCGCACGACCTCGTCGCGTTCCACATCACGAGCCGCGCCGAGGTCGTGGGCGAGGCGATCGACCTGCTGACCGACTTCGTCGGCCGGCCGAAGATCGACCAGGACGAGCTGGACCGCGAGCGCGGGGTCGTGATCCAGGAGATCGCGCGCGCGAACGACCAGCCTTCGGTGCTGGCGGAGCATCTGATCGACCGCGCGGCGTTCGGCGATCACCCGCTCGGGCGGCCCGTGCTCGGACCGGAGGAGCACCTGCGCACGTTCGGCCGCGAGGCGATCGTCGCGTTCCGCCGGCGCCAGTGGGCCGGCGCGCGGGGCGGAGCGTTCCTGGTCGGCAACCTCGAGCACGTGCCGGAGAACCAGGAGCTCGCCGAGACGTTCGGGCGCTTCCCGTCGATCCAGGCCGACGGCAGCTACGAGGCGGCGCCGGAGTTCGCGCCGCAGACGCTCGTCGAGCAGCGCGACTCCAACCAGTCGCACCTGCGCATCTCCTACCGCCCTTCGATCGACCCGCGCGACCAGCGCCAGCGCGCCGCGCTCGCCGTGTACGGCACGCTGCTGGGCGGCTCGATGGGCTCGCGGCTGTTCGACGAGATCCGCGAGCAGCGCGGGCTCGCCTACTCGGTCTACTCGGTCGACCACTCGTTCGCCGACGTCCCGATCCTGCAGCTCTCCGCGGGACTGGAGTCGGGCAAGTGCGTCGAGGCGTACACGCGCATGCGCGAGATCGTCGGCGAGCTGCGGACCGACGGTCCGCGCGAGGAGGAGGTCGAGCGCGCCCGCGCGTATGCGGCCGGCCGGCGCGTGCTGGCGTTCGAGAACTCCGGAGCGGTCGCCCGCCACGCGGCGACGCAGACCGTCGTGCACGGGCAGGAGGTCGATCCGGACGCCGCGATCGCGCAGCTCGACGCGGTGACGTTCGACGAGGTCGCCGAAGTGTCGCGCGGCATCTCGGAGGACGCCTCGGTGGCCTGCGTCGGCCCGCACGAGGTCGCCGAGTTCGCATAGTTAGGCCGGTGTGAAGCCGCGGTGGCTGGGGTTTGCGCCCCGCGCACCGTGTGCGCCATCATGGCGGCAGGTGACCGATGTGGAGCTCAACCGCCGCGAGCTCGAGCGCTACGTGCAGCGGGTCACCGACCGCTGGCCGGCGCAGCGGGCGCTGCTCGGCGGCGCCCGTGTCGCCGACATGCAGGGCGCGCCGCCGCAGCGCGAGCGCGGACCGGAGTTCGTGGTCGTGTTCGTCTCCGAGCATTTCGACGGCGTGCCGTGGCTTGAGCGCGTGTACCAGACCGGCTCGCTGTGGGACGCCTACGAGATGGGCGCGCCGGCGGACGTGCACTGCTACACGCCGGCGGAGTTCGAGCGCAAGCGCGAGACGATGCCGGTGGTGCGCGAGGCGGCCGAGCACGGGCTCGAGCTGCTGCCCGCCGCCACCTGACCGTTCACGCGCCCGAACCCGGCCGCGGCGCGTTTGGGATGCGGCCGCGCGGTTACGGTGTGCGTAACGCGCGGCGGCCGCCGCGTGTCTTTCGAATGCCGATGCCGTCGCCTTCCATCGCCCTGCTCCGCACCCAGTCCGACTCCCGGCTGGTAGCCCTGGCCGCCGGCGGTCACGAGCGCGCGTTCGAGGCGATCGTGGAGCGCTACCGGCGCCAGCTGCTGCGGCACGCGCGCCGGCACCTGCCGGAGGCGCGCGCGGAGGACGCGCTGCAGCAGGCGTTCGTGTCCGCCTGGACCGCGCTGCGGCGCGGCGACGAGGTGCGCGAGCTGCGGCCATGGCTGCACCGGATCGTGCACAACACGGCGCTCAATGCGCTCCGCGCGCCGGGCTACGACTACGAGGAGCTGCGCGCGACGTTGCAGGGGGGCGGCGGACCGGCCGAGCTGGCCGAGCGCCGCGCGCTCGTCCAGGGGACGCTCGCCGGGTTGGCCGCGCTGCCGGAGCGGCAGCGCGAGGCGCTGCTGCGGATCGCGGTCGAGGGGCGCTCGCAGGACGAGGTGGCCGAGCAGCTCGGCCTGTCGCAGGGCGCCGTGCGCCAGCTCGTACACCGCGCGCGCAGCGCGCTGCGGGCGGCGGCGACCGCGGTCGTTCCGCTGCCGCTCGCGACGTGGCTGGCGACCGCGGGTGCCGGCCGGGGCGACGTCGCGATCCGCGTGGGCGAGCTGGTCGCCGGCGCCGGAGGGAGCGCGACGCTCGCGAAGGCGGGCGCGGTCGCTGTGATCGCCGGCGGCGCCGTGGCAGGCCCCGCGGTCGTGCACGACGTGAGCGAGCGCGGAAAGCGTCAGCCGGCCGAGGCGGCCGCGAGCGCGCGGAGCGAGCGCGCCGGTCGCGACTCGCCGACGGTGCGCGTCGCGCCCGCGGTTGCCGTCGCGCCCGCGACGGCGGCGCTACCCGCCGCGGTGGAGCAGTCGGCTCGCGACCACGACCGGTCCGGCTCGGGTGGGGAGGACCGCGGGTCGCGTGAGGACGAAGGGCCGGGCTCGCGTGGCGGTGGCGACGACTCCGGCGGGCGCGGCGACGACGATCGCGGGTCGAGCGGCGGCCACGATCGCGGGTCCGGCGCGAACGACGACGAGGACGGCGAATCCGGCCGGCGCGGCGGCCATCGCGGTTCGGGCGGCCACGGCGACGAGGACGGCGAATCCGGCCGGCGCGGCGGCCATGGCGGTTCGGGCGGCGACGGCGACGATGACGACGACTCGGGATCGCGGATCGAGGACGATCGCGGGTCGGGTTCCGGCGGCGGCGGCGACGACGCTGACGACGAGTCGGGCGACGGCGGCTCCGGGCCGGACGGCGGCGACGAGGGCTCCGGCGGCGGCTTGTCGGGTCAGAGCGGCGCGGACGACGAGCCGAAGCCGCCCAGCGGCGACGATGACGACGAGGACGCCTCCTCCGGGAGCGGCGGCGGCGATCCGGTCCTGGTGCCGTCGGTCGCGCCCACCGCGACGCCCGAGCCGGACGACGACGAGTCCGACGACAAGAGCGGATCGTCCGGCGATTGACCGTAACGCGGGCGCCGTCGCCCGTGTCGCAGGAGTGGAGAGAGGCCAATCACTCCTGACGGAGGTTGCTCGTGAAACGACTGATCCTGGTAGTTGCGCTGCTCGGCTCGCTGCTGTTCGCGGCCGGCGCGTCTGCGAACGGCCGCGACGCCAATCGCGACCGCATCCCCGATCGCTGGGAGAAGCGGCACGGGCTGTCGCTGAAGGTCAAGCAGACCTTCCGCGACCAGGACAAGGACGGGTTCAAGAACCGCGCCGAGTGGCGGGCGAAGACGGATCCGAAGGACCCGGACTCCGATGACGACGGCGTGAAGGACGACGACGAGAACGCCGGCACCGTGACGGCGTTCGCGAACGGCGAGCTCACGATCACGCTGTTCGACGGCGGCACGCTGACCGGCAAGGTGACCGACGACACCGAGATCGAGTGCGACGACGACGACAAAGCGCGCGTCTCGCACGATCCGGACGACGACGACGACGACCGCAGCGGCCCCGGCGACGGGGACGAGGGCGATCGCGACGACGACGACCACGGCGATCGCGACGACGACGACCACGGCGACCGCCATGACGGACATCACGGCGACCGCGACGATGACGACGAGTGCGCGCCGGACGCAATCGCGGTGGGCGCGGCCGTCAAGGAGGCCGAGCTGAAGATCAGCTCCGACGGGCGCACCTGGACGGAGATCGAGCTGCGCTAGGGCCGGGGGAACACCCGAGGGGTGGCACGTTGAGGGGCGCCATGTGGCGCCCCTCAACTGTGTATGGGTAGGGCGAGCCTCACCCCGAAGCCACATGCCTTCCGGCCCTCCAACGGCCGCGAGTGGAAGTACGGTCTGTTCCATGGCGACGGCGCTGTCTCGCTACTCCCTCTCCCGTGGCTGGGCCGACTTCGTCTACGTGACGGCCGGTCTGCCGCTGGGGCTGGCGTGGATGATCGCGCTGGCCGTAATGCTCGCGGTCGGGATCAGCCTCGCGATCCTCACGATCGGGATCCCGCTGCTCGCGATCACGATGATGATCTGGCGCTGGGGCGCGGACACCGAGCGCCAGCGCGCGGCGCTCGTGCTCGGCGCGCCGATCGCGCGCCCGCGGCGCGCCGCGCCCGCCTCCAACCGCTTCCTCGACCGCTGGCTCGCACGCATGCGCGACCGCACGACCTGGCGCGATCTCGGCTACATGCTGCTGCTCGGCCCGGTCGGCATCATCGCCGGCACGATCTCGATCGCGCTGTGGTCCGCCGCGTTCGCGGCGCTCGCCGCACCGGCGGTCGCCGGCGGCGCGCCGGACGGCTCGCTGCTCGACGATCTCGGCCCGCTCGCGCTCGCCTGCATCGCGGCCTGCAGCATCCTGATCGGGGCGATCGCGGCGCTCGCCACCCGCGCGCTCGCGATCGGCGGTGGCGCGCTGGCCGGGGCGCTGCTCGCGTCCGACGACCGGACCGAGCTGACCGAGCGCATCAGCTCGCTCGAGGCGACCCGCTCCGGCGCGGTCGAGTCGGCCGACGCGCGGCTGCGCCGGATCGAGCGCGACCTGCATGACGGCGCGCAGCATCGGCTCGCGTACATCGCAATGGAGCTGGGCCGCGCCCGCGCGAAACTCCCGGAGGACCCGCAGGCCGTCGACAACCTGCTCGCCGACGCGCACGACGAGTCCAAGCGCGCGATGCGCGAGCTGCGCGACCTCGTGCGCGGCATCCACCCCTCCGTCCTCAGCGACCGCGGGCTCGACGCCGCGCTGTCCGGCCTGGCGGAGCGGGCGAGCGTCCCGGTCGACATCAGCAGCGGCCTGAACGGCCGGCTCCCGCCTGCGATCGAGACCGCCGCCTACTACGTCGTGGCGGAGACGCTCACCAACGTCGGCCGCCACTCCGGCGCCTCGCGCGCGCACGTCGACATCCGCCGCGACGGCGGCACGCTCGTGCTCGCGATCGCCGACGACGGCCACGGCGGCGCCGAGCGCCGCCCGGGCTCGGGCCTGGAAGGGCTCGCCCAGCGCGTCGAAGCGCTCGACGGCACGCTCGACGTCGACAGCCCGCGGGGCGGACCCACCATGATCACCGTACGGATGCCATGCGGGTCGTGATCGCAGAGGACCTCGTGCTGCTGCGCGAGGGGATCGCCTCGCTGCTGACCGACAGCGGCCACGAGGTCGTGGCCGGCGTGGGCGACGGCGACGCGCTGCTCGAAGCGCTGGCCGAGCACCAGCCGGACCTTGCGATCGTCGACGTGCGCATGCCGCCCACCCAGACGGACGAGGGCGTCCGCGCCGCCGTCGAGGCGCGCCGCCGCCAGCCCGACGCCGCGATCCTGATCCTCAGCCAGTACGTCGAGGAGCGCTACGCGTCCGACCTGCTCTCCAGCGGCGCGCGCGGCGTCGGCTACCTGCTCAAGGACCGGGTCGCCGACGTGCAGGAGTTCGTCGCCGCCGCGAAGCGCGTCGCCGCCGGCGGGACGGTGATCGATCCGGAGGTCGTCGCGCAGCTGATCGGCCGCGGACCCGACCGGCCGCTGGACGCGCTCACGCCGCGCGAGCGCGAGGTGCTCGCTCTGATGGCTGAGGGCCACTCCAACTCGGCGATCGTCGAGCGCATGGAGATCAGCCAGAGCGCGGTCGAGAAGCACGTCCGCAAGGTGTTCACGAAGCTGGGGCTGCCGGAGACCGACCAGCACCACCGCCGCGTGCTCGCGGTGCTGACCTACCTGGGGGTCTGATGACGACGCAGACACAACCCGCCGCTCCCGCCCCTTACCGCACGCCCGCCGCCGTGCGGCTCGCGCTGTACGTGCTGTTCGGGGTGCTCGGCGTGTTCTTCGTCTTCATGGGGACGACCGCGGTGCTCGACCAGGCGGCACACAAGACGACCACGCAGGTCGACACATACGCCGGCATCGACGCGCTCGTGATCGACGACGCGAGCGACGTGCAACTGACCAGCGCGCCGGCCGGCGGGGAGCTGCGCGTTCGCGCGGAGGTCACCGAGGGCCTGCGGTCGCCCGACCGCGACGTCGAGCAAGCCAGCGGCACGCTGCGCCTGTCGTCCTCTTGCGGGTTCCTGTTCGGCGGCGACAACTGCAACGTCGACTACGAGATCGCGGTCCCCGCCGGCACGGCCGTGCGTGTCGACGCGACCGCGGGCGACGTCCGCGCGAACGACCTGAGGAGCACGGTGCCGGTCGAGCTCGAGTCCTCGGCCGGCGACGTGTCGGTCACCGACGTGACCGCACCCGAGCTGCGGCTCTCGTCCAGCGCCGGCGACGTCGAGGCGGCCGGCGTGCGCGCCGGGCGCGTGACCGCCGAGTCCTCCGCCGGCGACGTCAGCCTCTCGCTGCGCTCGCCGCCGGCGCGCGTCGACGCCGAGTCGAGCGCCGGCGACGTGGAGCTGATCCTGCCCGACGAGGCCTACCGCGTCGACGCGAGCTCGTCGGCCGGCGACGTCGATACGCGGCGGGTCGACACGGACCCGGATTCCGGCCGTGTGATCCGCGTCCGTTCGAGCGCCGGCGACGTGGTCGTCGAAGCGCGGCGCTGAGCGCTACGGCGCGATCGCGACCATCCGCTCGATCGGCACCCGCGCGCGCTCGGCGATGTCGGCGGGCACCTTGACGACCGGCTTGCCCGCGCGCAGCGCGTCGCGCAGCTTGGGCAGCGTGATCATCTTCATGTAGCGGCAGCTCGCGGCCTCGTTCGCCGCGACGAAGTCGACGTCGGGGGCGGCCATCTGCAGCGGGTGCAGCATGCCGACCTCGGTGGCCATGATCGCGGTCGTCCCGGGCTGAGCGTTCTCGGCGTACTTGAGCATGCCGCCGGTCGAGAGCATGTGCACGCCCTCGGGCGCCACGTCGCCGGCGGCGACGTACTCCATCACCGATGTCGAGCAGCCGCACTCGGGGTGGATGAGGAAGTCGGCGCCCGGATGCGCCGCGCGCATGTCGGCGATGTCGCGCGGGCGGATGCCGGCGTGCACGTGGCACTCGCCGTCCCACACGTGCATCGCGCGGCCGGTGACCTTCTCCACGTACGCGCCGAGGAACATGTCCGGGCCGAAGAGGATCTCGGTGTCCGCGCCACGCTCGCGGTAGATGTGCTCGACCACCGCGACCGCGTTGGAGGAGGTGACGCAGTAGTCCGTCTCCGCCTTGACCTCGGCGGTCGTGTTGACGTACATGACGACGACCGCGTCGGGGTGCTTGGCCTTCCACGCACGCAACTGCTCGGCGGTGATGCTGTCGGCGAGCGAGCAGCCCGCGTCGAGGTCGGGCAGCAGCACGGTCTTGTCCGGCGACAGGATCGAGGCCGTCTCGGCCATGAAGTGCACGCCGCAGAAGGCGATCACGGGCTCCGACGTGGCGGCGGCCTGGCGGGAGAGTCCGAGCGAGTCGCCGACGTAGTCGGCCACGTCCTGGATCTCGGGCAGCTGGTAGTTGTGGGCCAGGATCACGGCCCCGCGCTCGGCTGCGAGCGCGCGGACCTCGTCCTGCATGGCCGGGATGTTGTCGAGCTGGAGCAGGGTCATGTGGTGATCTCGAGGAGGAGGGAGAGGTCGAGGTTGGGCGCGGAGTGGGTCAGGGCGCCCATCGAGACGTAGTCTAGTCCTTTTATGGTCGAGTAGACCACAATGGTATCAGGCGTCACGCCTCCGGACGCCTCGAGCTCGGCGCGGCCACCCACCTGGGCGACCGCCGCCGCGACCTGCTCGGGCGTCATGTTGTCGAGCAGCAGCCGTGGCGCTCCGGCGGCCAGCGCCTCGTCGATCTCGGCGGCGTCGCGCACCTCGACCGCGAGCGGCAGGTCGGGGCGCGCAGCGCGTGCGCGCCGCACCGCCTCGCCGACGCCGCCGGCCAGCGCTGCGTGGTTCTCCTTGATCAGGATGAAGTCGTACAGGCCCGCGCGGTGGTTGACGCCGCCGCCGTGCGCGACCGCGCGCTTCTCGAGCGCGCGCAGCCCGGGCGTCGTCTTGCGCGTGTCGAGCAGCTTGGCGCTGCCGCCGGCGCGCTCGATCGCGCGCACGACGCTCGCGGTCAGCGTCGCCACGCCGGACAGCCGGCCGAGGAAGTTCAGCGCGGTGCGCTCGGCGGTCAGCAGCGCACCGGCCGCACCCTCGATCCGCAGCACCGGCGCCGGCGGCTCGCGCCACTCGCCCTCCGGACCGAGCCGCTCCACGGCTGCGCCGGGATCGAGCCGGCGGAACACGGCCTCGGCGACGTCGAGCCCGGAGATCACGCCCGGCGCCTTCTGCGTGATCGTGGCGACGGCGCGCGCGCCGGGATCGACGGTCGCCTCGACGGTGACGTCGCCGTCGCCGACGTCCTCGGCGAGCGCGCGGTCGATCAGGTCGGCATCGAGGGTTATGGTCATCCCGACTACATGCTACCCAGCGCCGGTCACGGGTGCGCCGGGGTGGCCGGAGCGGGCGCGCTCGAGGCGCGCACGACGAGCTCGGTCGGCATCGTCTGGTCGTGGTCGGGGTCGGCGCCGTCGAGCAGCAGGCGCGCGGCCGTCTCGCCCTTCTCCTGGTGCGGCTGCCAGACCGTGGTCAGCGCGGGACGGGCCTGTCGCGCCGCCGGCGTGTCGTCGAAGCCGACCACGCTGAGCTCGCCCGGCACGTCGATGCCGCGCTCCTCGGCCGCCTGGAGCGCGCCGATCGCCAGCTCATCGCTCATCGCGAGCAGCGCGGTCGGGCGGTCGGCGCGGTCGAGCAACGTGCCGGCCGCGCTCCGCCCCGCCTCGCGCCCGTGCGGCACGCGCTCCTCGACGCGCACCGTTGCCCAGTCGACGCCGGCCGCCTCGAGCGCCTCGCGGTAGCCGCCCAGGCGCTCGCGGTTGCAGTGGAAGCGCGTCGCCGCCTGGCGCTCCTCGTCCGCGCCGCCCTCATAGCCGTCGACAAGGAGCGGCAGCGTGACGACGCCGAAGCGCCGGTGCCCCAGATCGAGCAGGTGCTGTGCCGCTGCGCGTGACGCGCCGCGGTCGTCCACGCCGATGTGCGCGTAGCCCCGCCGGACCGGGCCGTCGACGATCACCATCGGCAGCCCGCGCTGCTCGATCACCGCCAGCCGCTCGTCGTCGGGAATGTCGCAGTAGGCGATGAACCCGTCGACGAGCGCCACGCGCGTGAGGTTGCTCTGCGACGGGGCGTTCACGCCCACCGGCACGAGCACCAGCCCGACCTGGCGCTGCTCGGAGACCTTCGCGATCCCGCCGAAGAAGAGCACGGCGGCCGGATCGGTGAACGCGTACGACAGCGGGTCGTCGAACAGCAGGCCCAGCGCGCCGACGCGCCCGCGGCTGAGCGTCGCCGCCAGCGGGTTCGGGCCCGGATAACCGAGCCGGCGCGCCGTGTCCAACACTCGGCTCCGGAGCTCCGGGCTGAGCTGGTCGGGGTGGTTGTACGCGTTCGAGACCGTCATGCGCGACACGCCGAGCTCGGCCGCAATCGTCGCCAGCGTCACCCCGGCGCGCTCGATCGGTTCTTGTCGCGGGCGTTTGCCACTCATCGCGTGACAGTGTACTGTACCGGTACAGACTTTACCGGTACAGAGATGATGCTCCCCACCTCCCTCCGCACCGCTCGCGTCGCCGTGGCGGCGCTGTTCTTCGTCAACGGCGCGCAGTTCGCCGGCTGGGTCACCCGCGTGCCCGACGTGCGCGACCGCGTCGGCGCCGGCGAGGCCGAGCTCGGCCTCGCGCTGCTCGGCGTCGCGGTCGGCTCGATGCTGACGATGCCGGTCGCCGGCTGGGCCTGCGCGCGCTGGGGCGGGCGCTGGGTCGCGGTCGCCGGCGGCCTCGCCGGATGCGCGAGCATCCCGCTGCCGGCGCTGGCGCAGAACGTGCCCCAGCTCGCGATGGCGCTGGCGCTGATCGGCGCGACGTTCGGGGTGCTCGACGTAGCGATGAACGTCGAGGCGATCGCCGTCGAGCGCGCGTACCGGCGGCCGATCATGCCGTCGTTCCACGGCTGGTTCAGCACCGGCGGGCTCACGGGCGCGCTGGCGGGCGGCGCGCTGGCGGCCGTCGGGCTGGGCGCCGCGCCCCACCTCGCCGCAACGAGCGTCGCCGGCGCGGCCGCGGTCGCCTGGGCGGCGCGCCACCTGATGCCGGCCGCCGGCGAGCGCGGGCGGCCAGGCGACGAGGGCCGAGGTCGCGCAGGCCCGGCGCCGGCACGCGTGCGCGTCAGCCCCGTGCTGCTCGTCTGCGGCCTGATCGCGTTCTGCGCGGCATTCGGCGAGGGGGCGATGGCCGACTGGAGCGCGCTCTACCTGACGGACTCGCTCGGCGCCGGCGCAGGGCTCGCGGCCATGGGGTACGCGGCGTTCGCCGGCGCGATGGCAGTCGGCCGGTTCGCCGGCGAGCGGGCGATCCGCGCGTTCGGCTCCGCCCGCGTGCTGCAGCTCGGCTGCGGCGCCGCGGCGCTCGCGATGGCGGCGGGCCTGGCCGCCGCGCAGCCGACGGCGACGATCGCCGCGTTCGCGGTCGCCGGGCTCGGTGTGTCGTGCGTGTTCCCGATCGTGCTGAGCACGGCAGGGCGCACCGAGCCAGGCCGCAGCGGGCCCGCGGTCGCGTTCGTGTCGACGATCGGCTACACCGGGTTCCTCGCGGGGCCGCCGCTGATCGGCGTCGTCGCCGAGCAGACGACGCTCGCATTGGGTCTCGGCGTCGTCGCGCTGCTCGCGGCGGTCGCGGCGGCGCTGGCGATCGGCCTGCGCGCGCGCGAGCTCAGCGTGCGTTAGCGCTGGCCATCAGGTAGGCGTGAACGAAGCCGTCGAGGTCGCCGTCGAGCACCGCGGCGGCGTTGCCGACCTCGTAATTCGTCCGGTGATCCTTGACCATCGTGTACGGGTGCAGGACGTACGAGCGGATCTGCGAGCCGAAGTTGACGTCCTGCGCCTCGCCGCGCTCGCGCGCGATCTCCTCCTTGCGCCGGCGCTCCTCGGCCTCGATCAGCTTGGCGCGCAGCATCGCCATCGCGGTCGCGCGGTTGGACGATTGCGAGCGCTCGTTCTGGCACTGGACGACGATGCCGCTCGGCTTGTGCGTGATGCGCACGGCGGAGTCGGTCTTGTTGACGTGCTGGCCGCCGGCGCCCGAGGCACGGTAGGTGTCGACCTGCAGGTCGTCCTCGTCGATCTCGACGTCGCCCGACTCCTCCACCACGGGCGCGACCTCGACGCCGGCGAACGACGTCTGGCGCCGGTTGGCGGAGTCGAACGGGGAGAGCCGGACGAGCCGGTGCACGCCCTTCTCGGCGGAGTACAGCCCGTAGGCGTTCTCGCCGTCCACGCGGAACGTGGCCGACTTGATGCCGGCCTCCTCCCCCGGGCTCACCTCGAGCAGCTCCACCTTGAACCCGCGCCGCTCGGCCCAGCGCATCAGCATGCGCAGCACCATCTCGGCCCAATCCTGGGCGTCGGTTCCACCGGCGCCGGCGTTGACGGTGACGAGCGCGTCGCCTGCGTCGTACGGACCGGTGAACAGGCGCTCCTCCTCGAGCGTGGCGAGGCGCGCCTCGACCGACCGGAGCGTCTCCTCCAGCTCGGCCTCGAGCTCCGGGTCCTCCTCGGCCAGCTCGATCAGCCCGTCGAGGTCGGCGACGTCGGCCTCGAGCTTGTCGAACGTCTCGAGCCTGCGCTGCAGGCGCGCGTACTCGGCGTTCACCTTGGCGGCCCCCTCCTGGTCGTCCCAGAAGCCGCTCTCGCCCATCCGGGTCTCCAGCGCGGTGGCGCGGTCCCTCAGTCCAGCAGGGTCAAAGGTAGTCCGAGAGCAGGGACATCTGCTCGCGGATAGCGGCGAGGCGCTGGGGGTGGTGAGCGTGAGGGGCGTGGCCACGTAACTACCGTAGCGCAGCCGGAGCCGCCGCCCGCCCAGCCGCCGGCCGGCCGCAAACGCAAGGCGACGGCGAGCAACGGAGCGATTTCACGCCGCGCGGCGACAGCGCCAGACCTCGGTCGGCTCCGACATCCCCTTCAGCCGCTTGACCCCGGCCGGCGACCATGCGAACCCGTCGTCTCCGGCGCGCTCGCGGATCGCGGCGTCGGTGATCAGCGACGACGGTCGCGCGCGCTCGGTCAGCCGCGCGGCGAGGTTCACCGGCCCGCCGTAGTAGTCGCCCCAGCGGCGCAGCGCCTGGCCGCGGGCGGCGCCTGCATGGACGGCGGGGAAGTCGTCACCCGCGTCGCCCGCCGCCTCCATCAGCCCGAGCGCTGCGTCGAGCAGCGGCGCCGGCTCCGGCGCGACGAGCATCACCGCATCGCCGATCGTCTTCACGAGCCGCACCGGCGGCTGCGCCACGTCGGCGGCGATCGAGGCGAGCCGCGTCGCGATCGCGCCGAGGTCGGCCGCGGGTACGCCTTCGCCCAGCGTCGTGAAGCCGACGAGGTCGCAGAAGCCGACGCTGATCTCGTGCACGTCGGAGCGCCGGCCGGCCGCCAGCTCCTCGGTGTCGATGATCTGCTGGCGCAGGTTCTCGCGGCTGTGCAGGATGTACATGATCCCGAGCAGCTCGGCCGCCGGCTGGGTGAGGTCTCGCACGGCCCTGGCGAGGCGCAGCGCGTAGGCGCGCTCGGTGTCGCCGGGTTGCGGGATCGAGGTGTTCGCGACGGTGCCGGCCGCGGCGGCGGCGTGCGCGGCGGCCTCGCCGAACACGCGCGACGCGTCGACCAGCGCCTGGAGCGGGAGCCCACCGTCCAGGAAGCGCCTGAGCGCCTCTGCGCCCGCGAGATCCAGCCCGCCCAGCTCGGCGACGTCGGGCGGCGGGAGCGGCAGGCCGCAGGCGCGGCGGACCGCCTCGAGCTCCTCCAGCCCGACGCCGGCCTCGGCGGCGACGTCGCGCGCCGTCAGGTTCCCGCCGGCGCCGAGCGCGCGCTCGGCGGGCAGCAGCGCGAGCCGTCCCTCGACGGCGGCCGCCTGCAACTCGTCGATCGAGCAGCCGTCGGCGTGCAGCTGCTCGAGCAGCTCGACACGCGCGCCCCGTGCAGGCTCCTCCAAGCCGTCGAGGAACCCGAGCGCCGCGAAGTCGGGCTGAGCGCTCACGCAGGGACGGCGGCCGCGACCGCGACCGGGATTCCGTTGAGCACCGCGTTGCCCGACAGCGCGTCGACCAGCGTCTCGTCGGCCAGCAGGTTCGCATTGACGCCGGCGTGCGCGCCGGCGACGCCGAGCCGCGCGCCGGGCGCGTCATGGCCCCAACCGTGCGGGAGCGAGACGACGCCGGGCATCACCGCGTCGGTCACCTCGACCGGCGCCTCCAGCGCACCGGCGCGGCTCTCCACGCGGGCGGGCGCGCCGTCCGCGAGCCCGAGCCGCGCCGCGTCGTCGGGATGGACGTGCAGCGTGCAGCGCTCAGGGCCGCTGACCAGCAGCTCCAGGTTGTGCATCCACGAGTTGTTCGAGCGCAGCTGGCGGCGGCCGACGAGCACGAGCCCGCCGTTGTGCTCGCGGGTGAGCGCCGCGCGCAGCCGCGCGACGTCGGCGACGATCGGCTCCGGCGCCAGTTCGATCCGCCCGCTCGGCGTGCGCAGCACGTCCGGCAGCCGCGGCTCGAGCGGCCCGAGGTCGATCCCGTGCGGGGCGGCCTCGAGGTCCGCGAGCGTGAGGTCGTACGGGCCGGTGCGCAGCAGCAGGTCGAGCAGCCGCTCGGGCCCGCGGCGCGGCTCGACCTCGGCCAGCAGATCGGTTTCGCCCGTACTCCCTGCCCGCCGGATCAGCTCGCTCGCCACCAGCCGGTCGAGCGGCTCGACGTCGTCGGGCACCGGCTGGCCCGCCGCGACGGCCGCGAGCCGCAGCAGCGTGACCCACTCGTCGGGCACGCCGGGATCAGGCGGGAGCACCGGCGGCGAGTAGTTGGCGACGTTGCGCACCGACAGCTGGTAGAAGGCGAGGTCGTAGTGCGAGCGCTCCAGCGGCGACGGCACGGGCAGGATCACATCGGCGTGGCGGGTCGTCTCGTTGACGTAGATGTCGACCGCGACGTAGAGCTCGAGCGTCTCCAGCGCGCGCTCCAGCCGGCCCGAGTTCGGCGTCGAGCGCGCGGGGTTCCCGGCGAGCGTGATCAGCGCCCTGACGCTCCCTTCGCCGGGCGTGTCGATCTCCTCGGCGAGCACCGCAGCGGGCAGCTCGCCGTAGCTCTCGGGCAGCCCGCGCACGCGCGAGTGCCAGCGGCCGATCTTGACGCCGCGCCCGCGCCCCGGCTCACCTGACGAGTTCTTCTGGCCGGCCGCCGCGCGCGGGAACAGAGCGCCGCCCGGCCGGTCCAGGTTGCCCGTCAGCACGTTGAGCACGTCGACGAGCCACGAGGTGAGCGTGCCGAACTCCTGCGTCGTGGTGCCGATGCGGCCGTAGACCGCGGCGGACTCCGCGGCCGCCAGCTCGCGTGCCATGCCGCTGGATCGTCGTCCGCGTCGATCCCGGTGACGCCGGCGACGGCCGCGGGCGTGAACGGGCGCGCCAGCTCCTCGACCTCGTCGATCCCTGCGGTCATGCTCCGCCAGCCGGCCGGGCGCCGTCAGCCCCTCGTCGAACAGTACGTGCACGAGCGCGAACAGCAGGTGTGCGTCGGTGCCCGGGCGGATCGGGTGGTGCTCGTCGGCCGCCTCCGCGGTCCGGCTGCGGCGCGGGTCGACCACGACCAGCTTGCCGCCGCGCGCCCGCAGCGCCTTGAGGCGGCCGCGCATGTCCGGTGCGGTCATCAGCGAGCCGTTGGACGCCAGCGGGTTGGCGCCGAGCATCAGCAGGTGCTGCGTGCGGTCGACGTCCGGGATCGCCACCGACAGCGACGCGCCGTACATCAGGCCGTTCGCGACCTCCTTCGGCCGCTGGTCGACCGTGCTGGCGGAGTACCGGCTGCGCGACCCGAGCGCGGTCAGCAGCGCGCGCGCGTAGAGCAGCGGGGCGAGCCCGTGGGCCGCCGGGTTGCCGATGTACACGGCGACCGCGTCGCGGCCGTGCGCGTCCATCACGGCGGGGAGCCGCTCGGAGATCAGCGCCCACGCCTCCGCCCAGCTCGCCGGACGCAGCTCGCCGCCGGGGTCGCGCAGCATCGGCGTGCGCAGCCGGTCCGGATCCTCGTGCAGGTCCTTCAGCGCGACGCCCTTGGGGCAGATGAACCCGCGCGAGAACACGTCGTCGGCGTCGCCGCGCACCTTCACGACCTCGTCGTCGCGCACCGTCACCTCGAGCCCGCACGTGGCCTCGCAGAACGGACAGGTCCGGAACGCGGTGCGCTCCATGGACTGCAGGCTACGGCATCACCCGCGCGACGCTGCCGGTGCGGGCGCCCTCGTAGGCGGCCAGGATGATCCCGAGCACCTCGATCCCCTCGCGCTCGGTGTGCAGGGGCCGCCGGCCGTTGCGCAGGCAGTCGGCGAAGTGCCCGATCTCGGCGACGAACGGGTCGATCTGGTCGAACGCGAGCGTCTCGGACCCGCCGCCACGGCGCCGGAGCGTGAGCGATGTCCCGTCGCTGTGCAGCGCGCCCAGCTCGCCGACGGCCGAGAACCGCTCGGTGATCGCGGCCGGCTCGTACGCCCAGCTCGTGGCGAGCTGGCCGACGACGCCGTTGCCGAACCGGATCAGCACCTGCGCGGAGTCCTCTCCCTCCATGAACGTGAGGCGGTGGGTGGAGAGCATCGCGGTCACCTCGACCGGCGAGGCGCCCGCGAGATGGAGCATCAGGTACGTCGGGTGATAGCCCGTGTCGATCAGCTCGCCGCCGCCGCTGGTCACGGCGTTCGCGCGCCAGCCCATCGTCGCGGGGTCGAAGTCGTTGAAGAAGCTGTCGGTCGTCCGGACCTCGTAGAGCCTCCCGATCGCGCCGGCCTCGAGGAGCGCCTTCGCCTCCGCCACGGCGGGCAGGAACAGCTGGTTGTGCGCGCACATCAGCGTGATGCCGGCTGCCGACACCGCGGCCCGCACGCGCGCTGCCTCGGCGGCAGTCAGGCACAACGGCTTCTCGCACAGGACGTGCTTGCCCGCCGCGGCCGCGGCCACGATCGCCTCGGCGTGCACGTGATGCGGCAGGCAGATGTCGACGGCGTCGACGTCCGCCTCGGCGAGCAGCCGCCGGAAGTCCGAGAACGCGCGCGCGCCGAGCTCGTCGGCGCGCCGGCGCGCGGTCGCCTCGGCCACGTCGGCGACCGCCACGACGCCGATCTCCGCGGCGTGCGCGCGGTAGCCGCGGATGTGCTCGTCCGCGACGCCACCGCCGCCGAACAGGCCGACGCGGATCACCGATACGCGAGCGTCCGGCCGGTCGCGGCGGCCTCGTTGGCGGCGACGACCAGCCGCGTGAGCTCGGCGGCGCGGGCGAGGTTGTCGTCCGCGCGGGTGCCGGCGCGGATGTGGCCGACCCATTGCGAGAACGCGTCCTCGCCGTCCGCCGGAACGGGCAGCTCGCGCCCGGAGACCTGCAGCACGCCGTCTGCGTAGGTGAGGCTGCCCTCGGTCCCGTGCAGCTCGATCGTGAACTGGCCCGGGCTGACGAAGCCGGCCTCGATCACGCCGATCTTCCCGTCGGCGTATCCGACCGTGACGACCGCGTGATCCTCGACGGCGCGTCCCGTGAACGACCGGTAGGTGGCGCTCACGGTGTCCGGGCCCGCGCCGAGGAACCGCTGGATCAGGTACACCGGATGGCAGCCGAGGTCGGAGAGCGCGCCGCCGATCGCCGGGCCCGGGTCGAAGAAGCGCTCCGGCAGCCAGCCGGCGACCGCGCCGTCGTGCGACAGCCGCACGCGGCCGTACGTGAGCCGCCCGAGCTCGCCCAGCGCGTCCTCGACCGCCCGGGTGTAGCCGTGGTAGAGCCGCGGGAGCGAGACGACGAGGCTGACCCCGGCGGCGTCCGCCGCGGCGACGATCTCCTCGCCCTCGGCCACGGTCGGCGCGAGCAGCTTCTCGGTGAAGATGTGCTTTCCGGCCTCTGCCGCCGCGACCATGACCGGGCGATGCCGGCTCGTGGCGGTCGTCACCGTGACCGCGTCGACGTCGTCGCGGGCCAGCAGGGCGGCCAGGTCGCCCGCGTACTCGATCCCGAAGTCGCGCGCGCCCGCCCGCCCGCGGTCCGGGTCGTCATCCCAGACCGCGACGAGCTCCGTGTCCGGATGCGCCTGCGCCAGCTTGGCGTAGTCCCCGGCGTGGACGTGCCAGAAACCGAGGACGGCGACGCCTATGCGCCGTGGCACTTCTTGTACTTCTTGCCCGACCCGCACCAGCACGGATCGTTGCGGCCGAGCTGCTCGTGCTCGTCGACGCGCCGCTGCTCCACGACAGTCATGCCGGCGGAGGGCACATCTTCGTCCTCGTCGCCGTAGGCGTTCGGCTGGTCCTCGGCGGTACCGCCGGAGTAGTTGAGCGCGGTCGCCGCGCCGCCCGCCTGCTGCTGCAGCGCCTGGCGCTCGCCGTTCTCGCTCTCCACCTCGACCTGGACGTTGTAGACCATCCGGGCGAAGTCGGCCCAGATGCTGTTCATCAGGTCCTGGAACAGCCCGAAGCCCTCGTTCTTGTACGCGACGAGCGGGTCGATCTGCGCGAACCCGCGCAGGTGGATGCCCTCGCGCAGGTAGTCCATGTCGTACAGGTGCTCGCGCCAGCGCTGGTCGATGATCTGCATCAGCAGGAAGCGCTCCAGCGCGCGCATGAGCTCGTCGCCGAGCTCCTCCTCGCGCTCGTCGTAGAGCTTGAGCGCGTCCTCGACGAGCATCACCTTGAGCTGCTCCCGCTCGAGGCCCTCGCGATCGAGCTCCTCGTGGCCGAAGTCGACCTGGAAGATCTGGTCGAGCTGGTTCCACAGGCCCTCGAAGTCCCAGTCCTCGACGAAGTCGCTCGCCGTGTACTCGTCGACCAGCCGGCCGATCACCTCGCCGACCTGCTCGCGCGCGGTGTCGCCCATGTCCTGGCCCTCGAGCACACGGTCGCGGTACTGGTAGACGATCTCGCGCTGCTGGTTCATCACGTCGTCGTACTCGAGCACGCGCTTGCGGATCAGGAAGTTCTGCTCCTCGACCTTGCGCTGAGCGTTCTCGATCTGCTTCGAGAGCATCCTCGCCTCGATCGGCTCCTCCTCGCCCGCCTCGTTGACGGGGCCGAGGCGGTCCAGGATGCGGTAGATCCGGTCGCCGGCGAACTTGCGCACCAGGTCGTCCTCGGCGGAGAGGAAGAAGCGCGACTCGCCCGGGTCGCCCTGGCGGCCGGAGCGGCCGCGCAACTGGTTGTCGATCCGGCGCGACTCGTGCCGCTCGGTGCCGATGATGAAGAGACCGCCGGCCTCGAGCACCTGCTCGCGCTCCTGCTCGACGCGCGCCTCGATCGCCGGCAGCACGTCCTTGAAGCGCTCCTCGTAGTCCGGGTCGCCGGGCCGCAGACCGAGCTTGGCCAGCTCGATCTGGGTCAGGTGCTCGGGGTTGCCGCCGAGCTTGATGTCGACGCCGCGGCCGGCCATGTTGGTGGCGATCGTCACCGCGCCGGCGCGGCCGGCCTCGGCGATCGTCTCGCCCTCGCGCTGGGCGAACTCCGGCTTGGCGTTCAGCACCGTGTGGTTGATGCCGCGGCGCTTGAGCTCCTCGCTCAGCAGCTCGGAGACCTCGACGGAGATCGTGCCGACGAGGATCGGCTGGCCGTTGGCGTTGCGCTCCTCGATCTCCCGCGCGACTGCGGACCACTTGCCGCCCATCGTCTTGAACACCTGGTCGTTGCGGTCCTGGCGGACCATGTCCCGGTTGGTCGGGATCTGGACGACCGGCAGCTTGTAGATCTTCATGAACTCGTTGGCCTCGGTGATGGCCGTGCCGGTCATCCCCGCGAGCTTGTCGTACATGCGGAAGTAGTTCTGCAGCGTGATCGTGGCGAGCGTCTGGTTCTCCTCCTGGACCCGGACGCCCTCCTTCGCCTCGACCGCCTGGTGCAGGCCCTCCGACCAGCGCCGGCCGTCGAGGATCCGGCCGGTGAACTCGTCGATGATCTTGACCTCGCCGTCGACGACCGCGTAGTCGACGTCGCGCTTGTACAGCGACTCGGCCTTCAGCGACTGGTGGAGGTGGTTGACGAGCGGGCCGTTCTCGGCCTTGTAGAGGTTGTCGATGCCGAGGAAGCGCTCGGCCTTCTCCACGCCCAGCTCGGAAACCGACACGGTCTTGTGCTTCTCGTCGAACTCGAAGTCGTAGTCGGCGACGAACTCCTTCTTCGTGCGCGGGTCCATGCCCTCGGGCTTCTTGCCCGGCTTCATCGTCCGCGCGAGCTTGGCGAAGCGCGCGTACAGGTCGGCGGCCTGCTCGGGCGCGCCGGAGATGATCAGCGGGGTCCGCGCCTCGTCGATCAGGATGTTGTCGACCTCGTCGACGATCCCGTAGTGGTGCATGCCGATCGGCTTGCCGTTCTCGTCGATCCGCCCGCCGTGCTGGACCTTCTCCTCCAGCGACGTCGCCATGTTGTCGCGCAGGTAGTCGAAACCGAACTCGGAGTTCGTGCCGTAGGTGATGTCGGCGGCGTACGCGGCGCGCTTCTCCTGGTAGGGCTGCATGTTCTGCAGCACGCCGACCGTGAGGCCGAGGCCGTGGTAGATCGGCGACATCCACTCGGCGTCGCGGCGGGCGAGGTAGTCGTTGACGGTCACGAGGTGGACGCCCTTGCCGGCGAGCGCGTTGAGCGCCACCGCCAGGGTCGCGGTCAGCGTCTTGCCCTCGCCCGTCTTCATCTCGGCGATCGAGCCGGCGTGGAGCACCATGCCGCCGATCATCTGGACGTCGAAGTGGCGCATTCCCATCGTGCGCCGGGAAACCTCGCGGACGACCGCGAACGTCTCGGGGAGGAGGTCGTCGAGCGACTCTCCGTTGCGGGCGCGCTCGCGCAGCGAGGCCGCCTGTTCGCGCAGCTCGTCGTCCTCGAGGAGCTCCAGTTCCGGCTCCCACTGGTTGATGCGCTCGACGCGCTTGGCGTACTGCTTGAACTGCTTGCCTTCGCCCAGGCGGAGGGCGCGGTCGAGGATCGTCATGGGTCAGAGGATAGAGGCCGACAGGCCCCGGTCCGGACTCCGCCGGGCGCCTTCGTCACCAGGCCGGAGCGGCCTCGCCCGGGCCCTCCTCCACCGGTCCTTCCGGCACCGCGGCCGCCGCCCGCTGCTCCCTCCGCCGGCGCCGCTTCTCGCGGTGCCGCTTGACCTGGCGGGCCAGCTCGTCCGAGATCAGGTTGATCGAGTGCTTGAGGTCGCGGGACGCCTCGCGGGCGCGCAGCGTGACGCCCTTGAGGTGGAGCGTGCCCTCCGCCACCTGGCTGTCGGGGTTGGCGGGGTTGCGCTCCTCGAAGAGCTCGACTTCGAGGACGGCGAGCTCTGAGACCTGCTTGCCGACCTTCTCGAATCGGCGTGTCACGCACTCGCGCAGTTCCTCGGTGACCGGAAGGTTGCGTCCCTTGACCTGGATCTGCATGGAGGGGACTCCTCTCGTTCGAGCCGGTTGACCGGACCAGGACCACACTAGGCCACCGGGCGCTTCTTGTGAATCGGTAGCCCAACGATTTCCCGCTGCCGCCGAAGTCGCCTACAGCGTCCGCGCGTACGTGACCGCGACGACCGAGCCGGCGCCGGCGCCGGCCAGCGCGCGGGCGCAGGCGTCGAGCGTCGCTCCCGTCGTGTGGACGTCGTCGACCAGCAGCACGGTCCCGCTCACGGCCTCCACCGCGGCGACCTCGATCCGCCCCGCCGCCCGCCGCGCGGCTCGGCCCGCGCGCGCCTGGCGCCCCGCGCGGTCGTGGCGGACGAGCGCCGGTCGCAGCGGCAGCTGCAGGCGCGCCGCCAGCCCGGCCGCGATCGCGCCCGCCGGATCGAAGCCGCGCGCGCGGCGCCGGCGGCGCTGCGGCGGGACCGGGACGACGACGCCGGCCCGCAGCTCGTCGGGCAGCGTCGCCGCCAACTGCGCGGCCATGACCCCCGCGGCGGGCAGCGCCGCGCGGAACTTGAGCGCCTGCACGAGCGCGCGAGCCGAGCCCTCATAGGCCATCGGCGACCACGAGCGCGCGAACGCGGCGCGCGCGGCCGGGCAGCCGCCGCGCCGGTGCCGCGGTAGGCCGCAGCGCGGGCAGTGGCGGCCGCGCAGCCACGGGAGCGCGCGCAGGCAGCCCGCGCACAGCAGCTCGTCCGCCCGTGCGAGCGGTTCGCGGCAGGCGATGCACGCGGGCGGGGCGACGATCGCGAGCAGCTCCGCGAGTCCGCGCCGGGTCACGGCAGGCGTTCCTGGCGGCGCGGCATGACGAGCACGATCGAGCAGCGCCGGGTCACGGCGGACGCTCCGGCGGGTGCGGCGCGACCTGCGGGGTTCGTGTCATGCGCGAACAGTCGCACCGGCGCCGTCACGGAACAGCACGCGAGCGTCACAATCCTGTGCCTTGTCGCTCGACTACTCGTGGACCTTCGCCCCGATCGTCCTCGTCGCGCTCGCGGGCTACCTCGGCGTGTACGTCGCGCGCTGGCGCACCTCGCGCCGCGAGGGCGGCGCGCGCGCAGCGAGCGGGTGGCGGCTCGCCGCCTGGTGCGGCGGCGTCGCGACGCTGTTCGTCGCGCTCGTCTCCCCCGTCGACGCGCTCGGCGAGCAGCTCGCCACGATGCACATGGTCCAGCACCTGCTGATCGCCGACATCGCCGCGATCCTGCTCACGCTCGGGCTTACGCGCCACCTGCTCCGCCCCGCGACGCGGCGCATCCACCGCATCGAGCGCGCCGCCGGCCCGTTCGCATCACCCTGGTTCGGCGTCGTCGCCTACGTCGGCGCGATGTGGCTGTGGCATGTCCCCGTGCTTTACGACGCGGCGCTCGAGCACCCGTTCGTGCACACGCTCGAGCACCTCACGTTCGCCGCCGCCGGGCTCCTGTACTGGTGGCACCTGCTCTCGCCGATCCGCTCCCGGCTGCGACTCGGCGGCATGGGCCCGATCGCGTACATGGGGTCGACGAAGATCCTCGTCGGCTTCCTCGGCATCGCGCTCGCGTTCGCGCCGGAGCTGATCTACGACGCTTACGACCACCCCGGCACGCGCTGGGGGATGACCGCGCTCGACGACCAGCACGTCGCCGGCCTCGTGATGGCGCTCGAGCAGTCGATCGTGATGGGCATCGCGCTCGCCTGGCTGTTCGCGCGCATGC
This sequence comes from uncultured Solirubrobacteraceae bacterium, assembly GCA_963835735.1. Classification (GTDB taxonomy): domain Bacteria; phylum Actinomycetota; class Thermoleophilia; order Solirubrobacterales; family Solirubrobacteraceae; genus DASQMT01. The sequence goes on from CAWIGP010000002.1 coordinate 1,316,357, forward strand.
TGGCGGAGTCCGAGGAGGAGGAGCGCCGGCGCGAACGCTACGCGGACGAGCGCCGCGCACCGAGCGCGTAGGTGATGTTGATCGCCGCGATCGCGGCCCACGCGACGAGCGTGATCACGAACGCGAGCCCATCCGCGAGGTGGGCCGCACGCCGCTCCCGGCACGCCGAGGCCCATGCCGATCGAGGCGAGCGCGAGCACCAGGCCGAGGAAGTCGAGCCGACGCCCGCCACGCGGCCGGCGCGCGCGCTGCCGCTCGTCGATCCGCCGGTCGATCTCCGCGTCAAGTCGCTCCCCGAGCGACCGGACGACCGCCGCCTCGTAGCCGGCGCCGAGCTCCCGATCGGCCGCCACCGCCGCTCGCAGGTCGTCCTCGAAACCGGGCATGCCGCCACGGTAGGGCGTGGACGCGGCGGCGTCGGTACGGCCACTCCCCGTGCCGGGGGCGCGGCCGGCCTTACCCCTCGAGCAGCGCGCCGTCCCCGACGCGAGCCGGGCCCTCGACCGTCACCTCGCCCCGCACCCGCACGCCGCGGCCGAACGTCACGTCGCCCCGGACCGCGAGCCGCTCCGCCTCCACCAGCGAAGGCGGGCCGGCCGGAAAGCGGGCGTCGAAGTCGGCGAGCAGCTTGTAATAACGATCGTCGAGCTCGACCAGCGGCGCGCGGTCGCGGCCGTCCGACAGCTCGATCCGCGCGCCGTCACCGAGCCGGTAGGCGTCCGATCGCAGCACCAGCAGGTCGCTCGTCCGCTTGACCGGCACGAAGCGCGAGCGCGGCACGCGGATCGCCCGCGCGCCGGGAAAGACGCCGATCGCCGCCCCCATCGCGGTCTCGAGCTGGTACACGTGGGGCGAGGAGGCGTCGGCGGGATCGACGGTCTTCTCGTTGACGATCATCGGCAGGCCGAGCACCCCGCCGCGCTCGCGCAGCAGCCCGTCGAGTGCCCGCAGGTCGACCCACAGGCTGTTGACGTTGAAGAACGGGTGCCGCTCGACGTCGGTGAACGCGCCCATGTCCGCCTCGGACGTCTGCGCTGTCTCGCGCAGGATCAGCCCGCCGGTCTCCTTCAGCACCGCGATGTGGCCGCCCTTGCTGTCGGCCGGCGTGCGCTCGGTCATCTCCGCCAGGTACGGCAACTGCTCGGACGCGAACCAGGCGAGGATGCGGGGCTCGAGCACCGCTCCGAGGTTGTCGGAGTTCGAGATGAACGCGTAGCGGTAGCCGTGGCCGAGCAGCGTCGCGAGCATGCCCGACGTCAGCAGCGCCGGGTAGATGTCGCCGTGCCCGGGCGGGGACCACTCGAGCGCGGGGTCAGCGGGCCACTCGGCCGGCACCAGACCGTCGACGAGCAGCTTGGGCTCCTTGTGCTGGACGAAGTCGAACGGGACGTCCGCCGCCAGCTCCTCGTAACGGCTCAGCAGCGCGAGCGAGTCGTCGCGCGTATGGAACGAGTTCATCAGCACCAGCGGGAGCCGCGCCCCGCTCGCCGCGCGCAGCGCCAGCACCTGGCGGGCGATCACGTCGAGGAACGTGAGCCCGTCCTTGACCTCCAGCAGCGACTTCGCCCTGTGCATGCCCATCGACGTTCCGAGCCCGCCGTTGAGCTTGATCACGACCGCCTCGTCCAGCGGCGCGCCGGCGTCGGGCAGCGTCTCGGCGTCCTGCAGCTCGCGCACCGGCTCGATCGCGTCCTCCGGGATCAGCCCCGCCTCGCCCGACTCCAGCTGCCGGTAGTAGTGCTCGAACGTCGCGATCGCCGCGTCCGGCACGCGCTCGCGTGCGCATCTTCTCGACGCTCGCCTTCAGGCCCGCGGCGCTCATGATCCCAGCCACCCGCGCAGGTAGCTCTCCTGCTCCTGGGACAGCGCGTCGATCTCCACGCCGAGCGAGGCCAGCTTGAGCCGCGCGACCTCGCGGTCGACCGCCTCGGGCACCGGATGGACGCCGGGGCCGAGCTCCGCGCCGTGCGCGACCAGGTGCTCGACGGCGAGCACCTGGTTGGCGAACGACATGTCCATCACCGCGGCCGGGTGCCCCTGGCCGGCGGCGAGGTTGACGACGCGGCCGGAGGCGAGCAGGTTCAGGCGCCGGTCGCCGAGGTCGTACTGCGTGACGAGCGGCAGCACCTCGCGCGGCGGCGCCAGGGCCACGTCGCTCAGCGAGCGCAGGTCGATCTCGACGTCGAAGTGCCCGGCGTTGGCGAGCACGGCGCCGTCCTTCATGCGCGTGAAGTGCTCGCGCGAGAGCACGTCGCGGTTGCCGGTGACCGTGACGAACACGTCGCCCCGCTCCGCCGCGACCAGCGCGGGCATCACCTCGAAGCCCTCCATGCGGGCCTCGAGCGCGCGCATCGGGTCGACCTCGCAGACGATCACCTGCGCGCCGGCGCCGCGGGCGCGGAGCGCGACTCCCTTGCCGGTCCAGCCGTAGCCGAGCACGACCAGCGTCTTGCCGGCCAGCAGGATGTTGGTGGCGCGCAGGATGCCGTCGAGCGTCGACTGCCCGGTGCCGTAGTGGTCGTTGAAGAGCCGCTCGGTGCGCGCCTCGTTGACCGCGATCACCGGGCAGGCGAGGCGACCCTCGGCCTCAAGCGTGCGCAGGCGGACGAGCCCTGTGGTGGTCTCCTCGGTGCCGCCCACGAGCTCCCGCAGCAGCGCCGGGCGAGCCGCGTGCAGCACGGTCAGCAGGTCGGCGCCGTCGTCCAGCGTGACCTGCGGCGCGCCGTCCACGACGGCGAGCACGCCGGCCGCGTAGGCGTCGGCGTCCTCGCCGCGGCGCCCGTGCGCGGTGCAGCCGTCGGCGACCAGCGCGGCCACCACCTCGTCCTGGGTGGTCAGCGGGTTGGCGGCGCACAGCGCGACGTCGGCGCCGCCCGCCGCGAGCGCGCGCACCAGGCACGCCGTCTCCGCGGTGATGTGCAGGCAAGCCCCGACCCGCAGGCCGCCGAGCGGGCGCTCAGCGGCCAGCCGCTCGCGCAGCGAGCGCAGGACGGGCATCTGCCCGTCCGCCCACTCGATGCGAGCGCGGCCTGAGGATTCGAGGCTAGTAGCGATAGTGGTCGGGCTTGTACGGGCCCTCGACCGGGACGCCGATGTAGGCGGCCTGCTCGGGGCGGAGCTCCGTGAGCTTCGCACCCAGCGCGTCGAGGTGCAGCCGCGCGACCCGCTCGTCCAGGTGCTTGGCCAGCACGTAGACCTGCTTGTCGTACTCGTCGTTCTTCGTGAACAGCTCGATCTGGGCGATCGTCTGGTTGGAGAACGACGACGACATCACGAAGCTCGGGTGGCCGGTCGCGTTGCCGAGGTTCAGCAGCCGGCCCTCCGACAGCACGATGATCGCGTGGCCGTCGGGGAACACCCACTTGTCGACCTGCGGCTTGATGTTGTCCCGCTCGATCCCGTCGACCTTGGCGAGGCCGGCCATGTCGATCTCGTTGTCGAAGTGGCCGATGTTGCCGACGATCGCCTGGTGCTTCATGCGGCCCATGTCGGCGGCCGTGATGATGTTGAAGTTGCCGGTCGCGGTGATGAAGATGTCGGCGGTCTCGACGACGTCGGAGAGCCGCACGACCTGGTAGCCCTCCATCGCGGCCTGCAGCGCGCAGATCGGGTCGACCTCGGTGACCAGCACGCGCGCGCCCTGGCCGCGCAGCGAGGCGGCGCAGCCCTTGCCGACGTCGCCGTAGCCGAGGATCACCGCGGTCTTGCCGGCGATCATCACGTCGGTGCCGCGGTTGATGCCGTCGATCAGCGAGTGGCGGACCCCGTACAGGTTGTCGAACTTCGACTTGGTGACCGAGTCGTTGACGTTGATGGCTGGGAACAGCAGCTTGCCGTCGGCCGCGAGCTGGTAGAGCCGGTGCACGCCGGTGGTCGTCTCCTCGGTCACGCCCTTGATCTCGGCGGCCGCGCGCGTCCAGCGCTGCGGGTCCTCCTCGAGCGTGCGGTTCAAGAGCTCGAGGATGATCCGGAACTCGTCGTTGTCGGCGCTGTCGGGCGACGGGGCGGCGCCGGCCGCCTCGTACTCGACGCCCTTGTGCAGCAGCAGCGTGGCGTCGCCGCCGTCGTCGAGGATCATGTTCGGCCCGCCGTCGGGCCAGGTGAGCGCCTGCTCGGTGCACCACCAGTACTCCTCCAGCGTCTCGCCCTTCCAGGCGAACACGGGGATGCCGGCGGCGGCGATCGCGGCGGCGGCGTGGTCCTGGGTGGAGAAGATGTTGCACGAGCACCAGCGGACGTCGGCACCGAGCGACACCAGCGTCTCGATCAGCACCGCGGTCTGGATGGTCATGTGCAGCGAGCCGGTGACGCGAGCGCCCTTGAGCGGCTGGGCCGGGCCGAACTCCTCGCGCAGCGCCATCAGCCCGGGCATCTCGTGCTCGGCGAGCTCGATCTCCTTGCGCCCGAACTCCGCGAGGCCGATGTCGGCCACCTTGTAGTCGCTCGTCGTCGTCGTCATCGCGTCTCCATCAGGGTCGTGGGGCGCTGGGCCGTGGCGGCGGCCAGCAGCTTCGAGTGCTTCTCCTGCTCCCAGCGCAGCCAGTCGGGCACCGGGACGTGCTCGGGACGCTCCGCCGTCGCCTCCAGCCAGCCGTCGACCGCGCCGCGCAGCTCGGCGTCCCGGCGGAGCCGGAACGCGAACGCGACGTCGGAGAGGCCGAGCTCGTGCTCCTCGAGCAGCTCGCGCAGGGTGCGCAGCCGCTGCAGCTCGGCGGGGCCGTAGAGGCGGTAGCCGGCGCCCGAGCGCTTGGGCTCGACGAGCCCGACGCGCTCGACGTAGCGCAGCATGCGCGGCGACCATCCGGTCGTCTCGGCGGCTTCGTGGATCGTCAGGGCGTCCATCGGCGCCCAGCGTAGCGCACCCTGACACAGTTGTGTCAAGGTTGTTCGCCGCTATTTGACGACCAGCGCGGTGCCGTCGCTGAGCATCGCCCAGAGCTCGTCGCCGACCGCGACGAGCGCCTGCGGCAGTGCGGGCGCCGAGCGGGGAGGCGCCCGGTCACGCGGCCGCTCCGCGGGGTCGACGCGCGCGATGTGCGCGTTGCGCCCGATGGCATCGTTCTGCGTGCGACCCAGAGCGAGCCGCCCGCGAGCGCGAGCGGGCCGTTCGCGCCGAGTCGACCGTGGCGCAACTCGACGCGACCGTCGGAGGACACGCGCGTGAGTCGCGCCGTCCGGACCGGTCGCGACCCACGCGCCGCCGGCGTCGGGCGCGATCGCGTTCTCCCAGCCGCCGCCGGGCGGCGAGCGAAGGCGAGTCCCGTCTTGCGGCCGAGTCAGCCGCCCGGCTCGCCGCGTCGCGCCACTCGAGCACGCCATCGAACGAAAGCGTCCACAGCACTTTCCTGGTCCGCCGCGACGACGCTCGCCAGCCACCCCGCCCGACACTCGCCCGCGAAGCGGTTGGTCGCGGGATCGACCGCCGCAGCGGCCCGGCGGCCTGCTTGTCGAGCTGCATCCAGACGGCGTCGCGGCGCGGCCAGCGATCGATCGCGCCGAACCGGCTCGAACGATCCGAACCGCGCGACCACGCGATTGCTGGCGGGATCGACGCGATAAGCCGGTACGCGTGCGTGTCGGCATCGATCGCGCCCATCACCCGACACGGCATCGGCTGACGCGGACACGCCGCTTCGTCTCGGTCGCGGCCCGCACCGTCGCGATCACGCGCCTGGAGGTCGGATCGACGCGCAGCAGGCGGCCGTCGTCGCTCGGTCACGCCAGACCGACTCCGCGCCCACAGCGGCGTCTGCGGGATGCCGCCGAGCTGGATCGTGGCCACGATCCGCGGGCCGGCCGGAGGCGGAGCCGGCGCTTCGCGACCCAGCACGGCGACGACCAGGGCGGCCAGGACGACGACCGCGAGGCCGGCGAACGCGGGGACGACCATGTGGCGGCTGCGGGCCAGCGCGCGCCGGGGAGCCGTGCGGCGCCGTTCGCGCTCCGCGGCGTCGACGAGCTCGCGGCGCAGCTCGCTGATGTAATCGCTCATGGCTCGCCTCCCCGGAGCCTGCGCAGCGCCGCGAGCCCGCGGCTGACCCGCTGGCGAACGGCCGGCTCGCTCACGCCCTCGGCCGCCGCGATCACGCCGTAGTCGTACTCGTCGACCACGTACGAGTGGATCGCCGACCGCTGGTCCGCCGGCAGAACGGCGAGCATCCTCACCGCCGCGTCGTCGCCCAGCATCCCGACCATCGCCGCGTCCTCCGTGCCGAGCGGGACGCGTTCCATCGCGAGTGCCTTTCGCGCCCGCGCCTCGACGCGCCCGCGGCGGTGGTAGTCCGCCAGCCGGCGCGCGGCGATCGCGAACAGCCAGGCGCTCGCCGGCGCGCGGCCCGGCCGGTACCGGCGGCGCGCGGTGAGCGCCGACGCGAACGTCTCTGCGGTGAGGTCGGCCGCGACCTCGGGGTCGCCGGTGCGGCGGGCGAAGTAGCCGAGCATGGTGCGAACGTGGCGGTCGTAGAACATCCCGAAGGCCTCCGCGTCGTCCGTCGTGAGGAGGGCGTCGTCGCTTGTTTGGGAATGGGCGTCCATGCGTGGCTTCCCGGCGTACCGACTATCTCGCGTGGGGACCGCTCTGTGTGACACGACTTTTCTCGTCACGGATCGCGCGTCCGTCGCGAGGTCATATGCGTCCCCCATCCCGTCCCGAGGAGGTCCGCCGTGACCCGCCCGATCATCGTGCTCATCGCCGTGTCGCTGACGCTCGCCCTGCCGGCCGTTGCGTCAGCGGCGCCGGTCGACGCCGCCGCAGCGCAGGAGCGCTACTACAGCTCGTACGGCACGGCGGCGGACGCCGACGCGGCCGCGGCCCAGGAGCGCTACTACAGCTCGTACGGCGAGCCGGCGAGCGCGCCCGCGGCGCCGCCGTCCACCGCCGCCGCGGACTCGAACGTCTGGAAGCCGCTCGCGATCACCGGCGGCGCGCTCGTGCTGCTGCTCGGCGCCGCCGAGCTGGTCACGCTCGCCCGGCTGCGCCGCGTGACCGCGACCTGATCGCGCTCAGGGCATGCGGGCGCCTGGCAGGATGCCCGCATGCCCACCGGAGCGGAGGTGATCGTCGCGCAGCTCGAGGACGCCGGGGTCGAGGTCTGCTTCGGCCTCCCCGGCGTGCACAACCTGCCGTTGTGGGAAGCGCTGCGGGAGTCGGAGATCCGGCTGGTCGGCGTGCGCCACGAGCAGGCGGCGGCGTACGCGGCGGACGGGTACGCGCGGGCGAGCGGGAAGCTCGGCGTCGCGCTGACCACGACCGGCCCGGGCGCGGCGAACACGCTCGGCGCGGTCGGGGAGGCGTGGGCGTCGCGCACGCCGATCCTCGTGATCGCGACCGACATCCCGAGCACGCTGCGGCGTCCCGGCGTGTATCGCGGCGTGCTGCACGAGACCGCCGGGCAGGCGGCGATGTTCGCGCCGGTCGTGATGACCGCGGTGGTCGTGGCGTCGGCGGACGAGCTGGGCGAAGCGGTCGATCGCGCGCTGCGCGAGCGGCGCGGCCCGGCGTATCTCGAGGTGCCGACCGACCTGCTGTCGGCGCCCGCGACGAGCGCGCGCAGCGGCGCCGCGACGGGGACGGCGAGCGCGGCGGGCGGCGACCCGTACCCGTTGATCGACGCCGCCGAGCATCCGCTGATCTGGGCCGGCTCGGGCGCGCGCGACCGCGCCGACGAGGTCCGCGCGCTGGCCGAGCGGCTCGCCGCGCCCGTGCTCACCACCTACGGCGCCCGCGGCGTGCTCCCGCCCGAGCATCCGTGCGCGGTCGGGTTGCCGCCGCACGTGGAATCCGCCGGCCGGCTGTGGGACGAGGCCGACCTCGTGATCGCGTTCGGCTCCGACCTCGACGGCATGAACACGCAGAACTGGCTCCAGCCGCAGCCGCCGCGGCTCGTCGCGGTCAACACCGACCCGGCCGACGCGGCGAAGAACTACCGCGTCGACGCCGTGGCCGACTCGCTCGACCTGGACCGCATCCGGCAGCGCGACGGCGACGTGGGCGAGCGGCTGCGCGACGTCCGCGCGGCGGCCTGCCGCGAGCTGGACGCGCGCGCGCTGCGCTTCCTCGACGCGGTCTCCTACGCGCTGCCCGAGGACGCCAACGTCGTCTGCGACATGTGCATCCCCGGCTACTGGATCGCGGGCTTCCACGGCTTCCACCGCCCGCGCAAGCTGCAGTACCCGATGGGCTGGGGGACGCTCGGCTTCGCGTTCCCCGCCGCGCTCGGCGCGTCGCTCGCCGGCACCGGGCCCACCGTCTCGATCTCCGGCGACGGCGGCTTCCTGTTCGCCTGCGGCGAGCTCGCGACGATGGCGCAGGAGCGGCTCCCGTTCACCGCGGTGATCGTCGACGACGGCGGCTACGGGATGCTGCGCTACGACCAGCAACTGGCCGGCGAGGTGCCCTACGGCGTCGACCTCGCGACGCCGGACTTCCGGGCGCTCGCCGCGAGCTTCGGCGTCTCCGCGGAGACGGTCGACGGGCTCGACGACGCATTCGGCGAGGCGCTCGCGCGGCACGTCGCCGATCCCGCACCGAGCGTGCTCGTGGCGAACTCGGAGGCGCTCGTCCCGCCGCCGACGACGTCGCCGAACTGGTACCGCAGGCGCGCCTAGCGTTCAGGCGCCGGCGACCCGGTCGAGCAGCGGGAGCGCCTGGCGCACGAGGTCGCGCTCGCGCTCGTCGAGCTCGCCGTCGAGCGCCCGAGTGAGCCAGTCCTCGCGCCGTAGCCGCGTCTCCTCCACGGCCTCCAGCCCCGCGGGCGTGAGCTCGACGAACGCGCGGCGGCCGTCGGCGGGATCCGGGCGGCGGGAGACCAGGCCCGCCGCCTCGAGCTCGTGCACGGTCTGCGCCATGGACTGCGGCCGGACGTGGTTCGCGACCGCCAGCTCGCTGATGCTCGCCGGTCCCTGGCGGTCGAGCCGCGACAGCACGACCAGCTGCCCGATCGGCGGCCCAGGCTCGGCACGCAGCCGCCGGATCACCCGCCCCACCGTCTCGCGGAGCTCGTAGGCCAGCAGCGCGGTGGCGCCCTCCTGAATCGGCATTGCGATCAGTGTATAGGCAGGCTAGCTGTACAGGTAACCTGTATAATTTCACGAGTGCTTCCGGTGGTCCCCGACCGCTACAAATGGATCGCGTTGTCGAACGCGACGCTGGCCGTGCTCCTGGCCACCCTGGACGCCTCGATCACGATCATCGCGATGCCCGACATCTTCCGCGGCATCGATCTGGACCCCCTGGCCCCGGCCAATTCCACCTACCTGCTGTGGATGATCCTTGGATACCTGGTGGTGACCAGCGTGCTGATCGTCAGCCTCGGCCGGCTGGGCGACATGGTCGGGCGCGTGCGGATCTTCAACATCGGCTTCGTCATCTACACGGCGGCGTCGCTGCTGCTGGCGATCGACTGGATGGAGGGCCGCAGCGGGGCGATGTACCTGATCGCGTTCCGCGTCGTGCAGGGGATCGGCGGGGCGTGCCTGCTGGCCAACTCGGCGGCGATCATCACCGACGCGTTCCCGGCGCACCAGCGCGGGATGGCGCTCGGCATCAACAACATCGTCGGTGTGAGCGGCACGTTCATCGGGCTTGTCGTGGGCGGCATCTTGGCGCCGATCGACTGGCGGCTGGTCTTCCTCATCTCGGTCCCCGTCGGGCTGTTCGGCACGATCTGGGCGTTCGTCGCCCTGCGCGAGCTGAGCACGCCGCGCCGCGCGCGGATCGACTGGGCGGGCAACCTCACGTTCGCCCTCGGGCTCGTGCTGCTGATGACGTCGGTCACCTACGGCATCCGGCCCGCCGGCGGGCACGCGGTTGGCTGGGGCAGCCCGCGCGTGCTCGCCCTCCTGGGCGCAGCGCTCGTCTGCCTCGTCGCGTTCGTGGTCATCGAGCGGCGCACTCCCGAGCCGATGTTCCGGCTGACGCTGTTCCGTAGCCGCGCGTTCACGTTCGGCACGCTCTCGACGTTCCTGTCGGCCGTCGCCCGCGGCGGCCTCATGTTCATGCTGATCATCTGGCTGCAGGGGATCTGGCTCCCCCTGCACGGCTACAGCTTCATCGAGACGCCGTTGTGGGCCGGGATCTACATGCTGCCGCTGACGCTCGGCCTGCTTTTCGCCGGGCCGGTGTCGGGGTACCTGTCGGACCGCTTCGGGGCCCGGCCCTTCGCGACCGCGGGCATGCTGCTGTCGGCGGCCGGCTTCGGTCTGCTCCTGCTCCTGCCGACTGACTTCGCCTACTCGGAGTTCTCCCTCATCCTGCTGCTGGTCGGGATCGCGATGGGCCTGTTCGCGTCGCCGAACCGGGCCGCCGTGATGAACAGCCTGCCGAGCGAGGACCGCGGCGCCGGCGGCGCGATGAACCAGACCTTCCAGAACTCGGCCCAGGTCCTGTCGATCGGGATCTTCTTCACGCTGATGATCATCGGGCTGGCGAGCACGCTGCCGGAGACGATGAGCGCCGGGCTGCAGGCCCACGGCGTGCCGCCCGCCACGGCCGAGGACGTCGCGGCGCTACCGCCGGTGTCGATCCTGTTCGCGGCGTTCCTGGGCTACAACCCCGTCGAGCATCTGGTCGGCGCCCAGTCGCTCGCCGGGCTATCGGCGCACGATCACGCGATCATCACCGGCCATACGTTCTTCCCCGGCCTCATCGCCGGGCCGTTCCGCGACGGTCTCCACGCCGCCTTCCTGTTCGCCATCGTCGCCTGCCTCGTCGCGGCCGCCGCCTCGTTCATGCGCGGGGAGCGCCCCGTTCGCGGCCGCATCACCACTCCGAGACTGGAGAAGCAACATGCAAATTGAGTGGTACGGACAGTCCGCGTTCCGCCTCACCGAAGGACGGACAACGATCTTCATCGACCCGTTCGACGGCGTCGCCGGACCGGGCTCTCGCGGCCTCCGCTGGGACTACCCCGCAATCGCCGGGGTTGAGGCGGACCTGCTGCTGGTCACGCACGAGCACCGCGACCACAACGGCGTCGCCGCGGTGGGCGGCGAGCCGGTGATCCTGCGCTCGACCGCCGGGCGCCTCGAATCGCCGATCGGCGAGGTGCTGGCCGTCGCCTCCGAGCACGACACCGCCGCCGGAACCGAGCGGGGACCCAACACGCTGTTCGCGTTCACATTCGCGGGGCGGCGGGTCGCGCACCTGGGCGACCTCGGCCAGCGGGCGCTGCGCGACGAGCAGGTCAGGGCGCTCGGCGCCGTCGACCTGCTGTTCGTGCCGGTGGGCGGCGGGCCGACGATCGGCGCCGACCAGGCCGCCGACGCCGCGGCCATGCTTCGCGCGCGCGTCGTGGTGCCGATGCACTACCGGACCGAGCGGATCGACTTCCTCGAGCCGGTCGACGCGTTCCTGGCCGGCGCGGAGCGGGTCGAGCGCCTCGGGGCGCCCGTATTCGAGCTCGACGCGCTCCCGGCCGACGACGGCCCGCTCGTCGTCGTGCCGGCGGCGCCGTGAGCGCGGCGGCGCCGACCTGAGCGGCTACCGCGGGCCGGGAACGCCACGGAAGGCGAACGGGAGCGGGTCGCGGCCGGGCTGGATCACGACGCACTCGCCGCGCAGGTCGCCGGCGAGCAGGTCGACGACGGCTGCCGCCACCTTCTCGGCCGGGATGATCGCCATCCCGTGCTGCGCAAGGGTGTCGCGGATCGGGTCGATGATGGGCGACTCGGCGTACCCCGGGCAGACCGCGTTGAGTGCGACGCCCTCGTCGGCCAGCATCGGGCCGAGCGAGCGCACCAGGCCGACGACCGCGTGCTTGTTGGCGGCGTACAGCGGGTCGTCCGCCACGCCGGTCAGGCCGGCCAGCGACGCGGTCACGACGATCGCGCCGCCGCCGCGGTCGCGCAGCGCCGGCAGCGCCGCGTGCAGCCCGAAGACCACGCCGTCGAGGTTCGCGCCCATCGCGCGCCGGTAGCGCGCGAGGTCGAAGTCGTCGCCCACGCCGCAGCCGGTCGCGACGCCGGCGTTGAGGTGGACCAGGTCGAGGCCGCCACAGCGCTCGACGGCGAACGCGACCGCGGCGCGGTTGGCCTCGAGGTCGGCCACGTCGCACGCGACCGAGTGGCCGCCGACCTCGTCCGCCACGGCGCGGGCGCCGTCCGCGTCGATGTCCGCGGCGACCACGACGGCGCCCTCGGCCGCGAGGGCGCGCACCGTCGCCCGGCCGAGCCCGCCGGCGGCGCCGGTGACGAGAGCGACCTTGCCGCGCAGCCGCGTCATCTGCCGAACGTCGGTGAGTCCGGGCTATAGCCGATGAAGACCGACGTTCGGCGTCCGTCGACCCGGGCGCTCACCGGGTCAGCGCCTCGGCGCGGTCGGCAAGCTCCGCGATCGCCTCGCCGAACGTGTTCAGGTACGGGTCGTCGACCGACCCCGCGAGCGCGCGCCGGTAGTTCCCCTCCATGAACACGATGATCTTCCACAGCGCGAGCGCGCGGTACCAGCGGATGTCGCTCATCGAGCGGCCGGAGCGCTCCTCATAGCGCGCGACCAGCTCGGCGCGCGTCGGCCAGCCGGGCGCCCGCGTCAGCGCGTGCTGCTCGAACACGCCGGCGTGAGGGTCGTCGCGGTCGACCCAGAACGTGCACAGGTAGCCGAGATCCGCCAGCGGGTCGCCGATCGTCGACATCTCCCAGTCGAAGATCGCCACGAGCCGCGCGGGCGGCGAGGGCGCGTACATCACGTTGCCGAGCCGGTAGTCGCCATGCACGATCGTGGCGGACGGGGACTCCGGCAGGTGCTCGCCGAGCCAGCGCCCGACGCGCTCGACCGCCGGCACCTCGCGCGTGCGGTTGCGCGCCCACAGCTCGGTGAAGCGCCGGATCTGGCGCTCGAGGTAGCCGTCGGGCCTGCCGAAGCCCTCCAGCCCGGCGGCCCGCCAGTCGACCGCGTGCACGGTCACGAGCGCATCGACGAGCTGCTCTCCCATGCGCCGGGCGTCGCGCTCGAGCGCCACCGGCACGCTGTCTGCGATGACCTCGCCCTCGATTCGCTCCATCACGTAGAACGGCGCGCCGATCACGCCCGGGTCGTCGCATTGGGCGAGCACGCGCGGCACGGGCGCGCGCCCTTCCAGCGCGCGCAGCACGCGCGCCTCGCGCAGCACGTCGTGCGCGCTTGGCGGGAGCGGGCCGCGCGGCGGCCGGCGGACGACCAGCTCCATGCGCCCGCGCCGCAGCGCGTACGTGACGTTGGAATGGCCGTCGCCGATCGGCTCGATCTCCGGCTCGCCCTCGCCCAGCCCGCGCGCGTCGAGCCAGCTCAGGAGCGGGTCGAGCACCAACAGCGGCTCGCGCGCGCCGGCCTGCTCGCGGGTGCGGACGATGTCGTCCGCGGCGATCGCGTGCGGGCTCACAGGTCCCCGGCGGCCGCGCGCACGGACTCGCCCTGCGCCGCGAGCTTGAGCATGTCGCGCGCGATCGTCATCCGGTGCACCTCGCTGGCGCCGTCGTAGATGCGCGCGGCGCGGGCGTCCTGGAAGATGCGCGCGATCGGCAGGTCCATCGCGATTCCCGCCGCGCCGTGCATCTGGACGGCACGATCGGCGATCCGGCCGAACGCCTCGGACACGAACGTCTTGGTCATCGCGACCTCCTGGCGGTGCGGCAGGCCGTGCTCGATCTTCCATGCCGTGTGGAGCACCATCAGGCGGCTCGCGTAGAGGTCCATCGCCGAGTCGGCGAGCATGAACTGCAGCCCCTGGTGGCGCGCGAGCTCCTTGCCGAACGCCTTGCGGGTGAGCAGCCGCCGCGCCGACAGGTCGAGCGCGCGCTGGGCGACGCCGATCCAGCGCATTGCGTGGGCGAGCCGCCCCCCGGCCAGCCGCTTCTGCGCGATCACGAAGCCCTCGCCCTCGCCGCCGAGCAGGTTGCCGAGTGGCACGCGCACGTCGGACAGCTCGATCTCCGGATGGCCGCCGGGCGAGTGCGATCCCATCCACTCGGGATGGCGCACGATCCGCCAGCCGGGCGTGTCGGTCGGGACGAGGATCAGCGAGTAGTTGCGGTGACCGGCTGTGTCGTCGCTGCCGGTCTTGGCGACGACGATCGCAAACGCCGCGCCGTCGGCGCCGGTGATGCACCACTTGCGCCCGTTCAGCACCCACGCGTCGCCGTCGCGGACAGCGGTCGTCTCCAGGTTCGTCGGGTCCGAGCTGGCGACGTCCGGCTCGGTCATCGCGAAGCAGGAGCGCGTGCGGCCCTCGGCGAGCGGCCGCAGGTAGGTCTCCAGCTGCTCACGGTCGCCCGCGATCAGCAGCGTGTGCATGTTGCCCTCGTCGGGCGCCATCGCGTTCAGCCCGAGCGAGGCGAGCGCCGAGACGCCGCACTCCTGGCTGATCAGCGCCATGCCGAGCGTGCCGATCCCGAGCCCGCCCCACTGCTCCGGCAGGTGCGGCGTGTAGATGCCGCGCTCGCGCGCGCGGTCGCGCAGCCGATCGACGACGTGCCAGCTACCGACGAGGTCGGCCGGGTCGGCGACGTCCGGCTCGGCCGGCAGCACGTCCTCTTCGACGTACGCCCGGACGCGGCCGAGCAGGTCCTGCAGGTCTTGCGGCAGCGTGAAGTCGAGCGCCACCTAGGGCTCGAGCCTGAAGTCGCGGTCCGCCTCGATCTCGACGAGGTCCATCTGCGCCTTCTGCAGCTTGCCCGCGTAGTCCCAGTTCATCGACTGCCAGCGCGTGAACTGGTCGAGCACCCAGATGCCCGACTGGCGCGAGCCGTTGCCCGACTTGCCGTTGCCGCCGAACGGGAGGTGCGCCTCGGCGCCCGACGTCGAGTTGTTCACCGAGACCATGCCGGCGCTGATCCGCTCGCGGAAGCGGAACGCGTGCGTCGGCGACGTCGTGTAGATCGCCGACGACAGCCCGTAGCCGTGGCGGTTGGCCAGCTCCATCGCCTCGTCGAACGTGTCGAAGCGCGCGACGCCGACGAGCGGGCCGAACGTCTCGGTCGAGTAGATCTCGTCCTCGAGCGTGACGCCGGTGACGAAGGTCGGGTGGTAGAAGATGCCCGCCTCCGGGTCACCGACGAAGCCCTCGCGCGGCGCGTCGGGGCCGATCCGGCCCTGCGCCGTCGAGCCGTACGGCGTGTGGTGCGGACGGATCAGGTCGAGCCAGTCCTCGAACCGCTCGGCGAAGCGCTCGTGCAGCATCGGGCCGTACAGCACGTCCGCGGTCGGGTCCCCGATCGCCGCCGCGCGCAGCCGCTCGTCCAGGCGCCGGACGAACTCGTCGTGGACGTCCGAGTGGACGATCGCGGTGCCGAGCGACGTGCAGCGCTGGCCGGCCGTGCCGAAGCCGGCGAACAGCGCGCCCTCGACGGCGAGGTCGAGCTCGGCGTCGTCCATCACGACCATCGGGTTCTTACCGCCGAGCTCCAGGCACGGCGACTGCAGGTGGCGCCCGCAGAGCGCGCCGATCTCCGCCCCGACGGCGGAGGAGCCCGTGAACCCCACCTTGTCGACCAGGCGCTGCTCGAGCGCGCGCTCGAGCCCTGCGAACGTCTGCGGGCCGTCGGCCAGGACGAGCCCGAGCACACCCTTGGGCACGCCGCCCGCATGGAAGATCCGGGTCATCGCGGTCGCGATCGCGGCGGTGTACTCCGCCGGCTTCCAGACGACCGCATTGCCGCACAGGATCGCCGGCACGAGGTACCAAGAGGGCACCGCGCCGGGGAAGTTGCCGGCGGTCACGATCGCGGCGGTGCCGACCGGCATGCGGAACGTGAACAGCTGCTTGTCGGGCATCTCCGACGGGACCGTCTGGCCGTACAGCCGCCGGCCCTCGCCGATGAAGAAGTCGCACGTGTCGATGATCTCCTGCACCTCGCCGAGCGCCTCCGCGTACGGCTTGCCGATCTCGCGCGTGACCAGGCGCGAGAGCGCCTCCTTGTTGGCCTCGAACAGCCGCCCGACCTCGGCGATCACCCGGCCGCGGGCCGGTGCCGGCACGGCGGCCCACCCGGGCTGCGCGGCACGCGCGACGCGACACGCGTCCTCGAACCCCTGGGCATCGGTGAGGAGAACGTCCGCGACGACGTCGGACAGGTCGGCGGGATTGGTCGACTCGAGGCGTCCGCCGGGTGCGTCGGTGCGGGCGACGCCTTCGACGATCGACGCAACGGTGGTGGAGATGGCGGTCTCGGGCATGCCCGCAGCCTAGCTTCACCGGTCCCGACGTCGGTACTCTGCGCCGCATTGCGAATCTGGGTCGACATGACGGCCCCGGCACATCCGCTCGTCCTGCGGCCCGTCATCGACCGCTTTCGCGCGGCCGGGCACGACGTGGTGGTCACCGCGAGGGACTATGCCCAGACGATCGAGATCCTCGGGCGCCTCGAGATGGCTCACACCGCGATCGGCGCGCACGGCGGAGCATCGCGCGCGGGAAAGCTGCGCGCGCTCGCCGGCCGTACCCGGCGGATGATCGGCTTCGGCCGGCGCGGCTTCGATCTCGCGCTGGCCCACGGCTCCAACGACCTCGCGCTCGCCGCGGCGGCGTTGCGCATTCCCGCGGTCAACACGTTCGACTACGAGTGGGCGCGCCAGCAGCACAACATCGGCTGCCGCCTCGCCCGCCGCGTCATGGTCCCGGAGGCCATACCGCCGGAGCGGCTGCGCCGCTACGGCGTCGGCCCGGACAAGCTCGTCCGCTATCCGGGACTCAAGGAGGAGTACTACCTCGCCGACTTCGTCGCGGACACGGAGGTCCCGGCGGCGCTGGGCGTGGACCCGGAGCGCGTCGTGGTGATCGTGCGCCCGCCGCCGGACGTCTCGCTCTATCACCGCAAGGCGAACCGCCTGTTCCCGCAGGTGCTCGACCTGCTGGGGAACCGGGACGACGTGCACGCCGTAGTCGTGCCGCGAACCGTCCAGCAGCGGACCTACGTCCGTGCGCTCCGCTTCCCGTCGCTGATCGTGCCCGACGGCGCGGTCGATGCGCAGAGCCTGATCGCGTGCGCCGATCTCGTCGTCAGCGCGGGCGGCACGATGAACCGTGAGGCGGTGGCGCTGGGCACGCCGGTGTACACGACATACGGCGGCCGGCTCGGCGGCGTCGACGAGTGGCTGATCCGTGAAGGGAGACTGCGTCCGCTGATCGATCCGCGGGCGATCGAGCTGCGCAAGCGAGCGGCCGGCGATCGCGACGTCACCCGGCGCGACCCTCAGCTCATGGCCGACCTCGTGCTGGGAGCGGTCTCGTGAGCGTCGGCGCCGAGCCGCGGGCGCCGGACACCGGCTCGCTGATCGAGCGCTACGCCGCCGAGGCGCACGCCTTCAAGCCGCGGCCGGTGGACGCGGTGCTGCGCGCGATCGACGTGCTGCTGGCGGCCGCCGCGCTCGTGGTCGTCGCACCGGTCCTGGCCGTCTGCGCCGCGATCGTGCGCCTCAGCGGCCGGCCGATCCTCTACCGCGGCGAGCGCGTCGGCCGGTTCGGCGAGACGTTCCGCATGTACAAGTTCCGCACGCTCAAGCCGGGCGCCGAGGAACGGCTCGGCCATCACCTGGGAGCGGAGCTGACCCGACTCACGGCCGCGGAGCTCACCCGCGTGGGCCTGGTCCTGCGCCGCTCGAAGCTCGACGAGCTGCCGCAGCTGTGGAACGTCCTGAGTGGGGACATGAGCCTGGTCGGGCCGCGGCCGATCCGGCCGACGTTCTTCGAGGAGCTCTGCGTGGAGCTGCCCGCGTACTGGCAGCGTCTCGTGGTCCGGCCCGGCGTCACCGGCTTCGCGCAGCTGCGTCTGACGCGTGAGATGACGTGGTCCGAGAAGCTCGCACACGACTTCGAGTACATCGCGGACCGCTCGGTCAGGCTCTACGTGGCCATCCTCACGCAGACGGCGTGGATACTGGTCGCCCGCCCGCCGCAGGGCCCGATCGGCCGAATCTAGTGGCCCACTAGTGTGCGGGATCGCCGGCATCGCGTCGCACGACCGCGGCGGGCTGGACCTGCGCGCGCTGGCCGAGATGAGCGCCGCGCTGATCCATCGCGGGCCTGACGACGCCGGTGAGGCGCGGCGCGACGGCTGCGTCCTGGCCGCACGACGGCTGAGCATCATCGACCTGGACGGCGGTCACCAGCCGCTGACCGGGTGCGACGAGCGCGTCACGGTGGTCCAGAACGGCGAGATCTACAACCACGCCGAACTGCGCGCGGAGCTCGAGCGCCGCGGCCATCTGTTCCGGACGCGCTGTGACACCGAGGTGTTGGCGCACGCGTACGAGGAGTGGCACGACGGGTTCCTGACCCGGCTGCGCGGCATGTTCGCGCTGGCGATCTGGGACGCCCGCGAGCGCCGCCTGCTGCTCGCCCGCGACCGCTTCGGGATCAAGCCGTTGTTCTACGCGCCGCACGGCGGCCGGCTGGCGTTCGCTTCCGAGCTCACCGCACTGGCCCGGGCGCCGGGGTTCTCGCGCGAGCTCGACCCCGACGCGGTCGAGGCGTTCCTCGCCTTCAACTCGATCCCGGCGCCGCTCAGCGCGTACGAGGCGGCGCGCAAGCTCCCGCCCGGGAATGCGCTCGCCTGGCGGGACGGGCAGCTCGACATCACGCGTTACGCGCGGCCCGCGCCCGTCCCGGTGGGCGAGCAGCGCCGGGAGGCCGTCGCGTCGCTGGCGGCGGAGGCGCGCGCCCGGCTGCGCGACTCGGTGCGCGCGCATCTCGTCTCCGACGTGCCCGTCGGCGTCCTGCTCTCGGGCGGGATCGACTCCTCGGCGATCACCGCACTGGCCGCGCAGGAGAGCGGGGAGCGTGTCGCGACGTTCTCGGTCGGCTTCGAGGAGCGCTCGTTCGACGAGCTCGAGCGGGCACGGCTGGTGGCGCGGCGCTACGGCACCGATCACCACGAGCTCGTCCTGCGGCCCGACATCGCCGAGGTCCTGACGCGGATCGCGGCGGCGTACGACGAGCCGTCGGGCGACTCGTCCGCGCTGCCGACGTTCCTGGTGTGCGAGCTCGCCGCCCGGCACGTCAAGGTCGTGCTCAGCGGCGAGGGGGGCGACGAGCTGTTCGGTGGCTACCAGACGTACGTCGCCGACCGGCTCGCGCCGGTGGCCGGCCCGGTGGCGCGCGTGCTGCAGCCGGCGCTCGAGCGGCTGCCCAGCGGCAATACGCGCGTTCCGCTCGACTACAAGCTCAAGCGCTTCGCGCGCGCCGCGCACCTGCCGCCGCTGGAGCGCCACCACGGCTGGAAGGAGATCTTCGCGCCCGATCTCCGCAGGGAGCTCACGCCGGCACTCCAGGGCGCCGACCCGCTGGCGCTCTATCGCGCCCGCTTCGCCGAGACGGCCGGAGCGGCGCCGCTCGCGCGGCTGCAGGACGTCGACATCGGCCTCTACCTGGCCGACGACCTGCTGGTCAAGACCGACCGGATGAGCATGGCGCACTCGCTGGAGGCGCGCGTCCCGTTCCTGGACCCTGCGGTCGCCGACCTCGCGCTGGCCCTCCCGAGCCGCCACAAGGTCCTGGGACCGTCCACCAAACGCCTGCTGCGACGCGCCGTCGCGCCGCTCGTCCCGCCCGAGATCGCCCGCGGTCGCAAGCGCGGCTTCTCGATCCCGGCGGCTGCCTGGCTGCGCGGTCCTCTGCTCCCGTTCGCGCGCGAGGTGCTCGCGCCGGACCGCCTGCGAGCCGACGGGGTGTTCGATCCCTTCGTGGTCGACCGGCTGCTCGGTCGCCACGCGGCGGGCACCGAGGACCTGTCGCGTCAGCTGTGGGGCCTGCTGGCGTTCACGCTCTGGCGGCGGCGAGCCGCTCCTTGAGCAAGTCGATCGCGCGTACGTACACCGGATCGACTCCGCGCTGAACTGCGAGGTAGAGCGAGACGAGATCACCCAGCAGCAGGAGCGACACGAGCCGCTCAAGCCGCGAGTCGCCGCGCGCGGTCACGCGCTCCACCACGGCGGCGCCGTCGGCCGCGATCTCCGCCGTGACCTCGATTCGCTGGGCGGCGCGCTCGTCGCCCTCCGGGTCGTCGAGGAAGATCCCGCCGAGCCGGCCCGCGGCACCGCCCCAACCCACGACCTCGTTGTGGTCGTGCTCGGGCAGCATGCTCGCGAATGCCGGGATCTCGGCGTTCTCGTTGATCTGCGTCTTCCAGCGGTACGCGACCGACGCCGTCAGGCCTGCGCCGACGATCACGGGGATCGTGCCGTGCAGTGCGCGGGCGATGCGCTTCGCGTCGCCGTCCTCGGAGCCGTCCGGTCCCCACTCGAGCGCCAGCTCGGGCGCGAGAGCGGCCGCCGCTTCGACCTCGTCGCGCACGGACGGTGCCGCGCCGCACAACGCGGCGGCTTCCAGCGCGGTCACGAGTGAGTAGCCGACCGCCGCGCGCGGCTGGAAGCCGCCGGGGAGCGGCACGACCGGCACCCCGTCGGCCCGCGCGCGCTCGGCCAGCAGGCCGCCGGTGGTGGCGACGATCCGCGGCGCCCCGGCCGCCTTGGCGGCGTCGTACGTGGCGAGCGTCTCCTCGGTGGAGCCCGAGTAGCTCGAGCACAGCACAAGCGTCTCGCGGCCGATCCAGGACGGGATGTCGTAGCCCATCGCGAGCGCGAGCGGGCGCCGCAGCCGCGGCCCGAGCGCGCCGGCCGCCAGCCGCCCGCCGACCGACGAGCCGCCCATCCCGGCGACGATCAGGCCGCCGGGGGCATCGACCGGGGCGATGTTCGCGGAATCGACCCGCCACAGCGCGTCGCGCAGGTGGTCGGCCAGCGCGAGCGTGTCGCCGAACTGATTCGTGGAGTCGACCGCATCGCAGGCGGCGGCGTCGAGCGCGGTCAGTGGTTCCTCCGCCCGAGGGGCCACTAGAACTGGATTCCTCCGTCAGGGATCGTGACGCCCGGGAAGATGCGGGCGCCGTTGGTCACCACGTTGTCGGCGCCGATCGTGACGCCCTCGCCCAGCACGGCGAGCCCTTCCAGGTGCGTGTTGTCGCCGACCTCCACGCCGGCGGCGACGACGCAGCCGCTCAGCGTGCAGTTCGCGCCGATCGTCGAGCCGCGCAACACGACAGCGCGCTCGATCGTCGTATGCTCGCCGACCGTCACGCCCGCCTCGAGCACGACCCGGCCGCCGATCCGCGCGTGCTCGCCGATCCGGCAGTCGCGCTCGATCAGCGCGGACGGGATCACGCGGCCGTCGATCTGGGTCCCGTCCTCGATGCAGATGAAGTTGTCGCCCATCCGCTCGGCGACCGCTGTCGCGACCGTGCCCTCGAGGATGTCGAACGTCCCCTCCAGGTAGCGCTCGGGCGTCCCGATGTCGAGCCAGTAGCCGTCGCCGACATAGCCGTAAAGCCCTTCGCCTACCAGGCGCGGGAACACGTCGCGCTCGATCGAGGCCGGCTGGTCGGGCTCCAGCAGCTCGAGCACCGAGCGCTCGAGCACGTAGATCCCGGCCGAGAT
The DNA here is from genome assembly GCA_963835735.1 of uncultured Solirubrobacteraceae bacterium. Classification (GTDB taxonomy): domain Bacteria; phylum Actinomycetota; class Thermoleophilia; order Solirubrobacterales; family Solirubrobacteraceae; genus DASQMT01. The sequence continues at coordinate 1,337,757 of CAWIGP010000002.1, forward strand.
GTTGTGCGTGTCGATCTGGTTCGGGGACGGTTTCTCCACGAAGCCCGACACGGCGCCCTCGGGGTTCGTGCGCACGAGCCCGTAGGCGGTCGGATCCTCGACCGGGGTGAGCGCCAGCGTCGCGCGCGCGTCGCGCTGCTCGTGCAGCGCGAGCTGAGCGCCGACGTCGAGGTCGGTCAGCACGTCGCCGTTGAGCATCAGGAAGCGCTCGTCGAGCAGCGACTCGGCGAACTTCAGCGCGCCGCCGGTGCCGAGCGGCTGCGGCTCCTCGACATAGCGCAGCCGCATTCCGTAAGCGCTCCCGTCGCCGAGCACGTTGCGCACGCCCGAGGCGAGAAAGCCGCACGACATGATCACGTCGTCGACGCCGTGGCCGCGCAGCCAGTCGAGCATGAAGACGATGAACGGCCGGTCGACGAGCGGCACAACCGGCTTGGGCACGGTCGACGTGAGCGGGCGCAGCCGCGTGCCTTCACCGCCGGCGAGGATAAGCGCCTGCATCAGCCCGCGCCGTCCCGCGCCGGCCGGCCGATCGCCTCGTATGTGAGGCCGGCAGCCTGCGCCGCGTCGGGGTCGATGAAGTTGCGCCCGTCGACGAGCAGCGAGCCGCGCATCGAAGCCTTGACTTCGGCGAGGTCGAGCTCACCGAACTCCGGCCATTCGGTGACCAGCACGACGGCGTCGGCGCCCACGATCGCCCCCTGGGCGCTGGACGCGAACTCGACGCCGCGGATCAGCTTGCGCGCCTCCTCCTCGGCGACCGGGTCGTACGCGCGCACCCTCGCGCCGGCGCCCTGCAGCCGAGCGGAGAGCACGAGCGACGACGCCTCGCGCATGTCGTCGGTGTTTGGCTTGAACGCGAGCCCGAGCAGCGCGATCTCCTTGCCGACGAGCGAGCCGAGGTGCTTCTGCAGCTTCGCGATCACGCGCCGCTTCTGCAGCTCATTGACCTCGATCACCGCGTTGAGGAGCTGGAAGTGGTAGCCGCTGTTGCCCGCTAGCTGCTTCAGCGCGGCCACATCTTTCGGGAAACAGTTATGTGTACAAACACCGTTGGTCGCAACGACAGTGTGCGAGCCGGGCACCTCCAGCGAATACACCGGCCCTTCGTACCGCTCGCGCCGCACGTCGACGACGCGCACCCAGGGCGTGCCGCCGTCGAAGCGGCGGAAGCCGGTCGGCTTGATCCGCTTCGTCTGCCGCGCGATCGCGGCCTTGACCCCGGCACGGTCGCGCTCGGGCACGAGGAACATCGCCCGCTCGACCTGGTCGGCGCCGCTGACGCGCAGCCAGTGCGTCTCCTTCGTCGAGAGGCGCGTGCGACCGCGTCGCCACGAGCAGACGAGCCCCACGTCACCGAGCAGTCGCGCGACGCCTTCGGCGAGCTCGTCGCTGATCGTGCCCCACTCGAGGATCACGCTCGGTCCGCCGTTGACCAACGACCAGGAGCCGTCGCCTTCCCACAGTCCGGACAGCAGCGCGCGCTTGCGCTCGATCGTCTGTTCCCAGGCGAGGTCCGGGATCCGCTGCGTGTAGCTCGTCCGCCCCGCGCCGAGGACGTGTCGCCACCACCGCGCCAGGATGCGCGAGGCGACGGTCACGACCCGCGCTGTCGCCGAGCGGTGCACGCGCACCTTGATTCCGTGCCGCTGCCAGTAGCTCACGACCTCCGAGACGAGGTGCTCCTCGCGCTCGGGGTGGAACGACCATTGGATGCGCAACGTGTCAGCCGTGCAATGGCCCTCGGCGATGTACAGCCCGACCACGCGCCAGAAGTGCTCGTCGATGGCCAGGTTCAGCGGGTTCCAGGCGCCATTGCCGACGGTCCCGAGCATTGCTCCGCGGAGGTCCATGCCGGAAGCCTCGCTCAGCCGGAGCGTGCCGGACCGCTTGATGTCGTGCAAGCGCGCGACGCCGCGCGGGTGGTCGACGCTGCGCAGCGCCTCGATCTCGCGCCGCTCGGGCCTGACGAGCACGTCCTCGCCCTCGATCGCGCGCCATCACGGGCGCCAGCTCGCGGCTCGAATCCCGACGGCCCGCCCAGCGCCAGCGGCAGCCAGTCGGTCGCGTCGAGCTCGCCCGCCGGCTTGAGCGTGAGGATCTCCTCCCCCTGCCCGTCGCCGACGATGAACGGATGGTCGGCGGTCGTGCGCACGCGGCGGCCCGTCTTGGTCCGGACCTCGACCAGGTCGCCCGCGTAGTGGCGCCGCGTGAGCAGCGAGACCGCCATCCACTCGGGCTCCGCCTCGCCCGGCACCCACGAGAGCACCTCGAGGCCGTCGGCGGCGATCGCCTCCTCGTCACCGCCGTCCAACTCCGACCACAGCTGTTCGAACGGGAGCAGCCGGGCCTGCCCGCGTACGCGGGCGAGCACGGTCTGCTCCGGAGCGAAGCACGACCCGCCGAAGCCAATGCCCGCCTGGAGGAACTTCGGGCCGATGCGGTCGTCCAGGCCCATCCCGCGCGCGACCTCGACGACGTCGGCGCCGGTCTCTTCGCAGACGTTCGCGATCTCGTTGATGAACGAGATCTTCGTCGCCAGGAACGCGTTGGAGGCGAGCTTGACCATCTCGGCCGATTTGACGTCGGTGCGGATGATCGGGACGGAGAGCGGGGCGTAGAGCGCCTCGACCGCGTCGCCCGCCCAGTCGCCGCCGTCGCCGATCACGACCCGGTCGGGCTCGAGGAAGTCCTTCACCGCGGAGCCCTCCTTGAGGAACTCCGGGCAGGAGACGTAGCTGAAGCCCTTGCGCCGCTCGGCGAGGACGCGCTCGATGCTCTCCCCGGTCCCGACCGGCACGGTCGACTTCATGACCAGCGCGTGGCGCTCGGAGGCGGGCATCGCGTCGACCACCGCGTGGACGGCGGAGAGGTCGGCGTCGCCCGAGTAGGTCGGCGGCGTGCCGACCGCCACGAACAGCAGCCGCGCGTGCTCGAGCGCAGGCCCCAGCTCCGTCGAGAAGTGCAGCCGGGAACGGTGCTCGGCCACCAGCTCCGCGAGCCCCGGCTCCCAGATCGGGATCCGCCCCTGCTCCAGGCCGCGGATCTTCTCGGCGTCGATGTCGACGCACCACACCTCGGAACCCAGCGCGGCGAAGCCCGCCGCGGTGACCAGCCCGACATAGCCGGTGCCGATCACGCCGATCGGCTCTCTTTCGGTGGCTGGAGCGCTCATGAAGGGCGGCTGAGGCTACTAGCCGCCGAGGCGCCTGAGCGACGAGGCGATGCCGATCATCTGCGGCGCCGCGATCGACTGCGTGAGCGTGTTCGAGACCCAGTAGACGCCCTTTCGCGTGCGCCACGCGACCAGCCGGACGCGCTTGCCGTCGCGGAACACCATCAGCTTGCGGCCGTCGCGCACGATCGTCTCGTGCGGGTCGTCGAGGATCGGCGGGTAGCGCCACGTCGTCCCCTGGATCCCGTAGTACTCGCCGACGACGCCCTTGGCCAGCACGATCCGGTAGGCGTCGTGCTTCTTGCCCCGCTCGTCGCGCAGCTTGTATACGCGCGGCTCCTGCCCCTGGTAGGCCGCGGTGCTCGTGCGCAGCGTCGGGAAGAAGAACGGGAAGTCGAGCTTGTTCGAGGCGAGGATCGCCTGGTTCTCTCCCTCTGCGCGCGCCTCCTCGAGGCCCTTGATCGACGACGGCTTGTTCTTGCGCCGCTTCGCCCGCTCCCTCGACGCCTTGACGTCGGCCTGGGTCGGCTCGGTCTGCTCGCGCGGCGTGTCGGACGCCTTCGCGTCCATGAACTCCGACACGGTCTCCTCGAGCATCGACTCGGTCGCGATCAAGTTGACGTGGTCCGGCGCGTCGGTGACCCGGAAGCGGACCTCGCGCACGGGGTTCCCGGCGGTGAACAGCACGGTCTTGGCGAACTTGAAGACTTCCTTCTTGTTGTCGAGGCTCTTGTCGCGGTCGAAGTAGCGCCCGAACACCCGCGCGAGCCGCTTCAGGTTGCCCGGCTCGATGCCGTCCTCCATCAGCTCCTTGGTGCCCTTCGCGCTGCGCACCTGGCGCAGGAAGTCCTGCTGGCGCGCTGCCCGCACGAGGTCGTTGTCGCCGTGGCGGTAGCGCACGTAGGCCAGGGCGTCCTTGCCGCAGAGCTTCTGATAGCCGGGGTCGATGTCGATCACGGCGTAGCCGCCGGGCCCGCCCTGGTCGTTGAAGTAGTCGCGGTCGATGTCGGCGTAGACGCAGCCGATGTAGTCGATCGCGCGCCGGAAGCCGCCGAAATCGATCGTCACGACGTGGTTGATCGGGAACGGTCGCCCGCCGACCGACATCACCTTCTTGACCGCACGCACCGCGCCGCGCGCGCCGAAGTTCTCGTACGCGGAGTTGATCTTGACCTGGCTGCCGACGCCCGGGATGTCCACCAGCAGGTCGCGCGGGATCGAGGTCATCGCGATCACCTCCTTGTCCGGGTCCAGCCGGACGAGGATGATCGTGTCCGAGCGCGGCTTCAGCCCGGCCTCCTTGTCGCCGTAGCGGATGTCGGAGCCGAGGATCATGAGCGTCTGCGCCTTGCCGGCGTCGGCGCGGTCGATCTCGGGGATCTCGATCGCGGCGCGGCCCTGCGCGCGCAGCGTGTCGAGGATGTCCTCGACCTGCAGCAGCCCGCTCGCGCCGACCGCGCCCGCGGTGGCGAGCGAGATCAGCACGCCCGCGAGCAGTCCACGCCAGATCAGGCCCCGGCTGCGCCGGGGCGGTGCCTCGTCCGGGCTCACGCCAGGCCGCCCTCCACGGCGCGCAGTCCGCCCTCAGCCGGCCGCAGCGCCTCGGGCAGCTGGGTCACGAAGTCGCACAGCGCCTGGCGATAGTGCGCCAGCGAGGAGATCGAGACCCACTCGTCCGGCCCGTGGTGGCCTGCGCCGGAGGGCCCGAACTCGACGGCGGGGATCCCGGCCTGCAGGAACAGCACCCCGTCGGACGCGCCGTCGCGGCCCACGCTCATCGACTCGCCCTTCGTCAATCGCCCTACCGCGTCGACCAGCGCGACCACGTACGGGTTCGTGCGCGCCACGTACGCGGGCATGCGCGTGAGCGTGCGCACCACCTCGATGTCCGGGATCGAGCGGATCTGCTCGAGGATCTCGCCGGGATCCTGGTTGGGCAGGTAGCGGATGTCGACCACCATCGTGCAGAGATCAGGCACCTTGTTCAGCGCGTCGCCGCCCTGGATGCGCCCGAGGTTGACCGACGGGCGGTCGAACATCTCGGAGGACTCGCGCGAGAACGGCAATGACTCGATTCGCCGGAACACGTCGATCGCCTTCAGCACCGCGTTGTCGCCCAGCCAGGGCGTGGAGCCGTGCGCGGACCGCCCGAACACGTGCAGGCGGAACGCGAGCACGCCCTTGGCCTGGATGCCGACGTGCAGGTCGGTCGGCTCGCCGGTGATCGCGAAGTCGCCGGTGAAGCCGGTGCGCACCACCTCGGCGGTCGCGCGGGTGTCGATGTCCTCCGACTCCTCGTCGGGCACGCACACGAAGCGCACCCGAACCGCGTCCTGCTCGGACAGGTCGCGCAGCGCGCACATCATCGCCGCGAGCGCGCCCTTCATGTCGTAGGCGCCGCGCCCGTACAGGCGGTCGCCCTCGATCCGCGGCGAGAACTGCTCGGCGTGGCCGGGCACGACATCGACGTGACCGTGGAGGATCAGCACCGGGCCGTGCACCGGGCCGACGTCCGCGAGCAGCACGGGCAGCTCGCCGAACGTCGAGTCGTGCACGTCGACCTCGCGCGCCTCCAGCCAGCCCTTGATGAACCCGGCGCAGGCGCGGATCCCGTCCGGCTTGGAGGTGTCGTACGTGATCAACCGCTCTGCGAGCGCGCGTTCGTCCACCGTCGACAGGCTAGCGTCAGCGGTTCTCGGCGAGCTTGGAGAACGCCTCGTAACGGCGCCGGTCGCGCGCCGCCTGGCGGGCCTCCTCGGAGTCCGCCTCGGCGCGCTCCAGGCGCAGCTCGGCCTCGCGCAGACGGTCGGCGATCGTGCCCGCGTCGAGCTCGTCGATCGGGGACACCTCGTCGACGAGCACGAGCGCATGCGTGCCGGACATCTGCAGGAAGCCCTCGCCCTGGGCGAAGCGCAGCACCTCGGTGTCGGACTTGTGCAGCCGCAGCTCCGTCGGCTCGAGCAACGTCAGCAGCGGCTGGTGGTTCGCCAGCACGCCGATGCTGCCCACGGTCGTGTACGTGGACAGCATCTCGACCTGGTCGTTGAACGCCTCGCCCTCGGGCGTGAGGACCTCGGCTGTGAACGGTGTGCGCGCCATCTAGCTCTTCTTCGCCGCCTCGACGACGTCGTCGATCGAGCCCTTGAGGAAGAACGCCGACTCGGGCAGGTCGTCGTGCTTGCCGTCGAGCACCTCGCGGAACGAGCGCACGGTCTCGGCGATCGGCACGTACTGGCCCGGCGTGCCCGTGAACTGCTCGGCCACGTTGAACGGCTGCGACAAGAAGCGCTCGATCTTGCGTGCGCGCTGCACGAGCTGGCGGTCCTCGTCGGACAGCTCGTCGATGCCGAGGATCGCGATGATGTCCTGCAGCTCGCGATAGCGCTGCAGCACGCTCTTGACCTCGTTGGCCACGTTGAAGTGCTCGTCGCCGAGGATCTCCGGCTTGAGGATCGTCGACGTCGAGTCGAGCGGGTCGACCGCCGGGTAGATGCCCTTCTCGGAGATCGCGCGCGAGAGCGTCGTCGTCGCGTTGAGGTGCGCGAACACCGAGGCCGGCGCCGGGTCGGTGAGGTCGTCGGCCGGGACGTAGATCGCCTGGATCGACGTCACCGAGCCCTTGCGGGTCGACGTGATCCGCTCCTGCAGCTGCCCCATCTCGGACTCCAGCGTCGGCTGGTAGCCGACCTGCGAAGGCATCCGGCCGAGCAGCGCGGAGACCTCGGAGCCGGCCTGCACGAAGCGGAAGATGTTGTCGATGAAGAGCAGCACGTCCTGGCCCTCGACGTCGCGGAAGTACTCCGCCATCGTCAGGCCGGACAGCGCGACGCGCATGCGCGCGCCGGGGGGCTCGTTCATCTGGCCGAAGCACAGCATGGTCTTGTCGATCACGCCGGACTCGGTCATCTCGAGCCAGAGGTCGTTGCCCTCGCGCGAGCGCTCGCCGACGCCGCAGAACGCCGACAGGCCGCCGTGCTCCTTGGCCAGGTTGTGGATCAGCTCCTGGATGATCACGGTCTTGCCGACGCCGGCGCCGCCGAACAGGCCGACCTTGCCGCCCTTGGCGTAGGGCGCGAGCAGGTCGACGACCTTGATGCCGGTCTCGAACATCTCGGTCGTCGGCGTGAGGTTCTCGACCGTCGGCGCGGGGCGGTGGATCGGCCAGCGCTCCTTGACCTCGATCGGCTCGCCCTCGTCGATCACGTCGCCGAGCACGTTGAAGATGCGGCCGAGCGTGACGTCGCCGACCGGCACGGTGATCGGGCCGCCCGTGTCGATGACCTCCATGCCGCGCGCCAGGCCGTCGGTCGCGTCCATGGCGACCGCGCGGACGCGGTCGTCGCCCAGGTGCTGCTGGACCTCGCAGACGAGCACGTCGCCCTCGCCCGGCTCGATGCCGACCTCTTCCAGGTTGGCCGCGGTGCGCCGGATGGTGAGCGCGTTGTTGATCTCGGGGAGATGGCCGTCCTGGAACACGGCCTCGATCACAACGCCCTGGATCTCCTCGATGCGGCCCTTGTTGTCGCCGTTGGTGCCCGTCTCGGCGGGCTGCTCAGCGGTGCTGGCTTCCATTTATATCTCCTCTAGACCAGCGACTCCGCGCCGGCAACGACTTCCATGATCTCCTGCGTGATATCCGCCTGACGCTGGCGGTTCATCTGCAGCGTGTAGGTGTCGATCAGCTCGCCCGCGTTCTCGGACGCGTTGCGCATCGCGGTCATGCGCGCGCCGTGCTCCGACGCGGTCGATTCGAGCAGCGCGCGGAAGATCGAGATCTCGACGTAGACGGGCACGAGCCGCTGCAGGATCTCCTCGGGCTCGGGCTCGTACTCGACGAGCGTGCGATGGTGCCCCTGCGTCTCGCGCGTCTCCTCCTCGAACTCGTCCTCCTCGCCCTCCTCCAGGATCGAGGCCTGCTGCAACGGCAGCAGCGTCTCGCGCGTGACGCGCTGCTGGAGCGGCGAGATGTAGTGGTTGTAGAAGATCTCGACGCGATCGACGTCGCCGTCCACGTAGGCGGCGATCAGGTCGGAGGCGATGCCGCGCGCGTCGGCGTACGACGGGCGGTCGGTGAAGCCGACGTACGCCCCGCGCGGCGTTCGCTTGCGGAAGTTGAGCGATCCGACGCCGCGGCGCCCGGAGGCCGAGAACACGACGTCCTTGCCCTCGCGCTCCAGTTCGTCCGCCGCGCGGATGCCGGCGCGGATGATCTGGCCGTTGAAGGCGCCCGCGAGCCCGCGATCGCTCGTCACCAACAGCATCCCGACGTTGGCGATCTGCTCGCGCTCGCGCAGGATCGGCATGTGCGGGATGTTCTCCGCCGCCTCGGCCGCGTGGCGCGTCATCCGCCGGACCGCCGAGGCGTACGGGCGCAACGACACGATCCGCTGCTCCGCGCGCCGCAGCCGGGCGGCGGAGATCATCTCCATCGCCCGGGTGATCTTCTGGACGTTCTTGACCGACGCGACCCGGTTCTTGAGCTCCTTCTCGGCCATGGCCTATGCGGCGGCGGGCGCCGGCTCCTGCTCGGTCTCCTCGGCGGCCTGCTCTTCGCGATCCCGCCGGCGGTCCTCGACCTCGACCTCCTCGTCGATCGGCCGGCCCTCCTCGTCGAGGTCGTAGCCGAAGTCGTCGGCGAACTCGGCGACGATCTCCGTCAGGCGCTTCTGCGTCTCGTCGGACCAGTCGCCGCCTCCGATCTTCTCGAGCAGGTCCTTCGCCTCGGCGCGCAGGCGCCCGACGAGCTGCTCGTGGAACTCCGGCACGCGCGCCTCGGCGACCCTGTCGAGGTAGCCGTTGGTGGCCGCGAAGATGATCGCGACCTGCTCGGCCGCCGGGATCGGCTGGCGCTCGCCCTGGTTGAGCGTGGCGACCAGCCGGTTGCCGCGCGCCAGCGTGCGCTGCGTGTCCTCGTCGAGGTCGGACCCGAACGACGCGAACGCCTCGAGGTCGCGGAACTGCGACAGCTCGCCCTTCATGCGGCCGGCGACCCTCCGCAGCGGCGCGATCTGGGCGTTGCCGCCCACTCGCGACACCGAGATGCCGACGTTGATCGCCGGGCGCACGCCCGAGTAGAACAGCTTCGGCTCGAGGAAGATCTGCCCGTCGGTGATCGAGATCACGTTGGTCGGGATGTAGGCCGACACGTCGCCGGCCTGCGTCTCGATGATCGGCAGCGACGTCATCGAGCCACCGCCGAGCTCGTCGGACAGCTTGCAGGCGCGCTCCAGCAGGCGCGAGTGCAGATAGAACACGTCGCCGGGGTAGGCCTCGCGGCCGGGCGGGCGGCGCAGCAACAGCGACATCTGGCGGTACGCGTACGCGTGCTTGGTCAGGTCGTCGTAGATCGTCAGCGCGTGCCCGCCCTTGTAGAGGAAGTACTCGCCGATCGCCGCTCCCGCGTAGGGGGCGAGGAACTTGATCGGCGCCGCCTCGTCGGCCGCCGCCGCGATGATGATCGTGTTGTCCATCGCGCCGGCGTCCTCGAGCGTCTGCGCGACGCCGACGACGGTCGCCATGCGCTGCCCGATCGCGACGTAGATCGAGATGACGCCCGAGTCCTTGTTGTTGATGATCGTGTCGATCGCGATCGCGGTCTTGCCCGTCTGGCGGTCGCCGATGATCAGCTCGCGCTGGCCGCGGCCGATCGGGATCATCGCGTCGATCGCCTTGATGCCGGTCTGGAGCGGCTCCTTCACCGGCTGGCGCTGGACCACGCCGGGCGCCTTGTACTCGGCCGGACGGGTCTCGGACAGGTTGATGTCGCCCTTGCCGTCGAGCGGGTTGCCGAGCGGGTCGATGATCCGGCCGAGCAGCGCCTCGCCGACGGGGACGTCCAGGAGGTGGTTGGTGCGCTTGACCGTGTCGCCCTCCTTGACGTGGCCCCACGGGCCGAAGAGCACGGCGCCGACGTTGTCGGACTCGAGGTTGAGCGCAAGCCCGGTGACGTCGTGCGGCAGCTCGAGCATCTCGAACGACATGCAGTTCTCGAGGCCGTGGATGCGCGCGATGCCGTCGGCCACCGACAGGACCGTGCCGACCTCGGTGAGGTCCGCCTGCCCGGCGTCGAGGCCCTCGATGCGGCTCTTGAGGATGGACGTGATCTCGTCAGGCTTGATCTGCATGAGTGGCTTTCGTTGGCTCCTTGAAAGTCGCGCCGGCTAGGCCCGGACGACCTGCTTGCGTAGGGTCTCCAGGCGGTTGCGGATGGAGGCGTCGAGCACCTGGTTGCCGACGCGGACGACGATGCCGCCGAGGATGTCGGGCTCCACAGTCGAGGACAGCTCGATCTTGCGGCCGGTCTGCTCGGCGATGCGGTCGCCGATGTGCCGGATGGTCTCCTCGTCGAGCTCGACCGCGGAGGTCACCGCGACGGGCAGCAGCCGGTTGTGGTCCTGCCACCGGCCCTCGTATTCGCGCCGGATGCGGAACAGCGCGGGCATGCGGTGGTTCTCGAGCAGCAGCTCGAGGAAGTTGAGGAAGATCGGCTCCGCCCCGTCGATCGCGCGGTGCAGGCCGTCCTTCTTCTCCTGCGTCGAGAAGTACGGCGAGAAGAAGAAGATCTGCAGTTGCCGGTCGGCGCTCAGGGCGTCGGCGAACTCGCCGAGCTGATCGCGAACGACGTCGACCTTGTCCTCGTCGAGCGCCGCCTCGAACAGCGAGCGTGCGTAGACGACGGCGATCTCTTCCATGTCCGCTTAGCGCTCCTCGCCCGACAGCGTCGCGAAGTCCAGCTCGGCCACGGCCTCCTCGACCAGGCGGCGCTGGTCCTCCCCCGTCAGCGTCTTGCGCGTGACCTTCTCGGTCGCGAGGATCGTCAGGTCGGCGACCTCGGCGCGGATCTCCTGGATCGCGCGACGGGTCTCCGTCTCGATGTCCTTGCGCGCCTGCTCGAGCAGCTCCTGGCGGCGGTCCCGGCCCTTGACGACCAGGTCGGCCTCGGCCTGCTCGCCGGCCTTGCGCGCGCGGGCCACGATCTCGTCGGCCTGCTGGCGCGCGGCGGTCAGGCGCTCGCGGTACTCGGCGAGCAGCTCGTCCGCCTCGCGGCGCGTGCGCTCGGCGGTGTCGATCGACTCCTCGATCGCCTTCTGGCGCCGGTCGAGCGCCTCCGCGATGCGTGGGAAGGCCAACTTCCACAGGATGAGCAGGGACACGCCGAAGAGCACGAGCGTCCACACCATCAGCCCGATGCCCGGGCTGACGAGGAAGCTGCCGCCCTCTTCGTCGCCGCCGGACTCGGCGGCGAAAACCAGCGTGTTCGTCAGGGTCGTGGGCATCGGTGTCCTAGAGGAAGAACGCGATCAGGCCCGCGACGAGCCCGTAGAAGAAGCACGCCTCGGTGAGCGCGAAGCCGAGCCACTGGATGCCCGTGATCTCGTCTCGCATCTCCGGCTGCCGGGTCACGGACTCGATGACCTTGCCGAAGATGATGCCGATGCCGACGCCGGCGCCCACGGCGCCGAGCCCGCCGCCCACGCCGAGGGCGATCGCCTTGCCCGCGTCAGCGCCGTCTTCGGCGGCGGCGAAGATCGCAGTGAGGAAGGTGAGCATGACCGTGGGTCTCCTTTGTGCTTAGTGGCTCTCGGCGACGGCGCCGCCGATGTAGATGGCAGTGAGCGTGGCGAAGATGAACGCCTGCAGCGTCGCGACCAGGCCGACCTCGAACAGGAAGATCGCGATGCCGAACGGGATCACGATGACGCCGAGCGCCTCGATCCCCAGCAGTACCGCGAGCCCGCCGGCCATGAACAGGATGATCAGGTGCCCGGCGAGGATGTTGGCGAAGAGACGAACGGAGAGCGAGATCAGCCGCATGAAGTTGGAGAGCACCTCCAAGGCGAAGATGGGCACAACCGCGAAACCGGTGATGCCCGCCGGGATCAGGCTCTTCAGGTAGCCGCGCACGCCCTTGACGCGGATGCCCTCGGCGTTGTAGGCGATGAACACGACGAGCGCGAGTGCGAGCGGGATCGAGAGGTTGGCGGTCGCGGCGTAGAGCGCGAAGCTGGGGATCTGCGCGCCGAAGATGTCGATCTTGTGCTCCGTGTTGGTCGGCAGCGGGATGTAGCCGATCAGGTTCGAGAACCAGATGAACAGGAACAGCGTGGCGATGAACGGGAACCACTTGCGCGCCATCGCGTCGTCCATGTTCCCGCGCGTGATGTTGTCGCGCATCCCCGTGTAGATCCACTCGACCGCGGTCTGGATCCGGTTCGGCCGCGCCCGCATCCGATTCGACACGTAGAGCATCGTCCCGACCGTCAGCACCGACGCGATGATCAGGTAGAGAACAGCCTTGTTGAAGGCGAACGGGCCGGATCCGATCCAGTCGTCGAGCTTGAACTCGTTCTGGGGCTTGAACTCGTTGTTGTCCAGGCGCGACCAGCCGAAGACGCCGACCGCGAGCACGATCAGGAAGAGGTAGATCCCGCCCACGATCAGGGCGATGCGCTTGCCGGAGCTCATGTGCGGTCGGGGTTCCTCTCCAGCGGACGGAGGATCAGGGCGGTGGCCAGGTGGACCGTGTACGCCGCGAAGCAGACGAGCGCGGCGGCGAAGCCGTCCTCGCGGTCGGCGGCGAGTCCGACGGCGAGGATGCCGATGCCGATCAGCCAGACGCGGCCGATCATGCTGGCCACCTTGATGCCGATCGCGCGGCGCACGTCGGCACGGGCGGCCGTTCGGTCGAGCACGGCCTCCAGCACGCGCTGGGCGATCCACACCGCCGCGCCGACGACGTAGCCGAGCACGGGCCCGCCGAGCAGGATCACGAACGGCGCCGCCAGCACGACCAGCGCGACGTCCGCGTAGCGGACGGGCGCAAGGGGGTCGGCGGTGCCTACGGCGTTGGGCATGGACTCGGACATGGAAAGGTGGCGCACTCTATTGACGGGCGCGCACTCGCGCGCCCGGGGCGGTCGCGAGTCCGGACAGGCGACCGGCACCGGGTGAGGGCGCGCAGTCTAGCGGCGAATCCGACTTTGTAACAACTTTGTGCGACCCGGCTCTAGCGGACGTCCCCACATGGAACCTCAATCCTGCTGCGGCGTCTACTACGCGGCGTGGGGGATCAGTCGGGATCGACGCGCAGCTGCGCGATCTGCTCGCCCGCGTCCTCGAGCTCGACCTCGAAGATGCCGGTGATGGTGGCCGGGAACGAGAACGTGATCGTCTGGCCCGGCTCGATGTCCTTCATCAGGTCGTAGCCGTGGACGTGGACGTGGTCGGAGACGTCCGCGCGGACGCGGAACCGGATCGTGTCGCCCTCCTTGAAGCGCAGGTCGGTGACCTTGCCCTGCGTGACGAGCGGCGGCTTCGGCTCCGGCGTCGGTGTGGGTGTCGGCGTCTCGGTCGCCTCCGGCGTGCTCTCTTCGCCCGGCGAGGCGGTGGCGGTCGGCGTGGGCGTCGCGCCCGTGCCGGAGGCCTCCTGCTCGTCGTCGCCGGACGAGGCCAGCACGACGACGACCGCTACGACGGCGATCGCAACCGCGATGGCTGCGAACGTGAGACGCTGCGCGCGGGACACGGAGTTCAATGTAGTTGCTGAGCCGCGACGACCTCATCATCGGCCAGCCGGCGCACGCGTGGGTGTCGGGCCAACTCGCGCGGGCGTGGGGCAACGAGTCGTTCCCGGCGCCGGCCCCGCGCGAGCCGGTCTGCCTCGCCGCCGAGCAGCACGACGTCGGCTGGGCGGATGCGGACCTCGCGCCCACGCTCGGCCCGGCCGGGCGGCCGCTGGCCTTCCTCGAGTACCCGCGCGCGGAGCATGTCGCGATCTGGCGCGAGGCGCCGGTGCGGCTGCTGGCGCAGTCGCGCTACGCCGCGCTGCTGGTCTCGCTGCACGGGACGTCGCTGTATCAGCGGGTCGATCCCGAGCGATACGAGCCGGCGGTGGCGGCGGCGATCCGGGACTACGTGCGGGGCCAGCGCGACCTGCAGGCGGAGCTCGCCGCCGGTCTGGATCCGGACGAGGTCGACCGCAACCGGCGCCTGATCCTCGCCTGGGACCGCCTCTCGCTCGCGCTCTGCCACGGTGACGCGACGCCACTCGAGGGCGTTCCGGCCGGCGGCGGCCTCGCGGCGATCCGTGTGGAGCCGATCGCCGAGGCGGTCGCGGGCCCCGCCGAGTCCACCGATCGCGCCGTCATCCGGGACGACCACGCGGTGCCTCCCGGCGTGCCTACGGCCGCCTTCACGCTCGCGCCGTGGCCGTTCGCGGCGGACCGGGTCGTCGTCGGCTGCGAGGCGCGCAGGCTGCCGGGTTCGTTCACCGATCCGGCGGAGCTGCGTGCGGCGCTCGCACAGGCCCCGTGGGTGCCGCTGCGGTTCGCGCTCAGCCCAGGTTGATGCCCAGCGCCTCGAGCAGGCCGCCGACCGAGCGCGGGTCGACGCCGTGCGCGCGCTCGTACGCGCGCGCGTAGTCCTCGTCGGCGAGCGCGAGCGCGAGCTCCTCACGCGACGAGCCGAAGCGGCACGCCGCGCGATCGAGCGCCGCGAGCGCCTGGTCCTGGAGGAAGCCCTCGATGCCACCGGTGTCGGGCAGCTGGCGGTCGGCGCACGGATCGGCGATCACGACCGGCTCCGGCCTGACCTGCGGCCGGATGATCGCGTGCAGCGCCGGCAACGCGAGCGCCGCGGCGGCGGCGCCGATCGCCATGCTCCGCCCGGCGGCGCTGCGCGGCATAACCGCGACCGCCCCGATCAGCGCGAGCCCGCCCGCGATCAGGAACGGGATCCGGAACGACGCGTCGATCCCGTCCACGAGCGTGTCGTCGGCGCGCTGGCTCAGCTCGGCGTACTCGCGCCGCTCCTCGGGGTCGTCCGCGAAGCGGCCGGCCTGCTCGTCGAGCGCCCGCCGCAGCCCGTCACGCGGGTCGACCGGGTCGAGGTCGGCGACGAGCGCGCCGGCGATCTCGATCTTGTCGAGCGGCGGCAGCTGCGCGTCGAGGATCAGCGCCGCGCCGCGCTCGCGCACGTCGACGACGGCGTCGTCGAGCTGCGCCGCCGCGACCGGCGCGAGCAGCACCAGCGCGACCGTGATGCCGGCGTGCCGGATCGAGAGCAGCGAAGCGGCCTGGCCCGGAGTCCGCTCCGGCAGCAGTTCGCCGGCGAGCGCCGGCAGGGCCATGCCCATGCCGATACCCGCGAGCACCTGCGGCGCGATGATCCATGGCACCGTCGCGTCGGGCAACACCGCGAGCGCGAGCACCCCGGCGCCCACGAACGCGCACCCGGCGCTCGCCCGCACGGCGGCCTCACCGCGGATGCGAGAGCCTGCCAGCGCAGCGACCGGCAGCACCGACACGGCGGCGGCGGCCGCGAGCGGCTCGACCGACCAGCCGGAGACGAGCAGCAGCACGAGCAGGAACAGCACGCCGGTGAGCGCCGCCGATACCGCGGCGAGCGCGACGATCGCCCCAGTCCGCCCGGCGGTCGCCCCCGCCGGGCCGACCGCCACGGCGCCCTCAGCCGCCGCCGGAACGGCCTCACCCTCCGCCACGCGCTCCACCGGCGCCACCAGGCAGGCGACGGCGGCCGCAAGCGCAACCGGCACCTGGGCGAGGAAGATCGCGCGCCAGTCGAACGCCTGCGTCAGCGCCCCGCCGAGTGCCGGCCCGACGGCCGCACCGAACACTGCGGCCGCGATCCACAGTCGATCGGCGCGCTCGGCTCCGGGCAGACGCAGGTACGCGAATCCGGCGACGAGCGCCCCGGCCGCGCCGACCGCTTGCACAGCGCGGAACGCGAGCATCGGGCCGATCGTCTCCGGCGTCGCGCACAGCGCGCCGGCGACCGCGAACAGCCCGAAACCGGCGACGCCCAGCGTGCGGTACGAGACGCGACCGGCGAGCCACGCGGCGGCCGGGAGGGCGGCGGCCAGCACGAGCGTGTATACGCCGATCACAGCAGCGACGCCTTCGACCGTCGTGTCGAGGTCGACGAGCATCGGCGGCAGCGCGAGCGTCACGACCGACGCATCGGCGAGCGCCAGCCCGGCGCCTATCGCGATAAGTACGCGGAGGACTGGCATCGTCACGCACATCCTGACCGGGCGGGAACTCGGCGGCGACTGGGGCGACCCCGTCGTCGCCGGGTGGGGGCAGCCGTATGGGTCAGGCCGCCGAGGGCCATTCGGCCCAGCTGGGCTCGGCGAAGCGGAACGGCTCCCCGGCGCGCCACGTCTCGAGCGCCTCATGCGGCGCGCCGCGCCGGCGCACGCGCTCGAGCAGCCCGAGCGGCGGGCGGCCGCCGTCGGCGGTCAGCGACGCCGGCACGTCGACCGTGCTGAGCGGCTCGACGAGGTACGGCGCCGCCGCCCGCTCGCCGAACAGCACGACGTTGTCGGTACCGGGCAGCGCCGCGCTCGGCACGATCGCGCCCGCGACCCGGTCGGCGCGGAGCCGATCGGCCAGCCGGTGGCAGGCGCGCAGGTCGTCGGAGACGAGATCGCCCGGCCGCAGCCCGTACGCGCCGGCCTCCTCGAACCCGATCCGCGCGAGGGCGGCGAGGTCGAGCCGGAGCGCCCATGTCCGGTGCCGCACGAGCGCGAGCTGCTCGCGCGTGCGCAGGTCCGACGCCCGCATGAACTCCGCCCAGGGCCCGAGCGGATGCAGGCACAGATACTGCGTGGCCGACCCCTCGGTCATGCGGTGGAAGCGCCCGGCGACGCGGCTCGGCTCGGTCCGCAGCGGCCGCCGCCACGAGGCGAGCCGATAGGCGGCCACGAGCGCGTCGCTCACGCGAACGCCGTGCTCCGGGTCGAGCCCGCCGCGAGCAGTAGATCGGGCAGCCGGACCGGATCGGCGAGCAGCTCGCGCGGCGTCGAGCCGCCCAGCTCCGGCCGCGGCCAGTCGAACCACGCGACCACGCCGGCGGGCGTGAACGCGTGCCGCAACTGCCCGACGAGCCGCGCGACCGCGCGCAGCCGGCGCGCGTCGTCACCCTCCGGCTGCGTCCGCTCGCGCGGTGAGATCCAGCGCTGGAAGCGGCGCAGGTCGATCCCGAGCAGTTCGGCCAGATCGCGCTGCGGCACCTCGACCGCGCCGGCCAGCCAGCGGGCGAGTTCCTTCGGCGTGCGCGCGTCGCCGACCTCCTCGGCCTCGCCGAGTGCGGCGAGGGCGTGGCTGAGCCGCTCGAGCGCGACCCGCAGCGCATCGCGCGCACCGTCATCCACCGCGCCCTGCGCGTCGAGCACCGCCCGGTGCACGAGCAGCGCGAGGTAGGGGTCGGCCGCCGTCCAGCGTTCCAGCGGCGTCGCGCGCACCGCGGCGCTCAGCCCCGCGACGGCGCCGCCGAAGTCGTCCGGCACGCTCGGCTCGCCGGCCAGCCGGTCGTTGAGCGCGTCAACCGCCGCGGCCGCCGCGGCCGGCTGCGCGAGATCGAGCACTTCTGTCGTCGCCATGACGTCATTGTACGTCACGACGACGACAGAGAGCATGGCCTGAGACGATTCGCGCGCTCGACCCGCGACCGAGGAGGACCGATGGCGATCAGGACGGCGACGGCGGAGTGGAAGGGCGACCTGGCCGGCGGCGGCGGCACGTTCAAGAGCGCCTCCGGGGTCATCGAGGGCGCGTACTCGTTCGGGACACGCTTCGAGGAGGAGCCGGGGACCAACCCCGAGGAGCTGATCGCCGCCGCACACGCGAGCTGCTTCTCGATGGCGCTCTCGCTGATCCTCAGCAACGGCGGCAACGTGCCGGACTCGATCCGGACCGAGGCAAGGGTCCAGCTCCTCAAGCAGGGCGAGGGCTTCGGGATCACGCGGATCGAGCTCGCCACCGTGGGTCGCGTGCCGGGCATCGACGAGGCAGGCTTCCAGCAGGCCGCGGAGGCGGCGAAGGAGAACTGCCCGATCTCCAAGGCGCTCGCCGCGGTGCCGGAGATCACGGTCGACGCGCGGCTCGAGAGCTAGCCGGGAGCCGTCAACACGGTGTCGTCGTGCGAGTACGGCGGCGCGCAGCAGCACAGGAGCACCAGCGGCTCGGCGCCGTCGTTGACGAGCTGGTGCTCGGCGCCGGGCGGGATGACGACGCAGTCGCCCGCGCGTACCGCCGCCTCCTCGCCGGCGAGGACCATCCGGCCCGCGCCGGCTGTGAACAGGTAGATCTCCTCCGACGTGCGGTGGTAGTGCGCCTCGGTCGTCGCGCCCGGCGGCACGACGGCCTGGGCGAGCGACTGGTGGGCGGCGTTGCCGGTCGGGACGCCGGCGAGCTCGCGGATCTCTGACCCGTCGAGCGTGATGAACGGCTCGCGCTGCTCCAGGCGGACGACGTCCACGCCCGGGAGCGTAACGGCCCGCCCCCCGGGGGAAGGGGGCGGGCCGCTGGGATCTAGCTTTCGCCTGCCAGGCGAGACGCTCGTTCCTCGCGCTCGCCTTCGGCGACGTTAGATCGCCTTACGAGCCGACTCGGGGTCAAGCCGGCGGGCCAGCCGCGCCGCGACGTACGCGACCCGGCCGCGGATGGGCGGCGGGTGTTTGCGACGCCTGGGGACTGGGACGCGCTGCGCGCGTCGGACGCGGTCAGCGGCCTCGGCGCGGTACAGCTCTTGGTGCAGACCGGAATGCATGATGGTGAGACTCCTCGATAGATCGGGGGTTTTGATTGTTGAGGAGCCGCCCGCGAGCGCAAGCGCACGGCGGGTGGGAGCGCAACCACGATGGGCAGCGATCGGCGGGCGGCTCAAGGCCCGCGGACGTACTGCGGCTAGCTGGAAATCAGCCGGCTAGGAGACGCGCATGTGGGCGAGCAGATCCGTAAAAACAAGCGCACGCGCGCCAGGAGCCCAATTCTGGGTCCGTTTGTCAAAGCACGTGGGTGTAGTCATTCGGTCTGCTCACCTCCTGCTGCAAAGATCGCGTCACGGTTACGTAGGAGCGACCGTACCAGGCCAGAGGGGGTTTGCGCAAGCGATTCGAGGGTTCGAATCCGAAATTCACCGATGCTCTTCCAATGCTCGAAACTCGCCGGTCTCGAGCTCGCGCTCGACCTCGGCGTCGATCTCGTGCTCGGTCGTGTCGGGGTCCGCATGGCGCAGCTGCCAGGCACGCAGCCGGCGCAGCTTGAGGATCTCGAGCACGAGCACGAGATACACGCTCGCCGCCAGCGCGACCGCGAAGAACGCGCCCATCACGAGCGACCACCCCAGGTGCAGGTGGCCGGAGTTGTCGGAATACGGCACGAATCGCAGCGCGACCGCGAGACCCGCCATCGTGACCGTCCACGCGTACAGGTACAGCACCGTGCGGCGCTGCGAGAAGCCGATCCGGTGGAAGCGGTGGTGGAAGTGGTTGGAGTCGGCGCGGTACACCGGCCGCCCGTACTTGATCCGCTTGGCGACGACAAAGCCCGTGTCGAGGAACGGCACGGCCAGCACGACCAGCGGCACGATCAGCGCGATCACGGCGTTCGTCTTGAGCGAGCCCTCGACGATCACGCCGCCCAACAGCAGCCCGAGCAGCATCGCGCCGCAATCACCCATGAAGACCGACGCCGGATGGAAGTTGTGCACGAGGAACCCGATCGCCGCACCGGCGGTGATCGCCGCGAGCACACCGGCGGCGTCCGCCCCGAGGTCGAACGCGATGATCGCGAACGCCGCCGCGGAGATCGCGCACACCCCGGCGGCGAGGCCGTCGATGCCGTCGGAGAAGTTGACGACGTTCATCAGCGCCACGAGCCCGATCAGCGTCAGCAGGTCGCCGGTCTGGTTGAAATCCACGCGGCCGAGGAACGGGATCGTGGCGGACTCCATCGTCACGCCCGACAGGACGAGCACGAGCGCCGCGCCGACCTGGCCGGCCAGCTTGAGGCCCGCGTTCAACTCGTGCCAGTCGTCGATCGCCCCGACCGCCGTGATCACCGCCGCGCCGCCGAGGATCCCGCGCATGCTCGACGACATCGGCACGAACAGCAGCGCCGCCACGAGCACCGCGCCGAAGATCGCCAGCCCGCCGAGCAGCGGCGTGGCCTCGCGCGCGAGGCCACGCTCCTTGACCGCGTCGACCGCGCCGACGCGCCGCGCGAGCCGCGCGACGTGCGGCGTGAGCAGCGCCGCCACGGCGAGGGCGACGAGGAAGCCGAGCAGGGCGTCGTCCTTCATGGGCGCCAGAGAGGATCGCAGGACCGGCGGCGAGCGCCGGCGGGCGCCGCTACACGGCGGCGGGCGCGGCTAGGTGCGAGTAGAGCGGGTACCGCTCGGCGATCGCGGCGGCGCGCTCGGCCAGCTCGGCCCTGGTGTCCTCGAAGCCGGGCTGCAGCGCCGTGGCGATGATCCGGCCGACCTCGGTGAAGTCCTCCGCCTGGAGGCCGCGCGTCGCCAGCGCCGGCGTGCCGACGCGCAGGCCGGAGGAGACCGCCGGCGGGCGCGGGTCGAACGGCACCGCGTTGCGATTGACGGTGATGCCGATCTCGTGCAGGCGGTCCTCGGCCTGCATGCCGTCGAGCTCGGAGTCGCGCAGGTCGACGAGCACCAGGTGGACGTCGGTGCCGCCGGTGAGTACGTTCACGCCCGCGCCGGCGCCCAGCAGCTCGCCGGCGACCGCCTTCGCGCCCGCGACCGTGCGCTCCTGGCGCTCGCGGAACTGCGCCGACGCCGCGATCTTGAACGCCACCGCCTTGCCGGCGATCACGTGCTCGAGCGGCCCGCCCTGCTGGCCGGGGAACACGGCCGAGTTGATCTTCTTGGCGAACTCCTCGCGGCACAGGATCAGCCCGCCGCGGGCGCCGCCGAGCGTCTTGTGCACCGTGGAGGTGACGACGTCCGCGTACGGAACCGGGTTCGGGTGCAGGCCGGCGGCGACCAGTCCGGCGAAGTGCGCCATGTCGACCATCAGGTACGCGCCGACCTCGTCGGCGATCTCGCGGAAGCGCGGGAAGTCGAGGATCCGCGGGTATGCGGACCAGCCGGCGAGCAGCAGCTTCGGACGGCGCTCCTTCGCGATCCGCTCGACCTCGTCCATGTCGATCAGGTAGGTGTCCGGCGACACCTCGTACGGCGCGATCTCGTACAGCCGGCCGGACACGTTGATCCGCATGCCGTGGCTGAGGTGGCCGCCGTGCGGGAGCGCCAGGCCCATGATCGTCTCGCCCGGCTCGAGCAGCGCGTGATACACGGACGAGTTCGCCTGCGCGCCGGCATGCGGCTGCACGTTCGCGTGCTCGGCGCCGAACAGCGCCTTCGCGCGGTCGATCGCGAGCTGCTCGATCACGTCGACGTGCTCGCAGCCGCCGTAGTAGCGCTTGCCTGGGTAGCCCTCCGCGTACTTGTTCGTCAGCACGCTGCCCTGGGTTTCCAGGATCGCCTCGGGCACGAAGTTCTCCGACGCGATCATCTCCAGCGTCCGCTGCTGTCGCTCGAGCTCGCGGCCGATCGCCGCAGCGACCTCCGGGTCGACGTCGGCGAGAGGGCGCTCGAAGTAATCGGTCGGGAGGTCGCTCATGCGAGGACCGTAGCAACCGCCTCGGGTGCCATGGCGCCGCTTCGGACCACGCTCCATTCGCCGGTGCGCTCGTAGCGGCGCAGGTCGATCACGGTCGACGGCGTGCCCGGCAGCTCGCCGCCGTCGAGCACGAGATCGGCTTGACGCCTGATGTCGTCCGGGATGTCGCCGAGGCGCCGCGGGTCGGCGCCGCCGGCGTGATTGGCGGAGCTCTGGAGGACGGGGATCTCGACGGTCGCGAGCGCCGGCACGTCCGGGACGCGCAACCCGAGCGTCTCGCCGGCGAGCGGGTAGCGGTGGCGCGGGTTCGGCAGCAGCAGCGTGACGGGGCCCGGGAGCAGCCGGGCGAGCGCGTGTCGCGTGCGCTCGCCGAGCTCAGGGAGCGCGGCTTGGGCGCGGTCGCGGTCGAAGAACATGACCGCGGCGGGTTTCTGGGGCGCGCGGCCCTTGAGCGCGTAGAGGCGTGCCACGGCTTGCGGCGATTCGGGGTCGCAGGCGAGGCCGTAGACGGTGTCGGCGGCGAAGATGGCGACGCCGCCCGCGCTTATGGTTTGCGCGAACGCATCCGCCTGCTCGAGGCGCTGGTGAACGGCGGGCATTGAGGGAGTGGGTTCGGTCGCGGTGCCGCGAATCCGGCGGTGGCGGCGACGCGGGGCGCCTTGACCACCGATGCGGTGGTTAACGCGCCCCGCGTGGATGCGGGGCGCCTTGAGGTCGGATAGCGACCCTAAAGCGCCCCGGATTCGATGCGGGGCGCCTTTGACTCGCATAGCGAGCTTAACCCGCCCCGCGTCTCGATCCGGGCCGGCGACGCGCGCGGGCGCACCTCAACCCGCCCCGCCCCGCGCCACGCGGACCGGCCGATCCTGCTCCCTCAAAGCCGCCGTTCACCTGCGCCGACGCCACCCGCAACGGCCCGGATCGCCGCGAGGCCGCCCGCACACGGGACGAGCACGCGCGAGGCCGCCCGCAGCACGGCGGCGCCGGACGCGCCGCGAGCACGCCATCAGCGTCCCTCACCGGCGGCGCCCGACGAGCACGCGCTCGATCCCCGCGAGGTCGCGGACCACCGACACATCGCCGAACCCGGCCTCGACCATCAGCGCCGACACCGCCGACGCCTGCCCGGCGCCGATCTCGAGCGCCACGGTCGCGGCGCTGGTCGCGCCCGCGGCCGGCAGCAGCCGGCGGATCACGTCGAGCCCGTCCGGCCCGGCGCGTAACGCCAGCGCCGGCTCGTACCGCACGATCTCCGGCGCGAGCTCGGCATCGTCCTCCACGTACGGCGGGTTCGACACCACGGCGTCAAGAGGCCCGGCCACATCGGCGAGCAGGTCGCCGTGGTGGAACTCCAGCTCGAGCCCGAGCCGCTCCGCGTTCGCGCGCGCGACCTCCAGCGCCTCCGCGCTCGCATCGGTCGCGACCACCGCGAGGTCCGGGCGCTCGGACTTGAGCGCCAGCGCGATCGCGCCCGAGCCGGTGCCGACGTCGCAGACGCGGGCGCCGCGCGGCAGGTCCAACACGGCCTCGACGAGGTGCTCGGTCTCGGGCCGCGGGATCAGCACACGCGGGTCGACGGCCAGCTGGATCGAGCGAAAAGCCTTGCTGCCGAGGATGTAGGCGACCGGCTCGCGCTCGCGCCGGCGCGCCGCGAAGTCCATGAACAGGCGCGCGGCCACCGGCTCGATCGGGCGCTCCGGGTCGGCGACGATCGCTGCCCGGTCGACGCCCATGGAGGCGGCGAGCAAGAGCTCGGCGTCGAGCCGCGGTGTCTCACAGCCCGCGGCGGTGAGCGCGATCACCGCAGAGTCGATCGCGTCGCGGACCGACGTCCGGGCAAGCGGGCGGCGCATGAGGCCGAAGCCTATGCGGTCGCGGCGGCGTCGAGCCGGCGGCGCTTCTCGTCGTCCTGGAGCGCGGCGGTGAACTCGTCCAGCTCGCCGGCCAGCAACTGGTCGAGGTTGTGCGCGGTGTGCTTGATCCGGTGGTCGGTGACGCGTCGCTCGGGGAAGTTGTAGGTGCGGATCTTCTCCGCCCGTTCGCCGGTGCCCACCTGTGCCGATCGCGCGGCCGCCAGCTCGGCCTGCTGCTCGGCGAGCTTGGCCTCGTAGAGCCGGGCGCGCAGCACCTTCATCGCGCGCTCGCGGTTCTGGAGCTGCGACTTCTCGTCCTGCATCGACACGACGATCCCGGTCGGCTTGTGCGTGATCCGCACAGCGGAGTCGGTCGTGTTGACGGACTGGCCGCCGGGTCCGGAGGACCGGTAGACGTCGATCTCGAGGTCGTTGGGATCGATCTGCACGTCGACGTCCTCGGCCTCGGGCAACACGGCGACCGTCGCGGTCGACGTGTGGATGCGGCCCTGGGACTCCGTCTCGGGCACGCGCTGCACGCGATGCGTACCGCCCTCGAACTTGAACACGGAGTACGCGCCGTCGCCGCGCACCTCGAAGGTGTAGGAGCCGTCCGACGCGCTCAGCGTCTCGGTCTTGAAGCCGCGCCGCTCCGCGTAGCGCGTGAACATGCGATAGAGGTCGCCGGCCCACAGCCCGGCCTCCTCTCCGCCCGCGCCGGCGCGGATCTCGATGATCACGTTCTTGTCGTCGGAGGGATCGCGCTCGACCATCGCGAGCCGGATCTCCTCCTCCAGCTCGGCGCTGCGCTCGCGCGCGGAATCGAGCAGCTCGCGCAGTTCGGGGTCGTCGCCGCCCTCGGCGATCAGCTCCTGGGCGCCGGCCGCATCATCCTGCGCGCGGCGCCACTCCTCCGCCAGCCTGGCGGCGGGAGCGAGCTGGTTGTAGAGACGCCCCGCCTCGGCGAAGCGCTGACGGTCCGAGATGATCTCGGGGTCCGCCATCTGCGCCTCCACCTCGGCGTGGCGTGCCTCGATCTGCTCGACGAGCGACTCGATCAACTACTTCGCGCGCTTGGCGGCGCGCCGCTTGAAGCGCTCCACGCGGCCACCGGTGTCGACGAGCTTCTGCTTGCCGGTGTAGAACGGATGGCAGTTGGAGCAGATCTCCACGCGGATCTCAGGCGTGGTCGAGCGCGTCGTGAACTCGGCGCCGCACGTGCAGCGCACGTGGGCCTCGACGTACTCGGGATGGATGTCGGTCTTCATGGTCATTTCAGTGTAGAGCGGCGTTCCACCCCGGAGGGCGGCCGGCGCGGCTCCAGCGTGCCCCGCTCGAAGCGCGCGGTCAGGTACGCGGGCAGGCCAGGTTCGCCGCCTCCCCGACCGAGCTCGGCGAGCGCCGGCGGCTCCATCGGGGTCGCCGCCAGCACGAGCACGTCCTCGCGCCGGACGTCGACCGTCGTGGCGCGCAGAGCCGACCCGCGGTCGCGGCTGAGCGCGACCCGCTGCGGAGGGAACAGGACGATGTCGCTGTCGCCCCGCAGCAGCACGCACGAGACCGCGCCGGCGCGCAGCCAGGCGAGCCGCCCGTCGAGCGCGCTCACGCTAGCCACCGCGAGCCCGAGCCGCTCGCCGGGATCGAGCTCGCCGCGCGCCCGGTCGGCGAGCTGGGCCGGGGCGTGCCACGGCCGCGTCTGCCAGATGCGAGCGACCGCGTCCGCGCGGCCGCCCGCGGCGACGCCGAGCAGCAGCCCGTTGCGGAACGGCTGCGCGACCGCGACGCCGCCGTAGCCCTCGCCGACCGTGCAGGTCGCGGGACCATGCGTCGCGAGCAGCCCGCCCTCCCAGCGCGCCATCGCGACCACCGTGCCGCCCGGGCCGCTCCGGATCGCGAAGTCGTCCATCAGCCGCCGCGCGCCCGGCAGCCCGAGCCCGAGCGAGCCGGTGGTGGTGGAGACCCCGTCGCGCAGCGCGGCCCCGACGTCGCGGATGCCCGGCCCGCGATCGCGCACGGTGACCTGAAGCCCGCGGCGGCCGCCGCGCTCGGCGGGCGCCAGCTCGACTTCGCCGCCGCGGGCGTACTTCACCGCGTTCTGCGCGACCTCGGAGACCGCGGTCGCGACATGCTGTGCCTCGACGGCGGACAGCCCGCACTCCTCGGCGAGCCCGCGCGCCGCGCGCGCGGCCGCCGCGACATCGACGTCGCCGGCCACCCGAACCGTGCGGACCGCCCTCATTCCCCGGCCAGGTAGCGCACCACGACGACCAGCGCGTCGTCGCTCTGCTTGCCGTGCTGCGCGAGGATCCGGTCGGCGATCTCCTGCGCCGGCCCTCCGGCCGTAATTGCCGCCGCGAAGCCGGAGTCGATCCCGTCGGTCGCCAGCACGATCACGTCGCCGGCCAGCAGCTCGGCGCCCGTCACCCGGATCGGCGGCAGGTTGTAGCCGACGACGCCGCCCCTGGTGAACGCGCCCTCGGTCGGTGTGCCGGGCCGCGCTCCGGCATGGACGAGCCGCCCCTCGACGTTGCCGACCCCCGTCCAGCTCAGGCGCGCCTGATGCAGGTCGAACCAGGCGAGCGTCATTACGGCGCCGCGGGTCTGGGCCAGCGCGTGGTGGCAGCTCTCGAGCAGATGTGCGGGCTCGTCGTCCGGATGCGCGATCAGGACTTCGGCGGCGGCTTCGGCCGCGTCCGCGGCGCCGCCTCCGTGTCCCAGCCCATCCACGGCGGCGACGAGCGCGCCGCCGTCGTATGCGACCAGCACCGCGCGATCGCCGGAGCGGGGCTCGCCCGGCAGCGCACGCTCCGCGATCCCGAGCTCCAGCCGGGACGGCCAGGCGGTGCTCGCCCGGTCAGGCACGGCTCCACTTCACGAGCCGCACCGTGGTGCCGGCGCCGGGCGTCGTCCGGAGCTCGAACTCGTCGACGAGCCGGCGCGTGCCGGGCAGTCCCAGCCCGAGCCCGGTGCCGGTGGTGAAGCCGTCCTGCATCGCCAGCTCCACGTCGTCGATGCCAGGGCCCTCGTCGATGGCCAGCACCTCGACGCCCCGGCGGCCGTCGACGTCGAGCGCGCGCAGGCTCACCTCGCCCTCGCCGGCGTACGCCGTGATGTTGCGCGCGACCTCGGAGATCGCCGTTGCGAGCAGCGTCAGATCCGTGCTGGAGAACCCCAGGCCCGCCCCCATCGTGCGAGCCTCCTGGCGGGCGGTGACCACATCCGCATCCGTGCGGATCTCCACCCGGATCTCATCCGGCACCGGCTTCGGTCTCCCCGTCGAGCAGCCGTTGCAGGAAGGCCAGGCCTTCCTCGAGGTCGAGCGCCGTGTGGACGTCCTCGAAGTTCATGCCGAGCTGCACCATCGCGAACGCGACCTCGGGCTGGATCCCGACGATCACGGTCTCCGCTCCCCGCAGCCTCGTCATATGCGCGATCCCCCGCAGCGAGCGCGACACGAACGAGTCCATCACGTCGAGCGCGGTGACGTCGACGACGATCCCGCGTGAGCGGAAACGGCCGACCTGCACCATCACGTCGTCCTGCAGGCGCAGCACGTCGGTGTCGGTCAGCGCCGCCTGGATCGAGGCGATCAGGAACTGGCCCTGCTTGAGGATCGGGACCGCCATCCGCGTGCGCCGCTAGCGGATCTCCACCGGCGCGATGTCGGCTCCCGTGCGCACCTCGTAGCCGAGCAGCCGCTCGGCCTCCTCGATCCCGCCCTGGAGGTCGCCGACCGCGTTGACCTTGGAGAGGTCGACGCCGATCGTGACGAGCGTCTGCGCGATCTCGGACGACAGGCCGGTGATGATCACGCTCGCGCCCATCAGCCGCGACGCCTCGACGGTCTGCACGAGGTGGTTCGCGACGGTGGAGTCGATCGTCGGCACGCCGGTGATGTCGATCACGACGACCTTCGCGCGGTTCGCCCGGATCCCGCGCAGCAGCTGCTCGGTGAGCTGGCGCGCGCGCTGGGAGTCCAGCACGCCGATGATCGGCAGGATCAGCAGCCGCTCGCGCACCTGGAGCACCGGGGTGGAGAGCTCGCGGATCGCCTCCTGCTGCTGGCGGATGACGCGCTCGCGCTCCTGCACGAAGTTGATCGCCACCGTGTTGGCGATCCGGTTCGCCGCCGGCTCATAGGCATCGAGCACGCGGTTGAAGTCGTCCTGGTACCTCACGAACAGTGAGCGGGACAGGACGTCGCGTAGCAGCAGCACGATGCCGAGCACCTCGTCGGTCTCGACGCCGCGGGGGATGATGCGCTCCGACAGGTTGCGCGCGTAGTCCTGCAGCGCCTCGACCGAGCCGGTCTCCAGCACCTCGACGTAGTTGTCGTAGACCGAGGTCGCCTCGGAGAAGATCTCCTCTCCGGTCAGCGCCGTCAGCAGCTGCGCCTCCGTGATGCGGCGCGCCCACTCCTCGCGCAGCTCCGTGCGGTTCTGCCGCAGGTGCGCGACGAGCTCGCGCAGCAGGGCAGCGCCGCTGTCGGTCGAGGGCGCGCCGTCTCCGACCGCGCCGTCCTCAATTTCAGCCATCCGTTCCCTCCGGGGATCGTGGAGCGCGGGGGAGTGTGCCAGGATCGGCGGCGTCCGGGTGCGGGCCTGGACCGATGACCAGTACCGCCATGTCGTCGCGCGGACGTCCTCCCGCCGCCTCGAGCACTGTGTCCTGGATCCGCTGGGCGACGCCGTCGGGATGCATGCCCGTGCAGCGGCGCAGCAGGTCCGCCAGGTCGCGGTGTCCGAACACCTCCTGCCGCGCCGAGCGCACCTCCGTCACGCCGTCCGTGTAGAGCACGACCAGGTCGCCGGGCACGAGGTCGATCGCGACGTCGGTGAGCACCGGGTCGACGTCGGCGCCGAGCAGCGTCCCGAGCTGCCCCACCGGCTCGACGTCTCCTGAGCGGCGCAGCACGAGCGGGAGCGGATGCCCGCCGCAGCACAGAACCATCCGCGCGCCGCCCTCGCGCAGCTCGAAGTCGCAGTAAGCGACGGTGCAGAAGCGGCCGTCGTCGCGGTCGTCGCGCAGCGCGCGGTGCAGCAGGGAGAGCACGGCGCTCGGTCGCGACTCGTACGCGGCGGCGGCGCGCAGCGTGTGACGGGCGAGCGCGGTGACCGAGGCGGCCTCGGGGCCTTTGCCGCAGACGTCGCCGATCAGCGCGGCCACGGCGCCCTCACGGGCGCGGAAGAAGTCGTAGAAGTCGCCTCCGACCTCGATCCCCTCGCCGGAGGCGATGAAGCGGACGCCCGCGTTCAGGCCGGGCAGAGAAGGGATGCTGGGTGGGATCAGCGACCGCTGCAGGACCTGGGCGATGTGTCGCTCGCGCGTGTACGCCTGCGACTTCGCGATCGCTACCGAGCCGAGCTGGCCGAGCTGGGCGAGGATCGCCTCGTCGCGTGGCGTGAAGACGCGCTCGCGGCGGTCGATCACCTCGAGCATCCCGAGCGGCCGCCCGGCGTTGCGCAGCATCACGCCGATCGGCTGCCCGCTCGACTCGGCGTCGTCGCCGCCGACGGGGAACGCGGCGCTCAGGCCGCGTGAGATCGCGTCGCCCGACGTGCTCGTGATCGTCGCACGGCGCGCACCGAGCACGCGCTGGGCGGCCTCGACCGTGAGCTGCAGGACCTCCTCGGTGGTGAGCGACGCGTTGATCCGCACCGACGCCTCCGCGAGCGCGCGCAGCTGCATCACGTGCTCGTGCTCGAGCCGCGCGACCTCCTGGACCTCGCGGTAGCCGCGATGGGCGATCTCGAACGTGCTCAGCGCCTCGCCGAAGAACACGCCGGCGGCGGCGAGCAGCTCGCCCCGCCGGGCGGCGTCGGACTCGTCGCACAGCGCATCCTGGACCGCCCGGTGGTGCGCCTCCGCGAGATCGAGCATGGACAGGCGCGCCGAGACAGCCTCGCGCCCGAGCGCATACGCGGTGCCCAGCTCGCGCTCGTCCCGGTGCGCAAGCCACGCGTGAAACGCCTCCTGGTAGCGCTCGTGCAACTCGTGCGGAGCCGTCGTGGCTCCGGACACTGGCTCAGCCATCGGGAGGGAGCCTACCTCGGCCGTTAAGCGCCGGAGGCCGGGGACCCCTCCCCGGCCTCCACGCCCCGCCCCCTAAGGCGGGTGCGCCGGCGCACGCCACGAGACGGGCCTCGGGACGCACATAC
Organism: uncultured Solirubrobacteraceae bacterium; assembly: GCA_963835735.1. Classification (GTDB taxonomy): domain Bacteria; phylum Actinomycetota; class Thermoleophilia; order Solirubrobacterales; family Solirubrobacteraceae; genus DASQMT01. Next base: position 1,367,385 of record CAWIGP010000002.1, read on the forward strand.
ACGACGCGCGGGGTGTCCCCCAGGTTGGCTGGTCGCGCGTCCAACATCCGTCGAAGCACCTCACGTCGCGGCGGCCGCCTACCGAAAAGGGGTCGTATGCGCTCCACCCAAGCGCAGGGCGCCCCCAACGCCCGGGCCGTTCCCTCGCGGCCGGAGCTCTCCGCCGAACACGGCGTGACCCTCGTCGAGACGCTGATCAGCGCAGCGATCCTGATCGCCGTCCTGATCGCGGTGCTGGCGTCGCTCGACGCCGCGTCGCACACCACCGCCATCAACCGCTCCCGGACCGTGGCCGCGGGGCTGGCGGAACAGGACCTGGAGCGCCTGCGCGCGCTGCCCGCCGCCACCCTGGCCACCTACGACAAGCCTCCGCGCGAAGTGAAGTCCGGCACCGTCAGCTACAGCGTGGCGTCCGCGGCGGAGTGGGTCCACGACGCCTCGGGCGCGCCGGCGAGCTGCGCCTCCGACGGCGAGCGCGCGGACTACATCCGCATCACGTCGACCGTGACGTCCAACGTCCTGGGCAAGCGCGTCAAGCCGGTCGAGATGACCAGCATCGTGGCCCCGCGCGTCGGCTCGTTCGGGGCGAACCAGGGCACGCTGGGCGTCCAGCTCAAGAACGAGAGCGGCGGGCCCGTGACGAACACGCCGGTGACGATCGCCGGCCCGGTGACGCAAACCGACGCGACGAACGTGCTCGGGTGCGCGGTGTTCGGCCACATCGCGGCCGGCGCGTACACGGTCTCGGTCAGCCGGCCCGGCTGGGTCGACGTCTCGGGCAACCAGACCCTTACGCATACCGCGAACGTCACCGCCGGGACCAAGCAGACGGTCGAGCTGCAGTACGCGCAGGCGGCGTCGGTGACCGTTGCTTTCGACACCGAGGTGCACGGCAGCAAGAAGTCGGCCGCGTCCCCAGCCCTGACGGCCGCCAACCCGGGCCTGCCTACCGGGAGCCGCGTCTTCAGGCCCGGCGCCGCCAGCGGCAGCATCACCGCCTCGGGCTTGTACCCGTTCCCCGACGGCTACTCGTTCTTCAGCGGGGGCTGCGCGACCAGCGATCCGGAGGCTTTCGTCACGGACTACTTCTCCACCCACCCGGGCTTCTTGAAGGTAGGAGCCGGCGGCTCGGCGTCACTGACCGTGCGCGAGCCGGCGTTCAACCTGCGCGTCACGCGCGGACCGAACGCGAACAGCGCCGCGCCGCTGAAGGAGGCATACGTGGTCGTCACCTCCACCGAGCCGGGATGCACGGACAAGTACGTCTTCGACGGCGTGAACTCGAACGGCACGCTTCCCGAGCCAGGGCTCCCGTTCGGGAAGTACACCGTCTGCGCCGACGACCGGAACACGGGCGTGAGCGTCAGCAACCGGCGTTTCGCGAAAGTGGACCTCGTCGTCTCGGACAAGCCGGCCGGCCTCGACACGGAGCCCAACGGCGACCCGAAGCTGAAGCTCTGGGTCAACCCGAACGGCACCAAGGGCTACTGCACATGATGCGTCGCGTCCGGACACAGGGCGGCTTCACCGTCGTCGAGCTGCTCGTGGCGATGACCGTGCTCGGCATCGTGGCGTTCGGTGCCATGACGTTCATCGAGGTCGTCATGCGCCAGGGCCGCGGCGTCGTCGACCGCACCGAGGCCGCCCAGCGCGGCAGGCTGGTGCTCGACCAGATGACGCGCCAGATCCGCTCGCAGGTGTGCCTCAACGCGACGACGAAGGGTCTCGTCGCGGCCACGCCGACCGCCCTCACCTTCTACGCGGACCTGAGCGCCGGCGGCGTCTCTCCGGCGAAGCGCATGCTCGAGTTCCAGCCGTCGAGCAGGCGCATCCTCGAGCGCATCTACCAGCCGGACGGGACCACGCTCGCCGGCGAGAAGGTGCTGCTGGACAACGTGGTGCAGGAGAAGCCGACCAGCCCCGTGTTCACGTACTTCGCCTACCCACAGAACGCGCCACCGGGAACCGCGCTGGAGCCCAGCGAGCCGCTGACGGGCGCGCCGGCGCTCAGCCCAGTGCTCCTGTCGCGCATCGCCGTCGTCGGGCTCAGCTACTCGGTCCGGCCCCACGGCGCGACCGGCGACCGGTTCAACACCGTGCTGACCGACCAGGTCGTGCTGCGCAATGCCGACCCCAACGCGACCAAGAACGACCCCACATGCCAATGAGACGCCGCCGCCCCGACCTCGCCGCCGAGCATGGCGTCGCACTCCTCGTCGTCCTGATGGCGCTCGCCGCCGGGTCGGCGCTGGCCGCCGTCGTCCTGTCCGCAGCCGGCGCCGACCTTCCGTTCGCGAAGGCCTCGCAGGATCGCAAGCAGGCGTACGCCGCGGCAGAGGCCGGGCTGGAGTACTACATGTTCCAGCTCAGCGAGAACAACGACTTCTGGACCTTGTGCGACACCGCCACAGGCCCGACTCCGTCGGAGCCGAGCCCGGTCAACCAGCCCAGACCGTCCGACCCGAACCAGCCCGACACGCGGCGCTGGCGCACGATGCCCGACGGCAAGTCGCAGTACACGATCGAGCTGCTCCCGGCGGCGGGCGACAGGTGCGTTCCCGGGGCGACAGCCCACGAGTCCATGCTCGACGGCTCGTCGGGCACGTTCCGCATCCGTGCCACAGGCCGCTCGGGCGCCGTCACGCGCAGCATCGTGACCAGGCTGCGCCGGCAGGGGTTCCTGGACTACATCTACTTCACCGACTACGAGACGCGCGACCCGGCCCAGTACCCGGACCCGGACGACGCAGCGTGGGCCGCTACCAACTGTGCCAAGCCGCGCGCGAGCAGGCCCAGCGGTTGCGTCCCGATCCAGTTCGCCGACGACGACGAGATCAACGGACCGTTCCACACGAACGACGACATCCTGAGCTGCGGCAGCACGAAGTTCGGCCGCGACAAGAACGACCACATCGAGTCCGGCAAGGGCTGGGTGAGCGCCCCCGGCTGCAGCGGGAGCCCGGACTTCCAGGGCACGTGGCTGCCGAACTCGAATCCGCTGAACGTCCCGCCGACGAATGCCGGCCTCGCCAACATCGCGGACCCCCAGTACACGTACACGGGCAAGACCACGATCCGGCTCAACGGCACGACGATGGACGTCACGACCGGGCCTTCCCAGACCACGACCACGGCCGTTCCGCTTCCGCCGAACGGCGTAATCTACGTCGGCAACGGTCCCTGCAGCGGGACGAAGACCCCGCTCCTGCAGCGCTACGACGACCCGCCTGGGTGCGCCGTGGTGTACGTCAGCGGCACGTATTCGAAGAGCCTGACGATCGCCAGCGCCAACGACATCGTGATCCGCGGTGACGTGCGCAAGCACGCCGACGCGGACGTCGTCCTCGGCCTGATCGCGAACAACAACGTCCGCGTGTTCCACCCGGTCACGCGCTCGAACTGGAACGACCCGGACTCGTGCGCGAACGCGACCGGGACGTTGACGAACGTCACGATCGATGCCGCGATCCTGGCGCTCACGCATTCGTTCGTCGTCGACAACTTCCGCTGCGGTGCGGTGCTGGGAAAGCTGAACGTGACCGGCGCGATCGCGCAGAAGTTCCGCGGCGCCGTCGCGACCACCAAGCCGACCGGCTACACCAAGAACTACGTCTACGACGACCGCCTCAAGTACCGCAGCCCGCCCTACTTCCTCGACCCCGTCCAGGCGGCCTGGCGCGTCAACCGCAGCAACGAGCAGGTCCCGGCGGCGCGCTAGCCGGGCGGGTCCGGGCAGGGGACGACGAGCGCGTTGTCGTCCTCGTCGCGCTCGTCGACCGCCTCGCCGGGGTCGAGCCTGACGGTGAGCTGTGAGCCTGCCATGCATGGCGGGGCGGTGAAGGTGACGATCCGCTGGGTGCCGGCCGCGAGGCCGGGCACGACGAGCGATGCGGGCTCGTCGTCGTCGTCGACGGCGAGCGTCGCGGCGAATGGGGGCGCGTCGGTGCGGCCGCTGTTGTGCAGAAGCACCGCGTAGCGACGGGTGCCGGCGTCCGGGCCGGGTAGGAAGTCGACGCCGCGCGGCTCGAGGTTCGGCCGCAGGTCGGGCTGGCGGCAGCCGGCCGAGGTCACGCGCTCGGTCTTGACCGCCGCGCCGTCCTCGTCGAGCCAGCGGAAGCGCACGACGGTGCGGTAGGCCGCGGGCGCGGACAGGTTGGTGACGGTCTTGGCGTACGTGTAGCGGCGCACCTCCGGCAGCGACGTCAGCCACGTGTCGAACCCGGTTGCGGCGACCCGGCGCCAGCTGGCGAGCGCATCCTCGCGCACCTGCAGCGTGAAGCGCACCTGCATCCGCTCGCTCCCTCGGGCCGCGCGCATGCGCGCCTCGAAGGTCGCGCTGCGCACGTCGGGATCGAGCGCGGGCACGCAGTGGACGACCTTCACCGTGGCCGCGTCGGCGACCGCCGGGAGCAACAGGACGAGCATCGTTGTCATAAGGGCGCGCCGCATCGGCGAGCCCTTAACGCGGTGGGGCCTCCGGGAGTTGCGCTACGTGACCTGGTACACGGGTCCGTCCCCGCCCTCGGGCGGGGTCAGGCGCCCGCCCTTGGCGGTGATCGCGCCGCACTGCACGCAGTTCGACGGGTTCACGATCAGGTCGACCGGCTGCCCGTTCTGCGGCGCGTCCTCCGGCACCTCGTACACCCCGGCCGGACACATCCACGCCCACGCCTCGGCCAGCTCACGCGGGACGCGCTGTTGGATCCGGATGTGGCTCGGCGCGTCGTCGCGAGTCGCGTTGCCGGTCAGGAACACGCCCGAGAGCTTGTCGAACGTGTACTTGCCGTCGGGCTTCGGATAGCGCTCGTCGCGATCGGTGGTCAGCAGCTGCTGGTCGGCGTCGCGGTGCGTCGTCCAGTGGCCGCCCGGGAACCGGCCCTTGGTGACGACCATCGCGTTCGTGATCGCGCCGCCCATGATCAGTCCTCTGGCGAACGGCTGCTTCATGTTGCGCGACTCGTACAGGTCCTTGCCGATCTCGGAGTCGTGCACCGCGGTGCTCGTAGGCGGAGAAGTCGCGCGAGCCCGCCTTGAGCTGGCGGTAGATCGTCTCGGCGGCGAGCATGCCCGAGCGGATCGCGTAGTGGATCCCCTTGAGCTTCGGCACGTTGACCATGCCGCCGGCGTCGCCGCAGATCACCATGCCCGGCGCGTGCAGCCTCGGGATCGCCCAGTAGCCGCCCTCCGGGATCGCCTTCGCGCCCCAGGCCACGCGCTTGCCCTCACCCAGGATCTTGCGCACGAGCGGGTGGAGCTTGAACTCCTGCAGCACGTCGTGGACCGACAGGCGCGCGTCGGCGTAGTCGAGCCCGACGACGAAGCCGATCGAGACGCGGTCCGGGTCGCCCTCGCGGTTCATCGGGTAGATCCACGAGCCGCCGAACTCCTTGTACTTCGCCTGCGGCCGCAACGGCCAGCCGAGCGTGTGGATCACGCGGTCGAGCGGCTCCGAGACCTCCCATACCTCCTTGACCCCGAGCGCCCACACCTGCGGGTCGGTGCCCGCGAGCCCGAGCCCCTTGAGCGCCGCGCCGGTCAGGTGGCCCCAGCAGCCCTCGGCCAGCACGGTCGCCTTGGCGACGACGTCCGAGCCAGGCTCGAAGTTCGACTTCTCGCCGCCCTCCTTGTCGCGCCCCTTGTCGCCGGTGCGCACGCCCACGACCGCGCCGTCCTCCACCAGCAGCTTCGCCCCGACCGTCTCCGACAGCACGTACGCGCCGGCCTCCTCGGCCTTCTCGGCCAGCCAGCGGTTGAGCTCGGCGACCGACACGATGTGGTTGCCGTGGTTGCGGAACGGCGGCGGCGTCGGCTTCAAGGGAACCGCGCGCTTGCGGTTGACCATGAAGTAGACGGTCTCCTTGCCCACCTCGCCGAACTGCGGCCAGGAGTCGTCGTCCGGGAGCAGCGAGCGGATCGGCCCCGGGTTCATCACGGCCCCGGAGAGCTGATGCGCGCCTGCGACGCGGCCCTTCTCGATCACCGCGACCGGCACCTCGCCGAGCCTCTCGGCCAGCGCGGGGTCGTCCTCGAGCAGCTGGAGCAGCCGGATCGCGCACGCCATCCCGGCCTGCCCGCCGCCGACGATCGCGACGCCGACCTCGATCCGCTCGTCCTCCGGGTCGGTCGGCGGGCCGAGGAACTCCACCGCCGGGTCGCCCGGCGGCGGGAACTCGATCGGGGCGATCGACATTAGTGGTTCCTCCTGTGGGTGATGGCGCGCTTGGACGGTCGCTGGCGCCGCCTGGCAAGGACGCAGACCCGCAGGAATCCCTCTGGGATTTCAAGGGTCGAGGACACAGCCAGGCGGTGATCAGCGGCCGGTCCAAGCGCGTCAGCGCTCGCAGGAGGGAGCACTAGCCGCTCTTGCGGGCCTTCACGGCCTCGGTCAGCTTGGGCACGATCTTGTTGAGGTCGCCGACGACGCCGAGGTCGGAGAACTCGAAGATCGGGGCGTTCGAGTCCTTGTTGATCGCCACGATGTTCTCCGACCCCTGCATGCCCACCTTGTGCTGGATCGCGCCAGAGATCCCGGCCGCCAGGTAGAGCTTCGGCGCCACCGTCTTGCCGGTCTGGCCGATCTGGGCCGAGTAGGAGTACCAGCCGGCGTCGACCACCGCGCGCGTCGCGGCGACCGCGCCGCCGAGCGCGCCCGCCAGCTCCTCGAGCGCGTCGAAGCCCTCGGCCTTGCCGAGCCCCCGGCCGCCGGCGACGAGGATGTCGGCGTCCTCGATGTTCACCTGGGCGCCGCGCTGCTCGCCGCGCGTGACCATCTTCGCCCGCAGCGAATGCGGCGCGAACTCGACCGCGACGTCCTCGACCGCCGCGGCGCCGGCGCCGTCCTCCTTCGCCTCGAATGCGTTCAGCCGGCCGATGATCACGCCGACGTCGGAGCGGTAGTGCACGTCGGACACGCTCGAGTCCTGCAGGATCGGGCGCTCGGAGACGAGCTTGCCGCCCTCGACCCGCACGCTCGTGACCTCCATGCAGACGCCGGCGTCCAGCCGCGCGGTGAGGCCGGCGCCGATCTCGAAGCCGAGCAGGCCGCCGCCGAACAGCGCGTAGCCGTGGCCCTGGTCAGAGATGACCTTCGCCATCGCGTCGACCACCGGCTGCGCGAGGCCCTCGGGCCCCTCGACCCGGAACACCTTCGTGGCGCCGTAGCTGCCGAGCGAGGCGCACAGGTCGTCGGACAGGCCGGCCTTCTCGCCGATAACGACCGCGTGGCACTCGCCGCCGAGCTCGCCGGCGAGCCGGGCGCCCTCGGACACCGCGCCGAGCGAGTTCTTGTTGAACGCGCCGTCGTAGTGCAGCGCGTAGACCAGGATCGACGTCATGCGAGCAGCTTCCTCTCGTCCAGCCACGACACGATCTGCTCGACCGTCTCGTTGGTGTCCTCGTCCTCGATGATCCGGCCCGGCTCCTTGGCCGCCGGCGCCTTGAAGTCGGCGCAGTGGGCGCGCGCGTTGTCGTAGCCGACCCGACCGGGCTCGATGCCGACGTCGCCCACGCTCTTCGTGTCGAGCGGCTTCTTCTTCGCGCCCATGATCGCCTTCAGCGACGGGTAGCGCGGCTCGTTGATCGCATCGCCGACCGAGATCACGGCCGGCAGCTCGACGGCGACCGTGTCGTAGCCGTACTCGGCCTGGCGCTCGCAGCGCAGGTTGCCGTCCTCGACGTCGATCTTGATCACCTGCGTGAGCGAGGGCATCCGCAGGTGGTCGGCCACGACGGCGCCGATCGTGTAGCACTCGCCGTCGTCGGACTGCTGGCCGAGCAGGACGAGGTCGGGGGCCTCGGCCTCGAGCGCCTTGGCGAGCGCGTAGCCGGTGCCGTTCACGTCGGAGCCGGCGAGCGCCTCGTCGGTGAGGTGCAGCGAGCGGTCGGCGCCGAGCGAGACGGACTTGTGGAGCGCGCGGACGGCGCTCTCCGGTCCCATCGTCACCGCCACGACCTCGTCGACCTGCACCGCGCCGCCCTCCTTGAGCTGCATCGCGGCCTCGATGGCGTGGGTGTCGAACGGGTTCAGGTTCTTCTCACCGCTGCGGTCGAGGCGCCCGGTCGCCGGGTTGATGCGCTTCTCGACTGCGGCGTCCGGCACTTCTTTGACCAGGACGCAGATCTTCACGGCCTTTCAAGCCTCCTCGATCGGAACGAACGTTCGCATCGTATCCAGTTGACTGACGAGTCAATCTATCTCGATCCGCCCTGTGCGAGCGCCAGCAGACGCTCGGTCAGGCGGCGGCGGTCGGCGCCCTGTGGAGCGGCGATGCCGAGCAGGTCGGAATACCACAGACCGTCCGCGGCGAGCCGCACCAGCCATGCCTCGACGGGGTCCGCGGCGCCGTCGAGCATACGCGCCGTCCACTCCTCGTAGCGCTCCCGCGCGACCTCGAGCACCTCCGGCTCCTCGATCATCCCGGCCAGCAGGCCGAACTCCGAGGCGCGCTCGCTCGGCGCGAGATCGCAGGCACGGACGTAGGCGACGAGCAGGTCCTCGCCGCCGAGCCGGGTCTCGACGTCGTCGAGCCAGCGGCTGAGCAGCCCGTCGATCAGGGCTCGCTTGGAGGCGAAGTGGTAGAGCACGCCGCCCTTCGACACGCCGGCCTCGGCGGCCACGGAATCGAGCGTGAGCGCGCCCGCGCCGTCGCGGCGGATCACGGCGATCGCCGCGTCCAGCAGCTGCACGCGCCGGCTGGGGCGCGGCATCAGTTGGTGCCCGCGACGTTGAGCCCGATGACGCCGATCACGATCAGCGCGATCGCCGCGATCCGCAGCGCCGTGGCCGGCTCGCCGAGCACGAGCATCCCGATGATCGCCAGCGCGGCGGTGCCGACGCCCGACCAGATCGCGTACGCCGTGCCGACCGAGATGTCCCGCAACACGAGCGAGAGCAGCCAGAACGACGTCGCGTAGCCGACGACGACGAGCACGGTGAGCCCCGGGCGGCTGAGACCGTCCGAGGCGCGCAGCGCGAGCGTGGCGCACACCTCGACGACGATCGCGATTCCGAGCAGCACGCCCGCGGGCATCGCGTAACTGTACGCCGCAGTGCAGTTACGGCGTGATCGCGCCGCGGATGAACTCGATGATGTCGCTCGTCGGCGCGCCCGGGGTGAACACCTCGGCGACGCCGAGCTGCTTGAGCTCCGGGATGTCCTGCGCCGGGATCGTCCCGCCGACGGTGACGACGACGTCGGCCGCGTCCTGCTCTCGCAGCAGCTCGACGACCCGCGGCACGAGCGTCATGTGCGCACCGGACAGGATCGACAGCCCGACCGCATCGGCGTCCTCCTGCAGCACGGTCTCGACGATCTGCTCCGGCGTCTGGTGCAGGCCGGTGTAGATGACCTCCATGCCCGCGTCACGCAGGGCGCGGGCGATGATCTTCGCGCCGCGGTCGTGCCCGTCGAGGCCGGGCTTGGCGACCACGACGCGGATCTTGCGGGTCGACGTGGCGGCGGCCATGGCGGGATCCTAGCCCGCCAGGGCCGCGATACGGCGCGGTACTAGCGGACGACGAGCTTCATGCTCTGATCGCTCGCGCCGTGCACGGTGCAGACGATCGTGTACCTCCCGCCCCTGGAGACCCTCTTGGAGTAGCGGCCCGACGTCTGCGAGCTGGACCTGAACTTCGCCGGGCCCTTGGTGACGGTCACGTTGTGGAGGCTCCTGCCCGTCCACACCCACGTGACCTTGTCGCCCGTGTTCACGGTCACGGTCGGGACGCCGCTCTTCCGGACGAACCAGTTGTCGCCCACGGACACCCTCTTGGTCGCGGCGAGCGCCGTCGTGGGTACGAGCAGGCCGGCAACGATGGCGGGCACGATCACCTTGCGCAACATGATGCCTCCGGAATGCGAACGACTAGAAGACGGGGGTCTCGGTGTATGTGCCGAAGACCGCTTGGAGGGCGCCCACGATCTCGCCCTCCGTGGCGTGTACGCGCGCGCAGTCCAACAGGTTCGGCATCAGGTTGACGTCCTGAGAGGCCGCATTGTTCCTCAGCTCTGCCAGCGCGCGCTCGACCGCGGCGCCGTCGCGGCGCGCGCGGACGGCCTGCACACGGCCGATCTGCTTGCCCTCCAGCGCCGGGTCGATGCGCAGGATCGGCGTCTGGTAGTCGTCGCCCTCGGTGTGCGCGTTCACACCGACGACGATCCGCTCGCCCGCATCGATCTCCTGCTGCAGCGCGAACGCCGCGTCGGCGATCTCGCGCTGCGGGTAGTTGCGCTTGACCGCCTCCACCATCCCGCCCAACTCGTCGATCTTGGCGAAGTACTCATACGCGCGCGCCTCGATCTCGTCGGTCATCGCCTCGACGAAGTATGAGCCGCCGAGTGGGTCGATCGTGTTCGCGACTCCGGTCTCGTGCGCGATCACCTGCTGCGTGCGCAGCGCCAGCCGCACGGCCTCCTCGGTCGGCAGCGCCAGCGCCTCATCGAACGAGTTCGTGTGCAGCGACTGCGTCCCGCCCAGTACCCCGGCGAGCGCCTCGATCGCGGTGCGCGTGATGTTGTTGAGCGGCTGCTGCGCGGTCAGCGACACGCCCGCGGTCTGCACGTGCGTGCGCATCAGCCAGCTCTTCTCGTTGCGCGCGCCGAACGTGTCGCGCAGCTCGCGCGCCCAGATCCGGCGCGCCGCGCGCAGCTTCGCGATCTCCTCGAAGAAGTCGATCTGGGCGTTGAAGAAGAAGCTCAGCCGCGGCGCGAAGTCGTCCACATCGAGGCCGCGCGCCACCGCCTGCTCGACATACGTCAGGCCGTCCTTGAGCGTGAACGCCAGCTCCTGCGCCGCCGTCGATCCCGCCTCGCGGATGTGGTAGCCGCTGATGCTCACCGGATGCCAGCGCGGCATCTCGCGCGAGCACCACTCGATCATGTCGCCCAGCAGCCGCATCGCCGGATCGACCGGGAAACACCACTCCTTCTGCGCGATGTACTCCTTCAGGATGTCGGCCTGGATCGTCCCGCCCAGCCGCTCGGGCGGGACGCCGTCCTCCTCCGCCGCCACGACGTAGAACGCCAGCATGATCGCCGCCGGCGCGTTGATCGTCATCGACACCGTGACCTCGCCGACGTCGATACCGGCGAACAGCGTCTCCATGTCGTCGAGCGTGTCGACCGCGACTCCCTCGCGCCCGACCTCGCCCTCCGAGCGCGGATGGTCGGAGTCGTGCCCCATCAGGCTCGGCATGTCGAACGCCGTGCTCAGCCCGGTCTGGCCGTGCTCGAGCAGGTAATGGAAGCGTGCGTTGGTCTCCTCCGCCGTCCCGAAGCCGGCGAACTGGCGCATCGTCCACAGCCGGCCGCGGTACATGCTCGGGTACACGCCGCGCGTGAACGGATACTCGCCCGGCAGCCCGATCCGATCCGGCTCCGGCAGGTCCGCCTCGGTGTACAGCGGCCGCACCGGCTCGGCTGACAAGGTCGTGAAGCGCTCGCGCCGCTCCGGCACCGGCTCGTAGCGCTCCCGGTACCAGCGCTCCAGGTCGGTCAGCGCGCGTTCCTCCGTGGCCATCGGCCTGAGTCTACGGGTGTGATGGATCTCACCCCTCCGCGCATTGCGCCCGGCCGCCGTGGCGCGCATGATGCTCACCAGGAGACGCCGCGACCGGAAGGAACCGCGTCGAGCTCAAGCCGGTGCGAGCCGTCATGGACGGCGCGCTCCGCCGGTTCTATTCGCGCATCGCGTCTCCGAGCAGCGCGCGGGCGATCACGAGCTTCTGGATCTCGCTCGTGCCCTCGTAGATCTCGGTCACCTTGGCGTCGCGGTAGTAGCGCTCGGCCGGGAACTCGCGCGTGTAGCCGTAGCCGCCGAGCACCTGGATCGCCTCGCCGGTCTGGCGCCGCGCGACCGCCGAGGCGAACAGCTTCGCCTGCGCGCCCTCGACGGAGTGCGGGCGACCGGCCTGCTTGAGCCGCGCGGCCCGCCAGGTCAGCGCGCGCGCCGCCTCGATCTCGGTCTGCATGTCGGCGAGCTTGTGCTGGATCGCCTGCAGGCGCGCGATCGGGCCGCCGAACGCGTTGCGCTCCTTCGCGTAGCCCGTCGCGAGATCCAGCGCCGCCTGCGCGATCCCGACCGCCTGCGCGGCGATCCCGATCCGGCCGCCGTCGAGCGTGGACAGCGCGATCCGCATGCCGCCCCCGGGCGCGCCGAGCCGCTCGCCCGGCGTGTCCTCGAACGCGAGGTCGGCGGTGGAGGAGGAGTGCAGGCCCATCTTCTCCTCCTCGCGGGTCACGTCGAAGCCGGGCGCGCCGGCGCGGACCACGAAGGCGCTGATGCCGTCGGTCTCCTCGCGGGCGAACACGACGAACGTCGACGCGTAGGAACCGTTCGTGATCCACTGCTTGTTACCGCTGATCCGGTCGTCGACTGCGCGCGTGCGCAGCGCCGCGGCGTCGGAGCCCGAGCCCGACTCGGTCAGCGCGAACGCGCCGAGCTCCTCGCCCGACGCGAGCGGCGGCACGAACCGCTCGCCGCCGTGCGCGAGCAGCGGCAGCTCGCACGCGCTCGTGTGCACCGCCACGGTCACGCCGACGCCGGCGTCGGCGCGCGCCAGCTCCTCCAGCACCAGCACGTAGGAGAGGAAGTCTGCGCCGGCGCCGCCGTGCTCCTCGGGCACGCAGACGCCCATCAGCCCCAGCTCTCCGAGCGCGCCGAAGAGCTCGCGCGGGAACGTGTGATCGCGGTCCCAGGCGGCGGCGTGCGGGGCGATCCGCTCCGTCGGCGAAGCGCGTCGCGAGGTCGCGGATCTCGCGCTGCTCTCCCGTCAGCTCGTGCAGGCTCATCGGCGCCGCAGCGGGATCACCGTGGCGCGCCGCCGCGGCGGCGCCGAGCGGCGCGAGAGCACGAACGAGCCGAGCCCGCCGAGCGCAGCGGCGACGCCGGCCGCGCCGAGCACGCGCAGCCGCCGGCCCAGCCGCTCGAAGCGCAGCACCTCCCAGCCCTCGGCGCGCGCGACGCGGCCCAGCTCCGAGTCCGGGTTCACCGCCACCGGATGGCCGACCTGGCGCAGCATCGGCAGGTCGGACTCGGAGTCCGAGTACGCCCACGACGCGCCGAGGTCGATGTCCTCGCGCTCGGCCAGCTCGCGGATCGCCTCCGCCTTTCCCTCGCGGTAGGTGAACGGGCCGCCCGGCCGGCCCGTGTAGTGGCCGTCGACGACCTCGGCGACCGACCCGACCGCCCCGTCGAACGTGAGCACGATCGCCATCAGCTCCGCCACCTCCTGCGAAGCGGCCGTGCAGATGAAGATCGGGCGGCCGGCGTCCTGGTGCTCGTAGGCGATCGCGAGCATCTGCGGATACAGGCGCGGCAGCACGCCGGCGAGCACGTCCGGCGCGAGCCGTTGCAGCTGGCGCACGCGCACGCCCTCGAGCGTCTTGCCGATCCGCTCCCGCAGCGCGTCGGTGCCCGCGTCGGTCGAACCGTGCAGGCGGAAGCGGATGTTCTCCCACGCGTCCTCCGCCAGCTGGCGGCGCGTCACCAGCCCGGCCTTGTACGCGGCGCGGCCGAACTGGAACGCGGACGACCCCGCGATCAGCGTGCGGTCGAGGTCGAAGAACGCCGCGCCCTTCTCGTCCGGCCGCCGTAGCGCCGCCCCGCCAGGAGGCGGCGGGAGGATGTGCGGGCGCTCGGTCAGACCCGCACCACGATCGCGTCGCCCTGACCGCCGCCGGAACAGATCGCGACGCAGCCGTAGCCGCCGCCGCGCCGGCGCAGCTCGTGCACGAGCGTGCCGAGGATGCGCGCGCCGGACGCGCCGATCGGATGCCCGATCGCGACCGCGCCGCCGTTCACGTTCACGCGCTCCTCGTCGATGTTGAGCATGCGGATCGAGTTGAGCGTGACCGACGCGAACGCCTCGTTGATCTCCCACAGGTCGATGTCGCCCGGCTGCAGGCCGGCCTTGTCGAGCGCCTTGATCGCCGCGTTGGCGGGCGTGCGGGCGAGGTAGGGGAAGTCGTCGGCGACCTGCGCCTGGGCGATGATCTCGGCCAGCATCTCCTTGCCCTCGCGCTCGGCCCACTCCTCGCTGGCCAGCACCAGCGCGCCGGCGCCGTCGTTGACGCCCGGCGAGTTGCCGGCGGTGTGGGAGCCGTCCTTGCGCGCGAGCCCGGGGAGCTTGGCGAGCGCCTCCAGCGTGGAGTCGCGGCGCGGCGCCTCGTCGACCTCCACGACCGTGTCGCCCTTCCGCCCCTTGACCGTGACTGGCACGATCTCCTCGGGCAGCCGCCCGTCGTCGGTCGCCGCGATCACGCGCTCGTGCGAGCGCAGCGCCCAGCGGTCCATGTCGGCGCGGGTCATCTCCAGCTCCTCGCCGACCTCGGTCGCCTCGACGAACATCTGCTTGCCGCTGAACGGGTTCGTCAGCCCGTCGTGGACCATCGCGTCGAGCGCCTTCATGTCGCCCATGCGCGCTCCGAAGCGCGCCTGCGGCAGCAGGTACGGCGCCTGCGACATCGACTCCATCCCGCCCGCGACGGCGACGTCGACGTCGCCGGCGCGGATCGCCGAGTCCAGCAGCCCCGTTGCGCGCACGCCCGACGCGCAGACCTTGTTGATCGTCTCGGAGGAGACCTCCTTCGGGATGCCCGCGCCGATCTGCGCCTGGCGCGACGGGATCTGCCCGACGCCGGCCTGCAGCACCTGCCCCATGACCACGTGCTGTACCTGCTCCGGCGCCACGTCGGCGCGCTCGAGCGCGGCCTGGATCGCGATGCCGCCGAGTTCGGTGGCCTTGAGGGAGGACAGGCCGCCGCCCAGCTTGCCGACGGGCGTGCGAGCGGTGCCGAGGATCACGGTCTTGGGCATAGGGCGGACGATAGCCTCCGCCGATGCTCGTCCGGGCCACCACCGACGACCCGCCGGGCACGGGCGCGGACACGGTGGTCGTCGGGGTGTTCGAGGGCAAGGGGATCCCGCACGACACCGACGACGGCGCGCTGGGCGCGCTGGTGGAGTCCGGCGAGGCGCGCTCGGAGTTCCGCTCGCTCACTCACGCTCACGCCGCCGGCCGGCGCTGGGTCCTGATCGGGCTGGGCGCGCGCGACGAGTTCGATCCCGAGCGCGCGCGGGTCGCCGCGGCCGTCGCGCTCGGCCGCGCGCGCGAGCTGGGTGCGCGGACGCTGTGCTGGGAGCTGCCGCACAAGGTCGGCGACGCAGTGCCGGGCGCGCTGGTCGAGGGCACGCTGCTCGCCGCCTACCGCTACACGGCGTTCAAATCGGAGCCCGGCGAGGACCGCGCGCCGGCGGAGCTGATCGTCTCCGCCCACCACGACGTCTCGCGGTCCGTCGAGCTCGGCCGCGCCGGCGCCGAGGCGGCGAACCGCGCGCGTGACCTCGGCAACGCGCCGCCGAACGCGCTCACTCCCTCCGCGCTCGACGGCACGCGCGAGAGAGCTGCCCGGCGTGCAGGTGAACGTGATGGGCCGCGCCGAGATCGAGGCGGCCGGGATGGGCGCGTTCGCGGCGATCGCGCGCGGCGCCGGCGAGGAGCCGCAGCTGATCACGCTGCACCACGAGCCCGCCGGCGCCGGCGGGCCGCTGCTCGGGCTCGTCGGCAAGGCGGTGACGTTCGACTCCGGCGGCTACTCGATCAAAGCGGCCGCGCGGATGCACGAGATGAAGTTCGACATGTGCGGCGGCGCGGCGGTGCTGGAGGCGACGGCGGCGATCGTCGAGCTCGGCCTGCCGCTGCGGCTCGTCAGCGTGATCGGCGCGACCGAGAACCTCGTCTCCTCGCACGCGGTGCGGCCCGGCGACATCGTGCGCGCGAAGGCCGGGATCACGATCGAGGTCAACAACACCGACGCCGAGGGCCGGCTCGTGCTCGCCGACTGCCTCACCCACGCGCGCGATCAGGGCGCGGAGCGGCTGCTCGACGTGGCGACGCTGACGGGCGGGATCGTGACCATGTTCGGCCCGGTGCACGCCGGGCTGATGGGCAACGACGACGAGTGGTGCGACGAAGTGCGGGCAGCGGGAGAGGCGACCGGCGAGCGCGTCTGGCGGCTCCCGCTCGGCCCCGAGTACGACGAGCTGATCAAGGGCACGTACGCGGACCTGATCAACTCGAGCGAGGGTCGCAAGGCGCAGCCGATCACTGCGGCGGCACTGCTCGCCCGCTTCGCCGGCGACGTGCCGTGGGCGCACCTCGACATCGCCGGCGTCGCGGACTCGCTCGGGCGCCCGTACGCGAACAAGGGCGCCTCGGGCTGGGGCGTGCGGCTGCTGGTCGAGCTCGCCCGCGGCCTGGCGGGCGAGCCCGACCGGGCGTGACTCAGTCGTCGTCGTGGCCGTGGCCGCCGTGGTGCGGTCGCTCGACGAAGCCCTCGGGCCGCGGGATCACGTTCATCCCGTCCGCGTAGCGCTTCGGTCGCGTGATCACGACCGTCGAGGGCTTCGGAGTCGACGGGTTGCGGTTCTCCGTCTTGTTGCCGTCGGGCCAGTAGGACGTGTACGTCTCCGGCTGGCCGAAGACGCTCGTCGTGTTGACGCCCGCCTGCTCCCCCGGGTGCTGGACGTTCACGAACAACGTGTCCTCGTCGGGCGTGAAGTACGGTCCCGTGCCCTCCGCCTCGACCGGCATGTTGGCGAAGCGGAACGCGATCCGGTCCTCTGGGTCCTCGTCGGTCGGCACGTAAAACAGCGCGTTGTTGGCGTGGTAGAAGAGCGCTTGCCGCTCCGGCCGCGCCGGGTCGTTCTGGTTCAGCGAGCTGGTCGAGATGTCGGTGACGATCCAGAGGTCGTTGCGCTTGTCGAACACGAGGTTGTCGACGCAGGAGAAGCCCGCCTCACCCGGATCGCTGCGCCCTGTCGGGCCGCCGTTCGCGTAGTCCTCCCACGTGAACGTGCCCGCCTCGGGGTCGTTGCCGGCCTCCTGGATCCGGCGCACGGACCCGTGGACGTCGCGCACCGTCGAGTTGTTCGTCAGCGCGACGTAGACGTCCCCCGTCTTGGGGTCGACCTCGACGTCCTCCGGCCGGTTCGTGGCGAAGTGCGTGTCCCACGCCGTACTGCCGAGGCGGGCCTTCAGCTTCGTAGAGGTGTCGATCAGCTCGTCCTCCCGCACCTCGACCCACTCGCCGGTCCCGAACGGCTGCGTCAGTAGCCCGGTGCCGTTCGTGTTGGCGAAGCGGCGGCGGCCCTCCGGCAGGAACTTCGCGATGTAGAGCGTGCCCTCCTCGAGGATCTTCAGATTGTTCGCCCGGTCGCGCGGGCGGTACGAGCGATCCGAGACGAACTTGTAGACGCCGTCGTTGTTGCGGTCGTCGCCCATGTAGATGACGAACCTGCCACGGCGCACCTGCCGGTACGCCGTGTTCTCGTGCCGGAACCGACCGAGCGCGGTGTGCTTGCGCGGGCTGGAATGCGGGTCGTACGGATCGTGCTCGCAGACCCAGCCGTACTTGGCGAACCCGGGCGGGTCCGCGCGATACGGCGCGCCCGGGAGGTAGTCGGCGTGGCCGCCCTCGTCGTACCAGCCGTTGGCGAAGTCGACGCCCAGCGTGAGCGGCAGGCCGTAGCCGTCGAAGTTCTCCTCGCACGAGATCGCGGTGCCCCACGGCGTGATCCCGCCCGAGCAGTTGCCGACGGAGCCCCAGATCTTGCTGCCGACGCGCGGGTCGCTCGCGACAGGGCCGGTGACCGAGAACAGCGAGCGCCCGACCTCGGGCGCGTCGACCTGGCCGCCGTAGACGCGGGTGTTGTACCTCGATGGGGAGACGACGCGCCAGATGCCGTCGCGGTCGCGGCGGACATGGAGGATCGAGTTTCCGACGGACTTGCGCTCGATCTCGACCTCCTCGAGCGTCTTGCCCTCGGCGAGACCTCCGGCGTCCGGCTTGAAGCCGTGCTGGTAGAAAGGCCCGGGGTACTCGTGGTTGACGAACAGGAGTCCCTCCCTGCTCCCCTTGAGCGGGAAGTAGGCGAGGAAGTCGTTGTTGAAGCCGTATTCGAAGACGTTGCCCTGCGTGTCGGCGAACTCGTCGCCCCAGGAAATCAAGACGTCAGCACGGAAACCGGCCGGCACCTCGAAGCGGTCGGCGGCCGACGCGCCGATCGCGTCAAACGCGGCGAAGCGGCGCCCGCCGTGAGCGCCCGCGGGGGCGCCCAGCAGCGACGTAACGCCGGCGCGGTCGAACGTGTACGCCGCGGCGCCGGCGGCCGCGATGCCGCGGATGAACGAGCGTCGCGTAGTTCCGGCGAACTTGCCGGTCAGCTCCTCGGACTGCATCTAGTTCCCCTCCCAGATGATTTGCGGCGGCACACTCTGTCTCGCGGCGTGTTGCCCGTCAACCCCAGCGTGGTGGTTCACCGAACCTTCACCGCTGCTTTGATGCCCGCCATGGATTTCGACCTCTCGCCCGACCACGAGCTGATCCGCCGCACCGTCCGTGAGTTCGCCGAGGGCGAGGTGGCGCCGGTGGCCGAGGAGCTCGACCGGGAGAAGCGGTTCCCGTACGAGATCGTGGCCAAGCTCGGCGAGCTCGGGCTGATGGGGATCCCGTTCCCCGAGGACGTCGGGGGCGCGGGCGGCGACTCGCTGGCGTACGCGATCGCGGTCGAGGAGCTGGCGCGCGTGGACTCCTCGGTGGCGATCACGATGTGCGCGCACACGTCGCTGGGCACGCAGCCGATCTACCTGTTCGGGACGGCGGCGCAGCAGGAGGAGTGGCTGCCGGAGCTGACGTCGGGGCGGCGGCTCGGCGCGTTCGGTCTCACCGAGCCGGAGGCGGGCTCGGACGCCGGCAACGTGCGCACCCGGGCGCGGCTGGACGACGGCGAGTGGGTGATCGACGGCGCCAAGCAGTTCATCACCAACGCGGGCACCGACATCTCCGGGCTCGTGAGCATCACCGCCCGGACCGGCGACGACGAGATCTCCAACCTGCTCGTGCCCAACGGGACGCCGGGCTATGAGCAGGGAACGCCGTACCGCAAGATGGGCTGGAACGCGTCCGATACGCGGCCGCTGAGCTTCGAGAGCTGCCGCGTGCCGGAGGAGAACCTGCTCGGCCCGCGCGGCGACGGCTTCAAGCAGTTCCTGCGGATCCTCGACATCGGGCGCATCGGGGTCGCCGCGATGGGCGTCGGGCTGGCGCAGGGTGCGCTCGACCAGGCGCTCGCCTACGCGAAGCAGCGGCGCGCGTTCGGGCGGCAGATCTCGAAGTTCCAGGCGATCCAGTCCAAGCTCGCCGACATGTCGACCGAGATCGAGGCCGGGCGGCTGCTGACCTACAAGGCCGCACGGCTGAAGGACGCCGAGCGCTCGTTCACGCTGACGGCCGCGCAGGCGAAGCTCAAGACCGGCCGACTGGCGGTGCGCTGCGCCGAGGAGGCGGTCCAGATCCACGGCGGCTACGGGTACATCGAGGAGTACCCCGTGTGCCGCTTCTATCGCGACGCGAAGATCCTCACGATCGGCGAGGGCACCGACGAGGTGCAGCAGATGGTGATCGCGCGGGCGCTGGGGGCATAGCCGCTGCGCGCGCTTGCCCTGTGGGCGGTGCTGTTCGCCGCCTACGCCGCGACGCTCGGGATCGATGCGGCCGGCGGCTCGGACTACACCCTCGCCGAGTCGCACTACCTGATCGGCGCGGCGTCGATCGCCGACGGCGACGGCGTCTCGCTCACGGACGCCTACGCGGAGCGGCGCTGGTCGGAATGGCAGCGCGAGCCGCTCGAGCCCGACGGCGAGGTCGTCGCCGGGCGGCTCGTGGAGCCGTACGGGATCGGCTTCCCGCTGCTGATCGCGCCGGCGTTCGCGCTCGGGGGGCCGAACCTCGTCGAGGCGCTGCTCGCCGCGGTCGCGGCGCTCGCGTTCGTGCTCGCGGCCGCGCTGGCGCGGCGCGTCGTGCCCGACCCGTGGGCGAGTTGGGCGGCGCTGCTCGCGGGCCTGTCCCCTCCGGCGCTGGTAGCGGCGACCGCGGTGACGCCGGCGCTGACGGCGGGCGCGCTGCTCGCGGCCGCCGCGCTGTGCGCGCTCGCGGTGCGCGAGCGGCCGCTGATGCGCACGGCGTTCGGCGGCGCGGCGGCGCTGTCGCTGCTGCCCTGGCTGGACCCGTGGCTGCTCGTCCCGGCCGCGCCCGTCGCGGTGCTGCTCGCGCGCTGGACCGCCCGGCACGGGCGGGCGGTCGTCGCGCTCGGCACGGTCGAGGTGCAGCTGGCGTCGCTCGTGTTCTACGTCTCGCTCAACGATCGGCTCTACGGCGGCTTCACCCCGCTGGCGGTCGCGGACGAGCCGGTCACCGGCGCGTCGTCGGTCGGCGACTACGTCGACCGGCTGCCGCGCCTGGTGACGCTGTGGGTGGAGCGCGACGCGGGCCTGTTGCGCTGGGCGCCGGTGCTGGCGCTCGCGTTCCTGGGAGCCTGGCTGCTCTGGCGCTCGCGGCGGGAACGGCTCGGCCGGCTGGTGGCGGAGCAGCGCGACGCCGAGCACGCGGCGTTCCTCGCGCTCGCGGTCTGCGCGGCGCAGGTCGCGGTGGCGGTGTTCACGGCGCGGTCGCTGGAGCGCGAGGCGCTGGTCGTGGCGCTGCCGTGCGCGGTGCCGCTCGTGGCGTGGGGGCTGCGGCACGCGCCGCGCGTCGGGTGGGCACTCGGGGCGCTCACGCTGCTCGGGAGCGTCGGGCTCGTGGCGGGCGGCGACTGGTCGGGCTCCGATGCGCCGTGGTGGCCGGTCGTGGGCGCTTTTCCGGTCGAGGGCTCGGGCTGGGCGGACGTCCTGGCGGTCTGCGCGGCGATCGCATGCGGTGCGCTGCTCGTTGTGGAGCTGGCGCGCCGGCGCCGAGAACTGCGGCTTTGAGGACGCGGGTCGGATAGCAGTGGCAGCTCGCGGGGCGCCTCGCGGAGGGCGGCCGCGCACCCGCGGGAAGCACCCCGCGCACCGACGTCGGTAAGTACCGGCTCTGGCCCGGACTCACCGACGTTCGACGTCACGAGGCGCCCCGCGTGGCGCCGCGGCAATCCGTCCCGCGCTCCTCAATGCCGTCGTACACCAACGCCGGCGCCGCGCAGGCGGCCGTGCATGTCGCACCGCGGCCGGCGCGGCGCCTCAGGCGCGCCGCGCGGCGTCGCTCGCGTCGACGGCGCCGCGCTCGAGCACCGCGCTCGCCGCGCTCGCCGGATCGAGCCGCCGAGCGACGACCTCGTCGAGGAGCTCCTGCACTTCAGGGTCCTCGCGCACGGACGCTTCGAGCGCGCGTCTCAGCCGCGCCGTCGCCAGTCCGAGCACCTCGTTGAGCAGGTTGCGCCGGCGGCGCTCGGCGAGCAGCCCGCCCGACTCGACGAAGGCGCGGTGCTCGCCAAGTCGTTGCGCCAGCTCGTCCACCCCGCGCCCCTGCACCGCCTCGGTCTTGACGATCGGAACGTTCCAGCCGTCCTCGGCCGGCGCGAGCGAGAGCACGCCGCGGATCTCCCGCACCATCGTGTCGGTCAGCGGGTGGTCGGCCTTGTTGACGACGATGATGTCGGGGATCTCCATCACGCCGGCCTTCAGTGCCTGGATCGAGTCGCCCGACCCCGGGATCAGGACGAGCACGATCGAGTCGGCGTGGTCGATCACGTCGACCTCGGCCTGCCCGACGCCGACGGTCTCGAGGAACACGTCGTCGCGGCCGGCCGCGTCCATCAGCAGCGCGGACTGGAGCGCCGCCTCGGCGAGCCCGCCGAGCGCGCCGCGCGTGGCCATCGAGCGGATGAACACGCCGGGGTCGAGGAAGTGGTCGGAGAGGCGGATGCGGTCGCCCAGCAGCGCGCCGCCGCGGAACGGCGAGCTGGGGTCGATCGACAGCACGGCGACCGTGCGCTCGAGCGCGCGCTGGTGCGCGACGAGCGCGCCGATCAGCGTCGACTTGCCCGCACCGGGCGGGCCGGTGAAGCCGACGACGGCCGCGTTGCCCGTGTGCGGGTAGACCTCGCGGACCAGCGCCCAGCCCGCGGGGTCGTCGTCCTCCACCAGCGAGATGCCGCGCGCGAGCGCGCGCTTGTCGCCGGCGAGCAGCCGCTCGGCAAGGGACGGTTCCTGGGCCATCGGATCGCGCATGATCGCAGCAGCCTAGGATCGTTCGGCCAGATGGTCGCCGTCTCCGATCCCCCCGAGGCCGCCCTCGTCCGCGGCGCGCCGATGCCCCCGCACGGAGGGCCGCTCGCGCTGTGGCGCTTCGCGCGCCGCAACGGGATGCTCAACGCGTCCTACGCCCGGCTCGCGCTGCGCTGGGCGTGGCTGAAGCTGCGCTTCCGCGGGCGGCTTCAGACCGACGGGCTGTGCTTCATCGCCCCTGACGCCAGGTTCGAGATCGGCCGCGACGCGACGCTGCGGCTCGGCCGCTGGTGCTGGATCGGGCACGGCACGAAGATCAGGGTGCACGAGGGTGAGGTGTCGATCGGCGCGAAGTCGGTGCTGGGCCAGGAGTGCACGATCTCCGCGTTCCAGCACGTCGCGATCGGCCGCGAGTGCATCGTCGCCGACCGCGTGATGCTGATCGACTTCGACCACGGCGTCGTCGAGGTCGAGCGGCCGATCCGGCTGCAGGGGATCTACAAGCGCGACGTCGACGTCGGCAACAACTGCTGGATCGGCTACGGGGCGTGCATCCTGCGCGGTGTCACCGTCGGCGACAACTGCATCGTCGGCGCCAACACCGTCGTCACGAAGGACGTCCCGGACAACGCGGTGGTGGCGGGCGCCCCGGCGCGCACGCTGCGGATGCGCGACGCGCCGGAGCGGCTGCGCTGGAAGTAGTAGTGCGGGGGCGGCGGCCCCCCAGCCCCGCCCCCGCACGCTTGTGGCGCCTGCTCAGGCGCAGTTCGGCCAGGGCGTTGCGCCGCGCTCCGCGAGCAGCGCGGCGGCCCGGCGATCCTGCTCGGCCTCCGGAGCCTTGGCTGGATCGCCGCGCCCGCCCATCGCGCGCCACGTCGCACGCGAGAACTGGTACTTGCCGCGGTAGCGGCCGTCGCTCGAGACCGCCGTCGGGTCGCCACCCGACTCGCACAGCGCGATCTGCTCGAGCGTGACGGCGCCGCCCGCGTTGGTCTTGGTCGCGCCCCCGGCGCCGAGCCCGAGCGCGGCGAGCGTCTGCGGTCCGACGATGCCGTCGACCACCAGGCCGTTGGCTCGCTGGAAGCGACGGATCGCGCGGCGCGTCTGCGGCCCGATGATGCCATCGGCGGAGACACCCAGCGCCCGCTGGACGGCCACGACGTCGACGCCCGGCGCCACCGCCTTGGACGCGGACGGCGACGTCGACTCGGCCATCGCCCCGCCGGCAAGGGCGAGCGACGCGCCCAGAACGGCGACCGCGGAGCGGCGGCCGCGCATCCACCGGAGCCGGCGGACGGCTTCGGCGCGGCGGGCTCGGGAGCGCCGCCGGGATGCGAGCCAGGGGTCGGGAAAGGACGGATCGGTTGTCGGCACGTAGGAACCTCACTGGTCATCACGCCTACGGGGTTAGCTGTCGGGCTCGCGCTGTGACCTGCGCTACGCCGCTCTCAGGCGGCGATTCGCCCCGTGGAGCCTCCGGCTCCCTTGGGTCCCCCGTTCCCCTCCGCCCGCAGGCGGGGAGGACTCGGCTGGTTCGACTGCGAGCCGGAGAGAATACGGCTCCGGCGGATGGAATGTCGCGTCACGGCTCGGCGAGCGCGCCGCGCGCTAGCTGCGGCGCGAGGTTGCGCAGCGCCGCCGGATGCTCGTCAGGCGCCGCGAGCGCGGCGTCGAAACCCGCCTCGTGGGCGGCGGCGCGCTCGCGCGGATAGTCGCCCGCAGTCGCATGCGTCACCAGGAAGGCCCAGTCTGACGACTGCAGCGCCAGCAGCTCGCGCAGCGCCCGCTCGGGCACGTCCGGTGCCGCGGCGAGCGCGCGCAGCTCGGCGGCGCGCTGACGCCACGCGAGCCCGCCCGCGGCCGGGCCGCTCCACGTGCTCAGGTCGCGGGGCGAGCCCCACGAGGTCACCGGCAGCGCCGGCGCCGGCGCCGGCTCGAGCTCCTCGAGCAGGTCGTCCAGCGGCGCGATCCGCAACCCGGCGCGATCGGCGGCGGCGAGGACCTCGGCCAGCCAGGCGACGCCCTCGTGCCAGTGCAAGCCGAGCAGCTCGGTGTCGAACGCGACCACGCACAGGCCTCCAGCCGGCGACCCGCGCGGCGGCGCGGGCGACGAAGTCCCGCGCGTCCGCCCGCGCCTGCGCGGCGCCGCGCGCCGCGTCGTACGGGGCGCCGTCGACCGCCCACGCCTGGTGGCGATGCTCGGTCAGCCGGTGCGTGTCGCGGTAGGCGCCCCGCGACGGATACCCCTCAGCGCTCCAGACGAGCTCGAGCACGTCCCGGTCGAGCGGCACGAGCAGCGGGCCGGCGGGCGAGCGCAGCGGGCGCAGATTCGCCGGGTCGCCCCGGCCGAGCAGGTCGGTCAGGTCGATGCACGTCGCGCGCACACCGGCCTCCTCGAGCAGCGCGTCGAGCCACGACGCGTGCGCGCACTCCGGCAGCCACAGCCCGCCGCGCCAACCGCCGGAGCGGGAGCGATGCGCGGCGATGCCGGTCTCGAGCTGGAGCCGCACGCCGCCCGCCGTCGCGAGCAGCGGGAGGATCGCGTGGGTGGCCGACGAGGTCCACGTCGCGTGCGCCGCGAGCCGCGCGGCGAGGTCGCCGCGACGGGGCGACGGCGCGGCGCGCTCGAGCGCTGCCGCCGCGCGCTCGTATTCCCGCGCCGAGTACTCGAGCGCCGCCACCACGCCGCGGTCTTCCGCAACCGCGATGTCGAGGCGGTGCGACTCCGGCCGGATCTCGCGCAGGAACGCCGCGCAGCGCGCGAGCACGCCCGGCGCCTCGAGCTGGTCGCCGAGCACGGGCGTGACCGAGAGCGTCACGCGGCCGGGGGCTGCGTCGAGCACGTCGAGCAGCGGCAGGTAGCAGGTCGCGACCGCCTCCCACAGCCACTCCTCCCCGAACGGCCACGTCCCGTAGCCCTCGACGTAGGGCATGTGCGTGTGCAGCACGATCGCCAGCGCGCACGGCGCGCGGCTCATGGCCGCAGCACGGCGAGCAGGTCGAGCGCGCCGTCGAGCGCACCGCGCCGCAGCCGGAAGTCGCGCTCGGAGATCGCGGGCGTGAAGCGGTCGTAGAACCGCTCGGTGATGCCGAGGCGCGCGTGGATCGCATCCCACCCGGCGTGCTCGAGCGCGAGCTGGTGCAGGCGCAGCTTGCGCGCATGGAACAGCCCGAGCAGGTCGACCCGGGCGAAGTGGTGGGCGCACAGCGCGCGGTACTCGTCCGGCCGGTACTCGCGCACGTGCCACGGGTTGCCCGACCGCTCCGCCCCCTTGGGCGCCAGCGTCAGGACGTTCGGCGTCGAGACGTACACGACGCCGCGCGGCCCGACCAGGCCGCGCAGCCGCGCGAGCACCGCGTCGGGATCCCGCACGTGCTCGATCGTCTGCAGGAACACGACGCAGTCGACGTCGCCGCTCCAGGTCTCGATCATGTCGCGCTCGAACGTCAGGTTCCCGCCGGCGTACTTCAGCCGCGCGTGGTCGAACGCGTCCGGGTTGGCGTCGACGCCGACGACCGACGCGGCGGTGGCGGCAAGCACGCGGCTGCCGTATCCCTCGCCGCACGCGAGGTCGACCGCGCGCCGGCCGTGCACCCGCTGCGCGATCCACTCGTAGACGACCCGGTGGCGCCGGTACCAGTAGTTCTCCTCCGGCACGTCGGGCAGCGTCCGCTCGCCGGTGAGGTGCAGAGGCGGGACGCCCGGGGGCTGGTCGCGCTGCACGTACAGGTCGGCCATCGCGGGCCGGAACGCTAGTGGGCCCGCCCGCAACGTTCCACCCGAGATCGGCGGCCGCTGATCGCCGCCTGGCGACGTCCTCGGTCGGGGCGGTAGCTCCGCTATCGCACCCTCCCTGCGTCCTCGCCAGCCGCCGCCAGCGGCCGGTCTCTCGGGCGGAACGTC
The DNA here is from genome assembly GCA_963835735.1 of uncultured Solirubrobacteraceae bacterium. Lineage (GTDB taxonomy): Bacteria > Actinomycetota > Thermoleophilia > Solirubrobacterales > Solirubrobacteraceae > DASQMT01. The sequence continues at coordinate 1,393,331 of CAWIGP010000002.1, forward strand.
ACGAGCGGACCCACTCGCCCCCGGCGATACGCTCTGGAGATGGCGCCGCTGGTGCGCGACTTCCCGCTCTTCCCGCTGGGCCTGGTCGCCCTGCCGAGCGAGCTGATCCCGCTGCACATCTTCGAGGAGCGCTACAAGACGATGATGGCCCGGGTGCTCGAGGAGGAGGGCGAGTTCGGCATCGTCTGGGTGTCCGACGACGGACTGCGGCCGGTCGGCTGCGCGTGCGAGGTCGCCGAGGTGCTCGAGCGGATGCCCGACGGGCGGCTCAACCTGGTCGCTCGCGGGACGCGCGCGTTCCGGATCGAGGCGCGCCAGGAGGAGCTGGCCTATCCCGCCGGCACGGTCGAGTTCCTGGAAGACCGCACGGAGGAGCCGGACTCGGAGGCCGCCGCCGAGGCGCACACGGTGTACGCCGAGCTGGTCGAGCAGGCCACCGATCGCGAGCCCGACGTCGAGGAGATCGGCGAGATGTCCGCGTACGAGATGGCGGCCACCGTCGAGTTCGGCCTGGAGGCCAAGCAGGGGCTGCTCGACCTGCGCTCCGAGAGTGCCCGGCTGCGCCTCGTCACGCGCCTCTTCCGCGGTGCGATCAAGCGGCTCGACTTCGTCGAGCGCGCGCAGGCCCGGGCGCGCTCGAACGGCAAGGTTCACTTCGAAGGCTGAGTAACTCCCGGAGCGTTCTCCCGATCGTGGTCCTCATAGCGCGGGGTCGGCCCCATACCGCCGCAGCAGCGCCGCGCTCGCTTCGTCGCCCTGCTGCACCGCCGCGTCCAGCGCGGTGAGGCCGCCGGCCTGCCGCGCGTTCGGGTCGGCGCCGGCCTGGAGCAGCAGCCTGATCGCCTCGGCGTCCCGCGCCGCAGCCGCGGAGTGCAGCGGCCGCACCGGCGGGTTCACCGCCTCGGCGTCCGGGTCCGCGCCGGCCTCGAGCAGCGCTGCGACCGCCTCCGCGCCGCCGAAGAAGCAGGCGTAGTGCAGCGCGGTGAATCCGTCGGCCGAGCGGCGGCGGACGAGCCCCGGATCGGTGGCTAGGTCCGCGCGCAGGTCGTCGGCGCGGCCGAGCGCGGCGTGGTCGAGCCCGTCGAGCGGCGGCTGGGCCGCGAGCAGCGCCCGCAGCGCCTCGGGCTGGCGATGGTAGAGCGCGACGCGCACCGCGGAGACGCCGTTCTCGTGCGCGCCGGCGAGGTCGGGATCGGCGCTCAGCTGCGCTTCCAGCGCCTCGACGTCGCCGGCCTTGACGGCGGCCAGCAGCTCCTCCGCGGCGGCCATGGGGGCGAGCCTATCGCTCGATCCCGCACACCCGCTCGGTCACGTCAGTGGTGAACGCGGCCAGCCGCTGGAACGTGTCCGGGACGCCGCGCGAGCGGTCCGAGAACGCCAGCGTGCCCGCCTCCATCCTGACCCGATAGGAGAGCTGGCTGTACGCCCCGGGCGGCAGCTCGATACTCAGCTCCGCCTGCGGCGACAGGTCGCGCACGAGCCGGCGCGCGGTCAGGAGCCGTTCGGCGTCGAGCTCGTGCTCGGTGCCGTTGCACTCGACGCTGCCGCCGTCGGACACCAGCAACTCCACGTTCGCGTTGCGATCCGCGCCGCTGCGCTCGACCACGAACAGATCCGGCGGCCGGCTCCCGCATCCGGCCAGCATCGCGGCAAGCGCCAGGGCGAGCAGCGCCCGCCTCACACCACCACCAGCTGTGCGCCCGCGCTCTCACGCAGGAAGCGCGGCGTCGAGAGGACGCCGTCCAGCCGCCCCTCGACATCGAGCCCGGTCGTCTCGACCGCCGCTGCGCAGGCCCAGATCCGACAGTCGGTCAGCTCGGCCGCCATGTCGCGCAGCTCGACGAGAGAGCGCGCGAAGACCTCGCGTCCGGGCTCGGTCAGCGCGGGCGTCTCGTCCGGGCGCAGCGCACGGACGAGCAGCTGCTCATCGAGCAGCGGCGCGAGCGCCTCGAACGTGGCGAACCCGCGCGCCGGCTCGCCCTCCGCGGCGACGGACACGAGCAGCGACAGCCCGGTGTAGAGGCGGTCGAGGCGGCCAGAGGCGAGGATGACGGCGATCATGGTGCCCACTGATCGTATGGAGGAGACGCTCGACGCCCGCGGCCTCGCCTGCCCGCTGCCGGCCATCAAGGCCCGCCGGGCGCTGGCCGCGATCCCGCCCGGCGGGACGCTGGTCGTGCTCGCCACCGATCCCGAAGCGCCGATCGACGTCGCCGCCGTGGCCACCGACTCGGGCTGCGCGTTCGCGGTCGAGCAGGACCGCGGCGCGTGGCGGATGACGCTTACGCGGCCGCCAGCACCGCCGCGGCGCTGAGCCGCGCGAGCACGACGTGCGCGTCGCGCAGCGCCGGCGCCTCCGCCGCGGTCCGCGCCACGCCCACGGTCATCATCCCGGCCGCGAGGCCCGCCGCGACGCCGGGTGCGGAGTCCTCGATCGCCGCGCAGCGGGCGGGCTCGACGCCCAGCCGCTCAGCTGCCGCGAGGAACATGTCGGGCGCCGGCTTGCCGTGCTCGACCTCGTCGCCCGCGACCGAGACGGCGAACGTGCTCGCGAGGCCCGCTCGCGCCAGCGTCCGGTCCAGCCGCGCGCGCGGCGAAGAGGACGCGACGGCGACCGCGAGCCCGCCCGCGGCCAGCTCCCGTACGGTCTCCAGCGCGTCCGGGAACGGCATGAGCTCCGTGTCGATGAGGTCGAAGAGCCGCGCCGAGTAGGCGTCCCAGAACACGTCGAGCGGCTCCAGCCCGGGGATCCGCTCGGCGAAGAACGCGTGCACCCGCGCGTACGGGAGCCCGATCAGGCCCGCGTACTCGGCGTCGTCGATGTCGTAGCCGTGCCGCGCGAGCGACCGTGCCCACGCGATGCGGGCCAGCGGCTCGGAGTCGACGAGCGTCCCGTCGCAGTCGAAGATCGCTGCCGCGAGCGTCACTTGTGCGCTGGGAACCCGTAGTCCGCGCCGCGGGCCTGCATGGGCCAGCGCTCCGTCACGACCTTGCCGCGCGTGTAGAACAGGACGCCCTCGCGGCCGTGCACGTGCAGGTCGCCGAACAGCGACTGCTTCCATCCGCCGAACGAGTAGTAGGCCATCGGCACCGGGATCGGCACGTTGACGCCGACCATCCCGACCTGCACGCGCGCCTCGAACTCGCGCGCGGTCCGCCCGTCGGTCGTGAAGATCGCCGCGCCGTTGCCGTACTGGTTGCGGTTGACGAGGTCGAGCGCCTGCTCGAACGTGTCCGCGCGCAGCAGGATCAGCACCGGGCCGAAGATCTCGTCGCGGTAGATCGTCATCTCCGGCGTGACGTGGTCGAACAGCGTCGGGCCGACCCAGAAGCCGTCGTCGTGCCCGGGCACCGCGACGCCGCGCCCGTCGCGGCGCAGCTCGGCGCCCTCGCCGACGCCCGCCTCGATCGCGCCGAGCACGCGCTCGCGCGCCGCGCCGGTGACGAGCGGGCCCATCTGGCTGCCCTCCTCCGATCCGGGACCCACGCGGACTGCGTCGACGCGCGCCTCGAGCGCCTCCGCGAGCGCGTCGCCCGCCGGGCCGACCGCGACGGCGGCGGAGATCGCCATGCAGCGCTGGCCGGCCGAGCCATATGCGGCGGACGCGATCGCGTCGGCAGCGACGTCCACGTCCGCGTCGGGCATCACGACCGCGTGGTTCTTGGCGCCGCCGAGCGCCTGGACGCGCTTGCCGTGCGAGGTCGCCGTCTCGTAGATGTAGCGGGCGATCGGGGTCGAGCCGACGAACGAGACCGACGCGACGCCCGGGTGCGTCAGCAGCGCGTCGACCGCCTCCTTGTCGCCGTGGACCACGTTGAACGCGCCCTCCGGGAGGCCCGCCTCTGACAGCCACTCCGCCATCAGCAGCGACGCCGACGGGTCCTTCTCGCTCGGCTTGAGGATGAACGCGTTGCCGCACGCGAGCGCGAGCGGGAACATCCACATCGGGACCATCGCGGGGAAGTTGAACGGCGTGATGCCGACCGAGACGCCGAGCGGCTGGCGCAGCGAGTGCGAGTCGACGCCGGTGGCGACCGACTCGGACTTCTCGCCCTTGAGCAGGTGTGCAGCGCCGCAGGCGAACTCGACGACCTCGAGCCCGCGCTGGACCTCGCCGCGCGCGTCCTCGAACGTCTTGCCGTGCTCGGCCGTGATCACGCGGGCGAGGTCGCTCGCGTGCGCGGCCAGCAACTCGCGGAAGCGGAACAGCACCGTGGCGCGCCGGGTCAGCGACTGTGCGCTCCACGCCTCGAAGCCCACGGTCGCGGCCGCAACCGCACGATCGACCTCGGCGGCGGTCGCGAACGCCACGCGGCGCGTCACGGCGCCGGTTGCCGGATCGGTCACCTCGCCGTAGCGCGAGGCGTCGTGCAGCCGCTCGCCCCCGATCCAGTGGGCGACGGTCTCGAGCGCTGTGGTGGTCATGCGCCTAGGGTATGCCCCCATCGTGAACGAGTCCCGGGAGCGAGCGCCGCTGTGGGTGATCTTCTCGGGGCTGATGCTCGTGCTGCTGATGGCGGCACTCGACGGCACGATCGTCGCGACCGCGCTGCCGACGATCGTCGACGACCTCGGCGGCCTCGAGCACATCTCGTGGGTGACGAGCGCGTATCTGCTCGCGCAGACGGCGGTCACGCCGCTGTACGGCAAGCTCGGCGACCTCTACGGGCGCAAGCGGATCCTGCAGGGCGCGGTGCTGTTGTTCCTTGCCGGCTCGGCGCTGTGCGGGCTGGCCAGGACCATGACCGAGCTGATCGCGTTCCGGGCGGTGCAGGGGCTCGGCGCCGGCGGGCTGATCGTGCTCACCCAGGCGGTGATCGGCGACATCGTCACGCCGCGCGAGCGCGGCAAGTACCAGGGGATCTTCGGCGCCGTGTTCGGGACGGCGAGCGTCATCGGCCCGCTGCTCGGCGGCTTCATCGTGCAGCAGTGGTCTTGGAACTGGATCTTCTACGTCAACCTGCCTGTCGGGCTGCTCGCGCTCGTGGTGATCACGCGCAACCTGCCTTCCACGCAGCGCGTTGCGCATCCGGTGATCGACTACCTCGGCGCCGGGCTGCTCGCCACCGGTCTGAGCTCGATCGTGCTCATCACCAGCCTCGGCGGGACGACGTGGGAGTGGGCGTCGACGGAGACGTTCGTCACCGGGGCGATCGGGCTGCTCGCACTCGCGCTGTTCGCGATCGTCGAGCGGCGCGCGAGGGAGCCGGTGCTGCCGCCGGCGCTGTGGCGCGAGCCGGTGTTCCGCGCCGCCGGCGCGCTGTCGTTCGTCGCGGGCTTCGCACTGTTCGGCGCGATCACGTTCCTGCCGCTGTACTTCCAGACGGTCGACTCGGATACGCCGACCGAGTCCGGGCTGCGGATGCTGCCGATGATGCTCGGTCTGCTCATCACGTCGATCGGCTCGGGCCAGGCGATCTCCCGGATCGGGCGCTACAAGGTGTTCCCGATCATCGGGACCGGGGTGATGACGGTCGGGTTGTTCCTGCTCTCGCGGCTGGAGATCGGGACCAGCACCGCGGTCGCCTCGCTGTACCTGTTCGTGCTCGGGCTCGGCATGGGAGGCCTCATGCAGGTGCTGGTGCTCGCGGTCCAGAACAGCGTGCCGTACGCGGTACTCGGGACCGCGACGTCCGGCGTCACCCTCGGGCGCGGGATCGGAGGCGCGCTGGGCACCGCGGTGTTCGGCTCGATCTTCACGAACCGGCTCCTCGACGTCAGTTCCAGCCTGCCCGCGTCCGTGCAGGAGGTCATCGCCGGCGGCGGACGGCTCACCACTGCGCAGGTCGACGCGCTCCCGGCCGCGGCGGAGACCGCGTACCTGCAGGGCTTCGTCGACGCGCTCACGCCGGTGTTCCTCGTCGCCGCCGGCGTCACGCTGGTCGGCTTCGCCATCAGCTGGCTGTTGCCGGAGCAGCCGCTGCGTGCGACCGCCGCCACGAGCCACGGGCTCGACGACAGCCTCGCCGCCCCGCGCAACCTCGACTCGCTGGCCGAACTGGAGCGCGCGCTGGCACGCGTCACGACGCGCGAGGACCGCATCCGCTTCCACGGGCGCGTCGCCGAGCGCGCCGGCGTCGAACTGAGCCCGGGCGCCACTTGGGCGCTCGTGCGGATCGACGAGCACGGCTTCGCCGGGGCGCGCGCGATGGCGGCGGCTCAGCGCGTCCCGGAGGCGCGGATAACGGCGGTCGTGGCCGAGCTGCGCGAGGACGGGCTCGTCACCGGCGAGCCCGACGCGCCGGAGCTGAGCACGGCGGGCCGCGCGCTAACCGATCAGGTCGTGGCGGCGCGCCGGGAACTGCTCGCCGAGGCGATCGCGGACGACACGGCCGACCGGCCGCCCGAGGTCGACGAGCTGCTGCAACGGCTCGCGCGCGAGTTGGTGGGGGAGCGGCCGTAGCGTCACGCGATCGCGACGGTCCCGCCGCGGCGCGGATCGCCACCGCCCGACAGCGCTCCGGTGCCCAGATCGCGCTCCACCGCCTGCGCGCCGCCGAAGAACAGGTTGCGGGCCGAGAACCGCACCAGCGTGCGCTGGTCCAGGCCGCTCAGCTCCACGCCCGGCTCGACGTACGTGACGCCGTCCTCGAAGTGGACGCGCGGCGCGTCGATCGCCGCCTGGACCCCGAGCCCGTGATCGAGCACCGCGACCACGATCTGCAGGATCACCGAGCGGATCCGGTTCGAGCCCGCTGAGCCGAGCACCAGACGCGGCCCATCGCCGTCGAGCACCATCGTCGGGGCCATCATCGACGGCAGCCGGCGTCCCGGCGGGTGCGCGTGGAATCCGAACGGTGAGAGGTCCTGCTCGCCCATCATGTTGTTGAGGTGGATGCCGGTGCCGGGCACCACCTCGCCGCACCCCTCGCCGTTCGTGCACGTGACCGCGCACGCCCAGCCGTCGGCGTCGGCCGCCGAGATGTGCGTTGTCCCGCCGAGCCGGCCCGCACCGAAGCGCTCGAGAAAGCCCTCCTCGGGCAGGCCGGCGAGGAACTCCGGCGTCCGCTCGGCCTGCGCCGCCTCCATCGCGTCGACGATCGCGGCGACCGACGGCGGCGACGGTCCGCGGTCGAGCAGCGCGAGCGCGTACGCGAGCAGGATCCCGCCTGCGCTCGGCGGCGGGTTCGTCACGACCGTCCGGCCCCGGTAGCCGACGCGGACCGGGGCGCGCGCGACGGCCTCGTACGCGGCGAGGTCCGCACGCGTGAGCAGCCCGCCGCGCTCGGCCACCCAGTCGCACACCGCCGCCGCGACGTCGCCGGTGTAGAACGGCGCCGGGCCCTCCGCGCCGAGCCGCTCGAGCGCGTCCGCCAGCGCGGGATCGCGGTGGACGTCGCCGACCCGCGGCGGGTGGCCGGCGGGCATGAAGTGCGCGCGTGCCTCGGGCGTCGCGCGCGTGATCGGGCTCAGGATCTCGAACAGGTACGCCTGCTGCTCGTTCACGACCACGCCGCGGCGGGCGGTCGCCGCCGCCGGCGCGACGAGCTCGGCGAGCGGGATCCGGCCGAAGCGATCCGCCGCCGCCGCGGCCCCCGCCACCGTGCCGTACGGGCCGGCGGCCGCGGCGCCGATGTTGAACACCTGCACGGCGTCCCCGAAGTCGACGTCGACCGCGAGCAGCGGCGCGTGCGGCGCGCCGGGCGCGAGTCCGCGCCCGGGCGCCTCGACGAAGAAGTCGAGCAGCACCGGCTCCGCGCCCGGCGGCGCGACCAGCATGTAGCCGCCGGCGCCGAGCCCGGTGAGCATCGGCTCGGCGACGAACGACGTGAGCATCGCGGCCAGCGCGGCGTCCACGGCGTTGCCGCCGGCCCGGAGCGCCTCCGCGCCGGCCTCGGCGGTGGCGGGATGGCCCGCGGCGACGACGCCGCGCATGGGTCGGACGCTAGTGGTCCGTGGCGTGACGTTGCACGCCAAGGGCCACTAGTACCTCGGGATGAACTCGGGCACTTCGACGTCGATGCCCGTGCCGCGCGGCCGCATCCGGCTGACGCGCGGCTCGCCCGCCGGCTCGCGCAGGCTCGACCGCCGCTCGTCGCGCGCCTCGCGCGCCGGGCGCTTGTCGCCGTAGCCGGTAGCCACGACCGTCACCCACACGTGCTCGTCGAGCTTCTCGTCGACCATCGCGCCGAAGATGATGTTCGCGTCGGGATGCGCCGCCTCGGCGACCGCCTGGGCCGCCTCGTTGACCTCCCACAGCGACAGGTCGCTGCCGCCGGTGATCGACAGCAGGATCGACTTGGCGCCCTCGAGCGTCGTCTCCAGCAGCGGCGACGAGACCGCCTGCGCGGCGGCGTCGATCGCGCGCTTCTCGCCCTGGCCCATGCCGATCCCCAGCAGCGCCGGTCCCGCATCGGACATGATCGTCCGCACGTCGGCGAAGTCGAGGTTGATCAGCCCGGGCAGCGTGATCAGGTCCGAGATGCCCTGGACGCCCTGGCGCAGCACGTCGTCGGCGACGCGGAACGCGTCCACCATCGACGTCTGCTTGTCGAGCACCGAGAGCAGCTTGTTGTTCGGCACGACGATCAGCGTGTCGACCTCGTCGGCCAGCGCCTCGATCCCGACTTCGGCGGCCTGGGCGCGGCGCGACCCCTCGAAGCCGAACGGCTTGGTCACGATGCCGACGGTCAGCGCGCCGAGCTCCCGCGCGATGCGGGCCACCACCGGCGCGCCGCCGGTGCCGGTGCCGCCGCCCTGGCCGGCCGTGATGAACACCATGTCCGAGCCCTTGAGCTCGGACTTGATCCGGTCGTAGTCCTCCATCGCCGCGTTGCGCCCGCGCTCGGGATCCGAGCCGCTGCCCAACCCCTTGGTCAGGTCGGCACCGATCTGAACTGCCTTGTCGGCGTCGGACTGCTGCAGCGACTGCGCGTCGGTGTTGACCGCCACGAACTCGACGCCCGCGACTTCGGCCTCGATCATGCGGTTCACCGCGTTCACCCCGGCGCCGCCCACGCCGACGACGCGGAGCTGCGGTGCGCCGACCGCCTCGGGCGGTGGCGGGTAGTAGGCGGAGGGCGCCGGCGGCGGCTCGGCCGCCGGCGGGCTCATGATGTTCTCGGGCAGGTCGGAGGAGAACGCGTGGCGCAGGCGCTCCTGCGGCGTCGGCACGCGCGGGGGCTCGGGGGGACGCCCATCCTCGTCGCCCGCCATCGCGGTCACCGGCTCGGACACGCGCGGAAGCGCGGGCGGCTCGATCCCGTCGGTCTCCGTCTTACGAAAGAGCGCGGCCAGAGGTCCCTCGCGCATGCTCGCCCGCTTGCCGCTACTCATTTCGAGAGCACCTCCTTCGCCAGCTGGCGATAGGCATCGGCCGCCGTGCCGGTGGGGTCGTACTTGAGCACCGACATGCCCTTGACAGGAGCCTCCGCGAACCGAATCGTCTTCCTGATCCGCGCACCGAACACCCGGTCGCCGAAGTTCTCCTCCAGGATCTCGATCGCCTCCTGCGCATGCAAGGTCCTCGTGTCGACCATCGTCGGCAGGATGCCCGCGATGGCGACGTCCGGATTGAGGTTCTCCTGGATCATGGAGAGGGTGTTCTGCAGCTGGATCAGGCCCCGCATCGACAGATACTCGCACTGCACGGGGACGATCACCTTGTCGGCCGCGGTAAGTGCGTTGATCGTCAATAGTCCCAGCGACGGCGGCGTATCGATGCAGATGAAGTCGTAGTCGGGCTTGATCGCTTCCAGCGCCTTGGCGAGCGAGCGCTCGCGGCCGATCTTGGTGGACATTGCGATCTCGGCCCCGGCGAGGTCGATCGAGGCGCAGGCGATGTCCACCTCGCGCGTGCGGACGATCTCGCGCATCGGCAGGTCGTAGACGAGCACGTCGAACATCGACTGCTCGAGCGAATCGGGGTCGATGCCCTGCGACATCGTCAGGTTGCCCTGCGGGTCCATGTCGATGCAGAGCACCCGGTGGCCCTCCTCGACGAAGGCCGCCGCGAGGTTGAGCGTGGTGGTCGTCTTTGCCACGCCGCCCTTCTGGTTGGCAAAGGCGATGACCTTGGCCTTGCCGGACACGGCGAGACTCCTCGGGTCGGGTGGGAGAACCATCGGCCCCCGTTTCGCGCCCGCGCGGCGTTCTCCTGCCGCGCATCGTCGCCGAAGCCGAGGAACGATCATGGCGAAACTACTCTCTGTTGGGTGTACGGCCTCGCCCACGTTGCGACCGTGTCGTTCCTGGCGAGCCGAGCGGCGCCGTCGCTGCAGTTCTTCTTCGCGCTGGGGGGCGGCATCGCCCTCGCCCGCGCGGCGCTGACGCAGGGCGCCAGGGCGGGCTACGGCGTGGCGCTCGCGTCGATGCTGCAGACGGTCGCGGTGATGGGACCGGCGCGGCTCAACGCGCCGCTCACGCAGGCGATCACCGCGCCGATGATGGGGCGCATGCAAGCGCGCGGCACCGGTCCGGTGCCCGAGTTCTTCGCCTGCCTCGCGCTCCGGCTCGTGCACTACGCGGTCACGCTGACGCTGTTCATCTACGTGATCCTCGGCGGGATCGACGAGTTCACGGGCTCGTACGAGACGCTGACCGGCTGGCTCGGAATCGTGCCGCAGGGGCCGACGGCGGCGCTGGCCGTCACCGCGGCGGTTCAGGTGCTGTGGGGGATCTTCTTCAGCGTGCTGCAGGTCATGGTCTACCGGCGCGCGCTCGGGGACTGGCCCGCCGTCGAGCGGCCGGCCGCATCCGCACCGGCCGCACCGGTGGCCGAACCCATTCGCGGCCGCTTCGACCCCCGCGCCGTGCTGCTCGCAGCGCTGCTGGCGAGCGCGCTGCTGCTGGCGAGCACGTCGTGGTGGCTGCTGCTCGGAGTCGCCGCGTGGCTCGTCCCGGCCTGGCTGCTCGCGCGACCGGACAACGACGCGGTCCCGCTGGGGCTCGTGCTGGCGGGGCTGCTGGCGTTCGCCGCGCTCACCGGCGGCCTGCTGAGCGGCGCGGGGCTCGAGGTGACGCTGCAGCGCGCGCTGCGCGCGGTGCTGCTCGTGGCGGTCGCAACGTGGATGCGCGCCGCGGCCGGCGCTCCCGGGCTGCGCGAGACGTTCCGCCGGGCGCTGCACCGGCTGCGCGCGCTCCCCTCGGTCAGGGAGGGCGCGGCGGCGCTCGAAGGCCTCGACGCCGGACCGCAGCTCGTCGCCGCCGGTCGCGCGGCGGCCGACCGCTTCTCCGAGGTCGAGCTCAAGCCCGCACAGCTCGCCGACACGCTCACGGCGTGGGTGTCGACCGAGTCGGCCGGCTACGTCCCGGGTGCGCCTCCCGCTCACGCGCGCCTGCGCGTGCGGGTACCCGACGCGCTGCTGGTGGCGCTCACGCTGACACCGGCGCTCGCGCTGCTCGGCGCCTAACGAGGGAGCGCGGTCGGTGCCGTAGGGCGCCGGCGCTGGAGTACGGCGGCATTGAGGAAGCGGGTTCAGCCGAGTCCGCAAAACGTCGGGATCGGGCGCCGATGTCGGGCGGGGCGTCGTCCGCGGCCGAAACTCGACGTTTTGCGGGTTTCGTGGGCCCGCCGACGCCGAACGTCGGTGAGCACCCCGTATATGCCCTACTCACCGACGTTCGGTGCCGCGTCGCGCGACCGCCGCGGCACCCCGCGCTTCCCTCAATGCCCGCAGTTGACGTACGCCCACGTCACAGAGAGCGTCCGTCGCCGACAACCGCGCGGCGCCCTAAACGGGGACAGTCCCCGTTCAGGAATGCGCGGGCCTTCCGCGGCGTCGGAGAGGGCGATGCACACAATGCCCGTTAGACCGCCCCAACAGCCTTGCGCGGCGCGTCGGCGCAACCTTATGCTGGCCCCGTGGACTCCGTAGAGACGGACGCACACGCCGTCGAGACCGCGCGCGCGGCGCCGCAGCGCCAGCTCGAGGCGCCGGAGCACTTCCACGACCGGCGCCCTTCGCTGGAGCGGCTCGCCAGCGGGGTCGGCAACCGCGGGATGGGCCAGCTGATCTCCCGCATGAACGAGGGCGAGGGGATCCTCAGCACCGGCCTCGTCCACCCCGACGTCCAGGCGGCGATCGCCGCGACGCAGGGGGGCGGCAGGCCGCTGGAGCGCAGCGTCGCGACGACGCTGGCGCCCTCGATGGGGACGTCGCTGGACGATGTCCGGATCCACACCGGCGACGGCGCGGCGGCTATGGCGCGTGCGGTCACGGCGCGCGCCTTCACGGTCGGCAGCGACATCTACTTCGGGCAGGGCGAATACCGGCCCGGCACGCGTGACGGCAACGAGCTGATCGCCCACGAGGTCGCACACACCATCCAACAGCGCGGCGCGCCGGCGGATGGCCCACTGATGGTCTCGCAGCCGGGAGACGCGCTCGAGCGCGATGCCGAGGCTGCGGCGCGTGATGCCCTCCGCTGAGTCCTCCGCCGTCGGCCTCCGCTTCCTCGACGCGCGCCTGCGCACCGCGGTCGAGTCCGCCGCGGCCGCCGACGACGGGGCCGAGGAGGCGCTGCGCGGCCTCTACATCTCCGACGAGCAGGCGCTGTCGCTGGCCGCCGGGACGGCGGCGGGCGACGCCGACTCGCGGCTCGCGTCCGCGGGCGAGCGGCTCGGGCTCGATGCGCTCGACCTCGCCGTGCTGAGCGTGTGCGCGGCGCCGGAGCTGCACCCGCGCTACGGGTTCCTGTACGCGTACCTGCAGGACGACGTGACGCGCCGGCTCGCCAGCCCGCGGCTCGTCGCCGACCTGCTCGCGGGCGAGGGGACCGACCGCTCCGACGTGCTCTCGTGCTTCGGCGTCTCCGCACGGCTGTCGCGCGTCGGCGCGCTGCGGCTGCTCGCGCCGGACGGCCCGGTCGCGCTCGCCGATCGTCCCGTCAAGGTCGCCGACCGGCTGGCCGCGTTCCTGCTCGGCGCGGGCGGCGGGCTCGCCGAGGCCGGCGCTCCGGCGGCGCTGCGGCGCGTCGACCCGCGGCTGCCGGTCGCCGGTCGTCACGAGGTGGTCGAGGAGGTCGCGCGGCTGCTTGACGTCGACACGCGCCTGACGCTGATGGTGTGCGGGCCGGACGCGGCGGCGATCGTGGCGGCCGCGGCGGGGCCGCTGCTCGTGTTCGACGTCGCTGCGCTCGAGCGCGCCGGCGCGATGGCCGACGCGACGCTCGCCGCCGCGCTCGAGCAGCGCCTGCTGTGCGTCTCCGGGCTGGACGGACTGGCGCCGCCCGACCGCATGCGACTGCTGCAGGCGATCGACGAGACCGAGAAGCGCGTGGTCGTGCTCGGGCACTCGCGCTCCGAGGCGCTCGCGCTCGGCGACCGCACGGTGCTGATCGTCGACGTCCCGCTGCCGTCGTTCGCCGAGCGCCAGGTCGCGTGGTCGGAGCTGACCGGCGTTCAGGACACGCGCGACGTCGCGGCCAAGTTCCGGCTCTCGGTCGCCCAGATCACGGCCGCGGCGGAGGTCAGCCGGATCGCGGCGCGCTCGCGCGACGGCGGCGAGCCCGACTCCGCCGAGCTCGACCGCGGCGCCCGCTACGCGTCGGTCTCCTCGCTCGGCGAGCTGGCCGCGCGGCTGGACGCCCCGTACCGCTGGCACGACCTCGTCGTGCCGGAGCGCCAGCGCGTGCTGCTGCGCTCGATCTCCGCCTATCTGCGACACCGCGACCGCGTGCTGTCGGACTGGGGCTACGAGCGCACCGTCGCCCGCACGCAGGGGCTCAAGGTGCTGTTCGCCGGCGAGTCCGGGACCGGCAAGACGATGGGCGCCCAGGTGCTCGGCGCAGAGCTGGGTCTCGACCTGTTCCGCGTCGACCTTGCCACGGTCGTCTCGAAGTACATCGGGGAGACCGAGAAGAACCTCGAGCGGATCTTCTCCGCGGCCGACGGCTCCAACGCGATCCTGTTCTTCGACGAGGCCGACGCGTTGTTCGGCAAACGGTCGGAGGTCTCGGACTCGCACGACCGCTACGCGAACATCGAGGTCGCCTACCTGCTGCAGCGCATGGAGGCGTACCCGGGCGCCGTGATCCTCGCGACCAACTACAAGCGCAACATCGACGACGCGTTCATCCGCCGGCTGGACTTCGTCATCGACTTCCCGTTCCCGGAGGCCGACGACCGCCGGCGGATCTGGAGCCTCGTCGTCCCCTCGGCAGCGCCGCTCGCCGACGACGTCGACCTCGACTTCCTGGCCGCACAGTTCAAGCTGTCCGGCGGCGCGATCCGCAACTGCTCGCTGGCCGCCGCGTTCCAGGCCGCCGACGAGGACGCGGATATCGAGATGCGCCATTTCGTGCGCGCGGTCGCGCAGGAGTACGGCAAGCAGGGCCGCCTCACGCTCGAGACGGACTTCGCCCGCTTCCACGAATTCGTGCGCCTACCGGACGGCGATGGCGGCTAGCCGGCGCTATTCGTTCTTGGGTGGGTTGAAGCGCGTGAACTCGTCGGCGCTCGAGTCCGGCACCATCACGCCCTTCTGCTCCGCGTCCGGGTGCTTGACCCAGCGCGAGAGCACACGCCGCGCCGCGCGATTGCCGGCCGCGCGCTGGAGCGCGAGCGCCCGCGCGCGCGGGCCCTTCGGCGTGCGAGCGACCACCTGTGGCGCGACCGGCTTCGGTGCCTGCGGATCGCGGTCGGTCGTACGCATGGTCCGCCCAGTTGTAGCGGGGCACGCGACCCCGGGTCAAGCAGAGGAGGGGCGACGTGAGGATTTCTCCCACGCGGCAAGCGCGCTCGGTTAGGGTCGGATCGGCATGACGCTGGTCGTCGACGTACCGCTGAACACCGCGATCGCGGATCTCGACGAGGCGCTCAGGTCGCTGCTCCGCCGCGAGCTCAAGCGGCACGGGTTCGAGGGCGTGGACGTCGCGTTCGACGCGCCCTCGAAGGATTGGTCAGGGAAGCTCACCAATCCGACCGTGGACCTGTTCCTCTACGACCTGCGCGAGGCGAGCTCGCGCGCGCAGGCCGCGCCCGACGAGCAGCGCGAGAACGGCAAGGCGGTCGTCACGCCCGCGTCGCTGCAGCTCGAGCTGACCTACGCGGTGACCGCATGGACGAAGGCGGTCGAGGACGAGCACCGGCTGCTGTCGCAGGTCCTGGCGATCCTGTACTCCTACCGGCGCCTGCCCGCCGAGCTGCTCGACAGCGCGCTCGACGGCGGCACGCTGCTCGCGAAGGCCGAGACCTCGGTCGGCCGGCCGCGTGAGGAGAAGGCCGACTTCTGGACCTCGGTCGGGGGCCAGTACAAGGCGTCGATCGACTTCGTCGTGCACACGCAGATCGCGTCGGGCGCGGCGTTCGTGCGCGGCCCCGAGGTCCGCACCCAGACGGTCCGCACGCGCTTGTCCGACGGGCCTGCGCGCACGCTGACGGAGTTCCACCGGATCGCCGGCACGGTCAGCGACGCCGACGGGCAGCCGGTAGCCGACGCGTGGGTCGCGATCCCCGCGGCCGGCTTGTGGACCGCGACGAGCCGCGACGGACGCTTCCGCTTCGACCGCATCCAACCCGGCAAGCACCGCGTGCTGGCGCGCACGGCCGCCGGCGACGAGGCGCAGGCGACGCTCGAGGTGCCCGGCGGGACCGTCGACCTCGCGCTCGGCGCCAAGGCCTCGCGCAGTCGTCGCTGACCCCGAATGTGCACGCAACGCTGCCCGATCGGCCCTATCGCCCCGGCGCGCGTCCGGAGAGGCTTGACAGATGGAGAGCGCCCCCGTGCTCCGAGTCCTGCTCGGCGATCTCGCGCCGATCATGGCCATCGGGTTGCGCACGGTCCTGGAGGAGGAGGGGATCGAGGTGATCGGGCAGGAGAGCGAGCGCGGCCGGATCGTGCGGCGCACGCAGCGGCTCCAGCCCGACGTCGTGGTGCTCGATCTCGACCACGACGGCGCCACGACGCTGGCATCGGAGATCCGCCAGGTCGCCCCCCGCGCCAAGGTGATCCTGTGGGCGCGTGACGAGACCGTGATGGGGGTCCTGGAATCCATGTCGGACACACCTCGTCTTGTTGACATCACTAATCACGTTGGGCTGCCCAGCGAGCTGAGCACCGGACGCCACCCTGACGGACTGGAGGATTGACGTGCCCACATACCTGACCCCGGGCGTGTACGTCGAGGAGATTCCCTCGGCGAACAAGCCGATCGAAGGCGTCGGCACCGCTGTAGCCGCGTTCGTCGGACTTGCCCCGGGCGGTCCGGTGAACACGCCGATGCGGATCTCGAACTGGACGCAGTTCGCGAAGATCTACGGCGACCCGGTGAACCCGGACAACGGCCCGTTCATGGAGGGCAGCTTCCTCGCGCACTCGATCTACGGGTTCTTCCAGAATGGCGGCAGCCTCTGCTGGGTCGTTCGCGTGGGCTCGGAGTCGAACGGCAGCGCCGCTGCACGCGCTGCGCTCCCGGCCGCATCGGACAAGACCGTCGAGGCGTTCCGAGCGGTCTCGCTCGCGGGCACTCCCGAGCCGGTCACGGTCGAGGTGACCGAGGAGCCCGAGTCCGCGGCCAAGGACGGCGACGCGACCTACAAGCTCGTCGTCACCGCCGGAGACCAGACGGAGTCACACGAAGGGCTCTCGCTCAAGAAGGGCCGCACGAACATCGCGACGAAGGTCAACGCGGCCTCGAAGCTGATCAAGATCGAGGACGTCTCAGCGTCGCTGCCCGACACGCGCGTCGCAACCGGCTCCTACACGCTGTCCGCTCCCGCGCAGAAGCCGGAGACGATCGAATCGACGCACTTCGAGGGAGACGTCGCGCGCCGCTCCGGGATGGGCGGCCTCGCCGCCGTCGACGAGGTGACGATGCTCGTGATGCCGGACATCATGACGCTCGCGAGCAACGGCGACGACACGCAGATCCGCGACCTGCAGGGCAAGATGATCGCCCACGCCGAGAACGCGGGCGACCGCATGGCGATCCTCGACACGCCGCCCGACCTGCTGCCGCAGGACGTGCTCGAGTGGCGCATGAACGCCGCCGGCTACGACTCGAAGATGGCCGCGCTCTACTACCCGTGGATCGAGGTCATGAACCCGCTCACGAAGCGGCCGATGATGATGCCGCCGTCCGGCCACGTGGCCGGCGTGTGGTGCCGCGTCGACGGCACGCGCGGCGTCCACAAGGCGCCCGCGAACGAGGTCATCCTCGGCGCCAACGGGCTCAGCTTCCAGGTCACGCATGCCGAGCAGGGCGGGCTCAACAAGGTCGGGATCAACTGCGTCCGCTCGTTCCCGGGGCGCGGCATCCGGATCTGGGGCGCGCGCACGCTGTCGAGCGATCCCGAGTGGCGGTACATCAACGTGCGCCGGCTCTTCAACTTCGTCTCCGAGTCGATCATGGAGGGCACGCAGTGGAGCGTGTTCGAGCCGAACGACCAGATGCTGTGGATGCGGCTGAGCGCGTCGGTGCGGGCGTTCCTCACGCGCACCTGGCGCTCGGGCGCGCTCTTCGGCGCCACGCCCGCCGACGCGTTCTACGTCAAATGCGACGCCGAGACCAACCCGCCCGAAGTGGTCGAGGCGGGCCAGGTCGTCTGCGAGATCGGCATCGCGCCGGTCAAGCCGGCCGAGTTCGTGATCTTCCGCCTCAGCCAGTTCGCCGGGGGCGGAGAAGCAGAAGTCACCGAGTGACGGTCAACCGAGTGAACCAGGAAAGGACCAGCAATGCCTGAAGAGATCGTCTACGGGACCTCCAGCGCCGTGTTCGAGTTCAACGGATCCACGTTGAAGTGTTACGCCTGCTCGCCGCCGAGCGGCACGATCGACATCGGCTCGGTCAAGGCCTTCAGCCAGAGCGGCCCGGTCGAACCGCTCTCGGGCGGCGGCCACCAGGTCAGCTGGAGCCCCGTCACGATGTCGCGCTACTACGACGGCACCACGGATCTGTGGGACTGGTTCGAGGGCGTCACCGAGAAGGGCGCCGTCGAGGGCGAGACCAAGCACAACCCCACGATCACCGTCCTCAAGGAGGACGGCTCACCGCTCTACATGTGGGAGATCACGGGCGCGGTGATCACCGGCTACTCGGAGGGCGAGGTCAACGCGCAAAGCGAGGCCCTCGCGACGGAGACCGTCACGTTCACCGTCGAGAAGGCGAAGAAGACACCTGCCTGATCGAACGACGTCGCCGGTGATGCAGACCGAGATCGCCTTCACGTTGCCGCGCGGGTACGTCGACTCGCGCGGCACGATCCATCGCGAGGGCAAGATGCGGCTCGCGACGGCTCGCGACGAGATCGAGCCGCTGCGAGACGTGGAGGTGCGCCAGAACCAGGCGTACCTGTCCGTCCTGCTGCTCGCGCGAACGATCACGAGCATCGGCGACGTGACCGAGATCACGCCACAGTTGATCGAAGGACTCTTCGCGGCCGACTTCGATCACCTGCAGCGCCTCTACGAGCGCCTCAACAGCGATGGCGATGCCGTAGGGGTGGTGAGTTGTCCAGCATGCGCGCATCGGTTCGAGGTCGACATGACCGAAGTTGAGGACGGTCGCCTGGGGGAATGACGCGGCCGTCTCCTGAGCAGATGCTCAGCGAGACGGCCCGCCTGGCCTACCACGTGCATTGGCCGCTCGACACGATCATCGACCTGGAGCACCGCGACCGCCGCCGCTTCCTCGCGGAGGTAGAGCGCCTGGCCGCACCCCTTCCCGAAGCCACCTGAAAATGGATCCTCAGACCACACGCGATCCCTCCGAGCCGCTCAGGCCGATGCGCAGGATCATGCGCGTCGTCGATCGCCGCGCGGCGCGCTCGACCGGGCGCGCCTGGCTGGGGGAGTCCGTCGCCGAGGCCCGCGCGCCCAAGCTCCTGACGGAGGCCACTCGGCTCGCCCCGACCGCCCGGCCGCCTGCATCGCCTCCTCCGGTCGTTGTCAGGTGGTCCCAGCCTCCGATGCCGGTCGCGCCGCCGGCGCCGTCGCCCGAGGCCGCGATGCCGGTCGTACCGCCGCCGCCGCCGCCGTCGCCTGAGCCGCCGATGCCCCAGGTCGAGCCGGCAGCCGAGCTGCCGCTGATGGCGGATGGGACGCCCGTGCAATCGACCTTCGGGTTGGCGGAGGCGCTGGCGTGGAAGAAGGGAAAGGCGGAGGCCGGCGGCGACGACGCCGTCGAACCCGCGCCGGAGCCGGCGAGCCGGCGCGCCCCGATCCGCGGCGCGCGGATCGTGGAGGGCGCGGCCCCGCGCCCACAGGCCGGCAAGCCGCACCGCCTCGCACGCAAGCCTCCTCCGGCCGATGCCACAGCGACCCGGTCGACCTCGGCGCGCGACACCACGCCCGGCCCGCCGGCCCCCGCCACGCCCGCGCTTCCGGCGGCCTCGACACCCACCGGCAGCCCACCGGCCGCCGCCTCGACGCCCGCGCCTCCGGCGGCCTCGACACCCACGGGCAGCCCGCCGGCCACCGCCTCGACGCCCGCGCCTCCGGCGGCCTCGACACCCACCGGCAGCCCACCGGCCGCGGCCCCGACGCCCGCAAGCCGCACCACGCCCGCGCATCCGGCGCCCTCGACACCCACGGGCAGCCCACCGGCCGCCGCCTCGACACCCGCGCCTGCGGCGGCCTCGACTCCCACCGGCAGCCCGCCGGCCGCCGCCTCGACACCCGCGCCTGCGGCGCCCTCGACACCCACCGGCAGCCCCCCAGCCGGCAGGACGCCCGCGGGCCCGAGCACGCCCGCCCCGTCGACGCCGGCGCGCGACACGGCGCCCGGCCCCGCAGCGTCCGCGGGCGACATCACCTCCACCCCGGCGGCGCCGGTAGAGCCGGCAGTCGAGCTGCCGCTGATGGCGGATGGGACGCCCGTGCAATCGACCTTCGGGTTGGCGGAGGCGCTGGCGTGGAAGAAGGGAAAGGCGGAGGCCGGCGGCGACGACGCCGTCGAACCCGCGCCGGAGCCGGCGAGCCGGCGCGCCCCGATCCGCGGCGCGCGGATCGTGGAGGGCGCCGCCCCGCGCCCACAGGCCGGCAAGCCGCACCGCCTCGCGCGCAAGCCTCCTCCGGCCGATGCCACAGCGACCCCGTCGACCTCGGCGCGCGACACCACGCCCGGCCCGCCGGCCCCCGCCACGCCCGCCCTTCCGGCGGCCTCGACACCCACGGGCAGCCCGCCGGCCGCCGCCGCGCCGCCCGCGCCTCCGCCGGCCTCGACACCCACGGGCAGCCCGCCGGCCGCCGCCGCGACGCCCGCGCCTCCGGCGGCCTCGACACCCACCGGCAGCCCACCGGCCGCCGCCGCGACGCCCGCGCCTCCGGCGGCCTCGACACCCACCGGCAGCCCACCGGCCACCGCCTCGACGCCCGCGCCTCCGGCGGCCTCGACACCCACCGGCAGCCCACCGGCCGCGGCCCCGACGCCCGCAGGCCGCACCACGCCCGCGCATCCGGCGCCCTCGACACCTACCGGCAGTCCACCGGCCGCCGCCTCGACGCCCGCAGGCCAGACCACGCCCGCGCATCCTGCGCCCTCGACACGCACGGGCAGCCCGCCGGCCGCCGCCCCGACGCCCGCGGGCCAGACCACGCCCGCCTCTTCGACGCATACCGGCAGCCCGTCGGCCGCCGTCTCGGCACCCGCAGGCGGTACCACGCCCGCCCCCTCGACGCCCGCGCGCGGCAGCGAGCCTGTCGCGCCGGCCGGCAGCCCGCACCGCTCGGTCGAGACCGCTCCCGCCCCGCCCGCCGATCGCGCGACGCCGACGCCAGCCTCGGAGCGGACCGCGACGATTCCGGCCGCGACTTCTCCGACCGCCGCAGCCCCCGTCGCGCAGCCAGGGCCCGCGGCTCCGCCGGCCCCGCCTACGCGCTCGACCGTGACGGACCCGGCGCCCGCCGCCGCCGCGCCGCTTCCGGCCACCGCGCACGCGACCGAGATCCCATCCGGCTCCCAGCGCGTGGCAGTACAGCGCGTCGCTCCGCCGGTGCCCGCGCAGCCGGCCCGGCCCGCGCTGCGGCGCACGCCGAGGCAGGCACCTCCGCCTCTCCCCTCGCGCCCGGGCCCGATCCGGCGGGCGCTGGACGCACTAAGGGGACGTCCTTCACCCGCCGCCGCAACGACGCGCGAGGCGCCACGCGACCTGCCGCGCCTGTCACCTCACACGTCTGCCTCGGCGCCGGACGCGACTGGCGGCCCGCAGCCCGGGGCGCACACGGCGACCGGAGTCGCGGCGCGCGAGTCGTCGGCGTCACGCACGAGGCCGGCCACCCCCGAAGCGGCGCCGCGCGCAGCCGTTCACATGGCGCCAAGCACGCCGGACGCGGCTCCGAGAGAGTCGTCGGCGAGCACCCCCAGAGCGGCTCCGCGAGAGTCGTCAGCGGCGCTCGTCGAGCGCAGCGAGGGCTCCATGCCGCGCATGACGCGCGCCCCCGCTTCCGCCGCCGGCGCTCCGGCGCTGCCTGACCCGGCCCGCCGTCCGCAGCATTCCGACCCTCGCTCGAGGCCGCGCCTCCACCGCCCACCCGCTCAGCCCCCGGCCGGGCCTGGGGCGTCGCCGGCCGGATGGCTGCGCAGAGCGCTCGGCGGCCGCGCGGCCGAACCCGCAGCACCACCCGCGCCGCCGGCCCCGGCGGCGCCGGCCCGTCCGCGTCCGAGCATGCGGCTCGTCGCCCCATCGCGCCCGGCACCGCCACCGTCGCCGAGCCCCGCACCCACCGCGCCGCGAACGCTCTCGCGCTGGGCATCGGACGCGCCGCACCCGAGCCCCGCGCCGACCCAGCAGCTCGCGCGGGCGTCCCTGGGAGGAGCGCTCGCGTCGGCCGCGGGCGCAGCCGCGTCCGGCGCTGCGCAGGAGGCGGGCGCCGCCGCGCAGGGCGCGATCGCGGGTGCCGGGGCCGCCGCGCGCAGCGCCGCAGCGTCCGGCCTGGCCGCCCTCGGCGGCGGCGGCAGCAGCAGCGGAGGAGGCGGCGACGCCACCTACGACGAGCTCCTCCGCCGCCTACGTGACGAGCAGGAGCAGCTCGGCCAACTCATCCAACACCCCTTCTGAGCAACCGCCAATGTCTCCCGCCATCCAGCCCTTCGGAGTCCACTCGTTCGTCCTGCGGATCCCGGAGATCGACACGGTCGGCTTCTTCATGAGCTGCACGGGGCTCCGCATGAACGTCGACGTGCTCGAGTACCGCGAGGGCGGCAACAACGACTTCGTCCACCGCCTGCCGGGCGGCCTGCACTACCCCAACCTCGTGCTCTCGCGCGGCCTCACGAAGGAGGACGTGCTGCTCAAGTGGTTCGGCGCCACGCAGACGGAGCCGCAGCTCAAGGAGATCACGCTCACGCTGCGGACAGCCGAGGCCGAGCGGACCTGGACGTTCGCCGACGCGTTCCCGATCGCGTGGACCGGACCCGAGATCGACAGCTCCGGCAGCGGCATCTGCATGGAGTCGCTGGAGATCGCCCATGCCGGGCTCAAGGTGACCTGAGATGCCGATCCCGCAGGGCTTCCAGCGCGCACAGCTCGAGGTCGACGGCGCCCAGCCGATCGAGTGCGCGTTCAACCCACAGAGCTACACGGTCAGCAAGACCAACGTGTGGAACTTCAAGCCGACGACGGGCGTCGACCTGCCCGAGGGCGAGTTCGGCGGCGGCCTGCCGCGTCGCACCCAGCTCTCGCTGCTCCTCGACGTGTCGCTGCTGGGGCCGGACGAGAGCGTCAAGGAGACCGCCAACAACCTGCTCAAGATGATGGAGACCGATGGCGGCGGAGGCGGCGGCGGGGCTGCTCCGCCGTTCGTCACGTTCCGCTGGGGCTCGGTCGACCTGCCCAAGTCGGTCCCGGTCTCGCTCACGATCCAGTACATCCTGTTCCACCCCAACGGCGAGCCGATCCGGGCCACGGTGGAGCTCGAGCTCGCGCAGGCCGAGAAGGCCTCGACCGCGTCCGGCTCGGGCACGAGCGAGGGCCAGAACCCGACGACCCGCGCCCAACGCGGCCTGCGCGTGCACCAGGTCCGCGACGGCGACTCGCTGCCCGCGATCGCCTACGACGCCTACGGCGACCCGACACGCTGGCGCCCGATCGCCGAGGCCAACGGGATCGACAACCCGCTGCACCTGCGCCGCGGCTCCGACCTCACGATCCCCACGCTGGACTGATGCCGCGCGAGACCTCACGCGAGCACGTCCCGACGTACACCGTCCTCGTCGACGGCGGCGAGCTGTCGCAGGAGCATCGCGACCGGATCAAGGAGATCCGCGTCGTCGACCACCTGCGGCTGCCCGACGTCTGCACGGTGGGCATCCAGTTCCCGAAGGCCGAGGGGATCGACTCGCAGCCGTTCGAGATCGGCAAGAAGATCGAGGTCCGGCTGGGCGCGCGCGAGCACGAGGCGCCGGAGACGCTGTTCATCGGCGACGTCGTCTCGCTCGAGCCGGTATTCGGCGCCGGCGGCTGCTCGCTGACCGTCAACGCGTACGACCGCGCGCACCTGCTGCACCGGTCGCGCAAGGTGCGCGTGTTCCAGAACCAGACCGCGACCGACATCGTCAAGAAGGTCGTGACCGAGAACGGCCTGGAGTTCGACGGCGAGTCGAGCGGCGATCCGTACGACTTCATGCAGCAGGACAACGAGACCGACTGGGACTTCATCTGGCGGCTCGCCGAACGCTGCGGCTTCGAGTTCGTGATCGAGGACACCAAGGCGCACTTCCGCAAGCCGGGCGGCGGGGGCGCGGTCGAGCTGGAGTGGCCGAAGACGCTCGCATCGTTCCGCCCGCGCATGACCGCCGTGCAGCAGGTGAGCACCGTGAGCGTGTTCGCGCACGACCCGATGACGAAGGAGTCGATCGAGGCCGAGGCGGCGCAGCCTGAGCAGATCGCGGAGATCGGGATCGACCGGGCGCAGGTGGCCGGCGCGTTCGCCGAGGCGACGATGCACGTGGCGACCGAGCCGGTGAAGACGATGGGCGAGGGCAGGACGCTCGCCCAGGCGCTCCTCGACAAGCTCGCGAACGGCTACATCGCCGCGGAGGGAACCGGTCCCGGGAATCCGCGCATCAAGGCGGGCGTCATGGTGAACGTGAAGGGCGTGGGGTCATCGTTCAGCGGCACCTACCGCGTCGCCACCTCGACGCACGTCCTGCGCGGCGGCAGCTCGTACATCACGCAGTTCGCGAACTCCCCGACGCACACGATCCTCGGCGCCGTCGGCGGCGCGGGACCCGCCCAGCCCGACTTCGCTTCGCAACTCGTGCTCGGCGTCGTGACCAACACGAACGACCCCGAGGAGATGGGACGCGTGCGCGTCGGCTTCCCCGCACTGAGCGGCGACACCGAGAGCGCGTGGGCGCGCATCGCGGCGATGAGCGCCGGCAACGAGCGCGGCGCGCTGATGCTCCCGGTCGTAGGCGAGGAGGTGCTCGTCGGCTTCGAGCACGGCGACACCACGCGCCCCTACGTGCTCGGCTCGCTGTTCAACGGCCAGGACCTGCCCGGCGACCTGCTCCTGCACGACCGGGACGGATCGTTCGTGGTGCGCAGCGACGCCGACGTCCACTCGGAGTCGAAGAAGGCGTACACGATCAAGAGCGGCGGGCCGCTGACCGTGACGATCGCCGACAAGGTCGAGGAGACCTACGACCGCGACTGGACGAACAAGACGCAGGGCAAGGCGTCGCTCACCGCGACGCAGCCGTTCTCGATCGAGGGGCAGAGCGTGAGCGTGAAGGGCAAGACCGAGGTCACGGTCGAGGGTTCGGTGTCGCTGACGCTGAAGTGCGGGCCGTCGCAGATCCAGCTCTCGCCGGCGGGCGTAACCATCCGCGGACCGATAATCAACATCGGATAGGTTCGGAACGGAATGTCAGAAATCCTCGGCTCAGGCCTCGCGTTCCCGCTCCAGGTCGACGCGCGCGGCGGGCTGTCGCTGGCCGGCGGCGAGGACGACATCGAGCAGGCGATCGCGCTGATCCTCGGCACGGCCCCGGGCGAGCGCGAGATGCGGCCGGAGTTCGGCTGCGCCGTCCACGACCTCGTGTTCGACACGATCGACGCCGCGATGATCGGCAAGCTCGATTCCGCGATCCGCGCGGCGCTCGACCGCTGGGAGCCGCGCATCGACGTCGAGGACCTCTCGTTCGACCTCTCGGGCGTCGACGAGGGCCGGCTGCTGATCACGGTCTCCTACCGCGTGCGCTCGACCAACAACCAGCGCAACCTCGTCTACCCCTTCTATGTGATCCCGGAGGAGGAGAGCGAGTGAGACTCCCGCCGATCGAGCTGGACGACCGCCGCTTCCAGGAGCTGGTGTCCGAGGCGCGGACGCGCATCCACCGCGCGTGTCCGGAATGGACCGAGCACAACGTCTCCGATCCCGGCATCACGCTGATCGAGCTGTTCGCGTGGATGACCGAGATGACGATCTACCGGCTCAACCGCGTGCCGGACAAGCTCCACGTCGCGCTGATGGAACTGCTCGGCATCCGGCTCGACGGGCCGACCGGCGCGCACACCAAGCTGCGCTTCCGGCTGAGCTCGCCGGCCGAGCGCAGCATCGACATCGCGGGCGGCGAGACCGAGGTCGGCACGCGCCGCACGGCGACCGATGAGTCGATCGTGTTCCAGGTCGACGAGGACTTCACGATCCCGCCGGCACGTCCGGCCGCGTACCTGGTCCAGCGCGCGAACAAGTTCGCGGAGATCGGCGTGATCGACGGGACCGCCAAGCCGCAGGGCCCCGACCAGCTGCCGTTCAGCGCCCCGCCGCAGGTCGGCGACGCGCTCTACCTCGGCTTCGAGGAGGACATCGGCAAGCTCATCCTCCAGGTCTCGATGGAGGCGTCCACGGCGCGCGGCGCGGGCGTCGATCCCGAGGACCCGCCGCTGCGCTGGGAGGTGTCCGCCGGCGACGGCCGGTGGGACGACGCCGAGGTGCTCGAGGACCTCACCGGCGGCTTCAACTACGGCTCGGGCACGGTCGAGCTTCAGTGCCCGCCGCGCAGCGCGATCGAGCCGCTCGCCGGCAAGCGGCTGCGCTGGCTGCGCTGCCGCATCGACGAGAAGACGCGCAGCGGCGCGAGCACGACGTACACCCACCCGCCCGAGGTCTACTCGATCACCGCCGCCCCCGTCGGCGCCCTGCTGGAGTCCTCGCACTCCGCGCGCGCCGAGAGTGAGGTGCTCGGCATCTCCGACGGCACGCCCGGCCAGTCGTTCCAGCTGCGCAACGCCCCGGTGCTCAAGCCGAGCGGGAGCGAGCACCTCGAGGTGCAGGACCCCGAGTCGGGCGACTGGGAGCGCTGGGAGCTGCGCGAGAACTTCGTCGACTCGACTCCGTTCGAGCGCCACTACACGCTCGACGTCGTGTCGGGCGAGATCGAGCTCGGGCCCGCGATCCGCGAGACCGACGGCGGCTGGTCGCAGTACGGCGCGGTGCCGGCCAAGGGCGCGATCGTGCGCATGACCCGCTACCGCTTCGGCGGCGGACGCGCCGGCAACGTCGCGGCCGGCACGCTCGCCGTGCTGCGCAGCCCGATCCCGGGAATCGACACGGTCAGCAATCCCGTGGCCGCGACCGGCGGCGTCGACGCCGAGCCACTCGAGCACGCGCGTGCGCGCGCGTCGATGGAGATCCGCACCCGCTACCGCGCCGTGACCGCCGAGGACTTCGAGTTCCTCGCCGGCGAGGCTTCCCCGCGCGTCGCCCGCGCGGTCTGCCTCGCGCCGAACGACGGCGGCCCCGTGCCGCTGCAGATCCTCCCGCACGTGTTCCCGGCCGACCGCCAGCTGAGCTACGAGCAGCTGGTGCCCGACGAGCCGCTGCTGCGCGACGTCGCCGAGTACCTCGACGCGCGGCGGCTGATCGGCACGCGGCTGCAGCTGCTGCCGTGCAAGTTCCGCGGCCTGTCGGTCGTGGTCAACCTGCAGGCGTCGCCGCTCGCCGATCCCGCGCGCGTGGAGGAGGACGTCGCGCACGCGCTCTACACGTACCTCAACCCGCTGGTCGGCGGCGACGCGCACGGCCTCGGCGGCGGCTGGCCGTTCGGGCGCTCGCTCAACCAGGGCGAGCTGTACGGGATCGTGCACGCGATCGACGGCGTCGAGTTCGTGAAGATCCTGCGGATCTACGAGACCGACATGGTCACCGGCGAGCAGTCGCACAAGCCGGCCGGGACGCACATCGTGCTCGAGCCGGGCGAGCTGATCGCCTCGGGCCAGCACATCGTCAAGGCGACGCACCGGGAGACGTAGGTGGAGACGGCCGACGGAAACGGCGACGGCGACTACCGCACCTTCGCCGGGGCGGGCTTCGGCACGCTGATGGTGCAGCTCGCGAGCGGCGCGCGCGAGACGCCGCCGGTCGCGTCGAACCGCGCGTATCTGCGCGGCGGGCTGCCCGCCATGTACCAGGAGGGCGACTTCGGGATGCGCTTCGTCGGCGCGCTCGAGGCGGTGCTCGACCCGATCGTCGCGGTGATCGACGCGCTGCCCGCCTACTTCAACCCCGACCACGCGCCGCGCGACGTGCTGAACCTGCTCGCCGCCTGGCTCGGCGTCGAGGTCGACGAGTCCCAGCCGCTGCGCGAGCGCCGCCGGCTGGTGCGCGAGTCGGCGGAGCTGAGCCGCCGCCGCGGCACGGTCCGCGGGCTGGAGCTCGCACTCGAGCTCGCGTTCCCGAAGCTGCCGCTGCGGGTCGAGGACAACGGCGGCGTCACCTGGGGCGACGAGGAGCCGGCGCTGGAATCTTCTGCGGGCTCGTTTGTCGTTTATTGCGACAAGCCGATTCCCGAGACGACCCAGGCAGCCGTCGCCCGCTGGATCGAGCAGTGCAAGCCGGTCCACTGCACCTACCGGCTGCGGGTCAAGGCGGCGAAGAAGAGCGGAGACTCGTCATGAGGACCTGTCAGAGCTGCGGCAGGGAGAACCCGAACGATCGTGACTTCTGCGAGTGCGGCGAGTACCTGCGCTGGGATCCGACCGGGTTCGTCGAGGCGGTCACGCCGGAGATGGCGCAGGCCGCCGCCGCCGAGGCCGCCGCGCCACCCACGCCGGCTCCGGCCGCCCCCGAGCCGCCCGCCGCCGCGCCGGCCCCCGCTGAGCCGCCGCCGCCCCCGCCCGCGCCGGCCGCCGCGGGCGAGCTCCCGCCGCGGCCGCCGGAGACGCTCCGCCAGGACGCGGCGCCGGCGCCCGCCGAGGAGGCGCAGCGGATCGCGTCGATCTCGCTGCGGCTGCCCGACGAGACGCCGGTGCAGGACGAGACGCTGGCGCTCGGCGTCGACGCCGGCGGGCGCGAGCGCGTGCTCGCGCTGATCCGCAACACCTCGGGGATCGTCGACAACTACGCGCTCTCGGTGCGCGGCATGCCGGACTCGTGGTGGACCGTCTACCCCGACACGGTGTATCTGGTCCCGTTCGGCACGGGCGGCACCTACGAGCAGGAGGTCGAGGTCCACCTGCACCCGCCGCGCACGGCCGAGGCCGAGGCGCGCGTGTGGGAGCTCGAGCTGGTCGCCGACTCCAAGGCGAACGGCGTCGAGGCGACGGCGGCGCCGTTCCTGCTCGGCATCCAGCCGTTCGACGACCTCGGGACGAAGGTCGAGCCCGAGCGCGCGTCCGGGCGGCGCAAGGTCCGCTACGAGGTGCGCGTCGAGAACAAGGCCAACGCGCCCTCGCACGTCGCATTCGATGGCTCGGACACCGACGGCGAGTGCAACTTCCGCTTCGTGCCGCCGCGCGTCGAGGTGCAGCCGGGCGAGACGCTGCAGACGACGATGACCGTCCGCCCGCCGAAGCAGATGTGGATCGGGCGCCCGCACGAACGCCGCCTCGAGGTGCGCACGAGCACCGACGCCGAGGCGGTCGCGGCCGCGGCCGAGGAGGAGCAGGCCGAGGACGAAGGGCGCGACGGGGGCGGCGGCGGCGGCCGAGGGCTGCTCGGCAAGGCCGTGCGCGGCCCGAAGGTCTCCGGGCCGCGCATCGGCAAGCCGAACCTGTCGGTCGGCCCCGGCGGCGTGAAGCTGCGCCAGCCGCAGGTGCGCGGGCCGCGCGTGCAGGCGCCCCGGCTCAAGCAGCAGAACCTGCGGCTCGACCAGCTGAAGATGCCCAGCCGCGGCGCCGGCGCGCCGCCGCCGGCCGGCCCGCTGCTGCCGACGCAGGCGGTCTTCCGCCAGAAGCCATGGCTGCCGTGGTGGCTCGCGGTCGTGATCCCGCTGCTGCTGCTGTTGCTGCTGCTGCTGTTCCTCTTCCTGCCCAAGAACGTCGAGGTGCCCGACGTGGTCGGCAAGAAGTCCGCGTTCGAGGCGGAGCAGACGGTCACCGACGCTGAGCTGCGGCTCGCGGCGCAGGTGAAGGAGAAGGTCGACCCCGAGTCGCCGCCCGGCACGGTGCTGAGCCAGACGCCGGCCGCCGGCGAGACGGCGAAGAAGGACTCCGAGGTCGCGATCCTCGTCGCGGTCGGCGACGGCAAGGTGACGGTCCCCGACCTCGCCGGCAAGACACCGGGCGACGCCGAGAAGGCGCTGCGCGAGGAGGGCCTGACGCTCGGTCAGGCGACGCCGCAGCCGGTCGACCCCAAGGCCACGATCAAGAGCCAGATCCCGGCCGCCAAGGAGATCGTCCAGGAGGGCAAGCCGGTCGACATCTTCACGGTCGTACCCAAGAAGGGCCAGGGCGGCCCGAACGCGGTCGTGGACGGCGACGGTGGCGGCGAAGAGGACGGAGCGGGCGGAGGTGGCGGAGGCGGCGAGGGCGAGCCGCTGAAGGTGCCCGAGGTCGAGGGCGCCCCTCAGGAGGAGTACGCCCAGAAGGTGGGCGACCTCGGGCTGGTCCCGAAGGTCAAGAAGCAGTTCGACGAGGCGGAGAAGGCCACGGTGTTCCGTGTCGATCCCAAGCCGGGCACCGAGGTCGAGGCGGGCAGCACGGTCACGCTGTTCGTCTCGGCCGGCTTCCCGCAGCTGGCGTTCGACGACGGCAAGGACGTGCTGCTCGCCAACGGCGTCGACGGCAAGAAGCTGGACCCGATCGCCGAGGGGTCGCCGGTCGAGCACGACCCGGCATGGAGCCCGGACGGCACCGCGATCGCTTACACCAGCGACGGGCAGGTGTTCCTCTCCAACCGCGCGAAGCCCGACGAGAGCCCGAAGCAGCTGACCGAGCAGGGCGAGCTCTTCAGCGACCTCGCGTGGGCGCCCACGACCGATGCGAACGTGCTCGCGATGGCCAAGAGGTCCGACACCAGCTCGGATCTCTGCTTCGGCCTGATCGACGCCGACGGCATGTCGACGCGCTGCAAGGAGGAGCCGGAGACGATCATCGAGCGCAAGATCAACTGGGCGCCGAACGGCCGGTCGATCCTCGCCTGGGGGGGCAATCCCGAGACGCGGCTGTTCGGCATGGTGCAGTGGAAGACCAAGCGGCCGTTCTCCGCCGATCCGGACGACTACTCCAAGGGCGAGATCGTGACCGCGACAGACCCAACGAAGCCCGACGAGGGCGTGCTAGACGCGGCGTTCTCGCCGGACGGCAAGCAGATGGCGGTCGTGCGCCAGGGCGCCAACGGGCGCGGCGAGCTGTTCATGGCGAAGCGGGGCGACTTCGAGCTCGCCGACGCCGAGCGGCTCGGGGTGCGCGCGTGCAAGGTGAACTGGCGGCCCGACGGCGTGGACCTCGTCGTCGTCCAGGCCGACGACTGCCTCAACTCGGTGACCGGTGACCTGGTGCGGCTCGCGGTCGCGAACCCGAAAGAGCAGCAGCAGCTCAAGCTCGGCGGGGACAACATGGCGTTCCAGCCGCTGGCCGTGGAGTAGAAGTCGGGGTAATGCTGTGCCGGGAATGCCACCGCCAGGTGACGCGGGGGGCTGCCTTCTGCGGCAGCTGCGGCGCGCCGCTCGGCGCCGGCGCCGCGCCGCTCGAGCTGGTGCTGGCCGGGGGCGCGCGCATCCCGCTGGTGGAGGACGTGACGATCGGGCGCGGACCGGCAGCGACGCTGCGGCTCGAGGATCCGAGCGTCTCGCGGCTGCACGCCCGGATCTCGGCCGCGGGCGCGCGGATCGAGGATGCCGGGTCGAGTCACGGGACCTACGTCGACGGCGCCCGCATCACGGGCGCGCTGGCGCTGCGCGACGGCGCGCGCATCAGGGTCGGCGATCAGGAGATCGGCGTCGAGCGGCGGCGCGAGGCTGCGGAGGCGGGCCGCACGATCGTCGTGCGTCCGGGCGCCTCGCTCGTGGTCGGGGCCGTCGGCCAGGCGAACGTGAGCGCGCAGGCGACCCAGTTCGGCATGCACCCGCGCGTGCGCTCGGGCTACGCGCTCAAACGGCTGGACGCCGAGGAGGGCCCGCGCCGGTGGGTCCTGCGCGACCTGTCGCGCGACGGATACCTGCGGCTGTCGGACAACGATGCGCAGCTGTTCGAGCTGATCGACGGCTCGCGCTCGCTCGTGGACCTGATCGGCGAGTCCGAGCAGCGCTTCGGCGCGACCGGCGCCGCGCGGCTTGCACGGCTGCTGGCGGACCTCGGCGAGCGCGGCTTCCTCACCGGCGTGGCCGGCACGGAGTCGCGGGCGGAGGCGCCCGGCTTCTGGCGGCGCCTGATCACGCCGCGCGAGAAGGTGTTCCGCGGCCTGGGGCCGCGCATCGATGCGCTGTATCGCGACGGCGGGTGGGTGCTGTTCACGCGCCCGGCGCTGTGGCTGATCGGCGCGCTGTGCGTCGCGGGCATCGGCGCGTTCGCGGCGCTGATCGCGCTGCGTTACGGGACGCCGTTCGTGGTCGCGAGCAAGATCGGGATCGGCGGGCTCGTGTTCCTGCTCGGCCGCTTCGCGATCGCTGCGGTGCACGAGACCGCGCACGCATTGGCGATGGCGTCGTTCGGGCGGCGCGTGGAGAAGGCCGGCCTCAAGCTGGTGGTGATCCTGCCGTACGCGTTCGTCGACACGAGCGAGGCGTGGTTCGAGCCGCGCCGGCGGCGGATCGCGATCAGCGCGGCCGGCCCTGTCTCGGACCTCTCGCTCGCCGCGATCTTCTCGCTCTGCTGCCTGGCGCTGCCCGGCGGGACCGTGCGCGACATCTTCTTCCAGCTCGCGTTCGCGGGCTACGTCGGCGCGTTCTTCAACCTGAACCCGTTCATCGAGCGCGACGGCTACCACATGCTCGTCGACTGGCTGCGCGAGCCCGGGCTGCGACGGCGGGCGCGCGAGCAGTTCGCGCGGCGGCTGTCGGGCCGCGGGCGCTCGGGCGACTCGCCGGTGCTCGCGCGCTACTCGCTCTGGGGGCTCGCTTGGACCGTGCTCGCGGGCGCGTTCGCGGTCGTACTGACGCTGCGATACGAGCCGATCATGACCGAGCTGGCGCCGGCCTGGATCGTGCACGTCGTGATGGGGACGCTGTGGGTCGCGTTCTTCGTTCCGGCGGTCGTGGTGGTCGGGAAGCCGCTGTTGGAACGTATACGCGGTGTGGGAGCATGACCCGTGGCCGCGACTGAGTCCGAGATCGCCGCGCAGCTGATCGAGCGTCTGCTCGCCGACCCGGCGTTCCGCGACCGCTTCCGGCGCGACCCGGCGCTGGCGTGCCGCGAGGCCGGGCTCGACGGGCTGGCCGAGGAGATGCGCCTCGGCGGCGGCAAGGCGATGCACACGCTCGACATCCGCGAGTCGCGCTCGAGCCTCGCCGGCGTGATGATGGCCGCCGCCATGGAGGGCATGGGCATGTACGAGTTCTCGAAGCACGTCGTGCCGCACATCGAGGACCTCACGGGCTCGCTCGGCGACGTGCTCAGCCGGGTGAACCTGCCGGCGCTGCCCGGGGCGGGCTCGCTCGCAGGTGCGCCCGAGCAGAGCGCGGCGCCGCTCGCGCCGCCCGACGAGGGCGCGGAGGAGGCCGCCGGCGGCAACGGCGCCGCGCCCGTCGCTGGCGCTTCGTCGGCCGCCGCCGCCCCATCCGGCGCCGGCGCCTCATCCGGCGCCGACGCTGCGGGTTCGTCCGACGGCGCCAAGTCGTCCTCGTCCGCGAAGGCCGACGCTGCGCCGGCGCCCCCCGAGATAGCAGGCGCCGTCGCCGCGTCCAAGGAGCCCCCTGCCGCGCCCGAGCTGGCCGACCCGAAGCCGAAGCCGACGGAGAGCGGCGGCGAGCTCCGCACCGGGACGCCCGGCGGCGCCGAGCTGCCGGACGGCCCCGTCCGGCTAGAGCCGTCGGAGGGCGGGCCGGAGCCGGCGGCCGCCGGCGCGGCGCAGGCCGCGCCCGCACCTGCCGCCCAGCCGGCGCCCGCGGTGCCGGCGCCGGCGGCGGCTGCGGTGCCGATTGATCCGGGGCAGTTTGGGCAGGAGGGTTCGGGTGGTGCGCCTGATGCTGAGGCGTTGGCGGTGTTGAACAACGAGAACGTGGTCTTTGATGAGGTCGGGGTGGCCGATTTGAAGGCGGGCAGGATCGATCCGCGGATCGTGGGTGTGCTGACCAAGCTCAGCCAGGAGCACAAGATCGTGGTGTCGTGCATGTGCAGCGATCACTCCAAGTTCACGGCGGGCGGGTCGATCTCTAATCACGCGTTCGGGCGCGGTTTGGATATCGCCTCGATCGATGGCGAGATCGTGAGCCCGGGCAGCGCGTTGGCGCGCGAGATCGCGTCAGAGCTGTCTGGGTTCGATCCGGCGATCCGCCCCGATGAGATCGGGTCGCCGTTCGCGATCAACGGGCCCGGGTATTTCACCGACGCCGCGCATCAGAACCACATCCACGTCGGCTTCAAGCAGTCGATCACGCCGGATTTCAAGTTGCCGGCCGAGTTGGCCGCCGGCGCGCCGGCCGCGCCCGCGGCGGTGCAGGCCGCGCCCGCCGCGGCGCCGGCGCCCGCGCCGGCAGCGCCCGCCGCGGCGCCCGCGCCGGATCCGCGCAAGCAGTCGGGGCTGTTCGCCGCGCTGCAGCCGGGCAAGCTCGCCTCCGCCACCCCCGGCCCGGCCAAAGCCGGGGACTCCAACCTGTTTCTCAAGGCGGTCGCGCCCGAACCGCAACCCGCCGCCGCGCCCGCGGCCGTGCCGGCCGAGCCGGTCGCCGCGCCCGCGACGCCCGCGCTTGAGGCGACCGGCTACCCCGGCGACGACGCCCCACGCGAGCAGATCGCCGCCTGGATGGGCGCCGAAGCCCAAAAACGCGGGCTGCCGCCGCAGCTGCCCGTGATGGCCGGCCTGGTCGAATCCGGGCTGAAGAACCTCAACTTCGGCGACGCCGACTCGGTCGGCTACTTCCAGATGCGGCTGAGCATCTGGAACCAGGGCGAATACGCCGGCTACCCAGACGACCCCGACAAACAACTCGACTGGTTCCTCGACACCGCCCAAGCCGTCAAAGACCAACGCATCAGCCGCGGCCAACCGATCGACGACCCCAACCAATACGGCGAATGGATCGCCGACGTCGAACGCCCCGCCGAACAATTCCGCGGCCGCTACCAACCCCAACTCGACCAAGCCAACCAACTCCTCAACGCCACCCCCACCCCACCACCCGCACCCGAACCTACCGCGCCTGCGGCGCCGGTGGCGGCTGCGGTGCCGATTGATCCGGGGCAGTTTGGGCAGGAGGGTTCGGGTGGTGCGCCTGATGCTGAGGCGTTGGCGGTGTTGAACAACGAGAACGTGGTCTTTGACGAGGTCGGGGTGGCCGATTTGAAGGCGGGCAGGATCGATCCGCGGATCGTGGGTGTGCTGACCAAGCTCAGCCAGGAGCACAAGATCGTGGTGTCGTGCATGTGCAGCGATCACTCCAAGTTCACGGCGGGCGGGTCGATCTCTAATCACGCGTTCGGGCGCGGTTTGGATATCGCCTCGATCGATGGCGAGATCGTGAGCCCGGGCAGCGCGTTGGCGCGCGAGATCGCGTCAGAGCTGTCTGGGTTCGATCCGGCGATCCGCCCCGATGAGATCGGGTCGCCGTTCGCGATCAACGGGCCCGGGTATTTCACCGACGCCGCGCATCAGAACCACATCCACGTCGGCTTCAAGCAGTCGATCACGCCGGATTTCAAGTTGCCGGCCGAGTTGGCCGCCGGCGCGCCGGCCGCGCCCGCGGCGGTGCAGGCCGCGCCCGCCGCGGCGCCGGCGCCCGCGCCGGCAGCGCCCGCCGCGGCGCCCGCGCCGGATCCGCGCAAGCAGTCGGGGCTGTTCGCCGCGCTGCAGCCGGGCAAGCTCGCCTCCGCCACCCCCGGCCCGGCCAAAGCCGGGGACTCCAACCTGTTTCTCAAGGCGGTCGCGCCCGAACCGCAACCCGCCGCCGCGCCCGCGGCCGTGCCGGCCGAGCCGGTCGCCGCGCCCGCGACGCCCGCGCTTGAGGCGACCGGCTACCCCGGCGACGACGCCCCACGCGAGCAGATCGCCGCCTGGATGGGCGCCGAAGCCCAAAAACGCGGGCTGCCGCCGCAGCTGCCCGTGATGGCCGGCCTGGTCGAATCCGGGCTGAAGAACCTCAACTTCGGCGACGCCGACTCGGTCGGCTACTTCCAGATGCGGCTGAGCATCTGGAACCAGGGCGAATACGCCGGCTACCCAGACGACCCCGACAAACAACTCGACTGGTTCCTCGACACCGCCCAAGCCGTCAAAGACCAACGCATCAGCCGCGGCCAACCGATCGACGACCCCAACCAATACGGCGAATGGATCGCCGACGTCGAACGCCCCGCCGAACAATTCCGCGGCCGCTACCAACCCCAACTCGACCAAGCCAACCAACTCCTCAACGCCACCCCCACCCCACCACCCGCACCCGAACCCACCGCGCCACCAGCCGACGCGGCGGCGGAGGTCGCTCCGCCCGCGATGGCGAAGGGCGCGGGCCCGAAGGCGCTCGCAGCGCTCGAGGAGGCGAAGAAGCACACCGGCACGCCGTATCGCTGGGGCGGCTCGACGCCGCAGACCGGCTTCGACTGCTCGGGTCTGGTGCAGTGGGCGTACGCGCAGGCCGGCGTGAAGATCCCACGTGTGACCGACGACCAGATCGCCGCCACGAACGGCACCGCGGTGGCGCGCGCCGAGCTGCTGCCCGGCGACCTCGTGTTCTTCCGCGACGCGAGCGGCTACGTCCACCACGTCGGCATCTCGATGGGCGGGGACAAGTTCCTCCACGCCCCGCACACGGGCGACGTGGTGAAGGTCTCGAGCCTCGACGAGCCGTACTACAAGGAGCAGTTCACCGGCGGCCGCCGCTTCGATGCGCCCGCCGCGGCGCCGGCGCCCGCCGCGCCGGCCGTGCCTGCCGCTCCGGCCGCGCCCGCCATCGACCCGGTCGCGGTGGCGTCCGCGCAGGCGGCCGTCGCGCGCGATGCGGCGGAGGCGCAGCAGCAGGACAGCGGCCTGTTCCGGGCGCTTGTGGCTCAGGAGGCCCGCAAGGACGCTGCGGCCGAGGCCGGCGGCGATCGCGCGCTCGCGAGCGCGGGCGACCAGCCTGGGCCGCGCGAGTCGGCGCTGTTCCTACGCGCGATCACCGCCGAGGAGGCAGAGAAGGCGCGCGCGGAGGCCGCGACTCCGCCCGCCGAGCCTCCGGCGCCGGCACAGCCCGCGCCCGCGGAGCCGGCCCCCGCGCCCGCCGGCCCGCCGCCCGACCTCTCCGCCGTGCCCGCCGACTACCCCGGCGACGACGCCGGGCAGCAGGCGCTCGCCAAGTGGCTCGCGAAGGAGGCTGAGAAGGCAGGGCTGCCGCCGGAGCTGCCGGTGATGGCCGCGCTGGTCGAGTCCGGCGTGAAGAACCTCAACTTCGGCGACGCCGACTCGGTCGGCTTCTTCCAGATGCGCCTGAGCATCTGGAATCAGGGCGAGTACGCGGGCTACCCGGACAACCCCGGGCTGCAGATCAAGTGGTTCGTCGACCACGCGCTGGCCCACAAGAAGCAGCAGATCGCCCGCGGCGACGCCGATTTCGGCAAGGACCCGGGCACGTGGGGCGGGTGGATCGCCGACGTCGAGCGCCCCGCCGAGCAGTTCCGCGGCCGCTATCAGGAGCGGCTCGAGGAGGCGCGCGCGCTGCTGCGCTGAGCGTCAGTCGACGCCGCCGCCGAGGTTGGGCTGTGCCTCCTCGCCGCCGCCGCCGCTCGGCGGAGCGGTGGGCGCCGGCGTCGGGACCGCGGTCGGCTCGGGCTGCGTCGGGGCCGGCTCGGTCGGTGCGGGCTCAGTCGGCACGGACTCGGTCGTGCCCGGCGACGACTCCTCGGGCTCGGCCTGCGGTTTGGGCTTCGGCAGGTTCAGCTTGGGCAGGCCCGCCGCGGCGCTCACGCCGGAAGACACGGTGGCCTTGTCGACCTCGATTTCCTCGGCCGGCTGCGACGGAGCGGCCTCAGCCTTGGGCTCCCCGCCGCCGCTGCCGGCGATCGCGAAGGCCGCCGCGAACGCGGCGACCGCTGCTACGGCGACGATGGCGATCTGACGGGGGCTCATCACTGGCTACCTTCCCGCGCCCTTCGGACGCTGTCAACCGGGGCTGGGGTGGAACCATCTCACCCCTCTGGCGGGTGGCTATTGCGGGAT
Organism: uncultured Solirubrobacteraceae bacterium; assembly: GCA_963835735.1. Taxonomy (GTDB): domain Bacteria; phylum Actinomycetota; class Thermoleophilia; order Solirubrobacterales; family Solirubrobacteraceae; genus DASQMT01. The sequence continues at coordinate 1,430,723 of CAWIGP010000002.1, forward strand.
CTCGTATCCGGCCGCCGCGAGCCTGGCCACCTGCTGCCGGAGTTCCTGCGTCGTGCGCCTGATCGCCGGCTCCGAGGCGGCGAACCCGCCCCTGTCCTTGTTGACGGCCTCGGACGCCGCTTTCTTCCACGCCGCCGCAGCCGCTCCCAACTGCCCGACGAGCGCCGAGCGGATGCTCTCGTCGGCCGGCCTGAGCTCGGCGCCCTGCAATTCCCGCGCCGCATTCGCATACGCCGCCCGGATGTCGCGCGCCGCCGCCGCCTGCACACGGAACGTCGCGTTGTCCCCGCGCAGCGCCTCCTGGCCCTTGGCGACCTGGTTCTGGAGCCTGCCGAACGTGTCGCCGAGCGTCTTAGCGAACTCCTGGTCCGGGCCGACCTCGAGCGGCGTGCCGGACGAGATCTGCATGGTGTTCGCGATCGCCTCGCACTCGCCCTTGAACGCGGCGGCGTCGGCCGGCGGGGCGAGGCACGCGACGTTCGCGACGCCCTCGGACGTCGGCGACGCGTACAGCGTCACCTCCCGGTCAGAACCTTCCGGCCGCAGGCCCTCCATGCGGTACGCCTGCAGCTCGTCCGGGCCGAGCTTGACCGCGGTGCGGTCGGGCGCCTCGCCGCGCTCGAGCCCGATCGCGCCGCGGAAGTCCTCCGGCACCAGCGTGGAGTCGTCGGCCGCGGTGTTGCCGAGCACGACCGCCCGGCCGCCGTCCCTGCCGCCCGGCGCATAAGCGGCACCGTCGACGAGGCCGAGCTGGGGGATCTCCGGCACCGAGGCGAGCGCCGCGTAGTTAGCCGGCACCTTGGCCTGGACCGCCCCGCCGGCGACGGGCGTGACCGGCGAGGACGACTCGCCGTTGCCGCCCCCATCGTCGCCGCCGCCCCCGATCAGCACCCCCGCGACGATCGCCACGACGAGCGCGCCGCCGAGCGCGATCGGGAACACGAGGCTGCGCCGCTCCCGCGGCGCCGCGGGCTCGGGGGGAGCGCGCTTGAGCGCCTCCGGCATGACGGTCGCATCGAGGTCGTCGGCGGCGCGACCGGCTCGGGCGCCGGCGCGGGAGTAGGCGGAACGGCCGGCGGCTCGACCGGCGGCGCCGGGGCGGCCGCGGGCGGCGGCGGAGCAGCCTCGCGCCGCTCGACCGGCGGCGACGGAGCAGCCGCGGGCGGCTCGTCCACCGGCGGCCGCAGCGGCGCCGGCTCGACGTACGTCTTGAACCCCGGCGCGTGCGTCTCGTCATCCGCCGGCGGCGCGACCGGCTCGCCGGCGGGCGGCGCGTCCACGGACGGCTCGACCGACTCGCGAGCGACAGGCGGCTCGAGCGGCGCGGCACCCGCCGGCGGCACCGCCGGGTCGCGAGCGGGCGGCGGCTCGACCGGCGCCGCACCTGCCGGCGGCACCGCCGGGTCGCGAGCGGGCGGCGGCTCGACCGGCGCCGCACCCGCGGGCGGCGTCGCCGGCGGTTGATCGGCCGGCGGCGCGACCGGCGCCGCCGCCTCGTCCGCGGGCGCGCCAAACGTCACGAAGCCTGACGACTCGTCGGCGGCTGCGCGGCCGGCGGGCGGGGCGCCGGCGGGCGCCTGCGCAGCGGGCGCCTCGCCCACCGGCGCCTGCGCAGCGGGCGCCGGCGCAGCGGGCGCATCGCCGGCGGGCGGCTCAGCCGCCGGCGCCGGCGCGTCCTCTGCCGGCTCCGGCGCGCCGAACGTGACGAAGCCCGACTCCTGCACCGGCTCGAGCGGCGGCGGGGTCGGCGGGCCGGTCGGGACGTCGATCGGCCCGGGCTCGAGCGGCCCGGCCGGCGCGTCGGTCGGAGGCGGTGTCGCCGGCCCGGGCTGTCCCCAGCCGAAGCTCTCGAAGTCGTCGGACGGCTCGTCGCCCTCCGGCGCGCCGTCGAACGGCGCGGGTGTCAACGGCTTCGGCGTGTCGAGTTGCTCGGTCAGCCCTGACAGCCGCGCGCCGCGCCGCCAGCGCGGCCCGAGCAGGCCGATGAAGATCTCCTCGCAGTCGTCCCACGCCTCGTTGGCCGACTGCGTACGCCCCTTCGGGTCCTTGACGAGCAACCGCTCTATCCATTCCGACATCCCCGCGTCGATCGAGTCGTCGATCGACTTCACCGGCGGGATCGGCTCGTTGACGTGCCGCAGCAGGATCGCCATCGGGGCGTCGGAGTCGTGGAACGGCACCCGCCCCGTGAACATCTCGAACGCCATGCAGCCGACGGAGTAGAGGTCCGTCCAGGGCCCGATCTCCTGCGCCATCGCCTGCTCGGGCGCCATGTAGGTAGGCGTCCCCACGGTCGTGCCCGTGGCGGTGAGGAACGCGCCCGTCTGCATCTGGTTCGTGGCCTTGGCGATGCCGAAGTCGGCGATCTTCACGCGCCCGTCCGACGTGACCATGAGGTTCTCGGGTTTGAGGTCGCGGTGGACGATCCCGTGCTGCTCGGCCTGCGCCAGCCCGGCCAGCAGCCCCTCGAGCACGCCGCCGATCTGTGCGAGCGACATGGTCCCCACGAACGGGCGCAGCGAACCGCGCTCGACGTACTCCATCGCTATGTAGGGCGTGCCGTCGTGCTCGAAGTAGTCGTGCACGGTGACGATGTTGGGATGGCTCAGCGACCCGGCCACGCGCGACTCGCGCAGGAAGCGCTGCGCGAACGCCGCGTCGGAGGCGTGGAACGCGGCGAGTTCCTTGAGCGCGACGAAGCGGTCGAGGTCGGTCTGGCGGGCGAGGTAGACCATCGCCATCCCGCCGCGGCCCACCTCGCGCAGGATCTCGTACCGGCCGACCGTCTTCAGGATGTCCGGCACGCGCTGACGTCCCTGTCGTTGCGGATCTGTGGCACGGCACTTTCCATCAGGTCGGCTCCTGCGTAGTATGGCGGCAGCAGGCAGGGCGGGCAACAGCGCCATGGAGGCGCGGAGGAATAAGCAGGGACGGTTTGAAGCTCTTCGTCGTCGATCCGCACACGATCTACCGTCGGGGGCTCGCTGCCTGCCTCGAAGGTCTGCCCGAGGTGGAGTCGGTCGGCCATGCCGACGGCGTGCGCAACGCGTGGGAGGACGAGGCGCTGTTCGCGGCCGACCTCGTGCTCGTCGATCACGCGATGCCGGGCGGTCCCGACTTCATCAGCGCCGTGGGCGAGGCGGCCGGCGCCGCCGTTGTCGTGTGCAGCTCGCTGTGCACCGAGGAGAGCGTGCTCGCCGCGCTCCAGGCCGGCGCCGTCGGCGTGCTGCGCAAGGAGACGCTGACGACCGAATCGCTCGCGAGCGCCGTGCGCGCCGCGGCGGACGGGACCGGCGTCGTCACGTCCGAGCTGCTGCACGAGCTGCTCGACGGGCTCGCCCCCGAGTACGAGAAGCCGCCGCCCGCACGGCTCACCGATCGCGAGCAGCAGGTGCTCTCGCTGATCGCCGCGGGCCACCCGACCCGCGAGGTCGCGCAGCAACTGTGCTATTCCGAGCGCACCGTGAAGAACGTGCTGCACGACGTCGTGACGAAGCTGAACGCCCGCTCCCGCTCGCAGGCCGTCGCGCACGCGGTCCGCGAGGGGCTCATCTGAACTCGATCACCGAACTCCTCGCCGGCCGCCGGATCGTGGTGTGCGCCGGCTCGGGCGGCGTGGGGAAGACCACGACCGCCGCCGCACTCGCCATGGGCGCCGCGGCCGAGGGCGCGAAGGTCGCCGTGGTGACGATCGACCCGGCGCGGCGACTCGCGAACTCGCTCGGGCTCGAGGAGCTCGGCAACGAGCCGCGCCTTATCGAGCCCGAGCGCTTCGCGGAGCACGGCGTCGAGATGCGCGGCGAGCTGTGGGCGCTGATGCTCGACGCGAAGCGCACGTTCGACGAGCTGATCGAGCACCTTGCGCCCGACGCGCGCACGCGCGACGAGGTCCTCTCCAACCGCATCTACGCCCAACTCTCGAACGCGGTCGCCGGCTCGCAGGAGTTCACCGCGATCGCCAAGCTCTACGACCTCGACGCCGGCGGCGAGTTCGACCTGATCGTGCTCGATACGCCGCCGTCGCGCAACGCGCTCGACTTCCTGGACGCGCCTCAGCGGCTGACCGGCTTCTTCCAGGGCCGCACGATCAAGGTGTTCCTGCGGCCCGCCGGCCTGGGCGGGCGGATCCTCGGGCGCGGCACCGGCGTCGCGTTCGGGCTGTTGCGGCGCGTGACCGGCGTCGATCTGCTCGAGGACCTGTCGGTGTTCTTCCGCGCGCTGGGCGGCATGATCGACGGCTTCGCAGCGCGCGCGGACCGCGTCAGCGCGCTGCTCGCCGATCCCGGCACGACGTTCCTGATCGTGACGTCCCCCCAGCACGACCCGGTCGAGGAGGCGATCTTCTTCCACCGCAAGCTCCGCGAGGCCGCGATGCCGTTCGGCGGCGTGGTGGTCAACCGTCTGCACACGGCGCCGGAACTGAACGGCGAGCTGCCCGACGAGCTGGTCGAGGAGCTCGGCGAGAAGCTGGCCGGCCGGGTGGCGACATCCGCGCGCGAGCTGGCGGCGCTGGCCGAGCGCGACGCGGCGAACGTCGAGCACCTGCGCGAGCGGCTGGGCGACCCGCCGCTGCTCGTCGTCCCCGAGCGCCACGACGACGTGCACGACATCGAGGGCCTGGCGCACGTCCGCGCGCACCTCTGGGGTGAGCAGCTCAGCGCCGCGCGCTCGCCTGCAGGAAGCTGACCAGCCGGTCGAGGTCGCCGGGCGCGATCCGCGACGCGTAGTCCTCGGGCATCATGCCCGTCGTGTAGCCGGCCGCCGCCGCCTTGTCCGGCGCGACGATGCTGTCCCTGATGTAGGAGGCCGGGACCGCCTTGAGGCTCGAGGCGAGGTCCGGCCCGAGGAACCCGTGCGAGTTGGCGGCGGCGAGCGCGTGGCAGGAGCCGCAGCCCTGCTCGGTCCACACAACCAGCCCGTCGCGGCCGCCGGCCGCCGGCGCCGCCGGGGTCGCTGTCGGCGGCGCCGCGGCACGCTCCTCGCTCTCGTCACCGGATGTGAACGCAAGCACGGCCATGACCGCCGCCGCGGTGGCGAGACCCCCCGCGACGGCGGTCGCGATAGTCACGCGGCCGGCTCCGGCGTCCGTGGCCGCTGCGCCGTCCGGCGCCGCAGGTCGAGGCCGAGCACGGCGAGCGCCAGCAGGAGCGCCGCGCCCGCGCCCCACAGCCAGCCGGCGGCGATCCCGCCGTCGTCGGGCGCGGGGATGGCGGTGTCGGCGGCAGGCACGGCCGGGGAACCGCCTTCGCCGATCTCGACCGCCGGGAACGTGTGGGCGAAGTCGGAGACGAAGCCGTCGTGCACCTCATAGCTCCACTTGCCGGCCCTCGGGAATACGACCCGTGCGTGGTACACGCCTGGCTTGCCGGTCGGCTCGGCGACGAACGTCCTGGTCGTGTCGCCGGAGCGGATGTGGACGGTCGGCGCGACGCCCTCGAGCGGCGTGCGGCCGTGCTGTAGCACGGTGATGTCGACACCCCACGGCTCACCCGGCGGCGTTCCCGCCGGCGTCGAGCTCAGACCGACGGTGGCCCAGGCACCGCCGAACGCCGGCGGGGCGGCGATCAGCAGAGCGAGCGGGATCAGCAACAGCAGCAGGCGGCGCACAGCGACTCCTCCGATCGTGTCCTACGAGCGCTTACACCGGCCGCGGTCCGTGCGTTCCGCCGAAGCCTTAACAGGGACAGTCCCTCTTTACGTGGCGTAGCCTGAGCGGGCGTGGAGGTCGCGGTCGTGGCCGAGGAGCGCTACTGGTACCCCGAGGACGGCGGCGTGATCTGGCTCGCCGGCTACACGCCGGTCGACCCGGACAGCGGCGCGTATCTCGCGCGGGACGCGCCCGAGTTGGCCGCGCGCGGGCTGCGGGTCGCGGGCGTGGCCGGCGCCGCGCGCCACCACGCAGAGGCGCTCGCGTCCGACGCCGCCGCACCGGGCCGGCCGCTGGTACTGCGGCGCGACGCGGCCAACGAGCACGACTCCAACGCGATCGCGGTCGACACTCCGGACGGCGCGCAGCTCGGCTGGGTCCCGCGCGAGCTGGCGGCCGAGCTCGCGCCGCAGCTCGACGCGGGCACGCCGTGGTCGGCCGTGGCGCTGCGCGAGCAGCGCGCGTCGCCGCGCGACCCGCGGACCGGTGTCACGATGCTGCTCGCCGCCGCTCCCGCGGTCGAGCTCGCGGCGCGCTGATCAGCCCTGTCAGCTGACGCTGGGTGAGACCGGCGCGGCGTCGGCGAGCAGCTCGTCGGCGACCCGGCGCAGGTCGGGGTCGAGGTGCCCACACAGCACGTCGCGCAGGATCGCCCGCAGGCTGGCGCCGAGCGAGGCCACCAGCGCCTCGACCGGCGGCTCCGGCCGCACGATCCCGGCGATCACCGCGCGCTCCATCGCGATCGCGCGGCGCAGGCCGGCGACGAGCTCCGCGCGGTCGTCGGGCGTCGCGCAGATCGCGGCCATGCGCTCGCACATGCGCTCGTAGCCGAGCGCGTCGGGCTCGGCGAACAGCGCGCGGGCGCACAGCAGCCAGTCGGTCAGCGCCTCGAGCGGCGTGCCGCGCTCGCAGCCGAGCTCGAACCGCCGCAGCGCCCAGGCCAGCTCGCCCGAGCGCGGCGTGCGGCGCGCGACGAGCGCACAGAACGCGCGCAGCGGATCCTCCTCGTCGGGCGCGAGCAGGCAGTCGCCGGTAGTGCGGCGCAGGCCGGTGGCGAGCGGGATCGCGAGCCACGGAGCGCCGTCGGTGCGCGCCCAGGCGGTGGGACCGAGCGCCGGCTCGGCGTCGTCCCACAGCCGCAGCGCGGTCTGCAGGCGGCGCAGCCGGCGGCCGGCCTGCTCGAGGCTGGGTCCGTCGCCGGCGTCCTGCTCGAGCGCGATCACCGCGACGGTGGCGTATTCGTCGCCGCGCAGTTCGGGCGGGGCGTCGACGAGCGCCACGCCGCGGACGAGCGTGGTCCCCTCGCCGAGCGCGACCTCCGCGGACTCGATCACGAGGCCGTCGACCGGAGTGACGACGACCGACAGCGCGCAGCCTGCGTAGGCGGCATCCTCCAGCTCGCGAAAGGCCGTCTCGAAGCGCTGGGCGTCGAACGCGAAGTCGGTCGCGTCCGCCCAGATGGCTCCCAGGAACGCCTGCAGCGCGGCGTCGGCCTGCGAGCGCGCGTCGGAGCCGGGCGGACGCCGGCCGCGGGTGTGCAGGTAGCTCGGCAGGTCGGGTAGCGCCGTCATCCCCTGCATGGCGGGGACGTACGACGGGAGCCGGCCGAGCGCGCCGGCGCGCTCGGCCAGAAAGCGCTGCGTGAGCGGGCGATAGCAGTACAGCGGAGCGCTGGAGCGGGTGGGTGGGGCCGCATTCATCAGCTCGAACGGGATCTCGGCGCCGCCCGAGACCTCCTCGGCCAGCTGCCACGCCGCCTCCTCCACGAAGGCGGCAAGTGTGTCGTGCAGCGCTCGGTTGTGCATGCGCCGCGTGTTCAACGCGCCGCGCGTGCCTCCTTCCGGCCGCAGGCGCCCTTGCAGTCCGGAGCGTGTGCTACGCGGCTACCGCGGCGGGCTCGACCGGCGTCGTGGCGCAGGCGCCCCCGAGCCACTCGTTGCCGTACGTGCGCATCGACTCGATGATCGGGACGAGCGCGCGCCCCTTCTCGGTCAGCGCGTACTCGACCCGGGGCGGAACCTCGGAGAACGTCTCACGCGCGACGATGCCCTCCTCCTCGAGCGCGCGCAGGCGAAGCGAGAGCGTGCGCGGGGAGATGCCCTCGAGCGAACGCTCCAACTCGCAGAAGCGCGAGCGCTGCTCCGCCAGGTCGCGGATCACCAGGAGCGTCCACTTGCCGCAGACGATGTCTGCGGTGCGGCACACGGGACAGTCGGAGTTCGGCATACGAACTCGGATTCTACCGCAAGGCTTCACTAACTGAAGTGAGCGGTGACCTCGCGTTCGTCGGTCCCGCGCACGACCGTGAGCGTCAGCTCGCCGCCCGCTTCGAGCGCATCGAACAGCTCGTCGTAGCCCTGCAGCGGGCGGTCGCCGGCGGCGACGAGCAGGTCGCCCGGCTCGAGCCCCGCGACGGCGGCCGGGCTGTCGGGCTCCACGGCGCGGACGAGCAGCCCGTCGCGCTCCGGCAGCCCGACGGCCGCGCGCAGCCGGCGAGCGGCGCGCGGAGGCGCGAGCGCCACGCCGAGCCGCGGCCGCGCCGGCGCCTCGCCACGCGCGAGCGCCTCGATGCGCGCGTGGAGCGTCGCGTCGGCCGGGAGCGCAAGCAGAAGGCCGCCCTCCATGCGGATCGAGTTGATGCCGAGCAGCCGCCCGTCGGCGTCGACCAGCGGGCCGCCGGAGGAGCCGCGCGGGAGCGGCGCGGAGTGCTCGATCGATCCGCGGATGCGGCGGCCGCGCGGCCCGCGGAAGCTGCGCCCGGTCGCGCTCACGAGCCCGAACGTGGTGCGCAGGCCGCGCCCGCCCGGGTCGGCAAGCGCGAACACCGGCTGGCCGGCGCGGACGTCGGCGACGATCGCAGGGTCCCAGGCGACCGCGGGCGCGCCGCCGGTGTCGACCTCGATCACGGCGACGTCGATATCTGCATCCTGCCCCGCGACCCGGCCGTGCGCGACCTCGCCGTCGGGCCGCCGGACGGCCACCTCATCGCCGCGCAGGACGTGCGCATTGGTGAGCACACGGCCGTCGGCGATGACCACGCCGGAGCCGCGTCCCCAGCCGCGCCCGAGCCCGATGACGGACGGCCCGACCCGCTCTTCGACGGCGGTCACCGCGGCCTGCAGCTCATCCAGGAACGTCATTGCGCCTCGTCCTTTCGAATCTTGGTGCCGCCGGCCGGCCCGGTCGCCCTCCCGGGCTGAGCCCGCCGGCGGCCTTGCTGCCTCCCCGCCCGAACCGTCAGCCGGGTCGAAGAGCAGTGACTTGCAACTTGCAAGTCGCACGGTATCACGCGCCGCGCAGTAGCCTCTGGAGCGCCATGGGCCACCGTCGCCATCACGTCCACGCGCCGCCCTCCCCGCTCGCCGACGCGCTCGCACGCGTCGGCGACCGCTGGACGCTGCTTGTGGTAGCGGCGCTGCTCGAGGGCGAGAAGCGCTTCAACGAGCTGCAGGACGAGCTCGACGGGATCGCCCCCAACGTACTGAGCGGCCGACTGAAGGCGCTCGTCGAGCAGGCGCTGGTCGTCGCGCGCCCGTATTCGGAGCGCCCGCCGCGCTTCGTCTACGAGCTGAGCGAGAGCGGGCGCGAGCTGGCCGGCGCGCTGCGGCTGCTCGCCGACTGGGGAGCGCGCACGGCGGGCGATGCCGAGCCGTTGCGCCATTCGGTCTGCGGCACCGCGGTCGAGGCGCGCTGGTGGTGCCCGGACTGCGAGATGGTCGTGGACGACGCCGACGACGACGTAGTCCACGTCTGACGACCGGCTGGGCTGGCCGGTCGGCTAGGTCGGCGTCCGCTGCGCGGCGCTAGCGTCGCCGCGTGACAGTGACCGCGGTCTGCGTGGCGCTCGTGGCCGTGGGCGTCCTCATCATCGTTCGCTGGGGCTCCGACGCCCCCGCCGATCGTCCGCCCGGGCCGTCACGGTCGCGGCCGGCGCAGGCCGCTCGCTACGCGGGCGCCCTCGCCGTGGCGGGCGCGGCGGCGGGAGTGCTCGCCGCGGGCGCCGGCGGCCGGCTGGTGATGCGGCTGCTCGCGATCACCAGCCCCGAGTCGCACGGGGCACTCACGGAGGCGCAGGCGACGATCGGCGAGATCACGGTCGGCGGCACGCTCGGGTTCGTCGTGTTCATCGGGTTGCCGGCCGGCCTGCTGTCGGCGCTGCTGTACGCGCTCGCAGGCCCCGTGCTGCCGCGCGGTCGCGCCGGCGGCATCGTGCTCGGAGCGCTGCTGCTCGTGCTCGTCGGCTCTCGCCTCGAGCCCTTCCGAGCGGACAACATCGACTTCGCACTGGTCGGGCCGGCCTGGCTCGCGGTGCTGGCGTTCACCGCGCTCGCGCTGTTTCAGGGCGTGCTCGTCGTCGTGCTGGCCGCGCGGCTCGCTCCGGCGAGACCGGCGGCGCTCCGCCTGCCGGTGAACGCGGGGAGGATCGCGATCGCGGTCCTGCTGTTGGCGGCGCTGCCCGGGTTCGCCGGCTCGGTGACGGACATCCTGGCCGGTTAGCCGCGGACGGCGACGACCTGACCCTCGGACGGCTGCACGAGCACCCAGCCCTGGCCGGAGAACGCCATCTGGAGCGTCTCGCCGGAGCTCTTGCCGATCAGGTTCTTCATCTTGAAGTCGGTCCTGATCGACGTCGAGACGCCGGACGACCACGTGATCGCGGCCTGTGCGTCGGCGAACGTCGGCGCCTGCGCGACGTTGAGCAGCACCGGTGGCCCGTCGGACAGGATCGCCACCCAGCCGGTGCCCTTCAGCTCGAGGTTGTAGAGCCCGCCGGCCATCGCACCGGACGCGCCGCCCTGGACGCGCTTGATGTCCCAGTCGATGTCGGCGTCGAACGCGAGCAGGTTGGGGCCGTTGACCGTGATGAAGTCGTTCTCGAGGTAGATCAGGTGAATGTCCTGCGCCTGGTCGGCGAGGAACACCTCACCGCTGCCGCCCATCCTCATCAGGTCCGTGCCCTCGCCGGTCATGGCCTTCTTCATCATCCGCCCGAGCCCGCCCGACCCGGCGTGCTCGAACGACACCTCCCCCTGGTAGGCGACCATCGAGCCGGCCTTCGCGCGGATGTCGCCGGACGAGCCGAGCCGGACCTTCAGGAGCTTCGAGTTCTGGAGGGCGAACGCGTCCTGGGATTGCGTCTCGTTGAACTGCGCCAGTGTCGTCTGCACGCCGCCGGAAGCTACTAGAAGCCCGGCGGAGGAGCGGAGTGCGGCGGCGGCGCGGACGGAACCGGCGCCGCGACCGGCGGCGCCTGCGGTGCGGCCTCGGGTACCTCGACCGTCGCCACCCCGGGGGGCGGCGCGGCGGGCTCGTCGGGCGTGTAGCCGGGCCCCTGCGCCTGGCCCTCGCCCTTGCGCTTGCCGCCCGCGGCGACCATCAGCTTGAAGTCGTGCGGCGAGGTCGCCACGTGGACGGCCTCGTCCATCGTGATCCGCCCGGCCTCGAGGTGCTGGAGCAGATGCTGGTCGAACGTCTGCATCCCGTAGTAGCCGCCCTCGGCGATCACCTCGGGGAGCTGCCCGGTCAGCTTGGGGTCGAGGATCATGTCGTGCACCCGCCCGGTCATGACGAGGATCTCGGCGGTGGCGACGCGGCCGTGGCCGTCGGCCGTCCGCACGAGCCGCTGCGACACGATCCCCTTCAGCGTGCCGGCGATCATCGCCCGCGCCTGTGACTGCTGGTGCGGCTCGAAGAAGTCGATGATGCGGTTGATCGACTCCGACGCGTCGACCGTGTGCAGCGTCGAGAGCACGAGGTGGCCCGTCTCGGCCGCGCTCAGCGCGGTCTGGACGGTCTCCTCGTCGCGCATCTCGCCGACGAGGATCACGTCGGGGTCCTGGCGCAGCACGCGCCGCAGCGCGCGCTTGAAGGACGCGGTGTCCTGCCCGACCTCGCGCTGGTTGACGATCGAGCTGCGGTCGGGGTGCAGGAACTCGATCGGATCCTCGATCGTGACGATGTGCTTGTGCATCGTCCGGTTCATGTGGTCGATCATCGCCGCGAGCGTGGTCGACTTGCCCGAGCCGGTGGTGCCGGTGAGCAGGACGATCCCGCGCTCCTCCTCGGCCAGCCGGCGGATCACCGGCGGCAGCGAGAGCTCGTCGATCGACTTGATGTTGACCGGGATCGCGCGCAGGACGAGCGAGACGAAGCCCTTCTGGCGGAACGCGTTGACACGGAAGCGGGCGAGGCCCTCCAGCGCATAGGAGAAGTCGACCTCGTTCTCGGCCTCGAACTCGGCCAGCTTGTTTGGGTCGCCGAGCATCTCGTGCAGCACCCGTTCGGTGTCCTGCGGCGTGAGGCGCTCGCTGCCGCTGATCGGCTCGAGCTTGCCGTGCAGCCGGACCAGCGGATAGGCGGGCACCTTGAGGTGGAGATCGGAGCCCTCGGCGGCGATCAGATACCGCAGGGCGTGGTCGAGATCGAAAGGCATCAGGCCCTACATCGGCCCCGCTCCGGCGCTACTTGAGCAGCCGCTCCCAGGCGGCGAGCGCCGCGTCGGCGATCGCGTGCAACTCGGCGTTGGTCGCGCCGTCGCGCGCCTTGATCGACATGCCGTCGAGCACGGTCGAGTAGAAGTGCGCGAGCGCGGCCGTGTCGGCGCCCGCCGGCAGATCGCCGTCCGCGATCCCGCGGTCGAGCCGGGCGCGCAGCCGCTCGACCGCTGCGCGCCGCTCCTCGGCGAGCCCTTCGCGGATCCCCGAGTGCTCGGGCGTGCCCACCGGCGCCCCGAGAACGAGCATGCAGCCGAGCGGGGTCGCCGGATCGGTGTAGTCGTCGGCGTTGTCGTGCAGCATCGCCGCGACCGCCGCGTAAGCGGTCGGCTCGCGGGCCAGCGCGCGGTCGGTCGGCGAGTCCTCGGCGTAGCTCGCCACCGCCTCGCGGAACAGCTCCTCCTTGCTGCCGAACGCGGCGTACAGGCTGGGCGCCGCGATCCCCATCGCCGCCGTCAGGTCGGCGATCGACGTGCCCTCGTAGCCCTGCTCCCAGAACAGCACGACCGCGCGGCGCAGGGCGAGGTCGCGATCGAAGGTGCGGGGCCGTCCGCGGGTGGCCATCGGGTCCATTGTGTACAGTTCCTATTTCTGTAGCGATCACTATAGAAAGGCTGGCTGAGGATGGAACTGGACGGCAAGGTGGCGCTTGTGACCGGCGGCAGCCGCGGCATCGGCGCGGCGGTGGCGGAGCGTCTGGCAGCGGACGGCGCCGACGTCGCGCTCACCTACGTGCGGCACGACGAGGCGGCCGCGCGCGTTACCGGGCGCGTGCGGGCGCGTGGCCGGCGCGCGCTGGCGATGCGGGCCGACGGCACCGACGCCGGCGCGGCGGCGGCGGCCGTCGAGCGCGCCGCGGAGGAGCTCGGCCGGCTCGACATCCTGGTCGCCAGCGCAGGCGTCTACCCGTACGGCCCGGTCGAGGACGTGACGCTGGAGCAGCTCGACGACACGCTCGCGCTGCACGTGCGCGGCGTGTTCGTCGCCGCGCAAGCGGCGGTGCGGCGGATGGAGGACGGCGGCCGCGTGATCGCGATCGGATCCTGCTACGCGGACCGCGTGCCGGTCCCCGGGATCGCCCTGTACGCGATGAGCAAGGCCGCGCTCGGCGGGCTCGCCCGTGGGCTGGCGCGCGAGCTCGGCCCGCGCGGGATCACCGCCAACGTCGTCCACCCCGGCCCGACCGACACCGACATGAACCCCGCGGACGGCGACGATGCCGAGCCGCAAGCCGCTCAGACCGCGCTCGGGCGGTTCGGGGCGGCCGCCGAGATTGCCGCCACGGTCGCACATCTCGCCGGTCCGGGCGGGCGCTGGGTCACGGGCGCCGAGATCGCGGTCGACGGCGGGGCGAACGCCTGATGGCCTGGGCTCTGCTGCTGGTCGCCGCGGTCTTCGAGGTCACTTGGGCGCTCGCGCTCAAGGAGGCCGACGGCTTCACGCGCGCCGTGCCCGCCGCCGTCGGCGTGACCACCGCGGTGGTGAGCGTCGTGCTGCTGGTGCTCGCGCTGCGCGACCTGCCGGTCGGCACGGCGTACGCGGTCTGGACCGGGCTCGGCGCGGTCGGAGTCGCGCTCGCCGGCATCCTGCTGCTCGGCGAGAGCGCCTCGGCGGCGCGGCTCGCGTGCCTCGCGCTCGTGACCGCCGGCGTGGCCGGGCTGCGCGTGTTCGAGTGAGCGGTCAGAGCTCGATGCGGCTGCCCACGCCGGTCTCGCGCGCCTTCGCCAGCACCAGCGCGGCGGCCGCCGCGTCCTGCACGGCCACGCCGACCGACCTGTAGACGGTGATCTGGCCGGGCGCCGTGCGCCCGGGCCGGGTGCCGGCGACGAGCTCGCCGATCTCGGCATGCACGCGCGCGCCCGCCAGCTCGCTCGCACCGGCCGGCGGCGGGGCGAGCGCGGTCTCGCGCGATTCGACCACGACGAGCGCGTCGGCCACCGTCGCGTCGTCGAGCTCGCGCCCGCCCGGGTTGTAGCCGACCGACGTGACGTGCACTCCTGGTGAGAGCCAGTCGCGCCGGATCACCGGCTCGCGCGCATGCGTCGCGGCGCACACGACGTCCGCGCCGCGCACCGCCTCCTCGACCGAGCGGGCGGAGCGCGCCGGCAGCCCCTCCGCGCGCAGCTCGCCGGCGAGCGTCTCCGCCTTGTCGGCACTGCGGCCCGCGATCCGCAGCTCGGCGATCTCGCGCACGAGCGGCACGGCGCGCGCGTGGGCGCGAGCCTGGACGCCGGTGCCCACGATCGCAAGCACGCGTGCGTCGGCGCGGGCGAGCAGCCGGACCGACAGCGCCGAGCCTGCGGCGGTGCGCAGCTCGGTGATCGCCGTCGCGTCCAGCAGCGCGACGGGCTCGCCCGTCTCGGGGTCGAACGCGCACAGCACCGCCTGGTGCGTCGGCAGCGGACCGTCCGCGTTGCCCGGGAACAGCGTCACGAGCTTCGCGGTCAGCGCGTCCAGCGAAGGGACGTAGCCGGGCATCGCCGCCAGCAGCCCCTCGCGCTCGGGAACAAGCGCCGCGACGCGGGCCGGCGCGCCGGCGCGTCCGGCGCTGAGGTCGGCCATCGCGCTCGCGAGCGCGTCGATCAGCGCGCGCGGGTCCAGCAGCGACTCGACCTCGCTGCGCGAGAGGACCAGCACCGGGCCTCAGTCGCCGGCCGAGCCGATCGCGACGGTCGAGCGCATGGGGCGCAATCCTGCCTGATCGCTGCGTATCGTGCGCCCGATGCGCGGACTGACCGTAATCGGAGCGCCGACGAGCGCTGGCGCGTACTCGCCCGGCCAGGAGGACGGACCGACCGCGCTCCGCGAGCACGGGCTGCTGGAGCGTCTCGGCGGCGTGCGAGACGCGGGGGACGTCGACGCATTCCGCTGGCACCCGGATCCGGAGCATCCGGCGGCGGCGAACGCGGCGGACGTGGCGGACCGCGTGCGGCAGGTCGCCGAGCGCGTCTCCGCCGTGCCGGCCGGCGACCGCGTCCTCGTGCTCGGCGGGGACTGCACCGTCGGGATCGGCACCGTGGCGGGCCTCGTCCGCCGCGGCGCCACTCCCGGGCTCGTGTACTTCGACCGCCACGCCGACCTCAATGTGCCGGCGAGCACGATCGACGGCGCGCTGGACTGGATGGGCGTCGCGCACATGCTCGGCGTCGAGGGCACTGTCGAGGAGCTCAGCGGCGAACGTCCGCTGCTCGATCCCGGACGGCTCTGCTACCTCGGGCTCGAGCGCGCGACGGCGTTCGAGCGCGGGCAGATCGCCCGCCATGGCATCGAGGTCGTCGACCTCGACACGACGAGCGCCGACCCGGTGGCCGCCGCCCGCGCGGCGCTCGCCACGCTCGAGGCGTGCGCCGGAGCTCGCCGTGCACTTCGACGTCGACGTGCTCGACTTCCTCGACGCGCCGCTCGCCGAGAACACCGATCGAGGCGGGCTGCCGCTCGCCGCCGCCGCCCGGGCACTCGCGACGCTGCTCGCCGACCCGCGCGTGAGCGCGCTGACCGTGACCGAGTTCAACCCCCACCACGGGGCGCCGGACGGCGCCACGACGCGGCGCCTGATCGACGTCCTCGCGGGCGCTCTCAGCTGACGTACGCCGCGTGGACGCCGTCGATCGACCAGATCGCCGAGGCGTCGCCGCCGTGCGCGGCGATCAGCGCGGCGAAGTAGTCGCCCAGCGCCTGCTCGTAGCTCAGCGTGCCGGCGATCAGCTCGCCCGCCGCCGCCACGATGCGATCGAGGTCCTCGCGGATCCGGCGCTCGCTCATGCTCGCCACGTTCGGCTCATCGAACTGGCTGAAGCTCGGGTAGCGCCGCGTGTCCGGGACGATCGACCGGAACGGGACGTGGTTGAAGTAGTACTCGAACCAGCGGCCGCCCGACAGCGCCAGCCACGGTGTGCCGACCGCGAGGGCCGCGAGGCCGAAGCCGGTGTGCGGCGCCAGGAAGACGTCGCACGCCTCGACGACCGCCAGCTGCTCGGGCAGCGGGATGTCGAAGCAGTCGAGCGGGCGCGACCGGTGGGCGAGCAGCGCGGCCAGCTCGCCGGCGCCGAACGTCGTCGAGGTGCGCGCGTCCGCCGCCAGCTTGCCGACCAGCGCGACCCGGACATCGGGAAACGCGTCGGCGAGCCCGTCGAGGATCAGCTGCCACGAGCTCAGCGACGGGTACTGCTCGCGCCCGCCCGACCCGGCCGGCATCACGGCGATCGCGGCGCCGTGCTCGTCCAGACGCGCCGCCGCCGCTGAGCGCGCGTCGTCGGGAAGGCTCAGCCGCAGCGGCTGGTGCGGCAGGTACGCGGGTGGCGGCCAGCCGACCGGCCGGCGGCCGCGCTCCGCGATCAGGTGCTCGTCGCTCGCCGCGTAGTAGTCGCGCAGCCCCGGGAACAGCTGCAGCTGGATGTCCTGGTGGCGGCGCCCGTCGTCGACCACCCACGTCCACTCGCGCGGGATGCCGGCGAGCGACGCCGGGTGCGGCTCCAGCAGCGGCTGCTCGATCGCGTAGGCCGCCGCAACGAACGGGCAGTACGAAGCGAGCTCGACCGGCGTCGCCGCGTTGAGCGCGACCGCGATCTCCAGCTCCGGATCGGCCGCGTGGTAGCCGTTGGCGTAGTGCAGCGCCTCGATCGCGTGCCCGACCGGGTGCGCGTAGAAGAAGTTGACGAGCAGGCGCTCGCGGCGGAGGCGGCGGCCCCGAATTCGGGGCCCGCCCGCCGGTCACGTCAGGCTACGTCGCGAAGCTTCTGCGCCTCGGCGAGGCTCTGCAGCTTCTTCAGCGACTGGTTCTCGATCTGACGGATGCGCTCGCGCGTGACGTTGAACGTCCGCCCGACCTCGTCGAGCGTGCGCGGATGCTCGCCGCCGAGCCCGTACCGCAGCTCGAGGACGCGCCGCTCGCGATAGGAGAGATTCTCCAGCGCCTCGCGCAGCGCCTCCTTGGTGAGGATCTCCGCGGCCCGCTCATACGGCGACTCGGCCCGCTCGTCGGCGATGAACTGCCCGAACTCGGACTCCTCCTCGTCGCCGACCGGCTTCTCCAGCGAGACCGGCGCCTGGGCGGAGCGCTTGATCGAGTCGACCTCCTCCGGATCGATCCCCGTGACGTCGGCGATCTCCTCCGGCGTGGGCTCGCGGCCCAGCTCCGTTACGAGCTTGCGCTCGGCGCGGCCGATCTTGTTGAGCTTCTCCACCACGTGGACCGGGATGCGGATCGTGCGCGCCTTGTCTGCCAGCGCACGCGCGATCGCCTGGCGGATCCACCACGTGGCGTAGGTCGAGAACTTGAATCCCTTGCGGTAGTCGAACTTCTCCGCCGCGCGTACCAGACCGAGCGTGCCCTCTTGGATGAGGTCGAGGAACGGGAGTCCCTGGTTCCGGTAGTTCTTCGCGATGGAGACGACGAGCCGCAAGTTGGACTCGACCATCTTCTGCTTGGCGTCGAGGTCGCCGCGCTCGATCCGGCGGGCGAGGTCGACCTCCTCCTGCGCGGTGAGCAGCCGGACCTTCCCGATGTCCTTCAGGAACAGCTGAAGGGAATCGGTGGTCATGTCCGGCTTCAGATCGATCGTGGTCTTGGCCTTGCGGCGGCCACGCTTGTCCGGCGCGCGCTCCTCCTGCGCTGCGAGCGCCGGATCGATCTCCTCGACCAGCTCGATCTCGGACCGCTCGAGGAACACGTGCAGCTCCTCGACATCGGTTTCGTCGAGGTCGATCTCCTGCACGGCGAGCGCGATCTCCGCGAAGGTCAGGACGCCCACCTGCTGGCCCTTCAGGACCAGGCCCTTCACCTCTTCGAGTTCCTGCAGATCAACTACTGACATCGGTGTCCTGTCTAGCGATGGACTTGCCTCCCGACCCGGCGGGAACAGACGGAAGAACACGAGACTGGAGGCCAGTCTAGGAGCTTAAAATTTCAGTCGTCAATCGCGCGGGCACGCGAATCTGACCGCACAGCGTGCAGGACGGCGCGGCGAAATCATATGAGTGCCTGGATGCTCGGCGGGCGTGCGCCGCGTCCTGACCGGGAACCGTACACTCGCAGGGCCATGGCTGACAAGGTCGACAAGCCGACGAAGAAGAAGGCGAAGCCCAAGAAGGAGGACAAGGGCGTGCTCGCCGCGCTGCCGGCCACCCGGCCGGTGCCGATCGGCACGCGCCGCGCTCGGACGCAGGCGCCCGCCAAGTCCTCCGCGAACGGCGCCAAGAGCACGCGGACGAAGCGCGCCGCGGCCAAGCCCGCCTCCTCGCCGACCCCGACCCGCGCGACGACCACGCGCCCGAAGCCGGTCGTCCCGCCCGAGCTCGTCGCCGCGAGCCCCGATCCGCGCCCGCGGGCGGTGAGCGAGGGAGCACCGGGCATCGGGACCCACGCCCACCCTGACGAGCGCTCGCCCGAATCCGCCCGCCCGAGCGGAGTCGAGCTCGCCTCGACCGCGGTCAAGGCGGCCGGCGAGGCCGCCCAGCTCGGGCTCAGCGTCGGCGGCCAGATGCTCAAGCGCGTTGTGGACCGGCTGCCCAGGCCCTGACGCTGCCCAGGCCCGCGGAGACCGCTTTCGCCTGGCAGGCGAAGACATCTCGCCTGCGGCACTTCGGAGCGCGTGCTAATTTGCCGCGCGCCGAATCGCCCCGGCGCTCCGCCGCGGCGAACGGGGGACCCAATGTGACCGAAGCAAGGTCGCGGGGGCGAATCGGCCGGACGGTCCGGCCGTAGCGCTGCTTTCTCTGCGCGAGCCCGTCAGCTCACCTCGCAGGCATCGGAGAAAGCCAAGGAATGCCTGCACGCCGCATCGCCATGCTGCTGGTCGCCTGCGCGCTCGCCGCGCCGGCCGCCGCGCCCGCCGCCGCCGATCCGCCAACCGGCGGCACCGCCGCGCCCGTCGCCGACCCGGGGCTGAGGGCGACCGCGCACCTGTTGGTCGGGCGGGTCGCTGAGTTCCGCGGCTCGCTGCCGAGCGACGCGGGCCGTACCGTCACGATCGAACGGCTCGACGAGCCGACGGCGGCCTGGCTGCCGATCGCCACCGCGACGATCGCGGCCGACGGCGCCTACCTCGCGCGCTGGACGGCGGACGTGACCGGCCGCGTGACGACGCGCGCGACGGTCGGACGCCCGCCGGGCGCGGCGCTCGTGGCCCTAGCGCCGCTCGAGGCGACGCTGACCGTCTACCGCCCGGCGCGGGCGACCTGGTACGGGCCTGGCTTCTACGGCCGCAGAACGGCCTGCGGCGTCCGCATGACCCGAAAGCTGCTCGGCGTCGCGCATCGCACGCTGCCCTGCGGCGCGCAAGTCGCGATCACCTACAAGGGCAGGGCGATCACGGTGCCGGTCGTCGACCGCGGCCCGTTCAAGCGCGGCCGCCGGTGGGACCTCACGTCCGCGGCCGCGACCGCGCTCGGCTTCGCCTTCACGGACCGCATCGGCGCGATCCGCGTCGGCTGACGATCGCCGCCACCGTGCGATCATCGGCCGCGTGCGTCCCATCGCCGACGCGGTGATCCGTGACCCCATCGAGCACACGGTGATGGACGAGCACGGCGCGGTGCGGTCCATCCAGGCCGCCGACATCTCGATGCCGGAGGCGACGCTCGAGGCGATCTGGACGCCGATGCACCTCGAGCGCCTCGCGCGCACCTACTGGCGCTATCTGTCGCGCGTGACGCTCGGGCTGATCCGGGTGATCTACACGCCGAGCGAGCGGATGGTCGTGCTGATCGCCCGCCCGCTCGTGCTGCTGCGGTTCCGGGCGCCCGAGTACTCGCTCGATGCCGACCGCGGGGTCGTGCGCTGGCGGATCCGCGACGGGCTGCTGGTGGCATCCGAGGGCCACGAGGGGGACGGCTTCCTGGAGATCGACGTGCGCCGCCTGAACGGCGACAAGCCGGGGCGGGCGAAGGTCCACATCGAGATCGAGATCGCCTCGTTCTACCCTGCGATCGCGCTGCGGATCGCGCGCTGGTTCTACACCCAGACGCAGTCGCGCATCCACGTGCTGGTCACGCACGGCTTCCTGCGCTCGCTCGCCGACCTCGAGCTCGAGCCGTCCGCGGTCGGCCGCTTCGCAAACGGGGTCCGCGCGCGCCGGGCGCGCGACACGGCGTGGCCGGCAGTCGGAGTGCTGAGCGTCCTGGTGGCGCTGGTCGCGCTCGTGCTGCGCCGGCGCTCCTAGCCGCCCGCGTAGCCGGTCAGTCGACGCAGCTTCGAGCGGTCGTGGCGCGACTGGATCCGCCGCACCGTGCCCGAGCGCGAGCGCATCACCAGCGACTCGGTGCTCGCGCCGCGCGCGCCGTCGTAGCTGACGCCCTCGAGGACGTCGCCGTCGGTGACGCCGGTGGCCGAGAAGAACACGTCCTCGCCGCGCACGAGATCGTCGTGCGTCAGCACCTTGTCGAGGTCGTAGCCGGCGTCGAGCGCCGCCCGGCGCTCCGCGTCGTCGCGCGGGTGCAGGCGGCCCACGAGCGAGCCGCCGATGCATTTGACCGCGGCCGCGGTGATCACGCCCTCCGGCGTTCCGCCGACGCCCCACAGGAAGTCGGCCTTGCGGTCGGGTGAGACGGCGTTGAGCGCGCCGGACACGTCGCCGTCGGCGATCAGCTGCACCCGCGCGCCCGCGCGCCGGATCGCGTCGATGCCCTGCTCATGGCGCGGCCGGTCGAGCACGACGGCCATCACGTCGTTGACGTCGGTCTCCTTGCGCTCGGCGATCAGCCGCACGGTCTGCTCGAGCGGGCGGTCGAGGTCGAGCAGGTCGGCGAAACGGTCGCCCGCCGCCATCTTCTCCATGTAGACGATCGGGCCGGGATCGAACATCGTGCCCCGCTCCGCCAGCGCGATCACCGCGATCGCACTCGGCATGCCCAGCGCGGTCAGCCGCGTGCCCTCGAGCGGGTCGACAGCGACGTCGACCTCGGGCGGGGTGCCGTCGCCGATCACCTCCCCGTTGTGCAGCATCGGCGCCTCGTCCTTCTCCCCCTCGCCGATCACCACGACGCCGTTCATGTGGATCGTGGACAGCACGGCGTGCATGCCGTCGACCGCCGCCTGGTCGGCCGCCTCCTTGTCGCCGCGGCCGATCCAGCGTGCGGCCGCCAGCGCAGCGGCCTCGGTCACGCGCACGAGCTCGAGCGCGAGGTTGCGATCCGGCGCGACCTTCATCTCAGCACCCCCGGGGGCCTGCGGGCCCGTTCGACCTCGGCGGCGCGCCTGGCGCCGCCGACCAACATCAGGACGATGCCGATCACCGCCAGGAACCAGCCGATCTGCAGGGAGATCTGCGCGCGCGGCTCGCCGGGGCGGGTGACGATCCCGACGTAGAGGACGAGGCCGAGCGCGGCCATCGCGACGACCGCCGTCAGCTCCCCGCGCGGCCACGAGAGCTCGTGCTCGCGCAGGACGATCCAGGCGAGGATCAGCGGCGCCAGCGCCGCCGCCAGCAGGAGCCAGCGCAGGATCGGGTGGACCTGCCAGGCGCTGAAGTCGCCGCGCCCGCCGTCGATCACCGCGTTCGGGTTGTCCGAGGTGCCGTACCACGGCAGGAAGACCGCCACGATCAGGAGGAGCCCGCCGCTGACGGCGATCCACTCGGAGCGGCTGAGGCTGCCGGTGAGCATCGGCCTGACCCTATACGGTGCCCGGCGTGCCTCGCTGGGGTCTCACGCTGCCGTTCGCCGGCGTCCCGCTGGCGCGGACCGAGCCGCTCGTACGGCGCGCCGAGGCGGCCGGCTGGGACGACCTGTGGACCGGCGACACGAACGGACCCGACGGCTTCACGCCGCTCGTCCTGGCGGCGGCGTGGACGGAGCGGATGCGGCTCGGCACCGGCGTCGTGGGCGCGTTCACGCGCGGGCCGGCGGTGCTCGCGCAGCATGCAGCCGCGCTGGCCGACGCGTCCGGCGGGCGGTTCGTGCTCGGCCTCGGCGCGTCTTCCGACGTGATCGTCGAGCGCTGGAACGGCGTGCCGTTCTCCAAGCCGTTGACGCGCGTGCGCGAGACCGTCGGCGCGCTCCGGCCGGTGCTCGCCGGCGAGCGCGGGCCGGGCGGCTTCAAGCTCGAGACGCCACCGGCCGAGCCCGTGCCGATCTACGTCGCGGCGCTGCGCGACCGGATGCTGCGCCTCGGGGGCGAGGTCGCGGACGGCACGTTCCTGAACTTCCTGCCGCTGTCCGCCGCGGAGCATGTCGTCGCGACGATCGCGCCGCCCGCTGGACACGACGTCGTGTGCCGCTTCTTCTACATCCCGCAGCCGGCGGACGAGGGCCTCGCGATCGCCCGCTTCGTGTTCGCCGGCTACGCGACCGTGCCCGTCTATGAGGCGTTCTTCCGTGCGCTCGGCTGGGGCGCCGCGCTCGACCCGATGGTCGAGGCGTGGCGCGCCGGCGATCGCAAGGGCGCGGTCGCGCTCGCGCCCGAGGAGCTGGTGCGCGAGGTCTTCGTGTTCGGGCGGCCCGAGGAGATGCGCGAGCGGCTCGAGTCGTTCGCGGCGGCCGGCATCACGACGCTCTGCCTGCTGCCCGTCTGCGCGCCCGAGCAGCTGCCGGAGGTGATCGGCGCCCCGTGAGCGACCTCGTCGTCGGAGCGGACGGGCTCGCGCGCTGCGCCTGGGGCGCGAGCGCGCCGGAGTACGTCAGCTACCACGACGACGAGTGGGGCCGGCCGGTGCGCGACGCCGACGGGCTGTACGAGCGGCTCTGCCTGGAGGCGTTCCAGTCCGGGCTGTCATGGCTGACGATCCTGCGCAAGCGCGAGCGCTTCCGCGCGGCGTTCGCCGGCTTCGAGATCGGGGCGGTCGCCCGCTTCGGCGATGCCGACGTGGAGCGGCTGATGGCCGATGCCGGGATCGTCCGCAACCGGGCCAAGATCGACGCGGCGATCGCGAACGCGCGCGCGGCGGCGCAGGTCGAGGACCTGAGCGAGCTGCTCTGGTCGTTCGCGCCGGATCCGGACACCCGGCCCGTCCCTCGCTCCTACGCCGATGTGCCGGCCGTCACGGCCGAGTCGACCGCGATGGCGAAGGAGCTCAAGCGCCGCGGCTTCCGGTTCGTCGGTCCGACGACGGCGTACGCGACGATGCAGGCCTGCGGGCTGGTCAACGACCACCTCGAGGGCTGTCATGCCCGCTGAGTTCGAGCGCCTGGTCGGCGGCGCCGCGCGGGCACCGCAAGAGTGGCTGGCCGAGTTGCGCCCGGGAGAGCGCGCGCCGGACGAGCGCCCGTTCGTGTTCCTCAACATGGTCGAGAGCGCGGACGGGCGCGCCGCGATCGACGGGCGCGCGCAGGCGCTCGGCTCGGAGGCCGACACGCTGCTGCTGACCGAGCTGCGCACGATCGCCGACGCGGTCCTGATCGGCAGCGGGACGCTGCAGGCGGAGGGCTACGGCCGGCTCGTCGGCAACCCCGAGCGGGTGGCGCGGCGCGCGGCGGCCGGCCTCCCGCCGACCCCGACCGCGGTGCTGCTGTCGCTCGCGCTCGACCTGCCGTGGAGCGCGGGGCTGTTCGCCGCCGCGGGGCAGCCGGTGCTGATCTACACCTCGAGCGACACGACGCCGCCCGCCGTGGCGGCCGAGCTGGAGGTCGTGCGCCTCGAGCACCTCTCGCCGGACGCCGCCATGCGCGACCTCCGAGCGCGAGGAGTGCGCGCGCTCCTGTGCGAGGGCGGGCCGCGACTCAACCGGTCACTGCTCGCCGCAGGCCTCGTCGACGAGCTGTTCCTCACGCTCGCGCCGATGTTGGCGGGGAATGCGGTCGCGCCCCGGATCGTCGAGGGAAGGGACCTCGACTCGCCGGTCGGGCTCGCGCTCGAGTGGGTCCTGCGCCATGACGACGAGCTCTACCTCCGTTATCGGATCCACCATGACGGCTGACGCGCTGGCGCGCGCCCGGGAGCTGGCGACCGCGTGGCTGGACGGACTGGGAGAGCGCCCGGTCCGCGCGGCCGGCGACCCGGAGGGGCTGCGGCTGCCGCTGCCGGAGGAGGGCGAGGAGCCTGCCGCCGTCATCGATGCGCTCGCGGCCGCTGCCGAGCCGGGCCTGGTCGCCAGCGCGGGGCCGCGCTACTTCGGCTTCGTGACAGGCGGCGCGCTGCCCGCGGCGCTGGCCGCGGACTGGCTCACGTCGGCGTGGGACCAGAATGCGGCGCTGCACGTGATGTCGCCCGCCGCGGCGGTCGCTGAGGCGACTGCGCTGGGCTGGTGCCGCGAGCTGCTCGGGCTGCCCGACGGCGCCGCCGGCGGGGTCACCAGCGGCGCGCAGATGGCGAACGTCACCGCGCTCGCCGCAGCGCGCAACGCGGTACTCGCGCGCGCCGGCTGGGACGTCGAGGCGCGCGGGCTGCTCGGCGCGCCGCCGCTGCGCGTGATCGTCAGCGACGAGTCGCACGTGACGGTCTTCAACGCGCTGCGCCTGCTGGGACTCGGCCGCGACACGCCCGTCCGCGTCGCGACCGACGAGCAGGGCCGGATGCGCGCTGACGCGCTGCAAGACGCGCTCGCCGGCGACGGCGCCGCGACCGGCGGCAACGACCCGGCCGGCGGCAACGCCCCGGCCACGATCGTCTGCGCCCAGGCGGGCAACGTGAACACGGGCGCGTTCGACCCGCTCGAGGAGATCGTCGCCACCTGCCGCGAGCACGGCGCGTGGTGCCACATCGACGGCGCGTTCGGCCTGTGGGCGGCCGCGGCGCCCGCCTGCGCGCACCTGACCGCCGGCGCCGCCGGGGCCGACTCCTGGGCGGTCGACGCGCACAAGTGGCTCAACGTCCCGTACGACTCCGCGCTCGCGTTCGTGGCGGACCCTGCCCCGCTGAACGCGGCGATGACCCTGACCGCCTCCTACCTCACGACCGCCGGCGAGCGCGAGCGCAACGGCGCGGACTGGTCGCCCGAGGCCTCGCGCCGCGCCCGCGCGTTCCCGCTCTACGCGGCGCTGCGGCAGCTCGGGCGCGCCGGACTGGCAGAACTGGTCGAGCGCGACTGCCGGCTGGCCGCCCGCATCGCCGAGCGCCTCGCCGGCGAGCCGGGCGTCACGATCCTCAACGACGTCGTGCTCAACCAGGTGCTCGCCCGCTTCGGCGACGATGACGAGACCACCGACGCCGTCATCGCCCGCGTGCAGGAGGAGGGCACGTGCTGGCTCGGCGGCACGCGCTGGCACGGCGCCGCCGCGATGCGCATCTCGGTCTCGGGCTGGCGGACGACCGAGGCCGACGCGGACCGTTCCGCGGACGCGATCGTCGCTGCGTGGCGCGCCGTCGCAGCGGGTTGAAGCGCAGCCGCGCTCGGTGTGCGAACGCTCGCGTACGGCTGGCATCGAGGGGAGCGCGGAAGCGACCAAAACGTCGAGATCGGGCGAGCCTGCTGCCATCGCTCGACGTTCTGGGCGTAGAGCGACCAAAACGTCGAGCGGGCCGACGAGATCGCGCAGATCTCGACGTTTTGGGCGTTCGACCACACTCGAGCCCGCTCCCCTCACAGCCTGCCGTACACCAGCGCCGGCGCGACAAGCACCGACGGCGCCTCAACAATGTGCGCTGGCTAGGGTCAGCCGATGCGAATCGAGGGAACCACGGCGCTCGTCTGCGGCGGCGCGTCCGGGCTCGGGGCCGCCACCGCGCGCCGGCTGGCGGCCGGCGGCGCGCAGGTCACGATCGCCGACGTGAACGCCGAGCGCGGCGCGGCACTCGCGGCCGAGCTGGGCGCGGCGTTCGCCGCCTGCGACGTGACCGACGCCGGGCAGGTCGAGGCGGCCGTCGCCAGCGCCGGCCCGGAGCTGCGGATCGCCGTCACGTGCGCCGGGATCGGCTGGGCGGAGAAGACCGCCGGCAAGCGTGGGGCGCACAGCGTCGAGCCGTTCCACAAGGTCGTCGAGGTGAACCTGCTCGGCTCGTTCCACCTGCTGCGTGCGGCCGGCGCCGCGATGCTCGCGAACGAGCCGGACGACGGCGGCGAGGCCGGCGTGATCATCCTCACAGCGTCGATCGCCGCCTACGACGGTCAGATCGGCCAGATCGCATACGCCGCCTCCAAGGGCGGCGTGGTGGGGATGACGCTGCCCGCCGCGCGCGACCTCGCGAGCGCCCACATCCGCGTGTGCACGATCGCGCCCGGACTGTTCGACACCCCGCTGCTCGCGGGCCTGCCCGAGGACGCACGTGCCGCGCTCGGTGCGCAGGTTCCCCACCCCGCGCGGCTCGGGCACCCCGACGAGTACGCCGCGCTCGCCGCGCACATCGTCGAGAACCCGATGCTCAACGGCGAGGTCGTCCGCCTGGACGGCGCGCTGCGCATGCCACCGCGCTGAGCGTCCGGGCAGCAATAGATCTCAGTCGGATCAACTAAGATGTCGCCTCCGGGGCGGTTGCAGATCGGGTGACGCGCTGCTAGCCTTACGAACGATTCGTAAGCGGCTATTGCGGAGAAAGCCTCTCTCAAATATGACCTCCCTTCTGCTCCTCCCCCTCGACGACACTGTCGTCTTCCCCACCATGGATGTGACGCTCCCCGTCGACGCAGGCGACGAGGAGCGCGTGCTGCTCATCCCTCGCCACGAGGGTGAGTTCGCCAAGGTCGGCACGATCGCCGAGGTCACCGACCGCGTCCGGCTGCCCGGCGGCGGGCGCGCAGTGACGCTCTCCGGCGTCGCGCGCGGCATCGCCGGCGCAGCGCACAGCGACCACGCCGGCCGCCTCCGCATCGAGGTGACCGAGAGCCCCGACGACGTCCCGGTCGACGGGCGCACCCGCAATGCCGAGCGCGAGTACCGCGCGGTGGTCGAGGAGATCCTCGAGCTCCGCGGCGCCGACGACCGTGTCGCGCAGTTCCTGCGCGCCATCGTCGAGCCCGGCCCGCTCGCCGACACGATCGGCTACTCGCCGGACGTCTCGTTCGAGCAGAAGCTGGAGATCCTCGAGACGCTCGACGTCACCGAGCGTCTGGAGCTGGCAGTGAAGCTCCAGCGTGAGCGCCTGGTCGAGCTGCAGCTCCGTCAGAAGATCCGCGAGGACGTGCGCGACGGCGCCGAGCAGCAGCAGCGCGAGTACTTCCTGCGCAAGCAGATGGAGTCGATCCAGCGCGAGCTGGGCGAGGACTCCGCGTCGATCGTCGACGAGTACCGCAAGAAGATCGCCGACGCCGCGATGCCCGAGGCCGTGGCCGAGCAGGCCGACAAGGAGCTCGGGCGGCTCGAGCGCATGGGCGAGCAGTCGGCCGAGGCCGGCATGATCCGGTCCTACCTGGACTGGCTGATCGCCGTGCCGTGGTCCAAGAAGTCCGACGAGAAGCTCGACCCGGTCGCCGCGCGCGAGGTGCTCGACGCCGACCACGCTGGCCTCGAGGACGTCAAGGACCGCATCGTCGAGTACCTGGCCGTCAAGAAGCTGCGCGTCGATCGCGACATCCAGGAGGACCGCCGCAGCGGCGCCATCCTCACGCTGATCGGCCCGCCCGGCACCGGCAAGACGTCGATCGGCGAGTCGATCGCGCGTGCGACCGGCCGTGAGTTCGTCCGCATGTCGCTCGGCGGCGTGCGCGACGAGGCCGAGATCCGCGGGCACCGGCGTACGTACATCGGAGCGCTCCCGGGCCGCCTGGTCCGCGCGCTGCGCGACGCCGAGACGATGAACCCGGTGATCATGCTCGACGAGGTCGACAAGGTCGGCGCCGACTGGCGCGGCGACCCCAGCGCGGCCCTGCTCGAGGTGCTCGACCCGGCCCAGAACCACTCGTTCCGCGACCACTACCTCGACGTCGAGCTGGACCTCTCGCAGGTCCTGTTCATCGCGACCGCCAACGTGGCGGAGACGATCCCCGGCCCGCTCCTGGACCGCATGGAGGTCATCCGCTTCGACGGCTACACGGTCGCCGAGAAGACCGCGATCGCGCGCGACTACCTGTGGCCGCGCCAGCGCGAGCGCAACGGCCTGCGCGACGACGAGGTGACGATCGGAGACGACCTGCTCGCCACCGTGGTGAGCGAGTACACGCGCGAGGCCGGCGTCCGCCAGCTCGAGCGCGAGCTCGGCACGGTGCTGCGCAAGATCGCCACGAAGATCGCCTCCGGCAAGGTCGAGGCTCCGGTGGTCGTCGATCTGGAGGCCGTGCGCGACGCGCTCGGGCGCCAGAAGGTGTTCCACGAGGCGGCGCTGCGGACCGCGGTGCCGGGTGTGGCCACCGGGCTGGCCGTTACGGGCACGGGAGGCGACGTGCTGTTCATCGAGGCGACCTCGATGAAGGGCAAGGACGGCCTCGTGCTCACCGGCCAGCTGGGCGACGTGATGAAGGAGTCGGCGCGGATCGCGCTCTCCTACGTCCGCGGCCACTCGGCCGAGCTGGGCATCGACGACGACGCCTTCGATGGCCGCGAGTTCCACGTCCACATCCCGGCGGGCGCGATCCCGAAGGACGGGCCGAGCGCGGGCATCACGATGACGACCGCCCTGGCCTCGCTGCTGAGCGGCCGGCCGATCAAGCACACGGTCGGCATGACCGGTGAGATCACGCTGCAGGGCCGCGTGCTCCCGATCGGCGGGCTCAAGCAGAAGGTCCTCGCCGCCCACGCGGCGGGCCTGACCGAGGTGATCCTGCCCGAGCGCAACCGCGGCGACCTGGACGACGTCCCGGCCGACGTGCGCGAGACGATGACGTTCCACCCGGTGATGAGCATCGGCGAGGTCCTGGAGCAGGCCCTCGAGCCTGCCCCCGTAGGCGTATGACCGCCTTTGCCGACAACATCGAGCGCGAGGTGACCTCCTGGGAGGGGGTCACCAAGCGCCGTGGCCGGTTCGGCACGACCGAGTTCCGGCTCGGAAAGTACGTGCTCGGCAAGGTTCCGCTCGGCGGCCTCGTCGACGAGCGTACGATCATCCAGCGCATGCGTGACGCCTACGAACGCG
Source organism: uncultured Solirubrobacteraceae bacterium (assembly GCA_963835735.1). Taxonomy (GTDB): domain Bacteria; phylum Actinomycetota; class Thermoleophilia; order Solirubrobacterales; family Solirubrobacteraceae; genus DASQMT01. Next base: position 1,459,737 of record CAWIGP010000002.1, read on the forward strand.
CTCAGGATCGCCTCGACCGCGGCGCCGGGGTCCTCACTTGACGAGGCGCGTAGCGCGCCTCTTCCGTCCTTACCGGGGCCGGCTGACGACGGTCCTCTTCCTGATCGTCGTCTCCGCCGGCCTCGGCGTGGTCTCGCCGTTCCTGTTGCGCGACGTGCTCGACGTCGCGATCCCCGAGAACGACGACGGGCTGCTGATCGCGCTCGTCGCGGGCATGATCGGGATCGCGATCGCCACCGGCGTGCTGAGCGTCGTGCAGACGTGGCTCTCCAACCTCGTCGGCCAGCGCGTGATGCACGACCTGCGCGCGCAGGTCTACCGCCATCTGCAGCGGCTGTCGCTCGCGTTCTTCACGCGCACGCGCACCGGCGAGATCCAGTCGCGCATCGCCAACGACATCGGCGGCGTGCAGACGGTCGTGACGAACACCGCCACGTCGATCGTCTCCAACGTGACCACGGTCGTCGCCACCGTGGTCGCGATGTTCCTGCTCGACTGGCGGCTCGCGGTGTTCTCGCTCGCGCTCACGCCGGTGTTCGTGCTGATCGCGCGGCGCGTCGGCAACCAGCGCAAGCGCATCACCGCCACCAAGCAGGGCGTGATGGCCGACATCTCCTCGCTCGTGCAGGAGTCGCTCAGCGTGTCGGGGATCCTGCTCGGCAAGTCGATGGGCCGCGGCACCGAGCTCGCCGACCGCTTCGAGCGCGAGTCTGAGAGCCTCGCCGACCTCGAGGTCCGCTCGCGCATGGCCGGGCGCTGGATGATGGCGACGATCCAGACGACGTTCGCGGTGATGCCGGCGCTCGTCTACCTGTTCGCCGGGCTCGACGGCAGCGCGATCTCGATCGGCACGGTGGTCGCGTTCACCACCTTGCAGACGCGCATCTTCTTCCCGATCCAGTCGCTGCTGAACGTCGGCGTGGACATCCAGAGCTCCACGGCGCTGTTCGAGCGCGTGTTCGAGTACCTCGACATGCCGGTCGACATCCACCCTGGCGAGCGCGAGCTGCGCGACCCGCGCGGGGACGTGCGGCTCGATGACGTGTGGTTCCGCTACGCCGACGACGACTGGACGCTCGAAGGCGTCGACGTCGACGTGCCCGCCGGCACGCGCACCGCGATCGTCGGGGAGACGGGCTCGGGCAAGACGACGCTCGGGTACCTCGTAGCGCGCCTGTATGACGCCGAGCGCGGCGCCGTGCGGATCGACGGGGTCGACGTGCGCGAGCTGAGCTCCGACGCGCTCGCCGACACCGTCGGCGTCGTCTCGCAGGAGACCTACCTGTTCCATGCGTCGGTGCGCGAGAACCTGCGCTTCGCGCGGCCGGACGCGACCGACGAGGAGATCGAGGAGGCGGCCCGTGCCGCCCAGGTCCACGACGTGATCGCGGCGCTGCCGGAGGGCTACGACACGGTCGTCGGCGAGCGCGGCTTCCGCTTCTCCGGCGGCGAGAAGCAGCGCATCGCGATCGCCCGGACGATCCTGCGCAACCCGCCGGTGCTCGTATTGGACGAGGCGACGAGCGCGCTCGACGTGCAGACCGAGCGCGCCGTCGAGGAGGCGCTCGAGCGGCTCGAGGAGGGCCGCACGACGATCGTCATCGCGCACCGGCTCTCGACCGTGCGCGCGGCCGATCAGATCGTGGTGCTCGACGGCGGCCGCGTGGTCGAGCGCGGCTCGCACGACGAGCTGCTCGCACGCGGCGGGCGCTACGCGGCGATGGTCGCGCGCGACACGGCGCCGGTCGCGGTCTGACCGAACCGGCCGGCTCGTCCATTCGCCGAGTGGCGCCCATGGCGGTCGAGCGCGCGCATATGGTGGATCGAGAATGCGCTCGCTCCGTTCCGCCGCGCCGTTGCTGATCGCGTTGCTCGCGCTGTTCGTCGCGCTGGGCGGGCCCGCGCAGGCGGGGCGGCTGATCAGCGGATCGGACATCAAGCGCGGCACGATCGCCTCCAAGCAGGTCAAGAACCGCTCGCTGAGGGAGCGCGATCTCGCGCCCGCGACGGTGCGCGCGCTGCGAGCCACGCCCAACCGCTCGATCACCAGCAGCAAGCTCGCGCCCGGGAGCGTGCTCAGCGAGAGCGTCGGCGAGAACGCGTTGACCGCGGCCGACCTCGCCACGAACTCGGTCGGCACCGACGAGATCGCCGAGAACTCGGTCGGGCAGTCCGAGATCCGCGGCAACGGGGTCGCCGCGGCGGAGATCGCGGACAACTCGATCGACGGCGGCGAGACCATCGACGGCGGGCTGTCGGTCAGGGACGTCGCGCGTCAGGTGGGGCCGTTCGAGTGGATGGTCGGCCCGCTGGCGCCGGACAAATGCGAGACCAAGTGGGTCCAGATCGCCGGCAGCCAGTTCGCCGGCGACTTCATCCTGGTCTCGCCCGTGACGGCGTGGCCGCGCGAGCTCGTCTACACGGTCAACGGCACGAGCTCCGAGAGCGAGTTCAAGGTCACGGCGTGCAACCACGGATGCCGGAGCACGTCGCCGCGGCGACCTACATGTTCAACTACGCGGTCATCGGCAACTAGAGCATCGACTGCCAGGTCCCGCCGTCGGCCGACCAGGCCGCGCCGGTGACCCACGACGCACGCTCTGAGCACAGGAACGCCACGACCGCTGCGACCTCCTCGGGCTCGCCGAAGCGCCCGAGCGGCACCTTCGTCGCCTGGCGCGCGATCGCCTCCTCCTTGGTGATCCCGTCGCGCTCGGCGATCCGCTCCGCGAGCCCGCCGGGCCCGCGCCACAGCGGCGTGCCGGTCGGGCCCGGAGCGACGGCGTTGACGTGCACCCCGCGCGCGGCCCAGAAGTCGGCGTACGCGCGCGAGAGCGAGTGCTGCGCGGCCTTGGCGACCGAGTACGCCGGCCAGGTCTGCGACGGTCGCTTGCCCGCGGTCGACGTGATGTTCACGATCCGTCCCCAGCCGCGCTCGGCCATCAGCGGCGCGAAGTGGCGCATCAGCCGCATCGGGGCCATCACGTTGAGCTCGAACGCGTCGTAGTAGTCGTCGTCGTCGAGCCGGTCCAGCGGCTTGATCTCCGACGTGCCGGCGTTGTTGACGAGGATGTCGACCGGTCCGGCGGCGCGCTCGGCGACCCGCTCGGGTGCGTCGGGCGCGGTGACGTCGATCCCGTCGGAGCGCGCGATGCGCACGACCCGTGCGCGGTCGGCCTCGAGCAGATCGGCTACCGCGGCGCCGATCCCGCGGGTGCCGCCGGTGACCACCGCGGTGCGGCCCTCGATGCCCAGGTCCATGCCCGGCATCATGGCGCAGCGCGCTGCGCGGCAGCGACCGCCGAGGCGCCGTACCCGCCGCCGAACAGCACGGCGTGGACGAGCAGCGGGAACAGCTGGTAGAGCGGCACGCGCCGCTCGTGCCCGGCCGCCAGCGGATGGACCTCCTCGTACGCGGCGAGCATGCGCGGCGACGGCGCGCCGAACAGCCGCAGCATCGCGAGGTCGACCTCGCGATGACCGCCGTAGGCTGCGGGGTCGATCAGCCGCGGCCGCCCATCGCGGCCCGCGAGCACGTTGCCGCTCCACAGGTCGCCGTGCAGTCGCGCCGGTGGCTCCGGCGGCCCGGCCAGCTCGGGCAGCCGCGCGATCGCGCGCTCGATCGCGCCGCGGTCAGGCACCGCGCCGCGGTCGGTCGCCGCACGCAGGAGCGGCTCGATGCGGTGCTCCGCGTAGAACGCCGGCCAGTCGTCGCCGGTCGCCGCCGGCAGCTCGACCGCGCCGAGCCGCAGCCCGGGGTGCGGGGCGCCCGGCGGCGGCGCGCCGAACGCGGGCGCGCCGGCGGCATGCACGCGCGCGAGCCCGCGCCCGAGCTCCTCCTCGCCGAGCGTGTCGAGCCGCCCCTCGTCGATCCACGCGAGCGCGAGGAACGGCGGCGGCGACTCGTCGCCGCCCGGTGAGGCGACCCCCGGCCGCGCCTCGTCGCCCGGTGAGGCAACCCCCGGCGACGACTCGTCGCCGCCCGAAGAGGCGACCCCCGGCGACGACTCGTCGCGGCCCGAAGCGGCGCGCCGGGCTGGACGATCGTGCACGGCGAGCACCTCGGGCACGGCGAGCCCGCCCGCGACCTCGCCGAGCCAGCGAAGCCCCGCGGCCTCGGTCGCGTACTCGCCCGGCCGGGCGTCCGGGCGCGTCTTGACGAACACGCGCGCTCCGCCCTCGAGCTCGACCAGCCACGCGTCGTTGATGTCGCCCCCGGCCACGCGGCGGGCGTCGCGAACGCGCGCGCCGAGCGCGCGGGCCGCCGCCTCCGCGATCACAGCCGGCCGGTGGCGCGCAGCTCGTCGAGCAGCCCGCGGCACGCCGCCTCGATCAGGTCGAGCACGTGCTCGAATCCTTCATCGCCGCCGTAGTACGGGTCGGGGACGTCGAGGTCGCCGTCGGACGCCGGGTCGAACTCGCGCAGCAGGTGCACCTTCGCCCGCGCATCGTCCGGCGCCAGGTCACGCAGATCGCGCAGGTTGCCCCGGTCGGCGGCGAGGATCAGGTCGTGGTCCTCGAAGTCCGCCGCGGTGATCTGGCGCGCCGCGCCGTCGAGCGTGACGCCGCGTGCCCGCGCCGCGGCGGTCGCACGCGCATCTGGCGGATCGCCGACGTGCCAGGCGCCGGTGCCCGCGCTGTCGATCTGCACTGCGTCCTCAAGGCCCTCCTGGCGCAGCAGCCCGCGCATCACGCCCTCGGCGGTCGGGGAGCGGCAGATGTTGCCCATGCACACGAACAGCAGCCGGATCACGCACGAGAGGATGCCGGAGCGGCGTCAGCTGAGCGAGCGGCCGCCGAGCGCCGCATGCGCCGCGACGCGTTCGGCGAAGCCGGCGAAGTCGCGCGTGTGGAGCGCCTGCGGCCCGTCGCACAGCGCGACCTCAGGGTCCTGGTGGACCTCGACGATGATCCCGTCCGCGCCGACGGCGGCCGCGGCGCGCGACAGCGGCTCGACGAGCCGGCGGTCGCCGGAGGCGTGGCTCGGGTCGACGATCACGGGCAGGTGCGAGTGCAGCTTCAGCCACGGGATCGCGCTGAGGTCGAGCGTGAAGCGCGTCGCGGTCTCGAACGTGCGGATCCCACGTTCGCACAGGATCACGCGCTCGTTGCCCTCCTTGAGCACGTAATCCGCCGACATCAGCAGCTCGTCGAGCGAGGAGGAGAGGCCGCGCTTGAGCAGCACCGGCTTGCCGAGCTTGCCCGCGACCTCGAGCAGCGCGTAGTTCTGCATGTTGCGGGCGCCGATCTGGATCACGTCGGCGGTCGCGGCGACGAGCTCGGCGTGCGCGGCGTCGAGCAGCTCGGTCACGACGGGCAGGCCGGTCGCGGCGCGCGCCTCGGCGAGGATCGCGAGCCCCGGCGCGCCCAGTCCCTTGAACGCGAACGGCGAAGTGCGCGGCTTGAACGCGCCGCCGCGCAGCATGCATGCGCCCGCCGCCGCGACCGTCTCCGCCACGGCCATGGTCTGCTCGCGCGACTCGACCGTGCACGGCCCGGCGATCAGCGCGAACGTGTTCGGAGCGCCGATCGTGTGCCCGTCGACCGTGAAGACGGTCGGCTCGTGGTGGGCGAGCTCGGACGAGGCCAGCTTGTACGGGCGCGAGATCGGGACGACGCGATCGACGCCCGCCATGCCCTCCAGGCCCAATTCGCGCACGCGCTCGGGATCGCCGATTGCGCCGATCGCGGTCGTCAGCTCGCCCGGGAGCACCAGCACGTGGACCCCGGTCGTCTCGAGCTTCGCCTTTACAGCGGCGATCTCGGCCTCGCCGGCCTCCGGTGTCATGACGACCATCACAGGCCGAGTTCCCGGACGCCGAGCTCGTCGGCGCCCAGGTGGTGCGCCAGCTCGTGGCGCACGGTCCGCGTCACCTGCGCGCGCAGCTCGTCCGGGTCGTCCCCGAAGTCGCGCAGCAGCGTGTCGCGGAAGATGATGATGCGATCTGGGTAGTCGTCGCGTGCAGCCGTGTCCCCCTGATAGAGCCCATAGGCGCGGTGGCGCCGACCCTTGTCGGAGATGACGACCGGGACGTGCTCGAGCGCGCGCAGCAGCAGGTCCGGGAGGTCGTCGAGCGCCTCGCGCACGAGCTCCTCGAAGTCGGCCGGGTTGCGCGGATCGAGCTCCATGAACTCGACCTCGTCGGGCTCGGCCGCGAGGTTCTCGCGCGCGAGCCGCTCCGAGCGGCGCACCAGCTCCTCGAACTCCTCCTCGTCGGCCGGATCGGTGTAGTCGGCGAGCCGGCCGGTGATCGCCGACACGACGAGCCCGATCACGCCGATCGCCGCAAGGGCGATCGCGATCGTCTGTGCGGCGCGGACCAGGAACGCGTCCGACATGCCCTGGTACGCGGTCACGATCAGGATCGCGACGCACAGGCAGAATGCCGCCGAGGCGGCGATGCGGCGTCCGGAGGGCCAGTTGGAGAGCACCACCAGAGCGTAGTCGACGCGCTGGTGGTGCTCGGGTGGGCGCCTAGAGCCCGGTCGGGTGGCGCACCGTGTAGCCGCTCGCGGACCGCTTGCTGGTGTGCCAGCGGGAGCCGTCCTGCGACAGCCCGCTCGTGTCGAAGCGCAGGCCGGCGACGATCATGTAGGAGTGGCCGCCGTGAGCGTAGATGGTCACCCACGTGCCCTTGCCGGGCTCGCCGAAGCTCATGAAGCCGGTCGAGTCGAGCGCCTCGTCGAGCAGGCCCGCCCCGTGGAGTGCGTACGACATCGAGCCCGAGCAGTCGTAGCCGCTGTCCTTCCAGCGCGCGTGGCCGCCGCCGTACTTGTACGGCTTGGACGCGATCTCGTTGCCCGCCGCGATGATCGCCTGGACCTCCGGCGGCGCCGATGCGGGCGCGATCGCGAGGCCGTCGGCCCCGAGCGTGGCCCGCTCGGTCGGCGCCGCCACATCCGTCAGCGGGTCCGGTTCCTCGGGCTCGGTCCCCGGCAGGCGCTCTCCGCTCGCGACGGCGTTGCGGAGCGCGGCGGCGTCGGCGCGGCTCACGCGGCCGTCGATCGGGCGTGCGCTGTTGCGCTCCCACGAGCGGACGCGAAGCTTGGTGTGGCTGCCGAACTGGCCGTCGATCGCTGTCGGCAGGCCCCACTGGGTGAGCAGCTTCTGCAGCACCTTGACATCGGGTCCGCGCATCGGCTTGGCCAGCGGGCGTGAGCCGAAGCTGCGCGTGGCAGCCTGGGCGGATTCGGCAACAAGTATGAGAGCGCACATGGCGGCGACGGCCACGGCGAGCGTTCGACAGCGTGACAAGCGGATGCTCCCCCCGGGGTCTTTTCTGAAGCGCCTACGGGGTTAGCTGCCGGGCTCGCGCGGAAAAGATCGCGCTACACCATCATGCGTGACGGTGATTCGCCCCCGGGCCGCTCCAATACGGCCCAAGTGGGTCCCCCGTTCCCCGGCGGCACGGCCGCCGGAGATTCGGCTTATGTCATCTGCGGCCGTGCAGCATACACACCTCGGCCGACGCAGTACCGTGAGGGTCCATGAGCCGTCCGTTCCCCGCAGAGGACGTCGACGTCGATCCCGAGCGGGCCAGGGAGCTGATCGACGCGGGCGCGGTCCAGGTGGTGGACGTGCGCGAGCCGCACGAGTGGGACGCCGGCCGGATCGCCGGCGCCCGCCACATCGAGCTCGAGCGGCTGGCGTCCGAGGCCGATACGCTCGACCGCGAGCGTCCGGTGCTGTTCTACTGCCGCGTCGGCGCGCGCTCGGGCATGGCCGCGAACGCCTTCCGGCGCGCCGGGTACGAGGCCTATTCGATCGACGGCGGGCTGATCGAGTGGGACCGGCGGGACTACCCGCTCGAGCCCGAGGACGGCACGGTCGCCGACCACTGACGTGCGGTAGAACTCGCGGGGCATGCGTCGCCGCGCGATCCTCGTCGCCGTGCTGCTGTCGATCCTCGCCGGCCGCGCCGGCCGCGGCGGAGCCGGCGCTCGTCGCCGGTGGGCACGTTCGCGCAGCCGGTCCACGTCGCCGCGCCGGCCGGGGACGCGCGCGGCTGTTCGTGGTCGAGCGGCAGGGCGTCGTCCAGGTCGTCGTCGGACGGCCAGAGGCCGCCATCCCGTTCCTCGACGCCACGGCGGACGTCGGGGACGCCGGCGGCGAGGAGGGCCTGCTCTCGATCGCGTTCGCGCCCGACTATGCGACGCAGCGGGCTGTTCTACGTCTTCTACACGGACAACGCGCGGCGACCTCGTCGTTCGCGAGGGCAGCGCTCCGGCGACCCCACCGGGGCACGCTGGGGCGCGATCCTGTTCACGGTCGCGCACCCGGGCCAGTCCAACCACAACGGCGGTCAGCTCGCGTTCGGGCCGACGACAGGCTCTGTACGCAAGCACCGGCGACGGCGGCGGTCAGGGCGATCCCGGCGACGACGCGCAGAACCCGAGCAGCCGGCTCGGCAAGATCCTGCGGTCGATCCCGCGCGGGCCCGGCGCCGGAGGTGTGGGCGCTCGGTCTGCGCAACCCGTGGCGCTTCTCGTTCGACCGCGAGACGGGCGACATGATCATCGGCGACGTCGGCGGCGGCGATGCAACGAGGAGATCGACTTCGCGCCGGCCGGCGCGCCGGCGGGCCGCAACTACGGCTGGGTCCGCTGCGAGGGCGCTGGGCCGTTGCCCGGTGCCCGGCGCGGTGCAGCCGGCGCTCAATCTGCCGCGCAGCGCCGGCTACACCGGCGTGATCGGCGGCTTCGTCGTGCGCGACCCGGGCCTGCCGACGCTCCACGGCCGCTACGTGTTCGGCGACATCACGAAGGACCATGGTGCTGTCCGCGGCGCTGGGCTCCGGCGACGGCGCCGCGGCCCGAGCCGACGCTGCCCGTGAGCTTCCCGACGTCGTTCGGCGAGGACGGCTGCGGGCACGTGTACGTCGCGCTCGAGCGGCGGCGCGGTCTCGCGCATCCAGGACGGCGCGCTCGGGCCACATGCCCGCCGATCCCGCCGACGTGCTGCCGCCGCGCCCCGGCGCCGCGCACCGCCGCCGCGCCGCGGACACGGTGGGCTGCGCGATCAAGGCGCGCGCGCCGCGGCGCGCCCAGCGCATCCTGCGCCGCGGCAAGCGGCTCGCGGCATCAGGCTGCGCGCCGAGCGAGCCTGCAGGGTCACGCTCCGCGCCAGGCGGTTCCGCACCAAACGGGTGACGGTGCAGCGCGAACGCGGCGCGGGTCGTCCGCCTCAAGCCGACGAAGCAGGGCCTGCGCCGGATGCGCCGCGCGCTCGCCCGCAGCGAGCGGCACCGGCTGCGGATCACCGTCCGGATCAGCGCGCGCGACGCGGCCGGCAACCCGAGCAGTGCCCGGGCGCGGCCGCGACTGCGTTAACCGGCGAAGGGCGGTGGCGCGACCCTCCTCGTCGTCCCACCGCCCTTCAGCGAATCCTTCCGCGTCCCATCCCTGAGTCGGGTTAGCTGGCCCGGTCCTAGACGCCCTCCAGACGGCCCACAGCCTGTCACCGGGGCGGCCGGGTTGCCATCGGACAAACGTCCACAAGGACGTATTGCAGACCTTTTGCAGCGCTTCTAGGCGGTCTCGGAGGACACCAGCGGTTCCCGCATCGCGTTCGTCTCGGGAGCGCGGCGGTAGGGGTGCTCCTCCTGCTCGTCGGTCTCCAGATAGACCGACTCGGCGTTGACCGCCCAGATGTCGTGGTCGGTGCCCGCGGTGATGTTCTCGACGGCCCGCATCGCGGTCAGCATCGAGTGGTCCGAGTTGTTGTAGCGGTGCAGGCCGTTGCGGCCGACCTGGATCAGGTTGTCGATCCCGGCCAGCCAGCCGCGGATCGCATCGACGCGCTCGCCGTAGTCCGGGTCGTACATCGGGTATGCGAGCGGCACGCGCGTGACGTAGCCCTTCTCGACCTTCGCCGGATCGACGAGCCCGAGCTGGGCGAGCTCGCGCGTGCCGAGCTCGATCAGCGCGTCGTCGTCCATGTTCCACAGGTCATCGCCCTGGAAGCAGAAGTACTCCATCCCGACGCAGGCCTTGGACTCGTCGGGCACCATCCACGGGCTCCACGAGCGGAAGTTCTGGATCCGCCCGACGCGCACGCTCGGGTCGTGGATGTAGATCCAGGTGTCCGGGAACAGGTCCTCGCCGTCGATGATCAGCGCGATCGTGAGGAAGTCGCGGTAGCGCAGGCCGGTGGCCGCGCCCTGCACCTCGCCGGGAGCGGCGGCCCCGGCCATGCCGACCGTCGCACGCAGCGGCAGCGAGGAGATCACGTGGCTCGGCTCGATCCGCTCGCCGCCGGCCTCGATCGCGACGACCTTGCCGTCGCGCACCTCGAGCTTCTCGACCGGCGACTCCATCCGCATCTCGCCGCCGTTGGCGATGATCTCGTCGGCCATCGTCTCCCACATCTGGCCTGGGCCGAAGCGCGGGTAGTGGAACTCCTCGATCAGCGACTTGATCTTGTTGCCCTTGTTGCCGAAGAACGCGGCCTTGGCCGCGGAGAAGAACGAAAGCCCCTTGATCCGCTGCGCGGCCCACTCGGCGCGCAGCTCGGTCGTCGGGACGCCCCACACCTTCTCGGTGTAGGTCTTGAAGAAGTGCCGGTACAGCCGCTTGCCGAACCGGTTGGACACCCACTGCTCGAGGTTCTCCTCGCGGCCCTTGGGCTTGACCGCCGCCCACAGGTAGGAGAGGCCGGAGCGGATGAGCTCGATCGGCCCGAGCTGCTTCACGACGTCCATGCCGTCGAGCGGGTACTTGAGGAACTTGCCGTTCCAGAGGATCCGCGACATGCGCGGCCGCTTGAGGAACTCCTCCTTCATCACCTCGTGCCAGAGGTCGTTGACCTCCTGCGACTTGGTGAAGAAGCGGTGGCCGCCGAGGTCGAAGCGGTAGCCGTCGCGCACCTCGGTCTTGGCGATGCCGCCGACCTGGTCCTCGGCCTCGAACACGATCACGGGCACGCCCTGGCGCGCCAGCAGGTAGCCGGCGGTCAGTCCCGCGGGGCCGCCCCCGAGCACGGCGACCGGCTTGCGCGAGTCCGTGTCGTCGGCGTCGCGGTGACGGGGAGGATCGAACTCAACAGTCGACATGGGCTACACCCTGCCCGGCGCCTCGCGCGCGCCATCAGTCCTCTAATCACCGCTAACAGGCCTTAATCGGGGCGATACCCTGGCCCGCGTGCTGACGACGGCGGCGCTCGACATCCTGCTCGTCGACGACGACGACCCGCTGCGGGAGATGATCTCGCGCTCGTTCGAGCGCGAGGGGCACAAGGTGACCGCGGTCGCCGACGGCCAAGCCGCGCTGGACGCCGCCGCCGAGCGGCCCTACGACATCGTGCTGCTCGATGTCGCGCTCGGCGCGGGCCCCACCGGGCACGACGTCGCGCGCATGCTGCGCTCGCGGCGCGACGTGGTGCCGATCATCATGCTCACCGCCCTGGACTCCGAGGCCGACGCCGTGCAGGGGCTCGAGTCCGGCGCCGACGACTACGTGACCAAGCCGTTCGGGCTGGCCGAGCTGCGCAGCCGGATCCGCGCGGTCCTGCGCCGCGCACAGGGCCGCGTGGTCGAGGGCAGCCTGCAGGTCGGCCCGGTCGCGCTCGACCGCGATCTGCGCCGCGTGACGGTCGACGGAGCGCCGGTCCGGCTGACGTTCTCGGAGTTCGAGCTGCTGGGCTGCCTGATGAGCCGGCCGGGCTACGCATTCAACCGCCAGGAGCTGCTGCGCGCCATCTGGGGCGACAGCGCCTACCGCGATCCGCGCGCGATCGACGTCCACATCCGCCACCTGCGTGAGAAGCTGGAGCCTGTGCCAGAGGAGCCGAACCTGATCCTCACCGTGCCCGGCACCGGCTACCGCTTCCGGGAGTCATGAGACGGCGGCTGCCGGGCGGCCTGCGCTGGCGGCTGCTGCTCGCGCTGGTGGCGACGAGCGCCGTCACGCTCGGCGCGGTGGCGCTGATGGTGCTGCCCCCGCTGCAGGACCGGCTGCGGGAGCAGAGCGCCGACAGCCTGCTCGACGCCGTCCTGACCGGCAACGGCGGTTTCGAGGACGTGTATCGCGGCCTCCTCGAGCGCAAGGCGAGCCGGGTCGAGTACCAGGGCGCGTTCGCGGCGGTGGGCACCGATCTCAACAACCAGACCGACGCGCGCGTCCTGGTGATGGATCGCGACTCGATGCCGGCCGACGCGACCGAGACGCCGCCGGGCTTCGTGTACGACCGCGAGTTCGGCATCCCGCCGCTGCAGACGGTGCGCGCGGCGCTACAGACGATGCGCGAGCGGCGGATCGTGACCTACATCAGCGGCGACGACGTGATCGTCGCGATGCCGCTCGAGGTCGGCGGCGAGCTAGTCGGTGCGCTGATCGCCGACCGCCAGCTGAGCGAGGTCTCGACACTCGTCAGCCAGGTTCGCAACCGCTTCCTGATCGCCGCCGTCGTCGGCCTCTCGATCGCCGCGCTGCTCGCGATCGCGCTCTCGTCCACGCTGCTGCGCCGGCTGGCCCGCCTGCGCTCCGCGGCGCTGCGGATCAGCGAGGAGGGCCCGGAGGCCACGATGCCGCACGACGAGCGGCGCGACGAGGTCGGCGACCTCGCCCGCGCCCTGGCGCGCATGCAGGAGGAGCTGCGTCGCCAGGAGGCCGCGCGGCGCGCGTTCGTCTCGACCGCCTCGCACGAGCTGCGTACGCCGCTGACGATGCTGCAGGGCACGATGGAGCTGCTCGAGGAGGACATCCGCGCCGGCCAGATCGACGAGCTCGACGCGCTGCGCCAGGTCGACACCGCGCGGCGCGAGCTCGACCGGCTGTCCGCCCTGTCGGGCGAGCTGCTCGACCTCTCGCGGCTCGACGCCGCGGTGCCGCTGCGGTCGGAGCCGGTCGAGCTGGGCGAGATCGTCCGGGCCGTCGCGGCGGAGTTCGAACTGCGCGCGCGCGAGCGCTCCACCAGCATCGAGGTGATCCTGCCCGAGGCGTCGTGCTGGGGCCACGGCGATCCCGACGCGGTCGCGCGCGTCGTGCGGATCCTGCTCGACAACGCGCTGCGCTACGGGCCGCGCGGCGCGCCGGTGTCGGTCGAGGCGCACTCGACCGCCGGCGAGGCGCGGATCACCGTCGCCGACCGGGGCGCCGGCATCCCGCCGGAGGAGCGCGACCGGATCTTCGAGCGCTTCCACCGCGGCGGCACGGCGTCGAGGTCCGGCGGGTTCGGGCTGGGACTGGCGATCGGGCGCGAGCTCGCGCGGCGCATGGGCGGTGAGCTGACGGTCGACGGCGACGGCTCGGACGGCACGCGGTTCGCGCTCACGCTGCGCCCCGCGCGCTCGCCGGCCGAGCCGCCCCGCGGCGAGCGCGACCGCGTCAGCGCTTGAGATAGACGCGGGCCCGCACGGGATTCGGGCTCGCCGGGAACGGCGACGCGGGCTCGATCGCGGTCAACCCGAAGCGGGGATCGTTGGAGAGGTACTGGAGCCACTCCTCCGATCGCAGCCGCACCAGCCGTGTCCAGGGCGCACTCCAGCGCCCGATCGCGTAGATCGTGGGCACGACGAGGGCGACGCGCTGCCCGGGCCGCAGCTCGTCGAGCAGCGGCTGCAGGTCGCGCGGGGCCGACGTGGCCTCGAGCCGCTCGACGCCGTCGCGCCAGTCGGTCACGCCGGTGTCGCGCACCGGCCCGGTCAGAGTCGCGTAGCGCAGGCCGTCGGGCAGGTAGTACTCGAGTGCGGGGACCTGCTCGGGCTGGCCGGCGACGACGAGGTCGCCCGGCCGCAGCGACGGCGCGATCGACTGCGCGACCTCGCGCACGTTGCTCTTCTCCGACGGCGCCCCGTCGATCGCCCACAGCACGGCCACGAGCGCCAGCCCGACGAGCCCGAGCCGCCCCGCGTGGGCGAAGCCGGCGGCGGCGAGCAGCAGGAACGGCGCGATGCCGGCGGCCAGGTAGCGGTTGGCCCAGGCCGGCGAGACCTGCGAGCCGATCCAGGCGAGCACGATCGTGAGCACGCCGATGCCCAGCAGGCACGCGGTCGCGCGCGCGAGCGGGCCGCGCGTCCGCAGCAGCGCCCAGACGCCGGCGCCGGCGGCGAGGAAGACCGCGACCTCCGCCACCTCGCCGAGCATCCGCGCCGGGACCGACGCCAGCGCGGCGAGCGACGGCGCCTTCGACCACGGCGCGCCGGTGTGGGCGGCCTGGTAGAGCGCGTTCGGGATCCACGGCGCGTACAGGAGCACGATGCCGCCGTAGGCGAGCAGGCCGGTCTTGAACAGCCGCGCCCGCTCCTCCCCATGCGCGCGCCACAGCAGCACCAGCCACGCGATCCCGGTCGCCGCCCCGAAGAAGAGCGCCCAGTTGTGCGTGTAGAGCATCGCGGCGAACGAGGCAGCGAAGCCGATCGCCGGCACCACTCGGATCGCGTCAGCGTCGGTGGTGAACGCCTGCAGCCAGCACGTCACGCTGACCAGCCCGAGCAGCGCGACGAGCGCGTACATCCGCCCCTCCTGCGAGTACTGCGTGAGGAACGGGTTGACCGCGGCGAGCAGCGCGGCGATCCAGGCGGTGCGCCGCCCGAACAGCGTCCAGCCGGCCCAGAACGCGACCGGCACGCACAGCACGCCGAACACCACCGACAGCGCGCGCACGCTCTCCTCCGAACTGCCGGCCACGTCCATCCACAGGCTCAGCAGCAGGTAGTAGAGCGGCGGCGAGCCGTCCTGGCGCAGCACGCCCGGGATGTCGGTCAGCGGCCGGTCGGCGATCCCGACCGACAGGCCCTCGTCGATCCAGAAGCCCACGCCGAGCTCGCGCGTGCGCAGCAGGATGGAGACCGCGAGCAGCAGGCCGATCCCCAGCGGCACGGCGACGCGCGCGCTGCTGACCGCCCGAGCTCGCAGCTCCCACGCCGGCCGAGAGGCGTAGGTGGCCATGCGCATCAGGTTAGGGCGTCCCGCCGCGGCAATTGCGACCGACGAACCAGCGCCTGTTCTTGTTGATCTCGGGGAAGCGCGGGTCGTGGCCCAGCGCGGAGAAGTGCCCGGCGAGCACGGTCCCGGGCGGGGAGGCGAAGATCCCGACCTGGTTCGAGTGCAAGTGCATCGCCCAGGCCACGGCCTGGACCTCGAACGGCGGCGCGTACACCGGCCCGCAGCGGAGCAGCGCCTCGGCCCCGCCGGCCTTCTCGACGATCGCGGGCAGCCGGTCGTACAGCTCCGATTCCGCGCGCACGACGTCGAGGTCATAGCTGAGCTTGTCGACGTCGGCGGCGACGAACGGCACGGCGGCGGCGGCCAGCACCGCGGCGAGCGCGGCGCCCCTGGGACGCCCGTAGCGTGCCGCCGCGGTGCGCACGAGGTCGACCCAGCCGGCGCCGGCCAGCACGCACACGAGCGCCGCGGGCAACGCGACGTAGCGCAGGTTGCCGGCGAAGCCCGCCTGCGTCATCGCCGCGACCGCGACCATGAGCGCTGCCGCGATCGCGCCGAGCGCCAAGCGCAGTCGGTCGCGGTCGATCCAGGCGCGGATCAGCGCGATCACAGCGCCGAGCAGCAGCGGCACCATCAGCACCGAGCCCGAGCGCCGGAACGTCTCAAGGAACGGGACGGCGGCGAACGCGGCCGAGTCCGGATTCGGTTCGCGCGCACGGGACGCGGCGCGGAAGAGGTCGCCAGAGCCGAGGTACTCCGGCACGAACCAGAGCACGAGCGTGAGCGCGCCGGAGCCGAGCACGAGCAGCCGCGTCGAGCGGTCGGTCCACATCAGCCAGAGCCCGTAGAGCAGCAGGAACGGCCACAGCTCCGGCCGCAGCAGGCCCGCGGCGACGCCGAGCAGGAACGCCTGGCGCCGGTGGCCGTCGAGGTGCCGTTCGATCGCCCACAGGCAGAGGCCGACCAGCAGCCCCTCGGAGTTGCCGCGCGCGAAGTTGCGGATGAACTCGTCCGCGAGGATCAGCCCGGCGGCGGCGATCACGCCTGCCTGCCAGCCCGCCAGCCGGGCGGCCAGCCGATACGTGAACGCGAACGCCAGCAGGCCGCCGGCCTGCGCGATCACCAGCCACAGCTCGGGCGCCGCGCTGTCGCCGGTCAGCGCGAACGGGGTCGTGAACAGCACCGGCAACGGCTTCCACGACGGGCCCGTGCGCGTGTCGAGGTTCCACTCGGTGATCTCGCGGCCCCACGTGAGCCAGGCCCAGGGGTCGTACGTCGGAGCGGCCGGCAGGAGGTGTGCGAGCGCGGCCAGCAGCAGGCAGCCGAGCACCAGGAGGAGCATGTGGTGCGCGCGGGCCCACTCCCGCGCCGCCACGGCTGGGAGCGGGCGCTCGGCGCTTGCCGCGGGGCGCGGGCCGAGCAGATCGCGCTGGGCGCTCACCGTAGGGTGAGGGCTGAGCGCATCGCGCCGGGGAGCTCGTCGGCGGTCTCGATCTCGGCGCCCGGGTCGCCCCAAAGCGCGAGCGCGCGATCCAGCGCGGCGAGCGGCAGCTCGCACGCCGCGGCGAGGTCACGTGCACGGCGCTCGAGCAGCATCTTGTCGCCGGAGAGCAGGATCCGCTTGGCGGCCTGGGTGGTCGTGTCCTCCTCCACGCTCAGTTGCAGCTGGTCGGGCACGAGCTCGTACAGCCCGGCGGCGCCGAGCGTGACCAGCAGCTCGAAGCGCGCGGCGCGCGTCATCCCGGGCAGCGCGAGCCGTTCGAACACGCGCGCGAAGCGGCGCTGCGGGGACCAGTCGGCCTCACCGGTGAAGCCGGCGGACTGGGAGCCGGCGCGTGCGGCCCACTGGCGGTAGGCGGCCACGGTGCGCGCGCGATCGTCCGGCAGTCCTGGGTCGTCGTCGAACCGCGGCGGGTCGGCGGCGATCTTGTCCTGCAGCTCCGGCGCGTCCGGGCCGACGAGTGCGAGCAGGAACGCGAGCCAGGTCGCCTGCTCGCGGTCGGGCTCCGTCGCCACCGCCTCGTACGGGCCGGGCGGCTCCAGCCGCTCCGCCGCGATCATCAGCGCGCTCGCGAGCCGCTCCGCATCTGCTGTGGCGCGCAGCCCGGGGACGAGCGCGTTGCGATAGCCGTCGTCCTCCGCGCGGGCGAGCCTGCGCGTGACGAGCGCGCCGCTGCGGGGCGTGGCCGCGGCGCGGCGCGAGCGCGGCGCCGCCGGGGCACGGCGTGCGCCCGCGGGCCGCGGCGGCGCCTTCGCCCGCAGCTCGGCCTCGAGCTCCTTCGAGCAGATCGGGCACTTGGCGGTCATCCGGTTGTGGCGGCAGAACAGCGACGTCATGCGCGATGAGACGCTAGCGCGGGAACCGGATTCGGCCACGTGGCTGTAGAAGCAGTGGTGGTGGGCCGGCCACTGGAAGAGCACGAGCTGGTCGAGCGCGCACGCTCCGGCGACACCGGGGCCTACGCGGCGCTCGTCCGCGGCCATCAGGAGATCGCGTTCAGGACCGCATACCTCATCACGGGCAACTCCGCCGACGCCGAGGACGCCGCCCAGGAGGGCTTCGTCAAGGCCTACCGCGCGCTCGGGCGCTTCCGCGCCGGCGAGCCGCTGCGGCCGTGGCTGCTCACGATCGTCGCCAACGAGGCGCGCAACCGGCGCCGCTCGGCGGGCCGGCGCGCCGCGCTCGCGCTCCGCGCCGCGGGCGAGGAGCACCCGTCCGGAGGGGCGGCCCTCTCTCCGGAGGCGGCGCTCCTCGCCGGCGAGCGCCGGACAGCGCTGCTCGAAGCGGTCGGGCGGCTGCGCGAGGAGGACCGGCTCGTGATCGGCTGCCGCTACCTGCTCGAGTTGACCGAGGCGGAGACCGCCGCCGCGCTCGGCATCAGGCCCGGCACGGTCAAGTCGCGCCTGTCGCGGTCGCTCGACCGGCTGCGCGCGGAGCTGGGGGAGCGCGATGACTGACCTGCACGCGGAACTGATCGGGCTGAGCGTCGACTGGCCGGCGACGCCCGACCTCGCCGACGGCGTGCTGGCGCGGCTCTCGGCGCCCGCCCCGCCGCGCCGGCGACGTCCCGCCTGGCGACCCGCGCTCGCCTACGCGGTCGCGGTCCTGCTCGCCGGGTTCGCGATCACGATGGCCGCCTCGCCCGACGCGCGCTCCGCGGTACTGGAGTGGCTCGGGCTCAAGAGCGTCGAGGTCGAGCGGCGCGAGCCGACCGCGCCGCCGCCCGCGCCGGGCACGCTCGGCTCCGGCCTCGGGCTCGGCACGCCGGTCAGCCTGGCGGAGGCGCGCGAGCGCTCGCCGTTCCTGGCCGTCCCGACGGCGCCCGGGCTGGGGCGGCCGGACGCCGTCTACGTCGGCGGCGACGACGTCTCGCTCGTGTACGGCTCGCGCCCCGGCTACGCGCGCGCCGACGCGACCGGCGCCGCGCTGCTCGTGCAGGAGTTCCCGGCGCGCGTGGAGCCGTTCATCGAGAAGACGGTCGGGTCGGCTGCTCGTCTCGTGCGCTTGCGGGTGGACGGCGCGCCGGCGTTCTTCATCGAGGGTGCGCATGGGTTCGCGTACGAGACTGAGGGCGGCGCGAACTTCGAGCAGCAGCGACTCGCCGGGAACACGCTGTTGGTGGAGCGGGGTGACGGGGTGTTGCTGCGGATCGAGGGGGATATCTCGCGCTCTCGCGCCGTGGCTATTGCGCAGTCGGTGCCGTAGGGCGCGGGCGCTGGTGTACTGCGGGCATTGAGGGGAGCGGGTTCGTGGGCGCGCCGACGCCGAACGTCGGTGAGCACCCCGTATATGCCCTACTCACCGACGTTCGGCGTCGCGGTCCGGCCGAACCCACGCTCTCAATGCCCGCAGTTGACGTACACCAGCGCCGAAGGCTCACACACCACGCAGCGCATCGGTGGGCGACAACCGCGCCGCCCGCAGCGCCGGGTAGACGCCGGCGACCGCCCCGATCAGCACCGCCGCGGCCAGCCCGCCCGCCAGCGCCAAGGGCGGCACCACCGTGGTCCACCCGCGGCTCTCCGCGTACCCGAGCGTCACGAGCGCGCCCAGAGCGACGCCCGATCGCGCCGCCCGCCGCGGCGAGCAGGAGCGACTCGCAGGCGAACTGCGCGCCGACGTGGCGGCGGGTCGCGCCCAGCGCCCTCCGGAGCCCGACCTCCGAGCGCCGCTCGAGCACCGAGATCACCATCACGTTCGCGATCCCGACGCCGCCGACCAGCAGCGCGACCGCGCCGAGGCCGAGGAACAGCGAGGTGAACGCGGTCTTGGCGGCGGCGCGCGCCTCGAGCGCGTCCGACGGCCGCGACACCTCGACCTCCTCGGGCGCCTCGGGGTTGGCGGTCGGGCCGAGCAGGTCGCGCGCGCCCGATGCGATCGCGTCGGGATCGGCGCGCACGTAGATCGTCGAAGCGTCGCGCTCCTCGCCGAACCAGCGCTCGGCCGCGTCGAAGCCGATCAGCGCCGTGCCGTCCAGGCCGGAGGCGAGCGTGACCGGCTCGAGGATCCCGATCACCGTGAACCAGCGGCCGCCGATGTACACGCGCGAGCCGGTGTCGTTGATGCCGAGCTGGTCCGCGGCACCCGCGCCGAGCACGACGGTCGGGTAGCGCCCGGTCGCGGCATCGAGGAAGCGCCCGCTGCGCATCTGCGCCGCGACGGTCTCCGCCAGCGCGGGATCGGCCGCGGCGACCGAGATCCCGCCGGTCTCGACGGGGTCGACCAGGTCGTTGCGGCGCACCGTCAAGTCGTCGAGTGTGCGCACGGGCGCGACGCGCTCGACCCCGCCGACGCGGCCGATCATCGACGCCGCCGACTCGGGCAGCTGCGCCTCGTCGCCGAAGAACGACTGTCCCGGCGCGACACGCAGCAGGTTCGTGCCGAGCTCGTCGAGCTGCGCGAGCAGGTCCGCCTTGGACGACTCCGAGATGCCGAGCACCGCCACCATCGAGGCGATCCCGATCGCGATGCCGAGCGCGGACAGGCCGGCGCGCAGCCGGCGCGTGCGCAGACCGAGCGAGCCGGTGCGCAGCACGTCCGCGGCGCCGATGCGGCTGGGGCCCAGCGGCGCCTCGGGCGGCGGATCGAGGACCGCGCTCATGACAGCGCCCCCGCGGGCGCCCGCCCGTCGCGCGCGCCGGGCGCTCCGGTGTCGTGCTCCACGCGCCCGTCGCGCAGCGCGATCCGGCGCGGCAGCGAGTCGGCGATCTGCTCGTCGTGCGTGATCACCATGATCGTCGCGCCGTCGGCGTGCAGCTCGCGCAGCAGCGCGATGATCGCGGCGCCCGCGCGCGAGTCGAGGTTGCCGGTCGGCTCGTCGGCGAACACGATCGCCGGCCGTCCGAGCAGCGCCCGCGCGATCGCCACCCGCTGGCGCTCGCCGCCCGACAGCTTCGCCGGCACGTGCCCGAGCCGGTGGCCCAGGCCCACGCGGTCCAGCGCCTCACGCGCCCGCACGCGCCGGTCGGCCGGGCCGGCGCCCGTGTAGAGCAGCCCCGTGGCGACGTTGTCGAGCGTGCTCATCCCGTCGATCAGGAAGAACTGCTGGAACACGAACCCGATCCGGTGCGCCCGCAGCGCCGCCAGCTCGCGCTCGCTCAGATCCGCGACGTCCTCGCCGGCCACGCGCACGACGCCGCTCGACGCCCGCTCGAGCGTCCCCATGATGTGCAGCAGCGTCGACTTGCCCGACCCGGACGGCCCGACGACCGCCGCCAGCTCGCCCGCGTGGACGCTGAGCGAGACGCCGTGCAGGACGTCGACCGGCCCGGGATAGGACTTGCGCACGTCGGCCAGCTCCATGACCACGCTCATTTCGCGGTCACCACCGTGTCGCCCTCGCGCACGTCGCCCTCGACCTCGACGAAGTCGTCGGCGTACAGGCCGGGATCGACGTCGACCATCCGGTGCGCGCCGCCGCGGTCGACGACCTCGACGGCGAAGCCGCCGCCCTGGCGTGCGAGCAGCGCCTTGACCGGGACCGCGAGCGCGTCGTCGCGACGCTCGACCGCAAACCCGACGTCGACCGGCGCCTGGTCGAGCCCGGTGCCGCGCGCGGCCTTGCCGCGCAGCCTGATCGTCACCTCGATCGTCGGCTCGGATTCCTCCTCCTCGCCGCCCGGCTGCTCGGCGACCTTGCCGACCTCGAGGATCCGCCCGCGCGGCGGTCCTGCCGGTCGGCAGCTCGACCGTGACCTTGTCGCCCTCGCGCGCGAGTCGCTGCCGCGTCGCCTCGAGGTCGACCGTCACGCGCCGCGCGGTGGACGAGAGAGCCGCGAGCTGTGCGCCGGGCGCCACGGCCTGACCTACGACGGCCTTGGCCTCGCCGATCGCGCGTCGGCGCCGCGCCGGAACGCGACCTGGCCCTGCTCGAGCGAGCCGTCCTCGACCAGCCCGCGCTCGTCCTGGAACCGCTCGACGGCCGCGGTCGTCGCCCAGTCCCACTCGTCGTCGACCGTCATGTCGCCGTCGGGATCGTGGCCGAGCGCGCGCAGGTTGCGCTCGAGCTGGCGGATGTCGTCCCCGTCCTCCATGTAGGGCGTGAAGTCGCGCCAGGCGGGCAGCGCGCCGTAGAGGAGGAACGCCGCGGGCGCGTCGTCGACCTCGTACAGCGACTCGCCGCGCTTGACCACCGCGCCGGGGTCGCGCAGGGCGGTGAGCGTGCCGGCCGCGCCGGCGACGAGCGTGCCGGCCTCGGCGTATCCGAGCGTGCCGTCGACCTGGTCGCGGTCGACCAGGTCGCGCCGCTCGACCGACGCGGTGTCGCCGCCGGCCGCGAGCGCCGCTGCGGGCGCCCCGGGATCGTCGTCGCCGCCGAGCACGGCGACTCCGCCGGCCAGCGCCGCGGCGGCAAGCACGCCGCCGCCGATCGCGATTCGTCGCCTCACGGTTGGCTCCTTCCTTCGAACAGCCCGCCGCCGCACTCCTCCTGCGCCGCGCGGAAGTCCGGGTCGTCGGGATCGAACCCGGAGCCGCGGCCGCCGCGGATCTGGACGCCGCCGTCCTCGTCGAACTGCGGGTCGGGCATGTCGATCCCGTGCTCGCGCATGCAGCGCGCGAACTCGAGCGCCCGCTGCTTCTGCTCCTCCTGCTCCTCCTCGCTGAGGTTCGGCGCGGATGTCCTCGCGGTACTTCTCGCACGCCTTCTGGGCCTGCTCGAATTCCTGGGGGTCGATCCCGCTGTCGCCGCCGACCTTGAACGTCTGCGGGCCGCCGCCGGGCTTCGGGTCGGGGAAGTCGATCCCCTGTTCGCGCATGCACTCGGCGAACTTCACCTGCGCGTCGCGGAGCTTCTCCTCCTCGGCCGCGGTCGGCTCGCCGGTCGTCGCGTCGCTCTCCTCCTCGCCGCCGCAGGCGACGAGGCCGAGCGCAGCGATGGCGAGCAGCGCCGCGGCAATGGGTCGAACGGACATCGGGCTCCTTTCGGGTCGGGTCGCGGCCAAATGGAGCCGGACCGGCCTGAGAGCCGTGTGAGACGAACCTAGGAGCTTGGTGAAAGGGTCATGCGCAGGACCGCGCCGCCGTCGGGCGCGCGGTCCGCGAGCACGCTGCCGCCGTGCGCCTCGGCCGCCTGGCGCACGATCGCGAGCCCGAGCCCCGAGCCCGGCCGCCCGCGCGCCGACGGCGCGCGGTAGAAGCGGTCGAACACGAACGGCAGGTCCTCGTCGGCGATCCCCGGTCCGTGGTCGCGCACCGTCAGCACGCCGTCGCGCAGCGTCACCTCCACCGTGCCGGCGCCGTACTTGGCGGCGTTGTCGAGCAGGTTCGCGACCGCGCGGTCAAGCCGGCTGCGCACCCCGTCGACCACGACCGGCTCGAGCTCGGTCGTCGAACCGCACACCCGGCGCGTGCCGCTCCGCCCGCTCGACCGCCGCCGCGACGAGCTCGTCGAGCCGCAGCGCCTCGCGCTCGGCGACCGGTTCCTCCTCGCGCGCGAGATCGACGAGGTCGGCGACCAGCAGCGTCAGCTCCTCCAGCTGGGCGATCACGTCGGCGCGCAGGCGCGCGTGGTCGGCGGCGCCGAGGCCGCCGCGGCCGAGCACCTCCAGGTTGGTCCGCAGCGAGGTGAGCGGCGTGCGCAGCTCGTGCGACGCGTCCGCCACGAGCCGGCGCTGCGCGCGCTGGGAGTCGTCGAGCGCCTCGAGCATCGTGTTGAACGCCCCCGCGAGCCGCGACAGCTCGTCGTCGCCCTCGCGCTCGATCCGGCGCGTGAGATCGCGCGTGCGCGCGACGTGCTCGGCCGCGTCGGTCAGCTCCGCGACAGGCCGCACGGCGGTGCGCGTGGCGAGCCGCGCCAGCGCGATCGCGCCGGCGATGCCGAGCAGCACGATCACCGCCAGTCCGAGCCGCAGCGTCCCCAGGGTGTCGTCGACCTCGTCGAGCGGTCGCGCGACCTGCAGCACCGCGCCGCCCACCGTCTGCGCCGTGTAGACGCGCAGGTGGCGTTCACCGACGTCGACGTCGGTGAAGAACGAGTCCTTCTCGCCGCTGCCGACCGCCGCGACCTCCTCCGGATCCCCCAGCGAGACCGCCTGCTCGCCCGGCGGCACCTCCAGGCCGCCGTCGGGCTTGACGAGCTGCAGGAACAGCACCGGCCCGTCGAGCGGCGAGGGGGCGTACCCGAACCGCTCCCGGCGCCCGAACATCAGCGCCTCCCGCCGCCCCTCCGGGATCGACTCGCCGAAGATCGGAGCGCTCGCGAGCGATGAGTCGATCTGGTCGCGCAGCGTGTCGCGCACGAACCAGTACGTGAGCCCCGCCGCGAGCACGACCGCGACGGCGACGGCGGCCGCGCAGGCCAGCATCAGGCGGCGCCGGAAGCTCATGGCGCGCGCAGGACGTAGCCGACGCCGCGCACGGTGTGCAGCAGCCGCGGCTCGCCGCCGGCCTCGGTCTTGCGCCGCAGGTACCCGACGTAGACCTCCAGCGAGTTCGACGCCGGGCCGAAGTCGTAGCCCCAGACACGGTCGAAGATGATCGAGCGCGTCAGCACCTGGCGCGGGTGGTCGAGGAACAGCTCGAGCAGCGCGAACTCGGTGCGAGTCAACTCGACCGGCCGGTCGCCGCGCCGGACGGTGTATGCGACCGGGTCGAGCACCAGGTCCTCGAAGCGCAGCGCGTGCCCGGCCTCGTCGTCCGTTCGCCCGGCGCAGCAGCGCGCGCACGCGCGCGAGCAGCTCCTCCAGCGCGAACGGCTTGACGAGGTAGTCGTCCGCGCCGGCGTCGAGCCCGCGCACGCGGTCGGCGATCGCGTCGCGCGCTGTCAGCACGAGAACCGGCGTGCGGTCGCCGGCGGCGCGCATCCGGCGGCAGACCTCGAGCCCGTCGACGTGCGGCATCAGCAGATCGAGCACGAGCACGTCGGGCGGCGCGGCTGCGATCAGCGTCGAGCGCCGCGCGCCCGTCCGCGGCGAGCGTCACGTCGTGTCCGTCCAGCCGCAGGGCGCGGTCGACGGCATCGCGCACGGCGGGCTCGTCGTCGACCACGAGGATGCGCATCGCGACTCCGATGGTCCGCCGCCAAGCTGAAAACACGCTAAGAGGGACAACTTCGCCGCCAGGATCGCGGTGGGGCGGACACGCTGCGGCTGAGCGTCGGCACGGACGGCGGGTTCGTCGTGCGGCTCGAGCCGGCCACTTAGATCGGCAGCGCGAACTGGCGCCCGCCGATGTCGAGCACGATCGGGTCGCCCTCGCGCGCGGCGACGGTGAGCGGCAGCCCCGGGTCGCGCGTGGCGAAAGTCGCGGTCGCCACCGACCGGCCCCCCAACGCCCGCGCGAGCGCGAGCACCGAGTCCGCGAGCAGCTGCACGCTGCCGATGGGCGCGGCGAGCTCGCCGGTGTCCAAGTCGGCGGACATCGCGCTCGCGGGCACCGGACGGAGGTCGCCGAGCGCGAGCGGCACGACGCCGGGTTCGGGCGTCTCGACCACCGGCTCGGCGTCCTCGGTCACCTGCAGGGCGCCGTCCTCCAGGCGCTCGACCAGCACTGGCGGGGCCTCGTCGCCCTGGTCGAGCAGCGCCACGACGCGCTCGGCCCCGGTACGATCGGCGAAGTCCTGGAGTGTCGCGAGCGCGACGGCGAATCGGCTCATCGGGTTCAAATTGTGCCGTGAGTGCGCCGACCTCGTTCCGGGAATGGAACATTTGGGCCTCGGTTTGCGACTCTTACTTTGATGTCTGCCCTCGACCTCGATCGGGTGGCGCGTTGAGCGTCCTGCCTCCCTGGGCCGCCTGGAATCCGGCGGCCGCCATGGCGCCGTGGACGGTCGGTCTCGAGGAAGAGGTCATGTTGCTCGACCCGCGCGACTGGTCGCTGGCGTCGCGCGTCGACGACGTGCTGCCGGAGCTGTCGCGCTGGGTGGCCGACCGGGCATCGGCCGAGACGCACGGCTCGGCGCTAGAGCTGGCCAGCCGGGCGCACGCCACGCCGGGCGGCGCGGCGAGGGAGCTGGCGCGGCTGCGCGCCGGGCTCGCCGCCGAGCTCGCCCCGCTCGGGCTGCGCGCCGCGGTCGCCGGGACGCACCCGTTCGCGCAGTGGAGCGAGATCCAGGTCTCGGCCGGCGCGCGCTACCAGTCGATCTACGACTCGATGCGCGAGCTGGCTCGGCGCGAGCCCACCTTCGCGTTGCACGTGCACGTCGCGGTGCCGGACGCCGAGGCGGCCGTGCGCGCGCTGCGCGGGTTGCGCGCGCACGTCCCGCTGCTGCTCGCGCTGTCGGCGAACTCGCCGTTCTGGCAGGGCCGCGACACCGGGCTTGCCTCGGCGCGCACTCCGGTGTTCGGCGTGTTCCCGCGCGTCGGCATCCCGCGGCCGTTCGCGAGCTACGCCGAGTACGTCGAGGCGGTCGACCTGCTGCTGCGCGCCGAGGCGTTCCCCGAGCCGACGTTCCTGTGGTGGGACGTGCGCCTGCAGCCGCGCTTCGGGACGATCGAGGTGCGGGTGATGGACGCGCAGACGCGCGCGGGCGACAACGCCGCGCTCGCCGCGCTGGTGCAGTGCATCGTGCGGCTGGAGGCGACCGAGGGCTATGTGGCGGAGGAATACGCCCGCTTCCACGAGGTGCTCGACGAGAATCGCTTCCTCGCGACGCGTGACGGGATGCGGGCGGAGTTCATCGATCCCGAGGCCGAGACGCGGCGGCCGGCCCGGGACATCCTGGACGAGCTGTTGTCCGCGTGCGCGCCGCACGCGGTCGAGCTGGGCTGCGAGTCTGAGCTTGCGGCAGTGGTCGCGCTGGCGGCCGAGCCGGGCGATCAGCGCCAGCGGATGCTGGCGGGCGTCGCACAGGGCGACCCGGTCGGGCCGGCCCTCGGGATGCTCGTATCGGCGCTCGCCGACGATTTCACGGCCGGCCTGCCACAGCCCGCCCTGCTGGCCTGACCCTTCCGGGTCAGCGCGTCTGCGCCACGGCCCGCCGCGCCTCGATCTCGTGCGGGTTGCG
Organism: uncultured Solirubrobacteraceae bacterium; assembly: GCA_963835735.1. Classification (GTDB taxonomy): domain Bacteria; phylum Actinomycetota; class Thermoleophilia; order Solirubrobacterales; family Solirubrobacteraceae; genus DASQMT01. The sequence goes on from CAWIGP010000002.1 coordinate 1,486,064, forward strand.
CGCGTAGCCGCGCCGGAGGTACGAGATCCACATCCGCGCGCGGTGGTCCTGGTCCTGCCAGACGTGGCAGAGCTCGTGCGTCACGAGATCGTCGGAGGCCTCGGCGACTGGGCGCTTGAGCAGGATCAGGTGGGCCATGTTGTATCCGGAGAAGCGCTTGAACCACGGCAGGCGGAAGAGCCATGGGACGTGCAGGATGCGCGTCTTCGTCGTGTCGAGCGGCACGCGGGTAGAGATCGAGCCGCTCGAGCCGCGCGGCGGCCCGCGCGAGCGCGGCGAGCTCGGCGGAGCCGCGGCCGCGCCGCCCGAGCAGCCCGCGACTCATCGCACCAGCGTCGAGAGCCGGCGCCGGCCCTCGTCGTCGGCCCGCCGCGCAGCTCATCCCACCAGGGCGGCGAGCCGGCGCCGGCCCTCGTCGTCGAGCCCGATCAGCAGCGGGGCGACGTGCGCGGTGAGCGCCTCGTGGGCGAGCGTGCGCTCGTCGGTGGGCTCGGCCGCATTGCGGGCGGCGGCGAAGCGCGCGGCCGCGACGAACGCGCCGGCGCCGACGCGGCCGAGCTCGCGCGCGGCGAGTAGGCGCTTGACCGCGGCGGCTGCGACCGGGTCCCCGCCGGCGGCGGCATCGATCGCGGCGTACAGGTCCGCCTCGGCCGGCGGCGGCACGCGGACGTGCGCAAAGCGGCGGACGAGCGGGGGCGAGCCGCTGAGGCCGGCGGTCGCGGTCGCCACGATGCGCCAGTCGGCGGGTGGCTCGGCCTCCCCGTCGGGCAGGGTGACCGGGACGCCGGCGAGGAACGACGACAGGTCGCCGAGCGCGCGATCCAGCTGCGCGCGGTCCAGCTCGTCGACGATCAGCCAGCGCCCGCGCTCCGCCGCGTCGGCGACGATCCCGCGCTGCCACTCCTCGTCACCGGGGCGCCCGACCGTGTCGCGCGCCGACCACCGCTGGCCGGCGGTGACGACCGTCGCCCCCTCCGTCCTGCCCGCCCGGGCCGCTGCCTTGGCGATCGCGAGCGCGAGCCGCGTCTTGCCGCTGCCCGGCGGTCCGAGCAGCACGACGTGCCCGCCGGCGAGCGCCGCAGCGACGGCGGCGTAGAGACCCGGCGGCATCCGCAGCCCGAGCTCCTCGGCGGCGCCGCGGATCGCTGCCGCCGAGACGAGCGTTGCCTCGTCGGGTCGGGGCGAGGCGACGGTGGCCGCAGCCGCGGCGGCGGCCAGCCGATCGGCGCCGGGCGGCGCAGCCGGTGGTGGCGCAGCCGGCGGCGGCTCGACTCGCGGCGGCATGACTGGCGCTGCAGCGGCAGGCGGCGGACCACCCGGCGGCTCAACCCGCGCCCCCTCCGCGGGGGGCGGACCACCCGGCGGCTCAACCCGCGCCCCCTCCACGGGCGGCAGACCACCCGGCGGCTCAACCCGCGCCGCCTCCACGGGCGGCGCGCCGGCAGCGGGCGCACCAGGCGGCGGCGCGGCAGGTGGCCGCGCGGCAGCTGGCGCCGCGGCAGGTGGCGGCGCGGCAGGTGGCGGCTCCACCGGCGCCGCCCCGCTGGGCGCGGCAGGTGTCGCCGGCGGGCGCTCGTGGTCGTCAGGGATCGCACGGTACGCGCGAGTGCCGTCATCCGGCGCCGCGACATCCCACACGTCCGGCGGCGGCGTCGGCGGACCAGCAGCCGGCGGCGCGACCGCAGGCATCGCGCTCGACGCCGGAGGCGCAGCGGCCGGCGACGGCCCGGCGCCCGGGCCGACGTCCTCGTACTCGTCCTCGTTGACCGCCGGCTCGGCAACGGCCGCCGGCTCCACAGCGGGCGCCGGCTCCACAGCGGCCGCCGGCTCCGCAGCTGCCGCCGGCTCGGCAGCGACGGATGCCATCTCCGCCTGCCCTTCGCGGATCGCCGCGTCCAGCCCGCCGGGGTTGAGCTGCCCCACGAGATCCCTGAGCGAAGCGTGGATCGGCAGCGTCAACTCGTCGCGCGTCTGCTGCCCGGTCGGCGTCAGCCGCCGGTCGGCGTCGATCAGCTCGAGGTCGCGCAGGAACGTCCCGTAGCGGTCGCCCTGCGACGCGAACGTGTTCTCGTTGTCCCAGCCCGCACGCCCGAGGTGCGAGATCGCCCGGCCGAAGTCGAGCGTCGACGGGTGGAAGTCGGGCGGGTTCGACGCGCACAGGCTCAGCGCCACCGCGGCGCCGTGGTAGATCGAGTCGGACATGTGGCGCTCGCGCAGCAGGCGCCGCAGCCACTCGGCCTGCGCCGGCGCGACGTCGAACGGCCGCTCGGCGTCCGCCGCGCGGACGTAGCGCTTGCCCATGTCGGTCAGTTCGACCGTGCCGCGGTCCTCGTTCATCAAACCGGCGGAGCGGGCGAACGACACGAATTGCCGCGTCCGCCCCAGCGCGTTCTCGAGCCCGGGGGGGAACAGCTCCTCGACCGTGAACTCGGTGACGAACTCGTCGAGCCGGATGCGCTCGCGCTCGCTGACCGCGCGCAGCAGGCCGTGCGCGTCGCCGAGGCGGGAGGCGGGGATGGGACGCATGCGGGCACCGTACCCCCGCGCGGGGCGCGCGGTCCAGCGCCGGATCAGGCGGCGAGCGCGTACTCGACCGGCGCGTCGCCGCAGGCGAGCGCGAGCGCCTCGGACGCCGTGAGGCGCTGCACCACCTCGCCGTCGGGGCAGCGCAGCTCGGCCCAGACCTCACCCAGCAGGTCATCGACCTCGAAGTGGAGCTCGAGGTCCGACTCGAACAGCTCCCGAGCCCGCTCCCACGCAAGACCGATCTGCTGCAGGACCTCAGGCGGCGGCCCGCCGGGCAGATCGTGGATTGTCGCGAGGAAGCGGGACACGGGGGAGTCCTTTCAGGAGGCGGAGGGACGCTGCACCAACTTCATCGGCGTCGCGTGGCGAACGGCGATGGGGTGCGCACCCCAAGCCGTGCTGAGAGCTAAAGACCCGGCGGGTGGCGGGCGACGAAGCCCGCCGTGGAGCGCATCTCGTTCTGCCAGCGGGAGCCGCTCTCGCGCGCGCCCGACGTGTCGAACCTGATTCCGGCGACGACCATCCAGACGTGACCCTCGTGCGAGTAGATCGTGACCCACTTGCCGGGCCCGGACTCGCCCCACGACATCAGCGGCCCCGACGCGAGCGGCGCCTCGAGATAGCCGGCGGCGGCGAGCACGAACGACACCGAGCCCGAACAGTCGTAGCCCTTGTCGATCCACTTGCCGTGGCCGCCGCCCCACAGGTATGGCGAGCGGGCGATCACGTTGCCGGCCTCGATCATCTGCCGCACGGCCTCGGGCGCCTCGAGCGGCGGCAGCGCGATGCCGTTCGGCAGCGCAGTCGCCTCGTGGATCCCGTCGCCGGCGGTCGAGGGCCGCGAGAGGTGCTTCGACGGTGACGCCGCGCTCTTCGGCTTCGGAGCATCGGTCGGCGGCGCCTGCTCGACGGGCTCCTGCTCGACCTGCGGCTCCGTCGCGCCCGCGACGGGCTCGACGACCTTGGCCTCGTGATCGGACGGAAGCGGCGGCAGGTCGGTCTGCGGGCGCTCCGCCTGCACGGCGGCGACCCGCTCGGGCGGCGCGTCGCCGCACCCTGCCAGGGCGCATGCCAGCACCGCACCGATCAGCGCCGCCCGTCGCATCTCCCCCAGTATGGCGTGCACCTCTCACGACATCGGCGCGCGGCGCGCCCGGCTTGAGGTCTACGAAGAGACGCCGGCGGGGGCGACCGCCGCGAGCGCCTGGCGCAGGTCCTCGACGAGGTCGACCGCAGCCTCGATCCCGCAGCTCAGGCGCACGAGGTCCGGCGGCACCGCGGCGGCAGAGCCCTCGACCGATTGGTGCGTCATCGCCTGGGGTACCTCGACCAGCGACTCCACCCCGCCGAGCGACTCGGCGAGCGCGAACAACTTGGTGTGCGCGACGAGCTCGACCGCCCGCGGATGGCGGAAGGAGACCATGCCGGAGAAGCCCGGCCAGCGCACGTCGCTCGCGCCCGGCTGGTCGCGCAGGAACGCGCTCACCGCCATCCCGTTCTCCGCATGCGCGGCCATCCGCAGGTGCAGCGTGCGCAGCCCGCGGTGGACGAGGAAGCAGTCGAGCGGGCCGGGTACCGCGCCGATCGACAGCTGCGTGAAGCGGACCGCTTCGTGCAGCTTCGGATCGGCGACCACCACCGCGCCCCCGACGGTGTCGGAGTGGCCGCCGAGGTACTTGGTCGTGCTGTGCACCGACGCGCCCGCGCCGCACTCCAGCGGGCGCTGGTTGACCGGCGTGCCGAACGTGTTGTCGACGGCGACGAGCATGTCCGGCCCGACCGCGTCGATCACCGCGAGCAGGTCGATCACGTTCAGCGTCGGGTTGGTCGGCGTCTCGACCCAGACGAGCTTGGTGGTCGGTCTCAGCGCGGCGCGGACGGCGTCGATGTCGCGCTGATCGACCATGTCGTACTCCACCCCGAAGCGGGCCAGGATCTTGTCGACCAACCGATACGTGCCGCCGTACAGGTCGTCGGGCATGATCACGTGGTCGCCGGCGCTGGTGGTCGCGGTGAGCAGCGCGTGCGTGGCGGCCATGCCCGAGGCGAAGGCGGTCGCGAGCCCGCCCTCCAGCTCTCCGAGCGCGTTCTCCAGCGCGCGGCGGGTCGGGTTGGCGGCGCGCGAGTAGTCGTAGTCCTCGACGAACTCGCCCGGCGCGGGCTGGACGTACGTGGATGCCTGGTGGATCGCGGGGACGACCGAGCCATAGCTCGGGTCGGGCTGAAGTCCGGCGTGTACCGCGCGTGTGGCGAACTCGCTCATGAGACGAGCGCCTCCAGCAGATCCGCGCGCGTGACGATGCCGGTCGGGCGCCCGCCCTCGGTCACGAGCAGCGCCTGGCGGTCGCCGCTCAGCAGCTCGACCGCCTCACGCACCGGATCGGAGGCGGCGACCGCAGGGAACGGCGGCTCCATGATGTCGACGACGTTGGTGCCCATGATCGACGGGTTGTCGGCGGCGTGCCTGAGCAGGCCGCGCTCGCCGATCGAGCCGACCATGGTGCTCGGATCGGTGTGCGAGACGACTGGAAGCTGGGAGACGCGGTGCTCGTGCAGCAGCGCGATCGCGTCCCTGACCTTCTGCTGCGTCTCGACCACGACGAGCGGCGGGATCTCGCCGGCCGCCTGCTTGGCGCGCAGCACGTCGCCGACGCTGCGGTCGCTCGTGCGCTCGAGCATCCCGTGCGAGGCCATCCACGCGTCGTTGAAGATCTTGCTCAGGTATCCGCGGCCGCCGTCGGGCAGCACCACGGCGATGAGCGCCTCGGGGTCGTCGATCCCGCGCGCCACCTCGAGCGCGGCATACACGGCCAGCCCGCAGGATCCGCCGAGGAGCATGCCCTCGGTCTCTGCCAGCCGACGTGTGGTGAGGAAGGAATCGCGATCGGAGACACGCACGTATCCGTCGACGACCGAGGGGTCGTACGTAGGCGGCCAGAAGTCCTCTCCCACGCCCTCGACAAGGTACGGATGGACCTCGTCGCCGGAGTAGATCGACCCGACCGGATCGGCGCCGATGACCTGGATGTCCGGGTTCTGCTCCTTCAGGTAGCGCCCCATGCCGGTGATCGTGCCGCCGGTGCCGACGCCGGCGATCAGGTGCGTGACCCGGCCGCCCGTCTGGCGCCACAGCTCCGGGCCGGTCGTGTCGTAGTGCGTCTGCGGGTTGGCGGGGTTGCGGTATTGGTTCGGCTGGAACGCTCCGGGAATCTCTTCGGTCAGGCGATCCGCCACCCGGTAGTACGACTGCGGCGACTCGGGCGCGACATCGGTTGGCGCGATGACCACCTCGGCGCCGTACGCGCGCAGCAGGTCGATCTTCTCGCGCGACATCTTGTCCGGCATCACCGCGATGACCCGGTAGTCCTTCAGGCGCGCCGCGATCGCGAGGCCGGTGCCGGTGTTGCCCGAGGTGGGCTCGATCAGCGTCCCGCCGGGGCGCAGGCGGCCGTCGCGCTCGGCGGCCTCGATCAGGCGCAGCGCGACGCGGTCCTTGATCGAGCCGCCCGGGTTGAACAGCTCCAGCTTGGCCACGAGCTGCGGTGTCAGGCCGGCGCCGATGCGGCTGAGCCGGACCAGCGGCGTGTTCCCGATCGTGTCGAGGATCGAGTCCTTGATGTCGGCCTGGCGGTCGGTGACGGACATGGATACGAGTCTAAGGGGGCGAGAACCCGCTGGTCGCCGACTACGGAGGTGCATGCGCTCCCGTGTCCTCATCGTCGCTTCGCTCCTGCTGCTCGCTCTCGCCTTGCCCGCGTCGTCGCATGCGGGCGGGTATGCAGTCAACGCCTGCTTCGGTCCCGAGAACGCGTCGTGGTCGGAGTGGGAACCGACACCGGGCGCGACCGCCTACGTCGCCTGTCCGGGCGGGGTCGTCGACGTGGCGCGGCCGCAGTCCGGCCAGGGGATGGTCGTGCGCAACGTGGCCGGGCCGCCGCACACGGTGCGTGGCACGACTGCGGCGCTGACGTTCGACGCGCCGGCTGGGACGACGATCACCGGCTTCGACTTCGACGCCCGGCTCCTGAGCAACCCGGGCTGGTCGGCGGGCGTGTTCGACGCCACCCACGGCGCCTGGCTGTGGTGCGGCGCGCGCTGTCTCACCACGGTCGAGCAGTGGGTGCACAACGAGTTGCGCGGGCTGGCGACGCAGCGGATCCAGGCGCTCGTCCGATGTGAGGCGGCGCGCTGCCGCAGCGACGTACGGCATGCGGTCATCGCGCTGCGTCACGCGCGCGTCTACCTGGCGGACGACTCCGCGCCTGCGATCGGCGGCGTGCGCGGCGGGCTGGTGGCGGACGCCTGGCTGCGCGGCGTCCAGGACGTCGCGTTCGACGCCGGCGACAACAGCGGCATCCGCACGGGGCGCATCGAGCTCGACGGGCGGGCGGTGTACGACGAGCCGCGCGGGTGCGACGACACCCGGCCGGTGCCCTGCTCGAACGGCGTGATCGGCGCGCAGCTGGACACGCGTGGGTGGGCCGACGGGACGCATGCGCTGAGGCTCGGCGCGATGGACGCCGGCGGGAACTGGACCTGGGTCGCGCGGTCGGTGCGCGTCGACAACACGGCGCCGGTCGAGCCGGCGCCGGCGCTCGACGGCGGCGCGGACTGGAGCCCGGCGCGGACGCGCACACTGGCCGTACCGCTGCCTGACGGGCAAGCGGCGCCGCTCGTGCGCGCGCGGGTGAAGACGTGCCGAGTCGGCGGCGCATGCGCCGAGACGGCGCCCGCGCTGGAGCCGCGCGCGTCCGCGCCACCCGCGCCTGCGGCGACGGCGCCGGTCATCGCGTTCGACGGCCCGGGCGAGTACGCCGTGCGGGTCGCGCTCGAGGATGCCGCCGGCAACGTCGGCCCGTACGCGCCGCCGCTGACGCTGCGCTTCGACGACACGCCGCCCGGTGCGCCCGACGTCTCGGCCGCCGACCGCTGGCACAACGGCGGTGCCCTGCCGCTCGACGCGGAGGGCGAGCGGCCCATGTCGGGGATCCGCGGCTACCGAGTGCGGATCGGGGGCCGCGACGCGATCGTCGCGACGAGCCTGCCCTTGGACGAGCTGCCCGACGGCGGGACGCCGGTCGAGGTCCGCGCGGTCTCGGGCGCGGGCGTCGAGTCCACCGCGGTGCGCACGATGCTCAAGCTCGACCGTGCTCGTCCGGTCGTCGATGCCGCCGGCGTACCGGCGCCCGACACGTGGTCCCGAGACCCGGTCCGCATCTCGCTCCACGCCGGCGATCAGAGCAGGCTGTCAGGCGTGGAGTCGCTCGCGTGGTCGCTCGACGGCGGCGAGGAGGAGATACACGAGGGCGACGAGAGAACCTTCGAGATCGCCACCGACGGCCGCCACACGATTGGCTACCGCGCGATCGACGGCGCCGGCAACTCGTCGACGCGCCACACCGCCTCCGTGCGAGTCGACCGCACGCCGCCGGAGACGGTGGCGTTCGAAGCACCCGATCCGGCCGACCCGACGCTCGTCCGCGTGGTCGTGGCCGACGCGACTTCCGGCGTCGCGAGCGGACGGGTCGAGCTGCGCCGCACCGGCGGCGCGTGGCAGCGCGTGCCGACGTCGCTCGAAGCCGGGCGCCTCGTATCGCGGCTCGACGACGCGACGCTGCGCGCCGGAGCGTACGAGCTGCGCGCGGTCGTCGCCGACGTGGCCGGAAACGAGGCGATCGGCACGCTTCGGGCGGACGGAGCGCCCGCCGCGGTCACGCTCCCGCTGCGCGCCCGCACGACTCTGACGGTGCGCCGCTCGGGGCGTGCGCTGCGAGCACAGCTGACCGCAGCCGGCCGCCCGCTGGCCGGCCGCGAGCTGTCGCTCACGCAGCGCCTGCGCGGCCGCGCGAAGTGGCGCGCGGTGTGCGGGAAGCATGTCGTCGTCATCGCCACCGCCCGCGCCCTCTCATCCGCACCCCCCACGTCCGACTGCGTCTTGCGGACCGACGGCGCCGGGCGGGTCGAAGCGCGCCTGCCCGCAGGCCCCTCGCGGACGCTGCGCGTCTCGTTCGCGGGCGACGCCCTACTCCTGCCCGCTCGCGGCAGTGCAAGCGTCCGCACGCCGGCGCGAGCGCGCATCCGTGCCACGCCACGGATCGTTGCCGCGGGCGGGGCGGTGCGATTCTCCGGGCGGCTCCGCGCCGGTCACGTGCCGAGAACCGGCAAGCTCGTGGAGCTCCAGGCGCGGGTCGGCGCCGGCTGGCGCACGTTCGCGACGCTCCGCACCGACAGCCGCGGCCGCTTCCGCCACGCTCACCGGTTCTCGCCGCTGAGCGGCGGTCGGACGTACTGGTTCCGGTTGCGGATCCCGCGCGAGACCGCGTACCCGTTCGAGCGCGCGACGACCCGCACGCTCGCGGTGCCCGTTACCTGATCACGATCAGGCGGTGGATCTCACATTGCCGCGGGGGGCGAGGAGACGGGTGACGCTGCGTCGGGCGGCCGGTCGGGACTACCGACTCGCTCGGCCAGGAACTCTTCCCACGTCCGCCGGCCCACCGCCCGCTCCGGCGACAGGTTCGCGCCGGCGCGGGGCAGCTCGGTGATCTCGTACACTCGCGGCCCGGCCATGTCGGGCACCATGCCGGCCGGCGCGCCCAGCGCGAGCTCAACGAGCCTCGCATCTGGCGCGACAGCAACCGCGCGGCCGCGCGCCCGGACGAACGCCGTCTCTCTGCAATCCTCCTGGGTCGCCTCGATCTGCCATGAGCAACCGCCGCGAGCGAAAGCGCGAGATCGCCGAGGTACTGTCCCGCCACGGCCTCGCCTACCTGGCCGAAGTCCTCGGACTGGATCGCTGGGTCCCGTTTCGCCACGGCCTCCACGGCGAGGAGCGTCGAGACGCTCCCCACTCCGGCCCCGAGCACCTCCGGCTCGCGCTCGAGCAGCTCGGTCCGATGTTCGTGAAGCTGGGCCAGATCTTGTCCACGAGAGCGGACCTCGTGCCACCCGACTACCAGGCGGAGCTCGCCAAGCTCCAGGACGCGGCGCCGCCGGTTGACGCCGAGGTGGTGGGTGACGTGCTCGCGCACGAGTTCGGCAGCGACGCGACGGCCATGTTCGCGACGTTCGACTTCGAGCCGCTCGCCGCCGCGTCGATCGGCCAGGCCCATGCCGCGACGCTGCCCGACGGGACGGAGGTCGCCGTGAAGGTCCGGCGGCCCGGCGCCGTCGAGCAGATCGAGCAGGACCTTGAGATCTTGCAGGACCTCGCCGCCCGCGCCGGCCGCCACTGGACGGCAGCGGCCGATTACGACCTGGTCGGACTTGCCGAGGAGTTCGCCCAGACGGTGCGCTCGGAGCTCGACTACCTACGCGAGGGCCGCAATGCCGAGCGGTTCGCGGCCAACTTCGCGGACGATCCCGACGTGCACATCCCGCGCGTGTTCTGGGAGGCCACGACCTCGCGGGTGCTCACGCTGGAGCGGGTCCGGGGGATCAAGGTCAGCGATCTCGACGCGCTCGATGCCGCCGGCATCGACAGGCGCGCGCTGGCCGAACGCGCTACGCGAGTGACTGCGCAGATGGTCTTCCGGGACGGCTTCTTCCATGCCGACCCGCATCCGGGCAACTTCTTCGTCGAATCAGCCGGGCGGATCGGGCTGATCGATTTCGGGATGGTGGGAGTCGTTGACGACCGCCTGCGCGACCAGCTCGCGAGCGTGCTCGTCGGGCTGACACGCCTGGACGCCGACGAGGTCGCGGGCGCCCTGCTGGCGCTCCGTGTCGCCCGCGGCACCGTGGACCGCGCGCGGCTGCGCAACGACCTCGCCGCGCTGCTCGCCCGCTACTCCGGGCGCGCCGTCGGCGATATCGCCCTCGGCCCGGCGATGACCGACGTCTTCGCGATCATCCGCCACCACCACCTGCAGCTGCCGCGCGACGTGGCGCTCCTGCTGAAGGTGCTGATCATGGACGAGGGGATGGCGGCGCAACTCGACCCCGAGTTCCGACTCGGCGACGTCCTCGCGCCCTTCGCACGCGATCTCGTCGCGCTACAGCTCTCGCCTGCCGTACTTGCCCGGCAGCTGGGCAGGGCCGGGATCGACGCCGCGAAGCTGGGCGCCGAGCTGCCGGCGCAGCTGCGCAGACTGCTCGCCGCCGTCGAGAACGGCGGCATCGAGGTCCACCTGCGACCGGACGAGCTCGAGTCCATCCTCATACGCGCCGAGCGGCTAGGCAACCGCCTGGTCGCCGGCGTCGTCGCCGCAGCGGTCATCGACAGCCTCGCGGAGCTGACGGCCGTCGACCCGCAGCGCTGGCGTCCGCGGCAGCGCCAGTTGTTCGCGGTCGGCTTTGGCGCGGCCGGCACGCTCGCCGCGTACGTCGCCTGGAGCGCCAGCCGCGGGCGCCGGCGCCCAACCCTTCTCTGACCGCGCGGCCTCGGCGCAGGCGAGCGCCTCACGCATGAGTGGGCAGTGTCACGGCCGCGCGTCCCTGGCCCGGATCGCGCGCGGCCGCACGCCGACCTCAGCATCGTCGCCTGGCTCGCCTGCGCTCTCGCGTGCGAACGCCTCACGTATCTCGCGGCGCAGTCGCTCGTTGAGTACCGCCCTCTCGGCGGCGTCGCGCTGCGCCCGGATCCTCCGCTCCGCCTGAACGCGGGCTCGGAAGTCCTCGAACTCCATGCTGGCTCCTTGTGTTCGTCGATTCAGAGCAGGCGGACTAGTCCGCGAACTCGTCGATCGTGATGAGCCCGGCCGAGAACGCGATCGCCACCGCGTGCGGGCGGTTACGCGCGCCCAGCTTGTCGTGGATGTGCCGGACGTGCGAGCGCACCGTGTTGCGGCTGACGAACAGCTCGCCCGCGATGCCCTCAGTCGACAGACCCTGCGCGACGAGCACCAGGACTTCCAGCTCGCGGGCCGAGAGCACGCACGCCGCAGCACCGTTTGTGGTCACCCTTGGTACGAACATTGTTGGCGACATGCTAACAGCTCTTGACAGATTGCCAACAACTATTAGACTCGGTTTATGAGCGCGACGCCGAAGTACAGCCGCCTCGATCCCGCTCAGCGGCGCGACCAGATCCTCGACGCCGCCAACGCGCTGTTCGCCCAGCGCGACTACGACGAGGTCTCGATCGAGGACATCGCCAGCGCCGCCGGCGTCACCCGCGGGCTGGTGCACCACTACTTCGGCGGTCGCAAGGAGGTCTACATCGCACTGCTCGAGCGACTCGGCGCCCAGCGCGAGGAAGAACTCCGCCCGCCGATCGGCCGCAGCGGCCGCGCGCGCGTGGCCGATACCGTGTCGCGCTGGCTGGACTGGACCGACAGCAACCGCACGATCTACCTGGCCACGATGGCGCACGGCGAGGACATCGCCGACCCCGACGTCAGGCAAGTGGTCACCGACCTCGTACGCCGCGCCGTCGCGCTGCTCACGGAGTTCCACGCCGACATCGCCCAGGACTCGCCGCGGCTCCGCTACGCGCTCGAATGCTGGACCGCGCTAAACCGCGCCGCGACCCGACGCTGGCTGCGCGGCGAGGCCACCCGCGAAGCCACACATGAACTACTCGCCTCCACACTCGAGCACATCCTGCGCACATTCGGAGGCCCACCCGCGCCACGCCGGCGCACATCTCGTCCCTGAGCTGAATTGGCCGAACGGGCGCGATCCGAGGCGACGCATGGGATGCGCCTCGCCCCTAGCGCGCGCGGGAACTGAGCACGATTCTGGCGCAATTTGCGGAGACTTCTAGTCCGGTGGGGACGAGGGCTCGACGCCGATCACATATACCCCTGCGGAGCCGCCCAGCGGAGCGCGTTACCCCGGGGACCTCGTCGCAGGCGAGGGTCGTCGGGAAGGAGGGGTCGCTGTACCGAATTCGCCAGCGCTTGCTTGGGCGACCATGACAGCGGACTGGACTGCTGATCTACGGGCAGCGCAGGGGATGGAGGAGCGTGCGCCGTGTCGCGTCTCGAGCGGTGACGCCCGGGATGCCGAGTGAGCTTGTCAGCTCCAGGGGCTCGCGCGGTCGCAGCCGCCGCGTCTCCGCTCCCCCTGCGAGCCGCCTGCGCCGGCGGCCCGCCGCCGTGCTCGGGCAGGAGCGCGTGTACAAGGCCTGCGGCGCGTGGCGGTCGGTGACCGGCGGCGACGTCACGCTGGCCGCGCCGCGGCTCGACGCGATCCTCGCCGGCATCGCGGCCACGGAAGCGTTCCGGCACCAGTTTGAGAGCCGCGTCGAGCGCCGCTCCGGCGACTGCGAGCCGCTCCTCCTAGCCTGGCGCGTACGATCGGAAGCGTGCCAAGCCTCGCGTACGGGCTCGCGCTCGCGCTCGCTGTGCTGTTCGGCTCGGCGGCCGGACACAAGCTCGTCGCCGTGAACGCCGGAGGAGCGGGCAACCATCCGCTCGTGGCCGGGCGCGGCGCGTTCGCGCGGCGGCCGGTCGCCGTCATGCTCGGCGCGGCTGCGGCGGAGGCCGGGCTCGCCGCGCTGCTCGTGCTCGCGCCGAGCGCCGGGCTCCTGCTCGCGGCGGCGGTGCTCGCGACCTACGCGCTCGAGCTGCGGCACATCGACCCAGACGCGCCGTGTCACTGTTTCGCGGCCACGACGACCGCGACGGCGCGCACCGCGATCCGCCGCAACCTGGCCGTCGCGGCGCTGTCGCTCGCAGCGGCGCCGTTCGCCGGCGGCGAGATCGACTGGGCGCTCGCGCTGATCGGGCTCGTCGCGGTGCTCGCCGCGATCGCCGTCGCCGAGCACCTCGCCCGGCCCCGGGCGCGGGCGGAGCGCGCGTGAGCCTGGATTGGACGGCGATCTCCGAGCGCGCGCTCGGCCGGCTGCTCGAGCACGCGCCGGACGGCTTCGCCGAGGCGCGTCACACGCTGCGCTTCCCGCGCGCGGAGGGGTTCGACGTCGACGCGGACGAGCAGACGGGCGATACGTTCGCGCGCGCTCTGATCGCAGACGCGCTGCTCGACCTGCGGCCGCTGCGGCCGGCGCTCGTGGCTCCGCTCGTCGAGCGCGAGGCCGAGCACCTGCTCGCCATGCGCGACCGCACCGGCGCGCGCGCCTGGCGCTACTTCCCGGGGCTGCAGGAGCTGCCGCCCGATGCCGACGACCTCGCGCAGGTCATGCAGGTGCTGCTGCGCGCCGGCCGCCGGAACGAGGTCGCGTACGCCTGCGAGGGACCGGTCCAGCTCGTGCTCGCCGCGGGCTTCGAGACGTGGATCGTGCCGCCGCACTCGGCCGACGAGGATCTGGAGCGCCAGCGCTGGTGGATCGCCAACGCCTGGGGCACCGGAGTGGACACCGAGGTCGTCGCGAATCTGCTGTTCGCGCTGGCGCTGTACGACCGCGCGCGCTACGCCGGCGCGCTCGCCGCCGGCGCGCGCCTGATTGCCGGCCGCGAGCAGGAGGACGGGTGGTGGCGCTCGTCGTGGTACCACGGCCCGTTCTACGGGACCTGGACCGTGGTGCGGGCGCTCGCCGCGCTGGACCCGCGGTCCGCGGCGCTCGATCGCGCGGCGGCGTTCGCGGCCGCGACGCAGCGCGCCTCGGGCGGCTGGGGCCCGGCGCCCGACGGCGACGCGCTGAGCACGGCGCTCGCGCTGCTGACGCTCGGCGCCGTCGCGCGGGCGCGCGGGACGCTCACGCTCCCGGCCGCGCTGCCGGCCGCGCACGCGTTCCTCGCCGCACGCGAGCCGGCCGCCGACCCACTCGTCCGGATGGAGCTCGGCCGACCCAGCGGCCGCCCGTGGGCCGTGCTCAGCTACGGCAGCGAGACGGTAACGACCGCGTTCGTCGGCCGCGCCGCGGCGGCCTGGGCGGAGCTCACGTGAAGCGATAGACCCGGCGGTCGCCGTCGCTGCGCTCTAGCCGCAAATGCGACCGGATCACGTCATCCCGGCGGAGCACGCGGTCCAGCACGTCCAGCCAAGCGACGATGGGCGTCTTGAACTCGCCGCCGGACCACTCGAAACCGTCCGCCGATACCGCGATCTCGGACGCGCCGTCGATCAGCGCCCGCCGCAACACGTTCGCGACCGTCATCGCCGGCTCGTTCACCTCGGGGCCAAGCGCGAGCCGCGGGCCTGGGCCGTCCAGGTGCTCGCGCAGGTCGCCGCTCACGTCATAGGAACAGCTTGATGAACCTGCTCACGACCTGCGGCGCGCGCACGACGGGCATGCGAACGGAGACCGGCGCGCTGACGGTCCGCGCGTACCGTGGCGCAGCGAGCGTCGAGGACCACCTCCGGATCAGCTTCACCTTGGGGAACGCCCTCGCGTTGATCTTGTTCTGGCGCCACATTTCCAGTCCCCTGATCTCCCCACTGTTGACGTCGTACCCGGAGAGCTTCTTCCATCTGGGGCTCTGCAGATACTCCTGCATGGTCTCCTCCCCCATCTCGTCGGCTTCCTCGACCTCCAGCCGGGTCGCCGTGTCGGGAAGTAGGACGTCGAACCCGGCGGACACGCCTCCGTTGCGCAGCACGGCGTTGCGGGCGAAGTATTCCGCCGCGCTGCGATCGGGGGCGGCGTACAAGCCTGGGCCAAGCTGCGAATACCCGCCAAAGTTCTCTCCGCCTTTCTCTATCAGACCCACCTTCTCGATCGACTCCGCGGACGCGGAGTCGGTGCCGTGGGTGCCGAGCGACACGTAGCCGGGAGGGATGTCGTCGGACATATGGGCGCCCTTCGCGGCGATCGTGACCGTCTCGCGCCCGGCCTGCGCGCCCTCGGCGACGACCTGGTCGCCGGTCTCCGCGACCTCGGTCGCGGTCTTGGCCGTCTCGGCGGCACGCGTCGCGACCGTCGCCGCGCGCGCCGCGCTCGTCGCGGTCTCGACGGCGGCGACGCCGAGCTGCCGCCGTGTCGGTCGCGACCTCGCCTATGATCAGCGGCGCCTCGGCGGGCGTCGCCGCTCCCAAGCTGGCAGCCTCGATCGCGACGTCGAGCAGCACCTGCGCGACGAGGCCGAGGATCGCCAGGAAGCCGAAGCCGCCGGTCGGATCCGTGTACAGCACCGGGTCGTCTTCGGCGTACGTGTACGTCCCGAACAGCTCGGCGTCGGGGTCCGGTGCCAGGAAGCGGCCGAGCGCCGGGTCATAGAAGCGCGCGCGGTAGTCGTAGAGGCCGAGCTCCGGCTCGAGCTCCTGGCCGGTGTAGAGGAACGTGAAGAAGTCGGCCAAGCGACCGCTCGAGCGCGCGACCGCGCCCGACGGGAGGTAGTCGTACGCGGCGACGACCGCGTTGCCCGGCCCGAGCACGACGCGCGTGGAGCCCTGGACGTCGCGCAGTGGGAAGTACGTCGTCGTCGCGCCGCCCGCGTGCACGAGCAGGGCGACGTCGCCGAACGGCCCGGCGACGTGCTGGACGACTGTCTCCGCGCCGCCCGCGAGCACGCGCTCGGCGAGCAGGCGACCGTGCAGGTCGCGGACGTACAGCTTGCGCGCGAGCTCGGCGCCCGTCGTGTCGTGCGCGACTCGCATCGCGCGCGTCCGGCGCGGGCCGTATGCGTAGGCGATCGTGCCGCCGCTCCATGATGCCGTCGCCGGCGCGAGCCGCATGCCGTCGTAGCCGAACGCGACGTCTCCCGCGGGCGAGGTGACGGACTTTACGCGCCCCGCCGCGTCGTACCCGTAGCCGCGCGCGCCTCCGAGCCCGGTCAGCGTCGTCGCCTGATTCGTGCCGGGCGCGTACTCGTAGCTCAGGGCGTCGTTGCCAACGCTCCCGGCGGTCGCGTTGCCGTTGGGGTCGTACACGAACGGCGTCGTCACGCCGACGTCCAGCTCGCCGCCGAGCGTGCTCTTGGCGGTGATGAGCGCCCCGGAGGCGTCGTAGAGGTACGCCCAGCCGAGATCCTCGGGCGCGTCCTGCCAGCCGTAGCGGAAGCTCGCCGACGCGATCCGGCCGTCGAACCAACCCGAGCCCTGGTAGCCGCCGGACGTGTACGTGAGCTCCTGCCCGAAGATGAGGCCCTTGGGATCGCTGTCGGTGATCGTCGCGGGCCAGCCCGGGCTGAGGTAGGCGAGCGTCCGCGTCACCGGCGCGGCGCCGTCCGGGTCGAGCGTCTCGGTCGCGGGCGTGCCGTCGGCGTTGTAGGTAAAGCGGGCGAGCGTCGCGCCGCCGTCGAGCGCCACCTCGCCAACGCGCCCGAGCGCGTCGTAGGTGGTGACGATCGGCACCGGCACGAAGTCGCCGAGCGTGCTGGAGAACGCTGTGCGCACGATGTCGCCGACCGCGTTGGCCTCGAACGAGACTGCCCGGGTCGCGCCGTCGTAGCCGGGCACCGCGAGCGTCGCGTCGGCCAGGCCCCCGCAGGCGTCGTATGTGTAGGTCTCGACGATCGCGCCGCCCGGCTGGTTGGCCCACGAGGCCGTCGGGCGTCCGAGCGCGTGCGGCACGCTCCCGTCGCCGTCGTACCCGTACCGCCGCTGCCACGTGTCCGCTGCGGGCCAGCCCGGGTCCGTGTCGGCGCGCTGTTGCAGCGCGGCGCCGTCCCAGTCGCCGTTCAGCGTGCCGACCTCGACCGTGCGCCCGAGCACGTCGTAGCGCCGGTACGCGAACCAGCCGGCCGCGGCGCCGGCGGGCGTCTGGGCGAACCGCAGCCGGCCCGCGAGGTCATAGATGCACCGCAGCTTCCCTGTGTCGGGCGCCGTCCACGCGGCGACGTCGCTGAGCGGCGTCAGCTCGAACGTGTGCGCCCAGTCGGCGGGATCGCCCGACGGCGGGTCGAAGTACGCCGGGGGGTGTAGCGCGACCGCATTGCCGAGCTCGTCGTAGACGGTCAGCGACAGCGAGCCGCTCTTGGCGTCGGCGGCGTCGATCTGCGCGACGGTCCCGAGCGACGGCTCGCTCAGCGTGACCTGTGAGACCGGCGCGGCGATCGGCCCGGTCGCCGGATTCGGCAGCGTCGTGGTCTGCGCCGTGAACACGCCCGCCGGGAGCGGCCCTGTTGGAGCGTTCGCGCCGTACTCGATCTCCTGGTCATGCGGGGCATGCGCGCCGGGCACGATCGCGAACTCGGCGCCGGGGATGCCGCGCGCGACGACGCGGCCGAGCGGCGAGCTGTCATATGCCTTGCCCTGGTAGGGATAGCCGCCGTCGGCCGGCGCCGCGTCCGCGATCGCGCCCGACAGGGCGAGCGTGGCGGGATCGAGCGCAGTGACGGCGTCGGCGCGGTAGGAGAGCACGCCGCTGCCGTCGAGGAAAACCGCCTTCGTCTCGGCCACCGACTGGCCGCGGTCGTCCAGCACCCGCTGCGCGACGATCGTCTTCACGCCGTCAGCTCCAGCACCTGCGACTGGCGAGTGCGGTCGAGCCCGTCCGAGAACATGACGTTGACTGCCGGGTCCGCGACGGCGCACAGGCCTCGCAGGGTCGTGCCCGGCGCGACGGAGATGCTCAGCGGGCCGGCGCCGGGCGCGGTCGCGATCAGCCGTCCCTCCCCATAGGCCAGCAGCGTCCCCCCGACCGTAGCGACTAGCCAGCGCCGCGGGAGCCGGTACACGGCGACGAGGCCGCTGTCCGGCACCAGCCAGTGCGGAAGCGTGCTCGCCGTGCCGGCGACCAGCCAGCGCGACCCGCCCGCGCGCGAGATCGGCGTGCCGGATGTCAGCAGCACGCCGGCTCCGCGGCAGGCTGAGCGCAGGGCGGCGTCGACGGCGCCCGCGGCCAGGGCCCCCTGCACGACCGCGACCGCGAGGGTGAATTGGGGCACGTCGTACTGCGCGCCGGCGACCGTCCAGCGGCAGGTCATGGGGTCCCAGCTCACCAGCGCGGTGCCGGCGCCGACCGCCAGCGGCCCGGCGGACGGCTGCGCGGCGGAGGCCCGGAACCAGACGGCCCAGTCGCCAGTGAACCCGGGCGCGATCAGCGTCAGCGTGTCGGCGCCAGCGCCTACGCGAGTCAGCGCGCCGCCGGCCGCCTGCCAGCCGGCCGGATCGCCGGCCCGCCAGCGCTGCTGCCATTCCGTCCCGCCGGCGAACGTCTCCCCCACGCCGCCCGCCCCCGAGCTAACGGTGAGCCGAGCGTTGGGGTCGGCCGCGGCGAAATCGTCCTGGTTGCCGGTTCGCGACAGGTAACGCTCGTTGAGCGTCACGGGACGCCCGAGCGGATCCAGCGACGAGACCTGGACCCCGGAGTCGTCGCGCACGATCGCGGTCCGCTGGCCGTTGGTGTCCAGCCGCGCGGCAAGCCGGCCGCCGGCGTCGTAGACGTTGACGCCGAGCTTCGTCGCGACCGGCGTCAAGCGCACGTCGTCGACGAGGATCGAGACGGTGTCCTTGGCGTTAGCGATCGCGAGCGTGACCGCCACCGGCCGGCGGGGGTCCGTGCCGGCGCTCCCGAGAACGAGCCGCAGCTCGGCGTGCGCCCAGGCGCCCGCCGTGTCGGTGAGCGTGAGCACGGACGGCGAGCCGACCTGCCGCCCGTTCTGCGCGGCGGTCAGCGTCCAGGTGGCCGTGCCGCCGTCCGCCGCGAACCCGGCGCCGGTCTTCATCCAGCCCGTGGCGACGAACGCGGCGCTCCGGTTCCCCGGCTCCGCCGCCACGGTCGCGGTCAACCCCGGCCAGCCGCCAGCGGGCGCGAGCGACAGGCAGGCGGCGCCGGTCGCCGCGTCCGTGTCGACGATCGCTGCGCCCTTGCCGGTCACATAGGCGCCGGTCCCTTCGTAGGGCTCGAACCCGCAGTAGACGACCTCCGCGGCAGACGCGCCGTGGACGCGCGCCACGATCGAGCGCGTCGCGTCGTCGTAGACGGCCGCCTGCGGCACCCCTCCCGGCGTGACGGACGACCTGACCGCGCCGTAGGCGCCGCGCTCGAGCACCCGGCTCGTCGTCTGCCAGTCGGCCGCCGAGCCGCCGCCGAACGGCGTCGGCGAACCGGTGCGCAGCCACGCGAGCTGGGCGTCAGGCGCCCAGCACCAGCCGCCGGTCTCGCTCGACCAGTCGCGGTACGTGGTCGCTCGTGCCGCCACGACCACCGGGCTCTTGCCCGCCGGGCCCTGCGCGAACGTCGTCAGCGCGGCCGGCGCGAGCAGGTGCGCGGCGCCAAGGGCGGCAGCGTAGTCGCTCACCTCGACCGCGCGCGTCGTGGTCTCGACCCGCACGACCGGGGCGCCCGAGCTGTCGACGCCGGTCGTGGACGCCGTTGCGACCAGCCCGAGCGCCGGACTGTATTCGTAGTCCGTCGTCGTGTCGACGCCGTCGAGCGAGCGCAGGACCTTCGTCCGCCGCGCGTAGGCCGCCGGCAGGAACCCGCCAAACGGGTCGACCTCGTACGTGGTCCACCAGGACACCTTGCGCTGAACGGGCGTGTCGGCGCCCGACGCGTACGACGCCGTGGCGAGCAGGCGCCCGTTGAGCACGCCGACATAGTTGTACGGCGTGCCCACCTCGTAGAACGCGCCGGTGTCGAACGGCACGCCGTTGGAGAACCACGTGTCGGTGCGCCCGTACGGCTGCTGCGCCGGGTCGCGGCTGCCGGGGATCGTGCTCGCTCGCGTGAACTGGGCGATGCCCGACGCGGCGTCGAGCACGGCGGAGGACACCTCGTAGTCGTATGCCGTCGCGACCGGCGCGCCCATCCGGTCGTCGAGCTCCGCCGACGCGACCGACACGGTCGTCAGCGGACCGCTGGCGGCGCCCGCGACGATGCGCCGCAGCGTGATCGACGACCCGCCCGCGGTCGAGGTGACGGCGGTCGACGGACCGCAGGCGCCGAGCTGCTCACGGGTCAGCTGGACGCGCGTCGCCGCCCCGTCGGCGAGCAGCAGCAGCTCGGCGCCGCTCCCCGGGACCTCGTACGCGATGTACTCCGGCGCGAGCAGCTGCACGCTTGCGGGGTCCAGCTGCGGGAGCACGACGTCGACCTCGTCCCACCCGGATGTCGTCCCGTCCCAGCGGAACAGCTTGCCGCCGATCAGCAGCCAGCCGCCGCCGGCCGCCGGCGAGGCGCCGGTCGCGGGCGCCGCGACGGGTGCGACCCATCCGCCGGCGCTCGAGCGCGCCGGGTCGAAGCGCGCGATCTGGCTCGTGACCTTCCCGTTGTCGTCGGCCGACATCACGACGACGTCCGCGTCGACGGCGAACGTGTACTCCGCCTGTGTACCGGTGGGGACGCTGAAGCCGCCGCCGATCCACTGCTGGACCGGGGCGAGCCGCGCGCCTGCGCCGCCGGCGTAGCGGATCGCGATGCCACCGAGTGCGAGCATCGAGCCCGTGATCACCGGCGTAGCGATCGGCCAGACCGGCTCGCCGCCGACGGCGGGCACGTCCGCGTCCACGACGCGCGGCTGCCCGGCGCCCGCGAGCTGATAGCTCTCGTCGAGTGCCCACGCGTAAGCCGTCGCGGTCGACGGACTCGTCCCCGGGACGACCGCCATGACCGCCCACGGCATGCTCGCGAGCGTCAGACCCGAGCCGGCGCCGGACACCGGCTGCTGCCAGCTCGCGCCTGACCTCCAGACGCCCGTCGCGTCGAGGTAGGCGATCGCGAAGTGCGCGGTCGTACGGGCAGCGTCGAGCGCCCCGACGACGTAGTGGCTCGGGCCCGCGGCGAGCGCCGCGGGGCCTGCCGCCGGCGCCGTCACGCCGAGCGCGGCCCACTGGCGCGTCCGCCACTGGTACGCCCGGCCCTGCACGGCGCCGCCCTGGGCGAAGCTCGGATTGGCGAGCACGTAGAACGCGTCGCCCGCGACGCGCTCGGTCGGCGGCTCGCCCGGCCCGAGGGCGATCGTCTCGGCCACTTCGAGCGTCCAGCCGCCGAGCTGCGCCGGGTCGCGGCGGTAGCGGCGCGCGACCTCGCTCGGCGCGGAGTCCTGGTAGTGGATCCCGAACGCGTCCGGGCCGCACAGGACCTCGAGCCGCGCGGGGTCAAGCGAAACCGTGTCGGTCCATACGCGCTGCGTCGTCCATCCCCCGGTCCACGTGCACACGTCTGCGAAGATCGCCCCGCTTTTCGCGTACCAGACGACGACCGTGTAATCGAGGCCGTGAAAGACCGACGCCGTCGCGCCGGCGACCGGCGCCGCGAACGTCCGCGCGCGATCGCTCGGCAGCGACTGGCGCGCGTAATCGTACGTCGTCGAGCCGCCGACCGGGTGGACGAGCGAGGCGAGCGCGCCCGGCGAGACGTCGTTCACGTCGCCGTAGGTGAAGCGCATTCCCGGAGGTGCGACGCCCTCGGCGTCGGCCGAGTGCACCGCCGTGAGGTAGCGCTTGTAGAACAGCGGCGCGCGGTCGCCCTGCGCTCCGCCCACGAGGTTCTCGAGCGCGTACTCGAACGTGAGCGTGTTCAGCGGCGTCCCGCCGCCGGCCACGGCGACGGCGATGCTGTCGAGACAGCGCGTGTCGTATGCGTCCTGATACGGGCTGGGGTCGTCGCTCGGCCTGGTCGCGTGCGGGTCGATGTACTCGACCTGCTGGCCCGGGTCGTAGACCTTCGGCGCGTATGCGAACCGGACCGTGCGGCCATACGCGTCGACGATCTGCTCCAGCACGAGCTCGCGCGTGAACGGCGCGCCGCCCGGGCCGATCGGGCGCTGCCGCTCGTCGTAGCTGAAGCAGACCCGCTCGCCGTACGGGTTGGCGAGGCCCGACAGATACCACGCGCTCGGGGCCTGCGACTGGCCTTGCAGCTGCTGCGACGCGTCGCTCCACGGCCCCCAGCACACGCGCCAGGCGACGCTGTCTCCCGTGCTCGTGCGGTGGCCCCGGCCATCGACGCCCAGCCCGCCGCCGAAGGTCCGCACGATGCCATCCTCGGTCACGACCTCCCAGCGCTCGTCGTCCGGGAAGTAGCGGATCGACCAGAACTGGTAGTCGTCGGCCGCGTAGCTGCGAACGCCGTGCGCGTCCTCGCCGATCTGCGTCAGCGGCCGCGCGCCGCCGAGCGCGACGAGGACCGGCTGCCCCTGGGGGGTGGCTGGCCCGAGCGCGCGCAGGCCAACGTACTCGAGCGGCAGCGACCAGCCGGCGCCGAGCACGCCGGTTGGGGCCGACGCATTCCAGGCGCATACGACCGGGCCGACGTTGGACCCGTAGCCGGCCGTGACCCGCACGTCAAGCCCGTTGCGGTGCGGGAGCGTGACGAGCGGGAGCGAGAACCCGACGTCCCCCCGGAACAGGTTGACGCTCTGCTCGGGTGCGCCGGCGCCGCCCCCGTCGACCTGGAAGGTCCGTACGGGAGGGGCGTCGGCGGTGTCGCCGTCGACCTCGCCGGCCATGTCTCAGTTCGCGGTGATCGCGAACGTGCTCGCCGACCCCTGGGCTCCTGGACCGCCCGCGGTGCCGCTGCTGCCCGCCGTCGCCGGGCCCGGCGGGGTGCCGCCGTAGCTGGTGCCGGCCGACCCGGGGAGGCCGCCCACCCCGCTCACGCCGCCGACCCCCGCGGCCGCGGCCGCACCGTTCGGGAGGATGCTGCCCCCGCCCTTGTCGGCCGTGTAGGTGATCGTGACCGTCGTGCCGTTGCCGCCGTTGCCGCCACCGCCGCCGTTGGCGCCGGCGCCGCCGTTTCCGCCCGCACCGCCGGGCGCGCCGTCGCATTGATGGCCGGCGGCACACGTGTCGGCCTGGCCGCCCGGCTTTCCGTTGCCGCCGGCGCCGCCGTTGGCGCCGGCGCCGCCCGCGCCGCCCACGCCGCCGGCGCTGTAGACGGTGATATTGCCCACGAGGTCGTCGATCGTGATGGTGGCCGGCTGCGCGGGCTCGCCGTCACCGCCCGGGCCGCCGCCCGACGCGGCGACGCCCGAGGTTCCCGCGTCGCCCGAGGTCGCGTTCTTCTCGCACACCGACGCCCAGCTGCAGACCGCGTTCTGGCCGGCATTCGTGCCGTCAGGGCCCTTGTTCCCGGCCTGGCCCGGCGTTCCCGGAAGGCCGTCGAGCCCGATGAAATAGATGTCAGCTGGAGGCAGCGTCATCAGGACTCCTTGACCAGCCGGTTGATAGTGAACGTCACGTTCGCGGTGACCGTGACCACGCCGCCCGCGATCGTGAGCACGTCGAAACCGGGCACCGCGCTGCTGATGTTGAGCGGGCTCTTGGGCGTGACGGTGACGCTTGGGAGGTTCAAGGCGTTCTCGGGTGCCATGTCCGCTCTACCTGTCGAGCTTGGTCAGAGTGCCCACGAACAGCCGCAGGCGGGCGAGCACCTCGAGGGCGCCGCCGTCGCCGATCGTGAGGCGCTGGACGAAGACGACCGACGCCGGGCCATCGATCCGCAGGCGCGCGGCGGACGCGACGCGGACGTCGCGCACGGCGAACACCGCGACCGGCCCCAGCACAACGTCCGGCTCCGGCAGCAGCGAACATGCCGCCGCGTGCAGGTCGTCGCGGGCGTGCACGATCGCCGGCGTCACGAGGTCGTTGAGCAGCAGCCGACGGTCGGAGGCGACCGCGACGACCGGCGCCGACGCGCGCATGAGCTGCTCCGCGAGTGCGGCGACCGCGGGCGCGAGATCTCCTTCCGCGGACCCGGGCAGAGCCGGGGCGGCGACGCGTGGCACCAGAGCAACGTCGGGCATTGCCAACCTCCCGGTCGAGAAGTTGCCACACTAACTGTGCATTGCTCCGAGTGACAAAAGCCAATCACTCCGAGTTACAAAAGCCAATCACTCCGAGTTACAAAAACCAATCACTCCGAGTGACAAAAGCCAATCAATCGGTGTTCTGTCATTGATACGAAACTGTCCACCGGACCGTCGTGGGCAACCGAGATGGGCGCGCTCGCCGCGTCGGCGACCGGTGTGGACCGCGGCGTGGCCACGCGCATCGGTACCGCGCTCGCGGCTGAGGCGCCCGGCGACGCGCCGCCGGGCGTTCGGCTGTCCGGGCTGAATTACGACGGGACGCCGCTGCAGCTCTGCATCACGATTGCGCGTGGACAGGCGGCAAGCCGCGTGTTGGCCGATCCGGCGGCGGGCGAGCGCGAACTCGAGCGCCGATATGAACGCGGACTCCTCGCGCTCGACAGCGCGCCCGCTCGGGGTTCAGACGCTGACGCGGACCGGCTGTGCGACCGGCTGCTGGCCGCGCTCGTCCCCGACGCCGCCGCCGTGCTGGCGCGCCCGGACGGCGTGCTGTGGCTCGGCGCCGGCCTCAGCCACGCGGGCTTAGCGGCATACGTCGACGCCCGCCCGGCCGGCGTCGACGGCCTCCGGCGCTGGCTCGAGTCCGAGGTCGGGGACGCGTCCGGGGTCCGCGTCCTGCTCCAGGCGCTCGCGCACGGCGCGGCGATCCAGTCGGCGGGCGTCGAGACCGCCGCGAGCGGCGCGCGCCTGAAGGTGTACTGGCGCCTGACCGGCGGGCAGCGGCTGTACCAGGCCGGGTTGCCGGGCCTGACCGACCGCCGGTTCGCCGAGTTCGCCAGGCTCGCGCTCGCGCCGCGCGGGCGGATGCGGCGCACCGGCGTCGTGCTGAGCGCGGGCGTGCGCGCGTCCGACGGCATGCTGAGCGACGTCAAGCTCGATCTCTGCGGGTGTCCCGGCTGCCTGGCCCTATCCGCCGCGCAGTGGAGCGAGGTGCTAGGCGAAGTCGCGACGCGCAACGCGATCGCGCTGCCCCCGCTCGACGCGCTGCTGGCACGCGCGGAGGTGGCCTTCGTCGGCTTCGGGCTCAACGCCGCCGGCGAGCCGCGCCTGAACCTCTACTTCAAGGAGCGGCGATGAGCGGCTTGATCGCCGCGGCGCTCGAGCGCGACGGGTTCACGACCGCCGAGCTGCTCGACCGGGATGAGATCGACCGGCTCACCGCCGCCTGGGGGGAGCTCGGCACTGAGCTGAAGGCGTGGCCGTTCTCCGCGACGATCCTCAGCCGCGATCCTGGCTACCGCACGCGCGTCGACTCGACGATCCGCGCCGTGTTCGAGCCGCGCGTCGCGGGGGTTCTGCCGGACAGCCGGCTGGCGTACGCGTCGTTCGTTGCCAAGCGGCCTGACGACAGCAGCGCTGTGCCGATCCACCAGGACCCGTCGTTCATCGACGAGGATTGTTTCCTCGCGGTGAACGTGTGGGTGCCGCTCGTCGACGTGGACGAGCGCAACGGCTGCCTGCGCGTGCTACGCGGGAGCCACCGACTCAACCGCGCGCCGCGCGGGACCGACTTCCGCGTCCCGTATCTCGAGCACATCGACGACGACGACTTCGAGCCGGTGCCACTGCCCGCCGGCACCGCCTGCCTGATGGCGGGACCGCTCTACCACCGGTCCGGCCCGAACCGCTCGAGCCGCGAGCGCGTCGCCGCAGCCGCGCTCGCCGTGCCGGCCAGCGCGCAGGTGCGCTACCTGTACGCCGAGCCGGGCGCCGCCGGCCCGCGGAGGCTTGAGGTGTTCGATGTGCCGGACGCGTTCTATTGCCGCCACATGCTCGGGACGCGCCCCTCCGGCCTCGAGCCGGTCGCGATCGAGCGGCGCGAGGCCGAGCCGCTGTCGCGGGACGAGGTGCGGGCGCGCCTCAGCGGGCATCGCGCGCCGCCTGACCCTCGGCCACGATGAAGAGCTTCTCGTAGAGCGCCTGGCCGACGATCACCCCCGCGAGTCTGACCTGGCGCAACGCGGCGAGCGCGCGCCGGTCGTCGAGCAAGCCGATTGGAGACGGCAGCGGACCGCGCCGGCGACGCGCTTGGCCCTCGAGATCGGGGCGTCCGAGCTTGCCGTCGCGCGCGACGTCGATGTAGACGAACCAGCGCACGCCGCGCGCGGTCAGGCGGCGGATCGCGTCCTCGTCGGGCAACTGCGTGGCGTGCGTCCAGCCGCACGTGGCGCTCATGCCATCGCGCACGTCGACCGAGACGACGACGCGCGGGCCGAACGAGCCGACGATCTCGTCGACGAAGTCGACGTCCGCGAACGCGGCGGCGCCGACGATCGCGCGCTCGGCGCCGACCCGCAGCGCGTCACGCACCGCCGCCTCGGCGCGACGCCCGTCGAGCTCGGCACGGGCGGCACGAGCCCCGCGCCGCGCAGCGTCGCCCTCACCGAGCTGACGGACTCCGGCCTACGCGAGGAGGAGCTAACGCGCGAGGGTCGCCGGCTCGTGCGGACCGTACAGCCGCGGCCAATCGCGCCGAGGCGAAGGATCGCCCCGGGCACGCCACGCGCAGGCGCCGGACTATGGCCAGCGCACCGCGGTTCGCAGCCCGATCACGCGCTCGTCGTCGAGCTGGTTGCACCACGGGACGTGGTCCGCCAATTGGTCGACCCGAACCTCGGTCCCCTCCCGGCTTCGTGGTGCGTGCGGCCCCGCACGATTCTGGCGCAATTTGCGGAGACTTCTAGTCCGGTGGGGACGAGGGCTCGACGCCGATCACATATACCCCTGCGGAGCCGCCCAGGCGGCTCCTCGAACTGGCGGATTTCGGGGACGTGAAAGGAGGTCGCCACTTGGCGACTGGGGCGGCGCAGGGGGGTGCACGGCGATCCGAGCCGGGCGCCGACGCTCGCGTCTCGCAGCTCGTCGCCCACCACGAGCGCTCGCTCATGCGGGTCGCACGGCACTGGTCGCTCTGCCACGAGGACGCGCTCGACGCCTACCAACGCGCGCTCGAGATCTACGTCCGGCGGCTCGACTCGCTCGACCCGGCGACAGAGATCTCATGGCTCAGGGTCGTCGTCAAGCATGAGGCTCTGGCCGTGCGGCGGCAGCGCGGCGAGTCGATACCGGTCGACGAGCTCGACCTCGACAGCCGCGCCGCTGAGGAGCAGCGACCGGTCGACGACCTCCTCGCCGGACGCGAGCGCGTCACGCGATCCGCGGAGGCACTAAGGCGAATCAAGCCTGACGAGGCGAAGGCCTTGATGCTGAAGGCGCAGGGACTCTCGTACCAGGAGATCGGCGAGAGCCTGAATTGGTCTTACACAAAAGTGAACCGCTGCATTACTGAGGGACGCGCGCGTTTTCTGAAGGTGTACGCGGAGATCGAGGCGGGCGCGGAGTGCGAGCGGTTCGCGCCGACGCTCGCAGCGCTGGTCGCCGGCACGGCGACCGCGGACGCGCTGCTCGAGCTCCGTCCACACATACGTAACTGCGCGAGCTGCCGGGCGCGTGTGCGGGAGCTTCATGCCACCCGCCTCGGGCGGCTTGGTGCGCTGTGGCCGATCCCAGCTCTGCTGGCGCCGCTTCGGTGGGCGACCGCACGCTACGGCGAACGTTCCGAGTCCGTCCCCGAAGATTCCGCGGACGTCTACGAGGCCATCGCCCAGGCGCACCCGCCGGCCGGCGGACCCGCTCGACCTCGCCTGATCGACTGGGCGCTGCACCGGGTCGGCGACGGCGTCGCCGGCGCGAAGCAGCACGCGGCAACCGCCTACACGCGCGCCGCCGACCCGACGCCGCTGGCGGGTGTCCGCCCCGGCGCAGCCGCCGCGGCCATCGCGGGCTGCCTGGCTGTGGGCGGCGGCACGACGCTCTGCGTCACACAGGGCGTCGACCCGATCGGAGGACTCGCACACGTCGTGGCGCCCGCACGCGAGCAGGCGGAGCCACGCAAGAAACGCGCTCCACGCAAGCGCGCGTCGGTGACCCCTACGGCCACGCCGGCCTCGACCCCGGTCGCTGTCGCCACGCCGGAGCCGACGCCGCAGCCGACCGCCAATCCCAGCCCTGAGCCGACGCCAACGGCAACGGCAACGCCTACGCCAACTCCCGCACCGATCCCGGAGGAGGAGTACGAGCCGGTGGCGCCGGCAACGGCTGCAGGCACTACAACTCAGTCCTCGCCGGCACCCGCGCGCACACCCGCGCCGGCGCCGGCGGGCGGGCCAGGGGAGTTCGACGGACCATGACGGGAAGGACCCGAGGGGAGGCAGTAGATGAGTAGCAGGCCGATCGTTCGCGGAGGCGTTCTCGCCGGCGTGCTCATCGCACTCGCGATGGCGACCGAGGTCGAGGCAGCGGTCGGACCCACGTACAAGGTCGGAAACTGCGGCGCCGACACGGGCAGCTACAACACTCGCGCGTTCGAGAGCTTCGCGACGCGCGGCATGATGATCCGGCGGGCCTGCTATCCGCATCGCAGTGGCACGCGCGGGCTTGTGACCGGCAACGTCGTGCGCCGCGGGAAGACCGTCGAGCGAGGTGCGATGTCGCAGGTGACCATGACGGCGCCACCTGGTACGCAGTTCACGCAGCTCGACTGGGGCGGGGGCGCGGCGCGATCCGACTGCCGGTACGCAATTCAGTTCTGGGTCGAGGCGCCCGACGGGAGGAAGATCAGATCGATCAAGGACAAGCGAGCGAACCGCGGTTGTCCGCGGCGGGGGCACCGCCAGTTGTTCGGCCACCCGATCAAGGCCTACCCCATTGACGGGGCCACGCGCATCGTGCAGCGTGTCCTGTGCGTCGGTCGAAACAGAAGCGCATGCTCTGCGAGCGGCGTCAACCTGATCAACACGACGTATGCCCAGGTCACCATCGCGGATGTCGCTCCGCCGACGGCGAGCGTCTTCGCTGACACGCCGCTGGCGCGCGGCGAGTGGGTCGGGGGGACGCAGCCGCTCGGGTACGACGCGACCGACAACGTAGGGGTGCAAAAGGTCGAGGCGATCGGCGCGGAAGTGAGCGGCGGTGCGGATCGACGTCCGTGCACGTTTGCCACGCTCGAGCAGGTGTACGCCGACCGCGTTCCGTGCCCGAACGGACCGGGCCAGATCGAAGTGAACACATCGCAGTTCCCGGAGGGAACCCAGCCACTCGTCGTGCGTGCGCAGGATCCGGCTGGCAACCTCGGTGACTCGCGCCCGTCACGGTCCGCATCGACAACTCGCCTCCCGGTCGCGTCGACGTCGGCGTAGAGGGCGGCGACCAATGGCGCAACCGCAACGACTTCTCGTTGGCCTGGGCGAACCCGCCCGAGGTGGATCGGGCGCCGATCGCGGGGGTCACATACCAGCTCTGTGCCGAGGGGCCGGGAGCGTGCAGCCGTACGAGCCAGGCCGGCGCCGACATGTCGCGCCTGGCGATCCAAGTGCCCCAGCCAGGAGCGTGGAAGATCTCACTTTGGCGGCGGGACGCCGCCGGCAACGAGACCGATACCGCCGCGTCTGTTCCGGTCACGCTCCGCTTCGACCCCGAGCCGCCGCGGCTTGCGTTCGACCCACCGTCGGCCGGCGACCCGACGCTCATGACCGTGCCGGTGACCGACTCCGTTTCCGGGCTCGCGGGCGGAGCGATCGAGATCAGCGCGAGCGGCAGCGGCGTCTGGCAGGCGCTCCCCACCCAGCATGACGGCCAGCGGCTACTCGCCCGGATAGACGACGCTGCGCTGCCAGCCGGTGGCTACCAGCTGCGAGCGCGGGCGTTCGACCAGGCCGCCAACGAGGCGTCGACCGACCGCCGCGGCGACGGCGAGCCGATGGCAGCTCACGCTTCCGCTGCGGCTCGGCGCGCGCATGCGAGCCGGCTTCGAGCGGGTACGGGCAGTGCGGCGGCGGGACAAGCGGACAGGCGCCAAGCGACGGGTGCGCCTGCAGCGCGCGATACGGGTTCGGCCTGGCGGCGAGGCGCAGGTCGCGGGCCAACTGGTCAACCGGGACGGCGACGGGATACCCGGCGCCGAGATCCGCGTGCTCTCGGGCTCGTCGACGAGCCCGGAGCAGCTCGTCGCAGTGCTGCAGACCGACAGCGAGGGTCGTTACCGCTACAGCGCCGCCGGCAGCAGCAGCCGCACGCTGCGGTTCGTGTACAGCGGATCCCCGCTCGTACTCCCGGCCGAGCGGACGATAACGATGACCGTCCCGGCGCGCACTTCGCTGCGCGTCAATCGTCGGCGCGTGCTGAACGGGCAGGCGGTCACGTTCAGTGGGCGGCTGCGGACCCAGCCACCGCCGACGGGCGGGAAGCTCGTCGAGCTGCAGGCGCGGCTGTCCGATCGCTGGCAGACGTTCCGTACCACGCGAACGAACGAAGTGGGACGCTGGGCGGTCCGCTACCGCTTCAAGCGCACCCGCGGCGTGCAGCGCTTCCGCTTCCGCGCGCGGCTGCCCGAGGAGGCGGGTTACCCGTTCGCGGCGGGCGGCTCGCGTCCGATCGCAGTGCGAGTCAGAGGCGTGTGACGTGGTCCTTGGCCTGTCAGCGGCGAAACTCCTGGTATGCGCGAAGGGTCCTGTGATGCGACCGGACAGCAAAGGAGATCGCGTGCCCAGCAAGTTCCGCCCACGCCTGACCTACGCCAACGTGATGTCGACCGTGGCGGTGTTCGTCGCGCTCGGCGGCTCCTCGTATGCGGCGGTCACGATCAGCGGCTCGAGTATCAAGAACCGCTCGATTCCGGCGAAGAAGCTCAAACGCAACTCGATCACCGGCAGCGAGGTCCGCGAGTCGCGTCTGAAGGTTCGGTCGGCAAGGAACGCCGACCTGCTCGGCGGGCTCAGCGCCCCCGAGCTCAAGGTGCGCTGCCCCGACGACACGTTCCCGGTCGCTGACGTGTGCGTCGAGCGCACTCCGCGCGCGCCGGCCGGGTACAGCAGCGCCGTCCTTGCCTGCTGTCGGTCGGCACGCCGGCCGGTCCTGGCCGGCGCCTGCCCACGCACGGCGAGCTGATGGCCGCGATCACGGGTCCGGACCTGGCTCCCGGCGGCGAGCTGACCTCGGATGTCTACCCCTCGGCGACCCGGGTCGACGTGGACGTGCTCTACGTGACCGACGAGGTCGGCAGCGTCGCGCTCACCCCGGACACGTTTGCCGGCGGCAAGGCGTTCCGCTGCGTGGCCGACCCCCTGAACTGACCATGTCCCACAAGCGCACCCGACGAAGCGAGGAGCAATGCCGTCTCTGACCGAGCACCTGCGCCGTCCCGGGCGACCATGGGCGCCTCGCGTTTCACCCCGCGTGTCCCATCTGCCGCGAGGAGCGACTCACCGGGACGCTCCCGTCCGATTCGCTCGTCGGCCGACGGACTCCGGCGCTGCTGGCCGCCGGGGTGCTCGTGCTGTCGACCGCGGCGCCCGCGGCAACCCTCGCGTCAGAGCCCGAGCAGGAGCAGGAGGGAGCGGCGGCGCCGGATCAAGCGGCTGCGGACGAACACGAGAGCGAGTTGCCGGTTGATGCGCCGGACCCTGACCCCGGTTGGCAAGAAGAACCGGACGCGCTCGCGCCCGACACCGAGCTGCCGGCGGATCAGCCGCCGGTCCAGGACACGAACGACGGCGAGGAGCCGACGGTCGATGTGCCGTCCGGCGCCGACCCCAACAAAGGCGAGGAGCCGGCGGACGATGCGCTGCCCGTCGCGGACCCGAACGACGGGGAGCAGCCGGCGGAGGATGTCGCGCCGGCACCGGACGCCGGAACCCCGGCGCCCGTCGCGCCACCCGCGCCCGAAGGCGCCACGTCGCCGCCGGCACCGCCGGTGAGCGCTGCCGCCGCGAAGCCGCCGATCGGGACAGCATCCTCAGGTCCGCCACTGAAGTCATTCGTCGAGAGGCCGGCCCGCGAGCGGCACGCCCGGATCGCGCAGACCACGGCCCCAGCGCCCGCGGAGATCCCTACCGCCGCTCCCGAGCCGAGCGCACCGGCCACGGTGCTCGTCACTGCGAGGAGCACGCAGGCGAAGGCAAGCCGAGCGAAGTCCGGCGACCGCGTCCATGTCGTCGCTCCCGGCGAATCGCTCTGGTCGATCGCCTCTGATCTCCTCGGCGACGACGCGTCCGTCGCCCGGACCGCGCGCGAGGTCAACCGGCTGTGGCAGCTCAATGGCGGCCATATCGGCACCGGCGACCCCGACCTTCTCATGGTCGGCACGAAGCTGGCGCTCCGATGAGCGACGCACCCGCGGAGGGCCTCGAGCGCCGCGACATCCATCCCCAGCCGCTCGTAGACGGACGGCCGGCGCCGAACGGCACCGCGGGCAGGCTGCGCCGGCAGTTCCAGCGGTTCCTGGTTTCGGAGCACGAGCGCGAAGAGGCCGAGCTCGAGCGGCGGATCCGTTCCCAGCCCGGCGTCACCCGGCCGAACACGATCGCGTTGATCAGTCCGAAGGGCGGCGTGGGCAAGACGACATGCACGTTCATGGCGGGAAACCTGCTCGCGGGCCATCTCAACGTCCGCGCGATCGCCGTCGACGCCAACCCGGACTTCGGGACGCTCGCGCGGCTCGCTCCCGACGGTCGCCGCTCCGAGCGATCGCTCGCGGATCTGCTCCGCGACGCGGATGGCCTCAAGACCGCCGCCGAGCTCACTCCGTACGTCTCGCGCCTGCCCACCGGGCTGCACCTACTCGGCGCTCCGCGCGACGCCGAGCTGACCGCAAGCCTCGGACCTGAACGCTACGGCGAGCTGGTCGCCCTCCTGGGCACGTTCTACGAGGTCGTGCTGCTCGACCTCGGCACCGGTGTGGCCGGACCGCTCGCCCGGTTTGCGATCGAGCGTGCCGACCAGGTCGTACTCGTCACGACACCCGAATGGGTCACCTCCACCGTGGTGCTCGAGGCGCTGTCCCACGTTCAACACGATCACACCACGGTCGCGATCAACAAGTCGCAACCCGGGTCCGTCGCCGTCGACACGATCGAGGACCGCTTCCGGGCGGAGCGTCTGCACCGCGCGGTCACGGTCCCGTTCGACGGCCGGCTGGCCACCATGCTCGACTCCGGCACATACACGCTCGATGCGCTCGGGCGGCGCACTCGCCTCGCCGTAAAGCGACTCGGGCTCGCTGTCTCCGATCAGCTCGTGTGAAGGCCGAGCCGGCGCGCCCGCGTCCGTGTGCGTAGCATCCGCGCCGTGCCGCGAGGCGGGCTCGAACCTACCGAGGAACTGCTCGAATACCTGCATCGCTATGGCGCGCGGACCGACGACGTGCTCGAGCGCGTGCGGGCCGAGACGGCGAGGATGCCGTCGGCCCAGATGCAGGTGGGAGCGGACCAGGGGGCGTTGATCGAGTTGCTCGTGCGGCTGATCGGCGCGGAGCGTGCGCTCGAGGTCGGGACGTTCACCGGGTACAGCGCGATCTGCATCGCGCGAGGGCTCGGCGATGGCGGGCGGTTGACGTGCCTCGAGCTCGACCCAGAGCGCGCCGCGATCGCGCAGCACAATCTCGAGGCAGCCGGCGTCGCCGGTCGGGTCGAGATCCTCGTCGGGCCCGCCGGCGAGTCGCTCGAGGCGATGGCCGCCACGCCCACTTTCGACTTCGCGTTCATCGACGCCGACAAGTCCGGCTATCCCGAGTACTACGAGCTCGTCCTCGCGCGCACGCGGCCCGGCGGGCTGATCCTCCTCGACAACATGCTCCAGCACGGACGCGTGCTCGATCCGGACAGCGAGAACGCGCGGATCATCGACGGGCTCAACCGAACGATTCATGCCGACGAGCGTGTCGACATGGCGATGACGATCAGTGCCGATGGGCTGACGTTCGTACGAGTCCGCTGAGGCTGGAGGTGGCTAGATTCCGGGCGGCTCGGAGGGCGGAGCGTGCGCAAGCAGGGCGTCGACGCAGAGTCCGAGATCCATCGCGGCCGTGTAGGTCTCGGGGACGCACGCGTCCGCCTGAATCGGAATGCCGCGCCGACGATTGGCATCCCTGAGCGTCGCGACGTGACCGCGAGGCGGCCGGGGAACCGCAGGCAGCCGACGCCCGTCCGGGCGTCGGAAGACGAAGTCGGAGCCTGCACGCTCGACGCTGTAGCCACCCTCGTGCAGCAACCGATGATGGTGCCGGCAGAGCTGAACGAGGTTGTCGACGTTCGTAGGCCCGCCATGCGCCCAGTGATGGACATGGTGCGCGTCGATCAGCCGTCGGCTGGTGCACCCGGGGAATCGGCAGCCGCCGTCGCGGCTCGCCAGCGCGCGGCGCAGCGCGGGCGGCACGCTACGCGTCTTGCGGCCTACCGATAGCGGCCGCCCGTCGAGCTCGACGAGCGGGACGATCGCCGCGTCGCACGCGAGCCGGCGCGCGGTCTCGGCCGCCAGCGGCGCGCCGTCGACGAGCTCGCAGCGTCCGTCGGCCCCTGCCGCGAGTGACGCGGTGTCCACGTGCAGGACAACCTGGTAGCGATCGCCGCCACTCCTGCTCCGCTCCTCGCCCGCGAGCAGGTTGTCGGCCATCAGGACGAGCGCGTCGGCTCGCTGCTCGGAGAGGGTCTGGCGCGTTTCCGCGGGAACGTCCTCGCGGGCGAGTCCCGCGGTGGCCCGTTCGCCTCGCGCCGCGCGCGTCTCCGCGGAAACGTCCTCGCGCACGTGAACCTCCGCGGCCGGCTCGCCGCACGCCGCGCACGTCTCCGCGGAAACGTCCTCGCGCACGTGACCCTCCGCGGCCGGCTCGCCGCACGCCGCGCACGTCTCCGCGGAAACGTCCTCGCGCACGTGACCCTCCGCGGCCGGCTCGCCGCGCGCCGCGCACGTCTCCGCGGGAACGTCGTGGCCGGTCACAGTCGGGGCGCCCGGCGCCATTTGCGTCTCCGCGGAGACGTCCTCGCCGGGGCCAGCCGGCGCGCCCGGCGCCCAGTGCGTCTCCGCGGAAACGTCCTCGCCGGCGCGGCGCGCCTGTGCGGACGCCTCGGGGCGGCGCGGCGCGTCGTCTTCCCGCAGCCGGTCCATCGCGGCCTCGAGTGCCGCGAGGACGACGGCGCCCTCCTCGGCAGGAAGCCGCGCGCGCAGTACGAGCGAGCCGTCGTCGGCGTGATCCCAGTTCACGTATCGCTGTGGACGA
The DNA here is from genome assembly GCA_963835735.1 of uncultured Solirubrobacteraceae bacterium. Classification (GTDB taxonomy): domain Bacteria; phylum Actinomycetota; class Thermoleophilia; order Solirubrobacterales; family Solirubrobacteraceae; genus DASQMT01. The sequence goes on from CAWIGP010000002.1 coordinate 1,521,179, forward strand.
CCGGCCGCCGCGCGCTCCGCCCCAACGACCCCTCGATACGCGCGCACCATGCGCTCCAGCTGCGCTGCCGTGCTGTGCCGGGCGAGGCTGAGCAGGCCGTCCTCGCTCTCGACGCTCTCGACGCGCGTGAGCGCGCGAACCTTCGAGTAGCTGAGCCGGCCCTCGGCGAAGGCCGCGCGGATCAGCGGAAGCTCCTCCAGGCGGCGCGCCACGCGCACGTGCTCGCGCGCCGCGCCGGGCGCGATCGCGCAGCGCCAGGACAGGAATTGCGCGCAGCCCTTGCAGCCCCACTGCGCCCAGCCGCTGCGCCGGTCGAACTCGGCGACGAGCCCGAGCCAGCGGCAGGTCGCGGCGTGGATGTGGGACGCCAGCTGTGTGATCTCGCGGCCCAGACGGTCGATCGCGATTCCGTCCGGATGATGAGTAGCATTCGAACACATGTTCGCATGCTATGTCGCCGATCGGATGGATCTATGCCGCTGCCGCGAGCGGATCGCGGCGCGCGAACCGGCGCGCCTCGCCGTCCAGCGGGCGGCCGAGGTAGAAGCCCTGTCCCATGTCGCAGCGCAGGTCGGCGAGCGCATCGAGCTGGTCCTGGCGCTCGATTCCCTCGGCGACCACGCTGACCCCGAACAGCGACCCGAGCTCGATGATCATCGCCAGCAGCGCATGGTCGTGCGGCGTCCGGCCCGCACCGTCCACGAACGGCTTCGCGACCTTGAGGATGTCGACGGGCAGCGAGCGCAGGCAGGAAAGCGAGGAGTAACCCGTGCCGAAATCGTCGAGCGCGATCCGCACGCCGAGCGACCGGAGCGCGGTCAGCACCGGCTGAGCCGTCGGCATCTCGGCGATCAGCACGCTCTCGGTCAACTCGAGCACAAGCCGCCGCGGCGCGAGACCGGTGCGCCGGAGCACGTCCTCCACCACACCCACGAGCTCGTTCGTTCGCAGCCCCTCGCCGCTCAGGTTCACGTGCACGGCCGCGTCGCGCGCGTATCCGTCCTCCTCCGTCCAGGCGGCCGCCTCACGGCACGCCTGCTCGAGCATTGCCCGGTCGATGCCCGGAATCGTGCCTGTCGCCTCGGCGGCGGGGATGAACGCCGCGGGCGCCAGCAGCCCGTGGCGCGGATGGTTCCAGCGCACCAGCGCTTCGGCCGCGACGATGTCGCCCGAGCCGACGGCCACGATCGGCTGGTAGTGCGCGACGAACTCGCCGGCGTCGAGCGCGGCGAGGATCTCGTCGCGCGACGGCGCCTTCGTCAGCGCGTTCGGGTGCATGTCCGGGGTGAACGCACGCACCTGGCCCTTGCCGGCTTCCTTGGCCCGGTACATCGCGATGTCGGCGTGGCGCATGAGATCGTCGGCGTCCATTCCGGCACGGGCGCCCGCGGACGCGATCCCGATCGAGGCGCGTACCCAGCACGGCTGCCCGTTCACCGTCACGGCCTCCGACAGGAGCGCGACGATCCGGTGCGCGACCTCGGTGCCGCGGCGCTCGTCGGCGTCCTCGAGCAGCACCGCGAACTCGTCGCCGCCGAGCCGCGCGGCGAGGTCCGAAGGACGTACGCAGCCGCGGATACGGTCGGCGGCGGCCATCAGCACGGCGTCGCCGGCCGCGTGTCCCGCGTGGTCGTTGATGCGTTTGAAGTCGTCGAGGTCGAGGAAGAGCACCGTGCTCGTCCCGGACCGGCGGGACAGCGATTCATGTACCCGACGCATGAACAGCGCGCGGTTGGCGAGGTCGGTGAGCGGATCGCGGTACGCCTGCCGCTCGAGCGCGCCCTGCAGCTCGCGCATGCGCCGGATCGCCTGCTCGAGGCGGTCGAACTCGAGCGACATGCCGGCGTGGCCGGCCAGCGTCTCGAACAGCCGCAGGTCGGCGCCGCCGAAGTCGGTCGTCGCGCCGAGCCGATCGCCCAGCAGCATCACGCCGACGAGCCGCGTCTCACCCGGCACCGGAGCGATTGCGGCCTCGGTGATCTCGTGCTCGCGCAGGTATTCGGCGAGCGCGGGCGGCGCGGAGGCGCGCGTAACGACCGCTGCGCGCTCGTTGCGCAGGCAGGCGCGCAGTGCGGTCGCGAGCTCGTGGGAGACCGGCTGCATCGTCTGCTTGACACCACCACCGTCGAGCGAGGTGCGCAGCGGCACTTCGCCGCTCGTTCCGAACAGGATGATCTCCGCCGTCCGCACGCGGAACGCGTCGCGCGTGCGCTCCAGCAGGTCGACCAGGGCACTTTCGATGTCGGCTGCGCGGCTGAGCGAGCGGGCAACGCCGTAGAGGAAATCGAGCGACTGGTGCTTGGTGTGCTCGGACATGTACGCGCGGTAGGCGAGGATCAGCACCGCGGCGGGCGGGATGATCAGCCAGCCCGCCGACCAGTCCTGCGCCATCAGCGTCGCGCCGGCCAGCCCGATGCTCGTGTTGGTGAGCGAGACGACGAGGTCCACGCCGAACATGCGCAGCATCTCCAGCGATGGCAGCGTTCCCTCGGCGAGCGCGATCACAGCGAGCACGAGCGCCGCGGCGACGAGCGAGCCCGCGCCGACGGCCGCAAACGTCGCGCTCCAGACGCCCGGCCCGATCTCGGCGGGCGCGGGCACCAGCGCATGCAGGACGATCACGGACAGGGTCGCGGTGAGCGCGAACTGAGCCACGTTGAACGCGACCTTGACCGGCGCGCTGCCCCGGACGAACAGGAGCACGACGATCGGGCCTGCGACCTGTGCGACGACCAGCTCCTGCGGCGTCGCAAGCAAAAGGCCGGCGACCAGCGGCAGCTCCGACAACGACAGCGTGTGGGCGCTGCCGCGGATGTGGGCGTGGACGACGAAGATCTCGGTCGCCGCGAAGCCGATCGCAAGCGCCCACCACGGGATCTGAAATCCGTCGGTGTACGCGGGCAGATCGCGCACGACGGCAAAATAGAGCGCCGCCGTGGTGCCGGCGATCAGCGCGACGAGCAGCCAGATCGCCGCCGCGCGCACGCGCTCTGCGCTCACTCGCCGCTCCATTCGCCGCCGGACCACCGGCGCCCGGACCAGCTGCGCCCGGACCAGCTGCGGCCCGACCAGCGACGCCCCGTCCAGCCGTTCTCCCCAGTGCCGACGCCAGGCGCGGTGCCGCTGGACTCGTCCCGCAGGTCCTCCCACAGCGCGTTCAGATCCATCACAGCGGGTTGGAAGGGCTGCGCGGCGTCGGCGGCGCTCGGCGTCTCGAGCGCGAGCGTGCGGGCGAGGTCGACGCGCCCGGCGCCGTCGGCGGAGACGTCGTCGGGTAGGTCGACCGCGCCGGCCCTGAGCAGTGCCTTGACCTGGTTCGGCGTGAGATCGGGGCGCGCCTCGAGCAACAGCGCGACGAGGCCTGAGACGACCGCTGCGGCCTGCGAGGTGCCGCTGCCGCGGAAGAACGCCTCGCCGATGCGCGCCGCCGGGAACTCGGAGTCGAGCGTCGAGCCCGGCACGCGCAGGGAGACGACCGCGGTGCCCGGCGCGACGATGTCGGGCGGCCGGGTCGCGTCGCGCGAGGAGAAGTCGGCGACGCCGTCGTCGGCCGCGTCGGCTGTGTGCCGCGTATCGCTCGCGCCGACCGCGATCAGGAACGGGTCGGCGGCGGGCAGGTCGAGCCGGCCGGTGCCGTCGGCCTGGTTGCCGGCCGAGGCGACCACGGCGATGCCGCGGTTCCACAGCTGTTCGGCGGCGTACGCGAGCGGCTCGCGGACGTACGAGCGGCGTGCGTCGACGCCGAACGAGAGGTTGAGCACGCGGATGTTGAGCCCTCCGCGGGCACGGTTGCGGCGCACCCAGTCGAGTGCCATCAGCACGCGCACGAGGCTGGTGATGCCGTCCGCGCCGGCGACCTTGACGCTGACGAGCCGTGCGCCGGGGGCGATGCCTTGGTAGCCGGTCTCTGGATCGGAGCCGGCGATCACGCCGGCCATGTGCGAGCCGTGCCCGAACGCGTCGAGTCCGCGCAGGTCGCGGTCGTAGGCGTCCACGGAGAAGTCGGGGCCGCGCACGAGCTTGCCGGGGCCGTCGAGCGCGGCGACGCCGAGCACCCCGGAGTCGATCAGCGCGACGTCGACGCCCGCGCCCGTGAGTCCGCTGCCCTCGGCGCCGGAGCCGGCGCGGACCAGGTCCATCGCGGCACGGGCGCGCGACGGCCCGTCGTCGCCTGCCTGCTCGACAGGAGCCATGGGATCTACGACCGCGTCCTGCACGGCCAGCGCGACGTCCTCGCCGCCCGCCACCGGGTCGGGCTCGAGCGAGGAGCCGGCGGCGGCGTCCTCGGCCGCGTCCTGGATGACCTCGCGAGCGACCGCGTCGGCCGGCGCGTCGGTGGGGATGTCGGCCGGCGGCGGGTCGATCCGGGACGCCTCCGCCTCCGGCTCGCCGGCGGGACCGGTCGAGTCATCGGACCGCGCCGAGTCGGCGGACCCAGCCGGGTCATCGGGCCCAGCCGGGTCGGCAGGCCCAGCCGAGTCATTGGACCCAGCCGGGTCGGCGGACCCAGCGGGGTCGGCGGACCATGCCGGGTCGGTGCGCTCGGCCGCGTCGGCTGGCCCGCTCGTGTGCGGCACCGCGGCGTCGAGATCGACCGGCTGGGCGGACGAGAGCGTCAGCTTGACGTCGCGCGCCACCGTGCGGACCGCGCGGGCGCGGCGAAGGTGATCGATCGAGGCCGCCGGCACGCGGGCGGTGAAGCCATGGACGATCGCGAGCCGCTGCTGGACGTCGCCGCCGAGACGCTCGACGAGCCGCTCGGCGGCACCCGCCTTGCCGGGCTGTGCGCCGACGACCACGAGCACCCGCCGCTCGGTGTCCGCCGTCGCCCCCTCGGCCCCCAGCAGCGCCAGCATGAGCGCCAGCGCCAAGACCGGACGGATGGCTGAGCGAAGCATGCCCGGCATATCGGCGCCGCCCGCGGATCCTTTAGCGATTTCTCGTGTGCACCCTCAGGGCGCAGCGAAACGCCCGCAAATTGCGGGCAAATGGGTCGCTCAGACGGCTTGCAGGCGCCTCGAACATCGGTCCAGACCCGTCTCGGAGACGGGATCGGACCGCGCGCCGAGCGTCAGTCGAGGAGGGTGTGGAGCCGGCGCTCGAGCGCCACCGCGAGGGCGTCGCGCATCGGGCCCTCTTCGAAGCGCTCGACCAGCTCGGCCATGAAGCCCTCGATCACGAGCCGCGTCGACGTGGCCTTGTCCAGGCCGCGCGAGCGCAGGTAGAACAGCTGCTCCTTGTCGATCTGTGCGACCGCGGCCGCGTGCGTGCAGCGCACGTCGTTGGCGAGGATCTCGAGGCCGGGGATGGCGTCCGCGTGCGCGCGCTTGGACAGCAGGAGGTTGCGGCACACCTGGAACGCGTCGGTCTGCTGCGCGCCGGGGTCGACCTTGATCATGCCGCGCCAGACCGCGCTCGAGCGATCGGCGAGGATGCCGCGGAACGCGAGGTCGGACGTCGTGTTCGGCGCGCCGTGCTCCTGCGTGGTGTCGAAGTCGACGTGCTGGCGCGCGTGCGGCGCGTAGGCGCCGGTGACCTTGGCGTCAGCGCCCGGGCCGGCCAGCAGCGTCTCCATCCGCACCTTGCCCTTGGCGGAGCCGAAGCCGAGCGCGACCCAGTCGAGCGCGCCGTCGCGCGCCACCTCGGCGCGCTGCGCGCCGAAGATCCACGAGCGCTCGTTGAGCTCCTGCCCGCAGACGTAGCGCAGCTTGGCGTTCTGGCCCACGCGCAGCTCGACCACCGTGTTGAGCACGGTCGCGTCGTCGGAGGAGCCCGACAGGTACTGCTCCCACACCTCGGCCTCGGCGCCCTCCTCGAGCACGATCAGCACGCGCCGGTTGAGGATCGTGCCCGGCGTCGAGCTGACGGCGGTGAGCAGGATCGGGGCGTCGACCACGACGCCCTTGGGCACCCATACGAACGCGCCGCCCTCCCAGTCGCGCTCGTTGAGCGCGGTGAATGCGTCGACATCGCGGACGATCGTGCCGAGGTGCGGCTCGACCAGCTCGGGATGGCGCTCGCGCGCCACCGACAGCGGCAGCACCACCGGGCCGTCCTCGACTGCGGCTCCATCGGCGGACGCCGCGTCGACCTGGACGAGCTCGATCGCGCCCGCCGGCGGTTCGAGCAGGTGCGTGGCCTCGAACGCGGTCCCGTTCGCCGGCGCGGGCTCCCACGCCTCGAGCGTGAAGTCGCCCAGCTCTGTGAACTCCCAGCCCGCCCGACCCTTGAAGCGAGGCAGCTCGAGCGTGGCCACGTCAGCCAATGGAGCCCTCCATCTGGAGCTCGATCAGCCGGTTCATCTCGACCGCGTACTCCATCGGGAGCTCCTTGACGATCGGCTCGATGAACCCGTTGACGATCAGCTTGGCGGCCTCGTCCTCGGGGATCCCGCGGCTCATCAGGTAGAAGAGCTGCTCCTCGCCGATCTTCGACACCGACGCCTCGTGGCCGACGTTGACGTCGTCCTCGCCGATCCGGATCGTCGGGTAGGTGTCCGAGCGGCTGTCCTCGTCGAGCAGCAGCGCGTCGCACACGACCGTCGACTTGGAGCCGTGCGCGCCCTTGGCGACCTCGAGCAGGCCGCGGTACGAGGACCGCCCGCCGTCCTTGGAGATCGACTTGGCGAAGATGTTCGACGTCGTGTTCGGCGCGGCGTGGATGATCTTGCCGCCCGCGTCCTGGTGCTGGCCGTTGCCGGCGAACGCGATCGACAGGATCTCGCCGTGGGCGCGCTCGCCCATCAGGTAGACGCTCGGGTACTTCATCGTGAGCTTGGACCCGAGGTTGCAGTCGACCCACTCCACGGTCGCGTCACGCTCGGCGATCGCTCGCTTCGTGACGAGGTTGTAGACGTTCTGCGACCAGTTCTGCACGGTCGTGTAGCGGATCCGCGCGCCCGGCTTGGCGATCAGCTCGACGACGGCCGAGTGCAGCGAGTCCGAGCTCCAGACCGGCGCCGTGCAGCCCTCCACGTAGTGCACGTAGGAGCCCTCGTCGGCGATGATCAGCGTCCGCTCGAACTGGCCCATGTTCTCGGTGTTGATCCGGAAGTAGGCCTGCAGCGGCATCTCGACGCTCACGCCCGGCGGGACGTAGACGAACGAGCCGCCCGACCAGACGGCGCTGTTGAGCGCGGCGAGCTTGTTGTCGTTGGACGGGATGACCGTCGCGAAGTACTCGCGCACCAGGTCCTCGTGCTCGCGCAGGCCGGAGTCCATGTCCATGAACACCACGCCCTGGCGCTCGAGGTCCTCGCGCACCTGGTGGTAGACGACCTCGGACTCGTACTGGGCGCCGACGCCGGAGAGGAACTTGCGCTCGGCCTCGGGGATACCGAGCTTGTCGAACGTGCGCTTGATGTCGTCGGGCACGTCGTCCCACGTTCGCGAGGACTTCTCCGACGCCCGCACGAAGTAGTGGATGTTGTCGTAGTCGACGTCGGCCAGCAGCGGGGATCCCCAGGTGGGCTGCGGGCGGGCGAGGAAGTGCTCGAGCGACTTCAGGCGGAACTCGCGCATCCACTCAGGCTCGTTCTTGAACTCCGAGATCTGCAGCACGAGCTCGCGCGACAGGCCCTTCGGGGCCTTGAACGCGTAGCCGCTCTCGGGGTCGTGGAACCCGAACTTCTCCTTGTAATCCGCGTTGATGCCGACCAGCGCCTGCTGCTCGGCCAGGACCTCGGGCGTCGCCATGTCAGTCAACCTCGATCTTGATCAGGCCGTCCTCCACGGACACGGGGAACGTGTCCACGGGCACATAGGCAGGCAGGTTCACGGGCTTCCCGGTGTGCAGGTCGAACTTCGACCCGTGCCGGGGGCACTCGATCGTGCAGTCGTCCTCGTCGAGGTCTCCCTCGACCAGATTCCCGTTGTCGTGGGAGCAGCGGTCCTCGATCGCGAGCAGCTCGCCGGCGCAGTTGAACACGCCGATCTCGAGGTCCTCCCACTCCACCAGGCGCATCGCGCCGGGCGGAAGTTCGTCAACAGGGCAGATTTCGATCTCCTCAGCCATTCATCTCCGACCGCTACGGTCGGACTTGGCAGTCTAGCGGTCACGGGTACCGTCCCGGCCGTGCTCGACGTCCGAACGCACACCGACGGCGGCCAGACCGCCGAGGCCGTCGCCGGCCTGGTCGTGGCCTGGATCGCGGCGGCGCGGGAGACGCTCGACCTCGCACTCTACGACGTGCGGCTCCCCGGCGACGTCGGCGACCGCGTCGCGGACGCGATCCGCGCCGCGGCGGCGCGCGGCGTGCGGGTGCGGATCGCGTACAACCAGGACGATCGGCCGCCGGAGGACGGCGAGCGCCCGTTCTTCCCGGCGCCGCCGCAGACCGAGCCGCACGTGCTCGAGACGCTCGGAGTGCCGGTCAAGCCGATCCCCGGCTGGCGCGACCTGATGCACCACAAGTACGTCGTTCGCGACGGCCGCGCGCTGTGGACCGGCTCGATGAACTGGACGCTCGACTCGTTCACGCGCCAGGAGAACGCGATCGCGACGCTGGAGTCGCCCGGCGTCGCGGCCGCGTTCACGCGCAACTTCGAGCAGCTCTGGCAGCGCGGCCGCATCGGCGCCTCGGGTGACTTCGACAGTGCGCCGGTCGACGGCGTCCGGCCGTGGTTCTGCCCGGGGCGCGGGCCCGAGCTGTCGCACCGCATCGCCAAGCGGATCGGCGCTGCGCGCTCGCGCGTGCGGATCGCCACGCCGCTGCTCACCGCTGGCCCGATCCTCGGCACGCTGGCCGAGGTGATCGAGGAGCGGCGCGTCGACGTCGCCGGCGTGTGCGACGCGACCCAGGTCGAGCAGGTGTTCCGCCAGTGGGAGCAGAACCCGGGCTCGCGCTGGAAGGGGCCGCTGCTCGAGCGCTGCCTCGTCGCCTTCCACGGCAAGCGGTCGACGCCGTACGCGCCGGGCGCGATGCACGACTACATGCATGCGAAGGTGACGGTCGCGGACGACGTCGTGTTCCTGGGCTCGTTCAACCTGTCGCGCTCGGGCGAGGAGAACGCCGAGAACGTGCTCGAGATCGCCGACGCGCGGCTCGCCGACCGGCTGGCGGCCTGGATCGACGAGCTGCGCGCGCGCTATCCGCCGCTCGATCAGTAGCGCGCGAACAGCCGCAGGGGCCCGCCCGAGCCCTCCTCCCAGGGGATCACGCCGACGATCAGCGACGCGCCGCGCGGCGGGATCGTCGCGAGGTTGGCGACGTTCTCGAGGCCATAGCGGTCGGTCGCGAGCCAGGTGTTGTGAACCGGGAACGTCGTCGAATTGCCCGGGTCGAGGCTGAGCGTGTCGACGCCGATCACCGCCGCGCGCGTGCGCTCCAGCACGTAATCGACCGCGCCGGCGCTGAAGCCGGGGAAGTGGTAGGTGCCGGCGGCGTCGGCGTTCTTATACGCGACGGGATCGCCGGCGCGCGCGGCCCAGCCGGAGTTCATCAGCACGGCGGCGCCGCGCGGGATGCGGCCGTAGCGGCGCTCGTAGCGGCGGACGTCGTCCGCGGTGACCGTCGCGTCCGGATCCTGCGCGGCGCGCGCGGAGATGTCGATCACGGCGGCGGGCGGGAACAGCTCCTCGGGAGCGATACCCGGCGTGCGGCGCAGCTCTGGGAAGAAGTGCCCGGGCGCGTCCATGTGCGTCCCGGCGTGCTCGCCGAACGTCCACTCCTGCGCGTAGAAGCCGTCCGGGACGTAGTTGCGGATCGTGCGGCGCACCGGTGGCTCGCCGGTGTACATCGGGAATCCGGCGCGGAACACGTGGGTGAGGTCGGCGACGCGGTCGCCGTGCCGGTCGTGGTCGCGGCGGCGGTCGTGCGCGGGAGCGGTGCCCGGCAGCAGCGCGGCAAGAGCGGCGGCGCCGCCTCCGGCCAATGCCGCGCGGCGACTCAGCTGCGGCCCCTCCCCGCGCTCGCACGCGTCGCGGACGGTCTCGACGGTTCCCGGCAGGCACATCTCGCGCTCCCTTCGTCGTCTCCGCTGCACGCTACCGCGTGAGGAGCGCGCGCGGGCGTCAGCGGGCCGCGACCTCGCCGCGCTCGGCCTGGATCGGCGCGTAGATCTGGATCCCGCGGTCGATCAGCAGCAGGCCGACCGCGATCATCCCGCCGACGACGAGCCAGCGCTCAACGCCGTCGAAGTAGAGCGCCACGAACCAGGTGGCCGGTACGTCGAAGAGCCCGAGGATCGGCGCGACGATGCCCTGCGGGATCACCATGATGGTGCCGAGCGTGATCAGCAGCGACGCCCACGCGCTCTCCCAGCGAAACGCGCGCCGGCGCTCGACCACGCCCTCGCGCGCGACGTCGAGCCGCATGCGCAGGTCGCCGCGGCCGTCGGCCATCGCGTCTCGCAACAACTGCGAGAAGCGCTCGCCGTGGCGCGCGCGCCACGGGGCGGGATACCACTCCAGAAGCGCTTCGACACGTCCCTCGGTCGTCTCCCACCCGTATCCGAGCTGCCGCCGCACCATGAGCACGATCGCGATCGGGAAGAACAGCGTCCAGGCCGCGATCTCGGCGATGAACCATCCGCGTTTCATACAACCAGTCCCAGTGTGTTGAGTCGATTCAGTCCGACGTCCGCGACCTTGCGCTGCGCGTCGAGCTGCGCCTGCAGCGCGCTCGCGCCGATCGGCGTCAGCCGGTACGGGCGGCGGCGCCCGTCACCCTCGATCGCCTCGATCAGGCCGATCGACTCCAGCCGGCTGAGCGCGCCGTAGAGCGTGCCGGGCTGGAGCGTGACGTCGGCGAACGCCTCGATGTCCTGCATCAGCGCGTAGCCGTGCTTCGCGCCGCCCGCGAGGCTCGAGAGGATCAATGTCGCCGGGCCTGTGTAGCGCCCGAGTGTTGCGAGGTCTCCGGTCATCTGGAAGGCAGTTTACTACGTCGTGCGATACATCGTCAAGCGATACAGCGCGAGGCGATATAGCGGCCATTACCCCAGAGGTCATCGACGCCGGAACGGCAGCCCGGCAACCTGGCGCCCATGACCGAGATGACCCTCACCGCGACACCCGCCCGGCCGCTGCTGCGCCTGGCGCTCAAGCTCGACGCGATCGTGACCGGCGCGAACGGCGCCGCCTACCTGATCGCCGCCGGCCCACTCGGCGAGCTGTTCGGCCTCTCCCCCGCGCTGCTGCGCGGCACCGGCGCGTTCCTGCTGGCGTTCGCGGCGGCCGTCTGGCTGACCGCCACGCGCCCGTCGATCCCGCGCCCGGCGGTCCACGCGATCGTCGCCGCCAACGCGGTCTGGGCGGCGGTCAGCATCATCGCCGCGATCGCCGGCTGGGGCTCGCCGGAGACCATCGGCACCGTCTGGATCGTCATGCAGGCGATCGTCGTCGCCGGATTCGCCGAGCTCCAGCTCACCGGCCTGCGGCGGCGGTAGCGTGCTGCTCGTGCCCGACACGATCGCCCGCGCCGGCGTCGGGCCGCTCCTGAAGGAGTGGCGCCGGCGCCGGCACATGAGCCAGCTCGACCTGTCGCTCGAGGCGGACGTCTCCGCCCGCCACCTGAGCTTCATCGAGACCGGGCGGTCGCGGCCGAGCGCCGACATGGTCCTCCATCTCGCCGAGCAGCTCGACGTGCCGCTGCGCGACCGCAACCAGCTGCTGCTCGCCGCCGGCCACGCGCCGGCCTACGGGCAGCGCGGGCTCGACGAGCCCGAGCTGGAGCCGGTCCGCATCGCGCTCGACCGGGTGCTCGAGGGCCACGAGCCGAACCCCGCGCTCGTAGTCGACCGCCACTGGGGCTTGGTCGCCGCGAACTCCGGCGTCGCGATGCTGATCGCCGGCGCGGCCGAGCATCTGCTCGAGCCGCCGGTCAACGTGCTGCGCCTGAGCCTGCACCCGGAGGGCGTCGCGCCGCGCATCGCCAACCTGGCGGAGTGGCGCGCGCACCTGCTCGACCGGCTCGGCCGCGAAGCGGTGACCAGCGGCGACCCGGCGCTCGCCGCGCTGCACACCGAGCTCGCCGGCTACCCGAGCGGCGAGCCGGCGTACAGCCCCGACCTCGAGGCGGGCGCGATCGCAGTGCCGCTGCGGATCCGCCACGAGGGCGCCGAGCTGTCGTTCATCAGCACGGTGACGACGTTCGGCACCGCGCTCGACGTGACGGTCTCCGAGCTGTCGATCGAGGCGTTCTTCCCGGCCGACGCGGCGACCGCCGCGGCGCTCAGCCCTCGCGGCTGAGCTCGGCCGCGCTCGGTGGCGTGTCGGACTCCCACGCGACCGCGTGGCCGAGCCCGGCGGACTTGAGCACCTTCAAAGTCAGCAGCGCGCACTTCATCCGTGTCGCGGAGATGTCGATCCCGAGCAGGTCGAGCACGAAGTCGCGGTCGAGGCGGATCAGCTCGTCGACAGGCATCCCGACGATCTCCTCGGACGCCATCGACGCCGACGCCTGCGAGATCGCGCAGCCGTGGCCGGAGAAGCGCACGTCGGCGATGCGGCCGTCGTCGGCGACGCGCAGCTGCACCTTCAGCTCGTCGCCACACAGCGGGTTGTTGTCCTCGAACTCGAGGTCCGGATCTTCGAGCTCGCCGAAGTTCCGCGGCTGCTTGTAGTGCTCGAGGATGTTCTCGCGATAGAGGTCGTCCATCAGGCGAACACCTCCTGGACCGTGCCGAGGCCGGCGATCAGGCGGTCGACGTCGTCGTGCGTGGAGTGCACCGCGAACGAAGCGCGCGTGGTCGCCGCGACGCCGAGCCGCTGCATCAGCACCTGCGCGCAGTGGTGGCCGGCACGGACGCAGACGCCCTCGCGGCCGAGGATCTCCGCCACGTCGTGCGGATGGATGCCGGGGAGCGCGAACGAGATCACGCTGCCGCGGCGGGCGAGGTCCGACGGGCCGTGGATCTCCAGGCCGTCGATCTCGTGCAGCCGGTCGACCGCGTAGCCGACGACGTCGCGCGAGTGCTCCCACACCGCCGCCATGCCGAAGCGCTCGAGGTACTCGACGGCGGCGCCCACACCGACCGCCTCGGCGATCGGCGACGTGCCCGCCTCGAACTTCGTCGGCGGCTCGGCGTAGCGGCTCCCGAACTTCTCGACCTTGGCGATCATGTGCCCGCCGCCGAGGAACGGGGGCATCGCCTCCAGGAGCTCGCGCCGGCCGTGCAGCACGCCGATGCCGGTCGGCCCGTAGGCCTTGTGGGCCGTCCAGGCGTAGAAGTCGGCGTCGAGCGCACCGACGTCGAGCGGGAGGTGCGGCGCGGCCTGCGCGCCGTCGACCACGACGACGGCGCCGGCCGCATGCGCGCGGGCGACGATGTCGGCGATCGGGTTGACCGTGCCCAGCACGTTCGAGACGTGGGCGACGGCGACGAGCTTGGGCCCGCGCGCCAGCAGCGCGTCGAGCTCGTCGGAGATCAGCAGGCCCTCGTCGTCGATCGGCACGTAGGCCAGCTCGGCACCCGTGCGCTCACACAGCATCTGCCACGGCACGAGGTTGGAGTGGTGTTCCATCTCGGTGACGACCACGAGGTCGCCGGCGCGCACGTTGGCGCTGCCCCACGAGTACGCGACGAGGTTGATCGCCTCGGTCGCGTTGCGGGTGAAGATCGTCTCGCCCGCGGACGACCCGGCGAACGCCGCGACCTTGGCGCGCGCCCCCTCGTACGCCTCCGTCGCCAGCGCCGCGATGGGATACACGCCGCGGTGGACGCTGGCGCGGTACTCCCGGTAGTAGGCGTCCATCGCCTCGATCACCGGGATCGGCGTCTGCGACGTCGCCCCCGAGTCGAGGTAGGCGACGCCCGTGTGCGGGAGCGTGGGGAAGTCGGCGGTGGAGGGGGCGAGGAGGCTCATGCCGCGGCCGCCACTTCCTCGCGGATCCAGCCGTAGCCCCGCTCCTCGAGTGCGGTGACGAGCTCGGGGCCGCCCTCCTTGACGATCCGGCCCTCGAACATGATGTGGACGAACTGCGGCTCCACGATGTGCAGGATGCGCTGGTAGTGGGTGATGATCAGCGTGCCCATGCCGGTCTCGGCCGCGACGGCGTTGACGCCGGCGGCGACCGTGTTGAGCGCGTCGATGTCGAGGCCGGAGTCGGTCTCGTCCAGCACCGCGAGCCGTGGCGTCAGCAGCGCGAGCTGGAGGATCTCCATGCGCTTCTTCTCGCCGCCGGAGAAGCCCTCGTTGAGGTAACGGGTGGAGAACTCCTTCGGCACCTTGGTGAGCGCCATCGCCTGCTCGACGGACTTGCGGAAGTCCTTGAGCGAGATCGGCTCCTCGCCGCGCGCCTCACGATGCGCGTTGATGACCATGCGCAGGTACTTGGTGACGGTGACGCCGGGGATCGCGACGGGGTACTGGAACGCCATGAACAGGCCGGCGCGGGAGCGCTCGTCCGGGTCGGCCTCGGTGATGTCCTCGCCATCGAGCAGGATCTGGCCCTCTGTCACGTCGAAGTTCGGATGCCCCATCAGCGCGTTCGCCAGCGTCGACTTGCCGGAGCCGTTCGGCCCCATCAGGGCATGGAACTCACCCGAGCGGACATGCAGATCGACGCCCTTGAGGATCTGCTTGTCACCGGCTGAGACGTGCAGGTTCTTGATCTCGAGATCGGCCATTTTCTCCTGTGATTTCGGTCGGTAGCGGGGTCTTGCCCGCGGAGAAGTCCACGAGCTCCGCGAGGGTGGTGCGCTGCAGCGACTTGATGACGCCGATCTGCACGCGCGTCCACAGCAGCTTGGTGGCGCATAGCTGCTCGTCGTCGTGATGCGAGCAGAGGACGCGCCCGTCCCGGTCGTCGAAGAAGCAGTCCATCGGGGCGATGTGGCCCTCGAGGGCGAGCACGACCTGGTCCATCGTGATCTCCGCGGCGGGATGCGCGAGCAGGTAGCCGCCGTGCGCGCCGCGCGTGGCCTCGACCAGCCCGGCCTTCTTCAGCAGCGCGGCGATCCGCTCCAGGTACGCGAGCGGGAGCGACTCGGCCTCGGCGATCGCCTTGAGCGAGACCGGCGAGCCGCCGCTCCGGAGGCCGAGCTGCACGAGCAGCCGGACGCCGTACTCCGCCTTCGTCGTGAAGATCATCGGCGCTAAAGCCTACCAACGCGGTCGGAGTTCCCCGACCGCGTCGGTCAGCGCTCGTCGCGCATGCGCTCGAGCTGCGCGCGCAGAGCGTCCGGTGCGCGCACGTCGGCGGTGGCGTCGCGGATCACCTCGGCGCCTCGGCGCTGCCGCTCGAGCGCTTCGGCCACGACCTCGTCGTGGGCGGCCAGCATCTCGAGCTCGGCCGCGCGCGCGGGATCCAGCCTGCCGTCAGCCGCTGCGGCCAGGTCCGCCATGAGGCGGTCGTCGAAGGGATGGGGCGAGCTCATCGCGGATCGGTCCGTCGCGCATAGGGACGCCCCGCCGGCGACCGCTATTCCTCGGCGCACCGTAGCATCGGGTCATGAGCGAGCCCGCCACAAAGCTCCTCCTCGCCGAGGAGGCGATTCCGACCCACTGGGTCAACCTGCTGCCCGACCTGCCGGGCGAGCCGCTGCCGCCGCTGAGCCCGCAGACCGGGGAGCCGGCCGGCCCGGACGACCTGACGCCGATCTTCCCGCTGGGACTGATCGCGCAGGAGGTCTCGACCGACGCCGAGATCCCGATCCCCGACCCGGTGCGCGAGGCCTACAAGCTGTGGCGCCCGACGCCGCTGCACCGCGCGCGGCGGCTGGAGCAGGCGCTCGGCACGAAGGCGCGGATCTTCTACAAGTACGAAGGCGTCTCCCCCGCGGGCTCGCACAAGCCCAACACCGCGGTTCCGCAGGCGTACGAGAACGCGCAGGCCGGGATCGCGAAGCTCGCGACGGAGACCGGCGCCGGGCAGTGGGGCTCCGCGCTCGCGTTCGCGTGCATGCTGTTCGGGCTCGAGTGCGAGGTGTTCATGGTCGGCTCGAGCTACGACCAGAAGCCGTACCGGCGCTCGATGATGGAGACGTGGGGCGCGTCCGTGCACCGCTCGCCCTCCGACCGCACCGCGGCCGGCCGCTCGCAGGCCGGACACCCGACCGGATCGCTCGGGATCGCGATCTCCGAGGCGGTCGAGATCGCCGCCGGCGACCCGCGCTGCAACTACGCGCTCGGCTCGGTGCTCAACCACGTGCTGCTGCACCAGACGGTGATCGGGCAGGAGGCGATCGCGCAGCTCGAGCTCGCGGGCGCCGGCATGCCCGACGTGATCGTCGGCTGCGTCGGCGGGGGCTCGAACTTCGGCGGGCTCGTGTTCCCGTTCCTGCGCGCCGGTGCGGAGTCACGCATCATCGCGGCCGAGCCGGCCGCCTGCCCGACGCTCACGCGCGGCGTGTACTCCTACGACTACGGCGACACGGTCGGGATGACGCCGCTGATGCCGATGTACACGCTCGGCCACGGCTTCGTCCCGCCGCCCGTGCACGCCGGCGGACTGCGCTACCACGGCGATGCGCCGATGGTCTGCGCGCTGGTGCGCGCCGGCCGGGTGGAGCCACGGGCGTACCGCCAGAACGAGACGTTCGAGGCGGCCGTCCGGTTCGCGCGGTCGGAGGGGATCATCCCCGCGCCCGAGCCGGCGCACGCGATCCGCGCCGTGATCGACGAGGCGTCCGACGGCGAGGAGAAGACGATCCTGTTCGGGCTGTGCGGCCACGGGCACTTCGACCTCGCCGCCTACGACGCGTACCTGGCGGGCCGCCTCGAGGACCCGGAGTTCTCGGAGGACGATCTGCAGGCAGCGCTGGCGGCGCTGCCGGAGGCGCCGGCGATCGCGTGACGTCCGGCCGCACGTCATGAGACCACGCGTCGCTGCCGCTCGAGCTCTCCGAGCTCGGCGGCGACGGCGAGGAGCCGCTCGACGTCGGGCGCCTCGGTGCGGAAGTTCACGATGCACGCGCGCAGGCCGAAGCGCCCGTCGATCACCGCGTTGGAGCAGTACACGCGGCCGTCGGCGTGGATCGCGGTCATGAGGCGCTCGTTGAGCCGATCGAGCACCTCCTCAGTGCCGGCCCAGTCGCGCGGGCGGTAGCGGAAGCAGCAGATCGAAAGGCGCGGCTCGCACATGAGCTCGAAGTCGGGGTGGTCGACTACGAGCTCGCCCAGATAGCGGGCGAGCGCCGCGTCGTGGGCGATGCGCCTGCCGTACGCGGCGCGGCCGTGCGCCAGCAGCGAGACCCAGACCTTCAGCGCGGCGAACCCGCGCGAGAACTGCGGCCCGTGCATCGCGAAGTCGATCCCGTGACGGGCGGCGTCGTCGAGCCAGATGTAGGACGCGTCGGCGTGGAACGAGTGGCTGAGCCGGCCGAAGTCGCGCAGCAGCACGCAGCCCGCGGACTGCGGGGTGTAGAGCCACTTGTGCGGGTCGATCGCCAACGAGTCGGCGCGTTCGATCCCGTCCAGCAGCGGCCGCAGCTCGTCGGAGAGCACGGCGGCGCCGCCGTAGGCCGCGTCGACGTGGAGCCACAGGCCGTGCTGGGCGGCGAGGTCCGCCAGCGCCGGGAGTGGGTCGATCGAGCCGGTCGTCGTCGTGCCGGCCGTCGCGACGAGCGCCAGCGGTCGGACGTCGTCGGCTCGGTCGCGCTCGATCGCTGCCGCCAGCGCGTCCGGCCGCATGCGGTGCTCTCCGTCGACCGGCACGGCGCGGACCGCGGCGGCGCCCAGGCCGAGCATGTCGGCGGCGCGGCGGATGACTACGTGCGCCTCCTCGGAGGCGTAGACGGCGACCGGCCCGTGCTCACGGACGCCGTACTCGCGCACATCGACGCCCAGCCGGTCGTCCCGCGCGCACTTCAGCCCGACGAAGTTCGCCATCGCGCCGCCGGTCATGATCATCCCGCCCGCGCCCTCCGGCAGCCCGAACTGGAGCGCGAGCCAGCGCGCGAGGTGCAGCTCGATCTCCGCCGCGCCGGGGCTGAGCCGGTAGCCGCCGAGGTTCGGGTTGAGCCCGGCGGCGAGCAGCTCGGCGACCGCGCCGGGCACGGTGCCGGAGCCGACGATATAGGCGAAGAACGCCGGGTGGCCAACGTACAGCGACTGGTCGAACGTCAACTCACGGAGGTGGCCGACGAGCTCGTCGACGGCGAGCGGCTCGTCCGGTACCGGCAGCGCCACGGCCGGCGCGACGGTGGCGGGGGTGAGCTCGCGAGTGACCGGCAGCGCCGGCAGGCGCTCGAGCAGCTCGGTCCACAGATCGACGACGCGGGTGGCGAGGTCGTGCGCCTGCTCGGCGCTCCACGCCAGGTCGGTGACGGGGGCGGGCGGATTCGGCATCGGCGCACCCTAACCATCCGTACGTGCGGCTAACCGCACGGCTCTCTTCGGCTAGCCGGTGCGAACTGAGACGGCGCCGTCCTTAAGTTCTCGCTTATGCGCAAGCTTGCCGCCTGGTGCCACGATCGGCGCCGCACCGTCATCGGCCTGTGGGTCGCCGCCTTCGTGCTGTTCGCAGCTCTCTGGGCAACCGCAGCCGGTGAGTTCTCCAACAACTTCCGCCTGCCGGGCACGGAGTCCCAGCGGGCGTATGACCTGCTGAAGGACAAGTTCCCAGAGCAGTCGGGCGACACCGCCAACGTCGTCTTCGCGGTCGACGAGGGGCGCGTGCTCGACGCGAGCCATCGCCCGGCGATCGAACGCGTGGTGGGCGAGATCGAGAAGTCGCCCGAGGTGCTCGGCGTCGCCGATCCGTTCGCGCGGGGCGCGCCCGTCTCGCAGGACGGCAGGATCACGTTCGCGGAGATCCAGTTCCGTGAGGGCGCCGGCGACGTGGACGCCGCCGAGGTCAAGACGATGGCCGAGAACACGCTCGAGCTCGACGGCCGGGACGGGGTCCAGGTCGCGCTCGGCGGCGACATCATCCACTGGTCGACGGCCGAGACGGGCGGCGCCGGCGAGATCATCGGCATCCTCGTGGCGGCCGTCGTGCTGTTCCTGACGCTCGGCGTGGTCGCGATGGGGCTGCCGCTCCTGAACGCGCTGTTCGCGTTGGTCGTGAGCCTGAGCCTGATGGCGCTGGTCGGGACGCGTGTGCTCGACGTCGTCGACTGGACGCCGCAGCTCGCGGCGATGCTGGGGATCGGCGTCGGCATCGACTACGCGCTGCTGCTCCTCAACCGCTTCCGGCTCGAACGCGGGGCGGGGCGCGACACACGCGAGGCGACGCTGATATCGATGAACACGGCCGGGCGGGCGGTCCTGTTCGCGGGCATCGTGGTCGTGATCGCGATGCTCGGCATGATCCTGCTCGGCATCTCGTTCCTCTACGGCCCGGCGATCGGCGCCGCGCTCGCGGTACTGGCCACGATGGTCGCCGCGCTCACGCTGATGCCGGCGATCATGGGCAGCCGGATCGGCCGGCGGATCAAGCCGGCGGGCAACGGAGCGGCCGGCAGCCCGGACCTGGCCGACCGCGAGACCGGCTTCGCGGCTCGCTGGAGCCACTTCGTGTCGCGCCGGCCGGTGCCCGTCGCGATCGCCGCGCTGATCGTGCTGCTCGTGCTCGCCTGGCCCGCGACCCACATCCGGCTGGCCACGAGCGACGCCAGCACGTACAAGAAGGACGACACGACTCGGGTCGCCTACGACCTGCTGAAGGAGGGCTTCGGCGCCGGCTTCAACGGTCCGCTGCTGCTCGCGATCGAGTTGCCGCAGCCGGGCGACGAGGCGGCACTGCAGCAGATCGGCGACGCGCTGCGCGGACAGGACGGGATCGCCAATGTGCTGCCGCCCCAGGTCAACGAGGCCGGCGACACGGCGACGATGATCGCCTACCCGACGACGACGCCGCAGGACGAGCGCACCGATGACACCGTCAAGCAGGCGCGCGACGAGACCCTCCCTCCGATCGAGCAGCAGACCGGCGCCCAGGTGTCGATGGGCGGCACCACCGCGACAAACCTCGACTTCTCGCAGACGATCCGCGACAAGCTGCCGCTGTTCATCGGCGTCGTGGTCGGGCTGTCGCTGCTGCTGCTCGGGGTCGTGTTCCGCTCGCTGTTCATCCCGATCAAGGCCGGCATCTTCAACCTGTTGTCGATCGCGGGCGCGTTCGGCGTCGTGACGTTCGTCTTCCAGGACGGCAACTTCGCCAGCCTGTTCGGCGACGCGAGCGGCCCGATCGACTCGTTCCTGCCGATCCTGGTGTTCGCGGTCGTGTTCGGCCTGTCGATGGACTATGAGGTGTTCCTCGTCTCGCGCATGCACGAGGAGTGGGTCCACACGAAGGACGCGCACTATGCGGTTCGCCACGGCCTGGCGATGACCGGGCGCGTGGTCACCGCGGCGGCGATCATCATGATCGCGGTGTTCGGCGCGTTCGCGATCGGCAACGAGCGGGCGCTGGCGATGATGGGCGTCGGCTTTGCCTCGGCGATCTTCATCGACGCCTTCATCATCCGATTGCTGCTCCTACCGGCCGTCATGCACATCGTCGGTCCGGCGGCGTGGTGGATGCCGGCGTGGCTCGAGAAGCGCCTCCCGCACCTCCATATCGAGGCCGAGGACGAGGACGAGCCGGAGCCGGAAGCGGACGAGCGCGAGCGCGAACCCGTGGCCACCTGACGGGACCCGAGCGCGTCCGGCGCTAACCGCGCCGGACGCGCTCGAACCCGACCCAGATCACGTTGACCGCCGTCGCGACGACCTGCTCGCGCGGGACGTGGGGGTGCTCGGCCCACCAGATCGCAAGCCCGCCAAGGCCTGCGCGCATCACCTCGACCGCCATCTCCAGCGCCTCCTGATCGGCTGTTCCCGCGATGTTCGCGGCGCCCTCCTCGCGCCTCAGCATCGCGGCGAGCGCCACGCGGCCCTGCTCGTGGATCGCCCGGTGGAAGTCGCGCACCGCCGGCACGCCCGTGGGGTCGCGGAAGTACATCCGGGTCCCGTCGTGATGGGTCTCGACGTATGCGGCCCATGCCGCGATCGCGCGCGGGAATCGCACCTCGGCCGGCTCGTCGGTGAACAGGTGTTCGCGCCAGACCTCGAGCAGCTCGTCGCGGGTCCGCTCCAGCAGCCGCTGGTAGAGGTCCTGCTTGGACGCGAAGTGGTCGTAGACGACCGGCGCCGACACGCCCGATCGGCGCGCGATCTCGTCGATCGAAGCTCCGTCGTAGCCGCGCTCGGCGAACACCTCGGTAGCGGTGGCGACGATCACCTCGCGCCGCTCGGCGGCGGACATGCGCTTGCGGGCTGTTGACAACCTAACGACCCCTAGGTAGCTTCCTAACGATGACTAGGTTAGACGCGCTGCCGGCGGCTGAAGGGTGGGTCGACGATCCCGCGCTGCGACAGCGCATGCGTTTCACGTCCAGCACGGATCCCGACGGTGGCGAGGTGCTGCACGTCGAGGCGTGGGTCGAGCCGGGCGGCGGCGTGCCCCCGCACGTCCACCCGGTGATCGAGGAGCGCTTCAACGTGCTCGACGGCCGTTGCAGCTTCCTGGCCGGCAAACGGTGGGTCGAGGCAGGCCCCGGCGAGGAGGTCGTCGTCCCGCCGGGCACGCGGCACGCGTACCGCAACCGCAGTGACGCGCCCACCCACTACCGCTGCGACGTGCGCCCGCCCTCCTCGCTGCAGGCGTTCCTCGAGGGAGGCGCGGAGATGTCGCGCGCCGGCCTCCTGACCGGCGGCGGAATGATCAAGCCGCACGGGCTGATCCGGGGCGCCACGCTCGCCCACCGGCACCGCGACATGGTCACGCTGACGTTCCCGCCGACGCCGCCCGTGTGGTTGCAGCGGCTGCTGTTCCCGCCGCTCGCGGCGCTCGGCCGGCGGCGCGGCTATTAGAGCCGCGCGCGGTAGCGGCGCATCGTCGCCCGCTGGAAGTCACCGTGCGTGCGGTTGCGCATCGCCGCCACGAGCTCGTGGTGGTACGGGCTGGAGAGGCTTTCGGCGTGCCCGATCACGTCGCGCGTGCGGATGGCGAAGCGCTCCTTGAGCCAGCGCGTGAGAGCCAGCGACGCGCCGAGCTGCGCCGGCCGGCCCATCACGTCCGCGTCCGACACCCCGACGTGCTCGATCCCGATCGCCGTGTAGTTGAGCCCGACCGTGTGGCGGCAGCGCCAGCGCAGCGAGACGAGCTGATGGATCGTGCCGTCGCGCTCGATCACGAAATGCGCGCAGACGCCGGGGCGCTCCCCGAACTCCACGTCGGGCGCGTTGCCGGCGAACGTATTGAACGCGGAGCTGTACGTCGTCGAGGCGGTGTAGTGCTCGACGATCACCTTCGGGTCGATCAGCCTGGCCTCCGCCTCGCCGTAGTGGCGGCGCGAGTAGGCACGCATCTGGCGCCGGCGATCGGCGCCGAACGGGATCGGGTCGCGGTCGATCTCCGGCTTGGGCGCGGCCGCGGCGGCGTCCGCCCGCGCGCGGCGCGACGCGATCGCCAGCACGGCGCGCGCGTGACGCCCGGCGGCGTCGGCGGAGAGCGGGCCCGGCGGGAAGCTCGACGACGAACGCGGTCGTGCCCGGGTGGCGATGGTTCTGCCACCCGATGGCCGTGCCGTGGTAGGGCGGCAGCCAACGGGCCGGCAGCCCTACGCGGCGGGCGTAGGCGCGTACGGGCGTGCGGTCCGCGCCGCGCGGCAGCACCACGAGCCGCATGTGCTGGTGGTAGTAGAGCGTGAGGTTCGGGCGGACCTCCGAGATCAGGGCACGCAGCGCGCGCGTCTCCGGCTCCGACGCGCGCCGGGGGCCTGGGTAGTACGTGTCGAACGGGCGCCCGCCGCCGGCCCAGCGGAACGGGAAGTTACGGTTGAGGTCGACGCCGCGCGCGTTCTGGCGCGTGCCGGCGCGCACGCCGTCGGGGTTCGCGCGCTCGACCAGCCACAGCTGCACCCCGGCCGGCGGCGCGAGCGCGCGCAGCCGCCGCACGACGGCGTGGCCCGCGGGCTCGTTCCCGTGGATCGAGCCGACGACCAGCACGCGAACATGCGCGTTGGGATCGCCGACGCGCTGCACGTCGAGCGGTCGCCCGTCGGCGGATGTCCCGTACGTCTCGGCGCCGGCCGCGGCGGGCGCGAGCAGCGCGAGCAGGATTGCTGCCAGGACGGCGCGCATCGCCGCCATCCTAAAAGGGGACAGTCCCCGTTTATGGTTGGGCGATGAGCGTGGTGATCGTCGGCGCCGGGACGTTCGGGGCGTCGCTCGCCTGGTGGCTCGCCCGCGCCGGGACCGAGGTGACGCTCGTCGACCAGTTCGAGCCCGGCGATCCGCGCGCGACGTCGGGCGGCGAGTCCCGGTTGATCCGCTGCGGCCACGGGGCCGACGCCGGCTACACGGCGTCCGCTCGCCGCGCGCGCACGCTCTGGCGGGAGCTCGAGGCCGAGTGCGGCGAGGATCTGCTGGTCGAGTGCGGGCTCGCCTGGTTCGCCCGCCGCGAGGACGGCGTGGAGGCGCAGAGCGCGGCGACGCTGGCCGCCCAGGGCATCCCCCACGCGCGGCTCGCGCCCGAGGAGGGCGCCGCACTGTTCCCCAGCTTCGACGCGCGCGGGCTCGCGTTCATCCTGCACGAGCCCGAGGCCGGCGTGCTGCGCGCGCAGCGCGCGGTGCGGGCGCTGGCGCGCATGGCCGCCGCACACGGCGCCACCGTGCTGCGGGCTCGGGCCGAGCCCGACGCCGGCCGCGTGCGGCTCGCCGACGGGCGCACGCTGGAGGCGGACACGGTCGTCTGGGCGTGCGGCGCCTGGCTCGGGCGGCTGTTCGCCGAGCACGTCGCGATCCGCTCGACCCGGCAGGAGCTGTTCTTCTTCGACGGCGGCCCGGCGTGGCGCGCGGCGGGCGTGCCCGCGTACGTCGACTTCGAGGGCGCGATCTACGGCACGCGCGACATCGACGGACTCGGCGTCAAAGCGGCGCCCGACTTCGACGGCCCGCTGTTGGAGCCGGACGCCGAGCTGCCGCCGGCGACGGCGGAGGGCGAGGCCGCGGCGCGCGCGTTCCTCGCCCAGCGCTTCCCCGCGCTGGCGCAGACGAGGCTCGCCGGCTCGAAGACCTGCCGCTACGAGCTCTCGCCGGACGCGCACTTCATCGCCGCTCCCCACCCCGAGCACGCGTCCGTGTGGCTGCTCGGCGGCGGCTCCGGCCACGGCTTCAAGCACGGCCCCGCGGTGGCCGAGCTGTTCGCGGCCGCGCTCGCCGGCGGCGAGCCGCTGCCGGCCCGCTTCGGGCTCGTCGAGCGCGGCCCAGCGGGTGCGCTGCGCACGGCGGGCGCGCGGCCGCTCGGCTGATCTGGAATAGATCCACATCAGCGCGGGTCCTTGGGGCTGAGATGGACCCCTCTCCGCGAAAGGACCCAGCCCAGATGTCACTCCCATCCCGTCGTGCTCGCATCGTGATGCTGGCCGGCGTTGCCACGCTCGGCATCGCCGGTACCGCGAGCGCGTCGTCGGCCGTGTACACGACCGACACCAACCAGCTCCAGATCACGGTCGACGGCGCTCCCGGCACCGACACCGTCAGCTGTGTAGGTGGCCTCATCAAGTTCAACGGCGCCGACCCGATGCGCGTTCCCGACGACGGGAGGGGCACGACGGGTTGCGCAGCCCCGGTCAGCCTGAAGGCCGACGAGCCCGACCTCACGACCGCGACGGCCAACACGCTCGACCTGCGCGGAGTGACGCGCGCCGAGTGGACCGGGCTCGCCACGAGCGCGGCGCCGTTCGCGATCAACATGGGCGGCGGCAACGACACCGTGTTCGGCACCGAGTTCGGCGACACGATCATCCCCGGCAACAACGACGACGTCGTCAACGGCAACGCGGGCGACGACACGCTGGTCTGGAACCCGGGCCAGGCGTCCGACGTGATGAACGGCGGCGACGGCCGCGACACGGTGGTGGACAACGGCGGTGGAGTCGACGAGCAGTTCGTGATCAAGCCGAAGGACGGCGATCCGACCCGCGTCGACGCGTCGCGCATCAACAACCCGTTCACGCTCGACATCGACGCCGAGAAGCTGCAGATCAACGGCAACGGCGGCAACGACAGCATCACCGGCAACCCCGGCGTCGCGGGCCTGATCAAGACCGAGATGACCGGCGGCGACGGCAACGATGCGCTCGTCGGCACCGACGGCGACGACGTCCAGCGCGGCGGCGCCGGCATCGACACGATCACCGGCGCCAAGGGCGACGACGACATGGCCGGCGACGACGGCGACGACACGCTGATCTGGAACCCCGGCGACGGGTCGGACAAGTTCGAGGGCGGCGCGGGCAACGACATCGCCCAGGACAACGGCGGCGCGGCGGCCGAGCACTTCATCGTGTCGGCCAACGGCCAGCGGGTGACCGCGACGCGCGATAACGGCGCGCCGTTCTTCCTCGACATCGGCACGTCCGAGACGCTCGCCCTCAACACCGCCGCCGGCGATGACTCCGTCGACGTCAACGGCGGCCTCGGCGCCCTGATCAAGGTCAACGCCAACCTCGGCGACGGCAACGACTCGATCCGGGCCCGCAACGACTCGGCGCAGGTGATCGACGGCGCCGCCGGCACCGACACCGCGAGGGTCGACAAGACCGATCAGGTCACCAACGTCGAGAAGGTCTCCGGCAAGGGCAAGGCGAAGGTCGCGTCCAAGAAGCTCGCCATCAAGCGCGGCAAGGCGAAGGTGAAGCTGAGCCTGCCGGCCGGGACGTCGACCTCCAAGGGCACCGTCCGGCTACTCCTCGGCGGCAAGCTCGCCGGATCGAAGAAGGTCACGATGGGCGCGGGGAGCAAGACGGTCACCGTCACGCTCAAGAAGAACGCCCTCTCGAAGGCCAAGGGCAAGAACCGCAAGATGACCGTGCGCGTCAGCCTGACCGACGCGGCGGGCGTCAAGGTGAAGTTCCAGAAGCAGCTCAAGGTCGCAAGGGGCTGAGGCCCTAGCGCGCTGAGTCCAGGGCGCCCGACTCCCCCGGGCGTCCTGGACCAGCAAGTTGGTCGAAACCGCAGCGGGCATCCGTCCGTATCTCCTGGCGCAGGCTGTCGAGACCATCGGGAGGGCTCCATGCTGGCCGCCACGCTCCTTGCTTCCGCCGCGCTCACCGCGGCGTCGCCGTTTCCGGACACGTTCCCCGTGCCACCCGGGTCCCAGCCCGAAGGGATAGCGAGCGGGAAGGGAACGACGCTGTACGTCGGCTCGCGGGCCAACGGCTCGGTCTACCGGGCCGACGCGTTCACCGGCCGCGGTGAGGTGCTCGTGCCCGCGCAGGAGGGCCGTCAGGCGTTCGGGCTCAAGTTCGAGGACGGCAAGCTGTACGTGGCGGGCGGGCCGACCGGCTCCGGCTTCATCTACGACGCACGTACCGGCGCCAACGTCGCCGCGCACGACTTCGACGGGATGTTCGTCAACGACGTCACCGTGACCGACACAGCGGCGTACTTCACCGATTCCCAGAAGCCGCTGATCTACGTCGTCCCACGTGACGGCGGCCCTCCGTCCACTCTGCCGCTCAGCGGCGATTTCCAGCAGCTCGAAGGCTTCAACGCGAACGGCATCGCAGCGACGCCCGATGGCGAGACCCTGATCCTGGTCCAGAGCAACACCGGCAAGTTGTTCACCGTCGACCCTGACACCGGCGTCGCGCGACTGATCAACGCGCCGCCGGTGGTCAACGGCGACGGCATCCTGCTCGCCGGCCCGCTGCTGTTCGTGGTCCAGAACCGCGACAACAAGATCGCAACGCTGCTGCTCGACCGCAGGCTGCGGCGCGCGGTGCGGATCGCGGAGCTGAGGGACCCGGACTTCGACACGCCGACGACGGTGGCGCGGGTCGGGTTGCTGCTGTACGCGATCAACGCGCGCTTCAACACGCCGCCCACGGCGGAGACGACATACGACGTGGTCAGGGTGGGCTGAGCCAGCCGCGCTCCACCGCCCAGCGGCTCAGCTCATGCCGGTTGGAGAGCTGGAGCTTGCGCAGGACCGCCGACACGTGGGCCTCGACCGTCTTGGCCGAGATCCCGAGCCGCTGGGCGATCTCCTTGTACATGTAGCCGCGCGCGATGTGCCGCAGGACCTCGCGCTCGCGCGCGGTCAGCAGGTCGAGCTCGGGATCGGTCACCGCCGGCGCGTCGTCCTGCCCGGCGAACGCATCGAGCACGAAACCGGCCAGCCGGGGCGAGAACACCGCGTCCCCGCTCGCCACGCGGCGCACAGCGTCGGCCAGCTCCGGACCTGAGATCGTCTTGGTCACATAGCCGCGCGCGCCGGCGCGGATGATCGAGATCACGTCGTCGGGCGCGTCGGAGACGCTGAGCGCGAGGAAGCGCACCGCCGGGCGGCGCGGTACCACGCCGCGGATCACCTCCGCACCGCCGCCGTCCGGCATCTGCACGTCGAGCAGGACGACGTCGGGCTCGGTCTCCACGATGCGCTCGATCGCATCGCCGACCGCGCCGGCGTCGGCGACGATGTCGACGAGCCCGTCGAGCTCGGCGCGCACGCCCGCGCGGAACAGGCCGTGGTCGTCGACGATCACGACGCGCGGGAGCTCACTCACGGTCCATCACCAGCTCGACCTCGGTGCCCTCGCCCGGGCGCGTGTGGATCGCGGCGCGGCCGCCGTGGCGCTCCATGCGGCCGAGCACCGACTCGCGCAGCCCACGCCGGTCGGCCGGCACGGCGTCGAGGTCGAAGCCCGGCCCGCGGTCGCGCACGAACACCTCGGCATGGTCGCCGCGCACCTCGGCGTACACGCTGATCGCGGCATCGGGGGCGAACTTGACGGCGTTGAGCACGGCCTCGCGCGCGGCGGCCACGAGCGCGCGCGAGTGCTCGTCGAGCGGGCGATCGCCGACCGCGACGACGTCGACCGGCACCCCGTGCGCATCCTCGATCTCGGCCACGGCCTCCTCCAGCGCGCCCGCGAGCGAGGCGCCGGCGTCGCGCCGCGAGCCGCCGTTCAGCCACGTGCGCAGCTCGCGTTCCTGGCGGCGGGCGAGCGCGGCGACCTCGCGCGGGTCGCCGGCGCGCTTCTGCATCAGCGCGAGCGTCTGCAGCACCGAGTCGTGCAGGTGCGCCGCCATCTCGGCGCGCTCCTGCGTGCGGATGCGCTCGGCGCGCTCCTCGGTCAGCCCGCGGCCGAGCCGCAGCCACCACGGCGCGAGGATCAGCACGAGCGCGACGACGACGACGAACACCGCGAGCGTCACGTCGCGGTCGGGCACGAGCGCGCCGTTGAGCCACAGGAACACGAGCCCCGCGCCGACAACCAGCGCGGCGCCGAGCGCGACGATGCCGAGCGAGGGGCGCGCGAGCCGCAGCCGGCGCGGGCGCCCGGCGCCGCCGCCCGGCTTGGCCTGCTCGCGCGCCGGTGGCTCGACCACCGCGGCGCCCTGCGACTGTCGCCAGATCAGCGCGCCGCCGCCGCTCGCGAGCACCAGCGGCCACACGACCGCGTCGCCGACCCAGATGCCCCACTCGCGGAACAGCAGCAGCAGCGCGAGCGTGAGCAGCACGATCCCGCCTGCGACCTGCCAGCTCTCGCGCCGGCCGAGCGCGCCGCGGAAGCGCCGCTCGCCGGCGTGCTCGCGGGCCTCCGCGGGGATCAAGGCCCAGCAGAGCAGGTAGAGGGCGATGCCGATGCCGCCGGCCAGCGATGCGACCAGGAAGCCGACGCGCAGCAGCAGCGGGTCGACGCCCAGGCGCCGGCCGAGGCCCGCGCACACGCCGCCGATCAGCGCGCCGGAGCGGCTGCGGCGGAGCGGCGCGGGCTGTGAATGCGGGACGGACACCGCCGCTGATGTTCTCACCCGCGGCGGGCAGGTCCGGCCAGCCCGCAGGCGAGCAGGATGCCACCGAGCGCGGCGAGCGCGGCCGGGAACGCGTACGCCGCGCCGAGGTCGATCACGTCGGTCTGGTCGAGCAGCAGCAGCCCGCCGAACACGATCAGGATCACCCCGGCGACGAGCGATGCCGGATCGAAGCCGGGGCGCGGCTTCACCGAACCGCCTCGCAGGCCGCTCGGCTCGTGCCGGCGTCGACGTGGCCGTCGCGCCACCAGCCGGGTCCGTGATCCCGGCCGCGGAAGCGGTCGCCGACGGACAGGCCGCCGAAGCCGATGTCGACGTCCAGGTGCACGTAGGACACGCCCGGGTCGGGCATCCGGCCGTCGTCGATCTCGAAGTCGACGCCGCCCTCCTCGCCGCCGCCCGTGTCGGCGGCGCCGAGCGAGATGTCGCCTGCGGTGACGACGCACATGTCTTCGGGCACGAGCACCTGGATCTCGCCCATGCCGATCTCCAGCGGCAGCTCGGTGCGGCCGGGCGGCAGCTCGAGGTCGCGCAGGTCGACCTTCATGGAGCCAGCTCCCATCTCGTATCCATCGCCCAGCTCTGCGACGGTCGCGGGTCGAAACGTGCGCTCCCCCCACGTGCCGCGCACGTCGAGGTCGGTCGCCGCGACGGCGGCGAGCGGCAGCGCGAGCACGATCGCGGGCGCGATCAGCCAGCGTGCGCCGCCGCGAAACGCGCCGCCGACCAGGCCGATGCCGCAGGCGATGATCAGCCCGGCGATCACGATCCCGCCGCCGAGCGCCGAGCCCGCCGCGGCGGCCACGAAGCCGCCGACGGCGAGCGCGAGCAGGACGACGCCGAGCGCGATCCGAGCGGCGATGCTCGAGGCCGGGCTCGCGCCCTCGTCGCGCAGCACGCGGATCAGCAGGTACGCAACGAGGCCGGACACGAGCAGCAGGAAGAGCCACGGCCCGACGATCCAGTCCGGGGTGAGGACGGCGATCGCGGCGATCACGAGCAGGCCCGCGCCGATGATCCGCGCGGCGCCCCAGCGCAACGGCTTCGACGGATCGTCGCTCGGGACGAAGACGAGGAAGGCGAGGTAGGCGAGGATGCCGAGGCCGCCGGCGAACGCCAGGATCACGAAAGCGATCCGGATCGCCAGCGGGTCGACGCCGAGGTGGCGGCCGAGTCCGCCTGCGACGCCCGCGATCACGGAGTCGCTCGTCGAGCGTGTCAGCCGCGGGCGCGGCGGCTCGTCGGGCGGCATCTGCTGTGTGGGCTGCTCGTCGCTCATGCGCTTCCTCTCGGGAGAACTGGGGAGTGACGCGCACTCTCGCGCGCCCACCCGCTCGCTTCCATCGGGAATTGCCCTGAGGCGACCCTAGGTGGCGGGGGCGCCGACCCAAGGGCTCAGCACTTGCGCGGCTTCTTCTTGCCCGGCGCCAGGCACTGGGTCCTGACCTGCGGGATCCTGTCGCTCCGGACCCTGAAGCGGAAGGCCCGCCCGATCCAGTTCTTGCGGGTCACCCGCAGCTCGATCACGGTGCCGACCGGCAGCCGGCGGCTCTTGAACGCCGGCAGGAAGCTCTTGCGCTTGGCGCCGCGCTTGAACGCGCGGCGCTCGGACTTGAACGGGCACGCGTTGCGCCGGCCGTCTGGCGGAGCGCACTTGAGCCGGACCACCGCGCGCGAAGGCAGCTTGTTCAGCGTGAACTTCCTGGCCTGGGCGAAGACGTCGGTGTACGCCCACAGATATGCGAGCGTGGAGGGAACGCTGCGGCGCTTGGCGTCGCGGCCGGAGCAGTCCTCGTCGATGCGGTTGCGCGGGATGTCGCGCGCACCGGGCCGGATCGCCGGATTGCCGTCGTTGCAGTCCTGCGGCGGGAGCGTGCCGTCGCGGTCGCCGTCGCGGAACTCGTCGACCCGCTGGACGTTCTCGCACTCGACCAGCCGGTCGGCGACCTCGACCGTCGCGCTGTCCTTGCCGCCGCCGCAGTCCACGTCCTCGGCCACGCCGTCGAACGCGCCGACCGTGTCGTCGCCGTCGCCGGCGACGTAGGCGTCCTCCGCGGGGCCGCCGTTGAGCTGGTCGTTGCCGGCGCCGCCGACGAGGATGTCCGGCCCGTCGCCGGCGTCGACCACGTCACCGCCTCCTCCGCCGTCGAGCCGGTTCGGCCCGGGCGAGCCCGTGAGGAGGTCGTTTCCGCCGCCGCCGACGATGCGCTCTACGTTCGGGACGTTCTCCGTGCCGCCGTCCTCGGCGCCGCCGTCGTTCTGCACGCCGTCGAGTGAGACGTTGACCGGCTGCGCGTGGCTCGAGTAGTCGGCGGTGTCGACGCCGCCGGCGCCGTTGAGGACGCCCTGCACACCGGCGCCGCTGAACAGAGTGTCGTCGCCCTCGCCCGCGTCGACCACGATCGGGATCGGCTGGGAGACGCCGCGGAACGTGTCGTCGCGGTCGCCGAGCGTGACGAGGATGATCGGCGTGGGCACCGCGACTCCGGGGGCGAACAGCGAGCAGGAGAACTGGCGCGGCGTCGCGGTGGCGGCGCACGACGGGGCACTGTTCGTGAGCGGGGTCGTGCCGGTCTCGCGCACGATGAACCCGCTGCCCGAGGCGACCACCTCGATGTGGTTGGCCTCACCGTTGGCCGCGCTCACGTTGAGCGGCAGCGGAATGCCGTTCGGCGGCGGTCCGTTCGGCGTCGATCCGCCGCTGATCGTCGCCGCCTCCGCCGTCCCCGCGAGCGCCAGCCACGCACCCACGATCAGCACACAGACCATCACACGACGCCGCAACTCATCCTCCTTGCCCGCTTCCATGCCGCGCCAGCGTCTCACCGACGCGGGGTCGCATGCAATGCCTCGGCGCCGCTCTGCCCACTTTGCGGATCGATCGGGCAGCGGCTAAAGCTGCGGCCCGGCCGTCCGAACAACGGCCCATGGGCTGGAACCACTAACGGCGCGCGGGGCTGCCCGCCGCTGACCCGCGCGGCAGCTGCCGCTGCAGCTCGGCCTCGAGTTCCTCGTCGTCGGCGCGCTGGAACAGCTCGACCTCGGCGCCCATGACGATGCCTACGAAGACCTCGACGAAGCGCGCGTCGAGTTGCGTGCCGGCGACCCGCCGCAGCTCGGTGATCGCGTCCTCGAACGGCATCGCGGTGCGGTAGGAGTCGCGCGCGGTCATCACGTCGAAGCAGTCGGCGACCGCGAGGATGCGGGCGAGCGCCGGGATGTCGTCGCCGACCAGGTGGCGCGGGTAGCCGCGGCCGTCGATCCGCTCGTGGTGACAGAGCACTATCTCGGCCACCTCGGCGTAACCGTGCACGCGGCCGACGATGTCGGCACCGCGCTGCGGATGCGAGCGGATCAGCTCCCAGTCCTCCTCGGTCAGCCGTGTCCCGGTCAGGGTGTGGTCCGGGAACGTGAACTTGCCGACGTCGTGCAGCAGCCCGGCCGTGTGCACCAGCTCCTGATCGCGCGAGGGGAGCCCGGCCGCCGCGGCGGTCGCCTTGGCGAAGCGCGCGACCGCCGCCGAGTGGCGGGCGGTCATGCGGTCGCGCATGCCGAGCGTCTCCACCATCACGCGGATCACGCCGTGGTGGAGCGCCTCGAGCTCGTCCACCTGGCGGCGCAGCTCGTCACGCTGCCGCTGCGCGTCCAGCACGGAGGCGAGCAGATAGCGGTAGGAGAACAGCAGCACGGCGAGCATCGCGATCGCGAGCAGCCCGATCTCCTGGTAGGCGAGCACCGCGGCGGCGCAGACGACGCCGGTCGCGACCTCCCAGGGCACGACCGGCAGGTAGAGCCGGCGCACCGCGGTCAGCAGCGGGGCGCGGTCGCGCAGGCACAGGTAGCCGACGATCAGGAGGAAGTTGAGGAAGTTCGTGACCAGGTAGACGCCGAACACGATCACCGCGGTCGAGAACGTCGCCGTCTCCTCCGCGCCCGGGTCGCCCAGCGCCTTGAACAGCAGACCGCCGGCGACCGGGTAGGCGGCGAGCGCGACGATGTTGTTGAACACGAGCGGCCGCGGCGTGCGCGCCTTCAGGGACCACGCGAGCACGGCAGCGACGGCGATCACGGCGGCCGGCGCAGGACCGAGCAGCGCCATCGCGAGCGCGGTGGCGATGAACGCCGGACCGATCTGGACGCTGCCCGTCCGCAGCGAAAGGAACTGCCCGACGAGCGCGAGCCCGAGCAGCGAGAGGAACAGGCTCAGGGGCTTCCAGTCGGCGGCATCGGTGCCGAGCACCGCGCCCACGAGAGCGGCTGCGAGCAGCACCGACTGTCCGGCGACGAGGAGGCTGTCCCGCCGGCGTGTCCTCGGCCCTGACGGGACTTCGTCGACTGAATGCGCACCCAACAGGTGTCAGCGTAGTGCCTGCAAGCCGACACCTCAACGGTCTCCTAGACGGATAGACGGCGTCCAGGGCCGTCGTAGGATGCGCACCGCGATGAGCTCAGCCGTGCGGATCGAGCCCGAGGTCGCCGAGACGCTCGCCTCGGGCGACCCCGTCGTGGCGCTGGAGAGCACGCTGATCGCGCACGGCCTGCCGCGCGGGCGCAACCTCGAAGTCGCGCGCGAACTCGAGGCCGTGGTGCGCTCCGAGGGCGCCGTGCCGGCCACTATCGCGGTGGTCGCCGGCGAGGCACGCATCGGCCTCGACAGCGCCGCGCTCGAGGCGCTGGCGCTCAGCGGAGCGTTCGCCAAGGCCGGCGTCCGCGATCTCGGCGCCGGTGATGGCGAGCGGCGGCTCCGCGGCCACCACGGTCGCCTCGACGTCGCATCTGGCCGCGCGCGCGGGCATCCGCCTGTTCGCCACCGGCGGGCTGGGCGGCGTGCACCGCGGTGCGCGCGAGAGCTGGGACGAATCGGCCGATCTGACCACGCTGGCCGGCACCGGGGTCACGATCGTGTGTGCCGGCGTGAAGTCGATCCTCGACGTGCGCGCCACGCTCGAGCGGCTCGAGACGCTCAACGTGTGCGTGCTCGGGTACGGGACCGATCGCTTCCCCGGGTTCTACCTGTCGGACTCCGGCTACCCGGCGCCGTGGCGCGTCGACTCGCCCGAGGAGGTGGCGCGCGTCATGAGGACACAGGCCGAGATCGGGCTGGGCGACCGCGCGATCGTGGTGGCCAACCCGCTGCCGGCGGACGAACAGGTCGACCCGCGGCTGCACGATCGCGTGCTGAGCGAGGCGTTGGAGGCCGCCGCGGCGGAGGGGATCCGCGGCGGGGAGACGACGCCGTTCCTGCTCGACCGCTTCCACCGGGACACCGGCGGCGCGACGCTCGAGGCGAACGTGGCGCTGGTCCGGCGCAACGCCGCGCTCGCGGCGCGGATCGCGCGGGCGGCGGTGGTGCGGGAATGAGCAACGGGCGTGTCGTGGTCGTGGGCGACGTGATGATCGACGTCGTCGCCTCGCTGTCCGGGCCGGTCGCGCGGGCGAGCGACACGCCGGCGCGCATCGTCCAGCGCGGCGGCGGCGCCGGGGCGAACGTGGCGGCGTGGCTCGCGCGCGCCGGCGCCGCGGTGACCCTGATCGGCCGCGTGGGCGGTGACGCGGCCGGGCGCGAGGTCGCCGAAGGGCTGCGCGCGGAGGGCGTCGACACCAGGCTGGCCACCGACCCCGCGCGGCCCACCGGGACGTGCGTGGTGCTCGTGGAGCCCGGCGGCGAGCGGTCGATGCTGCCCGACGCCGGCGCGAACGCGGGGCTCGAGGCCGCGGCGCTGCCGGACGATGCGACCCATCTGCACCTGGCGGGCTATGCGCTCCTGCACCCGGGCTCGCGTCCTGCCGCGCGAGCGATGCTCGCCGACGCGAGCGCCCGCGGGCTCAGCGTCTCCGTCGACCCGTCCAGCACAGCGCCGCTCATCCGCGCCGGCGCGGCGGCGTTCTTCGAGTGGATCGCGGGCACCCAGCTGCTGCTGCCCAACCGCGACGAGGCGGCGGCGCTGACCGGCATGCCCGATCCCAAGGCGGCCGCCCGCGCGCTCAGCGCCCACGCGCGCGAGGTCGTCGTCAAGCTCGGCGCCCAGGGCGCGCTCTGGACGGACGGCAGCACGCAGGTGCGCGCTCCCGCGGTCGACGTCCAGGTCGTCGACACGACCGGAGCGGGCGACGCGTTCGCCGCCGGCCTGCTCGCCGCGCGCCTGGCCGGCGCCGACCCCGCCGATGCGCTCGGCGCGGGGTGTGCGCTGGCGGCGGAGGCGGTGGGGCGCGCGGGGGCTCGCTGACGACGCTGACGCGGGTTCGGCGGGGCCCGGGGCGCGTCGCGCGGCCCGCGCGGCGAGACGGGCTCCTACGTCGGGGTACAGCGGGCTTTGAGGGCGCGGGTTCGGCGGGATCGCGGGACGCGGGGCGCTTTGACCACCGCGTCGGTGGATAAGGCGCCCCGCATGGACGCGGGGCGGGCTGGTCTCGCTATGCGTTATCAACCCGCCCCACGTGAGCGCCGCGGCACTCCGCGCTTCCCTTCAATGCCGCAGTTGACGTTCGCCGGCGCTGCCTCGAGCGCCGTCTAGGGCTTCAGCGTGCGCCGCAGCGCGACCCCTGCGCCGACGGTCAGCGCGCCGGCCACGACCGCCCAAGCACCGCTCACGGCCCCGATCACGGCGAGCACGAACAGCACGATCGTGAGCACGAGCAGCCCGCCGGCGACCCTCACCAGCGTGTACGCCCGGTCGGCCCGGGACTTACGCGAGGGGCGGCTGCTGCGGCGAGGCTCGATGTCGGACATGCATCGAGCGTAGCGGTGTTGACCGCGCGACCCGCTCCCCGCCGCCCTCGCGCGGCGCTGCTGCACTCACCCCCGGCGCCCCGAGACGGGTACCCCGCGGGTCCCGTAGCTGACCGCCGCACCGCTAGCCTCCTGCGCGATGACCGTCGCCCGCGACGACATCCGCAACATCGCCATCGTCGCGCACGTCGACCACGGCAAGACGACGCTCGTCGACGCGATGCTGTGGCAGTCGGGCGCGTTCCGCGCCAACCAGGACGTCGCCGAGCGCGTGATGGACTCGATGGACCTCGAGCGCGAGAAGGGCATCACGATCCTCGCCAAGAACACGGCGGTGCGCTACGGCGGCGTCAAGCTCAACATCGTCGACACGCCCGGCCACGCCGACTTCGGCGGCGAGGTCGAGCGCGGGCTGACGATGGTCGACGGCGTGCTGCTGCTCGTCGACGCGTCCGAGGGCCCGCTGCCGCAGACGCGCTTCGTGCTGCGCAAGGCGCTCGAGGCGCGCCTGCCGGTGATCCTCGTGATCAACAAGATCGACCGGCCGGACGCGCGCGCGGCCGAGGTGGTCGACGAGGTCTACGAGCTGTTCCTCGACCTCGACGCCGACGAGGAGCAGATCGAGTTCCCGATCGTCTACTGCAACGCGAAGGCGGGCCGCGCCGGGGCTCGAGCCCGACGACGCTCGCCGACGACCTCGCGCCGCTGATGGACCTGCTCGTCGAGCGCATCCCCGCGCCACGGTAC
Source organism: uncultured Solirubrobacteraceae bacterium (assembly GCA_963835735.1). Classification (GTDB taxonomy): domain Bacteria; phylum Actinomycetota; class Thermoleophilia; order Solirubrobacterales; family Solirubrobacteraceae; genus DASQMT01. The sequence goes on from CAWIGP010000002.1 coordinate 1,557,351, forward strand.
GACCCGCGAGCATCCGCTGCAGGCGCACGTCACCAACCTCGACGCCTCCCCGTACGTCGGCCGGCTCGCGCTCTGCCGCGTGCGCCAGGGCACGATCCGCAAGGGCCAGGCGATCGCCTGGTGCCGGGCGGACGGCAGCGGTCCAGCGCGCGACGGTCGGCGAGCTGTACGTGACCGAGTCGCTCGACCGCGTCGACGCCGCCGAGGCCGGGCCGGGCGAGATCATCGCCGTCGCCGGGATCCCCGAGGTGACGATCGGCGAGACGCTCGCCGATCCCGACGACCCGCGCCCGCTGCCGGTCATCACCGTCGACGAGCCGTCGCTGTCGGTCACGATCGGGATCAACACGTCGCCGCTCGCGGGCAAGGAGGGCTCGAAGCTCACCGCGCGCCAGGTGCGCGACCGGCTCGACGCGGAGCTCGTCGGCAACGTCTCGCTGCGCGTCAACCCGACCGAGCGGCCCGACGCCTGGGAGGTCCAGGGCCGCGGCGAGCTGCAGCTCGCCGTGCTGGTCGAGCTGATGCGGCGCGAGGGCTTCGAGCTCACCGTCGGGCAGCCGCAGGTGCTCACGCGCGAGGTCGACGGCACGATGCACGAGCCGGTCGAGCGGCTCGCGATCGACATCCCCGAGGACTACGTCGGCGTGATCACGCAGCTGCTCGCGCTGCGCAAGGGCCGGCTGGAGCAGATGGTCAACCACGGCACGGGCTGGGTGCGGATGGAGTACCTCGTCCCCGCGCGCGGGCTGATCGGCTTCCGCACCGAGTTCCTCACCGAGACGCGCGGCACCGGGCTGCTGCATCACGTGTTCGACCGCTGGGAGCCGTGGGCGGGCGAGCTGCGCACGCGTCCGACCGGCGCGCTCGTCGCCGATCGCCGCGGCACGGCCGCGCAGTTCGCGCTGATGAACCTGCAGGAGCGCGGCACGATGTTCGTCGGGCCGGGCGAGGAGGTCTACGAGGGCATGATCGTCGGCGAGAACGCACGCGCGGACGACCTCGACGTCAACGCGGTCAAGGAGAAGCACCTGACGAACATCCGCTCGTCCACGTCCGACGTGCTCGTCCGGCTCGTGCCGCACCGGCAGCTCTCGCTCGACCAGGCACTCGAGTTCCTGCGCGAGGACGAGTGCGTCGAGGTCACGCCGGGCGCCGTGCGGCTGCGCAAGGTCGCGCTCGAGAAGGTCGCCCGGACCAAGCTCGCACGGAAGCTCAGGGCCGGCGCCGCCGCCACGTGAGCCCGCGCACGCGGGCACTCCTGGGCTGCGTCGCCATCGTCACCGCAGTGGCCGGCGTGCTCAACTACGCCGACGCGCCGGCGCTGGTCGCGTTCACGGTGGCGGGCGTCGCGCTCGCCGGGATCGCATGGGTCGTGTCGTTCACGACCGAGCAGGTCGGCGGGTACTTCGGGCCGGCGGTGACCGGCGTGCTGCAGGCGACGCTCGGCAACCTGCCGGAGTTCTTCGTCGTCGTGTTCGCGCTGTCGGCGGGCGAGGTGGTCGTCGCGCAGTTCTCGCTCATCGGCTCGATCTTCGCCAACGCGCTGCTCGTGCTCGGGATCGTGATCGTCGTCGGCGCGCGGCAGAGCTCCGACGGCATCATGCGCTTCTCGCCGCGGCTGCCGCAGGACACGGCGACGCTGCTGTTCCTCTCCGGCTTCATCATCGTGCTGGTCGGCATCTCCGCGGAGACACACGACCGCGCGTCGGACAACATCGTCACGATCTCCTCGATCGCCGCGGCGCTCGTGCTGATCGTCTACGTCCTCTGGGTCTACGGCTACCTCAAGGGCGAAACCGCTCGCGCGCCGCGCGCGCCCTCGGCGATCCCGCTGCGGACGGCGATCGTCCTGCTCGCGCTCGGCGGCATCGCCGCCGCGTTCGTGTCGGAGTGGTTCATCGACGCGCTGCGGCCGACGATCGACGAGCTCGGCATCTCCGAGCAGTTCGCGGGGCTGGTGCTCGTCGCGATCGCCGGCAACGCGGTCGAGCACGCGACCGGCGTCGTACTCGCGGCCAAGGGCCAGGCCGACCTCGCGATCTCGGTCGTGAAGAACTCGGTCGCACAGGTCGCGGCGTTCCTGCTGCCGGCACTCGTGCTCGTCTCGCTGCTGTTCGCCGAGCAGCTCACGTTCGACCTGGCGCCGGTCTACATCGCCGCGCTCGCGCTCACCATCATCTCGATCTGGCAGGTGACCGGTGACGGCGAGGCGACGTACTTCGAGGGCGCGGCGCTGATCGCGACGTACGTGATCCTGGCAGTCTTCACGCTCTACGAATGAGCGACTTCGCCACCACCATCAACTCCGCGTACGCGACCGAGGGCGCCGCGATCGACCTCGGGCGCGGGGTCCACGACGGCGAGCTCGTGCGGGAGGCGGCGGTGAAGATCCCGCTCGCCACCATGAACAGGCACGGGCTCGTCGCCGGCGCGACCGGAACCGGCAAGACCAAGACGCTGCAGGTGATCACCGAGCAGCTCTCGCGCGCCGGCGTGCCCGTGCTCGTCGCCGACGTCAAGGGCGATGTGTCCGGACTGGCGGTACCGGCCGAGGCCGGCGGCGCCGGCGAGAAGCGGATGGCAGACCTCGGGCTGCCGTTCGCGCCGGAGGCGTTCCCGGTGCAGTTCCTCTCGCTCGGCGGGGTCGGACCGGGCGTGCCGATCCGGGCGACCGTGACCGACTTCGGCCCGCAGCTGCTGGCCAAGGTGCTCGGTGCGAACGAGACGCAGGAGGCGAGCCTCGCGCTCGTGTACCACTACGCCGACGGGAAGGGCCTGCCACTGCTGGACCTCGGCGACCTGCGCGCGTTGCTCACCTTCTTGGACTCCGATGCGGGCAAGCCCGAGCTCCAGGGCATCGGCGGGCTCTCCTCGGCCACCGTCGGCGTGCTGCTGCGCTCGCTCGTGGGGCTCGAGACCGGTGGCGGGACCGAGTTCTTCGGCGAGCCGCAGCTCGACGTCGCCGACCTGATGACGGTCGCGCCCGACGGCCGCGGCGTCGTCTCGTGCGTCGAGCTCGCGGCGGTGCAGGACAAGCCGGCGCTGTGGTCGACCGCCCTGATGTGGCTGGTCGCCGAGCTGTTCGAGACGCTCCCGGAGGCGGGCGACCTGCCGGCGCCGAAGCTCGTCGTGTTCCTCGACGAGGCGCACCTGCTGTTCGACGAGGCGACCGACGCGTTCCTGGACGCGCTCGAGCGCACCGTGCGGCTGATCCGCTCCAAGGGCGTCGGCGTGTTCTTCGTGACCCAGCAGCCGACCGACCTGTCCGAGGAGGTGCTCGCGCAGCTCGGCCTGCGGATCCAGCACGCGCTGCGGGCGTTCACGCCGAGCGACGCGAAGAAGCTGCGCGCGACCGTGTCGACCTACCCGACGTCCGATCTGTACGACGTCGAGACGCTGCTCACGTCGGTGGGAATCGGCGAGGCGGCGGTGACGCTGCTGTCGGAGAAGGGCATCCCGACGCCGGTCGTGCACGCGCGGCTGCTCGGGCCGTCGTCGAGCATGGACCCGGCGCCCGACGTGGACGCGGCGGCGAAAGCCTCGCCGCTGTGGGCGAAGTACGGCGAGCGGACCGACGCGCAGAGTGCGCACGAGATCCTGGCCGGCCGCATGGCCGGACCCGAGCCGGCGCAGCCCGAGCCCGACCTGCGCTCGCCGATGGAGCACGTGCCGCCGCCGCGCCGCCGCGCGCCCGCCCCGCGGGAGCAGGGCGGCGATGGGATCGGAGACTTCCTGCGCTCGCGCGAGGGCAAAGCGCTCCAGCGCAAGGTCACGCGCGGCATCTTCGGGATGCTGCGCAAGCGGCTCTAACCCGTCAGCAGCTCGCGCAGCGGCGCCGACGGCAGGTCCGCCTTCGGCACGAACGGGAGCCCGCCGTCACGCGACGCGAGCTCGACGGCGTCGCGGTCGCTGGACGTCAGCACGACGCGCGGCGCCCACGGGAGCGAGGCCAGCTCGCGACCGAGCTCGGCGCCGTCGCGGTCCGGCAGGCCGATGTCGACGAGCGCCCCCTCCGGCCTGTGCTCGTGCGCGGCGGCGAGCCCTGCCTCCGCCGTCGCCGCGGTCGCGACGACCGTGACCCCGTCCAGGACCAGGATCTGTCTGGCCACGCGAAGGAACCCGGGGTCGTCGTCCACGACCAATACCGAACCGGCCATCGCGCCCGATCATCTCACCGATGGCGGCGGTGGGTAGTAGGGAGAACCGTAAATCGGTCAGCCCGCCGGCAGGGGCAGCGTGGCGGCGATCGTCGTGCCGCCGCCCGGCCGGCTGTCGACTCTCAGTGCCCCGCCGATGGCTGCGACCCGGTCGTCGAGACCCACCAGGCCGGACCCGTCGCGACTGGCGCCGCCGACGCCGTCGTCGTGGACGTCGACGTACAGCGCGCCGCCCTCGACCCGGGCCGTGACCTCCACGCTGCGCGCCTGCGCGTGCTTGACGACGTTCGTGAGCGCCTCGGCGATGATGAAGTATGCGCTGGCCTCGATCCCCGGCGGGAGTCGCTCGTCCGGGACCGCCACCGCGACGGGGATGCTCACGCGCGATACGAGCGCATCGACGCCGGCCCGCAGGCCGCCTCGGGTGAGCACCGACGGGAGGACGCCGTGCGCCAGTTCGCGCAGCTCGATGTTGCCCTGCTCGGCCTGCGCGAGCGCGTCGGCGACGACCGGCGCCGCGGGGTCGTCCTCGGGCAGCTCCCGCTGAGCCAGCTTCAGCGTGACGATCGTGTGGACGAGGCGCTGCTGGGCGCCGTCGTGCAGGTCGCGCACGAGCCGGCGGCGGGCGTCGTCGGCGGCCGTGAGGATGCGGGCGCGCGAGGCGACGAGCTCGGCGCTCGCCTGCGCGTTGGCGACCGCGGTGGCGATCAGCTCGGTGAACTCCCCGATGCTCGACTCGGTGCCTTCCGGAAACGGCGCGTCGCTCCGCCTGGAGGCGGCGATCACACCCCAGGCGCGCCCGCCGACGGTGATCGGGCAGCCGACCGAGGCACGGATGCCCAGCTCCTGCGCCTCGTACGCGATCGGACCCTTGGCACCGGCGAAGCTGTCCACCCGGGCGGGTTGCCCGGTCTCGCGCACCAACTTGGCGATGCTCGCTCCCTCGAGCGCAAAGCGCGAGCCGACGGCGAGACGGGCGTCCTTGTCCCGGCTCCAGGCTGCGACCGCGGTGACCGTGCCGTCGGCCTCGTAGCGCTCCATGCGGGCGAGATCGGCGCCGTACAGCTGACCGACCTCACGGGTGACGGCCTCGAAGAGCTCGTTGGGCGGCCCTCCCTGCGCGACCAGCGTCGCCACCCGCCGCAGCGCCGCCTGCTCGTCGGCGAGTCGCGCCGAGCGGCGCGCCTCGCGCTGCGAGCGCGCAGCCAGCGCGCTGACGACCAGGATCGAGACCAGCACCGCGATCAGCACGCCCCAGTTCTCCGTCGAGCCGGGATCGAAGCTCTGCCGCTCGCCCAGGAAGAAGAAGTCGAACGCCGCGATGCTCAGCAGCGACGTCCCGACCGCGGCCGGCAGGCCGTACCTGAGCGCGACCGGCGCGACCGCGAACAGGTAGAGCACACCCAGGCCCCGCGCGGGGACGTCCGGTTCCAGCAGAGCGATCACCGCGGTGGTCGCCGCGACGAGCACCGCACTCGTAAGGGCCGCGCCCAGCCCACGACGGATCGGCGGTGTCACGCGACCATGATCAGCGGGGGAGCGCGGGCTCGACCGGCACCGGCTTGCAGCAGGGCGGCTCGGGCGGCGCAGGGAACGCGACCCAGCCGCGGTCGGCGAGCTGCGCCAGCCCGCTCGCCTTGACGCCGCCATCGGAGACCGTGAACAGGCGGTCACCGACGACCGCCGAGCGGCTGACGGGCGGCGTCCGGGACCCCGCGGCCGGCGGGTGGCTGATCCGGCCGATCTCCGCGATCCCTCCCGCGCGCTGGACGCGGAAGCCTGCCGCGCCGCTGAAGCCGCGGCTGTCGATCGGGAGCACCGCGAGCTTCGTCGCGGGCCACCACAGGAACGCGTGGTGATCCCACTCGGCGGCCGAGCTCGAGAACCGCTCGCCGAGCTGCGCCTTCTGCAGCCGCAGGGGGCGGGCGAGGTCGGACACGTCGAACAGGGAGATCTGCAGGCCCTGCAGTCGCCCGTCGTCGGTCGCCTCCTGCCCGACGCCGAGCAGCAGGTCGTCGCCGACCGGATGCAGGTAGGCCGAGTAGCCCGGGATCTTGAGCTCGCCGCGCACGCGCGGGTTGCCGGGGTCGGCGAGATCGAGCGTGTAGAGCGGATCGGTCTGGCGGAACGTGACGACGTAACCGACGTCACCGATGAACCGCACGGCGTAGATGCGCTCGCCGCGCCCGAGGCCGCCGACCTGGCCGCGCTGGACGAGCTGCCCGCCGTCGCGCGCGAGCGTGGTCACCCTGCTCTCCGCCCCGGCACCGAAGCCGACCGTGCTCGCGGCGCGCAGGACGCCCTTGTACTCCGACATCGAGAACTGGTTGAGCAGCGTGCCGGGGATCGTGCCGCTGGCCGCGTAGTCCGTCCGGTCGGGATCGGAGATGTCAAAGCGGTGGATCGACGTGTTCGCGCTCGCCACCTCCCAGCGTTGCGTGGCGATGTACAGGCCCGACGGCGACGCGTACACGGTGTCGCCGCTGGTGAAGAGCGAGTCGACGTCGACGGCCGGCAGACCCTTGGTCGTGTCCACCGTGTAGACGCTGAGCACTCCCGGCCCGGCGAACACCGACGGGCGCCGGACCTTGCGGCAGGCGACGCGGCGGGTGACCGTGTGTCCGGTGCGCGCGTTCTTGACGGTCCGGGTCGGGAGCCAGCCCGCGGGCTGCGCACGGACCTCGGGCGGGCCGTACACAGCCTCCGGGTACGACGCGACGACCACCCGCGCGGTGCGCCCGGTGAGTCGCGCGTCGACGATGTAGCCGTCGACGTCCTCGGTCCGCAGCACCGCCGGCTTGGCCGGGTCGGACACGTCGACCTCGGTCATGCGCGCGCCGCGCGGACCGTCGCCGAGCAGCAGCGCGCGGTCCTTGCGCAGCAGCATCTTCGTGCTCCAGCCGTACTCGAGCGGGAGCGTCGCGAGCAGCTTGGGGGTAGCTGCGCGCGCGTCGACGGCGTGCAGCGAGCCGTTGGCGATGGCGAAGATCGTGCGGCCGTCCGTCTTGACCGTGTCGGGCTCGTCGACGCCCGCCTCCTGCACGTTGGTCTGTGACGTGTCCTCGCCGCCCTCGACGGGAGCCGGCGCCGCGCCGGGCGCCTCGGTGCGCTGCTGCGGTGTGTCCTCGACCGGCCGGGGCGGTGCCTGCGGCACGTGCCGCGTCGCATAGCCGATCAGGGTCTGGCACGAGCTGAACGCCTTCAGGCGCTTTGCGGCGCGCGGCTTGGCGGTCGCGGCCGCGGGCGCGGCGCACAGCACCAGCGCGGCGAGCGCGACCAGCGCGAGGATGCGAGTGCGCATGGTGCGGGGATTATTGCGGCAGCTGGACGGGCGGGGCAGTGCCGGCCTCGGCGAACGTCAACTGCGTCATTGAGGGTGGTGTGGAGGCCGCGGCATGCTCTGTTGCGCCTGGAGGTCGCATAGCGACCACAAAGCGCAACACAGCGAGATGCGGGGAAGCTCCCGGCGGAAACCCGCACTCTTCAATGCTGCAGTTGACCTTCGCCGCTGCTCAAAGCGGCCTACCGCCGGCGGCGCGAGCGGCCGCGCGGCGGCGTCGCCACCCCGAGCCCGTGATCGATCCCGAGCTCGCCCGCGAGCTTCGCGACCTCGCGCGCCTGGTCGTCGAGCACGAACGTGATCCCGACGCCGCTGGCGCCCGCGCGTGCGGTGCGCCCGATCCGGTGCACGTAGTCCTCGCGCGCCGCCGGGGCGTCGTAGTTGATCACGTGGGTGATGCCGCTGACGTCGATCCCGCGCGCGGCCACGTCGGTCGCGACGAGCGTGTCGATCTTGCCGGCCTCGAAGCGCGCGAGTGCCTTCTCGCGCTGGGACTGCGACTTGTCGCCGTGCATCGCGACCGCGCGCACGTCGTGCGCGCCGAGCCGCTTGACCAGCCGGTCGGCGCCGCGCTTGGTGCGCACGAACACGAGGGTGAGGCCGCGCTTCGGATCGCCCAGCTCGTGCACGAGCGCCGACACCTTGGCCTCGTGCGCGACGCGGCGGAAGCGGTGCTCGATGGTGCCGACCTTCTCCGGCGCGGGCGTGTGCTCGTGCCGTACCGGCGCGTGCGTGTAGGCGGCGGCGATGCGCCCGACCTCGCCCTCGAGCGTGGCCGAGAACAGCAGCGTCTGGCGATCGTCCGGCGTCATGCGGACGATCCGGTCGACGACCGGCTTGAAGCCCATGTCGAGCATCCGGTCGGCCTCGTCGAGCACCAGCACGTCGATCTCGTCGAGCGCCACGGCGCCGCGCTCGATCAGGTCGAGCAGCCGCCCGGGCGTGGCCACCAGCACGTGCGACCGCGCCGCCTGCTTGGCCTGGTTGTAGATGCCGACGCCGCCGTAGACGGCGGTGATCTTGAGCCCGCGCGCGTGCATGACGCCGGACAGCTCGTCGACGATCTGGGCCGCCAGCTCGCGCGTCGGCGCGAGCACGAGCGCGGACGGCCAGGCGCCGTCCGGGTCAAGGATGTCGGCGAGCGGGACGCCGAACGCGAGCGTCTTGCCCGAGCCGGTGGGCGACTTGACGAGCACGTCGAGCCCGTCGAGCACGTCGGGCACGACCATCGACTGGACCGCGAACGGCGTCTCGATCCCGCGCTTCGACAGCGCGCGTGCCACGTCCTCGGACACGCCGAGTTCGGCAAAGCTGGATGACATTGGGAGCTCCTTCTCGCGACCGCTTGGGGGAGGTCGCGTTCTGCGGTGGGGAGATTCGACTGACCCCATCCGCGCCATCGGAGCGCCGTCTAGGAACAAGAACCTCACGGACGGCAAGTCGCCATCCGGACACGCAACTTAGCAGCGCCCTCTGTGAGGGAACCCTAAGAACACGACGCGAACGCCACCTCGCGCGGTAGGGTCTCCTTGTCATGAGCACCCTCGCCGAACCGGAGGGCTCGCGGGTCGACGACGTCGAGCCATGCGAGCACGAAACACGCGATCGGATCATCACCGGCACGGTGACGGTCCTGCCCGCCATCTGTCTGCTGATCGTCGCCTGGCAGGTGTGGGGCGCCTGGCTCGGCTGGAACGACATATTCGTGTTCCTGATCATGTACGTGACGACCGCGCTCGGCATCACGGTGGGCTTCCACCGCTTGTTCACGCACCGGGCGTTCAAGACCACGCCCGCCGTCCGCGGCGTCCTGGCCGTGCTCGGGTCGGCCGCGATCGAGGGCCCGGTGATCTCGTGGGTCGCCGACCACCGCAAGCACCACGCGTTCTCCGACCAGCCCGGCGACCCGCACAGCCCACACGTCGATCACGGCTCGGGCTGGCGCGGCGCGATCAAGGGCCTGACCCACGCGCACGTCGGCTGGCTGTTCCTGCACACGAACCGCGGGCGCCGCAGCCGTTACGCGCCGGACCTGCTCGCCGATCCCGTCGTCAGCGCGGTCGATCGCCGCTTCGTCGCCTGCGTCGCCGGCGGGCTGCTCGCTGCATTCGGCCTCGGGTTCGCGTTCGGCGGCACGCTGCGCGACGGCTTCACCGGACTGCTCTGGGGTGGTGCCGTGCGGGTGCTCGTGCTGCACCACGCGACGTACTCGATCAACTCGCTGTGCCACTTCTTCGGGCGCCGCCGGTTCGCCACGAAGGACGAGTCGCGCAACCTGCTGTGGTTGGCGCCGTTCACGATGGGCGAGGCATGGCACAACAACCACCACGCCTTCCCGACGTCGGCCGCGCACGGCCTACGGCGCTGGGAGATCGATCCATCCGCCTGGGTGATCGGCGCGCTGGAGAAGCTGGGGCTGGCCTGGGACGTCGTCCGCATCTCACCCGAGCGGCAGGCGACCAAGTACGCTGACGCAGCGTGAGCACCGCCCAGCTGCGCTCAGTCCTCGCCGAGGTCCTCCCCGAGCGGCCCTTCCGCATCACCTTGTGGGACGGGACCGAGGTCGCGCCCACGACCTCCGGCGGCCCGGTCTTCGACGTGCGCTCGCCGGTCGCGCTCGGCCACATGCTGCGCGCGCCGGGCCAGCTCGGACTCGGGCGCGCATACGTGTCCGGCGCGCTCGAGGTCGATGACATCGACAAGGTGCTCGCGCTGCTCGACGACTACTCGCCGCCGCGGGTCGACGCGAAGTCGAAGGCCCGCCTGGCCGCCGCCGCGGTCCGGGCCGGCGCATTGGCCGAGGTCCCGCGGATCCCGGCGGTCGAGCTGCGTCCGCAGGGACGACGCCACTCGCTCATGCGCGACAAGCGCGCGGTCACGCATCACTACGACGTCGGCAACGAGTTCTTCGCGCTGTTCCTCGACGAGTCGATGACGTACTCGTGCGCGATCTGGTCGCGCGGCGCCGAGACGCTGGAGGAGGCGCAGGAGACCAAGCGCGATCTGGTCTGCACCAAGCTCGCGCTGCAGGAGGGCGAGCGGTTGCTCGACGTCGGCTGCGGCTGGGGGTCGTTCGCGATCCACGCCGCCGAGCGCTACGGCGTGCACGTGACCGGGATCACGCTGTCAGAGCCACAGGCGGCCGGCGCGCGCAAGCGGGCGCAGGAGGCCGGAGTCGCCGACCGCGTCGAGATCCGCGTGATGGACTACCGCGAGCTGGCCGGCGAGCGCTTCGACGCGATCGCCTCGATCGGCATGGTCGAGCACGTCGGCGCGCGCAAGATCGACGAGTACGCGGCGACGCTCGCGGGCCTGCTCGAGCCCGGCGGCCGGCTGCTCAACCACGGCATCGCGCGGCTGCGCTACGGCGAGCCCGAGGCCGGCCCGTTCTCCGAGCGTTACGTGTTCCCCGACGCCGCCCCGCTGCATCTCTCGCGCATCCAGGCGGCGCTCGAGAAGACTGGCTTCGAGACGCGCCACATCGAGGGCTTCCGGATGGACTACGTGCGGACGCTGCGCGAGTGGCAGCGCCGGCTGGAGGCCAACCACGAGGAGGCGCTGCGGATCGCCGGCCCGGAGCGCATGCGCGTGTGGGCGGTCTATATGCGCGCGGCGCGACGCGGGTTCGAGACCGGCTTCACCTCGGTCTACCAGGTGCTCGCCGAGCGCGCTCAGGCGTCGGCAAGCGTGAACGACGTGACGACCATCGGCTCGGCGTCGGTCAGCCGCCAGCCGGGCTCGCCGAGCAGGACCGCGACCTCGTCCCGGCAGCCGGCGTAGAACGCGCGCGAGCGAGATCGATCTGATGCGATAGCCGGGCATCCGGCCCGCCCCCGGGCGGATCAACGCGGTCGCCCTGAGAACATGCGGCGATGCCCGAGGTCGCGCGGTGGGGTGCGCTCGCCGCGGCGACCGCCGCGACGGGCTGGGCGCTGGGCGCCGCCGGGCTGCCGTCCTCGTACCTGTTCGGCGCGCTCCTGTGCGGGATCGCCGCCGCGCTGCTGGTGCCCGACCGGCTCGTGGTCCCGGGGCCGGCGTTCTCCGGCTCGCTCGCCGTCGCGGGGGTCCTGCTGGGCACGCTGCTGGACTCCTCCTCGCTCGACGCGATCGCCGACGCGTGGCTGCCGCTCGCGCTGGTGACTGCGGCGACGCTGGCGATCTCGCTGGCGGCCGGGGCCGCGCTCGCGCGCGCGACGTCACTCGACCTGCCGACCGCTGCGCTGGGGATGGTGGCCGGCGGCGCGGCCGGGATCGTCGGGATCTCCGGCGAACTGGGGGCCGACGACCGGCTGGTCGCGTTCATGCAGTACCTGCGCGTGCTGGTGATCGTGCTGCTCACGCCGTTGCTGACCGCGATCGCGTTCCCCGGCGAGGCGGCTCATGCCGCGACCGCGGCCGAGCCGGTGCTCGGCGACGCGCACGGGTGGCTGCTCACGCTCGCCGCCGGCGCTGCGGGCGCCGCGCTGGCCGCCGCGACCAGGTTCCCGGGTGCGTGGCTGCTCGCCCCGATGGCGGTCGCGGCCGTGCTCACGCTCGCGGTGCCGGGCGGCGAGTTCGACGTCCCGCCGCTCGCGCGCGAGGTCGCGTTCGCGCTGATCGGGCTCCAGGTCGGGCTGAAGTTCACGCTCGAGACGATCCGCCTGCTCGGCCGCCTGCTCGGCCCGGTGCTGGTCGCGCTGTTCGGGGTGCTCGCCGCGTGCGCGCTGCTCGCGCTCGTGCTCGACGCCGCCAGCGACGTCTCGTTCAGGGACGCCTACCTGGCGACGACGCCCGGCGGCGTCTACGCCGTGCTCGCGGTCGCGCTCGGGACCGACGCGAACGCGGCGTTCATCCTCGCCGCGCAGGGCCTGCGGTTGATCGTGATGGTCGCGCTCGCTCCGGTCGCGGTGCGTTGGATGGTGGCCCGCCGAGCTCGGGGAACACCCAGCGCGCGTGCTTGAGCATGCGCTCGGGCTCGACCATCGCCGGAGCAACCACCATCGAGCTGACCGCGGACCAGGCGACGCTGGCCGCGAGCCAGCGAGCAAACTCTGGATCCAGGGCGGCACGCCGGCCGATGCCGATCACCGACTCGGTGACGTATGGGTTCGGCGCGTTGCGGTGCGCCACCGACAACCTGAACGGCGACAACGTCGAGTGGATCTCCTATCCGCCGAGCGCGATCCACGTCTTCTGCTTCGCGTACTACGTGAAGCCGGCGCCGACCAGCGGGACGATCGACGTGGTGAAGCAGGTCACGCTGCCGTCTGGCGTCGATCCGCAGCGCATCCGGTTCACCGGCGACATCTCGTACACGACCGACCACGAGTTCTTCCTCACGGCATCGAACGGCAATCCCGCGCGACAGTCGTTCATCCGCGCGGCCGGACGCGACTGGTACGTTCACGCGAGGAGACCAGGTGCCGCTAGGCGACGCTGACCGCGATCGAGTGCACGTCGAAGAACGGGGACGAGCGTGACGCGCTCGAGCGTGAGCGATCGAATGAGACGACAGTCACGCTCGGGGCGGGCGACACCGTCGACTTGCGTCTACGAGAACGCATTCCGGCGGCCGGCCGCCGGGCCTCGCCGCTGCGCAAGATCTCGCTCGGCGGGCTGGGAGACGGTCGGCTTCACGATCGAGCGGGGAGGGCGGGCAGGCGACCGGCAGCGTAAGAGGAAACGACCGAGCAGGGTGTCGCGGCACGCGTCGCGCCGTTCGCCCCGATCGCCGACCTCCGGCCCGGGACCTACCAGGTCACCGAGAGACCTGCCGCCCGACGTCGGAGGTACCTGGAGCCTCGAACGGGTCGACTTGCTCGCCCGGCACCGCGCGGAGCAGCGGCACGGCCAGCGCGGAGATCACGATCTCGCGGACGGGCCCAACCCGGTGTGCACGTTCACCAACCGTTTCACGCCGGCGGGCGAGATCACGCTGCGCAAGATCACGCTCGGCGGCGCGGCGTCGACCCGGTTCCAGATACGGCCCGGAGTTCGGCGAGACTCGACCGGAGCGCGAACAGCTCGCCACCACGACCGCGTCGAACGAGCCGGCCGACGCCTCGGGCGACAAGCTCAGCGAGTTGACGATCGGCCAATACTCGATCCAAGAGACGATCGCCGGGACAGACCGGTGGGAGCTGGCCGGCGTGACGTGCGACGGGATACCGGTGCCGTCCGTCGCGGGGCGGATCATCATCGAGCTCACCGACGCCAATCCCGCGCAGAACTGCACCTTCATCAACCGCCGGATCGCCGACGTCGACCCGCCGGACCCCGAGCCGCCCGCTCCCGGTCCGCCCGGTCCGCCGTCGGAGCTCGGTCCGGAGGGCGGGATCGCGGGCGAGGAGGCCGCCTCGGCCGCCGCGAACCTCGTCGTGACCAAGCGCGTCCGGCCCACGCCGGGTCCGACTGGGAGGCATCCTGCGCTACACGGTCACCGTCGTCAACCGAGGACCGGACGCAGCCGAGGAGGTGACGGTCCTCGAAAACGCAACACGCCGGTCCAGCCGTGCTCGTGAGTGCGCGCGCAGCGCCGCGCCCGCCGCTCTTCACGGGCAATACCACCAAGCCGGTGAGCACGGCCGCGATCCGCGCCTCGTTCAATGCGGGAGTTGACGTTCGTCCCAGACCACCCGCAACGCTTCGGGCTTGCGGAACACGAGGCCCCGCGCCACCGGCGCGCCGCCCTCGAGCCGCAGCCCCGGCAGCCGCTCCAGCACCCGCGCCACCGCCACCTGCGCCTCGAACCTCGCCAGGTGCATCCCGATGCATACGTGCGGCCCGTGCGCGAACGCCGCGTGTAGCTTCGCGTTCGCAGCGGCGGACGTCGAACCGGTCCGGCTCCGGGAACACGGACGGGTCGCGGTTCGCGCCGGCGATCGAGACGACCACGAGCTCGCGCGCGCCGATCTCGGCGCCGGCGAACCCGACGTCGCGCGTCGCGTAGCGGTCGACGACCGCGGCCGCCGGCTCGAGCCGCAGCGACTCCTCGATCGCGTTGCCGAGCAGCTCCGGCTCCGCGCGCACCGCGGCGAGCTGGTCGGGATGCGCGAGCAGGTGCGCGATCGCGCTGGCGATCATGCCCTCGGTCGTCTCGATCCCGCCGAACAGCAGCACCGCCGCATTGGAGACGACCTCGGGGCGGCCGAGCCCGCCGGCGTCGCTCGCAGCGGCGGCCACGAGCGAGGTCTCCGGCGCACGGTCCAGCGCCGGCTCCATCGCCGCGCGCAGCGCCTCGAAGCCACGCCGGCCGGCCTCGGTCGGGCCGCGGCCAGCGGTGATCTCCGTCACCGACGCGACGATCGCGTCGTACCAGCCGAGCACCTCCGACGTGCCCGTCTCCCGCAGGCCGAGCGCGTGGGTGACGATCGTGGCGGCGAGCGGACCGGCGAGCTCGCGCCGCAGCTCCGCCGTGCCGGCCGGCGCGATCGCGTCGATCAGCCGGCCGGTCTCCTCTTCCACCGGCGTGGTGAACCGCTCGCGCACGGCGTCGAGCCGGAACGGCCGGGCGAACGGCGCGCGATGGCGCTTGTGCGCGTCGCCGTCGAGCGTGAGCATGCTCGGGCCGACGACCTGGCCGGTCGAGAAGCGCGGGTCGTCGACGGTGAAGGTCGCGGGGTCGCGCATCACCTGCATCGCGAGGTCGCGGCGCGAGACGAGCCAGCCCTCGAGCGCCGGCAGCCACGAGACCGGCTCGTGCTCGCGCAGCCGGGCCAGCAGCGGATGCGGGTCGGCCTCGAGCTCGGCGAGCGTCGCCGCCGCCCCGATCGGGAAGGCGCGCATCAGATCCGCGACAGCGCCGGCGGCCCTTCGGAGCCCGCGCGCTCGGCGCGCCGGTGCAGCAGGCGCGCGGCGAGCACGCCGCCGATCGCGCCGAACAGGTGCCCCTGCCACGAGATCCCGTCCTCGGGCACCAGCCCGCGCAGCAGCGTCGTGCCCCAGACCGCAAGCACGACGGCGCCGAGCGCGATCTGCCCGATGCTGCGGCTGTACACGCCGCGCGCGACGAGGTAGGCGGCAAAGCCGAACACGATGCCGCTGGCGCCGATGTGGATCGTGTTCGACGGGGCCACGAGCCACGTGCCGAGCCCGCCGACGAGCGCGACGATCACGATCACGGTCGCCAGCCGGGCGATCCCGCCGAGCGCGATCGCGAACCCGAGCACCAGGAAAGGGATCGTGTTGCCGATCAGGTGGTCCCAACCGGCGTGTAGGAACGGCGCGAACGCGACGCCGTCGAGCCCGTCGACCTCGCGCGGCACGATCCCGTACGCGTCCAGCCGCCCGTCGGCGAGCTGGTCGACTCCCTCCACCACCCACATCAGCGCGGCCAGCGCCAGCACCAGCAGCACGCCGAGCACGATCGGGTCGTCCGAGGTCGGGCGCCGGGCCATGGATCCAGCATCGCATAGCCTTGCGGCGTGTCCGTGTACGAGTCGGCGGTGCGCCCGGTGCTCTTCCGCCTCGATGCCGAGAAGGCGCACGACCTCGTGCTGCGCGCGTCCGAGCTCACGGGCCGCTCGCCGCTCACGCGCGGCATCGCGCGCCGCGCGTACGGGGTGCTCGATCCGCGGCTGCGCACGACCTTCGCCGGGATCCCGCTCGAGAACCCGCTCGGGCTCGCCGCGGGCTTCGACAAGAACGGCCGCGCGCTCGGCATGCTCGGCGCGCTCGGCTTCGGCCACGTCGAGATCGGCTCGATCTCTGCCCGGCCGTCGGACGGGAACCCGCGGCCGCGGCTGTTCCGGATCCCCGAGGACCGCGGGATCGTCGTCAGCTACGGGGTGCCCAACGAGGGCGCAGAGGCGGTCCGCCGCCGGCTCGACGCCTACCGCCCGCCGGTTGCGCTCGGCGTCAACCTCGTCAAGACGAACGACCCCGCCCGGCCCGCGGTGGCGCCCGACGTCTACGAGGACTACGCCGCGTCGTTCGTGCTGCTCCAGGACCGCGCCGACTACGTCGCGCTCAACCTCAGCTGCCCGAACTCCGCGGCCGACCGCGACTTCTTCGACGAGCTGCCGCGGATCGATGCGCTGCTGGCCCGGCTGGCGCAATGCGAGCCGCGCGTGCCGGTGATCCTCAAGCTCAAGCCGACGCGCGACGCCGGCGTGCTGCGCGAGATCGTCGCGATCGCCGACGGCCATCCGTTCGTCGCGGGCTTCGCGATCAACCTCCCGGCCGGCAAGCCGGACGATCTCAAGCTCGCCTCGCCGCGTGCGACGCTCGAGCGCATGCCGGGCGCCGTCGGCGGCCCGCCGGTGGAGGAGTACGTCAACGCGATCCTCGCGACGCTGAACGAGATCGTCGGCCCCGACAGCCGCTACGCGCTGATGGCCGCCGGCGGCGTGTCGACCGCCGACGACGCCTACCGCAAGCTGCGGCTGGGCGCCACCGTCGTCCAGCTCTACACCGGGCTCGTCTACCGCGGCCCGCACGTGGTGAAGGAGATCCTGGGCGAGCTCGTCGGCCTGCTCGAGCGCGACGGGTTCGAACGCGTCGCGCATGCCGCAGGCAGCACGAAGCCAGTGCCCTAGGCTGGCCACCGTGTCCCATGTGGTCGTCTCCAACCTCGCCTACGCCCATCCGGGCGGCGACCTGCTGTTCTCCGAGGTCTCGTTCAAGGTCACGCCGGGCCGGCACGTCGGGCTGGTCGGCGCCAACGGCGTCGGGAAGTCGACGCTGTTCCGGGTGCTGGCCGGCCTGCTCCCGGCCGACGACGGCGACGTCGACATCGGCCCGTTCGCGTACATGCCGCAGGACGTCGGCGTCGGCCCGGACAGCGGGCGCACGGTGCGCGAGCTGCTGCTCGAGGCGGCCCCGGCACGGCTGCGCTCGGCCGGCGAGCGGATGCTGGCTGCGGAACGCGAGCTCGCGAACGGGGCCGATCCCGCGGGGGCCGGCATGCGCCTCGGGGAGGCCATCGGCGACTGGTCGGAGCTGGGCGGTTACGAGCTGGAGGGCCAGTGGGACGAGGCCTGCCGACGGATCGTGCGCGCTCCGCTCGAGGAGGTGGGCGCGCGCGCTACGACCGAGCTGTCCGGCGGCGAGCGCAAGCGGCTCGTGCTGGAGGTCCTGTTCGAGAGCGACGCGTCGGTGCTGCTCCTCGATGAGCCCGACAACTTCCTCGACCTGCCCGCCAAGCTGGCGCTGGAGGCGCGCATCGCGGCGTCGAAGAAGACGGTGGTGCTGATCAGCCACGACCGCGACCTGCTCGCCGCCGCCACCAACTCGATCCTCACGCTCGAGGGCGACGGCACCTGGATGCACGGCGGTTCCTACCGCACCTACCCCGAGGCGCGCGAGCGGCGCCAGGAACTGCTCGGCGACCGGCTCGATCAGTGGAAGCGCGAGGAGCGGCGGCTGTTCCAGTTCTACAAGACGATGAAGCAGCGCGCCGCGATCTCCGACGCGCTCGCCAAGCGCGCCGACGCGGCCGAGACGCGCTGGCGGCGCTTCGTCGACATCGGCCCGCCGCCGGCGCCGGTGGCCGACCAGCACATCCAACCACGGATCCGCGGCGGCGACTCCGCGCGCATCGTCGTCGCGCTGCGCGACGTCGGGATCGACGGCCTGGTGCGACCGTTCGAGGACGAGATCCACTTCGGCGAGCGGGTCGGGCTGATCGGCCCGAACGGCTCGGGCAAGACGCATCTGATCCGGCTGCTGGCCGGCGAGCCGATCCCGCACGACGGCGAGCTGAGGATCGGCAACCGCGTCTCTCCCGGTCTGTTCACGCAGCTCAACGCGCGCGCCGATCTTGAGGCGCGCGGCGTGCTCGACGTCGCGGTGGAGCGGCTCGGCGCGGTCGAGCCGTCGATGCGCGCGCTCGCCCGCTACCGGCTCCAAGACGCGGCGAACCGCGCGACCGACACGCTGTCGGGCGGACAGAAGGCGCGGCTGGAGATCCTCTGCCTCGAGCTCGAGGGACACAACCTGCTGCTGCTCGACGAGCCGACGGACAACCTGGACATCGACTCCGCCGAGGCGCTGGAGGGGGCGCTCGAATCGTTCGTGGGCACGGTCGTCGCGGTCTCGCACGACCGCGCCTTCCTGCGCCGGCTCGATCGCTTCCTGCTGCTCGCGCACGACGGGTCCGTGTACGCGCTGCCGGACGTCGAGAGCGCGCTCGCGGCGCTCGCGGCGCCCGAGCACGTCGCCGGCGCGCGGCTCGCGAAGCGGCTGACTCCGGCCTAGCCAAGCGCCTCCCGGATCGTCTCGAGCCGCTCGCGCAGCCGGGCGATCTCGGCCTTCGCCGCCGACTCCGCCTCCTCGCGGAACGCGACCGCGACCTCGAGCTCGCCGCGCACTTCGGCCAGTTCGGCGTCGCGCGTCGCGAGCGCGTCCTCGGCGGACCCGCTCAGCTGCGCCAGCGCGTCGCGGAACCGGATCGCGTCGGCGGCGCGCTCGTCGCGCTCCGCGCTCAGGTCGTGGCGCGCCCGGGTCAGCTCCTCATCGGCGCGCCGCAGCGCGGCCCGGGCCTCATGCAGCTCCTCGCGCCCGGCGAGCAGCTCGGCCTCGAGCCGGAGCCGCTCGGCGCCGGGCTCCGACCGCACGGGCAGCCTGACGTTGCCGGGCGCGTCCCCGTCCTCGCCGGGATCGGGCAGCTCGACCGCGAGGTCGGCACCGAGCCGCAGGACCGCGCCCTGGAACGGGACGGGCGGCTCCTTCCACACGAACGCGGCGCGCCACGGCCGCCCGTTCTCGGGCGCGCCCGACACGTCGCCGGCCGCGGCCGGCAAGCGGTGCGTGTGCTCGCCTCCCCTCAGGAACAGGATCGGCAGGCCGTCGGGCCGCTCGTCCAGCCCGCTGAACGTGCCCGCCAATTCGAGCCGGTCGGGAGCTCCCCAGGCGAAGCGCTCCAGCGCGAAGCTGCGACCGTTCGTGGATTGCGTGTTCGTACTCACCTCGCCACCTCGAGACTCGCGTTCTTGACAGGCGAGCCGCATCCCCCGAGCGGCCCGTGCTCCTCCCGCAGGTATGCGGGCGGCGCTCCCCACGGATGCGGCAACGTGCCCGACGTCACGTACACGTAGCCGACGTGCTGCGCGTCCGCGACCACCGCGCTCGCCTGCTCGCGCGAGGCGCCGTGGACGAGCATCGCGCTGCGCTCGGCCGGCAGCCACCCGGGCGTGCGCTCGATTGCCTTGCCGAAGCTCGCGTACGGCCCCTCGAACGTGACGACCACGTCGGCGACGTCGAAGTACCCGCGGTCGGGCACGGTGCCGGGATTGAGCACGACGAGCCGCTTGCCCGCGGCGCGGACGTGCGCGGCCAGCGCGCGATAGTGGGCGAGCTGCGTGGCGCCAGCGGACGCCTCGTCGAGGAAGATGCCGTCGGTCCCGTACCACTCCTCGTAGCGGTCGATGTCGGCCTCGACCTGCGCGCGGGGCCGCGCGCCGTATCCGGTCGGGACGTAGCCGAGCACGTGCGCACCGGTGCGTTGGGCTCCCCGCGCGGCCGCCACGTAGGCGGGGTCGCGCGCGGCGCCCGGCCCGCTCGCGGGGTTGATCACGAGCAGTTGCGGCCGCGCGGCGCGCGCCAGCTCCGGCACGGCGTCCGGCGGGACGTACGCGGGGAGCAGCATCCGGCAGCGCGGCGCGTCGCCCGGGTCGCGGGCGCCGAGCAGCAGCGCGCCTACGAGAACCCCGGCCGCCGCCGGCACCGCGAGCAGGCTGCGCATTCCTCCGATCACGTGATCCAGAGCCCGGTGGCCAGCGTGCGCGCCGGGCGGCCGAGCGCGAGCACCGCGACCGGCAGCAGCAGCACGGTGGCGATCGCGCCGGCGACCACGAGCCCCACGCCCGCGAACGGCTCCGCGTCGCTCCAGCGCACCGCCGCCTCGGCGACACCCGCGCAGGCGAGCGCGATCAGTGCGGCGCGCGCCCGGCCCAGCGATTCGAGCACGCCACACAACAGCATGGCCGGCGCGAGCAGCCCGAACCCGACCAGCATCCAGGCGGCCTCGTCGACCGGGCCCAGCCACGGGGTGAGCAGCAGCAGCGCCGCCGACAACACAGCGGCGATCGCCACGAGCTCGCTCAGCGCGCCCAGCAGCAGCCGCAGCGGAGCCGAGGCGAGCCCGCGCGGCGACTGCGCTCCCACCCGCACGCCCCACGCCGCGCGCGGGATCGCGTGGCCGAGGCCGCGCAGGCGGTAGGAACCCCAGAAGCCGGCGACGGCGGAAGGGAGCAGGCCGACCGCCGCCACCGCGCCGTCGCTCCAGCTGACGGTCGGGTCGATGATCAACAGGACGCCGGTGCCCGCGCCGATCGCGGTCGCCGCGCCGACGCGGGTCCAGCGCGCGCCCGCGCCGCGCAGCGTGTCGTCCCCAGGCCGTAGTGCCGCCAGCGCCGCGAGCGCGGCCGCCGCAGCGGTCACTCCGAGCACTGCGAGCGGCGCGAGCCCTGCGAGCAGCGCGGCCGTCGTCAGCAGGATGCCGGCGGCGTAGCGACGCGGCAGGTGGGACTGCACGAGCACGGTGCCGGCGACCCAGGTGACGGTGAGCAGGCCCGCGATCAGTCCGGCCTGCCCCAGCGCGAGCCACCCGCCGCCCACGAGCGCGCACGCCGCGAGCGCCAGCACCGGGCGCCGGCGCGCCAGTTGCGCGCGGCCGTGCTCACGTACCAGGTAGCGGCAGCTCAGCCCCCACTGGAGCCCGAGCGTCACCGGCAGCGCGAGCATCACCGCGTGCCCGACCGTGCTCGCCCCGACGTGCTCGGCGAGCGGCGCGGTCCAGCAGGCGATCGCGATCACGGTGATCAGGAACGTGAGCGCCTCGGCGAGCGCGCCCTTCCCGTCGCGGCGCTCCGGGAGCGCGCCGGCGCTCGGCTCCGGCTCGGGGCTGGCCTCGCGCATGACCTCCCGCGCGGTGTCGAGCGCGTGCTGGGCCGGCAGGCCGGCCCAGGCCTCGAGCGCTACTGCGGCCTCGAGCATGTCCTGCGGCCGGCGCCCGAGCCGCGCCTCCACCAGGCGGCGCGCGCCCGGCGGGTCGATCAGCGCGCCGGTCACCCCGCGACGCTCTCTCGGACGTAAGGCCGGGCGACCGTGCGGAGCAGGTCGCGATAGCCGTCGACGCACGCGGCCCCGCTGAAGATGCGCGCCAGCCGCTGATGGCCCAGCCGCCCGAGCTGCCACGCGAGCGCCGGGTTGCGCACGAGCGTGACGATCGCCATCGCCAGCCCGTGGTCGTCACCGGGCGTGATCACGGCCCCGCAGCCCTTGACGACGTCGGGCACGCCGCCGACGCCGGTGGAGATGACCGGGCGGGCCTGGCTCATCGCCTCCAGGATCGACATCGGCAGGCCCTCGGAGATGCTCGTCATGAGGATCACGTCCGCGGCCCGCATCACCCCGGTCGGATCCGTTGTCCGGCCCATGAAGCGGAAGCGGTCGCCGAGCCCGAGCCGCTCGTGCATCGCGAGACAGGAACGCGCGTAGACGTCCTCCCCGTCGGTCATCGGCCCGTAGTGCAGGAACTGCGCGTGCGGCACGGCATGGAGCGCCTCGGCGGCGACCCGCAGCATCGTGTGGACGTCCTTGAGCGGATCGATCCGGCCGACCGACACGACCCGGCCGGCACCCGGCGGCGGCACCGGTGCGGCGGATCGGTCAAGCCCGTTGTAGAGCACGAGGATCTTGGCCGGGTCGATGCCGAAGCCCATCTCCCAGTAGGCGTTGGCATCGGTGACCGGAGCGACGACATCGGCCCACTCGTAGGCGCAGCGGGCGAGGCCGCGCGCGAGCCGCGTGGCGGCGAAGCGGCTGCCGGGCGAGCCACCGTTGCGGATCGCCGCGAGGTAGGACTCGCGCACGTAGACGCCGTGCTCGGTCAGGACCAGCGGCGTGCCGTGGAGCGCCTTGTTGACGACCGCCGGGATCGCCGACCAGCCGGCCGCGGTCACGTGCAGGACGTCGACCTCGGGCGCCGGCGCGGCAGCGCACCGCGCGATCCAGTAGAGCGTCTGATAGAGCTGCGCCGCCTCGAGCTGATCGAGCGCGGGCGGCGTCCCGGCCTCGGCGACCCGTTCGCCGAGCACGTCTCCGAGCGCGGCGAGGAAGCCGTCCCAGGCCTGACCGGAGCGGAACGCGCGGCGCACGCCGGCGGGGTTGCGCCGGCACCAGACCAGGCCGGCGACGAGCGCGCCGGTGTCGCCCTTCCAGCCGATCAGGTTGCGTACGAGCAGCGCCGGCAGCGCGTGGTTCGCGCGCCCTGACGCACGCCCGCCGCGCGCCAGCCGCTCCGACCAGATCTCGATCGGTCCGTGCTCGCGCGCGTGTGGCGGGAGCGCGAAGCGCCGCGACCGCCCGTGCGCGCCGATGATCGGCAGCACGTGCCAGTCGAACTCCTCCAGGCCGTTGACGAGCAGATCGCACCATGAGCTGACGCCGCCGACGACGTACGGATACGTGCCCTCGGTGGTGAGCAGTACCCGGGTACGGTCAGAGGGCGCCGTCGTCATCGCCGCGTTCCTCAGAACTTCCGTGCAGCGGCACGAGCTGATCCGCTGCCGAGGCGAGCGCGTCCAGGCGCGCCTCGAACACCACCATCGCGCGCTCGATCTCGTGGCAGATCTCGATCAGCGACTCGCGGATGACGAGCCCCTCGACGAGCATCTGTGCGGTCTCGTCGGCGAGGTTGCCGCGGTCGACCTCCTCGGCGCGCAGCGAGCGCGCGCGCTCGAGCAGGTCGCCGATGTTGTGCTGCTGGTGGCGCGCGGCCTTCAGGCGGGCGTTCTCCTCGCGCAGCAGCACGACCTCCGCCTCGAGCGCCGCGCGGGGGTCGGGCGCGCCCTCCGCGGATGCGGAGCGCTCGAACCGGCGCCGGCGCGTGCTCATCCCTTCACGACCTTGAACCGGACTCGCTTGGGTTCGGCCCGCTCGCCCTTGCGCTTCGCGGTGATGATCACCCGGTGGCGGCCGGTCTTGAGCAGGCGGGCGCCGAACCGGCCGCGGAAGCGCACGACGGTGCTGCCGCGCTTGGCCTTGCGCGTGATCGTTCCGACCTTGCGCCAGCGCGGATGCTTGCGCGGCCCGACGGCGCGCTGGAACTTCAGCCGGACGGTCGCGGGCTTGTTCAGCCTGAAGGTGATCGTCGCGCCGTCGAGGCGCGTGCCCTGCTTCTTGCGCTTGTGGGCGACCGCGAAGCGCTTCGGGCTCATCCGCACGCGCGACAGCGCGAGCCGGGCCCTCTTGGCCCCCGGCTTGGGCTTCCCTTGCGCCTGGCCGCCGCTCGGCTTGCGGGCGGGCGGCGCCGGCGGCGACTTCGCCAGCTCGATCGCGTCGAGCACCTGCACGCGGCCTGGCGCGACGGTGATCCAGCCGGACCGCTGGCCGCCGTACGCGCCGCCGGCGTTCGTGCCGGTGACCGGGACCTCGACCGCTGCGCTGCCCGTGTTCTGGATGTGGACGCGACCGTCCAGCAGCCACGCCGACAGCGTGGGTGAGCTCCGGTTCGCCCGCCAGACGTCCTGCTGCCGCAGCGTGTCGGCCACCTGCTGCTGGGTGAGCTGCAGCAGCGGCATCGTCGTGCGGTCGAAGATCTGGTCGTAGCGCGCGACCAGCGTGTCGATCACCGCGTACAGGGTGCCGCCGACGGTCGTGTCGGTGGCCGCCTTGGTCAGATCCGACTCCGCGATGTTGGTCTGGTGGAAGTAGTGCGGGCGCGGATCGTTGCCCATCAGGTGGCCGAACATGATCCGCGTCTCGCTGTCGAGGTACTCCTGCCACGTCGCCGGCGTGGTCCGGCACGTCGTCACGTTCGGGATGTCCTGGCATGCGCCTTCCCGGACGGCCGGCGTGGCCGGGTCGTCCTTGATGTAGATCCAGTTGTACTCGTCGAGCTGATGCGCCCGGTTGGCGACGTTGTAGTACACGTTCGACGGGTAACGCGGGACCGCGTGGATGGCGGGGGTCAGCGGGAACGAGGCGCCCTTCGGGAAGTTCGTCGGGTCGGTCTCCGAGATCGGGCTCTTCGTCGGCGGGTTCGGGTACGGCTTGGAGGAGTCCGACGCGACCGTGTGGATGCCTGCGGCGGTGAGCGCCGGCACGTAGCTCGGGTTCTGCGTGTACGGCGCCAACGCCGCAGTGTTGGTCGTCGGCGGCGTGCCCGCCGAGCCGGCGCCGCCGGTGTCCGTGATCGACAAGACGATCGGAGCGGTGCCGTTGTCGACGGCGGCGCGCGGGTCGGGCCGGTTGAGTGCCCCGACCAGTGTCCACGTGTCCAGATTCGTCGGGCTGCGGTAGAGCTTGAAGCCGGTGGCGTGGCAGACGGCGTTGAAGGTGGCGATCACGCCGCTGTTGACCGGGAGCACGTCGGTCGTCGAGACCGATGCGACCGTCTCTCCGGCCGGCGACGTGGCGGTGATCGCGTAGTCGTACGTGCCCGCAGGGAGCGACCCGGTCGTCTCGACGAGGTCATCGAACATCGGCGGATCGATCGTGCCCGGGTTGCCCGGCCGCACATTCGCCAGCCCCGAGTGCTCGCCGGTGATCGCCTCGCTCGGATCGTTCAGGCCCGGGCTCACCGCACCGATCAGCTGGTTGAACCGAGCCTGGTTCAGCGTCAGCTGGTTGCGGGTGAACGACTCGGTCGTGCAGTCCAGGTTCGGGTGCTGGAACGTGTGGTTGATCCAGCGGAACTGGTTCTTCGCCGCCTGGAAGGCGCTGAACAGGGCATCCGGCCCGTAGCCGTCGGGCGGTGGATCGACTCCGCCCATGTTGTAGACCATGTTCAGCTTGAGGCCGGTCCGGTTCTGCCAGGCGACGGCGTTCGTGACATCCGGCGCGGCCATCCGGATCGCCTGGTCGGAGTCGTAGATCGTGACGTTGTTGACGGGGTCCCAGCGGTCGTCGCCGAGGAAGACGTCGTCGACGTCGAGCCCCAGGTAGTTGCGCTGGTAGCCGAGGAAGACGCCGCGCGTGACCCACGTCAGCATCCCGTGCCGGAGCGCCTGGTTGTGGCTCTGGAACTGGTTGCTCGCCAGCGTCATCACCATCTCCTCGCGGCCGTCGTCCGGGCGCGTGTAGATGCCGAGATAGGCGGCTCCGGCCGTCGGCGTCGCCACGAGCGGCTGCCAGTCAGCCGGATTGACCGGCGTGGCCTCGTAGCCGAACGCCTCGTTCGCCTGCAGTGGCGCGTCGTCGGCGACGGGCACCGGCCCCTTCAGGTAGGGGAACAGCGCCTTGCCCGCCGGCGTGAGCTGGCCCATTCGGCCATCCTGGCTCGTGCCCCCCACGACGTTGAGCCCGTGAATCGGCGACGGCGCGGTGTAGTCGCTCAGCCGTCGGATCCCGAACGTGCGCTCGAACTTGTCGAGCGTGGCCCACTCCGCGTCGGAGAGTGCGGAGAGATAGCTCGTCGTCTGGTTGCGGTTCGTCAGGTTGCGGCCGAGGTCGCCGCTGGCCAGGATCACCGCCTGGTAGCGGGCACGGTTGGCGCCGTAGTCGGCCAGCCGCTCATCGGTCAGCGTTGCGACCTTGGTCGCCCCGGTGTAGGCGACGAACGTGTCGTAGGGCACGCCTTCTCGCTCGAGCGCGGCCTGCCACGCGCCGAATCCCGGCTCGGTCCCATCGGCGGACAGCAGCAGCACGCGCATGTCGATCCGCTGGCCGGGCTTGCTGTCGTTCGCGGGCGCGGCATGCCCGAGCGGGAGCAGGAGCAACAGCGCGAGGAGTGCACCCAGCGCTGCAATTGGGAGCAAGATCCGGGGGGTGATTGTCCCGGGCGCTCCCTTAGCCGTCGAGCGCCCGTGCCCGACGTGTGGCATCGCTGCCTCTCTGCTTCATCCGTGGCCTGACGGCGGACTACCAATCACCGGCGCATAGGCCTGCCGCGATCATGCGCAGGACGCGCGGCCGATGAAAAGGCCCGGCTTAGGTCGCTGTAACGATACTGACCGCCACTCCCCCCATTGGGATAGCCCTGCGCGAGCCGGTCACGGATACACGCAGTAGTGGACACCGCCGCCCGCGGCGATGGCTCCGGTCGTCCCGGCGTTCACGTACTGCCACTGGTAGTCGGGCTTCCCGCCGACCCAGTAGACGATCTCGTACACGCCGACCGCATGGATCCCCTGACCGGCGGGGATCGCGATCGGGCCCCAGCTGTAAGGGCTCGGCTGCTGGGCGCCGTTCGGATGGAACTGCGAGATTCCGTCCAACGTCGCGGTCCAGGTGTCCCAGCGGCCGGCGTTCTCGCCACCCACCCCGAGCCAGTGCCAGCCGCCGGCGGTCGTGTACCAGGCGATCCAGCCGCGAGTGGAGATCGACGTCTGGCTCTGCGTCGTGAAGTCCGGCGTCACCAGGTACGCCGGCGGCGCGCCCGACGCGTCCGGCGAGCACTGCAGCCGGCCGTCGGTCCAGAACACCTTGGCGGGCGGCGAGCCGCCGCGAGTGCGCAGCGTGAAGTCGACGCGGGTGGCCTTGCCGCGCTCGGTGACGGTCGCAGTGGCGGCGAGCGTCGCGCGGCGCACGAGTCGCTTGGCGACCTTGCGCGTCACTCGCAGCGTCGCGGTCGCACGGTTGGCGGAGCAGCTGTAGCGACCCCGGGCGAAAGTCCCGCCGCGCACGCCACGCGCACGCACAGTCAGCTTGCCGCTCGCGCTGCACGCGAGCGGGAGCGCGAACCGGCGCCGCCCACGGTCGAAACGCGCGGGGCTCCCGTCGAGCAGCGCCGGGCCAGTCGCGCCGATGGGGATCGTCCCCGGCGTGCCGGGCGGGACGACGGCCGGTGCGGTACCAGGAGGCGCGGGCAGGTCGGCGCCGTTACCCGGAGGCGGCCCGGGGGGACCGGGCGGCGCCTGGGCGGCCGCCGTGGCCGGAAGCACCGCCGCGGCGGCGATGACCGGGACGAGCAAACGCCACGTGTGAACCTTCGAGTGCACCGGCTTCCTCCCTGAACGTATGACTCACTCGCGGGCCGACCCGGCAGCGTGCCCGTCGACCAACCGCGCGCCGATCGCGCGCCGCAACCGCGCGGCCCGGTCGACCTGACGCGCGAACTCCGTCTCGTAGAGCTCGCGATGACGCGTACGCGCCGGGGGCACCGTATCCCGCCATGCTCCCGGCTGCCAAGCGAAGCGCTTGGCGTACCACGCAGCACCGCGCGGCAGCGGCGTCCAGCCGGCGGAAACCAGCGCCGACTCGAGCGTCCTCACGGCGTCGGCGAGCGCTCCGACCGAGCCGGCTCCTTCCGGCGGCCACTCGAGCGCGGGCGAGGCTGCCAGCATGACCGGCTCGGCGCCACCCTCGACCGGTCGCGCGGCGACGCGGAACTGCGCCCCGCCTTCGACCAGGTGCCAGCCGACCTCGGCAGCCCACGCGCGATCCCGATCGGGTGGTGCGGGCGGCGCGCGCGGCGCGACCGCGACCGCCGCCGGCTCGACGACGGGCGGCGCGACGTCGTGCACCCAGAGCTCCGGCGCCGGGGGGCGGACCGGCGCGGCCCGCGGCCGCGCCGCCGGGACGCGGACCGCCGCCAGGCGGGAGTGCGGCCAGCGCAGCGAGACGAGCCACGTGGTGAGTCCTCCGGCGATCAGCGCCAGAACCGACGCCACCGCCAGTCGCTCGACCCCGTCCGACGGGGCGCCGACCATGTCGCCCGGTGGCGCCTGTGAGACGACGCTCCCGGGAGCGTCGTCATCCGGCGCGGGTAGCGGATAGGCGTCCCAGATCCGCTTCTCGGGTGCGGCGGCGAGCGCGAGCGCTGGCGCCGGCGCCAGCAATGCGGCGACGGCCAAGACCAACCCGGCGGCCGTCCGGTCCACCATGTCGCAACGTTATCCGGGGCGCTACCACGCAGGCAAGTGGCTGGACTTTGGGTCAGGAGACCTGGCGCCCCGCCACTGGCCCGCGCGGCTCAGTGGTCGTCGCCGCCGTGACCGCGCCCGCGCCCGCGACTGCTGTCGTCGTCGTCGCCGTCATGCCCGCGATGATCATCGAACACGTCGTCACCGCCGCCGGGTCCCCGGCGATCGTCGAACCCGTCGTCCCCGCCACGGCCTCGGCCTCGGCCGCGCCCGCGATCGTCGTCGTCATCGTGGTGGCGATCGTCGGACCCGCGGTCGTCGCGCCCGCGCCGGCGGTCGCCGTCGTCCGAGCCCGACGGCGACGAGACCGGCACCACCGCCGACCGCGCCGCGCCGTCGCCGTCGCGCCGGATCGTGCGCGTCACGACCTCGGTGCGCGCCGCTTGCGGCTGCGCTCCCGCCGGCTCGGCCTCAGGGCGCGCATCGCCGGCGCCGAGCGCGAAGGCGGTGAGGCCGCCGAGCGCGACCAGCGTGCCTGCCGTTGCAATCATCGTGCGAGTCAAAGCCACCGTGTCCTCCTTCTCAGGGTCGGCGGCCCACTATCGACGCGGCGCGTCCAAGGACTGGGCAATCGCGGGTAAAGCTTCGGCCAAATGCCTGGAACCGGCGGTTTCGCCGGATACCTTTGCCCGATGTCCGAGACCGCGCGACCGACGATCCTGCTCGTCGAGGACGAGCGCTCGATCGCCGAGCCGTTCGCCGGCGCGCTCGCGCGCGAGGGCTTCGAGCCGGTCATCGCCGGCACGGCCAAGTCGGCGCTCGAGCTGTTTCACCGCCACGACCCCAGCCTCGTGCTGCTCGACATCGCGCTGCCCGACGGCGACGGCCGCGACATCGCACGCGAGCTGCGGCGCGAGTCGGCGGTCCCGATCATCATGCTCACCGCCCGCGGCACCGAGACCGACCGCGTGGTCGGCCTCGAGCTCGGCGCCGACGACTACGTCGTCAAGCCGTTCAGCTCGGCCGAGGTGATCGCCCGCATCCGCGCCGTGCTGCGCCGCACCGGCCGTACCGCCATGCCCGACCACCCCGTCGAGATCGACGGCCTGCGACTCGATCCGAGCGCGCGCATGGTGAGCCTCGACGGCGCCCCGCTCGACCTCTCGCGCAAGGAGTTCGACCTGCTCGCCCGGTTGATGCGCGACGCCGGCCGCGTCGTGACGCGCGAGGACCTGATGGCCGACGTGTGGGACGAGAACTGGTTCGGCTCGACCAAGACGCTCGACGTCCACATCGGCTTCCTCCGCCGCAAGCTCGACGACGACGCCGCCGAGCCGCGCTTCCTGCACACGGTCCGCGGCGTCGGCTTCCGCTTCACAGGGCCAGAGGGCACGTGAGCCTCCGGGCGCGCCTGCTGATCGCGCTCGGCTACCTCGTCGCGCTCGTGATCGTCGCCTTCGCCGTGCCGCTCGGGCTGAACCTGCGCGACCGCGTCGGTAGCGAGGTGCGCGCCGATGGCCGCTCGCAGGCCGCGGTGTTGGCGGCCGGCGTCGCAGGGCTGATCGAGACGCGCGACGAGGCCGCGCTCGGCGAGGCCGCCGACGCGGTCGGCGAGGCGGCGCGGGCGCGCGTGGTGATCGTCGATGCACGCGGCCGCGTGCTCGCCGACACAGCGGGCGAGTCGGCGGTCGGAGCCGACTTCTCCAACCGCCCGGAGCTGGCCGCCGCGCTTGACGGCCGTCGGTTTCAATCCCAGCGCCACTCGGACACGCTCGCCGCGGACATCCTCGCCACGTCCGCGCCGGTGTTCGACGCGCGCCGCGTCGTCGGCGCGGTGCGGCTGACGCAGAGTGTCGAAGCGGTCAACGACGCGGTCCGGCGCACCGTCGTCGGGATCGTCGCCGTCGGGCTTGCCGTGCTGCTCGCGGCGCTGCTCGCCGCGTTCCTGCTCGCGCGCGGGATCACCCGCCCGATCGAACGGCTCGGCGCCGCGGCCGACCGGATCGCGTCCGGCGACCTCGACGCCCGCGCTCCGGTCGAGGGCAGCCGCGAGCAGCGCTCACTCGCGCGCTCGTTCAACGTGATGACCGAGCGGCTCGCCCGCGCGCTGCGCGCCCAGACCCAGTTCGTCGCCGACGCCTCGCATCAGCTGCGCACGCCGCTGACCGGGCTGCGGCTGCGGATCGAGGAGGCGCGCGCGGATCCGGCAGCCGCCGAGCACCACCTGGACGCCGGCCTGGAGGAGCTCGATCGCATGTCGCACACGATCGACGACCTGCTCCTGCTCAGCCGCACGGGCGAGCGCGAGGGCCGGGGCGAGGAGATCGACCTCGCCGAGGCCGCCGCCGACGCGCGCCGGCGCTGGGAGCGCGCCGCGGCCGCGCGCGAGATCGCGCTCACGGCAGAGCTCGACGGCGCGGGCAGCGTGTGGGCGTCGCGCGCCGACCTCGACCGCGCCGTCGACGCCGTGCTCGAGAACGCGCTCCACTACGCGCCGCCCGGCGGGCACGTGTCGGTGCGGGCGAGCGGCGTCGCGATCGAGGTGCTCGATGACGGGCCGGGCCTCGCCGCCGGCGAGGAGGACGCCGTGTTCGCCCGCTTCCACCGCGGGCAGGCGGGGCGCGGCGGTGGCGCTCCGGGCACGGGCCTCGGGCTCCCGATCGCGCGCGAGCTGATGCGTACCTGGGGCGGCGACGCCGCGCTCGCCAACCGGCCCGAGGGCGGCGCCCGCGCGACCCTGACCGCCAAGCCCTTTGCCGGCTCTTTGCCGCACACGTCCTAACGTGCGACCGATGCGAGAACGGATGCTCTGGGTCGCGCTCGGCGTCGTCAGCCTGCTGCTGGCCGCGGCGCTCGGGCTGGCGACGAGCCGGCTGACGGAGGCCCCGGTCGGCCTCACCGCCGAGCCCGTGTCGGCCGGAGAGGCACTCGCGCCCTCTCCGACGGCGACGCCCGAGCGCACGGCGACCCGCGAGCCGCGTCGGCGCGACGCCACGCGCACGCCTCAACCCACCGCTACGCCGACCCCGACGGCGCCCGCCGGCTCGAACTCGGGCTCCTCCGGATCCTCGGACGACGACCACGGCGAGGGCGAGGGCGACGACGACAGCGGCCAGGGCCGCGGGCGGGGTCGCGGCCGCAGCGGCGACGACGACTGAGAAAGGCGGAAGCCCCGGTCCGTCTGGGTCGCGATTTCAGGCCTATCTGAGGCTTTCGGGCGTCCCTCGTCACCGAGGCTTCCGGATAGCGGGGGCGGGATTCGAACCCGCGACCTTCGGGTTATGAGCCCGACGAGCTACCTGGCTGCTCCACCCCGCGGCGCGAACCCAACAATCTAGCACCGTGAGGCCAGGCTTCAAGCGTCGAGCAGCCGCCTCAACCGCCGCCCGTCGCGGACTGCGAAGGCCTCCCAGTCGTTGTTGAAGTACGCGAAGACAGAGGCTTCAGAGCGCAGCTCGCTGATCCGCACCGCCCACTCGCGCAGCTCCGCGTCGGAGTAGTTGCCGCGCCTCCCGCGCTCCCCGTAATGGAAGCGGATCACCGTCCAGTCCGCCGTCAGCGGCGCGTCCGGCAGCGGGCGGCGGGCATCGTGGGCATGGACCAGCGCCACGCCGTACGTGTGCAGCAGGCCGTACACCTCAGGCACGAACCAGCTCGGGTGACGGAACTCGAAGCAATGGCGTCCGTCCGGCAGGCGCTCGAGCGCGAAGGCCAGGCGGTCGTCGTCGCGGTGGAAGCGCTCCGGCAGCTGCCACAGCATCGGGCCGAGCTTGGGCGACTCGACCAGCGGCGCGATGCCGGTGTAGAGCCGCCGCACGCCGCGCTCCATGTCGGCGAGCCGTTTCATGTGCGTCAGATAGCGGCTGGCCTTGACCGTGAAGAGGAAATCCGGCGGCGTCTCCTCCACCCAGCGCGCGACCGCGGCCGGCTTTGCGAGCCGGTAGAACGTCGAGTTCACCTCGACCGTGTCGAACAGCGTCGCGTAGTGCGCGAGCCAGCGCCGCGGCGGGCAGCCGGCCGGGTAGACGCGGCCGCGCCAGTCGGCGTAGTTCCAACCCGAGCAGCCGATCCGCACGGGCCGGAGCGTCACATCACTCGACTCGGAGCGGGACAGCCGGCACGCGGCGCAGCATGCCCGCAACGTATAGCGTGCCCGCGCGAATGCGTGTCGCCGTCGTCGACATCGGGACGAACTCGACCCGCCTCCTGATCGCCGACGTCGCGCCCGGCGAAGGCGTCGCCGAGCGCTACCGCGAGTCGATCGTGACGCGCCTCGGCGAGGGCGTCGAAGCGACCGGCCGGCTCGGCGAGGAGCCGCAGGCGCGCGTGTTCGCCGCGCTCGAGCGCTACGCCGCCGAGATCGCCGCCCACGAGTGCGAGGCGAGCACCGCGGTGATGACCTCGGCCGTCCGCGACGCCGCCAACGGCGCCGCGTTCGCCGCCACGGTGCGCGAGCGCTTCGGGTTGGAGGGGCGCACGCTGTCGGGCGACGAGGAGGCGGCGTTCACGTATGCCGGGGCGACCGCCGCGCGGCCGCCCGACGACCCGACCGAGCGCGTCGTGATCGACATCGGGGGCGGCTCGACCGAGCTCGTGTGCGGCGCCCACGGGCAGATCGCATTCCACGTGTCGACCCAGATCGGCGTCGTCCGTCACACGGAGCGGCACCTCCGGTCGGACCCGCCGACCGCGGAGGAGCTCGCGGCGCTCGCCGCCGACGTCGACGCCGGCATCGCGGCCGCGGTGCCGGCCGAGGTGCTTGCGCGGGCGCAGGCGGCGGTGGCGGTCGCCGGAACCGCGACGTCATCCGCCGCGATCGACCTCGCGCTCGAGCGGTACGACACCACCAAGGTCGAGGGGCACGTCCTCACCCGCGCGAAGCTCGAGGCGCTGCTGGAGCGGCTGGCCGGCATGCCGCTGGCCGAACGCCGTCACGTGACCGGCCTCGACCCCGGCCGCGCGCCGACGATCGTGGCCGGCGTCGTGATCCTCACCCGCGTGCTCGACGCTTTCGGCCTGGGCGAAGTCGAGATCTCGGACCGCGACATCCTGTGGGGCGCCGCGATCGACCTTGCAACCAGAGGGCGATCCTCCGACTAATTACCCCAAACAGGGGTCCCCGGTTTGGGGGATTTGGACGTTCATTCGATGGCGTCCGCTTGACACTGGCGGGATACTCGGAATGTCGGTGTGGGCGGTCGTGCCTCCCGCCGTCGTCCCCCGACACCATAGGCCCGGGCGTTTGCCGCATCAATCGGCGCCTCCCGCCGTCCGGGCCGTCCAACGGCCCCCAAGGCACGTACCCCTGCCCGTCCTGACGGGGCCAACTTGAAGCCGCCTCGCCCCGCCGCGAGGCGGCTTCTCGTTTTATGCGAGGTTCGCCGAGCGCGGATACGCGACCGAGGGGTCTGTGAGCACGTTGACGAGCGCCGGCCGGTCGGCGGCGAGCGCGCGCTCGAGCGCCGGCTTGAGCTCGCCCGGCTCGCGCACGAGCGCCCCCTCGCCGCCGAGCGCCTCCACGACCGTGTCGTAGCGCGTCTCCGGCCGCAGGTCGGCTACGACCGAGTAGCCGTAGAGGAACTCCATCGGGTGCTTCTCCAGCCCCCAGATGCCGTTGTTGCCCATCACGCCCACGACGCCGACGCCGTGACGCGCGAGCGTGTCCCACTCCATTCCGGAGAACCCGAACGCGCCGTCGCCTAACAGCAGCACGACCTGGCGGTCCGGGCGGGCCAGCTTCGCGGCGAGCGCGTAGCCCGGCCCGCAGCCGAGGCAGCCGAACGGCCCAGGATCGAGCCAGCAGCCGGGCTCGTAGGACTCGATCGCGCGGCCGGCGTAGGAGGCGAAGTCGCCGCCGTCGCAGATCACGATCGCGTCGCGGTCGAGCACCTCGCCGAGCTCCTTGTAGACGCGCAGCGGGTGCAGCGGCGCGCGCGGGTCGGCCAGCTGCCCGGCCTCCGCAGCCCGTTTCTCCTGCTCGACCCCGCGCAGCTGCTCGGTCCACGCGGCGGTGTCCGCGCCGCCCACCGCGCCGGCCAGCGCGCGCAGCGTCGCCGCCACGTCGCCGTAGAGCTCGGCGGCGACCGCGCGCGGGTGGTCGCGCTCCGGCTCGGCGACGTCGATCGCGATCAGCTCGCAGTCCTCGCCGAACGCCTGACCGAAGCCGAGCCGGAAGTCCATCGGCACGCCGATCACGAGCGCGACGTCCGCGCCCTTGAGGCCGGCGCCGCGCGAGCGCGAGAAGAACAGCGGGTGGTCCGCGGCCAGGCAGCCGCGGGCCAGGCCGTTGAGGTACACGGGGATGCGGGCCGCCTCGGCCAGTTCGCGCAGCGCGTCCTCTCCGCGACCCCAGTACAGGTTCGTCCCGGCCATGATCACCGGCCGCTCGGCATCGCGCAGCAGCGCCACCGCGCGGTCGAGAGAGCGGGCGTCGGGCGCGCCCGGCATGGGCGGCGTCCGCTCGGCGGGCTCGCTCTCCTCCGCCTCCATGAAGACATGGTCGAGCGGGAAGTCCAGGAACGCGGGCCCGGAGTGCGGGCGCAGCGTCGCGTCCCACGCCTCGTCGATCAGCCCGGGGATCTCTGCGGTCGAGGACGCCGTCGCCGCGAACTTGACGAGCGGTCGTACGAACGGGACGTGGTCGACCTCCTGCAGCGATCCCTGGCCCCAGCGCATCGCGGGCGCGCGGCCGCCGAGCACCAGCATCGGCGAGTGGTTCTGCTGCGCCGAGCCGAGCGCGCTCATGCCGTTGGTCACGCCCGGGCCGGCGGTGAGCGCGCACACACCGGGCTCGCGCGTCACCTTGGCCCAGCCCTCGGCGGCGAACGCCGCGGCGGACTCGTGGCGGACGTCGACGAGCTCGATCCCCTCGGCCCGGCAGCCGTCGTAGATCGAGAACAGGTGGCCGCCCGAGAGCGTGAAAAGCCTGCTGACGCCATGCGCCTTCAGGCGCCTGGCGATCAGGCGCCCGCCGTGCAGCTTCGTGGTCTCCTGCGGCTCGGTCGTCATGGCGGGGAAGTTACCTCGGCTTCGCTCACCTACCCCCCGATCCGGGGGTGCGACGCGGTTGCCGCTGGAGACGCGCGCGGTCGAGGACTAGGTTCGCCGCCATGGACGACACACACCTCACGCTGAACGTGTACACGCCGTTCGCGGAGCTCGATCTACTGGTAGGCGAGGAGGAGCAGGACGCCCCGATCGCGCCCGCCGATCCCACCCGCGACGCCCCCGAGCCCGACACGGTCGACGCGTTCAACGCCCAGATCCTGGCCGGCCTCGTCTCGCCCTGAACCTGCGCGCTTACGTCGCGGCGACGCGCGCGACACGCGCGGCGTAGAGCGCGTCGCCCACGCGCTGCTCGCCCCAGTACAGCGCGCGGCCGATCCGCAGCGCCGGCAGGCGGTCGGCGCCGGCGGACAGCAGCGTGCGGCCGGCCGCTTCGATCTCGCCGTCGCGGCCCTCGTCGCGCGCCGCGCCGAGACAATCCTCGAGCACGACGCCCGCGGCGGCTGCCGCCTCGGCGAGGATCTCGGGATCGTCGAGGTCGAAGCCGCCGCAGAACGCGAGCCGCGTGGCGGCGAGCACGAACGCCGCGCCGCGCCCCGCCTCCGAGGCAAGTCCCGCGACGCGCATCGCGGCCGACACCTCGGTCGGGAAGCGCTCGGGCCAGGAGAGCGGCATCCGCAGCGCCGCGGCGCGCTGCTCAGCCGCGTGGCGGATCGCGTCGACACCGGCGGGGTCGTCGGCGAGGCGGGAGCGGCGCAGCGCGGCGTTCGAAGCCGGTGTCCAGATCACGTCGTCGAACGCGCGCTCGACGCGCTCGACCACGAGGTATGTGAAAGGACACGAGAGGTCGAAGAAGAACTGGGCCTGCGAGCGCTCGCGGCGCCGGCCCTCTACTCGCCTGCGGAGCGCTGCGCGGCGCTCCGACAGCATGATCACTTCGCCCATCAGTCCTCGCTTGCCTGGCTCCGAGCGCCCCGTCGTGCGCCCCCGCGCTTTCATGGAACGGCAGGTCGCGGCGAAACTTGCGCAATTGGGGTCAAGAACCCATCAAGCGTCCAGATGGGGCCGGGCGCGATCGCCCAGGGCTACCGTTGCGCCTCCCGGAGGTTTATTCTGGCCTTCCTGCGAACCGCCGGATTCTGAGCGGAGGTAATCATCCCCCCCGTCCCCCCGCCCAAGCGCCATCCTTACGACCAGTGGTCCCCAGATGCACGCGCGCTCGACCTGGTCGGAGACAAATGGACGCTGCTGATCATCCGAGATCTCGCCGCAGGTCCCCGCCGCTTCGTCGAACTCCAGCGCGTGCTGCCCGGGATCTCGACCGAGCAGCTGCGGTCACGGCTGAACCGAATGGTGGCCGACGGCCTGCTCACGCGCCAGCGCTACCGCGAAGTGCCGCCGCGCGTGGACTACGAGCTGACCGAGCGCTCGCGCGAGCTGATGCCCGTGCTGGGCGCGCTCGCGCGCTGGGGCTACGACTGGACCTGGACCGGCCCGCGCCAGGGCGAGGACGTCAACGTCGGCGCGATCTTCCGCCTCGCGCCGGGGATGCTCGCGCCGCCGCCCGATACGCGCGGGACCGTCGACCTGGTCGTCGCCGGCGGGGATGAGGACCGGGTCTTCCGCCTCACGGCGGCCGACGGCCGGGTCGCGATCACCGAGCGCCCGGAGGGCGCGGCGGACGCGACCGCCACGGGAACCGTCGATGCGTGGATCGGCGCGCTCGGCCCGGACGGCACCGTCGGCGCGCTCGACATCGCCGGCAAGCGCGGGCTGGCCGAGGCGCTGCTGCAGGGCTTCACAACGGCGGCGACGAGCCGCGCTGCGGAGCGGGCCGCGTAGCCTCGACCGCATAGAGGAGGTGAGGGCGGCCGTAGGCCGCGCGCGTCTCGCGCTCGCTCATCCCGAGCTTCCCGAGCACGTGGCGGGAGGCATTGTTGCCGGGCTCGACCTGGGCGACGACCCGCGGGACGCGCAGGACCTCGAACGCGTACTCGACGAGCGCGCGTCCGAGCTCGGTCGCGTACCCCTTTCCCCATGCGCTGCGCGCGAGCGTATAGCCGAGCTCCACGTCGGGACCGATGCCGCCGAGCGGGTGCAGCCCGGCGTCGCCGATCAGGGCGCCGCCCGAGCGCTCGGTCACCGCGAGGAACGAGTACCCGCGCCGCTCGAGCACCTCGCCGTACGTGCGCAGCGCGCTTGCCGTCTCGGCGATCGTCCGGTGCGCGCCGTGTCCGACGAAGCGCATCACCTCGGGGTCGGCGTAGACGGCGTGGATCGCCGCCTGGTCGGCGAGCTTGAACGGCCGCAGGTGCAGCCGCGCGGTGGTCAGCTCCACGGAGCCGGCGCGGCGTCGGCCTTGCCGTCGACTGCGCTCAGTGCGCGGCGAGCTCCATGCTCGCGATCCGATCGGCGATCTCCGTGCGGCGCCGCTCGACATCGAGCGTTTCAGGCCCGGCGCCGGGTCGTCTCCGCTCGATCACCGTCTCTCCGCCGCACAGCTCGCACGGGGATTCCAGAGCATGCATCAGTGAGCCGGGGAGCAGACTCCACCTCGTCTCCCCGCACTGCGTGCACCGGACCGCTTCCATGAACGACCAACTCCTCGCGTGGCTGGCCTTGCATCATTTCATGCATGCGGCCCAAACGGGCGAGAATCGTTAGCGAGGAGACAACATCCGGTGGCATCCAGGACGAGCAGCGCGGGAATTCTCCTGCACAGGCAGGGTGAAGCGGGCACCGAGGTGCTGCTCGTGCATCCGGGCGGCCCGATCTGGGCGCGCAGGGACTCGGGCTGGTGGTCGATCCCGAAGGGCGAGCTGGACCCGGGCGAGGACGCGCGAGCGGCTGCGCTGCGCGAGTTCGCGGAGGAGACCGGCACGCGGATTCCCGCCGGGCCGCTCGAGGAGCTCGGCTCGGTGAGGCAGAAGAGCGGCAAGGTCGTGACGGCGTTCGCGGTGGCCGGCGACCTCGATCCGGCGACGCTGGCCAGCGTCACCTTCGAGCAGGAGTGGCCGCCGCGCAGCGGGCGCATGCAGACGTTCCCGGAGATCGACCGGGCGGAGTGGTTCGGACTCGACGCCGCGCGCGAGAAGCTGATCCCCGCGCAGGCCGCGTTCGTCGACCGCCTGGAGGCGCTGCTCGCGAACTGAGCGGATGCCCGGGGTGGGAGTCGAACCCACACGCCCTCTCGGACAGTCGGACTTAAATCGACCGCGT
Source organism: uncultured Solirubrobacteraceae bacterium (assembly GCA_963835735.1). GTDB lineage: Bacteria > Actinomycetota > Thermoleophilia > Solirubrobacterales > Solirubrobacteraceae > DASQMT01. Next base: position 1,595,798 of record CAWIGP010000002.1, read on the forward strand.
CTACCAGTTACGCCACCCGGGCGGGAGTGCCGGGATCGTATGGGCTACCCTCATCACTGCAACTTCTCCGCCCATCCGGGGTCTTATCGGGCGGAACCTCGCGTCTCTCTGTGGAAGTCTCGGCACTCACCCATGCCGGCGTAGCCGGCCACGCGCGCTCTCCGTTGCTGCGGCTGCAGTCGGATGAGCGGCTGATCACGCTCGTCAGGCGCGGCAACCACCACGCTTTCGAGGCGCTCGTCGCCCGCTATCAGGCACGGCTGCTCGCGTTCTGCCGGCACATGCTGTCGAGCCGCGAGGACGCCGAGGACGTGCTGCAGGAGGTGTTCGCCGCAGCTTTCAACGCGATAATGGCCGACGCGCGGGAGATCAACGTGCGGCCCTGGCTGTACCGGATCGCGCGCAACCGCTCGCTCAACCACCTGCGCAAGGCGCAGGCGATCGGCGTCGACTCGATGGACGTACACCTGTCCGAGCACGGCCTGACGACCGCCGACAAGGTGCACAAGCGCGAGGAGTTCCGGCAGCTGATGTCGGACGTGCGGGAGCTGCCCGAGACGCAGCGCACCGCGCTGCTGCTGCGTGAGATCGACGCGCTCTCCTATGACCAGATCGCCGAGGCGATGGAGACCACGATCCCATCGGTCAAGTCGCTGCTCGTGCGCGCGCGCGTCGGCCTGGCCGAGGCGGCCGAGGCGCGCCAGCTCACGTGCGAGGAGGTCCGGGACGAGCTCGGCGAGGTGGCCGAAGGGCTGCGCCGCACGACGCCGCCGGTCCGCCGCCACCTGCGTACCTGCGACCGCTGCGTCGTGTTCAAGAAGCAGCTGCGCCAGACGAACCGCGCGCTCGCCGCCGTGTTCCCGGTCGGCCCGCTGCTGCTGCTGAAGAAGCTGCTGCTCGCGCACGCCGGCGGCGCGGCCGCCGGCACCGGCGGCGCGGCCGCCGCGGGCGGGGGCGCGGCCGCCACCGGCGCCGCCGGCGCTGCCGGCGCCGCCGCGGGCGGGGCGCTGCAGGCCGGAGCGGGCGCGCTCGCCTCCAAGGCCGTCGCCGGGCTCGCCGCCGCCGCGATCGTCACCGCGGGCGCGGTCGAGGTCAAGCACGTGAAGGACAAGCCGTCGCGCGCGACCGCGAGCATGCAGGCCGCAAAGCAGCCGCAGCCGGCGCCCGTCCCGGTGGCCGCGGCCGAGCCGGTCGCGGTGGCCTCGGCCCCGCAGCCCGTCTCCCAGGCCGTGGCCGTGCCGGCCGAGGAGAAGAAGCCGGCGCTGAAGAAGAAGGTCGCCGCGAAGCCCGCCGAGCCCAAAGCCAAGCCGAGCGCCACCCCGACCCCGACCCCGACGCCCGTCGCGTCCGCCACGCCCGCGCCGACGGTCACGCCGGTGCCCACCCCGGCGCCGCCCCTGACCGCCCCGCCGCCGCCGAACGTCGAGCAGCACGAGGGCGATTCGGTTGCGCTCCCGAGCGATCCCGAGGCCGGCCAGCCGCCGACGCCGGTCGGCTCGACGCCGCAGCCGCAGTCGCCGAGCCCGACGCCCATCCCGACGCCGACGCCGGCGCCGACGGTGCCCCCCGGGCCCTAGTGGATCCGGGCGCCGAGCGGCACGTCCGACCGCGGCTCGAGCAAGATGATCCGGCCGGCCTCGTCGCTGGCGCCGAGGCACAGCACCTCTGACATGAACGGGCCGATCTGGCGCGGCGGGAAGTTGACGACCGCGACGACGAGGCGGCCCTCGAGCTCGTCGCGCGCGTAGTTGGTGACCTGCGCCGACGAGCGCAGGACGCCGATCTCGGGCCCGAAGTCGATCGTCAGCTTCCACGCGGGCTTGCGCGCCTCCGGGAACTCGTCGACGGCCGTGACGCGCCCGACGCGCATGTCGACGGCGAGGAACTGGTCGAAATTGATCGCCTCGGGCACGAGCGGCGCACACTAGCCGACTGAATATTTCCCGCTCACGTCCGTTAACGAGGGTATGGCGCTGTTCCACTACGACGCAAACCGCAAGCGGCTCTGGATCCGCGGCCAGCGCTGCCATCACGGCGCGACTGGCGCGCTGCTGGCGGGTGCGGGCGCGATGGGCGTCGTCGCGCTGCGCGTGCCCGCGCTCACGGCGATGGTCGCCGCCGGCGGCCTGCTGATGGCGCACGACTGGCACGACCGCTCCGTGTGGTTCAGGGCCGGCGGCTGAGTAACGTCGCCGAAGGCGAGCGGCGAGGAACGAGCACGCTCGCCTGGCAGGCGAAACCCTAATTTCCGATGCTGAACAACGCCTCGAGGTCGTGGCGGGAGAACACCTCGAAGGCGACCATCGTGTGCGTCCGCCGGATGCCGGGCACCTGCGACAGGCGCCCGGTGACGACCTCGTTGATCGCCTCCGGCGTACGCACGCGCAGCATCGCGACGAAGTCCCACTCGCCGGTCACCGACCACGCCTCCGCCACCCCCTCGACGTCCGCCAGCGCGCCGCCGAGGTGCGGCATCGCCTCGCGCTCGGCCTCGATCAGGACGATCGCGTGGGTCACCGGACGGTGTGAGTCTCGCCCGGCTCGAGCACGATGACCTTGCTCTCGGTCGCGTTCTCGACGTCGCTCTTGAACGCCTGCGCGTCGGTCTCGATCGCCGGGAACGTGTTGTAGTGGATCGGGATCACCTCGTCGGCGCCGATCCACTCGCACGCGGCGACGGCGTCGAAGCGGTCCATCGTGTAGTGCCCGCCGATCGGCACGAGCGCGAGGTTGACGTGGTTGCCGCGCCGGGCGATCAGCTGGAGGTCGGAGAACAGAGCGGTGTCGCCGAGGTGGTAGACGAGCCTTTCCCCGACCATGATCAGCAGGCCGGCGGAAGGGCTCACCGTGCCGTTCGGCGTCGACGACGAATGCCACGCGGGCACGACCTTCACCCAGCCCCAGTCGAACGCGACGGTGCCGCCGATATTGGGGTCGTGGACGTTCTCGACGCCGAGCGAGTCCAGCTCGTCCGCGATCTCCGTCAGCGCGAGGACCTGCGCGCCGGTGCGCTTGGCGATGTCGACGATGTCGCCGTAGTGGTCGGCGTGGCCGTGCGTCAGCAGTATGTGTGTGGGCTCGAGCTCGTCCGCGCTCACCGTCACCTTCGGGTTCCCGGTGATGAACGGATCGACGAGGATCCTCGTGTCGCCGTCGGTGATCTCGACGGCCGCTTGCGCGAGGAAGCGGATGTCCATCTGGTCATTCCTCCTGTTCCATGAGTTCGTGGGCCAGCTCGTACCCGACCGCGACCCCGATCAGCATCGAAACGCCGGTCTCCTCCGCGATCAGCGTGCGCACCGCGGTCAGCCGGTCGTCGACGTCGGGTTTGCCGGCCGCCTCGAGCACCGCAGCCTGATGCGCGGAGCCGAACCAGTCAGCGGCCTCCAGCGCCTCGTTCAGGATCCGCTGAATACCTGGCGCGTTCGCGCCGACCAGCCGCTCCGCCTCCTCGAGCCGCGCGGGGTCCGCGAGCGCCGCGATCGCCGCCTCGACCTCGGAGTCGGAATAGGCGCGGCGGGCCGCCATCCTCAGCGCAGGCGTGCCAGGCCGAGGCCGATCACGATGCCCACGACGCCGCCGCCGAGGCCGGCCAGCGAGTTCGCGCCGTCGACGGCGAGCGGAAGGCACACGAGCAGCGCCGCGATCGCCAGCACGCCGAGCAGGTCCGCATCGTCCTCGCGGCCGGCGCGCCGGCCGAGGATGTCGCGCATCGACCAGGCGGCGAGCATCGCGAGCGCGGCCGCATTGCCGCCGATCGCGATCGCGCCCTCGTCGAGCGCGACCACCAGCGCCATGCCGGCGCCGCCGCCGACGACGAACAGCAGCAGCGGCGCCCACCAGCCGTGGCGGCGCTCCAGCAGCGTGCCGAAGATCGCGATCGCGGCGAGCGCGGCGACCTCATAGCCGGTGCTCTCGTAGACGAACTGCGTCGTGACGACGCGCCACCACTCGCCGTCGAGCGGGCCGCCGAGCGCGAGCTGGCCCCAGGCGTCGAGCGTGGCCAGGCCGACGCCCACCTGCTCGTCGGCGACGAGGTTGATCCCGACGAGGCCGATCAGCGTGATCACGATCGACGCGAGGATCAGCGTGATCGTGACGTACGGCCGGCGGTCGGGCCGGATCCCGGGGATCTCGCCCGCACGCAGCGGACCGAGCCGCGGACGCGACCTGCGCGGCGGCTTGGGCGTCCCGCCGCGCTCGAGCTTCGGCGCCCGCTTGCGCAGCCGCGTCCCGCAGTACGGGCACTCCGTGATGTAAGGCGACACCTCGGAGCCGCAGCTCTTGCAGACGACGAAGAGATCGGGCCCGCTTGCCATGGACAGACGATTCTACGCGTACTCCGAGCTCCCTCGGATGACTCCCTCGAGGCGAGCGGGTCATACTGGCGCACAGACCCACCGACTCTCGAGGAGAACGGATCTCATGGCACTCGGCTATGACGGAAAGCTCTACATCCTGGCCTTCGACCACCGCGGCTCGTTCCAGAAGAAGATGTTCGGGATAGAGGGCGATCCGACCCCCGCGGAGACCGACACGATCGCCGACGCGAAACGCGTGATCTTCGAGGGGATGGAGCTCGCGGTCCGACGCGGCGTCGACGCCTCGGCCACCGGCGTGTTGGTCGACGAGCAGTTCGGCTCGGACATCCCCAAGCGCGCCAAGCAGGACAACCTCGTGCTGGCGATGCCGGTCGAGAAGTCCGGCCAGGACGAGTTCGACTTCCAGTACGGCGCGGACTTCGGCGCGCATATCGCCAAGCACGACGTCGACTTCGCCAAGGTGCTGGTCCGCTACAACCCCGCGGGCGACGCGGAGATGAACCGGCGCCAGCTCGGCCGATTGAAGGAGCTGGCGGACTGGCTGCACGCCAACGACCGCAAGTTCCTGTTCGAGCTGCTCGTACCCGCCGAGCCGGCGCAGCTGGAGTCGGTCGGCGGCGACACCGACCGCTACGACGCCGAGCTGCGGCCGGCGCTGATGAAGCAGACGATCAAGGACATCCAGGACTTCGGCATCGAGGTCGACGTCTGGAAGATCGAGGGCGTCGACGCGCGCGAGGACGCGGAGGAGCTGGCCCTGCAGACGCGCACGGGCGCGGGCCGCGAGGGCGTCGTCTGCGTGCTGCTCGGGCGCGGCGCGTCCGACGAGAAGGTCGACCACTGGCTGCGGCAGGCGGCGCCGGTCGACGGCTTCGTCGGGTTTGCGATCGGCCGCTCGATCTGGTGGGACGCGCTCAAGGGGTTCCTCGCGGGCGACCTGGCGCGCGAGGCGGCTGCGGAGAAGGTCGCCGACAACTACCTGCGCTTCGTGCAGGTCTACGACGACGCGGAGTCGGGCGCGCGCGTCTGAAGCGACTCGCTGTCGCGGCGGCCGCGCTGCTCGCGGCCGCCGGTTGCGGCGACGACGCCCCGCAGCCGCTCTCGGGCCGCGTCGTGCGCGTGACCGACGGCGACACGATCCGCGTGCGGCTCGCCTCCGGCCGCGAGGAGCGGGTGCGCTACATCGGCATCGACGCGCCCGAGCGCGGTGACTGCTTCAGCGCACGCGCGACCGCGTTCAACGCCGAGCTCGTCGCCGGCGGCGAGGTGCGGCTCGAGCGCGACGCCGACGAGCGCGACCGCTACGGCCGCCTGCTCGCGTACGTGTACGCGGACGACACGTTCGTGAACGCGGAACTCGTACGGCGCGGCTACGCGCAGCCGCTCACGGTGCCGCCCAACGTGCGCCACGAGGACCGCTTCCGGCGGCTGGCTCGCGACGCCCGTCGAGCGGGAAGCGGCCTCTGGAGCGCGTGCTCGTCATAAGATGGTTCCCATGCGGATGCAGCAGAGCCTCGCGCAGATCGAAGAGGCGTTCGTCGAGGAGATCGAGGAGGACCGCGAGCGGCGCGAGCGGCTGGCCCGCCGGGCCGAGCTGCGCACCCGCCAGCGGCACATCGAGAAGTCGCACAAGATGGGCTCGATGCGCTTCGCGCTCCTGGTGCTCACGCTGATCGCCACCGCGGTCGTGGTGACGATCGCGATGTTCCAGACGCTCTACTACATAATGGGATAGCGCGAGCGCCCTGATTACTTAGGTGCGGTTCGCGCTGAGCCGCTTGAGCGCATCATCGACCTCGGCGCGCGCGGAGGCGCCGGCGGCGACGTTCTCCTGCTGGATCTCGAGATAGACCTCCCGCCGGAACACCGGGATGTCGCGCGGCGCCTGGATCCCGATGCGCACCTTCTCGCCCATGATCGACAGAACCGACACCTCGATGTCGTCGCCGATCATGATCGACTGGTTGGACTTGCGTGTCAGTACGAGCAACTTCCGCCTCCCTGCCATTCGGTACCCATCGTGTGCCCGGTACCCCGAGCCGAATGCCCCAAACTGCCTCCACAGAGCCTACCGACACAGTGTCCCCTGCACCATGGGGCTTGCACCGGAGGGGTTTCGCTAGTCTCCCGGCCTGCTCATGAGCCGCCGGTCGCTGCGTCCGCAGCTTAACCAGATCCGTGGGTGGGTGCGACAGGGCCGTACCGACGCGTGGATCGCCCACCAGCTCGAGGTGACCGTGCAGCAGATCCAGGCGTTCAAGCGCGAGCACGGCCTGGAGCCCGACGGCGACGGGACCGCGGAGGCCGCGACCGACGAAGTCGACCTGCGCGCCGAGGACGACGCCGCGATCGCAGCCGAGCTCGAGGCCGAGGAGGTGCGCCGCGCCGAGGAGGAGGCGAAGGCCGCCGAAGAGGCCGCGCGCAAGGCGGAGGAGGAGGAGGCCGCCGAGGAGGAGGCGCCCGAGCCCGCCAAGCCGGCTCGCCGGACACGTGCACGTCCGCGCGGCCGCGGTCGCAAGAAGGCCGCCGGGCCGCTCGAGGGCACGTTCGACCACGGCGAGGAGGGCTACGGCCTGTGGCTCGACCCCGCCGTCGAGGACGACCCGGTGTACGCGGAGCACTGGGCGGGCCACCGCCCCGTCGAGGTCACGATCGAGGAGGACCAGATCGTGATCCGCCGCGCAGGCGGCGACGAGGACGACGACGACTGACCTCGACCGGATCGTCGCGCACCTGTGCGCGGTCGAGGACGCGGTCGCCGAATGGACGGAGCCCCTGCCATGGGGAACGGCCGTGTTCCACAAGGGCGTGCCGTGGGTGCGCGAGGTCAACACCGTGCGCGTCGAGACCACCCACGGCGTGCGCGCCGGCGACATCGCGTTCGCGGCCGAGACCCGGTTCCCGACCCAGCCCGCGGCCGAGGTGCTCCACGAGCCGATCGGCGCGACGGTCGCGCCCGCGCTCGCCGCGGCCGGCTGGCAGGTCAGCCGGCACCTGCTGATGGCGCTGGAGGGCACGCCGCCGCCGGTTGACCAGGCGGTCGAGGAGGTCGACCCCGAGGTGATCTGGCCGCTGCGCGCCGAGTGGATGCGCGCCGAGCCGTGGGGGACCGAAGAGGCCGTCGAGGCGATGCTCGCGTGGGAGCGCGGGCGCGCCGAGCTGACCGGCGCGCGGGCGTTCTGCACGCGCGAGGACGGCCGCCCGGTGTCGATGTGCCTGCTGCTCGCCACGCCGCACGCCGACGAGGTCGAGCGCGTCTACACGACGCCGTCCCGCCGCGGCCGCGGCCTGGCTTACGCGGTCGTCGCGCGGGCGGCTGCGGAGGCCGGCGACCAGCTCACGTTCCTGTTCACCGACGCGCACGGGGCCGCGCAGCACCTGTACGCGCGGCTGGGGTTCCACCGGGCGTGGGTGGTCTACCGCTTCTTGCGGGTGGCGGGCTGAGGCGAACTTCGGCATTGAAAGGGTGCGCGGATCGCCGCGGCGGATGCTCTGTTGCGCCTTGACCGCGCTATTCGCGGCTAAGGCGCAACACAGCGGGATTGGCGGCCGCTCCGTTGCGCCTTGAGGTCGCTATACGACTTCAAGGCGCAACACAGCACGCCGCGGCACTCCAGACCTGCCTTCAATGCCGCAGTTCTGAGCCCGGCGACGCGCTCACGCGAGCCGGCGCCCACCCGCGTAGTCAACCGCTTCCCGTAGATAGCGCGCGAACGCCGCGTCGCCGACGACCCGCACGTCCCAGGCGAACGGGGCCTCCGGCGCGACCGCGATCGCGATGTCCGAGACCCAGCTCGTGCCGGCGTCGTAGAGCTCGGCCAGCTCCTCGGTCGTGAACGTGGAGCCGAGCCGGCGGCGTAGCTCGCTCTGCACCTCGCGCGTCACCAGCTCGAGCACCGGACGCTCGTCGAACGGCGCCTCCTCCAGCCGCCGCACCCCGGCCTGCCACTGCTCCAACGCGGTCTCGAACGCCATGCCTGGCGAGGGTAGCGAGATGCCTGATTCATCCATGGTTGAAATCTCGACCGATACGAGCTAGGCTCTTTTCATCCGCCGATGAAACGAGAGAGGCAAGACATGGATTCCAAAGTTCACGCCAACCGCTGGAAGACACTCGCGGTCCTCTCGTTGAGCCTGGTCATCATCGGGCTCGACAACACGATCCTGAACGTCGCGCTGCCGACGCTGCAGGACGAGTTCTCCGCCACCGGGACGACCCTGCAGTGGATGGTCGACTCCTACCTGCTGGTGTTCGCCGGGCTGCTGCTGGTGTTCGGCACGCTCGGCGACCGGTTCGGCCGCAAGCTCGCGCTGCAGTCCGGTATCGCGATATTCGGGCTCGCCAGCCTCGGCGCCCTGTTCGCCGATTCATCCGGAGAAGTCATCGCGATCCGCTCGCTGATGGGCATCGGCGCCGCGCTGATCATGCCCGCGACGCTGTCGATCATCGCGAACGTCTTCCCCTCCGAGGAGCGCGCCAAGGCGATCGGGATCTGGGCCGCGCTGGCCGCCGTCGGCATCGGGCTCGGACCGCTCGCCGGCGGTCTGCTGATCGAGTGGTTCGACTGGTCGGCCGTGTTCCTCGTCAACGTGCCCGTCGCGCTCACCGCGCTGCTGCTCGGCATCCGGCTCGTCCCCGAGAGCCGCGACCCGCTGCCCGGCGCGTTCGACCTTCCCGGCGCTGCGCTCTCGACGGCCGGCTTCACGCTGCTGGTGTACGCGATCATCGAGGCGCCGGGGACCGGCTGGGGCAGCGCCACGATCGTCGGCCTGCTGGCGTCTGCGGCCGCGCTGCTCGCGGCGTTCGTCTGGTGGGAGCGGCGCACGCCGCAGCCGATGCTCGACCTCGGCTTCTTCCGCAGCGCGCGCTTCAGCGTCGGCACCGTGGCCGTGAGCGTCGCTTTCTTCTCGCTGCTGGGCGGCATCTTCGCGCTCACCCAGTACCTCCAGTTTGCGCATGGCTTCTCCGCGATCGAGGCCGGCGCGATCATGAGCCCGATGGCGCTCGGGCTGGTCATGGGCGCCGGCTCGTCGAGCAGCGCGGCCGGGCGGCTCGGCACGGGGCCGGTCGTGGCGACCGGGCTCACAGGCGTCGGCCTACTGCTCGCGAGCACGGCGCTGTGGGACCCCACGACCAGCGCGATCGTGCTGATCGGCTGGTTCTTCCTGCTCGCGCTCTCGATGGGCTGGATCATGGCGCCGGCCACCGACGCGGTCGTCGGCGCCGTGCCGGCCGCGCGCTCGGGCGTCGCTTCCGCGATGAACACGGTCGCGCGGATGGTCTCCGGCGCGCTCGGCGTCGCGGTCGTCGGCTCGCTGGTCAACTCGCTCTACGAGCGCGACCTCGACTCGTCGCTCGCGGGGCTGCCGCCGGCGGCCCGCGAGGCGGCCGGCGAGTCGGTCGGCGCCGCCGGCGCCGTCGCCGGGCAGCTGCCGCCACAGGCGGGCTCGTCGCTGCTCGCGTCCGCGGCCGACTCGTTCACCGGCGCGATGGGGGTCGGCATGATCGTCGCCGGCGCGCTGAGCATCGCGGCCGCCGTGCTCGTCGCGCGGGTGCTGCCGAGCGCCCGCGCCGCGCGCGCCGCCGTGCCCGAGGCGGAGGCCGCGTGACTACGATCCGGGGCGTGCCCCGCTCCGATTCCGCCCGGCCCAAGCGGCGGCGCGGACCTCGAGCCGACGCCGCGGACACCCGCGGCGCCGTGCTCGAGGCCGCGCGCGCCCGCTTCGCCGCGTATGGCTACGACGGCACGCGGCTGCGCGACGTCGCCGCCGACGCTGACGTCGACGTCGCGCTCGTGAGCTACTTCTTCGGCAGCAAGGACGGCCTGTTCGCCGCCGCGTTGGAGCTGCCGATGAGCCCGGCCGAGATCGTGCAGGAGCTCGTCGCGGACGGGATCGACGGGCTCGGCGTGCGCCTGGTGCGCACGATCATCGAGCGGCTCGACGGGCCCGACGGCCGCCCGTTCATCGGGCTCGTGCGGTCGGCGGCCGGCAACGACCAGGCCGCCGAGCTGCTCCGCGGGTTCGTGGAGCGCGAGATGCTCGGCCGCCTGGCCACCGCCGTCGACGCGCCGGACCCCGCGCTGCGGGCCGGGCTCGCGGGATCCCAGGTGGTGGGGCTGATCATGGCCCGCTACGTCGTTCGCGTGCACCCGATCGCCGACGCGGATCCGGAGACGCTCGCGGCGGCGGTCGGCCCGACGCTCCAGCGCTACCTGACCGGCGAGCTCGCCGGCTGACGCCGCGCGACGACCGGCCCGGGTAGCGCCCAGACGTGACATGGCCACGGATCCTCGCCGGCGAGCTGAACCCGGTCAGCGGATCACGTACAGCTTCTCGCCGGCCTTGACCATGCCGAGCCGGCGCGCCTCGAACTCGACTGCCCCGGGCCGCTGCAACTCCGCCTTGCGGGCCTGCAGCCGCTCGTTCTGCGCCCGCATCGCCGCGACCTCGTCGCGTTTGCGCTTGGCCTCGGCGTAGGTGCTGACCCACGTGCGGGCCGGGCCGATGTAGAGGTACAGCACGAACGCGAAGACGCCGATCAGCGCCCAGCGCCCGACGCGGTCCCAGCGGATGCGAGGAACGGTCATGCCGACGCCTTCGACCTCGAGCGCGTCCTTCCTTCCGGAGATCGCTCCGGTGCTCGGCGTCCGGCTGTCCGCGTCGCGGCGCGACCCGCCCCCGCGGGCAGCCTCCCGCCTGCGCTCCGGGAGTTAGCTGCGGAAAACGGACCTGCCGGGGTACTCGGCGTCCGCCCCCAGCGCCTCCTCGATCCGCAGCAGCTGGTTGTACTTGGCGACACGATCCGAGCGCGACGGCGCGCCGGTCTTGATCTGCCCGCAGCCGGTGGCCACCGCCAGGTCGGCGATCGTCGTGTCCTCGGTCTCGCCCGAGCGGTGCGACATGACCGCCGTGTAGCCGGCGCTGCGCGCCATTGCGATCGCCGCCAGGGTCTCGGTCAGCGTGCCGATCTGGTTGACCTTGACCAGGATCGAGTTGGCGACGCCGCTGTCGATCCCGCGCGCCAGGCGCTCCGTGTTGGTCACGAACAGGTCGTCGCCGACGAGCTGGACGGTGTCGCCGATCCGGTCGGTCAGCTCTTTCCAGCCGTCCCAGTCCTCCTCGTCCATGCCGTCCTCGATCGACTTGATCGGGTAGCGCCCGGCGAGGTCGGCCCAATAGCCGGCCAGCTCGTCCGACGACAGCTTGCGGCCCTCGTGCTCGAGGTCGTACACGCCGCCGTCGTAGAGCTCGCTGGTGGCGGGATCGAGCGCGATCACGAGGTCCTCGCCGGGCGCGTACCCGGCGGCCTCGATGCCGGCGACGAGCGCCTCGAGCGCCGCCTCGTTGGACTCCAGGTTGGGTGCGAAGCCGCCCTCGTCGCCGACCCCGCCGCCCAGGCCGCGATCGTGCAGGTGCTTCTTGAGCCGGTGGAAGACCTCGGTGCCCATGCGGAGCGCGTCGCTGAACCGCGAAGCGCCCACCGGTACGACCATGAACTCCTGGAAGTCGACCGAGTTGTCCGCGTGCGCGCCGCCGTTGAGCACGTTCATCATCGGCACCGGCAGGATCCGGGCGGACTCGCCGCCGAGGTAGCGCCACAGCGGCTGGCTCTCCTCCGCCGCGGCCGCGCGCGCGCCGGCGAGCGAGACGCCGAGGATCGCGTTCGCGCCGAGCCGGCTCTTGTTCGGCGTGCCGTCGAGCTCGATCAGTGCGCGGTCGAGGCCCTCCTGGTCGAGCACGTCGCGCCCGGAGATCGCCTGCGCGATCTCGCCGTTCACGTTGGCAACGGCCTTCGTCACGCCCTTGCCGAGATAGGCGTCACCGCCGTCGCGCAGCTCGGTCGCCTCGAACTCGCCGGTCGACGCGCCGGACGGCACCGCGGCGCGGCCGTGGGCGCCTGAGCGCAGCAGCAGCTCGACCTCGACGGTCGGATTCCCGCGCGAGTCGAGGATCTGGCGGGCATGGACGGACTCGATCTGGCTCAAGGCTGGCGCTCCTGGGGAGAGGGTGCTCACTCGGCGAGGCGGGCGCGCGCGTAGTACGCGAGCTGCGCCTCGGGGGCCAGATCGTTCCAGTCCGCGCCGTCCGATGCTGCGAGGCCCTCCGCACCCTCGACGCGGGCGCGGAAGCGGTCGGACGCGGCGCGCAGCGCCAGCTCGGGATCGACCTTGAGCTTGCGCGCCAGGTTGACGGCTGCGAACAGGACGTCGCCGACCTCGTGGAAGCGCGCCTCGCGGTCGTTCGCAGATTCGAGCTCGTCGAGCTCGCCGCGCACCGCCTCGTACGGCACGTGGTCGAAGTCGAACCCGGTCGACGCCGCGCGCCGCTGCACCTTGCGCGCGTACAGCGGTCCCGGGAGGTTCTCGGGCACCTCACCGAAGATCCCGGGCTCGCGCCCGTCCTCGGTTCGCTTGATCGCATCCCAGTTGCGCAGCACCTCGCCTGCGTGCTCCGCCTCCACATCGCCAAAGATGTGGGGGTGGCGCCGGATCAGCTTCTGGCGCACGTGCTCGGCGACGTCGGCCATCGTCCCGCCGCCGCGCTCCTCGAGCAGCAGCGAGAGGAAGTGGACCTGGAACAGGACGTCGCCCAGCTCGTCGAGCAGCTTGGCGTCGTCGTCCGCGTGCGCCGCGGCGGCGAGCTCGTATGCCTCCTCGACGGTGTGAGGGACGATCGAGCGCTCGTCCTGCTCGCGGTCCCAGGGGCACTCGCGGCGAAGCCGGCGGGTGAGCTCGTCGAGCGCCGCGATCGCCGCGGCCACGTCGTCGGGGCTGCTCACCCGCCGTACCTGATTCCTACTGGCCCTCAGTCGTGGGGGCGGGCTGGACCGCGCCGGGGGTCGGCGTCGGCGTCGGCTTCGGCGCGTTCTTGCAGTCCTGCGTGACGAAGCCCTCGCGGCACTCCGTCTTCTCCTTCCACTTCGTGCGGAAGTCCTTGACGTAGGTGTCGAGCGCCTTCTGCTGGTTCTGCGACGCCAGTACCTGCTTGATCGTGGTCTTGGCCTGCGCGAGCGACTGCTGCGACGCCTTGGTGACCTTGTCCACCTCGAACACGTACCAACCGAACTGCGTCTTGACAGGACCCACGATCTCGTTCTTCGGGGCCTTGAAGATCGCGTCGTCGAACGCCTTCTCCTGCTGACCCTTGGCGACGGCCGGGAGCTTGCCTCCCTGCGCCTTTGACGCGTCGTCGATCGAGTACTCCTTCGCGACCGACTTGAACGACTCGCCGGACTCGAGCTGGGCCTTGGCCTCCTCCGCCTTCGCCTTGTTCTTGGTGAGGACGATGCTCAGGTCGCGCCGCTCGGGCTGTGCGAACTGGGCCTTGTTGGTGTCGTAGTACTCCTTGATCTGCGCGTCAGTGACGTTGTCCTTGCCCTTGATCACCTTGTCGCGGATCTTCTGGAACAGCAGGTCGAGGCGCACACGCTGCATGACGTCCTCGTTGGTCTGGCCGGAGTCCTTGAGGAACTTCTGGTAGTCCGCTTCCTTCGGGAACGACTGCTTCTTCTGCTCCTCGAACGACTTCTTGACCTCGGCGTCGCTGAGCTTGATGCCCTGCTCCTCGGCCTCGCGCTCGACCCACTCGAACGAGATCAGCAGGCCCACGACCTGGTCGCGCAGCTCGTTGTACTGCTGCTCGCACTGCTTCTTGTAGTCGGCGTCGGTCTGCTTGGGCTGACCTTCGGCCGGCTTGGCGGCGGCCTTCTTGGCCTGCGCGATGCAGTCGGTGTACTCGGGCGGGTCGGGGACCTTGAACTCAGGACCCTTGGACTTCGCCGCGACGTTGAGCCAGTGCTCGTAGTTGTCCTTCTCGATCGCGGTGCCGTCGACCTCGGCCACCGCGTTGCCCGGCACTCCCCCACAGCCGGCCACGATCGCGGCGGGCACAACAAAGGCGCCGAGCGCCAACAATGTCAGCGTTCGTCTCATAATCGCGGCGCAGAGTAGCGGGCCGGTCATAAAGCTCGCGTGAAGTTCACGCGGCCTCGCGTGAGACCTCGAGCAACACGTCGGCCGCGCGCACTACCGCCGGAAAGCGCTTGGCGGGGTCCTCCGGCACGCGCACTGACAGCTGCGACTTGCCGGATTCGTACAGCGCACCGGGGATCTCGGCGCGGATCTTCTTGGCGCGTACGGAGTCCAGCTCGATCGGCGTGACCGCGAGCCGGCCCTGCCGGAACGTGACCGCCGTGGCGCCGGCCTCGCCGAGCTTGATCCGCGCCTGTTGCAGCGTGATCAGGTTCTCCAGCGGCTCGGGCGGATCGCCGAAGCGGTCGGCGAGCTCGGCGCGCAGCTCCTCCAGCTCGGCGACGTCGCGCGCGCCCGCGATGCGGCGGTGGACGTCGACCTTGGCCTGCTCGTAGGGGATGTAGTCCGCGGGCACGTAGGCGTCGACGTTGACGTCCAGCCGGACCGGCTCGGGCAGCTCGTCGGCGCCGTCGGTCTGGCCCATCGAGCGCACCGCCTCGTCGAGCATCTGCATGTAGAGCTCGAAGCCGAGCGCGGCGACATGGCCCGACTGCTCATCGCCCAGCAGCGAGCCGGCGCCGCGCAGCTCGAGATCGCGCATCGCCACCTTGAAGCCGGCGCCCAGCTCGGTGTAGTCCGACAGCGCGGCGAGGCGGTCGGCGGCCTCCTGGGTCAGCGCCGCGGCGCTGGGATAGAGCAGGTAGGCGTAGGCGCGCTCGCGCGAGCGGCCGACGCGGCCGCGGATCTGGTAGAGCTGGCTGAGACCGAACATGTCGGCGCGGTCGACGACCAGCGTGTTCGCCTGCGGGATGTCGATGCCGGACTCGATGATGCTCGTCGAGACCAGCACGTCGGCGTCGCCGCGCAGGAAGCCGATCATCCGCTGCTCGAGCCGCTTCTCCTCCATCTGGCCGTGCGCGACGGTGAAGCGCAGCGCCGGGCACAGCGCACGCAGATGCTCCGCGGTCTCGTCGATGTCCTCTACGCGGTTGTGCAGGAAGAACGCCTGGCCGCCCCGCGCGTGCTCGCGCTCGAGCGCCTGCTTGACCAGGTCCTCGTCGTACTCGCCGACGTAGGTCTTGACCGGCCGGCGACCCTCGGGCGGCGTCTCGATGACGCTGATGTCGCGCAGGCCGGCCAAGCTCATCTGCAGCGTGCGCGGGATCGGCGTCGCGCTCATGCTGATCACGTCGACCCTGAGCCTGAGCTGGCGCAGCAGCTCCTTCTGCTTGACGCCGAAGCGCTGCTCCTCGTCGACGATGATCAGCCCCAGGTCCTTGGCGCGGACGTCGCGGCTGAGCAGGCGGTGAGTGCCGATCAGGATGTCGACCTTGCCCTCGGCGAAGCGCTTGACCGCGGCGCGCTGCTCCGCCGCCGGGCGGAAGCGGCTGACCTGCTCGATCGTGAACGGGTAGTCGCGCAGGCGCTCGGTGAAGGTGCCGTAGTGCTGCTGCGCGAGGATCGTCGTCGGCACGAGCATCAGCACCTGCTTGCCGTCGTTGGCGGCCTTGAACGCGGCGCGCAGCGCGACCTCGGTCTTGCCGTAGCCGACGTCGCCGCAGATCAGCCGGTCCATCGGGCGCTCGGACTCCATGTCGGCCTTGACGGCCTCGATCGCATCGCGCTGGTCGGGCGTCTCGCGGTAGGGGAACGCGGCCTCGAACTCGCGCAGCCAGTCGGTGTCGGGCTCGAACGCGTAGCCGCGCCGGCGCTTGCGCTCGGCGTACAGGTTGAGCAGCTCGCCGGCCAGCTCCTGCGCGGCGCGGCGTGCGCGCGCCTTGATCCGATCCCAGCGCGTGCCGCCGAGCTTGGAGAGCGTCGGCTGGTTGCCGTCGGCGCCGACGTAGCGGGAGATCTTCGCCAGCTGGTCGACCGGCATGAAGACCTTGTCGTCGCCCTGGAACTCGAGGTCGAGATAGTCGCGCGTGATGCCGCCGACGGTCTTGGTGTCGAAGCCGGCGAAGCGCGCGACGCCGTGGTCCTCGTGGACGATGAAGTCGCCGGTGCGCAGGTCGGCGAAGCTGCGCAGCAGGCCGCGCCCGCCGCGCGCTGGACGCGCGGCCGCGCGGCGCCGGTGGATCAGCCGGTGCTCGGGGATCGCCGCCAGCTTCAGCCCCGGGGCGACGAAGCCGTCGCGCAGGTTCGCCTCCTGGAAGACGAGCCCCGCCTCCGTCCCGTCCCAGCGCGCCTTGACGCGCGCGAGGTTGTAGGCCGCGCGCTCGCCGCCGCCCTTGTTCGGCCACGTGACGAGCGTCGTGTAGCCGGATCGGATCAGCTTCTCCAGCTCCGGCTCGGCCTCTCCCAGGCTGCGAGCCGCGAACTCGGCCGCCTGGGCGCGGAACTCGAGCGGCTGGGAGCCGGAGATCGACGAGAGCCGCAGCGGCTTGCGCTGATCGAGCTGCGCGAGGATGCCGTCGGGCTTGACGTAGAGCTGGTGTGCGTCGGTGTCGTGGAATGCCGCGCAAACGTCGTCCCAGTGATCGCGCAGCGTCGGCTCGATGTCCTCCTCGGCGGCGAGGATCAGCTCGGCGTCGCCGGGCAACAGGTCGAGCAGGTCGCGGAAGTCGTCGACGGGCAGCAGCTCGGCGATGTCGGGACGCTCCTCGGGGGTCTCGAGCGCGGCGATCTCGGCCAGCTCGCGGTGCTCGGCCGCGAGCTCGGCCGCGGGCGCGATCTCGACGCTGTCGGTGTCGCCGAGGCTGCGCTGGGTGAACGTGGAGAACCAGCGCAGCGACTCGATCTCGTCGTCGAACAGGTCGACCCGGATCGCGCGCTCCTCGGTGGCGGGGTAGACGTCGAGCAGCCCGCCGCGGACCGCGAACTGGCCGCGGTCATCGACCTGGTCGACGCGCTCGTAGCCCGCCGCGACGAGGTCGTTCGCGGCCTCGTCGAGGTCGAGCAGCTCGCCGACTGCGAGCTTGAAGCCGTGCGGACGCAGCGCGGGATCGGGCACCTTCTCCGACAAGGCGACAGCCGAGATCACGATCACCGGCGCCTCCGCTCCCGGGCTGCGCTCCAGCACCGCATCGAGCGCGGCGACCCTCAGGCCGACGAGGTGCGCCGGCGGCGTGAGGTGCGACTCGTAGGCGACGCCGCGGCTCGGGTAGAAGCGGACGGCGCGCGGCCGGAGCCATGCGCGCAGGTCGGCGGCGAGGTCGCGGGCCGCGCGGTCGTCGCCGGCGACGACCACGGTCGGGCGCCGCGCGTCGCGCTCTGCGACGGCCGCTATCAGGTACGGCCGCAGCGCCTGCGAGACGAACGCGCGCGCGTCCGGCTCCGACAGCTTGTCGGCGTCGGGGTGGCGCTCGAGATGGGCGAGGAACGGGCGAAGCGACATGGGGCGAGCCAGCCGATGGTAGAAGGGCTCAGCGCAGCAATTCGACTCGCGTGTCCGCCTCGGCCCGGTAGGGGAATGGCAGCACGCCGCCGACGACGTTGTCCCTCGCCTCGACCTCCGCGCTCACGTCGCCGATCGTCACCCGTACGCGGGTCACGCCGTCGGGCACGACGCCGTAGATCGCAGCGTTGCCGAGGAGCAGCGGCGCCAGGCGCCACTGCTCGTCTTCCGGGGTGTCGTCGAGCACGCACGAGCCGTCGGCGAACCGATCCTCCGGGACGGCGATGACGCAGACCCGCGTCGCGGGCGCACACGGCTCCTCCCCGCTGGGCACGACGGGCACGACCCAGTACTCGACGCCGTCGCCGCCGCCCCAGAAGCGCGCGCCGTCGTCGACCACGGCGTCGATCCGGCCCGCAAACGCGCGCACCACACCCAGCGCGGCGGCCGGCAGCACGACCGAAGGCTGCCTGGGTACGCGCAGCACCGCCACCGCTCGCAGCAGTTCGGGCGCGACCGTGCGCTCGCAGCCGTCGGCGCGCTGCAGCGCCAGCTCGACCCGCGTGCCGCGGATCGCGTCGAGCTGCGTCTCGAAGAAGTTCTGCTGGACGTCGGCGCCCGCGGAATGGCCGCCGGACGAGAGCGTCACGCGGCCGACCCCGTCGGGCGCGACGCCCACCAGCACGCCGTTCCGTGTGCGCGCGACGGCACGACCCGCGTTCACGTCGGCGATCGTGAAGCAGCTGAAGCTCCGATCGGCGGCCACGAGGCACACGCCGGGCCCGTCATCGGCGCCGCAGCCTGCGAACTCCGCGACCTGCGTCGACGGCACGACGTGGACGCCGGCGGTCAGGCGGGACGAGGCCAGGCGCGTGGCGCGCGGGTCGAATGTCCCGATCGGTAGCCGGCGCGGCGGGAACGGGAGCCGGTCGTGCTGCTGCTGGGCGCGCGCGAGCAGCGCGATCTCGCCGAACTCCCCGCGGGCCGGAATCGGCGCGCGGACCGGCTCCGCGCAGCGCTCGAGCCGCTCCATCGCCGGCAGCGAGATCACGGCATTGGGCGGGGGCGCCGGGGCGGCGTCGCGGGCTACGTCATCGCCGCCGCCGCCCCGGAGCAGGACGAGCGCAGCCACGAGCGCAACGACGACCACCACGAGCGCGGCGACCGCGCCGAGCGGCGGGCGCCGCAGGCGCGGCAGCGCGACCCGCGGGCGCCGCACTCGCGGCAGCGCGACCCGCACGCGCCGGCGCGTGGACAGGAACCGGGCGGCCGCGACGAGCTCCTCCTCCAGCGCATCCACGAAGCCGTCGCCCGGCGCGAGCGCCGCCATGCCGAGCCGCCGGCGCGCGCGGTCCTCGACCACGCCGCGCTCCCCGGCGTGCGCGAGCAGCCGGTCGGCGATGAGATGGAGCCAGTCGACCACCGGCCCGCGCGCGGGATCGAATCGATGCGCGTCGTCGAGCGCCGTCGCGAACGTCTCGGCGCACGCATCCGCGGCGAGCGCGGGGTCGCGCTTCCGCAGGTAGGCGAGCAGGTCGTCGACGTGGCGCCGGTAGAGCACCGCGAACGCGTCCGGCTCGGTGTCGAGCGCGGCGAGGATCGCCTCGTCGTCGGGCATCGCGACACGAAGTGTCGCCCCTGATCAGGCGCGGGCGAGGATGTTCAGGCGCACGTAGTGGATCTCGAGCGGATCGGGGAGCCGCTGCAGCGCCGCCGCGACGAACGGCTCGCGCAGGTCCTCGGGCAGCCGGGCGACGAAGGAGCCGAGGCAGATCGCTCGCAGGTAGGCCGCGGGATCGCCCGGGTCGACGTCCACGTGCGTGAGCCAGCACCAGACGTCGGTGAAGCCGGCGGCGTGGAGACGGCGCTCGGTCTCCGCGGGGGTGGCGAACGTCCAATCGGGCTGCCAGCCGTCGAAGTGCTCGGCGTACGGCGCCTCGTGCGCGACCGCGAGGCCCGCCTGCTTGATCTCCGCGACGTTGCCGTGTCCGCCGCACTGCGCGACCAGCCGGCCGCCCGGCCTGAGCGCGCGATGCAGGTTCGCGAACAGCCGGTCGTGGTCGCCGATCCAGTGGAAGGTCGCGGTCGAGAGGATCGCGTCGACGGGCTGGTCGAGCGTCAGGTCGAGCAGGTTCGCCTGGCGCACGTCGACAGCGGCGGGCAGCAGCTCGCGCGCCTGCTCGACCATCGAGGGAGCGGCGTCGACCGCGATCACGCGCCCGCGCGGGAGCCGGTCGAGCAGGATCCGGGTCACGTTGCCGGTGCCGCAGCCGGCGTCGAGCACGGTCTCGTCGCCGTCCAGCACGAGCCGGTCCAGCACGTCGGTGCCCATCGCGGTCAGCGGCGCCGACAGGCGCTCGTACGTCTTGGCGTCCCAGTCGCGAACCGGCATACGATCGTACGTTATCACGTACGATCGAGGACCACGCGCTCGGCCTCGTCGCGCGCCCGCTCGACGAGCTCACGCACCTCGGCGGCGCTCTGGCGCCACTTGCCGAGCACGTGCGCCGACACGATCTCAGGGTCGGTCGTGTCCGGGCGGCCGACGCCGACGCGGACGCGCTGGAAGTCGGCGCTGCCGAGCTCGCGCTTGAGCGACTTCAGCCCGTTGTGGCCCGCCAGGCCTCCGCCCAGGCGCACGCGGATGTCGCCGAACGGCAGGTCGATCTCGTCGTGGATCACGAGCACGCGGTCGAGGTCGAGCTTGTAGGAGCCGCGCGCGGGGCCGACCGAGCGGCCCGCCTCGTTCATGTAGGTCTGCGGTTTGAGCACCGCGACGCGGGGGCCGCCCGGGCCCGCGCGGCCCTCGGTCAGCTCGCCCGCGAACTTCTTCTTCGGCTTGCCCAGGTCCCAGCGCGCGATCAGCGCATCGGCGACGAGGAAGCCGACGTTGTGGGGCGTCCCGGCGTAGCGCGAGCCAGGATTGCCGAGGCCGACGACGAGCCAGTCGACGGGTGCGGAGGAGAAGAGCTTCAGGACTCGTCGGAGGCCGCCTCGGCCTCCTCGCCGCCGCCCTCGGCCTCGGCCGGCGCCTCGGCTTCGCCGACGAGCTCGGTCTCGGTCTCGATCTCTTCCTCGACCGGCTCCTGCGACGGCGGAGTGATCGTGGCGACCACCGTGTCGGGGTCGTCGAGCAGCGTCACGCCCGGGGGCGCGGTCAGCTCGGAGAGCGTCGCGTTCGCGTTCATCTCCAGGCCGGACACATCGAACACGATCGAGTCCGGGATGTCGCCGGGCAACGCCTCGATGCTGAGCTCGATCACGCCCTGCGACAGCACGCCGCCCTCGCCCACGCCCGGAGCGCGGTCGCCGCCTGTGAGCTCGAGATTGACGGTCGTCTGGATCGCGACCTTCATGTCGACGCGCAGGAAGTCCACATGGACGGCCTGGCCGCGCACGGGATGGCGCTGGACGTCCTTCACGAGCACCGGGTTCGCGCCGGCGCCGTCGACGGCGACCTCGAGGATCGCGCCCGAACGCGCCAAGGTGTTGCGCAGGATCCGGGCGTCGACCGCGAACAGCTCCGGGCCGCCGTCGCCGCCGTAGATCACGCCGGGCACCTGGCCGGTGCGGCGGAGACGGCGTGCGGAGCGGGAACCCTCCGCGGCGCGCGACTGGACGTCGAGCGTGGACGTGTCGGTCGTGGCGGCCATAAAGCGGCAGCCGATGGTAGCGAACGGTCGTTGAACGGCCGCGCCGGAGGGGTAATCTTCGGCTATGACGCCCGATGAAGAGTTGATGGTGATCTTCGGTGCGCTCCATGTCGTCGCGCTCGTGCTGGGCGTGATCCTGTTCATGATGTTCCTGCGGTCGGATTCGACCTCGTCGTGGAAGCCGCCCGACGACGACGAGGGCGGCGGCGGGGGAGGCAACGACCGGCTCCCGTCATCCAAGCCCAAACCGCGCCCGACCGGCGGCGTCCCGCTGCCGGACGCCGACCCTGCGCGTGCGCGCCTGCGCGACCATTCCAAGCTGCGCGACGCCTATCCGCGCCCGCTGCGGCGCCCCGCGCATCCGCACACGCCACAGCGCATTCCCGCCCGCGGCCGCTGAATCGGCTCAGCAGCTGCTCTCGAGCCCGACCGGGTCCGAGAGCGCCAGCAGCGTCACGCCGCCGCCGGTCAGCGGGCCCTCGCGCCGCACGCGCACGCACTGCACCACAGGCAGGCCCGTGCCGGCTCGCCACGCGACGCGGCCGGTGCCCGTGCGGCGCGTGAGCGAGAGCCGGGTGCTCGGCACGTAGTTGAGGATCTCGACCTCGCCCGGCCGGCGCAGCTTCGCGACGCGGGCCTCGGTCACCTGCACGCAGGCGGGCTCCGCGCGGCAGGCCGGGAGCTGCGCGAGCACGGCGCCGGCGTCGCCCTGCGCCTGCGCCTCGAGCACGTCGAGCACCTTCCCGCGCTCGGCGCTCGAGCCGGTCAGGCCGCGCGCGAGCAGGAACGACAGCCCGAGGAATACGAACAGCCCGAAGCCGGCGACGATGTAAAAGGCGGGACGGCGGCTACGGCGCATGCGCGCCGCAGCAGGTTAGGCGGTCTCTTCGAACCCCTCGCCGGACAGCTCGAGGAAGCGGCGCACCGACTGCTCCTGGCGGCCGAGCTGCTCGCCCACGCGGCGCGCGTGCTCGGCGGCGTGCTCGAGGAAGTCCTCCAGGCAGCGCTCGGGGTCCTCGGGCAGCGGGTACACGCGCGCGACGTCCTGCTGGGCGCATGCGATCCCCATCGGCGGCTTTCCCTCCGCGAGCGGCCGGGGCGAGCAGACGGCGGTGACGACGATGCCCTTGTCGGGCGCGACCAGAGCGGCGGGCAGCAGCCGGTGCGCCGGCAGCCGCACCTCCAGGCCGATGCGGCGGTCGACGTCGACGTGCGCGCGGGCGACGTCCTCGAACGGCTCGCGCCAGATGTCGAGCACCGTGTCGGCGGCTGCCAGCGCGTCGCGCATAGCGGTCGCCTGCTCGGCGTAGAGGTGCTCGGCCTCGTCGCGGTCCTCGGCCTCGGCCAGGTCGAGGTCGCACGGGACGCGCAGCAACTCGTCCGCCGCCACGGCCGAGCCGGCGCCGCGCCCGCCGTGGGCGACGTAGGTCTGGATCGTGCCGAGGTCGCGGCGGCCGTGGAAGACGACAGTGAGTGCCTCGCAGAGCGGGAGACCCGTGACGCGCAGCGCGACGGCGGCGGACACACCTGCGTCGATCAGGGCTCTTCGGAACAGCTCGTCTGCCGGGTCCTCGTCCATGCCGGGCCTCCTTCACCGAGTTTTCGGCTCTGTGAAGAGTGTTTACCGCTTCCGTATGGATATCAACGGGTACAGTCGGTCCGAATATGCGGGCCCTGTACAAGCCCATCGGTCTGATCCTCGGGATCCTGTCCAGCCTCGTGGCCAAGAAGCTCTTCGGGGTCGTGTGGTCGAAGATCGACGACGACCCCGCGCCGAAGGGCAGCACGCAGTACGCGCCGTGGGCGAAGATGCTCGGCGCGGCGGCGCTGCAGGGCGTGATCTTCAAGACCACGCGGGTCTTCGTGGACCGCTACGGCGCCGCCGGATGGCACTACATCACGGGCGCCTGGCCGGGCGGGAAGCCGCCACAGTAACGTCGCCGAAGGCGAGCGCGAGGAACGAGCGGCTCGCCTGGCAGGCGAAACCCTAGTTCCGGATCACGAACCCCCGTTCGGCGAGCGTTCCCAGCGCGTTCTCGAAGGCGCCGAAGTCGCGCGCCAGCAGCAGGTCGAGTGGCCGGCCGTCCGGCCCGCTCGCGCGCACCCAGCGGCGCAGGACCGGCGCGCCGGCGCGCTCCTCCGCCTCGGCGAGCAGGTCGAGCAGGATCGGCAGCTCCGGCTTGTGCTCCAGCTCGCCACCGATGACGGCGAGCGGGTCGGCGTCGAGGATCGCGAGCAGCTCCTCCTCGTTCAGCCCGAGCAGCTCCTGCAGATGCTGCGCCCGCGAGCTCAGAACAGCTGGTTCTCCTGCATACGTGTCAGCGAATGCTAACCCGCACGCGCCTGACTGGCCACTGAACAGCGGTTCGTGCCCCGTGGCCAGGTGCAACAGCCGTTGACCGCGACGGGCGGAGACGAGATAGTCGCTCAATGCGAGACGACAAGCACGGAATGCTGGGGTACTCCTGGGTGTATTGGGCGGCGATCGCGGCGGCGTTTGCGTTGCTGATCGTCGACATCTTCGACGACGGCGCCATATGGAACTACGGCGTGGTCGTGTGCATAGTCATCGCTATCGCGGTGCGCCCGGGCGGGGTCCGGGGGCGGCGCGCCGCAGCGGCGGCGGAGGAAGCGCCGCGCACCGCGTAGAGCGATGTTCTTCAGAACAGCTGGTTCTCGCCGCCGAACACCTCGGACACCGAGTCGTCGGTGAAGATGCGGCGGATCGAGTCGGTCAGCAGGTCGGCGCACGACAGCACACGGATGTTCGGCGGTGCGCCGGGGGGCATCGGGATCGTGTCGGTGACCACGACCTCCTCGAACGGCGCGGCGGCGAGGTTCTCCCACGCGTTGCCGGAGAACACGCCGTGGGTGGCGCAGGCGTAGACGGAGCGCGCGCCCTCGTCCTTGACGGTCTCGGCGGCGGCGCGCAGCGTGCCGGCGGTGTCGATCAGGTCGTCGACGATCACCGCGTTCTTGTCTCGCACGTCGCCGATCACGTACGCGATCTCGGCCACCTGTTGTGCGGGACGTTCCTTGTTGAGGATCGCGAGCTCGGCTCCCACCTTCTCGGCGAACTTCTTCGCCAGCTTCACGCGGCCGGCGTCCGGGGAGACCACGACGATGTCCTCGAGCCGCAGGTCGCGGAAGTACTGGGTGAGGATGAACATCGCCGTCATGTGGTCGACGGGCTTCTGGAAGAAGCCCTGCGTCTGGCCGGCGTGGAGGTCCATCGTGAGCACGCGGTCGGCGCCGGCGGCCTCGAGCATGCGCGCGACGAGCCGGGCGGTGATCGGCTCCCGCGGCGCGGACTTCTTGTCCTGGCGGCTGTAGCCGTACCACGGCGTGACGGCGATCACGCGGTGCGCGGAGGCGCCGACCGCCGCGTCGATCATCACCATCAGCTCCATCAGCGCGTCGTTCGGGTTCACGCCCAGCTGCGGGTTGCCGCAGGTCGGCTGGACGATGAACACGTCGGCCCCGCGGATCGACTCCTCGTAGCGACAGTAGACCTCGCCGTTGGAGAAGGTCTTGAGGATCACGCCGCCGAGGTCGACGTTGAGCTTGCCGGCGATCTTTGCGGCGAGCGCGGGGTTGGCGCGCCCCGAGAACAGCATGAGCCGCTTCCCGTACTCGAGGTTGATCGAGGTGCCGGCCACGGGCTGAGGTTCCAGCGCGCTCACCTTGCGATTGAGTGTAATCCCGGCGGCCGACGACGTCGCCCGGATGTCCGCAGTTTGCGGGTTCACGGCTCCTCCCTCCGGCGCTCCGCATAGCCCTCGATGTTGGTCTGGCGCTGCCGCGCGACGCCGAGCGCGCCCGGCGGGACGTCCTCCGTGATGACCGAGCCGGCGGCCGTGTACGCGTCGTCGCCGACCGTCACGGGCGCCACGAACGAGGTGTCGACCGAGACGCGGACCCGGTCGCCGATCGTCGTGCGGTGCTTGCGGCGGCCGTCGTAGTTGGCGGTGATCGTGCCGGCGCCGAGGTTGGATCGCTCTCCGACGTCCGTGTCCCCCACGTAGGAGAGGTGCGGGATCTTCGTCCCCGCGCCGATCGTGGAGTTCTTGATCTCCACGAACGTGCCGGCCCTGGCGTTCTCGCGCAGCACGGCGTCGGGGCGCAGGTACGTGAACGGGCCGATGCTCACGCCGTCGGCCGCGGTCGCGCCGTGGATGTGCGACTGCAGCACGGTGACGCCGTCGCCGAGGTCGCAGTCGATGACGGTGGTCAGCGGGCCGACATGGCAGCCGGCGCCGATCCGCGTCGCTCCGCGCACGAACGTCGAGGGCTCGATCGTGGTGTCCGGTCCGATCGCCACGCCCGCCTCGATCACCGTGCTCGCCGGGTCGACGATCGTCACGCCGGCGCGCTGATGGGCCTCGTGGATACGCCGCTGGGCGAGCCGCGTGACGAGCGCGAGGTCGACACGGTCGTTGACGCCGAGCGCGAGCTCGGCTTGAGCGAGTAGATGAGCCTGCACGGTCTTCCCGGCACTCGCGAGCAGCGGGAGGACGCCCGGGAGGTACAGCTCGCCCTGCGCGTTGTCGGTGTCGAGCTCGGCGAGCGCGGCGAGCAGCGCGCCGCCGTCGAACAGGTAGAGGCCGGCGTTGACCTCGCGGATCGCGAGCTCCTGCTCGGTCGCGTCGCCGGCGGTCTTCGTCTCGGCGACCCGCGCGACGGTGCCGTCCGCGCTGCGGACGACGCGGCCGTACCCGGTCGGGTCGTCGAGCTCCATGCTGGCGATCGTGCGCGCCGGCATCTCCGTGCGCCCGGATCAGCGCCGCGATCGCCTCGCCGGTGATCAGCGGCATGTCGCCGTTGACGACGAGCACCGGGGCCGACGGGTCGATCGCGTCAGCGGCTGCGGCGACAGCGTCGCCGGTGCCGCGCGGCTGTTCCTGGATGGCGACCTCGACGTCGTCGGGCAGATGCTCCTGCAGCATCCGCTTGGGGTTGTCGACGACGACGACGCGCCCGGCACCGGCGGCGCGCGCAGCCAGCAGCGGCCACAGGATCATCGGGCGCCCGCAGATCGGGTGCAGGAGCTTGGGCAGCGAGGAGCGCATCCTGGTCCCCTCGCCCGCGGCGAGGATGACCACGGTCGGGGCGGGCATGCGTCGCATCGTAGTATCGCGTTGCCAGGACACCCGTTCGGGGGTGGTGTAATCGGTAGCACGCCGGGTTTTGGTCCCGGAAGACATTGGGTTCGACTCCCTGCCCCCGAGTTCAGTCCGGCCGGCGCGGAGATTCACACCGGCGCCGGGGATCCCCGGTACGCTGCCGCGCCGGATGCGCACCGGACTGCTCGCCGCCACCGTCGCCGCCCTGCTGATCCCCGCGACCGAGGCGGTCGCGGGCGATCCCGTGATGCCGCTCGGCGACGTGCGCGCCGGGATGCAGTGCACCGGCTACTCGGTGGTGCGCGGGACCGAGGTGGCCGCGTTCGGCGTCGAGGTCATCGACGTGGTCGACGACCGCGCCACCGGGGGCGGGCCGCGGATCCTGATCGAGGCGTCCGGGCCTGCTGTCGACTCGACCGGGCTCGGGCCGGGGTTCTCGGGCTCGCCGATCTACTGCGCCGACGCGCAGGGCACTGCGCGCAACATCGGCGCGATCTCGGAGTCGGTCGGCGAGTACGGCGGCAAGGTCGCGCTGGCGACGCCGATCGAGGCGATCCTCGGCACCCCGGTCGATGCCCCGCACGCGAGGTCCGCGCATTCGGCGCTCGACCGCGCCGGGCCGCTGGCGGCGCCGCTGACCATCACGGGCCTCACGCCGAAGCTCGGCAACGCGCTGCAGGCCGCCGCCGCCAGGCGGGGGCGGCTGCTGCTCGCCGCGCCTGCCGGTCCGCTCGGCTCGTTCCCGGTGCAGCGCGCTGCGCCCCGGCTCGGCGTTCGGCGTCGGCTACGCGTCGGGCGACCTCGCCGCGAGCGCGATCGGCACCGTCACCTACACGGACGGGGAGCGCGTGTGGGGCTTCGGTCACCCGCTCGACGGCGTCGGCGCCCGCTCGCTGCTGCTCCAGGACGCCTATGTGTTCCGGGTCATCAACAACCCGATCGAGATCCCGGGCATGACCGGCACGTACAAGTACGCGGCCGCCGGACACGACGTCGGCACGCTGACGAACGACTCGCTCTCGGCGGTCGCGGGTCGGGTCGGCGCGCTGCCGCCGACGGTCCCCGTGCGGGTGTTCGCGACCGACCGCGACACCGGCGCCAAGCGGTCGCTGGTCACGAACGTGGCCGACGAGAGCGGCGTCGACCAGCCGTTCGGCACGTCGATCCTGTCGCTGCTCGCGCCGCTCGCCGTGCTGCAGGCGGGCGGCTCGGTGCTGGGCGGATCGCCGGCGCGGCTGAGCGGCCGCGGCTGCTTCGCGATCAGCTTCGCAGAGCTCCAGCGGCGCGCGCGCTTCTGCAACCGCTACGTGACCAATACGCGCGGACCCGCTGGCCGGCAACGCGCTCGCAGCGTCGGCGGGAGCCGACCTGCTGCAGGCGCTGTCGCTGATCGACGCCTACCAGGCCTCGCCGGTTCACGTGACCGGCGTCGAGGCGAACCTCCAGATCCAGCGCGGGCGGCGCCAGGCGTACCTGCGCGGCGTGCGGCTGCCGCGGCGGGCGCGCGCCGGGCGCCGCGTGCGCGCCACGTTGACGCTCCAGCACGTCCGCGGCCGGCTCGAGCGCCGCACGGTCCGCCTGCGTCTGCCGAGCGACCTGCGCCCCGGTCGGCGGCGCGTGGTGCTCACCGGTACCGACATCGACCTCGACGCGGGCCTCACCGACGAGATCCTGGAGTTCGATTTCGATCTCGGAGAAACCGGCGGCGACCTGGGAGCCCCGAACGTGGGCGCGCTCGCGGCGAAGATCGAGCGGATCGCCCGCTACGACGGCGTGTCCGCCCGCCGCCCGACCCGCGATCCGGACGACTCTCGGTCCCGGCGAGCCGTCGTACCGCGACCCGCAGCTGCGCATTTCCGGCCGGGCGGACGCGTCGGTCCGGATCAGGCGCTGAGCGGCGTCAGCCCTCGTGGAACCTGTACACGACGCCGGTCGGCGCGAGCGCCGCGGCGTCGATCCGCGGCAGCGTCTCCTCGAGCAGCCGGGCGAACACGTCCGTGCTGGCCGCGATCAGCTCGAGCAGGCGCTCGACCGGGGTCGCCTCCGCCTGGACGCCGTTCGCGTAGTCGGTCGCGTAGCCGACGAGCGCGAACGGCAGCTCGGCCTCACCCGCGAGCACCGTCTCTGGGCCGGCGGTCTGCGATACCGCGGTGACGCCGGCCGCTGCGAGCCCGCGGATCTCGGCCCGTGTGTTGAAGCGCGGGCCGTCGACGTAGCCGTAGCAGCCGCCGTCGCGCATCGGCAGCCCGTGCTGCTCGGCAGCGTCGAGCAGCGCGGCGCGGAGCGCGCCGGCATACGGGTCCTCGTAGATCCAGTGACCGCGCCGCGGGTCGGCGGGCTCGGCGTAGAACGTGCACAGCGAGCCGTCCGGCAGCCGGTTGGACGGGAAATGCAGGTCGTCGAAGCAGATCAGCGAGCCGAGCTCGACGCCCGGGTCGACCGCGCCGCACACGGTGACGGCGAGCACGGCCTCGGCCCCGAGCTGCGCCAGTGCGCCGATGTTCGCGCGGTGGGTGACGTGGTTCGAGAGCCGCACATGGCCGGCGCCGTGCCGGGAGACGTGCGCCACGTCGACACCGGCGAGCGTCCCGCGCGCGACGGGCGCCTCCCCCCACGGCGTGGGCACGGGCTCCGGCTCGCCGCCCTCGAACCCGGGCAGCGCGTACGTGCCCGAGCCGGTGATGATCCCGATCGTCACGCCTGGATTCAGCGCTCCTGGCCGCCGCGGGGGACGCGCCCGCCGCCGGCGCCGCGCTCGGTCGCGGGCCCGCGCGGGGCGGCGATGCCGAGCACGCGCATCGCCTTCAGCCCGAGGCCGAGCTTCTCGCGGCCGTCGGTGGAGGAGACGTCGAGCCCGGACAGGTCGCGAACGCGCTCGAGCCGGTAGCGGATCGTGTGCCGGTGCGTGTACAGCCGCCCCGCCGTGTTGGCCACGTTGCCGTCGCATTCCAGGAACGTTTCGAGCGTCTGGACGAGATCGGTCTCGTACTGCTCGTCGTAGGCGACGAGCGGCTCGACGGTCTCCGCGTAGAAGCGCTGCAGCTCCCCGGGGTCCTCGCTCATCGCCGGGAGCAGCAGGCGGTAGGCGCCGGTCGCCTCGAACGCGAGCACACCCGGGCCCTGGAGCTCCTCGCCCGCAGGCTGCGCCACCGCCACGTTGGCGGCGAGCAGCGCCTCGTTGCCGGCGCGGTAGAGGTCGACCGGATCGAGCGCCACTCGCGAGTAGCCGACCGAGAAGCTGAACCCGTGCAGCGCGGCCCGCAGCTCGCGGCCGACAGCCTCGGCGACGCGGCGCGCCTCGGCATCGCCGGCGGCCGGCGCGAGCACGAGCACCTGGCCGGCCGTGTCGGCCGGGACGTCGTCGACCGCTGCGATCGCGCCAGGGGCGGCCGCGCGCGCGGCGCGCTCGGCGGCGGCGAGCACGCGGGCGCGCCAGTCGTCCTCCGCCGGCGCGTAATGGTGGGCGCGCACGACTACGACCGCGGCTCCCGCGTCCAGCTCCACACCGAGCTCGGCGGCGCGCGCGACGATGTCGCCGCGATCGGTGACCTGGCGGTGCAGTACGGCGCGCAGGAACGCCTCCTGCGCGGCCTCGGACGCGCGCTCGGGCGCGCGCAGGCGCTCGACCTCGGAGGCGATCAGCGTGGTCACGAGCCGCAGCAGCACCGGCGACGGCTCGCCAGATCGGCCGCGTAGGCGCAGCCGGCCCACGACCTCGTCGTTCACGCGCAGCTCGTGCGTCCCGACGCCCGGCACGTCTGCCATCAGTGCGCGCTCGTCGGCCGACGAGCGCGCCGCGACGGCTAATACCGCGCTGGAGCGGTCGATCAGGACCAGCGAGGCGTCGAGCGCGCGCGCGGCGGCACGTACCACCTCGGGCAATCCGTCGCCCGACTCGACCGCGTCGGTGATCGCAGCGAGCGCTTCGAGATCAAGCGCGGCCTCGGCTTCCACCGATTGAATTCTAAGAGGGGCCGCTCGTTACAACTCGTCGAAGTACCACAGGAAGCCGCCGCCGAGCAGCAGTCCCGCACCGACGAACGCGGCGAGCACGTAGAGGCTGAGCACCGTCGCGACGAGCCGCTCCCAGGTTCGCGAGTACGACGTCCACGCCGGGACGAGCACGAGTGCGACCCAGGCGATCAACGAGACGCCCGCGGCCGACCCGATTGCGATGTAGGTCCAGGTCTGGTTGCTCATGGCTGCGGCCGATCATTCTTACGCAGCCAGCCGACGACGACCGCGACGACCCCGAACAGCGCGAAGATCGCGACGCCCAGCGCCCATCCCCCGAGGACGTCGGAGAGGTAATGGGCGCGCAGGTAGACGCGCGTCAGGCCGATCACGACGGCGAGCACGACGGAGGCTGTGACGGCGGCGAAGCGGGTCGTGAAGTTGCCACCCGCGCGCACGAGCACGACCGCGCACGCGACCCACGCCACCGCGTACGCGGCATGGCCCGACGGATACGACATCCCCTCGGTCTCGACGTGCGCGCCCGGCGGGCGCGGGCGGTCGAACGCGGCCTTGGACAGGTCCGACGCGGCCCATGTGACGAGGAACGACACGGGCAGCACGGCGGCCTCGAAGAAGCGCCGGCGCACCGCCGCCCACGCGGTCGTCGCCGTGACCAGGACCGCGACGACCACGAACGAGCCGAGCGCCGTGATCACTTCGGCCACGTCCTTGAGCGCCTCCGAGTAGAGGCTGTCGACGACGTCGAACGCCGCACGGTCGCCGAACAGCAACTCGCTGTCGTCCAGCTCGGACCCCAGCAGCACGAAGTTGAACGCGCCGACCGCCGCGAGCGCGAACAGAGTCGTGACCTCCAGCCCGAGCTCGCCGGGCGTGAACCGGTTCCAGACGAACCGCGCCGGCGGTTCCGAGATGCGCGCCAGCGGCCGCACGATGCGGTGCCAGCCGGCGCGCAGGTACGGCGCGACGGGGCGCAGCAGCGGCCGCTCCAGCTGCTCGTTGATCCACGCCTTCGTCTTGACCTGGAGCTCGGGATTGCGCTCCAGGCGGATCAGGAACACGATCGCCACGACGATCGCGACCGCGAGGCCGAACGCGAACAGGCCGCGCGAAACCCACGCGGTGAGCTGGTCGAACGAGCGCCAGAACACGTAGCCGAGCACGCAGAACGTGGTCGCCCACAGGCCCGCGCCGAGCACGTCGTAAGGCAGGAACTTGCGCAGCGGCATATGCGACGCGCCGGCGATGAACGGCGCGATCGCGCGCACCAGGCCGATGAAGCGGCCGATCAGGATCGTGCTCCCGCCCCGCTTGGCGAAGAACGCCTCGACCTGCTCCAGCCGCTCCTCGGTGATCTTCACCCGCGCGCCATGGCGGACCATGAAGTCGCGCCCGAGCCTGCGGCCAAGCGCGTAGGACGTCAGGTCGCCCAGCACCGCGCAGGCCCACACGATCGCGATCAGCACCAGGAGCGAGATCTGGCCCTGGCCGGCCACGAGGCCGCCGACGATCACGGTCGTCTCGCCCGGGGCCACCAGCCCGATGAACGCGCCGGTCTCGAGGAACGCGAGCACCCCGACCGCGAGGTAGGTCCACTTGCCGAGTGCCTCCCCCGCGTCCTCGATGAGCTGCTCGACGTTCGGCAGTTCGATCGCCCCGACGCCGATCAGGAAAGCGCCGGCGGCTGCCAGCGCTCCCAGCGCGAGCACCGCCCGGCCGTGGGCGCGGCGGCGCACGACGAGGTAGAGCGCCAGCGCGACCGCGCCCGCGAGCCATCCGGGGTGCACGAGTCAGACCGCCCGGGGCTCGGCGAACGCGCGGCCGACGGGGACGGCCGCGACCGCATCCGGGTGGCGCGCGCGCAGCGCGGCAGCGGCCGCTTGCGCGTGGCCGACGCCCTCCTCCCCCGGGAACACGCCGAACACGGTCGGCCCCGACCCGGACACCATGACGCGCACCGCGCCGGCGGCGCGCACGTCGGCCAGCGCGTCGCCGATCGGCGGGCAGAGCGAGCGTGCTGGCGCCTCCAGGTCGTTGTGCAGCAACCGTTCGGCGAGCAGCGAGCCGTCGCGGGCGGCGCCGGGGACCTGGCCACTCAAGCGGTCGAGCTCGTCCGGGTCGCGGCCCAGGCCGAGCCGGTCGAACTCTGCATAGACGGCGGGAGTCGAGAGCCTGTGCGCGGAGGGGACGACAAGCAGGCCGAACGCAAGCGGGTCGCCGAGCCGGCGCACGCACTCGCCGATCCCGGTCATCAGGCAGCGCTCCGGAGCGACCTGGCTGGGGACGTCGGCGCCGAGCCCGACCGCGATCCGGTGCAGGTCGGCGCCCTGCCGGCCCGCCGCGGCTGCCACGAGCCGCAGCGTCGCCGCCGCGTCGGCCGAGCCACCGCCCATGCCACCGGCGACCGGCACCCGCTTGGCGATCGCGATCCGCACCGGCGGGCCGTCCCAGCCCTCCTCGGCGCGGAACGCGGCCAGCGCGCGCGCGGCGAGGTTCTCGCCCCCGACCCCGGGGCAGACGACCTCGTCGGCCTCGCCGTCGGCGATCGGCGTGAGCTCCAGCTCGTCGGCGAGCGAGACCGGCTGCACGAGCGAGACGAGCGGGTGGTATCCGTCGTCGCGCGGGCGGCCGATGAACAGGCACAGGTTGACCTTGCCCGGCGCGTGGCATCGGAGCGTGTTCACGGGTTGAGCTCCGCGTAGAGCGCGCGCCAGTCGGCGGGCGCGAGCTGCTCGGCACGCGCGTCCGGCGGCTTGCCGATCGCCTCCAGCCCGGCGCGGGCGCGGTCGCGGATCCCGGGTGGCGCGTGCGGTGCGAGCGCGAGCGAGCGCGGGAGCGCCTTGCGGCGGTGGGCAAAGCCGTGCCGCACGAGCGCCCGCAGCGCGGGCTCCGGCGCGGGGCCGCGGCGGGTCAGACCGACCAGCACGGAGTCGACGTTCGGCACGGGGTGGAAGACGGTACGGGACACGGGACGCAGGACCTTGACGTCGCAGGCGAGCTGGGCGAGCACGCTCGGCACGCCGTAGGCGGCGCTGCCGGCGGTGGCCGCGAACCGCTCTCCCACCTCCCGCTGCACCATCGCGACCCAGGTCGTGACGCGCGGGAGGTCAGTGATCGTACGCAGGATCACGGTCGCGGCGACGCCGTACGGGAGGTTCGCGACCACCTTCGTCGGCGGCGGATCGAGCGCCGCGAGATCGAGTTTCACGGCGTCCGCGAGGTACAGCGTGGTGTTCGGATGCGGGTCGAGCGCGTCGCGCAGCGCGGGCTCGAGGCTCTTGTCGAGCTCGACCACATGAACGTGTGAGACGCGCTCCGCCAGGTGCTCGGAGAGCACGCCGAGGCCGCCGCCGACCTCGAGCACCACGTCATCCGGCGCGAGCGCCGCCGCGCGCGCGATCACGTCGAGGATGTTCGAGTCGATCAGGAAGTTCTGGCCGAGGTCGCGCTTCGGGCGGATGCCGAACGCCTTCATCCGCCGCAGGCTCGGCTGCGTGGGGAGCTCGCTCACCAGCCGAGCAGCCGTGCGCTGTTGGCGTGCAGCGCGGCCTCAAGTTCCTCGTAGCCGACGCCGCGGCGCTCGGCGATGAAGCGCGCGGTATGGACGACGTACGCGGGCTGGTTGCGCTCCTTGCGGACCGCCTGCGGCGTCAGGTAGGGCGCGTCGGTCTCGACCAGGATGCGGTCGAGCGGCACCCGCTCGGCCGCGTAGGCCAGCTCGCGCGCCTTCGGGTAGGTGACGTTGCCCGCGAAGCTGATCCACCAGCCGTGCTCGAGGCACTCGTCGAGGCGGTCGGGCATCGAGAAGCAGTGCAGGATGACCTCGAGGTCCTGCGCCTGCTCGGCGAGCGTTGAGATCGTGTCGTCCTCGGCGGCGCGGGTGTGGATCACCAGCGGCTTGCCGAGCTCGCGCGCGAGGCCGATGTGGGCGGCGAACGCACGCTCCTGATCGGCGCGGGGCGCGTAGTCGCGGAAGTCGTCGAGGCCGGTCTCGCCGATCGCCGCGCAGCGCGGGTGGCGGGCGATCTCGCGCAGCTCGTCGGTGATGGCGCCGGTGTAACCGGTCGCGTTGTTCGGGTGGTGGCCGACTGCGAACCAGACCTCGTCGAGCTGTTCGGCGGCCGCCTGAGCGCGGCGGCTGCTCTCCGCGGTCGTGCCGATCGTGAGGATGCGCGTGACGCCCGCCGCGCGGGCGGCGGCGACGATCTCGGCGTCGGTGCCGGGCGTCGGCTCCAGGTGCGTGTGACTGTCGATCACTGGGGCTTGGGGAACAGCGGCGGGAGCGCGCCGACCGCGCCGCCGCCGGGGCGCGCGCCGAACGCGGCGGACTCGAGCGCGAGCTCCTCCTCCCCCAGCGCCGCGAGCAGCTTGCCGGCGGACTCCGGGATGTAGGGATGCAGCAGCACCGTCACCGCGCGGATGCCCTCGGCGAGCGAGCGCAGCGTGACGTCGAGCTCCTGCGCCTTGCCGTCATCCTTGGCGAGCTGCCACGGCGCGCGCTCCTCGACGTAGCGGTTCAGACGCCGCACCCGCTCCCAGATCCGCTCGAGCGCCTGGGTTATCTCCGCGCGGTCGAGCAGGTCGCACACCTCAGCGAGGAGCGGCTCGAAATCTGCCGCCAGCGCGGGGTCGACGTCGACGTCCGGCACCACGCCGTCGCGGTATCGGCCGATCATCGCCAGCGAGCGGCCGGCGAGGTTGCCGAAGTCGTTCGCCAGCTCGGACTCGTACCGCTCGCCGAACGTCGTCGTGGACACGCCGCCGTCGTGGCCGAAGGAGACCTCGCGGAAGCAGTAGTAGCGGAGCGCGTCGGTCCCGAACCGGTCCATCACCTCGAACGGGTCGAGCACGTTGCCGAGCGACTTGGACATCTTGGTCTCCTCGCCCGACGCGTCGCGCATCAGCAGGTAGCCGTGGATCAGCTCGCGCTCGGGCACCGGCAGGCCGGCGGCCATCAGCATCGCGGGCCAGAACACGGCGTGGAACTTCAGGATGTCCTTCCCCAGGATGTGGTAGGTGGCGGGCCAGAACGTGTCGGTCAGGTCCTCGCCGTCGCGGGCGAACGAGAGCGCTGTGTAGTAGTTCAGGAGCGCGTCGAACCAGACGTAGAACACGTGGCCGGGATCCCACGGCACCACGACGCCCCACGTGATCTTCGCGCGGCTCAGCGAGACGTCCTGCAGGCCGCCGTTGATGAACGCGAGCGCCTCGTTGTAGCGGGTCCGGGGCGCGACGAAATCGGGGCGCTGCGCGTACAGGTCCTTGAGCGGCTGCTCGAACGTGGAGAGGCGGAAGAACCAGTTCTCCTCGTGCTCGCGATCCAACGGGATGCGGTGGATCGGGCACGTGTTGCCCTCGGCGATCTCCGCCTCGGTCTTGAAGTCCGCGCACTTGGGGCAGTACCAGCCCTCGTAGGTGCCCTTGTAGGTGTGGCCGTTGTCGTGCACGCGCTGCATGACCTGCTGGACGCGTTCCTTGTGGCGCGGATCGGACGTGCGGATGAAGAAGTCGTTGGAGACGTTGATCCGCGGGAGCAGGTCGAGGAAGCGCTGGGCGTTGCGGTCGGCCAGCTCCTTGGGCGAGATCCCCTCGGCCTCGGCGACCTTCGCCACCGGTTCGCCGTGCTCGTCGGTACCCGTGAGGAAGAACACGTCCTCGCCGCGCTGGCGGTGGTGACGCGCGAGGATGTCGGCCCCGATCGTGGTGTAAGCGTGGCCCAGGTGCGGCGCCGCGTTCACGTAGTAGATGGGCGTCGTCACGTAGAAGGCCATGTCGGGTGGCAGAGGCTAGCGGTGGCACGCCATGGCCCGCCGCCGCGCCGCATCGCGCGACGGCGCGCGCGTTCGAGTCCCGCCGGCTCATGCCGCTGCCCTTGTCACAGCCGCCCCGGCGGTCGCCTCCCGGTCGCGCCGCCGGCGGACGACGACGGTCCCGGATCCCGTCGCGCCGGCCAGCAGCAGAGCTAGCCCTGCCCAGACCGGCCAGGGCGCGATCCGGTCCGCCGGCGCAGGCCGGAGGGGAGCAGGGACTCGTCGCACCGATCGCGGCGCAGGCCTTGGCGGTCGGTGAGGGACGGCGACCGGCGCCGGCCTCGGCGGCCGATGAGGGACGGCGACCGGCGCCGGCCTCGGCGGCCGATGAGGGACGGCGACCGGCGCGGGCCTAGGCGGCCGATGAGGGACGGCGACCGGCGTCGGCGCTCGCGGTCGAGCAGGCGGCGCGAGCATGCGCAGCGGATCCTCGTAACCGAACCGGTCGGCCTCGCGGCGGACGCCGAAGTGCAGTCCGCGGTGACCCGCGGCGACGGTGCCTATCGACGCGCCTGCACGTATCACGGCGCCCGCGCGGACCGCCACGCGCGCGAGCGGCAGGTAGCTCACGCGGCGATCCCCGCAGCGCACGCTCACGACCTGGCCCTGATCGGCGACCGGCCCGGCATGCACCACGGTTCCCGCGCACGCGGAGCGGACCGGGGTCCCTGAGCGCGCGGCGAGATCGGCGCCGCGGTGCGCGCCGCGGGCGAACGGCGCGGCGCGGGAGTAGGAGAACGAGCGCGCCACCTCGCCGGGGACCGGCCGCAGCCATCGCTCGGCCGGGGCGGCGGACGCGACCGCCAGTGGCAGCAGAACCGCGGCGATGAAGGAGATCACCGCGGCCGCGACGGTGAGAGCGGGCGGGGGCGAGGTGGCGCGCACGGGAGCGACCGTATGTCGCGATCGCGGCGGGCCGGCCGGATGTGCGTGGATTGGTGCGGAGTTGGTGCGAAGTCGTCGCGGACTGCCGGTGGCTCGGCGCGAAGCCGGTGCGCCGGCCACTCGTCGGGCCGTGAACTGCGGCATGACGGAGGATCGGAGCCTCACGGCGGCACGCGCGTCCGAATGGTGACCAGAACGCGGCCCGCGTGGCGATCCGGGGCGCTTTGACCACCCATGAGGCGGTCAGCGCGCCCCGGATGGGCGCGACCACCATTCGATCGCGTCGCAAGTGCTCCGGCGCGGTCGCAATCCGGCCTTCCTTCAAGCGGCCGTTCGCCAGGGTCGCGGGCGCGCGCCGAAGTCGAGGCGAGCGGAGGGGCGGCTACTTCTCCGCCACCGCCTTGTACAACGCGTTCGCCGGAGCGCCGGTGAGCTCTGACACGACCGACGCGGCCGCCCGGGGCTTGGCGCCCGCGGCGACGAGCCGGCGCACCGCGTCCACCGCCGACGAGTCGACGCCGGTCCTCCGCGGCGCTCCGCCGACCACGAGCACGACCTCGCCGCGCGGCTCGGCCGCGGCGTAACGCGCGGCCAGCTCGCCGGCCGACCCGCGCACGACCTCCTCGTGCAGCTTCGTGAGCTCGCGGCAGACCGCGACGGGCCGCTCAGAGTCAATTTCCGCGAGCGCCGCCAACGAAGACGCGACCCGCTTCGGCGACTCGAACGCGACTACCGTCTCCGGCGACGAGAAGACGTCGGCGAGCGCGCTCCGCTTGCGCGGCAGGAAGCCGACGAAGCGCCAGACGTCGGCCGGCAGGGCCGACGCGACGAGCGCCGCCAGCGCCGCCGACGGACCAGGCAGCACCTCGACCTCCAGCCCCGCGGCCACGCAGCCCTGCACCAGTACGTAGCCGGGATCGGAGACGAGCGGCATGCCCGCGTCCGACACCAGCGCGACCACCGCGCCGTCGCGCATGCGCGCGACCAGGTCGGGCGTCCGCTCGCGCTCGTTGTGCTCGTGGTAGGCCACCAGCGACGCCTGCACGCCGTAGCGCTCGAGCAGCACGCCCGTGCGGCGCGTGTCCTCGCACGCGATCACGTCGGCGTCGCGCAGCGCCGACAGCACGCGCAGGGTGATGTCCTCGAGGTTCCCGATCGGCGTCGGGCATACGATCAGGCGACCGCTCACGCAGCCTCGCGTGCCATCAACGCGGCCCCGATCATCCCCGCCTGGTCGCCGAACTCCGCGGCCACCACGCGCACCGCGTCGCGGGCCGGCAGCAGCGCGCGCGCCCGCATCTCCGCGCGGGCGGGCGCGAGCAGCATCTCGCCCGCCGCGATCACGCCGCCGCCGATCACGATCACCTCCGGGTTGAGCACGTTGACGATGTTCGACAGCCCGACGCCGAGCGCGCGCCCGACGGTCGCGATCGCGTCGCGCGCGACCGGGTCGCCGTCGTGCGCAAGCTCGGTCACGAACGGGCCGGTCAGCTCGCGCCCCTCCTCCAGCGCCAGCCCCAGCGCGGTGTCGGGCCGCCGCGCCACGCGTAGCGACGCCTCGCGCACCAGCGCCGAGCCGGACGCCATCACCTCGAGGCAGCCGCGGTTCGGGCAGTGCCCCTGGCACGGCGGGCCGTCCATGTCGATCACCATGTGCCCGAGCTCCCCGCCGGCGCCGATCCAGCCGCGCTGCAGCCGCCCGCCGAGCACGATCCCGCCGCCGATCCCGGTCCCGAGCGTGAGCATCACGACGTCGTCCGCGCCGTCACCGGCGCCGTGGCGCGCCTCGGCGAGCACCGCGCAGTTGCCGTCGTTGTCGACCGTCACCGGCAGCCCGAGCCGCTCGGACATCACCGCCTCGAACGGCACGTCCGCCAGTGGCAGGTGGGTGGAGTAGGCCGCGGTGCCGGTGCGCCGGTCGAGCGTCACCGGAATGCCGAACCCGACCGCCTCGACCTCCTCGTCCACCTCGGCGCGGGCCTCCTCGACGGCCTCCACGATCGTCGCCATGAGGCGCGCCTGATCGAGCCCGAACGCCTGACGCCGGACGCGGTGGCGCACAGCGAGATCGGGCCCGACAACGCCTGCGAGGAGCTTGGTGCCGCCGAGGTCGACCCCGATGACGCAGCTCGTTCTTGAGCGGGCCGCCGGCATGGGGGCTGCCACCATACCCACCCCGATGGCGGACGAGCCCAAGCGCAGCAACGAGCCCGAGTACAAGGTCTACCGCAGCCGCCCGCGCTTCCTGCGTGGGCGCGACGACGGGCTCGCCGAGCTGCGCGCGCCCGACGCGCCCAGGCCGGAGAGCGAGCCCGAATACGAGGTCCAGGGGCGCCGTCGCCGGTTTCCGCGATTGCTCAAGCGCGCGCCGCGCATCCCCGGCACCCGCCGGCCGATCACGCCCGGCCGCGTGCTCAAGTGGGTCGTGCTCGGGCTGGTCGCCTGGATCGGCGTCTCCGCGATTCTGTTCATGGTCTCCGCGCAGATCCAGCGCGGCGACCTGGCGAGCGAGGTCGGCGAGCAGCTCGACCCCGGCCCGTTCCCGCTGACCGGCGCGAACACGATCCTCGTGCTCGGCTCGGACGCCCGCACCAAGGGCCTGGCCGAGCCCGGCTCCGGCGGCCCGAGCCGCAGCGACTCGATCATGCTGCTGCGGATCGGGGGCGGCGCGAACGCGTCGCTCAGCATCCCGCGCGACACGGTGGTGGACATCCCCGGCCACGGGACGAACAAGATCAACGCCGCATTCGCGTTCGGCGGGCCGGCGCTGGCGACGCAGACCGTGAAGGAGTTCCTCGGCGTCGAGATCAACCACGTCGTCGAGGTGAGCTTCGAGAACTTCCCGGAGCTGATCGACGCGCTCGGCGGCGTGACCTACAACGGCGACGCCGTGCTCTCGCGCATCAACGGCGGCAACCGCAACGGCGGCTACACGCTCAGGCTCCCCAAGGGCGAGACCGAGATCAACGGAAAGCAGGCGCTCGCGCTGGCGCGCACGCGCAAGAACCTGCTCAACCCGGCCGAGAACGACCTCACGCGCGCGCGAAGGCAGCAGCAGCTGGTCGCCGCGATGGAGGACAAGGTGACGTCTTTCGAGACGTTCATCCGGCTGCCGTGGGTGTCGTGGGCGGCGCCGAAGGCGGTGCGCTCGGACATGGCCGGACCGACGCTGCTCGGCGTGGCGATGGCGTCGATCACGAGCGGCGACAGCCAGCCGCGCGTGCTCAGGCCGAGCGGGAGCGTGACGCTGCCCGACGGCGGCGCCGGGCTTACGGTCGACGACGCGACCAAGCAGGCCGCGGTCGACCGACTGCTCGACGGCTAGACAGCGCGCTCAGTCGGTGGACCCGGCCGACGGCGACGGCGAGGCCGAGGAGTCCTTCTTCTCCTTGCTCTTCGCGTCTTGCTTGTCGGCCCCGGCCTTGGCGGCGGACGCGTCCTGCTCGCGCTTGCGCTTGGACGTGCCGTAGTCGGTGTTGTAGAAGCCGGAGCCCTTGAAGTGCACGGCGATCGGGTGGAACACCCGCTGCACCGGCGCGCCACACGTCTGACACGACGTGATCGGCGGATCCGCGATCTTCTGCATCACCTCGAACAGGTGACCGTTCTCGCAGCGGTACTCGTAGATC
This sequence comes from uncultured Solirubrobacteraceae bacterium, assembly GCA_963835735.1. Taxonomy (GTDB): domain Bacteria; phylum Actinomycetota; class Thermoleophilia; order Solirubrobacterales; family Solirubrobacteraceae; genus DASQMT01. Next base: position 1,636,506 of record CAWIGP010000002.1, read on the forward strand.
GGCATGCGCGGCTCAGTCTAACAAGCGTAGGGCGGGTGGTACCCTACGACTGTGAAGAAGTCCAGCATCTACCTGGATCCGGAGCTGGACCGCGCGCTGAGCCACGCCGCGGCACGGCAGAAGGTCTCGAAGGCCGAGTTCATCCGGCAGACGCTCACCGCCGCCGTGGCGGACGAGGCGGTGGTGCGACCGCGCGGTATCGGCGTCTTCGACGGGCCGCGCGATCTCGCGGCGAACGCCGATCGTCACCTGGACGAGGGCTTCGGCGACGAGTGATCGTCATCGACACTTCGATCGTCGTCGCGGCGATGAACCGTCGCGACGACCACCACGGGCAGGTGGTGGAATGGCTCGAGGGAACGAGCGGCGCGCTGATCACGTCGCCGCTCGCGCTCGCCGAGATGGACTACCTGGTCACCCGGCACGGAGGCCCCGGGGCAGCCCAGCGCCTGTACGACGACTTCGACGCGGGCGCTTACCGGATCGAATGGTGGCCGGCTTCGATCTACGACTGCATCGAGGTCGCGCGCGAGCAGCGCGATGTGGGACTCACCGATGCGTCGCTGGTGGCGATCGCCGGGCGGCTCGGGATCGTCGAGATCGCCACCCTGGATGAACGGCACTTCCGCCGGCTGCGCCCGCTCACGGGCGAACCTTCCTTCCGGCTGTTACCGGCCGACGCCGACTAGCATCACGCCGCAGATGCCCAGCGGAGTCGTGACCATGGACAAGATCGTGTCGCTGTGCAAGCGGCGCGGATTCATCTTCCCAGCCTCGGAGATCTACGGCGGGATCGCGAACACGTACGACTACGGGCACTACGGCGTGCTGCTCAAGCAGAACGTGATCGACCAGTGGTGGAAGGCGATGGTGCAGGAGCGCGACGACATCGTCGCGCTCGACTCGGCGATCATCCAGCACCCGCGGACGTGGGAGGCGAGCGGGCATCTCGCCGGCTTCACCGATCCGCTCGTCGACTGCAAGACCTGCGGGCAGCGCTTCCGCGCCGACCACCTGCAGGAGCTCGAGTGCGGCCGCCGGCCGTCCAAGCACCCCGGCGAAGACGCGCAGTGCAACCTGACCGAGGCGCGCGACTTCAACCTCATGTTCGAGACGACGATCGGCCCGGTGCGCGAGGGCGGCACGACCGTCTATCTGCGCCCGGAGACCGCTCAGGGCATCTTCCTCGACTTCAAGCAGGTGCTGCAGTTCGCGCGCCGTAAGCCGCCGTTCGGGATCGCCCAGGTCGGCAAGTCGTTCCGCAACGAGATCACCGCGCGCAACTTCATCTTCCGCACGCTCGAGTTCGAGCAGATGGAGATGGAGTTCTTCGTCCCGCCCGATCAGGCCGACGACTGGTACGAGTACTGGAAGCGGGAGCGGTTCGGCTGGTACGCGCGGCTGGGTATCGACCCCGAGCACCTGCGCCTGCGCGCCCACGACGCCGAGGAGCTGTCGCACTACTCGTCGGCCACGAGCGACGTCGAGTACCTGTACCCGTTCGGCTGGTCCGAGCTCGAGGGAGTCGCCAACCGCGGCGACTACGACCTCCGCCAGCACGCGCAGTTCTCCGGCGAGAAGCTCGAGTGGGCCGACCCGCAGGGCGGCGAGCGGTACGTGCCGTACGTGATCGAGCCGGCGGCCGGCGTCGGCCGCTCGATGCTCGCATTCATGTGCGACGCCTACGACGAGGACGAGCTCGGCGGCGAGCAGCGCACCGTCCTGCGACTACACCCGGCCCTGGCGCCGGTCAAGGTCGCGGTGCTGCCGCTGCTGCGCAAGGCCGGTCATCCGGAGAAGGCGCGCGCCGTGTACGAGGAGCTGCGCCGCCACATGAATGCCGAGTACGACGACGGCGGCGCGATCGGCCGGCGCTACCGGCGCCAGGACGAGATCGGGACGCCGTTCGCGGTCACGATCGACCACCAGACGATCGACGACGACACGGTCACGCTGCGCGACCGCGACACGCTCGAGCAGGAGCGCGTGCCGATCGAAGGGCTCGCGCCGCGGCTGCTCGCGCGGCTCAGCGCCTGAGCGGATCGGGGCGTACGCAGTCGCACTTTGCGCGTCGTTTCGCGATCACCGCTTTCCATGAACGCCGACGTTTAGTAGGCTCTTGACGTGGCGTCGATTGCGGCCGATCAGATCTCCTACGACGACCTCTACAAGCGCTGGGAGAAGGGCAACTGGCGCGCCACCGAGATCGACTTCGGCGAGGACCGGCGCCAGTGGCACGAGGACTTCTCCGACCTGCAGCGACGCGCGGCGCTGTGGAACTACTCGCTGTTCTTCTGGGGCGAGGACTCGGTCGCCGACAACCTGTCGCCGTTCATCGACGCCGCGCCGCGCGAGGAGCAGAAGTACTTCCTCGCCACCCAGCAGGCCGATGAGGCGCGCCACGCCGTGTTCTTCAAGCGCTTCCTGCGCGAGGTCTGCGAAGTCGGCGACGGTACGGTCGCCGGCGGGCTGGCGGCGATCCGCCCGCAGCTGACGTGGGGCTTCGTCAAGACCTTCGAGCTGCTCGATAAACACTCCGACGAGCTGCGCCGCGACCGCTCGCGCACCAAGCTCGCGCAGGCGGTGACGATGTACCACATCGTCGTCGAGGCGGCGCTCGCCCAGCCGGGCCAGCACTTCATCGAGCGGTACCTCACCGAGCGTGACCAGCTGCCCGGGTTCCGCGGCGGCATGCGCAACGTCGCGCTCGACGAGCAGCGCCACATCGGCTTCGGCGTCAAGCTGCTGCGCGACCTCTCGCTCGAGGACCCCGAGGTGCCGCTCGCGGTCGCCGACCTGCTGCGCGAGGTGCTCCCGTACAGCGCCGCCGTGTTCGTGCCGCCCAACTGGGACCGCCGCTACGCGGAGTGCTTCGGCTTCACGCTGGAGGAGATCTACGCCGAGGGCGGGCGCTCGTTCGAGAGCAAGCTGCGCTCGGCCGGAATGCCGGTCGAGTCGCTGCCCGGCCCGATCCCGTACCCGTTCGACCTCGACCCGGATGAGCGCGCCCGCCGCCTGATCGCGATGCTGGAGGCGGGACTGCTCGGCAAGGGCAACGGCGCGCCCCCGCGCGACCCGGCCACGATGGAGCTGCTGTTCGACATGCTCCGCCGCGGGGTCGACCCGCGCCACACGCCCGCGCAGCCGGTCACGCTGCAGTGGGACTTCCCCGACGCCGAGCCCTGGCACCTGCGCGTGAACAACGGCGATACGGCCGTCGCGCCGGGCTTCGCCGAGGATCCCGACGTCACGTTCAAGGTCCGCTACGACGACTTCGTCGACGTGTTCGCCGGGCGCCTCGATCCGCGCCGCGCGATGCTGACGGGCAGGCTGCGCCCGCACGGCTCGGTCAAGGCGCTGTGGACGACGCGGCGGCTGTTCGGCTGACCGCCGGCAGCGCCCGGCCGGCGGCTGCCGCCTCCATCGCGTCAGAGGCCACCCGGCGGTTTGTCAGACTCACGGCATGCGCGCGCGGATCCCAGCGCTTGCCGCAGGCGGGCTCGTGGCCGCGCTCGTGGCGGTCGCCCAGCCTGCGCCGGCGCAGGCGCCCGCGCGGGCCGGTGCGCAGGCGTCCGTCGCATCCGGCGATCTCGGCATCGTCGGGCGCGCTGCCGTACAGGGCGGCGGGCGCGACGGCGCGACCGGCTCGTCCGCGCGCCCCGGGATGGAGATCCTCGACGGCCGGGCCACCGTGCGGGCTTCGCGTGCGGGCGGCGATGCCAGCGCGCACGCCTCCGCGACCGCGCAGGGCGTGACGCTGTTCGACGGCCTGGTCACCGCCGAGCGCGTCACGCGCACGGCGACCGCCGCGGACGGCTCGGTGAGCTTCGGCGGCAGCGTCCGCGGGCTGATCGTGGACGGGGTCGACCGCGGCGACCGCGGCAGCCCGGCGAGCTGGTCGGGCGGCGGTGCTCGGGTGACCGTCAACAGCGACGGCACCGGCCTGCGCGTGCGGCTGACGCGCGCGGTCGCCGGGTTCGCCTCGGGCACCGAGGTGACGGTCGGCGACGTCGCGGCCGAGGCGGTCGACGGCGCCGACCCGGCCGCGACGCCGGAGCCCACGGCCACGCCGACGCCGACGCCGCAGGCCACCGCTACGCCGGAGGAGACCGACGACGCGCCGGCCAAACCGGCGAAGCCCAAGGTCTCGGCCGAGCAGCGGCTCGCGCGCGGGAGCTTCGTCTTCCCGGTCTACGGAGACGTGCGCGTGGCCGACGACTTCGGCGCCGCGCGCCAGATCGGCGCGCACCAGGGCAACGACTTGTTCGCAGCGTTCGGCAGCCCGGTGCTCGCGGTCGCCGACGGCAGGCTCAACCGCGTGGGCACGCTTCCGATCTCCGGCAACCGGCTGTGGCTGAAGACCGAGCGCGGCGACGCGTTCTTCTACGCCCACATGTCCGCGTTCGCGCCGGACGCCGTCAACGGGCGCAAGGTGAAGGCCGGCACGCTGCTCGGCTTCATCGGCAACACCGGCGACGCCGAGCCGACGCCTCCGCACCTGCACTTCGAGGTCCATCCGGGCGACAAGAAGGCGATCGATCCGCACGAGATCCTGAACTCGTGGCAGGCGCGCGGCGAGGTCCCGACCGGCGGCTGGCTGGCCCGCTACGGCCGCGACACCGAGGCGCGCCCCGGCGCGCTGGTCGAGGTGCGCGACTTCATCGCCGGGGAGTGAAGGGCGCCGCTGGACGGCGCCCTACCCCCGGCTAGCTCGTCGTCGACTCGGCGGCGTCCGGCGCGGGCGTGGGGGGCGCCGTCGTCGAGGTGTACTCGAACTCCTCCTCGGCCCCGAACAGAGCGTCGAGCACCTTCTTGCGCAGGTCCTCGGATACGGCGAGTGCTACGCCGGCGGTGACGACGCCGAGCAGGATCAGTTTGCCGAGCCCGCTCCCGCGCTTCTTCTTCTTGGGCGCCTCGCGCAGAGCCACGGACGCCTCCTTGAACGACTCGGCGGCAGACTTGAGGTCCTTCTGCAGCTTCTTGTCGTCGAAGATCTGCCTGGTCGGGTGCTTGCCGTTCTGGAGCCTCGCGAACGCGTGCCGAGCGGACTCGTACGTGCTCCAGAGGTTCGCGCGCAGGTCCTCGTCCTCGGCGATCCGCTTGATGTACGGGCTGTTCCTCACGGCCGCGGCGGCAGCTCCGGCCTTGGCCGCGTTGTTCTTCGCTCCCATGCCACCTCTCATCGGTCTGGATGCGTCTGTCCGGCGAGCATACCCGTGCGGCGCCCTCGTGCGTACCAGCCGTCGTGCGGCGGCTCGAGCGCCGCGGCGAGCACGTCTTCGATCTCGCCCGCCCAGACGAACTCGAGGTCGGAACGCAGGTGCTCGGGGAGATCCTCTAGGTCGGGCTCGTTGCGCAGCGGCGCGATCACCCGCGTGATCCCCGCCCGCTGGGCGGCCAGCGCCTTCTCCTTCAGCCCGCCGATCGGGAGCACCTGGCCGGTCAGCGTGATCTCGCCGGTCATCGCCGTGTCGTCGCGCACGGGGCGGCCGGAGACGAGCGACGTGAGCGCGGTCGCCATCGTGACGCCGGCGCTCGGGCCGTCCTTCGGCACCGCGCCCGCCGGGACGTGCACGTGAAGATCGTGCGTGGCGAACCAGTCGTCCTCGACGTCGGCATGGCCGCGCACCCACGACAGCGCGGCCTGCGCAGACTCCTTCATCACGTCGCCGAGCTGGCCGGTGACCGTGAGCTTGCCCTTGCCCGGCATCGCGGTCGCCTCGATGAACAGGACGTCGCCGCCGACCGGCGTCCAGGCCAGGCCCGTGGCGACGCCCGCCTGCCGCGTGCGCCTGCGCGTCTCGGGCACGAACAGCGCGCGCCCGAGCAGCTCGCGCACGCGCGGCGCGGTCACCGTCACCTTGCGCTCGTAGGTCCCCTCCGCGACGCTGCGCGCGACCTTGCGGCAGGCGGAGCCGATCTCGCGCTCCAGCTGGCGCACTCCGGCCTCGCGCGTGCGCTGCGAGATGATCGCCTTCAGGCCGGTGTCGGAGAACGCGATCTGCGACTTCTTCAGACCGTTGCGCTCGATCTGGCGCGGCACGAGGTAGCGCCGCGCGATCTGGAGCTTCTCCTCCTCGGTGTAGCCGGCGATCATGATCACCTCCATGCGGTCGCGCAGCGGCCGGGGCACGGTCTCGAGCGTGTTCGCCGTGGTGATGAACATGACGCGCGAGAGGTCGAACGGGACGTCGAGGTAGTGGTCGCGGAACGTCGCGTTCTGCTCGGGGTCGAGCACCTCGAGCATCGCGCTCGCCGGGTCGCCGCGGTAGTCCGCGCCCATCTTGTCGATCTCGTCGATCATGAACAGCGGGTTGGCGGAGCCGGCGTCGCGCAGCGCGCGGATGATCGTCCCGGGCATCGCGCCGATGTAGGTCCGGCGGTGGCCGCGGATCTCGGCCTCGTCGCGCACTCCGCCGGCGCTGATCCGCTCGAACCGGCGCCCGAGCGCGCGGGCGATCGACTGGCCCAGCGACGTCTTGCCGACGCCCGGCGGCCCGACGAAGCACAGGATCGAGCCGCGCGCGTCCGGCTTGAGCCGCCGCACGGCGAGGAACTCGAGGATCCGGTCCTTGACCTTCTCGATGTCGTAGTGGTCGGCGTCGAGCACCTCGCGCGCGTGCGCGAGGTCGAGGTTGTCCTCGGTCGTCGTGTCCCACGGCAGCGACGCCATCCACTCCAGGTAGGTGCGGATCACGCCGTGCTCGGCGGCCGCCTGCGGGAGCTTCTCCAGCCGGGCGAGCTCGCGGTCGACCTGCTTGCGCACGTCGTCCGGGAGCGTGATCGCGGAGAGCTGCTCGCGCAGCTCCTCCACCTCGGCCTCGGCCGGGTCGCGCTCGCCCAGCTCCTCCTGGATCGCCTTGAGCTGCTGGCGCAGCACGTACTCGCGCTGCGAGCGGTCGAGCTCGGATTGCACCTGCGACTGGATGCGCGAGCCGATTGCCGCGACCTCGAGCTCGCGCGCGAGGATCTCCGACAGCCGCCGCAGCCGCTTGGCGACGTCGCGCTCCTCGAGCAGCTCCTGCTTCTCCTCGGTCTTGATCCGCAGCGCACCGGCGATCAGATGCGCGAGCGCGGACGGGTCTTCGAGGTTGGAGACGGCGAGCTGGAGCTCCTCGGGCAGGTAGGGGACGTCCTCGATGATGCGCGAGAACGTCTGCTGCACGTTGCGCATCAGCGCGGTCAGCTCGGGTCCCTCGGTCAGTACGTCGGGCGCCGGCTCGACGTTCGCGACCAGATACGGCTGCACCGCCTCGAAGCCCGTCAGCCGCACGCGCGGGCCGGACTGGACGAGAATCCGCAGCGAGCCGTCCGGCACCTTCAGCATGCGCGCGATCGTGCCCGCGACGCCGACGTCGTGGAGCTGGTCGGGTCCGGGCGACTCGAGATCGGGGTTGCGGCTCGCGACCAGCGCGATCATCCGGTCGCCGCCGAGCACGTCGTTGATCAGATGGATCGAGCGCTCCTGTCCGACCGCGAGCGGCGTGAGCGTGTCGGGGAACGTGACCGTGTCGCGCAGCGGCAGCACCGGGAGTTGCGCCGGCAGCGCGAGCGGCGCCTGCATCGCGACCTCCTCGCCGCCTGCGCCGGGCGTCGCGATCTCGATCACGACTCGCCGTCCGCCTGCCGGATCGGCACGGTGCGCGAGCCGGCAGGCGCCACGATCGGCAGCTCCACCGTGAGCATGCCGTCCTCGTAGGTGGCCTTGGCGCCGTCGGCGTCGACGTCGGCGCCCAGGCCGATCACGCGCCGGAACGGGCCGTGCTGGACCTCGAGCTGCTGGTAGAGCCGCTCCTCGTCGGTCTCGGCCGGCCGGCGCTGGCCGGCCAGGACCAGCTCGCGCCCGCGGATCTCGAGCTCGATCTCCGACGCGCGGATCCCGCCCAGCTCGGCGCGGACGACCGCGCGCGGCGGGTCGGCCACGTAGTAGACGTCGACGGCCGGGGTGAACGCGCCGCGCGAGCCTTGCCCGGAGCCGCCGAACGCGTCGCCGAACAGCTCATCCATCTCGCGCCGCATACGCTCGAAGTTGGCGAACAGGTCGCGTTCCGAGGGCACGACGCGGAATCTACCGGCCGTAGCGCGCCGCGATGCCGTCGAGGATCCAGCCGAGCCCGAGCTCGAAGCGCTCGTCGTTGTCGAACTCCCACGCCACCTCGACGATCTTCGCCAGGCGCGGGAACTCGCCGGTGGCGATCATGTCGCGCCAGTACGGCTCCATCGCCTCGCGCCACTCGTCCTGGTCGACGCCCTCGCTGACGCAGGCCGGTCTCCACGGCGACCTGGCGCATCGCGTGGCCGAGGGTGTAGTCGTCGACCGCCCCCAGCACGACGAACGCCTGCGGCCCGTCGAGCCCCAGCCCGGACACTGCCGTCAGGGATTGCTCGACGTGGCGGATCGAGTTGGGACCGAACCCCGAGCGGTCGCCGATGCCCGACGCGAGCCAGGAATGTCGCAGCCAGACCTCGCGGGTCCGGCGCGCGATCGCGGTCATCGCTTCGCGCCAGTCCGTGGGCAGCGGCTCGGGCAGCAGCAGCTCGTGCATGACCTCGTCGAACATCAGGTCGAGCAGGTCGTCCTTGGAGGAGACGTAGGAGTAGAGCGTCATCGTCCCGACGCGCAGGCGCTGCGCGACGTTGCGCATCGAGACGGCCTCGAAGCCCTCGGTGTCGGCGACCGCGAGCGCGGCCTGCACGATCTCCTCGCGCGCCAGCGGCTGCGCCGCGCGTGCGCGGCCGCGCGACGGGCGCGGCGGGCGGGGTGGGCGCGACCAGATCGGCGGCTCGCCGCCGCGGACCTGCCGGCGGGGCCGGTCGTCGCGCTGCCGCCCACCGCGACCGCGACGGCGGCCGCGCGGTTCGTCGTCACCCGCTTGCATTCGTACAGTGTACTGCTACCGTACGCCGTACCATGACCGTACACCGTACGAAGCTCCCCACGATCTCCGCCACGGGGCTCGGCAAGCGCTACGGCGACCGCTGGGTCCTGCGCGACGTCGACCTCGACGTCGCCCCCGGCACGGTGCTCGGGCTGCTCGGTCCCAACGGGGCCGGGAAGACGACCACCGTCCGCATTCTCACCACGCTGCTGCGGCCCGACGAGGGCAGCGCGCGCGTGGCCGGCTACGACGTCGCGACCGAGGACGCGCGCGTGCGCGCCCGGATCGGGCTCGCCGGCCAGGCCGCGACCGTCGACGAGCTGCTGACCGGCCGCGCCAACCTCGAGCTGGTCGGCACGCTCTACAAACTCGGCCGCCGCGCCGCGCGGGCGCGCGCCGACGAGCTGCTCGAGCGCTTCTCGCTCGCCGACGCGGCCGACCGGCTCGCGCGCACGTACTCGGGCGGCATGCGCCGCCGGCTCGATCTCGCCGCCAGCCTGATCGCCGCGGCGCCGGTTCTGTTCCTCGACGAGCCGACCACCGGTCTCGACCCGCGCTCGCGCAACGAGCTGTGGGACGTCCTGCGCGGGCTGGTCGACGGCGGCACCACCGTGCTGCTGACCACGCAGTACCTCGAGGAGGCCGACCGGCTCGCCGACCACATCGCCGTGATCGACGCCGGGCGCGTGATCGCGCGCGGCACGCCCGCCGAGCTGAAGGCGCGCGTCGGCGGCGAGCGCGTGGTCGTCACGCTGCGCTCCTCCGACCAGTTCGCCGGCGCGGCGGGCGCGCTCGCGCCGCTCGCGGCCGAGCCACCGCACGCCGACGTGCAGGCGCTGGAGGTCAGCGCGCCGGTCGCGAACGGCACGACCCTGCTCGGCGTCGTGCGGGCGCTCGACGAGGCGGACGTGGCCGCCGCCGACGTCGGGCTGCGGTCGGCCACGCTCGACGACGCGTTCCTGACCCTGACCGGCCACGCCGGCGCCGAACTCGAGGAGGCGGCATGACCGCGCTCGCCGATCCCACCACCGTCAGCGTCGCCACCCGCTTCCGCTGGGCCGTCGGCGACTGCCTGGCGGTCACGAAGCGCAACCTCATGCACGTCCGGCACGTGCCCGAGAAGCTGCTCGACGTGACGCTCCAGCCGCTCATGTTCGTGCTGCTGTTCGCGTACGTGTTCGGCGGCGCGATCCACGTCTCGGGCGGCTCCTACCACGAGTACCTGATGGGCGGCATCATCGTCCAGACGCTCGCGTTCGCGATCATGGGCACGGCGGTCGGGCTGGCCGACGACATGGGCAAGGGCGTCGTAGACCGGTTCCGCTCGCTGCCGATGGCTCGCTCGGCCGTCCTCGCGGGGCGGGCGCTGGCCGACACGATCGCCAACCTGCTCGCGCTCGCCGTGCTCGTCGTCGCCGGGCTGATCGTCGGCTGGGGGATCCACGCAGGCGCCGGATCGGCGATCGCCGGCTTCGCGCTGGTGCTGCTGTTCTCCTACGCCATGATCTGGGCCGGGATCCTGCTCGGACTGCTCGTGCGTAGTCCCGACGCCGCCCAGGGCTTCGTGTTCGTCGTGATCTTCCCGCTCACGTTCCTGTCCAACACGTTCGTGTCGACCCAGGACCTCCCCTCTGGGCTGCGCGAGGTCGCCGAGTGGAACCCGCTCAGCGCGGTCGTTGCGGCCGTGCGCGACCTGTTCGGCAACCCGAGCGGGCTGCCGGCGAACGCGGCGTGGCCGCTCGAGCATGCGATCCCGGTCGCGATCGGCTGGAGCGTTGCGATCCTCGCGCTGTGCGTGCCGCTCGCAGTGCGCCGCTACCGCGCCGCGACCGCGCGCTGAGCCAGCCATTCGCCGAGCGCCTCCAGCGCCGGTTCCGGATCGGCCCGCCCGACGCCGATCCGGAACCGGTCCGCGGGGACCTCGCCCAGCTCGGACGCGTAGATCGACGCCGGCAGCAGCACCACGCCCGCCCGCTGCACGAGATCGCGGCAGAACGCCTCCACCCCGTCGGCGCCGCGGTAGCGCGGGAAGCAGACGCAGCCCGCCTGCGGGTGCTCCCACTCGAACAGGTCGGCATGGGCGGCGAAGAACGCGTCGAAGATCGGCAGGTTGCGCGCGATGATCGCGCGGTTGCGGGCGGTGATCTCGTCGCGCCTGCGCAGCGCGTGCGTGGCGATCAGCTCGCTCGGGCCGGGGTTGCAGATCGTCGTGTAGTGCTTGCGCGTCTCCAGCCGCTGCAGGACCGAGCGGTCGCGGCACGCGAGCCAGCCGATCCGCAGGCCCGGCAGCCCGTACGCCTTCGACATCACGCCGAGCGAGAGCGCTGTCGGCGACGCATCGGCCGCCTGCCGCAGCCGCGGCGTGCCGTCGGGCTCGAGCCCGCGGTAGACCTCGTCGGAGAACAGCCGGATCCCGCGCTCGTCGCACAGCGCGACAACCGCCGCCCAGGTCTCTGGGTCCGGCAGCGCGCCGGTCGGATTGTTGGGGAAGTTCACGGCCACCAGGCGCGTCGTCGGGCGGAGCAGCGCGGTGAGCGCGTCGAAGTCCAGCGCCCAGCCGTCCTCGGGTCGCAGCGAGAGACCGGAGACCGCGGCGCCGGTCGCGCGCGGCAGCGACTCCGACGACTGGTAGTTCGGGACGGTGACGATCGCGTGGTCGCCAGGCCCGACAAGCTCCTGGAGCGCCCAGAACATCGCCTCCTCGGCGCCGGCGAACACGAGCACGTCGTCGGGCGTCACGGTCTCGTAGGTCGCCGCGATCGCCTCGCGCAGGGCGTCGGTGCCCCACGTCGGCGCGTAGCCGAGCGGCAGCGCGGCGAGCTCGCGCATCCCCTCCTCGCCCAGCACCTCCGCGACGCTCAGCGTCTGCGCGTCCGATGCCGTCAGGTGGTGGCGCGCGGCGAACTCCCACTTGCCGAGGTAGACCTCGAGGCGGAAGTCGGGCAGGTCGGAAAGCATCGCTGAAGAGGCTATGGCCTAGTCGATGTGTATCGTGATGTGTATGCGTACCAACATCGAGATCGACGACGACGTGATGCGTGAGGCACAGCGGCTTCTCGGTACCAGCACCAAGCGCGAGACCGTCGACCTGGCGCTCCGTGAGGTCGTGTCTCGGCACCGGCGCCTCGAGCTGCTGTCACTGCGCGGCAAGGTGCACTGGGACGGCGACCTCGCCGCGAGCCGTTCCGGGCGCACGTGATCGTCGTCGACACCAGCGTCTGGATCGACGTCCTCAACGACGTCAGCACGCCGGCCGCCGATACGTGCATCTCTCTGATCGAGGACGGTGAGCCGGTCGCGCTGACCGAGGTGATCTTCGCGGAGATCCTCCAGGGCCTCCGATCCGACGCCGAAGCCGAGGAGGTCGAGCGCCACCTGCGGGCATTCCCGGTGCTCCGGCTCGAGAGCCTCGACGACTACGCGCTCGCCGCCCGGCTGTACCGGAGGGCGCGCCGCAGCGGGCTCACGATCCGCAGGACGCTCGACTGCATGATCGCCGCCGTGTGTGTCCGCAGCGGGGCGCCGCTCCTGCACGCCGATGCGGACTTCGACCGCCTGGCGTCCTGCACGCCGCTGCGGATCTACAAGCGCTGACTCAGACCAACTCGGGGCGTGCCCGGACCAGCCGTGCGTCGACCGCCATCGGCCGCTCGGTCGGCTGGCCGAAGTAGAAGCCCTGGCCGAAGTCGACGCCGAGGTCGCGCATCGCCTCGAACTCGCCGACGCGTTCGATCCCCTCCGCGACCACGCGCGCCTTGCCTTCGTGCGCGCACTCGACAAGCGCGGCCACGAGCCGGCGGCGGCCGGAGGAGTACTGGATCCCGGCGGTGAGCTTGTTGTCGATCTTCGCGAAGTCCGGCTTGAGCGCCTCGAGGTAGGCGAGCGACTCGGGCCCGCCGGAGAGGTCGTCGAGCGCGATCAGCGCGCCGCGCTTGCGGTGCGCGCTGACGAGCTCCTCGAGCATCTCGCGATCGGCGGTCCGCTCCGGGCGCACGATCTCGAGGCAGATCCGCGACGGGTCGGCTCCCAGGCGGCCGACGACCGGCCACGTGGTGCGCAGGGAGGAGTCGACGTCGAGCGCCGCGCGCGGGTCTAGGTTGACGAACAGGGTCTCGCCGTCGGGCAGCAGCGGCAGCCCGATCTCGAGCGCCGCCGCGCGGGCGCGCGCGTCGAACGAGAACAGCGCGTCGTGCGCCTCGGCGGCGGCGAGCAGCTCTCCCCCGCGCACCTCGACCGCGCCGAGCTTGCCGCGCATCAGCGCCTCGCGGCCGATCGCCCGGCCGGTCGCGATCTCGACGATCGGCTGGAAGTGCGGGCGCATCAGCCCGTGCGAGAGGAACTCCGGGAACCAGTCGGTGCGCGCGCGGTCGAGCAGCGTCTCGGCCGGCAGCGGCAGCGCCTGCTCGTCGGAGAGCCGCACGGCGAACAGGCAGGCGCGCTCGGACTGCGAGAGCGCCTGCAGGAGCGTCTTGAGCCGGTCGTCCCAGCCCGGGCCGGCCAGCTTCAGTCCCTCGACGGCGATGTCGCCCTCGGGCGGCTCGGTCGCGATGTGCTCGACCTTGTACAGCACGGAGGGACGATGCGACAGGAGCCGCACGCCGTCCGTGGTCTTTTCGTCCGAGCTGTTCACTTGTCTGCCTGGGTCGGGGACTGCCTGCGATCCCTTTATCGGCCGCTGGCACCCCAGGCTGGAGGCGCGCTGGACGGTCAGAGCTCGTAGACCGCGCCCTCGCGCGCGATCTCGACCGGACCGCCGAACGTCCGCTCGGCCTCCGCCTCCGCCCACGCGGCATCCAGCTCGTCGGACAGGTGCGTCAGGACGAGCCGCCGCGCGCCCGCCCGGCGGCCGTGCTCGCCGGCCTCCGCGGGCGTCATGTGCCCGCGCGGGCCGGCGCTCTCGGGTCGCGGCAGCGTCGCTTCGATCAGCAGCAGGTCGGTCTCGCGCGCGAACGTGCACAGCTCGTCCGTCGGCGACGAGTCGGCGCCGTAGGTCAGCCGCCCGCCGCCGTCCGCAGCCGAGGTGACCTCGACTGCGTGCGAGGCGACGAAGTGCGGGACGACCTGGAAGCGCAGGGTCAGCGGGCCGACATGGATCACGTCGGACGGGTCGTACTCGCGCAGGTCGAACGCGTTCTCGATCAGGTCCTCGCTGCCCCACGCGCCGACCACGCGGCGGAAGCAGGCGCGCGCCCCGGGCGGCGCGTGCAGCGCCGGGCGCGCCGAATGCACTCGCGGTGAATACGTGAGCGCGTAGGAGAACGAGACGAGGTCGAGGAAGTGGTCGGCGTGCAGATGCGAGATCACGACCGCGTCGACGTCCGCGTAGTCGGCGAAGCGGCGCAGCTTGGAGAACACGCCGTTGCCGCAGTCGACCACCAGCCGGAAGCCCTGCTCCTCGACGAGGTAGCCGGAGCAGGCCCCGTCGACGTCCTGCCATGAGGGCGACTTGCCCAGGACCGTGATCCTCACGTCGTCCTGGACCCTACCGGCAACGCTAGCTGTGCAGGACGGCCTGCTCCTGAGCGGTCGGGAGCGCCCAGGCGACCTGGCGGCGGCGCTCCTGGCGGAACACGAAGCGCATCTGCTGCGGCGGACGCAGCCCGTCGGGGTGGTCCGGGCGGAACGTCGGACAGGGCGTCTCGCAGTCCAGGGCGCACAGCAGGTTGCGCCTGAAGAAGCAGTCGTCGCAGCTCACCTTCGCGGCCTTCGTGCCCGACACCGTCGTTTCCCCCTTCACCACTCCGTCACAGACCCGGACGGGAGCAAAGCGCATGCGGGCAGCGGCGCGCAACGGGCGAACCCGCAATTCGCACGCTTCTGATCGGCTTCCCGCAAACAGGCGCGAAAGCCTTCCGATTCGCCCTGCTAGCGACACGCCGACCCCGCATCGTCGGAGCGTTTCTACTCTCCCAGCATCATGCGCACCCTCGTCACCGGCGTGTCCGGCTACGTCGGCGCGGAGCTCGCCGGACGGCTGCGCGCCGACGGCCACCACGTGCGCGGCTTCGCCCGCTCGCGCGAGCGGGTGGCCGTGGCGGTCGACGAGCTCGTGCTCGGCGACGCGGCGACCGGCGCCGGGCTGGACGCGGCGCTCGAGGGCATCGACGTCGCCTACTACCTGATCCACTCGATGGAGACGACGGTCGACGGCGCCTTCACCGAGCGCGAGCGCACGTCCGCGGATGCGTTCGCCGCCGCCGCCGAGGCGGCCGGGCTGCGACGCGCGGTCTACCTCGGCGGCCTGCTGCCCTCCGGCGCGCCGCTCTCGCGCCATCTCGGGTCGCGACTGGCGGTCGAGCGCGCCCTGCTCACGGCGGTGCCGGAGGGGATCGCGCTGCGCGCGTCGATCGTCGTCGGCGCCCGCTCGCGCTCGTTCCGCTTCCTGGTGCGGCTGATCGAGCGCCTGCCCGTGATGGCGCTGCCCGCGTGGCGGAGCAACCGGACGGCGCCGATCGACGGGCGCGACGTGCTGGACTACCTGGCGCGCGCCGCGACCGCGCCCGCCGCCGTCACCGGGCGGTCGTGGGACATCGGCGGCCCGGAAGTGATGACCTACGCCGAGATGATCAGCCGCATTTCCGAAGCGATGATGGTGCGACGGCCGGCGCTCGGGCTCGGCTTCTCACTCACGCCGATCGCGTCGGTGGTCGCCGCTGCGATCGCGAACGAGGACCCGGCGCTGGTCGGGCCGCTGATGGAGTCGCTCGACCACGACCTGCTGCCGCGCGACGGCGAGGCGGCCGGCGCGTTCGGCGTCCACCTGCATTCCTTCGACGCGGCGGTCGAGCGGGCGCTGCGCGAGTGGGAGCGCGCCGAGGAGCTGGCGGCCCGGTGACCGCGGTGACGGCGTCGATCGACATCGCCGTCCCGCCGCAGCGCGTCTGGGAAGTCGTGATGGATCCGCACCAGTTCGACGAGTGGGTCACGATCCACGTCAGGCTCGGCCACGTCGACGACGGCCGGCTGCGCAACGGCTTCCAGGTCGAGCAGACGCTCAGCCTGCACCACGCGCACTTCAAGGTGCGGTGGTCGCTGAGAGAGCTCGATCCGCCCAACCGCGCCGTCTGGGAGGGGCGCGGGCCGGCCGGCTCGCATGCGCGGACCGTCAACAAGCTCACGGCGCGCGACGGCGGCGAGCAGACCTTCTTCGAATACCTCAACGAGTACTCGCAGCCCGGTGGGTTCCTGGGCCGCATGGCCGGGCGCGTGTTCGTGGCGGGCTCCGCCGAGCGCGAGGCCAACCGCTCGCTCGCGCGGCTCAAGGCGTTCCTCGAAACCTGAAGAGGGACTGTCCCGCTTTAGGTTTGAGCCGGTGGACCGTGACGTGCGCGGGGCCGTCGTGCGGCATCGCGTCGATCTCCCACGTCGTCGCGGCGCCCTCGAGGAAGCGGGCGGCGGGCGCGCGGCCCGGGTCGGCCAGCCAGACCTCCCCGCCGGCCGCCGTCAGGCGCGGCAGGAGGTCGAGCAGCGCCGGGACGTTGCGCGCCTCGTAGAGCAGATCCGAGCCGAGCACCAGCGGCCACGGCGGGCCGAGCGGCTCGGGCGGCGCGTCCCAGCGGTACACCGCGGTCGCCAGCTCGGCGCCGTTGCGCTCGGCGTTGCATGCGGTGATCGCGACCGCGTCCTCCGACCAGTCGGTGGCCAGCACGCGGCCGCCGGCCAGCGCGGCGGCGAGCGCGGGGAGGCCCAGGCCGCAACCCAGCTCGATCACGCGCCGCCCGGTCAGCGGGCGCCGCGCGATGACGCGCGCGAGCGCCAGCGCACTCGGCCACAGCTCGGCCCAGTACGGCAGGAACTCCTCGTGCTCGAACGCCTCCTCGCTCAGCAGCGCCTCGCGGTCGCGCGGCGCGAGCAGCGCGAGCTCACGCCCGGGCAGCGCGACTACAAGCTCCGAGAGTTCGTCCATCAGCGCCGCATGATGGCGCAAGGACACCGGAACTCACCTCACACCTGTTCGAGAGACAGACGGTCGTGAAGCGGTGAGATCCTTTCTCCAACACCGCCCCGGCAAGGCGAATTTCACGGGAGAGTGAAGATAACCGTAAGGTACGCGCGTCAACACACTTACTGTGAAGGGTGGACAGGTGGCAGATTTCCTGGAGGAAGTCCGGAAGGAGATCCAGGCGAAGCTCAAGGAGCTGAGGCCGGCGTTCGACGAGTACCAGCGCCTGGAGGCCGCTGAGCGCGCACTCGCGGGTGTCGAGACCAAGCCGGCGCGGGCCGCCGCGCCCGCGCGGACCACCGCGCCCACGCGACGCGGCCGCAGCGACGGGTCCACCGGCCGCCGCGGCCGTCCCAAGGGATCCGGTACGCGCGCGATCCAGGCGCTCGAGCTGGTGCGCGCCCGACCCGGGATCACCATCCCCGAACTGGCCGAGGCGATGGGCATCAAGCAGAACTACCTCTACCGGGTGATGCCCGACCTGGCCAAGCAGGGCCAGGTGGTGAAGTCGGGACGCGGCTGGCATATCCGCGACCAGACGGCCGCCTGAGCCGCCGGTGATCTGACCGCAGGCCCGGCAGATCGTGCAGGGCGTGGCGGCCGCGGATATGCTCGGCCAGGAGCATCTCTCGGTGTCTGCTCGATCGAACCCCGTGGCGCCTGCTGCCGACCGCGTGGCTCGGCTCGAGAGCGAACTGGCCGAGGCGATCGAGCAGCAGTCGGCGACGAGCCAGGTCCTCGAGCTGATGGGGCGCTCGGACCTCGCGCTCGAGCCGGTGTTCGAGACGGTGGTACGCCACTCCGTGAGGCTGTCCCGCGCCGATTGCGGCTACGTCTACAGGCTCGACGACGATCGCTACCGGCTCGCGTTCATAGTCGGCGGTTCCCAGGAGTACCGGGATTACATGCAGAGCAATCCCGTGCCACAAGGTCCGGAGACGCTGGTCGGCCGGGTGGGGCTCGAGCGGCGCAGCGTCCAGATCCCGGACGTGCTCGCCGATCCCATCTACCGCTGGCCGACCGGGCGCGAGCTCGGCGGGTACCGCACGATGCTCGGCGCGCCGATGCTGGTCGGCGACCGCGTCGTCGGAGTCCTGGTGCTCTGGCGGCTCGAGGTCGATCCGTTCGGCGACAGTACGGTCGACCTGCTGACCACGTTCGCCGCACAGGGCGCGATCGCGATCCGGAACGTGCAGCTCTTCCAGGACCTGACCCGATCGGTCGACGAGCTGCGCGCGCTGGGTGAGATCAGCCAGGCCGTGTCTTCGAGCCTCGACCTCGACGAGGTGCTGACGACGATCGTGACCCGCGCCGTGCAGCTGTCCGGCACGGAGGGAGGGTCGATCTTCGAGTTCGACCAGCAGACGCAGCTGTTCCACCTGCGCACGTGCTTCGGCACCGAGCCCGAGCTCGTGAGTGCCCTGCGCGCGACGCGCCTCCACCTCGACGAGACGTTCCTCGGGCGCGCAGCCGCGAGCGGGGAGCCCCAGAGCGCGCCGGACCTCGAGGGCGGAAGGGGACGACCCGCACATCAGGCAGCTCGCGGGCGCCGGCTGGCGATCGATGCTCGTCGTGCCGCTGCGCTGGGAGCAGGAGATCATCGGCGCGCTCGTGGTGCGCCGCCGGGTGCGCGGTGCCTTCTCCGCCGGGACGGCCGAACTGCTCGAGACGCTTGCGAGCCAGTCGGCGGTCGCGATCCACAACGCGCGCGTGTTCCGGCAGCTCGAGGACAAGTCCCACCAGCTCGAGGTCGCCGGCCGGCACAAGTCCGAGTTCCTCGCCAGCATGTCGCACGAGCTGCGCACGCCGCTCAATGCGGTGATCGGGTTCTCCGACGTGCTGCTGGAGCGCATGTTCGGCGACCTCAACGAGCGCCAGGACGAGTACGTGCGCGACATTCGCGACTCCGGTCGCCACCTGCTCGAGCTGATCAACGAGATCCTCGACCTGTCCAAGGTCGAGGCGGGCAGGATGGAGCTGGACCCCGGTCATATCGCGCTCGTGCCGATGCTCGAACACGGGCTCGCCATGGTCCGGGAGCGCGCTGAGCGCACCGGCATCTCACTCGAGCTCACGACCGACAGTGACGTCGACACGGTCTGGGCCGACGAGCTCAAGCTCAAGCAGGTCGTCCTCAACCTGCTCACCAACGCGGTCAAGTTCACCGAGTCCGGCGGCTCGGTCGTCGTGACGGCGCGGCGGAGCGGCGACATCGCCGAGGTCACGGTCCGCGATACCGGCGTCGGGATCGCCGATGCCGAGCACGAGCGTATCTTCGAGGCCTTCCAGCGGGGTGGAAGGGGCGTCAGGACGACGACCGAGGGAACCGGCCTCGGCCTCACGCTGTCGAAGCGCATCGTCGAGCTCCACGGCGGCCGGATGTGGATGGAGAGCGTGCTCGGCGAGGGCAGTCTGTTCGGCTTCTCGCTTCCGCTGGCGCCCGCCGCCGCGCCGGCGCCCTCGCCCGCCCTCACACCGACTGCCGCGGCGGGAGACGACCGGCGCACGGTCGTCGTGATCGACGACGACCCGCTCGAACTCGACCTCGTCGAGGCGGTCCTTGCGCCCGAGGGCTACACGGTGGTGCGGGCAACCGGCGGCGAGGAGGGCGTCCGGCTCGTCCGTTACGAGGACCCGCTCGTGGTGCTGCTCGACCTGCGGATGCCCGACATGGACGGGTTCGAGGTCGCCGAGCGACTTCGTGCGGAACCGGAGACCGCGAGCGTCCCGATCATCGTCCTGACGCACATGGAGATGAACCGGGCGGACCGCGACCGGCTGGCCGGCCGCGTCAGCCACCTCGCGCAGAAGGGACAGCTCGACCGCGCGGCGCTCGTCGAGCTCGTCTCGCGCCTCGCCGCCTCGCACGCCGGCGAAGACGAGGGTGTGCAATGACCGTGGTCCTGGTAGTCGAGGACAACCCGCGCAACCTGAAGCTCGTGCGTGACCTCCTCGAGCACGCCGGCTATCGCACGCTGGAGGCGAGCACCGCCGAGCAGGGACTCGCGTTGGCCAGCGAACATCGGCCCGACCTCGTGCTGATGGACGTGCAGCTGCCGGGCATGGACGGTGTCCAGGCGCTGGGGCGATTGCGCGGGGATCCCGCGACGAACGGGATACCTGTCGTAGCGGTGACCGCATTCGCCATGAAGCACGACCGCGCGCGCTTTCTCGCGGCTGGGTTCGACGGCTACCTGGAGAAGCCGATCAGCGTCCGGGCGTTCCCCGGTCAGGTGGCGGAGATGCTGGACCGGTCGGCGCGCGCATGAGCGAGTCTCCGCGGATCCTCGTCGTCGACGACCTGCCGCAGAACATCCGTCTGCTCGAGGCCGTGCTCGCCCCGCGCGGATACCAGGTGGTCGGCGCAGGCTCCGGCGCGGACGCGCTTGCGCTCGCCGGCCAGGGCGATGTCGACCTCGTGCTGCTCGACATCGTGATGCCCGAGATGGACGGCTATGAGGTCTGCCGGAGGCTCCGCGACGACGAGGCCACGCGCTTCCTGCCGATCGTGATGGTCACCGCGAGCGGCGAACAGGAGAAGCTCGCGGCGCTCGAGGCCGGCGCCGACGACTTCGTGACGAAGCCGTTCGAGCACTCCGAGCTACTCGCCCGCGTCCGCTCGCTGGTGCGCGTGAAGCGCTACCACGACACGATCGAAGCGCAGGCGGCCGAGCTGGCCGCCTTCAACCAGCAGCTCGAAGAGCGCGTGCGCGAGCAGGTCGAACAGCTCGACCGGCTCGGGCGGCTGCGCCGCTTCCTGTCGCCGCAGCTCGCCGAGCTCGTCGTGTCCTCGGGTGACGAGTCGTTCCTCGAGAGCCACCGTCGCGAGATCACCGTCGTGTTCTGCGATCTGCGCGGCTTCACGGCCTTCGCGGAGACGGTCGAGCCCGAGGATGTCATGCAGGTCCTGAGTGAGTACCACGAGGCGCTCGGTGATCTCGTCCACCGCTTCGAGGGGACGCTCGAGCGCTTCACCGGCGACGGCCTGATGGTCTTCTTCAACGACCCGCTCCCCTGCCCCGACGCACCCGAGCGCGCCGTCCGGATGGCCGTGGCGATGCGCAGCCGGGTGACCCAGCTCGCGGAGGGCTGGCGCCGCATGGGCTACGACCTGCACCTCGGCATCGGGATCGCGCAGGGCCATGCCACGCTCGGTCGCGTCGGCTTCGAGGGCCGCTCGGACTACGCGGCGATCGGCAGCGTGACGAACCTCGCCGCGCGGTTGTGCGAGCACGCCGCCCCAGGCCAGATCCTGATCAGTGCGCGCGTCCACGCCGGCGCGGAGGAGATCGTCACCGCGCAGCCGATGGGCGAATTGTCGCTGCGCGGGTTCTCCAAGCCGGCGCGTGTCTACGACATCGCGGGGCTGGACGCGGCTCGCACACGCGCATGAGCCGGTTGCTGGAAGCGCAGCCGCGCTTGTGCGACCTCAGCGAGGGCCAGCGCAACGAGCGCTTCGCGCGGCTTCAGGAGCACCTCGTTGACGTGTGGCGCGCGATGCGGCTGAACGAGCCCGGCGAGTCGATCGTCGTCGTCCCGTCGGTCGCACCGCCCCCCGGCGACAACGGGGCCGTGGTGCAGGCGTATGAGGAGCGCCTGCTGTTCCTGCTGTTCCTGCTCCGCCAGCCGCGCCTGCAGCTGGTCTTCGTCACCGGGCGCGCGGTGAGCGAGACGGTCGTCGACTACTACCTCGCGCTGCTGCCCGGCGTCATCCCGAGCCACGCGCGTGCGCGGCTGCACATGATCGCCGCGCACGACGGGTCGCCGCGGCCGCTCACCGCCAAGCTGCTCGAGCGACCGCGGGTGCTCGAGGCGGTCCGGACGCGGATCCCGGACCGCGAGCGCTGCCACCTCGTCCCGTATACGACGTCGGCCGCGGAGCGAGACCTCGCGCTGGCGCTCGGGATCCCGCTGTACGGCGCGGACCCGCGCTTCCTGGCGTTCGGGACCAAGACCGGCTGCCGGCGGCTGTTCGCCGAGTCCGGCGTGCACCACCCCCTCGGCTGGGAGGACGTCGCCGACGTGGACGGCGTAGTCGACGCGCTCGCGCAGATGCGCGCGGCCAAGCCCGGCGTCACGCACGCGATCGTCAAGCACAACGACGGCGTGGCGGGCCGCGGCAACGCGCTCGTCCAGCTCGGCGGCCTGCCCGCTCCCGGGTCCGCCGACGAGCCGGCCGCACTGCGCGCCCGCGTGGAGCAGCTCGAGGTCGAGAGCGCCATGACCGACGTGGACGAGTACCTGCGGACGCTCGGCGCGGGCGGAGGCATCGTGGAGGAGCGCATCACCGGGGTGGAGCTGCGCAGCCCGAGCGTGCAGCTGCGCGTGACGCCGCTCGGCGAAGTGGAGGTCCTCTCGACGCACGACCAGCTGCTCGGGGGCCCGAGCGGTCAGAGCTACCTCGGTTGCGTCTTCCCGGCCGACTTCGCGTACGCCCGGTCGATCACGGACGAGGCGCTGAAGGTCGGCGAGCGGCTCGCTCGCGAAGGCGTCCTCGGCCGCTTCGCCGTCGACTTCGTCGTCGTGCGCCAGCCGGACGGTGGCTGGAGCCCGTACGCCATCGAGGTCAATCTGCGCAAGGGCGGGACGACGCACCCGTTCCTCACGCTCCAGTTCCTGACGGATGGTGCCTACGACCCGGTCACGGCGCTCTTCACCGCGCCGAGCGGCCGCGAGAAGCACCTGGTCGCGACGGACCACCTCGAGTCCGAGCGGCTGCACGGCCTCTCCGTCGACGACCTGTTCGACATCGCCGTCCGGCACCGCCTGCACTTCGATCCCGCGCGTCAGGTCGGCGTCGTGTTCCACATGATGAGCGCGCTCGCCGAGGTCGGCCGTACCGGCATGACCGCGGTCGGCGACAGCCCGCAGCAGGCCGAGGAGATCTTCCGCCGCGCGGAGCGGGTCCTCGCCGACGAGGCGGAGCCCCCGCCCGAGCCGCCGCTGCCGGCGGTGTAGCCGCGGCTCAGACGCGCACCGACCCGAGCGACGCGATCGCCGCGTTGAACGTGGCGCTCGGGCGCATCGCCGCGGTCGCCTTCTCGCGGTCGACGCGGTAGTAGCCGCCGAGGTCGACGGGCCGCCCCTGGACCTCGGTGAGCTCGGCCACGATCGCCTCCTCGTCGGCCGCGAGCCGCTCCGCGAGCGGCGCGAACGCCTCCGCCAGCGACGCGTCCTCGTCCTGCCCGGCCAGCTCCTCGGCCCAGTAGCGCGCGAGGTAGTAGTGGCTGCCGCGGTTGTCGAGCTCGCCGACCTTGCGCGAGGGCGAGCGGCCGTTCTCCAGCAGCCGGCCGGTCGCCGCGTCGAGCGCCCGCGCGAGCACCGCCGCGCGCGGGTTGCCGGCCTGGTCGGCGAGCTTCTCGAGCGACACCGCGAGCGCGAGGAACTCGCCGAGCGAGTCCCAGCGCAGGTGGTTCTCGGCCACGAGCTGCTGGACGTGCTTGGGCGCCGAGCCGCCGGCGCCGGTCTCGAACAGCCCGCCGCCGCCCATCAGCGGCACGATCGACAGCATCTTGGCGCTCGTGCCGAGTTCCAGGATCGGAAACAGATCGGTCAGATAGTCACGCAGCACGTTGCCGGTGACCGAGATCGTGTCCTCGCCGCGGCGCGCGCGCTCGAGCGTGAAGCGGGTCGCCTGCGCGACCGGCAGGACCTCGATCTGCAGCCCGTCGGTGTCGTGGTCGCGCAGGTAGCGCTCGACCTTCGCGAGCACCTCGGCATCGTGCGCCCGGCTCGCGTCGAGCCAGAACACCGCCGGGGCGCCGGTCGCCCGCGCGCGCTCGACCGCGAGCCGCACCCAGTCGGCCACCGGCGCGTCCTTGGTCTGGCACGCGCGCCAGATGTCGCCGGCCTCGACGTCGTGCTCGAGCAGCGTCGCGCCGGCGCGGTCGACCACGCGAACCGTCCCGGCGGACGCGATCTCGAACGTCTTGTCGTGGCTGCCGTACTCCTCGGCCTTCTGCGCCATCAGCCCGACGTTCGGCGTCGTGCCCATCGTCGCCGGGTCGAACGCGCCGTGCTCGCGGCAATGGTCGATCGTCTCGGCGTACAGCGCCGCGTAGCTCGAGTCCGGGATCACCGCCTTGGCGTCCTGCTGCTCGCCCGCGGCGTTCCACATCTGCCCCGACGCGCGGATCATCGCCGGCATCGACGCGTCGACGATCACGTCGCTCGGGACGTGCAGGTTCGTGATCCCGCGGTCGGAGTCGACCATCGCGAGGTCGGGATACTTCCGCTCGATCGCCTCGACGATCGGGGTCTGCCCCTCGACCGCCTCCAGGATGCTCGCGAGCCCATCTCTCGGGTTGACGCCCTTGAGCGCGTCGGCGTACTCCTCGAACACGTCTGCGAAGTACGCCCGCACGGCGTGGCCGAAGATGATCGGGTCCGAGACCTTCATCATCGTCGCCTTCAGGTGCAGGGAGAACAGGACGCCCTGCGCCCGCGCATCGGCGATCTGCTCGGCCAGGAACGCGTCGAGCGCCCGGCGGCGCATCACGGCGGCGTCGACGATCTCGCCCGCGCGCACCGGGACCGGGCCGCGCAGCTCCGTGACGCTGCCGTCGGCGGCGACGTGCTCGATCCGCAGCTCGTCGTCGGCGGCGAGCGTGACCGAGCGCTCGGTCGAGCGGAAGTCGCCGTCGCCCATCGTCGCCACGTGCGTCTTCGAGTGACGCGACCAGGCGCCCATCGAATGCGGGTGCGAGCGCGCGAACGCCTTGACAGCGGCGGGCGCGCGGCGATCGGAGTTGCCTTCGCGGAGCACCGGGTTGACCGCGCTGCCCTTGACCGCGTCGTACTCCTCGCGCGCGTCCTCGTACTCCGGGACGTCGTAGCCGGAGTCCTGCAGCTCCTTGATCGCCGCCTTCAGCTGCGGGATCGAGGCGCTGATGTTCGGCAGCTTGACGATGTTCGCCTCGGGGGTCCCGGCGAGCTGGCCGAGCTCGGACAGCGCGTCGGGCGCGCGCCCGAAACGGGCGAGGATGCGGCCGGCGAGCGAGATGTCGCGCAGCTCGACCTCGACGCCCGCCGCGCCTGCGAACGCCTCGACGATCGGCAGCAGCGAGTGGGTCGCGAGCGCGGGCGCCTCGTCGGTGTAGGTGTAGACGATCACCTAGATCAGCCCGAGCTTCGCGACCGCGTCGCGCTCGCCCACCAGCTCCTCGACGGTCGTGTCGATCCGCTGCTGCGAGAACGACGGCACGTCGAGGTCCTGGACGATCTCGTAGGAGCCGTTCGCGGTCCGGCAGGGGAACGAGGAGATGATTCCCTCGGCGACGCCGTAGGAGCCGTCCGACGGGACGGCCATCGAGACCCAGTCGCCCTCGCCGGTGCCGTTCACCCAGTTGTTGACGTGGTCGATCGCCGCGTTGGCGGCGGACGCGGCGCTCGACGCCCCGCGCGCCTCGATGATCTCGGCGCCGCGCTTGCCGACGCGCGGGATATAGGTGTCGGCCACCCACGCCTCGTCGCCGACCGCGTCCCACGCGCGCTCGCCGCGGACCTTCGCGTTGAACAGGTCCGGGTACATCGTCGGCGAGTGATTGCCCCAGACCGCCATGTTGGTGATGTCCGCCACAGCGGCGCCGATCTTGTCCGCGAGCTGCGCGACCGCGCGGTTGTGGTCCAGGCGGGTCATCGCCGTGAACCGCTCGGCGGGCACGCCGTCGGCGTTGCGCTGGGCGATCAGCGCGTTCGTGTTCGCCGGGTTGCCGACGACGAGCACCTTGATGTCGTCGGCCGCGCCGGCTGCGATCGCCTGGCCCTGCGGCTTGAAGATCGCGCCGTTGGCCTCGAGCAGATCGGCGCGCTCCATCCCCTTCGTGCGCGGGCGCGCACCGACCAGCATCGCGATGTTCGCACCGTCGAAAGCCGGGTTGGGGTCGTCGTGGATGTCGACTCCGGCGAGCAGCGGGAACGCGCAGTCGAACAGCTCCAGCGCGGTGCCCTCGGCCGCCTTGACCGCCTGCGGGACCTCGAGCAGGTTGAGATGCACCGGCCGGTCGGGGCCGAGCAGCTGCCCGGAAGCGATCCGGAACAGCAGCGCATAGCCGATCTGGCCGGCGGCGCCGGTGACGGTGACCTTGGTGGGCTGGGGCATCTGGTTTCTCCTCGTGCGCGTTAAGCGGTGGCGATGCTATGCGACCATGGGTAGCGCATGACGGGCTCTCGCTCATTGCCCCTGTTCCGGATCTTCGGGATCCGGGTGGGTGTCAACTACTCGTGGTTCCTCGTGCTGTTCGTAGTGATCTTCGTCCTCTGGGACTCGCTGCAAGACACCCTGGACGCGAGCGACACCACCGTCTACGTCGTGGCGGTGCTGGCGGCGGCCACGTTCTTCGCGTCGATCGTGGCGCACGAGCTGGGGCACGCACTGGTGGCGCGGCGAGAAGGCATCGCGGTCGAGGGGATCGACCTGTTCCTGTTCGGCGGCGTGATGAAGATGAGCCGCGACACCGACTCGCCGGGGGCGGAGTTCCGCGTGGCGGTGGCCGGACCGCTCGTGACGCTGATGCTGGTCGTGATCTTCTCGGTCGTGGCCATTCTGCTCGCCGGCGGCGATTCGTTCTGGGACGCCGCGCGGCTGTCCTCGGCGGCCGACGCCTCGCCGGTCGAGGTGATCGTCTCGCTGCTCGTCTCGATGAACCTCGTGCTGCTGGTGTTCAACCTGGTGCCGGCGTACCCGCTCGACGGCGGCCGGATCGCACGCGCTGCGGCCTGGGCGGCGACCGGCGACCGCCACCGGGCCACGCGCTTCGCGGCGCGGATCGGGATCGCCTTCGGCTGGACGCTGATGCTCGGCGGGCTTGCGCTGCTGGTGCTCGTCGACGGCGCGGCGCTCGACGGGATCTGGTTCGCGGCGCTCGGCTGGCTGCTCGCCGGCGCCGCGCGCGGCACGCTGGCGCAGACGCGCTTCACCGAGCAGCTCGCGGGGATCACGGTCGCCGACGTGATGGACTCGGAGCCGGTGACGATCCCGGCCGGTTTGACTGCGACTCGCGCGTATGAGGACTTCTTCCTGCGTTACCAGGGCTGGGACTGGTTCGCGGTCGTGGAGGACGACGGCCGCTACGCCGGCATCGCCCACCGCCGCGCGATCGAGCACGCCGCGCTCCAGGAGGGCGGCGAGATGCCGGTGCGCGAGCTCGCCGCGCCGAGCGCCGCCGACGGGCAGGTGCCGGCCGACGCTCCGTTGGAGGCGCTGCTCTCGTCCGAGCCGCTGCGGCGGTTGGGCGCCGTGATGGCGGTCGACGCGGACGGGCGGCTCCGAGGCGTAGTGACGTTCGAGCAGGTCACGCGGGCTTTGCGCGCACGCTTCGCGCCGTCGTAGCGGTTTTGCGCGGGTGCCGGGGTCGCGCGGGCGCTCGTGAACTGCGGGCATTGAGCAGGAGCGCGAATCGCGGCCGCGCTCCCGCCGGCCGGGCAAGGAAAACGTCGAGTTCGGTGCCCGTGAGTGCCCCCGCTCGACGTTTTCCTCCCAGGCGAAGGAGAACGTCGAGCGGCAGGGGTGGCATGCGCGAATCTCGACGTTCTCCTCCCGCGATCCGAGACCCTGCTCAATGCCGCAGTTCACGAGCCCGGCGCGCCGCGCGTCAGACGTCGTCGCGGGTTGCGCCCCGCGAGGCCGCGCGCCGGTCGCCGCGGGTTGCGCCAGCGCCGGACACAGCGGGCGTTGACGGGGCCGGGCTCGGCTGGGCGGCCAGCACGCGGGGCGCGTTAGGGTCGGTATGCGACCCAAGGCGCCCCGCATCCACGCGGGGCGGGCTGATCTCGCTATGCGTTACTGACCCGCCCCACGTGAGCGCGCCCGCAATCCGGCCCCTCTTCAATGCCGCAGTTCATGAGCCCGGCACGCGGCCCGCGACCCACCACGCGCGAGCGTCAAGCGTGAACGGGCCGGCTGGCGATCCGAGCCGCCGCTCCAGTTCGTCGCGCAGCGCTGCGCGCCGCGGCGGATCGAGCGACGCCGCGTACGCGCCGGCCGGCCCCACGCCATGCTCGAGCGGCTCCCACAGGTCGTCGAAGCCGTCGTACCCGGCGGACACGGTGAGCTCGCCGCCGCTCACGTCGGCGAGCCCGGCCTCGACCCACAGCCCGCGCAGCTCGTGCGGCGAGCAGAACCTCATCACGCGCCCCTCGTCGTGCGCGGCGGCACCCTCCGGGTCGACGTGCAGCGCGGCATCCCAGAACCGCCGCAGCAGCGTCATGCCGCCGGCGTAGTCCCACACACACGCCGCCACGACGCCGCCGGGCCCCGCCACTCGCCGCATCTCGCCCACTCCGCGCTCGGCGTCGGACAGGAAGTTCACGACCAACTGCGAGAGCACCGTGTCAAACGTGTCGTCCGGCCATGGCAGCGCCTCGGCCGCGCCGTCCCGGACGTCGGCGCCCGGCACCCGCTCGCGACACGCCGCCGCGAACGGCGGCGACGGGTCGATCGCCGCCACCGCCGGGGGACCGAGACGGTCCGCCAGCGCCCGCGTGAGCGCTCCCGGGCCGCAGCCGACGTCGAGCGCGCGCTGTCCGCGCTCGACGCCGGCGACCCGGATCAGCTCCGCCGCCAGCGCGCTCCCGTAGCGCCCGACGAAGCGGTCGTAGACGTCCGCCGGGGCCCGGAACATCGCGGACGAGCCAGCCGCGAGCTCGAGCACGACCGCCGGGATCTCGTCGAACTGGTCCTTCGAGAGCACCGCGCGGATCCCCGCCTCGCGCGCGCGCCGGCGCACGTCGTCGTCGACCCATCCGCTGCACAGCACGATCGGCAGGCCGGGCCGCCGCGCGAGCAGCATCGGCGCGGCCTCGAAGCCGTCGATCCGAGGCATCCGCGCGTCGAGCACGACGACGTCGGGCGCGAGCGCGTCGAGCCGCTCGAGCGCCGCCTCGATGCCGTCGGCCTCGCCCACGACCTCCAGCGGCGGCCCCGCCTCGTCGACGATCGTGCGGATCAGGAAGCGCACGTCCGCGTGGTCGTCGACGATCATCGTGCGCACCGCGGGCGGGGCCATCGCAGTGGCGCAGTATGCCCGACCCATTCGAATAAGATCGCGCCCCATGCCGGCACACGACGTACTGATCATCGGCGCCGGGCTGGCCGGTCAGCGTGCTGCGCTGGCGGCCGCAGAGGCCGGGGCGACCGTGGCGATCATGTCCAAGGTCCATCCGGTCCGGTCGCATTCGAACGCCGCAGCCGGCGGGATCAACGCCGCGCTCAACCCCGACGACTCATGGGAGTCGCACGCGTTCGACACGGTCAAGGGCTCCGACTACCTCGGCGACCAGGACGCGATCGAGATCATGTGCCGGGAGGCGCCGGGCGAGGTGCTGTGGCTCGAGCACCGCGGCGTCACGTTCCACCGCAACGCCGAGGGCAAGCTCGGCACGCGCGCGTTCGGCGGCGCGTCGGCCGCGCGCACGTACTACGTCGCCGACATCACCGGCCAGGCGCTGCTGCACGTGCTCTACGAGCAGCTGATGAAGTTCCACGCGCAGATCGACCGCTACGAGGAGTGGTTCGTCACCGCGCTCGTGCAGGACGACGACGGCGAGTGCTGCGGCGCGGTCGCGCGCAACATCCGCGACGGCGCGATGGAGCTGTTCGCGGCCAAGGCGGTGATCCAGGCGTCGGGCGGCGCCGGCCAGTGCTTCAAGCCGACCACCAACGCGCTGATCTGCACGGGCGACGGGATCGCGCAGTCGTTCCGGATCGGCGCGCCGCTGATGGACATGGAGATGATCCAGTACCACCCGACCACGCTGGCCGGCAACGGGATCCTGATCACCGAGGGCGCGCGCGGCGAGGGCGCCCACCTCTACAACGCCAACGGCGAGCGGTTCATGGAGCGCTACGCGCCGAACAAGCTCGAGCTCGCCTCGCGCGACGTCGTCAGCCGCTCCGAGCAGACCGAGATCAACGAGGGGCGCGGCTTCCCCGACGGCACCGTCGCGCTCGACATCACCAAGGTGCCGCGCAAGCGCACGCTGGAGGCGCTGCGCGAGATCGTCAACATCGGGCGCGACTTCGCCGGCGTCGACATCACGCGCGAGCCGATCCACATCCGCCCGGGCTGCCACTACATCATGGGCGGCGTCAAGACCGACGTCTGGGGCGCCACCTCGATCCCCGGCCTCTACGCGGCCGGCGAGGTCGCCTGCGTCTCGGTCCACGGCGGCAACCGGCTCGGCGCGAACTCGCTGCTCGACACGCTGATCTTCGGCCGCCGCTCGGGCGAGCACTCCGCGCAGCGCGCGGCCGAGATGACGATGCCGGACGCGTCGCGCGCGCACATCGCCGACGAGGAGCGCGCGATCAAGGCGATCCTCGATCGCGAGCCGAGCGGTAGGCGGATCTCGGAGATCAAGGACGAGCTGGGCACGATGATGAACGAGAAGTGCGCGGTGTTCCGCGACGAGCCGGGGCTCGAGGAGGCGCAGGCGATGATCCGGCGGCTCAAGGAGGAAGCGGCGGTCGCGGCGGTCGACGACCGCGGCACCGTGTTCAACCAGGACGTGCTGGGCGCGATCGAGCTGGGCTACATGCTCGACGTGGCGGAGTGCATCGTCGTCGGAGCGATCGAGCGCAAGGAGTCGCGCGGGGCGCAGTTCCGGCTCGACTACCCCGAGCGCAACGACGAGCAGTGGCTCAAGCACATCACGCTGTCGGTCAACGGCGGGGACGTGCCGGAGATCTCCTACGCACCCGTGACCATGACGCGGTGGGAGCCGCAGGAGCGCGTCTACTGATGGCCGACTACACGCTGAGACTGCGTCGCTACTCGCCCGAGACCGGCGACGCCCCGTACTGGGAGGACTTCCAGGTCGAGCTCGAGGGGCACCGCTCCGTGCTCGACGGGATCCTCCAGGCCAGGGACCGCGACGACGGCTCGATCGGCATCCGCTGCTCGTGCCGGGCCGCGATCTGCGGCTCCTGCGGCGTGCGCATCAACGGAAAGCCCGACCTCGCCTGCCACACGCATCTCGACCACGCGGCCGAGACCGCCACCGACGGCGTCATCACGGTCGAGCCGATGGGCAACATGCCGGTGCTCAAGGACCTGATCGTCGACATGGACGCGGTCCACTGGAAGAAGATCCAGCGCATCACGCCGTGGCTGCTGCCCGACGGGCCGGACCCGGAGCGCGAGCACATCGTCCCGCCGGAGTCGATGATCGACGTGACGCAGACGATGGCCTGCATCCAGTGCGGCGCCTGCGTGTCGGACTGCCTCTCGATGGAGGTCGACCCCGAGTTCATCGGCCCGGCCGCGCTCGCCAAGGCGTACCGCTTTGTCGGCGACCCGCGCGACGGGCGCCAGTACGAGCGGATGCGCGACCTCGCCGAGGATCCGCACGGGATCTACGACTGCACGCACTGCTTCAACTGCATCGAGGCGTGCCCGAAGGGCGTCGCGCCGATGAGCCAGATCATGCGTCTGCGCCGGATCGCGAACGGCGACCACGGGATCAACGACGACAACAACGGCCACCGGCACGAGGAGTCGTTCGTCAACCTGATCCGCGACTACGGGCTGCTGCACGAGGCCGAGCTGCTGCCGCGCTCCTACGGCGGCGACTCGTGGTTCGGCAAGTTCCACCCGCGCGCCGGTCAGGAGCTCCTCAGCTCGCTGCCGTCGATCCTCAAGGCGCTCCAGCGCGGCAAGGTCACGCCGAAGAAGGCGATGGTCGGGCACAAGCTGCCCAAGCAGGACCTCGCCGCCGTCAAGCGGATCTACCAGCACGTCGGCGACGAGGAGGAGCGCTACGAGCTCAACCTCTACGTCGTCGGCGAGGAGGAGATCGAGGAAGAGCTCGTGGCGGACACGGCCGAGCGGGCCGCGCACGCCGACGCGGCCGGGAGCCACCTGCCTGCAGAGAGGAGCCCGAACCCGTGAAGGTCGCCTACTGGCCCGGCTGCGTGAGCCGGGGCTTCACCCCCGAGCTGCACGGCTCGATGGCGAAGGTCGCGCCGCTGCTCGACATCGAGCTGGTCGAGCTCGATCGCGCAGCCTGCTGCGGCGCCGGCGTGATCGCCGAGCACAACCAGGAGCTGGCCGACACGCTCAACGCCCGCACGTTCGCGCTCGCCCAGCAGGTCGAGGGCGCGGAGCTGATGATGAACATCTGCTCCACCTGCCAGGGCGCGCAGTCCGAGTGCCAGGAACGGCTCGACGCGAACACCGAGTACCGCGACCACGTCAACGAGACGCTCGCCGGCGAGGGCCTGACGTACGAGCAGGGCATCGCCAACAAGCACTTCCTGTGGCTGATGGTCGAGGAGATCGGGCTCGAGAAGATCGGCTCGATGGTCAAGCGACCGCTGACCGATCTGCGCATCGGACCGTTCTACGGTTGCTACATCGTGCGTCCGACCGACCGGCTCGGGATCGACGGCGAGCACCCGCGGGACACGTACCTGCACCAGCTGATCGAGACGCTCGGCGGCACTGTCGTCGACTATGCCGGCCAGTACAAGTGCTGCGGCTTCCCGATCATCACGATGAACAAGGACGCGTCGCTCAGGCAGGCCGGACGCCATCTCGGCGACGCGATCGACGCCGACGCGGACTGCCTCGTGACGCCGTGCCCGCTGTGCCACCTCAACCTCGACCTGCAGCAGCCGCTGGCCGAGAAGATCGCCGGCCGGCCGCTCGGCATGCCGGTCCTGCACCTGCCGCAGATGGTCGGGCTCGCGCTCGGCCTGGACGCGAAGGAGCTCGGGCTCAACAAGCACGTCGTCCGCCCCACGTCGGTGATCGACTGGTCGACGTCGGTCGTCGCCGGCGTACCGGCCGCTGCGTAGCGCTCACCACGGCAAGCGTGGATCTACCGACCGATGAATTGCGCCTAGTCGGCTGGTCAGAGTTCGCATGACACAGATCCATTGGCATCTCACGATGTCGCTCGACGGCTACATCGCCGGCCCGGACGATTCGGTCGACTGGGCCTTCGGACACGGTCCGCACGGACCGGTGCTGGAGGAGATGATCGAGACGACCGGCGCGATCCGCCTGACCCCGAGATCACGTTCGTCGCGGGCCCGATCGAGGACGCGGTCGCGCGGGCGCGCGCGGCGGCGGACGGCAAGCGCGTCGAGATCTTCGGCGCGAGCATCGGCCGGCAGGTGCTCGCCGCGGGCCTGCTCGACGAGGTCATCGTGCACGCGACGCTCTCGCCGCAGATCACCGATCTCCGGTTCCGCGTCAAGCGCTAGCGGCACGCCGCCGCCGCTGCCTCACACGGGCGCCCCCACGCCGGCCAGCTCGAGCAGGAGGTCGCGCACCTCGGTCGCCGCGATCCGCTCGCGCGCGACCGAGGCGTCCGAGCACAGCAGCACCGGGGCGTCGGCCGCATCGGCCGGCAACCGGCCATGCGTGCCGCGCACCGGCGAAGGATCCAACGGCACGACGCGCATCACGTAGCGCATGCCGATCTTCTTGCGCACCAGCGCCGCGCCGGCGCGCGCCTTCACGAGCCTGTCCTCCGGGTCCATGAACAGCTCGGCCGGGTCGTAACCCGGCTTGCGGTGGATCTCCACCTGCCGCGCGAAGTCCGGCGCGCGCTCGTCGTCGAGCCAGTAGTAGTAGGTGAACCAGGCGTCCTCGTCCGCGACCAGCACCAGCTCACCCGCGCGCTCGTGCCCGAGGCCGGCGGCGGCGCGGTCGTCGCCCTCGAGCGCCAGGTCGATCCCGGGCAGGCCGGCGAGCGCCTCGCGCGCGGCAGGAATGTCGGCCGGCTCGCGCACGTAGACGTGCGCGACCTGGTGGTCAGCGACCGCGAACGCGCGCGACGTCCACGGGTCGAGGTACTCCATCCCCGCCTGCGTGTACACGTTCAGCAGGCCCGCCCGCCGCAGCGCGCGGTTGACGTCGACCGGCCGGCGCGCATCGGTGATGCCGTACTCGGACAGGACGACGACGGTGTCTCCGCGCCCGCGGGCCAGGTCGACGAGATCCCCGGCGACGCCATCCAGCTCGCGCGCCGCCGCGGCCGCCTGCGGCGAGCCCGGGCCGAAGCGCTGGTGGTCGTAGTCCAGGTGCGGGAGGTACACCATCAGCAGGTCGAGCCGCTCCTCGCGCAGCAGCTTCGCCGCCGCGTCCGCGATCCACCTCGAGGACGTGATGCCCGCGGTCGGCCCCCAGTACGTGAACAGCGGGAAGTCGCCGAGCGCGCCCGTCAAGCGACCGTGCAGCTCCGGCGGGTCCGTGTAGCAGTCGGGCGACTTGCGCCCGTCGGCGTGGTAGATCGGCCGCGGCGTCACAGTGAGATCGGTCGTCGCGCCCATCGCGTACCACCAGCACACGTTGGCGACCTGGAACTCGGGGTTCGCGCGCCGGGCGGTCTCCCACACCTTCTCGCCCTGCACCAGCTTGTTGTGCTGGCGCCAGAGGAACACCTCGCCGAGGTCGCGGAAGTACCAGCCGTTGCCGACGATGCCGTGATCGGTCGGAGTCAGACCGGTGAGGATGCTTGACTGGACGCTGCACGTGACCGCCGGCAGCACCGGGTCGAGGCGGGCCTGAAAGCCCTCGCCGGCGAGCGAGCGCAGGCGCGGCATGTGGGCGAGCGCGCGCGGCGTCAGGCCGACGGCGTCGATCAGGACGAGTGTCATCGGATCTCCTCCGCTCCGAGGGCGACCAGGCGGTCGCGGGTCCACGCCAGCTCGGCGGCAAGCCCCTCCACGAGCCCGTCGTCGCCGCCCGGCCCGTCCGGCAGCACGCCCCACGTGTAGGTCTCCACCTCGAGGTGGCGCGTGACCGGCGCCGGCCCGCCGGCGAGCGCCGCCAGCGTGGCCTCCAGCTCGGCCTGGGTCGTGTGCTCGGCCGCGTGTACCGGCACGTGGAAGTGCACGCGCCACTCGCTGCTCGCGGGCAGCCCGCCGCCCAGCGCCTCGGGCAGGTCATCCACGCCCGCGACCCCCGCGCCGACCCGCTCGCGCACCTGATGCAGGAAACGCGGCTCGGCGAATCCGTCGAGGAACTCGCGCGCCGTCGCCGGCTCCGGCACGCGCAGCGCGCTCGAAACCTGCGCCTTGACCACCGGCACGCCGGCGTCGCCCAGCAGCGCCACCGCTGCGTCGGGCGCCTCGAACTGGACGGCGAGATGGCACGCGTCCAGGCACAGCCCGATCCACTCGGGCGCGAGCCCGGCGAGGAACTCCGACGCCTGCGCGACCGTCTCGATCGTGCAGCCGGGCTCGGGCTCGAGCGCGAGCCGGATCCGCTTGCCGGTCTCGTCCTCGAGCTGCGCCAGCCCGAACGCGACCTGCTCGAGCGCACGGCGCGCCGCCGCCTGGTCGCCGGCGTCCCATTCGTCGCGCCAGCCGAGCGGGAGCGTGGAGATCGAGCCCTCGGCGACGTCGTCGGGCAGCAGCCGGGCGAGCAGCCGTGCCAGCCCGAGCGTGTAGTCGCGCCGTTGCTCGTCGGCCCAGTTGGGGCGGTAGACGTCGAGCTTCACCACGTCGGCGTGGAACGCCGTGTAGGGGAAGCCGTTGAGCGTGACCACCTCGAGCCCGAGCCGGTCGAGCTGCGCGCGCAGGCGGTCCGCCGCCGCGACGTCGGCGAGCGCCGGCGCCGCGACCCACAGGCCGACGCCGAGCACGGGGGCGCCGAGCCGCTCGCGCACCCGCGCCGCGTAGCGCTCGAGCTGGGCGGCGACCCCGTCGAGGTCGTCGGCCGGGTGCACGTTGGAGCAGTACGCCAGGTGCAGCAGGCTCCCGTCGGCGTGGCGCAGGCGCAACTACCGCTCCCCGCGCAGCAGCGTGTTGCCCTCGAACGTCGCGGCCAGGTCGCGCTCGCCGAGGTCGTCGAGTATCAGCCGGCCGCTCTGCGCGAAGAACTCCAGCGGGTTGCGCCAGACCACCTTGTCGACGTCGTCCTCGTCGAACCCGGCCTCCTGCATCGCCGCGACGGTCTTGGCCACCTTGAGCGGATCGGACACGCCCCAGTCGCAGGCCGAGTTGATCAGGATCCGGTCGGTGCCGACGTCCTCGAGGATCCGCACCATCCGGTACTCGTCCATCTTCGTGTTCGGGTAGATCGAGAAGCCGGCCCAGCAGCCCGATGCGTGGACCTCCTGAACGGTGAGCTCGTTGTTGTGATCGATCAGGATCGTCTCCGGCGCCACGCCCGTCTCCTCGACGAGCTGGAGCGTCTTGCGCGTGCCGGCGAGCTTGTCGCGGTGCGGCGTGTGCACGAGCGCGGGCAGCTCGAACTCGCGCGCGAGATCGAACTGCGCGAGCAGCGCCTCGTCCTCTCCCGGCGTCATCGCGTCGTAGCCGATCTCCCCCACGGCGACCACGCCGTCCTTCGCGAGGTAGCGCGGGAGCAGCGCGAGCACCTCGCGGCGCAGCGTCTCGTCGTTGGCCTCCTTGGGGTTGAGCCCGATCGTGCAGTGGTGGCGGATGCCGAACTGCGCGGCGCGGAAGCGCTCCCAGCCGAGCAGCGAGTTGAAGTAGTCGATGAACGACCCGACCGAGCTGCGCGGCTGACCGAGCCAGAAGGCGGGCTCGACGAGCACCCTCACGCCCGACGCGGCCATCGCCTCGTAGTCGTCGGTGGTCCGCGACGTCATGTGCGCGTGCGGCTCGAAGATCCTCATGAGACTCCTCCCTGGTGATGTGCCAGCGCGCGCTCGGCGGCTTCGCGGCGGTCGGCGAACTCGCTGGATCGCTCGGCCTCGATCGCCGCCAGCTCCTCGGCGGGCGGATGGCGGTCGATCACGTCCCACACCTCGGCCGGGATGTCGCGCCCTGCGGCGACGCGCTCGTGCACGAACGCGGCGAGCATCCGCGCGGTCTCCGCGGTGGCGCGCCGCGGCAGCCCGTCCAGCGGCGCGATCGGCACGCCGATGAAGACGCACTTCAGCACCGCCTGGTCGTAGGCGGCGTCGTCGAGGTGCTCGGTCGCGTACGGGCCGAGCGCGGCGGCGACGAGGCGCGTGTCGTTCGTGCGGATCGCGTCGTCGACGATCTCCATCGCGCCGTCGGCGACCGGCAGGTACGGCAGCGCGCGCAGCAGGCCGCGGCGCTCGGCGGCGTCGCCGAACCGGTACAGGTCGGCCAGCTCGGCGTGCACCCGGTCGCCGAGCGCGACGAGCAGGAGCGTGCGGGCGGCGTCGTCGATCGTCGTCGCGTGCACGTCGTCGGGGCTCGGCGTCCGGGTCGAGCGGCGCGCGACCGACCTTGCGGCCCGCCATCGGGAAGCGGCTGCGCACCGCCGCCGGATCGGCCTCCACCTCCGTCACCGCCTCGCGCAGCCAGTCGAGCGCCTCAGGCGTCACCCGCTGCTCGAGCGCGCTCCACGGGTCGGTCATGACGTCCTCACCTCCTCGCGTTCCCGGCCCCGCAACAGCGCGATCGCGCGCGGGACCGTCTCGTGCGCGGCGTGGGCGTGGCGCGACAGCTCCACCGCCACCAGGCCGCCGTAGCCGATCGCCGACAGCGCCCCCAGCGCGACCGGGAGGTCGAGCTCGCCGTCGCCGAACATCAGGTGCTCGTGTACCCCGCGGCGCATGTCCTCGATGTGAACGTGCACGAGACGTGGCGCGGCGCGACGCACGCAGTCCGGCACCGCGGCGGGCTCGATGCACACGCAGTGCCCGATGTCGAGCGTGAGCCCGAGCGCCGGCGGTCCGCCGAGCCGGCGGTCGAGCGCCTCGAAGTCGTCCAGCCGCTCGACGAACATGCCCGGCTCGGGCTCGAAGCCCAGCCGCACGCCGCGTCGCTCCGCGTGCGCGAGCACGCGGTCCATGCCGTCGAGCAGCCGCTCCCATACCTCGCCCGGCGTCAGGTTCGACGGCGCCGCGCCGGACCACATCGAGACGACCGGGGCGCCGAGCTCGGCGGCGACGTCGACGGCGCGGCAGAGCATCCGCACGCGCTTGCCGCGGCCCTCGGTCAGCAGCGTGGGGAAGTGCTTGCGGCGCGGGTCGAGCGCGAAGCGCGCGCCGGTCTCGACCACGCATGCGAGCCCGAGCTCGTCGAGCAGCGAGCGCAGCGCCGCCGCGCGCGCGCCCATCAGCGGCGCGTCGGGATCGAAGTGCACGTGGTCGAGCGTGAGCGCGACGCCGTCGTAACCGCACTCGGCCAGCAGCCGCAGCGCGTCCTCGAGCCGGTGGCCGACGAGCCCGTTGGTGACGTAGCCGTAGCGCAGGCGCTCGGTGCGGAGGCGGCCGGCGGCCGGCGCCGTGCTAGGGCGGCGATCGTCGACGCGGCTCATGTCACCGACCGTCGCCGGGCCAACGTGCGCGCCAGCGGCCACAGCGCCGCGACGCCGCCGGCGGGGGCGAGCGCGCCGGCGCCGGCCAGCAGCCCGGCCTCCAGGGGCATCAGGCCGAGCACCGACGCGCCGACCGCCCGCTGCAGCCGCTCGGGCGACGGGTCGCGCGCGGCGTCGGCGTGGGCGCGGCCGACGACGGCGGCGTACGCGCCGACGAGGCCGGCTGCGGCGAGCGCGGGCAGCGGCGAGCCGTCGCGGCGCGCGGCGACCGCGGTCGCGGCTGCGGCGACGCCGACGGTGGCGGCGAGCGCGGCGCGCGGCAGGCGCGCGCTCGCGCCCTGCACCTCGCTGCGCGAGACCGTCGTGGTGACGCCGATGTGCGCGCCGACGACCGCGGCGGACGGCAGTGCGGCGCGGGCGCCGTGCGCTCCGCTGCCCATCAGCACGTCGAGCGTGCGGCAGGCCGACATGCCGGTCACCCCCGCGGGCGTCTCCTTCAACGCGAGGTCGTACGCCCACACGGTCGCGGCGAGCGGCGCGAGCACCTTGAGCGCGCGCGGCCCGTCGGCGGCGACGGCGAGCGCGGCCGACGCGGCGGTCAGCCCGCCGGCCAGGCCGAGTGCGAAGCGGGGGGTCACGCGACCCGACGGGATCGGCCGGCCCGGCCGCTCGACCGCGTCGACGTCGCGGTCGGCGTAGTCGTTCAGCGCCATCCCGGCCAGGTACAGGCACGACGACGACGCGGCCAGGCCGGCGGCGCGCGGGACGTCACGCAACTGACCGGAGGCGGCCGCGCCCACGAGCACGTCGCCGGGGACCGAGAGCACTGCGGGCAGGCGGACCAGCTCGGCGATGTCGTGCGCGGGCCGGAGCCCTCACGCGGCGACCTCCTGGAGCGCCCAGCGCTCGAGCGTCGCGTACTGGCGGTCGAGCGCGTGCTCGTCGGTCCCCGCCGGGTCCTTGAAGAAGAAGGCGAGCTCCTCCACCAAGCCCGTCTCGCCGCGCTCGAGCGCCAACGCGCCGAGTCGCGCGAGGTCGAGCAGCAGCGGCGCGGCCAGGGCGGAGTCGCAGCCCTCCCAGGTGAACTGGAGCTTCATCCGCACGCCGAGGAAGCCCTCGAACGCGACGTGGTCCCAGGCGGTCTTCCACTCGCCCAGGTCGCGCACGCAGTCGATCCGCACCGGAGCCTCGACCGAGTAGCCGAGGATCTCGTCGAGGATGCGGCCCTTGGAGTCGATCTTCGACTGAGCGCGAGCGGGGTCGGCGAGCGCCTCGCCGTCGCCGCCGCCGAGCAGGTTCGTGCCGGCCCAGGAACGGACCCGCAGCGCGCGCGCCGAGAACATCGGCGCGATCGCCGACTTCATCAGCGTCTCGCCGGTCTTGCCGTCGCTGCCGCCGAGCGGAACCTCGTGCGTCTCGGCGAGCGCGACGAGCGCCGGCAGGCGCGCGCCGGTGGACGGCGTGAAGTCGATGAACGCGCAGCCCTCCTCGATCGCCGCGAGCGCGTAGAGCGAGCTGGGCGGGAGCACGCCGAGGCCGCGGTTGAGCGCGCTCAGCAGCGCCGCCGCGTCGGCGTGGGCCGGGTGTGGATCGGCCGGCGGCTCGGTCGAGCAGACGTTGATGACGACGACACGGTCGAGGTCATGCTGCTCGCGGAAGGCGCGCAGGTCGGCGGCGACCGCCGCGATCGCGGCCCGCGGCTCGGTGCGCGCCTCGCGGTACGTGATGCCGGAGCGCATCTCGGACTCGGCGGCGGCGAGCTGCGCAGCGACCGCCTCCGGGATCCCCGGCGGGATCACGCCGCCGTCGACGAGCCGTGCGGCGCGCACCGCCAGCGGCGTCTCGACGACGTCGTGGCCGCCGAACACGATGTCGCCCAGCTCGGGCAGATCGGCGTCGGCGAACGTCGCGCCGAGCGTGACGACGCCGGTCGCGGGCGCAAGTCCGGCCGCGATCGCCGCGGCGCCGGTGATGGTGGTGGTGGCGACCGAGCCGCGGCTCCCGATGAGCCACGCGCCGGTCCGGCGGGTATGCATCGACGTCCTCCCTCTCAACTGCCCAGGCGCCGGACTTTAGCCAGCATGTCAACCAAAGTCACCCAATTATTCGGCGGAAGTGCCCAGTTGCACAGCAAAACGCAATGAGGGCGGCGATCCGGTCGGATCGCCGCCCTCGATATCGCGTTCAGTACC
This sequence comes from uncultured Solirubrobacteraceae bacterium, assembly GCA_963835735.1. Lineage (GTDB taxonomy): Bacteria > Actinomycetota > Thermoleophilia > Solirubrobacterales > Solirubrobacteraceae > DASQMT01. The sequence continues at coordinate 1,676,731 of CAWIGP010000002.1, forward strand.
CAGCTGCCCGTCCGGGGTGAAGCTGAAGACTGGGTTGCCGGATCCCTCGCGTCGCAAACCTCGATCTGCTCACTAGGATCCGCTCCATGCCACTCGTCCGCCTCCGCGGCCCGCTCAAACGGCTCGCCGGCGACCGCGCCGAGCATGCGCTCGACGGCGGCTCCGTCGGCGAGCTGCTGTGCGAGCTCGAGCGCGAGCACCCGGCGACGAGCGGCTGGATCCTGGACGAGCAGGGCGTGCTCCGCCGGCACATCGCCGTGTTCGTGAACGGCGAGCTCGGCGCGCAGGACACGCCGGTCGACGCCGAGGACCGCGTCGACGTGCTCCCGGCGCTCTCGGGAGGAGCGCGGTGACAGAGCTGCTGCTCGGGACAAAGAAGGGCCTGTTCGCGCTCGCCGGCGCGCCGGGCGAGCCGTTCGAGGTGACCGGGCGCGCGTTCGCCGGCGACCCGGTCGAGTTCGCGATCCGCGACCCGCGATCGGGCCGCCTCTTCGCCTCGGTCACGTCGCCGTTCTACGGGCCCAAGCTGTGGTACGCGGACGATGCCGGCGACGAATGGGTGCAGGCCGAGGGCCTCGAGCTGCCGAGCGGCGGCGACGCGGCGCTCGAGCGGATCTGGACGATCGTGCCGGGCGCCGACGACGGCACCTTGTACGTGGGCGGCGACCCGGGCGTGCTGTTCACCAGCCGCGACGGCGGCGTCACGTTCGAGCTCAACCGCGCGCTCTGGGAGCACCCGACGCGCGAGCGGTGGCAGCCGGGCGCGGGCGGGCTGTGCCTGCACTCGATCGTGCCGTGGCCGGGCGAGCCGGACCGCCTTGCGATCGCGATCTCGGCGGCCGGAGTCTGGTTGACCGACGACGGCGGCGCGAGCTGGAGCCGCGGCAACGAGGGCCTCAACCCGCGCTACCTGCCCGAGGACGCGCCGGAGGACGAGGTCGCCCTGTGCGTGCACCGCCTGCGGCGAGCGCCGACGCGCCCGGAACGCATGTTCATGCAGTTCCACGGCGGCGTCTACCGGTCCGACGACGGCGGGGCGAGCTGGCACGACATCGCCGCCGGTCTGCCGTCGGACTTCGGCTTCCCGCTCGCGGTCGACCCGGGGGACGCCGAAAGCGCGTACGTGATCCCGCTCATGGCCGACACCGACCGGGTGACGCCCGACGGCCGTGTGCGCGTCTACGAGACGCGCGACGGCGGCGTGACCTGGACGCCGCGCGGCGACGGACTCCCGTCCGAGGACGCCTACCTCACCGTGCTGCGCGGCGCGATGGACCAGCTCGGCGAGGGACCGTCACTCGAGCTGTACTTCGGCGCGACGTCGGGCGACGTCTTCGGCTCGGGCGACGCCGGCGCTACATGGTTCGATGTCGCGGCGCACCTGCCGCCGGTCTTCTCGGTCTCCGCGGTCCGCTAGCCGCGGCCGTTGGCGAGCGGGATCTCGACGCTGACCGCCGTGCCGCCGCCCGGCGGTGAGCAGACCTCGAGCTGGCCGTCGAGCGCGTCGACGCGGTCGCGCAGCCCGTGCAGCCCGCCGCCGCTCGAGGTGGCGGCGCCGCCCACACCGTCGTCGCGGACCTCCAGGCACAGGCGGTCGCGCTCGAGCGACAGGCTCACCCAGGCGCCGTTGGCGTGCGCGTGCTTGGCGACGTTGGTGAGCGCCTCGGCGGTCACGAAGTACGCGGCGGCCTCGACCGGCGGGGCGAGCGGTTCCTCGGGGACGCCGCTGACCTTGACCGGAACGGGCGCGCGCTGCGCGAGCGCCTCCAGCGCCGCGGCGAGGCCGTGGTCGCTGAGCACTGCGGGGTGGATGCCGCGGGCCAGCTCGCGCAGCTCCTTGACCGCGAGCTGCGCCTCCTCGCGGGCCTGCGCGACCAGCTGCGCCGCTCCATCGGGATCACTATGGATGCGCGCTTCGGCGAGGCCGAGCGTGACGGTGACCGCGACCAGGCGCTGCTGCGCGCCGTCGTGCAGGTCGCGCTCGATCCGCCGGCGCTCGGCGTCCGCCGCGGCGATGATCCGCTGTCGCGCGGTGCGCAGGTCGTCGACGCGGTCGCGCAGTACCCGCGCACGGCGAAGCTCGGGTGATTCACCTGGGAAGCGGACCGTGCGCATCGTGTCCCAGAGTAACCGGGCGGGCCGCCGGAAGGCGCGTCATCGGCGGTCACACGCGCGTTACCGCGTCGCCGCGAGCGCGCGCGCCACGCGGTCCTGGGCGCGGCGCGCCTTGCTCGGCGAGCGGCCCTGCACGAGCACCGCGAACGCGTACGTGTGACCGTTGCGGCCGCTGCAGTAGCCGGCGAGCGCGCTCACGCCGCCCGACGGCAGCGTGCCGGTCTTGCCGCGGCACGCGCGCCGCGCGCGGCCGGATGTGAGCCGGTTGCGCAGCGTGCCCGGTCGGCCCGGACGGGCGAGCGCGGCGCCGAACGACGGCGATCCGCGCAGCCGGCGCAGCAGCGACACCAGGCCGGCGGCGCTGCCGCGGTCGCGCGGATCGAGCCCGGACCCGTCGACGAGCGAGACCGCGGCGCCGAGCCTCGCCGCCTCGGCACGCACGATCGCGGCGCCCGCGGCGGTCGTGCCCGGCGGCGCGGCGGCGGCCGACATGCCCTTCGTCAGCAGCTCGGCGATCCAGTCGTCGGAGACGCTGAGCATGTTCTTCACCAGCTCGCGCACGGGCGCCGACCCGGCCGCGGCGAGCGGCATCGCACCGGCGGGCGCGGCGCCGGCGCGCGGGACGCCGCGGACGATCACGCCGCGCGCCTCGAGCACGTCGTCGAAGCGGGCCGCCGCGGCGCGGGCGGGATCGGCCTGCGGCGATCCGCCGGGCGCCTGCGCGCCGCGCTCGTACGCGAGCGCCGAGAGCGGGCCGCCGAGCTCGGCGTCGAAAGCGCCGTTCCCCGAGGGGCCGGTCCGCACGGTGTCGAACAGCGACTCGTCGCCCACGACCGACCCGGTGATCTCGCGCAGCCCGCCGAGCCCGGCCGCGAGCGCGGACAGCTGCCGGTCGCCGAGCGCGGGGTCGCCGCCGCCGCGCAGGATGAGGTCGCCGGCGAGCACGCCGCCGGCGTCGACCGGCGCGCTCGCGAGCACCGCGGTGCCGAGCGTGGTGTCGGGTCCGAGCCGGCGCAGCGCGGCCGCCGCGGTGAGCAGCTTCGTCGTCGAGCCGAGCGGCTGGCGCCGCCGCGCCCGCACCGAGACGATGGCGCGCCGCGTGCTGAGATCGGTCACCTGCACCGCCGCGCCGGAGCCGAGCGGCGCGACCGCCGCCTTGACCCGCTTGGCCGGCCCGCCGGTCGCCGCACCGGCAGCGCCCGGCAGGCACAGTGCGGCCGCCGCGCAGAGGGCGGCCACGAGCGGGACGAGCGCGCGCGTCAAGCGGCTTGCTTGGCCGGCACCCGTACGAGGCCGCGCTCGTGCAGCGCCTCGGCGATCTGGATCGCGTTCGTGGCGGCGCCCTTGAGCAGGTTGTCGCCCACGACCCACAGGTTCAGCGCGCGCGGATGCGACGGGTCGCGGCGGATCCGCCCGACCAGCACCTCGTCGCGGCCCGCCCCGGCCAGCGCGGTCGGGTAGCCGTTGCTCGCGGGGTCGTCGACGACCTCCAGGCCGGGCGACCGGCGCAGCAGAGCGCGCACCGCGTCGGGCTCGATCGGCTCGACCGTCTGCACGTTGACCGACTCCGAGTGCGCGGAGATCACGGGCACCCGCGCGCAGGTGACCGAGATGCCGATCTCCTGCACCTCCAGGATCTTGCGCGTCTCGAACATCATCTTGCGCTCTTCGTCGGTGTAGTCGTCGCCGTCTTTGAAGTTGCCCGCGCCGCCCAGCACGTTGAACGCGATCGGGTGCGGATAGACGCTCGGCGGCGGCGGCTCGGTCCGGTGCAGCACCGCGTGCGTCTGTGCCTCGAGCTCCTCGACCGCCTTCACGCCCGTGCCGGAGACCGACTGGTAGGTGGAGACGATCAGCCGCTCGATCCCGGCCTCGTCCAGCAGCGGCTTGAGCACGACCATCAACTGCATCGTCGAGCAGTTCGGGTTCGCGATCAGGCCGCGGTGGCGTTCGAGCGCGTGCGGGTTGACCTCGCTGACGACCAGCGGAACGTCGTCGTCGCGGCGCCAGCGCGACGAGTTGTCCACGACCACCGAGCCGGCCTCGACGAAGCGCTTCGCCCACTCGCCCGATGTCGTCGCTCCGGCGCTGAAGATCGCCAGGTCGAAGCCCTGGATCGTCTCGTCTGCCAACGGCTGGACGGTGCCGAAGCCCTCCAGCTCCCGGCCGGCCGAGCGCGCCGACGCGAACGGCACGATCTCGCGCGCCGGGAAGCCGCGCTCGCGCAGCTTGGCCAGCATGACGGTCCCGACGGCACCGGTGGCGCCGACCACTGCGACCCGGTAGCTCACGTCGCGGCTCCAGTCTCGAAGGGATGCTCCGCGCGGACGTCGTCCGCGCCCAGCTCGAACGCCTCGTGCAGCGCCTTGACCGCGGTCGTGACCGCGTCGGCCTGCACCACGCAGGAGATCTTGATCGGAGACGTCGAGATCATCTCGATGTTGATCCCCTCGCGGCCGAGCGTCGAGAAGACCTTCGCGGCCACGCCGGGATGCGACTTCATGCCGGCCCCGACGACCGAGACCTTGCCCATCGCGGGGTCCTCGGCGACCGACGCGATCCCGACCTCGCTCACGACCGGCTCGAGCGTCTCGCGCGCGAGCCGCACGTCGGACCGCGGAACCGTGAACGACATGTCCGCCGCCGCGCCGTCGGACTTCGGCTCGTTCTGGATGATCATGTCGACGTTGATGTTCGCGTCGGCCAGCGCCGTGAAGATCATGCCGGCGATGCCGGGGTGGTCGGGGACGCCGAGCAGCGTGATCCGCGCCTCGTCGGTCGAGTGGGTCACGGCGGTGATCAGGGGGCGTTCCATCGTCTCCTCTTCTCCGACGACATACGTGCCGAGTTCTTCCGTGAACGACGACCGGCAGTGGATCCGCACCCCGTGGGTGCGGCCGTACTCGACCGAGCGCAGCTGCAGCACGCCCGCGCCCGAGGCCGACATCTCGAGCATCTCCTCGAACGAGACGATCGGGAGCTTGCGCGCGTCCGGGACGATGCGGGGGTCGGCCGAGAACACGCCCGCGACGTCCGTGTAGATCTCGCACACCTCGGCGCCGATCGCCGCCGCGAGCGCGACGGCCGTGGTGTCCGAGCCGCCGCGGCCGAGCGTCGTCACGTCCTTCGCGGTCGACACGCCCTGGAAGCCGGCGACCAGCACGATCAGGTCGTCGCCCAGCGCCTGGCGGATGCGGTCGGCGCGCACGTCGAGGATGCGCGCCTTCGTGTGCGACGTGTCGGTCACGATCCCGGCCTGGGAGCCGGTCAGCGAGATCGCGCGATGGCCGAGGTCGTTGATCGCCATCGCGCACAGCGCGCACGAGATCCGCTCGCCGGTGGACAGCAGCATGTCCATCTCGCGCGGGTCGGGGGTGGGCGAGACCTCCTCGGCGGCCGCGATCAGCTCGTCGGTCGTCTTGCCGCGCGCCGACAGCACCGCGACCACCTGCTGACCCTGCTCGCGCGCCTTGACGATCCGCTTCGCGGCGCGCTTGATGCGCTCGGCATCGGCGACGGAGGTGCCTCCGAACTTCATCACTACGGTGCCGGACACGGCCTGGGAGTGTAGGCACTAGCGCCGCAGTGCCGTCAGGCGGGCGGCGGCCTCGTCGATCACCTCGTCGCGCTTGCAGAACGCGAACCGCACCAGCGGGCGGCCGACGTCCTCGGCGTCGTAGAACACGACCGTGGGGACCGCGACGACGCCCGCGCGCTCCGGCAGCTGCAGGCAGAACGCGTGGCCGTCCTGCTCGCCCAGCGGGCGGATGTCGGTCGTGACGAAGTAGGTCCCGGCCGGCCGGAACACGTCCAGGCCGGCCGCCTCCAACCCGGCGCACAGGCGGTCGCGCTTGGCCTGCAGCCCGGCGCGGAAGGATTCGAAGTAGGCGTCGCCGAGCGCCAGGGCATGCGCGATCGCCGGCTGGAACGGCGCGCCGCTCACGTAGGTGAGGAACTGCTTGGCGGTCTGGACGGCGGCGACGAGCTCGCGCGGCCCCGTCGCCCAGCCGATCTTCCAGCCGGTCAGCGAGAACGTCTTGCCGGCGGAGGAGATCGTCAACGTGCGCTCGGCCATGCCGTCGAGCGTCGTCAGCGGGACGTGCTCGCGGCCGTCGAACGTCAGGTGCTCGTAGACCTCGTCGGTGATGGCGAGGATCCCGCGCTCGCGGCAGTGGCCGGCGATCAGCTCGAGCTCCGCGCGCGTGAACACCTTGCCGGTCGGGTTGTGCGGCGAGTTGAGCAGCACCGCCCGAGTACGCGGCGTGAACGCCGCGGCGAGCGCGTCGGGGTCGACCGCGTAGTCCGGCGGGCGCAGCGTGACGAGCCGGCGGGTGGCGCCGGCCAGCGCGATGCAGGCTGCGTAGGAGTCGTAGTACGGCTCGAACGTGACGACCTCGTCGCCGGGCTCGCAGAGAGCCAGCAGAGCGGCGGCGATCGCCTCGGTGGCGCCGGTGGTGACCAGCACCTCGCCGTCCGGGTCGAGCTCGATGGCGTAGAAGCGGCGCTGGTGGTCGGCGATCGCCGAGCGCAGCGCGGGGATGCCCGGTGCCGGCGGGTACTGGTTGCTCCCGCCACGCAGCGCGGCGACTGCCGCCTCGACGATCTCCGCCGGCCCGTCGGTGTCCGGGAACCCCTGGCCGAGGTTGATCGCGCCGGTGCGCGTCGCGAGCGCCGACATCTCGGCGAAGATCGTCGTGCCGAACTCGGCGAGCCGCGGCGTCAGGAACCGGTTCACGCGAACCGGTCGCCGACGATCACCAGATACTCCAGCTCGACCGCGCCGTCTCGGTGGTAGCGCGCGACGAGCGCGCGCAGGTCGGCGTCGACCCGGTCCCATCCGGCCGGGCCGAGCGCCTCGCGCGCCTTGATCCACGGCCCGTACCGCTCGGCGGTGTGGTCCACGTAGGCGTCGGGCGTCGGGCACGGCACGCGCAGGACGGCGCGTTCGAAGTGCAACCGGACCGGGAGCTCCGCGAACAGCGCGCGCACGTGCGCCTCGTCGCCCCACAGCGCCGGCGGCGACGCGAACGCGGGCGGCGGCAGCGCCGCGCCGAACAGCCCCGAACATCCGCCCGAACAGCCCGTCCGGCGTCCAGTTGCACAGCACGAGCCGGCCGCCGGGCCGCAGCACGCGCGCCAGCTCGCGCGCGATCTCGCCGTGCCGCGGTGCGAACTGCACGCCGCAGGTCGACAGCACGCGGTCGAACGACGCGTCGGCGAACGGCAGCGCCTCGGCGTCGCCCTCGACCCACTCGACCTCGACCCCGATCGCCGCCGCGCGCTCGCGCGCGGTGACGAACAGCTCCGGAGTCAGGTCGAGCCCGGTGACGTGCGCCCCGCGCGCCGCGGCGAGGATCGCGGCGTTGCCCGTGCCGGTCGCGACGTCGAGCAGGTCGAGGCCCTCGATCGCCCCGGCGGCGCGCACCGCGGCCACGGCCACGTCCTCGATCAGTCGCCCGAGCGAGGCATAGTCGCCGGCGGCCCATGCATCGCGTTGCCGCCCCTTGAGCGCTCGCAGCTCGTCGCTCGACACAGCCGGGCCGAGACTACCTCAAGGCTCCGGCAGCCGCCGGTTGAGCTCCTCGCGCACGGAGCGCTGCACGTCCTCGAACGAGCGGTCGACGTCGCGCTGCACGCGCGTGACCTCGTCGTCGATCCGCTCGTCGAGCTCGTCCGCGGCGACGGTGCCGAGGTAGGCGACCCCGCCGAGCACGAGCGCGGTCTGGACCAGCAGCAGGGCGAGCAGCGCCGGCCACAGCCGCCGTCTGTAGCTGCTCCCGCACCACGGGCAGCGGCGATCGCCCGTGTAGGCGAGCGTCGAGCAGCGCGGACAGACTTTCTGGACGGCCTCGCCGGGTGCCTGGTTCATGGCGGCGAGGCTAGATGGTTGCTGTCTGCGTAGGCTCCAGGGCCGTGTCGCCTCCGGAGGCCAGCATCGAGGAGACGCCGGCGGGGCCGGTCCCAGCGGGGCCTGGCTGGTTCGTGCTCAACCTGCGCGGCGCGCGCGGCTTCGCGACCGAGGGGCATGGAGTCTTCTGCTCGTTCGAGGCGCCCGACGCGCCGTTCGAGGACTTCGGCATCAACGTGCACGTGCTGCAGCCGGGCGAGCGCTCGGCGCTGTACCACGCCGAGAGCGTCCAGGAGGGCTTCCTCGTGCTCGCCGGGGAGTGCGTCGCGGTGGTCGAGGAGCAGGAGCGGCCGCTGCGCCAGTGGGACTTCCTGCACTGCCCGGCCGGCACCGCGCACGCGCTGATCGGCGCCGGCGACGGCCCGTGCGCGATCCTGATGACGGGAGCGCGCAGGCCGGACGCGACGATCTCCTATCCGGTCAGCGAGGCGGCCGCGCGCCACCGACTGTCCGCGCCGGTCGAGCGCGACAACGCCCGCGAGGCGTACGCGGAGGCCGGCTGGCGCCGCGACAGCACGCCGGTGCCGATGCCGTGGCCTGATTAGGCCGCGAGGCGCAGCGCCAGCTCTCCGGCGGTGGCCCGAAGCGCCGGCGCGAGGTCGCCCCGCGGCACGACGTCGAGGCGCTCGAGCCCGAGCCAGCCGGCCATCGACTCCAGCTCTGCGCGCAGCTCGGTCGCGGTCTCGGGCGGTGCGTCGGGCTCGGCGTGCGCGGCCTGCACGCGCAGCGCGCCGGCCTGGCGATCGGCCTTCAGATCGACGCGCGCGACCAGCCGGTCGCCGAGCAGGAACGGCAGCACGTAGTAGCCGTGCACCCGCTTCGGCGCCGGCACGTAGATCTCGATCCGGTAGCGGAAGCCGAAGATGCGCTCCACTCGGGGGCGCTCCCACACCAGCGAGTCGAACGGGCCGACCAGCGCGCGCGCTTGCACGCGCCGCGGCAGCCGGGCGGCCGGGTCGAGATAGCCGGGGGTGCGCCAGCCCTCGACCTCGACCGGCAGCAGGTCGCCCGCTTCGACGAGCTCCGGTATGCGCAGCTTGGACTCCTGCGCCGGGAGCCGGAAGTAGTCGCGCAGGTCGGACTCGCTCGCCACGCCGAGCGAGCGCGCCGCGACACGCAGCAGCACGCGCTGGGCCTCCTCCAGCGACGGCGTCGGCGCCGCGATCACCTCGGCCGGCAGCACGCGGTCGGGCAGGTCGTAGAGGCGCTCGAACCCGCGCCGGCGCGCCGACGTGATCCGACCGCTCCAGAAGAGCCACTCGAACGCGCGCTTGACGTCGCTCCAGTCCCACCACGGCCCGGTCCGCTTCGGCCGCTCGTGCTCGAGCACCTCGCTGGCGGCGACCGGCCCGCGCTCGCGCACCTCGTCGAGCACCTGCGCGATCAGGTCGGGGCGGTCGCGCTGGACGCGCCGCATGCTGCCCCAGGCCTCATGGGCCGCACGGTCCATTCGCCAGCGCAGCGCCGGCTGCAGCGCGACCGGCAGCAGCGAGGCCTCGTGGCCCCAGTACTCGAACAGCCGGCGCGGCGCGTAGTGGGCCGCGCGGTCGAGCAGGTCCGTGTCGTACGGCCCCGAGCGGCTGAACAGCGGCAGGTAGTGCGCGCGCTGGAGCACGTTGACCGAGTCGATCTGCACGAGCCCGACGCGATCGAACAGGCGCCGCACCGCGCGGCCGCCGGCGCGGCGCGGGTCCGCGAACCCCTGCGCGGCGAGCACGATCCTGCGCGCCTGTGCGGCGGAGAGGCGCTCGACGGGCTTACGGGACGACGGCATCCGCGCGGCGGATCGTGCCAGGTACGACTATGCGGCCGCGCGCCGCGACCAGATGTCGGCGCACTCGGCGCAGATCTCCTCGGGGATCACGCCGGCGCGCATCAGCAGCCCGAAGATCTGGCAGCCGACGCAGAACGCGAAGACCGACTCGAGCGTCGCCGCCGCCAGAAGCAGCACGAGCAGCGCGGTCACCACGCCCTCCGCGCCGAGCGCGAACGCGACCACGCGCCGCGCTCGTCATCGCCGCGCCCATCGCCTGCGCAAAGCGCTTGGGCGGGCCGGAGACGAGCTTCGGCTCGCCGAGCCGCGGCGCGATCACGCGGCTGGCCAGCGCCGCGAGCGGCGACAGGCGCGGGCCGGTCAGCACGCGCGCCCAGAACCCGTACGCGAGCGGGATCACGAGCCAGTGCGCCGGCACCAGCAGCGCGACGAGGGCGGTGACTGCCACGACGCCGGCGACGATGCGCGCCGCCTTCTCGTTGATCGTGCGCGGGAAGCCGATCACACGAGCTGCCACAGCTCGCCCCCGCCGATCGTCTCGCGCCGGATCGCGCCGGCGGCCGCCGCGTCGATCAGCGCGGCCTCCGCTTCGCGGTCGTCCGGCGGGGTCAGGTGCGGCGCCATCACCGCGGCGACCTCGCGCGTGGTCAGCGCGTACGGGAACGCGCCGAGGATCTCGACCACGTCCTCCCCGGGCGGCCGCCGCTCGAGCGACGTGTCGAGGTTGGCGATCACGACGTCGTACGCCTCGACCGGCTGGAAGCCGCCCGCCTCCAGACGGCTCCCGTCGCGGTGCTCGAACAGCAGCGACGGCGCGGTGTAGCGGACGGCGCCGTCGCTGTTCGCCGCCTTGCCCTGGAACTCGGTCGGGCTGCCCGCGGCGGTGCGCACGAGCGCGCGGTCGGCCTGGTAGGCGGCCTCGGTGGCCTCGTCCTCGATGCCGGCGATCACCGCATCGGCGTCGACCTGCGGCACGCGCGCGAGCGCGGCGCGGATGCCGTCGTCGGTGTCGAACATGAGCGTGGTCGTGAAGCGCACGAGCTGGAGCGCGCGGAACAACGGGTCCTCCGCCGCCGGCTCGAGCAGGCGCGCGGCGACGATCGCGCGGCAGGCGCGGCCGGTGCCGATGTTGCGCTCGCGCGGCTGGGTGTCGAACGGCATGCCCAGGCGCCGGAAGTCGAGGTAGCCGCGGGCGCCGCGGGCCGGCGTGTAGCCGCGCGCGTCGTACGCCTCGGCGCTCTCGGTGAGCCCGATCAGCGCCAGGCGCCACTCGAGCTGCGCGCCATAGCGCCACCGCAGGACGGCGTGGTGGGGAGAGGCCGAGTAGGCCCACGGGCAGCCCGGGTCCGAGGCGTGGGTGACGGTGATGATTGCGCTCACAACCAGGACGGTAGCGAAGCGCGTTGATCAGCCCCGGCGCTGCAGCGCCTCCACCCCGCCCTGCACGAACGTGAAGACCTCGTCGAAGCTGATCATCGGGTCGTGGTCCGGCGGGTTGCTCTTGTCGAATTGCTGCTCGAGCTCGGTCAGGCTCGCGGCCGCGGCGGCGGCCACGAGCCGTGCGCGCAGGCTGCCCGGCTCGACGCCGAGGTCGCGCGCGAGCCCGTCCGCGAGCACATGCTCGATCCGTGCCACGAGCTCGCGGTCGTACTGCTGCAGCGGCGGGGAGGCGCTGATCACGCGACGCCGGCACTGCTCGGCCGGGTCATCGTGGTCCATCTGCGCGAGCAGCTCCACGAGGAACGCGCGCAGCGCGTCCATCGTCGTCTCGTCCTCGGCCCGCCCGTCGATCCGCTCTTGGATCCGGTCGAAGACGACGTCGAAGTCGTGGAAGACGACGTCCTCCTTGGTGGGGAAGTAGGCGAAGAACGTGCGCGGCGCGATGTCGGCGGCCGCGGCGATGTCGGCGATCGTCACGTGCTCGAAGCCGCGCTCGTCGAACAGCGCCATCGCGCGCTCGACGATCAGCTCGCGCGTGCGCTGCTTCTTGCGCTCCCGATGGCCGAGCTCCTCCACTCCCATGCCCTAACCGTACCCCTTCGTCCGGCGCTCGTTGCATATCGCGCAAATCTGCATCGGTTGCATTTTTGCACAGAGTGTGCCATAACCTCCGGCATGGCCCTCCTCCTCGGGCGCCTCGCCGGCGCCGCCGCTCACCACTGGAAGCGCTCCCTCGTCGTCGTCGTCGTCGTGCTCGCCGGGCTCGGCGGACTCGCTGCTACGGGCAGCGGCTTCACCGACGACTTCAACACGCCGGGCACCGAGTCCCAGCGGCGCTAGGACCTGCTCGACGCGCGCTTCCCCGCCCAGGCCGGCGACACCGCGACCGTCGTGTTCTCGGTGCAGGACGGGACGCTGCGCGACGGCGACCGGCCCGCCGCGATCGCCGAGGCGGTGCGGCGAGATCGCCGGCCAGCCGCACGTGACCGCCGCGGCGGACCCGCTCGACACCGACGGCCAGGTCTCGCCCGACGGGCGGATCGCGTTCACGACCGTGCAGTACGACCAGCCGGCGATGGAGCTCGGCGCAGAGCCGGGCGAGGCGCTCGAGACCGCGTCGGAGATCACCCAGCGCGCCGGCATCGAGACCGACCGCAACGGGCAGATCGTCGACCAGGCCGAGCAGGCGACGGCGCCGGTCGGCGAGCTGATCGGCCTCGCGGTGGCGATCATCGTGCTCACGCTCGTGTTCCGCTCGGCGGCGGCGATGCTGCTCACGCTCGTGAGCGCGGGAATCGCGCTGGCCGGCGGCCTGCTGCTGCTCTCGTTCGGCACCCGCTTCGCCGACTTCCCCAGCTTCGCGCCGACGCTCGGCGTGATGCTCGGCATGGGCGCCGGGATCGACTACGCGCTGCTGATCGTCGGGCGCTACCGCGAGCAGCTCGCGCGCGGGCGACAGCGTGCGCCAGGCCGCGCGCGTCGCCAACGCGACCGCCGGCACGTCGGTGATCGCGGCGGGCGCGATCGTCGTCGTCGCGATCGCGGGCCTGCTCGCCACCGGCATCCCGTTCGTCGGGCGGATGGGCGTCGGCTCGGCGATCATGGTCGCCGCCGTCGCGGTCGGCGCCGTCACCGTGCTGCCGGTGCTGATGGGCGCGTTCGCGAGGCGGCTGCGCCCGCGCAAGCCCGAGCACGTCGCGCCGTCGCCGGGCTTCGCCCGCTGGGGCCGCCGGATCGTCGCGCGCCCGTGGCTGGCCGCCGGGCTGGGCACGCTCGTGCTGCTGCTGCTGGCGACGCCGTTCGCCGGCCTGCGGCTGGGGCAGCCCGACGACGGCAACGACCGCGCCGGCATCCACCACGCGCCAGGCCTACGACACGCTCGCCGAGGGCTTCGGCGCGGGCTTCAACGGCCCGCTCGTGCTCGCCGCCAGCGTGCCGGCGGGCGATGAGCGCTGCGCTCGAGCGCGTGCAGCAGCGCCGTCGCCGCCGACCCGGGCGTGGCGACCGCTGCGCCGGCCCCGCGCAACGAGGCGCGGCGACGCCGCGACGCTCACCGTCATCCCCAAGACCTCGCCGCAGGACGAGCGCACGTCGGAGCTGGTCGCAGCGGCTGCGCGACACGGTCATCCCGCGAGCGGTGGACGGCTCCGCCGCGGACGTCTACGTCGGCGGCGCGACCGCGACGTTCGAGGACCTCGCCGACAAGATCGCCTCGCGGCTGCCGATCTTCATCGCGCTCGTCGATCGGGCTGAGCGTGCTGCTGCTGATGGCCGTGTTCCGCTCGCTCTGGGTGCCGCTCGTCAGCGCCGTCTTCAACGTGCTGTCGATCCTCGCCGCCTACGGCGTCGTCGTCGCCGTGTTCCAGTGGGGCTGGGGCGCGAGCCTGCTCGGCGTCGACGGCGAGGTGCCGATCGTCTCGTTCGTCCCGCTGTTCATGTTCGCGATCCTGTTCGGGCTCTCGATGGACTACAACGTCTTCCTCCAGAGCCGGATCCGCGAGGAGTACCAGCGCGGGCTGGCGCCGAAGGAGTCGGTCGTGGTCGGCCTCTCGCGCGTCGGGCGCAGTCATCCTCGCCGCCGGCGCGATCATGACCGCGGTCTTCCTCGGCTTCGTCTCCGACCCCGACGTCGTCGTCAAGACGATCGGGCTCGGCCTCGCGAGCGCGATCCTGATCGACGTGCTGGTCGTGCGCATGGTCGTCGCGCCGGCGGTGATGGCGCTGCTCGGCGACCGCGCCTGGGGGCTGCCGGGCTGGCTCGACCGCCTGCTCCCGCGCATCTCGCTCGAGGGCGAGGAGCTCGCCGAACCGGCCGCCGCCTGAGGTTCGGCGGCGGCCCGGGGCGGGTATCGGATTCGTCGGCAGGAGGTACGAAACCGAGGGAGGCTCGTCGTGGTGTGGAAGGGCTGTGCCGTCGCGCTCGCCTGCGTGGCGCTACTGATGCTGCCGGCGGGGGCCATCGCCGGACACGACCGGACGCTGGAGCGCTACGCGGCGGGCACGTGGGCCTCGTTCGTGGCGATGACGGACGACGCGACCGGGCTGCCGACCGACCGGCTGGAGGCGGACGGGACGCGCGCGCATGCAGACCTCGACGACGAACATCGGCGCGTACATGTGGAGCGCGGTGGCCGCCGAGCGGCTCGGGCTGATCGGCCGGCACGAGCTGACTCGCCGGCTGGAGCGCACGCTGACCACGCTCGAGCGGATGGAGCGGCACGCGACAGCGGCCAGTTCTACAACTGGTACGACCACACGACCGGGGAGAAGCTCACCGTCTGGCCGCCGAGCGGCGACCCGCTCATGCCGAGCCTCTCCTCGGTCGACAACGGCTGGCTCGCGGTCGGGCTGCGGATCGTGCGCAACTCGCGTGCCGCAGCTCGCGCGCCGCGCGGGCGCGCTGTACGACAGCATGGACTTCGGCCTCTACTACCGGCCGCGACGTCAACCGGATCCTGTTCCACTACGAGCCCGACACCGGCGTGCGCGCCGTGCTGCTACGACACGATCGTCTCGGAGAGCCGGATCGCGTACTACGTCGGCGATCGAGAAGGGCGACCTGCCGTCGAAGCGTCTACTACGGGCCGTGGCGCACGTTCCCCGACACCTGCGACTTCGCCTGGACCGGAGACGCGGCGCGGCCGGCTTCGGCCGCAGCTTACGAGGGGTTCGCCGTGTTCGAGGGCACGCTACCCGTACGGCGACACGCGGCTCGTGCCGAGCTGGGGCGGGAGCATGTTCGAGGCGCTGATGCCGCCGCTGTTCGTGCCCGAGGAGCGCTGGGGGCCCGGCAGCTGGGCGGCGAACCACCCGCACACGGTCGACGCGCAGATCGACCACGGCCTCAACGTCGCCGGCTACGGCACCTGGGGCTTCTCGCCGTCCGCGAACACCCGGCGGCGGCTACTCCGATCTTCGGCGTCGACGCGATCGGGATGGACGCGGACGGCAATCCGTCGAACCTCGACGGCACGCTCGTCGACCGCGGCTACGCGCGGCTGCCCGGGCCGCGCGCCGCTGCCCGACCCGCCGCCGGGCGCGTACACCAACGGCGTCGTCACCCCGCACGCGGCGTTCCTCGCGCTGCGCTACCGGCCGCGCGAGGCGCTGGCCGCGCTCGCGGCGCTGGAGGACGAGGCGCTGGACGCCGCTCGGCTTCTACGACGCGGTCAACGTCGACACCGGCGAGCCCGACGCACTCGTACCTGTCGCTCGACCAGGGGATGATCATGGCCGCGCTCGGCAACGCGCTCGGCCACGACGTGCTGCGCGACGCGTTCGCGACGCGCGACCTCGAGCGCGCCGTCCGGCCGGCGGTCGCGGTCGAGGAGTTCAACGTCCAGCCGCGCGGCTGCACGATCACCGGCACCGACGGCGATGACCGCCTCTACGGCAGCCGGCGCGACGACGTGATCTGCGGGCTCGGCGGCGACGACGTCGTGCGGGCGGGCGACGGCGACGACGCCGTGTTCGGCGACGCCGGCGATGATCGGGTCGACGGGGGCGACGACGACGACACGCTGTACGGCGCCGACGGCGCCGACCGGCTCAGCGGCGACCGCGGCGACGACGTGCTGAGCGGCGGCCCTGGCCCGGACGCGCTCGACGGCGGCCGCGGCCGCGACCACGAGGAGCAGGGCGGCAGCTAGGGCGTGTAGGTGATGCTCAACAGCTCGCCCGAGGCGAAGAAGTTCGCCGTCCTCGTGCAGCTCACGCGCACACGGAGCTCGCCGCTCGCGTTCACGTAGTTGCCTGCGGCACCCGGCGGCACGAGGTTCGCGCGCGTGGTCTCGGTGTTCCCGAGCATGCCCGAGTGGAGCGTCTGCCAGGTCGAGTCGGTCCAGCGCCAGGCCGCGATCACTTGTGTGCAGCTCGACGAGTTGCGGCCCCTGTAGGTGACGCTCAGCCCGCTCAGCGTCGTCGGCACGCCGGTGAACGAGCCGTACCACGACGTCGTCCGCGTCGTCCCGGTCGTGGTCGAGTTCACCTGGTAGTAGACGTTGTCGTCTGCATTGAGCGCCGCGGCGGTGCCGCCGCGCAGCGTGCCCCGGTCTCCTCGATCACCGTCGCGGCGGGGAACCTCGTGGCCGGGGCGACGGGCACGACGAACGTGGCCGGCAGGGTTCGCAGCCGCCGGGGAGGTGGTCGCGTTGTTCGCGCCATCGACCGAGCTCACGCGGTAGTGGTACGTCGCGCCGGGTGTCAGGTTGTTGAGCTGGATGCTGTGCGCGGTGACATCCGTGGCGTTCGACACGTTCTGGCCGAGCGCCGCCGAGGTGCCGTAGTCGACGCGCGAGTCGCTGGGCTCGTTGGTGGTCCACGTCACCGTCGCCGTCCCGTTCGCCGCGGCGACCGCGTTGACGGACGAGATCGCGGGCGCCGTGGTGTCGGCGCCGTAGGTCGCCGCGATAGTCGCCGGCCCCGGCGGCGAAGAACGCGTAGTCGACGCCCTTGATCACCTCGCGCGTGAAGCTGAGCGGCGCGCCGTCGCGGCTCATCGACTGCAGCGCCTGCCCGCCGAACGAGGCCGGGACCATCGCGCGCAGCCCGGTCGCGCCCGCGCCGACCGCGACGCGGAAGCTGAGCACGTTGCCGGCGTACTGGATCGCGCTGAACGTGGAGCCGTTGCGGCCGTCAAGCCACGTCAGCATCTGCTGCCCGGTCACGACAGGCACGCCGCGCGCCTTCGCCGAGGCGACGATCGCGTCGGAGCCGGCGTGCGCCGCGTTGTCGGTGTGCATGTTCGCGTTGAAGGCGCCGTAGTAGCCGGTCGGGCCGAGCGCCCGGTCGAGCAGCGTGTCGATCGTGAACGGGAAGGTCTGGTCCGACTCGTCGGTCATCTGGGTCGTCGACTGGTAGACGTCGATCATCGACCCGTCGGTGTCGGCGAAGCGCATCGGCATGCCCGAGCCCGTGAACATCCCCGGCACGTTCTGCACCCAGCCGGGCGGCCAGTAGTAGTAGTTGCCGTCGAGCCGGATCCCGTGCGCGAGCTGGACCTTCGGCGTCGAGGCCCAGTCGCTGTAGGCGATGCAGTGCGTGCGGTGGGTGACCGGGCCCGTGACGCTCGGGTACTCGGCGTGGAAGTCGACGAGCTGGTCGGTGAAGTAGCCGTCGAGCTGCTGCGGCGTGAAGTCCGCGCAGTTCGTGTTGACGTGGATGCTCACCTCGAACCCCTGCGCCTGGAAGCTCGCGGCCTGGGCGTCGGTGAGCGGCGAGCTTGGATAGAGGTAGGACGAGCCGCGGATGCACTCCCACTGCGCGACCGAGCACCCGGCCGGACTCGCGGCGATGTACTGGTTCCAGCGTCCGGCCGTGCCGCCGGTCGCATGGTCGTCGCCGGTCATGATCACCGCCGCCTTCAGGCCGCGCGGGAAGTACCAGAAGCGCGGCAGCGGCTTCTTGTCGGCGGTCAGCACGCCGATCAGGTTGACCAGCAGGCGCTGCTGCTCGTCGGCCTGCGGGATCGCGACCTTGCCGAGGTCGACCCAGTTCGGTTGCGGATCGAATGGCGCGGCGCCGAAGAACAGGTCGTCGGAGCGGATCGGGCTGAACCCGTCGCGCTCTTGCCCGGCCCACGCCGGGTTGCCCTGGCGGGTGTACACGACGGATCTGGCGAGGTCGTAGGTGAACGCCGCCGCGCGACCGCCGTTGGCGCCGACGCTGCGCATCGTGACCGCGGGTGCGCCGGCGGCCGTCGACGCGCTCGCGAACAGGTCGGCCAGGCTGGTGGCGCCGTTGAGCGCGTAGCGGTCGGCGGACCCGTGGAACTGCATCGTCTGCGCCACGATGCCGGCACCGGGCGGCTGGGAGGCATCGACGCGCATGTATGCGTTGTTCAGCGTGGCGCTTGCGTCGGTCAGCCCGAGCAGCCCGGCGAGCTGCTTGTCCGGCCGCATCGCGATCAGGTCGCCGCCGCCCGTGACCCAGTTGCTCAGCGTCGTCACCTGCCCGGCGGTGAGCGCGAAGTCGCCGACGATCGCCACGTCGTAGCCGGCCAGCATCGCGGACGTGACGTTCGCGATGTCGCGCACCGCGAACGCGTTCACGCCCTCGGCCCGCAGGATCTCGGCGTAGTAGCGGCTGAACGGGTTGCTCGAGTTGGCGATGACGAGCACAGGTCCACCCGGCCCGTCATCCGGCCCGGGCCCTGGCGGCGCGGCGGTGGTGAACGCCCAGCTCGCGTCGGCCGCGAGACGATTGCCGGCCCTGTCGGTCACGCCGCCCGCCCCGCCCCTGACGGTCGCCGTGTAACGCGTCGAGTCGGCGAGCACGCCCTGCGGGTCGAGCGTCGCGGTGCGGCTACCGCTGTCGTAGCTGACCGCAGCCGGCACGACGTTGCCGCCCGGGTCGCGCAGCTGGAACGTCGTCGTGGTGATCGAGGCGGCTTCCATCGCCTCGCTGAACGACACGCTGGCGTTCGAGGCCGGCGCCACGCCCTGCGCGTCGGGCGCCGGCAGCTGCCCGGTCACCGTCGGCGGCGTCGTGTCGGGACCCGTGTTGGTGTCGAACACGACGTCGACCCAGTAGCCCTCGGACCGGTACGTGCCGGCCGGGAACGTGCCGCTCGCGCCGTAGGCGTAGACGCCGTTGCCGCCGTCCACGCCCTCGGCCAGCGCGTGCAGCGGCGGGTTGTCGACGCCGGCGGCGATGAACTGCTGGTCGTTGACCGCGTAGTTGCCGCGCGGCGCGTGGTAGGAGGCGATGTACGTGGTACCGGCAGTGATCGAGACCGGGCTGCCGAACGTCACCTCCTGCCAGCCGGACGCGGTCTCATTGGTGAACGTGGCCGTGGCGAGCAGCTGACCGGTGCGGGTCCACAGGTGCCCGACGTGCGTGCCCGTGTTGGTCGCGCCCTTGTAGAAGCGCAGGCCGGTGATCACGCCGTCGAGGT
Source organism: uncultured Solirubrobacteraceae bacterium (assembly GCA_963835735.1). GTDB lineage: Bacteria > Actinomycetota > Thermoleophilia > Solirubrobacterales > Solirubrobacteraceae > DASQMT01. Next base: position 1,695,862 of record CAWIGP010000002.1, read on the forward strand.
CGGAGCGGAACTTCGTGCCGATCTCGACCGCGTTGCTGTCGGTCGTCTCGGCCTCCCTGAGCGGCCGCGCCGACGCGGCCCAGATGCTGCAAGGGCAGCCCGACTGCGTGGGCGCGCGCGTAGTGAACGTCCAGCTGTCGTCGCTCGACATCGCGTTGCCGGCGAAGTCCTTGACCCCGGCGGCACCGCCCTTGACCAGCGCCGTGTACACCGTGGTGGCGGCCAGCGACTGGGTCGGGTCGAGCGTCGCGGTCTGGCTGCCCGCGTCGTAGCTGACCGCCGCCGGGACGACCGCGCCGGACGGGTCGCGCAGCGTGATCGTCGACGCGGTGACGGTGGTCGGGTCGACCGGCTCGGAGAACCGGGCCGTGACGTTGGCGGTGGCGGCGATCCCCGTCGCGCCGCGGCCCGGGGTGACCGTGGTCACCGTCGGCGCGGTCTCGTCCTGGCCGGTCTCCAGCACCACGTCGACCCAGTAGTTCTCCGACCGGTAGGTGCCGTTGGGGAACGTGCCGCTCGGTCCGTACGCGTAGAGCCCGTTGCCGCCGTCCTCGCCGTCGCGCAGTGCGCGCAGCGGCGGGCTGTCCACGCCGGCGGCGGCGAAGCCGTCGAGATTGGTCGCGTAGTTGCCGTTCGGCGCGTGGTAGGACGCGATGTACGTCGTCCCGGCCGTGATCTCGACCGGCGACGCGAACCGCACCTCCTGCCAGCCGCTCGCGGTCTCGTTGGTGAACGTAGCGCTGGCGAGCAGCGTCCCGGTGCGCGACCACAGGTGGCCGACGTGCGTTCCGGTGTTGGTGCTGCCCTTGTAGAAGCGGATGCCGGCGATGCGCCCGGCGGTCTGCGAGCGGAACTTGACGCCGACCTCGACCGCGCTGCTGTCGGTCGTCTCCGCCGGGCTGGCGGGGACCGCGCCCGGGCCCCAGATGCTGCACGGGCACGTCTGAGTCCCGCCGCCGACGTTGACCGTCACGCCCGGCCCTGGGCTCTCCACGTTGCCGCTGTCGTCGACGGCGCGGCTGCGTAGCGTGGTGGCACCCGACGCCGACGCCGTCCACGTGTATGTCCACGGCCCGCGACCGTTCGCCCGGTGCCAGGTCTGGCCGTTGTCGGTCGAGACCTCGACGCCGCCGACCACGCCGCCGCCCGTGTCGCCGGCGGTGCCGCTGATCGTGACCTGGCTGCCGGGGGTGATCGAGGCGTTCGGCGCCGGGGCGGTGATCGCCGAGGTCGGCGCGCTCGCGTCGGCGGACGCGGTCGCGGCGGTCAGCCCCGCCATGATCGTGGACGGCTGCACGCCCATGTCGGCGAACAGGTTGAGCGTCGCCTGCTGCATGCGCACGTCGGCCGCGGCGCTGCCGCGATCGTGGTTGGAGTCGAGGCCCCACGCCCACTGGACGGTGCCGGCGCCGAAGACGCGCGCGCCGCTCGGCGCCCGGTAGAGCGTCATGTTGTGCTCGACGGTGCCGCTCCCGAAGCTCGAGCCGTGGTCGGTCAGCACCGGCGCGTTGTTCACCGTGGTGGACGACAGCCGGAACGCGCCCGCGGGACGGAAGCCGTTGTCGGGGTCGGCATCCCACTCGTATCCGAGCGTGCCGGTGGGCAGCGTGGCAGTCGCGCCGGTCGCCTGCGAGGCGACGGTCGTGTTGCGCCAGAAGCGCATCTTGCCGTCGGCCGCCGGGACGTTTATCGCCCTCGGGATGTCGGCGTTGACCATGAACAGCTGGCCGGTCAGCGCGTTCTCGGGCCGGCCGCCGTCGGCGGGTGGACTGAAGCGCGGGTCCCGCCAGGTGCCGGTCCAGGTGAACGGCAGCGGATCGATCTTCCCGTTCGCGTGGGTCTCCTTGTATGTGACCAGCGTGCGGTTACCGTCCTCCCAGCGCGTCTTCCAGAACACCTCGTTGCCGCTGAAGAACGCGAGGTTCACACCCGCCGCGCGCGCGGCCTCGACGTTCGCGCGCTGCGTGTTCGACCAGTACTCGTCATGGCCGACGGATAGGTATGCGCGGTGCTCGAGCAGCTCGGCCCCCGCGCGATCCATGTCGACGCCGGAGGTGTAGGAGATGTTGTAGCCGTTGCGCTCCAGCCAGCGGACCATCGGGTACTCGGCGTTGAACACCCAGTCCTCCGGCGACGTGCCGCGCGTGGTGAACGGCCGGTTGTAGCTGACCTTGTAGGCGCCGCCCTGAGGGCCGGGGCCGCCGGTGTACAGCGACGCGCCGCCGTACTGGTTGTAGGCCTGCCACGTCGTGTCCGACGTCTGGAACAGCATGTCGGAGCCGCCGTTGTCGTCGCGCACGACGAACACCATGTGGCTGGATCCGGCCGTGCCGTCCTCGCGCACGAGCTTGGCGAGGTAGATGCCCGAGACGGCGTCGGCCGGCACCGCCCAGTTCGCCGACACCGCCCAGTTGCCGCAATCGGTCATCCCGGTCGACCCGTTAGAGACACAACCCGGCTGGTTCTGCGGCAGCGCCGCGGACGGCTGCACCGTCGCCACCTGGCGCGCGCCCTGGCCGCCGTAGTAGCCCATCCGGTAGATGTCGATCCGGTAGTTGGTCGAGTTCGTGTCGACCTTGAACGAGATCGTCGCGCCCTGATCGACGCTGATGTTCGTGGCGTAGCCCTGGATCGACGTCGAGCCCGCGCCGCTCACGTCCCACTCGGTCGCCGGGTTGCCCGGCTTCGTGTTCTCGCACGCGACCGGGTTGGTGATCGGCGCGTCGCACGGCGCGGCGACGGCGTCCGGCGCGAACGCGGCGAGCAGCCCGACGCACACCGCAGCGGCGGCCACAGGCGACATCCAGCGGGCCGTGCGTGAGGCCATCGGGTGACGCTACGCCCGCATTCTGCGGCCGCGCGCCCCCCGTTCGGCCAGTCCCCCCGGGCGTACGGGCGGCTGCAAATCCGGTTGCAGAACCGCCCCTGGGGCCGCCTTCAGGGTCGCGACACTCGACTTTCGAGTAGCTTGCCCGCCGCTCGCGCCGACCCTTGCCGGAGGAACACGATGAACATTGGACCGCCGCGCGGGGTCGCGGCCACGTTTGCCGCGCTCGTCTGCCTGGCGTTCACGCCCGCCGTGGCCACAGCCGGCGTCGGCGCCAGCGCGGTGCCGACGTTCCCCTCCGACGTGACCGTCGGCAACACAGGCGTCGCGGCGTCGATCGAGTTGCGCAACACCGACAACGACGCCAACGCGGGCGACACGAACACCGTGTGCAACTTTGGCGACGGCGCGCCGTGCCCCGCCGGCGATCCCGGCATCACGCTGATCCCGTCGTGCAGCCGGCTCGGCGCTTTCTCGTCCTGCACCGGCGCCGAGCCCGGCGTGTTCCGGATCTCCGACACCGCGACCGGCGAGGCGGGGAGCGCGTGCGCGGGGATCGTGTTCAACGTCGGCCTGGTCGACCCCGCGAACGGGCAGGTGCGCTTCACGCCGCAGGGCGGCGCGCACGTGACGCTGCCCGGCACGGGCGCGTCCTGCCGCATCGGATTCACCTTCGCGGTGCTGCGCGCACCGACCGCTGACCAGAACGCGGGCGTGCCGGGGATCCAGACCGTGCAGGTCTCCGACAACACGCAGTTCTCGGGCGCGCTCACGGCATCGGCGCGCGGAACCAGCCCCGGCACGACCGTGCGCAAGGCGACGCCGGCGCTCGCGACCAGCGCGTCGGGCGAGGTCCTCGTCGGCGGGCAGCTCACCGACACCGCGGTCGTGAGCGGCCTCGTCAACCCGGGCGCGGGCGCGACCGTCGACTTCCGGCTATACGGCCCGGACGACGAGTCGTGCTCCCGCCCGCCGGTGTTCGAGTCGCCGGGCCGGCCGCTCGGGCCCGAAGGGTCGGCGGCGTCCGAGCCGTTCACCGCGACGCGCCCAGGTGTCTACCGCTGGCGCGCGTCCTACAGCGGCGACGCGAACAACGAGGCGGTCAGCGGGCCGTGCAACGCCGCGAACGAGAACGTCACGGTCACCGGGCCGCCGACGATCACGGTGAACACCAACCGGCGCACGAAGTGCGTCGTGACGCGCTTCAGCCTGCGCGTCAGCGTAGCCGCGCACGGGCTCACCGGCGTGCGCGTCACGCTCGACGGCAGGACGATCGCACGCTCCAAGAAGGCCGCGTTCACGGTGCGGGTCCGCACGCGCGCACTGCGGCGCGGGCGGCACGTGCTGAGGGTGATCGCGACCGGGGCGGGCGGCCGCTCCACGAGGACGACCACGTTCAAGCGCTGCGGCGCGCCGGCGCTGCCGCGCTTCGTCGGTTAGCCGGGCAGCGGCTGCGAGATGCGGATCGCGTTCCCGAACGGGTCGCGCAGAGCGCAGTCGATCCCGTAGGAGCGCTCGGTCGGCTCCTCGGTGAACTCGACGCCGGTGGCCGCCAGCTCTTCGTAGGTCTTGCGGCAATCCGCGGTGGCGAACCCGACCCAGCCGCCGGTCGCGCCCTTCGTGACGAGCTCGCGCACGGTCTCCGCGGTCGCGTCGTCCATCGCGGGCGGGCCTGGAGCCTCGAGCAGGATCTCGCGGCTCTCGTCGCCGGGCACGCGCACCGTCAACCAGCGCATGAAGCCGAGGTCGACGTCGGCGGCGACCTCGAGCCCGAGCTTGCCGACGTAGAAGTCGAGCGCCTCGTCCTGGTCGAGGACGTAGATGGAGGAGAGCCGGATGCGGTCGAGCATGGCTCCGAAGCTACCGGCCGGCGGGCGGCAGCGCTTCTCCGAAACTGCTCGGTCGCATCCACGCGCGCGCGAAGCAGTTCGGCACGACCGACTTCACGACGCCCCGGCGGCGGTACTCGCTGGGCGATTCGCCGACGATCTCGCGGAACGTGCGGCTGAACGTGCCGAGGCTGACGAAGCCGACTTCGAGGCAGATCTCGGTCACGCTCAGCTCGCTCTGGCGCAGCAGGAACATCGCGCGCTCGACGCGCCGGCGCTGCAGGTAGCGGTACGGCGTCTCACCGAACGTCGCGCGGAACGTACGGATGAAGTGCGCCTCGGACACGTGCACGAGCCGCGCGAGCGAGGGCACGTCCAACGGCTCGGCGTATGCTCGGTCCATCGCGTCGCGCGCACGCAGCATGCGGCGGTTGGATTCCTCGGCGGCTCGGCTCATCGGCGCTTCGATCGTAGGCCACGGGATCTTCACCGGCGGGCCGGGGGGCGCACTTAGCGTCCGGCCACATGCCGTCTCGCACCCGCCTCATCCTCGCCGCGCTGCTGCTCGCCTGCGCGATCGCCCCCGCCTCGGCCGCCGCCGGCCGGCACCACCACGAAGACTTCGACCTGCAGGCGCATCGCGGCGGGCTCGGGCTGACGACCGAGAGCACGCTCGAGGGCTTTGCGAACGGGCTCGAGCTCGGCGTCAGCACGCTCGAGCTCGACGTCCAGATCACCGAGGACGGCTACGCGGTGATCACGCACGATCGCCGCGTCTCCGGTGTCAAGTGCCGCGACACCGCGCCACCGGTCGCGGGCGATCCGGAGTTCCCGTACGTCGGCAAGTTCATCCGCGACCTGACGCTCGCGCAGGTGCGCACGCTCGACTGCGGCTGGCAACAGCTGCCGGGCTTCCCCGAGCAGCGCGTCGTGACCGGCGCACGGATGCCGCTGCTCTCACAGGTGTTCGACCTCGTCGACTGCTACCGGGCGCGCAAGGTGACGCTGAACATCGAGACCAAGGTGGAGGCCGGCGCGCCGCACGAGACCGCGCCGCGCGAGCAGTTCGTGCAGGTCGTGGCGCGCGAGATCCGCCGCGCGCGGATCCTCGACCAGGTGACGATCCAGAGCTTCGACTGGGGCGCGCTGATGCGGATGCGCGAGGTCGAGCCGCGGCTTCCGATCGTCGCGCTGACCAACGGGGACTTCCTCCAGGTCGGGCAGCCGGGCGCATCACCCTGGCTCGGCGGGATCGACATCGACGACTTCGGCGGCAGCCTCGTCGCGGGCGCGGCCTCGTTCGGGGCCGATGCGATCTCGCCCGTACACGGCAACCCGCAGGGCGGCAAGATCGGCGATCCCGACTACGTGCCGTACACGACGCCCCAGCTCGTCGCCGATGCGCACCGCGCCCGTATGGACGTGATCCCGTGGACGGTCGACGACCCCGCGACGATGCACTCGCTGATCGACGCGGGCGTCGACGGGCTCATCACCGACTACCCGGACCGGCTCCGCACGGTGATGGCGCAGCGAGAGTTCAAGCTGCCCAAGCCGGTGCGCGCGCCACGTTGGCGGCAGTGCCTCTAGTCTGGGCGGATGGACGAGGACACCCTCAACATGTCGGTGCGGAAGTACCTCAAGACGCTCGGCGTCACGAGCCAGCGCGAGATCGAGACCGCGGTGCGCGAGCGGGTGGAGACGGGCGCGCTGCGCGGCGACGAGGTGCTCGACGTCAGCGCGACGGTCTCGGTGCGCGGCCTCCCGGACGTCGTGGTGACCGGGACGATCGCGCTGGCCTGACGCCCGACAGCAGAGCGGCTATCTCGGGATCATCTTCGAGATCATCACCGAGACCGTCGCATGGGAGCGCTGGAAGGGACGATCGAGTACACGTTCATGGCGCCGCTCGCGCGCCCCGTCCACGTGCTCGGAATGAGCGCGTGACCCGCACGTCGGAGAGCACGAACGCGGCGCAGGCGGCCGCTGCCGTCGACGCCGTGCGCGACGACCCGGCGGGCCGACTGGCGCTCGCGGCCAGCTTCTACGCGCTGCGGCCCGGGCGCCGGTCGATCGCGCGCTACCGGCTGGCCGAGATGGCGTTCATGCGCTGGCAGGTGGATCGCGGCGTGCTCGCCGGCCCGGCCTCGGGCCGCCCGGGCAGCCCCTGGTGGCGCGCGGTCAACGCATACCTGCTGCGGGACACGAGCGAGGCGTACCTGCTGGCCGCCGGCCGGCCGGGCGAGCCTTCCCGACTGAGCGTCGCGCACTGGATGGCATTCCTCGACGCGCCGTCGGCGAGCGCCTGGTATCGCGCCCACAACGCCAGCATCGTGGGCGGCTACGTCACGCACCGCGACCTGACCGTTCGCGAGCTGCCCGTCGAGCGCTTCTTCATGGACGTGGCGCTGCTGCGCGTGCAGTACGCCCACTGCCTTGTCGCGGCCCCGCGGCTCGCGCTGGGCCGGCTGGCCCCGCTGAGCCGGGTACTGGGCGATCCACGGCTGGGGATGGCGGGAGCGTTCCTGTCGCTCAGGCGCGTCGTGCCGAACCGCTACCCACTCGATCGCGTGGCGCTCGATCGCTTCATCGGGGAGGAGAACCGGCTCGGGCGCATGCTCGACTACGCGGTGATCGCCCCGCGGCTCGGGCCGCTGTACGCGTTCTCGGCGGCGGAGATCGGCGAGCCACGGCTGCTCGATTTCATCCGCCACGGCGTGCCGGTCTATGCGTGGCCGTACGAGGAGCGCCACGTGTGGACGACGGTGAGCCAACAACCGCTGCTGGCGCGCGCGTTGAGCCGGGTCACCGCACCGCAGCGGTGAACCAGGTGCGCTCCAGGAACGACGCGACAAGCGGCGCGATGTCGTCAAGCCGCTCCTCGAGTGCGAAGTGCCCCGTGTCGAGCACGTGCACCTCCGCGTGAGGGACCTCCTGTTTGAAAGCCCAAGCTCCGGCCTCGACGAAGAACGGGTCGTTGCGGCCCCAGACGACGAGCGTCGGCGGGCGGTGCTCGCGCAGCCACGCCTGCCACGCCGGGTAGAGCTCGAGGTTGCTGCGGTAGTCGAAGGCCAGGTCGACCTGGATGTCCTTGCGCCCGGGCAGCTCGAGGAAGTGGTGGTCGAGCGTCCACCCGTCCGGTGCGACCGCCTCCGGGTCCGCGGCCCCGTGCAGGTACTGATCGCGCGTCGCGTCCAGCGTGAGCAGCTCGCGGACCCTGGCCTCGGCGCCCTCCAGCTCGCGGCGCAGCGCGGTGAACTCGCGCGCGAACGGGCTCAGGCCCGCCTCGTGGACGAGGCCGTTCTGGACCACCAGCCCGGCGATCCAGTCCGGATGGCGCGTGGCCAGGCGGAAGCCGACGGGCGCGCCGAAGTCGAACGCGTACAGCGCGAAGCGGTCGAGACCGATCGCGCGGCAGAAGCCCTCCATGGCGTCCGCGAGCGCCTCGAACGAGGCTCCCGACGGCAGCGAATCGCTGTAGCCGAAGCCGGGATAGTCCGGTGCGATCATCCGGAAGCGCCCGCCGAGGGCGTCCATCAGGCGGCGGAACTGGTGCGAGCCGGACGGAAAGCCGTGAAGCAGCAGCAGCGTCGGCGCGCCGGCCGGCGCCTCGGACTCGCGGTAGAAGATCGACGAGCCGTCGACGTCCACCTGCCTGTGCGCGACTGGAACCATTGATTTCTCCTAACGGAAGCTGCGGCTGCTTTACGTTAGGAGCCAACATAACGCTTGTCAAGCGCTGCTAGCGTTAGAGGGATGTCCGCCTACCACGGGCCGATCCGGGGAGCGCCGCTGCCGGTCGAGCTGCACAACACGCTCTACGCCGTGCGCGGCCGGGTCGTCGACGGGCTGGCCGAGCCCGCGGGCATGCGAGCGTGGCTCGCGGCGCTGGCCGACCGGCTGCCGGTCGACGCCGGCGCCACGCACAACGCGCGCCTGGACGAACTGGTCGCCCTGCGCGCGGCCGTGCGTGCGGCGCTGCACGCGGCGCTGGAGCGCCGGCCGGTGCCGGACGAGTCGCTCGCCGAGCTCAACCGGACCAGCGCCGCAAGTCCGGAGTCGCTCCAGCTCGGGAGGCACGGACCCGAGACCAGGTACCACGCGCAGGACGCGACGGACGTCGTCCTCGGCGTGATCGCCTCGAGCACGATCGCCCTGGTCGGCGGATCGCAGGCCGGCGATCTGCGCGCGTGCGGCGCACCCGGATGCGTGCTGATGTTCGTCAAGGACCATCCGCGTCGCGAGTGGTGCTCGACCGCATGTGGCAACCGCGCCCGCCAGGCCCGGCACTACGCGCGCACTAAGCCGCAGCCGGCTCCGGAACCGGGAAGGACCCGGTGAGTCGGGCGACCGCCCGCTCGTCGCCGCCCCCTTAGGTGATCAGCCGGTAGACTCGGTTGCGAAAGGGAAGTACCCCTGAGAACGGCGCGTTCGTCAACACGGCCCCTTTAGGCCCGGCGCGTCGGTCCGGCGAGTGCCGCGGACGGGAGAAACCTCCACGTCACCGACGACTGCTGGAGGTCTCGCTCCGATGTCTGCCGCTGCATGGATTCTGCTCGCCGCCGGAGTGGCGGCGCTGCTCGTGTTCGACCTGAAGGCGATCGGGCGAGGCGGTTCGGTCCCGACGCTGCGCACGGCCGCGTTGTGGTCGGCCGCGTGGACGGCGCTCGGCCTCGCATTCACCGCGGTTCTTGCCGCCATCTCGAGCGGAGAGGCCGCGGGCGAGTACCTCACGGGCTTCCTGATCGAGAAGAGCCTCTCGCTCGACAACCTGTTCGTCTTCGCGGTGCTGCTGGCGTACTTCCAGGTGCCGTCCGCGTCGCAGCGGCGTGTGCTGATCTGGGGGATCGCCGGCGCGATCGTCCTGCGCGCGCTGTTCATCCTCGCCGGCGCCGCGGCGCTCGACGCCTTCCACGCGACGATTTACATCTTCGGCGCGTTCCTCGTCCTGACCGCGATCAAGCTCGCCCGCCAGTCGGACGAGCAGGTCGATGTCGAGCACACACTCGCCATGCGCGCGCTGCGGCGGGTCGCGCGAATCGGCGACTACGACGGCGAGCGGTTCTTCAGTAAGGACGGCGGCCGCCGGATCGCGACGCCGCTGCTCGCCTGTCTCGTGATGGTCGCCGCCTTCGATGTGCTCTTCGCGATCGACTCGGTGCCGGCGATCTTCGCCGTCACGCGGGACACCTACGTCGTCTTCGCGGCGAACGCCTTCAGCCTGCTCGGCATGACGAGCCTCTACTTCCTGCTGCGCGGCATGATGGACCGCTTCCAGTTCCTGAACATCGGTTTGGCGGTGATCCTTGGCTTCGTCGGCACCAAGATGCTCCTGACCGACGTCTGGCACATGCCGTCCTGGGTGTCGCTCGCCGTGATCGTCGGCTGCCTGGCCGCCGCCGTCGGCGCGTCGCTGCTCCGTCCGGCGCCGCTCGGCCAGTCGGAGGCCGCATAGGTCGATGTGTCCATCTGGGCGTCCCCGCTCGTCGTAGTGGTGCCGTGCAAAGCACCAAGGGAGACGCTCGAATGTGTGAACCACTCTGGGCCCCGATCGCCGTCGCGGCCGGCCGCGGACTGGCCTTGTCCGCCGTCCCGGACGCCCCCGTCGTCACCACGCGTCCCCGGCGCGGGCGCCGGCGACTTCGCGGGCTCGCCGAACGCCTCCTGGCGTCGCGACCCCGCCTGCAGCCCACCCGGATGGAAGAGAGGGAATCGTGCGGTACGTGATGCTGGTCTACGTGGACGAGTCCGTCGAGGTGGGCTCCACGGACATGCCCACGTCCTGGGTGCGGGAGATGGACGACCGCGGGGTGCGGAAGTTCGGTTCCCGGCTGCGCCCGGTCGGCGACGCGACGACAGTTCGGTTGCACGACGAGGCGATCGAGGTGGCTTCCAAGCACCCCGGCGCCAAGGGCGGGGCGATCGAGGTGAGGCCGCTCTGGGAGGAGTGAGAGGGGGAGCGCTTCCGCTTCGGTAGGCGGCGCGCCCGTCACCCGATCGAGGGAGCCTCCTCCCGGCTCTGGTGAGAGCTGCGGACGGCCTCGATGTGATCGAGGTGGCGCTCGCCCCACTCACACAGCTGCTGAAGCACATCGTTGAGCGAGGTGCCGAGCTCGGTCAGCGAGTACTCCACCCTGGGCGGGATCTCGTGGTAGGCCTCGCGATGAACGAGGCCGTCGGCCTCCAGCTCGCGCAACTGCTGGATCAGCATCTTCTCGCTGATCCCGATCACGTCCCGGCGCAGCGCGCCGAAGCGCCGCGCCCCCGCGTGCAACTCCCAGAGGATCAGCGCCTTCCATTTGCCGCCGATCACATCGATCGCCGCGTCCAGCCCGCAGTAGTAGTTGTCTCTATTTCTTACTGGCAAGTAGGTACCTGACTGTTTCGTAGGTACTTGTGGAGAATACAGCTGGATGTCACGCTCGCGCAATGACCGCCGACAACTCCACAGACCGCCTCCCCGTAACCGTCATCGGACTGGGCCTGATGGGCGCCGCGCTGGCGCGCGCGCTCAACGAGGCCGGACATGAGACGACCGTATGGAATCGCTCGGGCGCGAAGGCCGATCCGCTCGTCGCCGCAGGTGCGACCCGCGCCGAGACGATCGCCGACGCCGTCGCGGCGAGCCCGCTGGTGATCACGTGCGTCCTCGACCACGCCGCCCTGCGCAGCCTGCTGGACCCGGTCGCCGGCGAGCTGTCAGGCCGCGTGCTGGTCAACCTCACCTCCGGCACGCCCGAGCACGCCCGAGCGATCGCGGCGTGGGCCACCGAGCACGACATCGAATACCTCGACGGCAAGATCCTGGCGTTCCCGTCGACGATCGGAGGACCGGAGGCGTTCCTGCTCTACAGCGGAGCGCAGGAGACCTTCACGACGCACGAGCCGACGCTGAGCACCCTGGGCAGCGCCAACCATCTCGGTACCGACCCCGGACTGGCGTCGCTCTACGACCTCGGCGTAGTCGGCCTGATGTACGGCGTCATCACCAGCTTCGTGCACGCGCTCGCGCTACTGGGCGCCGACGGCGTCGACCCGGAGGCATTCCTCCCCTACGCGACCGAGCTACTCCCCAACATGCCGATCGCCGACATCGCGCGCCAGGTCCAGACCGGCAACTACGACGGCCGCGAAGCGAACCTGAACATGCAGGTCGTCTACATGCACCACATCATCAACACCAGCCACTCGCGCGGCGTCGACCCCACCTTCCCAAGCTACGTCAAGAACCTGATGGAGCGCGCGATCGCCGCCGGACACGGCAACGACGACTTCGGCCGCCTGATCGAGGGATTCGCCCTGCCGGGCGAGGTCACCACGCGCTCATGACACGGGCAGCTTCTGCAGCGTCCGCGGCAGTCCGAGGTGCGGGAAGACGCTGCAATCGCCGAACCAGGTGATCGGAGATACCCGGTCGCGCTCCAGCGTCAGTACGAACAGCGCGTACGACCTGGGTCCGGGTGCGGCCCTGCGGGCTGGACACGTCTGACAGGGAGACGATCCGGCATTTCCGCTCACGGGCCGCGGGCGCCGCGATCGGTAACCTCGCGACCCCGGCAGCCCGGCGATCTCAGGACTCGTCGACCTCAATGGACAGCCATCGCCCCGGCGTCACCAACTTCGTCCACATCGGCCTTGTCGTCGAGGACCTCGACGAGACAGTCCGGTTTCTTGCGCTGCTCGGCTTCGACTGCAGCGAGCCCGGCGTGTTCAGCGGCGAGTGGATCGATCAGATCATCGGTCTCGACAACGTCACGGTCGAGACCGTGATGGCTCGCGCCCCCGACGGCAGCGACATGTTCGAGGTGGTGCGCTTCCAGTCACCTTCCGCCGGCGCTCAAGAGCCGGCCCCGGCCGCGAACCGTCCTGGGCTCCGGCACGTCGCCTTCAAAGTCGACGACGTGCGCGGCGTCGTCGACCGCGTCCGAGAGGCCGGCTGGGACACGGTCGGGGAGATAGTCGACTTCGAGAACATGTTCCTCCTCTGCTACGTCCGCGGACCCGAGGGCCTGATCGTCGAACTCGCCGAGCGACTCGACGGCGCGACCGGCTGAACGGCCAGACTGAACCGCCCGCGATTTGACAGCGGCGGTGGCTTGATGGCTGGGCGCGAGCGACCGCACCTCTGCATCGGCTCTGGCTTGTGCCGCGACTATTCAGTGCTACTATGTACCGGTAGTCAATATCACTGAGTAGCCAGAGAGGAGGTGTTCCATGGGCAAGCAGATGACGGAGATGCTCAAGGGGACGCTGGAAGGCATCGTGCTCGCGAGCCTGTCCGGCCGGCCCGCGTACGGCTACGAGATCACGGCATGGCTGCGGGAGAAGGGCTTCTCCGACATCGCCGAAGGGACCGTCTACGCGCTGCTCATCAGGATCGAGCAGCGCGGCCTGGTCGACGTGGAGAAGGTCCCCTCCGAGAAGGGGCCGCCGCGCAAGGTGTACTCCCTCAACGCTCAGGGACAGGAATATCTCCAAGAGTTCTGGAGCACCTGGAGCTTCCTCTCAGAACGGCTCGAACAGCTCCGCGAAGGAGGCAGATGACCATGTTCATCTCAAGGATGATCGGCGAGAAGCGCCGCTGGCGGCAGTACAAGGCGCGCGTGCGAGAACTTCCCCCGAACTATCGCGCGGCGGTCGAAGCGGTGGAGCGGTACTTGATGTATTTCGGGCGCGGGGACGGCGCCGGCTGGGCTTCGATGTCCGAGGACCTCGTCGAACTGTTCGAGCAGAGCGCCGCTGACGGAACGCCGATCCGCGAGATCGTCGGGGAGGACCCCGTGGAGTTCATCGAGACGTTCGTCCAGAACTACCCGGAGGGTCAGTGGGTCACCCGGGAGCGGGAACGGCTGACCAGCGCCATCGAGCGCGCCGCCGGAGAAGACACCGGAAACGAAGGGATGACCCGATGACGACACAGCCGCTACAGGCGCTCCACGTGCAGGGTCTTGAGAAGTCGTACAAGACGCTGCGCGTGCTGCGCGGCGTGGACTTCGACGTGGTGCCGGGCAGCATCTTCGCCCTGCTCGGCTCCAACGGCGCAGGCAAGACCACGGTCGTGAAGATCCTGTCCACGCTGCTCAAGCCCGACGCCGGGACGGCAACCGTCGATGGCTTCGACGTCGCCGCGCAACCGGCGAACGTGCGGGAGTCCATCAGCCTCACCGGGCAGTTCGCGGCCGTGGACGAAACCCTCACCGGGCGAGAGAACCTGGTGCTGATGGCCCGGTTGCGGCACCTCAAGGACGCGGGCCGGATCGCGGATGACCTGCTGGCCCGTTTCGAGCTCACCGACGCGGCGGAGCGACGGGCGTCGACGTACTCCGGCGGGATGCGCCGCCGCCTGGACATCGCCATGAGCCTCATCGGGAATCCGCCGGTGATCTTCCTGGACGAACCGACCACCGGGCTCGACCCTCAATCTCGCGTCGAAGTGTGGAACAGCGTCAAAGAGCTCGCCGGGCAGGGCACGACGGTGCTGCTCACCACACAGGATCTGGACGAGGCCGAACAGCTCGCCGACCAGATCGCGATCCTCCACGAGGGACGGATCATCGCGAACGGCACCCTCGCCGAACTGAAACAGCTCATCCCCCCCGCCAAAGTCGAGTACGTCGAGAAACAGCCGACCTTGGAGGACATCTTCCTCGCCATCATCGGCAACGACGGCAACGCCGGCACGGCCGGCCCCGACGGCACGGACAACTAAGGAACAACGATGACTACGCACTTCTTCAGTGACACCGCCGCCCTGCTGGGCCGATCCATGCGCCACATCACGCGCAGCCCGGACACCATCATCACGGTCGCGATCATGCCGATCGCCCTCATGCTGCTGTTCGTATACGTGTTCGGGGGCGCGATCGACACCGGGTCGGATCAGTATGTGAACTACCTGCTGCCCGGAATCCTGCTCATCACGATCGCGATGGGCATCTCCTACACCGCATTCCGGCTCTTCACGGATATGAACAGCGGGATCTTCGAGCGATTCCAGTCCATGCCGATCGCGCGCTCGAGCGCGCTGTGGGCGCACGTGGTGACCTCAGTGGTCTCCAGTCTGATCTCGCTCGTGATCGTCGTGCTCGTCGCCCTCCTCATCGGATTCCGCTCACCGGCGGGAGTGCTGGCATGGCTCGCCGTCGCCGGAATCCTCGTCCTGTTCACCCTGGCACTGACCTGGATCGCCGTGATCGCCGGCCTGTCCGCGAAGACCGTGGACGGCGCGGCCGCCTTCTCCTACCCGATCATCTTCCTGCCGTTCATCAGCTCGGCATTCGTGCCGACCGACGACATGCCCGGCGCGGTGCGCGCGTTCGCCGACAACCAACCCGTGACGTCCATCGTCAACACGATCCGCGACCTGTTCACACAGCAGTCAGTCAGCGCCGACATCTGGATCGCCCTCGCCTGGTGCCTCGGCATCCTCGTCGTCGCGTACGCCCTCGCCATGGCCACCTACCACCGCAGGATCGGCTAAGACGAAGCGCGGAGCCGACCGGCGACGCACTCGCCCCGACTGCTGATGCGGGCGTCCTGCGGTGTCCCGGTTGTCGCCCCTGACCGGGCGGTTCATCGGGCGGGTCTTGCGGGACACGCGCCAGCGAGCGGCCGTCAAGAGGGACGATCGTCGGGCACAACGCCTGCAAGGGGTTCCCGCGACGCGACGATCTGTGAGTTGAATGAGTGATTCCATGTCGAGAAGCCCTGACCGGCTCCGCTCACCGGGTGAAGGGCCTCGACAGGCGCGGCCCACGACACCAGGAGACCACCATGCCGAAGTACCTGCTTCTCAAGCACTACCGCGGCGGCCCGGAGCCGCACCATCCCTTCCCCCCGATGGACCAGTGGGCCCCTGAGGATGTGGAGGCGCACTTCGCGTTCCTCAAGCACGTCGGCGAGTTGCTCAGGGAGAACGGCGAGTACGTCGACGGGCAGGCGCTCACGCCGGCGCAGACCTGGGTGCGCTACGGCGGCCCGGACGCCGCGCCCGTCACCACCGACGGCCCGCTGCCCGAGACCAGCGATCTCGTGGCGGGCTGGTACATGGTGGACGTGGAGTCGCACGAGCGCGCGGTCGAGCTCGCGGCCTACATCTCCTCCGAGCCCGGCCCGGGCGGGGGCCCGCTGTACGAGTGGATCGACGTCCGGGAGGTCATGTCCGAGGCGCCCTCGGACGACTGACCCGACGTGATCGACGAGCCGACCCAACCGCTGGACGAGGGCGCGCTACGCGGGGTCGGGCGGGATCTCATTCCTCGGGTGCTCGCCGGCCTGGTGCGGCGAGGCGAGGACTTCGATGCCGCCGAGGACGCGTTGCAGGAGGCGCTGCTGGAGGCACTGCGGGTGTGGCCCGACCACCCGCCGCGCGACCCGCGCGCGTGGCTGGCGACGGTCGCGACCCGGCGGCTCGTCGACGCCCGCCGCAGCGAGGCCGCCCGTCACCGCCGCGAGGAGGAGACGTACGCCGAGCCGTCGCGGCCCGCCTCCACCGAGGAGGGCGACGACACCCTCTTCCTGCTCTTCTGCTGCTGTCATTCCGACCTCGCGCCCGCCTCCCAGGTGGCGCTGACCCTGCGCGCCGTCGGCGGCCTCACCACCCGGGAGATCGCCGACGCCTTCTACGTGCCGGAGGCGACGATGGCGCAGCGGATCAGCCGGGCCAAGCGCGCCCTGCGGGGGCGCCGCCTGGACCAGCCCGGTGACCTCGCCGTCGTGCTGCGCGTGCTCTACCTCGTCTACACGGCCGGCCACGCGGGCCGGGTGGACCTGGCGCGCGAGGCGATCCGGCTGGCCCGCCAACTCACCCTCGCCACCGAGGAACCGGAGGCGCGCGGGCTGCTCGCGCTGATGCTCCTCAACCACGCCCGGCTCGCGGCGCGATTCGACTCACAGGGTCGGATCGTCACGCTCGATCGGCAGGACCGTGGCCTGTGGGACACCCGCGAGATCGCCGAGGGCGTGCGCGTCCTGCAATCGGCGCTGGCCTCCCATCGCCCCGGGCGCTACCAGATCGAGGCCGCCATCGCCGCCCTGCACGACGACGCGGCCAGCGCCGAGGAGACCGACTGGCCGCAGATCCTCGCCTGGTACGACGACCTCGTCGCCCTCACCGACGACCCGGTGCGCCAGGACCCCGCCGCCGTGCTCGGCCGCGCGGTCGCGATCGGCCACGTCCTCGGTCCCGCCGCGGGGCTGCTCGAGACCGATCGGCTGCGCGACGTGCTCGGCGACCGCCACCGGTGGCATGCCGTCCGCGGCCACCTGCACGAGCTCTACGGCGACCTGCCCGCTGCCGCCACGGCGTACGTCGAGGCCGCCCGGCGCGCGACGAACGTCGCCGAGCGCGACCACCTGGTCCGTCAGGCCGCCCGCGCTCGCGCCGCCGAGCTGTAGGAAGGTCGTCTCACTGTGCGTTCTCCGCCCGGACGGCGGCACCCCAAGTCCCACCACCCGCAGCTCACCGACTCCAAAGAAGGAAGGTCGTGGACGCGCAAGGGATCACCGAACAACTCGAGCATCCCGGTGCCCGGAACCTGCCGCCTCCGCGACGCGGCTCCGGTTCGCCTACAACGGATCAGACGGCTTCCCGCGAGTAACCCAATCGGGTTCTACTGGAACCGCAGTGGGCACAGCGCTAGGGCCGTGATGCCGGCCCTGTAACCAGGAAACCCGCCGGAGCGACTCTCCGAGATGGGCGCGGCGGGTTTCGAACCTGCGACCTCTCGCGTGTGAAGCATGGCGTTCGTGGGACTTCTGGGCACCGAAATGCCTGCAAATCCCACCAAACAGTCGCGCCGCGAAATGCCCGGGGTTGGGCCTGGTATGGCCCAATACGGCGGGGTTTGGCCCAACGAATGGCCCAACGGCCAGCTCTAGGACGTCGAGAGCCGGTGCGTTGCTCCGGTGACGATCGAGACGGCAACCGGTGCCTGGGTGCCGTGTCTCCCCGTGTCGCCGTGCTGTCAACAGGAACCGAATTCTGAGCCACTTCTGGGAATCGAAATGTGAGCCAGTTGGTGGGTGCGAGCCGGCGTAGCCGGCGAGACCTGGCCCGTGTGGTGTCAGAGTTCTGTTGAGGGAGTCCGCCATCGACATCGGCGCGCACCGCTCCGATCGCCGCTCCCGCGCCGGCAAGCTGACCCGGCAAGGCTCACCGCAGCTGCGCTGGGCGCTCGATGAGGCCGCCTTGGCGGCCTGCCGACCCAACAGCCCCGACCACGCCGACTACCTCGCGCTCAAGGCCTGCGGCCTGAGTCACACGCGCGCGTCGCTGACCATCGCGTGCAAGCTCGCCCGGCGCTCCTACCACGTGCTGCACGAACTCGGCCCCGCCGCGCTGGAGCCGATCGCGACCACCTGACCCGAGTCCAGGTCTGCTCCGTCACGCCCGACACTCCCGATGACTTCCACGCTTCCGGCCAGCTCCCGCAACTGCCGCGGCTCCCGCCCCCGGGCGGCGGCCCACCAAAGACCGAGCGGCCGGAGTCACTCCACCCGGACTGACCCATCAACCATCACGTCACCGACCCCCACCAGGTCGCGGACCCAGATATGGCCGGGCATCCACGGAGCCAACCGACACCCCGAACGCAACCACTCACCATCGAGCTTGACGCCGGGCCCAGTACAGATGAGCGATAGTGCGGCACCCATGTGGCCGACCACTCCCTCCAGGCGAAGCAGGAACGCGGCGGACGAGCTGCACGGTCGCGTCCTCAACGCCGTTGCGTCGCTGACCCGAGCGCGGCGGTGAGACGCCCTGATCCCGTCGGTGGCCTCGATCAAGCGGCTCGCTGAGGCGAGTGTGGAAGCTGCGCGCGCTAGCCGGCGGAGAGCGGCAGCGTGGCGGACACGAGCGTGCCGCCGCCGGCGGGGCTCTCGATCTCGAGCCGCCCGCCGAGCGTCGTCACCCTGTCGCGCATCCCCACCAGCCCGTGACCATCGGGATCGGCACCTCCGGCGCCGTCGTCGCGAACCTCGATCCGCAGCATCCCGTCCGCCAGGGACGCCGTGACCTCGGCGCTTCGGGCGTCCGCGTGCTTGACGACGTTCGTCAGCGCTTCGGCCACGATGAAATACGCACTCGCCTCGATCTCGGCAGGAAGCCGCCCGGCCGCGACATCGGCTCGAACCGGCAGGGTGAGCCGTCCCACCACTGCGTCGACGCCGGCCCGGAGGCCACCCTGGGTGAGCACTGCGGGCAGGATCCCGTGTGCGAGCTCGCGCAGCTCGCGATTGCCCTGCTCCGCCTGTTCGAGCGCCTCGCCGAGCAGCGACTCGGCTTGTCCGTCTGCTTCCCGGAACGCTCGCTGAGCCAGCTTGAGCGTGATGATCGTGTGCACGAGCCGCTGCTGCGCGCCGTCGTGCAGATCCCGCACGACCCGGCGGCGAGCCTCGTCGCCGGCGGTGAGCACGCGCGCCCGCGAGGAGATGAGCTGGTCACGGCCGTCGGCGTTCGCGATGGCGGTTTCGAGCAACTGGGCGAACTTGGCCATCCGCTCCTCGATGTCGCCCGGCGGCGACCGCTGGACGCCCCAGCTCGCGATGATCACGCCCCAGAGCCGCCCGTCGACAACGATCGGCGCTCCGACGGCCGCGCCGACCCACTCCGCAGCACGGGCGAGGTCCGCAAGTGGACCTCGCGCTCGCCGGTAATCGCCGATCCGGGCGGGCCGCCCGGTGCGCCGGACGATCGAGCTCACGTTGTCGCCCGCGTGGCTGACGCGTGTCCCCGGCGGCAACTCGCGCTCGTTCGGAACGCGATTTGCGACCACGGTTACCTCTTCGTCCGGCTCGTAACGGAGCAGCATGGAGGCGTCGGCGCCGAGCGCTCGCTCCATCTCCGCGGCCACCGCGTCCAGGACCACACTCGGCGAGCCGCCTTGCGCGACCAGCGTCGCTACCCGCCGCAGCGCGGCCTGCTCGGCGGCGAGCCGCTCCACCTCCGCACGCGACTCGGCGTTCGCGATCGCCGTCGCCACCAAGTCCGTGAAGTCGGCGAGCCGGCGCTCCATGCCGGCCGCGAGCCGACGCTCGCGCGAGCCGGCGCTGATCGCGCCCCAGAGCTCGCCCTCGACGACGATCGGGCTCGCGAGCGCGGAACGGACCCGCTCCGTCCGGACGAGCGCGGGCATGCCCGGGGCCGCCGGGTCGTCCGTGTCGAATCGTGCGGCCCGCCCGGTGCGGTGGACCTCGGCGACGATGTAGTCCGGATCCAGCTCGAGCCGCGCGCCCACCGGGTGTCGGTCGGCATTGGATCCCATGAGGGTCACCGTGCCGTCGGCCTCGAACTGGACCACGACGGAGACCTCCGCCCCGACGACCGCGTCGACCTCGTCGCACACCGCACGGAACAGCGCGTCCGACGGCACGCCCTGCGCGACCAGCGTGGCCACCCGCCGCAGCGCGCCTTGCGTGTCCGCGAGCCGGCGGAGCTCCTGGCGTGCCTGCGTGTTGGCGATCGCGGTCGCGACCAGCTCGGTGAAGTCGGCCAGGCGCCGCTCCGTGCTGGCCGGAAGCGACCGTTGCAGCGAGGCGACCGTGATCGTTCCCCACAGGTCGCCGTCGACGACGATGGGAACCGCGATCCCTGAGCGGATCCCCTCGGCCCGCACGGCGTCGGGCATTCCGGCAGCCGCTGGATCGTAGGTGTCGAAGCGCGCGGCGTCGCCCGTGGTCCGCACCGACGCGACGACGTAGCCGGCCTCGGGCTTGAAGCGGGCGCCGGGGGCTCGCCGGGCGTGATGCGCGCCCATCACCGTCGCCCACCCGTCCGCCTCGAACCGCACGATCGCGGCGGTGTCACAGCCCATCAGCGCACCCACCTCATCGGCCACCGCGCGGAAGACCAACTCCGCCCCGGTCCCACGCGCGACGAGCGTCGCCACACGCCGCAGGGCGGCCTGCTCGGCCCCGAGCCGGCCCGCCCTCCCGCGCGATTCCGCGTTGGCGATCGCGGTGCCGACCAAGTCGGTGAACTGCGCGATGCGCGACTCGGTATCCGGCGGCAATGGCTGGAGCTGCTTGGAGTGGACGGCCAGGGCGCCCCACAATCGGCCCTCCACCCAGATCGGGCAACCGACCGACGAGCTCACGCCGAAGTTGTTGCGGACGGCCTCCGCGAACGGACCAGGAACGCTCGCCCAGTCCTCCACTCGAGTAGCCGCGCGGCTCTCGAGAATCATCCACGCGGGGTCACCCGGCTCGACCTGCCAGCGCTCCGGCATTGGCGGGTGTTCGCCGACGGCCGCCCACGTCGCCACGGCGGTCACCGTCCCATCCTCCTCGTAGCGGATCATCCCGCCGAGGTCGGCACCGAGCAGAACGCCGACCTCGCCCGCGACCGCGCCGAACAGATCCCTCGACGGGACGTCCTGAGCAACGAGCGTCGCCACCCGCCGCAGCGCCGCCTGCTCCTCCGCCAGCACGGACAGCTCGTCGCGACTGGCCTCGAGCGAGCGCTGCGCCCGGAGCAACTCGGCCTCGACGCGCCGGCGCTCGGTCGTGTCCCGTCCGACGCTGTACACGACGCCCCGCCCGCGCATCGAGCGCGTGCTCCACTCGAGCCACCGCACGGAGCCGTCGGCGCAGACGACGCGACCCTCGAACCGAACCAGATCGTCACCCTGCGCGAGCTGCGCCAGCGCCTCGCGCGCCGGCTCGACGTCATCCGGATGGAGGATGTCCAGAGCGGATCGCGAGAAGAGTTCCGGCTTCGAATACCCCACGAGCCGCACGAACGACGCGTTCACGCGCTTGAACGCGCCGTCGAAGCCGATGATCGACAGCGGGTCTGTCGAGAGCTCGAAGAACTCCTCCAGCTCGGTCTCGGGCTGCGGCACCTGTGGCGGCCTGGCCACGTCGACGCGCTCCTTTCCTCCCGGTGATTATCGCTTATCGCTTCACGCGATCAGCAGCAGCGCGGAGAGCGCCGATCCAGGCGCGGCTTCGCTGTCGCATCGAGGCTTCTGTTTTGATTCGGCCGTCGGTGACGTCCGGGGGGAGCACGGGCGGCGAGTGGCGCGAGGAAGAGAATCGCCGCGCGTCGCCGCGGCCAGGATCGCGCACGCCACCTGCGGGCCGATCCGTAGTGGCGCATCAGCGCCCGGCAGCCGGACTGGGAGCGGGCGAACGCCTTGAGGTCCTGGTCGAGCGGGCCCCGTTGGGCGTTGACATGCTCGATGACCGCCAGCGCGACCGTGATCTGGCGCTGCGCCGGCCGGTGAGCGCTGTCGCTGGTCGTCGGGGGTGGATAGGCGTCGTCATCTCCTCGGCCGACGCTACTGGCCCGCCAACCCGCCCAGACGACTGGCCAGTGGCGGATGCGAACCCCGCCCCACCGGCCCCACCATGACCGGCATGACCATGAAGGAGTGCCAACGGTGAGCACGACCCGGGCATCTGACCGCTACACCGCGCTGCCTGACGAGGAGACGCTCGCTGGACCGTCGTCGCGCGCAGGAGCCGTTCAAGGATCGGGAGCTGTTCCTCGACACGTTCGCGGCTCCGCCCCGGATCCTTTGATCGAGTCAGGCCAGACGCCCAGAGCGGCTCGCGCACTGAGAGTCGCGCATCACGCGCAGAGTAGGAGGCTCACCGAATCATGTCCGACCATCTCTCAGGCCCGCGCGCCGTGGCCGATCCCGCCACCGACATCACCGACTTCTACGCTTTCCCCAGCCCGTCCCGGCCGGGTCAGCTGGTCCTCGTCATGGACGTCTTTGCCTTCGCTCGGCCGGGGGCGCTGTTCTCGGACGCCGCCAACTATCGGTTCCGCGTCCGAACCGTGACCATCCCGGCGAGCGGCCCCGGCGCGCGCTTCGCCGTCGGCATGGATGAGTACGCGATCACCTGCACGTTCGCGGCGCCGGACGGCCCCGGGCCGGCTGTGCAGGAGGGCGCGTGCACGCTTCCCAATGGTGCGTCGGTCTCCTTTCGCGTGAACGACGAGGAGGGGGGCCAGGCCCCCGGCGTGCGCGTCTTCGCCGGGTCGCGGATGGACCCCAACTTCGCAGACACTCAGGGGTATACGGAAACGGCGGCGACCGGGCGGCTCGCCTTCCGGGCGAAGGGCGTCAACCAGACGGCTGACGCCAACATCCTGAGCATCGTCGTCGAGCTTGACGTCGCCACGGTGCTGGGGTCCGCGCCGGGAACGCTGTTCGCCGTCGCCGCGGAAACGATCACGGCCGGCAAGGTCCCTCTGCGCCTGGAACGGTTCGGGCGTGCGTCGATCAAGAACGGTTACCTGGCGGAGTACGGAGTCGACACGGTCAACCGCGACCTCGATCTTCGTGATCTCTACAACCAGGAAGATCCATTCCAGCTTGCGCCGGACTACCTGGGCGCCTACCGCGCGCGGCTGAACGCCAACCTGCACTTCTTCGACGGCCTCGACGGAAAGATCGACTGGCCCCTGCAACCGGATGAGACTCACCCGCTGACCGAGCTGTTGCTCGCCGACTTCCAGGTCGTGGACGTCGCGAAGCCGTTCGCCGAGGATGGCTATCTCGAGATCGAGCGGGCGCTCCTGGAGGGCCGTGCGCACGCGACCTGCGGTGGTCGGTCGCTCAACAACGACGCGCAGGACACGATGGCCACGCTCATCTATACGGGGGGCAACGGCCCGCGCATCAGCGACGGCGTCGACCAAGCGACCGTGCCGGCGTCGCAGAGCTTCCCTTACCTGGCGCCGCCGAACCTCGACCCGCCCGTCGTCAACCCCGCAATGGCCCCCTCCAAGGTCGCCGACCTGCTCGGCGTGACGAAAGCCCGGGGGATTGCTCCCCCGAGCTAAACAGAACCGCGATGCTAATGAACCCTGACCGCGGGCCCGCGACGACGGCGGGCACCATCGCCCTGGGGAATCTCGAGGCGCGGATCGACGGTCACGCGTGGCAGGCGACGCGGGGGCAGTTGACAGTGGGCGATCGCGCCGAGCTCGTGGAGCTGATCGCCTTGCGCGGGCACGTGCTGGGCCGGGTTGCCGACGCCGAGCGGGCGGCGGCGCTCGCGGAGGAGCT
The DNA here is from genome assembly GCA_963835735.1 of uncultured Solirubrobacteraceae bacterium. GTDB lineage: Bacteria > Actinomycetota > Thermoleophilia > Solirubrobacterales > Solirubrobacteraceae > DASQMT01. Next base: position 1,719,543 of record CAWIGP010000002.1, read on the forward strand.
CGTCGGCCAGGCGCCGGGCGAGGCCCGGTCCTTCATCGCGCGCGCCAGGATGGCGGCCGTCTTCCACCGGTTCGCGTCGGCCCTGACCGACCTCGATACCGCGGCCGCGCTGGGGGCCGATCGCGTGACCCTGGACGCGGAGCGGGCCGCGATCTATCAGGCGCTCGGACGCTACGACGAGGCGCTCGCGATCCGTCGACAGGCCGTGGAGAGTCGTGCCGACTTCAGCGCCCTGGGCGCGCTCGCCGGACTCTACGCCGAGCGCGGGGAGATGGTCGAGGCGGACCGCTGGTTCAGTCGCGGCGAGTCGCCGCTACCACAGCGTCTCGCCGTTCCCGCTGGCGCTGATGGAGCTTCCAATGCGGCCGGCTGTGGATGGAGCACGGACGATCTCCGCCGTGCCCGCGCCTGGTGCGATGCGGCAGTCCGCCGGCTTCCGGCCTTCGTGCCCGCGCAGGGCCACCTCGCCGAACTCGACGCGGCCCAGGGGGAAACGGCGGGCGCCATCGCCCGCTTTCGGCCGCTGGCGCTCGCCTCCGACGATCCCGACTACGCGACACAACTCGCCCGCATCCTGGGCGAGGCCGGCCACACGGAGGAGGCGCAGACCTGGCGTGGCAGAGCCGAAACCCGATATGAGGAACTGCTCGCACGTCACCCGGACGCGTTCGCCGATCATGCCGCCGAGTTCTGGCTCACGATCGGAGGCGATCCCGACCGAGCGCTGCGGCTCGCACGGCAGAACCTCGCACTCCGCCAGACCCCGCGTGCCCGCGCGCTCGTGCGCCGGTCGAGCGCCCACCCGCCGGGCTAGCCGCAATGTTCGGTCTCGATGAGTGGATCGCGCGGAGCTCCGACGGCACGACGCTGCTGATCGTGGTCGCTGTCGCGGCGCTGCTCGGCCTGCGCCACGCGACCGACCCCGATCACCTCGTGGCCATGACCGCCCTGATCGCCACCGGTGACGACCGCTCAGGGCAGGCGGCTCGCCGGCTCAGCCTCGTCTGGGGACTGGGCCATGCGACGACCCTGTTCGTCTTCGGGCTGCCGATCGTCTTCTACTCCGCCTACCTCCCCGAGCCCGTCCAGCAGGGAGCCGAGACGGCCGTCGGGGTGATGATCGTCGCGCTCGCCGTCTGGCTGCTCGTGCGCTGGCGATGCGGGACGTTCCACCCCCACGCGCACACCCATGCAAACGAGCACCGGGGCGGTGGGCACGGACACCGGCACCCGCCCGGCCGACGCACGCCGCTCGGCGCCTACGCCATCGGCCTCGTGCACGGGATGGGCGGTTCTGCCGGCGTCGGCCTGGTCCTCCTGGCAGAGATCCAGCGCCGTGTTGTCGCGATGACCGCGCTCGCCGTCCTCGCGTTGTTCACCGCGGTGTCGATGTGGATCGTCTCGGCCGGGTGGGGGCTCGCACTCAGCCGCCCGTCGGTCAGGCGCTCGCCCGATCGCGTCACGCCCGCGCTCGGCCTGGCCAGCCTGGCCTTCGGCGTCTGGTACGCGCTCGGCGCGCTGACGCTCGTTCCCTATTTGGAGATCTGAGATTTGGGGAGGTAGACGTGCTGCTCGAGAACAAGAACGCCGTGATCTACGGAGGTGGCGGATCGATCGGCGGCGCCGTTGCGCGGGCGTTCGCCCGCGAGGGCGCCCGGGTCATTCTGGCCGGCCGCACGCCCGCGACGCTCGAGGCGGTGGCCGAGGACATCCGGTCCGCGGGCGGAGCGGCCGAGACGGCGGAGGTTGACGCGCTCGACGAGAACGCGGTCGACGAGCACGCCGACGCCGTGGCGGCGGATGCCGGCGGCATCGACATCTCCTTCAACGTGATCAGCCACCCGCACACGCAGGGGATGCCGCTCGCCGAGATGGCGGTCGATGACTTCATGGCGCCGGTGGAGACGGCAGCGCGAACGACATTCCTGACCGCCAGGGCGGCCGCGCGGCACATGATCCCCCGGCGTTCGGGCGTGATCCTCGCGTTCGGTGGCCCCAGCGACCGAAGCGGCCCGATGCGCGACTACTACCTGGGCGGAACGCAGGTCGCCGTCGACGCGATCCTGGCAGCAATCCGGCGGCAGCTCGCCGTCCAACTCGGACCGCATGGAGTCCGCGTCGTCACGCTCGCGAGCGGAGGCGTGCCCGAGTCGCTCCCAGAGGGCTTCGAGGGTCGCGAGAAGATCGTCGAGATGATCGAGCGGCAGACATTGCTCGGCCGGGCCGCGACGCTCGAGGACGTCGGCAATGCGGCCGCCTTCGCCGCCTCCGACCGGGCGCGCAGCATGACAGCGGCGATTGTCAACATCAGCTCCGGTTCCCTGATCGATTAGCGAATCCGCTGAAACGAGCGCTTCGGCTTCCGCCCCGCTGGCGTACGCACAGCACCCGGCACGAACACGTCAGTCATTCGAGTCGACCTCGTTCTCCGTCGTTCGCCCGAATGCGGCGGCGGCGTCGGCGTGGAGCTCTTGGAGTTGCGCCGGGCTCGGGCACCAGGTCGACTCGAAGCCGCCGGTGTCCCAGCCGGCGAGGCGAGCGCCGGCCTCGTAGGCGCTCTGGCAGAACGCGAGCAGTGTCCGTCTGGGGTCTGGCGCAGTGCGCACCGTCTCGTAGGGGAGGATCGCCAGCGAGCCGGCGCCGAACTCGATCCACTCGCCCGCGGACAGCGGTTGGTCGCGCAGCCCCTCGGGCTCGGGGGCGGTGTAGGAGTAGAACGCGGCGTCGCCGACGGTGTCGTCGCCGGCCCAGAACCCGAACGAGATGACCTCCTGCGAGTAGGCCTCCTGGGTGACCGGATCGGCGTCGATCGGCCCGCCCGGCCGTCCCGAGAACCGAGTCACCGCGAGGTCGAGGCCGTGCCAGAACAGGTGCACGGGGCTCGTCTTGCCGTTGAACCAGCCGCTGAACTCCTCGAACACCGAGTCCGACCAGTCCAGGATCCGGCCGAAGCGCGCGATCGCATCGCGATCCCAGGACGCGTGCTCGACGTCCTCGCGGAACGGCGTCGTCATCGGGACGCCGAACGGCTGCTCGGAGATCTCGACGTCGACGCCGAGCTCGCCGAGCAGCTCGTGGAGGCGGGCGTCGAAGTCCGCGACGGGCAGTCCGCCGCCGACCCCGAACAACCCGGTGCGACCGTCCGCAGTCCGGACGATCACGGCGTGATCGACGAAGTCGATCGCGATCTCGAACGTCGTGTCGCGGTGATGCAGCCGCCGCGTCGTGAGACCGCGCACATCGACGTACAGGGGCACGTTCCACCAGTGGTTGCGCGGCGCCGTGGTCGCCAGCCGGATCTTCCCGATGATCTGGCTGTAGAGATGCAGCGTGTCCTTCGTTGCGCGCCAGTCGGCCAGATGCAGCTCCGGCAGGGTCATGGGCGGCTCAGCACGAAGGCCACCTCGTCGACGTAGCACCAGCTCCAGTCCTCACGGGATTCGGCGGAGCGAACGATCGGGTGTCCCACACGGCGGGAATGGGCCGAGGCGTGCCGGTGCGGTGAGCTGTCGCAGCATCCGATGCGCGCCGCAGGTCTGACACATGCGCAGATGCACCCATGTCCCGCCGATCGCCAGGCAGTCCTCACATCCGGCGATCTCGGCGGGCAGCTCGGTCAGCTCGATGCTGCCGAGGTGCGAGCAGATGGCGCTCATCTCGCCAGCGCCTCCAGCAGGGTTGCGGCGTCGTAGCCGCCGCGGTGCACGACACCGTCGATGAATAGGGTGGGCGTGCCCCGGACCTCACCCGTCGCCATGCCGCTCTGCACGTCGCGGCGGACACGCGCGAGCACCGCGGTGCCGGTCCGGTCGCCGTCGAACCGCGCCACGTCGAGCTCGAGCTCGGCGGCATAGCGCAGCAGGTCGTCGTCCTCGAGCGCCATCTGGCGATGGAAGAGTCGCTCGTGCATGGTCCAGAACCGGCCCTGGAGCGCGGCCGCCTCAACCGCGGCGGCCGCGGGGAGGGCATGCGGGTGGATCTCGGTCAGCGGGAAGTGCCGGAACGCGAAGCGGACGCCCTCCCCGAGCTCTCGCTCGACGTGCTCGATCTCCCGGAACGCTCGGCGCGAGTACGGGCACTCGTAGTCGCCGTACTCGACGACGAGGCGCCCCGCCGACCCGCCGCGGACGTGATCGACCGCGTCGTCGAGCGGCTCCATCCTCGCCTCAGGCTCGAGTCGCACGGCGTTCTCCGGCAGCGCCGTCGAGGGCACGGCTCGTCGCGACGCGCTCGCGGACCCGTGGGGCGACGTCCTCGATGAAGGTCCGCAGCGTCGCGGGGTTCGGGTCACCTATGAGAACGAAGGTGCCGAACCCGTGGTCCAGCGCAAGGTGGGTGAGCACCTCCGTCCAGTGCTCGGGCGGCCCGACGATCGCCTCGTCGGTGTCACGCGCGGGCGCGCGCGCAACGGCGGTGAACGCCCCGGGCATGTTGTAGATGCGCCGGATCTCGTCTGGGTCGCGGCCGGCCTCGCTCGCGGCGCGGTCGATGCGGGCCTGGGCTTCGGCGGCGGCGGCCGGCGGCATGTAGTTCATCAGCGGCGCCGCCCAGCCGTCGGCCAGGCGCCCGGTGAGGACTAGGGCGCGCGGCTTCGCGGCGCCCAGCCAGATGCCGATCTCGTGCGCCGGCACCGGGCCCGGCCGCGCACCCTGGAGCCGGTAGTGGCGGCCCTCGAAGCGCAGCCCGGGAGCTCCGCTCCAGCTCGCGCGCAGGATCGTCGACGGCCTCCTCCAGAGCCTCGAGGCTCTCGCCGGGGGTGCGGTGCGGCGCGCCCATCGCCTCGGCGGCGCGCAGGAAGCCTCCGCCGCCGAGGCCGGCCTCGAAGCGCCCGCCGCTGAGTACGTCGAGCGTGGCCGCCGCCTTCGCGAACACGGCGGGCGGGCGCAGCGGCAGGTTGGCCACGTCCTGGAAGACGCGGATCTGCTCGGTCTGGCCGAGGATCACGCCCAGCAGCGCGAGCGCGTCGAGGTGCGCGGGCTGGTAGGGATGGTCCTGGACGGCGAGCAGGTCGTACCCGAGCCGGTCGGCGACGCGCGCCGTCTCGAGCACCCCGCGCGGATCACCCGCGTTCGGGATCAGGAAGTAGCCGAACTCGAGCCGGTGGCCGTAGTCCATCGCTCAGAAGCCGACCGGCTGCCGGATGAGGACGACGTGGATGCGCCCGGGTTGCTCCTGGTGGATCTCGAGGATCTTCCCGACGTAGCTGTTCTGCCCGTAGGCGGCGAACGCGCGGGCGTCCTCGAGCTTGAGGCTGTGCTCGTAGATGCGCTTGCGCGCGGCTTCGGGGGTGGGCACGAGCTTCTGCGCGCCGACGACGAAGATGACGTTGGCGGCGCCCCAGCCGTAGGAGGCGAGCTGGCTGCCGGAGGCGGACGCGATGACCAGCGTCCCGTCGTGGGTGATGGCGTGCACGCTGCCGAGCGCGTAGTCGGGCTGGCCGGCGATCGCCTTCATCTCCTGCAGTTGGGTCGCGTAGTCCAGGGCGGTCATCGTGTTGCGCGCCGAGTCGTACGATCCGCCGTCGTCGATCGCGTCGGCGATGCCGGTCTCTTGCAGCGTGACCGAGGTGTTGGTCATCACGGAGGCGCCTTCGGGGATCCGGGCGAGGACGGCTTCGCGCGCGGCGTCGAGGTCGTCGACGACTTCGACGCTGAAGCCGTGCTCCTCGAGCGCGACGACGGTCGCGTCGAGCGTCTCGTCGTCCGGCAGCGCGGTGTAGTCGTCAGATGCGGGGGTCGTTCCGACCGTCTCTGTCATGTGCCCAGGGTGATGCCGCCGGCCCACGCTCGCATCCGCCGGTGGCCAGTCGTCTGGGCCGGTCGGCACGCGGTGTAACGTCGGTGGGAGGCAGATGGCGACGCATCCCCTCATGCAACGACGCGCCGGTGAGCTCCGGGGCCGGCGGAGCGAGCGCGACGTGCTCGACCGGTTCGTCGAAGCGGTCTGCGCGGGCGAAGGCCAGGCCCTGGTGCTGCGGGGCGAGCCGGGCGTGGGCAAGACGGCGCTGCTGGACTACCTGGTCGAGCAGGCGGCCAGCTGCCGTGTGGTACGCGCCGCCGGCGTCCAGTCGGAGATGGAGCTGGCCTTCGCCGGGCTGCATCAGCTGCTGGCGCCGATGCTCGATCGTGTCGAGCGTCTCCCGCAGCCGCAGCGCGATGCGCTGCGCACCGCGTTCGGCCTCAGTCCCGGGCCGGCACCGGACCGCTTCCACGTCGCTCTCGCGGTCCTGAGCCTGCTGTCCGACACGGCCGAAGAGCGCCCGCTGATCTGCGTGGTGGACGACGCACAGTGGCTCGATCGCGCCTCGGCACAGGTCCTCGCGTTCGTCGCGCGCCGCCTGGACGCGGAAGGGGTCGGCTTGGTCTTCGCGGCGCGTGCGCCGAGCGACGAGTTGGCGGGGTTGACCGAGCTGGACGTGGATGGTCTGGCTGAGGACGATGCCCGTGCACTGCTGGACTCCGTGCTCGCCGGGCCCGTGGACGCGCAGATCCGCGACCAGATCGTCAGCGAGACCCGCGGCAACCCGCTGGCGCTGCTGGAGCTGCCGCGTGGATACACGCCAGCGGAGCTGGCGGGCGGGTTCGCGCTCCCGGGCGCGGTGCCGCTCGAGGGCAGGATCGAGGAGAGCTTCCGGCGACGGCTCGACGCGCTTCCGGTCGCGACCCGGCGCCTGCTGCAGCTCGCGGCGGTTGATCCCGTCGGCGACCCGCTGCTGGTCTGGCGAGCCGCCGAGCGGCTCGCGATCGGGACCGACGCCGCCACGCCGGCAGCCGAGGCCGGCCTGCTCGAGTTCGGCGCCCGAGTCCGGTTTCGCCATCCGCTGGTGCGCTCGGCGGCCTACCGGTCGGCGTCGGTCCAGCAGCGGCTGGACGTGCATCAAGCGCTGGCGGAGGTCACGGATCCGGAGGTCGATCCTGACCGCCGCGCCTGGCACCGGGCACAGGCCGCACCCGGGCCCGACGAGGACGTCGCCTCCGAGCTCGAGCGCTCGGCCGGCCGCGCGCAGGCACGCGGGGGCATGGCCGCGGCGGCTGCGTTCCTCGAGCGTGCGGCGATGCTGACGCCCGAGCCCGCTCGCCGTGTGCAGCGCCTGCTCGCTGCGGCCAGGGCGAAGCGCGACGCCGGCGCGCTCGACGATGCACTGGGCCTGCTGGTCGCGGTCGAGGCAGGGCCGCTCGACGCCGCGCAGACCGCCGAGGTGGAGCACCTGCGCGGGCAGATCGCGCTGGAGCAGCAACGCGGCGGCGACGCCGCGCGGCTGCTGCTCAGCGCGGCCAGACGCTTCGAGCCGCTCGACGCCGACCTGGCGCGCGAGACGCACCTCGAGGCGCTCGTGGCCGCGATGTGGGCGGGCCACCTGAACGGTTCCCTGCGCGAGGCCGCCGAAGCCGCGCGGGCCGCGCCGCCCGGCCCCGACCCGCCGCGGGCGGTCGACGTCCTGCTCGACGGCCTGGCGATCCACTTGACGGATGGCTACGCGGCGGCCGCGCCGACGCTGACCCGCGCACTCGAGCTGGTCCTCGCACGGGACGTCGCCTCCGACGAGGCCGGCCGCTGGCTCTGGCTCGCCGGATCCAGACCCAGCGCCACGGTCGCAGTCGAGCTGTGGGACGCCGAGTCCTGGCACGTCCTAGCTACTCGCGAGGCGCAGGTCGCCCGCGACGCGGGCGCACTCGTGCACCTGCGTCTCGCGCTGAACCTCGTCGCCGGAAGCCATCTCGTCGCGGGCGAGCTGACCGCGGCGGCGCTGGCGGTCGAGGAGGATCGCCTGATCGCGGACGCGACCGGGAACGCGCCGATCACGTACACCAAGATGATCCTTGCGGCCTGGCGCGGCCAGGAGGCGCAGGCCTCCGAGCTGATCGAGGCGACGCTGCAGGAGGCGACCGCACGCGGCCTTGGCAGGTTCGTCACCCTCGCGACCCACGCGAGCGCAGTGCTCTTCAACGGCCTGGGTCGCCACGACGCCGCGCGCGACGCGGCCTTGCGAGCCTTCGAGCGCCATGTGGTGGGGCTGGAGCCACTGGTTGTGCCCGAGCTGATCGAGGCGGCGTCCAAGACCGGCGACGTGGCGCTGCTGCGTACAGCTCTGGGGTGGCTGTCCGAGCGCACGCGCGCAACGCCGACCGAGTGGGTGCTCGGGATCGAAGCCCGCGTCCGCGCGCTGCTGGCCGAAGGCGACGTGGCCGAGCGCCTGCACCGCGAGTCGATCGAGCGTCTCGGCCGCACGCGCGTCCGCGTGGAGCTCGCCCGCGGCCACCTGCTCTACGGCGAATGGCTGCGCCGCGAGCGTCGCCGCGTCGATGCCCGCGAGCAGCTGCGCACCGCCCACGACATGTTCGACGCGATGGGCATCGATGCGTTCGCCGAACGAGCTCGCCGCGAGCTCCTCGCCACCGGCGACACCGCCCGCAAGCGCACCGCCGACACCCGCGACGATCTGACCGCCCAGGAGGCGCTGATCGCGCGGCTCGCCCGCGACGGCCTGTCCAACCCCGAGATCGGCACCCGGCTGTTCATCAGCCCGCGCACCGTCAAGTACCACCTGCGCAAGGTCTTCCTCAAGCTCGGCATCAGCTCGCGCGGTGAGCTCGACCGCGTCCTCCCCGCCGACCTCACCACCGCCGCGCGGCTCTAGCCGTTCGTCGCACTGTCCACTGGCGGATGCGAGCGCGGTCCGCGCGCATGACACTCGCGGGAGTGCACTGGTCCTACACGCCGATCGAGACGCGGTTCCGGACCATTGCGGGGTTGTCGATCCGCTTCGCGGAGAGCGAGGACCGGGCCGATCACGCCCTCTTGCTGAGCCCGTGGCCGGAGAGCCTGCTCGCGTTCGATCCGACTTGGGCGCGGCTCTCCGAGCGCACGCATCTGGTGGCGATAGACCTCCCGGGCTTCGGTGGTTCCCAGCGTGACGACGCGCTGCTGTCTCCGCGGGCGATGGGCGAGTTCGTCATTCGTGCCGCCGACGCGTTCGGGCTCGAGGACCCGCATGTCATCGGCCCCGACGTCGGTACCGGGGCTTCGCTCTTCGCCGCGGCCCTGCATCCGGGCCGGCTGCGCAGCCTTGTCGTCGGAAGCGGGTGCGCGGCGTATCCGCTTCAGCTCGGCGGGGTGGTGAAGGACTGGGTCGAAGCTCCCGATCTCGATGCCTACCGCAGCGCTGACCCGCGGCAGATCGTCGCAGGCGCCCTGACCGACATCGA
>CAWIGP010000003.1:0-459095 GCA_963835735.1 uncultured Solirubrobacteraceae bacterium
CGCTGAGTGGCGGCCGCGCGCGTGGCTAGAACGGATATTCGCGCTGGCCGCTGCGCGCGTTGATCCAGATCACATCGCTGAAGTCGGCGAGGCTGTCCGGACCCGTGCGGCCCCAGCCGCTGTCCTTGACTCCGCCCATCGGCGCGTGGATCTCATCGTTGACGGTCGGCGAGTTGACGTTGACGATGCCGTGCTCGATCCGCTGAGCCAGCTCGAAGCCGCGGAAGGTGTCGGAGGTGAGGATCGAGGAGGTCAGCCCATAGCCGACGCGGTTGGCCACCCGCGCGGCGTCCTCGTCGGAGTCGACGGGCTCGACGATCACCAGCGGGCCGAACGTCTCCTCGTTGGAGGCCACCGCCTCGTAGGAGACGTCAGTGAGGATCGTCGGCTCATAGATCTGGCCCTCGTAGGTGCCGCCGGCCCGGATCGTCGCACCCTTGGCGACGGCGTCCTTGACCCGCTCATCCACCAGCGCCACCGCCGCGGGGGTGATCAGCGGCCCGATGATCGTGCTCGGATCCAGGGGATCTCCCGACGGCAGCGTCTTGGTGCGCGCGACGAACTTCTCCAGGAACTCGTCGTAGCGGCTGCGCGCGATGATGATCTTGCGCGTGTTCAGGCAGATTTGTCCCTGATGGAAGAACGACCCGAACGTCGCGGTGCGCACTGCGTAGTCCATGTCGACGTCGTCCAGGACGAGCATCGGGTTGTAGCCACCGAGCTCTAGCACCGTGCGCTTGAGCGTGCTGCCCGCGCGCTCGGCGAGGATCTTCGCGGTCCGGACGCCACCGATCAGGTTGATGACTCGCACCTCGCGGCGGCTGAACACCTCGTCGGCGATCGCCGGGGCGGCGCCCGGCGCGTGGGGCACGACGTTGATCACGCCCGCCGGGAAGCCCGCCTCCTCGGCTACCTCGGCGATCAGGAGACCGGCGTTGACCGGCGCGAACTCCGACGGCTTGACCACGACCGTGTTCCCGGCGGCGATCGGCGAGAGGACCGCGCGCCAGGAGAGGATGTTGGCGCCGTTCCAGGGGGTGAAGCTGACCACCACGCCAAGCGGACGGCGGACGCCCACGGAGTGTGTGCCGGGCACATTGGACTGCAGAACCTCACCCTTGGGCAGGTAGACCCAGCCAGCGGCCTGCTGCAACGTGTCGGCGACGAGCCCTTGCTGGAACCGCGAGAACGGCAGGGTGCTGCCGGTCTCCCGCGCGAGCTTGTCGGCGATCTCGTCCGAGCGGCGCTTGACGATCTCGGCGGCCTTTAGGAGGAGGGCGGCCTTCACCGCGGCCGGAGTCGCCGCCCACGCGGGAAAGGCCGCGTGGGCGGCATCGATCGCATCGCCCATCTCGTGAGCTCCACCGGCGGCAACGTCGGCGAACACCCGGCCCGTGTACGGCTCGTAGCTCTCGAACGTCTCACCGCTGGCGGCGTCCTTCCATTCGCCGCCGGCGTAGTACCGGTAGACCGGAGCGGCTGGATGTGGCGTGTCCTCAGGCGTGTTGATTGTCAGCGAGTCGGTCATGCGATCACCTTGCTCGTGGGATGTGGCGGGGAACGATTCCGCCGTCTCAGGTGATTTGGGGATCGCCGGAGATGGGTGAATTGCTGATCGATGCCGCCGGCGCGCTGCGGGCCGCCCCCGCCAGCCTCGCTGCCGGATCGTCCACGGGCGGGATTCTCGGCTGGCGTGCTACGCGGCCGCACCGCTGACGAGCGCGTCGCGCTCGGCTTGGGGCGCCCTGGCGTGTGGTGAATCCCTGCTCGGTTCCTCGTGGTTGTCCGGATCACCGGAATTTGGCGACGACTTCTCACCTTCCCGGTGGTGAGCCTGAGCACATGACATGCAACTCAGCTCTGAACCGCCGCTCGTTCCTCGCGCGCAGCGCGGCGCTAGCGGCCGCCCCCGCGGCCGTCACCCTGGCACGAGGGCCCGTGGCCGAAGCGGCGTCGGCCGATGCCCTGCCCGACTACGCGCCGATCCCGCCGTCCGCGCTGGGCCCGCCCGTCAACGCGCAGGGCTATTTCGTCGGGCGAGTGAAGAAGAACCTGTACTGGGTCACCGACGGCACCTACCAGGCGGCCTTCCTGACTACCCGCAAGGGAGTGGTGCTGTTCGACGCGCCCCCGACCATCGGGCGCAATCTGCAGCGCGCGATCGACGAGATCGCGTCTGCCACACGCGTGTCCAACAAGGTGACCCACCTGGTCTACTCGCACCACCATGCCGACCACGTCGGCGCGTCGTCGCTGTTCGACCGCGACGTGGTTCGAGTCGGGCACGTCGACGCTAAGCGGCTGCTGGCCCGGGACAACGCCCCGGCGCGGCGCGTGCCGGTGCCCTTGCCCGACGTGACGTTCGAGACCCGCCGCACGCTGCACATCGGCGGGGAGCGGATCGACCTGGCGTGGCACGGCAGCAACCACAGCCCGGACAACATCTACATCCACCTCCCGGACCACGACACGCTCATGCTGGTCGACATCAACCTGCCCGGCTGGGCGCCGTTCGACAGCTTCGGCATCAACGAGAACGTTCAGGGCTCGATCGCCGCCGCGGACAGAGCCATGGCCTACCCGTGGAAGCACTACATCGGCGGCCACATGGGCCGGCTCGGCAATCGCGGCGACATGGCGATCTACCAGCAGTACGTGACCGACCTGATCGACAACATCAAAAAGGCCATCGTGGCGGTCGACCCGACCCCGTTCTTCGTCAGGTACGGGAACAACAGCTGGGCCGCGGTCAAGGCGTACCAGGACGCGCAGATCGAGTTCGCCTCCGCGCCGGTCATCAAGAAGTACACCGGCGTGCTCGCCGCCGTCGACGTCTACACGGCCAGCACCACGTTCCACCTGCTCGAGTCGATCCGGCTCGACCTCGGGTTCGACACGCAGATCCACCCGTGACGGGAGCCGGAGCGGGCCCGGGCCCGCTCGCGGCGGCACCGGTTCCTCAGACGGCAGCGGCGCTCTTCCGCAGTGGAGCGAGTGCGGCGCTCCAGGCGATCACCTGGTCGAGCAGCGTGCCCAGTGCGTCGACGTTGTAGTCGCCGGGCCTGAAGACGCTGAAGTTCTCGAACTCGGTGATCAGCGAGAGCGCGACCTGCTGGCGGACGTCGGCCATCTGCAGCTCGCCGGCGACGAGGCGGAGGTGCTCGGCGGCGCGCGCGCCGCCAACCGCCCCGTACGAGACGAACCCGACCGCCTTGTTGTTCCACTCGGCGTAGAGGTAGTCGATCGCGTTCTTGAGCACGCCGGAGGTGCCGTGGTTGTACTCGGGTGTGACGATCACGAACCCGTCGAACGAGGCGATCTTCTGCGCCCATGCCCTGGTGTGATCGTTGGCGTAGTCGCCAAGCGACGGCGGCATCGGCTCATCGAGGTGCGGCAGGGGGTAGTCGCGCAGGTCGACAAGTTCGAACTCCGCGTCAGAGCGCTGCGAGGCGATGTCAAAGACCCATCGGGCGACCTGCTCGCCGTTGCGGTTGGGGCGGGTGCTTCCGAGAATGATTCCGATCCGAGGCATTGCCGTGGTCCCTTTCGCTCTTGCAGGCCATCGTGGGCCCAGCATGGCCCTCTCGGTCCTTGCTGGGCCCGAGCAATCTCCCGGTGGAGCAGGTGAGCCGTCCTCGCCGGATTCAGGCGATCGCAGCGTGTTACCGGCCGCGGACTCCCAGCGTGAGGAAGATCTCGCGCTGGTAGTCCGTACGCGTCAGGGTTCGCTATGAGCGTGCCAGCTGGGGCTCGCCCGAGGGCTCGGCCGGAGCGTCGGCTTCGATCTTGATCGAGTGCATCAGCGAGCCGACCACGACCGCGCCGATCGCGAACACGCCCGCTGCTACCCAGAACGCGACGGTGTAGCCGTGCATCGCGGCGTCGGCGGCGACCTGCGGGCTGCGCGGCTTGCCCTCCGCGAACGAGCTGACCGCGCTGGCGAAGATGGAGCTCAGCAACGCCGTGCCGATCGAGCCGCCGACCTGCTGCGCCGTGTTCACCATCGCGGAGGCGACGCCGGCGTCCGTGGGCGCGACACCGTAGGTCGCTGTGGAGATCCCCGTCGCGAAGATGTTGCCCATCCCGACCCCGAGCACGACGAGGCCGGGCAGCACGCGGCCGGCGTAGCTCGACGTGGTGTCGAGCTGCGCGAACCACACCATCGCCAGCGCGCCGAGCGTCATGCCGAGCACGAGCAGCGGGCGGGGCCCGGTCTTGGCGAGGAAGTTGTTGGTCGCCAGCGTCGCGCTGACGACGATCGCCGCCGTCATCGGGAGGTACGCAAGGCCGGTCTCGATCGGCGAGAAGCCCTTGGTCAGCTGCAGGTAGTAGGTCAGGAACAGGAACACCGCGAACAGGGCGATGCCCGAGATCCCGAGCGCCAGGAAGGAGCCTCCGCGCACCCGGTCGGCGATCACTCGCAGCGGCAACAGCGGGTGCTCCACGCGCGACTCGACGATCACGAACGCGGTGAGCAGCACCACGGCGAGCGCCAGCGCGACGATGGTCACCGGGTGCCCCCAGGAGTGCGACTCGGAGTTCGAGAAGCCGTAGACGAGCGCGAACAGCCCCGCGGTGGCCAGCGTGGTGCCCACCAGGTCGAGCGGCTCCCGGGCGGACGGCGCGACGTTCTCGATCAGCCGCAGCGCGCCGATCGCCGTGGGCACGGCGATGAGCAGATTCACGTACAGGCACCAGCGCCAGTTCAGCCACTCGGTGAGGATTCCGCCGAGGAGCAGGCCGACCGCTGAGCCGCCGCCGGCGACCGCGCCGTAGATGCCGAACGCCTTGCCGCGCTCGTCGGGGTCGCTGAACGTGATGGCGAGCAGCGCGAGCGCTGACGGGGCGAGCAGCGCGGCGAAGACACCCTGCGCCGCGCGCGCGCCGACGAGCACGCCGAACGACTCGGCGGCGCCGCCCACCGCGGAGGCGGCGGCGAAGCCGACCAGGCCGCCGATGAAGGCCCACTTGCGGCCGAACAGGTCGCCGAGCTTGCCGCCGAGCAGCAGCAGCGAGCCGAAGGCCAGCGCGTAGGAGGTGATGATCCACTGCCGGTCGTCGTTGGAGAAGCCCAGGTCCTGCTGGGCGCTGGGCAGGGCGATGTTCACGATCGTCAGGTCCAGCACGATCATCAGCTGCGCGGTGGCGATCAGTGCCAGGATCAGCCAGCGGCGCTCGTATGAGGAAGGCGGTGGCATCGATGTCCTTTCCCGGTGTCAGTCGAGAGGCGTGGGGCGTGTCGACCTTGCAGCTACGTCGTCTGTCTGTCGGAGACGACGAGATGTGCCTGCAGGAAGGCGGTCGTGCGAGCAACCGCGGCGTCGCTCTCGTCGAGAAGTCCCGAGTACGCCTGGAAGACGTGTTGGACGCCTGAGGTCACGTCGAGCTGTACGTCGACGTCGGCGGCCGCAGCGGCGGCGGCCAAGCGCGTCGCGTCGTCCAACAGAACCTCATACGACCCAACCTGGATCAGGAGCGGTGCGATCCCGCGCAGATCGGCGAACAGCGGGCTCATCGCGGGGGACGCGGCGTCGGCGGCGCCGGCGTAGTCGGCGGCCTTGAGCTGCAGCCCGTCGCGCGCGAGCGCGAGATCAAGGCCGGCCTTTGACTGCATGCTGCCCCCGGACATCGTCAGGTCGACCCAGGGCGAATACAGGACTGCCGCCGCGGGCTGGGGCAGGCCGGCGTCGCGGGCGGCGACGAGGGTCCCGAGCGCAAGCGCGCCGCCCGCCGACTCGCCGAAGAGCGCGATGCCGGCAGGCGCGACGCCGCTGTCGAGCAGGCCGCGATAGGCGGCGAGGGCGTCGTCGGGGGCCGCGGGATACGGCTGCTCGGGCGCAAGCCGGTAGTCGACCGATACCACGGTGGCGCGGGCTTGGCGCCCCAGGAGCGCCGCAAGCGCGGCGCTGGCTCGCGCGGATCCCAACGCGAACACACCGCCGTGGAAGAACAGGATCCTCGCGTCGTCGTCGGCTTCCGGTGGCGCGACCTCGAGGATCGAAACGCCGTTCAGCGTCCCTTCTGTGAGCGTGATGTCGTCGGGGAGCGGCACTTGGCGCATGAACTCCTCGAACAACGGACGCTGCACCTCGAGGTCACCGGTTGCGTCGAGCGGCACCTCGCGCAGGATCGCCTCGACTGCTGCTTTCTGTTCCTGGCTCATGCACCGCAAGATCCCGCCGACCAGGTGAGCTGACCTCGCCGGATGCTGGTGATCAGGCGCTCAGCTATCCGACGCGATCGAGCGCGATCAGGTCCTCGTCGTCGAGCTCGAGCCCGATCGCCGCCATGTTCTCCTCGAGGTGCGCCATCGAGCTCGTGCCCGGGATCAGAAGCATCCGCTCATAGCGGGCCAGCAACCACGCCAGAGCGATCTGGGCCGGCGTGGCCCGGTGCTTGTCCGCGACCTGGACGATCGTGGCCTGTCCGGCCAGGCGTGCCGGCCCGCCCCTGAACGTCGAGCCGAGCGGGAAGAACGGCACGTACGCGATCCCGTGCTCGCGGGCGAACTCGACCATCTCGTCGTCCTGGCGGTCGATGATGCTGTAACCGTTCTGGATCCCGGCCACGTCGACGAGCTCGAGCGCTCGCCGCGCCGTCGCCCGATCGACGTTCGAGATCCCGATCAGGTCGAGCTTGCCCTCTTGGCGCATGTCCTCGAGCGTGGACAGCTGCTCTTCGAGCGGGACCGCGGCGTTGGCTCGGGTCTCGACCAGGCGGAGGTTGACGAGGTCCAGGCGCTCCACTCGAAGTGAGCGGAGATTCGCCTCCACGCCCTCGCGCAGCTCGTCGGGGCGCTGCGCGGGGAGCACCCGCCCTGTGGGGTCGCGGCGCGCACCCACCTTGGTCACCAGCTTGAGGTTCTCGGGGTATGGGTGCAGCGCCTGGCGGATCAGGTCGTTGACGACATCCGGTCCGTAGTACTGCGAGGTGTCGATGTGGTCGACGCCGAGCGCGATCGGCGCGGCGCAGCACGGCCCGCGCCGCACCCGGGTCGCGGGGCGGTCCGAACACGCCCGGACCGGCGAGCTGCATCGCGCCGTAGCCGATGCGGTTGATCGGCTTGTCGCCCAGAGACGTCGTGTTCGCGCTCAGCGCCACAGGCCATCCGGTGCGCGACCATCTTTCTGTGGGTGGCGCGGTGACTTGCCGGACTTCGAGCAGGTCGAGACCGAGCGCTTCGATCTGCGCAAGGACGCCGAACAGCGCGGCGCGGTCTTCGAGCACACCGGTGAGTACGGTCTCGCTGCCCGTCAGCTCAGACACCATCGAGGGAAAGGCGGAGAGCGCGGTCACTCCGAGACGGCCCCTTATCCGGATCGCGTACAAGCCGAGTGGCGATACCACGCGGCCATCTTGCAGCCCGATCCAGTGAGCCGGCGACGCTGGAATCCGGTGATCACGATCTTCGCGAGCCCGCGGTTGCGAGGAGCCGCAACTCCCGCGCACGTTCAACGGCGGATGAGCGACCGCGCGCACCGAGCTTGGCGTAGATGTTCCGAATGTGCGTGTTGACCGTGTTGATGGACACGTAGAGCTCGCGCGCGATCTCGGGCCGCGTCATGTTGGTCGGCAGGTAGCGCAGCACGCGCAGCTCGCTTGGGCTGAGCTCGTCCGGTTGCGACATGGGCGTTCGGTCGGTGCTCGGCGTCGGTGTGCCATGCAGCGCATCGACGATGTCGGCGAGAAGCGCGCCATGAGCGGTCTTGTGACGCGGGAGGGCGTCGAGGAGCTCCGCGGCTTCGGTCAGTGCGAACGGGAAGATCAGACGATCCGGCTCAGCGGCCGAGAGCGCCTCCTCGGCCGCGGCAGCGGCGGCATCTCGATCGTCCAGGGCCAGGTGCGCGATGCCCGCGAGCAGATGCGCTTCGACGAGCGTGAAGGGCGGGCCGGCCGTAGGCGTGTTGCCCCGAAACTCGCGGACCGCGTCCAACGCTCCAGCGGGATCTCCCTCAGCCATGCAGATCACAGCACGCGCGTTGGAAATGAAACCCATCCCACCGGGTTCCGCGGAGGATCCGGTGAGCGTCTCGCGCGCCTCATCCGGCATCCCGAGCCGAGCCTGCGTGGCGGCGAGCCATCCGACGACCGGCGTCGCGAATGCGTGTACACCTGTGAGCAGCGACTGCGCCTGCGCTCCCGCAGCGAATGCTTCGAGCGCCGCTTGATGCTGCCCGCGAGCAGCGTGCAACTGGCCCGTCACCAAGTGCAGCAGCACCGCGGCGGCCGGGTCAATTCGTGGCTCGGCGACCTCCCAGGCGCGGCGGAGCGCGCTCTCTCCTTCGTCGAACTCTCCCATCCAGATCGCCCAGAAGGCGACCGCCCCAAGCGCGGGCGCGAGTATCGGCCGATCGCCCAAGCCATAGCGTTCGGCGAGGGCGACCGCCTGACGCCCCCGGTCGCGCGCGCTGGCGAGCGAGACGAGCGTTGTCGGGAAGATCTGGTGAGCGCGACACGCGACCTCGAGGTATGGTCGGCCGATCGCCTGGGCGAGCGCGGCGCCCTCGGAAAGGTGCCGCTCGGCATCGTCGAATCGCCGTGACCACGTCTCGACGATCCCGAGATTCAGCAGCGCGACCGCCCGCAGCTCACTGCCCATCCCGATCGCTTCGCTCGAGATCGAGGCATCGAGTGTGTTGACCTGCTCGAGGACTTCCGTGAACTGGCCGCTGCGCCGCGCCAGCGCCAACCGCAGCGCCGCGATGGCCACCGTGAGGCGCCGACGGCGAGCCGGTGGAGCGCTCTGGACGTGCGACTCGGCCAGCGTCAGCTGAGCGACTGCCTCCTCCAACCGCCCGTGGTTCAGCTCATTTGCTGCGTGGGCGAGCGCGAGGTCGGGATGGTCGGCTGATGCGCCCTCGGGAAACGCCTGGAGCACTGCGTCGATCGTTCCCGCTTGTCCGTCGAGCACCCAACTGAACGAGTGGTCTGCGACCAGCCGGGCGGCATCAGGCCAGTCGCCGGCCGCGAGCGTGTGTCGCACGGCCTCCACGACGTCGCCGTTGTCGGCGAACCATCGCGCAGCCCGGCGGTGAAGGTCGGGAACCTCATCGGCCATCGTCCGGCGAAGCTCCAGACGCAGGAAGTCCGCCAGAAGCTGGTGGTAGCGAAACCATGTGCGCTGAGCGTCGAGCGACATGACGAACGCATTGGCGTCCTCCAGTTCCAGCAGCATCTGCTCCGAGCCCGACCGGCCTGCCAGCAGATCGGCGAGCTCGCCGTTCAGGCGGTCGACGAGCGAGGTTCGCAACAGCATGCGCTGAACGTCGCTCGGTTGGCGTTCGAGCATCTCGGCCATGAGGTACTCGACGATCGCCCGGTCAGTGCCGGAGAACTCGGCCACGAAACGCTCGGGATCCGGGTGACCGCTGAGCGAGATCACCGCCAGACGCAGGCCGGCCGCCCAGCCTTCTGTGCGCTGGTGCAACGCGAGCGCCCCGGCATCGGACAAACCGATGCCGACGTCGCGAGCAGCTCGCAGCGTCTCGGGCTCGGTGAACCGGAGATCGGCGGCTCGGATCTCGGCGACCTCGTCGGCGAGCCTGAGGCGGTGCAGCCTGATCGCTGGATCCCGCCGGGATGAGAGCACTACGCGCGCCGAGCTCGGCAGGGTCTGCGAGCAGATGCTCGAGCTGCGTAAGGGCGTCGGCTGCCTTCAGCTCGTGGAGATCATCGATGATCAACACGACGGGTTCGATCTGCTCAGCGACCTCTGACAGCGTTCTGTCGACCAGCTCGTCCGGGTCGAGTGCAGCGGTCGCCGCAGGTTCAGCTTCAGTACCGATCGAGCGGTCCGGCCGACGGACAGCGTCGAGCACGGCGCCCCAGAACCGCGCTGCATCCTGTTGGTCGCGTTCGACGGACACGAACGCGACGCGACGAAGGCCGGCGGCGCGCTCGGCCCACGCCCGCAACAGCGAGGTCTTCCCGCTGCCCGGCGGCGCCGAGATGACCGTCACGCGTTTGGCCACGGCGCGATCCAGCCTCTCGAGGAGGTCTTCTCGGTCGAGAAGGCCGCGAGCGGCCGAAACGTCTGTCGACATCGTCTCCTGGGCGATCACCAGCTCTCCGCCCGGATCGTCGCGCCGCTGTCGCGCGTTCGCATCCTTGAATCCTTAGTCGTGACCCGAGCGTCGCGAATCATCGGAATCCGGTGATGACTGTTCGCCTGATCGTCACGGAATCTCGAGCCATGACCAGTGAACCGATTCGCGACCCGCTCGCCGACCACCTCATCACTCCGCAGAACTCGCTGTTCGTCTTCATCGACTACCAGCCCGAGCAGCTCGCGACGGTCAGGTCGATGGACCATGACCTGCTCGTGAAGAACGCCGTGTCCACGGTCAGGGCGGTGAAGGCGTTCGGTGTGCCGGTTGTCCACTCGACGGTCAATGTCTCCTCGGGTCAGACGAAGCCGACGCTGCCCGAGCTCGCCGAGCTCTTGACGGACGATCCGCCGATCGACCGCACCACGGTCAACTCCTGGGAGGACATCGAGTTCGTGGAGGCCGTGCGGGCGAGCCGGCGCCGGAAGCTCATCTTCTGCGCGCTGTGGACGGAGGTGTGCATGGCCTTCACGGCACTCGACGCGCTCCGCGAAGGCTATGAGGTCTATCCCGTCGTCGACGCGATCGGCGGCACGTCGCTGGAGGCGCACAGGGCCGGGCTCGAGCGCGTGATCCAGGCTGGGGCACAGCCGATCAGCTGGGTTTCGCTCGCGTGCGAGCTTCAGCGCGACTGGGCGCGTCTGGAGACGGTCCCGGCGATCGTGGAGATCGTCCTCACCGATCGCCTGTTGAAGGACGGCGCGGCGCCCGCGGACCTCACGCCCGCTTAGCCATGACGCTGACCGTCGACCTCCACCACCACGTCATCCCTGAGTTCTACTGGCAGGCGTCGAACGAGGACGGGAACGCGGCGGGGGCATCACGCCACCTCGCTGGAGCCTCGACGGCGTGATCGCGTACCTCGACGAGGCGAGGATCGACGTCGACGTCCGTGCCTCACCACGCAAGATGCGCAAGCCGGAGGCCTTCAGCCGCGCCGGCGCCTCGCAACTCGACCAGGGGAGAGCTCTCAGGCCGTGACGGTGCCACCGATCCGTTGGAAGCCGCCGGTGACCCACTCGACGATGAGCCGGCCGTACTCGTCGGACGCCTGCTCCCACGCGAAGTGGCCGGCATCTAGTGGGTGGATTTCGCTGTTGGGCAGCAGGTCGGCGAGGTACTGGTTGTTCGACCACGGCACCAGGTCGTCGTCGCGTCCCGCGATGATCTGGGCCGGCGTGCTGATCGTCGGCAGCAGGTCGCGCAGCAGCGGGTTCTGCTCGGGGTAGTGGCGGACGAAGCGGGCGGACTCGGCAAAGCGCCCGAGGTCGTAAGCGCTGACGTAGTCCTCGTGGACGTCGGGCTCGCTGTCGGCACCGGCTGCGGGCTCGACGGCGAACCCGATGTTGGTGCGGGCATCAAGCTGGCGGACGACGTCGTGGCCCGGGGCCTCGATGATGTCCTTGAGCGCGCCGCCGGCATCGATCGGATCACGGACTGCGCCTCCACCGATGGTCAAGCTCGTGACGCGGTTCGGAGCGTTGGCCGCCAAGAACAACGCGGCGGCGGTGCCGACGTCCGGACCGACCACGTGCGGCGCGCCCAGGCCCCATTCCTCGATGAGGCGCGCAAGGAACGTGCCCATCGCATCCGGTGCGATCAGCTCCGGGCGACCGTCTGAGTGGCCGAAGCCCGGGAGGTCGATCGCGACCACGCGCGCCGCCCCCGACACTCGGTCCCAGATCCCTCGGAACGCCCAGAGGCTCTCCGGCCACGGGCTCAGCATCAACACGGTCACTGCCGACGAGTCCGCTTTGTTGTCAGCAAACCGAATCCGCACCCCGTCGCAGACTCGAAAGAGCGGAGCGATCGGCGCATACGTTGCTGCGTTCATCGTTGTCGTCTCCAGATCGCTGTTCGATGACGACTGTCATCGCGGACGTTATCAGACTCCGATGACGATCGTCATCGCTCCCAGATACGCTGTCGTCATGGACGCCGGGCAAGAGACGTCGCGGACGACGGAAAGCCGTGAGCAGCAGCCGGCCCGTGATCGCATCGTGCGCAGCGCCGCCGCGCTCGTTCGCGAGCGCGGTGTTCACGGCGTCGGGCTACGTCAGATCGTTGCCCATGCCGGCGGCCCGCGCGGGTCCCTCCAGCGCTACTTCCCGGGCGGGAAGACGCAGCTCATCACCGAGGCCCTCAACCTCGCCGGCGCCGAGGTGCTGCACGACACCGAGTCAGGGCTCGTCGACGCCGCCACCCTGGCCGATGCGATCGACGCGATCTTTGCCCCTTGGCGCCAGGTGCTCGTCGAGAGCAACTTCACGATGGGATGTCCCATCGCCGCGACCGTCATCGATGCCAGCGGAGACGACCGGCTACGGCAAGAGGCCCGCGCTCTCCTCGACCAGTGGCGTGACTCCGTACACGCCGCCCTGGTCAGATTCGGCGTCCAGGAGTCAACCGCTCAGGACGATGCCTCTGTACTCCTCGCAGCTCTCGAGGGCGCCCTCATCCTGAGCCGGGCAAACCAAAGCACCCAGCCACTCGACACGGTGCAGCGCTTCATCACCACGTCGCTGACGCAGGCCGCAGGCAACCCCGCCGCTCGCGCTGAGACCAGCATTTGACCAGTCGCCCGTAAGAAGGAGGTTCGATGCTGGTCGCCGCGCACGGGCGATCAACCCGTGGCGCGGCGGGGATGAGGCCAGTCGGCACAGGTCCCTCTGCCGTCGCAGTACGGCGCGTTCGCCGTGTGGCCACATGAGCAGAGCGCGGCGCGGGTCTCGTGCTCGTCGACGCCGCCCAGTGCCGTCAAGTGCAGGTCGCCGCGGAGGAGCAGCGGCCCGCCAGGAACGGCGGTCACCTCGGTCGGGGTGACCGGCTGCTCGCTCGCAGTCGTAGTCATCGGGTGGGTGCGGAGAGCACCCGTCGGGCAACGGGCCACCACGCGCACGACGTCCTCCGACTCGGCGCCGTCGGGGAGGATCCATGGTCGTCGGCCGGTGTCGAAGACGGCCGGGAGTCCGCGTACACATTCTGCGGCGTGCCGGCAGCGGGCCGGGTCGAAGCTCACGCCGACCGCCGCTCCCGTGTAGTGCTTGCGGTGGTCAGACATCGGCGGTGAGCCGGAACCTGGCGCGCACCTCGTTCGGGACGAGGTCCAGGTACTCGCGATGCCCGGCGATGTAGCTCCGCACGAACGGACAGAACGGCAGGACGGACTCGCCCGCGGAGCGCGCTTCGGCGAGCGCGGCCTGGATGAGCGTCGATGCGAGACCCTGGCCCTCGAAGCGCGGATCGATCTCCGTGTGCATGAACGCGATCACGCCCGGCCGGCGGTGGTACTCGGCGACGCCGGCGGTCTCGCCGTCGACGCGGATCTCAAAACGCGAGCGGTCTGGCACGTCGACGACAGTGACGTCCACGGTCAGATGGTCGCTCATGTGAGCGATCGTGGCGCGCCCGCGCGCCGCTCGAATCCCGGAAGTCCTTAGTCCGCGACCCGAGGGCTAGATCGACCGCGAGTTCGACGGCACCGGCCTCGCGGCTGAGGACGCAGACCACGTCGAGATGGGCGAGGAAGGCCGCCGCTCGCATCGCGCTCGACGACGAGGACCTGGCCGCGCTCGAGGACGTTCACGTCTGAACGCGGTGCGCGAGCTGCACGCGGGACTTCACGTCGAGCTTGCGGAACGCCTTGCGCAGGTGGTACTCGACCGTGCTCGGGCTGATGAAGAGCTGAGCGGCGATCTCGCGGTTGGTGTTCCCCTGCGCCGCCAGGCGTGAGATCTGCAGCTCCTGCGGGGTGAGTTGATCGATCGTTGCCGGCGTTCGCTTGCGGGCGTGCTCGCCGGTCGCCTGCAGCTCGACCCGCGCGCGTTCGGCGAACCCGTCCATCCCGAACTCGGCGAACAGGTCGTGGGCGATCCGCAGCTCCTTGCGCGCGTCGACCCGGCGACGTTCGCGTCGCAGCCACTCGCCGTAGAGGAGGTGGGCGCGGGCGAGCTCGAAGGTCATCCGCGTTCGCGCGAGCCGGTCGGTCGCTTCCGTGTAGAGGTCCTCGGCGGCCGGGCCTTCGACGAGGAGTGCGCGCGAGCGGGCCGCGACCCCGAGCGCCCAGTCCGTGCCGCTCGCTGCGGTCGTGTCGACGAGACGCTGCAGCGCGTCCGCGGCGAGGTCGGGGGTGCCGGCGCGCGCAGCGGCCTCGACGAGCTCGACCATGCCCCAGTTCGAGGCCGCGAGGGCGTGCCGATGTTCGACGGCGCGCAGCGCGGCGACCCGGGCGTCCTCATACCGACCGAGGCCGTTGTAGAGGACCGCCTCGGCCCAATCGAGCACGGAGAGGCCGACGCCCTCGCCGCGATCGGTCAGCTCGGCCCGGCTGCGATCGATGAGATAGGTGGCATCGGCCGGGCGGCCTCGCAGGGCGAGGAGTCCCACGGCGGCGTATGGCGCTGCCACGGTGTCCGCCGCTTCCGTCGCGGTCTCGATCTCGTCGACGAGCGATGCTGCGGCGCTCAGCTCGCCCGCGAAGAGGTGGACGTAGGCGCGCATCATGAGCGCGAGCGGAAGCTCCCCGAGGGCGCCGGTCTCTCGAGCGAGCTGCACGTGGCGCTCGGAGATCATCTCCCAGCGGGTGTCGTCCCACAGGTGCAGCGAGGTCACGGTGGCGAGCCACTTCCAGCGCAGCTGCTCGGTCGGCGACATGGCGGCGGCATCGAATGCCATGTGCGCCTGCCGGAGGATCGGCACGCCGGCCTCGTAGCCATCACTGAAGAGGGTGGCCAGGCCGTCGAGCAGCAGGTCGGGCGGGCGTGGCGCGTGCGGCGGGGGCGGCGCCGCTCGGGCGGCGCGCGCCACCTCGGGCACGCCGGCGCCCGGTCCGGCGAGGGCACCCGCGAACATCGCGGCGGACACCGCTTCGAGGTACGTCTCCCGCGCGACGACCGGATCGAGCGCACTGAACCGCCGGGCGGCTTCGACGAGCAGTCGCGGCGCGTCGCGGCCGCGGGTGGCGGCGAACACCGCCTCGGCGCGGAGCAGGTCTACCTGGGCGCGCTGGAGATCGCTGAGGGCTCCGGTCTCGGCGGTGGTGAGGAGCCGGAGCGCGTCGTCGAGGGCGCCGGCCTGGAACTTGCGCCGCGCGGCGGCCAGGGCGCGCCGCGAGCGCTGCTCGACATCCGGCGTCATCGCGGCGGCGCGCTCGAGAAAGGCCGCGGCCGCGGCGAACCCGCCGCGCGCCTGCGCGCGAGCCGCGGACCGCTCGAGCTCGGCGGCGATGTCTTCATCGGGCGTCGCCTGCGCCAGCGCGCGGTGCCAGGCGCGGCGGTCGGGATCGGTCCCGGGATCGGTCGCGCCCGCCAGCGCGCGATGGATCTCGCGGCGTTCGTTTAGGCCGGACGCGCCGTAGACCGCCGACCGGACGAGCGGGTGGCGGAACACGACGCGAGGCGAAAGCGTCAGGAGGTCTTCCGCCTCGACGGTCTCTGCCGCCGACTCAGGGATCCCGAGCCGGCTCGCGGCGCCCCAGACGAGCGCCGGATCGCCGACCGGGTCAGCAGCGGCCACGAGCAACAGCCGCCGCGCGTCGTAGGGAAGCGTCGCCAATCGGCGCGTGAAGCTCTCTTCGATGCTGGCCGACAGCGGCACCGCCGCGGGCAGGCCGAACCCACCCGCGAGCTGCGCCGGCGTCAACCCGCGCGGCAGCTCGATCAGGGCGAGCGGATTCCCGCGCGTCTCGATCACGATCCGCTCCAGCACGCCGTCGTCGAGCGGAGCGGGCAGGACTGCCTCCAACAGCATCCGCGCATCGCGATGGCCGAGCGGCGCGACCGCGAGCTCGGGCAACCCGGCGGTGGTGTCCCAGTGTTCGCGCGCCGCGAACAGCAGCGCGACGCGCTCCGCGAGCAGGCGGCGCGCCACGAAGGCCAGTGCGCGCGCCGACGCGCGATCGAGCCACTGCGCGTCATCGACCACAGCGAGGAGCGGCTGCTGCTCGGCGGCCTCCGACAACAGGCCGAGCACTGCCAGCCCCACGAGGAACGGAGTCGGCGACGGGCCGGCGCTGAGTCCGAACGCGACGGCGAGCGCGTCGCGCTGGGGGTCCGGGAGCCGCTCCATCAGCGCGAGAAACGGCGCGCACAGGTGCTGCAGCGCCGCAAACGGCAGCTCCATCTCGCCCTCGACGCCGCTCGCGCGGGCGACGCGGAACTCTCGCTCCGCCTCGACCGCGTAATCCAGCAGCGCCGTCTTGCCGACGCCGGGCTCGCCGTACAGCACCAGGACGCCGCCGCTGCCGTCGCGCGCCGCCTGCAGCAGCCGGTCGATCGCCTCGCGCTCGCGTTGGCGTCCGACCAGGTGCTCTCCCGGCACCCGGAGCGCCGGCGCGGCTGGGGTCATGAGCACAGCATGCCTGAGCGGCGCACTCGGGTCGCGGACTAAGGCATTCCGGGATTCGAGCGCCCGCGTCGCGATGGACCATCGCGCGCATGAGCACCCCAGACACGACGACGGAGGCGTTTGCGGACACGCGTCCCGCCGCCGAGGACCTGCCGGACTACGCGCCGGTGCCTCGCTCCGCCTTCGGCCCCGCCCTCAACGAGCAGGGCTACTACGTGGGCCGGGTCGAGCGCAACCTGTACTGGATCACCGACGGCACCTACCAGTCCGCGTTTCTCACGACCTCGGACGGCGTCGTGCTGCTCGATGCGCCGCCGACCATCGGCCACAACATCCAGCGCGCCGTCGACGACATCGCCGCCGCCAACGGCGTGAGCAACAAGGTCACGCACCTCATCTACTCGCACCATCACGCCGACCACGCCGGCGCCTCCTCGCTGTTCGACCGCAACGTCGCCCGCATCGGTCACGAGGAGACGCGGAACCTGCTGCTCCGGGACGACGACCCGGCCCGGCCCGCGCCGGAGGAGACCTTCCAGGACCGGCGCACGCTCGAGATCGGCGGCGAGCGGATCGAGCTCGCGTGGCACGGCTCCAATCACTCACCCGACAACATCTTCATCCACCTCCCGGACCACGACACGCTGATGCTCGTCGACATCGTCAACCCGGGCTGGGCGCCGGTCTACCAGAGCAACCTCACCGAGGACGTCCAGGGGTACATCAAGGTCGCGGACATCGCGCTGTCGCACCCGTGGAAGCACTTCATCGGCGGCCACATGGGCAAGCTCGGCACGCGCGACGACATCGCGCTGCACCAGCAGTACATGGGCGACATCGTGGACGCGTCGAGGACGGCGATCGACACGGTCGATCCCACGCCGTACTTCGTCAAGTACGGCGAGAACACGTGGGCCGCGCTACGGGGCTATCTGGACGCGGTCACGGCCGCCGCCGCGGAGCCCGTGATCGCGAAATACACGGGCGTCCTGGCGGCGGCCGACGTGTTCACGGCCAGCACGACCTTCCACGTCATGCAGTCGCTGCGGCTGGACCGCGGCTACGGCTCGCAGGTCCATCCATGACTCACGCAGCGATCTCGCCCGAGGAAGCCGCGGACCGGCTGGCGATCCGCGAGCTCGTCGACGCCTACGCGTACTGCGCGGACAGCCGCGACGCCGACGGCCAGAAGGCGCTCTTCACGACCGACACCCACTTCGTCGTCTACATGGAAGGCGAGGGATCGGACCCGACCGACGACCTCCACGGACGGGAATCGCTCACGCCCGTGTTCGAGAACCTGAACACGTACGAGGCGACGATGCACTTCAACGGGCAGAGCACGGTCGAGCTCGATGGCGATCGGGCCACGGGCAAGACCTACTGCCTCGCTCACCACGTGTACTCGCAGGATGGCGAGCGCAAGCTGATGGTCGCGGCGCTCCGCTACCGGGACGCCTTTCTCAAGCACGACGGCGCGTGGCTGTTCGCCGAGCGCCGGCTCTACCTCGACTGGGCCGAGACGCGCCGGCTCCGTCCCTAGGACACGCAAGGGCTTCGCCGAGCTGCTCGCGCGACGGTCCGCTTTGAGTGAGGCGTCCAGCACGACGGTAAGAACCGCCGAGTTCGCCGCGCTCATATGCCCATGAGCCGTGTACGAACGGCCGCCGGCGAAAGGGCGCATGCATGACCGCGTATCGGACAACCCGGGTCGATGGGACCGACGTCTTTTTCCGGGAGGCCGGTGAGCCGGCAGCCCGCACGCTGCTGCTGCTACACGGGTTCCCGAGCTCGTCAGCGCAATACCAGCGGTTGATCGACCGGCTCGGGGACCGCTACCACGTGATTGCTCCCGACTACCCGGGGTTCGGTCAGAGCCCGCCGCTCGAGGGCACTACCACCTTCGACCGGATCGCCGACGTCATCGATGGCTTCACCGAGGCAAACGGCCTCGACCGTTTCAGCCTGTACATGTTCGACTTCGGAGCGCCGGTCGGCTTCCGGCTCGCCACTCGCCACCCCGAGCGCGTCCAGGGACTGGTGCTGCAGAACGGCAACGCCTACGAGGAGGGTCTTGGCCCGGGCATGCAGGCACTGAAGCCCTACTGGCAGGATCGCTCCGCGAACGAGGACGCAATCCGCGGATTCCTGCAGCTCGAAGCCACGCGCGCGCAGTATCTCGACGGGGTGGCCGACACGACGACCGTCAACCCGGATCTGTGGGAGCTCGACCAGCGCTACCTCGAGCTTCCCGGCCGTGACCAGGTGATGCTCGACCTGCTGTACGACTACCAGAACAACGTCACGCTCTATCCCCGCTGGCACGAGTACATGCGCGCCAACCAGCCGCCGGCGCTGCTCGCATGGGGCCAGAACGACCAGTTCTTCCCTCCCGGCGGCGCCCGAGCGTATCTTCACGATCTGCCCGACGCCGAGCTGCACCTCCTCGACACCGGCCACTTCGCGACCGCCACCCACACCGACGAGATCGCAGAACTGGCCGCCGCCTTCCTCGACAAGCACATCACGCACGACGGCGGGCGCCGGACGGCAGCTGCGGCGCCACGGTGACGAGCAGGAGCCGCAGGCCAAGGCCCCACTAAGAGACAGAGACAGAGCGAATGGAACTTCGCCACCTCAGATACTTCGTCGCAGTCGCAGAGGAGCTGCACTTCAGCCGTGCGGCGGAGCGGCTGCACGTCGCGCAGCCGGCAGTCAGCGAGCAGATTCGCAAACTCGAAGTAGAGCTGGGCGTCAGGCTGCTGAACCGGACCAAGCGGAAGGTTTCGCTGACGGATGCGGGATCCGCTCTGCTGACGGAGGCGCGGCGAGTGCTGCAACAGGTCGACATCGCGCGTCTCGCGACGCACGAGGCCCGCTGCCGCACCACCGCCCGTTTGCGGATCGGGTACACGCCGGCATCTCTGCCGAAAAGCGTGCCTGAGGCGTTGCAGCGCCTCGCCGCGTCGATGAAGAACCTGGAGGCGACGCTCGAGCTCGCGTTCGGCTTGGAGTTGATCGCGTCCGTCCGCGACGAGCGCCTCGATGCCGCGATCGTCTCGTTGCCGGCCCCGACGGCAGGCCTTCGGACAACGCACCTTGGCCGGGAGAGAGCGGTGGCCGCGTTACCCGCGAGCCACCGTCACGCCCTCCGGACTGCGATCCGCCTGGACCACCTGGCGCCCGAGCGGATCGTGGTGCTGCCACGCGAGGCCAGCCGCCCGTTCTACGACGCCGTCCTTGCGGCGTGCCGGAGCGCCGCGCTGTCGCCGTCGCTCGTCGAGATGCGAGGTGCGTGTGTCGAGCCGGCGCTGCTCGCGGTCGCGTCGGGTGCCGGAATCGGCCTGCTTCCTGAGTCGGTGGCCCAGCGTTATTCGACCCCCGGCGTCCGGTTCGTGGCGATCGACGGCGAGCAGCCGGCTGTCTCGACGGCCATCGTGACACGCCGAGACAGCGCGCACCTGCCCACCGCGGCCTTTCTGCGTGCCGTTTCCCAGGGGCCAACGCGACCCACCCTGGTCGCCTCCGGGACGCCTGTCGCAACGGCCGGCTGACCGACTCGCGAACCCTTCGAGGATGATGTACGAGCCTGTGGACGATTTCCCAACGAGGAAGCGAGGGGACGCGTGACGGTCAGAGAGATCATCGAGCGGCATCCGAGGCCCCTCAGCATCGACCGCGACGTGCTGTTGCGCTGCATCGACGAGTGCTTCGACTGCGCCGCCACATGCACCAGCTGCGCCGACGCCTGCCTGGGCGAGCCCGACGTGCCCGAGCTGGTGCGGTGCGTCCGGCTCGATCTTGACTGCGCCGACGTGTGCAACGCGACCGGCCGCGTGGTGACCCGCCAGACCGAGCCCGACCTCGGGGTCGTACGCGCCGCTGTCGAGGCATGCATCGTGATCTGCCGCGCGTGCGCCGAGGAGTGCGAGCGCCACGCGGCCCACCACGACCACTGCCGCGTCTGCGCGGAGGTCTGCCGCCGCTGCGAGCAGGCGTGCAGCGATCTGCTCGTCGCAATCGGCTGAGCCAAAGGTCCGCGAGACCAAGCGCGGCCTCATGCTGCGCTACTTCACCGCGACTCCGGCGGGCGTGGCCCCCGTGGGGAGGGAGACGGATCCGCGCTCGGTCAGGCGCCCGCCGTCGACCGCGAACACGCCGAACGCTGCAGCCGGCTCTCGTTGACGTAGAGAGTCCGGCCGTCAGGGCTCAGCCGGGCGTCGACAGCGCCTGGACCGGCCTGGTTGGCGACAGGCGTCGAGCCAAGCAGGGTCAGCGTCCCGTCGGACGCGATCGCGTACCTCGAGATGGTGCCGGAGCCAGTGTTGACCGCGAACAGGAACGCACCATCGTGCGTGATCTCGACCCAACACGGCGCCGTCTGGTTGTTGGCGAACGGTGAGCCCTGAATCGGCGAAAGCGTGCCATCGCCGGCGACGCTGAAGGCCGAGACGCTCCCGGCACCGTCGCCGGCGTGTGCGTTCGCGACGAACAGCTGGCTCGGGTTGGTCGGGCGGAACTCACTGCCGAAGGGACCCGCGGCCTCCGCGGTGAACGGCGCGCCCGGCGCGGCGGTCACGCGGCCGTCGGCACCGACGCGGAAGCTGTCGATCTGCGAGGTGTTGACGCGCACTCCGACGAGCTTGGTGCCGCTGGGGTTGAACAAGACGTCACCAGGCTGCGAGTCGTCCGGAAGCGCAACCGTCGAGCCGGCCAGTGGTCGTAGCCGTCCGGCCGGGCTCAGCCTGAAGCCGGTGTAGTTCGAGCCGCTCGGACCCGAGTTGGCGACATAGACCAGCCCGCGGTGCTCAGCGACGCTGACCGGCTCGTGGCCCCCAGAGGAGACGACGCGTGCGCTACGTGCTCGAGGACGCCGTGCGCTTGATCCGCAGCACCGTGATCTGGTCGCTGCCCGCGTCTACGGCGATCACGTACCGCCCGTCACGGTGACCTGGATTGCGCCCTGAGACGCCAGGCCCGAACCTGTACCCGCGCCACCGGCGTTGAACGGCGAGTGCCGCAGCGGCGTCAGGTGTCCGTGTCCGTCGCGGGCGAAGCCGGCCACGGTGTTCGTGCCGGTCGTGTTGTCGTTCACGTAGACGTAGCCGGCATGGCTTCCGTGAGCCGCCGCAATCGACGGCATCGCCGCGGCGGCGCCAAGCGCCAGCAGCGCCGCGACGACCGTCCACGGCGACTTCCTTCGGAGGTGTTGCATGGCTTCTGCTCTCCTTCTGCGAGTTGGCCGATCCAGTTAGTGCGCGCTTTGAACGTATGCGCGACTTACCGCGCGGCCAACAGTGGGCGCTTATCAGCGATAAGTGCGTCCACCCCAGAAGCCGGGCTCGTCGTGATCGAGCAGCTCGAGGCCCCGCACCCACTTGGCGCTCTTCCAGAAGTACAGGTGCGGTACGAGGAGCCGCGCCGGGCCACCGTGCTGGGGCTCGAGCGGCTCGCCGTCGAATTCGTAAGCGATCCAGGCTCGCCCGCCGGTGACGTCTTCGAGCGGCAGGTTCGCCGTATAGCCGCCGTCGCTCCAGGCACTCACGTACGACGCGGTGGTGCCGACCGCCGCCAGCAGCGTGTCGACCGACACGCCCCTCCAGGTCGTGTCGAGCTTGGACCACTTGGTCACGCAGTGGATGTCGACCGTCGCGTTCGCGGCCGGTCATAGGAAACCCCGATGACTAGCGCCAGCGCGTCTTGTCGTGCGCCTTGGCCTCGCCTTCCATTGAATCCAGCGCAGGCCGAACCAAGCGGCTGCGTCTGCGGAACGTCGCGTCCCCGCCACTCACCGGAAGGAAGACATGCACGACACAATGAAGGCAATGAGCACGAGCTGGCTCGAAGGCATGCCGAACCACGCGGAGGAGACTGACCGGCCGATGGCCATGCCCATGTTCGCCGGGCAGAAACTGGTGGTCGTCGGCGGCAGCAGCGGGATGGGACGCCAGACCGCCGCCGACGTCGTGGCGGCCGGCGGCAGCGCCGTCATCATCGGAGAGGACGCCGACAAGGTCGACGACACGATCGAGACACTGGCCAAGGACGGCTCAGCGTATGGCATCACGGCCGACCTGGCCGACCGGACGCAGGTGGACCGGGTCCGCCGGCAGCTGGCTGACGAGCACGCCGACGCAACCCTGCTGGTCAACGCGGCCGGGTTCTTCATCCCCAAGACATTCCTGGACTACGACGGCGAGTCGTACGACTCGTACCTCGAGCTGGACAGGGCGATGTTCTTCCTCACCCAGACAGTGGTCCGCGGCATGGTCGAGCAAGGCAACGGCGGCGCCATCGTCAACATCGGCAGCATGTGGGCCCATCAGGGCATCGCGGCCACCCCGTCGTCGGGCTACTCGGTGGGCAAGGGCGGGCTGCACGCGCTCACGCACCAATTGGCCATCGAGCTCGCCCCCCATCAGATCCGGGTCAACGCGGTCGCTCCGGCCGTCGTCGCCACCCCGATCTACGAGCGGTTCGTCCCCAAGGACAAGCTCGACGAGACGCTGCACAGCTTCGACAGCCTCCATCCGCTCGGCCGGGTCGGCACCGCCCGGGACCTGGCGAACACGATCACCTTCCTGCTTTCCCCGGCCACCAGCTGGGTCACCGGCGCCATCTGGAACGTCGACGGCGGCGTCATGGCTGGACGCAACTGAAAGGCTGGCAGGCGAGGACGACCCTGGGAGGACGAGATGACACATTCGCTCGCGTGGGACCAGGTCACCGATGGTGACGTGTTGCGCGCGATCAAGGAGTACGACCAACTAGGGCCGGAGCGGTTCTTCTCGGAGCACGGATACGGCCCTACCACGACCTACGACCTGGTCTGGAACGAACGCCGTTACCCGCCGAAGGCGATCTTGGGCACCGCTTACGAGTTCGCCACGGGCCAGCGCCTCGCCTCCGGTGATTTCGAGGGCGGGAAAGCGGGGGCCGTGAAGGTGCTCGGAAAGCTTGGATTCACCATCGAGGCGCGACGATGAGTAGTGAGGATTTGTCACACTCCTGTTCATCGACCAGGACGCAGCCTGATGACCGATCTCCGTCGCCTCGACGAGCTTCTGCTCGCCGAGGACGGGGACGCGGGCTGCACCGCCGGCGAGGAAATCCTCGACGCCTATGTCGAGCTGGAACTCGCCGGGGAAGACCCGGCAAGCGTGTACCCCGGCACGGCGATCCACCTACAGAGCTGTCCCGGTTGCCGCGCCGAGCACGACGGGCTGCTCGAAGCCGCCCGCCGGTTCGGCGACGCCCAGCCCGAGTAGCCGCGCGAGACGAGCCTCAGCGCTAGGTCGTCGTCACGCGACCGTCAGCGCGGCGACCCGTGGGCAACTTGACCCGAACAGTTGTGCCGGCGTCCTGAGGGCTGTCGATCTGGATCGTGCCGCCGATTGCCTCGACTCGGTCGACCAACCCGGTGAGACCGGAGCCGCTCGAAGCATCCGCGCCGCCCCTTCCATCGTCGCTGACGATCAGCTCGAGCCAGCCATCGCGGTGCCTGACCGTGACTCGGGCCTGTGACGCGTCCGCGTGCTTGGCGGTGTTGGTCAACGCTTCCGAGGCGACGTAGTAGGCGGTCACCTCGACCGGCTCCTCGAACCGCTCGGTGTCGAGGTCGATGCGCAGGTCGACGGGAACCGCTGAACGTAGCGCGAGCGAGCCAAGTGCCGGGCTGAGCCCGTCCTCCGTCAGGACTGCGGGATGAAGGCCCCGTGACAACTCGCGCAGGTCGTCGAGCACATCGTTCAGCCCCGTCCCGACGCTGGAAAGCACGCGCCGAAGATCACCCAGATCGGGAGGGGCGGTCGCCTCCGCGATGCGCAGCTCGAGCCCCAAGGACACGAGCCGCTGCTGCGCGCCGTCATGCAGATCGCGTTCGAACCGCCGGCGGGCCTCGTCCCCGGCGCGCACGATCCGTGCTCGCGATTCTGCGAGATCAGACCGGCTCTTCGCATTCGCCACTGCCATGCCGGCAACCCGGCTGAACTCTGCCAGGCGCATCTCGGTATCCGGCGGCAGCGGCTCCGGTCCACGGGACGCGACGGCGATCATCCCCCAGGTCGCCCCCTCGACGACGATCGGGCTTGCCACCGCGGAACGGACGCCGACCTCGCGCGACATGGCGGCGATCGCCCCTGGCGCATCGCTGTAGTCCTCCTTGCGCCCGGGCGCTCCGGTGCGCTGCACTTCGCGAGCCAGGTTCTCCCCTTCGAGCGGGAGCCGCTCGCCCAGCGGAAGACTGATCCCACTGTCGCTCCAGCCGGCGACCATCGTCGCAGTGGCGTCCGCCTCATAGCGCAGGATCTCCGAGGCATCCACGCCCAGGAGTACTCGGACCTCCTCGGCCAGCGTCGCGAAGAGGTCATCGGGAGAGTGCTCGCTTGCCACCAACGTCGCCACGCGCCGCAACGCGGACTGCTCGGCCGCCAGTCGCTCCACCTTCGCTCGCGACTCGAAGTTCGAGATCGCCGTGGACGCATGCTCCGCGAACTGCGCGACGCGCTCTTCGGTCTCGGACGGCAACGTCTCGCCGGGCGAGGACCCGACAACCATCGCGCCCCACAATCGACCGTCGACGACGATCGGACCTCCGACCCCGGAGCCTACGC
This sequence comes from uncultured Solirubrobacteraceae bacterium, assembly GCA_963835735.1. Lineage (GTDB taxonomy): Bacteria > Actinomycetota > Thermoleophilia > Solirubrobacterales > Solirubrobacteraceae > DASQMT01. The sequence continues at coordinate 25,064 of CAWIGP010000003.1, forward strand.
CTTCCCCGCGCAAGTCGGCGCCGACCGGACCGCTCACCTCGCCATAGTCGTCCACGCGGGCAGGACGGCTCGTGCGAGATATCAGCTCGATCACGCTTCCGCTCGGGATGGCCACGTTTGCGCCCGGCGACAGCACGCCCTCGGCCGTGCCCCACGTAGCCAGCACGGTGGCGCTGCCGTCTGGCTCAAACCGGGCCGTCCGTACCATTTTGACTCTCAGGAGGAGGCCGAGCTCTTCGGTGACGACGGCGAGCACCTGCTCCGCCGGTGCCTGCCGAGCGACCAGCTCGGCCACCCGACGGAGAGCGGATTGCTCGTCCGCCAGCCGTTCGGACTCGGTCTCGGCCCGCCGGCGCTCCGTCACGTCGCGCGCCATCCCGTACATGACCGCGTCCTCCACGACGGGCGTCGCCGTCCATTCGAGCACCCTCGGAGAGCCGTCTTTGCGAACGAAGCGGTTCTCGAACGAGAGCGACGCGTTTCCCTGACCGATCGCGGCCGCCTCGGCCGCTGTCCTCTCACGGTCGTCCGGGTGGACGAAGTCGAGAAACGGCCGAGCGAGGAGCTCTTCCTGCGGTGTAGCCGAGAACCTGCTCGGCGGCAGGGTTGACGCGCGTGAAATGTCCGTCGAAGTTGGCGACGGCCACGATATCCGGGGAGAGGTTGAAGATGCGGTCGAAGTCTTGCTGCGCCCTCGCTCGCCGCACCGCGATGACACCGAGAGCACCGGCGAGGGCGGCGAGCACGAGGCCGCCGGCGAGGATGATCCAAGGCAAGACCGCGCCCGGGCCGCTGACCGATTCCTTCGGCATGACCACCGCGAACTGCTGTCCGGCGACCGCGAACTCGTCGCGAACGGTGTCACCGCGCGGCGAACGGTCGGCGGGAGCGAACCGCAAGCCTGCAGGGTCCCTCGCCGCCGCGCGCAGAGTCGCCTCGGACAGGAAGACCACCACGGCCCCGGGGCGGAGCACCCCGTCGATCAGCGTCGGCGCCGGCGCGACCAGGAAAAGGCCGCGCGTACCGTCACTGCGGGCAGCGACAGGCGTGGCACCCACGCCACCGGGCCGAATCGCGCGGCCCAGCGCTGCGGCGATTCCGGGTTCACGCCTCAGATCGATGCCGCGCGAGTCCATCGGCGGGAAACCGGAGACGAGCGTCGCCGGTAGGTAGGAGGAGCCTGGTGGCACGGCCTCGCGCCGCCTGTCGGGTGCCACGATCGGCCGGCCCACACGCCGCTCGTACGCCGCGCGGTCAGCGGCGTGGACGTCCTGTGCCCACGCAGCGGCCGGGAGTCCGGCGGGGCTGAGCCACCTCAATGCGTTCCGCTTGAACTCGTCGCTCGTGACGCCCGTGGCACCTTCGTCCGACATGAACCGGCTCAGGCTCGCGGTGAGCGACGTCGCCACCTCGACGCGACTGCGGATCTGCGCGCCCGCGATCGCGACGCGGCGCTCGGACTCGTGTCGCGCATCCCGCTCGGCGAGTACACGGGCGACGATGAAACCCGCGACCGTCAGCGCGAGAACCAGTGCCACTGCTGCGATGTGTCGCGGCCGCAAGAGCGAACCTCAAGTGAGCCTGCGCCAGCCGGCGATCGTCGTCGCCAGGTCGTTCATCGCCTCTGTGTACGCCTGGTAGGACGGCGGCGGGTTCACCTGCCAGCCGGCGATCTGGTTCGCCCGCACCGCCGGCAGTGCTGCGAAGGCCGGGATCTGCTTCGCCTGCCTGAGCGGGAGAAACATCGTCCGCGCGTCGTAGAGGATCCCGTCCGCCGGGTACTTGGCGGCCTGGTCCCAGCCGAACCTGTCCCAGTAGGCGTCCGACGTCTCCGCCGAGACGAGCGGCACGCCGCGGCTCCTGTAGAACGAGAGGTCGCCCAAGTCGACCAGCTTCGCAACGTACATCGTGCTCTGGTCCCCCGAGACGGCGATGATCCGCAGGTTCGACTTGCGCCTCGCGATCTCGGACAAGCTCTCCGCGGCGCTGAGAAACGCCGCGCGCGCGCGCACGGTCACGCCCGCCATCGTGTCCGAACCGAGCGCGCGGGCGAGATCGCTGAAGCGATCGATCTGCTTCGTCGCGATGACGTGGCCGTTGAGCCCGACGATCGGCACCCGCGAGCGGATCCGCTCTTGCTGCGCGCGGTCCTTGAACCCGAAGAGCGGTGAGTCGGCGGGTGGCGGGTACCACTGCGAGACGAGCAACTCAGCCTTCAGCGAGAGCAGCATCGCGAGATCGATCTCGCCGTAGACGGAGCCGACGGCCTCCGACTCGCCCCACGGAAAGCCGGCGAGCACCGGATCCTCTCGCAGATTGTCGCCGAAGACGCCGACAGGCGTCACGCCCCACTGGTGAAGCGCGGCGGCTGCCGTGGTATAGGCGACGATCCGCGTCGGGCGCTTGGGCAACCTCACCGTCTGCTTCCGATCGTCGACGAAGGTCCAGCCTGCCGCGTCATTGCCCGCCGAGCTGCAGCCGACTACGAAGCCGGCGCCCGCTGCAAGGCCGGCGGTGAGCACCTGCCTCCGTGTGAGCGGCCACTCGTTCATCGGCTGGAGGTGCGACCGACGATCGAGCGCACGCGGGACACCGAACACAGGCTACGCCGACCGGCGAGCATGCCTTCTGGCACCCCGAGCCGCCGGTGATGCCGGTGGCACAATGACGCCTGCCTGCCATGCCAACCATCCGTGTGGTGATCGGGGAGGATGATCTGCTCGTGCGTGAGGGCATCGCCCGCGTGCTCGAACGGCCGCCCTTCGAGGTCGTGGGCCTGGCGGGCGAGGCGATCGAGCTGATGGAGCTGGTGCGCGAGCACGTCCCAGAGCTCGTGGTGTTGGACATTCGCATGCCGCCCTCTCACACCACCGAGGGCCTCGATGCCGCGCAGGCGATCCGCTCAGAGTTCCCGGAGATCGGGATCCTCGTGCTTTCCGCCCACGTCGAGGTGCATCGCGCCATCGGTCTGCTGGCCGAAGGGCAGGGCGTGGGCTACCTGTTGAAGAGTCGCGTCACCGAGGTGGGCGACTTTCTCGAGACGCTCGAACGGATCGCCGGCGGCGCTTCGGTCATCGACCCCGGACTGGTGAAGGAGCTCGTCACCACGCGCCGATCACAAGACCGCCTCAGCGACCTCACCCCGCGCGAGCAGGAGGTCCTGCGGCTCATGGCCGAGGGCCGGTCCAACGCCGGCATCGGCCGCCTGTTGGTAGTGACCGACGCCACCGTCGAGAAACACGTGCACAGCATCCTTGCGAAGCTCCGGCTTTCGGAAGCTCAGGACGATCATCGCCGCGTGCTCGCCGTCATCGCCTTCCTCGGCGCTCAAGAGGGTCCCGCATGACGAGTTGAGGCCCAAAGCCGGCGGATCGCCGTCGCCGACAGATTCGACTTGGGCAAGAAGCCGATCGCCGGGCTGGCCACGATCAAGTCCGCGTAGTCCGTCTCGTCGTGCGTCGAAGTCAGGATGACGCACGATCTCGCCCCGTCGAGGCCTCGAGCGAGACGGCGGGCCAGCTCGAAGCCGCTCTCGAGGCCGAGATCGATATCGACGAGCACCACGTCCGGCGTGAGCTCCTCCAGGAGACGCAGGGCCTCCTCGCCGGTCGCGGCGACGCCCACCACGGCGACGCCCTGGGCCTCGAGCAGGTCGCTTGCGGCGCGCAGCACGACCGGGTTGTCATCCACGATGACGCATCGCAGCGTCATTACGACAAGCCCGCGGCACTGCCGGCTGGAATCGCGCGGACGCGCCCGTCGCCGACGGGGTGTCCGGCGGCGGCCATTCGTGCCCGAAGGCTTCGCCTGGCGTCGAAAAGGTTCTTGTAGACCGCGTTGCGGTTGGTTCCGAGCTTCACCGCGACGATGTCGATCGGGACCTCGTTGAGAGCGATTGCGACGAACACCTCGCGCTGGCGGCCGCTCAGCTTGCCGAGGGCCTGCGACAAGGCATCGAGTTGCGCCCGCTGCTGCAGCCGGTCCTCGGGTCGAGGCGTCACAGGATCGGGGAGCTCGTCCCACGCGAGCTCCTCCGCGGACGGCGGTTGCCGGCGCCACGCATGCCGCGCGACCGTGGCAGCGATCTCAAAGATGACGAACTTGTATGCCCAAGTGGTGAACCGGCTGAGTCCGCGGAACTCATCGATCTTGTCCAGAACCTTCACGAGTGCGTCGTCGGCGGCCTGCTGAGCAAGGTCTTCGAACTCCGGACCCGTGACCCACCGCAGCTGGGGGCGCCGACGCCACAGCTCGGACAAGGCGACCCGCCGCAGCACGGCATGAAGGCTCACGATCGTCTGATCGCGGCGCGGGTGCCCGACACGAAGCTGCTCGACCCACCGCCGCGAGTCTCGGTCAAGCGCGGCCGGCCTCGCGGGGCTCGCCGAGTTTGGATTGGCGGCCACCGCGGTCCGATTGAGGCTTCTCGTCGGGGTCACACGCACAAGGGACATGGTCCCGCCACAGAGCCGTCGCGTCTGCATTGCCAGTGTCCATTTGTGCGGCCAGGCTCGCTTGAATCCTCGCGTTCTGGCTAGCTCGAACGCGGTGTTCGGGTTGTCCCGCGCTATCGGGACCGGGTCAGCGCCGCTTCGATTCGTTCGAGCCGCCCGTCCAATTGACGGAGCTGCTCCGCGATCGCAGTCTCGGCATCCGAGGGCGTGCGCTCACGGCGCGAGCGGGCAACGAACGTGCTCGTGATCGCGGCGGTGATGACCGTCAGGAAGCCGATCCCGATCAGCATCACGAGCACGGCGACGAGCCGTCCGGCGAGCGTCACCGGAACGCTGTCGCCGTACCCGACCGTCGTGACCGTCTGGGCCGCCCACCAGAGCCCTGATCCGATCGACGGATAGTGCTCGCGATCGACGATGGTCATCAGGATGCCGGCGCCGACCGCGATCGCGGTCGACGTCGCGGCGATCACGATGGCGGCCCCGCGCGGTGTGGTGGCGCGGGCCACGGCAGTGTCGAGCTGCCTCTCGAGCCTCGTCTGGTGGGCCACGTCAGTTGGGTTCACGCTCGCCGGTTCCAGTCCTGCAACGGGAACCTGTCGCTCACCGCCACGACCACAGCCAGTACGATCGTCGCCGCGCCGACCACCAGCGCCACGGCCGCCGCCGGCCGCCGGCTCACAGGAACCCGCCCTCTTGAGCAGCGAAGCCCACCACGCGACCAATGCGCGGCGCCGGATGCGCTGGCTCGAGGACGCCGAACGCCTCGACCTCGCGGTCTACGCCGTGATCGCCCGAACCCCGACCCCGGCACTCGATCGCGCGATGAGCCGGCTCTCTCGCGCCGCCGACTACTCGCGCCTCTCGCTCGGCTCCGCGGCGCTGCTCGCGCTCGCAGGCGGGCGGACCGGCCGCCGGGCCGCGGCCATGGGACTCTCCTCGCTGGCGGTGACGGCGACCGTGGTCAACGTGGCGGTCAAGCCGCTCGGACGGCGCCGGCGTCCCGACCGGCTCGCCGGTGACGTGCCGCTCGCGCGCCATGTGCGGATGCCGGTCTCGCGCTCGTTCCCCTCCGGGCACACCGCGGCGGCCTTCGCGTTCGCGACCGGCGTCGGCCACGTGTCGCCGGCGGCCGCCGCCCCGTTGCGGGCGCTCGCCGCGCTGGTCGGCTATTCGCGCATCCACACCGGGGTCCATTACCCCGGCGACGTGCTGGCCGGCGCGTTGATCGGCACCACGCTTGCGCAGCTCACGACGTACGCGGGAGACCGGCTCCTGCGCACACGTGCGAGCTGACTCCACGGACGCCTCGCATCCAGCGTCGTGCCTCGTCATCGCCCGTCACCGTTCGATCGTGCACTTTGGCGATTCCGTCCTGGGCGCGTGCAGACACGCCACGAACACACGCGCACGCACGTTTGCTACGCCGGCGGTCCTCGGCGACGATGACCCGATGTCGACCACCGACCCGCACGACGGCACCCCCGAGGCCGAGACGACGACCGGGCCCGCGAAGCGCCGGACCGGATGGATCTGGCTGAGCGCCTTGCTGGCGATCGTCGCCGCCGGCCTGTTGATCTGGGCGCTGACGATCCAGTCCGACCTCGACGGCACGCAGCAGGAGCTCGACAGCACGCAGCAGGAACTCGCCAGCACGAGCCAGGAGCTCGACAGCACGGAGCAGGAGCTCGACGCCACGAAGCAGGACGTCGAGGAGCTGCAGTCCGAGGGTGACGAGGGCAACCGGACCGGAGCTGTGCTGGTCGGGGCGACGGCGCTGTACAAGGAGTTCGCGGAGCAGCTGGGTGCGACACAGGAGGATCTTGCCGCCACCCAGCAGGACCTCGAGGAGGCCGAGAAGGCGGCAGGGCAGGCCGAGCAGGACGTGGAGGCGGCCGAGCAGGCTGTCGCCGACGCCGGCAACGAGACCGAGCAGGCGAAAGCGGAGGCGGACCAGGCGAAGGCGGAGGCCAAGGCCGCGGAGTCCAGGGCGGCCGTCGCGGCGGACTGCGCGAAGGCCTACATCTCGGCCTTCGGCGGGCTGTTCGAGGGTCAGAGCGCCCGTGACCAGGCGCCCGCGGTGCGCGAGCAGCTCACCGAAGTCACAGCCTTGTGCAAGGAGGAGCTCGCGGGCACCTGACGTCTGAGGCCTGTCCGGATCTCCGGCTACCCCCAGGCCGAAGTGGGGTGCGTCGGACAACCGCACGCGGTCCGTGACCCTAGCCTGAGCGCATGTCGACCGACGAGCGATTCCATTCGGATCAATTCCGATGAGTACCGCCGAGCTCCTGCTCAACCTTGCCGTGCTGACCCTCGTGCTGCACCGCAACGTCGGAACCCACGCCGTCGGGCCTCGCCGATTCGTGTTGCCGACGGTGATCATCGTGGTGGTCGCGGTCGTGTTCTTGAGGAACGTGCCGGGCACCGGCAACGACCCCGCGTTCATTGTTCTCGGGGGCCTCGTCGGCGTGGTTCTCGGGGCGCTCGCAGGCAGCATCCCGCGGATCTGGCGCGAGTCGGACGGCGTCGTGTCGGCGCGCGCGGGGGTCGGGTTCGCGGCCCTCTGGATCATCGTCATCGGGGGCCGGATCGCGTTCGCCTACGGGGCCACCTATGTCTTCCCAGGCGCTGTGGCCAGTTGGTCGCGCGCGCACCAGATCAGCGGATCCGACGCCTTCACGGCCATGTTCGTCGTGATGGCACTCGCGATGGTCGCGACGATGACAGTCGTAATCTCTGCACGCGTCCAGCAAGCTCGTGCCTCGAGCCCCCCGGTGATCGGCGAGCCGCAGACACAGGGCGAGTAGAGACACCACCGGGCATCAGGCGCTGAGCTCGGACTCCCGCTCGCAGCCTTGGTTGATCGGGGTCAGCGGAGCAGCGCGCAGACCGCTTTGGTCTGGACGTTGCGGAGCCGCGCCAGGAGCCGCCCGGTCGGGGCGGGGATGTTCAGTGAGGTTGTCACCGCTCGCCGCCCGTCTGCCGTGGCGGCCGCGAACTGGACGTAGCCGGGGAAGTTGCCGGTGTGGCCGTAGACCGTGCCGCACCGGGTCCGATAACGGAACAGGGCCAGGCCGGCGGCGTTGCGCCCGGGCCCGGGCGGGCTGGACTCGCCGCCTGGCACGAACCGCATCTGCTCGCGCTGCTCGGCGGCGCCGAAGAAGCGCAGGCCCAGGTAGGCGCGGATGAACGCGTTGAGGTCCGCCGGCGTCGAGACGACCGCGCCCGATGCCCATGCGCCACTCGGACTGAGAAATGTCGTGACGTCCTGGTCGCGCTCGCCGGGCGCGGTGATGTAGCCGTGCAGGAACGGCCGCGGAAGCGTGATCCTGCGCGTCGGGAACGACGTGTCACGCAGCCGCGCCGGATCGAAGACGACACCCGCAAGCAGATCGGGGTAGGACCTGCCCGTCACGGCCTCCGCGATGAGCCCGACGACGATGTTGTCGGTGTTCGAGTACGCGTAGCGCGACCCGGCCGCGAAGACCAGCGGGTCCGCCCGGACCCAGTCGACGATCCCGGTAGGGGATACGAATCCGCGCGGGTCGTTCATCGCCTGCTCGGCGAACTCGTCCGACTGCGTGTAGTCGGGCAGTCCGCTGGTGTGATCGAGCATTTGGCGCACGGTCACGCCGGCCCATGCGGGCGGCATGCCCGGAAGCCGCTGCCCGATCGTGTCGTCGAGCCCGAGTCGGCCGTCACGGACGAGCTGCAGCGCGACGGCACCGCTGAATGCCTTGGCGACGCTGGCGATCCGCATGTGATCCGTCGCCCGCGGTGGCCGCCTGCGCGTGATGTCCGCTCGGCCGGCGCGCAGCACGGTCAGGCGTCCGTCTCGGTAGACCGTCGCGATCGCGCCCGGGGGTCCGGCGCTCGCGGCGACCAGAGCGTCGAGGCCGCGCTGCACGGCGCCGACGTCCGGAGGAGCGCCGGCGCTTCCTGCGGCAGGTGACGCGAGCAGGACGGCCAGCGCGGCGAGAACCGGCAAACCGAGACGGAAGCTATTCATCGCCCGATCCTCTCCGAAATCGGCGTTCCGCGGCAACCGACGCACGCATCAGTCCTCGAGGCGGAACCCGACCTTGAGCGTGACCTGGTAATGGGCGACGGCTCCCTCGTCGATATGGCCGCGGATCTCGGTGACCTCGAACCAGTCAAGTCCTCGGACGCTCTGCGACGCCTTGGTGACGGCGCGGTCGATCGCCTGGGTCACTCCCTCGCGCGATGACCCGGTGATCTCGATGGTCTTGTAGACGTGATCGCTCATCTGGTCTGCGTCCCCCGTTCGGGAACGAACTACGCCTCCCCCAGGACGTTCGCGCCGGGGACCAGGGTAGGCTCGGGTCGCGGTCCCTCATCGGATAGGAGGAGTTGCCTCAATGATGTGCGCGGTTGCGGTGCGGGAGATCAAGCCGGGCACCTACGACCAGTTCCGGAGGGCGTGGCAGCATGATCCGTGGCTTCCCCGCTACGAGCGGGCGCTGGTAATGCGTAACGAGGACAGCCCGGATCAGATCCTGACGATCGCGTTCTTCGACGGCACCCAGGAGGAGTACGACGCCGCGCGCGACGATCCGGAGACCATGTCGGCCGAGGAGCGGCGGCTTCACCGCATCGCAGACACCGAGGAGCGCGTGCTTCTCAGCGCCGTGTATGAGCTCGTGGAAGAGGTGCTGCCGCCGGACCGTCCGTGACGGCCGTCATCCGTGCGCGCGCCTGCGAGTCGGAGTATGCTCGCCGCCGGGAGACCGGCTGGCCTGACCCCCGAAGAGGTCGAGGATGCTCCAGAAGGTGTTCGGAAACCTGAAAGTCGCCGGGATGACGGTGGTCATCGTCGCGGTCCTGGTGGCGGTGCGCGCCGTGCTGTGGGAGCTCGGGGTGGAGGGCTTGTCGCCGACCGCGGTCTCGGCGGGGATCATCACCGGCGGCGTGTTCGTGATGGGCCTCGTAGTCGCCGGGACGCTGTCGGATTTCCGGGACGCCGAGCGGGCTCCGACCGACCTCGCCGCCGGGCTCTACGCGATCCTGCGCGAGAGCGAGGCGGTCCATGCCGTCTGGCAGAAGCCGGACCTGCCGGCGCTGCGGAAGCGGCTGATCGCCGTCGTGACAACGCTGCGCGCCGACATCGACGCCGGCAACACGCGCGCTTGTCAAGCGGCGATCGAGGAGCTCTCGGAGTCGTTCCGCGAGATGGACGACACCGACGTGCCCGCCAACACGATCGTCCGGCTGCGCGCCGAGCAGGCCGGCTTGCGCAAGACGGCGCTGCGCATCTATCACCTGCAGCGAGAGGAGTTCCTCCCGTCCGCCTACGCGATGATCGTCGCGATCGTCGCGTTCATCCTCGCCCTGCTGATGTTCACCAACTTCGACGGGCTCGCGGAGTCGCTGGTGACGCTCGCGTTCCTGTCGTTCTTCTTCATCTCACTGCTTCACCTGCTCGACATCATCAGCACGCCGTTCAAGGTCGGCATGGAGCACACGGACGACGACGTCAGCCTGTTCCTGCTCAACGAGTTCGTCGTCCAGGTGCAGGCGAGCCAGGAGGGTGAGATGGTCGTCGCCGACGTCGAGTCGCAAGCTGAGGAAGTCGAGGAGCAGCTCGTCGAGGTCGAGTCCAAGGAGGGCGACGCCGTGAAGACCGCCGAGGCTGCGACAAGCGTGCTCACGGACGACACCTGATATGCCGGAGATCCCGAACGTCGGCGCGATCTCCAAGCAGGTCAGGGCGCGCATCACGCAGATCGAAGAGCAGCTCAAGCAGCACCACAGGCTCAGCGATGAGCTCGAGCGGCTGCGCGGCGCGCTGTCGCGCCTCGAGGGTCAGGCGCGCTCCCGCATGCGCGGCGGCCGCAAGCCGCCGGCAAAGCCGGCGGCCGGCGCCAAGCCCGCCAACGCGCCGGAGCGCGCCCCGCGCGGTCAGAACAAGGCGAAGGTGCTCGCCGCGCTCCAGAACGGGCCGATGACCGCGTCGGAGATCGCCAAGGTCACCGGCATCTCCACCGGTACGGTCAGCACGCTGCTGAGCAAGCTGGCCAAGTCCGGCGAGCTCACCAAGGCCGAGCGCGGCTACAGACTCCCGCAGCGCTAGCCCGGCGCTAGGAGCCAGCCCCGCGATGCGACTCATCCGCCAGGCCGAGAGCCGCCGCACCGAGACCCCCAACGCCACGATGACGACGCTCGCGTCGCCGACGCAGGGGGGCGCCGGGCAGTCGCTCTGGCGGGTCGACATGCGTCCCGATCAGGCCGGTCCGGCCCACAGCTTCGATTCAGAGCAGCTCTGGACCGTGCTCGACGGCGGCGCGACGATCGAGCTCGACGGGCGGCGGATCGCCGTCGCGCCGGGCGACACGATCGTCATGCCCGCCGGGGCGCAGCGCCGGGTGATCGCTGACCCGAGCGCCGGCCTCGCCGCGATCGCCGCCGCTCCGGCGGGCGCGCGCGCCCGCTTGGCCGACGGCACCGACAAGGGCGTGCCGGCCTGGATCGCCTGAGCCCCTATGGCGCGAGCGCCACGGCGGCCTCGGGCGTGGCGACCCGGAACGTGAAGCTCTCGACGAGGTAGAGCTCGACCGCATCGGCGTCGTGGCGGTCGTAGCCGATCGACAGATCCTCGCCGGCCTCGAACAGGTAGTCGCCGCCGCGCCGGCTCACGACGACAGCACCCGCCACGCCCGGCGCCCAGACGAGCGGCCCGCCGATGATCTTGCGCAGGTGGTCGAGCAGCGGGTAGCCGCCGTGCTCCGCGGTCTCGAGGACACGGGTGTACGCCTCGGGGCCCAGCGCGAGGCCGAAGGGGCCGTCGATGCCGGCGTGCAGCAGCGCCTCGACCGCCTGCGCGACGTGGCGCGGGTAGAGCTCGCAGTCGTCGCCGAGCGCGATCGCGTCGTGCGGGGAGGCGTCCGCGATGCCGGTGAGTCCTGCGGCCTGCCAGCCGTGGAACACGGCGCGGTTCTCGGCTGTGGCGATGCGGTGGGCGGCCTCGTCGAGCGCCGCCAGGTCGACGTCCTCGGCGCCTCGATCGGCGTCGCGCAGCTCGGCGCGCGCGACCGAGAACGGTGCCGTGAGCTCGACGACCGCGAGCACGCGGCGCTGCGCGGCGGTGACGCCGTCGACCGGGGCGTCGTCGAGCGCGCTCGTGCGCCCGAGGTTGGTCGCCGAGTACTCCCAGCCGTGCGGTCCGGCGAAGTCGACCAGCTTGCGGGCGGCGAGCGCGGGAGTGACGCGCTGGCGCGCCTCGTCGTCGACGACGCGCCAGCCCGCCTCGGTGATCGGCGCATGCTCTCGCAGCAGATGGCTCATGACACGGCTCCCCTCAGACTCCCGATCCCGAGCGACGTGCCGCCCGCCAGCGGCGCGCCGCGCGCCGCGGCTCCCTCGACGGCCTCCTCCTCGGACTCCTCGCCGTGTTCGACGATGTCGCCCTCCTGGAACAGGATCCCGATGGCGATGTCACGCCATAGGGGAGTGCGGCGCAGCAGGAACTCGAGGTCCATGCAGAAGTGCTTGAACTCCTCGCCCTGCGCGTCGCGCATGATCGCGCGCGCCTCGCGGTCGGGCTCGACCGCAAGGCGCTGCTCGTACCAGCCGATCGCCTCGGCCTCCTCGGTGAGTGAGGCGCAAAGGCGCGCGAAGGTCCGCGTGTCGTCCGGCAGCTCGTTGGCCGGCTCGTGGTACTGGTCGAAGCCCATGCGGGGATCTTCGCGCACGTCGCCGACTGCGTGCTCAGTCGTCGTCCGAGAGCTTGAGCGCCGGCATCACGCGCGCCTCGGATCCGCCTCGTGTCGGCACGTCGAAACGGCGCCCTCCGGTGAACTGCTGCGCGTAGTACGGGTCGTTCAGGCTCGAGATCCGCACGCTGAGGCCCGTTCGCGGAGCTTCGATGAACCGGTCCCCGCCGAGCGACATCCCCACGTGGTGCACGTAGCCGGACGCGTCGCGGAAGAACACGAGGTCGCCCGGCAGCAGGTGCTTGCGGCCGACCTTGGTCGCGCCCGCCGCGTCGATCTGCTGGTCGGTGACACGCGGGATCTGGATCCCGGCCTTGGCGTACGCCCACTGCACCAGGCCGGAGCAGTCGAAGCCGGTGCGCGGTGACTCGCCGCCCCACTGGTAGGGCGTGCCGAGGTACTTGCGCGCCTCGGCGACGGCCTCCTTGGCGCGCGGCCCGGCGTGCGGACCCGAGCCGCCGCCGGCGTCGGGGACGTCCGCGACGCCGTCCCCGTCGGGGAACGCACGGCGCAGCAGGTGCTGCGCGTCGTCGAGGCGCAGCTGGTAGCGGCCGCGGTACTGCGCGGCGGGGCGCTCGACATCGGCGATCCACTCGCCGTAATGCTCGGGGTCGGTGGGGAGCCCGCGCGCGACCCGCTGCGCCTTGACCGCCTCGGCGTGGTCGAGGAACCAGTCGAGCTGCCGCTCGGGCGCCCTGGGTAGCCCGCGTAGTCGCCGTTGTTCCAGATCGAGACCCGCATCTGGAAGAACCCGACCGAGTCGGCGTCGCCGCCGGGCAGGTTCTTCATGCCCGACTCGACCATCGCGGCCATGACGGGGAGCTCGGGGGGCAGGTTGCGCTTCTCGGCCTCGGCGCCCATCCAGGCGCCGATCTGCTCCTGCGAGGCGTCGTCGCCCGGGTAGCCGTCGGGCACCGGTCCGATCTCGATGTCCTCGTCGGAGTCGTCGCCGTCGCCGCCGTCGGCGGAGTCGTCCGAGTCGACCGCTGTCGTCGGAGTCGTCGGAGTCATCGTCGTCGTCGGAGTCGTCGGACGTCGTCGGAGTCATCGTCGTCGTCCGAGTCGTCTCCGTCGTCGGAATCGCCGTCGCCATCGGAGTCCTCGCCGGTGACCTCGTCGTCGGACAGATCGTCGGCGTCGGGTCCGACCTCGTCGGGCTCTTCTTCGTCGGGCTCTTCCTCGTCGGGCTCTTCCTCGTCGGGCTCCTCTTCGTCCTCGTCGTCCTCGTCGTCTGTGTCGTCTGAGTCGGCTGAATCGTCTGGCTCGTCCGAGTCGCCTGAGTCCGGCTGGTCGTCCGAGTCGTCGGATTCGCCCGGATCGCCGAAGTCGTCGGACGCGCCCGAGTCGTCCGACTCGCCGTCCGCGTTCTCGTCGTCTGAGTCGCCTGAGTCGTCGGGGTCGTCCGTGTCGTCCGGGTCGGCCGACTCGGTAGTCGTCGGGGTCGGAGCTTCCCAGCTGCGTCGTCAGAGTCGCCCGAGTCCGGCTGGTCGTCCGAGTCGTCGGATTCGTCTGGATCGCCGAAGTCGTCGGACGCGCCAGAGTCGTCCGACTCGCCGCCCTCGTCCGTGTCGACGTCCGTGAGGTCGTCCGGGTCGACCGGCGGGACCGACTGCCCGGCCGGCTGCGGCGGCTGGTCGGCCGCCAGCGCATCCTCGGCCCCGAGGTGTGGCAGCACGTGCTCCGAGAGCTCGAACAGGCCGAGGCCCTCGACCGCGGCCGCGAGCATCACGCCCGCGACGCTCGAGCGCGACTCGCGGATCTCGAGCGTCTGGAACGGCCGTTCGCCGCCCTTCAACTCCTCCGCCAGCGCCTCGAAGCCGGCCTCACGAGCGGCCGCCACCGGACTCCGGCGAAAGCGCGCGCGGAAGTCGGGGTCCTCGAGCAGCCGCTCGAGCAGGCGGGCGCTGTCGTCGGAGCTCACGCGGCCGCTATCGGACTCCGTCGCTGATGATCGCCCTCAGTTGGGCGGCCGCCGAGGGGACGCGCTGCACGTCCCAGTCGAGGACGCCCGCGCCGCGCTGCTGCACCTTGCCGCGGCTCGGGAGCTGCGACCAGTACACGCCGCGGATCCAGGGCATCCGGGTGAGCAGGGCGCGCAAGTCACGCAGCCAGCCGGTGGCGCCGCGCTCCTCGGTGTTGGTCTCGGCCAGCACGATCGGCTTGCCGTACTCGCGCCGGAGCGCTCGCAGCCGCGGCGCGAATGCGCGGACCGGGTAGTCCTTGACGCCGCCGAAGTCGATCATCGTCGTCCCGACGATGTCGACGTTCCGGCGGCCGGGCCAGTACCGGCGCAGCGTCGTGCGCCACGTCCGAGCCGGCTCGTAGAGGTTGGCGTTTACCGACCAGACGAAGCGGACGTTGCGCGCGCCGGCGGTGCGGATCCGCCGCACGATCCGCTGCCACGCCCAGCGGTAGGCGCGCGCGTCGCGGCTCCACGGGTACCAGTAACCGTTCATCTCGTGCGCGTAGCGCAGGTACACGGTGCCCTGGAAGCGTGCGAGCTCGCGGGCGAAGCGCATGATGTAGCGGTCCTGCACGCCGCGCGCGATGTCGATGTTGCGGTAGCCGGGCTGCGGGCGCGCCTGGGCGCCGACGCCGAGCGCGCTCGGCACCGGCTTCCACGGCTCCCACGAAACCATCAGGCGGCGGATCCCCTTGCGGCGGCTCTCCTCCGCGTAGCTCGCGATGCTGCGGCCGCTCGAGAACGCCTCGAACTTGGCGACTGCCTGCGGCGAAGCGCCGACAGCGTGCGCCCACTCGTCTACGTGCCAGGGGTCGACGTAGACGCCGAACACGCGCTGCGGGTGCCGTGCCGGGGAGAAGCCGGGGACGTCGGGCGGGGGTCCCGCCGCCTGCGCGGCGTCGCCGCGCTCGAACGCCTGCTTGGCCGGCACCGCGAGCAGCGCGAGGATCAGCAGCGTCGCGGAGCCCGTCATCACGTGCAGGGCGAGTTGTCGCATCGGTCAGGAGCCGGGCCCGTGGCGGCCGGCGGCGATGCCGCCGGCCGCGCTGGGATCACTACCGGTGGACGCGATCATCGACAGGTTGATCGGCCGCGAACGCGTGCCGTTCGCGTCGATCGACACCACGCTGACGCGGTAGCGGCCGACGCGGAGGACGTGCCCGCCGCTACGGGCCGGCAGCCGGCGCGAGACCGTCAGCCCGCCCGCCTTGACGTTCATCACACGGATCCGGTGCCCGTTCGAGGCGCGCCGCAGCACGATCCGGAGCCGGCTCGGAGTATTGAGCGAGACCCTGAGCCGCGCGCGCCGGCCCTGCTTGACACGCGTGTGGGCAAGCCGCGCGCGGCGGACCACACGAGGCGCCTTGCTGCGCACCGACGGCGCGAACGTCGACGGGAGCGGGCCGAGCGTCGGCGGCGCGATGCCGCTCGGGAGCTGCGGACCAGGCGGCGGGGCGGCCGGGCCCTCGCTCGCGAGCGCCGGTGCCGCCATCAGGGCGGACGCCGCAGCGCCCGCGACGAGCAGGGCCGGCAGTCGATGAGTACGGAGATTGGCCATGTGGCCTCCTGCTGGTTCGGGTTGGAGTGGCGGCCGCGTGCGCGGCCTTGCGCCGATGGTCCGCGCCGTTCATCGCACCGGCAACACGTCCTCCCGATCGCAGGAGCCGGGGAACCGATCACCGTGATCGCGGATCTAGCCGGTGCAGCGCTCGCCGCGCGAGCAGCGCGCGAGGACCTGCACATACGGGATGCCCAGGCGCCAGCGCAGCCTCAGCAGCGCCGAGGCGGAGTTGTTGCCGTACCCGCGCTCGTGGAGCCGGCGGTCGCCGTTCACGCGGTGCACGAGCACGTAGCGGCCGTCGGGCAGTCCGGTCAGCGGCAGGTACTGACCCTCGAGGTTGGCCGCGTAGTCGTCGCCGTAGCCGACCGAGATCCCCTCCCTGATGCCGAGCAGCTCCGTCTGTCCCAGGCCGCACTCGCTCGTGTAGGCGGGATCCGGCGCGCGCTCGGGCAGGCGCGGCCCGACCGCCGCGTAGCGGTCGCCGAGGCAGAAGCCGGTCTTGCGGTCCTTGACGAGCGCCACGGAGCCGCCGGGGCGGCGCAGCTCGTAGCGCTCGAAGCGCAGAAGGTGCCAGTGGCGGTGGTCGGGGGAGACGACGTATCGCAGCTGCCCGACGCCGCGCACCTTCGCGCGGGGAGCGCCATCGTGCTCGACGACCTGGTCGGCGACCATCGCGCCGGTGTCGACGTCGGGGCGGTGGCCGTCGACGATCAGCGGCCCGTCGCCGACGTTGCGCACGGCCGAGCGGAATCCGAGCCGGTACTCCGGCTGTTCGGGCGGCCCGGCGCGGACGACGCCGATGCTGCTCGGCGCCTCCTGGTCGAGATCGGGGAGGCGCGCCGTGCCGGCGCTGCCGGCGTCCGCGGACGTCGCGACGAGCGCGGCCGCCGCGGCGAGCAGCGCCGCCGCGAGCAGCGCGGGAACGAGGCGGAGGATCACGACGCGTCCAGCCTACGCGCCCGCGTGCGCGCGTAGGGGTGGCGCCGGTGCCCTGGGTCCGGGGCGCGCTCCAGTCGTGGTGCGCCGAGCCCGGCGCGGCCTGCGTCCGGCCGTAGCGTCGGCGGCGCTTCCCCGCATCCGAACTGAAAAGGGAGAACGAAGCGATGTTGAAAAGAGTGATTGTCGGCTCGGTGCTTGCTGCCGGGCTGGTGGCCGCAGCGCCCGCGGGCGCGGCCACGTCGCCGACCGCGCAGGCGTCCGGCGGAGACGCGCCGCCGCCGCTGCCGTCGCTGGTGCAGACCCGTCTGACGCGCGTGGATAACGCGCTCGAGACGCTGACCGAGGACGTCAACGACGTCAACGGCGTCCATGCCATGGTGACCGCGAAGGTCGTCCGCCGCCAGCTCGCCGCCGCGTGGCGCGGCGCGCGGTACTACATCACCCACCCGCCGGTGGTGGATCCGGAGGCCGAGGACGCCCGCGCGCATTCCGCGCGCAACGGCGTGCGCGTCCGTGATCTCGCGCCGAAGGTGCGGGCGAAGCTCACCCAGGACGACGACGCCGTGGTCATCGCCGATCCGGTCACGACCGCGATGGCCGTGTTCGACGAGTTCCACAACGTCTCGAGCACCGCGATCGAGCTGACCGACGGCGCTCGCGTGCCGGTGCTCGACGCGATCAGCAGGACGATGTTCCTGACGCTCGACCGGCGCAACAAGGCGATCAACGACGTCCACACGCTGGCCCCGCCGGTGCCGCCCGAGGATGCTGAGGACGCCGCCGCCGCGAGCGTGGGCGCCAAGGCCGCGCAGGACGACGACGCCGTGACGTTCGACGTCACGATGCCCGGGCTGATCCTGTTCCTCGACGACGAGATCCAGCACATCGACGGCCTGCAGTCCGACGCGACCGACCTGCGTCCCGGCGGTACCCGGATCCTGACCAAGGCGCGCGCTCAGATCGCGCGGACCGAGGCCACCATCAACGCGTCCTGGCCCCCTGTCACCGAGGACTAGGACACTCGCGCTCGTAGCGCTGGTATGGCTCGCGGGGTGCGCCGATGAGGCCGCCCCGCCTGCCGCGCCGCCGGATGCAGCTCCGGCGGTTGCTACGGCGCAACCGGCGCAGCCCGCGCAACCCGTGCACCTCGACGAGCCGCAGTTCTGGGGGCTCGTCGAGGACACGCGGCGGGAGGCCGGAGGTGACACCGAGCGGCAGTCCGAGCTGCTCGCGTCCCGGCTCGAGCAGCTGCCCGCGCAGCAGATCGCCGACTTCGGAGCGATCCGCCACCGGCTCGACGAGCGGGCATACACGTGGGAGCTGTGGGGAGCGGCGTACGTGATCGACGACGGTTGCTCGGACGACTGCTTCCGCGACTTCCGCGCCTACCTCATCTCGCTCGGACGTGCGCCGTACGAGGCGGCGCTGAAGGATCCGGACTCGCTCGCCCCCGTCGTCCAGGACGCCGAGACCGGCGACTGGGAGAACGCGGATGACGTGGCGCCCGACGCGTACGAGGACGTGGCCGGCGAGGACATCCCCTCCGGCGACAGCGACCTCTCGGGCAAGCCGCGCGGCGAGGAGTGGGACGACGAGCAGCAGGACGAGCTGGTCGGGCGCTATCCGGCGCTGGCCGCTCGGTTCCGCTGAGCGCATGGCCGTGACCCGGACGGTCGTCGGCCGGTACGAGATCCGCGAGGAGATCGGTCGCGGCGGGACCGCGACCGTCTTCCTCGCGTGCCAGACCGACCTGCGCAGGCTGGTGGCGCTGAAGGAGCTCAGCGCCTTCTCGGCCGCCGACCCGGGCTTCGCGCGGCGGTTCGTGCGCGAGTCGCAGCTGACGGCATCGCTGAGCCATCCGAGCATCGTCACGGTGCACGACTACTTCGAGGCGGACGGCGCCCCGTTCATCGCGATGGAGTACCTGCCGAACGGGTCGCTCCGGTCGCGCGCCGGCGCGCTGTCGCTCGGCCGCATCGCGGGGGTGCTCGAGTCGATGCTGGGCGGCCTCGCGCACGCGCACGCGCGCGAGATCGTGCATCGCGACCTCAAGCCGGAGAACGTGCTCGTGACCGCCGACGGCGGCGTGAAGATCGCCGACTTCGGGATCGCCAAGGCGCTCGACTCGGTCGACACCAGGCTGACCGTGACCGGCACGACGATCGGCACGCCCACGTACATGGCGCCGGAGCAGGCGCTGGCGGGCGAGATCGGCCCGTGGACGGACCTCTACTCGGTCGGCATCGTCGCGTTCGAGCTGATCGCGGGCGCGACCCCGTTCGGCGACGCCGAGCCGGTCGCGATCCTCCTGCGCCACGTCAAGGACAAGCCGCCGCCGCTGACATTGGCCGCGGCGGGCACCCCGCAGCCGCTCTCGGACTGGGTCGCCCGGCTGCTCGAGAAGGCGCCCGGAGGACCGGCCGGGCTCGGCGACCGAGGCGTGGGAGTCGCTCGAGGAGATCGTGCTCGCGACGCTCGGGCCGCGCTGGCGGCGCGACGCGCGGCTACCGGCCGCGGCGTCCGCTCTGCCGGGCGGCGCGCGCACACCGCGGACGCGGCCGATGCGCACGGCCGACGGCGCCGTGGCGGGCGAGGATCCGCGACTGCTGGACACGGTGACGCCGCGCCACCCCGTCGCGCCGCTCGTCGCCGCCGCCGCGCCGGCGGCCGCAGCGACGCGCGGGCGCACCTCGCTGGCGGGTCGCGCTCGCCGTGATCGTGCTCGGATGGGCAATCGCGGCATTGCTGCTGGCGGCGCTGTCCGGCGGCGGGGGGCCGCCGGCGTCACCGGCGGCGCAGCCCGCGGGCACTCCGACGACGGATCCGGCCGCCGGCGCCTCGCCGAGACGCGCCGACCCAGGAGCCGGCGGCGCCGACCGCGACTCCGGTCGAGACGCCGGCGGCGCCGACCGCGACTCCGGTCCAGACGCCGGCCGCGACTCCGACCCCGCGCCCAGAAGCCGCGAGTGGAGTCGGCGACTCGCGCTCCGACGACCCCAGCGACGACGAGCCGGACGGGCCGGAGCCGTGAGCGCGACCGCCGCGCCGCCCACGACCGCGCACCGGGCGCCGGACGTCGGCGTCTCGCTCTGGCGCGTCCCGCGCACCCGCTCGCTGCTACTGCTGATCTTCGTAGGCATCGTCGTCGGCGCGCTCCTGCTCGCCGCGAGGCTCTACACCGACGTGCTCTGGTACACGGAGATCGACCAGGTCGACGTCTACTGGACGACGCTGAGGTGGAAGGTCATGACCGCGGCGGTGGTCGGCCTGGGCACCGCGTGCTTCCTGCTCGTGAACCTCAACGCCGTCGAGCGGGCGATGGCCCGGGCGCCGGCCCCCGACGACGGGAGCCTGGGCTCGCAGCTGTGGACGAACCGCCGCCTACTCAAGCCGGCGGTGGCCCTCGGCGTGCGGCTTCATCGCGCTCGAAGCGCGTTCCGCGGACGCGTGGCAGACGCTGCTGGTCTGGACGCACCGCAGCGACTTCGGCGTCGAGGACCCGCTGTTCCACCGCGACGCCGGCTTCTTCGTGTTCTCGTTGCCGCTCTACCAGCAGGTCGCACGCTGGCTGCTCGAGACGATCGTGATGGCGGGCATCGCCTCGCTCGCCGCCTACGCCGCGGCCGGAGCGTTCCGCAAGGGGCGCAGTCGGGTGGCGCTGCGCGCGGCGCGGAAGCACGTGCTCGTGCTCGCCGCACTGCTCCTTGCCGTCCTCGCGTGGCGGCTCCGGCTCGAGCAGTTCGCCCTCGCGCTGCCACACGACCCCGCGACTCCCGGCGCGACGCACACCGATGTCACCGTGCGCCTGCCCGCGCTGCGGGTGCTGACGATCGTGGCGCTGACGGGCGCGGCCCTCTGCCTGTACGCATCCGTGCGGCGGGTGCCGACCGTCGCGGCCGGCGCGCTCGCGCTGGTCGCGCTGCTCGCGTTCGGCGCGCAGAGCGACCTGCCGAGGCTCGTCCAGCGCTTCACCGTCCAGCCCCAGGCGCTGTCACGCGAGCGGCCGCACGTGGCCGACGGCATCGCGTTCACGCGCCGCGCGTACGGGCTCGACCGCGTCGACGAGCGTTCGCTGCCGGCGGGCTCCGGAGCTCTCGCGCCGCGACGATCGCGCGCGCGCGCCGGACCGTCGACAACGTGCCGCTCTGGGACGAGGACGTCCTCCGGCCGACGCTGAACGAGCTGCAGTCGATCGGCCGCTACTACGAGTTCCCGAGCGTGAGCGTCGACCGCTACACGATCGACGGCGAGCCGCAGGTCATGACCGTGGGCGCGCGACAGCTCTCGCTGCGAGCGGCTCGGGCCTGAGGACCGCAGCTGGGCGACCGACCGGTTCGCCTACACGCACGGCTACGGCGTCGTGGCCGTGCACGGCGGCGACGCCGACGCGGGCCGCTACCCGCGCTTCGCGCAGCAGGGATTCCGCGCGCGCGCGAACCCGCTGAGCCTCCGGCAGCCGCGCGTGTACTTCGGCGAGCAACCGGCGGCCGACCCGCCCTACGTCGTGCTCAACACCGGTCGTGCCGAGGTGGACGAGCCGAGCTCCGGCGACCGCACCCCCAGCTATCACTACGACGGCGACGGCGGGATCGCGCTCTCCGATCCGCTCCGGCGCCTCGCGTTCGCGGCCCGCTTCCAGGATCTCGACCTGCTGCTGTCCGAGACGGTCACCGGCCGGTCGCGGATCCTCCTGCATCGCAACGTCCGCGATCGCCTGCACACGGTCGCGCCTTTCCTGCGCTGGGACGACCGGCCGCAGACGGTCGTGATCGACGGCCGGGTGCAGTTCGTGTTCGACGGCTACACGACCAGCGACTCGTACCCGTACTCCGCTCCCGTCCGGATGGGGCGCGACGAGGTCAACTACGTCCGCGCGCCCGCCCGCGCCGTGGTCGACGCGTTCAGCGGTCACGTGAGCATCTACGCCGACTCCGACGATCCGATCCTCGGCGCGTGGCGGGCGGTCTACCCGGGGTTGTTCCTTCCGTCGGCGCAGATGCCGAGTGAGTTGCGGGAACACCTGCGCTACCCGGAGCAGCTGTTCGAGGCGCAGGCCGACGCGTATGAGACCTACCACGCGACGGACACGACCGCCTTCTGGAACGGCTCGGACGCCTGGGCGCGCGCTCTCCAGCTGGCGGGACCGGTCGAGCAGGCGGGCGAGATCCACTTCCCCGACCCGGAGCAGCGGGTCGACGCCGAGGAGGTGGAAGAGCGGAAGGTCGCGCCGAGCAACCTGGACGATGGAGCCCGAGTACGGGCTCGAGCGCCTGCCCGGCGACGCGCGCGAGCGCTTCGTCGCTCGCAACCCCGTTCACCCCCCGCGGGCGCGAGAACCTCGTGGCCTACCTGGCCGGCTCGCTCGACGCGCGCGGTCGCACCGAGCTCACGCTGCGTGAGCCTGCCGCGCGACCGGCTCACGGTCGGCCCGACGCAGGCCACCCGCCGCATCCTGTCGAGCTCGGGGGTGGCGCGGCGGCTCCAGCTGCTCAACCGCGAGTCGCGCGATCTCGCGAAGTCCGGGGTGAGCCGGACGGTCCTCGGCGCCCCGCGGGTCGTGCCGATCGGCGACACGCTCGTGTACGTCCAGCCGCTGTTCCTGACGACCGGCGGCGACGGCGTTCCGAGGCTCCAGCTGGTCACGACGTTCGCGAACGGCCGCGTCGGCTACGGGCCCGACCTCGCGACCGCACTGCGCCGCAGCGTCGCCCAACAGCAGCGGCAGATGACGGCGCTCGGACCAGAGGATGTCGATCGCGATGACCCAGAAGACCACGGCGAACGCGAGCCGGGTGAACACGCTCGGCAGCAGGAACTGCGCCGTGAACAGCGCCAGCATCACCGCCGAGTCGGCGCGGCTCAGCCGCAGCATGATCAGCGACGCCACGGCGTAGAGCGCGACGCCGATCGAGAGGAAGAGCTCGATCCGCTCGCGCCCCGGGAGCGGGAGCGGGCCGACGCCGGCGCCGAGCTGGTACGCGATCGGCACGGATCCGAGCGCGAGCGTGTACTGGCTCACGGCTCCCGCCAGGAGCACCGCGAGGCTCTGGCCGCCGCGGCCGTGCGTCAGCAGCACGAACGCGACCACGAGCTCGGGCGCCTCGGTGGCGATCGGGACGATCCACTGCAGCATGAGATAGGGCTTGATCCCGACGAGCGTGCCGGCCCCGAGCACGGCGTCTCCGAACGGCACCGCGGTGAGCAGGATCACCGCGGCCGCGTACGCCATCAGGCCGCCCACCCAGCGCCTGCGCTGCGCCGCCGGCAGCTCCTCGATCTGCGCCGCGACGCCGATCGGCGGGGGCGCGTCGCCGCCGATCACGGCGACCCTCCGCAGGTACAGGCCGTAGAGCGCGATCAGCACCGCGGCGTCGAGCAGCGTCAGCTCCCCGCGCGTGACCGGCCGCAGCGTCCAGAGGCTCGCGACCGCGAGGATGGCGAGCTCCAGACGGTGCGGCGACGCCAGCGAGAGCGGTCCGATCGGCGCGACGCCGAAGCGGCCGCGCAGCAGGAAGACCACTGCGGGCAGTGCGACCGCGCAGCCGAGCAGCAGCCGGCTCGCGCCCGTGAGGTTGGCCGTCACGTACTCGGCGTGGCCGATGAACGCGTAGTGCAGCTCGACGACGTACTCCGGCAGGATCGCGACGAACGCGACGACCGCGATCACGATGCCGTGGCCGATGTCGACCTGCGCCGCCTCGGTCGCCCAGGCCAGCATGAACGCGGCCGCGACGACGGCGGCGCCGTACGCGATCACCTGCAGCGGGTACGGCGCGCCGCCGCCGGTGAGCCGCACGAGGATGCCGGGGACGCGTGAAGGCGGCAGCGAGACGCGATCCGCTGCTGCAACGGCGACGGCTGGCTCGGCGGCTGCTCGACGGGGGTACGGGCGCGCTGCTCAGGCGAGCTCAAGCGCGAGCCCGATCGCGGCCAGGACGAACGCGATGACGAGGATGCGCTCGATCCATGTGCTGACGTGCGCTCCGAGCGCGAGCATGGTGAACGTCGGTGTCGAGGCCTCGGGGGCGGCCGCGGGTTCGGGCTCGGGGGCGTGCGGCGCGGCAGCCCGCCTCGGAGGAGGCTCCCTCCACCGGGGCGGATCGGTCCACCGAGGCGGGTCGGCCCACGGAAGCGGCTCGGCGGGCGGTGGCCCCGCCGCGCGGCGCCCCGCCGCGTACGCGGACAGGCAGCGGAGCGCGTGGACGATCGAACCCAGTCGGCTCGGCGGCAGCCCGGCATCGATGACGACCCGCCGGCCGAGCTGCTCGAGCTCGGCGTCGTTCATGGCCGCCAATGACCCGGCGTCCACGTCGCCGGCCACGGCGCGAGGTCTGGTCGAGCGACCGGCGCATGCTGCGCAGTGAGGCGGGTGAGTACATGCCGCCCGCGGGGTCGCGGGCGCGGCCGGTCTCGGCGTCCTGCAGATAGTGCTCGATCAGCTTGCCGACGGGCGTGGTGTCGGCGGGCGTTGCCATCGAGCGAGTCTGGTTCGCGCAGCCGCCGGCCACAATGGCGGCCTGCCGATCGGCTGATCAGCGCCGCTGATCACGGACCATGATCGCCCGACGCGCTCGCCTGAGTGGGAACCGCTGTTGCCCCTGGGGTCGGCGCCCGGTTTGGTAGGCGCATGTTCAGTCATACGTCGGCCGAGCCCGATGAGCTCGAGATGATCCGAGGGACGCACGCGGTGCTCGACCTGCTCGCCGGCCGCTGGAGCGTCGACGTCCTGTACCTCCTCGCGAGCGGTACCAGGCGGTACAGCGAGATCTTCTACGAGGTCGGCGAGATCTCGAAGAAGACGCTCACCCAGACGCTGCGCTCGCTCGAGGGGAACGGCCTCGTGACCCGCAAGGCGTACGCCGAGGTGCCGGTACGCGTCGAGTACTCGCTCTCGCCGCTCGGGCTGGAGCATCACCCACCTGCTCATGACGATGTACGAGTGGTCCGCCGAGCACGCGCCTCAGCAGCGACGCGCCCACCTGCGGCTCGCGGCATGACGCGCCGGCTCCAGTGGGTCTACCTCGTCCCGGTCGGGGCGGGCCTGCTCGTGCTCGTCGCGCTCATCGTGGGTGTCGTGCTCCTCGCGCGCGGCACGGCCGCAGCCGACGAGGGTCCAGGGGTCGTCGCGGACGTCGGCGGCCTCGAGTACAGCGCGCTCGATGTGCGCTTGCTCCGCCCGGCGAATGACGGCGACGCGCGGATGCTCGCGGGCCTCGCGCCCGCGAGCCGGGATCAGGTCTGGTTCGGCGCGTTCCTCACGGCCAAGAACCCGACGCGCGCCCCGCTGCCGATGGCGACGAGCTTCAAGCTGCGGGACGTGAGCGGGCGGGTCTACCGTCCTGTCGCGCTTCCCGCCGGCAACCCGGTCGCGTACCGCGCGCAGACCGTGGCACCGGGCGCGCAGTCGCCGGGAGCTGATTCGCCGGCGCAACGCGACCTGGCGGCCGAGGGCGGGCTGGTGCTCTTCCGCGTGCCCCGCAGCGCTTACGAAGCGGGGCCGCTCGAGCTGGTCATCGAGGATCCCGGCGGCAAGGGCGCCGCCGGGGAGCTGTTCTTGAACTCGTGACGCTTTCGCCGATCGATCGGGAGCGCCGCTGGAGTGAGCGCCAGAACCTGTTGCCGCGCGCGCACGACGACGGCAGCCTCGGTCCGGTCTCACTTCCCAACCGATGAGGTAACGCATGTTCCGACGTCCCCTGCTGTTCCTGCCCGCGGTTCTCGCTGCGATCGCCCTGCCCGTCGCTCCGGCCCTCGCCGGTGAGGACGACGACGATTCCTCGGCCTCGCTGCGCGCCCCGCAGGGCTGCGTCTCCGGTGACCATGCCACGGTCGCTGTGACCGGCGACAACATCGCCCGGGTCTCGTTCTTCCTCGACGGCGATCAGATCAAGACCGTCGAGCGGCCCAACGCGGCGGGTCGGTTCTCCTTGACGATGAACTGCCGCCACCTCAGCAACGGCGCGCACCGCGGCCGCGCGGTCGCGACGTTCGAGCAGGGCTCGAGCCCGGCGAGCCGGACGCTGCGGTTCCAGATCACCCGCGTGCGGCAGGGCTCGCCGCGATTCACCGGTTGAGGCACTCGATTCCAGCCTCGGCCACGCTCGCCGCGATCGTCTCGATCGCGGCGGGCGCGCCCGCCCAGGCGCAGACGCCGGTCCCAGCGCCGCCTGTACCCGAGCAGCCCGCCCCGCCTCCTGCACCGCCGCAGCCGGCCCTGCCTCCGGCACGCGTGCAGCTCTCCAACGAGACCACCTTCACGCGCTGGAGCGATGCCGTGGCACGCGCGCACGTCTACGCGCGGCCCGCGCGCGACGCCCGCCGCGTCGGCCGCCTACGGCTACTGACCGAGGACGGCTATCCCGAGGTCTACGTACTGCTTGCGAGCGAGCTGCAGGCCGACGGCTCCACGTGGATCCGGCTCCGGCTCCCGCAGCGGCCCAACAACGTCACCGGCTGGGTGCGGCGCGACGCGCTGGGCCACTTCCGCGTCGTGCACACCCGCCTGGTCGTCGACCGCTCGGCGCTGCGCGTCACGCTCTACGACCGCGGCCGCGTGCGCTTCCGGGCGCGCGTGGGGATCGGGGCGCCGGGCACGCCTACGCCGCGCGGCTCGTTCTGGATCCGCGAGAAGTTCCACGTCAGCGGAAACCCGCTGTACGGGACGCGCGCGATGGGCACGGCCGCGTACTCCGACGTGCTGACCGAGTGGCCCGGCGGCGGCGTGATCGGGCTGCACGGGACGAGCGAGCCGGGTCTGATCCCGGGCCGCCCGTCGCACGGCTGCGTGCGGCTGCGGAACGAGGACATCGAGCGGCTCTACGCGCGCACGCCGGTCGGCACGCCGCTCCGTATCGAATGACTCAGCGCCGCGGCGGCACGATCCGCAGGATGCGGTCGTCGCCGCCGCGCACGCGCCCGCGCCCGTCGCGGTTGGACGTCAGCACGTACAGATCGCCGCGCGGGCCTTCGACGACCGTGCGCAGGCGCCCGTAGCGACCCTGCAGCAGCGGCTCGTCGGCGACGACGCCGCCGCCGCCGAACGCGACGCGCCGCAGCTGCTCGCCGCGCAGGCAGGCGAAGAGGTAGTCGCCGGTCCAGCTCGAGCCCCGGCTCGTCACGAACGTGCCCCCGGAAGGCGCCAGCGGCTCGCGGTAGGTCAGCAGCGGCTGCGCGAACGGGCGCTGGTCGGGCCCGAACGCGGCCGGCCATCCGTAGTTCGCGCCCGCGACGACGACGTTGACCTCGTCCCATCCCTCCGGGCCGTCGAAGCCGCTCGGCCCGTGCTCGGTCGAGATCATGCGGCCCGTCCCCGGCTCCCAGTCGAAGCCCTGGGCGTTGCGGTGGCCGGAGGAGACGATCGCCGGGCGCACGGGGGCGTCGCCGCGATACTGCGCCGGCGTCAGCGCGAGGAACTTGCCGTTCAGCGAGCTCGGGTCCTGCGCGAGCTGCGGCTCTCCGGCATCGCCGGTCGACACGTACAGGCGCCCGTCCGGGCCGAACGCGATCCGTCCGGAGTCGTGCACCGACCCTGCGAGGATCCCGTCGAGGAGCGAGCGCTCGCGGACGAGGCGGCCACCGGTCAGCCGCCGGCGCTCGAGCTGCATCCGGCCCGCAGCGGTGAAGTAGAGGTAGACGAAGCGGTTGCGCGCGAACGCCGGGTCGAGCGCGAGCCCGAGCAGGCCGCCCTCGCCGAGCGCGCTGACCGTGATGCGCGCGAGCGGGCGGCGGCGCAGGCCCGCGTCCCTGCGGAGAAGCCGGACGCGGCCGGGGCGCTCGGTGACGAGCGCGCGGCCGTCGGGCAGGAACGCGAGCTCCCACGGGATCTCCAGCCCGCGGGCGACCGTGCTCACGCGGAGCCCCGGCGCTCCGGCGCTCGCTCCCGCCGGCGCGGCCAAGAAGAGCGCGATTGCGGCGACCGCGGTCGCCACCGCCACGCGCCGGACCACTAGATGAGGCCGGCGTCGTGCAGGATGCGCATCGCCTCGGCCCGCTCCGCGCCGGTGAGCGTCACGTCGTAGCTCTCGGCCTCGATCGTGCGCACCGAGGAGAAGTCGCGCTGTCCGGCACGCGCGAACAGCAATGACACGAGCATGCCGCCGAGCGCGCCGTACACGAAGCCGTAGAACGCGAGCCAGCCCCAGCCGACCTCCGAATCCACCGCACCCCACCAGTCGAACAGGAGGCCGAAGAACAGCCCGACAAGACCGCCTGCGAGCGTGGTGGAGGCGATCGCCCGGGCGGGCCCCCAGCGGCCCGTCACGTCCTCGACCGTGCGGACGCCGTGGCCCACGATCGAGACGTGCTGGACGGGGAAGCGCGCCTCCGAGAGCGCGTCGACCGCCGCGACCGCGGCCTCGTACGTGCTCACCGTCAGCAGCGGCCGGCCGTCCGGCGGCGGCGCCGCGAACCGCAGACGGTCGCCGGGCGAAGCGGATGATTGGATCGTCATACGGACCTCCTGGATCGTTGGGCGCCCAGCGGCGCGGTCGGTCGAGCGGGGGCGACGGGCGGAGTGGAAGCCATGCCGACGACGCTGAGGCGTCGCGCCCGGAGCGTCAATCCGTCTCCGCGATCGGGCGATAAGCCGGCACCGGCGCGGGCGCCGCAGCCTCGCTCCGGCTCGTCCAGCCCTGGTGGAACATCGTCGCGAACGCCGCCAGCCGGATCGGGACCATCACGAACGTGATCTGCAGGACGAACACCGGCAGCCGCGCGAGGTCGCGGGGGTGACGGCGCACATGCGCGGCCTGGCGCACGCCGATGCTGGCCAGCATCCCGAGGTAGCCGAGCGGCAGCTCGACGGCCAGCGGCACGCCCGTGATGCCGCCCTGGCCCCGCAGCGCGTGGGCGATCGCCAGACCGACGACCGCGTACAGCGCGAACGGCGTCACGATGTCGGTGACGAAGCTGGCGAACGCGACCGGGCGGCGCCAGAGCCAGCCCAGGCTGAGCAGCGTCTCGCGCTGGCTGGAGCGTCCCCAGCGGAGCTGCTGGCGCCAGAACGTCCGCCATTCCGACGGCGCGTCCGTCTCGACCACGGCGGACGACTGGTACACCGTCCGCCAGCCGGCGCGCAGCAGCTCGTTGGTGAGCACGCGGTCGTCACCGACGTGCTGCGGCACGCCGAGGACCGTCTGGCGGACGAGACGCTCGACGGCGGGCTCGAACGCGGTGCGCCGGTACGCGATCGTGCGTCCCGCCAGGCACCCGACCTGGCCGAACACCGACTGCGCCGGCACCGTGAGGTGGTAGCGGATGTCCTCCATCCAGTTCGCGAGCCGCCGCACCGGGTTGGACTCGGCGTCGAAGATCGCCTGGCGCGGCGTGACGCCGCCGACGCGCGGGTCGGCGAACGGGCGCAGCATCTCCTGCAGCGCTCCCGCCGACCAGACGGTGTCGGAGTCGAGCACGATCACCACATCCGTCGCCTGGTCACTGGCAGTCAGGCCGGCTTCGATCGCCGCGCGCTTGCCCGACTTGGGCAGGCTCAGCACGCGGTCGCAGTACTCCGACGCGACGCCGGCGATGTGCTCGTCGCCGCCGTCGACCACCGCGATCAACTCGGTCGGCTCGTTGGCGCGCACGCTGGCCAGGACGCGCCGGAACAGCTCCTCGGGCTCGTTGTAGACCGGCACGATCACGGTCGTGGCGAGCGCGCCCGGATCCGACGTCGCAGGCCGGTAGCGCCGCGCAGCGAGCGCCTTCGCCGCCCACAAGGCCCAGACGTAGACGAAGAACACCATGAACAGCGACGGCGCGCCGCCGCTGCGCAGCGTCTCCCAGGCGTCACGGACGAAGCTGAACATCGGGCGTAGAGCCGTCGGGGGCGGACAGTTCGGCGAGCTCGTGCCTGCATATCCAACGTCCACCCAAGCGGACGAGCAGCGCGGGGGTCTGAGGGGGCCGTGAGCTCACGTTCGTCCCCGCCGCGGCGTCGTCGCCGCGCGCGGGCGGCGTCATCGCGCCGGGCGGAGCCGCTGCGCCGGCATCGCCGCCGCGGGGCCGCTGTTCCGGGTGTCGCTGCGTTCGAAGAAGGGCATCGCTCGGGGCTCCATTTGCGAGTTCGGCTGGGACTCTCAACGGCATCGGTTCAGGGCGCTGCTATCAAGCGCGATCCCCGCTCACACGAGAACACGCGGGGATCGGGTGGGCCCGATCGAGCGTGCGTTTCGGGTGAGCGCGAAGCGCTTCTGCCGCACGCTGCGAGCGCGCCGCTCACCGTCGAGATCGACGGCCGGGCGCGCTCGCCGGCGCGGCCGGCCGCCCGGCTCCGGATCGATCAGTCGGCGCCGCGCTGCCGCCTGATCCGGCTCGGGCGACCGCGGTTCACGCGGCAGGCGTGAGCGGCGCTCAGGCGGCGAGCCGGAGTGCCGGGCGGGCGGTGTTCGCGTCCGGAACGCGCGGCGCCTGCGTGAAGCGCCCCACCGCGTCCAGGAACGCCGCGGTCGCGGGGTTGTCGGCGTCGGGATGGGTCAACACGGCCGACTCGAACGCGACCGCGTCCTCGAGCGGGACGAAACGGATGCCGGGCACCGCGTATCGCTCCGTGACGGACGCCGGCAGCACGGCCGGCCCGGCGCCCGCCGCCACGGCGAGCAGGACGGACTCGACGCGCGGCTCCGGCACCTCGAACAGCGCCGGCGCGATCGCCGCGTCGCGGCAGAGCGCGAGCAGGGCGTCGTGGAACGCGGGGTTCGCGGCGCGCGGCAGCACGACGAGGCGAGCGGGGTCGAGCCTGGCCAGGCTCAGCGCGGGCATGACCGCCCTGCCGTCGGCGGCGGCGATCGCCGCGACCGCGCCCTGGTGCCCGATCGACGTGACATGCAGCCCGCCGGTGGGGGCCGGGAGGCCGGCCACGACAGCGTCCAGCTGACGATCGCGGACCTGCTGGATCAGCCGCACGGCCGGCCCGGCCTCCATCGAGACGTCGACGCGCGGACCGGCGCCCGACAGCTGCTGCAGCGCGCGCGGAACGCTTGCCGGCAGTGAGTCGGGCAGGTAGCCGATCCGCAGCCGTGCGCCCGCGCGGTCGCGCGCGTTGCGCGCGGCGAGCTGCGCTGCATCGGCCTGCGCGAGCACGCGCCGGCCCTCCTCGAGCAGTGCGGTGCCGGCCTCGGTGATCGAGACGCGGCGGTTGGTCCGGTCGAACAGCCGCACGCCGAGCTCCGCCTCGAGCTTGCGGATCTGCTCGCTGACGGCCGGCTGCGCGACGTACAGGCGCTCGGCCGCGCGTCGGAAGTGCAGCTCCTCGGCTACCGCGACGAAGTACTTGAGCTGGCGTAGCTCCATGACGTGGGCTCTCTCCTCATGCTGGGTGCGGGATGCTGGGGGTCGACTTGACAAATTCGGTGATCAGCCGGCGCGTCGTGCTCGGGGGGAGGAACGCCCCGCCGGCGGCGAGCGTCCGCACGGCGGATGCCAGCGCGGTCGGATGACTGTCCTTGGCGAGCACGCCGGTGGCGCCCGCGCTGATCGCCGCGAGCACGTGTTCGTCCGGGTCGCAGTCGGTCAGCAGCAGCACGGCGACGTGCCCGGCGAGCATGCGCGTCGTCGCGACGAGCTCGGTCTCGAACCGGCCGGCGTCGAACAGCGCCACGTGGGGATTCTTCGAGCGCACGAGCCGGCTCGCCTGACGGCCGCCTGCGGCCTCGCCGACGACCGCGATGCGCTCGTCGTCCTCGAGCAGGCGGCGAAGGCCCGCCCGTGTGATCGCCTGGCGGCCGACGACGAGCACGCGGATCAGGTCGGCGGATGCCGGACCGCGCAGCCGCCGCCGCGCGGAGTCGATCGAGTGGATCGTGCCGACCCCCGTTGACCCGGCCCATCGCACTGGAGACGCGGTCGCATCGAGCTGCCAGGGCATGCAGAGCACTCTCCAAGGTGGCGGCGTACCGCACCAGACCCGTTGACCGGAGACGGAAGTCGGGCTGGCCCTACCGTCGGGCCGAACCAGCGCTGCGAGCATGGCGCTCATGTCCTGTTCCGTAGTCGTCGTGGACGACGACGCCTCCTTCCGGCAGCTCGCCGCCAGGACCCTGCGTTCCTGGGGCTTCGCCGTCGTGGGCGAGGCGGGCACGTTCGCCGACGCCGTGGAGCGGGTGTCCACGCTACGGCCCGACGCCGCGCTCGTCGACGTCGGCCTGCCGGACGGCGACGGCTTCGAGCTCGCGCAGAGGTTCGCGGCCCTGCCGTGGCGCCCACGCGTCGTGGTCATCTCCTCGGACTCGGACCACGCCAACCATGCGATCGCCCGTCGCAACGGCGCCGCCGGGTTCGTGCCCAAGGACGAGCTGCTCGGCACGTCCCTGCGGGACCTGATGCGCGGAGTCTGACGCCCTGGGATACGGTTAGGCGGTGGACACTGATCCGCTGCGCGTGGTGATCGGCGAGGACGACGTGCTCCTGCGCGAGGGCATGGCGCGGCTGCTGGCCGAAGCCGGGTACGACGTGGTCGCGCAGGCCGGGGACGCTGACGACCTTCTGCGCAAGACGCTCGCTCACCGACCCGACGTCGCGGTGGTCGACGTGCAGATGCCGCCGCGCCGCGAGGACGACGGGCTCATCGCCGCGCTGGAGGTGCGCAAGCGCCTGCCGGACACCGGCGTGCTCGTGCTGTCGCAGTTCTACGAGGAGTCCTACGCGCTCGACCTGATCGGCGACCGCGCCGAGGGCGTCGGCTACCTGCTGAAAGAGCGCGTCGGCGACGTCGCCGCGTTCGTGGACGCGGTCCAGCGGGTCGCCGCCGGCGGCAGCGCGCTCGACCCGCAGGTGGTCGGGCGGATGCTCGGGCGGCGCCGCAGCGGCGGGCCGCTGGACGAGCTCACGCCGCGCGAGCGCGACGTGCTCGCGGCAATGGCCGAGGGCAAGTCCAATCTCGGGATCGCGGAGGCGCTCGTGGTCAGCGAGGCCGCCGTCGAGAAGCACGTCACCGGGATCTTCCAGAAGCTAGGCATCGGTCCGACCACTACCGAGCATCGTCGCGTCCTGGCGGTGCTCACCTACATGCGCGACGCCAACGGCTGAGCCGGCAAGGGGCAGCGAGGCGACGATCGCCGTGCCCCCGCCGCGCGGGCTGTCGACGACGAGTCGTCCCTCGAGCGCCGCGAGCCGATCCGCCATGCCGACCAGCCCGCTCCCGCCCGGCAGCGCGCCGCCGACGCCGTCGTCGCTGACCTCGAGGACCAGCTGATCGTCGCGCACGGCGACCGTGACCCACGCCCGCTGGGCCTGCGCGTGCTTGGCCACGTTGGTGAGGCCCTCCGCGATCACGAAGTACGCCGTCGCCTCGGCGCCGGGGGGAACCGGAGGGCCGGCACGTCCAGCGAGACGGGCAGCGGCATGCGCGAGGCGAGCGAGTCCGCGGCCGCGCTCAGCCCGCCGCGTGCGAGCACGGCGGGCAGGATCCCGTGCGCCAGCTCGCGCAGCTCGTCGGTCGCGCGCTGCGCCTGGTCGAGCGCCTGGTCGACGAGCTCGCGCGCCGGCGCGTCCTCGGCGGGCAGCCTGGCGAGCGCGAGCTTGAGCGTGACGACGGTGTGTACCAGGCGCTGCTGCGCTCCGTCATGGAGGTCGCGGACCAGACGCCGGCGCTCCCGGTCCGCCGCCTCGAGCACTCGCGCGCGCGAGGCGCGCACCTCGCGGAGCCGGACTCGTTCGGACTCACGCGCGCGCAGTTCCTCCTCTAGCTGCAGGCGCTGCTCCGCCTCGTCGGCGCGCTGGCGGGCGCGGTCGGCGATCACGCTCGCGACGATCGCGGTCCCGAGCAGCACGAGGATCGCGACCAGGTCCTCCGCGTCGTCGGCGAGGAACTGGTGCGCGGGCTGCGTGTGGAAGAAGTCCAGCGCGAGCGCGCTCGCCACCGACGTGACGAGTCCGAGCCACAGCCCCCAGTAGGTAGCGACGAGCAGGACGCCGAGGACGTAGAGCACGCCGCTCGACACGCCCGGGTCCAGCTCGGAGATCGGGTACAGCAGTGCGGTGACGGCCGTCACCACCGCGGCGGCCGCGATGAGGCCACCGAGCGTCGACCGGCGCAGGCGCGCCGCGGTCACGCTTCTCACGCCGAGCCGAAAAGGCTCGCCGGGGCGGCTCAGGCCGCCTGCACGCGGATCATCCAGAGGTTCTCCTCCAGCCCCTCCACGACGCCGTGGAGGATGTCCGCGGTGACGGTGTCGACGTCCTCGAGGCGGTCCATGCGCTCGCGGATCGTGCCGACCGCGTCGGTCAGCAGACGGGTGAACGACGCGACGACCTCGCGGTCGGCGATCGGGCCCTCGGGCAGCGTCGGCAGCTCGCTGCGAGCGGCCACTGTCGCCGCGCGCCCGTCGGGCGCGTGCCCGAGCGCCACGGTGCGCTCCGCCACGGCGTCGGAGGCGGCGCGCCAGGCGTCGACCATCTCGTCGAGCTGTAGATGCAGCGACCGGAAGTGCGGGCCCTGGACGTTCCAGTGCGCCTGCTTGCCGAGCAGCGAGAGGTCGGTCAGCACAACGAGCACGATTTGCAGCTCGTTCCCGATCGCCTCCCGGTCCACGTGGCGCAGCGTCGGGTGGTGGTCCTGGCTCACCTGGTGCGTCGTCATCTCGCCGCTCCTGGGTCTGGTCGAGGCACGATTGAGACGGAGCCTAAGGCACGCCGCCGTGGCCTCGAAACGTGTTCGCGATGAGACGATCAGGATCTCGTCTCGCACGGCGCGGCGACGCGGCGATCGCGCGATCGACATGCGCCGGACGGGCATGACCGACATCATGCCCGCCCGGCGCGCCACCCCTCCCGGGAGTCAGTCCGGCGTCGCTACGCGACTTTCGCGGTCTTTGAGACGCACTTGCCGAACGCGTTCTTCTTGTTCTTGTTCGTGCCGTACTTGGCCTTGAACGCGGCCGGATCGGCGGCGCGCTCGGCCTTGCACGTCTTCGCGGCGTTCACGCGCGCCTCGGTCTCCGCCTCGGTCGCCGCCTGGGCCTTGGACGACACGCACTTGCCGTGGGCGTTCTTCTTGTTCTCGTTGGTGCCGTACTTCAGGTCGAACGCCGCCGGGTCGGCCGCGCGCTCCGCCTTGCACTCCTTGGAGGCGTTCTTCGCGTCCGCCGTGACGGCGGGCGCGCGCGCGGAGATGCACGCGGTCATCGCCTTCGAAGTGCGCTTCGCGCCGTGTGTCTGCTTGAACAGCCTGGTACCCATCGCGTGCTTCTCGTCCTTGCACGCGGTCTTCGCGGCGTCGGCGGGCGCGGGCGCCTGAGCCGGCTTCGCCTTCGGGCCCTTGCCCGGCTTGCCGTCGTCGCCGAACGGCGGCTGCTCGTCGCCCTTGGGCCCCTTGCCCGGCTTGTCCGCTTCCTTCTTCGGAGCGCTCGGCTGCTTGGCGTTCTCGCAGTCGGCGGCGACGGTGTCGTTGCGGCCCGCCCGCACGGTGTCCACGCCGGCTCCGCAGGTGATCGTGTCGGCGGTCCCGCCATCGCCGCGACCGTCGATCAGGTCGTCTCCGGCGCTGCCGTCGAGCGTATCCGCGGCGCCGCCGCCCTTGAGCCGGTCATTGCCGTCGTCGCCGGCTATCTTGTCGTCGCCCTTGCCGCCGAACACGCGGTCGTCGCCGGCGCCGGCGTTGACGATGTCGTCGCCGCCGCGCGCAAAGATCGCATCGGCGTCAGCGGTGCCGGTGAGCGTCTCGCCGCCCGCAGTGCCGCGGATCGGCGATACGGCCAATGCCGCGGCGGGTAGTGCCAGCAGCATCAACGCTGCGACGATAATGACCCTGCGCATGAATGAATCCTTCCTCGGGAACAGTGGACGTGCCAGCGACTGAGACGCCGCTCGAGGCGCGGGGTTGGTCGCTTGGATCCAACTCCGGGACCGCTCCCGCGTCTCCGAGTCGTGGACCGACCACGAGAGACGGAGTGCCGACATTCGGAGCGCGACGAGCGAACGCGAGCGACGAGCAGCTCGCCCGCTCGGCCGGCCGCGGCGATGTCGCCGCGTTCGAGGCGCTGTACGAGCGGCACCACCGGCCCCTGCTGTCGTTCGCGCACCACATGCTCGGCGGCGTCCACGACGCCGAGGACGTCGTCCAGCACACCTTCCTGGCCGCAGCTCGCCAGTTCCGTTCACGCAAGGTCCCCAAGGCGGTCCGGGCGTGGCTCTACACGGTCGCGCGCAACCGCTGCGTCTCGCTGCTGCGCGCTCGCCGCGAGGCGCCGGGATTGCCCGGCGCCGGCATGCCGTCGATCGAGAACCTGGCGGCCGACGTCGAGCAGCGCGAAGACCTGCGCGACCTGCTCGCTGACCTGCGCGCGCTGCCCGACGATCAGCGCGCCGCGCTGCTGCTGTCCGAGCTCGGCGACCTGTCGCACCCCGAGGTGGCGAAGGTGATCGGCGTGCGCCCGGGCAAGGTCAAGGCGCTCGTCTTCCAGGCGCGCGAGACGCTGCTGGCCGCCGCGCATGCGCGTGAGATCCCGTGCCGCTCGATCCAGGAGGAGCTCTCGTTCGCCACCGGCGCGGCACTGCGCCGCCGGCATCTGCGCAACCATCTCGCGCAGTGCCCGGGCTGCCGCGAGTACGCCGACGGTGTGCGCGCGCAGCGCGCGTCGCTCGCGCTCATCCTTCCGGTCGTCCCGACGGTCGCGCTACGCGAGACGGTGCTCTCTGGCGTGGCCGGCGGCGCCG
Source organism: uncultured Solirubrobacteraceae bacterium (assembly GCA_963835735.1). GTDB lineage: Bacteria > Actinomycetota > Thermoleophilia > Solirubrobacterales > Solirubrobacteraceae > DASQMT01. Next base: position 61,361 of record CAWIGP010000003.1, read on the forward strand.
TGGCCGGTGCCGGCGCGACCACGGGCGGCGTCGGGCTACTGGCCGCCAAGTCGACCGCGGCGAAGCTGCTGACCGTCGCCGCCGTCGGCGGCGCCGCAGCCGGCGGGGGCACGGTGGCGATCACGGCGCACGACACCGCCGACCGCGCCCGGACGGCGGAGCGGACCGAGCGGCCGGCGGTGCACAGCGCGCCGGCCGCCAGGCCGCCCGCGCCGATCACCCCCATGCTCGCGCCCGAGCCGATACAACGGCCGGCCCGCGAGCGACCTCCGGCGCGGCGGCGGGACGTAGCGTCGCGGCGCGACGGGTCCGCGAAGCGCGACACGCGCCCGCGCCCGGCCGCCGTCGAGCCGCCCGGCGTCGCGAACGGTCAGCACCGCGAGCCCGCGGCCGCCAAGACTCCGCCTGGCCAGGCCCGGATAAAGCCAAGCCATGAAAAGCCGAAGCAAGCGTCCGCGAAGCTCAAGCCCCCGAAGGCTGACAAACCGAAACCGCGCGTGATCGCGCCGCGCGCGAAGCCCGAGCCGAAGCCGAAGCCCGGGCCGGTCAAGCGGGTCAAGCCGGTCAAGCCCGAGCACGCGCCGGCCTCCGCGCCGCAAGCCGCCGACGCCCCCGGTCAGGCGCGCGAGCAGGGCAAGGATGCCGCGCCGCAGCAGGCGCCCGAGGAGGCCGCCCCGCCCGGCTGACCCGTCACGCGATCGGGAGGCTCGGCTGATCAGCCCCCGCACTCGGACAGCCGGCGCTCGAGGAACGCCCGCTCGGCGTCGTTGTCGGCGAGCTCGAGCGCCGCGCGGTACGCGGCCGCGGCCTCGCGGCGGCGGTCGAGCCGGCGCAGCATGTCGGCCTTGGCGGCCGGCAGGTAGCGGTAGCCGGCGAGCCGGCCCTCGGCCTCCAGGCCAGCCAGCGCGGCCAGCCCCGTCTCGGGACCCTCGACCATCGAGACCGCGATCGCCCGGTTGAGCGCGACGACCGGCGACGGCCAGACCCGCAACAGCTCGTCGTACAGCGTCACGATCTGCGGCCAGTCCGTGGCGACGTAGCTCTCCGCTTCCGCGTGCAGCGCGGCGATCGCCGCCTGCAGGGTGAACCGGCCCGGCCGCCCGCCCGCGAGCGCCGCGAGCACGAGCCGGTGTCCCTCCGCGATCGCCGACCCGGTCCCAGGCCGCGCGGTCCTGGTCCTCGAGCAGGACGAGGCGGCCCTCTGCGTCGGTGCGCGTGGCGCTCCGCGCGTCGTTGACCACGAGCAGCGCGAGCAGACCCTGCGCCTCGCGATCGCCGGGCATCAGGGCCACCACCATCCGCGCCAGGTCGATGGCGCGCTCGGCCGGCTCGACCCGGACGAGCGCGGCGCCAGTCGGCGCGGTGTGCGCCGTCGTGTAGAGCAGGTGGATCACGGTCAGCACCGTGTCCAGGCGTGCCGGCAGCTCAGCGGGCTCGGGCACGGTGTACGGGATGCGCGCAGCCGCGATCTTCTTCTTTGCGCGGGTGACGCGCGCTGCCATCGTCGGCTCGGACACCAGGAACGACCGGGCGATGTCGGCCGTGCTCACTCCGCACACGAGGCGCAGCGTCAGCGCGATCTGGGCCTCGCGCGCGAGCGCCGGGTGGCAGCACGTGAAGATGAGCCGCAGCCGGTCGTCGGGGATCGGCTCCGGGTCGGCGGTTTCGGGCATCTCGGTCGAGTCGGGTTCCAGGAGCAGGGGCAGCTTGGTGGTCAGCGTCTTGCGCCGGCGTATCGCGTTCAGCGCGTTGCGGCGCGCGACGGTCGTCAGCCAGGCGCCCGGCTTCTCCGGCACGCCGTCGCGCGACCAGGCGTCCAGCGCCGCCACGTACGCGTCCTGGACGCTCTCCTCGGCGGCGTCGAGGTCGCGCGTGACGCGCGCCGTCGCCGCGAGCACGAAGGCCCACTCGCGACGGTGCGCGTCGGCGACCGCCCGCTCGACGGCAGACGGGGTGATCAGCCCTCCGCCACCTGGAAGCCGATGAGCGGCCGCACCTCCACGCCGCCGTCCATGATCGGGGTCATCCGGGCGAGCTCCAGCGCGTGGTCGAGGTCGCGCGCCTCGATGATGAACAGGCCGGCCAGCGCCTCCTTGCTCTCGACGAACGGGCCGTCGGTGATCGCGCCGTCGCGGATCGTCGTGGCCGTTCCGGTCTGCTCGAGCGCGAGCCCGGCGATCTCCTTGCCGCCCGCCTGCTTGATGCGGCCGGGCAGCGCGGCGTGCGCCTCCATCACGTCCGGCGGGATGTCCGCCACGCCGCCGGGCGTCTCGCGCTCGAAGATCATCACCGCGTACTGGGCCATCACGCTGCGCTCCTTACGTCGCCGAACAAGCCATCCAACCAGACGCTCCACCGCTCGCGGGAGCGGGTCGCGTCGACGTCGCGGGAGAACAGGTGGTGCGCGACGCCCACCGGCCAGCCGAACGCGTCGCGCCCGTAGAAGCGGTAGAGCGCGTCGGCGCTCCGCACGCCCACGAACGCCGGTGTGGCGTAATCGACGACCGCGTCGATCGCATCCAAGCCGTCGGGCGCGACCCGCACGCGGTCGCCGACCGCGGCCCCGTCGTCGAGCCCGAGCGCGCGGCGCACCACGGCGAACGCGCCGGGGTGGGACGAGGCTTCCGGAGCGTCGACGCTGACATACGTCGCATCACGGCCCTCGAAGTGCCGCAGGTACTCGCCGAGCGTGTGGTAGTAGAGCGCCGTGTGCCGGCGGCACGCGTCGAGCTGGAGGTCGTAATCGTCCTCGTCGAGCACGCTCGTGTGCGTGTAGCGCAGGACCGTGCCGCCCGCGCTCGGCTCCAGCCCGTAGTCCAGGTTGTTCCACCATCCGTCGGCGCCTTCGGCGCGCGTGGCGAAATGCCGCGGCGGATCCCACGCGGTCACCTTGCCGCCGCCCGAGCTCAGCCCGCGCTCGGCGCCGCCCACCCGCGGCTCGTAGTTGATGTCCCACAGCCAGCCCTTCGTGTGCCTGGTGATCGCTTCCCACGCCTCCTGCGGGGCGGCGGGCAGCTCGCCCTCGAACCGAACTTCGAACTCCTTCATCGCCGCTGCTCCTCGTGTCGAATTGCTCTTCCAACTCGACGACAACCGAGCGGACGAGAAATCGACAGCCGATGAGTTTCCGCGACGCGTACCGTCATACGAAGCGATGACCCAACTCACCGACGACCGCGCGGTCGCCGCGGCGACGGCCGGCGACCGGTCCGCGTTCGCCGCGCTCGCCGAGCGCCACCGGCGCGAGCTGCACGTCCACTGCTACCGCATGCTCGGGTCGACCGAGGATGCCGAGGACATCGTCCAGGAGACGTTCCTGCGCGCGTGGCGCAAGCGCGCCAGCTACCAGGGGCGCGCGACGTTCCGCGCCTGGCTCTACCGGATCGCCACCAACGCGTGCCTCGACCTGCTCGACCGGCGCCCGCGCGTGCCGTCCGGGCCGGGGTTCGAGGTGACGTGGCTGCAGCCGTATCCCGACCGGCTGCTGGACCTGCCGGCGCCGGCCGAGCGCGAGCCCGACGCCGAGGTCGTCGAGCGCGAGACGATCGAGCTCGCCTTCCTGGTCGCGATCCAGCACCTACCGCCGCGGACGCGCGCGGTACTGCTGCTGCGCGACGTGCTCGGCTGGTCGGCGAAGGAGACCGCGACGCTGCTCGAGGTCAGCGTCGCGTCGGTCAACAGCGCGCTCCAGCGTGCGCGTGGTGGGCTCAAGCAGCATCTTCCCGAGCGCCGGCTCGAGTGGACGGCGGGCACGGACTCGAGCACACAGGAACGCGAGCTGCTGCGACGGTACGTCGAGGCGAGCGAGCGCGGCGACGCCGAGGCCCTCGCCGCGCTGCTGCGCGAGGACGCGCGCACCGCGATGCCGCCGCTGCCGGAGCAGTGGGTGGGTCGCGACCGGATCCTTGCGAGCTGGCTCGAGGGCGGCTTCGGCCAGGAGTGGTTCGGCGAGATCCGCTGCCGCGCGACCCGTGCCAACCGGCAGCCGGCCGTCGCCGCCTGGCTGCGCGCCCCGGGCCAGTCGGAGTTCCGTGCGCTCGCGATCGACGTGCTGCGGATCGAGGACGGCGAGATCGCGGAGATCCTCACGTTCCCGGGCGACGTGTTCGAGGCATTCGACCTGCCGCTGACGCTCTGATGGAGCCCGGCGGCCGGCTGTCGTTCCTCGGCCGCCCGCTCCCACCGGCCTTCGAGCTGCTCGTGATCACGCTCGCGCCCGGGCGGGTCCGGCCGTTCGACCCGGCCGAGTGGCGCGACGCGATCGTCGTCGTCGAGCGGGGAGAGGTCACGCTGGAGGCCGCGCGCGGCGGCCGCATGCGCTGTGGGCGCGGCGCCGTGCTCGCGCTGACCGGGCTGCCGCTGCTCGCGCTGCACAACCTCGGGCGCGACACGGCGGTGCTCGCGGTCGTCCGCCGGTGCGGTGATGAGTTTCCGCCAGGGCGCCCGTCACACGAGAATGGACGCTGATATCACCCGCAGGGCAGGGCGGCGCGAGTGGATCGGGCTCGCGGTGATCGCGCTGCCGTGCCTGCTCTACTCGATGGACCTGACCGTGCTGACCGCCGGCTGCTGCTGATCGGCGCGGCGGCGTTCGGGTGCGCATCGGTGCTCGCGGCGTTCTCGACCAGCGCCGAGATGCTGATCGTCGCCCGCGCGCTGCTCGGGATCGCCGGCGCGACGCTCGCTCCCTCGACGCTGTCGCTGATCTTCAACATGTTCGAGGACACCGAGCAGCGCCGCGTCGCGATCGGCGTGTGGATCGCGAGCTACTCCGCGGGCGCGGCGCTCGGCCCGCTGCTCGGCGGCGTGCTGCTCGAGTTCTTCTGGTGGGGCTCGGTGTTCCTGCTCGGCGTGCCGGTTATGGCGCTGCTGCTGCTGGTCGGCCCGCGGCTGCTGCCGGAGTCCAAGGACCCCGACGGGGGCCGGCTGGACGTGTCCAGTGCTGCGCTCTCGCTCGCGGCGGTGCTGGCGGTGATCTACGGGTTCAAGCAGATCGCGCAGGACGGCTTCGGGTGGTCGGCCGTGCTGCTGATCGTGCTCGGGCTCGCGATCGGTGCCGCGTTCGTGCGCCGGCAGACGCGCCTCGCCGACCCGCTGATCGATCTCGGGCTGTTCCGCATCCGGGCGTTCAGCGCGGCGCTGAGCACGAACCTGCTCGGCTTCTTCGCGGCGTTCGGCGTGTTCGTGTTCACCGCGCAGTACCTCCAGCTCGTGCTCGGGCTGTCTCCGCTCGAGGCCGGACTGTGGACGCTGCCGTCGTCGCTCGGGTTCGTCGTCGGCGCGATGTTGGTTCCGGTGCTCGCGAGCGCGATCCGCCCCGGCTACCTGATCGCGGGCGGGCTGGCGCTCGCGGCGATCGGGGTGACCGCGCTGACGCTGGCGGGCGGGGTGGCGATCGTCGTGGGCGCGTCGACGCTGTTCTCGCTCGGCCTCTCGCCGGTCGCCGCGATCGCGACCGAGCTGATCGTCGGCTCCGCGCCGCCCGAGCGCGCGGGCGCGGCGTCGGGCATGTCCGAGACGAGCGCCGAGCTGGGCGGCGCGCTCGGCATCGCGATCCTCGGCAGCATCGGCACCGCCGTGTACCGCGGCCAGGTCGGCGACGCGCTGCCGGCCGGCGTCCCGCCCGAGGCGGAGGACGCGGCGCGCGACACGGCCGGCGGCGCGATCGCGGCCGGGGAGAGCCTCCCGTCCGACCTCGCCGCCCGCGTGCTGGACGCCGGCCGCGACGCGTTCACGCAGGCGCTCCACGCATCCGCGCTCACCAGCGCGATCATCCTGCTCGGGACGGCGATCCTCGCGGCCGCGCTGCTCCGCCATGTGCGCCGTCCGGCGCCTGAAACCGTTACCGCTTAGCGCAGCTCCCAGGGGAGCCCGTCCCAGCTCGCCGGCGGGACGAACCGCCAGCTGCCGAACGGCGCGTACGCCTCGCGCGAGGAGTCCGTCTCGTTCTCGACCCCCGCCCCGTGGCGCAGCGCGATGTCCGAGCGCACGTAGACCGTGTCGCGCGGCTCGGTGCGCGCGCCCGCCATGAAGATCAGGCACGGGCCGTCGCCGGCGCCGACGAAGATGTGCTCCGTCCCGGGCGGGCAGTGCACGAAGTCCCACGCCCGCAGAGCGCGCTCCTCGCCCTCGACCAGCAGCAGGCACTCGCCGGCGAGCACGAGGAAGTCCTCCTGGTTGACCTCGCGGTGGTACAGGCCGCTCGGCTCTCCGGGCTGCAGCACCGCCAGCGTGTATCCGATCTGCGCGAACGGCGCGGCGTCGCCCTCGAAGATGCAGGCGTCGGCGAAGGCCTCGCTCGTCACCCAGGCGGCGTCGCGGACGTTCACGGCGAACCAGCCGCCGGTCGCGGCAACCAGCCCCGCCTCGGTCTGCTCCATCCGCGCCTCCGCCACCACCGGCCGCCAGCGTACCGGGCGTGCGCACCTACGGTCCGCCGCACCGTGCGCGGGAGTCAACCGCCCGCTGATTCGCGGGTTGGCTCGGTGTCGCGAGCGGCCGCGGGGCGCGACTATCTGTGTCGTCCCCTCCCTGTCCCCAGGAGCCTCCCCAAAATGACGAACGTCCTCACCCGCCTCCGGCGCGCGGTCGCCACGCTCGCCGCCGAGGATCGCCCGGGCTTCAAGCGCGTGGACGCTTCCCGCGCCCTGTACGACGACGGCCGCTGGCTCGAGCCGTCGCTCCGCCCGCACGCGTGAGCTGAGCCGTTCCGGCCGGTCGCCGATCCGCTGCCCGGCGGCCGGCCGCGGCTCAGCCCGCGGCGATGATCTCGACTTCGACGAGCCAGTCCGGCTCGAGCGTCTGGACGACGATCGCGGTCGTGGGCACCGCGCGGCCGCCGAGGGCGGCGAGCCGGGCGCGCGCGTTCTCCTCGACGTACGCGCCGTCGCGCAGGTAGCTCGTCACGCGCACCACGTCGTCGGTGGTCATCTCGGCCGAGGCGAGGATCGCGCGCAGGTTGGACCAGATCAGCGCCAGCTGGTCGGTCAGCGACGCGCCGGCGACGCCGGAGGAGTCGAGTCCCATCGTGCCCGACACGAGCAGCAGCCGGCGGGCGTCGCGCAGCTCGAGCGCGTGGGCGTAGTCCCGGCCGGTGGAGTAGATGCCGGCGGACGGGTCGTGAGTCAGCGTGTCCATGGCGCAAACGCTCCCGCGCCGGTCTGCGTTGCGCGACCGGGGTTGCGCAGACCGCCGCCATGGCGCAATGATGTTGACCTTGTGGCGCCTGTGAGCAAGATCGATTGCGCGGCCGGGTGTTGATGGCGGCGCTGGACGGGGTCGATTGCGAGCTGCTCGCGCTGTTGCAGGAGCGCGGCGACCTCCCCAACGTCGAGCTGGCGCGCGCCGTCGGGCTCTCGCCGGCAGCGACGCTGCGACGCGTGCGCCGGCTCCGGGAGGACGGAGTGATCGAGGGAGTACGCGCCGCCGTCGATCCGAGCGAGCTCGGGCTGGTCATCGATGCGTTCGTGCTCGCCACGCTGGCCGAGCACTCGGCACGCCGCGACGCCGCGTTCGCGCGCGCGCTGGGCGAGCTGCCCAACGTGCTGCGCGCCGACAGCGTCGCCGGCGCGGACGACGTGCTCCTGCACGTGGTCGCGGCAGACGCCGGCGAGCTCCACCGTGTCCTGCTCGCCCTCAAGCGCGCGGGCGCCCAGCGCGTGCGCACGATGCTGCGGCTGCAGACGCTCAAGCCGCCGAGCCCGGTGCCGGCCAGGCCCACGACACCGTCGCGAGTGGCGTGAGGCCGGTCATCCTCGACTGCGACCCCGGTCACGACGACATGGTCGCGATCGTGCTCGCCGCCGGCAGCCCGGAGATCGACCTGCTCGCGATCACCACCGTGGCCGGCAACGGGACGCTGGAGAACACAACTCGCAACGCGCGTGCCACATGCGCGCTGGCCGGCATCCGCGGCGTCCCGGTCGCGGCCGGCGCGCCCGGGCCGCTGCTCGGCATGCTGCGGACGGCGGCGAGCGTGCACGGCGAGTCCGCGCTCGACGGCGCCGAGCTGCCGAGCGGCGACGACGTGCCACTGGCTGCCGAGCACGCGGTCGAGCTGATCGCGAGGCTGCTGCGTGAGCACGACGAGCCGATCACGCTGGTGCCGGTCGGGCCGCTCACGAACATCGCGCTGCTGCTGCGCACGCATCCGGGGCTGACCGAGCGGATCGCGGAGATCGTCGTGATGGGCGGCTCGATGGGCGCCGGCAACGTGACGCCTTTCGCCGAGTTCAACATCTGGGTCGATCCCGAGGCCGCAGACATCGTGTTCACCAGCGGCGTGCCGGTGACGCTGTGCGGGCTCGACGTCACCCATCATGCGCTCGCCACGCCGGCGGTGTTCGAGCGGCTCGAGGGCATCGGCAGCCCGCTCGCGGCCACGCTGGTGGACCTGCTCGGTTTCTTCCGCGACCGCTATCGCGCGCGCTGGGGCCTCGACGCGCCGCCGGTGCACGATCCCGTTGCCGTCGCGCGCGTGCTCGATCCCACGCTCGTGGGCTGCGTCGACGCGCACGTCGCGATCGAGCTGCACGGAGCGCACACGCGCGGCGCGACAGTCTGCGACCGCTACGGGGTGCTCGGCCGCGTCGCCGAACGCGCAGGTGGCGACGACGCTCGACGTCCCGCGCTTCTGGGACGTCGTGGTCGACGCGGTCGAGCGGCTCGGCTGAGAAAGGGTGCGCCGGCCGGTCATCGAGCGTCGCGGTTGGGGCGCCGCGCGGCTGGTCGCGCCGGCCGTTGTGTACGGCGGCTTTGAGGAGGAGCCCGGACCGCTGGCGCGTCTCCGCGGAGACGCATCCGCAACGCGGGGCGACTTAGGGGCGAATAGCGCACCCAAAGCGCCCCGCATCGCCGACCGCGTCGATGCGGGGCGCTCTAACCACCGCATCGGTGGTTAAAGCGGCCCCGCATCCACCCGGGGCGGGCGAGTAACGCATAGCGAGATCAAAGCGCCCCACGTGAGCGCCGCGGCACCCGCGCTCCCTTCAATGCCGCAGTTGACGTTCGCCGGCGCCACCGCGGCGCGGTTGCAACGCAACGCCGCCTACAAAGCCGCCGCGCGGATCACCCGCCGGCGCCCCGGCCGTCGCGCGGGCCGCACAGCACCCCCATAGCGCCGGGACGAAGTCGATGCGTGAGCCTGAAGTGCGGGTCGGCACCGGTTCGCGCCGAGCGGGCCGGGGTACGACCTCCCGAGTGCCGCGGTTTCGGCAGTCCTCCGACGCGCGGGCCCGGCTCATCGACGAGCTGTCGGCCGGCGTGCGCGACCGGCGGGTGCTGGCGGCGATCGCCGCGGTGCCGCGCGACCTGTTCGTGCCGGAGGACCTGCGCCGCCACGCCTGGGCCAACACGTCGCTGCCGATCGGCGAGGGGCAGACGATCTCGCAGCCGTACGTGGTGGCGCGCATGTGCGAGCTGCTCGAGCTGCGCGGCGACGAGACGGTGCTCGATGTAGGCACCGGCTCGGGCTACCACGCGGCGGTGCTCGCGCGGCTCGCCGCGCGCGTGATCTCGATCGAGCGCCACGAGTCGCTGTCGCGGCAGGCGGGCGTGGTGCTCGCGGCGGCTGGCGTCGACAACGTCGAGCTCGTGACCGGTGACGGTTCGCTCGGGTACCCGCTCGAGGCGCCGTACGAGGCGATCAACGTCGCCGCTGCGGCCGGCCACGGCGTGCCGCCCGCGCTCGCCGACCAGCTCGCCGACGGCGGGCGCATGGTGATCCCGAGCAACGGGCGCGCGCAGCGGCTGCTGCTCGTGCGCCGGCACGGCCGGCTGCTCGAGCGCGTGCCGTACGACCCCGTGCGGTTCGTCCCGCTGGTGTCGGGCTTGGACTGACTCTCGCGTGTTGATCCGCGCCCTGGCGGGTAGGCGCTCAGCGCAACTCAAAGGGAGGCGAGGTCGATGCGAGCGCGCACGCGAAGGGCTGCGATCGCGATGACGGTCGTGGCGTTGAGCTCCGGAGTCGCGGGCGGGGTGGTCGCGGGTACCCGGTCGAGCGACGAGGCCGCGCTGGCGCCGGCTCGGCAGGAGGCGGACCGCGGCATCGAGCGGCGGGTCGACTCGCTGCTGCGGCGCATGACGCTGGAGGAGAAGCTCGAGCAGATCCAGCTGCTGCCGGATTTCATGGTCACCGACGACGAGGTCCGCAGGGGCCTGGGCTCCGTGCTGAGCCAGACGAACGCCGCCGAGATCAACCGGCTCCAGCACATCGCGGTCGAGGAGTCGCGGCTCGGCATCCCGCTGCTGTTCGCCTTCGACACGATCCACGGGTTCCGCACGATCTTCCCGATCCCGCTCGGGACCGGCGCGAGCTTCGACCCGGAGATGGCGTTCGCCGACGCGAAGTTCGGCGCGCGCGAGTCGGCCGCGGTGGGGCTCAAGCAGACCTATGCTCCGATGGTCGACGTCTCGCACGAGCCGCGCTGGGGCCGCATCTCCGAGGCCGCCGGCGAGGATCCGTACCTGAACTCCGCCCTCGCGGCAGCGCGCGTCAAGGGCACGCAGGGCCGCGACTACAGCAAGCCGGACAGGCTGGTCGCCAGCCCCAAGCACTTCGCCGCTTATGGCCAGCCTGAGGCCGGGCGCGACTACAACACGACCGACCTGTCCGAGCAGCGGTTGCGCAACCTCTACATGCCGCCGTTCAAGGCCGCGATCGACGCCGGCGCGGACACGTTCATGTGCTCGTTCAACGCGATCAACGGCGTGCCGGGCTGCGGCAACGACTACCTGATGAACGAGGTCCTGAAGGACGAGTGGGACTTCGACGGCTTCGTCGAGGGCGACTGGACCGCGGTCGCCGAGATGCGCGCCTGTCCGCCGAAGAACCCGGACAGCGGCGAATGCGGGCACGGCGTCGCGGCCGACGGCCCCGCCGCCGCGGCGCTCGCGCTCAACTCCGGCGTGGACTCCGAGATGACCAGCACGCTGATCCGCGATCACGGCGCGCAGCTGCTGGACGACCGGCGCATCTCGATGCGGCGGATCGACGACGCCGTGCGGAGGATCCTGCGCGTCAAGTTCCGCGCGGGCCTGTTCGAGAACCCGTACGCGCCTTTCGCGCCCGACGAGACCGAAGCGCAGATGCTGAAGCCAGACGCGGTGGCGGCGGCCCGCAACGCCGCGAGCCGTTCGATGGTGCTGCTGCGCAACGAGGGCTCGGTGCTGCCGCTCGATCCCTCGAAGAAGACGGCCGTGATCGGGCCGCTCGCCAAGAACCAGCACGACATGCTCGGCCCGTGGTGGGGCCGCGGCGCCGACGCCGACGTCGTGACGGTCTTCGACGGGATCGACGAGCAGAGCCCGGGCGCGACGTATGCCGAGGGCTGCAAGCTCTCCAATCTGGAGGTGCCGGCCTGGAACGGCGACGGCTGCGGCCCGGACGCGGACTTCAGCGAAGCGGTGGAGGTCGCGGAGGCGGCCGACCAGGTCGTCCTCGCCCTGGGGGAGACGCGCGAGATGAGCGGCGAGGCGAACGCGCGCAGCACGCTCGACCTCCCCGGCAGGCAGGAGGAGCTGATCCGGGCGATCAAGGCGACCGGCACGCCGTTCGCGGTCGTGCTGTTCAGCGGTCGCCCGCTCGCGTTGGAGGACATCGTCGGCGACGCGCCGGCGATCCTCGAGGCGTGGTTCCCCGGCGTGCAGGCCGGCCCCGCGGTCGCCGACGTGGTGTTCGGCAAGGTCAACCCCGGCGGCAAGCTGCCGGCGTCGTTCCCCTACCGCGTGGGCCAGGTGCCGATCTACTACAACCACGATCCGACCGGGCGCCCGTGCAACAAGGGAGTGAAGTGGAACTCGCAGCACCGCGACATCCCGAGCTGCGACCCGCTGTACGTGTTCGGCCACGGCCTGAGCTACACGACGTTCGAGATCGGCAACCTGGAGCTGAGCCGCTCGAGCGTCTCGCGCAACGGCAGCCTGACCGCGTCGGTCGACGTCACGAACACCGGCTCGAAGGCCGGTGACGAGGTCGTGCAGCTGTACATCAACGACCCGGTCGCGAGCTTCTCGCAACCGGTCCGCCGCCTGCGCGGGTTCGAGCGCGTCACGCTCGAGCCGGGGCAGAAGCGGACGGTGACGTTCAGGCTCGATCGCAGCGACTTCGGTTTCTACGACAACCGCGGCAGGTTCGTGGTGGAGCCGGGGCAGATCGACGTGTACGCGGGCGACAGCTCGAAGGCCGACCTGAAGCAGTCGTTCACCGTCGGGTGACAGATCCCGCGGCGGCCGCTGCCGTTGCAGCGGCCGCCGCAGCCGCGCGGCCATAATGGGCGGCCATGCGCTACGGCTACAAGGCGTCCGCCGAGCAGTTCGCCCCGCGCGAGCTGCTCGAGTACTCGCAGCACGCCGAGCGGCTCGGGCTCGACTCGATCGCGCTCTCCGACCACTTCCAGCCGTGGCGGCACAACGGCGGCCACGCGCCCGCGGCGCTGCCTTGGCTGGGCGCCGCCGGGGCCGTGACCCAGTCGGCCAGGATCGGGACGAGCGTGCTGACGCCGACGCTGCGCTACCAGCCGGCCGTGATCGCGCAGGCGTTCGCGACCCTCGACTGCCTGTTCCCCGGTCGCGTGTGGCTGGGCGTCGGCAGCGGCGAGGCGATGAACGAGATCCCCGTAACCGCCGCGGAGTGGCCCGGCGGGCGGGAGCGCCGGCGGCGGCTCGGCGAGGCCGTGGAGCTGATCCGGCGCCTGTGGACCGAGGAACGCGTGACGTTCGAGGGCGAGTACTACCGCACCGACCGCGCGACGATCTACGACCGGCCCGAGCAGCCGGTGCCGATCTACATCGCCGCGTCCGGCCCGCTCGCCGCCAAGCTCGCCGGCCGCCTCGGCGACGGCTTCATCTGCACCAGCGGCAAGCCACACGAGCTGTACGTGGAGCTCGTCGCCAAGCTGGAAGAGGGCGCGCGCGCCGCCGGGCGAGACCCGGCCGCGATGCCGCGCATGATCGAGATCAAGGTGTCCTACGACCACGACCGCGCCTACGCCGAGGAGGCGTGCGGCTGGTGGGCGGCGCTCGGGCTCTCGCCCGAGCAGAAGGCCGGCGTCGAGGACCCGATCGAGATGGAGCGGCTCGCCGACGCCAACCGCGAGGGGGCGAGCGCGCGCTTCATCGTCTCCGACGACCCCGACGAGGTCGTCGAGCGGATCGCGCCGTACGTCGAGCTCGGCTTCGACGAGCTTGTCTTCCACGCGCCCGGCGACGACCAGACCCGCTTCCTCGAGCAGTTCGCGCGCGACGTCCTGCCCCGGCTCCGCGAAAGGAACCCTTGACATGGCCGCCACGACCGAGACACCCGCCGCGATCAACGCGCACGACTTCCTGCGCATCGACGCGCTGCTCGGCGACGAGGAGCGGATGATCCGCGACACGGTCCGCTCCTACGTGCGCGAGCAGCTGCTGCCGCAGGTCCCGGAGTGGTTCGAGCGCGGGATCCTGCCGCGCGAGACCGCGCGCGGGCTCGGCTCGCTGGGGCTGCTGGGCATGCACCTGGAGGGCTACGGCTGCGCCGGCACCAGCGCGGTCGCGTATGGGCTCGCGTGCCTGGAGCTGGAGGCGGGCGACAGCGGGCTGCGCTCGCTGGTGTCGGTCCAGGGATCGCTGTCGATGTTCGCGATCTGGCGCTACGGCTCGGAGGAGCAGAAGCAGGAGTGGCTGCCGCGGATGGCTGCGGGCGACGCGATCGGCTGCTTCGGGCTGACCGAGCCCGATGCCGGCTCCGATCCCGGCTCGATGCGCACGCGCGCGCGCCGCGACGGGGACGACTGGGTGCTGAGCGGGACGAAGATGTGGATCACGAACGGCTCGGTCGCCGACGTCGCGGTCGTGTGGGCGCAGACCGACGAGGGCGTCCGCGGGTTCCTCGTCCCCGCCGGCACGCCGGGCTTCACGACGCAGGACATCCATCAGAAGCTGTCGCTGCGGGCGTCGGTCACCTCGGAGCTGATCCTCGACGACGTGCGGCTGCCCGCCGACGCGCGGCTGCCGGAGGCGGCGGGCCTGCGCGCGCCGCTCTCGTGCCTGTCGGAGGCGCGCTTCGGGATCGTCTTCGGCGCCGTCGGCGCGGCGCGCGCCTGCTACGAGTCCGCGCTCGACTATGCCGTCACGCGCGAGCAGTTCGGCAAGCCGATCGGCGCGTTCCAGCTCACGCAGGCCAAGCTCGCCCAGATGCTCCTCAAGGTGAACCAGGGCACGCTGCTGGCGCTGCACCTGGGGCGGATGAAGGACGGCGGGACGCTCCGGCCCGAGCACGTCAGCTTCGGCAAGCTGGCAAACGTGAACGCGGCGCTCGAGGTCGCGCGCGAGGCGCGCCAGGTCCTCGGCGCCAACGGGATCACGCTCGAGTATCCGGTGATCCGGCACATGAACAACCTCGAGTCGGTGGTCACCTACGAGGGCACGGCCGACGTGCACACGCTCGTGCTCGGCCAGGCGATCACCGGGCTCGCCGCCTACCGCTGAACCACCTGCTCACGCGGTGAGCGCCGCGATGCGGCCGAGCAGGTACTTGAGCGAGAGCGGCTTCGTCACGAAGTCGTCCGCGCCGTGGCTCAGAACGTCGTCGCGTTCGGCCGCGCGGGCCGTGATGACGATCAGCGGAAGCGTGCTGCCGCGGTCGCGCAACGCCCGCAGGACGTCGAGTCCGTCCATGTCGGGAAGGCCGAGATCGAGAAGCACGAGGCTCCAGCGGTCGAGGCCGGTGAGTCGATCCAGCGCCTCGCCGCCGGTCAGGACGTGCTCGACCGCGTAGCCCTGCGCGCGCAGCGCCTTCACGAGGAAGGCCGCAATGCGCGCCTCGTCCTCGACCACGAGGATCGTCACCGCGGCACCTCGAGCCAGAACGTGGCGCCCTCGCCGGGCCGGTTGTCGACGCCGGCGCGGCCGCCATGCGCGCGGGCGACGCTGCTGACGACCGCCAGGCCGAGCCCGCTCCCGTCCGAGTTCAGCCGCTTTACGAACGGCTGGAAGACCTCCCGCTCGGCGCCCGGCCGGAGCCCGCCGCCCGTGTCCGCGACCTCGAAGCGCCAGCTCGGGCCGCCGTTCCGTGCGCGCAGGACGACGGCCGAGCCGGGCGGCGTGTGGTCGCGCGCGTTGGCGAGCAGGTTGATCAGCGCCTGCGTGAGACGCTGGGGATCGGCGGAGAGGGTCCCGTCCCTTGCGATCGCCTCGACCTCCAGCCGCTCGCCGAGCAGCGGGACCGCCTTGGCGCCCACGTCGGCCAGCAGGCGGTCGGGAGCGACATCTCGGCGGCGCAGGGTCGCGGGATCCTCGAGGTGGGCGACATCGCTCATGTCGTCGAGGATCCGAGTCATCCGGATCAGCTCGTCGTGGACGATCGCGACCGTCTCGGCCACCTCGGCCTGCGGCGCGTCGGGTGACAACAGCTCGAGATGCCCGCGGCAGATCGTGATCGGGTTGCGCAGCTCGTGCGAGCTCTCGCGCAGGAACGTGCGCTCGCGCACGAAGGCGGCCTCGACCCGGTCGAGCATCGAGTTCAGCCCCTCGGCCAGCCTGCCGACGGCGCCCGGCTCGGCGGTCTCGGTGATCCGCTGCGCGAGGTCGCCGCTGCGGGCGATCGCATCGGCGGACTGCCCCATGCGATCCATCCAGTCGCGCTCCTGCAGCGTGCGCAGCCAGCCGCGGTACGCGTGCGCCGTCAGCCCGAGCGGCACCAGCATGAGCGGGAGCGCGAGCGGCTCGACGCTCCAGACCAACGCGCCGAGAATCCCGACCGACACGTTGCCGGCCCAGTGCGTCGCGCTGGTCGACGCCAGCAGCACGCTGCCGAACGACCGCCGCTCGACGGCGGCGATGACGGCGCTGACGAGCACGGAGTTGACCGCTTGGAACGCCGCCATCGCGAGCGCCGCCGCGAGCCATGCGGCCGGCGCGTCGGGGGCGGGGGAGCCGAGTGCGACGAAGACCGCGATCGCGACGCCGATCGACAGCAGGAACTGGCCGACGTTGAACGCGATCTTCATCGGCGCACGGCGCTGCATCGCCTGCCCGAGCAGCACCCCGCCGCCGACTGCGAGCGCGAGCGCGCTGGGCGACACGAGCAGCAGCGACCCCGTCCAGATCGCGTCCGAGAGCGAGAACATCGCGCGCTCGTCGCGGTACTGGAGCACGATCGGCAGCCGCTCCGAGACGGCGGTGGCGCACAGGACGCCCAGGCACGCGAGCGCGTCCTCGGTGTCCCAGCCGCCGACCGCGGTCGCCCACGCGAGCGCGGACGCGGCCCCCGCCGCCACGGTGACCAGTACGAGCACCCGCGCCGAGCGGGGCAGCGGGGCCGCCGTGCTCACGTCAGTTCCAGAGCGACGCGCCCCACGATCGCGCGACCCATTCGGAGTCCGGCAGACCAGCGTCGCCCCACGAGCGCGCCGTCCACGAGTCCTCGTCCCATCCGAGGCCGCTCCAGGGGTCGGCGCGCGGCGCCGGCTGCCAGCCGAGGCCGACAGCAGTGTGCGCTGCCCAGGCGTTGCGCTGCCACGTGCTCGTGGTCCACGCACGCTCCGCCCATGCTCCCGCGTCCCACTCCTGCCCGAGGGCGTCGACCTCGCCGGAGAGCTGCTCCGGCTTTCCGCGCTCCTTGTAGTCCGTGTACGGCTTGAACGAGCCTCGGCTGCTGTCGATCGATCCGCGTCCGCTCGAGAGCCCGAGGCCCTGGTTGGCCGGGCGCGTGCGGTACGTCCGCTTGCCCGCCGCGTTGACGGCGGCGGCGGCGTCGACCAGTCCGGCGCCGGCGCCGGGAACGCCGGCAAGCGCGCGGCCCGCGGTCCCGACGAGCGCCGCCTTCGCCTCGTTCGGCGTCAGCCCTGGCGCTGCCTCGAACATGCGCGCCGCGATCCCCGACACGACGGCGGCCGCCTGCGAGGTCCCGGTTCCCTTGAAGTAGTCGGCGTCGATCCGCGCCGCGGGGCGCAGAACGTCGACGGTGCTGTTCCGCGCGCGCTGCGATGGGATGCTGACGCCCGGTGCGACCAGGTCGGGCTTGGCGACGCCGTCTCCGGTCGGTCCACGGCTGGAGAACGGCGCGAGCTCGTCGTCGGCGACCGTGACCGTGTTGCGGGTATCGGCCGCCCCGACCGTCAGCACATGCGGGTCGTCTCCGGGCTTGTCGATCTTGCTGCCGCCGTCGCCGCGGTTGCCCGCGCTGACGACGACGAGCACGCCGCTGCGCCAGAGCCGCTCGACCGCGCGGTTGAGTGGGTCCTCGAGGTGCTTCTGCGACGAGTCGGTGCCGTAGGAGAGGTTGACGACGCGGATGTCGTAGCGCGAGCGGTTGACGGCGATCCATTCGAGCGCGGCGAGCACCTCCGACACGTCGGTGGCACCGTTCCACCCGGCGACCTTGACCGGCAGCACGGAGGCGCCCGGCGCCGCGCCCGCATAGCGCCCGGCGGAGGCCGCGCCGTTGCCGGCGATGATCCCGGTCATGTGCGTTCCATGGCCGTAGCGGTCGTAGCCGTCACCGTCCGGAGTCAGGTCTGCGCGCGCACGCACGCGGTTCCCGAGGTCGCCGTGGCGCGTGACGCCGGTGTCCAGCACCGCCACCGTGGCGCCGGAGCCGTCGAGCGCGGCGGGCACCTGGTCAAGCCGCACCGACTGCCGCCACGCGCGGTCCGGTGGCAGCGGGTCGTAGACCTCGAGGCTCTCGTCGTCGTCGTCAGCGGTGGCCGCGGCCGGGAGCGCGCAGGCAAACGCGGCCAGCGCGGCGAGAAGGAGCAGGAGTCTGTGCACGACGCCGTTCTCCCAACGCAGCGTGAGGTGGCGATGAGAGGCTGATGAGAGCGTTTTCATGTCGCGAGCACCGCGTCCATCCACGCCGCCCGGCGGATCAGCCAGTCCGTCAGCGCCGCGACCGCGGCAGGGTGCGAGCCGTGCACGATCTGGTTGCGGAACAGCGGCCGGTCGAGCGTCGGCCAGCGGGTGAAGTTGCGCCGCGCTGGTGCGCTGAGCGCGACGGCGTGGCGGTCGACGGTACGCAGCAGCCCTTCGAGCAGACCGCCGGCGCGGAGCGTCCGCCAGCGGGCGGCGAGCGCCACCCGGAATGCGGGATCGGCGAGCAGCGCACCCGCCCAGGGGCGACCGGTGAGCAGCCACCCCTCGGGTGCTGAGATCGCCGGGTCGACCGTGTTCCCGGCGCTGAGGTCGAAGTCCCACACCGGTCCCAGCGCGAGCTTTCCGTCGCTGCGCTGGTGCAGGTAGGTGCTGCTGTAGAACGCATCCTGATTCTTGAACAGCTCGGCGTGCAGGACGTAGTCGACCGCGGAGGCCTCGTCGAGATGGGCGCGCCAGCCCGCGCCGTCGAGCGCCGCCTCGAACGCCTCGACCGCCCGGCGAACCTTCCTGGCCTTCTTCTTGCTGGCCTCGTCGGGCTCGACATGGCGCACGGGGCGGCCGGTCGCCGACCGGAAGCTCGCGTCGCCGCGGTCGAGCTTGGGCTCGCCGGTCAGCTCGACGAGCGCGTCGCCGCGGACGCGCCGGTCGCTGAGCTCGGGCGGCTCGATCAGGACGTACACGCCGCGGTAGCGGCGGTTGAGCCACAGCTCCACGAAGCGGGTGCGGCTCGCCGCCAGCCCGATCCGCCGGGCGGCGTCGTGCGCGACCAGGTCGCGCAGCAGCGTCGGGTCGGTGTAGAACGCGTTGAGGTCCCAGTCGCGCTCGCGCGGCATGCCGAGCAGCCGCACCTTGCGCTTGGTCTCGAGCTTGTACGGCTTCTTGGGGTGGCGCTGCGAGGCCTGGCCGCGCAGCTCGATCTCGACGCGGTACGTGCGCCCGCCGACGGTCAGCCGCGCGGGCGTCTTCGGCTCGTCCCTGATCGTCTGCGCGGCGCGCAGGTCGACGCGCGGGATCTCGGCGGCCGCCGCCGGCGCCGTGGCACCCAGCGAGAGCGCCACCGCAGCCGTGGGTGCGCTGCGGAAGTAGCGGCGCAGCATCGGTCGCAGCCCGTTGCTGTTCACGTGCGGGTTCGTGAAGCCGACGCCGAGGCAGTACTTCGAGCAGCCGGGCTCCGGCCGTGCGCCGAGCGACCGCAGCGCGCGGTCCGCGACCGCGTTGCCGCGCGGCGACTTGCTCTCCACGATCACCAGCCCGTCCGCCAACCTGCCGCTGGCACCGTCGGGCGCGCTGAACGCCAGCTCGAAGTCGCAGGTCAACCGCTCGCCCAGCTCCGGTGCGACGAACGTGATGCGCGTGTAGGCCATCGCGAGCACGGCTCGCAGCTCTCCGTCCGGCGTCCGCCCGTACGTGCTCTCGAGGCGGTCGCGCAGGAACGCCAGCGCGGGCTCGGACAGCTCGTCGCGCCGGTCGCGGTCATAGTCCATCCGGTGCTTGACGGTGCGCCCGCGGGTGCCCTTCAGCTTGACCTCGAAGCAGCACAGGCCGCTGTCGACGTACTCTCGCGCGCGCAGCTTGTAGCGCCGCCGGCGCTGCTGCACGTGGTCGCGGAACGCGCGCAGCTCCGCCGTGTCGAAGTACGTCGTGCGGTACCGGAACGCGCGGCGGCCCTCGATCTCGAGCACCGCGTGGGTGCCGTGCAGGCGCTCCGCGAGCCCGGCGAACAGCTCGACCGAGATCACGTACTTGGTGTCGACGCGGTTGCGCAGCGCGGCGGCCGCGTCGAGCTCGGCCAGGCCGAGCGTGGGGAAGGACTCAGCGACCCGGGCCGGCGAGACTGGCATCGAGCACCTCCTCGGAGATCGGCTGCGTATGGGGTTCCTCGAGGTAACGCACCTCGGCGCGCGTCGTCTCGCGCACGTAATCGAGCTCGAGTACCGCGACGTCGGTGACGCGCGCGTTCAGGCGTTCCTCGAGGTGGCGGCGCAGCGCCTCGCGATCGGAGAACACGAGCTCCAGCGTCACCTCGAGCCGGCGCGTCGGCCGGCTCATGCGCGGGTGGTCGATCGCCCAGGCGGCCAGGAGCGCGGCGCCGGCCAGCGCGGCCGCGTAGACCGGGCTGCCGAGATCGATCGCGCAGACCAGCGCGATCACGAGCGCGACGAAGAAGTACGCGAGCTCGCGGTTGGAGAACGGCTCGCTGCGCAACCGGATGATCGACAGCACCGCGAACAGTCCGAAGCCGACGCCCATGCTCACCTGTCCGCCCGCGATCACGACGAGCGCCAGGAACACGCCGACGTTGAACAGGGCATAGACCACGACCAGGTCCATCCGACGGTGACGCGGCAGGAACACGCCGTAGACGAGCGCGCCGGCCGCGGCCACGTCGATCGCCAGGCGCAACAGGACATCGGCGAGATCGGTCATGGCGTCGGTTGTCCCCGCGTCGCGTGAGGCGGACGTGAGCCGGGCGTGAGAGTCGTCTCATCATGAACGCGCTCTCACGGCGGGCTCATCGCCGGCTCACCGGCGACGGCGAGAACCGCCGCCATGCGCTTCTCACGACTCTCTGCGGTACCGCTCGTCGTCGTCCTCGCGTTCGCAGCCGACCCGCCCGCCGCCCAGGCCTCCACGCAACCACCGCGCGACATGGCGGTCGTGTACGCGGACGCCGGCGAGCGCTTCGGCGTCGCGCCGCGGCTGCTCGCGGCGATCGGCTACAACGAGTCGCGGCACGGCCGCAGTCGCCTGCCCGGGGTCCGGTCCGGCATCAACCGCGCCGGCTGTTGCGCAGGCCCGGCGCAGCTCTGCGTGGTGCGCAGCTGCGGTCGCGTCTGGCAGCACTACCGCGTCGACGGCGACGGGGACGGGCACCGCCGCGTGCACGATCCGCACGACGGTTTCGCCACCGCCTCACGCTATGTCGTCGCGCTGCGCAAGATGGTCCGATCGTCCCGGCCGCGGCTGCTGCTGGCGGCGTACAACGCCGGTCCCGGCGCGGTGCGCCGTTACGACGGGGTTCCGCCGTATCGCGAGACGCTGAACTACGTCCGCGTCGGGCTGCGGCTCCTGCAGCGTGAGGACTTTCTCATCCTGCGCTCATCGGTGACTCACGCCGGCGCAGAAGCGTTGCCCCGATGACCGCCCACGCGAAGTCAGCCTGGCGGCTCGCCGAAGGTGACGAGCTCGTCCCGGGTCGACGCGTGATGCGGCTGCTCGGCGGAGGGCGGCGCTACGAGGCGTATCTGGTGTGGGACGAGCGCCTGCACGCGCTCGTGGTGGCCAAGGCGCTGCGGCCGGACCAGGCCGCGGACGCGGGCGCGCGCGACGCGCTCGCCGCCGAGGCCGCGCTGCTGGACGAGCTCGCGCACCCGCTGCTCCTGCGCTCGTTCGACGCGGTTCTTCACTGCGCGCGGCCGCACGTCGTGCTCGAGCACATCGAGGGGCCGCGGCTGTCGACGCTGATCCGCCGCTACGGACTCGCGCTCGAGCAGTTGCTGCCGCTCGGCCTGGACGTCGCCCGGCTGCTGCGCTACCTCGCCGCCGAGCGGGTCGTGCACCTCGACGTCAAGCCAAGCAACATCATCATGGACGGCCGGCCGAGGCTGATCGACCTGAGCGTCGCGCGGCGGCTGGAGCGGCTCGCGGATCTCGCGGCGCCGGTCGGCACCGACCCCTACATGGCGCCGGAGCAGTGCGAGCCGGCGCGCTTCGACCGGCTCGGCCCGGCCACGGACGTGTGGGGCCTCGGAGCGACGCTGTTCGAGGCGCTCGCCGGGAACCCGCCGTTCCCGCCCGATGCCGAGCGCTTCCCGCAACTGCGCCGCAGGCCCGCGGCGCTGCCGCGCCGGCTGCCCGTTTCGCTCGCCGAGCTCGTGCTCGCCTGCCTTTCTCCGGAGCCGTCCGACCGACCGCCGATCGATGCCGTGGAGGACACGCTCCAGGCGCTCGTCGACGGCCTCCCGGCGCCGCGGCTGACCCGCTTCCGCCCCGGCGGGACGGCGCGCCTGCGCGGACTCGACGGCGCGTGAGAGCACTCTCACCGCCCACTCACGGCGGCCTCACCGGGGCTGCGGACGATGGTCAAGCAAGCGATCCAGGAGGTGAGTGCAGTGACGGCGAAGATGGCCGTGCTCATGCTCGCCGTCGTCATCGCCCTCGGGGGCGCAGGCGCCGGCTTGATCCGCAGCATCGACGACGGGACGGCCCAGGCGGTCGAACCGCTCGAGCTGCGCAAGGACGACGTGCGCGCCGAGGTCGCCGAGGTCGACGACGACGAGGGCGACGGTGACTCCACGCGCGGCGACGACGGCACGCGCGGCGGCGACAACACGGGTGACCGTGACGCCACGCGCGGCAACGACGGGACACGCGGCGGCGACAACACGGGTGACCGTGACGCCACGCGCGGGAATGACGGCACGGGTGGCGGGAACAACACCCGCGACGGCGACTCGACGTGGGGCAACGACGCCACGCGCGGCGGCGACAACACCGGCGACGGCGACTCGACGTGGGGCAACGACGCCACGCGCGGCGGTGACAACACGGGTGACGGCGACTGGACCGGCGGCAACGACGGCACCGGCGGCGGCGACAACTCGTATGTCGCGCCGGCCAACCCCGGCTACTACGGCGGAGGGGACTCGGGTGGCGGCTACTCGACCGGCTGAGTGGCTGGTCGCGCTGCTGCTGTTGGGCGCCGGCGCGTCATTCGCGCCGGCGCCCGCCGCGGCCGCCGACCCGCTCGCCCGCATCAGCGTCAACGTCGGCGGAGCGATCCCCGACGGCAAGAAGCGAACGGCCCGCATGACCGTGCGCGACGACGGCCGCACCGTCTATCGCGGGCGCATCGGAATCGAGCTCCGCGGGCAGTCCTCGAAGCGGTTCCCGAAGCAGGGCTGGAGCGTCGAGCTGCGCGACCGCAAGGGCGACAACCGCGACGTCGCGCTGCTCGGGATGCCGGCGGACGACGATTGGATCCTCTACGCCGGCTACAACGACAAGACGCTGATGCGCAACGTGCTGGCGTACGAGACGGCCCGCCGCCTCGGCCGCTACGCGAGCCGCACGCGCTTCGCCGAGGTCACGCTGAACGGCCGCTACCACGGCGTCTATGTGCTGATGGAGAAGCCCAAGCTGCAGAAGCACCGGATCGACCTGCCGGAGCCCGCTCAGCTGCTGGAGTGGACGTTCGGCTGGCAGGCGCGCCAGAAGGGGCGCTCGTTCCGGCTGCCGCTCTCCGGCTATCACATCCTGTTCGAGGATCCCGAGCGCTCGGACCTCTCGCGCAAGCAGCGCTCACGGCTCCGCGGCAGCATCGGCCGTGCCGAACGCGCCCTGTACGCGCGCGACTTCCGCGACCCGACCCGCGGCTGGCGTCGCCACATCGACGAGGCGGCCACGGTCGACTACGTGATCGTGAACGAGCTGTTCAAGAACCAGGACACGTTCCGCGCCAGCACGTTCCTCTCACGCGGCGCGGGCGGTCGCTGGCAGCTCGGACCCGTGTGGGACTTCGACATCTCGATGGGCAACTCGGACTACGGCGAGAGCGCGGTGCTCGCGGGCTCGATGCTCGCGAGGCGCTCGTGGGGCGGGCGGCTGTACGAGGACCCGCGCTTCGTCACCGCGGTCACCCGGCGCTGGCGTGAGCTGCGCCGCGACGGTCAGACGCGAGCGCTGCTGCGCAGCGTCGACCGTCACGCCCGCCGGCTCGGTGCGACCGGTGCGGCGGCGCGCAACTTCCGCCGCTGGCCGGTACTCGGAACCCGCGTCTGGCCGAACCCGCCTGCCGCGGTGAGGCGCACGACGTACGCCGCCGAGGTGTCGGCGCTGCGCAGCTGGCTCAAGCGCCGGATCGCGTGGATGGACGGGCACGTGCGCGAGCTGGGGCCCTGAGCCTCACGCGCCCACGGCGCGGGCGAGCGCTGCGACGAACGCCCGCGCCGCCGGCCGCACGCCGCTCGCCGCCGTGAGCGCGTACAGCGAGCGGCGCGGGACGGCGTCGTCGAGCGGCACGAACGCGACGCCGGCTCGGCGCCGGCGGGCCAGCAGCTCCGGCGCGAGCGTGACCGCGAGCCCGCCCGCCACGAGCTCGACGATCGCCATCGGGTCACGGCTGACGTACGCGATCCTCGGCTCGAAGCCGGCCGCGACGCACGCGCGGTAGATGATGTGGTCGCGCGACGGGGCGGACCAGGTCTCCTCCGCGAGCGCGGCCAGCTCGATCCGCGGCCGCCCTGCGAGCGGGTGATCCGCGGGCAGCATCGCGAGCATCGCCTCCTCGCCGAGCTCGTGACGCTCGCTGCCGTCCGGCGCGTGCCGCGCCGCCGCCGCGTCCTGGAAGCAGACCGCGACGTGCAGGCGCCCGGCCGCGACCGCCGCGCCGTTCTCCTGCGCCGACCCCTCGACCGCCTCGACCTGCAGCTCCGGCCGCTCGGCCCGCAGCTGTGAGATCGCCGCAGGGACGATCGATCCCAGGGCGCTCGGGAACGCGCCGACGCGCAGCGTCTCGCGCTCGGCGGCCACCAGCTCCGCCACCTGCGCGTCGGCCTGGGCGAGGCGCTCGGCGATCGCGTCGGCGTGGGCGAGCAGCAGCGCGCCGGCGTCGGTGAGCGCCGGACCGCCCGGGCCACGGTCGAGCAGGCGCGCGCCGAGCTGGCGCTCCAGCGCGGCGACCCGCTGGGACACGGCGGGCTGGGTGAGCGCGAGCGCCTCGGCCGCCCGAGAGAACGAGCGGCGGTTGGCGACCTCGCGGAACGTCAGGAGCCGGAGCGGATCGAGCATTCGCACACCTTATGACATAGCCAAAAAGGTAATTTGAACGAATGGCGGTTCGGGTCCACCATGGTCGCCATGGACCCTCTCGCTTTCCTCCTCGCCCACGATGCCACCCGCTCCGCCGTCTTCGGCTCGGAGCCCTGGGACCGCCCGCGTCGCCTTCGCCGCCGGCCCGCGAACCGCGCGCCGCGCGTCCGCTAGCGACCCGTCGCGAACGCGGCGGCGTCCCAGCCCGCCGCGCTCGTCCCCGCGCGGTAGGCGCTCTCGTAGAACTCGAGCAGCGTCGCCGCAGGATCAGCCGTCGTGCGCACGGCGTCGTATGGCAGCAGCGCGAGCGAACCGCCGCCGCTGCCCTGCCACTCGGCGCCGTGCGCCAGCGGCTGCTCGCGCAGCCCGTCCGGCTCGGGCGCCGTGTAGGAGTAGAACGCCGGGAACGGCGTGGTCCGGTCGTCGCCGGGCCACCATCCGAACGCGATCACCTCGTGCGAGTACGCCTCCGCCGTGACCGCGTCGACGCCTTCGCGCGGTGGCGCCGGCCGGCCCGAGTAGCGCGAGTGCGCGAGGTCGAAGCCGTGCCAGAACAGTTGTGGCGGGCTCGCCTTGCCGTTGAAGCGCGAACGGAACGACGCGAACACCGAGTCGGTATGGCGCAGGATCGTCCAGAACCGCTCCACCGCGTCGGCGTCGTAGCTGTCGTGCATCCGATCGTCGGGGAATGGCGGGCTGTCGCCGAGGTCGTAAGGCTGCGCGTGGATGCGCGCGTCGACGCCGACGTCGCTCAGGGCGGCAAACAGTTCCATGTAGAACTGCGCGCAGGCGAACCGGTCGCGCAGCGGGAACGACGAGGTCTTGCCGTCGCTGGCGCGCACTTGCGCGCTGTGGTCGACGAAGTCCAGCTCGATCTCCACGGTCAGGTCGCCGTACGGCATCGGGCCGGTCGTGAGCCCGCGGGCGGACACGTACAACGTCACGTGCCACCAGTGGTTGAGCGGCGGGACCAGCGCCATGCGGATCTTGCCGACGATCTGGGCGTAGCGATGCAGCGTCTGCTTCGTCGGCTTCCAGTCGTCGTACGGGAGCTCGGGCCAGCTCATCGGGTCGCAGGCTCCGCGGCGGCGAGCCACTCGACCGCCGCCGGAACGTGCGCCGGATCGATGTGATGCGCGGCGTCGGACTCGTGATAGGAGACCTGGAGCCCGCCGGCGGTCAGCAGGTCGCGCGCGCGGCGTGCGAAGCCGACCTCCATGACCGGGTCGTTGCGGCCGTGCGCGATGAACACGCGGACGTGCTCGCGCCCGGCGAGCTCCGGCTGCCAGCCGTCGACGACGGGGATGAAGCCGGAGAACGCCATGATCCCGGCCGGCGCGGGCCGCCCCCCGCCGAGCCCGAGCGAGTAGCTCATGACCGAGCCCATCGAGAAGCCGCCGAGCACGGTCCGCTCCGGCGCGATCCCGGTGCGCTCCCACAGCTCGTCGTGGAACGCCGCGAGCTTGTCGAATGCCGCGTGGAACGTGTCGTGGTCGGGGTAGCCGACGCGCGGCACGACGTACCAGTGGTAGCCGGGCCAGCCCGGCAGCGTGAGCGGCGCGCGCGGCGTCGCGACGTGCAGCCTGCGCTGCGGGTCGAGCACGTCGGCGAGTCCGAGCAGGTCGTTCTCGTCCGCGCCGCGCCCGTGGTGCAGCACCAGCAGCCCGTCCGGCTCGCCCGCCGCCGGGCGCTCGCGATAGACCAGGTCCGCCACCCGCGGGATCCTAGAGGGGGTCAGATCTTGCAATCGCGCAGCAACGTGCTCGATTGCAAGATCTGACCCCGTTCGCTAGCGTGCGGGTGGCAAGGTGGTCGGACCAATCGGCGTGTTCGAGGAGGGGGATTGAAGGTCGCGCGCATCGAGGTCGACGGGACCGCGCCGGTGGCGGCGCTGGACCACGACGGCGCGCTGCATCCGCTCGCTCACGACGTCCCGGCGCTGATCGCCGGCGCGCCTCCGGGCGAGCCGCTCGAACCGGTCGCGGACGCGCGTCGGCTCGCGCCGGTCGTCCCCGGAAAGATCGTGGCGATCGGCCTGAACTACCTCGACCACATCCGCGAGTCAGGGCTGGAGCGACCGGAGCGGCCGCTCGTGTTCGCGAAGTTCCCGTCGAGCGTGATCGGCAGCGGCGACGCGATCCGGCTCCCGCTCGACGTCACCCGGCGCGTCGACTGGGAGGTCGAGCTGGCGGTCGTGATCGGGCGGCGCGCCCGGGGTGTGGCGCCCGGCGACGCGCTCGACCACGTGTACGGCTACACGGTCGCCAACGACGTTTCCGCCCGCGACCTCCAGTTCGCCGACGGCCAATGGGTACGCGCGAAGAGCATCGACACGTTCTGCCCGCTCGGGCCGGTGATCGTCACCGCCGACGAGATCCCCGACCCCCAGGCGCTGCGGCTCAGCACCCGCGTGAACGGCGAGCTGATGCAGGACGCGACGACCGACCTGATGGTGTTCGGCGTCGCGGAGCTGATCAGCTTCTGCTCGCACAGCTTCACGCTCGACCCGGGCGACGTGCTGCTGACCGGGACGCCGTGGGGCTGCGGCGAGTTCATGGACCCGAAGCGCTCGCTCGCCCCCGGGGACGTGGTCGAATGCGAGATCGAGCGGATCGGCACGCTGCGCAATCCTGTCGTCGAGGCCTGAGCGATGCCGATCGTCGAGACACCGGAATCGATCGCCGGCGTGATCGGCGCGCTGGACGACGGCGCGGTCGTGCTCGCGGGCGGCACGCACGTGATGCCGCGCATCAACACCGAGGCGCACGACGTCGCCAAGCTCGTCAGCCTGCGCCGCGCCGGACTGTCCGGGATCGCCGTCGAGGGCGGTGAGGCGACGATCGGCGCGGCGACAACGCTCGCGCGTGTCGGCGCGGACGCGCGGCTCGCGTTCCTCGAGCCGGTGATCGAGTCGATCGCCTCGCCGACGATCCGCAACCTCGCGACCGTCGGCGGCAACCTGTTCGTCGAGCAGCCCTACGGCGATCTCGCGGTCGCGCTGCTCGCGCTCGACGCCACCGTCGGCGTCGCCGGCCCGGCCGGGGACGACACGCGCGCCGTCGCGGACGTGCTGCGTGACGGCGTGCCCGCAGCCCACGTCGTCACGGCCGTGCGCTTCGCCCTGCCGCGCGATGGCGCGTGGCGCTACACGAAGGCGATGCGGCGGCGGCTCAACTCGGGCTCGATCGTCACGGTCGCCGCGGTCCTGGGCGACGAACCGCGGGTCGCGCTCGGCGGCGCCGGGCGCACGCCGGTCCGGGCGCGGGCGGCCGAGGCCGTGCTCGCCGGCGGGCCGCTCGACCCCGAGCGCGCGGAGGCGGCGGGCCGCGCTGCGCTGGAGGACGCCGAGCCGTTCACGGACGCCTTCGCCAGCGCGTGGTACCGCGCGCGCGTCCTGCCCGTCCACGTGCGTCGCGCCCTGATCGGAGAGACCGCATGAGATCCCGCGTCATCGAGCTCACCGTCAACGACGAGCCGCGCGAGTTCCTCGCCGCGCCCGGCGCGACGCTGCTGTCGGCACTGCGCGAGACGCTCGGCCTGACCGCCGCCAAGCGCGGCTGCGGTCAGGGCACCTGCGGCACCTGCACCGTGCTGCTCGAAGGGGAGCCGGTGATGTCCTGCCTCGTCCCGGTCGAGACGATCGACGGCGCGGCCGTGCGGACGCTCGAGGGCGTGGCCGGTCCGGATGGCGAGCTGGACGCGGTACAAGCCGCGTTCATGGAGGGCTTCGCCACCCAGTGCGGGTTCTGCACGTCGGGGATGATCCTCGCGGCCGAGGCGCTGCTCGACTCGAATCCGGCGCCGAGCCGTGAGGACGTCGTGCGCGCGATCTCCGGCAACGTGTGCCGCTGCACCGGCTACGAGTCGATCGTGAACGCGATCCTCGACGCGGCATCGCGCCGTTCGGCGGTGGTGCGGTGATGCTGACCGACCCGAAGTACTTCGCGGCCGAGCGCGCCGGGGAGTTCGACGTGATCGGCACGCCCGTGCAGCGTTCCGACGCGCTGGGCCACGTGACCGGGCGCACCCAGTTCTTCGAGGACGTGAAGCCGCCGGGGATGCTGCACCTGAAGATGCACCGGTCCGAGCGCGACCACGCGTTGCTGAGGGAAGTCGATCACTCAGGCGCGCTCGAGGTGCCGGGTGTCGTGCGTGTGCTCACCCACGCGGACGTGCCGAACAACTGGTACACGATCCTGCGCCTGATCGGGGTCGAGCCGAACGACGAGCCGGTGCTGCCCGAGGACCGTGTGCTCTACCGGGGCGAGCCGATCGTCGCGATCGTGGCGACGAGCGAGGAGGCCGCGCTCGCCGGCGCCGCCGCCGTCAAGGTCACCTACGAGGACCTGCCCGCCGTGTTCGACGTCGAGGAGGCGCTGACGGAGGGCGCGCCGGCGATCAAGCCGCACGGCACGAACTACTTCGTCTACGAGGGCCACCACTGCCGCCGGATCCGGTTCGGCGACGTCGACCGCGCGTTCGAGGCGGCCGACCACGTCTTCGAGTGGCGCTATCAGTCCTCGCCGATCGAGCACGCGCCGACCGAGACGACCGGCTGCATCGTGGTCCCGCAGCCCGACGGCCGGCTGCGGATCCACTCCGACACGCAGGCGTGCTTCTTCACGCTCGACAACGCGGCGCTGATAATCGACGTGCCGTTCGGCAAGCTGCGCGTCGTCGGCGGGACCGTCGGCGGCGGGTTCGGCGGCAAGGTCGACGTGATGGTCGAGCCGATCGCGTGCATCGCCGCGATGAAGACGAACAAGCCGATCAAGTACGTCTACGGCCGCGCGGAGGAGATGCAGGTGTCCTCGCCGCGCGCGGCCGAGCGGATCTACATCAAGGACGGCGTGATGGCCGACGGCACGATCGCCGCCCGCAAGGTCACGCTCTATGTCGACGCGGGCGCGTATTCGCGCCACAGCCCGTACGGGACGACGAAGGCGGCGGCGCACATGCCCGGCCCGTACAGCATCCCCAACGTGTGGGTCGACGCGCACTGCGTCTACACGAACCGGACGCCGTCGAGCGCGATGCGCGGCTTCGGCGTCACGATCGCCGACTACGCGCTGGAGTCGCAGATGGACCGGATCGCGCGCGCGCTGGACATCGACCCGCTCCAGCTGCGGCTCACGAACGCCTACCGTGACGGGGACATGAAGGCGCACCGCAAGCGCGCGGAGGGCACGGCACTGATCGAGGTGATCCAGCGAGCGGCCGAACTGGTCGGCCACGAGCTGCCGGCGTCCTACCGCGCGATGTCCTCGATGGAGCCGCGCTGATGGCGAAGCTGCGCGGGCGTGGCTACGCCGCGGTCAACTACCCGACCGGCATGAACCTCGGCGGCGACCCGTCGCAGGCGCTGATCCACTCGACGACGACCGGGACGTTCGTCGTCACGCTCTCGTCGGTCGACCTGGGCCAGGGACTCAAGACCGTCGTGGCCCAGTGCGCGGCCGAGACGCTCGGGCTGCCGATCGAGAACATCCTCGTCGACACGGCCGACACCGACACCGGCCCGCACTGCATGGGCACGTTCGCCAGCCGCGGCACGCACCGCGTCGGCAACGCCGTGATCATGGCTGCGCGCGAGGCGCGCGAGGTGATGCTGCAGGTCGCGGCCGACCAGCTCGAGGTCGACCCCGCCGATCTCGAGACCGACGGGACCGGCTTCATCAGGCTCAAGGGCTCGGAGGAGAAGAAGATCCACATCGTCGACCTCGCGCTCGCCGCCCATTTCGAGCAGGGCCGGACGATCGCGGGCCGCGGCATCTTCCTGAAGGAGAAGAACGAGCCGGTGCCCGAGACGGGGGAGATGGACCCCGATTCCTGCCAGGCGCACGCGTGCACGGTGGCTGAGGTGGAGGTCGACGACGAGACCGGGATCGTCGAGGTGCTGGCGATGTACAACGTCTACGAGGTCGGCCGCGCGCTCAACCCGGCGATGGCGACGCAGCAGATCGAGGGTGGCGCCTGGATGGGGATCTCGCACGCGCTGTACGAGACGACCGAGCCGTACTACCCGGATCGCGCGCACGGCCCGACCGACTTCAGCGAGTACCTGATGCCCGGCCCGGCCGAGAACGCGCGGATGCAGAGCGTGATCCTGGAGCGCCCGGCCGAGAGCGGCCCGTTCGGCGCGAAGGGCATCGGAGAGATGACCGCGAACGCGCCGATCCCCGCGCTCGCCAACGCGATCTACGACGCCTGCGGCGTGCGGCTGGAGTCGATGCCGTTCACGCCGGAGAAGATCCTGCGCGGGCTGGACGAGCTGCAGGGTTGATGGTCGCGCAGACGAACGTCGACTCGGTGGAGGAGCTGGGCCGGCGCTTCGCCGATCAGCGCTACCTGGCCGACGAGGGGCTCCTGACCGCGGTGCACCTCGCGCTCGTGCTCGGGCGGCCGCTGATCGTCGAGGGCGAGCCGGGCGTGGGGAAGACCGAACTGGCCAAGGTGCTCGCCGGCGCGCTCGGGCGCGAGTTGATCCGGCTGCAGTGCTACGAGGGCCTCGACGCCGGCCAGGCGCTGTACGAGTGGGACTACCCGAAGCAGCTGCTCGCGGTGCGGGTCGCTGAGGCCGAGGGACGCGAGGTCGGCGACCTCTACGACCAGCGATTCCTGCTCGAGCGCCCGCTGCTGCGCACCGTGCGTGCCTCCGAGGGCGCCGTGCTCCTGATCGACGAGATCGACCGCTCGGACTCGGAGTTCGAGGCGTTCCTGCTCGAGTTCCTGTCCGACTTCCAGATCACGATCCCGGAGGTCGGGACGCTGCGCGCCGCGCGGGCGCCGGTCGTCGTGCTCACGTCCAACCGCACGCGCGAGCTGCACGACGCGCTCAAGCGCCGCTGCCTGTACCACTTCATCCCGTTCCCCGACGCCGAGCGCGAGCGCGCGATCCTGCGCGCGCAGGCGCCGGGGCTGGACGATGCGGCCGCCGCCGCGCTGGTGGAGGCGATCAAGCGCGTCCGCAGCGAGAAGCTGCTCAAGCGCCCGGGGATCGCCGAGACGATCGACTGGGCGCAGGGCGCGCAGACGCTCGCCGCCGACGGCGTCCCATGGCCGGCCGCGCTGCGCCGCTCGCTCGGGCTGCTGCTCAAGGAGCAGGAGGACCTCGAGCGCGTGCAGGCGCGCGCCGAGCTGCTCGGTCTGGGGCGATGAGGGGCGCGGCGCTCGCGGCGCGCCACCCACGGCTCGGCCCGTGGGCGATGAGGGGCGGCGGGTGACGACGCTCGCGCGCGAGCACCTGCACGCGTTCCTGCGAGCACTCGAGGACGCCGGAGTCGCGGTCGGCTCGCCCAAGAAGGCGGACTTCCTCTTGGCGCTGGTCGCTTCGCCGCCTGAGAGCGCCGACGCGCTGTACTGGCGCGCGCGCGTGACTCTTGTGACGGGCGCGGAGGACTTCGACGCGTTCGACGCGGTGTTCGCCGCGTACTTCCGCGGCGGCCGGCTCGCGCTCGAGACGCGGGCCGAGACGCCCGACGCGCGCGGCGAGACCGCGGCACCGCGCGGTGGAGGCGACGGCGCGCTCGACGGGCTGGAGCCGCGCCCGGGCACCGGCCTGCACGCGAGCCCGCTGGACCTCGCGAACGTGCGCCGCTTCGCGCCCGCGTCGCCCGACGCGCGCGACGAGCTGCGCGAGCTGGGCGACGCGCTGCGCGTCACGCTGCCGCGGATCACGGCGCGGCGGACGGCGCGCGCACGCCGCGGCCCGACGCTCGACGTGCGCCGCGTGCTCGCGGCCGCGAACCGCTCCGGCGGCGAGATCGTGCGGCTCGCCTGGCGGCGACGGCCGCCGCGACCGCGCCGCGTGCTGATCCTGATCGACGTGTCGGGCTCGCAGCGCGCCTACAGCCCGGACCTCCTCCGGTTCGCGCACGCGGTCGTACGCGCGACCGACCGTGCCGAGGCGTTCACATTCGGTACCCGGCTCACGCGGGTGACCGCGGAACTGGAAACGCCCGACGTCGACGCGGCGCTCGCGGCGCTCTCGGAGTGCGTGCTCGACGCCGACGGCGGCACGCGGATCGGAGCCGCGCTGCAGCAGTTCCTGGCCGACGGCCGGTCTGTCGAGCTCGCGCGCGGCGCGCTGGTGATCGTGCTGTCCGACGGGCTCGAGCGCGGCGACCCGGCGGCGATGGCCGACGCGGCACGACGGCTCGCACGGCTCTGCCACCGGCTCGTGTGGTGGTCGCCGCTCGCGTGCGACCCCGCCTACCGGCCGGTCACGCGCGGCATGGAGGCGATCCTGCCGCAGCTCGACGTCCTGGCCGGAGCACGCGACCTCCCTAGTCTTCTCGGTGAGGTGCGGCGCCTGCCGGAGACCTGCGGGCGGCCGCGCCGCACCGCGAGCCGAGCTTGGAGCCACGCGTGATCATCCGACCCGTCCAGCAGACCGCGGCCACCGTGACCGAGTGGCTCACCGAGGGCCGGCGCGTCGCGGCCGGGACGCTGGTCGCCGTCGACGGCTCCTCGCCGCTCGACGTCGGTGCCAGCGTCTACGTCGACGAGCGGGGCACGATCGAGGGCTCCGTCACCGGCGGTTGCGTCGAGAGCGCGGTCGCGCAGGAGGCGATCGAGATGCTCGCGCACGGCGCGCCTCCGAAGCTCGTCACGTACGGCATCTCCGACGAGCTCGCCGGGACCGTCGGGCTGATGTGCGGCGGGATCGTGCACATCTTCATCCATCCGATCCGCGAGGACGGGCGCGAGGCGACGCTCGCCGCGCTCGCCGCGATCCGCGACGAGCGCCCGGCCGCGCTTGCGACGCTGCTCGACGGCGACCGCGCCGGCGCGAAGATGTTCGTCGACGCCGCGGGCTCGATCGGGACGCTCGGTGGGCCGGCGCTGCTCGACTCCAACGCCGCGCAGGAGGCGCGCGGGCTCACGCGGCAGGGCCGCTCGACGGTACGCGCGTTTGGCCCCGACGGCGCCTCGCTGGGGAGCGGACTGAGGGTGCACGTCGCCGCGTTCGCCGAGCCGCCCCGGATGGTGATCTTCGGCGCGATCGACTTTGCCTCGGCGCTCGCGCCGCTGGCCAAGGGCCTCGGCTACCGCGTAACGATCGCCGACCCGCGGCGCGCGTTCCTCGAGTCGCCGCGCTTCTCCTCGGTCGCGCAGACCGTCGCCGCGTGGCCGCAGGACGTGCTCGCCGACATGACGCTCGGCGCCCGCGACGCCGTGCTCGTCTTCACCCACGACCCGAAGCTCGACGTCCCCGCGGTGCTGGCCGCGCTAGCCACCGACGCCGGCTACGTCGGTGCGCTCGGCAGCCGGCGCACGACCGACGACCGCAACGCGCGGCTGCGCGAGGCGGGCGTGACCGACGAGCAGCTCGCGCGGATCTATGCGCCCTGCGGGCTCGACATCGGCTCCTCGACGGTGGAGGAGACCGCGGTCGCGATCCTCGCCGAGATGGTCGCGAGCCGCGCCGGGCGCGACGGCGGTCCGCTGCGCGAGGGCGCGGGCCCGATCCGCCGGGACCGCGCCGCGACGTCCGGAAAAGCACAGGCGGCTTGAGCGCTCCGCGCGGTGGCAGCTAGCGTCGCGCCCGACTTCCGGGGAGGACGTGATGCGCGCAGCTGCCGGGTAGCACGCGCACCCGCCTGCGACTGGCCGCGGAGAACCTGACGGAGCCCGGAACGCTCGGATCGCGGCCGGGGCGCGGCTCGATCCGCCAGCACTTCGTCGACAACGGGCGGGCGCTCGACACGGACGACGTGCTGATCCAGACGCCCGATGTCGGGAATCCGAACCGGCTCGTCTACCTCACCTCCGCGCTGCGCCGCGCCGCGCACCTCAGCGGCACCTCGGTCGTGGACCTGCGGATGGCGATCGTCAACCGCTCCGCGGCGAACATCACGGCCGTGCTTGTCGACTACGGGCCGGCCGGTGAAGCTCCGGTCATGGTCACGCGCGGCTGGCTCGACCCGCAGAACCGCGCCGGCAGCTCGTTCAGCCTGCCGGTCAGGCCTGGGCGGGAGTACTCGCTCCGATTCGACCTGCAACCCGACGACTACGTGTTCGCCGCGGGTCACCGCATCGGGCTCGTCGTGGTGTCGACCGACCACGACTACACCCTGCGACCCGCGCCCGGGACCGAGCTGACCGTCCGTCCGGCGAGCAGCACGCTCACGCTGCCGCTCGTGTCGGCGCGCTGATCCTAGAAGAACAGGCTCTTGAGCCCATCGAAAACCGCTCCGCCGACGAAGATCGCAAGGATGATGCCGGCAGCCCCGACAACAAGCCCTATCGCGACAAAGACGAAGTCCTCCAGCAGCACGCCGAGCGATACGAGCACGACACCGAGTGCGGGCAGCGTGTCCAGTCCGGTGAACGGTGGCGCGACGAACGCGGCGATCGATCCTACGGCAACGATCAGCCCGAACACGACGTTGCTCACGCGGTGCCCGAACACGAAGCGCAGCCGTGGCCGCGAGAAGCGCTCGAGGCGGCGGATCGCCTTCAGGAGTGCTGTGATGAAGCGTCCGTCGGTCGCCACCTTCCGCTCACGCCAGCGGCGTGGCAGCCAGATCTCGTCGCGTCCGGCGATGAGCTCGAGCGCGAGTAGCACGGCGATGGCCTCGAAGACGTGCGTTGCACCGCCGGTAGGCAGTGGCAGCGCGGGCACGCCCATCAGGATCACGAAGACGATCGCGAATGCGCGCTTCTCGAACACCTCGATCAGCCCGCCAAGCGTCTTGTCCCCCTCGCCTTCGAGCCAGGACTGCAGCTGCTCGCTGAGCGGTTCTTGAGCGCGGTCTGCGTACTCGGCCACGGTCTCGTCATCCTCCACGCTTCTGATCGTGCGCGAGTGCTCGGCGTGACCAGATCGTGGGAGCGCGGTCAGGTCTCGAGTCCCGCCGCGCGCAGACGCTCGAGCAGCTCCTCGAACGAGTCGGCGCCCTGCACGGCGGCGAGGATCTGCGGCGCCCAGTCGGTGCGGTACGCGGTCGCCGTCGCGATGTCCGAGCCGAGCTCGTCCTCGGCGGGCTGGCGCGCGAGCGCCGTGAACTGCCCGGGCGCCGGCCATACCGCGCCGACGAGGTCCGAGCCCGCGCGCAGGCGCACGACCGGCGGCAGCTCGAAGTCATAGCCCTCGTCGGGCCGGGTGGAGGCGATGTCGAACCCGGCGTCGATGAGGCGCGCGAGGTAGTCGTCGAAGCCCGAGGAGTCGTCGAGCAGGCGGCGCAGCCGGTCCTCGCTGACCGGGTCGTAGGCCTGGGCGTCGATGAACGGATGCGTGCCCGGGGGCGGCTCGGGCATCAACGGCTCGTCTGGCCCCGGCGGTGGTCCGGGCGGCGGGGGCGGCGGCCCACCGCCGTGCACGACGCCGGCGGGCGGCCCGGCCGTCGAGCGCAGGGTGCCGGGATTGTCGCGCACGATCAGGGCGAGGCGCCCGTCGACGTACACGGCGAACTGGCGGACGGCGCGCTCGCTCATGGCCCCCCGCCGGCCGGCGGCGGCCCCGGCGGACCCGGTGGCGGGCCGGGATTGGGGTTCGTGCACAACCCGCCGGGCGTCAGGGCGCCGCTCGCGTTGATGTCGTTCACGGTGCGCTGCTTGTACAACAGGTCCAGCAGGGCGAGCATCTCGGGGTCCTCGTTGGCCACGATCCACGCGCGCCCGTTGTTGCGCGGCTGGCCGGTGGTCGGATCGGTGCCGAGATTGGTCCCCAGGTAGACGTTCGAGAGCTGCGCGAAGTACTCGAAGTCGTTCTGCGACGAGTAGTTCTCGTAGACGCGGCGGCTGTCCTCGGCGATGGTCGCGGCTTTCTCGATCCACCTGGCGTCGGTCCAGCCCGCCGCAGCCCAGGTAGTCGGCGCCGTCGGGCTGATGCGCGGGCCGTCGGGCCACACGTTGGCGCTCGTCAGCGTGTCCTTGGTCTCGGTCGCCTTGCGCTTGCGGTTGTAGTGCTTGGAGACCAGCTTCTTCTGCTCCGCGCTGAGCCCGTTTCGGTGCAGGACGTGGGCGAACTCGTGCGTCGTGGTCGAGTAGCCGACGGCGTAGCCGCCTCCTCCGACCGCTGCGTCCGGCACGCCGCCGAGCAGGTTCTCCTCGGTGAGCGCCGCGTACATGCGGCCGTTGAGGCTGACGTTCCCGACGCCGCGCACGCTCGCCCACCAGCGGCCGTCGAAGGTCTTGCCCGGCCCCTTGCCCGAGTCGCTGGTGAGCAGCGGCGCGAACTCCGTCAGCTCGGTCATCTTCTTGCCGCGCGGCACGATCACGGCCTGCACCCGGTTGCCGATCATCCGCAGCGCGGTGCTGCGGTCGAGCAACTGGGCGGAGAGCACGCGCAGCGCCTCGGTTCGCGCCGCCGGGGCGTAGTTGGAGATCAGCATGATGCGCGCCGCCAGGTAGGCGAAGCGCTGCTCGCCGGCGTCGGACGAGATCCAATCGAGCCAGGACTTCGCCCGGTCGAGGTCGTTGAGGCGCTTCTCGGGGATCTGGTCGACTGCGTTCTTGAAGTCGGCCAGGGCGTCGGCCCGGGCCTTCTCGATCAGCACCTGGTCGACCGCGGTCGCGTACTCGGCACCCATCTCGCCGGCGATCCACGCCATCAGCGTGGAGTCCTTGACGGTGGTGACGATCTCCGCGCGCGGGGTCCCCGCCATGGCCCCCTTGAACAGGCCTGCGTCGGTGCCCTCGGCGCGGAGCCACTCGATCTTCGTCCGGACGTCGAACTTGAGGTCGACGACGGCGTCGCGCATCGTGCGGTTCGTGCAGACCCTCACGAAGAAGTCCCGCCACTCAGAGTTCTTGAGCGCTTTGCGGTCGTCGTCGGTCACCGTCGTGGCGACGATGAAGGGCCGGATCTCGGAGTAGTCGGTCAGGGTGGCGGACTGCTCGCCGGCGATGAACGCGAGCTGGTTGGGCAGGTTGAAGCGCAGGTCGACCACGGCCTGCTTCATCGTCGCGTTGTTGCACACGCGCACGAACCAGTCGCGCCAGCGGTTGGTCGCGAGGGCGTTGCGCTCGGTCTGCGGGACCTTCGAGTCGGTGATGAGCTCGCGGATGTCGCCGTAGTCCGGCGTCCCCGCCGCGCCGACCCACGACAGCTTGGTCGCGAGCGACCCTCCCAGGTGCTTGACCGCACGCACCATCTCGCAGGCGTCGAGCGGGCTCGCGATCCGGTTGCGGTAGTCGCGCAGCACGATCTGCTTCTCGTTGGCGTCGAGCGTGCCGAGGTGCGCGATCACCGCGTTCTCGTCGACGTTGAACTTGTCGAGCAGCTCGTCCAGGCGCTCGAGCCGCGTCTTTACCCGCTCCTTGCGGGCGAGCTGCACGCCCTGCGCGGCGAGCACCCGCTGCACGCCGCGGTTGCCGATGCGGCGCTGGAGGTCGAGCAGCGTCGCGGCGCTCGACGGCGCCGCGGCGCCGGCGCCCGGCGACTGTGGCTCCGCTGCGTCCGGCTCGCGGTCCGCGGTTCGTGTGGCGCGGCTGCCCAATGTGACCTCGCGGCGAGCCTACAGATTCGTACGGGCTTGAACGTGCACACGCGCTCGGCCTGCGCCAGCACGCCCGCACCGGACGGCAAGCCGCCTCTGCTGTACTCGCTCACCCGCCGCGGCGGCGACCAAGAGCAGGACACGACGGGTCGCCGAGGCCGCGGCCGCGGCATTCTGAGCGCCCGTGAGCGTGTCCAGGGTTAGGAGCTCCCGGGGATCGCCTAAAGGGGACGGCGCGGGCCCGATTCGGGCCCGCGCTCCATGCGCCGGGTCCACTGCTCCGACTCACGCCGGTGGGCGGCGCGGATGGCGGCTAGCAGGCGTCGAAAACGGCCGGGCGAGGAGGTGTCGTTGGGCATCGGTGTTCCTTGGTAGGGGTAGGACCAAGGACCGACGCCGGCCCGCATAATTCCGAGAGCTCGTTTTCGCGTGGAGCAGAAGCGGTTGACGGAACGCCGTCACCTACGACGCCGAGCTGCGCGCTCACCACGAGCACCTTCGCGCCGCATACGGGCTCCGCCCCCCGGTGACGAGGTCCTAG
The DNA here is from genome assembly GCA_963835735.1 of uncultured Solirubrobacteraceae bacterium. Classification (GTDB taxonomy): domain Bacteria; phylum Actinomycetota; class Thermoleophilia; order Solirubrobacterales; family Solirubrobacteraceae; genus DASQMT01. The sequence continues at coordinate 100,004 of CAWIGP010000003.1, forward strand.
ACAGCGGCTCGTGAGCCCCGAGGGGTGTTCCCCGATCGCGTGCGCGCGCTCGTCGTCGACGGCGTGCTGGACCCGATCGCGTGGTCGACCGGCCAGGGCGACGCGGCGAGGCGTGTGCCGTTCTCGACACGATTGCGCAGTGACGCCGGCGCGCAGGCGACGCTGGACGAGTTCTTCCGGTTGTGCGACGCCGGCGGCGACGTCTGCGCGTTCTCGGGTGACGCCGCTGAGCGCTTCGCCGCTCTCGCGCAGCGCCTGCGCGACGAGCCGGCCGAGATCACGTTCCCGGACGGCACGACCGGGCTGCTTGACTACTCGAACCTGATCGGTATCACGCTCGGCGCGCTCTATGACTCATCGACGTGGGTCGACTTCGCGCAGTTCCTGGCCGAGGTCGAGGACCAGGTCGCTCCGGTCAGGATCGGAGCACGATTGCAGCGGCTGTACGAGCGCACGGGACCGGCGTACACGCCGACCCGCGGCGTGCGCATGCATGGGGACTCGGACTATCAGAACTTCGTCGAAGGGTTCCCGGGCGTGGCGTGCAGCGATAGCGACAACCCGGACGACTACCACGCATGGTCGATTGAAGGGGCGCTCGCGGACGCGCGGTTCGGCCACTTCGGGCGCATCTGGACGTGGGCGTCGAGCATCTGCGCCGAATGGCGCGGATTTGACCGCGATCGCTACATGGGCCCGTTCAACCGGGCCACGGCCAGCCCGGTGCTCGTGGTGGGGAGCCGGTTCGATCCGGCCACTCGCTACGAGGGCGCGCAGCTTGTGGACAGCCTGTTGCCGCGTTCGGCACTGCTGACGGTGCACGGCTGGGGCCACACCTCGCTGTTCATGTCGCAATGCGCTGACGCGGCCGTCTCGCGCTATCTGATCGACGTGGCTACGCCGCCCGACGGAGCGACGTGCCAGCAGGATGCGGTGCCGTTCGCGGGCGAGTAGTGGCGCAGCTCGCGCGGACGCCCGCGTCTGGCAGGAGAGCGGGACCGGTGTCCCGAAGGCGATCGGCCTGCGGGACCACGCGGCGCCAGTCACCGCGATACACAGCCGGCGTTGATCTGCGGCTAGCAGTGAGCGCGACTGTTGGTCGACGGTCTTTGCATAGCTGTCGAGCTGCGCGACGGCGCCGCGCAATTGCTAGCGCTCACCCTCGGCGCCTACCCCACTTGTTCCTTCACGGTGCCGACCATCGGCAGGTGGTGCAGAAGCAGCCGGAGCGCGAAGTAGCGGCCGAACGGAAGCCGGTCCTTGGTGAGCGCCGTACCGAAGAACGCCGCCGCCATCCCCGCCATTCCCCACTTGACCTCCTCGGTCTCCAAGCCTGTGCACGGGATCCTCGTCGTCACGCACGCGCTGGGCGGTCCGGCGACGGATGGGACCACCCCACAGGACGACTCGTCGCATGCGTACTCGGAATTGAAAGTGGCGCCCACGAGCCGCTCGATGTTCACCGGGCGGGTGAAGAACTCGCGGGCGCAGTAGTTGACCGCCTTGCCGGACAGGAAGCCTGGCGCCGAGGCTGCGATCAGGCCGACGGTGTGCCGGTCGAGGACCGGACCCGGGTTCGCGAGCTCGGCGTCCTCGACTACGCCGTCGCGATCGCTGTCGAACGCCGCCCCCGCGGACTGCAGCTGCGCGCAATACGTCGAGTCGAAGCTGCGGTGCGTCGCGTTCGGGAGCGCGGCGAAGAACTTGTCAAGGCTCGAGATCGCGTCGAACGCCTGCTCGCTGACTAGCTGCACGCTGTTGGCGTCCTTGCCCCCGGCCACCAGCAGGACGGGAACGGTTACGTTGGCGAGGTCCGCACCGAACGTGACGGGCGCGCCGCCGATCGCCATGCCCATGACCGCCTTCACCCGGGGCTCGGCACCGAAGTCCCACAGCGTGCTGCCTCCGGCGGCGGCGAGCGCGCTGACCGTCCCGCGCGAGTGTCCCATGACGCCGGCACGCGAGACGTCGACGCGGTCTCCGAACCAGCGCGGCAGCGCGTCGAGGATGGCGCTGATGTCCCGGCTGCGCTCCTTCATGCTGTTGGGCACGCTGGTCCGCGCGCACGGCGCCGCCGACGGTGGCGGCCGCCATGCCAGCCCGTCGTCGCAGGTTGGGAACAGCGGCGGTGACGTTAGGCCGTTGACGAAGTCGATCCGCACGTCATCTTGGGTGTTGTTGACGTGGTACGGGGCGGCCACGACGTAGCCAGCGGCGGCGAGCAGCTCGAGCGTGTGCGCGTAGTCGATCGGGTCGTTCGTCGAGCCGTGCGAGAAGACGATCACCGGGAACGGCATGCCGCGCCGGTCGATCGCGTCCGTCTCGCGCGCGAGCTCGGCCTCGACCGTCCACGAGCAGCCATCCCTCCGGGAGCGGCTCGCGGCCCGACAGCGTGGACCTGTAGACGGTTCGGGGCGCCCGCCAGAGGCGTCGGTTGTCGGCCGGATACCAGAGATGGACCTTGACGGGGCGGGAGCTTCCCGCGGCCACGCCGGGCACCGTGAGGTTCTCGACCCTGTGGCCGACGCCGAGACCCGTCGCCGACGCTGGCACCGCCGGGACGAGGGCGAGCAGGACAACCAGAGTCGCGAAGCGAACGACCTTCATGACCGGCGCTCCTTTCCACGCGTCGTTCCAACGGGGTGGCGATGAAGCTCTCATCCTCTGCACCCGCACGCGCTGCGTCAATTGCCGCACAAGGCAATCTTCGGACAGACAGCGCCCGCCCGGGGATGCGTCCCGGTGACCGGGCGCTATCCGGGACGTGCGCCGGATGTAGGGGCATGTCCTTTCTCGGACATGCGCGCGATCGAGAACCCGCCGCGAAAGGGGCACTCTGGCTGGAGCGCTAGCCCGGGCGCGCTGATGCACGAGCGCCCCGGCTCGCGGGCGAGCTGGGGCTCCGCCGCGACCAGCCGCGCGATACCCGCCACGTCGCCCCTCCTCGATCAAGCGGCGATGATCGACCTCCGCCTTCAGCATCGGCCAGCTCGGGAAAGCCGTACTCCCGAGCGAGCGCCAGCTGGGCGGCGCTGAGCGAGAGCCGCTCCGACACGGCGCGCACCCGCGCCGCCGCCTCAGGATCACCCGAGAGCGCGCCTCGGTAGAGCTCCTTCGCCCGGCGACGCAGCTGGGCCAGGTCGGGGCGCTCCGGAAGAGAACGAGCCATCACGCATCAATTCACCACCTGCGGTCCGCGACCAGGGCGAAGGAAGACGCCGACACGACACAGCACGACTTCCGTCGAGGTGGACTCCGTCCTTCCCGCGGACCCGGATGCGCCCTCCGACGCCGCTCCAACCATAGCGCTCGGCGCCTGAGGCTCGCCGGCGATGTCGCTGCGGCCTGGCATGGAGTTCGATTGCGCAGCTGGCGCTTTTTACGACGGCACGGTTATGCCTGATCGCTTACGCCGACGCCGCCGGCCGGCAACGTTGCGGGCACCCCCTTGGAGCCCGCAGGTGGGTGTCACACCGGGGATCTGCCCCATGGTCGGCGACGTACAGCGCTGGGACATTGAACACGGGCCCTTGCTGGACGCTGCGTTTCCCGAGGCTCCGCGCCGCGCGGAGCCGCCACCAAGACAAAGGAGTTCTCGATGCCCTACATCGACATCCAGGACGGATCGACCACCCTCAACGACTCGAATCCCAGCCACCAGTTCTCGCTCTTCGAGGTTCCGAACGCGGACCTCGGCGAGCGCCCGGTCCTGACGTTTCGGGTCAACCCCAACCCGGATCCGACCGTCACGCTGCAGATGACGCTCAACGGCGACCTCATCGTGGATCAGGTGTTCGACTCCAGCCAGGCTCGGGCGTGGCAGGAGATCGTCGAGGATACCGCGCTGCTCGCGCCCCCGGCCGACAACATCCTGATCGCGGAGAGGATCGGCGGCACCGGAGAGGTCTCGGTCTCGGACGTCGTGCTGACGTACAAGACCTGAGCCGATCCGTCTGCCTGGAGCGGACCGCCCCCGCCGGGCTTCTGGCCGGCGGGGCGTCCGTTTCCCACATCGACGTCGGACACCTCGAGCGTCAACGCCGACGAACCAGCGGGGCCGTCGTCACGGGAGTCAGCGAGACCCGCTAGTCCCCGGGCGGCGAGCGATTAGCACACCGTAGCCGAGCGCGCTGCCGGCGACGGCATCCCCTGCCGCGGCCGTGATCGCCAGGCCGCGCTCGGTCGCGCCGCCCGCTGCCGTGCCGCTTGGAGGCACAACGAGCGGTCCGGCGAGTACGTTCGTCGCGACTGCCAGCAGGCGATCGCGAAAGTGGCGCGCGGGCCGAAGCTCGCGGCATAAGCTCGGCGCGTGGCTAGGCGGGTTCTCATCGCGGTGGCGGTGATAGGCGTCGCGTATGGAGTCGGGTGTATGAGCCACGCCGCCCTCAACGATCCGTGCGTGTCCAGCCACGCGCGAGAGATCGACCGCTACCACTACGTCGAAAAGTGGTCCCCGCACGAACGAACTGCCGGGTCACGACACCCAGCGGTGCGAGCCGGATCGAGTCGGGCTCCTCGGAGGTGATTCTGGCGACCTTTGCGCTCACGCTGGTGGTGGGAGTCGCGCTCGTGCGCAGGGCCGCTCGGGCGGTCCGCGCACTTGGGATTCTCGCGGCGGGCGCTGCCGCGTTCCTGGTGACCTTCATCGTCTGACCGTCGCTGCTCGTTGGAGGCAGATGCGATGGCGACGGCGTGCCAGCCGTGAGTGCCGCTGGCAAGGCGAAAGCGGCAGCGGATGTCGCGGCGGCTGTCGCCATCTGGGCCGTGCTTTGCATCGAGACCGACAGCACACAACTACCCCCGGCGGCGCGCCGTCGACCGCCAATTGCGAGCGGCACGGCGTGAGTTACATGGACAAATGTTCAGTACGCGACGCTGGGCCGAACCGGAAGTTCCGCCGGTCAGCCCGGCGTTCGTTCGTCGGCTTGTCCTCTACCGCCGGGTCTCCGGCAGCAAGGATTCACATTGCGACGGATTGTTTCTGTTCTGGCCCTGACGCTGGGATCGGTGCTGTCTCTCGCCGGATCAGCGAGCGCCGCGTCGCAGACGGTTCAAGGGTCCGGTGACATCGACAAGATGGTGGTCAACAACGCCAAGACTGCGCTCAAGGTCAACCTTTTCGGCTTCGGGCCGCCCTGCGACGCCCACTACATGAAGGTCGTCCTGGACTGGGGGACGAAGGCCGGCTATGAGATCTCGAACGGCTGCTACCCCGGCGCGACATGGGCGAAGAGCCTGTCCTACCTACCGGACCGGTCCAAGCCCGAGGGTGCCAAGATGGTGACTTGCCCGAAGCTTCGGTTCAGCTATTCCGAGGCCGACAAGTCCCACCGGGCCTATGTGCCCCGAACCTGCATTCCGAAGGCGGGCAACCGGGTGAAGGTGCGTGCCTCCGGCGACAACTACGGATCGGTGACGGGCGGCGAAGCAGGGCCGACGCGATCGCTTCGGCGGGGGTGAGCGGGACCGCCCCGCTCTCCAGCACACGAGCCAGAAGCGCCCGAGGCCCGCGGCCACCTTTCGACGCGGGCCGCGGCGGCCAATGGAAAGGCGATCTTCTGGACCGGCGGGCAGAGCGCGCTGTCGCTTCGAGGCAGTTGGAGCAGTGCGCCGCGTCGTCAAGCGAGTGCTCCGGTTCGCGCGAAGCGGCACTCACGCGCAGCGCGGATCGAGCCGCACCTCTGACTGCATGTAGCTCGGTACCTGCCTGGTCGTGTGCAGCGCGATCGTGGTCTCGATGCGGCGCATCTGGCTCAGGACGCACGCGCTAAACGGGGCCCGCGAGACGGCGAGACGATTGCTTGATCCGGCCGCTCGATCACCCGACGTCACGCGGCGACCGCCAGCACCACCTTGCCCCGCCGGCCTTGCTCCAGGCTGCGCGCGAACGCCTCGCGCGCCGAAGTGAGCGGAAAGACCTCGACGAGCGGGGGACGCAGATCGCCGCCATCTATCTGCCTCGCGAGCGAGCCGAGCTGGTCGCGATTCGGCTCGACTATGAAGTACACGCCTCCCTCGGGCGGCTCCTCGGCCACCGAGACCAGTCGCCCGCCGGCACGCAGCACGGCGCGGGAGCGACGCAACCGCTCGCCGCCGACGGTGTCGAAGACGACGTCGACGGGTTCCACGGCGTCCTCGAGGCCCTCCGCCGCGTCCACCACCTCGTGTGCGCCGAGGTCGAGGACGAAATCCAGGTTCGCCGCCGATGCGCTCCCGATCACGCGCGCGCCGGCCGCGCGGGCGAGTTGCACCGCGAAGCCGCCGACGTTGCCTGCGGCACCGTGGATCAGCACGCGCTCGCCGGCGTCGAGCCGGCCGTGGTCGAACAGCCCTTGCCAGGCGCTGAGCGCGGGCAGCGGGATCGCGGCGCTCTCGGCGTGCCCGAGCGCCTGCGGCCTGGGCACCAGCAGTTCGGCGGGCACCGTGGTGTAGTCGGCCGCGACGCCATCGCGGTCGAACGGGGTCAGCGCGAACACCTCGTCACCGGCGGCGACGCCGGCGACGCCCGTGCCGACTTCCTCGACCACTCCGGAGAGTTCGTAGGACGGGATCGCCGGCAGACGGTCCACCGGCCATTCCAGCTCGCCGCGGGTGATCGCCGCCGCGTATACGCGGACGAGCGCATCCGCCGGACCGGGTCGTGGCCTGTCGGCCTCCTCGACCGCGAGCTGCTCCGGACCACCCGCCGCGCGCAGCCGGACGACGCGCATCACGAGTCACCGTCGTAGACGGTCGGGGACTCACCCTCGCCGAGAACGAAGAAGGCGAGCAGGCTCGCCGGGAACTCCTCGCTCGCATTGCGCGACACGGCGTGGAGCGCGCCCGGTGGCTCGTAGAACGAGTCCCCCGCCTTGAGCACGACCGGGTCGTGATCATCGATCCCGAAGATCACGCTGCCCTCGATCACATACACGTACGCTCCGGCCGGGTGGCGGTGAACGCGCGAGAACCCGCCCGGCTCGTAGTCGACGCGGACGGCGTTGACGGCGAGCCCATCGCGCGACGGCTGGTTGAGCACGTCGGTGACGCGCTCGCCGGTGTCAGAGTCGGGCCGCGGTTGCCGATGCGGCGCTGGAGGTCGAGCAGCGTCGCGGCGCTCGACGGCGCCGCGGCGCCGGCGCCCGGCGACTGTGGCTCCGCTGCGTCCGGCTCGCGGTCCGCGGTTCGTGTGGCGCGGCTGCCCAATGTGACCTCGCGGCGAGCCTACAGATTCGGCTGGGCGATCGCCCTGCACCGCACGGTCGGCCCCAACGTGGACGGGTCGGGATGTCGGTGGCGGTCTGAACGGTGGTGCTCGCGCCGACCTGCGTGTGGACGAGCTTGCTGCGTCGGTTGACCTGACCTCCGTCCTGGTTCAGTCGACCACGACCAGGAACGGCTTCCCCTTCTCAACCACGAACGTGGCGAGCTGCACAGCGTTCCCGTCCCCGACGTTTCTGACCGAGTGAACCGTCTCGGCCGGCACCATCAGGGCTTCGCCGGCGTTGTACGTCTTCGCCGGTTGACCCTCGATCTGGAACTCCAGCGAGCCTTCGAGGACGTAGATGATCTCCTCGCCCGGATGCTTGTGCTTGATGGAAGGATGTTCCGGGCTGATCTCGACGAGGTCCTGGATGACCTCGCGTCCAGGGGCGCTGAGATCGTGCCGCTGCAGATCGGTGCTCCGGAGTCCGGGCGCCTCGGTCGGGGTGTTTGCGCTTGTCGACATGTCGGTCGCTCCGTCGGGTTGCGAGATGAGCACAGGGGCGCTCAAGGCTGACTGGACGCCGTCTGGATCGGTTGTGGCGATGCCAACGTGGAACGGTGAAGTGGGCACCTTCTCATGCGGCACGAGGCACGTCCACGAATGACAACTTCTCATGCGCAGGAGGCATTTCCACGAATGACGGATTCATCTCTGAGACTGAATTCGCCCCAACCAGAGCCAGTGTCCGGTTGATGTCAGTTCTAAGCAGTTCCAGAAGGTGTCGCACGGTGGGTTCGCCACCGATAGCAAGAGCCATGGCGTACGGCCGTCCAAAGAGCACAGCGCGAGCCCCCAACGCGAGCGCCTTTAGTACGTCGCCACCGTCACGCACGCCGCCGTCGAGGAGGATCTCAGCCGATCCACCGATGGCAGCGACCACATCAGGCAACGCACGCATGGTGCCCATCTCTCCGTCGAGTGCAAGGCCACCGTGGTTTGACACGACGACGGCCGCCGCGCCATGGTCGACCGCCCGTCGAGCATCGTCCGGACGAACAATGCCCTTTATCACCAACGGGCCGGGCCATGCTTCGCGGATCCACTCGAAATCGTCCCACTGGGGCGTGTAGATCTCCTGGCGCCGACCGATGCCGAGGGCGCTGTTGGCGACACCCAGTTGCAGACCGTCGCGAATGAACCTCAGTAGCCAGCCGGGCCTTGTGACCAACTCGGGCCCGTACTGGATAGCGGTCTGGAGGTTGATCCCCAAGGGTGAATGCGACTTCGGGTTTACCCCACAGTCGGCGGTGACAACCAAGGCTTGACAACGCTGCTCGACCGCTTCGGCGATCACCTGCTCTGCTCGCTCACGGCCCTCGAACATGTAGAGCTGCGCCAAGATCGGACCCTGGGGGCAGGCTGCACGGACCTCCGTAAGCGAGTGGCCCGCTGACATGCTTACGGCCGCGGCCGTCCCCGCTCCCGCAGCCGCCCGTGCCGCACCCTTGGCCCCTGCGGGGTGAAGAACACGCAAGCCCCCACCGGGCTGAGGAGCAGCGGCATGGAAAGGGGGATCCCGAGAACCGTCGTCGCTAGGTCACGGTCCGGTCGGGCCGCTGCCGCGAAGGGGCGAAACTTCACCTCGTCGAATGCCTGAAGATTTGCTGCAAGGGTTCGACTTTGACCCGTCCCCCCTGCAACTTCCGTGAACTGGGATCGAGGGAGTCGACGCTTCGCAAGTCGCTGAACGCCGGCAAAGTCGTCAAAACGATCTCTTCTGTGTACCGGCGGCGCGGGGGACAATCCCTCCACTGTCGTGGTGAGCTCACCAGTCGTGCGTCCCTTCATGAGCGCGCCTCGACAAAGGGCGCGGACGGTAGCCGGCGAGACGCAGGTCGGGAGGTCCAAAGATTCGGAGAACCGGAGATTCGAGAATCGGCACTGGTCACCTTGACTCCTAAGTCGAGCGATTTCTCGGACGTGCTGTGATGATCCGGGTCAGAACCATCGCTGTCATCGGCCCAGAGGTGACTCTTCGCGTACGCCGTCAGGCGTAGGTGTTCTGGCTCGGTGGCCGCTCCTTCGTAGAGACGACTCAGGCAGACGCGACACTCATCGCCGATCGCCGATCAGTTCCGGTACTCGCGCTAAGCGCAACTCCGCGACCGAGTCGCTGGACTGCCCCTGGCAGGCGAAAGATCAGCGCGTTGCAGCCGCTGGGTACGAGGCGTAGGGTCGGACGAGGCGACCCCCCACACGGAAGGCGCGATCATGTTCCGCAGCTTGTTCTCCCGAGTTCGGGAGTTGACGTTGCCGAAAGAGGAGCGACAGGCGGCTCGTGCGCAACGGCGCCAGCGCGAGAGCGAGAAGATCGCTGCTACACGCGCGGCTGCGGTGCAGGCGGAGAGTCACTCGCGGCATTCCGGAGGCCCGCACAAGAATTGGCCGGGATAGCAGCGGTCGGCAAGAGCCGAGCGAGTAGCCGATGTCCGCGCGAAACACCCGGGTCCTTGTCGTCGCGAACCGGACGGCGGCTACGCACCGTCTGATCGAGGCGATACGCGCCCGCGCCAAGGATGGTCCCTGCGAGTTCGCTCTGTTGATCCCCGACGTGACCGACCGTAAAGCGGCCGACTGGACGCTTGAGACGGCGCTCCGACTGATGGAGCCGGCCGCGGGAGGCAATGTGGAAGGCCTGGTTGGCGGCCCCGACCCGTTTGAGTCCGTCCAGGACGCGGTGCGGCAGGGCAACTTCGACGAGATCATCATCTCGACGCTGCCCAGACGAATGTCGAAGTGGTTGCGGCGGGATCTGCCGCACCGTGTCGAGACGCTCGGGGTGCCTGTCACAGTCCTCTCACCCGAGACCGACCTCGAGCGCCTGCGAGAGGGAATGCGCGCGGCCGGTGGCGCCGGGGAGGGAGGCTTGGGCTAGTGACGGGATCGTCCGCCGGGCCACTGCGATGATCGGCTTGACCCCGCGGGCCGACAGCTCGCGGCGGTACTTGTCGCGGTCATCGGGCTCGATCACGGGTGCGCCGCGAAGACGTGGGCGACGGCTCCGCCGCTGAAGACGGTGGTGCTCATCGGCTCGATGGTGAGCGGTGCGAGGAAGATCCGCTCGCCCGCGCCCAGGACGGCCGGGTGGATGAGAAGGCGGTACTCGTCGATCAAGCCGGTCTCGACCAGCGATCGGGCGAAGCGTGCCCCGCCGTGGGCGAGCAGGTATCCGTCTGAGCGCTCGTGCTTGAGCCGCGTGATGGCTTCGGCCAGGTCTCCGGCGGCAATCGTCGTCTCGCCCCAGTCGGCGGACGCGAGCGAGTCCGAGAACACGACCTTGGGGATCTCGTTCATCGGCTTGGCGAACGGCCCGGAGGCGCCGGGCCAGTAGGCGGCCATCACCGCGTAGGTGGTGGCACCCATGAGATGCGCGCCTGCGTTGCCCACGGTCTCGACAGTCCAACTGAGGGCGTCATCGGTGCCTCCCGCAGCGATCCAGTCGGTGCTCCCGTCGATTGGTGCGACGTAGCCGTCGAGCGAGACGGACATCTTTAGGACCAGTGAGGCCATGCGCCGCTTCCTTCCGGGGATGGATGACACGAACTGCTCGAGTAGATGCTGATGCAGGGCGCCGTGAAACGAGCTCCAAGTGGCGATTTGCAGGCCTTTCGTCCCTGGTGTCGGACCCTCCGTGAGAACCGCGGTGGTCGTCATGTCAGTCCTCGGCCGGCCGGACCGGGTGGGCGGAGATGATCGCCTCATTCGGGTCGTACGCGGCCTTGATCTCCTTCAGCCGCTCGTAGGAGCCGTGCGGGAGCACGACGTCGGCCTCGGCGGGGGTCTCGACGAAGTTGTAGTAGTCGTAGCCGGCGTGCCATGGGGCCGAGGCGTCCTTGAGGGCCTGTATGTGCGTGCGCACCGCGTCGCCCAGCTCTCGCGTCGGGGCGATGCCGCCGCCGAACAGCACGTACCCGGCATCGATCTTGGGCTGGGCTCCGCTCCCGGCGAGCTCCCGCCCGAGCGCGCCGCCGAGGTGGCGGAGCTCGATGCTCAGGAGCGGCGAGTCGACGTCCGGGCCCGCCAGGGTGACCAAAGTGTCGATCGCGCCGGCTGGGAGGTCGGCGAGGAACGCGCCGTCGCCCACCCCAGGCACGGGCTGCTCGGGGTCCATGTGCAGTTGACCCAGCGCGGACGCGGGGATCGTCGCGAAGGTGTCGAGCTCGGCGCCGAGCCCGCGCAGCGGACGTATCAGCTCGGCGCCCGCGAGCGCGTCGCCGAGGTACGCAGCCTCGATCAGCACGAATGACCGGCCCCGCAACATCGATGGAACCTCGTCAGCGGGCGGCAACCGCAGGATTCGCCCGAGCGAGGTGAGCTCGTCCGGGACCGTGTCGGTCCACTCGCGCCAGGCGTGCAGCACCTCCGAGCTGCGCTCGATCGGGAAGAACAGCGCTCCGGCATGGACCTCGGACACGGGGTACAGCCGCATCTCCAGCGCGGTCACGACGCCGAGGCTGCCGCCGCCGCCCCTCGCCGCCCAGAACAGGTCGGTCTCCTGGTCGGCGTCGGCGCGCACCAGGCGGCCGTCGGCCGTCACGATCTCGACCGCCGTCACGCTGTTCGCGGCGAGCCCGTAGCGTCGCGCCAGCCAGCCCATCCCGCCGCCCAGCGTGTACCCGATCACACCTACGTTCGGCGAGCTGCCCGCCAGTGCGGCGGGGCCATACTTACCCGCGGGGACGGTGACGTCCTCCCACTGAGCGCCGGCTTCGGCCCGAGCGGTGCGGGTCGCCGGGTCGATCTCCACCCGCCGCATCCGCGAGGTCTTCAGCAGCATTGCGCCCTCGAGCAGCTCCAGCGGAAGCGAGCCGTGACCGGTTCCCTGCGGCGCGATGCGCATCCCCTGCGAGGCGGCGAACCGCACCGCTCGGACCACGTCGACGACGGATTCGGCGATGACGACGACCGCGGGCCGTTGATCAGCGGCGAGGTCCCACGGTCGGCGCGCTTCGTCATAGCCGTCGTCGCCGAGCGTGAAGACGTCGCCGGCGATCATCGCCCTCAGCGTCTCGAACTTTGCGCGCGGGATGGTGTTAGAGGTGATCATGACTTTTCCTGAGTAGGGGGGAACTCGGCGACGGCCTCGATGACGCTCTGCGGGGAGTTCGTGGCCCGGACGGCCGTTCGCCGCAGGCCGGCCGCGTTCAGGAGCGCGTCGTACTCCTCCACAGAGCGCTCCTGGCCGGGCACGATCGCGAGGATGTTCATGTCCATCAGTGCTCCGAGACCGGGATCGCTGACCTCACCGACGAGCATCTCGACGATCACGATCCGGCCGTCGGGGGCCATCGCTTGCCGGCAGCGCTCGAGGATCTCGATGCAGCGCTCGTCGTCCCAGTCATGGAGGATGAACTTCAGGAGGTAGAGGTCGGCCTCGGGAACGGCCTGGAAGAAGTCGCCGGCGAGCACGGTGGTGCGTTCCGTCAGGCCCTTTCGCGCGGTCTCGGCGGCGGCTTCGTCGACGACGCCCGGACGGTCGAAGACGATTCCGAGAAGATCGGGGTTGGCTTGTTGCAGGAGATGCAGGAGCGAGCCGTTCGCACCGCCGACGTCGACGGCGAGCCTCACTCCGGTCGTATCGATCACGTCTGCGGCTTCGCCGGCCCAGAGCGACGTCGTGCTGGTCATTCCGGCGGAGAAGTCACGCGCCTGCGAGGGGTGCTGCCGGAGGTAGTCAAAGAAATCGGTGCCGAGAGCCGCAGCCACCTGCGTGTGACCGGCACGGACGGATGCGGTGAACTCGTTCCACGCCAGCCACTGAGCGGGCAGGGTGGTCGCCAGCGCCAGGCCTCTCAGTGAACCGTGCGTGTCCTTGCGCAGCGTCTGCAGCAAAGGTGTGCCGTGGAATCGGCGATCGGCATCGGCCGTCAGCAACCCCAGCGCGACGCACGCTCGCATGAGCCGGTAGGTGGTGTTCGGGGCGCTGCCCTCGCGCTCGGCCACGTCTTCAGCCGTGAGGCCATCGTCATACAGGTGCTCGGCCAGCGACAGGTCAACCGCTGCACGGACGATCTGGCTGACCCAATGGCTGGTCACCATCGCCTGCATCCGCTCGTAGATGTCGCCGGACTCCGCCGGGACCAGCTTCTCGTCAGTGGTCGTCACAGGGACTCTCCAGTCGATTGAGATCAGTGCGGCTCGGAGGTGGTGGTGGTACTTGGGGTGAGCTGGATCGTGGCGGCGACGAGCGGCTATCGCATCAGGCGACCCATCAGTGAAAGCCGTAGTCTGCGACGTCCCGGCCGCCGAACGCAGGACTTCGACAGGGACCGCGTGCACGGGTATCTTCGTGTTGGCATGGCCACGCGGCCGGAAGCGATGTTGCTCGGCCGGCGCAGCGAGACCGAGGTACTCGACCGGCTGCTGGCGGACGTGCGCGAAGGGCAGAGCCGTGTGCTGGTGGCGGTTGGCGAACCGGGCGTTGGCAAGACCGCCCTGCTGGAGCACCTGATCGGGGTCGGCGCCCGGGTTCCGGGTCGCGCGGGCCGTGGGCGTGGAATGGGAGATGGAGCTCCCGTTAGCGGCCGTCCAGCAATTGTGCGCGCCGATGCTGGACCGGCTCGAGCGCCTGCCTGATCCGCAACGCGAAGCGATCGGCGTCGCGTTCGGGCTGAGTACGGGGAACGCGCCGGATCGGTTTCTGGTCGGGTTGGCGGTGCTGAATCTGATCTCGGAGGTCGCGGATGAGCAACCGCTTGTCTGTGTCGTCGACGACGCACAGTGGCTTGATCGGGCTTCCGCACAGGCGCTCGCATTCGTGGCGCGGCGGCTGCTGGCAGAGCGGGTCGCGTTGCTGTTCGCAGCGCGCGAGCTGAGCGATGAGTTGCGCGCTCTGCCCACGCTGCACGTGCACGGGCTCCGCGATGCGGATGCGCGGGCGCTGTTGGGCTCGGCCCTGGGCGTTCGGGTGGACGAGCGGGTACAGGAGCGGATCGTTTTGGAGACCCGGGGGAACCCGCTGGCTTTGTTGGAGTTACCGCGCGGGTTGACGGCAGCCGAACTGGCGGGCGGGTTCGGCTTCCCGGGGGCGCTGCCGCTGCCGGGCCGGATCGAGGAGAGCTTCCGGCGGCGGCTCGAGCGGCTCCCGGCCGAGACGAGGCAGCTGTTGCTGGTCGCAGCGGCCGAGCCGGCCGGCGATCCGGTGCTCATGTGGCGAGCGGCCGAGCAACTCGGGATCGGCGCGTCGGCAGCGGATCCTGCCGCGGCCGAGGGGTTGCTGGAGCTCGGCGCAGGCGTGACGTTTCGTCATCCGCTGGTCCGGTCCGCTGTGTACCGAGCGGCATCGGCGCAGGACAGGCGCGACGTACATCGGGCGCTCGCGGACGCGACCGACCCGGTGGTCGACCCCGATCGCCGTGCCTGGCATCGCGCACAGGCGACGACCGGGCCAGACGAGCACTTGGCCGTCGAACTCGAGCGATCAGCGGGCCGTGCACAGGCGCGCGGCGGGCTGGCGGCGGCGGCCGCGTTCCTGGAACGAGCGACCGCGCTCACGCTCGACCCTGCGGCGCAGGACGCGGCGCGCGCTGGCCGCGGCACACGCCAAGCACCAAGCCGGCGCGCTGGAGGCGGCCCTCAGACTGCTGGCTACGGCCGAGGCGGGAGGGCTCGACGAGCTCCAGCGCGCCCAGGTGGACGTGCTTCGCGCCCGGATCCTGTTCGCCTCCAGTCGCGGCAGTGACGCTCCCCCGTTGCTGCTCAAGGCTGCTGCACGACTCGAGCCGCTCGACGTGAGGCTGGCGCGTGAGACGTATCTGGATGCGCTTTCCGCGGCGTTGTTCGCGGGCCGTCTGGCCAAGGGGGGTGGGGTGCGGGAGGTGGCCGAGGCCGTCCGTGCGGCGCCCCCTTCACCACCCGCTCCGCGCGCGCACGACCTGCTGCTCGACGGGCTGGCGCTGCTGATCGCCGATGGGCATGGCGCGGGCGCGCCGCTCGTGAAACGGGCGCTGCGCGCATTCGGCGCCGAGGCGATGTCGAGAGAGGAAGCGCTTCGCTGGCTGTGGCTGGCCGGGCGCGCCGCCGTGCTTGTATGGGACTACGAGAGCTGGGACACGCTCTCCGCCCGGCTCGTCCAGGTCGCCCGCGAGGCCGGCGCGCTCACCGTGCTCCCGATCGCCCTCACATCGCGCATTGGGGTGCACAACTTCGCGGGCGAGCTCGCGCTCGCCACTTCGCTGGCCGAGGAGGTGAACGCGCTCACCGAGGCGACGGGGGGCGATATCGCTCCTCTACGACGCCCTGGGTTGGTCGCCTTCCGCGGCCGCGAAGCGGAAGCTCAAGAGCTGATCGAGGCCGCGAGGCGTGATGTGGTGCGGCGGGGCGAAGGAATGGGCCTGTTGGTCGCCGAGTGGGCCAAGGCCGTGCTCTACAACGGGCTCGGCCGCTACGAGGACGCGCTGGCCGCGGCCAAGCAGCTCACCGAGAGCCGCCTGAGCCGCGCTTCTCGACGTGGGGATTGGTCGAACCCATGTGGGGGTGGGTCGAGCTGATCGAAGCGGCCACTCGAAGCGGAAAATCCCAGCGCGCGGGCGACGCTCTACAGCGGCTCTCGGAGACCACGCGCGCCAGCGGGACCGACTGGGCGCTCGGGATCGAGGCTCGCTCGAGAGCGCTGCTGAACCACGAGGAAGCCGCCGAGACGTCATTTCGCGAGGCGATCGACCGGCTCGGTCGGACGCGCCTACGGGTGGACCTCGCACGCGCCGAGCTGCTCTACGGCGAATGGCTGCGCCGGGAGCGCCGCCAGCTGGACGCGCGTGAGCATCTCCGCACCGCGCACGAGCGGTTCACCGAGTTCGGCATGGAGGCGTTCGCCGAGCGCGCGCGCGGCGAGCTCGAGGCGAGCGGCGAGACCGCCCGTAGTCGGCCTGTGGAGACACTCGATGACTTCACGCCGCAAGAGGCACAGATCTCCCGCCTTGCGGCGGAAGGAGCGACGAACCAGGAGATCGCCGCGCGGCTGTTCATCAGCTCCCACACGGTCGAGTACCACCTGCGAAAGGTGTTCCGCAAGCTCGGGGTGAAGTCCCGCACTCAGCTCGCACACCGGGTGCTCAGGCCGCGCCCACCGTCCGGAGCTCGAGAGTCCTGACCCACACGCGTCGCGCCCACCGCCAGGCTCAGGCGATGCGCGCGAGCGGCGCGAGCAGCGGCGCGAACGAGGCACGGTGATCGTGCCGGGGGGCGCACTGGTGGATCGCCTCTTCCAGGAACGCCGCGGGCGGGATGCCCATGAGCCGCGCGCTCTCGCGCGTGAGATGCGACTGGTCGGCGTAGCCGGCCTCGGCCGCGAGCCGCGCCAGCCCGCCCGCCGCCGGCGGCCTGCCCTGCGAGAGGGCATGCTGGACGAGCGCGAGGAAGCCCTGGAAGCGCAGGATCCGCTGCAGCACCTTCGGGGCAAGCCCGACCGCGGACAGCGAGCGCCGGCGCAGTTGCCGCTCGGAAATGTGCAGCGCGGCGTGCAGCGAGCCGACGTCCGGCGCCCGCCACGGCATCAGCCGCGACACCGCTTCGGAGACGAGCGGATCCGACGCCGGCGCGCGCTCGGCGCTGTGGGCGACCTGCGCCTCGAGCAGTGCAAGCGCATCGCGCACCGTTGCAGCGCCGGCGACGCGCTCGCCGAGCTCCGCCGCCCGCGGGCCCCACAGCTCGCCCGCTGCGACCTCCAGATCGAGCAGCTCCGACGCGTCGACTCCGAGCAACGCCGCACCGGGGCGGAAGCGCACGCCGAACACCGTCGCCCCCGGTTCGAGCATGTCCACTGCGGACCCGGTCCGTGGCCCGGTCACACGCGCCTCCTCCCCGACCACGACGCTCAACTCGACGCTGCCGTTCGGGACCATGCGGTGGGTGTACGGCTCGGCGCCCGGGGCGATGCTCTGCATCCAGACCGACGACAGGATGCCGGCCAGCGCCGGAACGGGAGGTCGTTCCCTATACGTCTGCCCGATATCGCCCGCCACGGCACCCAACATCCCGCTCATGGTGCCACCGCGGACACCGGCCGACTGTACGGTCAACTCGTGAATGCGAGCCCTGTTCACGTTCACCGGCGGCCGCGGTCATCTTGACCCGCTCGTGCCGATCGCTCGCGCGGCGGCGGCGGCCGGGCACACGGTCGCGTTCAGCGGCTCGCCGGCGCTGACTGCCGCGGTCGAGTCGCACGGGTTCACGGCGTTCGCGGCGCCCGCGCCCGGCGATCGCCCACGGCGCGTGCCGCTGCGTGCGGTGAGCGCGGCGCGCGAGGACCGCGTGCTGCGCGACGTGTTCGCCGGGCGACTGGCGCGCGAGCGCGCAGCCACCGTGCTCGCGCTGTGCGCGCGCTGGGCGCCCGATCTGCTCGTCTGCGAGGAGTTCGACTTCGGCGCGATGGTGGCGGCCGAGCGGCTCGGGCTTCCGCACGCCACCGTGCTCGTGACCGCGACGAACTCGTTCGTGCGTCGCGAGGTGGTCGGCGAACCGCTCGCAGCGCTGCGCGCCGAGCACGGGCTGCCGCCCGACCCGGAGCTCGCGATGCTTTCGCGCGACCTCGTCCTGTCGCCGTTCCCGCCGAGCCTGCGTCCTCGCGGCATCGCGCTGGCGCTGCGCGCGGCGCCGCTCGACCGCGTCGCTCCTGAGTCGCAGCTCGTCTACTTCACGCTCGGGACGGTGTTCAACCTGGAGTGCGGCGACCTGTTCGTGCGCGTGCTGGCCGGGCTGCGCGAGCTGCCGATCGGCGTGATCGTCAGCGTCGGGGACGAGATCGACCCCCGCGAGCTCGGCCCCCAGCCCGAGCGCGTGCGCATCGAGCGCCACGTCGACCACGCGACCGTCCTGCCTTCCTGCAGCGCGATCGTCTCGCACGGCGGATCGGGAACCGTGGTCGACGCGCTGGCGCACGGGCTGCCGTCCGTGCTGCTCCCGATGGGCGCCGACCAGCCGCACAACGCCGCCCGCTGCGCCGAGCTGGGCGTCGCGCGCGTGCTCGACGTCGTCCGCGCGACCCCCGCCGACGTGCGCGACGCGACCGCGGCGGTCCTCACCGAGACCGCCTATCGCGAAGCCGCGCGGCGGGTGCGGGACGAGGTCGCCGCGCTCCCCGGGGCGGAGCTCGCGGTCCAGCTCCTGGAGCGGGGCTAGCCCTGGCGGGTCGGGTCGAGCGACGCGTTACCGCGCGGCCGCACGCTGCGCTCGATGTAGTGGACTTGCACGTCGCTCGGGCGGGCGAGGAGCTCTCCGACCGCGCCGACGTAGCTCCCGTACGCGTCCGACGCGTAGTGCGTGCGCATCGCCGCCTCGTCGGCCCACCACGTGTCGAGCACGTACTCGCCCGGCTCGGCGCCCAGCGGCTCGTACGCGACGCAGCCGGCCGAGCCCGGGGAACGGGCCGTCGTGGCCGCGTGCTCGGTGAGCAGCGTCCGCAGCTCGGGTGCGCGGCCGACCAGGCCATGGATCTCGGCGTGGACGAGGATCGTCACCGCCCGGAGTCTGTCACGGCCGGGTCGCGGAGACCCGGTCGCGCTGATCGGCGGCCCAGAGAGCGATGCAGGGCGCCGTCGTGCCGAGCGCGAAGGCGATGAGGAGCGTCAGGGACATGGGAATCAAGACTGGCTGCGGCGGGTCCGCATTCCCGTGAGGTGGCGCACACTCACTAGCGTGCGCGGGCATGAACCCGCGCGACGTCCGCCTGCCCGACCCGATCGCCGAGCGCCTCGACGAGCGCGCGCGGGCGCTGCTCCCGCTCGGCACGGTGCTCGCCGACGAGTACGAAGCCGAGCCCGGCGAGCTCCAGGCGCTGGCCGAGCTGGCCGAGCGCCTGCGCAACACGTATCCCTACCCCGACCCGCACTACGCGGGCCAGATGCTCAAGCCGCCGACCGCGCTGGCCTGGGCGGCCTACGCGACGGCGATGCTGCTCAACCCCAACAACCACGCGCTCGACGGCGGGCCGGCGACCGCGGAGATGGAGAAGGACGCCGTCGCGCAGCTCGCGGCCATGTTCGGGCTGCCGCAGCACCTCGGGCACCTGACCGCGTCGGGGACGATCGCCAACCTCGAGGCGCTGTGGGTCGCGCGCGAGCTGCATCCCGACCGCGCGATCGTGTCCGGCGCCAACGCGCACTACACGCACGCGCGCGTGTCGGCCGTGCTCGGCGCGCGGCACGAGACCGTGCCGGAGGACGCGCTCGGCCGGCTCGACCTCGACGCGCTGGAGGCGCGGCTGCGCGCGGGCGGCGTCGGCACGGTCGTCGCGACGCCGGGCACGACCGGGCTCGGCGCGGTCGACGACGTCGCCGCGATCGCCGATCTGTGCGCGGCGCACGGCGCGCGCCTGCACGTCGACGCGGCGTACGGCGGCTTCTTCCGCCTGCTCGCCGACGGCGGGGAGCCCGGCGTCGCCGCGGCGCCGTTCGCCGCGATCGCGCGCGCCGACTCGGTCGTCATCGACCCGCACAAGCACGGGCTCCAGCCCTACGGCTGCGGCTGCGTGCTGTTCGCCGACCCCGGCGTCGGGCGGTTCTACGCGCACGACTCGCCGTACACGTACTTCACGTCCGACGACATGCATCTGGGCGAGATCAGCCTCGAGTGCTCGCGCGCCGGCGCCGCGGCCGCCGCGCTCTGGACGACGCTGCGCGCGCTGCCGCCCACCCGCGACGGCCTCGGCCGCCACCTCGCCGCCGCTCGCGGCGCGGCGCTCGAGCTGGCCGCCGTGCTGGACGCCGACCCGCGCACGACCGTGGTGCTCGAGCCCGAGCTCGACATCGTGTGCGCGCTGCCGACGGGCGCGTCGGCGGCGGCCGCGACCGCGGCGGCCGAGCGCGCGTTCGACTCGCTGGCCGAGTCCGGCTGGCACGTGGCGAAGCTGCGCGTCGCGACCGACTGGTTGCGCGCCCGCCATCCGGACGTGGAAGCGGACGCCGAGACGACCACCGTGCTGCGCTGCTGCCTGCTCAAGCGCGAGCACGCGGCGGTCGCGTCCGAACTGGCCCGCGCGCTCGCGGAGCACCTGGACGCCGCTAGAAGTTCCCCGGCGCCTGCGTGATCCCTGCGTCCCTCGGCGCCTCACGCGCGCCAGGCGCCGGACCAATCGACCGTGCCCGGCGGCAGGTTGGCGCCGCACAGCGGCGTGAACACGCGCGCGCCGCGGAACGCGCCCGGATCGGCGAGCAGCGCCGCGACGCCGGCGGCCCCGGCCGCCTCGATCAGCAGTCCCGTCGTCTCGGCCAGGTAGCGCACCGTCGCGCGCAGCCTGTCCTCGCTCACCAGCACCATGTCGTCGACGAGCTCGAGCATGCCCGCGACCGACTCGGGGAACGGCTCGCGCACCCCGATGCCGTCGGCCACGGTCTCCACGCGCAGGCTCGCGACCGGTTCGCGCCGCCGCCACGAGAGCACCGGCGCCGGCGCGCCCTCCGCGCACACGCCGATCACGCGCACTTCCGGGTTGCGCTGCCGCAGCCACACCGCGACGCCGAGGATCAGCGCGCTGTTGCCGACCGGCACCACGGCCACGTCGGGCAGTACGCCCGCGCCGGTCAGCTCGCGCGCCATCGTCGCGGCGCCGGCGGCGATCCAGCGGTCGCGGCCGTCCTGCACGAAGCGCAGGCCGGCACCCTCGGCGAACCCGCGCGCGGTGGCGATCGCCGCCTCGTAGTCGTCGCCGCCGACCTCGACGCGCGCGCCGAGCGCGCGCATCGCTTCGACCTTGCCCGGGTTCGCCGCGCGGCCGACGAACACGTGGCACGGGACGCCGGCCGCTCGGGCCGCATACGCGAGGCCCTGCCCGAAGTTGCCGGCCGAGGCGCACACCACGCCGGGCGCGTCCGCGCCGGCCTCCCGCATCCAGGTCAGAGCTCCGCGGCCCTTGAACGAGCGGATCGGGTTGAGCGTCTCGACCTTCAGCGCGACCTCGGCGCCGGTGTCGCGATCCAGCGCGGTGCCGCGCAGCAGCGGCGAGTCCGCGAACGCGGGATCGAGACCGCCCGCGGCGCGCTCGATCTCCTCGATCGTCGGGACCACGCGCTCGGGCATCGGCGCGTCAGTCTGCCGTACGCGGGGCGAGCGCGGCGTCGCGGATGCGCGAGATGTGCTCGGTCATCGCCGCCCGCGCCGCGGCGGCATCGCCGGCGGCGATCGCCTCCACGATCGCGTGGTGCTCGGTGATCGTCCGCGGGCGCACGCCCGGCAGCCGCACGGTGTAGGCGCGGCTCTCGGCGCCGAGCGCGCTGGTCGCCGCCCACAGGTGCTGCAGCAGCGGGTTGCCCGACGCCTCGACGATCCGCTCGTGCAGCTCTGTGTCGAGCCGCAGCATCGCGTCGGCGTCGGGGATCGCCTCGGCCTCCGCGCGCGCGGCGCAGTCGCGCAGGCCGGTGACCTGCTCGCCGCTCGCGCGTTCGGCAGCGAGCGCAGCGGCGCCGGGCTCGAGCAGCAGCCGGACCTCGAACAGATGATCCAGCCCGCCCTCGGCCAGCGAGAGCACGAACTGCAGCGGCCGCAGCAGCTCGTCGACCGACAGCGAGGCGACGAACGTCCCCGCACCGTGGCGGCTCTCGAGGATGTTCATCGCCTGCAGCGAGCGGATCGCCTCGCGCACCGTCGGCCGGCTCACGCCGAGCGCCTCGGACAGGCTGCGCTCGGGCGGCAGCCGCTGACCGGGTGCGAGCCGGCCGTCGAGGATCATGTCCTTGATCGTCCGGATCGCCTCCGCGACGTAGGTGCGGCGGGCCAGCGGCTGGAACTCGACGTCGCTCACATCGCTCAGAACGGCTCGTAGAACGAGCGCTTGCGCTCGGTCAGGCGCGGAATCGCGTCGCCGAAGCCGTCGCGCTTGAAGTGCTCGGTCTCGGTGTGGGCGGTATACGCCGCCTCGTCGTCGTAGCGCTCGTAGATGTAGAAGACCGTGGGGTCCTGCGGATCGCGGTGGGGCGTCCAGGCCTGCACGCCCGGCTCGGCCAGCGTGGGCTCGCGCAGGCGCTCCAGCGCGTCCTTCACCGCCGCCTCCTCGCCGGGCTTCGCGGTCCAGGTGACGCTCACGACGTAGGCCATCTCGCTCCTCGGTTCGGGTCAGCGGTCCACGTGCGTGGCGCCGTCGTCGGGGCCGAGCACGAGATCGCGGGTCTTGTCGGGCACGTGGTCGAGCGGGACCGGGGCGAGCGCCTCCATGAACGTCACGCCGGCCTCCGAGTACAGCTCGTGCTCCAGGCCGCGGTTGACGACGACGGTGTCGCCGGCCTTCAGCGTCCGCGTCGCGTCCTCGATCGTCATCGTCACCTCACCGTCGAGGATGTACATGACCTGCTCGGTGTGCTCGTGGCTGTGGCGCGGTACCTGCTTGCCGGGCTCGTAGGTCACCCTGCACAGCAGCACCTGCTCGCCGCCGATCGCTCGCAGGTGGACGCCGGGCACGAACTCGTGGGGATCGATGCCCTCGAACGTCCCGAAGGGCGAGCTCATCCGCAGTCCTCCTTCGCTTTGGCCGGGTGGCCTGACCACTTGCGCGGCGCAGCCTATCGAACCTAAAGAGGGACAGTCCCCGTTTAGGTGGCGTCCGCGTTGCATGTAACATCTGTTTCAGTGAGCGCGGACACCGCCGGTCTCGTCGTCTCCGTCTTCCTGGCCTCGGCCGTGGAGTTCGTCGAGGCGCTCACGATCGTGCTGGCGATGGGGGTCACGCGCGGCTGGCGCTCGGCACTGGCCGGGGTGTGCGCGGCGCTGGTGGCGCTCGCCGCGATCACGGCCGTGGCCGGCTACGCGCTCGCGGAGTGGTTCCCGGAGTCGCTGCTGCAGCTGGTCGTCGGGACGCTGCTGCTGATCTTCGGCCTGCAGTGGCTGCGCAAGGCGGTGCTGCGCTCGGCCGGGCTGAAGGCGCGCAACGACGAGGACGAGACCTACCGCGAGGAGCTCGAGGCCGGGCGCGGCGCGAGCGCCCGGACGCGGCTCGGGCTCGACTGGTTCGGCTTCGTCGTCTCGTTCAAGGGCGTGTTCCTGGAGGGCTTGGAGATCGTGTTCATCGTGATCACGTTCGGCCTCAACGCCGACGACGTCGGCGCCGCCGCGGCCGGCGCGGTGATCGCGGGCGTGCTCGTCCTGACGGCCGGCGCGCTTGCGCACCGTCCGCTCGCGGCCGTGCCCCAGAACACGATCAAGTTCGTCGTCGGGCTGCTGCTCTCGACGTTCGGCACGTTCTGGGCGGTCGAGGGGCTCGGCGTGTTCGCCGAGGGGCGCGAGAGCCTCGAGTGGCCGGGCGGCGACGCGGCGCTGCCGGTGCTGCTCGCGGTCTGGGCCGCGTTCGCGTGGAGCGCGGTGCGGCTGCTGCGGCGCGGCGTGCGGGCCGAGGCGGTGGTCTAGATGCGCTTCGTCCGCGGCTTCCTGCGCTTCTGGTACGACTTCGTGATCGGCGACGACTGGCGCATCGCGCTCGGCGTCGTGCTCGTGCTCGCGGCCGGCGCCGTGCTCGTAGCGACCGGCGCGGTGAGCGACGCCGTGCTCGTCCCGCTCGTCGCGGCGGGGATCGTCGGCGTCGTCAGCGCGAGCATCGTCGCCGGCGCCCGGCGCTGACCTATCTCACGGCGCGGCGGGTGAATGTGACCGCCGCGAGGCGGTTGGTCACGGCACCGCGATCTTGCGCAGGCAGCGCAGGCATAGCGCCAGCGCGTCTTGCTTGCGCACGCCGTGGCGGCGTGACCTAGCCGGTCTCGCCCCAGGGCAGCTTCGCGGGCGGCGTGAGCGACGGGCCCTCCTCGCTCTCGGCCTCGAACACGCGCCGTTCGAAGTCCTCCAGCAGCTCCGCGCAGCGGGCGATCGCGGCCTCGGCGCGGTCGCGGCCGGGCGCGCCGAACACGTCGCGCTCTGACACGCGCGCGAACCACGCGCGGATCTTCTCGAGGTCGGCCTCGATCTCCTCGGCCTCGCTCGCCGTGAGGTTGCCGCGGTAGATCTCGAACTCGATCTCGCGCTCGAACTTCGTCTCGCACTCCTCGACGATCTCCTCGTACTCCTGCCGGCGCAGCGCGTTCCACTCGTCCTCGAGGCGGTCGCCGTCGGTCACGACGAAGCGGTGCGAGCTGCCGCCCTCGGCCGCCACGCGCGCCTCGATCGCGTCGAGCCGCTCCTCGAACCCGCGGCCCTCCGGCAGCGCCACGACGGCCTGCTGGAGCGGCAGCGCTCCGAGCCGCCGCAGGTCGCGCCACACGGCGACGCGCGCGCTCGACGGCTTCGACGGCAGCCGGTAGACGAACAGGTGCCAGCCGGGCATCGCACCAGCCTACGCCCGCGATCGAGTGACCGCGGGCGCGCCGCGTCACCGCCTCAGCGGTGGCGGAGTGGGATCTCGAGCTCCGCGAGGTACTTGCGGCTGACCCAGGACGTGTTCGCCGAGCCGGCGGGGTTGCGCGGCCGCGGCGCGCTGCCGCCGGCCGTCTCGTCGTCGGGCGCGTCGTCGTGCTCGACGTGGTAGACGTGGTCGTCCGGATCCCTGAGCGCGGAGAAGATCTTCGCGAAGTCGATGTCGCCCTTGCCGACGTCGGTCAGCCGCAAGTGACGGTTCACCGATCGGCGGCAGAATGCCGGACGACCGTGCGGCTCTGCTCGCGCATGAACTGCTGCACGTAGTAAGGCCCGAGGCCGCCCTTACCGGTCGAGCCGCTGCTCTTCCAGCCGCAGAACGACTGGAACCCGGGCCATGCGCCGGTCGTGGCGCCGGCGCGCCGGTTGACGTACACGACGCCGGCCTCGATCTCGTCGAGGAAGCGGTCGAGCTCCGCGTCGTCGCGGCTGAAAACGCCGGCGGTGAGCCCGTAGTCGATCGCGTTGGCCTCGGCCAGCGCCTCGTCGAACGAACCCACGCGCGTAACCGTCACGAGCGGGACGAACAACTCGTCGCGGGTGAGCCGATGGCCGGCGGGCAGCCCGGCGATCACGGTCGGCGCGACGAAGTGGCCGGGCAGCTCGAGGGCGTGGCCGCCGGCGACGACCTTCCCGTCGCGGTTCCCCTCCGCCACCGCGGCGTGGTAGCGCGCGACCGCGCGCTCGTCGATCACCGGCCCGGTGAACGCGTCGCGGTCGGCGGGGTCGCCCACCGTGAGCTCGGCAGCACGGGCGGCGAGCCGCTCGACCAGCTCGTCGTGCACGCCGTCGAGCACGATCGCGCGCGAGCAGGCGCTGCACTTCTGGCCCGAGAAGCCGTACGCGGACGCCACGATCCCGGCCGCCGCGTCGTCGAGGTCGGCGCTCGCCGTCACGATCGCGGGGTTCTTGCCGCCCATCTCGGTGATCGCCGGCCGCGCGTACGGTCCCTCCTGGAAGCGCCGCCCGAGCGCGCGCCCGACCTCGGCCGAGCCGGTGAACACGACGCCGTCGATCGCGCCCTCGGCCAGCGCCCGGCCGGTCTTCGGTCCGCCGTGGACGAGCCCGACGATGTCCTCCGAAAGCCCGGCGGCCGCAAATGCCTCGCCGACCAGCGCGCCCGACAGCGGCGTCTGCTCGGACGGCTTGAGCACGACGGTGTTGCCGGCGACGAGCGCGCCGGCCGCCATCCCGGTCACCAGCGCGACCGGGAAGTTGAACGGGCCGATGACGGCGAAAACGCCGAACGGCCGCAACACGCTGGCGTTGGTCTCCTCGGGCGAGAGCCGGCCGAGCGCGACCTCGTACCCGGCGTGGCGCTCGATCTGCGCGCAGTAGGACTCGATCAGGTCGATCGCCTCCTGCACCTCCGCGATCGACTCCGTCCGGCTCTTGCCCGTCTCCAGCGTCACCGCCGCGGCCATTTCCATGTGACGGTCGCCGATCGCCGCGCCCGCCTGGCGCAGCGCCTCGCAGCGCTCGGCCACCGTCGTGCGGCGCCAGTCAGGTTGCGCTGCCCGCCCGCGCTCCGCCGCCTCGGCCACGAGCGCCGGCGGGGCGGCGTGCGCGCGGCTCGCCACCCGCCCCGTGTGGCTCGGGTCACGCCGCTCGAACAGCGCGCCGTCGAAGACCGGCGCGCCGCCGACCAGGTGCGGGAGCGGCTCCGCCGCGCCGCGGCGCGCGTCGGCCAGCGCGGCCTCGAACGCGGCGTCGGTCTCCGGCGAGCCCCCGCCGCTCGTGTAGGTCAACCGGGTGCTCACGCGGATGCTCCTTCCTCGCTCACGACGACCTCGACGGCATGGCACGCGGCGCGATGTCCCGCGCCGTCCACGGGCTCCAGCCCGAGGTCCTCGCCGCGACAGGACTGCTCGATCCCGAGCCGCGCCGCCTCGCCCGAGGCGACCAACGGGCAGCGCGGGTGGAAGCGGCAGCCGGGCGGGATGCGCGTCGGATCCGGCGCCTCGCCCGTCAGGATCTGCGGAGCCATCTGCTCGCGCTCGGGCACGACCGACAGGAGCGCGCGCGTGTACGGGTGGCGCGGGTCCGACAGCAGCTCCTCGGTCGTGCCCTGCTCGACGATCCGCCCCAGGTACATCACGGCGATCCGGTCGGCGATGTTCCACGCCAGCCCGAGGTCGTGCGTCACGACGAGGATCGTGATCCCGGTCTCGCGCACGAGCCCCAGCATCAGCT
The DNA here is from genome assembly GCA_963835735.1 of uncultured Solirubrobacteraceae bacterium. Lineage (GTDB taxonomy): Bacteria > Actinomycetota > Thermoleophilia > Solirubrobacterales > Solirubrobacteraceae > DASQMT01. The sequence continues at coordinate 126,768 of CAWIGP010000003.1, forward strand.
TGAGGATCTCGCCGCGCACCGAGGCGTCGAGGCTCGAGACCGGCTCGTCGGCCACGAGCAGCCCGGGGGAGAGCACCATCGCGCCGGCGATCACGACGCGCTGGCGCTGTCCGCCGGACACCTCGTACGGGTACAGGCCGAAGAAGCGCTCCGGCGGCCGCAGGCCCGCGCGCGCGAGCGCCTCGGCGACCTGCGCCTCCTCGTCGCCGCCCGCCTTCTGGATCCGCAGCCCTTCGGCGACCGCCTCGTAGATCGTCTGGCGCACGTTGAGCGCGCCGGTCGGGTCCTGGAAGACCATCTGCACCCGGCGCCGGTAGTCGCGCAGCGAGCGGCGGTCGTAACGCAGCGGCTCGCCGCGATAGCGAACCTCGCCGGAGACCGGGCGCTCGAGCCCGAGGATCGCGCGCGCCAGCGTCGTCTTGCCGCAGCCCGACTCGCCGACGAGCGCGAGCACCTCGCCCTCCGGCAGCGCGAGGTCGACGCCGTCGACGGCGCGCGCGACCGCGCCTTTGCGCGCCGCGTACTGCACGTGCAGGTCGCGCAGCTCGAGCAGCGGCGGGGCGCTCATCCCGCCTCGCCGGTCGCGGCGCCGACCGCCATCGCTCCGCTCGCCTCCACGCACGCCGCGCGGCGTCCGGCGCCGGCGGGCCACAGCTCGACGTCCGTGCGCGGGCACATGCTCGTGCACGCTCGGGCAGCGCGGGTGGAAGGGACAGCCCGACGGCAGCGCGCGCGGGTCGGGCGGGTCGCCGGGCAGCCCGGACGGGTTGTGGCGGAACGACGGGTCGCCGATCACCGGGAACGCGGCCCCCAGCGCGCGCGTGTACGGGTGCACGGGCGCGTCGAACACCTCGTGCGCCGGGCCCTCCTCGACGATCCGCCCCGCGTACATCACCGCCAGCCGCCGGCAGGCGGCAGCGAGCGTGGAGAGGTCGTGCGTGATGAACAGGACCGCGAGCCCGAACTCCTCGCGCAGGTCGCCGAGCAGCCGCAGGATCTGCGCCTGCACCATCACGTCGAGCGCGGTCGTCGGCTCGTCGGCGACCAGCAGCTTGGGGTCGCACGCGAGCGCGAGCGCGATCAGCACGCGCTGGCGCTGGCCGCCGGAGAGCTGGTGCGGGTAATCCGCGGCGCGGCGCCTGGGCAGCCCGACCAGCTCGAGCAGGTCGCCGACGCGCGCCCCGACCGAGCCCTTGCGGTCGCTCGGGTGCAGCTGGATCGCCTCGCCGATCTGGCGCCCGACCTTCTGCACCGGGTTGAGCGTGTGCAGCGCGCCCTGGAACACGATCGCCATGCCCGACCAGCGCACCGCGCGCAGCCTGCCGGGCTTCATCTTGAGCACGTCCTCGCCGTCGAGCAGCACCTCGCCCGTGATCCGCGTTCCCTGCGGCAGCACGCGCAGCAGCGCGCCTGCGAGGCTCGACTTGCCGCAGCCCGACTCGCCGGCGAGCCCGAGCGTCTCGCCCGTGCGCAGCTCGAGATCGACGCCGCGCACCGCCTCGAGCGGGCCCGCGCTGGTCCGGTAGCTCACGTGCAGGTCGCGCACCGACAGCAGCGGAGCGCTCATGACGGGCGCTCCCGCAGCCGCGGGTCGAGGATCTCCTCCAGCGCGCGCCCGCACAGCGTGAACGCGAGCACGACCAGCACGATGCAGACGCCGGGCGGCACGTACCACCACCACGCCTCGTCGGTGATCGCGCCCTGCTCGAACGCCTCCTCGAGCATCTTGCCCCAGGACGGGCTCGACGGGTCGCCGAAGCCGAGGAAGGCGAGCGTGGTCTCTGACAGGATCGCGATCGGCACGGTGAGCGTCGTCTGGGCGAGGATGATGCCCGAGACGCTCGGCAGGATGTGGCGCGCCATCAGATGCGCCTGCGACGCGCCGAGCGCGCGGCTGCGGTCGACGTAGAGCCGCTGCTTGAGCGTGAGCACCTGGGAGCGCACGAGCCGCGCCATCGATGGCCACGACGTTATCCCGATCACCAGGATGATGTTCTGGATCGACGGGCCGAGCACCGCGGCGAGCACGATCGCCAGCGGGAGGAACGGGATCACGAGGAACCACTCCGTCAGCCGCATCAGGATCGCCCCGGGCCAGCGGCCGTAGAAGCCGGCCGTGACCCCGACGACCATTCCGATTACCGAGGCGATCACGGTCGCCGCGAGGCCGACGAGCAGCGATATGCGTGCGCCCCAGATCAGCTGGGTCCAGATGCTGCGCCCGAACCTGTCGGTGCCCAGCGGGCTGAACTCGCCGGGCGAGGCCGACACCGGGTTGTCGGTCACGTTCACGGCGCGCAGGCCGGCCTCGTCGGACAGCAGCGGCGCCGACAGCGCCAGCAGTACGAACAGCACCAGGATGGCGAGCCCGATCATTCCCTGGCGGCTGTGGCGGTATTGCGCCCACGCGCCCGCGAACGCTCGGCGGCGGCGCTGCCACGCGATCCGGCGCGCCGATGGGACGGCGACCGCGCTCACGCGACGCGCACCCTCGGATCGAGCGCCACGTACAGCAGCTCGGCGATGAAGTTGAACAGGATCACGGCGGCGCTGAACACGAGGAACAGGCCCTGGAGCATCGGCAGGTCAGGCCCCTGCAGCGCCTCAAAGGTCGCCAATCCAAGCCCGGGCCAGGAGAAGACCGTCTCGACCGCGATCGCGCCCGACAGCACGAAGCCGAAGTTGATCGCGACGAGCGTCGTGACCGGCAGCAGCGCGTTCGGCACCGCGTGGTGGTTGCGCACAACCACGTCGCGATTGCCCTTCGCGCGTGCGAGCACGAGGTAGTCCTCGCGCATCGTGTCGATCAGCGACGCGCGCATCACGAGCGCGTACTCGCCGAGGTAGGCGAGCGTGAGCGTGAGCGCCGGCAGGAACATGTGATGCGCCTGGTCGAGCAGCAGGCCGAAACCGGTCTCCGAGCTGGTCGGATCCTCGATGCCGCCGACCGGGAACCAGCCCAGCGCGACCGCGAACACCGTCAGCAGCAGCATCCCGAGCCAGAAGTCCGGCATCGAGTAGAGCGTCATCGTGACCGTCGTGGACGCGTGGTCGGTCTTCGAGTTGCGCCGCCACCCGGCCGCGATCCCGATCAGGGTCCCGAACACCGCCGACAGCACGGCCGAGACGCCGACGAGCGCGATCGTGGCCGGCGCCTTGTCGACGATCTCCTCCCACACGGGCTGGTTGGTGACGTACGAGCGGCCCATGTTCAGCTGCAGCGTCTGGGTCAGGTAGCTCCAGAACTGCTCGAGCTTGGAGCCGTCGAGGCCAAACTCGCGCGTGAGCTCGTCGCGCTGCGCGTCGGTCAGGTTGCGGCCGCGGAACAGGTTCGCCACCGGGTCCTGCTCGACGACCCGGAAGAGGAAGAAGTTGAACACCACCACGAAGGCCAGGGTCGCGAGCGACCCCAGCGCCTTCGTGATGACGATCCGTGAACTCACTCGCGCTCGTCGGCCGTGCGCCGCCGCATCACGGCCCACGTCAAGCCGGCCGCGGCGAGCGCCGCGACCACGACGATCGCGATGATCGCGGCGGATCCGCCGCCGCCGTCGTCACCGCCGCCGTTCGCGCCTGCGGCTCCGCCCTCCGACGTCGCCGACACCGGCTTGATGCTCCAGTACGACGGCGAGGAGTTCGAGAACAGCACCGGCCCGGTGCCCTCCGGCTGGCGCACGAAGCCCTCGAAGCGGTCGGTCCTGTACGCCTGCAGGTCCGGGTAGGTGTAGAGCGCGTTGTAGACGCCGTGGCTCGCCCAGCGGGTCAGCATCTCGTGCACGATCTGCACGCGCTTGGCGTGGTCGAGCTCGACGCTCTGCTGCTTGAAGAGGCGGTCGTACTCCTCGTCGCAGAGGTTCGCGTCGTTGTAGTAGTTCGTCGGATCCTCGGGGTCCGCGCTGACCTGGTCGCAGGTCATGTAGGAGAGCATCGGCTCGGGGTCGACGAACGGCACCCAGCCCCAGACGAACATGTCGTAGTCGCCCTTGCCGATCAGCTCGGTGAGCTGGCCGTCGTCATAGACCTTCTGGGTCGTCGCGATGCCGATGTCCTTGAGCCAGCCGGTGATGAACTCGGCGGTTGGCTGCGAGCGCGGGCTCTCCGACCGCACCGCGTAACGGAAGCGCAGCTCCTCGCCGCCGCCGGGCATCTCGCGGACGCCGTCGCCGTTCGTGTCCTCGTAGCCGCCCTGGTCGAGCAGCGCGTTCGCCTTGTCGAGGTCGAACTCGAACTTCTGGTCGGCCGGGACCTCGGGCATCCACTCGGGGTTCGCGGACGGGCTGATCGTGTCGGCCGGCGTCGCATGCCCGTTCTCGACCCGGTCGACGATCGTCTGCTTGTCGATCGCGTGGGCGATCGCCTGGCGCACGAGCGGGTCGCTGAGCGCGGGATGGCCCTTCTTCAGGCCGTCGCCGCCGTTGATCGCGAACTCGTTGAACGAGCCCTGGCTGCCCTCGATGGCCTCGATCCCATCCTCGCCCTCGAGCCGGTCGAAGGCGGCGCCGGGGATGTCATGCGCGGCGTCGATCTCGCCGCTCCGCAGCGCGGCGACCATCGCGTCGGCGTTGTTGAAGTTGCGGATCACGACCGCGTCGATCGCCGGCTTGCCGCGCCAGTGATTCGGGTTGGCCTTGAAGCGCGCGAACTGGCCCTTCTTGAACTCCTCGAGCACGAACGTGCCCGAGCCGACGCCGTCCTGCCCGTCGTACTTGGTCAGCTCGTTCGCGTCGTATTTCTCGAAGATGTGCTTCGGGACGATGTAGACGTCCATGACCGGCAGCTTCGGGTCGGCTACCGACGACTTGAGCACCACCGTGTTCGGGTCCGGCGCGGACGCCGTGATGTTCGCCACGGTCGCCGAGTGGTTCAACCACTCCTCCTTGCGGGAGCGGTTGATCGTGTAGACGACGTCCTCCGACGTCAGCGGCTGCCCGTCCGACCACTTCATGTTCGGGCGCAGGTGGTAGGTCCAGGTCTTGCCGTCCTCGGAGCCCTCCCATGTCTCCGCCAGCCCGGGCGCGACCGAGAAGTCCTTCGCGGCCTTGTCGGTCAGCGTGGCGTACTGCAGATTCCACGCCTCGAACGCGGCGACGGTGACGCCGACCGCGACGTTCATGCTGTCGATGTCCTGCGTGTAGCCGACGGTGAACACCTGCGGCTCGCCGTCCTGGCCGCTCGCGCTGCCGCCGCTCACGGCGAGCACGAGCGCCGCCGCCGCTACCGCGGCGACGACCATCCCTCCTATGCGTTTCACTCCACCCTCCTCAAGGCTTGAGTGCGCCGATCATTCCCGATCGCGCGTCGGACGCCAAGGGTAGCTTTAGACAATTTCGTCCACCGGAAGCCCTACAACAGGTACCAGTCGAGGAAGCGCTCGAGCCTTCTGTAGAAGTGCACCTGCGGGCCGGCGCGCAGTAGTCCGTGCGCCTCGGTCGGGTAGGTCACGTACTCGAACGTCTTGCCGGCGCGTCGCAATCCTGCGACGAGCTCCTCGGATTGCTTGGGGCTGACGCGCTCGTCGCGCTCGCCGTGGGCGATCAGCAGCGGCGCGGTGACGTTCTCGATCCGGTGGATGGCGGAGGCGGCGCGGTAGGCGGCTCGATCGTCCGCCGGGTGGCCCATCATCCGCTCGAGGTCCTGGACGCCCTCGCGGTCGCCCTGTGCCCAGGACGTGAGCAGGTCACAGTCGCCGTACTTGGTGACTGCGCAGCGGAAACGGTGCTCGGGGTCGTCGGTGACTGACAACAGCGCCATGTAGGAGCCGTAGCTGGCGCCGAAGATCCCGAGCCGGTCGCCGTCGACCCAGTCGAGCGTGCGCAGATGATCGGCGGCGGCGAGGCAGTCCCACGTGTCCTTCACGCCCCAGACCCCGTGGTTCGCGCGCTCGAAGTCGCGCCCGTAGCCGGTCGAGCCGCGGAAGTTGACCGCCAGCCAGGCGTAGCCCTTGTCGACGAAATACTGCGCGTGGCCGTCCCACAGATCCATGTATGCGTCGGTCGGGCCGCCGTGCGGGTACACGATCGCGGGCGCTGGGCGCTCGGGCGACGCGTCGCGCGGGCGGAAGAGGAAGCCCGGGATCTCGAGCCCGTCGCGCGAGCGGAACGTGACGTCGGCGGGCGTGACGTGCGGCGCGCGCTTGACCGACAGCGGAGCGGGCGCCACGAGCGCGCGCGCGGCCGCCCCGGCCGGCGCCTCATCCTCCGCCGCCGGCGCGGCCTCGTTCACCAGGCGCAGCTCGGGCGCCGTGGCGTAGTCCTCGTAGGTCCCGACCAGCGCGCCGGACGCTGTCCACTGCGGCGCGCCCCAGACGCCGCCGGGCGCGAGCTCGGTCACCGCGCCCGTCGCGGCGTCGACGGTCGCGACGGCGTAACGGTTGCGGACGCCGCGCGTGACCGCGATGCGATCGCCGGCCGGGTGCCAGGCGGGCTCGCCGTAGTCGGCGTCGTCGGACGTGAGCCGGCGCTCGCCGCTCCCGTCGCGCCCGACGGCGTGCAGCGCCCAGGTGCCCGAGCGCTCCGAGACGTACGCGATCGTCGCGCCGTCGGGCGACCATGCCGGCGCGCGGTCCTGCATCCGCGGCGTGCCGGTGATCGCGCGCGCGGCACCGTCAGCCACCGTTGCGATGCGGATCTCCGAGCGGTTGAGGTCGGCCCGCGGGGTGAACACGTACGCCACCTCCGAGCGGTCCGGCGAAACCGCCGCGGCCCACTCGTCGCCGCGTTCGTCGTGCGCGGTCGACGAGCGGGCGCGGCCACGGGTCGGCGACGTCCACGACCGCCAGCCGCGTCTCGGCACCGCGCTCGATCGCGACGATCAGCCTCGCGTCGTCGAGCCACACCGGCGCGGCGGCCTCGAGCAGCCTGCGCGGCGGCCCGCCCGCGCTCGCGACGACATATACGTGTCCCTCGTCGCCGTAGGCGACCTGCGCGCCGTCCGGAGACAGCCGCGGCTGCGTGTCCTCCCAATAGGGCATCGGCCGGCGCCCGGTCGTGAGCCGCTGCGGCGCCGGGTCCTCGAGGTCGAGCAGCCATACGTCGGACGTGTCGCGGTCCTGGATGAACACGGCCCGGCGGCGGTCGGCGCCGACCGCGAGCGAGCGCGGCCGCTCGGTCGCGGCGACCGCCTCGAGCCGCCAGTGGGGCGGGGGCGGGACGTCCTTGCGCGGCTGGACCGGGATCCCCTCGGCCTCATCCCTGCCCACCCAGTGCTCATCCATCCCCGTCCTCCTGTCCTTGTGCAAGTCCGTCGAGCGCGGCGCGCACCAGGCCGCCGATCTTCGCCGTGTCGTAGCCGCCCTCCTGCACCACGACGGTCGGCAGCCCGAGCGCGCCGAGCGCGCGGCCGGCCGCGCGGAACCCGTCGCCGCTCACGCGCAGCGGGCTCTCCGGGTCGCCGGCCGCCGCATCGACGCCCAGCGCGACCACGAGCGCGCGCGGCTCGAACGCCGCCGCCCACCCCGCGAGCTCGTGGACCGCGCCGACCCAGGCCGCGTCACCGCTCCCCGGCGCGAGCGGCAGGTTGCGGTTCGCGCCGCCCTCGCCGCGCTCCGAAGCGAACCCCAGGAAATGCGGGAACCAGCCGGCGGCAGGGTCGACGTGGACGGAGCCGGTGATCACGTCGGCCTGCTCGTAGAAGATCGCCTGTGCGCCGTTGCCGTGATGCGCGTCGACGTCGAGGAGCGCGACCGGGCCGCCGAGCGCGTCGAGCAGCGCGGCGGCGGCGATCGCGGCGTTGTTGAGATAGCAGCAGCCGCCGTAGGCGCTGCGCGTGGCGTGATGACCGGGCGGCCGGCAGCACGCGTAGGCGCCGGGCGCGCCGCCGAGCACGAGGTCGCACGCGGTCAGGGCGGCGTCGGCGCCGCCGCGCGCAGCCTCCCACGTGCGCGGCCCGATCGGCGTCATCGTGTCGTACGCGAACGCCCCGGGGCGCGCCCACGTCGCGGCGGGCAGCGCCGGCGGGATCGTGCCGAGCAGCCCGGGGTGGGCGAAGAAGTACGGGATCACCTCGGGCTGGCCCGGATCGTCGGGGAGATCGGCGGCCGCCCACTCGCGCCACGCGCTCGCGAGGAAGTCGAGCAGCGCCCGGTCGTGCACCGCCTCGAGCATGGAGTCCGGGTGCGCGGTCGCGCTCACCACCGCGTGGCCGGCGCGCTCCAGCTCGGCCCTGATCGCCTCTGCCCGCTCCGGGAGCTCGACCGCCGGCGTACGGACGCCGAGCCAGATCTCCGCGCTCGGCACGTGCCCCCGGTGCGCGTCGCTCCACACCACCGGGACCCGGGCCGTCATCGGTCCGCGAGCCTACAGCGCCCGCTTGACGCACTCGCCGCCGAGTGATAGACCGAGTTGCTTCTGTGCAGGTAACGCACGCACTGTGCGTTATACGCACCGTGCTGCGCCGAAGCTGGAGGACGCCGATGAGCGCTGGGCCTGCGGCAAGCGACCGACGCCGGCCGTCGACGCTGCGCACGGCCGACCGCGCGCTCCGGGTGCTCCAGGAGGTCGGCTCCCCGAACCAGGCGCCGACCGTCAGCAAGGTGGCCGACCGGCTGGGGATCAACCGCAGCACGGTGTCGCGGCTGGTCGGGACGCTCGAGTCGCGCGGCTTCCTCGAGCGCTCCGGTCCGGGTGACCGGCTGCGGCTCGGCCCCGAGGTCGCGCGGCTCGGGCGCGTGGCGCTCGCCGGCCGCGAGCTCGCGAGCGTCGCACGACCGGGCATGGACCGGCTGGCCGACGAGACGGGCGAGACCGTCACGCTCGCGGTGCCGGCGGGCGCCACGGTACTGACCGAGGTCCAGTCCGACGGGAGGCACTTCGTCGCCTCCGGCAAGTGGGCCGGGGTCAGGACCGCATCGCACTGCTGCTCGGACGGCAAGGTGCTGCTCGCGTTCGGGGCGCTGGAGCTGCCGCCGGGACGGTTGCGGCGCTTCGCGCCCAACACGATCGTGGACCGGCGGGCACTCGCGCGCGAGCTGGCGCTGGTGCGCCGCCGCGGCTTCGCGGTGTGCGTGAGCGAGCTCGAGGACGGTCTCGTCGGCCTCGCGGCGCCGGTCCGCGACGGCGGAGCGTGCATCGCTGCGCTGTGCGTCTCCGGCCCCGCCTACCGGCTGGACCGCGACGCGGTCGAGAGGTTCGCCCCCGCCTGCCTGGCCGCGGCGGACGAGCTGGAGCAGCGGCTGGGCGCGACCGGAGAGGAGTGAGCATGCTGAAAGGACGGGTCGACCCCGTCGTGTTCTGGGGCTCGGTCGGGGTTTCGGGAGCGCTCGTGCTGTGGGGGATCCTGGGCACCGACAGCCTGGCCACGGTGATGGGCGACGTCCTCGACTGGGTGATCCGGAACTTCGGCTGGGGGTTCGTGCTGATCGCGATCGGCGCGCTGGTGCTGGCGATCTTCCTTGCCGTGACGCGGTACGGGCGGATCCGCCTCGGCGCCGACGAGGACCGGCCGGAGTTCTCGACGGTGTCGTGGATCGCGATGATGTTCGCCGCCGGTCTCGGGATCGGGCTGCTGTTCTACGGCGTCGCCGAGCCGATCTCGCACTTCTCGGCGCCGCCGCACGGGCTGGCCGAGCCCGAGAGCCCGGAGGCCGCGAATGTCGCGCTCGAGACGACGTACTTCCACTGGGGCTTCAACGGCTGGGCGATCTATGCGCTCGTCGGCCTCGCACTGGCGTACTCCACCTTCCGCAAGGGCAAGCCGAACCTGATCAGTGCGACGTTCGCGCCGCTGCTCGGCGACAACGTGAGCGACCGCCCGATCGGCAGGACGATCGACGGGCTGGCGATCTTCGCCACGCTGTTCGGCACCGCCACGTCGCTCGGGCTCGGCGCGCTGCAGATCAACAGCGGCCTGAACTTCCTCTGGGACGTGACGATCAGCAACGGCGTCGCGATCGTGATCATCACGGTGATCACCGCGCTGTTCGTGCTCTCGGCCGTGTCCGGGATCGAGCGCGGGATCCAGTTCCTGAGCAACATGAGCGGCGGCGTGACGATCGCGCTGATGGTGTTCTTCCTGGTCGTAGGGCCGACCGTGTTCATCATCTCGACGGCGATCGAGTCGATCGGCGGCTACCTGCTCAACGTGTTCCCGATGAGCATCCGCACGGGCATCTCGACCGACCCCGAATGGATGGCCGCCTGGACGATCTTCTACTGGGCGTGGTGGATCTCGTGGGCGCCCTTCGTCGGAACGTTCGTCGCCCGGATCTCGAAGGGGCGCACGATCAGGGAGTTCATCGTCGGCGTCGTCGCGATGCCGACCGGCATCGGCTTCATCTGGTTCGCGATCGTGGGAAGCACCGGGATCGACGTCCAGACGAGCGGGCAGGCGGACCTGATCGGGACGGTGGCGACGCCGGAGCTGACCCTGTTCGCGACGCTCGAGCAGCTGCCGCTGACCAACGTGATCTCGTTCCTGGTCGTGGTCCTGATCGCGCTGTTCTTCATCAGCGGCGCCGATGCTGCCTCGGTGGTGATGGGGATGATGGCCTGCCGCGGGAACCTAGAGCCGCCGAAGTTCGTCGTCGCGGTGCTCGGGCTCCTGATGGGAGCGATCGCCGCGGTGATGCTGCTCGTCGGCGGGCTCTCCGCGCTCCAGCAGGGGGCGATCCTCGCGGCCGTGCCGTTCACGTTCGTGGTCGTGGGAATGGGCTGGAGCCTGCTCAGGGCGCTGCGCGTCGAGACCGTCGCGGTGATCGAGCGGCCGGAACGGGTCAGGATCGCGTCACAGCCTGGAGGGGTGAGCAGCGATGGATGAGAGGTCCCGTTTCCGCGGCCTGTTCGACATGGCCGCCGAGCTCAACCGGATGCGCGAGCAGGTGCGCCACCCCGAGGCGCCGGCGGAGCCGGTCCACAGTGGCATCGCGTGGATCCCGCCCACCGACATCTTCGTGCGGGGCGACGACATCGTGATCCGCAGCGAGCTGCCTGGCCTGAGCGCCGCCGACGTCGACGTCTCGTTCAGCGGCGGCACGCTGACGATCTGGGGCGAGCGGACCGGCGCGCCCGACGAGGAGGCGTCGCAGTTCTACGTTCGGGAGCGCCGGTTCGGGACGGGCCGGCGCACGATCGACCTGCCGGAAGGTGTCGGCAAGGACGACATCACGGCCGTGTTCGAGGACGGCCTGCTTGAGATCACGGTCGCCTGCGCCGCGGCCAGGCGCGAGCCCGAGCACGTCGAGATCAAGACCGCCGGCGACGGCCCGGTGAAACTGATGGGGAAGGACGGATGAGGGCCTGGGCGCTCGCACTCGCCGCGGCGCTGCTGATCGCCGCGTGCGGCGAGGAGGGCGGTGGCGGAGGCTCCGCCCAGCCGCAGGGCGCCGCGGCGCGGGTCACCCTCGGCACGCAGAACTTCGCCGAGGTGTTCGTCCTGGGCGAGCTCTACAAGCAGGCGCTGGCCGCGAACGGCTACGCGGTCGACCTGCGCAAGAACATCGGGCCGACGGAGCCCGTCGACGAGGCGATGCGGAACGGTGAGATCGACGGCTACACGGCCTACATGGGGACGTCCCTGTCGGTCGTCGCGCGCGAGGAGTCGAGTGGGCTCAGCGACGAGGAGACATACCGCCGGGTCAGGGCGTTCTACGAGTCGCTCGGCCAGACCGTGAGCGAACCGACGCCGTTCGAGAACGTCGACGCCGTCGCGACGACGCGCGAATTCGCCCGGAGCAACCGGCTGCGCACCGTGGCCGACCTGCGCAAGCTCGACCGCTTCACCTACGGTGCCCAGCCGGAGTACGAGTCGCGGCTCCAGGGGCTGGCCGGGATGCAGCAGGTCTACGGGCTCACGAACGCCGTCTTCAAGCCGATGGCGCTGGGCGCCCAGTACCGCGCGCTCGACGAGGGCGACGTCGACACCGCCGGCGTGTTCACGACCGACCCGACGCTCACGCAGGGCGACTACGTCGTGCTCGAGGATCCCGAGCGGCTGTTCGGCTCCCAGCACGCCGGGCTGGTGATCGACAACGGCGAGCTCGACCGCGTCGGGCGCGACAAGTTCCTGCGTGTCGTCAACGACGTCAGCCGCCGGCTCACGACCGACGTGATCGTGGAGATGAACACGGCGGTGGAGAACGGCCAGGACGAGGCGGACGTCGCTGCGAGCTTCCTGCGGGGGGTGGGGATCCTGCGGGGCAGTTGAGCGGCGTGAACCGCCCGAACCTGCTCCTGGTCATGGCCGACCAGCTCGCGGCGGCGTGGCTGCCGGCGGCGCGGACACCTGCGCTCGACGGGCTCGCCGCGCAGGGCACCGTGTTCGACAGCGCGTATTGCGCGTCGCCGCTGTGCGCGCCCTCGCGCGCGGCGCTGCTGACCGGGCGGCTCGCCTCGCGGGTCGGCGTGTACGACAACGCGGCCGAGCTGCCCGCGTCCGTGCCGACGATCGCGCACCGGCTGCGCGCCGAGGGCTACGCGACGTGCCTGGCCGGCAAGATGCACTTCGTCGGCCCCGACCAGCTGCACGGCTTCGAGGAGCGGCTGACGACCGACATCTACCCCGCCGACCTGGACTGGACTCCGGACTGGCGCCTCCCCGCCGGCGAGCGGCTGCCCTGGTACCACACGATGGAGAGCGTCCTGCGGCCGGGCGTCTGCACCGCGTCGATGCAGATGGACTACGACGACGAGGTCGCGTTCAGCGCCGCGCGCAAGCTGCGCGACCTCGCGCGGTCGCGGCCGCGGGAGCCGTTCTTCCTGTGCGTGTCGTTCACCCACCCGCACGACCCGTGGGAGGTGCCCGCGCGCTATTGGGACCGCTACGACCGCGCCGCGATCGACCTGCCGGCCCCCGCTGCCGTCGCCACGGATCCGCACAGCCTGCGTCTGCGCGCGATGTACGACGCGGATGCCGTCGACCTCGACGACGAGCAGATCCGCACGGCGCGCCATGCGTATCTCGCGGCGGTCAGCTACGTCGACGAGCGCATCGGCGACGTGCTCGGCGCGCTGCGTGTCAGCGGGCTGGAGGACGACACGGTCGTCGTGTTCACGTCGGACCACGGCGAGATGCTCGGCGAGCGCGGGCTCTGGTACAAGATGGCGTTCTTCGAGGCCTCGGTGCGCGTCCCGCTGATCGTGCGCGCGGCGCGTCGGCTGGCGCCGGGGCGGGTCGCCGAGCCGGTGTCGCACCTGGACGTGGCGCCGACGCTGCTCGAGCTGGCGGGCGTCGCGGGCGACGCGGACCTCGACGGCGAGTCGCTGCTGCGGGGGCCGCTGCAGCGCGACGTGCTGAGCGAGTACCTCGCGGAGGGGGTGACCGCGCCCGCGGTGATGATCCGTCGCGGCGCGCACAAGTACGTCTGGTGCGAGGGTGACCCCGAGCAGCTGTACGACCTGGCCGCGGACCCGGAGGAGCTGACCAACGTCGCGGCCGATCCTGCCCACGCCGAGCTGTGCGCGAGCCTGCGCGCCGCGGTGGCCGAGCGCTGGGACCTGGACGGCCTGAGGCAGCGCGTGCTGGAGAGCCAGCGCGCGCGCCGGCTGGTCGCGCGCGGGCTGAGCCGCGGCGTCCGGACCGCGTGGGACTTCCAGCCGCACGTCGACGCGTCGAGGCAGTACGTCCGCACTCGCACCGACCTGTACGAGCTGCAGCGCCGCGCGCGGCTCGAAGCAACCTGAAGCGGGACTGTCCCCCTTTAGGGACTCGCTTCGAGCGCCTGCCTGGCTCACAGCGCATTCCTAAAGGGGGACTGTCCCGCTTAAGATGCGCCGCGTGTCCGGCCCGCCCGCGCCTCGTGGTCCCCGCCTGCGCGAGCTCGGGCTGCGGATCGGCGCGTTCGAGAGCGGCGCCGCGAACGCGATCACCGACGTCGCCGGCGTGCGCGTGGGGCACGCCACGGTCTGGCGCGACGAGCCCGGCGGGCGCGGGATCGCGCGCACCGGCGTGACCGCGATCGTGCCCGGCGACGGGCTGTTCCGCGCGCCGGCGCCGGCGGGCGCCGCGGTGCTCAACGGCGCGGGCGAGCTGACCGGCTTCATCGGCATCTCCGAGTGGGGCGTGATCGAGACGCCCGTCTACCTCACGTCGACGATGGCCGTCGGGCGCGTGTTCGACGGCGCGGTCTCCGTGGCGGTCGCGGCCGATGCCGGGGTCGGCGACGAGCAGGTCGTCATCCCGATCGTCGGCGAGTGCGACGACAGCTGGTTGTCCGACAGCGCGGTCGTCCAGGTCGAGGCGGCCGACGCCGGCCGGGCGGTTGCGGCGGCGCTCGGCGGGCCGGTGGCGGAGGGCGCCGTCGGCGCCGGCACCGGCATGATGTGCTTCGACTGGAAGGGCGGGATCGGCACGGCGAGCCGCGTCGTGCCGGAGGCGGGCGCGACGGTCGGGGTGCTCGTGCTCGCGAACTTCGGTGACGCCGACCAGCTGCGCGTCGACGGCGTGCCGGTCGGCCGGACGCTCCGGCCGGCACAGTCGCAGCCCGGCTCCGCTGGGAGCTGCATCGCGATCGTCGCGACCGACGCGCCGCTCGCCTCGGCTCAGCTCACCCGGGTCGCGCGGCGCGCCGGCCTCGGGCTCGGCCGGACGGGCTCGGTCGCGCACCACGGCAGCGGCGAGATCTTCATGGCGTTCTCTACCGCCGGGCGCCAACCGTGGGAGTTGATGGGCCGTCGCGACGAGTCCTTCGCCGACTTCGAGCTCGATCCGCTCTTCGCAGCCACGGTTGACGCGACCGAGGAAGCGGTGCTCAACGCGCTATGGGCGGCACCCGACGTCACCGGCCGCGACGGCCGCGTCGTGCCCGGGCTGCCGCACGAGGACGTGCTGGCGCTGCTGCGCGAGCACGGTCGCCTCGCCGGCTGACCTGACATCCGTCCAGTTCGCTCAAGCCGCTCGCCGGCGCGCCGATCCCACTGGACGCGAGCTGAACAAGCTCCTCCGGGACAGGTGCGGGACCCGGCCCGGTCCATCAACAGGCGAACTCTAGGCGGGCAAATGACCAGGAATCGACTCACTGCCATGCTGGCGGTGGCGGCGGGCGTCATCGGGCTGCCCGCCTCGGCACACGCGAGCTATGCAGACGGGGTCCTGGACGACGATCCCCTCACCTACCTCCGACTCGACGAGACGACCGGTCGCGACGCGCTCGATGCGTCAGGAATGCACAACGATGGCGAGTATGTGGGGGGCGTCACGCTAGACGGGCCCGCTCCCTTTGCCGACGCCGTCAGGTCGGTGAAGCTGGGAACGACCGGTGCGATCACGGCGGACGTACCTAGAACGGACGCTCACGCGACTGGCGGCTCCGTCGAGCTGTGGGTGAACCCGGACCGCATGGTGAAGAACCCGCAGGCGCCGCTCGTCGCGCACGGCAACCCGGCGACGGACGGCTGGGCGCTCGGCATCGGCGACAAGCGCAAGCTTTGGTGGAAGAGCGGCCCTACGACGGTGAAGACGAAGCTCAGCCTCGGCAGCGGGGTATGGACGGCACTCACCCTGTCGTGGGACGGATCCAAGGTCAGCTTCTACCGTAACGGCGCGGACGCCAAGATCTTCAAGGCCTCGGTGTCACCGAGCTCCAGCACCGGCGACCTGGTCGTGGGAGGCAACGGCAACGGTGGTTTCACCCGTCAGTTCTCCGGCAGGGTCGACGAGGTCGCTCTGTACCAGAAGGCGCTCAGCGTCTCCGATGTCCGCGACCACTTGGCCGGCGCGCACGTGCCGATCAACACGAATCTGCCGTCGATCGATGGCACGGCTCAGGTCGGCGAGACTCTGACGGCGCATCCCGGCACCTGGATCGACACAGACTTGGCTGTGTACCCGCCTTCTTACCAGTGGCTGCGTTGCGACGACACGGGCGAGGCCTGCGTGGAGGAGGCCACCGGGTCGACGTACCTGCTCGACGACCAGGACAAGTGCTCGAGGTTCCAGGTAGAGGTGACGGTCACCAACTCACATCGTCAGACCGGCATCGCCCAATCGGTACGGACCGACGTCGTGACCCCATGTGACGAGCGTTCCGGCGCCGATCAACGAGGCTCCGCCGGAGATCGAAGACGACGGGACGCCAGCTGTGGGCGAGGTGCTCACCGTCCTTGCCGGCGAGTGGCAGTTCGTCGAGCACGCGGCGGCGTATCAGTGGCAGCGTTGTGACGTCTCCGGCGCGAACTGCCTGCCGTTCACCCCCGACGGCACGGACGACGAGTATGTCTTGTCCGACATCGACAAGTGCTCGACGTTCTTCGTGGAGGAGACGGTCAGCAACGCCACCGGACCCGCCACTATGCGTTCGGCCCTTACAAGCCCTATCGCGCCGTGCGACAGCGATCCGGGCGACGGCGGCAACGGCGGCGGTACCGGTGGCGGCGGTCCCGGTGGCGGCGGCGGTACGGGTGGCGGAGGCGGCACCGGTGGTGGCGGTGGCGGCGGCAATGGCGCCGGCACCGGCCCGGCGTCCGCGCCCGTCGTCCAGAACCCGGCCCCCGCGGGCTGCCTGAAGCTGGTCGCTGCCCGCAAGCGGCTCAAGGTCGGGCGGCTCGGCAAGCTGCGCCTCGCCGCCGCTGCGAAGAACGTCTGCGTCACCGTGCCGCTCGGCGCGTCATTCAAGGCCCGCAACGGCGTGAAGCTGCGCTCGGTCGTCTACAAGTTGGACGGCAGGAAGCTCAAGCGCGTAAAGCGAAAGGGCTTCCACGCCCGGCTCGTGCCGTCGAAGCTCGCTGCCGGCACGCATACGCTGACGGTGCGCGTGCGCCCGCGTGCCGGCAAGGCGAAGACCGTCAAGCTGCGGATCCGCACGGCCGTCGCCTGACGCCCCGCCCGCCCGCGAGCGGCTCCGGCCGCTCGCGGGCGAGGCGCTAGGTTGCGCGCATGATCACGGGACGATGTGTCTGCGCCGGCGTCCGCTTCGAGGTCAGCGAGCCGCTCGTCTCATCCGGCTGGTGCCACTGCACGCGCTGCCAGCACCGCACGGGCGCGCATGCCTCCCCCGCCGGGGCCGTCGCGCCCGGCAGCTTCCGGATCACCGCCGGCAAGGAGCTCGTGACCGAGTGGACCCCGCCGGGCGGCGGCTTTGTCAAGGCGTTCTGCTCGGTCTGCGGCGGGCACCTTTACAGCCGCTCGCCCGAGGAGCCGGAGCGCATCAGCGTCCGGCTCGGGGCGGTCGACGGCGACCCCGGCATCCGGCCGCAGTACCACCAGTTCACGGCCAACGCCGCGGTCTGGCAGCCGCTGCCGGATGACGGGCTGCCGCGGTACGAAGAGCGCAGGCCGCAGTAATCGATCTGACGCTCGTCGTCCGGCTGACGGTCAGTGGGCGACCCGCGTCTGGTCGCGCGACATCAGCTTGAAGCCGGCGAGCGAGACGAGCACCACCAACGCGGCCGCGCCTCCGGCGCCGATCGCGGCGGAGCCCCAGTCGAAGCCCTGGTCGATCGTGGTCGTGACCGGCGGCGCCTGCTGGGACTCGAGCCCGCTGACGTCGATAGCCGCCGACCCCGGCGTGTCTTGCGTGCCGGGCTCGAGGATGGGGGCGGCCTGGGCCGCGGGCGCCGCGAGCGCCGCTGCAGCGAGGCCCGCGGCGATGCTGCGTTGCAGATGCGTACGGCGATGGGACTTCACGGCGGCCTCCTGGGGAGGTGGAGAACGGATGCGATCCACCCTTCTCCGGGCCGGTAGAGCGTGGGTCGAGTACCGGTTTACTTAGCTACTCGACCGGGAGTAGGCTCGCGCCAACCGGACTCCCCCCATCGGAATGGATCTCCAACTCCTCGGCCCGATCGAGGCCCGCGTCGGCGACAGCGCCGTCCACCTCGGTGCCCGCAAGCAGCGCGCCGTCCTCGCCATGCTCGGGCTCGAAGCGAACCGGACGGTGTCGGCCGGCCGCCTCGCAGAGGGCCTCTGGGGCGAGGAGCCGCCGTCGAGCGCTCCGAAGATGGTGCAGCTGTACGTCTCCCAGCTGCGCCGCATTCTCGACGGGAACGGCGCGGCGATCGTCACACACGGCCGCGACTACGAGCTCCAGCTGCCCGCCGACGCGGTCGACGTCGCCCGGTTCGAGCGGCTGATGGACGAGTCCCGGCCGCGTGAAGCGCTCGCGCTCTGGCGCGGCGAGGCGCTCGCGGACGTCGCCGACGAGCCGTTCGCCCGCGCGGAGATCCGCCGGCTCGACGAGCTTCGCCTACGCGCGCACGAGCTGGCGATCGAGGCTGATCTCGAGGCCGGGCGGCACGCCGACGTGATCGGCGAGCTCGAGGCGCTCGTGGCGGAGCATCCGCTGCGCGAGCGGTTGCACGCCCAGCGGATGCTCGCGCTGTACTCCTCGGGGCGCCAGTCCGAGGCGCTCGACGCGTATCAGCAGGCGCGCGACGCGCTGGTGGAGCAGGTGGGCGTCGAGCCCGGGGCCGAGCTACAACGGCTCCAGCAGGCGATCCTCTCGCATGACCCTGCACTCGATCCCCTCGCGCCCGCGCCACCGGCCCGTCCACCGCCATCGGAGCCGGCGCCGGCCCGGCCGCCACCGCGCCGGCGGATCCACCCGCTCGTGGCCGTCGCAGTCCTCTGCGGCCGCAGCGGGCCTGATCGTGTTCGGCGTCAGCCGCGTGACTGCGCCGGACTCGCTGCCGCGGATCGACGAGAACGCGGTCGGGGCGATCGACCCGGGCGACGGCCGCATCACCGCCCAGTACGCCGTCGGCCGCGGCCCCGTCGGCGATCACGGCGGGCGCGGCCGCGGTCTGGGTCGCGAACGCGCTCGACGGGACCGTCTCTCGGATCGACGATCAGGTCACCGAGATCGACGTCCGCGGCGAGCCGACAGCGCTCGCTTACGGGGCGGGTTCGCTGTGGGTCGCCAACGGCGAGTCGCGCAGCGTGTCGCAGATCGATCCGGGCTCGAACCGGGTCGTGAACCAGCTGGAGGTGGGCAACGCGTCGCGCGGCATCGCGGCGGGCTTCGGGGCGCTGTGGGTGACGTCCGCAAACGACGGCGCGGTCCGCCGGATCGACCTCGACCGTCCCGCCGACGCCCGCCGGATCGCCATGGGCGCAAACCCGACGGCGATCGCAGCTGGGGACGACGCGATCTGGGTCGCGAGCGAGGAGGCGGGCACGGTGACCCGCCTGGAGCCCCGGACGGGAGACGTCACCGGCGCGATCAGAGTCGGAAACGGGCCGAGCGCGATCGCCGTCGGCGCCGGCGCGGTGTGGGTCGTCAATCGCCTCGACGGGACCGTGTCGCGGATCGATTCGGGCAAGAACGCCGTCACCTCGACGGTCCACGTCGGTGCGGACCCGACCGGGGTCGCGGTGGGCGAAGGCGGCGTGTGGATCGCAGGCGGCGCATCCGGCACGATGACGCTCATCGACCCGGATGCGCTGACCGTGCGCGAGCGCTTCGACATCGAGAACAGCGCGTCGGCCGTCGCGATCGCCGACGGAAAGGTGTGGACGGCCGCCGTCGCTCCGCCGGCGAGCCACCGCGGGGGCACGCTGCGCGTCATCTCGCCGGGATCTGAGTCCGATCCCGTGGAGATCGACTGGCTGGATCAGTCGGGCTATGACTCCCAGACGTCCCGGCTGATCTCGCTGGCATACGACGGGCTCGTCGGCTACCGGCGCGTTGCCGGCGTCGCCGGAGCGACGCTGGCGGGCGCGCTGGCCACCGACGTTCCGCGACCGAGCCCGGATCGGCGGACATACGTCTTCACGCTTCGTCCCGGGCTCCGCTACTCAGACGGAACCGCGGTGCGGCCGGAGGACTTCCGTGCCTCGGTCGAGCGCTTCTTGCAGGTGGCAGGCGACAATCCGGCCTTCCCACGGTTGTTTGCGGGAATCGTCGGGGCGCGGCGTTGCGAGGAGGAGTCGGGGCGCTGCGACCTGTCGGCCGGGATCGAGACCGACGGGCCAGCGCGCACGATCACCGTCCACCTGACCCGCCCCGACGCGGACTTCCTCAACAAGCTGACCATGCAGTTCGCGTACGTCGTGCCGGCGACCACCCCTCGGCGCCGCACCGGCGACGACGTGCTGCCGGGCACGGGGCCCTATCGGTTCGCGAGCTGGGACGCCCGGCGCGGCGGGCGGCTGGTACGTAATCCGCACTTCCACGCCTGGTCCCCGCAGGCGCGCCCGGACGGCTTCGCGGATCGGATCGAGGTCGACACGAAGCCCCGGCAGGGCGTCCGGGGGCAGGTGGCAGACGTGGAACGCGGGACCGCGGATGTCGTGGCGCTCGCCGGGCCGTTCGGGACCGATGTGTCGCCAGATCGGTTCGCCGCCCTGAGAGTGCGCTTTCCGGGGCAGCTCCACAGCTACCCGGAATCGGTCCTGAACTTCATGTTCCTCAACGTGCGCAGGCCGCCGTTCGATGACGTCGAGGCGCGCCGCGCACTCAATTTCGCGACCGACCGGTCGCGCATCGTCGAGCTCGAAGGCGGTCCCGCGGTCGGCCAGCCCGCATGCCAGATCCTGCCCAGCACCGTCCCGGGCCATGAGCCGTACTGCCCGTACACCGCGCGGGCAGGGCGGGAGCGCGGATGGTCGGCGCCGGATATGGAGCGCGCGCGGGCACTCGTGGCGAACTCCGGCACGGCCGGCGAGCGGGTGGTGGTCTCGGTACCGCCGTTCCGCCGGGGAGTCGGGCGCTATTTCACGGTGCTGCTCGACCGGCTCGGCTACCGCGCGTCGCTGCGCGTGCTGCCCGACGCGGAGTACTGGCCGGGGATCATCCAGAACCCTCCCGCCTCACGGGTGCAGATTGCGTTCTTGGGATGGGGGGCGGACTATCCGAGCGCTTCGTCCTTCATCGAGCCGAACTTCGGCTGCCCCGACAACCTCTCGCATTTCTGCGACCCGTGGGTGACCAGCCAGATCGCCCAAGCGCTCGCCTCCGAAGGCGCCGCCGCCGCCGGGCGCTGGGCCGCGATCGATCGCCGGGTCACCGATCTGGCGCCGGCCGTGCCGCTGACGAACCGGCGCTCCGTGGATCTCGTCTCGACGCGGGTCGGGAACGTCCAGCACCACCTGCAGGGCGGCACGCTGCTCGATCAGATGTGGGTGCGCTGAGCGTCAGGCCGCAGAGGGCGCAGCGGCGAGGCGCGCCGGGGTGTCGTCGTCGAACTCGGCGAAGAACCCGCCGACGCGGTCGGTCAGCTCGCCCATCCCGTCGCACGCGAACAGGATCGGCTGGTAGTGCGTGATGTCGTACTCGAGCGTCGCCATCTCGTGGAAGTCGATCGGACGGACGTCCGCGGTGCGGAACTCCTCGATCTCGCCGTAGGACGACAGCAGGCCGGCGCCGTAACAGCGCAGACGGCCCTCCTCCCACATCACGCCGAACTCGAGCGTGAACCAGAAGACGTCGGCGACGTACTGCAGGCTCTCGGGCGTCGTGCAGCGGCGCGCGGCCTCGCCGGCCAGGCGCTTGACCTCGGCGATGCTGGGATCGGCAAGCAGGTTCCCGTGCCCGATCACCTCGTGCACGATGTCCGGCTCGGGCGTATAAAGCGGCGCGCTCGGGTGGCGCAGGTACTGGGTCGAGTGGAACACCCGGTCGGCCAGCGAGCCGTAGAACTCGTCGAGCGGGACGAGCCCGGCGGCGGGGTGGAAGCGGAAGCCGGTGAGCGGCTCCAGGCCCGCGCTCACCTCGTCCAGCTGCGGCACGCGGTCGGCCGGCAGGTCGAGCTTCGCCTTCGCCTCGCGGAACGCGCGGCACGCCAGCCGCTCGTGCTTGGGTGCGAGCTCGCGCGACACGGTGCGCCAGATCGCATGCTCCTCGTCGGTGTACTCGACGCGCGGGACCGGCTCGCCCGGTCGCCAAGCCAGGGCGGCGGCGGCGATCTCGTTGCGGCGGCGGCGGTACTCGGGGTCGTTGGCGCCGGGATGGTCGTCGGCGAGGTGGACCTTGACCCCGTCGGGGCCCTCGGTCACGGGTGCGTACAGCTGGGCCTCTTCGAACATGGCGAAGGTCTAGCGCCGCGCGTCCGCGCCCGGCAACTCGCGAGGACGTATCGTTTCGTTGATGACAACGATCGAACGTTTGACGGACCTGGATCGGAAGATCCTTGCGCTCCTGCAGCAGGAAGGTCGTCGTTCGTTCGCCGACATCGGCCGCGAGGTCGGGCTGTCGACGCCGGCGGTCAAGCGCCGCGTCGACCGACTGGAGGCGGCCGGCGTGATCCGCGGCTACACGGCGATCGTCGACGCGTCCAAGCTCGGCTTCGGCTTCGAGGCGATCGCCGAGATCTACGCCGCCGACCGCACCGCGCCACGCGACCTGCTCGAGAGCCTCGCGGGGATCCCGGAGGTCGTGAGCGCGGTCACCGTGTCCGGCGAGCCCGACGCGGTACTACGCGTCCAGGTCGACGACATCCGGCACCTGGAGCGGCTGATCGAGACGCTCCGGCGCCGCCCCAACATCGTCCGCACGCGCACGATGATCGTGCTGTCGGTACTGGTGGATCGGCCTACCGCTCTGCCGGGCTGACCGCCTCGGGATCCTGACCGAGGGCGGCGCGACCGCCGTCGACCGGGATCACGGCGCCGTTGACGAAGCTCGCCGCGGGCGACAGCAGGTGCGCGACCACCTCGGCAACCTCGTCCGGCCGTCCGACTCGGCCGAGCGGGTGGAGCCGGCGCAGCTCGTCCTCCACCGCATCCAGGCGGCCGGTGGCGATCGAGCCGAGCGCGACCGCGTTCGTGCGGATCCCCCGCGGCCCGTAGTCGACCGCCAGCGCCCGGGTGAGCCCCTCGATCGCCGCCTTCGCGGTCGCGTACGGGAGCGCGCCCGGCACCGCCCGCTGCGCTTGGTGGGAGGAGACGTTGACGATCGCGCCCGCCGTGCCGGCGGCGAGGAAGCGGCGCACGGCCACCGAGCAGCCGGTCACCGCGAGGCCGAGGTTCAGCGCGATCAGGTCGAGCAACTCGTGGGCCGGCGTGTCGTGCACCGCGGCGTCGCGGAACACGGCGGCGTTGTTGACCCAGCCGGACAGCGTGCCCGCGCGCTCGGCGGCATCGGCCGCGCGCTCCGCGACTGCCTCGTCCGCGGCGTCACCGATAAGCGCCTGCACGCGCTCGTGCGTCCCGTCCGGGTCGGCGACGTCGAGCGCGACGACGTGGCCGTCCCGGGCGAGCCGCTGCGCGATCGCGAGGCCGATCCCGCGAGCGCCGCCTGTCACGACGTAACTCCGCATCCAGGCCACCCTAAGCCGTAGCTTGTGCGCGTGACGTACGACGAGTACGAGTTCGGCTTCTCGTGGATCGCGGACGAGCCGATCACCCGCACCGCGCACGCGCTGGACACGGGCGACGGCGTCTTCCTCGTCGACCCGGTCGACGTCCCTGAAGCGATCGAGCGGGCGCAGGCGCTCGGTCCGCCCGTGTGCGTGATCCAGCTGCTCGACCGGCACAACCGCGATTGCGCGACGCTTGCGACGCGGCTCGGCGTGCCGCATCTCCACGTCCCCGACATCGTGCCCGGCAGCCCGTTCGAGGTCGTGCAGGTGCTGAACCTCCCGCGCTGGGTCGAGCGCGCGCTCTGGTGGCCCGAGCGGCGCGCGCTCGTGGTCGCCGAGGCGCTCGGCACCAACCCCGTCTACCGGCTCGGCGACGGAGCCGCCGGCATCCACCCGCTGCTGCGCGCCTTCCCGCCGCACGCGCTGCGCCGCTACCAGCCGGAGCACCTGCTCGTCGGTCACGGCCGGGGCGTGCACGGGCCGGCGGCGACCGCCGCGCTCGAGGACGCCTACGAGCGCTCGCGCAAGGATCTGCCGAAGCTCGTGCTCAGGCTGCCGGAGATGGCGCGTGCGGTGATCAAGCCCCGCCGCTGACGGCTCGTTCGAGCCGCCCGACGGCCCACGCGCCCGAGCGCAGGCCGAGATAGAGCGACAGCAGCGCGCTCGTCAGGAGCAACTCGCCGGTGGGGGGAGGGGCCGTGCGATCCATGGTCCTGACTGTATTCCCGGCGGGTGGGGGTGGGTACGGACCTGGGGTCGGAAACCGACTCGACCGGATGTCAGCCCGTATTGCGCATCCCGGCGGCGATGCCGGTGATCGTCGCCAGCAGCGGCTCGTGCGCCTCGGCCTGTCCGGCGCGCGCCCGCGCGAGCAGCTCGACCTGCAGGTGCGAGAGCGGGTCGATCCACGGGTTGCGATGCGACAGGCGGCGCTGCAGCGCGGGCGAGTCGTCGAGCAGCGAAGGTGCGCCGGTGATCTCGAGCAGCCGGCCGACGACCTGGTCGTGCTCGCGCGCGACGTCGGGCCAGAACCGGTCGCGCAGCTCGGGCTCGACGAGCTGCAGGTAGCGCTCGGCGACACCGAGGTCGGTCTTGTACAGCGCCATCTCGAGCGTCGACAGCAGGCTGCGGAAGAACGGCCAGCGCGCTGTCATCTCGCGCTGCAGCTCGAGCGATCCCTCGGTCAGCGCCGCGCCGGCGCCGTACCACGACGGCAGCAGCAGCCGGTTCTGCGTCCACGCGAACACCCACGGGATCGCGCGCAGCGCCTCGATCCCGCCCGACGCGCGCGTGGACGGGCGCGAGCCGATGTTCAGCGACGTCAGCTCGGCGAGCGGCGTGGCCTGCTCGAAGAAGCGGGGGAAGTCGGGGTCGTCGTAAACGAGCGCGCGGTAGCGCTCGCGCGAGCGCGCCGACATCCGCTCCATCTCCGCGCGCCACGGCTCCGGAACAAGCGGCTGCTGGCGCGCCGACGCGAGCAGCACAGCGGACAGCGTCTGCTCGAGCGAGCGCACCGCCAGCTCGGGATCGCCGTAGCGGGCCGAGACCGTCTCGCCCTGCTCGGTGATCCGGATGCGTCCGCGCAGGGACGCGCGTGGCTGGGCGAGGATCGCGCGGTGCATCCGCCCGCCGCCGCGCGACGGCGAACCGCCGCGGCCGTGGAACAGCTCCAGCTCCAACCCCGCCTCGGCCGCCTGCGCCGCGAGCCGCTCCTGCGCGACGTGCAGCGCCCACTGGCTCGACACGAAGCCCGAGTCCTTCCCCGAGTCCGAGTAGCCGAGCATGATCAGCTGTCGGTCGCCGTGGGCGCGCAGCGCGTCGCGGTAGACCGGCGTGTCGTAGAGCGTCGCCATCGTCTCGGGGGCGCCCTCGAGATCCGCCAGCGTCTCGAACAGCGGCGCGAGCCGCAGCTGCGCGCCGGCGCGGCGCGTGAGCCAGAGCGCGGCGAGCACGTCGGACGGCGACTGCGTCATCGACAGCACCAGCACCGGCACCGCGCGCTTGCCGTATGCCTCGCGCGCGAGCGCGACCGTGTCGAGCACGCGCAGCAGCTCGCCGGCCTGGCCCTCCGGGCGGCGGACCAACCCGCGCCGCTGGTCGCCGATCGCCTCCTGCAGCAGCCGCGTCCGCTCCGCTTCGCCGGCGTCGCGGTAGCCGGGGAGCAGCGTGGCGACCGCGTCGTGCACGACCGAGGCCGACTGGCGCACGTCGAGGCTCGCGACGTGGAAGCCGAAGACGTCGATCTGCAACAGCAGCCGGCGCAGGCTCGCGTGTGCGACGTGCGCGGAGCCGACGCTCTGCAGCACGAGCCAGAGGTCGTCGCGCAGCTCATCCGGGTCGCCGTAACCTGGCTCGCGCGCCAGCGGGTTGAGCATGTTGTCGAGCCGGTGCGTGATGAAGCCCAGCTTGGTGCGCAGCGGCTCGTACTCGCGGTTGGCGCGGCGCAGCACGCGCGCCGACGGCAGCTCCAGCGCGTCGCGCTCCAGCGACGCCTCCAGGGCGGGGGAGACCGGCACGCGGCGGGAGGAATGCGAGAAGTGCTGGGCGAGCAGGTCGACGCGCTCGCGCAGCATTCGCAGCGCGGTCTCGCGGTGCAGCGCGAGCGTGCGCGCGAGCGTCTCGGCGCCGACCTCGGGGTGGCCGTCCATGTCCGAGCCGGCCCACGAGCCGAACGCCAGCTCGCGCCCGTCGACGCGGACGTCGAAGCAGCGCTCGAGCTCCTCGAGCACCTCGGGGACCGCGTCGTACAGCGTCGCCTCGAAGAAGAAGAGGTTGCGGCGGACCTCGTCCTCGACCATCGGCCGCACGCGCCGCACCTCATCGGTCTGCCACCAGATCGTCAGCGCCTCGCGCAGCTCGGAGGTGAGTGCCCGCCGGCGCGAGCGCCCGATCCGCGGGTCGTCGAGCCGGTCAAGCAGCTTGGCGACGTGGACCTGGTGGTCGAGCACCGAGCGGCGGGTGGCCTCGGTCGGGTGCGCGGTCAGGACGAGCTCGACGTGCAGGCTGCGCAGCGCGGCGGCGAGGTCGGCGCCGTCGGCGCGCAGCAGGTCGGCGGCCTCCATCAGTGACTCCCGCTGGCGCACGCCGGTCGCGTCGTAGTGGCGCCTCCTGCGCACGCGCTCGCGCTCTTCGGCGATGTTCGCGAGCTGGAGCTGGAGCGCGCACGCGCGGATGCACGGCTCGACCTCCTCCTGCGGCAGCCCGCGCACGAGCTCGCCGAGCGCGGCGCCCGCGCTCGCGTCCCCATTGCGGACGTCGGCGGCCGACTCGTGCAGCCAGCGCACGGTGCGGGCGAACCCCTCGCCGGACTGCTCGACGAGCACGTCGTGTAGGACGGAGGAGAGAAGCTCGGAGTCGCGCGCGAGCGCGTCTTGTGTTGCGGCCTCGGTGGCGACTGACATCGGGTGTTCGAGTGTGCCAGGTTGGTGCGCCGGCGCCCGCGGTGCTGCCGGCGTGTGTGTACTGCGGCATTGAAGGAGGGGGATCGGGTCTGGTCGCGGCTCGCGAGAGCGACCAAAACGTCGAGATCGCGTCACGATCGCACTGCGTCTCGACGTTGTGGTCGGATAGCAGCCAAAACGTCGAGCACCTCCCGCGATCGGCGCCCCGATCGACGTTTTGGTCGTTCCGGTCCGCAAAACGTCGAGCTCCCGGCCGGCTTGCCGGCCCACCCGACGTTATGCGGCCACCAGCCGCAAAACGTCGCGCGGCTCCGCCACGAGCCGCGCGCTCGACGTTTGCGGCCACGCCGAACCCGCTCCCCTCACTGCCCGCCGTACCCCAGCGGCGGCGCCCAGCGGGCGTGCCGCGCCTACGCGAGCGGTGGCGCCGAGCGGGGCGTGCCGCGCCTACGCGAGCGGTGGCGCCGAGCGGGGCGTGCCGCGCCTACGCGAGCGGTGGCGCCGAGCGGGGCGTGCCGCGCCTACGCGAGCGGTGGCGCCGAGCGGGGCGTGCCGCGCCTACGCGAGCGGTGGCGCCGAGCGGGGCGTGCCGCGCCTACACGAGCCGGTGGCGCCCAGCGGGGCGTGCCGTGCCTATACGAGCCGGCGGCGCCCAGCCGGGCGCGCCGCGCCTACAACCCCGCGTCCCGCAACGCCGCCGCCAACCCGGCGACCGCCGCGTCCACGCCGGCCGTCGGCACGCGCCCGTACCCGAGCACCAACCGCGTCGGGCCGCGCGGCACGAGCGCGTGCCGCCGCGCCCCGAGGTCGTCCGCCACCACCCCGTGCGCGGCGTTCGCCTTGCGCAGGCGCACCGGGTCGAGCGCGACCGGCAGCGCGAGTACGAGGTGCACTCCGGCCGCGGCACCCTCGATCCGCCCCTCCGGCACCTCGCGCGCGAGCGCGGCGACGAGCCGGTCGCGCCGCTCGGCGTACGTGCGCCGCACGCGACGCAGATGACGGTCGTGCTCGCCCGAGGCGATCAGGTGCGCCAGCGCGAGCTGGTCGAGCGCGGGCGAGCCGGAGTCGGCTGCGAGCTTCGCGGTCGCCACCGCGGGGGCGAGCGCAGCGGGGGCGAGGATCCAGCCGAGCCGCAGCGCGGGCGCGAGCGTCTTGGACGCCGTCCCGACGTACACGACGCGCGCGGGATCGAGCCCCTGCAGCGCGGCGAGCGGACGGCGGTCGTAGCGGAACTCCGCGTCGTAGTCGTCCTCGATCACGATCCGGTCGCCGTCGTGCGCCCAGGCCAGCAGTGCGTGGCGGCGCTCGGGGCCCATCACCGCGCCGGTCGGGAACTGGTGGCTGGGGGTGACGACGACCGCGTCCGCGCCGGACGCGGCGAGCGCATCCACGCGCAGCCCTTCGCCGTCGAGCGGCACCGGCGCGGTCTCGAGCCCGGCGTGCGCGGCGGCGTCCCAGTGGTCGCTCAGCGACGGGTCCTCGAGCGCGACGCGGCGGGCGCCGCGCTCCGCGAGCGCCGAGAACAGAAGCCCCACGGCCTGGCTGTAACCCGCGCACACGACGATGCCTGCGGGATCGGCGGCCGTGCCGCGCACGCGGCCGAGGTAGCCCGCGAGCGCCTCGCGCAGCGCACGGCTGCCGAAGCCGCTGCCGTAGTCGAGCTCGGCGTCGGGCGCCTCGGCCGCGGCGTGCGCGACCGCGCGCGCCCACTCGCGGCGGGGGAAGAGCGAAACGTCCGGCGTCGTCGGCGTGAAGTCGAAGCGCACGGCCGCGCGCCGTGGCGGCTCGGCGCGCACGGGCTCGGCGGCGGGAGCGGCGGCGACGACGGTGCCGGCGCCGCGGCGCGCGGCGAGCCAGCCCTCCGCGCTGAGCTGCTCGTAGGCGTCGGTGACGACGCCGCGCGAGACGCCGAGCTGCGCCGCGAGCGCCCGCGACGCGGGCAGCCGCACGCCGGTTCGCAGCCGGCCGCCGCGGATCGCGTCGCGCAGCTCGCCGGCGAGCTGCCGCCGCAGCGGCTCCGCCGCGGCGTGGTCGAGCGCGATCAGCAGGCCCGCCTCCTCGCCGCCTGCCGCCTCGTCGCCCGCGGCCGCTACGTCCCCTGCGCCCTTGTCCCGCGTTGCCATCCTCCAATGATTGGCCCTACGGACGGCGCCGTCAATGGCCCTGGACCAAGGACCACTTGGCGCCGATCCTTCGGGCTGTGAGCTCCCCGGCCGCAGCCCGCAGCCGCACCGCCGCGCCGTCCGAGCGCGTGCGCGTCCGCCGCGTGCACGACAAGGCGTCGTACGCCGGCGACGACGTCAAGGCCATCCTCGACGAGGCGCTCGTGGCGCACCTCGGCTTCGCCCACGAAGGCCAGCCGTTCGTGATCCCCACGCTGCACGCGCGGCTCGACGACGAGGTGTACGTGCACGGCTCCTCCGCCAGCCGGACGCTGCGCGCGCTCGGCGGCGCGCTGCCCGCGTGCCTCACGGTGACGCTGCTCGACGGGCTCGTGTTCGCGCGCTCGGTGTTCGAGATGAGCGCCAACTACCGCTCGGTCGTCGTGCTCGGCGAGGCCCGCGCCGTCAAGGACCGCGACGAGAAGCTGCGCGCCCTGCACGCCTTCTCCGACCAGGTCATGCCCGGTCGCTGGGACGAGGTGCGCAAGCCGACGCGGCAGGAGCTCAAGGCGACCGCGGTGCTCGCGCTGTCGCTCACCGAGGCGTCCGCGAAGATCTCGGCCGGCGGCCCCGACGACGGCGAGACCGAGGACGGCGAACTGCCCGTGTGGGCCGGCCACGTCCCGCTCCGGCTCGTGGCCGGAGAGCCGATCCCATGCCCGCACCTGCGCCCGGACATCCGCGTCCCGGCGGACATCGCGAACTACGCGCGCTGACCCAGC
This sequence comes from uncultured Solirubrobacteraceae bacterium, assembly GCA_963835735.1. Taxonomy (GTDB): domain Bacteria; phylum Actinomycetota; class Thermoleophilia; order Solirubrobacterales; family Solirubrobacteraceae; genus DASQMT01. Next base: position 156,218 of record CAWIGP010000003.1, read on the forward strand.
TCGGCGACGAGCACCGGCAGGCTGCGCCCAAACGACCGCACGCCCGGCGGCAGCGGCGCGGACCCGTCGCGCACGATCCGCACCGACGCGAACCGCTCCCGGCGCCCGCGCCGGATCACCTCGCCGCCGTCGGCGGCGACCACGTTGCGCACCCATTGCGCGGCGGCGCCGTAGTACAGGACCACGCAGAGCGTCGAGCCAGAGCGCCAGGCGAGCACCGGCGTGCGGTACTCGGTCCCCGAGCGCCGGCCGCGATGGACGATCACCGCCCCAGGCGGAATCCACGGCGCCAGCCGCCCCGTGACCGGGTTGACCACGCGCTTGTTGACCTCGGGCAGCCACGACGGCATGAGCGACTCGCGCATGACGACATCATCGCGCCTCGCGGCGCTCGCTCGCGCACGGCCGTAAGGAGCGGGTTTCCGGAGTCCTGGGGCGGGCAGTTAGGGTCTCGCACGGAGCAGCAAATTGCCCGGCCGTTTCCCCCCATCGGCCCGGTTGGCATTGCCGGCCCTGGTCGCCGCGATCGCGGTGGACGGAACGGCGACGGCGGCCGTCGACCCCCCGAACTGTCCACCCGGCGCGAGCGACCGGGCAGCGATCGTCTGCGAGATCAACGCCGCGCGCGCGGAGGCCGGGCGCGGGACGGTGCGCAGCCGCCCGGCCCTTGTCGAAGCCGCCCGCGCGCACTCGTCCGACATGGTTCAGCGGAACTACTTCGCGCACGAGAGCCCGGAGGGGGCGGGACCCGCCGACCGCGCGCGGCGCGCCGGGTACATGCGCAACACCGACGAGTGGCAGGTCGGCGAGGTGCTGCTGTGGTCGCGCGGGGAGCCGTTGACGGCGGCGCGCGCCGTCGAGCTGTGGCTCGACAGCCCGGCCCACAAGCACATCCTGCTCGCGCGCCGCTACCGCGAGGTTGGCGTCGGCCCGGTCGCCGGCGCGCCGATGGGAGATCCCGGCCGGCAGCCCGCCACGACCGTCACCGCCGTGTTCGGGCGAAGGAGATGAGCCGGCGCGCGAGCAGCTCGGCCCAGTCCGCGATGCCCGCCCACAGGTGGCCGAGCGGGCCGGTGACGAGCCATGCCGCGAGCCGGGAGCGCATGTAGCGACGGTATCGTGGAGGCCGCCCATGGCCGCCACCACCATTTCCACCTCCGTCACCGAACTGCCCGAGTCACGCGTGCGCGTGGACGCCGAGGTGCCGCCGGAGGAGGTCGAGAAGCGCATCGCGGTCGCCGCGCGCTCGCTCGGCCGCAACATGCGCGTCCCCGGCTTCCGCGCCGGCAAGGCGCCCGCGCCCGTCGTGATCAAGCGGGTCGGCCGCGACGCCGTGCTCGATGAGGCCGTGCGCGACTCGATCGGCGCGTGGTACTCCGCCGCGATCGACGACGCGGCGATCGTGCCGGTCGGCGAGCCGCAGCTCGACCTGGGCGAGCTGCCCGGCCAGGGCCAGCCGCTGACCTTCTCGATCGAGATCGGCGTCCGCCCTGAGGCCACACTCGGCGAGTACAAGGGCCTCGAGGTCGGCAAGCGCGAGCCCGAGGCGACCGACGAGGCGATCGAGGAGGAGATCGAGCGGCTGCGCGACCGTTCCGGCCGGCTCGAGACCGTCGAGCGCCCGGCCGCCGAGGGCGACTTCGTGGTGATGGATTACAAGGGCACGATCGACGGCGTGGCGTTCGCCGGCGGCGAGGGCCGCGACCAGATGGTCGAGCTCGGGCTCCGGCCGGCTGGTGCCCGGCTTCGAGGAGCAGCTCACCGGCGCGGCCGCGGGTGAGGAGCGCACCGTCAAGGTCACGTTCCCGGACGACTACGGCGCCGACGAGCTCGCCGGCAACGACGCCGAGTTCGCCGTGACGGTCAAGGAGGTCAAGGCGAAGGAGCTCCCCGCCGTCGACGACGACCTCGCCGCCGAGGCCGGCTTCGACACGCTCGACGAGCTGCGCGACGACATCCGCGAGCGCCTGTCCGAGGGCGAGGAGCGCCGCATCGAGGCCGAGTTCCGCGAGGCGGTGCTCGACTCCGCCGTCGCCAACGCGACCGTCGAGGTGCCCGAGGCGCTGGTCGAGGCGCGCGCCCGCGAGCTGTGGGACCAGATGCTGCACTCGCTCTCGCACCAGGGGATCTCGAAGGAGATGTACCTGCAGATATCCGGCCGCGACGAGGACGACATCGTCAGCGAGGGCAGGCCGGACGCCGAGCGTCAGCTCAAGCGCGAGGCGGTGCTCGCCGCGGTCGTCGCCGCGGAGCAGATCGAGCCGAGCGAGGACGAGGTGCTCGAGGCGCTCGAGGAGGCCGCGCCGTCGGAGAGCACGAGCGCGAAGAAGCTGCTCGAGCGGATGAAGTCCGCAGGGCGCCTGGACACGTTCAAGGCCGAGCTCGCGAACCGCAAGGCGCTCGACCTGCTGGCCTCCTCGGCGACGCCGATCAGCGTCGAGCAAGCGCAGGCGCGGGACAAGCTGTGGACCCCCGGCAGGGACGCCGAGGCGCGCTCGCAGCAGCTCTGGACGCCGGGTTCCTGACCCCACCCAGCCGCCCTTGCGGCGTTGCTAGACTCGCGCCGAGACGAGCGGGCAGCAGCTGATTGCTCGCCGTGAAGGATTCAGGCGCCGTACGCGAAACGAAGCGAGGACCGTGAGCCCACTCGTCCCAATGGTCGTCGAACAGACCTCGCGCGGAGAGCGCGCGTTCGACATCTATTCCCGCCTGCTGAGCGAGCGGATCATCTTCCTCGGCACGCCGGTGGACGACCAGATCGCGAACCTCGTCGTGGCGCAGCTGCTGCACCTCGAGTCCGAGGATCCCGACAAGGACATCTCGCTCTACATCAACTCGCCCGGCGGCTCGGTCTACGCCGGCCTCGCGATCTACGACACGATGCAGTTCATCAAGCCCGACGTGGCGACGATCTGCGTCGGGATCGCGATGTCGATGGGCGCGCTGCTGCTGGGCGGCGGCGCGCACGGCAAGCGCATGGCGCTCCCGAACGCGAAGATCCTGATCCACCAGGTGTCGTCCGGCTTCCAGGGTCAGGCGACCGACATCGAGATCCACGCGCGCGAGGTGATCGACCTCCGCCGCCGGCTCGACGAGATCATCGCCGAGCACTCGGGCCAGAGCATCGAGAAGGTCAAGCAGGACACCGAGCGCGACTACTTCATGTCCTCCGAGGAGGCCAAGGAGTACGGCATCATCGACCGGGTCATCTCGGAGCACTAGGCTCTGGGGAGGAGGACTCGTGGCACGCCCGACCGACTCCAACGAGCAGCTCCTCTGCTCCTTCTGCGGCAAGTCGCAGCGGCAGGTCAAGAAGCTGATCGCCGGGCCGGGCGTCTACATCTGCGACGAGTGCATCGATCTCTGCAACGAGATCATCGACGAGGAGCTGACGGCTCCGCCGACGTTCGACATCGACAACCTGCCCAAGCCGAAGGAGATCTACGGCGTGCTCAACGAGTACGTCGTCGGCCAGGAGCAGGCCAAGCGCACGCTCTCGGTGGCGGTCTACAACCACTACAAGCGCGTGCAGATGATGCAGGGCGACGACGCCGACATCGAGCTGCAGAAGTCGAACATCCTGCTGCTCGGCCCGACCGGCTGCGGCAAGACGCTGCTCGCCCAGACGCTCGCGCGGATCCTCAACGTCCCGTTCGCGATCGCCGACGCGACCGCGCTGACCGAGGCCGGCTACGTCGGCGAGGACGTCGAGAACATCCTGCTCAAGCTGATCCAGGCCGCCGACTTCGACGTCAAGAAGGCCGAGACGGGGATCATCTACATCGACGAGGTCGACAAGATCGCGCGCAAGGCGGACAACCCGTCGATCACGCGCGACGTGTCCGGCGAGGGCGTCCAGCAGGCGCTGCTGAAGATCCTCGAGGGCACGCAGGCGTCGGTGCCGCCGCAGGGTGGACGCAAGCACCCGCACCAGGAGTTCCTCACGATCGACACGACGAACATCCTGTTCGTGTGCGGCGGCGCGTTCGCGAACCTCGACAAGGTGATCGAGCGGCGGATCGGCCACAAGGGCATCGGCTTCGGCGCGGCGATCACCTCGAAGCACCAGAAGGACACCGGCGAGGTGTTCGAGCAGTGCCTGCCGGAGGACCTGATGCAGTACGGCCTGATCCCGGAGTTCATCGGGCGCCTGCCGGTGACGTCGGCCGTGCACCAGCTCTCGCGCGACGACCTGATCACGATCCTGACCGAGCCGCGCAACGCGATCGTCAAGCAGTTCCAGCGCTTCTTCGGCTTCGACGGGATCGAGCTGGTGTTCTCGGCCGACGCCCTGAAGGCGGTCGCCGACAAGGCGCTCGAGCGCGAGACCGGCGCCCGCGGCCTGCGTTCGATCATCGAGGAGATCCTGCTCGAGGTGCAGTTCGAGCTGCCCTCGCGGCGCGACGTCAAGAAGTGCGTCGTGACGAAGGAGACGGTGGAGCGCGGCGTCAAGCCGACGCTCGTCACCGTGGCGCCCGACGAGGGCGACGAGGGCCACGCCGCCAAGTCGGCCTGACCGCTCGAGCCTCGCCGGGTGGCGGGCGATCGCGAGATGCCCCGCTCGGTGAAGACACTGCTGGCCGTGGTGATCGCCGCGGGAGCCGCGGTCGTCGCGGTGTGCGTCGCGACGCTCGCCGGCGACCCCGTCGAGCGCACCGGGCTGATCGCCGTGCTCGCGGCGGGGATGTTCCTCGCCGAGCTGATCCCGATCCGGGTGCCGGGGCGCGCCGAAGAGGTCAGCTTCTCCACGTCGTTCACGTTCGCGCTGCTCGTCACGCACGGGACGGCGGAGGCGGTCCTCGTCGCCACCGGCACGCTGCTCCTCGCCGACACGCTGCGGCGCCGCGCGCCGATCAAGGTCGCCTACAACGCGGCCCAGTACGCGATCTCCTGGGCGGTCGCCGGCCTCGTGTACGAGCTGATCGCCGGATCGCCGGGACTGGACGTCGAGACCGTCGCGCCGGGCGAGCTGGTCGGGCTGCTCGCGTCAGGACTGGCCTACGGGGTGGTCAACGGAATGCTCGCCCCGCTCCCGCCGGCGCTGCTCGGCGGCGGGCTCGTCTGGCCCGAGCTGCGGCGCGGCATGGAGTTCGTGGTCGGCACGACGCTCGCGCTCGTCGCACTCGCGCCGATCATCGTCGTGGTCGCCGGTAACGAGCTGTGGCTGGTGCCGCTGCTCGCGGCGCCGCTGGCCGCGATCCAGCTCGGCACTCGCCAGGCGCTGATCAACGAGGCGAGCGCGCGCATCGACGCCGTGAGCGGCGCGCTGACGCGCAGCGAGCTCGAGCACGAGCTGGAGCGGCGGCTGCGCGCGCCAGAGATGGACCCGGCCGTCGTGGTCCTCGACATCGTCGGGTTCGGGGACGTCAACGACGCGCTCGGCTATCGCGCGGGCGACGTCGTGCTGGCCACGGTGGCGGAGCGGCTGGGCGACGCCGCCGCACGCGGCGACCGCGTCGCCCGGACCGGCGGCGACGCGTTCGGGGTGCTGTGCGACGCGGGACGGGTCGAGTCCGTCGTCGCGCAGATCGAGGCCGCGCTCGAGCCGCCCGTGCCGGTGGGCGAGCTGGCGGTCGACGTGCGCGCCGTCGTCGGCGTGGCGTCCGCGCCGGCGCCCGACGCCGCCACGCTGCTGCGCGAGGCCGACCTCGCGCTGCGGACCGCAAAGTCCCAAGGCCTGCCGTGGGCGCGCTTCGAGCCGGCGATGGCCGCAGGCGCGGCCGAGCGGCTCGCGCTCGCGCCGGAGCTGCGACGGGCGATCGGCGCGGGGCAGTTGGTGCTCCACTACCAGCCGAAGGTCGACCTGAGCACCGGGGAGCTGGCCGGCGTCGAGGCGCTGGTGCGCTGGAACCGCCCCGGGCACGGGCTCGTCCCGCCGGGCGCGTTCATCGACCTGGCCGAGCGCACGGGGCTGATCCGGCCGCTGACGTCCTGGGTGCTGCGCGCGGCCGTCGCGGACCAGGAGCGGTGGGCGGCCGGCGGCGTGCGCGTGCCGGTGGCCGTGAACCTCTCGGCGCGCGTGCTGCACGCGAACCTGGTCGACGAGATCGCCGCGCTGCTGGGACGCGGCACGCTCGAGCTCGAGGTCACAGAGTCTGCCGCGATGCGCGATCCCGAACGCGCCCTCACGGTGCTGCGCCGACTCGCGGGGCTCGGTGTCCGCCTCAGCGTCGACGACTTCGGGACCGGCCACTCGTCGCTCGCCTACCTGGCGCGGCTGCCGGTGGCTGCGCTGAAGATCGACCGCGAGTTCGTCGCCGGACTGGACACGGACGCGGCGAACCGCAGCATCGTCAGCACGACGGTCGAGCTGGGGCAGCAGCTCGGGCTGCAAGTCGTCGCGGAGGGCGCCGAGGATGAGGCGACGCTCGCGATCCTGCGCACCCTGGGCTGCGACCTCGCCCAGGGCTTCGGAATCGCTCGGCCGATGCCGGCCGACGCCGTCACCGACTGGGCGGCGCAGCACACGGCGGAGCGATCTACCTGACCTCCGCGCCTCGGGTCTGGTCCTAGACTCCGGGGCCCGATGGCCAACCTGCAGGAGCGCACCCGCTGGGAGCCCGACGAGGCCGAGGCGCGCATCTTCGCGCGCTGGCTGGAGTCGGGCCTGTTCCACCCCGAGCCGGCCGGGACGGCCGCCGAGAACTACTCGATCGCCGTCCCGCCGCCGAACGTCACGGGCGAGCTGCACATGGGCCATGCACTCAACGGCTCGTTGCAGGACACGCTGATCCGCTACCACCGGATGCTGGGGCGGCGCACCAAGTGGACGCTCGGCACCGACCACGCCGGGATCGCCACTCAGCGACAGGTGGAGAAGCTGCTGCTCACTGAGGGCACGAGCCGCGAGGAGCTCGGCCGCGAGGCGTTCATCGAGCGTGTCTGGCAGTGGCGCGAGCAGTACGGCGGCACGATCATCGGCCAGTTCCAGCGGCTCGGCGCCTCGCTGGACTACGACGAGGAACGCTTCACGCTCGACGACGCCTACGCGCGCGCGGTCATGAAGGTGTTCGTCGACCTGTACGAGAAGGGCCTGATCTACCGCGACTACTACATGGTCAACTGGGATCCCGGGCTGCGCTCGGCGATCTCCGATCTCGAGGTCGAGGAGCGCGAGGTCACCGACACGCTCTACTACGTCGATTACCCGCTCGCCTCGGGCGTCGGCTCGATCACCCTCGCGACCGTGCGGCCGGAGACGATGCTGGCCGACACCGCGATCGCGGTGCATCCCGATGATGAGCGTTATACGCGCCTGATCGGTGAGTCCGCGATCCTTCCGCTCGTCGGCCGCAAGCTGCGCATCATCGCCGACCCATACGTGAAGCCGGAGTTCGGCACCGGCGCGCTGAAGATCACGCCGGGCCACGACCCCAACGACTTCGAGATCGGTCGCGCGCACGGGCTCGAGGAGCTGGTCGTCATCGGCGAGGACGGGCGCCTGAACGAGAACGCGCCGGACGCGTTCCGCGGCCTGACCGCGCTCGAGGCGCGCGAGGCGGTGGTCGCCGCCCTACGCGACGAGGGCCGGATCGCCCGGACCGAGCAGTACGTGCACGCGGTGCCCTACTCGCACCGCTCCGGGGAGCGGATCGAGCCGCTGATCAGCCTGCAGTGGTTCATGAGGATGGACGAACTGGCGGTGCCCGCGATGGAGGTCGTGCACGACGGCCGACTGCGCATCCATCCGGAGAGCCAGCGCAAGCGCTATCTCGATTGGCTCGCCGCGATCCGACCGTGGGCCATCTCGCGCCAGCTCTGGTGGGGCCACCAGATCCCGGTCTGGTACCGCGGCGACGAGACGTACGTCGGGACCGAGCCGCCGGAGGGCGACGGCTGGGAGCGCGACCCCGACGTGCTCGACACGTGGTTCTCGTCCGGCCTGTGGCCGTTCGCGACGCTCGGCTGGCCGGACGACACGCCGGAGCTGCGCGCGTTCTACCCCACCGACGTACTCTCCACCGGTCGCGACATCCTCTTCCTGTGGGTCGCGCGGATGGTGATGCTCGGGATCGAGTTCACCGGCGAGGTGCCGTTCTCCGACGTCCTCAACCACTCGATCATCCTGGCCCCGGACGGGCGCCGCATGTCCAAGTCGCTGGGCACCGGAATCGACCCGCTCGAGGTGATCGACGAGTTCGGCGCCGACGGCACGCGCTTCGGCCTGCTCGCGATGTCCTCGACGCAGGACGTCCGCTTCTCGGTCGAGAAGGTCGCGCAGGGCCGCCAGCTCGCCAACAAGCTGTTCAACGCGACGCGGCTCGTGCTCCTGCGCACGGCGGACGGCGTCGTGCTCGACGACGAGCCGCCGCGGCCGGCGGCCGTCGAGGATGCCTGGATCCTCTCGCGCCTGGAGCGCGCGAAGGCCGGCACCGCGCACGCGATCGAGTCGTTCGAGCTCCACCGCGTCGCGCTCGGGCTGTACGACTTCGTCTACGGCGAGCTGTGCGACTGGTACCTGGAGATCGTCAAGCCGCGCCTGTACGCGGAGGACAACCGCGAGGTCAGCCGCTTCGCGCTCGGCGTGATCGCCGAGACGCTCGCGCTCGCCCACCCGGTCATTCCGTTCGTGACCGAGGAGCTGTGGTCGCATGTCCCCGGTGCCGACGGCCTGCTCATGGCGCGCCGCTGGCCCGTGGCCGACGAGTCGCTGATCGACCCTGACGCCGAGGGCGAGGTCGGGCGCGCGATCGCCGCCGTGCAGGAGCTGCGCGGCTGGCGCGACCGGATCGGCGCCACGCCGTCCGCCGTGCTCCCGGCGCGGCTCGAGGCCGGCGGCTACGAGCGCACCGCCGAGCACGTCGCGCGACTCGCGCGCGTGGCATGGTCGCTCGACGGCGGCGACCCCGCCGCGGCGGTCTCGGTGCCGGGCGGCACGGTCGCCGTGCTGGCGTCGGACGCCGTCGACCTCGGCGCGGCGGCGCGCCGGATCGACGAGCGACGGGGCTGGCTGGAGGGCGAGATCGCGCGTGCCGAGAAGAAGCTGGCCAACGAGGGCTTCGTCTCCAAGGCGCCGGATGCGGTTGTGGCGGCCGAGCGCGACAAGCTCGCGCGGCTGCGCGAGGAGCGTGCGAGCCTGTGACGTGGTCGGTCGAACGCGCCGAGGACCACCTGCTCGGGCTCGAGCTGTTCGGCATGCGCTTCGGGCTGGAGCGCATGCGCCGGCTGCTGACCGCGCTCGACACGCCGCAGGAGCGCTTCTCCGCGATCCACGTCGTCGGCACGAACGGCAAGAGCTCGACGGTGCGCATGACGGCGGCGCTGCTCGAAGCGCACGGCGTGCGCACGGGCGCGTTCGTCTCCCCGCACCTGACGACGTTCGCGGAGCGGATCCGGATCGGTGACCGCGACCTCGAGCCTGCCGCATTCGGCGCCGCGGTGCAGCGCGCGGCCGCCGCGGCGGCGAAGGTCGACCGCGGGCTGGAGACCGGCGACCGCGTCACCCAGTTCGAGCTGATCACCGCCGCGGCGTTCGACGAGCTGGCGCGGCGCGGGGTGGAGGTCGCGGTCGTCGAGGCCGGCCTCGGCGGCCGCCACGACGCGACCGGCGTGCTGCGCGCGCCGATCGTCGTGTTGACGAACGTCGGGCTGGAGCACACCCGCTGGCTCGGGCCGACGGTCGCCGACATCGCGCGCGAGAAGCTCGCCGTCGTGCGGCCGGATGCCACGCTCGTGCTGGGCGAGGTGCCAGCGGAGGTCGAGGAGCTCGCGGTCGCGACCGGTGCGCGGATCGTCCGGCCGGAGCCGGTCGACACGCAGCTGCCCGGCTACCAGGGCGAGAACTTCGCCGTCGCCCGCGCGGCGGCGCGCGAGCAGCTCGGGCTGCTCGACCCACTTGTGGTCGAGCGCGTCGCCGCCTCCATCACCGTGCCGGGCCGGCTGCAGGTCGTCGCCGAGCGGCCGCTCACGATCCTCGACGGCGCGCACAACCCGAGTGGCGTCGAGGCGTTGGCCGCCGCGCTGCCGGAGCGCCCGTTCGTCGCCGTCGTCTCGATCCTCGACGACAAGGACGCGGCGTCGATGCTGCGTGCGCTGCTGCCGCGCTGCGAGCGCTTCGTCTGCACGGCGGCGCCCAGCCCCCGCGCGCTGTCGCCGGCCACGCTCGCGTCGCTCGTGGAGCAGCTCGGCGCGGAGGCGGAGATCGTCCCGGCGCCCCGCGCCGCCGTCGCCCGCGCGCAGGGGCTGGCCGGGCCCGAGGGCGCAGTGGTCGCGACCGGATCGATCTACCTGATCGCCGAGTTGGTCTCGGCTCCAGGACGGCGGAGGGCCTCCGCGCTGTGAACGACAACGGCCCCAGCGTGCTCGGGATGATCGCCCTCGTGGCGGTCGTCGTCGCGCTCACGATCCTGATCTTCTTCGCCCTCGGCTACGCTTTCGGGCGGATGTTCCTCTAGTCGGCCGGTGCCGTCGCTACGGTTTCTGCCGCGTTCTCATGCTCAGCTTCGGCGTCTTCGGCATCGACAACGACGCGCTCAACACGGCCGTCAACGTCCTCATCCTCGTGCTCATCGTGGTGTGGGCTGCGCTCGTGTTCTGGACGTTCGCCGACGCGCGGCGCCGGATCGACGACCCGATGCTGGTCGGCTGCGCGACGCTCGCGTCGCTGTTCCCCTTCGTCGGGACGATCATCTACTGCATCGTCCGGCCGCCGGAGTACCTCGACGACGTGCGCCTGCGCGAGCTCGAGATGCAGGCCGCCGAGGCGCGCCTCGTGCAGCTCGACTACGAGCTCTGCCCGCATTGCGAGTACGAGGTCAAGTCCGACTACCTGCGCTGTCCGAGCTGCATGCGCAAGCTGAAGGACCGCTGCGTTTCGTGCGGCAAGGCGATCGACCCCGCCTGGCGGCTCTGCCCCTACTGCGAGGCCGAGACGGGGGCGGCGCCGCCGGCGTCGGCCAGCCGCCGGCGCCGCCGCGGCTCCACGACGTCCGAGGACGCCGTGGCCGAGGCCTCGCCGCGCTCCTCACGCTGAACTCGACCACGGAGACCAAATGGACCGGACCCTGATCCTGGTGAAGCCGGACGCCTTCGCGCGCAACCTGACCGGCGAGATCATCGCCCGCTTCGAACGCAAGGGGCTGCGGATCGCGGCTCTGCGCCACATGACGCTCGACCGTCCGCTGGCGGAGCGGCATTACGCCGAGCACGAGGGCAAGCCGTTCTTCGGGGAGCTGGTGTCGTTCATCTCGTCCGGCCCGCTGGTCGCGATGATCCTCGAGGGCCAGGACGCCGTCGTCGCGGCGCGCCAGGTGATCGGGGCGACCAACCCGCTCGAGGCCGCGCCGGGCTCGATCCGCGGCGATTTCGCGATCGAGGTCGGCCAGAACATGGTCCACGGCTCCGACTCGCCCGAGTCGGCCGAGCGCGAGGCGAACCTGTTCTTCCCGTGATCCTGGCGAGCGCGTCGCCGCAGCGGCGCGCGATCCTCGCCCAGGTGCGGATCCCGTTCACGGTCGCGCCCACCGGTGTGGAGGAGCTGACGGCGGGCGAGCCGCACGCGGTCGCCGCCGAGAACGCGCGCCGCAAGGCGCTCGCGGTCGGGGGTCAGAGCTGCCCAGCCGACGCCCGCTCGTGCTCGGCGCGGACACGCTGGTCACGATCGACGGCGAGATCCTCGGCAAGCCGCGCGACGCCGCCCAGGCGGCCGAGTACGTCGGCCGCCTGGCGGGCCGCTCGCACGAAGTCGTCGGCGGGATCGCGCTCGCGCGCGACGGCGAGATCACGGCCGAGGCGGTCGAGGTCACCGAGGTCGTCTTCCGCGAACTGACGGCCGACGACGTCAAGGAGTACGTGGCGCTCGGCGAGTGGGAGGGGAGGGCAGGCGGCTACGCGATCCAGGGCGCCGGAGCGGCGCTCGTGCGCCGCATCAACGGCGACTACCTCAATGTGGTCGGCCTCCCGCTTGCACGCTTATTGGATCTCCTGCCGCACGGCTAAGATCACCATTTCGCCTGCCAGGCGATTCGCTCGTACCTCGCTCATCGCCTTCGGCGACGTCACACTTTGGGCTTCTTCTCATACCTCACCGGTTTCGGTGGCCGCGACATGGCCGTGGATCTCGGCACCGCCAACACGCTCGTGTACGTCCGCGGCCGCGGCATCGTGCTGTCCGAGCCCTCGGTGGTGGCGATCGACTCGCGCACCGGCGAGGTGCATGCGGTGGGGATCGAGGCGAAGCGCATGCTCGGCCGCACGCCGGGGACGATCTCCGCGATCCGGCCGCTCAAGGACGGCGTGATCGCCGACTTCGACGTGACCGAGGAGATGCTGCGCCACTTCATCCAGAAGGTGCACCAGAACCGCTGGGCGCACCCGCGCGTCGTGGTCTGTGTGCCCTCCGGTGTGACCGGCGTGGAGAAGCGCGCGGTCGAGGAGGCGTGCCTGTCGGCCGGCGCGCGCCAGGCCTACCTGATCGAGGAGCCGATGGCCGCGGCGATCGGCGCCGGCCTGCCGGTCGGCGAGCCGACCGGCAACATGGTCGTCGACATCGGCGGCGGCACGTCGGAGGTCGCGGTGATCTCGCTCGGGGGGATCGTCGTCTCGCAGTCGATCCGGGTCGGCGGCGACGAGCTCGACGAGGCGATCATCAACTACGTCAAGAAGGAGTACAAGCTCCTGATCGGCCAGCAGACCGCCGAGGAGGTCAAGCTCGAGATCGGCTCGGCCTACCCGCTCGAGGAGGAGGTCCAGGCCGAGATCCGCGGGCGCGATCTCGTCTCCGGCCTGCCGAAGACCGTCGTGCTCACGTCGGAGGAGGTGCGGGCCGCGCTCGAGGAGCCGCTCGTGCAGATCATCGACGCGATCAAGGAGACGCTCGACCGCACGCCGCCCGAGCTCGCCTCGGACATCATGGACCGCGGGATCATGCTGGCCGGCGGCGGGTCGCTGCTGCAAGGGCTCGACGAGCGGCTGCGCGACGAGACGCAGATGCCCGCTCATCGGGCCGAATCGCCGCTCACTTGCGTCGCGGTCGGATCGGGGCGCTCGCTCGAGGAGTTCGAGGCGATCCACCGCTCCGCGCGCAACAGCCGCAACAACCGCCGGACCGTCCGCCGCTAGGCTGTTCGGCCGGGCCGTGCGCTCGCCGCTTGCGGCGGTAGCCTCCTCTCCGCTGGCCCGAGGAGTCTCTGGACGATGTACGACAAACAGGTGCGACGTCGCCGTGCGGTCCTGTTCGCGCTCGTCGTGTGCTGCCTGATCCTGCTCACGGCGTACTTCGGCGAGTCCTCGGGCGGGCCGCTGCGATCGGTCCAGACCGGCGCGATGGAGGTCGTCGCCCCGGTGCAGGAGGGAACCAACCGCGCGCTCAAGCCTGTACGCGACCTGTTCGGCTGGTTCGGCGACACCTGGGATGCCAAGGACGAGCGCGACAAGCTCGAGGCCGAGCGCGACCAGCTGCGCCGGGAAGTCGCGCGCCTGCAGCTGATCGAGAACGAGAACGCCGAGCTGCGCGACATGGTCGACTACGCGCGCGGCAACGGGCTCGACGCCTACGAGCCGGTCACCGCGCGCGTGTACAGCCGCTCGAACTCGTCGTGGTACTCCACGATCGAGATCAACAAGGGCTCGAGCGACGGCGTCGCGGTCAACCAGCCGGTGATCAACGGCAAGGGCCTGGTCGGCAAGGTCAAGACGGTCTCCGACGGCAACGCGGTCGTGATGCTGCTCAGCGACTCCGAGTTCGGCGTCTCCGCGCTCGCCGCCCAGGCCGACCAACCCGGCTCGATCCTGCCGGTGGCGGGCTCGCCCGGCGACCTGCTGCTCGACCTTGTGCCCGACGCGAAGGAGATCCGCAAGGGCGATCGGATCGTCACCGCCGGGACGGTCTCCGACCGGCTCCCGTCGCCGTTCCCGGAGGGGATCCTGATCGGCACGGTCAAGCGGATCGACGGCGAGGGCGAGCTGGATCGCACGATCCACGTGGCGCCCGCCGCCGACCTGCGCAGCCTCGACTTCGTGCAGGTGCTGACCAAGCCCGCGTCCGACCTGCGCGCCTCGACCGGTACGCCGTGACCTGGAGCGCCGCCGCAGTCGCCCGCCTCTTCGCCATCGGCGTCGTCGGCGGGATCCTCCAGCTGACCACGGTCTCGCAGGTCGCGATCTTCGGCGTGCCGGCCGACCTCTCGCCGCTGCTGGCCGCGACGGTCGGGTTGCTGTGCGGCTCGATCGCCGGCGCGTCGTTCGGCTTCGGCCTCGGCCTGTTCATGGACACGCTGCTGGCCCAGACGCTCGGCGTCACGTCGCTCGTCCTGCTCGCCACCGGCTACGCCGCCGGGCGGCTGCGTGAGCTGCGCGACCCGGCGCACGCGCTGATCCCGGTCGCCGTCGGCGCCGCCGCCACCGCCGCGGCCGCGATCGGCTTCACGATCCTGCAGCTGCTGCTGGGGGTCGACGCGCCGGTCTCGCTGATGCTGATCCGCCAGATCCTGCTCGTGATCGTGCTCAACACGCTGATCGCGATGCCCGTCTACCTGGCGTGCCGCCGGGTGCTCGCCCCGTTCCTGCCCGACGATCCGCGCCGCCGCCGCCGGCGCGCCTACACAACGGGCGGCCTGAGCCCGCTCAGCCGCGCGTAGAGATGCCGCCGCAGCTGGAAGAACGGAGGCCGGCGATCACGCCGCAGCTCGCGCTGCGGGTCGCCGTGCTCGGCGGCGTCGCGTTCGTCGCGTTCGCGGTGATCTTCTTCCGCCTCTGGTTCCTGCAGGTCCTGACCGGCGACGATTACGTCAGCCAGGCGCGCGAGAACCGCGTGCGCAAGGTCAAGATCGAGGCGCCGCGGGGCAACATCATCGACCGCAACGGCAAGACGCTGGTCAAGACGCGCGCCGCGCCGGTCGTGCAGATCCTGCCGAACTCGATCCCGGACACCGAACGCGAGGTCGCCGACAGCTACCGCGAGGCGCTCGCCGCCGTCGAGGGCCGGCGGCGCGACGCCAAGCAGGACCTGCGCGACCTCGAGCGCCGGCTGCGCGCCGACGGGCGCAAGTCCACGCGCGCGGAGCGCAGGCTGCGGCGCGACCTGCAGCGGCAGCTCGACGCGCGCCGAGCACGTGCGCGTGGGTCCGATCCCGGCGGGCGAGCCGGCACTGCGCTCGCTCTACCGCCGGCTGGGCGTAGTGATCGATCTCGACCCGAAGGTGATCCACCGGCGCGTGATCCAGGGCATCGCCGACCAGCCGGGCGCGAACGTGACGATCAAGACCGACGTCTCGGCGCCCGCGTTCAACTACCTGCTCGAGCACCGCGAGAACTTCCCCGGCATCGTGGTCGAGAAGCGCTATCTGCGCAATTACCCGTTCAAGACGCTCGGCGCGCAGCTGTTCGGCACGCTGCGAGAGATCTCGCCCGAGGAGCTCGGGACGGAGGAGTACCGCGGCGTCAGCCAGGGCACGCGGATCGGCAAGGACGGGATCGAGGAGACCTACGACAAGTACCTGCGCGGTACCGACGGGTTCACGCGCGTGATCGTGAACTCGTCCGGCAATCGCGACGACAGCCGCCGCACCACGCGCACCGATCCGATCCAGGGCCGGCAGCTGCGGCTCACGCTCGACCTCGGGCTCCAGCGCGCCGCGCAGGGCGCGGTCGCCCGCGCCGTCGAGGCCGCGCAGGGCAACGGCAATCCGGCCGACGCGGGCGCGTACGTGGCGATGGATCCGCGCGACGGCGAGGTGCTCGCGCTCGGGTCGTTCCCGAGCTTCGACGCGAACGTCTTCGCCAAGCCGATCGACCAGCAGACCTACGACGAGCTCAACTCCGAGGAGAACGGGGCGCCGCTGTTCAACCGCGCTATCTCCGCGGGCTATCCGACCGGCTCGACGTTCAAGCCGATCACCGCGTTCGCGGCGCTCGACGAGGGCATCATCACGCCGAGCACGCCGCTGTCGGATCCCGGCGTGTTCAGGTACGGCCTGCGCGAGTTCAAGAACGCGGGTGACGCGGTGTACGGCACGCTCGCGCTGCCGCGCGCGCTGCAGGTCTCCTCGGACGTGTTCTTCTACCAGCTGGGGGCCGCTGCGAACGAGCGCGGCCCGGTGATCCAGGACTGGGCGCGCCGGCTCAGCTTCGGCAAGCCGACAGGGATCGACCTGCCGGGCGAGTACGGCGGGCTCGTGCCCGACAGCAAGTGGCGCGACTCCGAGTTCGCGAAGTACGAGCGCTGCCGCAAGAAGGAGAAGCTCGGCTACCAGTCGCAGGAGGCGCTGTTCGCGTGCGGCGGGATCGACCGTGGCTGGAGCGGCGGCGACAACGTGAACCTGTCCGTCGGCCAGGGCGACCTGCAGGCAACGCCGCTGCAACTGGCGGTCGCGTACGCGGCGATCGCCAACGGCGGGCGCGTCATCACGCCGCATCTCGGCCAGCAGGTCGAGGACGGCGCGGGCCGCCAGCTCGAGGACATCCGCAAGCCCGCCAAGCGCCGCGCCGAGTTCGACCCCGGCGCGCTCAGCGCTGTCCGCGAGGGCCTGCGCGCGGCCGCGATGGAGTCGGGCGGCACGTCGGCCGACGTGTTCGCGGGCTTCCCCTACACGGTCTACGGCAAGACCGGCACGGCCGAGCGCGGGCTCAATCCCGACCAGTCGTGGTACGCGTGCTTCGTCGACGACCCGGTCAAGCCGATCGTCGTCGTCGTCACGGTCGAGAAGGGCGGCTTCGGCGCCGAGGCCGCCGCGCCGGCTGCGCGGCTGATCCTGTCGAAGTGGTTCGGCGTCAAGGACGGCGACTTCCACGCGGGGACGAGCGCGACCCGATGATCGTGCTGGATATTGGTTTCGCCTGCCAGGCGAGCGGCTCGTTCCTCGCGCTCGCCTTCGGCGACGTTACAGTGAGCCCCGCCGCGTGAGCACCGCGACCCCGATCAAGCCGGCCTCGGACCCGCCGCCGTCGCTCGCCCCACGCGAGTGGCGGTTGCGGCTCGATCCGCTCCTGCTACTCGCCGCGCTCGGCCTGGTGGCGTGCTCGCTGATCGCTCTGCGGGGCGCCACGCGCGCCGACGTCCCCGGCGACCCCTACTACTACGTCAGCCGCCAGGCGATCTACGCGGGCGTCGGAGTCGTGCTGATGTACGTGGTCTCGCGAATCGACTACTCGCGCTTGCAGGAGCTGCGCTACGCCGCCTACGGCGTGCTGATCGGGCTGCTCCTGCTGGTGCTCGGCGTATCGACCACGACCCGCGGGGCGAACGCGTGGGTCGAGCTGCCGTTCTTCCGCTTCCAGCCTTCCGAGTTCGGCAAGGTGCTGCTGGTCGTCGCGCTGGCCGGCTTCCTGGTCAGCCGGATGCGGCTGATGGGCCGCCAGACGACCGCGCGGATCGTGCTGCTCGGCCTGATCCCGACGATGCTCGTGATGGCCGAGAACGACCTCGGCTCCGCGCTCGTGTACGCCGTCGGCATCCTCGCCGTGCTGTTCGTCGCGGGGGCGCCGTGGCGGCACTTCGCGGCGCTCGGCGCGCTCGGCGCGGTCTCGCTGGGCATCGTGCTGGCGGGTGCGCCGGCGCTCGGCGTCGAGGTGCTCAAGCCCTACCAGAAGGACCGCCTGACGTCGTTCCTGGAGCCGTCGGCCGATCCGGCCGACGCCGGCTACCAGCAGCACCAGGCGCTGATCGCCGTGGGCTCGGGGGAGAAGACCGGCCGCGGCGTCGACAACGCCACTCAGACCGGGCTCGACTTCCTGCCCGAGCACCACACGGACTTCATCTTCGCCGTGGTCGGCGAGACCTACGGATTCGCCGGCTGCGCGCTCGTGCTTTCGTTGTACGCGTTATTGATATGGCGCGCGCTCCACATCCTGACCATCGCGAAGAATCTCTACGGGGCCTTGCTGGCCGGCGGCATCACCGTGATGCTGCTGTTCCAGCTCTTCGTCAACGTCGGGATGAACGTGGGCATAATGCCCATCACGGGCGTCACCGCCCCACTCCTTTCTTACGGCGGGTCATCCATGCTCGCCACCTTCCTGGCCATCGGCCTACTCCAGTCGGTCAACGCGCAGGCGCGCGAGACCGCTGCGATCAAGGGCCGGGCCACCGTCTTCGAATGAGGTATCCAAGTGAAAAAGCAAGTGCTGGTCACCGTCGACCGGGGGGAGACCCGGGTCGCGATGCTGGAGGCCGCGGGCGAGGTACCGGCCGCCCGTAGGTCGCGCCGCCGCAAGAAGGGCGGCCTCCCCACCGGCTATCGCGTCGCCGAGGTCTACTTCGAGCGCCGCGGCGGCCGATCGATCGTCGGCAACATCTACAAGGGCAAGGTCGACAACGTCCTGCCCGGCCTCGAGGCGGCGTTCGTCGACTTCGGGGAGGACAAGAACGGCTTCCTGCACGTCGACGAGATCGTGCTGCCGGGTGTCGACCAGGTGAGGCGCGGCCGCGGCAAGGAGAGCGGCCCGCGCATCACCGAGCTGCTCAAGCCCGGGCAGGAGATCGTCGTGCAGGTGATCAAGGACCCGCTCAAGACCAAGGGCGCGCGGCTCACGATGGAGCTGACGATCGCCGGCCGCTACATGGTCTACGCGCCGACCGGCGAGGGCGTCGGCGTCTCGCGCCGGCTGGAGGACGCCGAGCGCACGCGGCTGCGGCAGGAGGCCAAGTCGCTCGACCTCGGCGGCGGCGGCGCGATCATCCGCACGGCCGCGCACGGCGCGTCGCGCGCCGACTTCGAGCGCGAGCTCAGCTACCTGTTCAAGCTCAACGAGGTGCTGCAGAAGCGGGTCGCGGAGACGCCCGCGCCCGCGCTCGTGTTCCAGGAGGCCGACCTGTCGGTCCGCGTCGTGCGCGACATCTTCTCCGCGCACTTCGAGCGCGCGATCGTCGACGACCCCAAGCAGCACCACCGGCTGATCTCGTTCTTCACCCGCACCGCGCCCGAGCTGGTCGACCGCGTCGAGCTGTGGGAGGAGGACACGCCGCTGTTCGAGGCCTACGGCGTCGACCCGGTGATCGAGGGCATGCTCTCCCGCCGCGTCGACCTGCCCAGCGGCGGCTACCTGATGATCGACTACGCCGAGGCGCTCACGGTGATCGACGTCAACACCGGCTCCTACACCGGCAAGGGCAAGACTGCGCGGCTGGAGGACACGATCACGCGCACGAACCTGGAGGCGGCCGAGGAGGTCGTCAACCAGCTGCGGCTGCGCGACATCGGCGGCATCATCGTCATCGACTTCATCGACATGGCGCGGGCGCGCAACCGCGACGCCGTGCTGAAGACGCTGCGCAAGGCGCTCGACGAGGACCGCACGAAGACGTTCGTGGTCGAGATCTCGCCGCTCGGGCTGGTCGAGATGACGCGCCAGAACGTCACCGACGGGGCGCGCGAGATCATGACCAAGGCCTGCCCGACGTGCGGCGGCGAGGGCGTCGTGAAGTCGGAGGAGACGATCGCGATCGAGGCCGAGCGGCGGCTGCGCGAGCTGGTCGCCGAAGCCGGCGCGGACGCGCCCGAGGCCTACCTCGTGCGCATGAACCCGAAAGTCACGGCCTTCTTCACCGCCGACGGCGCTCGCATGCTGCACGGACTGGAGGAGGAGACCAACCGCTTCTTCCACTTCACCGGGTCCGAAGGCCTGCCGCTCGACCACTTCGCGATCGTCGAGGCGGGCGCGCGGGCGCAGATCGAGGAGCAGAGCGTCCCGTTCCGCGAGGGCGAGGAGGTGCACGTCGACATCGTCGAGCCGCACATGTACTCCGAGGACGACGCGGTGGCGAAGGTCGACGGCTACCTGATCGAGGTCACCGACGCGATCCCGTACGTCGGCGAGAAGATGATGGTCCGGATCGAGCAGGCCGGGCGAACCGCCGCGCGGGCGGTGCTGACCGGCGAGGTGGCCGAGCAGGCCGCCGCCGCGACGGTCGAGCGGCGCCAGTCGCGCGAGCGGTCGGCCAAGCGTGCGGCGACCGCGGCGCGGACACGGGCGCGCAGGAAGCCGGTCGAGGCTCCGGCGCCGCCGGAGAGCGAGGAGGTCGAGGCGGTCGAGACGCTCGTCGACGACGACTCGGCCGTGCACGCCGGGACCGGCCCGGCGGCTGTCGCGGAGGCCGACGAGGACGCCGCGAAGCCGAGGGGCCGCAGGCGCTCCCGCACGCGCGCCGCGGCGGACGAGCCGGCGGAGGCGGCCGAGGACGCCACGGACGACGCGGTATCATCGAAGCCTCGGCGCCGTGGCCGCAGAGGCGGACGGCGCCGTTCGCGTGCGAACGCCGCCGAAGTCTCCGACGCCAGCGAGTGACCTGAACAAATGCCCGAATCCACCTACGCCGTAGTCCGCACCGGCGGCAAGCAATACCGCGTCGAGGAGGGCACCACGTTCCTTGTCGAGCGACTGGGCGCCGACGAGGGTGCCACCGTCGACCTCGAGCCGCTGCTGTACGCCAGCGGCGACGAGTCGCTGTTCGGCGACAAGCTCGGGAAGGTCTCCGTTCAGGCGACCGTGCTCGGCCACGAGCGCGGCCCGAAGCTCCGCATCTTCAAGTTCAAGCCCAAGCGCGGCTACAAGCGCACCGCCGGCCACCGGCAGGAGCTCACGCGGCTCCAGGTCACGGGCATCAAGAAGGGGAAGTAGACGAGATGGCGCACAAGAAGGGCCTCGGCTCCAGCCGCAACGGCCGCGACTCCAACGCCAAGCGCCTCGGCGTGAAGGTCTTCGCCGGCGAGGTCGTCAGCGGCGGCGAGATCATCGTCCGCCAGCGCGGGACCCGCTTCAAGCCGGGCGACGGCGTCGGGATCGGCCGCGACGACACGATCTTCGCGACGACCGCGGGGATCGTGCAGTTCACCGAGGGCCGCCGCGGCCGGGTGATCTCGGTCGCGCCTAGCTCGGCTGAGCCGTCGGCCTGACCAGGATCTCGTTCACGTCCACGTGCGGCGGCTGCTGCACCGCGTAGAGCACCGCGCGGGCGATGTCGTCGGCCTGCAGCGCCTCGATCGTCGGCGGGTTGTCGAAGAACGGCGTGTCGACCGCGCCGGGCTCGATCAGCGTCACGCGTACGCCCGTGTCGTTGAAATCGAGCCGCGCCGCCTCGCCCATCGCGGTCACCGCGTGCTTGGTGACCGAGTAGAACGAGCCGGGCAGCGCGCGCCGTCCCGCCACCGATGACGTGAGCACGAGGTGCCCCTTGGTCGCGACGAGCGCGTCGTACGCGGCGCGGATCGTGAGCGCGGCGCCGTAGACGTTCGTCAGCACCATCTCCTTCCATTCCTCCGGCGTGCTCGCCTTGAACCCGCGCGCGCCGCCGAAGCCGGCGTTGGCGAAAGCGACGTCGACGCGCCCGAAGGCGTCGATCGCGCGCTGGACGAGCGCCTGCTGGTCGCCCCACTCGGTCACGTCGCAGCGGACGGCGAGGGCCTGCCCGTCGAGCTCGGCTGCGAGCTCGCGCAGCGTGTCCTCCGAGCGCGCGCCGAGCACGAGCCTGTAGCCGGCCTCCGCGGCATGGCGCGCGGTCGCGGCACCGATCCCGCTCGAGGCGCCGGTGATCAGGAAGACCTTGTCGTCGGGCATCACGGCCACCTCTCGTCGTCGCGCATCTGCGGCACGATAGAGAGCCGTTTCGCCTGCCAGGGGAGCGAGATCGGTTTCGCCTGCGCGAGCCGCTCGTGCCTCGCGGGCTTACTCGGCGACGTTACGGTCCGCTCGCCTTCGGCGATGATACGTCGATGCTCCACGACCGCGCGCGTATCGAGGTCCGCGCCGGCGCGGGCGGCAACGGCTCCCTGTCGTTCCGGCGCGAGGCGCACGTGCCCAAGGGAGGCCCGGACGGCGGCGACGGCGGGCGCGGCGGTGACGTGCTGCTGCGCTGCGACGACAACCTGCGCGACCTGCAGGCGTTCCGGCGGCGCGCGCATTTTCGCGCCGAGCGCGGCGGCCACGGCCAGGGCGCACAGCGCCACGGGGCGGACGGCGCGCCGCTCGTGATCCCGGTGCCGCCGGGCACGCAGGTGGCGCGCTGGGACGGCACGCGCTACGACCTCGTGCGGCCGGGCCAGGAGGTGACGGTCGCGCGCGGCGGCGCGGGTGGGCGCGGCAATACGCACTTCAAGTCCGCGGTCCGGCAGGCGCCGCGGATCGCCGAACGTGGGCTGCCGGGGGAGGAGGGAGTGCTCCTGCTGCAGCTCAAGCTGCTCGCCGACGTCGGGCTCGTCGGGCTCCCGAACGCCGGCAAGTCGTCGCTGCTCGCCCGCATGACGCGCGCCCAGCCGAAGGTCGCCGCGTACCCGTTCACCACGCTCGAGCCGGTGCTCGGAACGCTCGAGTCCGACGACCGCCAGCTGGTGATCGCCGACATCCCCGGGCTGATCGAGGGCGCCAGCGCCGGTGCCGGGCTCGGGCACGAGTTCCTCGCCCACGTCGAGCGCACGCGGCTGCTCGTGCACGTGCTCGACCTCGCGCCGCTCGACGGTTCCGATCCGGTCGCGAACCACGCGGTGATCGAGCGCGAGCTCACCGAGTACGACGCGCGCTTCGCGGCGCTGCCGCGCGTGCTGGCACTGTCGAAGGCGGATCTGGTCCCGCCGGAGGCCGCCGCGGCCGCGGCGGCGGACTGGCGCGAGCGGCTCGACGTCCCCGTGATCATCACCTCGAGCGCGACGCGCCAGGGGCTCGACGAGCTGACGCGCGAGCTGCTCCGCAGCGTGCCGCCGGCGGAGCCGGTCGACGCGGAGGCCGCCGGCGAGGACGAGGTCGCGGAGTTCCGGCTGTTCCGCCCGGCGGCGGGGCGGGCGTTCGAGGTCGAGCGCGTCGGCGACGGCGAGTTCCGCGTGACCGGCGACGCGGTCGACCGGCTCATCGCGCGCCACGACATGGAGAACGACGAGGCGCTCGCGCTCGTCGAACAACGCCTGCGGCGGATGGGCGTGATCGCGGCGCTCGAGGCGCGCGGGTTCGAGCCCGGAGACGACGTCGAGCTCGGCGGGATCGTCTTCGAGCTCGACCCCGGCTAGCCGCGGATGCGGTTGGCCGCGTCGAGTGCGG
The DNA here is from genome assembly GCA_963835735.1 of uncultured Solirubrobacteraceae bacterium. Taxonomy (GTDB): domain Bacteria; phylum Actinomycetota; class Thermoleophilia; order Solirubrobacterales; family Solirubrobacteraceae; genus DASQMT01. Next base: position 179,177 of record CAWIGP010000003.1, read on the forward strand.
CCACCTTGTAGGACTCCGCGAACGTCGGGTAGTTGAACACGGCGGTCACGAGGAAGTCGAGCCCGCCCGCGCCCTGCGCCATCACGGCCTGGCCGATGTGAACGAGCTCGGTCGCCCCGGTCCCGATCACGTGCACGCCGAGCACGCGCCGGTCGTCGGCGCTGACCAGCAGCTTGAGCATGCCGGTCTCGTCGCCGGTCATCAGCCCGCGCGCCAGCTCGGTCCAGCGCGCGATGCCCGCCACGTACGGCTGCGACGCGTCGGTCAGCGCCTCCTCGGTCGATCCGACCATGCCGATCTCGGGGATCGCGTAGATGCCGGTGGGCGCGAGCTCGGGCAGCGTCTGGACCGGCTGGTCGAAGGCGTGGAGCGCCGCCAGCCTGCCCTCCTCCATCGCGATCGCCGCCAGCCCACCGCCGGCGACGTCGCCGACGGCGAAGATGTGCGGAACCGACGTGCGGAAGTCCTTGTCGACCGCGAGCCGTCCGCGCTGGTCGGCCTCCAGTCCGGCGCGCTCGATGCCGAGCGTGTCGGTCGCGCCCTGGCGCCCTACGGCGTAGAGCACCGTCTCGGACCGGATCTCCTTGCCGGACGCCAGCCGGAGGCGAGCGTGGCCGTCGACCGACTCGATCGCGTCGACCCGCTCGCGCAGCCGGAACGTGACGTTGTGGCGGCGCAGCAGGTACTGGAACGCCTCGCCGATCTCGCCGTCGAGGAAGTCGAGCGTTCGCTCGCGCTTGTCGACCACCGTCACCTTCGTGCCCAGCGCGCCGAACATCGACGCGTACTCGACGCCGATCACGCCGGCGCCGACGACCGTCATCGAGCGCGGTACGCGGCGCTCGAGCCGCAGCAGACCGTCGGAGTCGATGATCGTGCGATCGTCGAACGCGACGCTGTCCGGCCGCGCCGGCTTCGTCCCGACGGCGATCACGATCCGCTCGGCCCGGATCGGCTCGTCAGTGCCCTCGATCCGGACCGTGTGGTCGTCCTCGAACGTGGCGTGCCCGGGCAGCCAGCCGACCATGTTGCGGCGGAACTGCTCGCGCACCACCGCGGTCTCGGCAGCGATCACGCGCGCCGCGCGGTCCATCAGCTGCTTGAGCGCTTGCAGCTCGGTCTCCTCCATGCGGGTGGGATCGAGCACGTCGAGCGGGCGCTCGGCGATCTGCTCGAGGACGGCCTCCCGCAGCGTCTTGGAGGGGATCGTGCCGGTGTGAATGGAGACGCCGCCGAGCCGGTCGCGCCGTTCGGCCACCGCCACGCGCTTGCCGAGCTTGGCGGCCTGGATCGCGGCCTTCTGCCCAGACGGGCCGGAGCCGATGACGAGCAGGTCGAGTTCCACGCTGCTCATCTTCCCGCGCCGTAGGCTTACGCGCCGCGTGCCCGTCGCCGTCGTCAAGCTCGGATCGTCGGTCGTGGCCCAGGATTCGGGCGAGCTGCGCCTGTCCGTGCTCGCGCGCGTGTGCGAGGACGTCGCCGCGCTGCACCGCGGCGGCGTCGACGTCGTGATCGTCACGTCGGGGGCGATCGCCCGCGGCATCCATCTGCTCGAGCGGCCGGTCCGCCGCTCCGAGATCGCCGAGCTGCAGGCCGCGAGCGCGCTGGGACAGGGCCGGCTGTACCGCACGTATGACGACCTGCTGCGCGAGCAGGGGGTGCAGACGGCGCAGGTCCTGCTCACGTTCTTCGACATGAGCGCGCGCTCGCACTACCTCAACGCGCGTCGCACGCTGCAGACGCTGCTCGGCTGGCGCGTGGTGCCCGTGATCAACGAGAACGACACCACGACGACCGACGAGATCTCGTTCGGCGACAACGACTTCCTGGCAGCGCAGGTAGCCGTGCTGCTCGGCGCGGATCTGCTGCTGCTCCTGACCGAGGTCGACGGGCTCTACACGGCGAACCCGCGCCGCGACCCGGGCGCCACGCTGGTCGAGGAGGTCACCGATCCGGCCGAGCTCAGCGACATGCAGATCGGTCACGAGGTCTCGCCGCTCGGTTCGGGCGGCATGCGCTCGAAGGTCGTCGCGGCCGAGATGGCGACCGCGGCGGGGATCCCGACGCTGATCGCCAGCGGGACCGAATCGGGGGCGATCTCGCGCGCGTGGGCGGGCGAGCGGGTCGGGACGCGCTTCGCCCCGCAGGCGGTGCGCCAGTCGAGCTTCAAGCTGTGGCTGAAGTTCGCCAAGCCGGCGCAGGGCACGGTGACCGTCGACGCGGGCGCCGCGCGCGCGCTGCGCGAGGGAGGCACGAGCCTGTTGCCGGTCGGGATCGTGGACGTGGCGGGCGAGTTCGACGCGGGCGATGCGGTCGAGGTGCGCGAGGCCGGCGCCGGCGAGATCGGCAAGGGCATCTGCAACTACTCGGCCGCCGAGCTGCGCACGGTCATGGGGATGAAGAGCACGCAGGTGCGCGAGCGGCTGCCGCGGGCGACCGACGAGGCCGTGCACCGCGATTACTTCGTGCTGGCCTAGCAGCGCGGTCGCCTATCCTTGGCCGATGGCCGTCGCCACCCAGTCCGTCACGGACGTGTGCCGCGCCGCCAAGGATGCGGCGCGCCGGCTGGCCATGCTCGACTCCGCCACCAAGGACCGCGCGCTGCTCGCGATCGCCGACGCGCTCGAGGCCCGCACGGGCGAGATCCTCGATGCGAACGCGCGCGATCTCGAGGCGGGGCGGGAGTCCGGGCTCTCCCACGCGCTGATGGACCGGCTCGCGCTCGACGCGGGCCGCGTCGCCGCGATGGCGCGCGGCGTGCGCGAGATCGTCGCGCTGCCCGACCCTGTCGGCGAGGTGATCGACGGGTCGCGGTTCGCGAACGGGCTGGCGATGCGCAAGGTGCGCGTGCCGCTCGGCGTCGTCGCGGTCGTCTACGAGGCGCGGCCGAACGTGACGATCGACGCGGCCGCGCTGGCTTTGAAGTCCGGCAACGCGATCGTGCTGCGCGGATCCTCGTCGGCGGCTCACTCGAACGCGGTGCTGGCGAGCGTCGCGCGCGCGGCCGCCGAGGCGAACGGGCTGCCGAGCGGCGCCTTGGCGCTCGTCGCCGGCGGTGGGCGCGAGGAGCTGGCCGAGCTGGCCGGCCAGGAGGGCCTGGTCGACCTGATCATCCCGCGCGGCGGCGAGGGGCTGAAGAAGGCGCTGCAGGCAGTCGCCAAGGTGCCGGTGATCTACGCGGCTTCGGGCAACTGCCACGTCTATGTCGACGCCGGCGCCGACGTCGAGGACGCGCGCGCGATCATCCTCAACGCCAAGACGCAGCGGCCCGGCGTCTGCAATGCGGCCGAGACGCTGCTCGTGCACGCCGACGTCGCCGATCGCTTCCTGCCGGGCGCGCTGCGGGCGTTGCACGACGCGGGCGTCGAGCTGCGCGGCGACGACCGGTCGCGGGCCCTGGCCGGCGGCGTGCCGGTGGTCGAGGCGACCGAGGAGGACTACGCCGAGGAGTTCCTCGCGCTGATCCTCGCCGTGCGCGTCGTCGACTCCGCGGACGAGGCGATCGAGCACGTCAACGTCTACGGCTCCGGGCACTCGGAGGCGATCGTGACCGAGTCGGTCTCCGCGGCGCGGGCGTTCCAGCTCGGCGTCGACGCCGCGTGCGTGTACGTGAACGCGTCGACGCGCTTCACCGACGGCGGCGAGTTCGGCATGGGCGCCGAGATCGGCAACTCGACCCAGAAGCTGCATGCGCGCGGCCCGATCGGCCTGCGCGAGCTGTGCACGTTCAAGTACCTGGTCGAGGGCACCGGTCAGGTCCGGACGTAGCCGCGCGTGGCGCGCGTCGGCCTGCTCGGCGGGACCTTCAACCCCCCGCACATCGCGCACCTCGTGTGCGCGCAGGAGGCGCTCGTGCAGCTCGGCCTGGACCGCGTGCTGCTCGTCCCGGCGGGCGAGCCGCCGCATAAGGCGGTCGAGGCGGAGCCGGGCGTCGCTCATCGCGTCGCGATGTGTGAGCTGGCGGTGGCGGGCGACGAACGGCTGGGCGTCTCGCGCGCCGACGCCGAGCGGTCCGGCCCGGCCTACACGGTCGAGCTGTTGCGTGCGCTGAGCGGGCCGGACGAGCTCAGCTTCATAGTCGGCGGCGACGTGGCGTACTCGCTGCCGGCGTGGCGCGAGCCGGAGCAGGTGCTCGCGCTCGCGCGGTTCGCGGTCGCCGAGCGCGAGGGCGTGCGGCGGGCGGACATCGCCGAGCGGCTGTCCGGGCTCGCCGGCGTACCGGAGCGGATCGACTTCTTCGAAATGCCGCGGCTCGACATCTCCAGCTCGCTGCTGCGCCGGCGCGCGGCGGCGGGCGGACCGCTGCGCTACCTGGTCCCGGATGCAGTGGCCGAATACATCGAACGGGAGCGTCTGTACACGCCAGCGCAACCGGCGCCGTCTGGCGCCCGCCTATCCTTGGGGGGCAGCGCATGAACCAGACCAGCAGCGGCACCACCACACACGACACCACCGACCCCGCCGGCCTCGCCCGCCAGATCGTCGACTACGCGGCCGACAAGAAGGCGATCGACATCGCCGAGCTCGACCTCCGCGGGGTGCTCGGCTACACCGACTTCTTCGTCGTCTGCTCGGGCAACACCGACCGCCAGGTCAAGGCGATCCACGACGGGATCCACCAGGGGCTCAAGAAGGAGCATGGCCTGCTGCCGCGGCGCGTCGAGGGACTCGCCGAGGCGCGCTGGATCCTCATGGACTACCTCGACGTCATCGTGCACGTCTTCACGCCGGAGGCGCGCGAGTTCTACCGGCTCGAGCAGCTCTGGGGCGAGGCGCCGCGACGCGCAGTCGCGGAGTAGTACGAGCTCCTCTCACGCGAGCGGCCCTCGGGGAGTGGAGCTAGTCGGGCTCGAACCGACGACCTTCGCGCTGCCAGCGCGACGCTCTCCCAGCTGAGCTATAGCCCCGAGCCGGTACTGCGCCGCCCAGTGTACTAAGAGCTCCTGGTTGTTTCGCGCGGGTGCGAGGCGCAGATGCATGCAGGAGCGGCCGTCGATTTCGGCGATCGGGATGAAGTAGCAATCCGCCGTCTCGGGGCACCACGCCGCGATCCCGTCCACCTCCGTGGCCGAGTACGTGGTCCAGACGTACCCGCGCGGCGTGTGCCGGCACGTGCGCCCGCGCACGACCACCACGTCGCCTTCCCGATTCGCCCATTTGCACTGCGTCCGCAATAGCTCGTCGCGCGCCTCGAGGATCAGGTCGTACCGGCAGCCCTCCACGACCGGTCGCCACACGTTCATCCCGAGCTCGACGGCGGCCGCGGTGATCTGGGCCTCCGCGATCGCGCCCTTCTGGTTCGTCGACATCATGACACGAACACTAGTTCGTGTTGCGGACGGAAAATGCGCTCTGCTGCAAGCCGCTAATCTCACCGCTCGCCATGTCCGAGCACCGCTACGACCCGCGCACCATCGAGCCCCACTGGCAGGCGATCTGGGAGCGCGAGAAGACGTGGGAGGTGACGAACGAAGAGGTCGGCGGCGCCGAGAAGTACTACGTGCTCGAGATGCTCCCGTACCCCTCCGGCGAGCCGCACATGGGGCATCTGAAGAACTACTCCGTCGGCGATGCGGTCGCCCACTTCCAGCGCCGCAACGGCCGCCGCGTGCTGCACCCGATGGGCTACGACGCGTTCGGGCTCCCCGCCGAGAACCACGCGATCAAGACCGGCGAGCACCCGCGCATCTCGACCGCGAAGTCGATCGAGGCGTTCCAGCGCGAGATGCGGGCGTGGGGCATCTCGATCGACTGGTCGCGCGAGTTCGCGACCAACGAGCCGCGCTACTACCGCTGGACTCAGTGGCTGTTCCTGCGGCTGCTCGAGCGCGGCCTGGCCTACCGCAAGGAGGCCGCGGTCAACTGGTGCCCGTACGACCAGACAGTGCTGGCCAACGAGCAGGTGATCGACGGGCGCTGCGAGCGCTGCGGCCACCCGGTCGAGGTGCGCCAGCTCGAGCAGTGGTTCTTCCGCATCACCGACTACGCCGACCGGCTGCTCGACGACCTCGCGACGATCGAGTGGCCCGAGCACGTCGTCACGATGCAGCGCAACTGGATCGGCCGCTCGGAGGGCGCCGAGGTGACGTTCACGTGCGAGGACCCGGCGATCGACTACCCGGTCTTCACCACGCGCCCGGACACGCTGTTCGGCGCGACCTTCTTCGTGATGGCGCCCGAGCATCCGGACGTCCTGCACCTGGCGGACGGCACCGAGCACGAGGCCGCGGTGCACGAGTACGTCAACAAGGCGCTGACAGAGAACCGCGAGGACCGGGGCTCCGCCGAGCGCGAGAAGACCGGCGTCCCGCTGGGCCGCAGCGTCATCAACCCGGTCAACGGCGAGCGCATCCCGATGTGGGTCGCGGACTACGTGCTGATGGAGTACGGCACCGGCGCGATCATGGCGGTCCCGGCCCACGACGAACGCGACTTCGACTTCGCGACCAAGTTCGGCCTGGAGATCCGCCGCGTCATCGGCGGCGACGAGGAACTGCCGTACTCCGGCGACGGGCCGATCGTCAACTCCGACCCGCGCTTCGACGGCATGGACAACCGCAAGGCGCTCGGCGCGATCGTCGACTGGCTGGACAGCGAGGGCCGCGGCCACCGCTCGGTCAACTACCGCCTGCGCGACTGGCTGCTCTCCCGCCAGCGCTACTGGGGCTGCCCGATCCCCGTCGTGCACTGTGACGGCTGCGGGATCGTGCCCGTGCCGGACGACCAGCTCCCGGTGCTCCTGCCGGACATCACCGACTACAAGCCGAAGGGCCGCTCCCCGCTCGCGGCGGCGGAGGACTGGGTCAACACCACGTGCCCGGCGCTGCGCCGGCCCGCGCGGCGCGAGACCGACACGATGGACACGTTCGTCGACTCGTCCTGGTACTACCTGCGCTACTGCGACGCCAACAACGACGAGGCCGCCTGGGACCCCGACGTGCTCGCCTACTGGACGCCGGTCGACCAGTACATCGGCGGCGTCGAGCACGCGATCCTGCACCTGATGTACGCGCGCTTCTTCGTGAAGGCGTTCGCGGACATGGGCCTGCTCAGCACGCAGGAGCCGTTCAGGCGGCTGTTCACGCAGGGCATGATCACCCGCGACGGGGCGAAGATGTCCAAGTCGAAGGGCAACGTGATCAGCCCGACGTCGTACATCACCCGCTACGGCGCCGACACCGCACGCTGCTACACGCTGTTCATCGGCCCGCCGGATCAGGACGCCGACTGGTCCGATTCCGGCGTAGAGGGCGTGCATCGCTTCCTCAGCCGGCTCTGGCGGCTGGGCGCGGATCTGGCCGATCGGGGCGCTCCGGCGCCGGTCGACGTCGCCGCCAACGGCGCGGCGGGCGACGACCTGGAGCTGCTCCGCAAGGCGCACTGGGCGATCGACAAGGTCACGGGCGACATGAGCGGCCGGTTCGGGTTCAACACCGCGATCGCGGCGGTGATGGAGCTGGTCAACGAGTGCTACGCGCGGCGCGATGGCGCCGGCGAGGACAGCCTGCGCTTCGCGACGGCGACGGCCGCGTCGCTGATCTTCCCGTTCGCTCCCCACTGCGGCGCGGACGTATACGAGCGCCTGACCGGACTGCGCGTGTGGGAGCAGCCGTGGCCGTCCGCCGATCCGCGGCTGCTCGCGCGCGACGAGGTCGAGATCGCGCTGCAGATCAACGGCAAGTTGCGCGATCGGATGCCGGCGCCGGCGGGCGCGGATCGCGACCAGCTCGAGACGATGGCGCGCGAGCGCCCGCGGGTGCAGGCGCACATCGACGGCAAGGACGTGGTCCGCGTGATCGTCGTGCCGTCCAAGCTGGTCAACTTCGTCGTCCGCTGAGTGGCTCTTCTCGCGACACTCCATCCGAGACCGGCGGCCGCTGATCGCCGCGCGCGGCGGGTCTCTCGGGTGCATCGTCACGAGAACGGTTGATGCCGCGCCCGGTCCCGTACGTCGCGGTGATCGGGCCCGGCCGCGACGTGGAAGCAGCCGAGCTGGCGGCGGCGGAGGAGGCGGGCGCCGCGATCGCCGACGCCGGCGCGACGCTCGTCTGCGGCGGTCTCGGCGGGGTGATGGAAGCCGCGTGCCGCGGCGCGCGGTCGCGCGGCGGGCTCACCGTCGGCCTGCTTCCGGGGACCGATCGCGAGGACGCGAACGGCTGGGTCGTGCTCGCGCTGCCGACCGGGCTCGGCGAGGGGCGCAACGCGTTGATCGTGCGCGCCGCGGATGCCGTGGTGGCGATCGGCGGCGGCTGGGGGACGCTGAGCGAGATCGCGCTCGCGCTGCGGGCGGGGGTCCCTGTGCTCGGCGTCGGCACCTGGGAGCTCGCGCGCGGCGGTGAGCCGGTCACGGGCGTGCGCGCGGTCGACGATGCGTCGACGGCGGTGACGGAGGCGCTGCGGTTGGCACGAAGTCGCCGCGGAGTCGGCACGGACCCCGGCTGATCCGTCACATCCGCGCGCCTAGCGTGCGGGCATGGCCGACCTCACCCGCCCGCAGCTCGCGCTCTGCGTGGTGGGCGTACTCGTGGTCGCGGTCCTCGGGCTGCGCCAGCTCGGCGGCCGTTCCTCCGCCGGCGCCGGCGCCGGCGCGCCGCGCCCGGTCGCCACGATCGACGTGCAGGAGGACGGTGCGGGCGGCGGCGGCCGGCTCACGGTGCACGTGGCGGGCGCCGTGCGGGATCCAGGCGTGTACAGGCTGCCGGCGGACGCGCGCGTGGACGACGCTGTCCGGCGCGCCGGCGGCGCCAGCGCACGCGCCGACCTCGGGGGCCTCAACCTCGCCGCGGAGTTGGAGGACGGCCGGCAGGTGCTGGTGCCCGAGCGGCCTCGGGGCGGGACCGGTGCGGCGCCCGCCGCGCCGGTGGAGCCCGCCGAGGGCCAGCCGCTGAACCTCAACACGGCGACGCTCGAGCAGCTCGACACGCTGAGCGGAATCGGGCCGACCACCGCGCAGAAGATCCTCGACTTCCGCGAGGACAAGGGCGGCTTCGGCTCGGTCGAGGAGCTCGGTGAGATACCGGGCATCGGCGACAAGCGGCTGGCGTCCCTGCGGGAGGAGGTGACGCTGTGACCGCGGCGGTCGACGTCGCCCGCCGCCATCCGCGTCACCTGATCCTGTTCGCAGCGACGGCCGGGCTACTGCTCGGCCCGGTCGCGCCGGCCGCCGCGCTGCTCGCGGTCGCGGCCGCGGCATGGCTGGCGGGCCGCCTCCCGCTCGCGCTGCTCGCCGGCGCCGCCGTGCTCGTTGGCGCGACGCTCGCGCAGGCGCGCGTGGACGCGCTGTCCGCGGGCGAGCTGCCGGCCACGATCGGCCGGGGCATCGAGACGCGCGCGATCCTGCTCGAGCCGATCCGCGTGCGCCGCAACGGCAGCGCGGTCGCTCGCGTGCGGCTGGTCGGGCGCGCCACGCTCGGCGGCGCGGCGAGCGCCGGCGGTCCGCTCGCGGCCTCCACGGCCGGCTCGTCCACGCCGTCGCCGCGCGGACCATCCGATGCCTCCGGGGCCGGCTCGTCCACGCCCTCGCCGGGCGGACCATCCGATGCCTCCGGGGCCGGCTCGCCAGCGCCGCCCGCGGCCGCCGTGGTTCGGACCGACGACCTCGCCGGCGAGGTCGCCGTGGCCCGGGCGACGGACGGGCGACTCCCGCCCGGCGTCCGCGTCGGCAGCGAACTGCGGATGCGCGGAAGCGTCGCGCCGCTCGGCGAGTTTGACGAGTACCAGCGCCGGCGGGGCGCGGGCGTCGCCGTCGAGGTGGCGTCATGGGAGCCGACAGGCGGCGCGCGCGGCGGCCTGCCGGGCCTGCTCGACGGAGCACGCGAGCGGGCCGCACGCGGGCTCGGGACGAGGCTGGCCGAGCCCGAGGCGGCGCTGCTGCGCGGGATGGTGCTGGGCCAGGACGAGGCGATCGGGCGCGAGGTCCGCGAGGACTTCGAGCGCTCCGGCCTCGCGCATCTCCTCGCGGTATCCGGTCAGAACGTGCTGCTGCTCTGCATGTTGGTGCTCGCGGCGTGCGCGGTGCTCGATGTTCCGCTGCGTTCGCGCCTGATCGCGGCCGCGGTGCTCGTCGCTCTCTACGTGCCGCTCGCCGGCGGTGGCCCTTCGATCCAGCGGGCCGGCGTGATGGGGATCGCCGGGCTCGTCGCGGCTCTCGCCGGGCGGCCGGCATCTCGCTGGTACGCGCTCGCGCTCGCCGCCGCGGTCACCCTCGCGCTCAACCCGCTCGCAGCCGGCGAGCCCGGCTGGCAGCTGTCGTTCGCGGCGGTGGTGGGCCTGCTCGCGCTCGCTCCGCGGCTGCGCGAGGCGCTGACGCGCCGGCGGGTGCCCGTGCCGGTCGCCGACGTCGCCGCGATCACCGTGGCCGCGACGCTCGCCACGGCGCCGCTGATGGCGCTGCACTTCGAGCAGGTCTCGCTCGCCTCGCTGCCCGCCAACCTCCTCGCCGCGCCCGTGGTAGCGCCCGTGATGTGGCTGGGCATGCTCGGGATCGCGCTCGCGCAGGTGGCGCCGCCGCTCGCCGCGCCGCTCAACGTGATCTGCGCGCCGCTGCTCGGCTACCTGGAGTGGGTCGCGCACGGCGCTGCCGGCGCTCCGCTGGCCGCGGTGCCGGTCCGGCTCGGCGGCCCGACCGGGCTCGCGCTCGCTTACGGACTGCCGATCGCCGCGGCCGTCGCTTTCCTCCGGCTCCGCCGGGCATGGCCGCGCATCGCCACTCGCCGCCGGCGAGGACCGCGCGTGGCCGTCTGGCTGCCGCCCGTCGCGGCAGATCGCCGCGGCGCATCGGCGCAGCGAGCTGGCGGCGAGCCGCAATCCGCGGCGGGCGAGGCGCACGCCACCGAGGCCGGGCGGCAGCCCGGGGCGGCCGTGTCGCCGGCGGGCGAGGTGCACGCCATCGAGGGCGCGGCACCGGCAGGGGCCGGCGAGCCAAAGGTCGGAGCGGACGAGCTGCCGGCCGCGGCGGACGAGCCACACAATGGGGCGGAGCAGGTCACGGGTCGGGCCGCCCGCGCGCGATTGCACCTGGCGCTCTTGCTCGGCGTCGCCACGGTCGCGGCGGCCGTCGTCGCGGTGCAGGCGGTGCGGACGCGGCCGGCGCCGCTCGCGCCAGGGGAGCTCGTCGTCTCGTTCCTCGACGTCGGACAGGGCGACGCGGTGTTGCTGCAGCGCGACGGGACGTCGATCCTCGTGGACACCGGGCCGCCCGGCGGGCCGATCCTGCAACGGCTCTCAGAGGCGGGCGTTGACCGGCTCGACCTGCTCGTGCTGACCCACGCCGAGGCGGATCACGAGGGCATGGCGCTCGCGGTGATCGCCGCGCACCGCCCGCGCATGGTGCTCGACGGCGGTGCCGGCTGGCCGACCGCCGTGCAGCGCGGGCTGCCCGAGGCGATCGCGCGCGGCGGCGGTCGGGCGGTGGCGGGGCGCGCCGGGCAGGTGCTGCGGCTCGGCTCCGTCAAGCTGCGCGTGTTGTGGCCGCCTGCGCCGAGCCCCGGCTGGCGCCCGGACGGCAACCCGAACGATCGCGCTCTGGTCGCGCACGTCCAGGACGGCACCTTCGACCTGCTGCTGCCGGCCGACGCCGAGAGCAACGTGACCGCCGGCCTGGACCTGCCCGACGTGGAGGCGCTCAAGGTCGCCCACCACGGGAGCGTCGACGAGGGCCTGCCCGCGATGCTGGAGCGTACGTCTCCCCGCGTCGCCGCGATCGAGGTCGGCCGCAACAGCTACGGCCATCCAGCGCCCTCGACACTCGACGCGCTCCGAGTCGTACCGGAGCTTGTGCGCACCGATCGCGACGGCACCGTCCGGCTGCACGTAGCCGATGGTCGGATGCGGCTCGAGGGCGGGGCGTGACGTCGCGGCGCCGGCGAACTGCGGCGTCGACGGGACGGCCCGGATCGCGGACGCGTCTCCGCGGGAACGCGTCCGCGCTCGACGCGGGGCGCTTTAGGGTGGGCGGACTCCGAGATGTGCCGACGGTTGCGGCTCATCTGGGCTCCATCTTGTGGGCACGGTAGACGATGTCTGCGGGGATCCGGCCGCGGGTGAGTCGGCCGTGGTGGACGCGGTCGTGGTTGTAGAAGTGCAGGTAGCTGTCGAGCTCGCGGCGCAGGCCTTTCAGGCTCGGGTAGAGGTAGCGGGCAAAAGCGGGGCGCCAGCATTCGTCGAGGATCGTTTTGTGGAGCGCTTCGACGTGCCCGTTGGTCTGCGGTCGTCCGGCGTGGATGCGGGTGTGGCGGGCCTTCAGGCGTTTGGTCGTGGTGTCGAAGTCGCCGCGGAACTCGTTGGCGTTGTCGGTGAGCACGCGCTCGAGCCTCCAGCCGGCGGCCTTGAGTTCTGCCGCGACGCGCCGGGCGAGCCGTGAGGTCTGTCGCGTGGTCGGGTTGCGCTGCTTGCAGATCACCAGCTCGGCCCAGGCGTAGGAGGAGTAGATGTCGATCGCGGTCAGCTGCCAGATCGCGCCCTCGGTGCCGCGCAGGCGCCCGACGTAAAAGCAGTCGATCCCGACCAGCTCGCCCGGATGCTCGACGTCGAGGTGCTGCTCGGGAGCGGGATCGCGTGGCGGCTGATACGGGGCGGCGTAGCCGGCGATCAGCCCCAGCCGCTTGGCGCGCGTGTTCAGGCCGTGACGGCAGAGCACCTTCCAGACGCCGTTCGGGGAGACCACGATGCCACCCCACTTCGGCCGCGCCAGCTCGGAGGCCACGCGCTTGGGTCCCAGGCCGGGATGCGCGAGCGAGAAGCTCACGATCCGCTGCTCGACCATCTTGGGCAACGCGTTGGGCATCCGCGGCCGGCGGCGCTCACGCGGCCTGAGCATCTCCAGCCCGTGACGGTCGACCTGGCGCTTCCACGCGTAATAGGTCGAGCGATGCACCCCGAAGGTGCGGCACGCGTGCGTCACGGTCGTACGCGCGGCCAGATCAAACAGCTGCAGGCGATAGCCGAACAGCACGTCATCCTGCGTCATGCGGCTCTGCTCCATTCACTTGGCGGTGAAGGAGCCAGCCTGAGCCGCACAGCGGACGACCCCGGGCACTCTCGGGGTCGTCCCGTCTCTAGACGATCACACTCACAAACACAAAACGAGAAAGTGTCGGGAGAACTCGGAGACCGACCACTTTAGGGTCGGACAGCGACCCCAAGGCGCCCCACGTCGATGCAGGGCGCCTAACCACCAATGCGGTGGTCAAGGCGCCCCGCGTGCGCCGCCCCGGCCGAGCCCGCGTCCTCAATGCCCGCAGTTCAGGCCGCCACGGCGACACGAGCCGACGCGAACCGCGCATGCTCAATGCCGCCGCCGTGGCGACCTGAAACTGCGGGCTTTGAGGAGGGGCCCGGATCGCGGGTGCGTCTCCGCGGAGACGCACCTGCGATCCGGCGCGGTGTGACTTCAGGCCGGACAGCGCTCCGAGTCGATGCGGGGCAGCTTTGACTCGAGTCAAAGGCGCCCCGGATAGCGGCCCCGCCACCGGGGGCGCGCTGACCACCCAAATGCGGTGGTCAAAGCGCCCCGCGTCAGCGCCGCCGCATTCGCCCCCTCTCTTCAATGCCGCTGTACCCCAGCGATCGTGGCCGCCGCCGCATCTAGACTCACCCACCGTGCCGACCTTCCGCCCCGCGTACCTGATCTACGGCGACGACCAAGGCCGGATCACCGAGCGCCGGAGCCGTCTGCGCGCGATGGCCGAGGAAGAGAGCGGCGCCGGCGGCGTCGAGGTGCTCGAGGGCGACGACTGCACGCCCGAGACGGTCGCCAACGCGCTGTACGCGATGACGTTCGCGCTCGGCCGGCGGTTCGTGATCGCCGACGGGGTCGAGCGCTGGAAAGAGGCCGAGGTCGGGGCGGTGGTAGCCGCGATGAAGAGCATGGACGCCGAGGCGCTGACCGTCGCGTTCTTCGGCCGCGAGGAGGGGCGCTACAAGGTGCCGGCAGCACTGCGCAAGGCGGTCGAGGCGGCCGGAGGGCAGATCGCCGAGGAGAACACCGTCAGGCCGCGCGAGCTGCCGCGCTGGCTGATTGCGCGTGGCAAGGAGCTGGGCGTCGAGCTCGACAACCAGGCGGCGCGCGCGCTGATCGCCCACGTCGGCGACCGTCAGCAGCGGCTGCTGCGCGAGCTCGAGAAGCTCGCGCTCGAGCACGGCGAAGGCGCCCGGCTGGGCGTCGAGGAGGTCGAGCAGTCGTCGGCGACGTCGGCCGAACGTAAGACGTGGACGCTCGCCGACGCGCTCGTCGCGGGCGACGAGAAGACCGCGACGCGCGCGCTGCTCGAGCTGCGCCAGCAGGGTGAGCGGCTCCCCGGCCTGCTCTACAACATGGTCCGGCGCCTGCGCGATGCGCACACGATCGCGGAAGCGCTCGCGGCCGGCCGGCCGGCGGCGGAGGTCAAGAAGAGCCTGCGCATGCCGTCGTTCGCGGCCGACCGGCTCGTAGCGGACGTCGCGAAGCGCGACGTCGAGGCATTCCGCCGCGCGCTGGAGCTGATGGCCGACCTCGAGCTCGAGAGCCGTGGCGGCGGCGGAGGCGTGCTGAGCGAGGACACCGCCGCGGTGCGCGCCGTGATCGGCGCGTCACGCTGAGGCGTCAGTCCGACTGGCCGCGGCGCAGGCGCGCGGCGCGGGTCTTCTTGCGCGCACCCGTGTTGCGATGCAGCGCGCCGCGCTTGACGGCCTTGTCGATCAGCGTCACCAGGCGGCGGTGCTCGGCCTCGGCCTCCTCCTCGTCACCGGCGGCGACGGCGGCCTGCAGGCGGCGGAAGTACGTCTTGATCGCCGAGGTGTAACGGCGGTTCTCGACCCGCTCGCGCGCGGCGCGGAGAATGCGCTTCTCCTGGGAGTGGATGTTCGCCATGACGCAAAGATGCCGCGACGTCGGGCCGCGGCGGGCGCGTACTATAGCGCGCCGCAATGCGACGGTCGCGCCGCAACCCGCCGCCGCCGCGGACGCCCGAGGAGCGAGAGGCCGCCCGCGCCGAGCGCGAGCGGCTGCGCGCCGCGCGCCGCGGTGAGCCCGCGCCGGTCGCGCCGCTCCAGCCGAGCCTGTCGGTCGAGTCCGAGATCGAGCCGTTCGCGTTCGAGCGGCCGATCGGCGCCGGCGCCGAGCCCGCGCGCGTCGAGCCGGGGATCGAGCCGTCCACGTTTGGGCGCGCGGAGACATACGCGGGGCGGCGCGACGAGGAGTCCGCGCAGGTCGAGCCCGCGCTCGCCGGTCGCCGCGCGCGCAACACCGCGATCTTCTCGGTCCTGACCGGGCTCTCGCGCATCGCCGGCCTCGGGCGCGAGATCGTCGCGCGCAGCTACTTCGGCACTTCGGGTGCGATGTCGGCGTTCACGCTCGCGTTCCAGGTGCCGAACCTGGTGCGCGCGCTCGTCGCCGACGCCGCGCTCTCGTCGGCGTTCGTGCCGGTGTTCTCCGAGCTGCTGGAGAACCGGCGCCGGCGCGAGGCGCTGCAGCTGGCTGCGGCGCTGGCCGGGCTGCTGCTCGTGGCGCTGACCGCGCTCACGCTCGCGTTCATCTTCATCGCGCCTGTCCTGATGCCGCTGTTGACCGGCGACGAGTCGACGCCGGCGCTCGACGACCTCACGGTCGGGCTCAGCCAGGTGCTGTTCCCGATCGTCGTGCTGCTCGGGCTCACCGGTCTCGTCGTGGGCATTCTCAACGCGCACGAGCACTTCACGATCCCGGCGCTCGCGCCGCTGGTCTGGAACGTCGTGATCATCGCCGGCCTGGTCGGGCTCACGCCGCTGTTCGACGGCAACGACCAGCTCTACGCGTACGCGATCGGTGTGCTCGCAGGCACCACCGTCCAGCTCCTGATCTGCCTGCCGCCCTTGCGCAAGCTCGGTTATCCGCTCCGCATCAGCTTCGCGTTCCGCCACGACCCGCGCGTGCGCCAGGTGCTCGTGCTGATGCTGCCGGTCAGCCTCGGGCTCGGGCTGATCAACGTGAGCCTGCTGATCAACTCGACGATCGGCTTCCTCGTGTCCGACCAGGCGCCGGCGGCGATCGACGCCGCGTTCCGCATCTACATGCTCCCGCAGGGCATGTTCAGCGTCGCGGTGGCGACGGTCCTGTTCCCCGCGCTCAGCCGGCTGGCCACGCGCCGCGACGCCGCCGGGATGCGCGCGCTGATCGGCAGCGGCATGCGCCAGATCTCGCTGCTGCTGATCCCGAGCGGCGCCGCGTTTGTCGCGCTGTCGGAGCCGATCACCCGGCTGGTCTACGAGCGCGGCGAGTTCGGCGCCGAGTCGACCAGCCAGGCTGCCGAGGCGCTGTTCTGGTTCTCGTTCTCGCTGCCGGTGTCGGGCATCACGCTGCTGCTCACGCGCAGCTTCTTCTCGCTCCAGCGGCCGTGGCTGCCGACGCGGCTCGCGGCGATCTCGATCCTGGTCAACCTCGGCGTGTCCTATGCGCTGCACGGCCCGATGGGGATCGGCGGCGTCGTGCTCGGCACGACCGTGGCCAACGTCGTGCTGTGCGTGCTGGAGGCGCGCGTGCTGCGGCGCGGGCTCGGCGGCCTGGAGCTGAGGCGCACGCTGCGGGCGATCCTCTTGATCCTCGCCGCGGCCGCGCTGCTCGGCGGCATCGCCTACGGCGTCTGGTACGCGCTCGACGAGCTGCTCGGCCGCTCGCTGCCGGCGCAGCTCGTCTCGGTCGGCGTCGCGCTGACGCTCGGCGGTCTCGCCTACGGCGCCGTGCTGCTGCGCAGCGGCCTGCCCGAGGCGCGGCAGATCGTGAACCTCTTCGCCCGCCGATTCGGTCGCTCGTAATGTCTACGGCCGAAGCCATGGCCGACCAGTCCAAGATCCGCAACTTCTCGATCATCGCCCACATCGATCACGGGAAGTCGACGCTGGCCGACCGCATCCTCGAGATGACCCACACGGTGGAGACGCGCGACATGCGCGCGCAGCTGCTGGACTCGATGGATCTCGAGCGCGAGCGCGGGATCACGATCAAGGCACAGGCCGTGCGCGTCTTCTACACCGCGCGCGACGGCGAGACCTACCAGTTCCATCTGATCGACACACCCGGGCACGTCGACTTCACCTACGAGGTGAGCCGCAGCCTCGCGGCATGCGAGGGCGCGCTGCTCGTCGTCGACGCGTCGCAGGGGGTCGAGGCGCAGACCGTCGCCAACACGTACCTGGCGATCGACGGCGGGCTCGAGCTGATCCCGTGCATGAACAAGATCGACCTGCCGGGCGCCGAGCCCGACCGGGTGGCGGAGGAGATCGCCGAGCTGATCGGTGAGCCCGCCGGGGACGTCAAGCGGATCTCGGCCAAGACCGGCGAGGGCGTGACCGACGTGCTGGAAGAGCTGGTCGCGCGCGTGCCGCCGCCCGCGGGCGACCCCGACGCGCCGCCGCGCGCGCTGATCTTCGACTCCGAGTTCGACCAGTACCGCGGCGTGATCGCGTACATCCGCGTCGTCGACGGCACGTTCCGGAAGGGCGAGGCGATCCGCGCGATGGTCGCCGGCACCGAGGCGGAGATCGACGACATCGGCTTCTTCACGCCGCGCCAGACGCCGGCGCCGGAGCTGTCCGCCGGCGAGGTCGGCTACCTGATCACGGGGATCAAGGACGTCACAAGGCTGCGCGTGGGCGACACCCTCACGACGAAGGCGAAAGGCGCCACCGAGGCGCTGCCCGGCTACCGCGAAGTCAAGCCGATGGTGTTCTGCGGGCTGTTCCCGATCGACTCCGACGACTACCCGGACCTGCGCGACGCGCTCGAGAAGCTGACCCTCAACGACGCCGCGCTGCTGTGGGAGCCGGAGACCTCCGACGCGCTCGGGTTCGGCTTCCGCTGCGGCTTCCTCGGCCTGCTGCACATGGACATCGTGCGTGAGCGGCTCGAGCGCGAGTACGACCTCGAGCTGATGGCGACGATGCCGTCGGTGGAGTTCGAGCTGACGCTGACCGACGGCGAGGTCGTGCGGGTGCACAACCCGACCGACATGCCGGACCCGGCGCGGATCGCCGAGACGCGCGAGCCCTACGTCCGTGCCTCGATCCTCACGCCGAAGGAGTACATCGGCGCGATCATGGAGCTCTGCCAGGAGCGCCGCGGCGAGCACTCCGGCATGCACTACCTGTCATCCGAGCGCGTGCAGCTGCACTACGACCTGCCGCTGTCGGAGATCGTGCTCGACTTCTTCGATCAGCTGAAGTCGCGCACGCGCGGCTACGCGTCGCTCGACTACGAGCAGCTCGGACTGCGGCCGTCGAACCTCGTCAAGCTCGACGTGCTCCTCGGTGGCGACCCGGTCGACGCGCTGAGCATGGTCGTGCACCGCGACAAGGCCTACGAGTTCGGCAAGACGCTGACCGAGAAGCTGCGCAAGCGGATCCCGCGTCAGCAGTACGACGTGCCGATCCAGGCCGCGGTCGGATCGAAGATCATCGCGCGCGAGACCGTCAAGGCGTATCGCAAGGACGTCACGGCGAAGTGCTACGGCGGCGACATCTCCCGCAAGCGCAAGCTGCTCGAGCGCCAGAAGGAGGGCAAGAAGCGGATGAAGCAAGTCGGTCGAATCGAGGTCCCGCAGGACGCGTTCCTCGCCGTCCTGGAGCTGGGGGACGAGCGCGGATGAGCGCGGTCGGCAAGACGTTCCCGCGCGTCACCTACGCCGTCGGACGCGAGAAGGTGCGCGAGTACGCGCACGCGGTGGGGGAGACGGACCCGCTGCACCTCGATCCCGACGCCGCCCGCGCGGCCGGCCACCGCGACGTCGTCGCGCCGCCCATGTTCGCCACCGTCTACAGCTCGCCGGCGGTCACTCCCGCATTCTTCGACCCCGAGCTCGGCATGGACTTCGCGCGCATGGTCCACGGCGCGCAGGAATTCGTCTGGGGCCCGCTGGTCGTCGCCGGCGACGAGATCACCACCGAGGTCGAGGTGGCGGACATCTCCCAGCGCGGCGGCATGGGCTTCTACGTGTTCGAGTCGCGCTCGGACAACCAGGACGGCGAACGCGTCTGCACGGGCACCTGGACCTGCATCGTGAGGGGGGATTGACGTGGAGGTGCCGGAGCTGCGGGTGACTCCCGACCGCTACCTGACGTACCGCTACGCAGGGGCGTCGGGAGACTTCAACCCGATCCACATCGATGAGGAGTTCGCCCGCTCGGTCGGCCTGCCCGGGCGTATCCTCCACGGCCTGTGGTCGATGGCGCAGGTCGCCCGCGCGCAGACCGAGGCGGCCGGCGGCCCCGAGAAGCTCCGCCGCCTGTCGGTGCAGTTCCGCGGCATGGGCGTTCCCGAGCAGGAGGTCGTCGTGACCTCGACCGTGCGCGAGGAGCGCGACGGTGTCGCTGTCGTCGACGCCGAGGCGCGCCAGGGGGATACGCGGATCGTGCGCCGCGGCGAGGCCGAACTGGACCTCTCCTAGTCGCCGGCTCCGGAAGTCCGGCACGCCTGAGGCGGCCGTGGACACTTCGCTGGATCGCCACCCGGACCCTCGAAAATCCCAAAGGGATTCCCTTCGGGGCCGTGCGGCGCCCAGCTCGGTCCACGACCACCTCATGCGCACCGTCCTGTTCCGGAGCAGGCTCCTAGACTCCTACGGGTGCTCTCGCCCCGTCAGAAGCTGCTGCTGGCCAAGGTGATCGACGGCTTCGCGGCCACCGGGCAGCCGGTCGGATCGAAGGCCCTGGCCGCCGACACGGTCGTGGGCGCCGGCGCGTCGACCATCCGCAACGAGCTCGCCGTGCTTGAGGAGCAGGGCCTGCTCGCGCACCCGCACACGTCCGCCGGCCGCGTGC
Organism: uncultured Solirubrobacteraceae bacterium; assembly: GCA_963835735.1. Lineage (GTDB taxonomy): Bacteria > Actinomycetota > Thermoleophilia > Solirubrobacterales > Solirubrobacteraceae > DASQMT01. The sequence continues at coordinate 198,944 of CAWIGP010000003.1, forward strand.
CGACCGACGCCGGCTACCGCTACTTCGTCGACCACCTGCTGCCCGAGCGGCGCGGCGGCGAGCTGGAGCCGGCGCGCACCGGCATGGCGCTGACGCTCGCGCGGCGCGAGGTCGACGAGGCGATGCGGTTGACGTCAGAGACGCTGTCCCAGGTGACCGACCTGCTCGCGATCGTGTCGGCGCCGCCGATCCAGACGACGACGATCCGCCACGTCGAGGTGCTGGTGCTCCAGCCGCAGGTGCTGATGGTCGTGATCATCACCTCGACGGGTGGCGTCTCCAAGCGCTTGTTCACGTACGACCGGCCGGTCGACGCCGGGCTCGCCGACTGGGCGGCGTCGTACCTCAACGAGGCGCTCGTCGGCACCGGCCTGGGCGCGCGCACGCTGCGCTCGCGCCTCACCGACCCGACGCTGCCGCCCACCGAGCGCGCGTTCCTGGAGGGCCTCGCGCCGGCGTTCACCGAGCTGGCCGAGACCGCCGAGGACTCGCTCTACGTCGAGGGCACCGCGCGACTGCTGTCCGAGCACCGCTTCCAGGACGTCTCTCAGCTCAACGCGCTGCTCGACATGCTCGAGCGCCGCGTGTCGCTGCTCGGCGTGCTCTCAGCCGCGCTCGGCGCGCGCGACCTGTACGTGCGGATCGGGCAGGAGAACGAGGCGCCGGCGCTGCGCGAGCTGTCGCTGGTCGCCGCCAACTACGGGCTGCCGCAGCGCAACCTCGGCACGGTCTCGGTGATCGGGCCGACGCGTATGGACTACGCGACTGCGATCGGCGCCGTGCGCTTCGCCGCGGTGCAGCTCTCCCGCTTCGTCGAAGACGTCTACGACGGCGATTAGCGGGCCGTCCAGCGATGCCGCGCGACTACTACGACGTGCTCGGCGTCGGCCGGGGCGCCGACGAGACGGAGATCAAGAAGGCGTTCCGCCGGCTCGCGCGCGAGCTGCATCCGGACACGAACACGGAGGACCCGCAGGCGGAGGACAAGTTCAAGGAGGCCGCTGAGGCCTACGAGGTGCTGTCGGACGGCGAGCGCCGGCGCCAGTACGACGCCTACGGGCACGAGGGACTTCGCTCAGGCGGCTACGCCCCGAACTTCGACGGCTTCGGCTCGGTCTCGGACCTGTTCGCCGCGTTCTTCGGCTCGGGCGGGTTCGAGGGCGCCTTCGGCACCGGTCGCGGCCAGCGCGGCGGGCAGATGCAGGGCGCCGACGTAGTCGTGGCGGCGGCGATCGACCTGGCGCAGGCGGCGCGCGGCGACACCGTCGAGCTGGAGTACGAGGCCGACGTGCGCTGCGAGCACTGCCACGGCAACGGCGCCGAGCCCGGCACGCCGATCGTCACCTGTCCCCGCTGCCAGGGCTCCGGCCAGATCCAGGCGGTCTCCCGCACCGCGTTCGGCCAGCTCGTACGCACCGCGCTGTGCGACCGCTGCGGCGGCGACGGCCGCGTGCCGGAGCAGCCGTGCCGCGTCTGCTCCGGTACGGGGAAGGTGCACGAGACCCGCACGCTCGAGGTCCAGGTGCCGGCCGGGATCGCCGACGGCCAGCGGATCCGCCTGAGCGGGCGCGGCCACGCCGGCGACCGCGGCGGCCCGAACGGCGACCTCTACGTCGTCGTGCGCGTGCGCGAGGACGAGCGCTTCGTGCGCGACCAGGAGGACCTGCACACGGTGATCGACATCCCGGCGCCGCTCGCGGCACTGGGTACCACCGTGCAGGTGCCGAGCCTGGACGGCGAGCTGCCGGTCGAGATCCCCGCCGGGACGCAGCCGGGAGAGACGATCACGCTGCGCTCGCGCGGGCTGCCGCCGCTCGGGCGCGGCCGCACGGGCGACCTGCACGTGCATGTCAACGTGATCATCCCGCGCAGGCTCAGCCGCGAGCAGCGTGAGCTGCTGGAGCGGCTGGCGGACTCGCTGGACGATCGCAACCTTCGCACCGACGAGGGCATGCTGTCGAAGCTCAAGCGCGCGCTGGCGGGGTGAGCGCCGCCGCGTGATCCGGCTCGCCGTGCGCGTCGCCCGTGCGGACGCCGAGACGGTGCTCGCCGACCTGCTCGAGCTCTCGCCGGGCGGCCTCGAGGAGCGCGAGCTCGGCGACGACGCCGTCGAGTTCGTCATCTACGGCGCGCCGGGCGAGCTGCCCGCGATCCCCGACGTGCGCGCCGCGGCCGGCGACGCACTCGTCGAGGTCTCGACGAGCGAGATCCCCGACGACTGGTCGGAGCGCTGGAAGGCGTACCACCGGCCGGTCGACGTGAGTTGGCGCTTCCGCCGGCTGCGCGTTCGGCCGCCGTGGGAGCCGCCGCTCGACGGCGACGCGATCGACCTCGTGATCGACCCCGGCCAGGCGTTCGGCACCGGCGCGCACCACAGCACGCGGCTGTGCCTCGAGCTGCTGCTCGAGCTCGAGCCGACGGGCGCGCTCGCCGACTGGGGCTGCGGCACCGGCGTGCTGGCGATCGCCGCCGGGCGGCTCGGCTTCGACCCCGTGCTCGCGTGCGACCTGGACCGCGCCGCGGTCGACGCGACGCGCGCGAACGCGGACGTCAACGGCGTGCCGGGGATCGACGTCTCGCGCGTCGACCTGCGCCGCGAGGAGGGTCCGTGGGCGCCGGTCGTGCTCGCGAACCTCGTGCGGCCGCTGCTGCTCGAGGTCGCGGCGCTGATGACGCGACCACCGGCGGTGCTGATCGCGTCGGGGCTGCTGCGCGAGGAGGCGGGGGAGGTGGCCGGCGCGTTCGCGCGCCACGGGCTGCGCGAGGCGGAGCGCCGCCACGGCGGGGAGTGGTCGGCGCTGCGCCTGGAGCGCGTCAGCGATGCGGGAAGCTGATCGTCGCGCCTCACAGCCCGGCGGCGACGAACGCGTCCGCAGCGCCTGCGTTGGTCTCCACGACCGACCGTGCCCGGTAGCAGCATCGCAGCCGGTTCGGCGGGACGTCGCGGTCGATGCGGATCACGCCGCCGTCCTTGCCGAGCCAGATCAGGTCGAGTGGGAACCGCATCGTGAACGTGTGGACGGAGCGGCAGCGCGGGATGTGCAGCGCGTAGGCGGCGGGCATCGCGTCGAGCCGGGCGAGGCCGCGGGCGCGCTCCCCGAACCGCTTCGCCTCGGCGACCTGGAGCCCGCCGGGCAGCTCGCGGATCGTGAGCGCGTCGAGCCGCTCGCAGCCCGCGACCGGCTCAGCCGATGCAGAACCCACAGGTGCTGCCTCCACCGCCGCCGCCTCGTCCGCCGCGCGGGGCGGCCGCGCGAGCACGGCGAGCACGAGGAAGGCGAACGTCACGGCGCTGATGGTGCCAACCGGATCGCGAAACGAGAAGAGGCCCGACCGGAACGCGCAGATGTCTGCTTCCCACTGGCGCCCAGGAACCTGCCGGGTCGCGACGGCGTCCGGCAGCCGCCTACAATCCGTCGGGAATTGGCGATCGCCGAGCAGATCCAACGCGACGTGACCACGGCCCTGAAGGCCGGTGACCGCGATCGCGTCGGGGCGCTGCGACTGGTGCTCTCCGAGCTGCAGAAGGCGGCGAAGGAAGGCGACGGCGACGAGCAGGCGGTGCTGCGCCGCGAGCGCAAGCGCCGGCGCGAGTCCGAGACGGCGTTTCGCGACGCGGGCCGGGCGGAGCTCGCCGACGCCGAGGCGTACGAGGCCGGGGTGATCGAGTCGTACCTCCCGGCCGAGCTGGGAGACGAGGAGCTCGACGCGCTCGTCGCGCGGGCGATCGAAGCGACCGGGGCCGAGGGGCCTCGCGACATGGGTAAGGCGATCAAGCACGTGATGACGGCCGCCGGCGGGCGGGCCGACGGAAAGCGGGTGTCCACGAAAGTGAAAGAAGCGCTCAGTTAGATGGCACGACGGCAACTGGAGCTCTCCAACGAGGTGGCGGCCGAGCTGGCCGGCGCGCAGGACGCGATCCTCAAGACGCTCGAGGAGCACCTCAGCGCCGACATCTTCCTGCGCGGCAACGTGGTCACGCTCGACGGCGACGCCGAGGCCGTACAGCTCGCCGCGACCGTCGTGCGCGAGCTGTCCGAGCTGGTCGCGCGCGGGCACGAGATCGGGCCGGCGACGATCGAGTCGGTCTCACGGGTGCTCGACCAGGCCGAGTCTCCGAGCAAGGTGCTCGACGAGGTCGTGTGGCGCCACCGCAACCTGAAGGTCGCGCCCAAGTCGGTCAACCAGAAACGCTACGTCGACGCGATCCGGCGCTCGACGATCACGTTCGGGATCGGCCCGGCGGGCACCGGCAAGACGTTCCTCGCGATGGCCATGGCCACCGCCGCGCTGTCGCGGCGCGAGGTCAACCGCATCATCCTCACGCGCCCGGCGGTCGAGGCGGGCGAGCGGCTCGGCTTCCTGCCCGGCGACCTGATGGCCAAGGTCGACCCGTACCTGCGCCCGCTGTTCGACGCGCTGCACGACATGATGGACGCCGAGCGCGTGTCCGCGCACCTGGAGCGCGGCGTGATCGAGGTCGCGCCGCTGGCCTTCATGCGGGGTAGAACGCTCAACGACTCGTTCGTGATCCTCGACGAGGCGCAGAACACCTCGCCCGAGCAGATGAAGATGTTCCTCACGCGGCTCGGCTTCGGCTCGAGGATGGTCGTCACCGGCGACATCACCCAGATCGACCTGCCGCGCGAGCAGAAGTCAGGGCTCGTCGTGGTGGGCGAGATCCTCGACGGCGTCGACGGCGTCGAGTTCGTGCGCTTCGGCGGCGACGACGTGGTGCGCCACAAGCTCGTGCAGCGGATCGTGGCCGCCTACGACGACCACTCCGCGCGGCAGGCGCCGCGGCTGGGCCCGGCGGATCACCGGCGCCGCCCGGCGTGAGTCCGCTCGAGGTGGACGTGCTCGGCGACGACCTGCCCGCCGAGCGCGTCCGCCGCGCCTGCGTGCTGGCGGCCGCCACGGCCGGCGTCGAGGACGGGCACGTGGCCGTGGCGTTCGTCGACGCGGAGGAGATCGCGGCGCTCAACGCGCTGCACCGCGGCAAGGACGGCCCGACCGACGTGCTCTCCTTCCCGGTCGACGGCGATGCGCCGGCGGCAGGTGAGCGCGAGCTCGGCGACGTCGTGATCTGCCCCGAGCACACCGAGGATCTGACAGAGGCGGTCGTGCACGGGGTACTTCATCTCGTCGGGATGGATCACGAGACCGACGAGGGCGAGATGCTGGCGCTGCAGGCAGAGGTGTTGTCATGGATCCGGTGACCCGCTCCGGCTTCGTCGCGCTGGCGGGACGGCCGAACGTCGGCAAGTCGACGCTGGTCAACGCGATGGTGGGCCGCAAGGTCGCGATCGTGTCCGACAAGCCGCAGACGACGCGGCGCGCGATCCGCGGCGTGGCGACGCGCGACGACGTCCAGATCGTGCTGACCGACCTCCCGGGCGTGCAGCGCCCGCGCGACGAGCTGACCCGGCGGATGCAGCACCGCGTCGAGCAGGAGCTGGCCGAGGCCGACGCCGCGATGTTCGTCGTCAACGCCGACCAGGGGGTCGGCGGGCCGGGCGACCAGTGGATCGCCCAGGCGCTGGGCGGCGCGCGCGTGCCGGTGACGATCGCGGTCAACAAGGTCGACCGCACGTCGCACCCGCGCACCGTGGCGGCGCTGGCGGCCGCCGAGGCGCTCGGCCTCGACGCCGAGATCTTCCCCGTCTCCGCGCGCACCGGGAGCGGGGTGGAGGCGCTCGTGTCGCACCTGTCCGGACTGCTCCCCGCCGGTCCGTTCTACTTCCCGCCGGAGGAGATCTCCGACCAGCCGGAGTCGGTGGTGCTCGCCGAGCTCGTGCGCGAGCAGGTGCTCGCGCGCACGCGCCAGGAGGTGCCGCACGCCGTCGAGGTCCAGGTCGAGGAGGTCGAGGAGCGCGCCGGGCTGATCACGGTGCGCGCGCTGCTGTGGGTCGAGACCGAGTCCCAGAAGGGGATCGTGATCGGGAGCGGCGGGCGCATGATCAAGGCGATCGGGTCGGCCGCGCGGCGCGAGCTCGAGCGCCAGCTCGGCTCGCGCGTCCACCTCGACCTGTCGGTGCGCGTGCGCCGGTCCTGGCGCGCCGACGACGCGCTGCTGGACCGGCTCGGGATCACATGATCGACGCGGCCCTGGCCCGCCGGCTGATCGCCAGCCAGTTCCCACAGTGGTCGGAATTGCCGATCTCGGCGGTCGAGCTCGACGGCTGGGACAACCGCACGTTCCGGCTCGGCCCCGAGCTCACCGTCCGGCTGCCGACGGGGAGCTGGTACGCCCAGCAGGTCGACAAGGAGCAGCGCTGGCTGCCGGTGCTCGCGCCGCAGCTCCCGCTGCCGATCCCGACGCCGGTGGGCCGCGGCCGGCCCGACCTCGGGTATCCGTACCCGTGGTCGGTGTACCGCTGGCTCGACGGCGTGCCCGCCTTGAAGGCCCCGATCGACGACCTGCCCGGCTTCGCGACGACCCTGGCCCGGTTCCTGGGAGCGCTGGGCCGCGTCGACGCCACCGGCGGGCCGGCGCCCGGACGGCACAACTTCTACCGCGGCGGCCCGCTGGCCACCTACGAGCAGGAGGCCTTCGATGCGATCGAAGCGCTCGGGGACGAGGTTCCCCGCGACGCCGTCGAGCGGGTCTGGGCCGACGCCATGGCCACGTCGTGGAACCGTCCGCCGGTGTGGTTCCACGGTGATGTCGCGACCGGGAATCTGCTGATCCGTGACGGCCGGCTGGCGGCGGTGCTCGACTTCGGTTCGTCCGGCGTCGGCGATCCCGCGTGCGACACCGTCATCGCCTGGACGTTTCTGTCGGGCACGGCCCGGGACCGGTTCCGCTCCGAGCTCGATGTCGATCCGGGCACGTGGTCGCGCGGCCGCGGCTGGGGCCTTTGGAAGGCGCTGATCTCGCTGGTCGGGCATCTCGAGAACGACTCTCCGGACGCCGCACTGGCCCGGCGCGACATCGAGCAGATCCTGGCCGACCACGCGCAGGACCGCTGACGGTAGTTCCCGTCGGTCGTCAGCCGACCGTGACGGCGCGCTCGGCGCCTACGCCGCCGGCCGGATCGCTTCGCTGCTGTCAACGCGGTGAGCTCAGACCCCGAACTCGTCCAGCCGTTCGGCGACGATGATCCGCGCCGCGGCCTGGATCAGCGCCAGGTGCGAGAACGCCTGGGGGAAGTTCCCAAGGTGCCGGCCCGTGGACGTGTCGTACTCCTCGGCGAACAGCCCGAGCGGCGAGGCGATCCGCAGGAGACGCTCCATCATGTCGCGCGCCCGCTGCTGCTCGTCGACGATCGCGAGCGCGCTCACGAGCCAGAACGAGCAGATCAGGAAGCTGCCCTCCTTGCCCGACAGACCGTCGTCGGTCTCGTCGGTGCGGTAGCGCAGCACGTAGCCGTCCTCGGTCAGGTCGGAGTCGATCGCGTCGACGGACTTGCGCAGCCGCTCGTCGTCGCCCGGCAGGAAGCCGAACGGGCCCGCGAGCAGCGTCGAGGCGTCGAGCGCGTCGGTGTCGTAGTGCTGGCGGAGCACGCCGTCGCGGATGCCGTGGTCGAGGATGTCGGCGTGGATCTCCTCGGCGGTGCGCGCGCCAGCCCGACTCGAGCGCCGGGTCGCCGCCCATCGCGGCCAGCCTGGCGGCGCGGTCGAGCGCCACCCAGCACATCAGCTTCGACGAGACGTAGTGCTGCGGGTCGCCGCGCGCCTCCCAGATGCCCTGGTCGGGCTCGCGCCAGACGCGGCCGGCGCACTCGGCCTGGGCCTGGACGATCGGCCACAGCCGCCGCGGAAGGCGACCGCTGCGCTGCGTGTGCAGCAGGATCGAGTCGAGCACGGCGCCGTAGACGTCGTTCTGGCGCTGGTTGAACGCGCCGTTGCCGATCCGGACGGGCCGGGCGCCCGCGTATCCCGACAGCTCGTCGCGCGTCGACTCAGTCAGGTCGCGGCGCCCGTCGATCCCGTACATGATCTGGAGCCCGCCGTCCTCGTTCGGCTCGATGTCGGCGACGAACTGCATGAACTCGTCCGCCTCCCAGTCGAGGTTGAGGAAGTGCAGCGCCTGCAGGGTGAATGTCGTGTCGCGCATCCACGTGTAGCGGTAGTCCCAGTTGCGCTCGCCGCCCGGGGTCTCGGGGAGCGAGGTGGTCAGTGCCGCCACGGTCGCGCCGGTCGGCATGTAGGTGAGCCCCTTGACCACCAGCGCCGAGCGCTGAATGTGCTCGCGGAAGCGGTGATCGGCCTGCCGCCCCCGGGCGAGCCAGCCGCGCCAGAAGCGGCTGGTGGCGGCGAGACGGGAGTTCGCGTCGTCGATGTCCTGGGGCGACGCGAGCCCGTCCTCCCACGACAGCGAGCAGAACGCCTGCTCGCCCTGCGTGAGGACGTGGCGCGCGCGCACCCGGTCGGCCTCGACGCCGAGCGCCAGGTCGGAGCTCAGCCGCACGGTCACTCCGGCCCCGGCGGCGTCGGCCGCATGGCGGTCGTCGCCGACCATCGTCCACTCGCCGGGCGTGCGCCCGTAGTCGAAGTCCGGCTCGCAGACCAGCTCGAGCTCCACCTCGCCCTCGAGGCACAGCGCCACCCGTACGAGCAGGTGCTCGGCGTCCTCGTCCGCCGGCGGACGGGTGTGCGGCGTCACGCGGTCGTCGCCGCGCGTCGGGCCGATGGTCAGCGCGTCGCGCACGATCAGCCAGCCTGTCGGCGTGTGCCAGGTGGTGGCCAGGATGTTCGTGCCCGGCTCGTAGATGCGCGTCGTCGGCACGTTGATCCCGTACGGCGCGAACCGGAAGCTGCCCGCCTGGCGGTCGAGCAGGGTCCCGAACACGCTCGGGGAGTCAAAGCGCGGCACGCACAGCCAGTCGATCGCGCCGTCGGGGGCGACGAGCGCGCCCGTGTGGCAGTTCGAGAGGAACGCGTACTCCGCGATCGGCGGGAACGGCGACGGTGCGGCGGCGCTCGGGCTCACGGCGCGAGCGCCTCCGCAACCAGTTCCATCGCCGGGACAGTACTAGCGGCGCTGGATCTCGTACACCGCGTTTCGTGACAGCGAGACGACGTAGAGCGTCTCGTCCGGGCTCGACTGCACGTCCGGCGTCACGCCGAAGTTCTCGCCGAACAGCAGCGACTCGCTCTCGGTCACGTCGTACTTGGACAGGTTGTCCGCGACGCCGTCGCGCAGGCGGCGGTCGTCGAAGTCGAACCCGCGGCGGCTCTTGTCGAGCTCGAGCCGGAACAGGTTCCCGCTGACGAGCGCCGCGCGCGCCGAGCCGACGAAGAAGTCGCCGTCGTAGCGGCGCCCCAGGCCGTCACCGTGCAGGAACGCGATCCCGCCCGGCGCGACCTCGAACTTCCACGCGATCTCAGGATCGCTGAAGCGCGAGCCGGGGAGCCTGAACAGGCGCGCGAGCGCCTCCTTCGGCGTGGCGGCGATGTTCTCCGGGCTCCAGCGGATCTGCTGCAGGCCGAAGTAGCCGTTGGGCGCCTGCGGGTCGATGCCCGTCCGCGTGTCGGTCTCGATCGCGCGGAACTGCGCGACGCGCTCGGCCGGGCCCATGATCTGCGTCCAGCCGGAGTTGAAGCCGGCCTCGACGCGGTTGATCTCCGAGAAGCTGTCGTCGCCGTTCTCCTGTTCCCACAGGTGGCCGGAGTACGGGTCGAACGTCATCCCGAACGAGTTGCGCATGCCGTACCCGTAGAGCCGCTTGAGGTTCGCCCCGACCTGGCCGCCGCGCTCGGCGCCCTCGCGGTAGAACGGGTTGTCGCGCGGCGCGGTGCCGTCGTCGTTGAGGCGCAGGATCACGCCCGTCAGGTGCTCGTTGTCCGGATCCGGACCGCCGAACTGGTCGTCCTCGATCCCCTCGCCGAACGGCCCGTCGATCAGGTTCTGCGTCTGGCCGCGGCGCCCGGTGTCGCCCGTGATCGAGTAGAGCTTGCCGTCGGGGCCGAAGCGGATGACTCCGCCGTTGTGGTTGCCGCGCAGCGGCTGGCCGGCGTCGGACTGGAACGCCCGGAAGCGGCGGATCGGACGGTCGAACGTGAGCGTCGCGCCGTTCCACGTGTAGCGGTCGATGCGGTTGCCCATCACCGGCACGTCGTCGAGCGCCGTGCTGTCGGCGCCCGACAGCGTCTCGGACCAGAACAGGTAGACCCAGCCGTTCTGCTTGAAGCGCGGGTGCAGCGCGATGCCCAGCAGCCCGCGCTCGGACGCAGAGTTGACCGCCAGGTCGAGCACCGTCCCGGTGACGACGCCGTCCTGCACGCGCTTGACCCTGCCGGTGGCCTTCTCCAGCACGAGGAAGTCGTCGTCGTCGAGGAACGCGACGCCGATCGGCTGCTCGAGCCCGGACACGACCGAGCGGACCTCGAGCGCCGGGTCCCTTACGGTCGGCTCCTGCGCCTGAGCCTGCGCCTGTGCCGCGAGCGTGACCGCCCCGGCGAGCACGACAGGCACGACCGCCCGCCGGAGCACGTGTCTACGCGGTCCCATCCTGTACCCCCTGCAGTTCGTGGACTACGGACTCCGGGCCGTACGCGCAGGTGGTGCAGCAGGTTCAGCCGACACGACTTCTTCACGGCGCAGGCCGTCGAACAGCCGGGCCGCGACCGGCGCGTCGAGGTGCCGTACCCGGGCGCGCGTCGCCGCGCCCACGCGCACCTCCAGGTCGGCGAGCCGCACCCTGCGCTGCAGCACGGTCTGACGCGTCCCGTGCTGCTGGAGCCGGGCGGCGGGCGCGAGCACGGTCGTGCGGGCGAGGCGGCGGAAGCGCACCGCGAGGCGCCGGTCGTCCAGCCTCCACCCGGCGGCGTGCCAGAGCGCAGCGCCGTACGCGGCGGCGGGCAGCACCGCCAGCAACGGCCACGGCGCGACGTCCGGGAACGCGATGCACGCGGCGCCGCCGAGCGCGAGCAGCAGCGCGGCGGGCGGCAGCACGTAGCGCCGCAGCGCGCGGCGCGGCGGGCCGTGCAGGCCGTCGATCCCGTCGGCCAGCTCGGGCAGCAGCGCGGCCAGGAACGGCTCGACCTCGGCGCGGCGCAGCAGCGGGAAGAGCGTCTGCGCGGCCGCGGCCTCGCGCGCGTAGCCCGCCACCTCCGCACGCACGGTCGCGAGTCCGAACGGCGCGCGCAGCACGCCCTCGACGACGCGCACCGCCTGCACGCGCGCGACCGGCACGGTCGCCTCGCGGCGGGCGAGCAGCCCGCGCCGCACGCGCAGCCGGTCGCCGTCGCGCGCGATCGTGAAACCGGCGAATGCCATCACCGCGCCCGCGATCGACAACAGCCACGCGAGCAGGAGCACCGCGCCGCCTGCCAATACCCATTCGGGCGCGGAGTGCGGGACGAGCCGCATCCCGTCGCGGCCGGCGCTCTCGATGTCTCCTCCCCACAGCTCGTCGCCGATCTGCGGGACCGCCGCCAGCAGCGGCAGCAGCACGCCGACCTGGCCTGCTGTGAGCGCCGCGAGGAGCAGCTCCCGGCGCCCGAGCCGGCGCTCGACCAGCGGGGCCGGCGCCGCGTCGGCGGACGCGACCCGCCCGCGCACCGCGTCGCGCAGCAGCTCGACGTCGGCCGGACTGACGGCCGGGAGCGTGATCTCGGCCTCGCGCGCGCCGCCGGCCGTCTGGACCTGGACGCCGCGCACGCCGAACAGCCGCTGCAACGGGCCGTGCACCGTGTCGATCGCCTGCACGCGCCCGAGCGGGATGTCGGTCTCCTTCTCGGACAGCAGGCCGGTGCGGAGCCGGATCCTGCCCTCGCCGATCGACCAGCGCGTGGTGCTCCAGCGGACGTAGCCGGCGATCACCGCGATGACCGCGCCGATCACGGCGTACACGACGGCGCGCACGATCGGCTGCCCGCCGCCGCCGCCGAACACGGTCGCCACGAAAGCGATCCCCAGCGGCAGCGCGAGCTCGCGCAGTGACCCGACGCCGAGCACCGCGATCCCGGCCGGGTGCAGCCGTCGCGGCGCGACCGTCTGCGAGGGCTCGGCGCCGGCCGCGCGCTCCTCGCCCGCCTCCGGCGGCTCGGCGCCGGCCGCGCGCTCCTCGCCCGCCTCCGGCGGCTCCTCAGAGCTCATCGGCCGTCCGCGCCAGCGCCGCGATCCGGTCGCGCACCTGCGCCGCCTCCTCCACCGTCAGCGCGGGGATCTCGTTCGCTCCCGCCGCCGTGTGGAACACGACTGTCGCGAGCCCGAGCGCCTGCTGCAGCAGGTCGCGCTTCGTGTCGACGTGCTGCACGCGCAGCATCGGCACCAGCGTGCGCGTGACCGCGATCGTGCCGCGCCGGATGTCGATCTCCTGCTCGCGCACCTCCCAGCGCCAGCGGCGCCAGCGCAGCTCCGGCACGAGCCCGATCGTCACCACGCCGACCGCGAGCGCGGCCGCCCAGCCGAGCAGCGCCCACGTGCCGCCGGCCGTGCTCTGCACGATGGTCGCGGCGATCAACGCGACGACCGTCGTCACGAGCCCTTCGATCCGCCACAGCACGCGCGCGGCCGGGGCGAGCGTCCGTGACGGCTCCGGGGTGACGGTCGGCACCATGCGCATGGCACGGTAGCCGGGCGCGCGTCAGAGCTTCTTGCCCGGGTTCATCACACCGCGCGGGTCGAACGCCGCCTTGATCGATCGCTGCATGGCGGCGACCGGCACAGACCAGCCGGCCCGGCCGCGCTTGAGCGTCCCGAGCCCGTGCTCGCCGGAGACCGTGCCGCCGAGCTCGAGCGCGAGCGCGAACAGCTCCACCGCGGCGCGCTCGGCGCGCTCGAGTACACCGTCGTCGCCGGGCGCGACGAGGAACGAGGAGTGCAGGTTGCCGTCGCCGGCGTGGCCCCAGCTGACCGCGTCGAGATCGTGCCGCGCGCCGATCTCGAGCGTGCCGCGGATCGCATCGCCGAGCCGCTCGAGCGGAACGGCGACGTCCTCGGAGACCTTGGCGCCGAGCTTGCCGCGCACCGCGAGCGAGACGCCGTCGCGCCAGCGCCACAGCGGCGCCGGGTCGGGCGCACCCACGGCGAGCGCGCCGCTGCCCAGCACGTCGAGCAGCTCTGCGCGGAGTCTGGCGGCCTCCGCGGCGCTTCCGTCGGCTTCGGCGAGGACGGCGAACCCGGCGCCGGCGGGGACGTCGCCCGGGTAGGCGGGGCCGGCGATCGCGAGCGCGCCGCCGTCGAGGTACTCCAGCGCAGCCGCGACGATGCCCGAGCCGACGACCGCCTCGATCGCCGCGCAGCCCGCTTCGGCGTCCGGGTAGAACGCGACCACCGGCAGCGTCGCCTCCGGCGCCGGCAGCAGGCGCAGGAAGACCGACGTGATCACCGCGAGCGTGCCCTCGGAGCCGACCAGCAGCCCGCGCAGGTCGTAGCCGGCGACGTCCTTGCGCACCGGCCCGCCGGCGCGCATGAGCTCGCCGGACGCGAGCACCGCCTCCAGGCCCGTGACCCAGTGGCCGGTGACTCCGTACTTGAACGCGTGCGGACCACCGGCGTTGGTGGCGACGTTGCCGCCGATGTGCGACTGCTCGGCGGCGCCTGGGTCCGGCGGGAACACGAGGCCGTTCTCGTTCGCGCGGCGATGGACGTCGCGGGTCCGCACGCCCGCCTCGACCTCTGTCCGCCACTGCAGCGGGTCGAACGAGCGGACGCGGACGAGCCGCTCGGTGCCGACCACTACACCGCCGTCCGGCACGCAGCCGCCGGCGAGCCCGGTCCCGCCTCCGCGCGGCACGATTGCGACGCCGCGCTCCGAGCACCAGGCGACGACCGCGGCGACCTCCTCCGCCGTGCGCGGCAGCGCGACGGCGTCGGCGTGGCCGCGTATGCCGCGCGACTCGGTCGCATCGGCGAGATAGGCGGCCGTCGTGCCGGGCAGCACCTGCGCAGCGCCGACCAGGTCGACCAGGTCGCGCTCGATCGCGGTGACGGCGCCGGCGGTCACCTCCGGCCCGCCGGGACGCGCCCGATCGCGAGCGACCACGTTTGGCCCACCAGGTCGTGCCCGAACGAGCGGTGCGGCTCTTCGTCGACCAGCTCGAAGCCCGCGCGCTCGTAGATCCGACGCGCGTGCACGAGCGTGTCGTTCGTCCACAGCCTCAGCTCGCGGTAGCCGGCGCCGCGCGCGAACGCGATGCATTCGCCGACGAGCCGCGCCCCGAGCCCGAGGCCGCGCGCCCGCGGCTCGACCAGCAGCAGCCGCAGCTTGGCGACCTCTTCGTCCTGACGCACACACAGCACGCAGCCCGCGGCGACGCCGTCGACCTCGGCGATCCACACCGCCTCACGCGCGGGGTCGTGCTGCTCGGCGTAGTCGGCGACTATGCGGGCCACGTACGCCTCGAAGTCGGCGTTCCAGCCGTATTCGTCGCCGTAGAGCTCGCCGTGGCGCTGCACGATCCAGCCGAGCTCGCCGGCGCGCGGCCCGCGCACCACGACGGCGGGCGCGGTCTCGGCGCCGTCGAGCAACCGGCGCACGTCGCCCAGCGCCGCCACCAGCCGGTGTCGCTCCGTCGCGCTCAGCCGGGCAACCTGGGCACCGGTCTCCTCTGCGGAGCGCCGGTCGAGCAGCGCGAACTCAGCCGCGCCGGACTCGGTGAGCCGCGCGAGCTGGCGCCGGCCGTCGGAAGCCGAGCGCTCGCGCGCGACCAGCCCGCGGCGCTCGAGCCGCGCGAGCAGGCGGCTCAGGTGGCCGGCGTCGATGCGCATCCGTTCGCGCAGCGCCGCGACCTCGACCTGCTCGTCCTGGCCGAGCTCGAACAGCACGCGCGCCTCGGCCAGGGTGTGGGGCGTGGCCAGGAAGCGCGGCCCGAGCATCCCCAGCCGACCGGTGTAGAAGCGGCTGAAAGCGCGCAGCTCGGCGACGGCATCCGACATCGTTTGACACTGTCAACGAAATCGTTGCCGTTGTCAAGGATGTGGAAAGCGGCGGCGGCGGGAGCCGCCGCCGCTTCCCAGTGGTCAGGCCGCGGCCTGGCGGAGGACCGCGACCACGTCCGCCGTCGGCCGGAAAGGATCCGCCACGACGGCTCCGGTCTCGACCCCGAGCGCAGCGACCGGCTCGGATCCGAGGACGGCGAGCAGCACGCGGCCGGACGGCGGCCTTGAGGAATCGAGCTGCGCCAACCGCCGGACGGCGGGGGCGTCGTCGGGGCGAGCGACGCGGAGGGTGAGCGGTGAGAGCTGGGGAGCCATGCAGCGATGATGCAGGCCACGAACGTTCATGTCCATCTCACATTTCTTGAGGCGATAGATAAGCTCAGCTTCATGCTCGACGTCCGGCGCCTGCGCCTGCTGCGCGAGCTGAGCGCCCGCGGCACGGTCACGGCCGTCGCGGAGGCGCTCGCGTACACGCCGTCGGCCGTCTCGCAACAGCTCGCCACGCTCGAGCGCGAGGCCGGGGTGCGGCTGGTCGAGCGCCATGGGCGCCGGCTGCGGCTCACGGACGCGGGGCGCGTGCTGGTCGAACACGCCGACGTCGTGATCGCGCGACTGGACCTCGCCGAGGCCGAGCTGGCGGCCGCGACGGGCGACGAAGTCATGGGTCGCGTCCGGATCGCAGCGTTCCAGACCGCCGCGTCGGGTCTCGTGATGCCGCTGCTCGGCGCGCTGCCGGCGCAGTACCCGAAGCTGCGCCTCGAGCTGGACGAGATGGAGGCCGAGGAGGCGCTCGAGCTGCTCCCGCGCGGTGAGGTCGACATCGCCGTAGCCGAGGAGTACGACTACGCGCCGCGGCGGCGCGACCCGTCGCTCGCGTTCCGCGACGTCTGCCGCGACCCGCTCGTGCTCGTGCTGCCGGCGGACCATCCGCTGTGCGCGGCGAATCCCGACACGGCGTCGCTGGCAGCGCTGCGCGACGAGCGCTGGGCAGCGCCACGCTCCGGCACGGCATTCACGGACTCGCTCGTGCGCGCATGCCGGGCGCTCGGCGGGTTCGAGCCCGACATCCGCCACCGGTCGAACGACCTGGCGGTGTTGGAGCAGCTCGTGGCCGCGGGCGAGGGGGTGGCGCTGCTGCCGTCGCTCGGCCGGCCCGGCCGGATCCCGGGCGTGGCGGTCCGCCGCTGCGCCGAGGCGCCGCTCGATCGCCGCGTCTTCCTGGCCGCGCGCCGCGGCAGCACCGGGCGCCCGGCGCTCCAGGCGGTGTCGCGGGCGCTGCGCGAGCAGGCGCGCGCGATCGGCCTCCCCGGTCCGTAAAGGTCGCGTTCAGCCCAGGTCGCGGCCGAGCTTGGCAGCCAGCGTCGCGTACTCCTCCAGCCCGACCTCGGCGTCGAACAGGAACGGCAGCGTGTGGACCGGGGCGTCGGCGTCGCGTTTGAGCCGCCGCAGGTGCGAGCGCTGCGTCCGCGCGCGCTCGTGCTCCGTGAGCGCCGCGCGTACGGCGGCGAGCGCCTCGGGCGCCAGCCCGTTGTCGGCCGCCGCGCGCAGCGCTTCGGCCTCCCGGCCGCTGAAGCGAGCCGGGTACACGCCGTTGACGACGATCGCGTCCAGCCCCAGCCCGACCGCCTGGCGCAGCCGCCCGCCCAGCTCGAGCGTCTCGTTGACCGGCATCTCCTCCGGCAGCGCGACCGCCACGTAGCCCGTCCGGCGCGGGTCGGCGAGCATGTCGCGCACCTTGTAGGCCTGGCGCCGGATCGGCCCGACCCGCGCGATCTCGCCGAATGTGCTCGGTGCGGTCAGCATCGCGAGGCCGTGCCCCGAGGCCGGCGCGTCGACGATCACGAGGTCGTACGTCCGGTTGTGCGCGTCCCAGCGGTGGAGCTGCGCGAGCTCCCACACCTTGGCGATCGTGATCAGCTCCTTGGCGCCGGGCGCCGCCGCGACGAAGTGCTGAAACGCCGAGGAGCCGGTGATCAGCCTCAGCGCGGTGCCACCGAGCTGTCGCCCGAGCCACTCCTGCAGCGCCGCCGTCGGGTCGATGCTGATCGCCCACAGGTTGGGGGCCAACTCGACCTCCTGCTCGCGCCGCACGCCCTCGCGGGCGAACGCGCGCGAGACGCGATCCTGCTCCGCGACCTCGCACACGATCGTGCGCCGGCCACGCGCCGCGGCCGCGAGCCCGAGCGACGCGGCGACGGTCGTCTTGCCGACGCCGCCCTTGCCGGTCACGTACAGCATCGTGCGGTCCAGCAAGGCTTCCCCCATGCTTCTGACAGCATGACGGCTACACGGATGGACCCGTCTCTCGACCACTCCTACGAGACGTGCCGTCGCATGCAGCGGCGCCACGACCCGACCTACTACTGGGCGACGCGCCGGCTGCCGGCCGAGATCCGGCCCGCCACGCATGCGCTGTACGGCTACGTGCGCACGGCGGACGAGATCGTCGACGGCCCGCACCGGCCCGCGAGCACGGAGGAGCGCCGCGCCGCACTGGATGCCTGGGAGCGCGAGCTCGAGCGCGGGCGCGCCGCCGGGCGCTCGGCGCACCCGATCGTCGGCGCGCTCGTCGACGCCGGCGCCCGTCACCGCCTGCCGCTCGACGAGCTGCGTACGTACATGTGTTCAATGCGGATCGACTGCGCGCCGGTGCGGATCGAGACTTGGCCGGAGCTGGACGCCTACATGGACGGCTCGGCCGGCTCGGTCGGCCGCATCATGGCGCCGCTGCTCGGCGTCCCGGCCCGCCACCACGCCGGGTTCGGCCGGCTCGGGCAGGCGTTCCAGCTGACGAACTTCATCCGCGACGTGCGCGAGGACACGCGGCTCGATCGCGTCTACCTGCCGGCCGAGGAGCGCGCGCGGTTCGGCGTGGGGGAGGAGCAGCTGCGTGGCGGCCGGGCCTCGCCGGAGCTGCGCGCGCTGCTGGCGCAAGAGGTGCGGCGCGCGCGCGGGTTGTTCGCCGAGGCCGAGCCCGCGATGGCGAGCGCGCCCGGCTCGGTCCGCACCGGCGTCCGCTTTGCGGTCGCCGTGTACCTGCGCGTGCTCGACCGCGTCGAGCGGATCGACTTCGACGTGCTCGGCCGCCCGACCGGCGTGCGCGTGTGGCAGCTGCCGGGAGCGGCTCTGGGGGCGCTGCGCCGGTGACGGAGCGGGCGACGCTGCGCGGTCTCGACCGCGTTCCGCTCGAAGGCGGCGCGGCGCGCGCCGACGTGCTGATCTGCGGCGCGAGCTTCGCGGGGCTGGCGGTGGCGCGCGAGCTGGCGGGCTCCGGCGCCGACGTGCTCGTCGTCGACCGCTACGAGATCGGCGAGCGCCAGACGTCGGCGTGCGCCGCGCCGACGCCGTGGCTGGAGGCGATGGGCGTGCGCGAGGCGATCCGCCAGGAGCTGCCGTGCATGGCGTTCCACACGCCGCACGGGTCTGCGCGGTTCCGGCTGCCTTGGAGCTGGTCGTCGTTCGACTACCGCACGCTGTGTGGGGAGTTGTGGGCTCAGACCGATGCGCGCTTCGAGATCGCCAAGGTGGAAGCCCGGGCGGAGCCGTCGTTCGGGGAGCGCACCGACGACGTCGTCGTCCGCACCGACCGCGGCGACCTGCGCGCTCGGCTCGCGGTCGACGCGCTCGGGTGGCGGCGCATGCTGGGCTCGGGGGCGAACGTGCAGCCGCCGGACGCGCTCATCTCGCGCGGCCTCGAGGTCCATCCGGACGCGCGCGCCGGCGACACCGACCTCGACGTGTGGATCGACCGCTCGCTGATCCGATACGGCTA
This sequence comes from uncultured Solirubrobacteraceae bacterium, assembly GCA_963835735.1. GTDB lineage: Bacteria > Actinomycetota > Thermoleophilia > Solirubrobacterales > Solirubrobacteraceae > DASQMT01. The sequence continues at coordinate 217,549 of CAWIGP010000003.1, forward strand.
CGCGTGGTCGGTGCCGGCCGCCGGCGAACAGCGCGTCGGCGTCGGCTCGTACGAGCCGCGCGATCATGTGCGCGAGCCGACCGTCGAGATCGCCGCTCGGCTGGGGCTGCCGCCCGTGCGCTATCAGGGCAACTGGTTCCCGCACGCGCTGCGGCCGGCGACCGAGGACGGCGTGTTCTTCGCCGGCGACAGCGCGGGCCATTGCTTCCCGCTCTCGGGCGAGGGGATCCGGACGGCGTTCTACTTCGGCATCGCCTGCGGTCGCGAGCTGCGCCGGGTGCTGGACGGGTCGGTCACCCGCGACGAGGCGCTCGCCGCTTACGCCGCGTTCTCGGCGTCGCACGCCGGCGCGTTCGGGCTCGCGCTGCGGTTGCAGCGCCTGGTGCCGGCGCTGCCGCCGCGGTTGTTGACCGCGGCGCTCGCCGTCGTCGGGCGCGAGCGGCTCTGCCGGCGGGCGTTCGAGTGGTACCTCGAGCAGGCGCATCCGCGGTTCGCGTCGGCTGGTGTCGCCGTGGCGGCCTGAAACTGCGGCAGTGAGTGGGCTCGTGTCGCCGTGGCGGCCCGAAACTGCGGCATTGAGGAAGCGGGTTCGGCCGGTCCGCGCCACGCGGGGCGCCTTTGACCACCGCATAGGTGGCCAGCGCGCCCCAAGTGGCGGGGGAGCCGCGATCCGGGGCGCCTTTGACTCGTTATGCGAGTCAAAGACGCCCCGCATCGACTCGGGGCGCTTATAGGTCGCTATGCGGCCCCAAGGCGCCCCGCGTCGGGCGCGGGCGCGTCTCCGCGGAGACGCGCCAGCGATCCAGGCCCCTCCTCAAAGCCCGCAGTTCAGGCCGCCACCGCGACATTGCGAGCGCTCGCGGTTCGCGTCGGCCCGTGTCGCCGTGGCGGCCTGAACTGCGGGCATTGAGGACGCGGGCTCGGCCGGGCCGGCGCACGCGGGGCGCGTTGACCACCGTATGGGTGGTCAGCGCGCCCCGCGTCGACGCGGAGCGCTGCGCGCGCGTGAAGTCCCCCGCGTCGGGTGCGGGTGCGTCTCCGCGGAGACGCACCCGCGATCCGAGAGGCCCGGACTCGGCCGGGCCGGCGCACGCGGGGCGCGTTGACCACCGTATGGGTGGTCAGCGCGCCCCAGGTGGCGGGGCCGCTATCCGGGGCGCCTTTGACTCGAGTCAAAAGCTGCCCCGCATCGACTCCGAGCGCTGTCCGGCCTGAAGTCACACCGCGCCGGATCGCGGGTGCGTCTCCGCGGAGACGCACCTGCGATCCGGGCCCCTCTTCAATGCCCGCAGTTCACCCACGCAGCGGCCGCCCCGGCGCACCGCCTTCACCGGCGCGGCTCAAGCTGCCGCCGCCGCCCACGCACCCGGAGCGCGCCGTCTCGGCCCGCCGCCCACGCACCTCGGAGCGCGCCGAAGCGCCGGACCGCCAGCTACGGCACGACCACGAGCTTCGCGTGCGGCGACGCGCCGACGCGCGCCCACGCGTCGGGCACGTCGTCGAGCCCCAGCCGCTCGATCGGCACGGTCAGCTCGCCGGCCAGCGCGTGCGACGCCAGGTGCGCGTATGCCGCCGCCTTACGCTCCTCGGAGGCGGCGAAGTTCGTGTGTCCGATCAACTCGATCGGCTTGTTGCGGATCGCCGCCGACGACACGGTCGCCTGGTCGCCCGCGGATTGGCCGAGCTGCACCATCCGCCCGAAGCGCTTCACCGCTCCCATCGCCCCGACCGCCGGCTCGCCCCACAGCGGGTCGAGGACGAGGTCGTACCCCTCGCCGCCCGACGCGTCGAGCAGCGCGGCCTCCAGATCCTCCCGGCCCAGCGGCACGAGCGCGTCCGCGCCCAGCTCAGCCGCCCGCGCCAGCGCGCTCTCGTTCCGCGCCGCCGCCACGACCCGCCCGGCGCCGAGCAGCTTCGCCGCCTGCACCGCGATCAGCCCGACGACACCACTCGCGCCCAGTACGAGCACGGTCTCGCCGGGAGTGAGCCGGCCGCGCCATTCGAGCCCCAGCCACGCCGCGAGGCCGGACACGCCGAGGCAGACCGCCAGCGCCGGGTCCAACCCGGCCGGCACCGGGTAGCCGTGGCCGGCCTCGATCAGCGTGCGCTCCGCGAACGCGCCGAAGGGCGGCACGCGCTTGTCGAAGTAGACGAGGCCGCCGTCGTCGCGCCGGCCGACGCCCTCCTTGCCGGCAACGTACGGCGGCTCGAGCCGCTCCAGCGGATAGACACCCGACGCGATCCGCACGTCGACCGGGTTCACCGCGGCGGCCGCCACCTCGAGCGGCACCGCTCCCGGCTCCGCCACCGGGTCGCGGAACTCGCCCACCTCCGGAACGGTGCCGTACGCGTGTAGAACGGCTGCCCGCATCGCGCGGATACTACGATCCGGCGTCCGATGGACGACGCCGCGATCGCCTACGACGAGCAGGGTCTCGTGCCCTGCGTGATCCAGGACTGGCGCACCGGCGAGGTGCTCACGCTGGCGTACATGAACGCCGAGTCGCTCGCCGCCACGCGCCGCACCGGCGAGCTGCACCTCTGGAGCCGCTCCCGGAAGGAGCTGTGGCACAAGGGCGCCACGTCCGGCAACACCCAGGCGGTCAGGGCGATCCGCTACGACTGCGACGGCGACGCCCTGCTGGCGCTGGTCGAGCCCGCCGGACCCGCCTGCCACACCGGGGAGCGCACGTGCTTCCATCGCGGCGAGCTCGAGCCGCCGGCGCCGCACGAGGTGCTGCCAGGACTGGAACGCACGATCGCCGACCGCGCGACAGCCGATCCCGGCGCGTCCTACACCGCACGTCTGCTCGCCGATCCGCGCGGACTCGGAGACAAGGTTCGCGAGGAGGCCGAGGAGGTCGCGCGCGCCGCAAGCGACGAGACCGACGAGCGCGTCGCCGAGGAGGCCGCGGACGTCCTCTACCACCTCGCGGTGCTGCTGCGCGCGCGCGGGCTCGAGCTCGCCGACGCGGAGGAGGTGCTCCGTGGCCGTCGCCGCTGAGTCCGAGCTGCGCCTCGGCATCCGCCCGGAGCTCGAGCAGGTGCGCGAGCTCGCCGAGCAGCACAACCTCGTGCCGGTCACCCAGACCTATCTGGAGGACTGCGAGACACCGGTGTCGGCGTTCCTGAAGCTGCGCGGCGCCGGCCCGGCGTTCCTGCTCGAGTCGGCCGAGCAGGGCCAGCGCGTCGGGCGCTGGTCGTTCATCGGCTACCGGCCGCGCCACGTGGTGCGCTGGAGCCTGCGCGACGGCGGCGACCCATACGCGCTTGCCGCCGCCGAGGTCGAGCGCCACCGCCAGGCGCCGCTGCCGGGCCTGCCGCCGTTCGCGGGCGGCGCGGTCGGCTTCTTCGGCTACGACTGCGTGCGCACGGTCGAGCCGGTCGGCGAGCCCAACCCGGACCCGGTCGGCCTGCCCGACCTCGCGCTGATGCTCACCGACGCGCTCGTCGCGTTCGACCACCTCAAGCACACGGTCACGATCCTCGCCAACGCCTACGTGGGCGAGGAGGGCGTGGAATCAGGCTACGAGCGTGCCCGCAACCTGATCGCCGAAGTGCGCGAGCGACTGGCCGGGCCGCTCCCGCGACCGCGGGGCGCCGTCGGCGCCGAGCCGGAGTTCGAGCCGAACATGCCGCGCGAGGCGTTCGAGGCGATGGTCGCGCGGATCGTCGAGTACATCCACGCGGGCGACGCCTACCAGGTCGTCCCGTCGCAGCGCTGGACGGCGGCGGTCGACGTCGACGCGTTCTCGGTCTACCGCGGCCTGCGGGCGATCAACCCGTCGCCGTACATGTACTTCCTCGACTTCGAGGACTTCCAGATCGTCGGCGCGTCGCCGGAGCCGCTCGTCACCGTGACCGGCGGGCGCGCCACGACGCGCCCGATCGCCGGCACGCGCCCGCGCGGCGGCGACGTCGAGAGCGACGAGGCGATCGCGCAGGATCTGCTCGCCGACGAGAAGGAGCGCGCCGAGCACGTGATGCTGGTCGACCTGGGCCGCAACGACCTCGGGCGCGTGTGCGAGTACGGCAGCGTCGAGGTCGAGACGTTCATGGCGGTCGAGACCTACTCGCACCTGATCCACATCGTGTCCCAGGTCGGCGGCCGGCTGCGCCCCGAGGTCGGGCCGATGGACGCGCTGCGCTCGATCCTGCCGGCCGGCACCCTGTCGGGCGCGCCGAAGGTGCGCGCGATGGAGATCATCGACGAGCTCGAGCCGGTCAAGCGCGGCGCGTACGGCGGCGCCGTCGGCTACCTCTCCTACACGGGCGAGCTCGACACCTGCATCTGCATCCGCACCGTCGTGCTGAAGGACGGCGTCGCGCACATGCAGGCCGGCGGCGGCACGGTGGCGGACGCCAAGCCCGACTACGAGTACGAGGAGTCGCGCAACAAGGCGCGTGCGGTCGCGCGCGCGATCGAGCTCGCGACGCGCCAGGAGGCGTGGCCGTGAGGGTGCTCGTGATCGACAACTACGACTCGTTCACCTACAACCTCGTGCAGTACCTGGGCGAGCTTGGCGCCGAGCTGGAGGTCGTGCGCAACGACGTCGAGACGACCGAGCAGCTGCTCGCCCGCCGCCCCGATCGCGTGATCGTCAGCCCCGGGCCGTGCACGCCGAACGAGGCCGGCGTGTCGGTCGAGGTGATGCGCCGCTTCCCGGAGGCCGGGATCACGACGCTCGGCGTCTGCCTCGGCCACCAGGCGCTCGCGCAGGCGTTCGGCGGCGTCGTGATCCGGCACGAGCCGATGCACGGCAAGACGACCGAGATCACGCACGACGGCGTCGGGTTGTTCGAAGGGCTGCCGTCGCCGCTGACCGTCGGCCGCTACCACTCGCTCGTCGTGGACCCCGACCTGCCCGACTGCCTGATGGTGACCGCGAGCGGCGGCGGCGTGGTGATGGGCGTGCGGCACCGCGAGTTACCCGCGCTCGGCGTCCAGTTCCATCCCGAGTCGGTGCTGACGCCCCACGGCAAGCGCCTGCTGGAGAACTTCCTTGCCGAACCCGGTTCTGACTAGCGCGATCGACCGGCTCGCCGCGCGCGAGGACCTGTCGACCGAGCAGACCGCCGCGGTGCTGGCCGAGATCATGGGCGGCAATGCGTCCGAGGTCGAGACCGCGGCGGTGCTGATCGCGCTGCGCACCAAGGGCGAGACCGTCGACGAGCTGGTCGGTCTCGCGAGCACGATGCGCCGTTTTGCCGCGCCGGTCACGACCGGCCGCGACGACCTGATCGACACCGCGGGCACCGGCGGCGGGCGCCAGACGTTCAACGTCTCGACCACCGCTGCGCTGATCGCGGCCGGAGCCGGCTGCGCCGTCGCCAAGCACGGCAACCGTTCGGCCACCGGTCTGTCCGGCTCCGCCGACGTGCTCGAGGCGCTCGGGGTGCGGATCGACCTCGACCCGGGCGCGGTCGCCCGCTGCATCGAGGAGGTCGGCTTCGGCTTCATGTTCGCCCCCGCCCACCACGGCGCGACCCGCTTCGTGATCCCGGTGCGCAAGGAGCTCGCGGTGCGGACGATCTTCAACTTCCTCGGCCCGCTCACCAACCCCGCCGGCGCGACCCGCCAGGTGATCGGCGTGTCCGACCCCGCGTTCCTCGAGGTGATCGCCCGCGCGCTCGCCCGGCTCGGCGCGAAGAAGGCGCTCGTGGTCTCGAGCGACGACGGTCTCGACGAGCTGAGCACCGCGGGCGCCACGCGCGTGGTCGAGGTCGACGGCGGCGGACTGCGCACGTACGAGGTGGTGCCGGAGGACGTCGGGCTGTCGCGCTCGGTCTACGAGGACTTCTCCGGCGGCCCGCCGGAGGCGAACGCCGAGACGGCGAGGCGGATCTTCGCCGGCGAGCACGGCCCGACCCGGGACCTCGCGGTGCTGAACGCGGGCGCCGCGATCTACGCCGCCGGGCGCGCGGACGGGCTCGAGCCCGGCGTCCGCGCCGCGGAGGCAGCGCTCGACAGCGGCGCGGCGGCGCAGGCGCTGGCCCGGCTGGTCGAGCTCACGGGTAAGCTGGCGCCGAGTTGACCGTGCTGGACCGCATCGTGGAGGCGACGCGCGACGACGTCGAGCGGCGCCGGCGGATCGTTCCCCTCGCGCAGCTCGAGGGCGCCCTGCGCGAGCGGCCGGAAGGCCGCCCGTTCCAGGAGGCGCTGACGCGTCCGGGGGTCTCGCTGATCGCCGAGCACAAGCGCCGCTCGCCGTCGGCGGGCACGATCCGCGAGGGCTCGTCGGTCGAGGAGGTCGTGCGCGCCTACGAGCGGGGCGGCGCGGCCGCCGTGTCGGTGCTGACCGAGCCGTCGCACTTCGGCGGCTCGCTCGAGGACCTGCGCGCGGCGCGCGCCGCGACCGAGCTGCCGGTGCTGCGCAAGGACTTCATCGTCGACTCCTACCAGGTCGTCGAGTCGGCAGCCGCGGGCGCCGACGCGATCCTGCTGATCGTCGCAGCGCTCGAACCCGACGCGCTGCTCGACCTCTACGGCCACGCGCGCGCGCTCGACCTCGACCTGCTCGTCGAGGTCCACGACGAGGAGGAGCTCGAGGTCGCGCTGGAAGTCGAGGCCGAGGTGATCGGGATCAACAACCGCGACCTCGACGACTTCACCGTCGACATCGAGCGCACGTACGATCTGCTCTCCGACGTCCCGGCCGGCAAGACCGTCGTGTCGGAGTCGGGCTTCTCCACCCGCGAGCAGCTCGACGAGCTCGATCGCGTCGGCGTCGACGCGGTGCTGATCGGCGAGACGCTGATGCGCGCGCCAGACATCGAGGCCGCCGCGCGCGAGCTGACCGGCGGGTAGCCGTTCGGTCAGCCGGCGACGGGCGCGGCCGGGAGCGACGCGAGACCCGTGTCGTCGGCCGAGTACAGGCCGGCCCGCGCGCGCTCGCCCTCGACCCGCCAGCCCTCGCGGACGTAGTACTCCCAGCCGCCGATCATCTCCTTGACCTCGCGACCCGCGGCGGCGAGCTTGTGGCCGCCGTGCTGGGCGCCGTTGCAGCCGGGACCCCAGCAGTAGACGACCACCAGCCCGGCCGGCAGCGCGGCGGCCGTGGCGGCATCGATCTTGGCGTGGGGGACGCTGATCGCTCCCGGTATGTGGCCGGCGGCGTAGGCGGCGCGGCTGCGCACGTCGACGAGCACGAAGTCGATGTCGCCCTCGGCCACGGCGGCGCCGACGTCCGCGGCGTCCGTCTCATAGGCCAGGCGGGCGGCGAAGTGGTGGGAGGCTTCCGCGGGCGTGGCCGCGGGAATCGTGGTGACAGCACTCATGCCGCCATGGTCGAGCCCGGCCGCGCCTCGCGCCAGTGGCGCAAGCGCCGACATCCGCTACGTTTGCGCCATGAGGGCGCCGCGCACGCATCGCATCGCGATCTACGCGTTCGATCGGCTGCCCGTGTTCGAGCTCGGCGTGGCGGTCGAGATCTTCGCGCTCGACCGGCCCGAGCTCGACGTCGAATGGTGGTACGACCTCGACGTCTTCGGCGAGCGACCCGAGCGGGTGCGCGCGGTCGGCGGCTTCGGCGTCGACGTGCCGCACGGGCTCGAGGCGGTGGCGACCGCGTCGACCGTGATCCTGCCCGGCACGCCCGACGTGCACCGCGACCCGCCGCAGGCGGTGCTCGAGGCGCTGCGGGCGGCGCATGCGCGCGGCGCCCGGCTCGTCTCGATCTGCTCGGGCGCGTTCGTGCTGGCCGCGACCGGTGTCCTGGACGGCCGCCGGGCGGCAACGCACTGGCGCTACGCGGGTCTGCTCGCCGAGCGCTTTCCGGCGGTGCAGGTCGACGACCGCGTCCTGTACGTCGACGGCGGCGACGTCCTCACCTCGGCCGGTACCGCGGCGGGCATCGACCTGTGCCTGCACCTCGTGCGCAGCGACCACGGGGCGGATGTCGCGAACAAGGTCGCGCGGCGGATGGTCGTCAGCCCGCACAGGACCGGCGATCAGGCCCAGTTCGTCGAGTCGCCGCTGCCCGCGCGCCCGCAGGACGATCCGATCGCCGGCGTGCAGCAATGGGCGCTCGAGAACATGCACGAGCGGATCGGCGTCGCCGACATGGCGCGCGCCGTGCATCTGTCGACGCGCACGCTCACGCGGCGCTTCGCGGCGGCCACGGGTTCGAGCCCCGCCCGCTGGCTGCTCGAGCAGCGCATCGCGGCCGGCGCTGCGATCCTCGAGCGCACCGACGCGCCCGTCGAGGATGTCGGCGCCCTCGTCGGCATCCCGAGCCCGGCCGCCTTCCGCCGCCACTTCGCCCGTCTAATGGGCGTGCCGCCGTCCGCGTACCGGCGGGCGTTCGGCCTGCGGGCCGCCGCGTGAGGATTTCGGGCGCCCGCTTTAGGGTGTTTTAGGGAGGCTTCACACCCGCTGCCCACGCTGGCGGCCGATGCGAGGCTGGGTGAGCACCATCGCCGCGGCCGTCGTGGGCGGTGCCGTGACCGCAGCGGCACTGATTGCCGCCGGCGCCGTCGACTCCGGCGACGTCAGGGTGATCGAGTCGCCTGTGGTCAGTAAGGCTGCGCCCGCGCTGGCGGCGACCGCCGCGGCCGGCGGCATGAGCGCGCGTGAGATCTACCGCCGGCGGGCGCCCGGCGTCGTGTTCATACGCGCGCGTACGCTGCGTACCGAGCCGTCTCCGTTCGACATCCACCCGACCGCGCGCGAGTCGGAGTCGACCGGCTCGGGCTTCGTCATCGACGCGGAGGGGCTGATCCTCACGAACGCGCACGTCGTCGAGGCGGCGACCGAGATCGAGGTCACGTTCTCCGACAGCCACACGGTCAGCGCGACCGCGATCGGCAAGGACGTCGACACCGACCTCGCGCTGCTGCGCGTCGAGGGGCAGGACGTGCAGCCGCTCGAGCTCGGCGACTCCTCGACCGTGCAGGTCGGCGATCCGACGATCGCGATCGGCAACCCGTTCGGGCTCGAGCGCACGCTGACCACGGGCGTCGTGTCCGCGCTGCAGCGCCGGCTCACCGCCCCGAGCGGCTTCGCGATCGACGACGTCATCCAGACCGACGCGGCGCTCAACCCCGGCAACTCGGGCGGCCCGCTGCTCGACGCCGGCGGCCGCGTCATCGGGATCAACTCCCAGATCGCCACGGGCGGGTCCAACGGGAACGTCGGCATCGGCTTCGCGGTCCCGGTCAACACGGCCAAGACCGTGATCCCCCAGCTCGAGCAGAGCGGGCGCGTGGAGCGCGCCTACCTCGGGATCGAGGGTGCGACCGCGCCCGACGGCGTCGTCGTCGGGGTCGTCCAGGACGGCTCGCCGGCCGCATCCGCCGGCCTGCGCGTGGGCGACACCATCGAGCGGCTCGGCGGCAGGCCGGTGCGCTCGATGGACGACGTCACTGCCATCCTCGCCGCGCACGCGCCCGGCGACGTGGTCGACGTCGAGGTCCGCACCGGCGGCCTCACGCGCGGGCTCAAGGCCACGCTCATCGACCGCCCGGCGGCGCTGCCCTCGCAGTAACGGGCGTCTACGCTGCAAGGCGTGACGCGCGTCAAGATCTGCGGCATCACGCGGCGCGAGGACGCCGAGCTGGCGGTCGAGCTCGGGGCATGGGCGCTCGGCTTCATCCTCTGGCCCCGCTCGCCGCGCGTCGCCGACCCGGCCGTCGCGGCCGGGATCGCGCTAGAGCTGCGCCGCCGCGTCGAGCTCGTCGGCGTGTTCGTCAACGCCAGCCTCGAGGACATCACGCACGCCGCCGAGGCGCTCCATCTCACGCACGTGCAGCTGCACGGCGACGAAGGCCCGGCATTCTGCGGCGAGGTCGCCCGCCGGACCGGCGCCAAGGTGATCAAGGCGATGCGGATCGCGAGCGCATCGGACTTCCAGGACCTCGCGCGCTTCCATACCGACTTCCATCTGCTCGACACCGGGCGGCGCGGCTCCTACGGCGGGACGGGGGAGACGTGGGACTGGGCGCTCGCGTCGAAGCGCGCACGCACGGTGCCGGCGATCCTCTCCGGCGGGCTGACGGCCGAGAACGTCGCGGCGGGGATCGCCGCCGTCGAGCCCTACGCGGTCGACGTCTCCTCCGGCGTCGAGGCGTCGCCGGGCGTGAAGGACCCCGACAAGCTGGCGGCGTTCATCGCCGCGGTGCCGGCCGGGGTGCGGACGTGACGGCCGCGGTCGAGCACCGCTTCGGCCCCTACGGCGGGCAGTACGTCCCGGAGACGCTGATGCCCGCGCTCGCCGAGCTCGAGGCGGCCTGGCTGGTCGCCCGCGACGACGCGGGCTACCGCGACGAGCTCGCCGGGCTTCAGCGCGACTTCTGCGGGCGACCGACGCCGCTCTACCACGCCAAGCGCCTGTCGGAGGCGGCGGGCCGGCCGATCTGGCTCAAGCGCGAGGACCTCATGCACACGGGCTCGCACAAGCTCAACAACGCGCTCGGCCAATGCCTGCTCGCCAAGCGGATGGGCAAGCCGCGGATCATCGCCGAGACGGGCGCCGGTCAGCACGGCGTGGCGACGGCGACCGCGTGCGCGCTGCTCGGGCTGGAGTGCGTCGTCTACATGGGCACCGAGGACATCCGCCGGCAGCTGCCCAACGTGCAGCGGATGCGGCTGCTCGGCGCCACCGTCAGCGGCGTCGAGGCCGGCTCGCGAACGCTCAAGGAGGCGGTCTCGGCCGCGATCCGCGACTGGGTGACGAACGTCCGCGACACGCACTACGCGATCGGCAGCTGCGTCGGCCCCGCTCCGTTCCCGGCGCTCGTGCGCGACCTGCAGCGGGTCATCGGCGACGAGGCGCGCGCGCAGCTGCTCGATCGCTGCGGACGGCTGCCGTCGCGCGTCGTCGCCTGCGTCGGCGGCGGCTCGAACGCGATCGGGACGTTCATCCCGTTCGTCGCCGATCCCGAGGTGGAGCTGGTCGGCTGCGAGGCGGCCGGCGAGGGCCTGGCCAGCGGGCGTCACGGCGCGCCGCTCACCGTCGGCGGCCGCGCCGGCGTGCTGCACGGCTCCTACAGCGCGATCATGCAGGACGAGGACGGACAGATCACCGAAGCGCACTCGGTCTCGGCCGGGCTGGACTACCCCGGGGTCGGACCGGAGCACGCGTACCTGCGCGACTCCGGCCGGGCGCGCTATGTCGCGGTCACCGACGCGGAGGCGCTCGACGCGTTCCGCCGGCTCGCCGAGCTGGAGGGCATCATCCCCGCGCTCGAGTCCTCGCACGCGGTCGCGTGGGCGATGGCCAACCCGCCCGCCGGCGCAGGATCCGCTCGAGCTGATCTGCCTGTCGGGCCGCGGCGACAAGGACCTCGCCGAGGTGCTGGAGCTGGTGGGGTGAGCGTCGCCGCCGGGCAGGACACGATCGCCGCGGCGTTCGCCGCCGCGCCCGGCCGCGCCGCGCTGATGCCGTACCTGATGGGCGGCTTCCCGGACCTCGACGCGTCGCGCGCGATCGGCGAGGCGTGCGCCGAGGCGGGTGCCGACCTCGTGGAGCTGGGCGTGCCGTTCTCGGACCCGCTCGCGGACGGCCCCGTGATCCACGCGGCTGACACGGCCGCGCTGGCGGCGGGCGCGACGCTGCACGGCGTGCTCGAGGTCGGGCGGACGCTGGCCGAGTCGGTCCCCGTGGTGCTGATGTGCTACGCGAACCTCGTGTTCGCGCGCGGGCAGGAACGCTTCGCCGACGAGCTGGCCGAACGCGGCATCAGCGGGCTGATCGTGCCGGACCTGCCGCTCGAGGAGGCCGGCGAGACGCTCACCGCCTGCGACGCCGCCGGCGTCGCCCTCGTGCCGCTCGTCGCGCCGACGACGCCCGACGAGCGGGTGGCCGCGATCGCGCGCTCCGCGCGCGGGTTCATCTACGCGGTCTCGGTCACCGGCACGACCGGCGAGCGCGGCAGCCTGGCCGACGAGGCCGCCGCCATGCTCGCCCGCACCAAGGCGCACGCGGATGTCCCGGTAGCGCTCGGCTTCGGCATCGGGACGCCCGCCGCGGCGGCCGCGGCGGCCGACGCCGGCGCCGACGGCGTGATCGTCGGCTCGCGGCTCGTCCGCGCCGCCGCCGAGGCGTCGGACCCGGCCGCCGCGGTGCGCGAGCTGGTGTCGGGGTTCGCCGCTGCGCTCCGCTAGGATCGGCCGCGCTTTGGGCCTGCTGTTCACCGTCGTCGCCGCCGCCGCCACCTGGATCGTGCTGCTGTCGCTCGGCATCAAGCCGTTCGACGCGCTGCTGGTGGGGATCCTGATGGTGTTCCTGGCCGCGACCGCGAAGATCCTCTCCCCGTTCCTGCCCGGCAATCGCCGCCCAGAGCGGCCGAGCGATCACTACACCCCTCGCTAACGCGGGTCTAACAGGCGATACATTGCAGGGTATCCGGCGCGGTGACTAGAATCGCCCGCCTCTGATCAAGGTCAACCCTTTGAGGAGGGGTTACTTGAAGATTCGTGATGTGGCAGCGTGGAGCTGCCTGACGGCCGTAATGGCCTTCGGCGTCGCCGCGTGCGGCGACGACGACGACGACGGCGGTGGCGGGGGCGCCAGCGAGACCTCTGGTGGGGGAACGCTGAACGTGTACTCGTCGCTGCCGCTGCAGGGCGCGTCCCGTCCGCAGTCCGAGGACGTGATCAAGGGCATCCAGCTCGCGCTCAAGCAGAAGAACGGCAAGTGTGGCGATTTCACCATCAAGTACGAGTCGCTCGACGACGCCACGGCGGCGGCGGGCAAGTGGGAGCCGGGCGCGACGTCTGCGAACGCGCGCAAGGTCGCCCAGGACGACAGCGCGATCGCCTACATCGGCGAGTTCAACTCGGGCGCGTCGGCGATCTCGATCCCGATCAACAACGAGGCCGGGATCCTGCAGGTCAGCCCGTCGAACACCGCTCTCGGCCTGACCAAGGGCGGGGCCGGCGCCGAGCCGGGCGAGCCGGACAAGTACTACCCGACCGGTGAGCGCAACTACGGTCGCGTCGTGCCGATCGACACCATCCAGGGCGCCGCGCAGGCGCAGTGGATGAGCGACGAGGGCGTCACCAACGTGTACATCCTCGACGACGCCGAGGTGTACGGAAAGGGCGTCGCGAAGAACACGCAGTCCGCGGCGGAGGAGCTCGGGATCAAGATCGCGGGCACCGACTCCTGGGACGGCAAGGCGGCGAACTACCGCGCGCTGGCCTCGAAGATCCAGGCCACCGGCGCGGACGCCGTCTTCACCGGCGGCATCATCGACAACAACGCGCCGCAGCTGTACAAGGATCTCAACGCGGCGATGCCGGATGCCAAGCTGTTCGGCCCCGACGGCGTCGCGACGGTGGACTTCACCAAGGAGATCCCGGCGAACGTCCAGAAGCAGACGTTCCTGACGGCGCCGACGCTGTCGCCGGACGAGCTGCCGCCGGCCGGCCAGCAGTTCTACAAGGACTACGAGGCCGAGTACGGCGAGCCGCAGGACGAGATCGACCCGTACGCCGTCTACGGCTACGAGGCGATGGCGGTCGTCTGCGACGCCATCGCACAGGGCGGCGACGATCGCCAGGCGGTGATCGACGCGTTCTTCGCCACCAAGGGCCGCGAGAGCCCGCTGGGGGTGTACGACATCGATCCGGACGGCGACACCACGCTGAGCGACTACGGCGGATATCTAGCCGAAGGTGGGAAGCTGGTGTTCAACAAGGTGATCAAGGCCAACTAAGGTCACGGGGACGGCGTGACGGCGGCGGGCCACGACGGCCCGCCGCCGGCGCCGAACTCAAAAGCAATGGAATCCGCATCCATTCCGGCACGACCCACGCGCTCGCGCGGCGACGTCGTCCGCGAGTTCGTCTCCAGGTTCGGCCTGATCGCGATCCTGCTGATCCTCCCCGTCGCGTACGGGATCCAGGACCTGCAGGACGAAGGCGACCTGTCGCGGCTCGCCACCAACATCAAAGACGGGCTCTCGAACGGCGCCATCTGGGCGCTGATCGCCGTCGGCTACACGCTCGTCTACGGCATCATCGAGCTGATCAACTTCGCCCACGGCGACCTGTTCATGATCGGCAGCTTCGTGGCGTACGGGCTGATCGGGACGATCGGCCTGACCGTCGCCACCGGCGGCGCCGGGCTCTTCTTCGGACTGCTGCTGATCCTGCTCATCGCGATGGTCGCGTGCGGCAGCCTGAACGTGATGATCGAGCGGGTCGGCTACCGACCATTGCGCAACGCGCCCAAGCTCGCGCCGTTGATCACGGCGGTCGGCTTCTCGTTCATCCTGCAGAACATCGGCCTGCTCTGGCTGGGCGGCTCGCATCGCGGCGTGCCCGACCTGATCGAGTCGCAGGAGCACCTCGTGACGATCCTGGGCGTCCCGATCACCCACGGCGACCTGCTCGCGCTCGTGGTGACCGTGCCGCTGTTCTTCTTCCTCGTGAACTTCATCGCCCGCTCGCGCATGGGCCGGGCCATGCGCGCGACGGCGCAGGATCCCCAGGCGGCGCGCCTGATGGGCATCAACGTCGACACGACGATCTCGACGACGTTCCTGTTAGGCGGCCTGATGGCCGGCGCGGCGGGCCTCGTCTACGCGCTCTACCAGACCGACGTGTGGTTCTTCTCCGGCTTCACGGCCGGCCTGATCGCGTTCACCGCCGCGGTGATGGGCGGGATCGGCAACCTCAAGGGCGCCATCCTCGGCGGCCTGATCATCGGCTGTATCCAGCAGATCTCCGACAACCGGATCGGCACCGAGTGGACGCCGGCGATCGTGTTCGCCTACCTCGTGCTGATCCTCGTGTTCCGGCCCCAGGGCCTGCTCGGCGAGGAGACGAGGGAGGCAGGATGAGCACGGCCTCAGCCGCTCGGTCACGCGGCGTCAAGCTGCCCCAGAAGGTCGGCGGGGTCCGCGTCGGCACGATCGCCACCGTCGTGGTCATCGCGTTCGCCATCCTGCTGCCGTTCTTCTACGACTCCGGCAGCGGGTTCATGAACGACGCGACCGTCGCCCTGGTCTACGTGGTGATGGCGCTCGGGCTGAACATCGTGGTCGGCTTCGCCGGGCTGCTCGATCTCGGTTACGTCGCGTTCTACGCGATCGGCGCCTACACGATGGGCTGGCTCGGGTCGAGCTTCCTCAGCGACGCCAACATCCACATCGGCGTCGCCGAGCAGCTGTCAGAGCCAGCCGGGCATCCACCTCAACTGGCTGCTCATCCTCCCGATCGCGGCGTTCGTCACGGCGTCAGTCGGCGCGCTGCTCGGGTTCCCGACGCTGCGCCTGCGCGGCGACTACATCGCGATCGTCACGCTGGCGTTCGGCGAGATCATCGGCCGCATCGCGGTCAACTCGGACGAGGGCATCTTCGGCATCGGCAGCTTCAACTTCACCAACGGCCGCGCCGGCATCACCCCCGTCGACAAGATCGACATCCCGTTCGTCGATCGCTTCACGACGCTCAACCTCAGGCCGTGGTACTGGACGGCGCTCGCGCTCGCGCTCCTCGTCCTGTTCATCAACTTCCGGCTGCGCGACTCGCGCATCGGGCGTGCGTGGATCGCGATCCGCGAGGACGAGGTGGCCGCGATCAGCATGGGCATCCCGACCGTGCGGGTGAAGCTGCTCGCCTATGCCATGGGCGCGGCATTCGGCGGCATGGCCGGCACGTTCTTCGGCTCGTTCTACAACACGGTCAACGCCGACCAGTTCGAGTTCTCGTTCTCGATCTTCGTATTGGCGATGGTGATCCTCGGCGGGCTCGGCTCGATCTGGGGGGTGGTGCTGGGCGCGATCACGCTCTCGTTCATCAACACGCGGCTCATACCTGACGTGTTGAACGACGTGCCGAGCAGGATCGGCCTGGACTTCGACCTCACCGAGCTGGGATTCGGCATCTTCGGCTTCCTGCTCGTGATCATGATGGTCCTGCGACCACAGGGGCTGATACCCGAGAAACGCCACCAGGCGGAGTTCGCGGACGTCTTGGAAGAGCCGGAGCACGACGCAGTGCTGGAGACGCGCGCATGAGCACGCCCGAAGCGCAGGCGGAGCAGGATCGCCTCAACGCCGGCCCGGCTGTCCTCGAGACGCAGTACCTGACGAAGATCTTCGGCGGCCTCACGGCTGTCGACGGTGTCTCGTTCCGGGTCCCCCAGCGCTCGATCGTGTCGATCATCGGCCCGAACGGCGCCGGAAAGACGACGTTCTTCAACATGCTCACGGGCCTGTACCGGCCGTCGCTGGGGAACGTCATCTTCGACGGCAAGAACGTGACGACGAAGCGCCCGGACCAGATCACGGCGCTCGGCGTCGCCCGCACGTTCCAGAACATCCGCCTGTTCGGCACGATGTCGGCGGTCGAGAACGTGCTGGTCGGTCAGCACGCGCGCTTGAAGGCGAGCGTGTTCGGCTCGATCTTCCGGACCCCGCGAGTGCGACACGAGGAGCGCGACGGGCGCGCGAAGGCGCACGACCTGCTCACCTACGTCGGCGTCAGCGAGCGCCGCCACGACGACGCCGCGTCGTATCTGTCCTACGGCGACCAGCGCCGGGTGGAGATCGCCCGCGCGCTGGCGTCGGACCCCAAGCTGCTCCTGCTCGACGAGCCGACCGCCGGCATGAACCCGCAGGAGTCCGAACAGCTGACCGGGTTCATGCGCAAGCTGCGCGACGACCGCGGCCTGGCGATCCTCCTGATCGAGCACGACATGAAAGTGGTGATGGGCGTCTCCGAGCAGGTAACGGTGCTCGACCACGGCGAGAAGATCGCCGAGGGCGAGCCGCAGGCCGTCCGGCACAACCCTCGGGTCGTCGAGGCCTACCTCGGGAAGCAGGGCTGAGCCGTGGCGCCGCTGCTCGAGCTGACCGACGTCCGCACTTCCTACGGGTCGATCGAGGCGCTGAAGGGCATCTCGATCGCCGTGGAGGAGGGCGAGGTCGTCACGCTGATCGGTTCCAACGGGGCCGGCAAGTCGACCACGCTGCGCTCGATCTCCGGCCTCACGCCGCCGCGTAAGGGGTCGATCAAGTTCCGCGGCGAGGAGATCTCCACGACGCCTGCGCAGGAGATCGTGCGGCTGGGGATCTCGCAGTCGCCGGAGGGGCGGCGCTGCTTCCAGCGTATGAGCGTGCGCGAGAACCTGGAGCTCGGCGCGTACCTGCGCCGGGACGCCAACATCGCGGCCGACCTCGAGCGGGTGCTGGAGCTGTTCCCGCGCCTGCGCGAGCGCGAGAAGCAGAAGGCGGGCACGATGTCCGGCGGCGAGCAGCAGATGCTGGCGATGGGCCGGGCGCTGATGGCCGACCCGGCGCTGCTGCTGCTCGACGAGCCGTCGATGGGGCTGGCGCCGATCCTGGTCGACCGCATCTACGAGACCGTGCGCGAGATCAACAAGCAGGGCACGACGATCCTGCTCGTCGAGCAGAACGCGAACTACGCGCTCGACGTCTCCTCGCACGGCTACGTGCTGGAGACCGGCCGGGTCGTGCTCGCCGACAAGTCCGATGCGCTGCGCGAGAATCCGGAGGTCCAGAATGCCTACCTGGGGACGTAGCGGATGACCGTCTTCGCACTGCTCGGCTCGACCGCGCTGTGGCTGCTTTACGCCTGGCTTGCGTCGGCGATCATCGCGTCGTACCTGTCCGGCCGCAAAGGCTACGGCGAGCGCGTCGGGCTCGCGTTCGGGCTGCTCCTCAACGCGATCGGCGTCGTGATCTGGCTGATCGTGCCGCCCAAGGCCGACTCGCTGTGGAAGAAGGTCGGCCCGTTCGGCCGCGGTCGGCGGCGAAAGCCGGCGGCGCCGCCCGACGACGCCGGCGCGACGCCTCCACCGGCCTAGCCGGGGCCGGCGGGGTCGCGGCAGGGAGCCGGCACCGGCACGGACACCAGGACGCTGCCGCCCTCGCCGGCGCGGGGCGTGACCTTGCACCAGACGTAGGAGTCGCGGCGGTAGTCGATCACCAGCCAGAACGGGTGCCCGAACACCGCCGTGCGCTGGTTGCCCTCGAGCTTCGAAATGTAGGCGACGCAGTCGTAGCGGCCGGCCGGGGTGGCGGGGTCGTTCTCGGCCGCGCGCCGGGCGTCGGTCTCTGGGAAGACGTCGCACTGCGTGCCCTTGATGTCACCGTCCAGCGTGCCGGCGGCGACGCGCTTGCGCGCATCCTCGGTCATCAGGGCCTCCGCGCGCGTCAGCAGCCGCGCCCGGTGGGCGAGCGCGTCCTCGCCGGCGGCCGCGGCGGGGCCGTCGGCGCGTACCGGGACGGCGTCGCGCACCTGGCGCGCGCGCTCGGCCTCGCGCAGCTGCGCCTGGCGCTGCTCGGCGCGCTCGCGCTCGCTTGCCGCGTCGTCGC
This sequence comes from uncultured Solirubrobacteraceae bacterium, assembly GCA_963835735.1. Lineage (GTDB taxonomy): Bacteria > Actinomycetota > Thermoleophilia > Solirubrobacterales > Solirubrobacteraceae > DASQMT01. The sequence continues at coordinate 235,837 of CAWIGP010000003.1, forward strand.
GCAGGCCGCCGATCACCGGGACGGCGATCGCGGCGACGACGAGCACGACTCCGCCCGCGAGCAGCAGCGCGCGCCACGGGATCCGCCGCGGCGCGCGCGCGGTCAGGTCGGCGCCGCAGTTCGAGCACCGTCGCCCTCCTTCGCGCTGGACGGCGCCGCAGGCCGGGCAGCGGCGTTCGCGCGGCGCCAGCGCCGCGGCGACGTCCTCGCGCTGCGACTCGCGCGCCTGCGCCCAGCGATCCTCGGTGTCGCTCATGTGCGTCAAGCATATATGCTTTCGGCACACATGGACCACGACCTCAACGTCGTCGGGGCGCTCGTGGTCGCGCTCGGCGATCGCCTGCGCGACGCGACCGAGGACGCGGCGGGAATGAGCGGCCCGCTGCCGGCGGCCCTGGCGTCGCTGCGCGAGTGGGCCGGAGGGCGCACCGTCGACACGCTGGCGGGCGGGCTGCGGCTGAGCCACTCCCGCACGGTGCGGGTGATCGACCGGCTGGAGGCGGAGGGGCTGGCGGTGCGCGAGCGCGACCCGGCCGACGGGCGCGGCGTGCTCGTCCGCCTGACGCCCGCCGGCGAGCGCACGGCCACGGCGGTGCTCGCCGCGCGCGAGGCGGTGCTGACCGCTGCGCTGCACGGGCTCGCGCCGCGCGAGCGGCGCCGGCTTGCCGCGCTCGTCGAACGCGCTCTGGGCGAGCTGACCACCGGACGCCGCTCGGCGGGCGCCAACTGCCGCCTGTGCGACAGCGGCGCGTGCGGGCACTACGAGGGCCGCTGCCCGGTCACGCGGGCGGCCGACGCCGCGGAAGCCGCCGCCTAATCAGGCGGCGGCGACGCTCCGTCGCCGTCGTCGTCCCACACGAGCGGCTCAAGATCATGAGCGAGCAGCCGGCGGGCCGGCGGATCGTCGTCGGGGCGGTTCGGCGATACCGGCTGGTTGTCCTGCTGGGACCGCTCTACGCGGATGTCGAAATGGCTCATGAGGGGCACGCTAGCGGCTCTTCGGAGCCCTGTGTGCAGGTTCCTGCCTGCATACAAGTACACAACCTAAAGAGGGACAGTCCCCGTTTACGTTGCGGATCTGAGCGCCTCGTCGAGGTCCGGATGCGCGTAGGTGAAACCCAGCGCCAGGGCGCGTTCCGGGACGGCGCGGCGGCCTTGCACGACTATCTCGGCCATCTCGCCGTAGAGCAGCCGGATCGCGAACGCGGGCACCGGCGCGAACGCGGGCCGGTGCAGCGCGCGGCCGAGCGCGCGCGAGAACTCCGCGTTCGTCGGCGGCTCGGGCGCCGCCGCGTTCACCGGCCCGCTCCAGTCCGTCCCGTCGAGCGCGGCCACGTACATGCGGACGATGTCGTCGAGGTGGATCCATGGCAGGTACTGGCGGCCGCCCGCGACCGGCCCGCCGATGCCCAGCCGGAAGAACGGCAGCATCTTCGCCAGCGCCCCGCCGTGCTTGTCGAGCACGACGGCGTTCCGGAGTCGCACGACGCGCACGTCGAGCTCCTCCGCCGCGGCCGCCTCGCGCTCCCACGCGACGCAGACCTCGGCGAGGAAGCTGTCGCCCGCCGGCTCCTGCTCGTTCACGCGCTCGTCGCCGCGCGCGCCGTAGTAGTCGATGCCGGATGCCGACACGAGCGCGGCCGGCCGCGGCTCGGCCGCGCGGATGCCCGCGACGAGGTTGCGCGTGCCGAGCTCGCGGGACGCCCGCACGCGCCGCTTGACGTCCTCGTTCCAGCGCTGGGCGAGGTTCTCGCCGGCGAGGTGCACCACGCCGTCGCGTCCGGCCAGAGCGTCGGCCGGCGCGGGCTCGGACTCCGGCTGCCAGCCGGTCGCGTCCACGCCGAGCGCCGCCCCGGCCCGCTCCGGATTCCGCGACAGCGCCGTCACCTCGTCGCCCCGCTCGCGCAGCGCGCGGACGAGCCGCGTCCCGATCAGGCCGGTCGCACCGGTGACGGTGACCCTCACGAGCGGACTGCGCGGAACTCGGTCGTGTCGCCCTCCGCATAGCCGAACTCGCCGGGGTCGGCCTCCGCCCAGCCGCTGCTGCGCGCCTCGCGCGCGACGGCGTCGGCGACGGCGGGGGCGACGGCGCGGTTGAACGCGGACGGGATCACGTAGTCCTCGCGCAGCTCGTCGTCGCCGACGATCGCGGCGATCCCATGCGCCGCCGCCATCTTCATGGCCTCGGTGATCTCTCGCGCGCGCACGTCGAGCGCGCCGCGGAAGATGCCGGGAAAGCACAGCACGTTGTTGATCTGGTTGGGGTAGTCGGAGCGGCCGGTGGCGATCACGCGCGCATACGGAGCGGCCTCCTCCGGCGTCACCTCGGGAATCGGGTTGGCCATCGCGAACACCACGGCATCGGGCGCCATCCCGGCCAGCGCCTCGGCGGGCATGACGCGCGCGCCGGACAAGCCGACGAACAGGTCGGCGCCCTCGATCACCTCGGCCGGCGAGCCGGAGCGGCCGTCCCGGTTCGTCTCGTCGGCCAGCCAGCGCTTGGTGGGCGGCAGCGATTCGTAGTCCGCGCGGCCGCGGTGCAGCGCACCGCGCGAGTCGCACCCGATCACGTCGCGCACGCCGGCCTCGACGAGGATCTTCGCGACCGCGATCCCGGCCGCGCCGACCCCGACGATCAGCGCTCGCACGTCCTCGATCCGCCGGCCCGTGAGCTTGCACGCGTTCAGCAGCGCGGCCAGCGTGACGACCGCGGTGCCGTGCTGGTCGTCGTGGAACACGGGGATCGGCAGGTCGGCCTTCAGGCGATCCTCGATCTCGAAGCAGCGCGGCGCGCTGATGTCCTCGAGGTTGATGCCGCCGAAGCCGGGGGCGATCGCGGTCACGGTCGCGACGATCGCGTCGACGTCCTTGGTGTCCAGGCAGATCGGGAACGCGTCGACGCCGGCGAACTCCTTGAACAGCATCGCCTTGCCCTCCATCACGGGCATGGCGGCGGCCGGGCCGATGTCGCCGAGGCCGAGCACCGCGGTGCCGTCGCTGACCACCGCGACCGTGTTGCGCTTGATCGTGTACCGGAACGCCTTGTCGTGATCGGCTGCGATCGCCGAGCAGACGCGCGCGACGCCGGGCGTGTACGCCATGCTCAGGTCGTCAGCGGTGCGCAACTGGTGCTTGAGCCGCACCTCGAGCTTGCCGCCGACGTGCATGCCCAGCGTGCGGTCCGACCAGTCGAGCACCTCGGCCCCGTCGACGCCGCGGACCGCCTTGACGATCCCGCGCTCGTGCTCCTCGTCGGCCGCGTCGACGGTCAGGTCGCGGATCGTGTGCTCGCGCGTGAGCTCGACGAGCTCGATGTCGCCGATCGTCCCGCCCGCCTCGCCGATCGCGGTCGCGACGCGGCCCAGCATGCCCGGCCGGTGGTCGATCCGTACGCGCAGCGTGAGCGAGAACTGGGCGGAGGTGGTCGGCGCCACGGCGCGGCGGAGGCTACTACCCGTAAAGCGCCGGGCGGCGGTCGGCGAGCGCGTCGTTGCGCGGGCCGAGCGCCTTGTCGCGGCTCGCCGCGAGGTCGACGTCGGCGGTCAGCAGCACCGGCTCGGGGCGCGCCGGCGGTCCCGCGAGCAACCAGCCGTCGGCGCCGGCGATCGCCGAGCCGGCGACCCAGCTCACGCCGCGCTCGTCCCCGCACCGGTCGCAGACCGCGATCGCCATCCGGTTGGTCGCCGCGTAGACCATCGCCCGCATGACCTCGATCGGCCGCTCGCCGTCCGGGCGCGGCTCGCGCGGCCAGTTGGTCGGCACGCACAGCAGCTCGGCGCCGGCGAGCGCCGCGAGCCGCACCCACTCCGGGAACTCGAGGTCGTAGCAGACCATCGCGCCGATCCGCCCGTGGTTCGTGTCGACCACCGCCGGCGGCGCGTCGCCGGGAGTGAAGACCTCCGACTCGCGGTCCCACAGGTGGACCTTGCGGTAGACCGCGCGCAGCCCGCTCGCGTCGACGACCGCGGCGCTGTTGTGGAGGACCGGCCCGGCATCCTCGGCGAAGCCGCCGACCACCACCAGGTCGTGCGCAGCGGCGAGCTCCGCCCAGCCGGAGACGGTCGGGCCGTCGGCGCGGCTCGGCCAGCGCGCGCGCCTCGTCCGCGTCGCGGAACACGTAGCCGGAGACGGCGAGCTCGGGCAGCACGACGACCTTCGCGCCGGCGGCGGCCGCGGCCTCGATCGCGGCGCGCGCCCGGGCGCGGTTGCCCTCGAGGTCGCCGATGACCGGGGCGAGCTGGTGGACGGCCGTGCGCACGCCGCCAGCGTAGGAGGTCTTTCGTGTGTGGCGCGGCAGGACCGGCGTCGGGGTACGGCGGGCATTGAAGGGGAGCCCGGGTTGCGGGTGCGCTCACTCGGGGCGGCCTACGACGCCGAACGTCGGTGAGCACCCCGTATAGGCCCGGCTCACCGACGTTCGGCGGGCGCGCGCCTGCCCCAGCGCGACAAGCCGCGCATCGCCGCCCCGCCGCGGCGTAGTCTCTGCCCATGAACGCCCTCCCGCCCGGCCCACGCGCCCCGCGCACCATGCAGACGGCCGCGTGGATCACGCGGCCCGGGCCGTTCATGCTGCGTGCGCGGCGGCGCTTCGGCGACGTGTTCACGATCCGGCTCGGCGGCGAGCCGCCGTGGGTGATGCTCGCGCACCCCGACGCCGTGCGCGAGGTGTTCACCGGCGACCCGGCCGTGATGTACGCCGGCAAGGCGAACCTCGTGTTGCGGCCGCTCGTCGGGCACGCGTCGGTGCTGCTGCTCGACGGCGCGCAACATATGCGCCAGCGCAAGCTGATGCTGCCGCCGTTCCACGGCGCCCGCATGGCGGGCTACCAGGACCTGATGAAGCAGATCGCGCGCGAGCACATCGCGTCGTGGCCGCGCGGCGAGTCGCTCCCGCTCGCCCCGCAGATGCAGGCGATCACGCTCGACGTCGTGCTGCGCGTGATCTTCGGCATCGACGCCGACTCATCGCGCCTGCACCAGCTGCGTGACCGGCTGCGTGCGCTGCTGGCGCGCGTGCTCGGCGGCAGCTCGCTGCTCGCGATGGCGACCGCGGGCCCGGAGCGGGTCGAGCGCAGCGGCGTCTACAAGCGCTGGCTGCGCCCCGTCGACGCGCTGCTGCAGGAGCAGATCGACGAACGCCGCGCGGCGCCCGGCGACGACGTGCTGTCGCTACTGCTCGCCGCGAGGCATGAGGACGGCTCGCCGATGAGCGACGGCGAGCTGCGCGACGAGCTGGTCACGCTGCTGGTCGCCGGCCACGAGACGACCGCCACCGCGCTGAGCTGGACGATGGAGCGGCTGACGCGCACGCCGGGCGGATGGGATGCGCTGCGGGCCGGGGGAGACGAGTACGCCGAGGCGGCGAGCAAGGAGGCGCTGCGCCTGCGCCCGGTGCTGCCGGTCGTGCTGCGCAACCTGCAGCGGCCGGTGACGATCGCGGGCGTCGAGCTCCCGGCCGGCACGGTCGTCGCGCCGTCGATCTACCTCGTCCATCGCCGCCCGGAGATCTACCCCGACCCGGCCGCGTTCCGTCCGGAGCGCTTCCTCGGCCCCGACGCACAGGGCGGCACGTACACGTGGATCCCGTTCGGCGGCGGCGTGCGCCGCTGCCTCGGCGCGGCGTTCGCGCTGATGGAGCTCCGGGTCGTGCTGGCCGAGCTCGGCGCGGTCGTGAACGCCGTCCCCGCCCGCACGCCGTCCGAACAGACCGCACGGCGCGGGATCACGATGATCCCTGGGCGCGGCGCCGAGGTCGTCTTGAGCTAGCGTTGGCGGCCGATGGCCGCCACCACGAACGGAGACAAGCCGCGCGAGCTGTTCCTGATCGACGGCAACTCGCTCGCCTACCGCGCGTTCTTCGCCCTGCCCGAGTCGATCGCCACCTCGGACGGGCGGCCCACGAACGCGATCTTCGGCTTCGCCTCGATGCTGGTGAAGATCCTCACCGACCACGGCGACGTGCCGACGGTGGTCGTGTGGGACGCCGGGATGTCCGGCCGCAAGGAGATCTCCGAGGACTACAAGGCGCAGCGCTCGTCGCGCCCGGACCTGCTCCGCCAGCAGTGGCCCCATCTGCAGCCGCTCGTCGAGGCGTTCGGCTACCCGAACGTGTCGGTCGAGGGGTTCGAGGCGGACGACGTGATCGCCGCGCTGGTCGACCGCGCGCGCGAGCAGGAGATCCCGGTGATGGTCGTGACCGGCGACCGCGACGCCTACCAGCTCGTCGCCCCCGGCGTGCGGATCATGACGACCTCGCGCGGCATCACCGACACGAAGGTCTACGACCGCGAGGGCGTGATCGAGCGCTACGGGATCCCGCCCGAGCTGGTCCCGGACTTCATCGGCCTGAAGGGCGACACGTCCGACAACATCCCCGGCGTCCCGGGCATCGGTGACAAGACGGCGGCCGAGCTCCTGCAGCGCTTCGGGTCGCTCGAGGAGGTGCTCGCCAACGTCGACCAGATCTCCGGGGCCAAGCGCAAGCAGAACCTGACCGAGCACGCCGACGATGCGCGCGTCTCCAAGCAGCTCGCGACGATGGTCCACAACGTGCCGGTCGAGCTCGACCTGCGCGCAGAGCTGACCCGGGAGCCCGACCGCTCGAAGCTGCGCGCGATGTTCCGCGAGTTCGAGCTGCGCGACCCGCTGCGGCGGCTCGAGGAGGCGCTCGACGCCGCCGAGGCGGCGGCGATCCCGCGCCCGGAGGCCGAGACCGCACGCAGCGTGGCCGTCCGCAGGGGCGGCGCCGCCGACCTACCCAGGCTGACCGGGGCCGAGCTGGCGCTCGCCGCCACCGCGCCCGACGTGCCCGAGGGCGAGCTGCTGCCGCGCGAGTCCGCATGGCGCTTCGGCGCGTACGCGGGCGGCCCCTACGCGCTCGCCGGCGAGGTCTCCGATCCCGCCGACCTCGTCGCCGCCGCCGGCGACCGGCCGGTGATCGGACACGACGCAAAATCGCTGGGCGAGGTGCCCCAGAACCTCGTCTTCGACACCGAGATCGCCGCCTACCTGCTCGACCCGGCCCGCCGCGGCTATCCGCTCGCGGAGCTGGTCGAGGAGCGGGGGATGGCGGTGCTGACCGACGATCTGCAGGCCACCGAAGCCGTCCTGATCCACGAGCTCGCCGGCCGCCAGCGCGAGCAGCTGCGCGATCGCGGGCTGGAGGACCTCCTGCACGACATCGAGCTGCCGCTCGTGCACGTGCTGCGCGAGACCGAGAAAGCCGGCATGAAGCTCGACACGAGGCGGCTGGAGGAGGCCGGCCTCACGATGCGCGCCGACGCCGCCCAGCTCGAGCGCGAGATCTGGGAGCTGGCCGGCGAGGAGTTCATGATCGGCTCGCCGCAGCAGCTCGCCGAGGTGCTGTTCGACAAGCTCGGCCTGTCGCGCAAGCGCCGCGGCAAGACCGGCTTCTCGACCGACGCGCGCGTGCTGCAGGCGATCCGCGACGAGCATCCGATCGTGCCGAAGATCGAGCGCTGGCGCGAGCTCACCAAGCTCGTGCAGACCTACCTCGAGCAGCTGCCCGCCGCGATCGGGCCGGACGGCCGGATGCACACGACGCTGCTGCAGACCAACGCGGCGACCGGCCGGCTCGCGTCGATCAACCCGAACCTGCAGAACATCCCGATCCGGTCGGAGATCGGGCGCGAGATCCGCGCCTGCTTCATCGCCGAGCCCGGCAACGTGCTGATCTCGATCGACTACTCGCAGGTCGAGCTGCGCGTGCTCGCGCACATCGCCGGCGAGGACGTGCTGAAGGACATCTTCCTGCGCGGCGAGGACGTGCACACCGAGACCGCCGCGGCCGTGTTCGACACGCCGCCCGACCAGCTCACGGTCGCGATGCGCTCGAAGGCGAAGATGGTCAACTACGGGATCGTCTACGGCCTCTCCGCGTACGGCCTCGCCGATCGGCTGCAGATCGAGCAGGAGGAGGCGCAGGAGTTCATCGACCGCTACCTCGCACGCTTCCCGAAGGTCGCGCAGTTCATGGCCGACGCCGTGACCCAGGCGCAGGAGCATGGCTACGTGTCGACGCTGTTCGGCCGCCGCCGTCAGGTCCCGGAGATCCGCGCGCGCAACTGGCAGACGCGCAAGCTCGGCGAGCGCCTGGCGGTCAACTCGATCATCCAGGGGACCGCCGCAGACATCATCAAGGTCGCGATGGTGCGCTGCCACCAGAAGCTGGCCGAGGCGGGCCTGGCGACGCGGATGATCATGCAGATCCACGACGAGCTGCTGTTCGAGGGCCCCGAGGCGGAGTCCGAGCAGGCGGCGGAGATCGCGTCGGCCGAGATGGTCGGCGCCGCCGACCTCGACCCGCCGCTGGTGGTGGAGCCGGGCATCGGCCCCAACTGGCTGGCGGCGAAGTGACACGCTGATGGATCGGGGCGTCGCGCTCCCGCTCGCCATCGTCATCGGCGGCACGCTCGCGCTGCAGGCGCCGCTGAACTCGATGCTCGGGCGCTCAGTCGGCGGGCTCACGGCGACCGTCGTGGCGTTCACCGTCGGGCTGGTCGCGCTGCTGGCGGTCTCGGTCGTCGCGGGCGGCCTGAGCGGCGTCATGGATGCGGGCGACGCGCCCTGGTGGGCGATCGTCGGCGGCGGCCTGATCAGCGCTCTCTACGTCTCCTCGATCGTCTGGACGGTGCGCGCGCTCGGCGCGGGCGGGCTGACGGCGGCGACGATCGCCGGGCAGTTCGCGGTCGCGCTGGTCGTCGACCACAACGGCTGGCTCGGCGTCGAGCGCCAGCCGATCACCGCCGCCAAGCTGGCCGGGCTGGCGCTGGTCGCGGGCGGCACCTGGCTGATCGTGAGCGACTAACGCCGTCCGCGATGCGAAAGCTGCATGTTGAATGGCGGAATTCTGGTCGCTAGCGTCGGGGTGGTGACCGCTCCTCGCCGCGACAGCGTCCAGTCGCTCGACCGCGCGTTCGACCTGCTCGAAGCGCTCGCGGGCGGCGGCGAGCTCGGCGTGACGGAGCTCGCCAACCGCACCGGGCTCGTCCCCAGCACGGTCCACCGCCTGCTCGCCACGCTCGCCAAGCGCGGCTACGCCGCCCAGAGCGCCGAGTCCGGCCGCTACCGGCTGGGCTACAAGGTGGCCGAGATCGCCGCCGGACTCGAGCAGGGGCGCGAGCACCTGCGCGCGCTCGCGCACCCGCACCTCGAGCGCATCTCGCACGAGACGGGCGAGACGGTCAACCTCGTCGTGCTCGACGGCGACCGCGTCGTCTATGTCGACCAGGTCGAGGGCACGCGGCGCGTGCGCATGTTCACGGCGGTCGGCACCGCGGCGCTCGCCCACACGACCGGCTCGGGCAAGGCGATCATGGCCTACGGGCCGCCGGAGATGCTCACGAAGCTCTACGGCGGACGCGAACCGCTCGAGCGTCTGACGCCGGGCACTCTCGTGACGATCGCGGAGCTGGAGGCCGACTTCGTCCGCATCCGCGCCCGCGGCTACGCGCTAGACGAGGAAGAGCACGAGGTCGGGGTCGGCTGTATCGCGACCCCGGTGCTCGACCACACCGGCCGGCCGGTCGCGGCGATCAGCGTGTCGGGGCCGTCGACGCGTGTGATGCGCGGTGATCCGAGCGAGCTCGGCGGGCTGCTCGGCCGGCACGCCGCCGAGGTCTCGGCGGCGCTCGGTCACCGCGCCGCTGCGGCCTAGCACCTAGCTCCCGCGCAGCAGGCGCCGTGCCGCGCAGGTGCACGGTCGGCCATTGACGCGGCGCGGGTCGTGTGGCAGCATCGCCGCCGGCGCGGAATGAGGGTTCCGCAGAGCGGAACCGAGGGAGGCGGAGCGATGAGGTCGTGGTCCTTGCTGTGCGCGGCGCTGTTCGGCTTGCTGCTGCTCGCGCCCCCGAAAGCGATCGCGCAGGAGCCGGCGCGCTTCGATGCGTTGGTGTTCTCCAAGACCACCGGGTTCCGCCACGAGTCGGCGATCGCGGCCGGAAGGGCCGCGCTGCAGGAGATGGGCGCGGCCGAGAACTTCGCCGTCACGCTGTCCGAGGACGCCTCGCTGTTCACCGACACCGGGCTGCGCGACTTCGAAGTCGTCGTCTTCCTCGACACCGACGGCGAGGGGATCCTCAACGCCGCCCAGCGGACCGCGTTCGAGCGCTGGACGTCGCGCGGCGGCGGCATCGTCGCGATCCACGCCGACGCGAATGCCGACCGCAACTGGGCCTGGAAGGTCGACATGATGGGCGGCGCGCTGTTCGCCAACCATCCCTCGGGCGCGCTCCAGTTCCAGAACGCGACGGTCCGGATCGAGGACCCGGATCACCCCTCTATGCAGGGAATTCCCGCCGAATGGGTGCGCAACGACGAGTGGTACAACTTCACCGCCGAGCCGCGCGGCAACGTGCACGTCCTGGCCACGCTCGACGAGAGCACCTACGAGGAGCAGGACGGCAGCGCCGAGGCCGACGACCACCCGATCATCTGGTGCTCGAACTACGACGGCGGGCGCCACTTCTACACCGCGCTCGGCCACGAGGGCGCGCACTGGCAGGAGCCGCTCTACCGCTCCCACATTCTCGGCGCGATCGAGTGGGCCTCCGGCGAGGCGGCCGGGGATTGCGGCGCGCCGCGCGAGGGGCTGCCGACCGACGCCTCGTTCGACAAAGTCACGCTCGACGACACGACCGAGAACCCGATGGAGATCGCGGTCGCGCCCGACGGCAGCGTCTACTACGTCGAGCTGGCGGGCAAGGTGAAGCGTTACGACGGCGAGAGCGGCGCGATCAGCACGGCCGCGACGATCCCGGTCCACCGCGGCAACGAGAACGGCCTGCTCGGGATCACACTCGATCCGGACTTCGAGACCAACCGCTGGCTCTACCTCTTCTACAGCGCACCGAGCCCCGAGGAGCAGCACGTCTCGCGCTTCACGGTCGCACCGGACGGCACGCTGGACATGAGCTCGGAGCGGATCCTGCTCCGGTTCCCGCATCAGCGGATCATCTGCTGTCACTCGGCCGGCTCGATGACGTTCGGGCCCGACGGCAACCTCTACATCTCCACCGGCGACGACACGCAGCACGCGGAGTCGCAGGGCTATAACCCGATAGACGACCGCCTGGCCAACGAGCCCGGCGACAACCCGGACGCAGACCACGCCCGCGACGCGCGGCGGTCGGCGGGCAACACGAACGACCTGCGCGGCAAGATCCTGCGCATCACGCCGCAGGACGACGGCACCTACACGATCCCGGCGGGCAACCTCTTCGGGCTCGGCGGCAAGTATCCGGGAGTGGAGGGCCAGACGCGGCCGGAGATCTACACGATGGGCCACCGCAACCCGTTCCGCATCTCCGTCGACCAGGAGACCGGCTGGCTCTACAACGGCGAGGTGGGGCCTGACGCGGGCGGTGAGAACGCCAACCGCGGCCCGCGCGGCTACGACGAGCTCAACCAGATCCGCGAGGCCGGCAACATGGGCTGGCCGTACTGCATCGCCGACAACAAGCCGTACACGAACTGGGACTTCGGGACGCAGACGCACAGCGGCCTCTTCGACTGCGACGGCGGCGGTGGGGTGGACGACGGCCCGCTGAACGACTCCGCATGGAACACGGGCAAGGCGAACACGCCGCCGACGACCGGCGCGATGCTGTGGTGGCCGTACCAGCCGCACACCAACGCCCCCAACTTCCCGTGGGCGACGCCGCCGCTCGCGATCCCGGGGGGTCCGGGCCGCACCGCGATCGCAGGCCCGACGTACCACTTCGATCCCGAGAACCCGGCCGAGAGCAAGTTCCCGGTGTGGTTCGACGACAAGGTGTTCTTCGCCGACTGGTCGCGTGACTGGATCGCGACGCTGGAGCTCGACGAGGCGGGCAACCCGGCCGAGATCCAGGAGTTCATGCCGAACGCCGACTTCCGCCACCCGCAGGACATCGAGATGGGCGCCGACGGCTCGCTCTACGTGCTCGAGTGGGGCCGCGACTTCAACTACGCCGGCTCGGGCATCAACCCCGACTCGGGCCTCTACCGGATCGACTACGCGCAGGGCACCCGCACGCCGGTGGCCAGGGCGTCAGCCGACAAGGACTCGGGCCCGGCGCCGCTGACCGTGGCGTTCTCGAGCGACGGCTCCGAGGACGCCGACGGCGACGAGCTGACGTTCGCGTGGGACTTCGGCGACGGCGCCACGTCGACCGAGGCCAACCCGACGCACACGTTCACCGAGGCCGGGACCTACAACGTGCGCCTGACCGCCACGGACTCCACGGGCAAGTCGGCCTCCTCGACGGTGGCCATCACCGCCGGTAACACGCGCCCGCAGGTCGACCTGACGACGCCGGTCCAGGGCGGCGTGTTCGGCTGGGGCGACGAGATCCCCTACACGGTGACCGTGACCGACCCGGAGGACGCGACGATCGACTGCGAGGAAGTGAGCGTCAACGTCGGCATCTTCCATGACGAGGGCGGCAACGCCCACGTGCATCCCGGCGTCTCCCAGACGGGCTGCTCCGGCGTGGTCCAGGCGCCCGACGAGTCGGGGCATGAGAAGAGCGCGAACATCGCGCTCGTCCTGGGAGCCACCTATACGGACGGCGGCGGCGCGCCGGGATCGGCGCCGCTCGAGGGCGCGTCGACGCGGCGGCTGACGCCCAAGACGATCCAGGCGGAGCACTACACCGACCACACCGGCACGCAGACGAACACCGTGGGCAACGCGGAGGGCGGCCGGACCGTGGGCTACGCGGATCAGGACGAGTGGATCTACTTCGAGCCGGTGTCCCTGGCGGGCATCGACGAGCTGACGATCCGCTACGCGGCCGGCTTCGAGGGCGGCATCGTCGACGTGCGCCTCGGCGCCCCGGACGGTGACGTGGTCGGCACGGCGACGCTGATGCCCACGGCCAGCTGGACCGACTTCCAGGACGTGACGATCCCGCTCGACGCGGACGACCGCAGCGGCCGGCTGTACTTCACGTTCCGCGGGCGCCCGGGCCAGCGCACGACCGACCTGTTCGACCTCGACGAGTTCACGTTCGTCGGCAAGGGCGTGGCCGGCAACTCGGCGCCGACCGCGTCGGCGCAGGCAGACACGACCGCCGGCCCGGCGCCTCTGATCGTGAACTTCACCGGCACGGGGGCGGATGCGGACGGCGACCCACTCACCTACGCGTGGGACTTCACGTCCGACGGCACGGTGGACGCCACGACGGCGGCCGCGAGCCACACCTACGCCGAGCCGGGCGAGTACACAGCGACGTTCACCGTCAGCGACGGCGGGCGCTCGCGCAGCGTCGAGGTCGACGTCGAGGCCTACCCGCCGCTGGCGTCGTGCCCCGGCAACGACGCGTTCGACGGGACGGAGCTCGACACGTCGCGCTGGAGCGTCGTGCGCGAGGACTCCGAGTTCCTGTCCGTCCAGGACGGGTCGTTGAACATCACGGCCCAGCCGGGCGAGGACATCCACGCCGGCGCCACCGGGTTGCGCAACATCGTGCTGCAGGACCTCCCGGACTCCGGCCCGTGGACTGCCACGACGCGGGTGACATGGAGCCCGACCGTCAACTACCAGAACGCGGGCCTCGTGATCTACACCGACGACGCGAACTGGATCAAGAGCGGCATGGTGTACGCCGGTGGGCGCGCGTTCGAGGCGTTCAAGGAGCTCAACAACTCACCGTCGGGCCTCGGCTCGGCGACCGTGCCGGCGTCGTTCCCGAGCACGTTCTACGTGCGGTTCACGAGCGACGGGGAGACGGTGCAGGCCCAGCGGTCCGCGGACGGCGAGACCTGGACGAACACGGGCAACGCCACCAACCTCGACGGGCTGACCAACCCGAAGATCGGCATGTACGCGACGGCGTCCACCGCCGCGGGCACGCAGGCGAACACGGCGAGCTTCGACCTCTTCACGCTCGAAGCGCCGCAGTCGCCCAGCGACGAGTTCGACGGCACGTCGCTGAACTTGTGCCGCTGGAGCGGGATCGTGCGGCACGAGCCGGGCGGGTACTCCGTGGCGGACGGCAAGCTGACGCTTCCTGCCGCGCACGGTGACTTCTTCGCCGCCGCCCCGAACAACAACCCGAACATCCTCCTGCAGCCGGCGCCGTCCGGCCCGTGGACGATGACCACGCAGATGACGTTCAACCCGAACGAGAACTACGAGCAGGCGGGCCTGCTCGTCTACGGGGACGACGCCAACTACGTCAAGGCCGATCTCGTGCACGCCGGCGGCCGCGCGGTCGAGTTCCTGCGCGAGGTGAACGACACCGCCAGCGGGTTCGGCGGGACCGTCACGCTGCCGGGCGACTTCCCGACCACGATCGAGCTGCGCATCGTGTCCGACGGTACGACGCTGACGGCGTCGTACCGCCCGGTCGGCGGCGAGTGGGCGCCGTTCGGCGAGCCCGCGCCGCTCGCGGGCGTGCCGAACGCGAAGGTCGGGGTCTACGCGAACGACAGCAATGCGACGGTGACGTCGCGCGACGACGCGGTGTTCGAGTACTTCCGGCTGGTGCCGGGGCAGTCGGACACCACGCCGCCGGTCACGACGCACACGCTCGACCCGGCGGCGCCGGACGGGCAGGCCGGCTGGTACAGGTCGCCGGTTGCGGTGACGCTGGCGACCGAGGCTGGCGCGACGACGGAGTACAAGGTGGGCGACGGCGCATACCAGCCGTACACGGCGCCGTTCACGTTCGACGCGGACGGCGAGCACGGCGTGAGCTACCGCTCGACCGACACGAGCGGCAACGTGGAGGAGCCGAAGACGGTGACCGTGAAGGTCGATGCGACGGCGCCGAGCAGCGCCGCGACGCTGACCGGCGACGGCCCGGTGACGATCAGCCTCGCCGGCGCCGATCCGGCCGGCGGGTCGGGCCTCGGCGGGCTGGAGTACCGGCTCGACGGCGGCGCGTGGACGGCATACAGCCTGCCTGTAACGGTCAGCGCCGCGGGCGACCACATGTTCGAGCATCGCGCGACCGACGTGGCCGGCAACGTCGGCGCCGTCGGCACGGAGGAGTTCACGATCGACGGCGGTGGCGGTCCGGGCGCCCCGACCGTGCAGGCGTTCGCCGATCCGCCCACGGGTCCGGCGCCGCTCGCGGTCACGTTCACCGCAGACGGTCTCGATCCCGACGGCGGGCCGCTCAGCTACCGCTGGGAGTTCGCCGACGGCGCGGCGTTCGGGCAGAGCGTGCAGCGGACCTTCACCGCGCCCGGGACGCACACGGTCACGGTCACGGCCACCGACGACGAGGGCGAGACCGCGACCGACGAGGTGACGGTGACCGTCACGGCGCCCGGCAACGAGCCGCCGCGGATCATCGAGGCGTCGGCCGACCGGACGTCCGGGCCTGCGCCGCTCGAGGTCTGGTTCCAGGCGGTCGCCTCGGATCCGGACGGCGATCCGCTCACCTACCGGTGGGAGTTCGGCGACGGGCCGGGATCGGCGCTGGGCGCCGAGGCGGACCACATCTACCTTGCGCCGGGGACGTACACGGCGCGCGTCACGGTCAGCGACCCGGCCGGCGCGTCCGCTACCGAGACGATCGCGATCACCGTGAGCGACCCTCCCGGCAACCGGCCGCCCACCGTGCGGGCGGCGGTCATGCCGGGATCCGGCCCGGCGCCGCTGGACGTGGTGCTGACGGCGGAGGCGAGCGATCCCGACGACGACGCGCTCACGTACGCGTGGGACTTCGGCGACGGCTCGGACCCGGCGCAGGGCCGGCGCGCACGGCACACCTACACGCGCAACGGGACGTTCGCGGCGAAGATCACGGTCACCGACGAGGCCGGCGCAACGGCGACCGCCACGGTCGACGTCGCGGTCGGCGACCCGGCGGCCAACCAGCCGCCGACGGTGATCGCGGCCGCCGATCCGGTCGGCGGGACGGCGCCGCTGAGGGTGAGCCTCACTGCGGCGGGCTCGGATCCGGACGGGGACGCGCTGAGCTACGTGTGGGACTTCGGCGACGGCGCGCAGGCCGGCGGGCCGAGGGTGACGCACACGTTCGCGGCGGCCGGGTCCTACACGGTCACGGTCACCGTGCGCGACGCGGCCGGCGGGACGGGCACGGCGACGCTCACGGTCGCGGTGGCCGCGCCTCTGCACGCCGCAACAGGCCAGTCCGCGGGCCCGGCCACGGGAGCGCCGAGGCCCTCGGCCAGCGGCGAGGCGACGGGGGCGGCGGGCGGTCCATCGGTCGGGGCGGCCGCGATTCTCTCGGTCGGCCGGCCGACGGTCGCGGCGGTCGCGCGCCGCGGCCTGGCGATCGCGGTGCGGTGCGCGAGGGCCGGCTCTGCCCGTGCGAGCGTCTGGGTGTCGCGCGCCGCCGCGCGGCGGCTCGGCCTCCGGTCCCGGCGCCTGGGCTCGCGGACGCTGGCCTGCGCGCCCGGCGCCGAGGTTTCGGTACGGGTGACGATCTCGGGCGCGGCGCGCAAGCGCCTGGCTCTACGGCGGGCCGCGCTCCGCGCGTCGCTGCGGCTCACCTCGGACGGCGCGGCCACGGTCACGCGCACAGTGAAGTTGCGCGCCGGGCCATAGACCGGTTCGCCGCTCCGTCCCACGGCGGACACAGCTGTTTGGACGGCGCCACTCGCACGCGGCCTCTACCGTCCCGAGCATGGCCATCGATACGCCCAGCACCAGGACCACCGCCTTCTGGCACCCCTTCGCCGACATGGGCGCCGTGTCGCACGACGAGCTCGTCATCGAGCGCGGCGAGGGCGTCCACGTGTTCGACGCCGACGGCCGGCGCTACCTCGACGGCACCGCGAGCCTCTGGTACGCCAACCTCGGCTACGGCCGCTCCGACGTGACCCGCGCCGTGGCGGCGCAGATGGATCGGCTGGCGGCGTACCAGACGTTCGGCGACTTCTCCAACCCACCAGCGAACGAGCTCTCGGCGCGCCTCTCCGCGCTCGCGCCGATGGAGGACGCGAAGGTGTTCCTCGCGTCCGGCGGCGGCGACGCGATCGACACCGCGGCCAAGATCGCGCGGCGGCATTGGATCGAGCAGGGCCGGCCGGATCGGCTGCACATCATCAGCCGCACCAACGGCTACCACGGCACGCACGCGTTCGGCACGTCGATCGGCGGGATCGAGGCGAACACCGCGAACTGGGGTCCGCTGGTCCCGCACACGTCGGCGGTCGCGCACGACTCGCTCCCCGCGCTCGAGCAGGAGATCCTGCGCGTCGGGCCCGAGCGCGTGGCGGCCTTCTTCTGCGAGCCGGTGATCGGCGCGGGGGGCGTCTTCCCGCCGCCCGAGGGCTACATCCAGGGCGTCGCGGACCTGTGCGCGGAGCACGGCGTCCTGCTCGTGATCGACTCGGTCATCTGCGCGTTCGGGCGGCTCGGGACGTGGTTCGGGATCGAGCGTTGGCCGGACGTGCGCCCCGACCTGATCACGTTCGCGAAGGGCGTGACCAGCGGCTACCTCCCGCTCGGCGGGGTGATCGTCGACGGCCCGATCGCGGCGCCGTTCTTCGAGCGCCCGGGCGGCCCGATGCTGCGCCACGGCGCGACCTACGCCGGCCACCCGACGTGCGCGGCGGCGGCGCTCGCGGTGCTCGACGCGTACGAGGCGGAGGACCTGATCCCGCGCGGGCAAAAGCTGGAGGAGCCGCTGTTGGCCGCGCTCGCGCCGCTCGCCGACCACGCCGCGGTCGGCGAGGTGCGAGCGGGCCTCGGGCTGCTCGGCGCTGTCGCGCTCAGTGACGACGCGCTGGCGACACCGGGGGCGGTGGGCAAGGTCGCGGCCGGCGCGCGCGAGGCCGGGGTTCTGGTGCGTCCGCTGCTGCGCGGCGTCGCGGTCTCGCCGCCGCTGCTCGTCGACGAGTCGCACCTGGCCGAGATCGGCGCCGCGATCCGGGCCGGCTTGGATCGCCTATGAGGCGCGCTCGCGCAGCGCGGTGACATAGCGGTCGCGCGAGACCGATCCGCCGAAGCGCACCCGATCGCTCGGCGCGAACGGGCGCAGCAGGGCATCGAGCGCGTCGACCGCCTCGCGCAGTGCATCGGTCTCCGGATCGCCTGTCGCCAGCAGTGCTTCGATCCGGGCGATCAGCTCGCCCTTGCGCACGATCGACTCCGGCGTGACCGAGCGCAGGCAGACCGCGTACTCGCCGCTCAGGTACGCCTCCCACTCGCCGGGCGCGCGCGCCTCGAACCAGTCTTGCAATGCGTCGATCCCGCCCGCGCGCTCGACCAGCGCGAGATGGTCGGGCGCGACCATCTCGGTCCCGTCGTCCAGGACGTAGGCCGGTTTCGGGAGCCTCCCGGCGGCGATCTCGGCGCGTACCGCCTCGTCGTCGAGCGGCACGAAGTTCGCGGTGATGTAGGCGACGTCCTCGGGCGTGAGCATGCCCCCATCGTCGCGCCGGTACGCTTCGGTGGCGATCGAAGCGTGCCCGTGCGACGCTGTCGGGCGTGGACCTCGCCGCCGTCGCCGCGCTGATCGCCGACCCGTCCCGGGCGGCGATGCTCGACGCGTTGAGCGGCGGTCAGGCATTCACCGCCGGTGAGCTGGCGCGGATCGCCCGCGTCGCGCCTTCGACGGCGAGCGAGCACCTGACGCGGCTCGAGGACGGCGGGCTGGTGGCGAGCGTGCGCCAGGGCCGCGCGCGCTACGTCCGGCTCGCCGGCCCTGACGTCGCCCGGGCACTCGAGGCGCTCGCCGTGATCGCGCCACCCAAGCGCGCCAGCGGCCTGCGGGCGTGGCGGCACGGCGAGGACCTCCGCGCCGCGCGCTCCTGCTACGACCACCTCGCGGGCATGGCCGGCGTCGCGCTGGCCGACTCGCTCGTCCGGCGCGGGATCCTCGAGCCCGGCGACGGCGGCTTCACGATCACTCGGCCCGGCGAGCGAGCGCTCGCGCGCTTCGGGCTCGACGTGGCGTCAATCCGCGGCGCGCGCCGCGCCACCGCGCGCGCGTGCCTCGACTGGTCGGAGCGCCGTCCGCACGTCGCCGGGGCGCTCGGCGCCTCGCTGCTGGACGAGCTACTGCGCCGCCGCTGGCTGCGCCGCCGGCGCGATGGCCGCGCGCTCACGGTGACGGACGCCGGGGCCGCCGGACTGGACTCCAGTTTCGGCGTATCAATTGCTACGATCGCCACGAACTCGACCCGCCAGGGAGGTGGCCTTCGTGCCGCGCATGCTGGAGACGATGCGTGAGACGTTCTGGATCCTCGCCCTAGCCGTGATCGCGCTATTCGCGTTCTTCGCCGCTCTCGGGGCGTTCTCGCCGTCGGACGTCGTCTGGGCCACGATCATCGTCGGGATCCTTTGCGTGCTGTGGGTGGTGCACGCGATCCTCCAGGACCGTCACCGCGATCGCCGCGACCCGTCCGTCGTCCGCGCCCGCGAGCGCCGCGGTTTTTGAGCGATCCGGTAGTGGCTCACTGCCGCCGGACGGGCGGCGCGACCGCCGTTGTTGCCCCGCGGTGAAGGTGCGTAGGGTTGGCGCGTGCTCGATCCGGAAATCCAGCAGCTCGTCGACCAGATGGGGGCCGACGCCACGCCGCCCTTGCGCGAGGTGCCGCTCGGCGAGGCACGCGCGGCTCACGACCTCGGCGGCGTGCTGCACGGCGGGCCGGGAGAGGAGGTCGCCGGCGTGCGCGACATCGGCGTGCCCGGCCCGGGCGGTTCGATCCCCGTGCGCGTCTTCCGGCCCCACGGCGAGGGCCCGCTGCCGGTCGTCGCGTACGTGCACGGCGGCGGCTGGGTGCTCGGCTCGGTCGACGGGTTCGAGCCGGTGTGCCGCGCGCTGGCCAACGCGTCCGGCGCGGTGATCGCGAGCATCGGCTACCGCCTCGCGCCCGAGCATCCGTTCCCCGCCGGGCTCGAGGACGTCCTCGCTGCAGTCCGCTGGCTGGCCGTGAACGCGCGCGAGCTCGACGGCGATCCCGAGCGGATCGCGATTGCCGGCGACTCCGCGGGCGGGAACCTGGCGACGGTCGCCGCCCGCCGTCTGCGCGACGAAAGCGGTCCCGCGCTGCGGCTGCAGGCGCTCGTCTACCCGGTCTGCGACAACGCGCTCGACACGCCGTCTTATCGCGAGTGCTCCGACGTGTTCGGGCTGTCCGCGCCGGACATGGAGCACTTCTGGCAGGTCTACCTCGCCGGCGCCGACGGCCGCCATCCCGACGCGTCGCCGCTGCGGGCCACCGACCTCTCGGGGCTACCGCCGGCGTTCGTCCTGACCGTGCGCAACGACGTGCTGCGCGACGAGGGCGAGGCGTACGCGCGCGCGCTCGAGGCGGCGGGCGTGCCCGTGACGCTGCGGCGCTACGACGACGCCGTCCACGGATTCCTCCGCTGGCTGGAGAAGGCGCGGATCTCGCGCCGGGCCGTCGCCGACGTCGGCGCTGCGCTGCGGGAAGCCCTCGCGTGAGCGTGCGCGCCGTGGCCGCGCCGACGCGCGCGGACCTCGAAGCCGCCGCCGCTGTCGTCGCCGCGCGGCTCGCGCCGACGCCGCTCGTAGCGGCGCCGGCGCTGGGCGACGGCGTGTACCTGAAGCTGGAGACGCTGCTGCCGACCGGCTCGTTCAAGGTGCGCGGCGGGCTGGCCGCGCTCGCGCGGATCGGCGGCAAGGGCCGCGTCGTGACTCCGTCGGCCGGCAACGCGGGACTCGCCATCGCGTGGGCGGCGTCGGCGCTCGGCGTGCACGCGACGATCGTGGTCCCCGAGACCGCGTCGCCGGCCAAGGTCGCCGCGCTGGGCTCGCTGCCGGTCGAGCTGATCCAGCACGGCGCCGGCTACGACGACGCGGAAGCGCACGCGCTGTCGCTGGCCGGCGCGACGTACGTGTCGTCGTACAACGACACCGGCGTGATCGCCGGCCAGGCGACGATCGGGCGCGAGCTGGACGCCCAGATCCCCGGCCCGCTGACCGTGGCGGCGCCGCTCGGCGGGGGCAGCCTCGCGTCGGGCCTGGGCCTGTGGGCCGCCGCGCGCGCCGGCGCGCGCGTGGTCGGCGTGGAGGCCGAGCGCTCGCCGGCATTCAGCACCGCGCTGGCGGCGGGGCGGATCACGCCGTTCGAGGTGGGCGACACGATCGCCGACGGGCTCGCCGGCAACATCGAGCCGGGCGCGGTCACGTTCGAGCTGGTGCGCGACCATGTCGCGGCCGTGGTCCAGGCGTCCGAGCCGGAGATCGAGGAGGCGATCCGCTTCCTCGCGCGGGCGCACGGGATCGTCGCGGAGGGCGCGGGCGCGACCGCCGTCGCCGCCGCGATGACCGGGCGCGTGCCGCGCGGCGACGAGCCGCTCGTGGTCGTCGTCAGCGGCCGCAACATCGCGCTGCCGCGGCTCGCGGCCGTCCTCGCCGCCGCGTAAGCTCCCGCGCGTGCCCTGCCTGATCGCGCTCTTCGCGCTCATCGGCCCGCGCGTCGCGCTGATCTTCACGTGGATCTTCTCCGGCCTGATCGGCCGGGCGATCGACAGCTGGATCGTCGCGGTCCTCGGCTTCATCCTCCTGCCGTGGACGACGCTCGCGTATGTCGTGATGTACGACGTCGGCGCGGGGCTCGAGGTCGAGGGAATCGAGTGGTTCCTGGTCGGCCTGGCGTTCGTGGTCGACATCAGCTCATATGTCGGCGGTCGCTGGGCGCGGGACTGAGCGGCCGCAGCGGCGGCTCGAAACTGCGGCATTGAAGGGTGCACGGGCTGCCGTGGCGTTCGTCCGGGGCGCCCTAGGGGTGCTATTCGCCCTTAAAGCGCCCCGCATCGACTTGGGGCGGGTGAATCTCGCTATCCGGCACCAGCACGCCCCGCATCGAGCGTGTGCGTGGAGACACGCACACGATCCGGGCCCTCCGTATATGCCCGCAGTACGCGAGCAATCCGCGCCCTACGCGGCGACGGCGGATACCGAAGACGACGGCGCAGCAGCCGCCGGAGCCGGCAGAGCGAACGAAGGCGGCGCGATCTCCAGGTAGTGCCGGAACGCCCAGTGCGACAACGGCCGCCCGCCCGAAGAGGTCCACGACGCCGGTCAGCACCCGCGGGCGCAGCCTGGGCACGAGGTGCTGCACCTGCAGCATCGCCTCGTACTTCCACCGGTGCGACGCCGAGAACGCCGCGTAGCGCCCCAGTGCCTCGTCGCGCGACCGCGACCCGGCGAGCACCGCCCGGAGCTCGCGCCCGCAGGCGATCGCGAAGTAGAACGCCGTGCGGATGCCCTCGGCGGTCACCGGGAGGCAGTGCCCGGCGGAGTCGCCGGCGAAGAACACGCCGTCCTCGACGGCGGGTCGCAGCCGGTGCGGGATCCAGTTGCCCTGGTAGCCGTCGGGCGGCAGCCCGAGGTCGTCGGCCAGCCGCACGGTCGGGTTCTTGACACCGTCGCGCGGGTCGAACGAGCCGACGCCGACGCGCAGCTCGTCGTCCGCCGGGAACGACCAGCCGTAGCCGGCGCGGATCACGCGCTTGTCGATCCACAGCTCGAGGTCGTCGCTCGACCCGCCCGGATGGACCTCCAGCCCGCGCGACAGGCGCGCGTTCGGCGGCTGCACGAGCGTCCGGCCCAGAACCCGCTTCCAGCCCAGTGCGTCGACGATCAGCGGGGCGCGCAGCTCGCCGCGGTCGGTGACCACCGCGTCGCCCTCGCGCCGCTCGACCTTCGCGGTCTCGAACTCCGTGCCCGGGCCGCGCTGCTCCCACAGCAGGCCGCACAGGGCGCGGTAGTCGAACGTCGAGAACGTCCAGGGCAGCGGCCAGCGCGCGGTCGTGCGCGGCGTGTGGACGAGCAGCGACCCGAACGTCTGGCGGATCGAGCGCTCCAGTCCCAGATTCCGGAGCCATTCGGTCGGCGCGGCGCAGGCCGACGTCTGCCGCTCTCCGATCTCGTAGCGATCGACCACGAGCACGCGCGCGCCGCTCGCACGGAGCTCGCGCGCGACCGTCAGCCCGGCGAACGAGGCTCCGCAGATCAGCACGTCGAAATCGCCGCTCAGAGGGGTTCGCGCGGCGCCGCGCTTGGTGGCTCGGACGGGCATCGGAGGGCCGGGATCATAGGCAAACGCGGCTCAAACGCTCGTATCGAGAGTCGCTAGAGTTATCCGCTGCCTATGGAAGCCACTATGACCCCGCCCACCACTACCAGCGACGCTCGAGTCGTCGAGGGATCCGACGGGATGCTCCTCGAGATCGACGGCCGCATCGTTCCGAACTACGACGCCACGATCGTCCCCTTCGAGGAGGGCGACGTCGTGACGGGTGCGGTGGTGCGCATCGACAAGGACGAGGTCCTCGTCGACATCGGTTACAAGAGCGAGGGGGTCATCCCCTCCAACGAGCTCTCGATCCGCAAGTCGGTCAACCCGAACGAAGAGGTCGAGATCGGTGAGGAGGTCGACGCCCTCGTCCTCACCAAGGAGGACCAGGACGGCCGCCTGATCCTCTCCAAGAAGCGTGCCCGCTTCGAGCGCGCCTGGAGGCGTATCGAGGCGGCGGCCGAGTCCGGCGAGCCCGTCCACGGCTCGGTCATCGAGGTCGTCAAGGGCGGCCTGATCGTCGACCTCGGGGTGCGCGGCTTCCTGCCCGCCTCGCTCGTCGACATCCGCCGCGTGCCGAACCTCGACGAGTACCTCGGCCAGACGATCGAGTCGAAGGTGATCGAGCTCAACCGCCCGCGCAACAACGTGGTGCTCAGCCGCCGCGCGGTGCTGGAGGAGGAGCGCAAGGAGCAGCGCCAGGCGATCCTGGAGCGGCTGCAGCCGGGCCTGATCATCGAGGGCCAGATCTCCAACATCGTCGAGTTCGGCGCGTTCGTCGACCTCGACGGGATCGACGGCCTGATCCACATCTCCGAGCTCTCGTGGTCGCACGTCAACCACCCGAGCGAGATCCTCAACATCGGTGACACCGTGCAGGTCAAGGTGCTCGACATCGACCGCGATCGCCAGCGCATCTCCCTGGGCCTCAAGCAGACCCAGGAGGACCCGTGGCAGCGCGTGGTCGACACCTACTCGATCGGCGACGAGCTCGAGGGCAAGGTCACCAAGGTGGTCGCCTTCGGCGCGTTCGTGGAGATCCTGGAGGGCGTCGAGGGCCTCGTGCACATCTCCGAGCTGGCGCAGCAGCACGTGGAGAACCCGCGTGAGATCGTCCAGCCGGGCGACGACGTGAAGGTCAAGATCCTCGAGATCGACTCCGAGCGCCGGCGCCTGTCGCTGTCGATCAAGCGCGTCGAGGATCAGATCCTCCCGCGCCGCACGCTGCCCCCGGCCGCCGAGGGCGAGGACACCGGCGCGGGCGACCTCGAGAACATGCCCGAGCTGGGGCTGTCGGAGGACGTTTTCGCCGGACAGCCCGAGGTCGCCGCCGACGAGGTCGAGGTGCAGCCCGCCGACACCGAAAGCGAGGCGCCGCCCGAGCCGGAGGCCGAGGCCGAGACCGAGGCGCCGGCCGCGGAGCCTGAGGCCGAGGCGCCGACCGCAGAGCCGGAGGCTGAGGCTGAGACCGAGGCGCCGACCGCAGAGCCGGAGGCCGAGGCCGAAACCGAGGCGCCGACCGCAGAGCCGGAGGCCGAGGCCGAAACCGAGGCGCCGACCGCCGAGGCCGAGACCGAGCGAGGCGCCGGCCGACGAGCCCGAGCCGGGCGAGGAGCGGGCGTAGCCGCACCGCCGTTCGTCGGCCTCACGGGCGGGATCGGGGCCGGGAAGTCGGAAGCGCTGGCGGCGCTGGCGCGCCTGGGTGCCGCAACGCTCTCGACCGACGCGGTGGTGCACGAGCTCTACGCGGGCCGCGAGGTGCGCGACGCGGTCACCGCTCGCTGGGGCCCCGAGGTGGCGCCGGGCGGGGTCGTGGACCGCGCCGCGGTCGCGCGGCGCGCCTTCGCCGCTCCGGAGGAGCGCGCCTGGCTCGAGGCGCTGCTTTGGCCGCTGGTCGGGGCCCGCGTGGCCGCCTGGCGCGAGGAGCAGTCGGCGCGCGAACCGCAGCCGCGGGCGCTCGTCGTGGAGACGCCGCTCCTGTTCGAGGCCGGGTTGGCCGGCCTGTACGACGCTACGCTGGTGATCGTCGCCGACGAGGCAGTACGCTCGCAACGAGCGGCCCTGCGCGGTCACGCCGCGGTCGACGAGCGGATTGCCCGCCAGCTCCCGCAGGAGGAGAAGGCGGCCCGCGCCGATCACGTCGTCCGCAACGACCGCGATCTTCCCGCGTTGGAGCAGGAACTCGCGGCGGTCCTTGAGAAGCTGTCCCGCATACCATGAGCACCCCAACGGCCACCCATCGCACGCGCCCGCGCAGCGTCGTCCGGACGCGCCGCCGGCGCCAGGCGCTGCGCCGCAGGCTGGCTTTCCTGCTCGCGGTCGCGGTCGGCGGGCTGGCGGTCGCGCTCGCGATCGCCCCGTGGGCCGACCAGGCGGTGCAGGAGGTAACGCTCCCGCTCCGGCACGACGACATCATCCGCCAGCAGGCGGAGGACAAGGACCTCGATCCGGCGCTGATCGCGGGCGTGATCTTCGCCGAGTCGCACTTCCGCGACCAGACCTCGCACGCCGGCGCGAAGGGGCTGATGCAGCTGATGCCCGGGACGGCGGACTACATCGCGCAGAAGTCCGGCGGCATCGCCTTCGTCCAGGGCGACCTCGCGACGCCGCAGGTCAACATCGCGTACGGCTCCTGGTACCTGCGCCACCTGCTCGACCGCTATGACGGCAGCGAGGTGCTGGCGCTCGCCGCCTACAACGCGGGGCTCGGGAACGTCGACGACTGGCTGACCGCGGGCGGGGGGAGCGTCCGCGTGGCCGACATCCCGTTCCCGGAGACGCGCGAGTACGTGCGCAAGGTGTTCGAGGCGCGCGAGGATTACCGCCGCGTGTACGCGCGCGAACTCGGGCTGTGACGCTCGCGGGCCGCGGCGCGCTCGTCACGGGCGTGAGCCGTCGCGTGGGCATCGGCTACGCGATCGCCCGCCGGCTGCGCGAGCTCGGGGCGGACGTGTTCGTCCAGGGCTTCGAGCCCCATGACGCGTCCCAGCCGTGGGGGGCCGATCCGGCCGGCGTGCCGGCGCTGGCCGGCGAGCTGGGGGCAGCGCACGGGAGCTACGACTTCACCGATCCGTCCGCCCCGGCGGCGTGCATCGAGGCCGCGGCCGCGGCGCTCGGCCACGTGGACGTGCTCGTCGCCAACCATGCGATGTCGTGCGACCAGGATCTCGCCGCGCTGGAGGCGGCTGCGATCGACGCCACGCTCGCGGTCAACGTGCGCGCCACGCTGCTGCTCGTGCAGGCCTACGCGCGGCTGCACGACGACGGGCGGCCGGGCGGGCGCGTGATCCTCTTCACCTCCGGCCAGAACCTCGAGCCGATGACGCGCGAGCTGCCGTACGCCGCCAGCAAGGCCGCCCTGCACGGGATCACGGCTTCGCTCGCCGCCGAGCTGGCGCCGCGCGGCATCCTCGTCAACGCGATCAACCCCGGCCCGACGGACACCGGCTGGGCCACGCCCGAGCTCACACGACACGAGATGCGCAGGCTGCCGCTCGGCCGCTGGGGGAGCCCGGAGGACGCCGCGCGGCTGGTCGGCTGGCTCGCGACCGACGACGCGGCATGGGTGACGGGCCAGATCCTGACGAGCGACGGCGGCTTCTCGCTCAGCCGCTGAGTGGCGCTTCACTAGCGTGCTCGCCCGCGTAGCGCTCGCAGGCTTCCTGCTCGCCAACGTCGCGGTCGTCGTCTACCTGTGGGCGACCAGCGCGGAGGTGACCGGCGCGGCCGCCGGGCCGCTGGGGGAGATCGGACGCCTGTGCGGACTGGTCGGCGCGCTGCTCGTGCTGGTCGAGCTGCTGCTGCTCGCGCGTATCCCGGCGCTCGAGCGCGCCGCCGGTTTCGAGCGCCTGCTCGTCTGGCACCGCTGGAACGGGCGCGCGTGCCTGACACTGCTGGTCACGCACGCGACGCTGATCGTCGTCGCCTACGCCCGCGCCGACGAGCGCTCGCTCCCGGGCCAGGTCGTGCGCATGATCGAGGAGTACCCGGGCGTGATCACGGCGCTGGCAGGCCTCTCGCTGCTGGTCGGCGTCGTCGTCACCTCGGCGGTGCTCGTGCGCCGCCGGATGCGCTACGAGACGTGGTACTTCCTGCACCTGTACGCGTACCTGGCGGTCGCGCTGGCGTTCAGCCACCAGCTGGCGACCGGCACGGCGTTCGTAGGCCGCCCGCTCGCGCGCACGTACTGGACAGCGCTGTACGTCGGCACGCTGGCCGCGATCGTGGGCTTCCGGCTCGTTCTCCCGGTCGCGCGGAGCCTGCGCCACCGGCTGCGCGTCGAGCGGGTCGTCGCCGAGGCGCCCGGCGTCGTGTCGATCGAGGTCGGAGGAGTGCGCCTGGAGCGGCTCCGCGCGCGCGCCGGGCAGTTCTTCACCTGGCGCTTCCTGACGCGCGATCGCTGGTGGGAGGCGCACCCCTTCTCGCTCTCCGCCGCACCTGATGGCCGCCGGCTGCGCATCACGGTCAAGGGCGTGGGCGACCATACCGAGCGGCTCCGCGCGCTCGCGCCCGGCACCCGCGTGATCGCCGAAGGGCCGTTCGGGTCGTTCACCGCCGCCGCCCGCCGCCGCCCGGGCGTGGCGATGATCGCCGGCGGCGTCGGCATCACCCCGATCCGCGCGCTGCTGGAGGAGATGACCGGCGACGTCGCGGTCGTGTATCGCGCACTGCGCCCGGAGGACGTGATCCTGCGCGACGAGCTCGACGAGCTCGCGCGCCGGCGCGGGGCGGAGCTGTACTACATCGTCGGCGACCACCGGGAGGGCGAGCCGCTGTCGCCCGAACACCTGCGCGCGCTGGTCCCGGACATCGCCACGCGCGACGTGTACGTCTGCGGACCGCCGGCGATGACCGAGGCGACTCGCGCGACGCTCGACCGATCGGGCGTGCCGCGGCGCCAGGTCGTCACCGAGCGCTTCGCCTACTGAGCACGGAGAGCTCGCCGCCGGAGCCCACGAGCAGCGGCATCGGATCGCTCAGCTCGCCGACGAACTCGCCGCGCGCGTCGTGCATGCGCCACGCCATGAACTGCCACGCGCCCGCGTGCTCGATGAGCCGCCCTGCGTAGTGGCGGCCGCGACCCGGATCGCCGACCAGGAACTCGTCGCGGTCGAGCGCGTACGGGCCTTGCCGGTGTGACGAGGTCAGGTAGTGCGTGCCCGACTCCGCCACGACGCCGCTTCGCGCGCGCCGATCCGCCCCGTGATCGGCGTCGGTGGCGCAGAACAGGATCCGCCACGCGCCGCCCAGATGGACGCGCTGCGGCACCTCGAGCTGCCCGAACTCACCGGGCTGCGAGAGCGGCGGCCCCGCCTCCCAGCTGCGCAGGTCGTCCGACCACGCCTGCCCGATCACCCCGCGGGCATCGAGCGGCCCGCTGGTCGCGGAGGCCGTGAGCAGCAGCTGGAAGCGGTCGCCGACGCGCTCCACCCACGGGTCGCGCCAGGTCGCGCGCTCGTACCACCGCGGATCGGCCTCGAGGACCGGGCCGAGGCGCTCCCAGCGGAGGAGGTCGGTCGAGTGCGCGTGGCCGACCCGCTGGACGCCGCCGTCCTCGGCCCGCGCGATCCCGGTGTACAGCAGGTGCCACGCGCCGTCGTGGCGCAGGATGCTGCCGGTCCAGGTCGCGAGGTCGTCGAACTCGCCCGGGGGGCCGGGGCCGAGCGCGTCTGGCAGCACGCGCCACGAGCGCAGGTCGCGCGACACGGCGTGGCCGATCGTCGCGTTGTGATGCCGCAGCTCGGGGTTCCCCAGCGCCCGCGGCGCCTGCAGGTAGAACACGTGCACGTCCGCGCCGTCGCGCGCGAACCAGAAGTCCCACAGCCAGCGGTCGGGCAGCCGCAGGCTCATGCGCCCGATCGCTTGTAGGCGCGCCCCTCCCACGGCCCGAGCGTGAGCCCGCCGCCCGGCGCCGGATCGCCCGCGACGACCTCGGCTCCCTCCGGCCAGCCGGGTACCACCGGCGTGAGCGGCTCGCCCGTGAAGTTGCCGAGCACCAGCAGCTCGACGCCGCCGAGCCGGCGCGCGAACGCGTAGACGCGCTCGTCGTCCGGCAGCAGCATCGTGAAGTCGCCGTGCGCGACGACGGGCTCCGTGTGCCGCAGCTCGATCAGGCGGCGGTAGTGATGGAAGACCGAGCCGGGGTCGGCGCGCGCCGCCTCGGCGTTGATCTCGCGGTGGTTCGGGTTGACCGCGAGCCACGACGTGCCCGTGGTGAAGCCGGCGTTCGGCGAGGCGTCCCACTGCATCGGGGTGCGCGCGTTGTCGCGGCTGACGCGCCGCAGGTCGTCGAGCACCGCCGCCGGGTCGGCGCCGTGGCCGACGGCCTCGGCGTAGTGGTTGAGCGACTCGATGTCGCGGAAGTCCTCGACGCGCGCCCACGGCGCGTTCGTCATCCCGAGCTCCTCGCCCTGGTAGACGTACGGCGTCCCGCGGTGCAGGTGCAGCACGGTCCCGAGCATCTTGGCCGCCCGGCACGCGATGCTCGCCGTCGTCGCCGAAGCGCGACACGACGCGCGGCTGGTCGTGGTTGTTCCAGTACAGGCTGTTCCAGCCGACGTCGGCGAGCCCTTCCTGCCAGCGGCCGAGCGACGCCTTGAGCTCGGTCAGGCGCAGCGGCCGATGCTCCCACTTGGTGGCGCCCTGATCGACCATCACATGGTCGAACTGGAACACCATGTCGAGCTCCCCGCGCGCCGGGTCGGTGAACACGCGCGCCTGCTCGAGCGTGACGGTCGGCATCTCGCCGACGGTCAGCAGCTCCGCGTCGCGCCCGGCGAACACCTCGCGGTGCATCTCCTGCAGGAACTCGTGGATCCGCGGGCCGCAGCTTGTGTACGGGCGGCCATCGCCGTAGAGCGCGCCCGGGTGCACCTCGCCGTCCGGCAGTGCGGGATCCTTGGAGATCAGATCGATCACGTCCATGCGGAACCCGTCGACTCCGCGGTCCAGCCACCAGTTCATCATCGAGTAGACCGCCGCCCGGACGTCCGGGTTCTCCCAGTTGAGGTCGGGCTGCTTGCGCGAGAACAGGTGCAGGTAGTGCTCGTGGGTGGCGGGGTCGAGCTGCCAGGCAGACCCGGAGAACCACGAGCCCCAGTTGTTGGGCTGGGCGCGCCACCAGTACCAGTCGCGCTTCGGGTCGGCGCGACTCGAGCGCGAGGCGGCGAACCAGGGGTGCTCGTCGGAGGTGTGGTTGACCACGAGGTCGAGGATCAGCTTGATCCCGCGCGCGTGGGCGCCGGCCAGCAGCGCGTCGAAGTCGGCGAGGGTGCCGAACGTCGGATCGATGTCGCGGTAGTCGGAGATGTCGTAGCCGGCGTCGTCCTGCGGCGACGGATAGACGGGGGAGAGCCAGATCACGTCAACGCCGAGGGCGGCGACGTGGTCGAGCCGCGACGTGATGCCGGGCAGGTCGCCGATGCCGTTCCCGTCGGAGTCGGCGAAGCTGCGCGGGATAGATCTGATAGACGACCGCGGACTTCCACCACTGCTCATCGCACGCTCCCTGCGACCGTCGGGCCGGCGCAGTGGCCGACGAACGCCGGCGTGGCGAGCACGCGGTCGCCGGGGACGATCGTCATCGCCGCATAGCCCTCCAGGCCGGCGGTCCACGCCGGGCCGCGCGCGCCCAGCGCGAACGCCGCGGTCGCGTACGCGTCCGCGGTGCCCAGGTCCGGGCCGACGACGGTCACCCCGAGCACGCCGGCCGGCGGCCGCCCGGTCCAGGGGTCGAGGATGTGCTCGCCGCGCTCGTACGCACCCGACGTCGCGACCGCGCCGTCGTGCAGCGCGAGCACGGCCGCGAGGCGATCGCGCTCGTGCGGGTGGCGGACCCCGACGCGCCAGGGGCCGCCGCGGACGAGCACGTCGCCGCCGGCGTCAAGGCAGAAGTCGCGCGCGCCGGCGGCGCCGAGTCGCGCGCCCGCGCGCTCGAGCGCCCAGCCCTTGACCAGCCCGGACGGATCGGGCAGCGCCCCGGCGCGGTAGCGGATGTCGAACGCGCCGCCGGTCTCGGCGCGCAGCCGCTCGCAGCGGCCCAGGACGTCGCGCACGAGCGGGTGCGCGTCGCGCAGCCGCAGCTCGCCCCGACCCCAGCGGCTGATCTCGCTGGCAGGGTCGTAGGTGCTGAACGTGGCGTCGACCCAGCGCAGCCAGGCGAACGCGTCGTCGACCGCCGCTCCGTGCCGGCCGGCGTCGCGAACGAGCGCGCGTACCGGCATCCCCATCACGTGCGCGACGCGGTCAATCACGGCGCGCGTCCCGGATCGCGGCGCGCAGCGACTCGATCCAGCTCTCGCTGGTGTACGTCGCGCCGGAGACGGTGTCGATGTCGGCGCTGCCGGCGCGCAGCGCCTCCTCGCGCAGGATCGGCTCGGCGCGCGCGTTGAGCGCGTTGGTGTGCGCGTCGGCGCCGGTGAGCGAGAGGGTCTTCACGCCGGTCAGCCGCCCGCGCGTCAGCTCGGCGCGCACCTGGATCGACGAGAACGGGGTGGTGAGCAGCGGCCCGGTGCCGACCTTCACGCCCGCCGGCGGCGGCGCCGGGGTGGCGGCGCGCCTCGCGGGCGGCGGCGGCTCATCGGGCGGGTGCGTCTCGTAGCGCGCGAGCAGCACGACCGCGACCGCCGTGACGACCAGCGCTGCGACCGCGCGCCTCATCGCGCGTCGCGGTCGCGGTCCTCGCTCCGGCCGATGTACCAGAACACCGTCGAGACCGCGACGACGCATCCCACCCCGACGAGGAAGATCGCGATCGCGGTCCCTGCCGTGCCGTCGACGAGTACCGCCACCGCCGCTCCCGAGGCGATCAAGAGCAGCGGCGGCAGTACCAGTCGGATCAAGCGGTGGCGGCGGTCTTCTGGATTGACAGGCTGTGCCCGTCCGACGGGTCGAACAGGTGGATGTGCTCGACGTCGAGCACCATGTTCGTCTGCTCGCCCGGACGGGCGCGGCTCGCGGCATCGAGTCGCGCGACGATCTGCTGCTCGTCGCCGCCGTGCTGCGGCAGGTCGGCGACGCCGGCGTCCGCGGCCAGCTCCGACAGCTCCTTGGACTGCACGCCGCCGGACTGCACGTCGAAGTACGCGTACAGCTCCGAGCCCATCGACTCGACCACCGACACGGGCGCGCTGAACCGCAGGCCGGGCTTGTCGGGCTCGACGACCGCGTCCTCGAAGTGCTCGGGCCGCACGCCCGCGATCACCTCGCGAGGCCCGCCGTCGCCGCCCAGCTTGCCGCGCAGCGAGTCGGGGACAGGCGCGTCGCCGAACGGGAGCTTGATCGTGTCGCCCTCCAGCCGTGCCGGCACGAAGTTCATCGACGGCGAGCCGATGAAGCCGGCGACGAACAGGTTCACGGGCTCCTCGTAGAGCACCTTGGGCGTGTCGACCTGCTGGATCAAGCCGGCGCGCATCACGGCCACCCGATCGCCGAGCGTCATCGCCTCGACCTGGTCGTGCGTGACGTAGACCGTCGTGGTCCCGACCCGCTGCTGGATCCTCGAGACCTCGGTGCGCATCTGCACGCGCAGCTTGGCGTCGAGGTTCGAGAGCGGCTCGTCCATGAGGAACACCTTCGGGGATCGCACGATCGCGCGGCCCATCGCGACGCGCTGGCGCTGGCCGCCCGACAGGTTGGCCGGCTTGCGCTCGAGGTGCGGCTCGAGATCGAGGATCCGCGCCGCCTCGTCCACGCGCTGCCTGATCTCGGCCTCGGGGACCTTGCCGAGCTTGAGCGCGAAGCCCATGTTCTCGCGCACGGTCATGTGCGGGTAGAGGGCGTAGTTCTGGAACACCATTGCGATGTCCCGGTCGCGCGGCGCCAGGTCGTTGACGCGCTCGCCGCCGATCAGCAGGTCGCCCTCGGAGATCTCCTCCAAGCCGGCGATCATGCGCAACGCCGTCGACTTCCCGCAGCCCGACGGGCCGACGAGGATTATGAACTCCCCGTCGCCGATGTCCAGGTCCATCTGCTTGACGGCCTCCGTGCCGTCCGGGTAGCGCTTCGTGACCTTCTGTAGCGAGATATCCGCCATTCACATCACCCCTTGACTGCGCCGGCGGTGAGCCCGGCGACGATCCGCTTCTGGAACAGGAGCACCATCGCGATCAGCGGTATCGAGATCACGACCGATGCCGCGCTGATGGTCCCCAATGGCTGTTCGAACTGCACCGACCCGGTGAAGAACGCGATCGCGGCCGGCACGGTGCGGGCGCTCGGCGACGAGGTCAGCGTGATCGCCAGCAGGAACTCGTTCCACGCAGCGATGAACGTCAGGATCCCGGCGGTGGCCAGGCCGGGCGCCGCGAGCGGCAACACGATCTTGTAGAACGCCTGGAAGTTCGTGGCCCCGTCGACGAGCGCGGCCTCCTCGAGGTCCTTCGGGATCTCCCGGAAGAACGACGTGAGGATGTAGATCGCCAGCGGGAGCGCGAACGTCAGGTACGGGATGATCAGACCTATGAGCGTGTTGTAGAGCCCGATGTCGCGCCACAGCTTGAAGATCGGCGCGGCGATCGTGATCTGGGGGAACGTGGTGATGGTCAGGACGATCGCGAGGATCAGGAACTTGAACCGGATGCGCAGCCGCGCGAGCGCGTATGCGCAGAACGAGCCGACCACGAGCGCGAGCGCCGTGGTGACGAGCGCCACGATGGCGCTGTTCCTGAGCGCGTTGGTGAAGTTCGAGTCGTTGAAGATCGACTCGTAGTTGTCGAGCGTCGGGCTCGGCGGGACCAGCGCAGAGGTGGAGAGGTCGGGGCCGGTCTTCAGCGACGTGTTGATCAGCCAGTAGAACGGAAACAGGCAGAACACCACGATCGCCACGACGGCGAGCCACATCCACCACGGCGTCTTCTGCTGTGCCGAGGGGGGTGCGTTGCCGCTGCGCTTGCGACGCTTCGCCGTGGCGGCAGGAACAGATGCAGCTTCCATGTCAGTCCTCCGCCAGTCCCCGCAGGTTGCCGCCCACGAATCGGATGTACACGAATGAGACGATCATCACGACTATGAACGTGAGGATCGCCAGCGCCGAGCCCTCGCCGTAGAGGCGGTTCGCACTGAACTCCTGGAAGGAGATGAGCGACAGGGTGCTGGTGCCCTGCGCGCCCTTGGTGAGCACGTACGGCAGGTCGAAGATCCGCAGCGCGTCGAGCGTGCGGAAGATCAGTGCGACGAGGATCGCCGGCTTCAGCAGCGGCAGCGTGATGCGCACGAAGCGCTGCCACGCGGTCGCACCGTCGACCTTGGCGGCCTCGTATATCTCCCCGGGTATGGTCTGCAGCCCGGCAAGCACGAGCAGCGCCATGAACGGCGCCGTCTTCCATACGTCCGCGAAGATCATCACCGCCAGAGCCTCCGGCTCCGATCCCAGCCAGACGGTGTCGTTGGGTAACCCGATGGCCCCGAGCAGGCTGTTCACGAACCCGAGCTGCGGCTCGAAGATCGTCTGCCAGGTGATCGCCGTGACGACCGTGAGGATCGCCCACGGCACCAGCACGACGGTGCGCAGGATGCCCTGGCCCTTGAAGGCCGAGTGCATCGCCATCGCCATCGCCACGCCGAGCACGAGCTCGAACGCGACGGAGATGATCGTGAAGATGAACGTGGTCCGGAAGGCGGCCCAGAACTCGGTGCTCCCGTCACCCCAGAGCGCCCTCGTGTAATTCCCGAACGGCGCGTTCGGCTCGGCCCACCGCGTCAGGCCCGCCTCGAGCAGCGAGTACTGGTGCAGCGAAACCCAGACCCCGTAGATGATCGGGTACAGCGCCACCAGTGCGATGAGCACCAGCGACGGCGTCACCATGAGCCACGCCAAGCGGCGCTCCGGGACTCCCCGGGAGCGCCGCTGCTGCGTGGCAGCCGCTGTGGTTGCGGTTGCGGTGGACATGGTTGCCTAGAACGTGGCCAGCGCCTGAGTGATCTGGGTGTCGGCCGTCTTGATCGCATCCTCCGGCGACATCGAGCCCGACAGCGCCGCGTTGACGTTCTTGTAGATGGCCTCCGAGATCTGCGGATACACCGGCGAGACCGGGCGGGCCTTCGCCTGCTCGATCGCCTGCTTGAGCTCCGTCGCGAACGGCAGCGCCTTCTGCACCGACGCGTCGTCGTACGGCGCCGACGTGGCAGGCGGGAGCGAGAAATCAGCCGCGAGGCTGATCTGGTGCTCCGGGCTCAGCGAGTAGTCGACGAACGCGAGCGCGCCGCCCGGGTTCTTCGAGAAGACCGAGATCACGTTGTTGTGCCCGCCGAGGATGCCGGCCTTGCCGCCGCCCTCGAACTCCGGGAACGGCGCGACCGCGAACTTCGGCGCGTTCTTGTTCTTCTGGCCGACGGAGTACGCGTACGGCCAGTTGCGCATGTACGCGCGGCTTGCCGTTCTCGAACGCCCGCCGCGACTCCTCCTCCATGTAGGTGGCGACGGCCTTCGGCGCGGCGCCGTCGTTGATCCCGTCGACCATGAACTGCAGCGCGTCGATGTTCTGCTGCGAGTTGAACGTCGACTCCGTGCCGTCCTCCGAGAGCACGCTGCCCCCGGCCGCGAACGCGATCTCGAGGAAGTCGCAGGTGAGGCCTTCGTACGCGGCGCCCTGATAGACGATGCCGCCGTCCTGCTGGGCCTGGCTGTAGACCTCCTGCCAGGTCGCCGGGACCTCCTTGACCTTGTCGGTGTGGTAGTAGAGGAACGCCGCGTCGGAAGTGTCCGGGACGCCCCAGTACTTGTCCTGGTAGTTGACGGTCTCGAGCACCGCCGGGATGAACGTGTCCTTCTTGGAATCGACGTACGGCGTCATGTCGTAGAGCCAGTTCTGGGAGGCGAACTCCGCCGTCCAGATCACGTCGGACGAGAAGACGTCGCACTCGCCGGACTTGGCCTCCTGGCGCTGCACGAACTGGTTGCGCTGCTCGCCTGCGTCGGCAGGGAACTCGACCAGCTTCGCGCTGAGGCCCTGGCCCTGGTACTTGTCGTTGAACTCCTGGATGAGCGCCTTCGCGTTGCCGGCCGTGTCCTTGCCCTGGCAATAGGTGATCTCGCCCGTGGCACCTTCCATCGACGCGGGGTCGATCACCTTCGCGCCCTCGGTGGCTGTTCCGCTGCCACCGCTCGTGCTTCCGCCTCCGCCTCCGTCATCGTCGTCGTCGCCGCAGGCGACCATGCCGCCCATCAGCGCGACGCAGCCGAGCAGAACCGCGGCGTGTCGCATCCTTTTCACTGCAACCCTCCTCCATCGTGGTCGGCTGACCGTTCCCGGTTCAGCCCCATACCCCTTCTCCTACCTCCTTCTATCACGGGCGCGGTGCTGTGCCGCTCGACCAGCGCCGGCGGCACGCGGCGACTTTCGACCGCCTCACCGGCCAATGCACGCAGCAGCAGCTCGACGCCGAAGGCGCCGCTCTCCTCGAGCGACTGCGTGATCGTGGTCAGGCCCGCGTACTCCGCGGCCTCGACATCGTCGAAGCCGATGACCGAGAGGCCTTCCGGCACCGGCACGCCCGCCTCCCGCGCCGCCTCCAGCACGCCCATGGCCTGGACGTCGGAGGTCGCGAAGATTGCGGTCGGCCGGTCGTCGCACGCGAGCAGCACAGCGGCCGACGCTCGTCCGGCCTCGCGGCCGTGCGGCCCGCGCATGATCCAGTCGGCGCGCAACGGCGACCCCGCGGCAGCGAGTGCCGCCTCGAAGCCATCGCGCCGGCGCGCGCTCGAGAGGAAACCGAACGGGTTCTCCTCCTCGTCGCCCACGAACCCGATCGCGCGGTGCCCGAGCCCGAGCAGGTACTCGCCCGCCAGCCGGCCGCCTTCGACGTCGTCTGTCGTGATCGTGGGCAGCACGTCGTGGTCGCAGTCGACCAGCACGACCGGCGTACCGGCGGCCTCGAGTCGTCGCGGCCTCCCGCTCGGTCGGCGCGAGCGAGATCGACAGGATCCCGTCGACACGCCCGCGCACGGCGAGCGAGCGGAAGCTCTCCCGGCGCTGCTCGGCGCTCTCGACGTCGAACAGAACCAGTTGATAATCGGACGCGGTGAGAGCGGGAGAGATCCCGCGCAGCCGCTCGATCACCGAGGGCTGCGTGAAGAACGGAGCGATCACGCCGACGGCGTGGGTCCGCCCGGTGGAGAGGGCGCGCGCGACCGCGCTCGGCTGGTAGTCGAGCGCGGCGATCGCCTCGAGGACGCGGCGACGCGTGTCCTCGCTCACCGACGGCGAGCCGTTCAGTACACGTGACACGGTGCCGACACCGACGCCGGCTTCTGCCGCCACCTTGGCGATGGTCAGCCCTCTCATCCGATCTCTCCTCGCTTCCGTGGAAGCGGTTCCATCGTTGCAGGCGTGTCAAGCCGGACAGTTCGTATGCTGCCCGCCATGGCCCACAAGCGGAACCCCCTGCCACCCGCGTCGTGGTGGCGGGACGGCGTGCTCTACCAGATCTATCCGCGCTCGTTCGCCGACTCGAACGGCGACGGGATCGGCGATCTGCGCGGCATCGTGTCGCGCCTGGACCATCTCGAGTGGCTCGGGATCGACGGCATCTGGCTGAACCCGACGATGCCGTCGCCCAACGAGGACTGGGGCTACGACGTCGCCGACTACGTCGGGCGTGCATCCGGACCTCGGGACGCTGGAGGATCTCGACGCGCTGGTCGCGGCTGCGGGCGAGCGCGGGATACGGGTCCTGCTCGACCTGGTCCCGAACCACTCCTCCGACCGCCATGCGTGGTTCGTCGACGCGCTCTCGGGCCGCGACGCCCGCTACCGCGACTTCTACGTGTGGGCCGACCCGAAACCCGACGGCGGCCCGCCCAACAACTGGCTGTCGAACTTCGGCGGCAGCGCCTGGACGCTGCACGAGCCGACCGGTCAGTACTACCTGCACAACTTCCTCGCCGAGCCAGCCCGACCTCAACTGGTGGAACGACGAGGTGCGGGACGCGTTCGACGACATCCTGCGCTTCTGGTTCGACCGCGGCGTCGCCGGCTTCCGGATCGACGTCTGCCACGCGATCATCAAGGACCGCGAGCTGCGCGACGACCCGCCGGTCACGCCGGACGACCATCCCGAGGTGCGCAAGCGCCCGCTCAAGCAGGTGTACTCGATGAACCGGCCGGAGGTCCACGACGTGCTCCGGCGCTGGCGTGCGCTCGCCGACTCCGAGGACCCGGCGCGCGTGCTGGTGGGGGAGACCTACGTGCTCGATCTCGACCTGCTGATCCCGTACTACGGCAACGGCGCGGACGAGCTGAACCTGGCGTTCAACTTCCTGTTCGTGCACGCGCAGCTCGACGCCGAGGAGCTGCGGACGGTCGTCGAGGGCATGGAGGACAAGCTGCCGCAGGGGGCCTGGCCCGTGTATTCCGGCTCCAACCACGACGCCGGCCGGCTGGCGACTCACTGGGCCGGCGACGACCCGCGCCGGGCGCGCGCGGCGCTGCTGATGTTGCTCACCCTGCGCGGGACGCCGTTCCTGTACTACGGCGACGAGCTGGCGCTGCCGAACGTGCCGTCGGACCCGCTGACGGCGCTCGACCCCGTCGCGCGGCGCACCGGCGATCCCGACGACAACCGCGACGTCTGCCGGACCCCGATGCCGTGGACCGACGAGCCCGGCGGTGGCTTCACGACGCGCGACCGCGACGCCGTGGCTCGCGTTCGGCGACCTCGCGATCAACGTCGCCGCCCAGCGCGAGGATCCGCACTCGACGCTCAATCTCGTGCGCGACCTGATCGCGCTGCGGCACGCGAGCGCCGACCTGACCCTGGGCGCGTACGCGACGCTTCCGGCGCCCGAGGGCGCCTGGGTGTTCTCGCGCGGAGACGGCTTCCAGGTCGCGCTGAACCTCTCCGGCGACGACGTCGTGGTGGAGGGCCTGGGCGGACGCATCGCGATCGGCACCGACCGCGCGCGCGACGGCGAGGGGGTAGACGCCGGCGGCCTGCGCCTCGGCGCCTTCGACGCGGTCGTGGTGGCGGGAACGTGAGCGTCGCCGCGCTCGATCCGCTGCTCTCCGAGGAGGGCTGGGCCTACGCGTCGCTGCCGCCGCAGGAGCCGGGCGACCCGGGGCGCTTCCACGCGCTGTTCGGGCGCGACTCGCTGATCTGCGCGCTGCAGGTGCTGCCGGCGGCGCCGGAGGTGGCGCGCGCGACGCTGCGGGCGCTCGCCGCGCTGCAGGGCCGCGGGCACGACCCGGAGACCGACGAGGAGCCGGGCAAGATCCTGCACGAGTACCGACCGGTGGCGGACGCGTGGTTCGCCGAGCAAGGCTGGCCGGTACGCGACGGCGCGCTGCAGTACTACGGCACCGCCGACGCGACGAGCTGGTTCCTGATCGTGCTCGCGGCACTCGACGATGCCGCGCTGACCGCCGAGCTGGAGCCCGTCTGGCGCGCCGCCGGCGGCTGGCTGGTGGCCGCCCTCGACGCCGGCGGCGGGCTCGTCCGCTACGGCCCGCGGCGCAGCACCGGCGGGCTCGAGCAGCAGGGCTGGCGCGACGCGGTGGGGCCGATCGAGGAGCGCACCGAGGGCTCGGGCATCGTCCGGTTGGACGGGACCGCGCCCGCGCCTCCGCTCGCCGATGCCGACTGCCAGGCGGCGGCGGTCGCGGCGCTCGACGCGCTCGCCCGCCTCGAGCCGGGGGGCGACTGGCCGGCCCGGGCCGCCGCGCTGCGTTCGCGGCTGGCCGGCTGGGACCCGGACGTGATGGCGATCGAGCGCGACGGCGCGCTCGTGCCCGGCGCCGGCTCGCAGCTCGGCTGGCTGCTCTGGGCGAACGCGCTGGAAGGCGACGCGGCCACGGCGGCCGCCGAGCGGCTCGTCCAGCCCGACGTCCTCACCGACCACGGCCTGCGCACGCTCTCCTCGGCCCACCCGTCGTTCCGCCCGGACGCCTACCACCGCGGCGGCATCTGGCCGTTCGACAACTGGCTCGGCTGGGGCGGCCTGCGCGCGGCCGGCCGCGCGGCCGAGGCCGAGCGCGTCCGCGCCGGCGTGCTCGCCGCGCTGGACCGGCTCGGCCTGGCGCCCGAGCTCTACTCGGTCACGGCCGCCGGCGCGCTCGAGCCGAACCCGATCTCCAACCGCGTCCAGGCGTGGACGGTCGGCGCACGCTGGGCGTTCGAGCACGACTGGGACGGCCGCGCTCGCTAGCGCGCCGGGGTTCGGGCGGGTTTGTGCGGGGCGAGGCGCGACGGCGTCGGGCGGGCTCGGCGCTCGCGTACGGCAGCATTGAGGAGGGGCCCGGATTGCGGTCGCGCTGCTGTGTTGCGCCTTGACCGCGCTATCCGCGGTCAAGGCGCAACAGAGCCGCAGAACTGCGGACTTGGGGCGCTTTGACCACCGCATCGGTGGATAAAGCGCCCCGCATCGACTCGGGGCGCGAAAAGGTCGAATACGTACCCTGAGGCGCCCCGCATCGAGCGCGGACACGTCTCCGCGGAGACGCACCCCGATCCGCGACCCTCCTAAATGCCGCCGTTGACGTTCGCCGGCGCGCGCGCGGCGCCCAAATGATCACCCACCGCGCCACTCGGGATTCTGTGTTAGGGTGCCCTAAAGGCGTGCCCTCCGAGGGACGCCCTCCCAGTATCCCCAGCAGGAGGACACCGCCGTGTATGCAACGCGGAGGCGGCTTTGCGCCGCCCTCGTGGCCGTCGGGTGCGCCGTCGGCGTGGCCGCATGTGGAGACGACGAGGAGCCGACGCCGGCGCCGGCGGCACAGCAACCCGCCGACGACTTGCAGCCGGTCAAGGACTTCCTGCTCGAGCACACCGAGCGGCTGACCGCCGACGCGGCCGAGCTGCGCGAGCAGGCCGAGGCCTACTACGCCCGGGCCGAGGCCGCGGACTTCGACTACGCGCAGCTGCTCGCCGACCAGCGCGCCGATGTCAAGGCGTTCGTCGAGGACGCCCAGGACACGTTCGCGAGCGCCAACCCGGCGTACGAGGAGATGGAGGGCGTCGTCGCCGGCGTCCCGTCACTCGCGGACTACGACGTGATCATCGATGCGGGCGCCGACAAGAGCGATCCCGAGAACGCCGCCCCGATCACGCTCGAGACGCCGGGCGGCCGCACGTTCGACCGGCCCGGCAACTTCAACTACCTGATCGAGACGAGCGCGTTCGGCACCGAGCCGAAGTTCGCCGCCAAGGGCGTCGAGCCCGACCTCGACGGAGACGGCGACGTGAGCTTCGGCGAGGCCGTGCCCGACGCCGACTTCTACGTCACCGCCGCGCGTGAGTTCGAGAAGACCGCGAAGGAGCTCGACGCCGCCGCTCGGGAGTGGGCGCCGACGCCGCAGGACGCGTTCACTGCGCTGGTCGTGATGACGCCGACGATGTCCGAGTACTTCGACGCGTGGAAGAACTCGCGCTTCGTCGCGGGCGCCCAGGCGCAGGAGAAGGCGTTCGTCGCGGCCTCGCGGCTGCAGGACATCGCCGACATCCTCGGCGGGCTCCAGACGGTCTACGCGGGCGTCGAGCCGCGGATCGCCGCCGACGACGCCGCCCAGGCCGAGCAGACCAAACAGGAGCTCGACGAGCTGACCGCGTTCGCCGAGCGGTTGCGCGACGAGGAGGCGGGCGGCAAGAAGTTCACCGCCGACCAGGCCGAGACGCTCGGCGCCGAGGCCCAGGCGCGCGCGGAGGCGATCGCCGGACAGATCTCGCAGGCCGCCGGCCGACTCGATATCCAGCTCGAGACGTAGCGCGTGGCGGGGCCGCCCGGCACCTCCGCTTCGATCGCGCTGCCGCGCGCTCAGCGTCGCGTCCTCGCGCGCGGCGGCGCGGCCTCGCTGCGCTGATCGTCGCCGTCGCCGGGCTGCTCGCCGCCACTTCCCCTGCGGCGGCGGCCGGCGACGGCGAGGCGCCCTGGCAGGCGGCCGAAGCGCTGCGGCGTGGGCTGTTCGCCGCGCAGACCGAGCTGATCCTCGGCGAGCCCGCCGCCGCCCGGCGGGAGGCGAGGCGGGCGGCGGGCGCCTATCGCGGCGAGCTGCGCGCACGCATCGCGGCGACCGCGCCCGAGGCCGACACGGCCGTCCTCCGCTCGCTGCGCGCTGCGCGCCGAGCGGTCGCGGCCGGCAATACCGCCGACGTCGGCGGGCACACGCAGCGGAGCTGGCCGCTGCCCGCGGGACGCTCCAGGGCGCGCTGTACCGCGGCTCGATGGCCGTGACGCTCGAGGCCGTGCGCGACGGCGATGTGCCGACCGCGCGTGCTTGGCTGCTGCTGCGCGAGTTCCGCACCGCGACGCGCCTGACGCGCCCCGGGGCGGACGCGACGCTCGCGCTGCGCAGCCTCGAGCGCGGCCGCACCGACCCCGGCGCGGCTCTGCAGGCGGTCGAGAAGGACCTGCTCGACGCCTACCAGGGGCGTCAGCGCGACCTGCTCGCCGACGCCGACGCGGCGGCGGAGCGCAAGCTGCCCACGCGGCTCGCGGAGTCGGCTGCGCAGGCCGCCGCGTACTGGCCGATCCTGGCGCCGCGCTACGCCGAGGACCGCGGCGAGGCGGCCGCCCGCGCGCTGGGCGAGCAGTTCGAGCGGCTCGCCCGCGACCCGCACGGCGTTCGAGGCCGCCCGCCCGGCCGTCTCGGCCGGGCTGGAAGGCTTCACCGCCGCCCCGCTCACCGCCGACGAGTCCGCGCGCCGCGCGCAGCAGCTGCTGCGCTTCCTTGCGCTCGTCCCGGTCGAGTACGGCCGCGGCGTCAAGGACACGCGCGTCACGCTCGACTTCGAGATCCAGGAGGCGGTCGCGTTCCACCAGGGCGCTGCCGCCGCGCTGGCCGACCTGCAGGACCAGCTCGCCAAGCGCGACCCGGTCCGCGCCGCCGCGGTCGAGGACCGGCTCGCCGAGCTCGGAGGAATCCTGCGCGAGGCGACCGAGCGGACCGACGGCGTGCGCCCGGCGGGCGACGTCGAGGCGCTGACCGACGGGATCGAGGACGACCTCGCGGCGACGATGCCCGAGCCGTGGCAGCAGCCGACCGACGAGTCCGACTACGACCTGATCGCGCTCACGCTCGACCGGCTCGAGGCCGCCGTCGGCGCCCAGCAGTACCAGCAGGCCGAGCAGGCGCGGCTGGAGGCGTACGCGTTCTTCGAGTTCGGGCCGGAACGGCGGCTGAAGTCGTTCGACCCCGGGCTGGCGACCGACGTCGAGGGGCTGGTGTGGTTCGGCGCCGTCGGCATGCCGGGCCTCGCGACGCTGATCGCGGACCGCGCGCCGCGGCGCGAGATCCACGAGACCCGGCTCGCACTCGACGAGAAGCTCGCCGACTCGGCGGCCACGCTCGGCGACTCGGCCAACAAGGCGACCGTGGTCACCAACTCCGCGATCATCGTGTTCCGCGAGGGACTGGAGGCGGTGCTGATCCTCGCCGCGATCACGGCCTCGTTCGTCGGCGTGCGCCGGCGGCTGCGCCGCCCGGTGCTGATCGGCGCCGCTGCCGGGTTGCTCGTCTCGATCCTCACCTGGATGCTCGCGCAGACGCTGCTGCAGTCGCTCGAGCGCTACGGCGAGAAGCTCGAGGCGGTGGTCGGGCTGATCGCGATCGGCGTGCTGCTGCTGATCATGAACTGGTTCTTCCACCGCGTGTACTGGAGCGAGTGGATCGGCCGCTTCCATCGCCGCCGGCGCGAGCTGATGCGCGATGAGCGAGCCGGCTTCTTCTCGGCCCAGGTGCTCGGTCTGGCGCTGCTCGGGCTGACGTCCGTCTATCGCGAGGGCTTCGAGACCGTCCTGTTCCTGCAGTCGCTGGAGCTCAGCGCGGGCACCGTCACCGTGCTCGAGGGCGCGGGCCTCGGACTCGCCGCGACGCTGCTCGTCGCCGTGCTCACGTTCGCGCTTCAGCGGAAGCTGCCGTACAAGAAGATGCTGATCGCGACCGGCGTGCTGATCGCGGTCGTGCTGGTGGTGATGGTCGGACAGACGACGCGCACGATGCAGGGCACCGGCTGGCTGCCGATCACGCCCGCGCCGTTCGACGTGCCGTACTGGGCCGGGCTGTGGTTCGGCGTGTTCCCGACCTGGGAGACGCTGATCGCGCAGATCGGCGCGTTCGTGTTCGTGATCGGCTCCTACTTCCTCGCCCAGGAGGTCAAGGTCAAGCGGCCGCAGCGGCGCGCGCGGCACGAGCCCACGCCGGAAAGCGAGCCCGCGCGCGAGCGGCGAGCTCGAGCCGGCGGTGTCTAGCTAGGACGGCGGGGCGGTCGAGGCGCGGACGACCAGTTGCGGCTCCGCGAGCCGCGCCGCGGTGGGGTCCTCACCGTCGATCAGCGCCAGCAGCGCCGCGGCCGCGGCGGCCCCGAATTCGGCGTAGTCCACCCGCACCGACGTGAGTGCCGGCGCGGCGAGCGCCGCCAGCGCCGAGTCGTCGAATCCCATCACCGACAGGTCCTCCGGCACCCGCAGACCTGCCGCCCGCGCGGCCGCCACGAGCCCGAGCGCCAGCACGTCGCTCGTGCAGGCGACCGCGGTGACGCCGCCGGCGAGCACGCGCGCGGCGGCGTCCGCCACGGGCTCGGCGGGCTCGAGGCAGACGGCCGCGCCCGGCTCGCGCCCCGCCGCCACGAGCGCCGCGCGCCAGCGCTCGAGCCGGACCTGCACGTAATCCAGGCTCGCCGGGCCGCCGAGGAACCCGATCCGCTCGTGGCCCAGCTCGGCGAGGTGGCGGGCGGCGGCCGCCATGCCTGCGCCGTGCTCGGTCTCCACCCACGGGAACGGGCAAGGGGTGGCGGGATGGCCGGCCACCAGGGCGGGGAGCCCGGCCGCCTCGAGCGCGGCGAAGCGCGGGTCCTCGAGCTCGACGTCGGTGAGGATGAACCCGTCCACGCGTCCCGAGGCGGCCAGGCGCTCGTAGGCGCCGGCGTCGACGCCGCGCTCGGCCGGGACGAGCTGGA
Source organism: uncultured Solirubrobacteraceae bacterium (assembly GCA_963835735.1). Classification (GTDB taxonomy): domain Bacteria; phylum Actinomycetota; class Thermoleophilia; order Solirubrobacterales; family Solirubrobacteraceae; genus DASQMT01. Next base: position 280,696 of record CAWIGP010000003.1, read on the forward strand.
GCAGCAGGGCGTGATCGCGCGGCGCCAGCGTGCGCTCGAGGCCCGACAGGAAGCGCACGAAGAACGCGTCCGCCTCCAGCTGCGCGAGCTCGCGGGCGAGCACCAGCCCGACGGCGCGCGCCCGCGCCTCTGTCAGCGCGCGGGCGTGGGCGCTCGGCCGCCAGCCGAGCTCCTCCGCCGCGCGCAGGATCCGGGCGCGGGTCTCCTCGCCCACTCCCGGCCGGTCGTTGACCGCGAACGAGACCGCGGCGGTCGAGACACCCGCCAGACGCGCCACGTCGGTGATGGTCGGCCGTGAACGTGGGGTGTCGGAAGGCAAATTCAGGTTCGATCTGTGTATGGTGCGGGAAAGGTAGCTAAAGCGCTTTAGGGACGAGGTCGGGGCGGCGGTGCCCCGGACGCGGAGCGTCGCGGCGGAGGCGATCGCAGCGGGAGGGAGGTTGTCCAAGTGCTGAAAGGTGCTGTCGGATTCGGAATGGTGCTCGCAGCGCTGGCCGCGGCGCCGGCGGTGGCGGCCGACGAGCTGTCCGAGACCCAGCGGCTGCAGGACCGCCGCGAGGTCGCGGCCGGCACGCGCGCGCAGGTGCTCGGCTTCCAGAACGGGCACTTCTACGCCAACGGCTGGCATACGGCCGGCGAGATGGGCGGGATCATCACGCCACCGCTCAAGCTGCTCGACTCGGTGTCGTTCGGCGTGAACGGCGACTGGGTCGGGGAGGCGACTCGCTTCTTCGCCGGCCAGGGCTACACGCGCTACGAGCTGCCCTCGGTCGACGGCCTGAGGCTGCGACGGATCGATGTGGCGCCCGACGGCGTGCGCGGCGCGCTGCTCGGGCTCACGATCTCCAACCCCGGGCATCGCAAGCGCAGCGCGACCGTGATGGTCGACGCGCACTCCGAGCTGATGACGCAGTACCCGTGGGGGTTCGGCGGCACGGTGCCGAACGCGAGCGACAACGCGCAAGACACCGCGTCGCTCGACCGCGGCACGCTCGTGTTCCGCGACACCGGCCAGATCCCGGGCGAGGCCGCGCCGCACTCCTACACCGCGATCGTCGGGTCCGACCGGCGGGCACGCGGCGGCGAGACCGGCCCGGGCCACTACGGCGAGTTCGGGTCCGGCCGCGTCTGCCCCGGCGACCTGACGGACCCGATGCCGTCGCAGTGCGACGACGGCCCATTCGGCCGCGGCACCGGCGGGCAGCTGCGCTACAAGGTCGACGTAAAGGGCCACCGGAGCGAGACGCTGTGGATCGCCGTCGCCGGCTCGGAGAACTCGCACGGCGAGGCGCGCTCGGCGTTCGCCAAGCTGACGCACAAGCCCGAGCGGCTCGTCGCCGAGAAGCTCTCGTCGCGCAAGGCGCTCGGCCGCTGGTCGCGGGTGGAGCTGCCCGGCAACCCGCAGCTGGCGCAGTCGATCGAGTGGGGCAAGCAGAACCTCGCCGACCTCACCCAGACCGCGAAGGATCTCGAGATCCGCTGGACCAACGAGGGTCGCGAGTGGACGCTCGAGGGCGAGGTGCCGGAGATCGGCTGGGTCGGCGCGGGGTTCCCCGACTACCCGTGGCTGTTCGCGACCGACGGCGAGTACACCGCGCATGCGAGCGTGGCGCTCGGCCAGTTCGAGTCGATCAAGGACCACATGCGCGCGCTGCGCGACGTCTCCGACGTGTTGAACGACCGCTCAGGCGTCGTCACGCACGAGGTCGTCGCCGACGGGTCGGTGTGGTTCGGCAAGGACATCGTGAGGCCGGACGGCTTCCGTCCGTTCAACACCGACGAGACCGTCAAGTTCCCGGGCGCCGTCGCGATGATCTGGCGCTGGACGGGCGATGACGACTTCCGCGACGAGATGCTCGACTTCACGGGTCGCAACTTGGAGTACGTGCGCGAGAACCTCGATGCCGACGGCGACGGCTGGCCCGAGGGCCGCGGCAACGTCGAGCGCACCGGCATGGGGGAGGAGAAGCTCGACAACGCCGTCTACTACATCCGCGGCCTGTACGACTACGCGGACATGGCCCGGTCGGCCGGCCTGACGGACGAGGCGGACGCGGCACAGGAGCTCGCGGACGACCTCCACGGCCGGTTCGACACGACGTGGTGGATCGAGGACGAGGGGGCGTACGGCGACTCGCTCGACGAGGACAACATGCCGGTCAACCAGAAGCACTGGATCGGCGCGAACCCGATGGAGGTCGAGCTGATCGTCGACGGTGAGACCATGCCCGGCATCGCGCCGTTCGACCACGGGACCGCCGGGCTCGTCACGCGCGAGACGCCCTGTTACAGCGGCGAGCGGCCCGGCAACCGCGGCCTGTTCCACACAGGCTGCCAGGGCGGCCCGCCGCCGGGCCTGGGCGAGTTCGCCATCTTCTCGATCGGCACCGGAGTGATGGCGGTTGGCGAGGGCAACTACGGCCGGCTGGGGACGGAGCAGCAGCGGCGCTACACCGATGCCAACGCCGAGACACAGTTCTCGGAGCCGGCAACGAGGGACACGCCCGACGAGCAGCCGGGGGCGATGCCGGAGATCTTCCCGTCGTTCAATCCCGACGGGGCCGTCGTCAACCTCCCGAACATCGACCGCTGCTGGACCTGCCGCTCGATGTTCATGCAGTCGTGGGGCCACTACGGGACGGCGTGGTCGGTGATCCACCAGCAGCTCGGCGTGCGGCCGCAGCTCGGCCATGACCGGCTCGACGTGATCCCGCAGGTGCCTGAGGGGCAGCCGAGCGTCCAGGGGGAGGACATCCGGCTCGGCCGCGGCTCCGCCGACGTGCTCGCCGCGCATGACGGCAACCGCTACACGACGGTGACCGACACGGACGACGTGCGGCTGGACAGCTTCGCGATCGGCCACACGGTGCCGCGCGACGCGACGGTCGCGTCGGTCGTGCTGGACGGGCGTCCGGTCGAGGACTACGACGCGCGCGAGACAAACCGCGGGCTCGAGGTGTCGGTCGACGCGGCGCCGGGCCGGCGCCACACGCTGGTCGTGACCACAAGTTAGGGGCGAGGGGTCAAGGCGTCCCGGGCGGAGCGGCGGTTCCGTCCGGGACGTCCCATACTGTTGATCGGCTATGCCCGAGTTCAAGCTCGACGCCGTCTACACACCGACCGCCGACCAGCCGGCGGCGATCGACGGCATCGCCGAGGCAGTCGACGCGGGCGCGCGCGGCGTGACGCTGCTCGGCGCGACCGGCACCGGCAAGACGATGACGATGGCGGCGACGATCGAGCGGCTGCAGCGGCCCGCGCTCGTCATCGCCCACAACAAGACGCTGGCGGCGCAGCTCTGCAACGAGTTCCGGACGTACTTCCCCACCAACTCGGTCGAGTACTTCGTCTCCTACTACGACTACTACCAGCCCGAGGCGTACGTCCCGTCGCGCGACCTCTACATCGAGAAGGACTCGGCGATCAACCAGGAGATCGACCGGCTGCGCCACGCGGCGACGGCGTCGCTGTTCGCGCGCCGCGACGTCGTGATCGTCGCTTCGGTCTCGTGCATCTTCGGGCTCGGCTCGCCGGAGACCTACAACGCGAACTGCCAGGTGCTGGTGAAGGGCGGGTTCGTCGATCGTGACGAGTTGCTGCGCAAGCTGGTCTCGCTGCAGTACAACCGCAACGACCAGGCGCTCGGGCGCGGAACGTTCCGGGTGCGCGGGGACACGCTCGAGGTCTTTCCCGCGTACGAGGAGACCGCGTTCCGGGCGATGCTGTTCGGCGACGAGGTCGAGCGGCTGCAGCACTTCGACCCGCTGACGGGCGAGCTGATCCGCGACGACTTGGAGCACGTCGCGGTCTGGCCGGCGACGCACTACAACGTCCAGGAGGGCCGGCTCGAGGAGGCGGTCACCGAGATCGGGCGCGAGCTCAACGAGCGCTGCGCGCTGCTCGAGGCGGAGGGCAAGCTGCTCGAGTCGCACCGGCTGCGCCAGCGCACGCAGTACGACATGGAGATGCTGCGCGAGGTCGGGTTCTGCTCGGGGATCGAGAACTACTCGCGCATCCTCGACGCGCGCGCGCCCGGGTCGCGCCCGTACTGCCTGATCGACTACTTCCCGAACGACTTCGTCTGCTTCATCGACGAGTCGCACCAGACCGTGCCGCAGATCGGCGGCATGCACGAGGGCGACCGCTCGCGCAAGCAGACGCTGGTCGACTACGGCTTCCGGCTGCCCAGCGCGCTCGACAACCGGCCGCAGACGTTCCAGGAGTTCCTCGACATCACGCCGCAGCTGGTGTTCGTGTCGGCCACGCCGGGCGAGTACGAGCGCAGCCATTCGGCGCGCGTGGTCGAACAGATCGTCCGGCCGACGGGGATCGTCGACCCCGAGGTCCAGGTGCGCGAGACGCGCAACCAGATCGACGACCTGATGAGCGAGATCCGCGATCGCGTCGAGCGCGACGAGCGCACGTTGGTCACGACGCTCACCAAGAAGATGAGCGAGGACCTGACCGACTACCTGCTCGAGATGGGCTTCAAGGTGCGCTACCTGCACTCGGAGATCGACACGCTCGAGCGCATCCAGATCATCCGCGAACTGCGGCTGGGGGAGTACGACGTGCTCGTCGGGGTCAACCTGCTGCGCGAGGGCCTCGACCTGCCGGAGGTCACGCTGGTGGCGATCCTGGACGCCGACAAGGAGGGCTTCCTGCGCGGGGAGACCTCGCTCATCCAGACGATCGGGCGCGCGGCGCGGAACATCGGCGGCACGGTGCTGATGTACGCGGACAAGCACACCGAGGCGATGCGCAAGGCGATCGACGAGACCAATCGCCGCCGCGCGATCCAGGTCGCCTACAACGAGCGCAACGGGATCACGCCGGAGACGATCGTGAAGGGGATCTCGGACATAACCGAGTTCCTGATGGGCGACTCGAAGGTTCCGGCCAAGCGCCGCAAGCGGCGCGAGCGGCAGACCGACATGGAGCCGGCGGAGCTCGAAACGACGATCGTGGAGCTCGAGGAGGAGATGCTCGCGGCCGCGGAGGAGCTGCGTTTCGAGTACGCGGCGAAGCTGCGCGATGAGATCCGTGAGCTGCGACGCGAGTTGCAGGAGGCGACCGCCCCGAACTGACCGCGTACCCTGGGAGGTCATGCCGACGCAGTCCAGGGTTCCCGGCGCCGCGTCGTCGGAGGTCGATTTCGAGCTCGAGCGCTTCGAGCGCACGGGTCCGGACCGGATCGAGATCGCCGGCCGCTGGTACGGGCTGCGCGGTCGCCGCTTCGTTCGCCCGGTGTTGAACCTTCAGATGGGCGGCGGCTCGCGCCGGCGCGCGATCGCGCTGCTGGAGCACAAGCCTTGGGCGGCGGACGACGGCGAGACCTGGGTTGCGGCGTTCGCGTGGCCGCCGGGCGCCGGCGAGGTGGAGGGCGCCGAGCTGGAGGTCGGGCCAGGGCTCGTCGTGGACCTGCCGGCGCCGGGCGGGAAGCCGTGGTCGCAGGGCCGCGTCAGCGCGCTGCGTCCCCATGCCCCGGCGCCGATGGCGCGCCGGATCACGCCCGAAGACGACGCTCTCGACGCGCCCGACGCAGGTGCGCCTTCCGTCCGCGCGGGCCGCGCCACTCCCGGCGCGTCGGCCCCCGCTGGCCGTGCCGACCCCGGCGCGTCGGCGCGCGCCGGCCCCGGCTCGTCCGCCTCCGGCGGCCGCAGCGCCGGCGCGAGCGCGGCGCGGCTCAAAGCGCCGGAGTTCACCGTGCGCGAGCGAGTGGCGCCGCCGCCGCGCGATCTCCTCACGGCGGCGACCCAGGAACGCGACGAGGCGGTCGCCGCGCGCGACGAGGCCGAGCGCGAGCGCGTCCAGGCACTGAACGACCGCGACGACGCGCTCTCACGTCGCGACGCGGCGCTGCGCGACGTCGACCGCGCGGCGACCGAGCGCCAGGAGGCGCTTGCCGAGCGCGACCGGCTCGCGGCCGAGCTCGAGCGGGTGACGCGTGAGCGCGACGTGGCCGATGCCGAGCGCAAGCGCATGATGCAGGACGTCGAGGCGATCGAGCGCGCGCGCGACCAGGCCGCGGCCGAGCGCGACGCAGCGCGCTCCGAGCTCTCCCGCGCGCTGCCCGAGCGCGACCACGCGCTGCGCGATGCGGAAGCCGCCGCCATGCGCGCGGACCGCGCGGAGAGCGAGCGCGACACGGCGTTCGCGGAGCGCAAGACGGCGGTCGCGCAGCGCGACCGCGCGCGCCGCGAGCGCGACCGCGCGATGCGAGCGGTCGGTGTCGAGCCGCCGGTGGACACGCCGTTCGTGCGCGCGCAGTCCGCCGGCCCGCCGGCCGAGGCCGCGCCGGCGGACGTCGCCCCGTCCGTTCAGACCGCCGCGCAGGACGCCGTCTCGAGCGCGCCGCCCAGCGGCGACTCGCCGCGCCCTGCAGACACAGGCGCAGCGCCGCCCGGCACGCCGCTGCCGTCGCGCCCGCTCAAGCGCATCGGCACGGCACCGGCCGGCCCGGGGCCGGAGCCCAAGCCGCTGCTGACGCGCGTCGACGCCGGGCGCCCGCGCCGGCTCTCGCGTACGCGGCGCACGCCGTCCGCGCCGGCGCGCTGGGCCGTTCGGGTCCTCACGGTCCTCGTCCTGCTCGCTGTCGTCGTCGTGCTCGCGGTCCTGCTGGCCACGCTGCTCTGATCGTCAGGCCGCCCGCGTGCGGGCCGCCATCACGGCCGTCCGGACGCCGTCGGTCGTGACGCCGCGCCGCCCGAGCAGGTAGGCGACCACCTCGCCCGGATCGCGCATCACGCCGAGCAGGATGTGCTCCGAGCCGATGTGCCGGTCGCCGAGCGCGAGCGCCTCGCGCAGCGCCAGCTCGAGCGCCTTCTTCGCGCCAGGCGAGAACGGGCGCCGGCCCTTGCGGTATCCGCCGAGCGCGCCGGGACCGAACGACTCCTCGACGCGGCGCCGGACCTCGTCGAGGTCGATGCCGATCGATGCGAGCGCGTCCCGGTCCAGTCCGCCGCCCGACCGCTCCAGCTCCGCGCGCAGCGCCGCATGTCCCAGCCCGAGCGGCTCCAGCACGCGCGCCGCGGCGCCCTGCTCCGCCGCCAGGCCGAGCAGGAGATGCTCGGTGCCGATCCGGTCGGCCTCGAGCGCGCCCGCCTCGTCCTGCGCAAGCACCACGACCGTGCGCGCCTCCTTCGTGAACCGCTCGAACATCAGCGTCCCCTCCCGATCCGCCGTCTTCCACCGTGCTTCTTGTGCACCGCCTGCCTGCTCACTCCGAGCACCTCCGCGATCTGCTGCCAGCTCCAGCCCTGCTCGCGCGCGTTCGCAACCTGGAGCGTCTCGAGCGACTCGAGCAGCTTCCGCAGCGACGCGACGGCGGCGAGCCCGACAGCCGGATCACGGCTGGCGGTGGCGTCGGCGAGGTCCGTAGCCTGTGTCATGCTCGTCAACTTACATTGACAAACGCATCGTGTCAACCATGGTTGACGAAGCGATCGCGTGTCCCGGCGTCACGTATCCTCGGGCCCGTGGAGCGCGAGGAGATCGAGCGCCGGGACTTCCCGTCGACCCGCCGCGGCTACGACCCGGCCGCGGTCGACGAGCACCTCCGGCGCATCGCGGACGCGTTCGCGCGGCAGCGCGCCGGGCTCGCTCGCGGAGGGCGCGTCGGCGCAGGTCCGCGCGATCCTCGAAGCCGCCGAGGCCGGCGCGCAGCAGCTGCGCGACGAGGCCGGCCGCGAGGCCTCCGACCACGTCGAGCGCGTCGAGGACGCCGCCAAGGCGATGCTGGAGAAGCTCGACCGCGTGCAGGATGAGCTGGACCGCCTCAGGACCGGCGCCGAGACGCTGGCCCGCTCGCTCGAGGAGCTCACCCGCGACGTCGGGACGCTCGGGGGTCAAGAGCCCGCCCCGGCCGCGCCGCCGCCCGCGGGCCCGCGCTCCGACGACGAGGCCGGCGCCCGGCTCGTCGCGCTCAACATGGCGCTCGAGGGCACCGCTCGGGAGCACACCGCCCGCTTCCTGGCCGAGCACTACGAGCTCGCCGACGTCGACGCGCTGCTCGACGACGTCTACGCGAGCGCGGGCAGGTGAGCACCGCCCCGCCCGAGCTGGCCGCGCTGCAAGAGCGCGCGGCGATCCTGGCCGACCTCGGCCACATCCACTCGCTGCTGTTCTGGGACCAGAACACGATGATGCCCGCCGCCGGCGCCGCCGCGCGCGGCGATCAGGCCGCCACGCTCGAGGCGGTCAGCCACGAGCGCCTGATCGATCCCGAGCTCGGGCGCCTGCTCGAGGCGCTGGCCCCCTGGGCCGAGGAGCAGGATCCCGACGCCGACGACGTGCGCCTGATCGCCGAGCTCCGGCGCGACTTCGAGAAGGCGGTGCGCGTCCCGACGAGCCTCGCCGCCGAGATCAGCCGCGCGGCGGCGCTCGGCCAGACCGCCTGGCAGGAGGCGCGGGCGGCGGCGGACTTCTCGCGCTTCCGCGACGCGCTCGCGCTCCAGCTCGAACTGCGCCACCGCTACGTCGAGTGCTTCGACGCGGTCGAGCACCCGTACGACGTGCTGCTCGACGACTTCGAGCCGGGCATGACGACAGCGATGCTGCGGCCGCTGTTGGCCGAGCTGGTCGACGACCTCGTGCCGCTCGTCGCCGAAGTCGCGTCGGATCCCCTGCCGGGCGGGCCGTTCGGCGGCCCCCACGCGGTCGAGGACCAGAGCCGCGCCGTGATGGACATCCTCGAGGGGGTCGGGTTCGACCCCGGCGGCTGGCGGCTCGACCTCGCCCCGCACCCGTTCGCGCAGCGGATCGGGCCGGGCGACGTTCGCATCACCAACCGCTACGACCCGCACGAGTTCGCCGGCGCCTACTTCGGCTCCCTGCACGAATTCGGCCACGGGCTGTACGAGGCCGGGATCTCGGACGCGCTCAGCCGCAGCCCGCTCGGCACGGCGGTCTCGCTGGGTGTGCACGAGTCGCAGAGCCGGCTGTGGGAGAACGTGATCGGCCGCGGCCGCCCGTTCTGCGTGTGGGCGCTGCCGCGCCTCGCGGCGCAGCTGCCCGGCGGCCTCGACGGCACCACCGTCGACGCGCTCTACCGAGGCGTCAACGCCGTCCACCGCAGCCTGATCCGCGTCGAGGCCGACGAGACCACCTACAACCTCCACATCGCGCTGCGGTTCGAGCTCGAGCTGGCGCTGATCGAGGGCCGGCTCGCGGTCGACGACCTCCCGGGCGCGTGGAACGAGCGCATGGACCGGATGCTCGGGCTCGACGTGCCCGACGATGCGCAGGGCGTGCTGCAGGACGTGCACTGGGGCGCCGGCCTGATCGGCTACTTCCCGACCTACTCGCTCGGGAACCTGATCGCCGCGCAGCTGTGGGAGGCGCTGCGGGAGGACCTGCCCGACGTCGACGCCCAGCTCGCCCGCGGCGAGTTCGAGCCGCTCAAGCAGTGGCTGCGCGAGCGCGTCCACAGGCACGGCCGCAAGTTCCCGCCGCCCGAGCTGCTGGCGCGCGTGACGGGACAGGAGCTTGCGGTCGCGCCGTTCGTGCGCTACCTGCGGGCCAAGCTCACGGACGCGGGCGTGCTCAGCGCAGCGCCTCGTTGAAGAACGCGACCACGCGCCGCTCGTACTCGCCGGCGTGCTCGTGGATCGCGTCGGTGTGGTGCGCCTCGGGCAGATTCCAGTGCTCGACCGGTCTGCGGGCGGCCTCGTCGTAGAGCACGTTGAACTCCCGTTCGACGTCGGTGCCGGCCGAGATCAGCAGCAGCGGCGAGGCGATCCGCGTCACGAGCTCCTCGAGCGGTGGGCCCGGCGGGTCGCCCGACAGCACGCGCATGGTGGAGAACATGAGCCAGCCGGGCGCCGTGCCAAGGTCGACGCCCCTCAGGCGGTGCCAATCCTGGAACGAGCCGGCGGCGGCGCCGTCGGCGACGACGGCGGCGAGGTCGTCGCGTTGCGCGGCGACCTCGATCAGGACGTCGGCGCCGGTCGAGAGCCCGACGGCACCGATCCGGTCCGGGTCGACGTCGTCGCGGCCCTTCAGGAACGCGAGCGCGCCGTCGACGTCCTTGGCCCAGTCCCAACCGTAGTTGTTCTCCGAGCCGTCGCTCTCGCCGCGCCCGCGCGCGTCGTAGACCAGCACTCCGTAGCCGTGGCGGGCGAGCATCCGCGCGTGGTCGACCGAGCCCTTCCGGTCGCTGCTGCCGCCGTGGACGACGACCACCGCCGCTCCGTTCTGCGACGGGCGGTACCAGCCGGCGATGTCCAGCCCGTCGCTCGCCCTGAACGTGACGTCGCGGTAAGCGGCGCTCGGCGGCTCGCCGACCGGCACGCGCCACTTGTGGGTGGCGACGATGCCGAGACCGATCGGGCCGAGCACGAAGATCAGGCCGAGCAGGGTTGCGGGCACGGCGAGCGAGCGTGACTTCCACGTGCCCTCGCCGCGATGCCGCCACGGGATCGCGACAGCCAGCCCGACGAGCACGCCGCCGCCGGCCACCGCGAGCACGCCGGTCACGTCGCCACCCGCGGCGCCGTGCTGCGTCACGTGGATCACGTGGAGCATCCCGTTCACCAGCGCGAGGCCGCCGAACGAGAGCGCCAGGGCCGCGCGCAGGCCGGGCCGCAGCGACGGGAACGCGGCTACGCCGGCGAGACCCGCGGCGAGCGCGATCAGACCGGCCAGCGCGTGCTGGCCGAGCCCGAGGCCCGGGCCCGCGGTGCACGAACGCGTCGTCGAGCGCGTGCACCAGGGCCAGCGGCGGTGGCGGCGGCGAACACCGCCGCCTCGCCCGTGAGCCTGCGGGTCATGGCACCAGGTGCTCGTCGAAGAACCCGACGACGCGGCGCTCGTACTCCTCCGGCCGCGCCTCCTGCCCGCCCACGTGGTCCGCCTCGGGGATCTCCCACAGCGTCGCGGACTCGCCGGCAGCCTTCGCGTAGCCGCGGTTCAGCTCTCGCCCGTGGGCGCGTTCGGGGGCGGCGATCAGCAGCATCGGCTGCTCGACCGTCGGCCGCGAGGTCCTTCAGGTTCGCCGGCGGCGCCTGGTTGGAGGACACGGCGACCGCCGCGGTCTTGGCCACCGACATGAGCGCGCCGAGCGTGTACTTGCCCAGGGCGGGATCGTCCTGGTCCATGTCCTCGGTGGTGCTCCGCGCGCCGGCGCCGTCGGACACGACGGCGGCGAGCTCGTCGGTCTCCGCGGCGGCCTCGATCATCATCTCGCCGCCGACGGAGAGGCCGATCCCGCCGATCCGGTCGGGATCGACGTCGGGCCGGCGCTGCAGGTAGGCGATCGCGGCCTTGATGTCGGCCTCGCCGCCCCAGCCCCACGAGTTGGGCTCGCCGTCGCTGCGACCCTCGCCGCGGCGGTCGAACAGCAGCACGCCGTAGCCGTGCTGGGCGAGCATCCGCGTCTTCGCCTGCGGGCCCGTTGCGGCCCGGGAAGGCGATCACGGCCGCGCCGTTCTTCGACGGGACGTACCAGCCCTCGAGCTCGAGCCCGTCGCGCGGTCTCGAACTTCACGTCCTCGTGGGCGACGCCGAGGTGGTCCGGCGGGACGACGGCGCGGCCGACATGCGTCGTGACGTACCCGTAGCCGATGGGGACGACCACCGTGGCCATGACGAGGACGCCGGCGACGCCGATCAGCGCGCGGCGCGGGTAGCGCCACCAGCAGGCTGCCCTCGGTCCGGCGCGTCCGCCACAGCGTGACGGCGCCCAGGCCGATCAGCAGCAGCGCCGGCGGGCAGGCGCAGCAGCCCGGTGAAGTCGTCGCCCGAGGGCCCGACCTCCCGCGTGTAGTGGAAGCCCTCGATGCCGGCGGCGATGCCGAGCACGCCGGAGACGAGCGCAAGCGCGCCGCGCCGGCCGCCGCGCAGGCGCGGGTACGCCCAGGCGGCGAGGCCCGAGCAGGGCGAGCGGGACGAGCCCGCTGACGACATGGTCGCCCGGCGACATGCCGGGCTGCGGCTGCAGGTAGTTGTCGTCGACCACGTGCAGCGCGATCAGGGCGAGCCCGATCCAGAAGAGGAGCGTCTCGCGGGTCCGGCCGCCCCGCCGCGTGTGCGGCGGGGCGGTCGGGGACGGGGCTGGGTCAGCGTCGTCATGGTCAGCTCCGGTTACTCGTAGTGGAGCGCGTCGAGCACGTTGAGCCGCGAGGCCCGCCGTGCGGGGAGGATCGCCGCGCCGATTCCCGCGACGACGGCGACCAGCGTGAACGCGGCCAGCGGCACGACGGGAATCGACAGGGCGAGGTCGTCCATCGCCACCGCCTTGGTGACGAGCCCGGCGAGGAACAGCCCGAGTCCGAGGCCGAGGGCGGTGCCGATCAGCGCCGTGATGACGCTCTCGTGCCGGATCATCCGGCGCGCCTGGCGGCGCGTCATGCCGATCGTCCGGAGCATCCCGATCTCGCGCGTGCGCTCGAACACCGAGAGCACCATCGTGTTGACCATGCCGAACAGGCTCACGATCACCGAGAAGCCCAGCAGCACGTAGAGCATGGCCATGACCGTCGCCATCTCCTTCGTGGCGTCCTGCGGGTACTCGGCGGCCGTGTGGAACTGCGCGTCGCCGGCGTCCTTCGCCGCGGTCTCGAGCGCCGCCTCGGCGTCCCCGTCGAGGAACGTGAGGCTGTTCTTCGGGCTGTTGAACGCCTTGTCGAACGCCTGCCTGGGTCATGCTGACGTCACCCAGCAGCGGCTTCTGCGACGGCGGGTCGTAGACGCCCTTGACGAGCGAGCGTGCGCTTCTCGCCCGACGGCGTCGTGACGCGACACCGGGCTGCCGACCTTCAGCTGCTGGTCCTCGGCGTAGCTCTTGCTGACGAGCGCTCCGTCGGATCCCAGCTGGTCGAGCGTGCGGTCCGAGCCCGTGGTCCACGCGAACGTGTAGAAGTCCGCGATCGTGGCCGGGTCGATCCCGCTGATCGCCTGCTGCTTGCCCTGCACGATGCGCCGTGTCCGACCGGACGTGCGAGGCGCTCTTCACGCCCGGCGGTCGCCGCCAGCTCGTCGCCCTCGGCGGCGCTGAACGGCAGGCCCTGCTTGCCGTCGACGACGTAGTCGGCGTCGACCTGCTTGGTGACCGCCGACTTCGTCGCGTTGTTGATGCCGGCGCCGAGCACCGCCACGACCGTGACGAGCGTGAGCCCGATCATCAGCGCGGCTGCGGTCGACGCGGTGCGGCCCGGGTTGCGGACGGCGTTCGCTCCCGCCAGCTCGCCTGCGACGCCACCGGCGCGACGCGCCGGCAGGCCGATCACGCGGGCGAGCGGCTTGACGAGACGCGGCGCGAGCAGCGCGATGCCGGCGAACAGCCCGAGCACGCCGACGCCGAGCAGGAGCCCGACCGCCACCGCGCTCACGCCGCCGGCGAAGATGCCGAGCGAGATCGCGGCGAGCGATGCCAGCGTGACGCCGATGCCGGCGTTGTGCGAGTGCGCCGCCATCCGCGTGGGCGGGAGCGTGGAACCCTCCCGCACCGCCGCGATCGGCGGCACGCGGGTCGCACGCCGGGCGGGCAGGATGCTCGCCAGCAGCGTGATCCCCGTGCCCAGCAGGATGCGAGACGATCACGGTCCGCCCGTTCGACGACCGTCGACGCCTCGGGGAGGTCGACGCCCAGGGCGCTGAACAGCGCGACCATGCCCTTCGCGATCCCGAGCCCGGCGACGAGCCCGATCACCGACCCGAGCAGCCCGATCACGAGCCCTTCGAGCCGGACCGAGCGCATGACCTGCTTGCGCGAGGCGCCGAGGGTCCGCAGCGTGGCGAACTCGCGCGTGCGCTGCGCGACCGTGATCGACAGCGTGTTGAAGATCACGAACGCGCCGACGAGCAGCGCGATGCCGCCGAAGCCGAGCAGGAACGCCCGGATCTTGCCCATGCCGTCGTTGAGCTGCTCGGCGTCCTGCTCGGCCTGCTTGGCGCTGTCCTGGACCTCGACGTTCGAGGGGACGAGCGGCTGGACGGCCTTGACGAGCTCGTCCGCCGAGGTGCCGGACTTCGCGGCGATCGAGATGCCGTCGTAGCGGCCCTCGCGGTCGAGCACCGTCTGCGCGGTCTCGAGGTCCCAGACCGCGATGCTGCCGAAGCCGAGCGAGTCGACCTCGCCGTAGCTCGCGGTGCCGGTGATCTCGTAGCGCTGCTTCCCGGTCGCCGTATCGACGGCGACGGAGTCGCCCGCGGCGAGATGCTCCTTCTTCGCCGTGCCGGCGTCGATCACGACCTGCTCGGCGCCCTCGGGCCAGTCGCCGGTCTTGAGGTTGAGCGGGCTGAACCGCGCGTTGGCGGCGTCATAGCCGGTGCCGATGCCCTCCTTCGCGACGGCCTCGCCGTCCTTGCCGATGATGTCGGCGCTGTGGCTCTCCTCCGGCATGACAATGCCGCCGGCGGCTTCGACCTCGGGCAGCGCCTGGACCTCGTCGAGGAGCGAGGCGGGCAGGGTGACGCCGCTGCCGTTGGTGGAGTTCTTGACGATCTCCTTGCCCTGGATGACGGCGTCGGTCTTCTCGTACGACGCATCGAACAGCCCGTTGAAGGACTTCTGCATCGTGTCGGTGAGGATGAACGTCCCGCTGACCATCGAGACGCCGATGACGATGGCGAATGCGGTCAGCAGCGCGCGGATCTTGCGACCCGCGAGCCCCTTCAGCGCAACCCCCCTCATCGACCGCTCACCTGCTCGAGCGTCTCGAGGATCTCGTGCGCCGTGGAGCGGCCGAGGTCGCGGACGATGTCGCCGTCGGCGAGGAACAGCACGCGGTCGGCGATCGCCGCGGCGTGCGCGTCGTGGGTGACCATGACGGTCGTCTGGCCGAGCGCGTCGACCGAGTCGCGCAGCAGCTCGAGGATCTCGCCGCTGGTGGTCGAGTCGAGGTTGCCGGTCGGCTCGTCGGCGAACATCACGCTCGGCCGCGAGACGAGCGCCCGGGCGACCGCGACGCGCTGCTGCTGGCCGCCGGACAGCTCGGAGGGACGGTGGCCGAGCCGGTCGGTCAGGCCGACGCTCGCGACCAGCTCGTCGAGCCAGGCCGGGTCGGGCTTGCCGCCGGCCAGCTTCAGCGGCAGCGCGATGTTCTCGGCCGCCGTGAGCATCGGGAGCAGGTTGAAGAACTGGAAGATGAATCCGATGTGGTCGCGGCGCAGGAGCGTGAGCTCGTCGTCGCTCATGCCGGTGACGTCCTCGCCGGCGACCGTGACCTGGCCCGAGGTGGGCTGGTCGAGACCGGCGAGGATGTGCATCAGCGTCGACTTGCCCGAGCCCGACGGGCCCATGACCGCGGTCAGGCGGCCGGCGGCGATGTCGACCGAGACGCCGCGCAGGGCGTCGACCGCGGTGTCGCCCTCGCCGTAGCGGCGGACGACGTCGCGGGCGGTGACGACGGCCTGTATGGGTGAGGGGTCGAGGCGGGGGACCTCGATGACGGCGTCTGACATGGGACCCTTTCGGGGAGCGAATGGACTCTGCGAGCGTCGCGTCCGGCGGCCGCGCGCGCCATCGCGGTCACCGGTGTCCGAGGGGCCGGTGCTCCGGGGGTCGGCGGGGGCGGACCGCCGCCGTCAGGCGCCGAGGAAGCGCAGCACCGCGAGCACGCGCCGGTGCTCGCTGCCGGTGTCGGGCAGTCCGAGCTTGGCGAAGATGCTCGACACGTGCTTCTCCGCGCTGCGCAGCGTGATGCCCATCCGGTCGGCGATCGCCGGGTTGGACAGGCCCTCCGCGATCAGCTGGAGCACCTCGCGCTCGCGCGGCGTCAGCGCGTCGAGCGGGCCCTCGGCGCCGTCGCTCTGCAAGCAGTCGCGAGACGACCAGCGGGTCCAGCGCCGTGCCGCCCTGGACGACGCGCCGGAGCGTGCCGACGAAGTCGTCGACGTCGGTCACGCGGTCCTTGAGCAGGTAGCCCAGCCGCGCGGGGTGCTCGGCGAGCACCCGCGTCGCCACGCCGTACTCGACGTGCTGGGACAGAACGACGATCGCGACGGCCGGGTGGCGGGCGCGGATCTCATGCGCGGCGCGTAGGCCCTCGTCCGTGTGCGTGGGCGGCATGCGGATGTCGACGATCGCGACATCGGGCTCGTGCGCGTCGACGGCCTCCAGCAGCTCGTCGCCGTCGTCCACCTCGGCGGCGATCTCGATGCCCGAGTCCCGCAGCAGCGCGGCGATCCCCTTGCGCACGAGCAGGGCGTCGTCGGCGATCACGACGCGCATGGCAGCCGCGCGCTGACGGTGGTGCCGGCGCCGAGCGGGCTGGTGACGCGCAGCTCGCCGTCGAGCGCCTCGACGCGGTCGGCGAGCCCGCGCAGACCGGTCCCGCGGGAGTAGTCGGCGCCGCCGACTCCGTCGTCGGCGATCTCGACGCCGGCCATCGAGCCGGCGCGCCACACGCGGATCGTGGCGTGCTCGGCCTGCGCGTACTTGGCGACGTTCGCGAGTGCCTCCGACGCGACGAAGTACGCGGCCAGCTCCACCGGCTCGGGCAGCCGCTCGGCGGGTTCGAAGAAGAGCGTCGTGGCGACCGTGGAGCGATTCGCCAGCGAGTCGAGCGCGGCGGCGAGCCCGTGCTCCAGCACGGCGGGATGGATCCCGCGTGCGAGCTCGCGCAGCTCGGCGAGCGACTGTGCGAGCTCCTCGCTGGCGGTGGCGACGAGCTCGTGGGCGGACGGGTCGTCGCCGACGCGGTTCTTGAGCAGCCGCAGGTGCAGGGCGATCGCGACGAGCCGCTGTTGTGCGCCATCGTGGAGGTTTCGCTCCAGCCTGCGGCGCTCGGCGTCGCCCGCGTTGACGATCCGCTCGCGCGACGCCTTCAGTTCGGCGAGGCGCGCGTGGGACTCCGAGTGCAACTGCTCGCTCTCGATCGCGATCGCGGCCGCCGCGCGCACGGCGTCGACCAGCTCGGGGTCGTCGTCGAGCGACGCGTCGTAGACGAGGGCCGCGACCTCCTCGTGGTCGCGCTCGATCGCCATCACGGCCCGATCGCCGCCGGGCGACGGCAGCTCGACCGGGGCGCCGGCTGCGTCGGCGTAGCCGCCGTCGGCCTGCCGGTACGCGACCGCGACGCCGGGATCGCCGAGCGCCTTGGCCAGCGCGGCCCGCAGCTCCTCGCCCCGCATCGCCCCGAGGCCGAGGAACAGCTCGGTCAGGCCGCCACGCGCCAGCCGCGAGCGCAGCAGACCGGCGAGGAAGGCGATCGGGACGGCCACCAGCGAGCAGGCGGCGATCCAGAGCAGCGTCTGCGACCGCGTCCCCGACACGAGATCGTTGACCAGCAGCCCGGCGAAGCACAGCAGCGCGAAGCCGCCGGCCAGGCTCGGCAGGAGCGCGCGGCGCCGCGGCCCGGACGCCCTCCACCACCTCATGGCAACCACGACGACCGTGACCAAGCAGAGGACGGCGAGCGTTCCGCGCTGACCCCTGTCGATCACATGAGCGACGTCGGCGTCGGGGAACGCGAGCAGCAGGTGACCCTCATCGGGGTCGACCATCATCCAAGCGACCTGGGCGATGCCGAGCGGGATGAGGTACGAGGCCACGAGCGCGCGGTCGAAGCCCCGCTGCAGCCGCCCGCTCGTGAGCAGCGTGAGGATCAGCGCCACGAACGGGAAGATCCAGTAGTCGACGAACAGCACCCGCAGCGTGTTCGTGAGCTCGCCGTCGAGCTGACCGAGCAGCGGGGAGATGAAGAACAGGAAACCCGTCGCGGTCATCAGCATCCCGCTGCGGCTGTCGGGCCGGCGGCGCCAGGCCACGAGCCCGCAGGCGGCGAACGAGCCGCCGACGAGCGCGAATACGACCTCGATGCCCTGGATCGGCGCCTCGCGGTCGAACAGCACGGGTCGCAGCGCCAGCGCCTCTGCCGCGATCGCCGCGGCCCACAGTCCGATCCAGAACGCCGTGCCGTGGCGGCGGACCGCGAAGCGGCTGTGCGAATCCGTGCCGCTCCGCTGGAACGGCCCGGTCGCGAGACGGCTCGCAACCCCTTCCCACGGCGCCCAGCTGACCATCTGGTGCTCCTCGGACGGGCTGAATCCCGACCCTACCGGAAGCGCGGCGCAAATTGCGATGGAGGGAACATGTGTTCGACGCTTCCGTCCGCGGCTTACGTACACTGGGTCGGGTGTCCCGACAGGCCCAGATCGTCGTCACCGGCGCGCGCGAGCACAACCTCAAGGACGTCACGGTGGCGATGCCCCGCGACGCCCTCGTGGTCATCACGGGCCTGTCCGGATCGGGCAAGTCGTCGCTCGCGTTCGACACGATCTACGCCGAGGGGCAGCGTCGTTATGTCGAGTCGCTGAGCGCGTACGCGCGCCAGTTCCTGGGGCAGATGGACAAGCCCGACGTGGACTCGATCGAGGGCCTGTCGCCGGCGATCTCGATCGACCAGAAGACGACTTCGCGCAACCCGCGGTCGACGGTCGGCACGGTCACCGAGATCTACGACTACCTGCGCCTGCTGTGGGCGCGGATCGGCAAGCCGCACTGCTTCAACTGCGGGCGGCCGATCGCCGCCCAGTCGGCCGAGCAGATCATCGACCAGATCATGGGCTTGGAGGACGGGACGCGGTTCATGGTCATGGCGCCGATCGTGCGCGGGCGCAAGGGCGAGTACGGCAAGCAGTTCGAGGAGCTGCGCGGCGAGGGCTTCACGCGCGTGAAGGTCGACGGCGAGATCCGGCTGCTCGAGGAGGAGATCGTCCTCGACAAGAAGTTCAAGCACGACATCTCGGTCGTGGTCGACCGGCTGGTGATGCGGCCGGAGGCGCGCAAGCGGCTGGCCGACTCGGTCGAGACCGCGGTCGCGCTGGCGGACGGGATCCTCGAGATCGAGACGCTGCCGCGCGACGGCGGCGAGCCCACGATTCAGACGTTCTCCGAGCGCTTCGCCTGCCTGCACTGCGGCATCTCGATGCCCGAGCTCGAGCCGCGGATCTTCTCGTTCAACTCGCCGCACGGCGCCTGCCCGCGCTGCACCGGTCTCGGCTCGCAGATGGAGATCGACCCCGACCTGGTGGTGCCCGACCCGTCGCTGTCGATCGACGACGGCGCGATCCTGCCGTGGGCGAGCGGTGCGTCGACGTACTACGACCAGATCACGCAGGCGATCGCCGAGCGCTACGAGATCGACCTGCAGGCGCGCTGGGAGGACCTGCCCGAGGAGCAGCAGGACCTGTTCCTGTACGGCACCAACGGCGACCGGATCTACGTCACCTACCGCAACCGGATGGGGCGCAAGCGCTCCTACATGACGAACTTCGAGGGCATCGTCCCCAACCTCGAGCGCCGCTACAAGGAGACCGACTCCGACTGGTCGCGCGAGAAGATCGAGGAGTACATGACGATGCGGCCGTGCCCGGAGTGCAAGGGCGCCCGGCTGCGGCCCGAGTCGCGCGCGGTGCAGGTCGCCGGCCTGGCGATCCACGAGTTCACCGCGATGAGCGCGCATCGGTCGCTCGAGTGGGTCGCCGAGCTCGAGCTGTCGGATCAGGACCGCGCGATCGCGAAGCTGATCCTGCGCGAGATCGAGGAGCGGCTGCGGTTCCTCGACAACGTCGGCGTCGGCTACCTGAGCATGGCGCGGGCGGCGGCGACGCTGTCGGGCGGCGAGGCGCAGCGGATCAGGCTCGCGACTCAGATCGGCTCGTCGCTGGTGGGCGTGCTCTACATCCTCGACGAGCCGTCGATCGGCCTGCACCAGCGCGACAACGAGCGGCTGATCGCGACGCTGGAGCGGCTGCGCGAGCTCGGCAACACCGTGCTGGTGGTCGAGCACGACGAGGGCACGATGCGGGCGGCCGACCACGTGATCGACATGGGGCCCGGCGCCGGCGAGCACGGCGGCTATGTCGTCGCGCAGGGGACGGCGGCCGACGTCGAGGCGGTGCCGGAGTCGCTGACGGGCCAGTTCCTCTCGGGCGCGCGGCAGATCGAGGTGCCGGCCAAGCGCCGGACGCCGTCGGGCTACGTCGAGATCGCCGGCGCGACGCAGCACAACCTCAAGAACATCGACGTGAAGCTGCCGCTCGGCGTCCTGACCGCGGTGACGGGCGTGTCCGGCTCGGGCAAGTCGACGCTGGTCAACGAGGTGCTCTACAAGGCGGTCGCGAACCGGCTCAACCGAGCGCGCATGCGGCCGGGCGCGCACAAGCGGATCGACGGGCTCGAGCAGCTCGACAAGGTGATCAGCGTCGACCAGTCGCCGATCGGCCGGACGCCGCGCTCGAACCCGGCGACCTACATCGGCCTGTTCGACCAGATCCGCGACCTGTTCTCAAAGACCCAGGAGGCGCGGGCGCGCGGCTACAAGCCGGGGCGCTTCTCGTTCAACGTCAAGGGCGGGCGCTGCGAGGTCTGCCGCGGCGACGGCCAGATCAAGATCGAGATGCACTTCCTGCCGGACGTCTACGTGCCGTGCGAGCAGTGCCACGGCAAGCGCTACAACCGCGAGACGCTCGACATCCGCTTCAAGGGCAAGACGATCGCCGACGTGCTCGAGATGCCGATCGAGGAGGCGCTCGAGTTCTTCGCCCACATACCGAAGATCAGGCGCCGGCTGCAGACGCTGCACGACGTCGGGCTCGACTACATGCGGCTGGGCCAGCCCGCGACGACGCTGTCGGGCGGCGAGGCGCAGCGCGTCAAGCTCGCGTCCGAGCTGGCCAAGGTCGCCACGGGGCAGACGCTCTACATCCTCGACGAGCCGACGACCGGCCTGCATTTCGCCGACATCGAGAAGCTGCTCGAGGTGCTCCAGCGCCTGGTCGAGCAGGGCAACTCGGTCGTGGTGATCGAGCACAACCTCGACGTGATCAAGACCGCGGACCGGCTGCTCGACCTCGGGCCCGAGGGCGGCGAGGAGGGCGGCTACCTGATCGCCGCCGGCACCCCGGAGGAGGTCGCGGCGGAGGAGGAGTCGGCGACCGGCCGCTTCCTGACCCGCCTCGTCGAGCCCGCCGGCAAGAAGCGCGGCGCGCCGCGGCGCAAGCGCGTCGCCGCCGCGGCCTGAAGCGCGCCGCGC
The DNA here is from genome assembly GCA_963835735.1 of uncultured Solirubrobacteraceae bacterium. Classification (GTDB taxonomy): domain Bacteria; phylum Actinomycetota; class Thermoleophilia; order Solirubrobacterales; family Solirubrobacteraceae; genus DASQMT01. The sequence goes on from CAWIGP010000003.1 coordinate 301,674, forward strand.
CTATGCCTCATGTATCGCGGCGTGACGAAGGCGCCGGCGAACGTCAACTGCGGGCATTGAGGGGAGCTGGTCCGGCCGCGGGGCAGCGACCAAAACGTCGACGTCTCGCCCGCGAGCGCTCGGCTCTCGACGTTTGGCGCTGCCGAACGTGCCGCTCGACGATCGACGTCGCCCGACCACGTCCGAGCTCGCCGCTGACGTGCCCGATGTTGAAGTTCGAGCCGCCGCGCGAGGCGATCAGCCGCCGGTCGTGATCCGGCTGACGCTGAACACCGCGCCCTGGGGATCGGCGACGACCGCCTGGCGGGCGATCGGCGTGTCGTACGGCGGGACGATCGCGCTGCCGCCGAGCTCGGTCGCCGTCGCCACGGTCGCGTCGACGTCGTCGACCCAGAAGTCGATCCGCCAGTGCGGGCGGACCCCGCCGGCGAGGAGGTCGGGCGTGAGCGGCGCCATGCCCGCGACCACGTCGCGCGGCACCGGCTGCTCGGGCTTGCCGCCGACGTAGCCCGGGACGCGCCACATGGTGATGTCGCCGAACGCGTCGCTCTCCCAGCCGAAGACGCGCCGGTAGAACGCGCTCGCGCGCTCGGTGTCGTCGGTGAGCAGCTGGGTCCAGCTCCAGGCATTCGGCTCGTTGACGAGCTGCGCGCCGCGATGCGAGCCCGGCTGCCAGGCGGCGAGGAGCGCGCCCGTCGGGTCCTCGAACACGACCATGCGTCCGCCGTCCAGCGTCTCGAACGGCTGCATCGCGATGCGCCCTCCGGCGCCCGCGGCGCGCGCCGCCACGTCGTCCGCGCTGTCCGCCCAGACGCACGTCGCCCAGCCCACCGGCAGGTCGGCACTTTCGGACGGCTGCTGGCCGACGAACGCGACGTCGCGGCCGCGCAGCCGGCACATGAACGGACCCTCGCCGTCGATCTCCCATCCGAACAGCTGCGCGTAGAAGTCAGCGGCGGCGCGGCCATCGGGCTGCCAGGTCTCGATCCAGCACGGGACGCCGTGCTGGTATCCGCTGCTCTCGCTCATGGGAGCTCCTTCTGTCGGGTGCTCACATGAGACTGCGCGCGCGGGCGGAACTCATCTCAGTCCCTGCGCCACCCCCGCCGGGCGGCGTGCAGCGCCCGCAGCTCCTCGACGGCGAGCGGCGCCGCCGGGTCGGCATGCGGCCGCGCCCTGAGCAGCCGCGGCTCGATCGCCTCCTCGACCGCGGTGCCCTCGACAGCGTGGACGCGGTAGGCGCGCGCGTCCGGTCGCGACGCCACCACCTCGGCGAGCCGCGTGCCGCGGAACAGCAGCCCGGCGCCGTCGTCGACGCCCCAGCCCGGGGGCGCGTCGCCGCGCGCGACCGCGTTCAGGTAGAACGGCCGGCGCTCCGGCTCGCCGCCGTAGTGGACCGAGTTCGAGCCGGGCAGGAAGCCGAGCCCGCGCGTCAGCGCCGGCGTGCCGATCGACTTCGTCACGCCGCACTCGAACCAGCACATCGACCCGGCGCTCAGGCCGGCGAGCACGATCCCCGACTGCCACGCCTCGCGTAGGACGTCGTCGAGCCCGTGCGCGCGCCACAGCGCGAGCAGGTTGACCATGGAGCCGCCGCCGACGTAGATCACGTCCTGCGCGAGCAGATGCTCGCGCAGCGGCACCGGCTGGGTTCCGAGCCGGAACAGCGAGATGTGCGTCGGCTCGCACAGCTGGTCGTCGAACGTCGCGTGAAAGCGGCGGATCTGGTCCTCGGAGTCGCCGCCCGCCGTCGGCAGCAGGCAGATCCGCGGCTCGCGCGCCGGCGCGAGCGTACGCACGTAGTCGTCGAGCGCGGGGTTCTCCGGCTCCATCGTGAAGCCGCCTCCGCCCATGGCGAAGATCGTCGGGACGCGGCCGGCGCGCCGCGCCCAGCTAACGCCTGGATCCATCGATCCGCGGCGCCTCGCCGATCGGGGGAACCAGGCTCAGGCGGCAAGCGCCGGCTCCGCGGCGTCCGCCGCGCCCAGGTAGTCGACCGGCAGCGGCAGCTCGACGACTTCTCCATCCACGGCGTCGACACGGTATGCCCGCGATTCGGGCCGCGACGCCACGACGCGCGCGAGCGACTCGCCGACGAAGTGCAGTGCGGCGCCGTCCTCGGCCGCGTACCCGCCCGGCATCCCGCCACCGACCGCCGCGTGGTAGGCGGGCCGGCGGTGCGGCTCCTTGTCGTAGTGGACCGCGTTGGACCCGGCGATGAGCCCGATGCCCTGCACCGGGCGCGACGCGCCGTGATAGCCGGTCATCGCCTCCGCGAACCAGCACAGCGACCCGGCGCTGAGCCCGCACAGCACGACGCCGGCCTCCCACGCCTCCCGCAGCGCGACGTCGAGCCCGTGCGCGCGCAGCACGCCCATCAGGCAGATCACGCTGCCGCCGCCCACGTAAACGAGGTCCTGCTCGAGCAGGTGCCCGCGCACGTCGTCCGTTCCGCAGTCGCGCCGGAACAGCGACACGTGCGAGGACTCGCAGCGGCTGGCCGGGAAGTGGCGGTAGAACCGCACGATGTAGTGGTCCGCGTCGCCCGACGCGGTCGGTAGGAAGCACACCTTCGGCCGGTCGCGCCCGGCCGCGCGGGCCAGCCCGAGCACGTACTCGTCGAGCAGCGGGTTCCCCGCCTCCATGGAGAACCCGCCGCCGCCGAAGGCGACGATCTGGCGTGGCCGCGTCATGGCGCGAAGATAGGGACCGATCCGCCTCCGTGCGGGAATTTCGTGCGCCCGGTCGAGACCCTCTGGACCGCGTGTCGGCGCCGCTCAGCCGCCGAACCTCCCGCGCAGCGCCTGGACGTTCTCGACGTACCGGCTCGTGTCGTCGTACAGCCCTCGTTCCTGCACCGATCGCAAACCCTGGTAGTAGCCCGCGATAGCGGCGTTCTCGTCGCCGCCGGTCTCGTCGAGCAGCCGCTTGAGGTACATCACGCCGGCGTGCACGTTGTCGGTCGCGGAGCTCGGATCCAGCTGGCCGCGCGGCGAGGTTCTGCTGCACGTAGTCCCACGTGCCCGGCATCACCTGCATCACGCCGCGCGCGTTGGCGGAGGAGACCATCGCGTTGTTGAAGCCGCTCTCCTGCCACGCGATCGCCGCGGCGAGCGAGGGGGAGACGCCGTACTGCGCCGCCACCGCCTGCACGTCGGCTGCGCCGAGGCGCGTGGCCGTCGGGGCGGGATCGGCCTGCGGGACGACCGGCGCGGGCGCCGGCTCGTCGGCGCGCACCGGCACGGGCGCGCCGCCGGGCAGCTTGATCACGGTCCCGGAAACCAGCAGGCCGTCCGGGTCCAGCCCGTTCATCGCCGCCATGTCGGACATCGAGACGCCCGCCCCGGCCGCGAGCGCCGAGAGCGTGTCGCCGGGGCGCACGGTGTATCCGCCCTGGACCTGCGGCGCGGCGCCGCCGCTCGATGCGGCCGGCGCGGACCCGCCGCCGCCCGCCACCGACAGGGAGCTGCCGGCGATCAGCAGCCCGGTCGGATCGAGCCCGTTCGCCGCGGCGACGGCATCGACCGACGTGCCGTTGGCCGCGGCGATCCCGGACAGCGTGTCGCCCGGCTGGACGACGTAGCCGCCGCCGGTGGCGCCAGGACTTGCGGGCGCGGCGGCCGCCAGCGTCGCTGCACCCTCGGCCACGGTCGGCACCCGGATCGTCGAGCCCAGCACGACCTGCGCATCCTCCGAGAGACCGTTGTAGGCGGCGACCGTCCGCGTCGTGAGGTTGTTCGCGGCGGCGATCGACCAGAGGGTCTCGCCTGGCTGGACGGTGTGGGCGACCTCGGCCGAAGCCGGCGCGGCCAGCGCCAGCAGGAGCAGCAGGGTGGAGCAGGACAGGCGGCGCACGTGAGGACCTCCGTGGTCGTTGGCGTCGTCTGCACCTTTAGCCCGGATCCCTGCCGCGGGTGCCGCCGCGCGCGGGATTACGGCGTCTTGCAGCCGCCGTTGCCGCCCCTGGGCGCTCTTACGTGTCCCTGCACGCGCGCCTGCGCGCAGCCGCTAGCGTGCCGTCCGCATGGAGGCCGCCGACCTCAAGCTCTGGGGCCAGAAGTGGCGTTTCTACGAGCGCAACTCGCTGCCGTGGAATCGTGCCCGGATCCACGCCGAGTTCGCCCGCCGGCGCGCGTTCTGCCGCTGGCCGGTGTACGGGAACGTGCTCGAGATGCTGCGCGACGGCCGGCTGGAGCTGGGCGAGCAGGTGCTGCTGGAGCCGGGCGTCTGGCTGACGGCGCCGGCCCCCGGCCGGATCCGGATCGGCGGCGGTACGTTCCTGAACCTGGGCGTTCAGGTCGCGGCCGTCGAGCTGGTCGAGATCGGCCCGCACTGCATGTTCGCCAACGGGTGCTTCGTCTCCGACGGCAATCATCGCTTCGACGACCCGGACCGCCCGGTCCCGTGGCAGGGGTTCACGACGAAGGGCCCGACCCGGATCGGCGCCAACGTGTGGTGTGGCGCGAACGTCGTGATCACCAGCGGCGTCACGGTCGGCGAACGCTGCGTGATCGGCGCCAACTCGGTCGTCACGAGCGACCTGCCGCCGTTCTCGATCGCGGCCGGCGCGCCCGCGACGGTTCTGCGGACGATCGAGTACGAGTAGGCCTCACGAATTCCGGATCGTGATCCCCTCGAGCAGGTGCGCGACACGCTCGGTGGCGTCGATCGCGTCCTCGAGCCGCTCGAAGATGTCCTTCCAGCGGATCACCAGCATGGGATCGCTGCCGCCCTCGAACAGCGAGGCGATCGCTTCGCGCACCACTCGGTCGCCGTCGTTCTCGTACTCGTTGATGGTCACGGTGAACGCGTGGATGTCGTCGCAGCCGCGCAGGCAGGGGATCGCCGCGGCAACCTGTTCACAGGCGAGGTGGAGGATCCGGGCCTGCTCCTGGGCCTGCGCCATCGGCGCCTCGATGCGGTAGAGGACGAAGTAGCCGGCGACCTCCTCGATCCAGTCGACGATGTCGTCGAGCCCCGAGGCGAGCGCATGCACGTCGTGGCGGTCGATCGGAGTCGCCGATGACGTGTTCAGGCGCCGGAGGATCTCGTGGGTGATGCGGTCGCCCTCGTGCTCGCAGGCGACGAGCTCCTGCACGAGCTCGTCGTTGTCGGGCCACTCCTCGAGCATCTGCTCGAGCAGTCCGGCGGCCCGCACGATGTTCGCGCCCGCCTGCTCGAACAGGTCGAAGTACTCGCGCCCGCGCTGCCTGGTCAACCGCCCCATCGCGGCGCGAGCCTACCCGCTGTGAACTGCTTGTTTACGTGTGCTGGCGCTCCTGGAGCTGTTCCTTGAGCCGGTGCAGCTCCTCCGGCGCGATCCCGTACGTGTGCTCCGGCCCCGGGAACTTGCGCGTGCGGACCTCCTCCGAGTAGGCCTGCAGGCCGCGCAGCATCTCGCCCTTGACGTCGGCGAAGCGCTTGACGAACTTCGGCTGGAAGCCGCCGTGGATGCCGAGCATGTCGTGCAGCACGAGCACCTGGCCGTCGGTGCTGGGGCCGGCGCCGATCCCGATCACGGGGATCTCCATCTGGGTCATGATCACGTCGGTGACGTCGGCGGGGATCGCCTCGAAGACGATCGAGAAGCAGCCGGCCGCTTGCAGCTCGAGCGCCTCGTCGAGCACCGCGCGGGCGCGCTCGGCGGTGCGGCCCTGCGCCCGGTAGCCGCCCAGCGCGGTCGCTGTCTGCGGCGTCAGGCCGACGTGGCCCATGACCGGGACGCCGGCGCGCACGATCGCCCTCGCGCGCTCGGCCGAGCCCTCCAGCTTGACCGCGTCGCAGCCGGCCTCCTTCACGAACCGGTGCGCGGTCGCGATCGCCTGCTCGTCGGACGCCTCGTAGGAGCCGAACGGCAGGTCGCCGACCAGCAGCGGCGTGCGCAGCCCGCGGCGTACAGCTGCGGTTAGCATCAGCAGCTCGTCGACCGTGACCGGGACCGTGTCGGCGTAGCCGAGCACGTTGTTGGCGGCGCTGTCCCCGACCAGCACGACGTCGACGCCGGCCGCCTCGGCCACCTTCGCGGTCGGGTGGTCGTACGCGGTGATCATCACGATCGGCTCGCCGAGCGCGCGCATCTCGCCGAGCTTCGTGAGGGTGACCGGGCGGCGCGGCTCGGCGTCGGGCTGGTCGTGACGAGGTGGGGTGGACATCGCTGCTCCTTTGCGTTGGTTGGCGCCCGTCAGACGCGGGTCGCCACCTGCTCGGTCTCGATGAGGTCGTTGTCGATCAGCCGGGCCGGCCCGACGCGGGCCGCCACGACCGCCAGGACGCGGCCGTCGACGCGCGCGACCGGCTCCAGCGTGTCGGGGTCGACCAGCGCGAGGTACTCAGGCTCCACGCCGGCGGCGCGCATGGCGGCGCGCCCGGCTTCCGCCGGATCCGGTGCGCCGGCCTCCACGGCGGCCCGCACGGCGTCCAAGCCGCGGCGCAGCGCGGTCGCGCGCTCGCGCTCGGTGGCGTCGAGCCGCGCGTTGCGGGAGGAGAGCGCGAGCCCGTCGGGCTCGCGCACGGTCGGCACGATCTCCAGGCGGACCGGGATCTCGAGGTCGCGCACCATGCGACCGATCACGACCACCTGCTGGGCATCCTTCTGGCCGAAGAACGCGACGTCGGGCGCGACGATGTTGAACAGCTTGCACACGACCGTGCAGACGCCGTCGAAGTGGCCCGGCCCGCGCTCGGCGCCCTCCAGCACGGCGGAGAGACCGGCGACGCGGACGCTCGTCGCGAAGCCCTCGGGATAGATCTCCGCGACCGGCGGGGCGAACAACACGTCGGCGCCGAGTCCCGCGGCGATCGCGGCATCGTCCGTCTCCGTGCGCGGGTAGCCGTCGAGGTCGGACGGCTCGTTGAACTGCGTCGGGTTGACGAACAGCGAGACGATCACCTCGTCGCAGGCCGCGCGCGCCGCGCGGATCAGCGCCTCGTGGCCGCCGTGGAACGCGCCCATCGTCGGCACGAGCCCGATCGATCGTCCCTGGCCACGGGCGCGCGTGACGTACGCGCGCACCTCGGCGATCGTGCGCAGCGTCCTCATGCCGCGCTCCCCGCCAGCTCGCGTGTCGCGTCGGCCATCGCGTCGAACAGCGCCAGCAGGTCGGGCGTGCGCTCCTCGACGGCCTCGCGCTGGCGCGCGACCGTCGCTTCGTCGCCGCGCGCGATCGGGCCGGTGAGCGCGGCCTCCGCGCCCAGCCGGGCCCAGTTCTCGACCGCCGCGCGCACGAGCGGCGCGAGCAGCGCGCGGTCGACGCCGGCCGTGCCGGCGAGCCGCTCCGCCGCTCCCTCCAGCGTGACGAGGTAGTTCGACGCGATCGAGGCGGCCGCGTGGTAGGCGGCGCGGTCCTCGTCGGCGACGGTCGTGGCGCGCATACCGAGCCGCGCCGCGAGCTCCTGCGCGACGGCGAGCGCCCGCGGCGTGGAGCCCGCGATCGCGGCGCCCGCGCCGGCGAACTCCGGCTTGCCGTCCGCCGGGACCGTCATCAGAGGATGGAACGCGAACGCCTCGTGTCCCGTGAGCGCGTCGAGCCCGGTCGCGCCCGAGCAGTGCCCGACCGGCACGCCGGGCGGGATCGCGGCCGCGGCGGCGCCGATCGCGTCGTCCGGCACGCACAGCAGGACGGCGTCGACGCCCTCGGGGCGTGCGCCACGACCCAGCGGGCCGTCGATCTCGAGGCCGCTTGCGCGCAGTGCGGCGGCGAGGGCTCCTCCGAGGCGGCCCGCGCCGACGATCGCGAGTGAGTGGGGGATCCGGTCCAGTTCTCGCATTTGAGATACCGGCTGGTTCACCCGGAGTGTAGACGCGCAAACTGCTGGGTCGCCGGTGTTTGCCTTCCGGCGGCCGGAGGTATCGTGGAAACGTGGCCTCGGCGGAGATCCGGCGCGAAGAGCTCAAGGCGGTATGGCGGCAGGCGCAGACGTGCACGAGGTGCCCGCAGCTGGCGTCGACGCGCACGACGGTCGTGTTCGGGTCGGGCAACGCCGACGCCGACCTGATGTTCGTCGGCGAGGCGCCCGGCGCCAACGAGGACAAGCAGGGCGTGCCGTTCGTCGGCCAGGCGGGGAAGCTGCTCGACACGCTTCTGGGCGAGATCGGCCTGACGCGCGCGGACGTGTTCGTGGCCAACGTGTTGAAGTGCCTGAGGTACGACGCGCTCGTCCAGCTCGGAGACGGATCGTGGGAGCGGATCGGCCGGCTGGTGCGCACGGGCTACGCAGGCAAGGTCATGTCGGTCGATAGCAACGGGTGCCTGGCTCCACGCCGTGTGACCGGGTGGCATGCGACGCCGCTCGGTGATCGGCGTGTGTTTCGCCTGACATATCGGAATGCCAAGCGCGTAGGGGACGGCAAGGTGAGCATCAAGCTCACGGGCGATCATCCGGTGCTTACGGAGCGAGGGTACGTGCCGGCGGCGCAGCTCCGTACCGGGGATCGAGTGGCGACCGGACAGGGGTTGTCCGCAGCTTGCTTATGACGTGGCGTGCGGCTCGCTGCTCGGCGACGCGTCGATCAACGCCACGTCGAGCCACGTCACATTCTCGCATTCGGTGCGTCAGCGTGATTACGCCGTCTATAAGGCACGCCTTCTGCAGGAGCTGCGGCCGGTCGTGAGCGAATTCGTCGTCGCCGCGGCGGCCGGCGGGGATGCTCGCTACGACGTGGTGCAGGTCCGAACGCGCGCTCATCGTGCGCTCCGAGTTGCTCCGCGCGGACTTCTACGGCGAGGCGAAGATAGTGCCGGCGTGGATCGCCGACCTGCTGAACCCACGGATGCTCGCGTTCTGGTTCATGGATGACGGTTATTGCCGTATACGGGAGGGTGGGCGCCAACCGCTCGCGGAGATCGCGACCAACGGCTTCTCCGACGACGATCGGCAGGTGTTGCTGCGGGCGCTGCAGCGCCTAGGCCTTCCGGCAAAGGCGAGCCGCGGGCGCATCTACTTCGACGTCCCAACGACGCTCGCGCTGTCGGAGATGATCGCGCCCTACGTTCCTCCATCGATGCGCCACAAGCTGCATCCTGAGGTGGCCGAGCGGGTGCCGTTCGAGCACGCGTGGGCACCCGAGCCCGGACCTACACGAGTGATGTATGACGGGGTCGAAGTCGAGGACGTCACAGACCGCATGGGCGCCGACCGCACCTTCTTCTGCATCGACGTCGAGGAGACGCACAATTTCGTCACCGCCGGCGGCGTGGTTCACAACTGCCGCCCGCCCGGGAACCGCGACCCGCTGCCGGCCGAGATCGAGAACTGCCAGGACTACCTGTATCGGCAGCTCGAGCTGATCGAGCCGCGCGTGGTGTGCACGCTCGGCAACTTCGCCACCAAGCTGCTGCGCGCCGACCCGGGCACGGGGATCACGCGGCTGCACGGGCGCGAGGAGCTGCGACAGATCGGGCCGCGGGTAGTGCGGCTGTACCCGCTCTACCACCCCGCAGCGGCGCTCTACACGCGCTCGATGCTCGACGTTCTGCGGGCCGACTTCGAGCGCATCCCGGGGCTGCTCGCGCTGCCCGCGCCGGAGCAGCCCGAGCCCGAGCCGGTTGAGCCCGAGCCCGAGCCGGAGCCTGAGCCGGTCGCCGCGGTCGAGGAGCCCGAGCCCCAACCCTCCCAGCTCGGCCTGTTCTAACGCCGGCTCACCCCGCGCGGTTCTGCGCGTGCTCGTCCGCGGTGATCGCGTAGCGCTCGTGGTCGCGCCAACGGCCGCCGATCAGCAGATAGCGCGGGGAGTAGCCCTCCAGCCGGAAGCCCGCGCTCCGCGCCAGCGCGATCGACGGGGCGTTCCCGGGCTGGATGTTCGCCTCCAGCCGGTGCAGCGCGAGCGGGCCGAACGCATGGTCGAGCACCAGCACCATCGCCTCCGCCATCAGCCCCTTGCCCGCGTGGCGCGCGTTCGCGTAGTAGCCGAGGTAGGCCGACTGGAAGTACCCGCGGACGATCTGGGAGATCGTGAAGATCCCGACCAGCTCGCCGTTGTCCGCCAACACGGCGGCCAGGCAGACGAAGTCGTCGCGGCCGGTGCGCGATACGAGGTCGTTGAACTGGTCGGACCGTTCGGGCGGGTAGGTCCACGGCCGGTGCAGGTCGCGGCTCTCGCGCACCATCTCGAGGAACGACTCGCGGTCGGCGAGCACCAGGTCGCGCAGCTCGACGCGGCTGCCGGGCCGCGTCGCGAGCGGCGCCGGGATCGCCTCGGCCAGTGCCGGGCGTCGCAGCAGCCGGCGCCTCAAGGGGCGTCCCGTACGCGATCCATGGCCTCCATGAAACCGCACCGGCCCGCCGACCGCGAGCCGAGCGCCGCCGGACGCCGCGCCGGAGCGGCTCACCAAACGTGCGTCGACCGCGATCATCCCGCGCGTGAACGGCCGCCTCGACGCGGGAGCGGCTCGCCGACCGTGCGTCGAGCGCGATCATCCCGCGCGTGAACGGCCGCCTCGCTATCGACGCGCGCGCCGCCGCGCGGCCGGAGCTGGGCGGCGTCGAACGCTGGGCGCGGGAACTCAGCGCCCGGCTGCCCGCACTGGCGCCCGGGCGCTACGTCGTGCTGCGCCCGCCGCGCGCGCTCGCGCACCGCGCCGGCCACGCGTGGGAGCAGACGGTGCTGCCGCTGCGCGCCGCGCGCGCCCCCGCGCTGCTGTGCCCGGCGAACCTCGCGCCGGTCGCCCACCCGCGCGTGGTCGTCGTATTGCACGACGCCGCCGCGTTGCGTCATCCAGGCTGGTACTCGCGCACCTATGTCGCGTGGCAGCGCCGGCTGCTGCCGGTGCTCGCGCGCCGCGCGCAGCACGTGATCGCCCCGTCTGAGTTCTCGCGCGGCGAGTTGGTCGAGCTGCTCGGGCTCGCTCCGGCGCGCGTGACAGTCGTGCCCGGAGGAGTCGATCCGGCGTTCTCGCCTGCCGCCGACGCGGACCTTGCGCGCGCGGCGCTCAGCCTGCCGCGTCCCTACGTCCTGTGCGTCGCCTCGCACACGGCGCGCAAGAACCTCGCGGCGCTCGTGCCGGCAGCGCGCGCGCTGGCCGCCGACGGCATCGACGTCGTCGTCGCCGGCGGCCGCCGGCCGCAGTTCGCGGCCGAGCCGGAACTCGACGCGCTGCGGCTGCTCGGCCACGTGCCCGACGCGCTGCTGCCGGGCCTGTACGCGGGAGCCGAGGCGTTCGCCCTGCCGTCGCGCTACGAGGGCTTCGGGCTGCCCGTGCTGGAGGCGATGGCGGCGGGCACGCCGGTCGTGGCGGCCGTGTCCGGCGCGCTGCCCGAGACGTGTGGCCACGCCGCGCGGCTCGTGCCGCCGGACGGCGAAGCAGTCCGCGACGCGCTGCTCGCGCTGCTCGGCGATCCCGCCGAGCGGGAGCGCCTCCGCGCGGCGGGGATCGAGCGCGCGGCGGGCTTCACGTGGGACGCGACCGCGCGCGCCGTCGACGCGGTGCTCGCCCGGGTGGTCAGCCCATGAACTCGACGCGGGTCACGATGCCGTCGTCCACGCGTAGGTTGATGCGCGCCGGCCGGAAGTCGTCGGTCAGTACCTGACCCACGCCGTCGAGCACGGCGATGCGCAGCGTGCAGCCGCGCAGCTCGGCGCTGGTCATGCCGTCGCCGACCGGGCCGCCCACGAGCTGCGCGCCGAGCCGGCGGCAGACCTTCGGCGACGTCGGCTCGCCCGCGGGCGGCGCCTGGCCGGCCGGTGACGAGACCGGCTGATCGGGGTCGCGAGCGGGCGCGGCGGAGCGCTCGTCGTCCGCGCCGCAGCCGGCGATCGCAATGACGAGGCAGGCGGCGAGCAGGGCGCGGCGCATACCCGCACTACGCGCCGCGCGCGGATCCGTCACGCGCAGCGGCGCGCGTCGCCGGGCGCCTTGCGGCAGCCCTCGAGCCGGCGCGCGGCGCGCTTGAACACGGCGAACGCCGGCGTCGACACGGCGCGGCCGTCGCGCATACGGCGCAGGCCGGCCCAGTCGAACGAGCTCGGGCCCTGCTCCGACGACAGCCACGTGTACCAGGAGACGCGTGCGATCCGCAGCCGCTTGCGCTGGTCCGACAGCAGCGCGAGCGCCCTTCCGAGCCGCGCGGCCTGACCCGCCGGCGTCGCCTCGAACCCGAACCGGCGCCGGACCTTGCCCTGGGCCGACGGAGTGTTCGCTGCCGGCCAGGACAGCTCGGTGACCCAGATCGGGAGCCGGCCATCCCCGCGCTTGCGCATCTCCTGCCGTGCTAGCTCGACGAGCCGCACCACGTTCCTCGGCTTGCTCGTGTACGGGTGGATCGCAACGGCGTCGAACGAGCCGCGGGCGCCCGCGCGGTACAGCTCGCGCAGCGCGAGCCAGCTGCGGTTCACGAGGCCGGCGAGCACGACCGTCGCCCCGGGGTCGGCGCGCCGCACTCCAGCGGCGGCCGCGCGCAGCGTGCGCACGTAGGACCGTGCGTACGGCTGCTCCGACCACACGCCGACGTGGTTCGGCTCGTTCCAGATCTGCCATGCGCGGATCGGCAATCGCGGCAGCTCCGGGTGCTCGACCCAGAACGTCCCGGATGGCCCGTAGCGGCTCACGAGCGTCGCAAGGAACGCGCTGACGACCGCCGGGTCGCGCGGCGGCGAAGAGAGGTCACCGGGCCGGGTAGCGGCCCAGCCCGGCGGCTGCTCGACGACCGGCTGCACCGCGATCCCGCGCCGCGCTGCCGCCCCGACGACCGCGTCCGTAGGCGAGAAGTCGGTGACCTGCGGATCAGGTTGGAGCAGGAACCAGCGGAACGCGGCGCGCACCGTCTCCACGCCCGACGATGCCATCTGGTCCCACTCGGCGTCGTCGGTCGGGCTGACCGGTCCATCCACCGTCACTCCCAGCCAGCCCTGCGGCACGCGGCGCTCCGCCGCGCCGGCGGGCGCGGCGAGCAGGGCGAGCAGGGCGGCAACCAGGGCGACGACGCGGAGCATCAAGCCCGGCCAGTGTATGGACGCGCGAAGCGCCCATCGATGCAGTCGGCCCGGCCGCCGGCACGCCTGCATCGGGGATCCCGTGCTCGCGGCCCCGCACACGCGTACACTCGCCCGCTTCATGGCATCCCGCGTGGCACTCGTGCATGACTTCCTGCTCGATCTGCGCGGTGCGGAGCGCGTCTTCGCCGCGATCTGCGACGCGTGGCCGGAGGCCGACGTGTTCACCGCGGTCTACGATGAGGAAGGGACCGAGGGGCGCTTCGCCGCGCGCCGACCTCAGGCGTCGTTCCTGCAGCGCGTGCGCCCGACATCGCGGACGTTCCGCCCGCTGCTGCCGCTCTACCCGCACGCGATCGAGTCGTTCGACCTGCGCGGGTACGACACCGTGATCTCGTCATCGAGCGCGTGGGCGCACGGCGTGCTCGTGGACGCCGGAGCGGTCCACGTCTGCTACTGCCACAACCCGTTCCGCTACGCGTGGACGGAGCGCGAGGCGACGCTGCGTGCCCGCCACCCGCTGGTACGGCCGGGGCTGCGGCTGCTGCTCAACCGCTGGCGCCAATGGGACTGGATCGCCGCGCAGCGCGTCGACCGCTACGTCGCGAACTCGCATCTGACCGCGGCGCGCGTCCGGCGCTACTTCGGGCGCGAGGCCACGGTGCTCTACCCGCCGGTCGAGATCGGGCGGTTCCGCCCTGCGCGGGTTGGAGAGCACTACATGGTGCTGGCCGAGCTGATGGCCCACAAGCGGATCGATGTGGCGATCCATGCGTTCAACGCGCTCGGCCGCCCGCTGCTCGTGGTCGGCGACGGGCCCGAAATGCGCCGGCTGCGCCGGATCGCCGGACCGACGATCACGTTCGCCGGGCGGGTGAGCGACCCGAGCGTCGCCGAGCTGCTGGCGCGCGCCCGGGCGCTCGTGGTGACGGCGACCGAGGAGTTCGGGATCGCCGCCGTGGAGGCGCTCGCCGCCGGCCGTCCGGTGATCGCGCTCGGCGAGGGCGGGGTGCGTGAAAGCGTGGTCGAGGGGGAGACCGGCACGTTCTTCGGACCCTGCCACCCGGCCGCGCTCGCGGACGCCGTGCGCACGTTCGACCCGCTCGCGATCGACCCGCTCGTCTGCCGTACGGCCGCCGAGCGATTCGGCGCCGAGCGCTTTCGCGCCCAGCTACAGCGGATCGTCGCCGACGCGGTGCGCGACGAGCGGCCGGCGCGACCGGGCGAACGCGCCGCATCGCGCGGCCTGGCGGGAGTTCCGGGCCGCCGGCAGGTGCGTCGCGGCGGCCTCGAGTCGTGACAGAACGCGCCCGGCTTCCTAAAAGTTCGGTGAGTCCGTAACCTAACCGGGTTCCGAGGGTTTACGTTCTCGTGGGCCGTCAATAGGCACCACCGACATTGGCGCTGGGGGAACTTGCAGTTGTGGCGGTCGCCGTGCCGTGTACGGCGCGAATTCCCTCGCAAGGCTAGCAACGCCGGCAGTTGCGCCGGCAACTTTTTTGGATATAATTCCGACTTGGAGAGTTGGTTTTTCTCCGAGACCGAGACTGAGACGAAGAAGGCACATGTCCACGACATACATGGAGAACACGACGAAGGCGAAGGACACCGAGCAGCAGTACCAGGCTGACGTGGATCCCACGCTCGATTCGCTGCAGCTCCTCCTCCGCGAGGCGGGGCGCTTCACGCTGCTCACGCCCGCCGAGGAGATCGAGCTCGCCAAGCGGATTGAGAAGGGCGACCTCGTCGCCAAGGAGCGGATGATCAACTCCAACCTGCGCCTCGTGGTGGCGAACGCCCGCCGCTACCAGGGCCAGGGTCTCGCGCTCGGCGACCTCATCCAGGAGGGCATGCTGGGCCTGATCCGCGCGGTCGAGAAGTTCGACTGGCGCAAGGGCTTCCGCTTCTCGACCTACGCGACGCTGTGGATCCGCCAGGCGATCCAGCGCGGGCTGGAGAACACCAGCCGCACGATCCGCCTGCCCGTCCACGTGGCGCAGCGGTCCCGGAAGGTCGGCCGCATCGAGCGCGAGCTGACGACCAAGCTCGGCCACGAGCCGACCGACGAGGAGATCGCCGACGCCGCGGACCTGCCGCTGGCCGACGTGATCGAGATCCGCAAGGCGGACCGCGCGGTCGTCTCGCTCGACAAGCCGGTCGGCGACGACGGTGACACGTCGTTCGGCGACCTGCTCGCGATCGAGACCGCTCCGGTCGACGAGGAGGTCCAGGAGAAGCTCAAGTCCGAGACGCTCCTGACCGCGATCGCCGAGCTCCCGGAGCCCGAGCGCAACGTGATCGAGATGCGCTTCGGCGCCGGCGACCAGGAGCCGCAGACGCTCTCGCAGGCCGGCAAGAAGCTCGGCGTCTCGACCGAGCGCGCCCGCCAGCTGGAAGAGCGCGCCCTGCGCAGACTCAGCCAGCGCCCGGAGCTCATCGCGCTCCGCGAAGCCGCCTAAACACCTCCGCGACCCGGGTATCCCCCGGGTCGCGCCGGTTAAACGGGGACTGTCCCCGTTTACGGTTCAGCCGGTCCGCTCGATCTCGCCCGAGCCGCTGACATCCTCGTTCAGGCTGGGCGAGCCGCGGTAGGCGAGGTCTCCGGCGCCGCGCACCTCGGCGTCGAGCCGATCGGTCGCGTGCACATCCGCGTCGCCGGCGCCGCTGAGCTCCACGCGCGCCTCGTCTGCGGCCAGGTCCGCCAGGTCGGCGTCCCCGGCGCCGCTGATGTCGACCGTGAGCCGCTCCACGCGGCCGTCGGCGGCGATGTCGCCGGCGCCCGACACGCGGATGTCGAACGCGTCGGCTGCGAGCCCTTCCACGCGCACGTCCGACGGGCCCGTGATCGCGATCGCCTCGACCGCCGGCGCGGCGACCTCGACGAGCAGGCGCCCGTCGCGGATGCTCGGGCCGTCGTAGGACACGTACAGGGTGCCGTCGCGCACCTCGGTGCGGATGTCGTCGATCACCTTCTCGCCGGCGCGCACGCGCACATGGCGCGGTTCGCCCACGCGCAGGTTCACATCGACCTCGTCTTCGGCCTTCAGGCCGGTGAACGCGCCGACGTCGCGCGTCTGGGTGGTCGTGGGGCCGGCGTCGACGCCGATGCAGCCGGTCAGGGCGAGCGTCGCGGCGGCGATCGGGAGGATGAGGGCGATACGCGGGGAGGACATGCCCCGACGCTACGTTCCGGGCTTACGCCGCGCGGTGGGGGACGCAGGCGAGTAGGGCTGCGGCTGACCGCAGGGGTCAGGCGCCGAGGAACCCGGCGATCTTCGCGAGCAGCTTGTCGTTGAACGACTCGTCCCAGTCGCGGCTCCAGTCCACACGGCTGCCACGTACGCGGCGCTCGACGTCACCTGCCGCCCCGGCGGCGGCGCACAGCGCGTCGGCGACGGCGTCGACGTCGGCTCGGCCGCGATCAGGTTCGGCGAGATCGCCGCGAGCGCCTCCGCCGTCTTGTTCTCGAATGTGTTGGTGACGGTCGAGCATGCCCGCCGACGCCATCTCGATCGGCACCAGGCTCGGGTGCGGCGTGTACATCAGTGCCAGGCCGACGTCGTGCTCGCGGAGCAGGTCCGCGTAGTCGTCCTGTGCTGCGCGGGGCAGCAGCTCGAGCGTCGCGCCGCCGCCCACGTCGAGGCTGCCGCCTGACCCCGACGTGCCGATGCCGTTCAGCGTCCAGCGGCCGTCGAACGCGCCGCGCGCGAACGCCTCGCGCAACGCGAGCAGCGCCGAGCTCGAACATGTTGCGCGCCGCGTGCTGCTCTGGCCGCGCGTAGAACAGCAGCCGGCGCGTCTCCCGGCGCGGACAGCTCCTCCCCGGCGGGCGCATCGATCGCGGTGATCGCATTGCGGAACACGGCGGCGTCGCCGGACGCCGTCCGCGAAGACGCCGAGGCGGTGTGCGCGGAAGTAGTCGCGCAGCAGCTCGGTCGAGAACAGCGCCGCGTGCGGGAGCGCGTATGACGCGTCGCGCGAGCGCCGCGTGGCTGCCCATCGGGAACGTGAACGGCTCGTACTCCTGGATCAGGTAGAGGAACCGGTCGCGCGTCCAGCTCGCGCAGCGCCGCGTGGGCGATGTGCGCGGTCCACCACGTCGTCGCGACGAACGCGTCGTCGCGGCTGACCTCGAGGCCGCGGCTCTCGCGCCCGAACGCGACCTCAACCGCGTCGAGCAGTCCCGTCAAGGCCGCTGTAGGGCTGCGAGCCGCTGCGCCAGGATCGCGTCAGCGCCCAAGTCGGGTCGACGGTGACGACGCGCACCCGCAGCCCGCGTTCGGCCAGCCGCCTGGCGAGGTTGAGCTTGGCGATGTAGCCGCCGAAGAAGTGCTCCAGGTCGATCGTCGGGATCAGCACGTTGACACGCCGCGGGGCGTCGTCGCGTACGGCCAGCCGCAGCGGCGCGAGCTTGTCGGCGACGCGCGCGGACTTCCGGCGCGCCGGCGCCCGGCGCCTCCGGGCTGGGATCCGGAGGCCGGGCGGGACGGCATCGAGCCGCAGGAACCGCTGCGGGCGGTCGCGGGCGGTCGCGGCCAGCAGATGACGCCAGCCGAACGCGTGCAGCAGCATCCACTCGCCGCCGAGCGTCTCGCGCCGCTGCGCCGACGACCTCGCGCGCGCCGAGCGCGGCCAGCCGCCCGAGCGGGGCGACGCGAACGGTCCGCGCTCGCGAACCGCTCGAGCGCCCGGCGCTTGCCGCGCGCCCATCCGGTCCCCGCAGCGCAGCTCCAGCATCGACGCGAACTGGATCAGGCGGCAGGCGTCGACGAAGTAGTGCATGCGCCATACCCGCGCCCGCTCGCGCGGGTCGCGCCACAGCGACGGCAGCCGGTCGCGCAGACGTGGCATGCGGTTGGCCTTCGCGTGGCCGACGAACGCGCCGCCGTGCTGCACGTAGTCGTAGAGCGGCCGGTCGACGTAGCGGATCGCGCCGGTGGCGAGCGCGCAGAGCGCGATCCAGTGGTCGTGGAAGTGCGCGAACTGCGCCGGCGGGAACGGCAGCGCGTCGTCGAGCAGCGCGCGCGGGAACAGCGACGCCGCGCCGGTGACGGCGTTCGTGATCGAGCAGCGAGGCCATATCGGAGTGGTTGTTGCGCCGCAGGCTCCAGTACGTGCGCGGCGACAAGCTGCCCGTCCTCGCCGACGATCCGCGCGTCGCTGTAGATCAGCCGCGCGTCGCCGATCTGCGCCACGCAGCGTCGCGAGCTTGTCCGGATGCCAGCCGTCGTCCTGGTCGGCCATCGCGACGTACCGCGCGCCCGCCGGGGCGAGCGCCAGCGCGCGCTCGAAGTTGCGGTAGAAGCCGAGCCGGCGCGGCGAGCGCGACAGCACGAAGCGCTGATCGCCGGCCAGCACGCTCCTCCATCGCCGCGAACCGCTCCGGCGACGAGCAGTCGTCGGAGATGACGCAGACCCAGTCGCCGGTGCGTCTGCGCGCGGATCGAATCGACCTGGCGGCGGAACAGCTCGGGCGGCGGCTCGTACGTCGCCATGCAGATCGCGACCTCCGGCGACACTGCGGCGACCGGCGCGGGCGGTCCGGCGACCGGGATCCGCCCAGCTCGGTCGCGGCCTGCCGGCCGTCCTCGAAGCCGCGCACGCAGCCCCAGCACGCACGGCTCGCGGCCGGACCGCGGGCGATGCGCGCCATCCCCCAGAACCCGCTGCGGTAGCTCGCCGGCGCGTCGTACGCGCGCATCACGTCGATCCGCGGCATCCCGTGCGCCATCAGCGGCTGCTCGTCGCCGTCGACAGTGAGCGCGAGCGCGGCGATTCGCACGCCGGGGGCGAAGCACGTGCCGCACACGAACACCGCCGTGCCCGCACCGACTGCCAGCTCGGCGGGAAGCGGCGCGTCGAGCCGGACGTGCAGGGAGGCGTCGGCGGGCAAGGCGCGGTCGAGCGTAGCCGAGCGGCCACCACTAGGCTCCGCTCCGCCTTGAACCACCAGCGCCTGTACGAGTACCGGTTCCGCGACGTCGACCAGGACGCCCGCGAGGCGGTGTGGAGCGAGATCGGCCCGTTCGTCCATCGTCGGCTCGGGTCGCCGGAGCGGGTGCTCGATCCGGCCGCGGGTCGCTGCGAGTTCCTCAACGCGGTGCCGGCGCGGGAACGCTGGGGCGTCGACCTCGTGGACTACGAGGAGCGCTGGGCGGCGCCCGGCGTCAAGCTCGTCGTCGGCGACGTGCTCGAGGTCGACCTGCCCGCCGCCTACTTCGGCGGCATCTGGGTCTCGAACTTCCTCGAGCACCTGCCCGACCAGGAGAGGTCGCCGCGTTCCTCGAGCGGATGCGCGAACGGCTCGATCGCCCGGCGGGCGGATCGCGATCATGGGCCCGAACTTCCGCTACTGCGCGAAGGAGTACTTCGACTGCGCGGATCACACCGTGATCCTCACCCACGTCGGCGTCGAGGAGCACCTGTACGCCGCCGGCTTCGAGTCGGAGTCCGTCGTGCCGCGGTTCCTGCCGTACTCGTTCCGCGGGCGGCTACCCGCGAGCGCCGCGCTCACGCGGCGCTATCTCGGGACACCCGCTCGCCTGGCGGCTGCTCGGCAAGCAGTTCCTGGTCGTCGGCCGCCGGCCGGCGTAGCGGCGCGCCGGCGATGAGCCGCCGTAGCCGACGACCAGCACGACCAGGCCGACGACCGTGACCGGCACGAAGAACATGAAGCGCGCCAGGAGCAGGATCGCCGACGGCGGCGCCGCCCTCGATGCCGGCGCCGTGCAGCCCGACGAGGATCGCCGGCGTCGAACGTGCCGGCGTAGCCCGGGGCGGCGGGGATCGCGGCCGCGAGCGAAGCGAGCACCACGACAGCGAGCGCGGCGAGCGAGCGACAGTTCGACGTCGACCGAGCGCGCGATCAGCAGGAACGTCGCGCCCTCGAGCAGCCAGATCGACGAGCGAGAGCGCCGCGAGCGGGAGGCCCGCGGCCGCGCGAAGAGCCTCGACGCGCGCGCGACCGGGCGGACGTCGCGGCGAAGCGCTCGAAGCGCCCGCGCCGCCGCAGCGCGGGTAGAGCGCCAACGCGACCGCGCAGACGGCCAGACGCGCGGCGGCGACGGCTGCTGCCCGAGCGCCGCTCGGCGCGCCGGCCACGCCCGCGAAGGTGAGCGCCGCGAACAGGACCGCGAGCACGGCGGCGTCGAGCAGCCGCTCGGCGATCACCGTGCCGAGGATCTCGCGCCGGCGGGCGGTCGTGCGCGCGCCGAGGAGCCCGATCTTGAGCAGCTCGCCGCCGCGCGCGGGCAGCACGTTGTTGCCCATGTAGCCGACCGAGCGTCAGCCCGTACGCGTCGCGCCGCCGGTGCGGGATCGCGGCGAGCGCGATGATCCGGTGCCAGCGCCAGCCGCGCAGCGCGAGCGTGCACGAGCCGATCAGCGAGCGCGAGCGCCGAGCCAGGCGAAGCCGAGCCGCCGAGTCGGGCAGCTCGGGCGCCTGCTGGTGCGCGATCCACCACGACGACAGCCGCCAGCGAGACGACCGAGACAGCCACGCCCAGCGCGGACGGCGCGCCCGGGCGCCGCACGCTCATCGCCGCCTGCGGATCGGAAGGCGCCGGCCCGAGCCGGCCGGCGTGCCGCGATCGCCCGGCCGTCGGATCGCTGCGAACCGCGCCGGCGCGCGATCACGACGTGCGCGGAGCGCCGGTAGTCGCCGCGGCTGAGGTGGTGCTCGAGGAAGACGTAGAGCACGATGAACAGGTAGCGGCTGCCCATCTCCTGAGCTGGAGCTTCGACGTCGCCGGCCGCGCGGTTCGGTCCACGACGTCGGCACGATCGCGTAGCTGAAGCCGCGCGTCGACGGCCTTCAGCGGCAGCTCGACGGTGAGGTTGAAGTGCGTGCGAGAGCAGCGGCTGAAGCTGCTCGATGACCTCGCGCCGGTAGGCCTTGAACGCGTTGGTCGTGTCGTTGTAGCCGTGGCGGAAGAGCACCCGGATGCCCGGTGTTGACGATCCGGTTGATGAGCAGCTTGAGGCGCGGGTAGTCGCGCACCACGGCGCCCGGCATGAAGCGCGAGCCGAACGCGCAGTCGTAGCCGGCCTCGAGCACGCGGTAGTAGAGGACGACGTCGCGCGGGTCGTCGGAGCCGTCGGCCATCACGATCACGACGGCGTCGCCGTGAACTCTCGAGCCCGCGCGCACCGCGAGCCGAAGCCGTGCGCGCCGTCGTTGCGGCACGCAGCGCACGCGCGGGTCCTCGCGGCGATCCGCGCGACGACGTCGGCGGTGCCGTCCGTCGAGCCGTCGTCGACGACCACGATCTCGTAGTCGATGCCCTTCGGCGACGAGCTGCGCGAGCAGCGCGCGCAGCGTCGGCTCGATGACCCCGCCTCGTTGTGCGCCGGGATGACGACCGAGAGCTTCATCGCCGCGGCCGTCCAGTGCTCGACGTTCGCGTCGTGGATCTCGCGCAGGATGTCCTCGATGCCGTGCTCGAGCTCCCAGCCCGGGTAGTCGCGCTTGAAGGCCGCGAGGTCGGAGATCCACCAGCGGTGGTCGCCGATCCGCGGCTCGTCGGACAGCGTCCAGTCGAGCTCGCGGCCGGCGATCCGCTCGCAGAGCTCGATCGCCTCGCAGCATCGAGCAGTTGCACTCGCGCCCGCCGCCGAGGTTGTAGACGGCCGCGGCGCGCGGCGCTGCGGCGAAGGCCTCGAACGCGCGCACGAGGTCGGCGGAGTGGATGTTGTCGCGCACCTGCTTGCCGCCGTAGCCGAAGACCGTGTACGGCTCGCCGGTGACGGTGCAGCGCATCAGGTAGGAGAGGAAGCCGTGCAGCTCGCGTGCCGGCGTGCGTCGGGCCCGGTCAGGCAGCCGCCGCGGAAGCAGACCGTCGGCATGTCGAAGTAGCGGCCGTACTCCTGCACCAGCAGGTCGGCCGCCGCCTTCGAGACGCCGAACAGCGAGTGCGTCGACGCGTCGATCGACATCGACGTGTCGATGCCGCCGTAGCCAGCGGTGGTCCTCCGGGCAGCTCGAGGCGCGTCTCCGGCTCCTCGAGCGGGAGGCGGTTCGGCGTGTCGCCGTAGACCTTGTTCGTCGAGCAGAAGACGAACGGCGCGTCGGGGCAGTGCCGGCGCGCCGCCTCGAGCAGGTTGAGCGTGCCGTTGGCGTTGACGCTGAAGTCGGTCTGCGGGTCGCTCGCCGCCCAGTCGTGCGACGGCTGCGCGGCGGTGTGGACGACCAGCTCGAGTCCGGCCGCGCCGCGCGGGCGAACAGGCGCTCGACGCCGTCGGCGTCGCGGATGTCGAGGTCCTCGAGCGCGGAACTCGTCCGGGAAGCTGCTCCGCGAGCCGCGCGCTGATCGCGCGCGGTCGAGGCCTCGGGGCCGAAGAAGCTGGCGCGCATGTCGTTCTCGAGCCCGACGACGTCGAAGCCGCGCTCGGCGAAGTGCGCGACGGACTCGGAGCCGATCAGGCCGCCGGAGCCGGTGACGATCGCAGTGGGCATGACGTGAGGCGTGCAGGATCCTACAGCGCGGCCACGATCTGCGCCTCGTGCTCGCGCGACCCAGCTCGCGATGTCCGCGAGCGTCTCGCGCGCGCTGCGCCGCGGGCGCCAGTCGGTCTGCGCGAACAGCCGCGAGCAGTCGGAGATGTAGACCGGGACGTCGCCGGGCCGGTCCTCGCCCGCGACTCGACCGGCACCTCGTCGCCGGTGAGCTCGCGGCAGAGCTCAGTCGTCTCGACGCAGCGAGAGCGAGCAGCTCGCGGCCGCCGCCGACGTTCACGACGACGCCCGTCCCAGTGCTCCGGGCGCGCGAGCTGGTCGTCGAGCAGGTCGACGAGGTCGTCGACGTGGAGCAGGTCGCGGACCTGGCTTGCCCGTGCCGCCGAAGCCGAGGTACTGCGAGCGGGCGCCCGAGCCGGTGGGCGAGCATCCAGTACGTGAAGACGCCCTGGTCGACCTTGCCCATCTGCCACGGCCCGGCGATCACGCCGCAGCGGTTGATCGACGGCGCGCAGGCCGAACGCGCCGCGGTACTCCGTCGACCAGCAGCTCCGCCGCGAGCTTGGTCGCGCCGTAGAGCGTGCGCGCGCCCTCGAGCGGGAACGTCTCGGCGATCCCGCGCGCCGAGGCGCCCGGGAGCGGCTGCTCGTCGGCGAGCTCGAAGCGCGTCGGCGTCTCGTCGAGCGCGAGCGCGTCGAGCGCGCGCGACGGGATAGACGCGGCTCGTCGAGAGGAAGACGAGCTGCGCGCCGTCGCGCCGGGCCAGCTCGAGGCAGTGCCAGGCGCCGAGCAGGTTCGAGCTGCACCGCGTAGTCGGTGGCGCCGTCGACGCCCGGCGAGCGCCGACGGCTCGGCCGAGCACTCGACGATCGCGTCGACGCGCGGCAGCGCGAGCAGGTCGCCCGCGGCGCGGACGTCGCCGTGCACGAAGCGCACGCCGGCGGCGCGCAGCCGCGGCAGGTTGAGCTCGGAGCCGCGGCCGCTTGAGGTTGTCGAGCGCGACGAGCTCCCAGTCGGGATGGCGGCCGCGCAGCGCGATGGCGAGGTTCGCGCCGACGAAGCCGGCGCCGCCGGTGACCAGGACGCGACGTTCGCCGGCTCCCATCCGTGGATCAAAAACGGGTGGGGTGGATGGATGTCGAGAGGCGCAGTTAGACTCGCCGCCCTTGGTGCAGCGGAACCGCCTGGGCATGACCCGCCGCGCCGGCGACCCAGGCGCTGGGGAGCCTTCGTCCTGAACCTCGCGGAGATCATGCTCCGTGCCTCGACGCCGCCGGGACGAGGATGGTGCTGGAGATCGGCGACTACCGGGCGATCTCGCTGGGTGCCCGTCTAGTGGGCGGCGAGTCGGGCCCCCGCGTCGCCGCGATCGACCCGTCGCCGCAGGACGGCTGGTTCGGCTGGCCGGGAGCGGCCGAGCTGATGTGATCCGCGCAACCAGCCTGGCTCGCTGCCCGGCGACGCGCCGTCGATGCAGTGATCGTCGACGGCGATCACAGCCACTACACCGTGAGCGAGGAGCTGCGCTTGATCGCCGCCTGGCGAGGGCGGGATGCCGCTGCTGCTGTTCCACGACGTCTGCTGGCCGCATGGACGGCGCGACGACTACTACGCCGCCAGAGAGGATCGCAGAGCGCCGCCAGCCCGATCGCGGAAGGCGGCGGCCTGTTCCCGGGCGAGCCCAGGATCCGCCCCGACGGCCTGCCGTAGCGCGCTGCGGCGCGCGCGAGGGCCACCGCGCAACGGCGAACTGACGGCCGTCGAAGAGTTCGTCGCGCAGCGCGCGGACCTGCGGCTCGCGATCGTGCCCGCGTTCTTCGGGTCGCGCGTCGTGTGGCGGGCGGACGCGCCGTACGCGGCGCCGTCGCTGACGTGCTCGAGCCGTGGCCAGGGAACCCGCTACTGGGCGGCTGGAGGACAACCGGTGTTCCACCTGGCCTCCGCCGACTATTGTCGTGCGGGCAACGATCGCCCGGCAGCGGCTGGCACGCCGCGAAGCGATGCTCCAGCGCCTGCTCCATTCGAGCGCGTCCGCGCTCGCCGAGCGGCTGTCGCGCCTGCGCCACCGCGTCGGTATCGCGCGCGGCCAGACGGTGGTCTCGAGGGAGCAGTCCGCCGCGGGCCATCGGACAGCGGAGATCGCGCGTTAACGCTGCCGCGCCATTCATTCGCGCGCCGCAGCGGCTCGAGTGATCCGCCGGCCATGCGGTAGTGAGTCGCCGGTGACGTGCCGGATCCCTCTCGCGCGCCTCGTATTGCAGTTGCAGCGAACGCGCGCGGCGCGCCGGCCTCGGCCTCCGCCTCCGCGCGGCGCGCGCTTTCCCAGTCGCCGCCCCGTGCCGACTCCCGGCATACGCCCATCCCACTTGCGCGCGAGCCGCATGTGGCCTCGATCCGACATCAGGGTCGCCGACGAGCTCCAGCGAATGGTCGTGGATCGCGCGAGTCCCTCGGTCACGACCTTGCGGCCCGCGGCGCGCACCTGGAGGCAGAAGTCGACGTCGTAACCGTGGAGCCGGCCGAGCGACTCGTCGAAGGAATTGCGGACGACCGATGGCAGAGCACCAGCAGGAACCCATCGACGACGTCGACCTGGCTGGAGCGCGAAGGTGGGCGCCACCGCCTCCACGCGAATCCGGAAGGTCGCCGCCGCCGAGCTCGGCTAGCGATGGACGACGACGCCCACGTGACCGATCCCTCCACCACGCGATGTGCGCACACCGATCGCGCCGATGATCCGATCACGCGACATCCGGGTCGCGCAACAACGCCGCACCTTGGCGCAGAGGTCGGGGTCGACGATCTCGGTGTCCTGGTGGACCAGCACGAGCGCCTCGAGGTCGTCGCGGGCGCGGCCTGCGTCGAGGATGAGGTTGTAGCTGCGGAAGATCGAGCTGGTCGCGCGGTACGCGAACAGCGCGGACCCCGGCTCGGCGACGCCGCGGATGCCCGGCTCGCGAAGCGCTCGTACACCTCGGGCGCGGTGATCGGGGATCCGAACGCGATCATCGGCGGCGGCGCGCCCTGCCCAGCGCACGGAGTTGCGCAGCGGAGCCGTGATCCTCCAGGAGTGCTCTCGGTGACCTCCTCGAGTTGGCGCTCGAGCTGGAGCGCGCGCGCGTCGGCCTGGAGCATCGCCGCCACCGCCTGGGTGCGGGCCGCGCCGCCTCGGCCTCGGCACGGCGCGCGCGCTGCCTCCAGTCGCCGCCGGCCGCGCCGACGCCCGGCATCCGGCCGTCCCACTTCTCCGCGACGCGCATGTGCGCGTCGATCCAGGTCTCCGGGTCGCTGATCAGGTCGAGCGAGTGGTGGTGGACGACCTTGAAGTCCGCGGTCACGACCTTGCGGCCGGCGGCGCGGACCTGGAGGCAGAAGTCGAAGTCGTAGCCGTGAAGCTGGCCGAGCGACTCGTCGAAGCGGACGTTGCGCACCGTCCACGGCGAGAGGGCGAGGACGAAGCCGTCGACGGTGTCGACCTCGCCGGTGCGGGCGTACGCGGGCAGCTCGTCGCCGTTCCAGGAGAAGGCCGGCAGCTCGCCGCCGCCGAGCTCGCCGTAGCGGTGGACGAACGACGCCCACGTCACCGAGCCCTCCCACCAGGCGATGCTGCGCACGCCGATCGCGCCGACGCAGCCGACGACGCCGACCTCCGGGTCGCGAGCGCGCGCCGGAGCTTGGCGCAGAACTCGGGATCGGCGATCTCGGCGTCCTGGTGTAGGAGGACGAGCGCCTCGAGGTCGTCGCGCCCCGCGACCGTGTCCATGATCAGGTTGTAGGAGCGGAACAGCGAGCCGGCGGCGGCGTGTGCCAGCACCTCGGAGTCGGGCTCGGCGGCGAGGCGGATCCCGGGCTCGGCGCGCGCTCGTAGACCTCCGGATCGGTGATCGAGGAGGCGAAGACGATCATCGCGGCCGACCGCCCCAGCCGGCGCGCAGCCACGCCCGCAGTCCGATCTGCGGCCTCCGCGGCGGCGACGCGCTCGCGCAGCGTGGCGAGCTCCCGGATCGCAGCTCGACCTCTCGTGCAGTGGGCACCTGCCGGTCGCGCGGGGCACTCGAGCGCCGGCGCGCGCCGGCGCTGGCGGTGGTACCGGCGGCACGATCGCGATCCGCGTCTCGCGTCCGGCGCCAGCGCACGCACGTGGAGTCGACCGTCTCCAGCGGCTCGGTGATCGCCGTGGGCGGTGCGGAACTGGTCGACCGCCCGGCGGCAGCCCTCGAACGAGCCGTAGTCGTCGACGATCAGGTGACCGCCCGCGGCGAGGCCGGGGTACAGGGCACGAGCGCGAGCCGCGTCGGCTCGTAGGTGTCGGCGTCGAGCCGGACGATCGCCCAGCGCTCGTCGCGAGCGGCGGCAGCGTGTCCTCGAAGAAGCCCGGCACGAAGCGCACGCCGCGCTCGCAGCCGAGGCGCGCGAAGCTCTCGCGCACCTCGTCGAGCGGCGCGGCGAGAAAGTCGAACGTGCTGAGAGCACGGCCCCGCGTCGTCCGGCGCGGTGGCCGGGAAGCCCTGGAACGAGTCGGCGACCCAGACGGTGCGGTCGTCGCCCGAGCGTGTCGAGCGTGGCGCGCATGAGGATCGACGCGCCGCCGCGCCAGGCGCCGGCCTCGATCACGTCGCCCTCGACGCCGTCGGCGACGAGCGACTCGACGCACGCCTGGAGGTCATCGAGCCGGCCCAGCCCGACCATCGTGAGCCCTTGCAGCGGCCAGTCCATGCCCGGCCGAGCGCAGCCGCCGCTCGTCGCCGCGCAGCTCGCGCGACATCACGGTGCCGTCCGGCAGCGCGCCGACCGACGTCGTGCTGCGCCCGCCAGGTCGCAGAGCGCGAGCTTGAGCAGCGTCGAGGTAGGCCGCGGAGCGTCTCGGCGTCGGGTCCGGCGCGGTCGGCGCGCGGCTCGCCGCGCGGCCGGCGAGATGCGCGCGCGCGTCCGCCAGCCACGCGCGCGCTCTCGGGCGGGACGGCCGTCATCGCCGCGGAAGGATAGGTTCCCGCCGCGTGACCGCTGAACTGGTGGTGAGCTCGAGAGCCCGCTGCCCGGTCGCTGCCGGCGGGCGGCGGGACCGCCGTCTTCTGCTCCGGCACATGCTTCCACCGCGCGAGCGGCGTGCGGGCTCGAGATCCTGGTCGACGGCGAGCCGCACCGCGCCGCCGCGTGCGGGATGCCGCGGCCGGACGTCTTCCGAGCGCTCCAGGCCGACGGCGGCTTCCGCAGCGGCTTCTGGGCGACCGTGCCGGTCGGGGGCCGCCAGCGGCTGGGACGGTCGAGCTCGCCGTCGCCGCGCGGCTCGCCGGCGGAGCCGAGCAGGTCGCGCCGCTGGGCCGCGATCGAGGTCGGCCGCCGAGCCGCCGGCGCCGCCGGCGCCGCGCCCGACGGCCTGATCGCGATCTGCATGGCCACGTTCGAGCCGGACCTCGACGCTGTTCCGGAGCGCAGGTCGAGTCGCTGCGGGCGCAGACCGACGAGCGCTGGGTGTGCGTCGATCAGCGACGACTGCTTCGGGCCGGGGCGGTTCGACGCGCTCCGCGGGTGATCGGCGACGACCCGCGGTTCGTCGTCTCGCGCTGCGGAGCGGCGGCTGGGCTTCTACCGCAACTTCGAGCGCGCGCTGCGGCTCGCGCCGGCGAGGCCGAGCTGATCGCGCTGTGCGACCAGGACGACCGCTGGCAGCCGGAGAAGCTGGCGGTGCTGCGGCGGCGCTCGGCGGCGCCCAGATGGTCTACTCCGACCAGCGGCTGGTCGACGCGGACGGCCGCGTGCTGCGCGACACGATGTGGGCGGGACGGCGCAACAACCACACCGACCTCGCCTCGCTGCTCGTCGGCGAACACGATCACCGGCGCGGCCACGCTGTTCCGGCGCGAGGTCGCCGAGCTCGCGCTGCCGTTCCCGGAGAGGCCCGGGGCTGCAGTTCCACGACCACTGGATCGGGCTCGTGGCGCTCGCCGCGGCGACGTGGCGTACGTCGACCGGCCGCTATACGACTACGTCCAGCACGGCGGCGCATTCTTCGGCGACGTACGCCGGCGACCCGGCCGCGCCGCGCGGCGCTGCTGCGCGGGGGGCGCGGCGCCTACTTCCTCGGCTACTCGCCCGCGCTGTGCTGGCGCAGCGCTGCTGGTCCGCTGCGGCGCCCGGCTGACGCCGCGCAAGCGGCGTGCGCTGACGCGCTTCGTCGCGCGCCGAGCGCTCGCCGCTGGCGTTCGCCTGGCTGGCGCTGCGCCCGCTGCGCGCGGCGTGGGCGCACGAGACGCTCGGCAGCGAGTCGGAGCTGGTGCGCGGGATCGTTTGGCGCTGGGCGTCGCCCTGCTCGCGCTCGGCGCGCGGCGCCCGGGCGGCGGCCGCTCGACGCGCGCTTCCCCGACGCATGCTCAGCTTCCAGCAGCGCGCGCCTGCGCCGCTGGCGGGGCGTCGTGTGAGCGCCGCGTACGCTTCGGGGCGATGGCTGCCGAGCGCGCAGCCGCCGGTGGTGATCGAGGCGCGCGGGCGTCGAGAAGACGTTCCGCATCCCGCAGCACCGCGTCGACACGCTCAAGGAGCGCGCGCTGCACCCGTTCGCGCGCGGCGACTACCGCGAGCTGCACGCGCTGCGCGGCGTCTCGTTCGACGTCCACCGCGGCGAGTTCTTCGGCATCGTCGGCCGCAACGGCTCCGGCAAGAGCACGCTGCTGAAGATCATGTCGAGCATCTACCGCGCCGACGGCGGGACGGATCCGGATGGCCGGGCGGCTGGCGCCGTTCATCGAGCTCGGCGTCGGCTTCAACCCGGAGCTCACCTCGCGCGAGAACGTCGTGCTCAACGGCGTGATGATGGGCCTCGGCCGGCGCGAGGCGCGGCAGGCGGCTCGACGCGGTGCTCGACTTCGCCGAGCTGCGCGAGTTCGCCGAGCTCAAGCTCAAGAACTACTCGTCCGGGATGATGGTCCGGCTCGCGTTCGCGGTGATGGTCGAGGCGGACGCCGACATCATGCTGATCGACGAGGTGCTCGCGGTCGGCGACGCCGTCGTTCGCGCAGAAGTGCATGGACGTGTTCCGCGAGAAGCGGCGCGCGGGCAAGACGATCGTGCTCGTCACGCACGACATGGCGACCGTCCAGGGCTTCTGCGACCGGGCGATGCTGCATCCACGACGGCGAGCAGCGCTACCTCGGCGACCCCGAGGAGGCGGCGCTGCGGTACTTCCGGCTCAACTTCCCGGGTCGCGGACGGGCGCGGCCGGACGGGCGCAGCGGCGTGCCGGACGTCAACGTGCGCGTCGTCGACGCCTGGCTCGAGAACGAGCCGGGGAGCGGGTCGAGAACATCGAGCAGGGCGAGCCGATCGGCATGCGCGTGGTGTTCGAGGCGCGGCAGGAGCTCGACGCGCCCGGTCTTCGGGATCCACTTCCTGACGCGGACGGCGATCACGGTGTTCGGCTTCAACAGGACGCTCGACGTGGGAGCCGGCGAGCGGAGTCGCAGGCCGGCCAGCGGGTGCGGATCGCCGGCGCGATCGAGAACCCGCTCGTGCCGGGCCGCTACTTCGTCCACTGCTTCATCGCGCGCAACCGGACCCAGGGCGACCTCGCGCTGCACGTGCGTCGCGGCTGCTCGACTTCGTCGTCTACGGAACCCGGCCCGGGGCCGGGCAGCGTGACGGTGCGAGGCGGACGTCGAGGCGGCGCTCGAGCGCGATCCGGCGGGGCTGCCGCAGTGAGCGAGCCGCCGCTCGAGCTCCGCGACGTCCGCGGGCCGTCCGCGCTCGGCGGCGGCTGGCGGCGCGCGCGTCGAGCTGCTCTACCTGATCGCGGTGACCGAGTTCAAGCGCAGCTACCTCGGCACGGCGCTCGGCTACGTGTGGTCGCTCGCGCGGCCGCTGCTGCTGTTCGCGCGTGCTGCTGGTCGTCTTCACGCAGGCGTTCGACCTCGGCGACCGCGTGCCGAACTACCCGGTGCTGCTGCTGTTCAACATCGTGCTCTTCGGGTTCTTCCAGGAGGCCACGACGCAGTCGGTCACCTCGATCGTCAGCCAGGAGTCGGTCGTGCGCAAGACGCAGTTCCCGCGGCTCGTGATCCCGCTCGCGGTCGTGCTGACGGCGTGTTCAACCTCGGCGTCAACCTCGTCGTCGTGGTCGTCTTCCTGCTCGCCGTGCGGGATCGCGCCGATCGTGGACGTGGCTGCTGTTCCCGCTCGCTGCTGGCGCTGCTGTTCGTGATCACGACGGCGGTCGCGATGATCGCTGTCGGCGCTGTTCCCGCGCTTCCGCGACACCGCGATCATCTGGAGCGTCGCGGCGACCGCGCTGTTCTACGCGACGCCGGTGCTCTACCCGATCGAGATCGTGTCCGGGACGCTGCGCGACGTCCTCGCGCTCAACCCGCTCACGCCGATGTTCGAGCTCGCGCGCAAGTGGGTGATCGACCCGGGCGCGCCCGGGCCGGTCGCGGCGCCGGAGGGATCGCTGTGCGCTCGTGCCGCGGCGGCGATGTTCGTGCTGGTCTGCGTGCTCGCCGTGTGGATCTTCAACCGCGAGGCGCCGCGCATCGCGGAGGAGCTGTGACGGCGTGGCCGCGCGGTCGCGTCGCGCTCGTCGCGGTCGCTCGTGCTCGCGTGGCTCGGCCGTGATGGAGCGCGACGCGCGCCTGCTGGCCGCGGGCATCGAGGCGGCGGGTCGCGCGGCGCCCGCGCGACCTGCCGCGCGCCGAGACCGCGTCCGTGCGCGCCGGGCTGCTCAACCCGGACACGCGACCGGATGTGCTGCGCGCCGCGCATCGTGTCGCGCCGCGGGCGCGACGACGAGGCCGCGCGCTGCTCGAGGCCGTCGCTGCGCCGCGAGCCCGACAACCTGCGGCGCCTGGAGCGTCCTGTCGAAGCGTCGCGCCGGGACGGACCCCGCGATCGCGCGGCGCGTCCGGGCGGCGCGCGAGCGCTCGATCCCGTCAACGCCGGCGGGCTGAGCCGCGCGCCGGCGTCTCCGGCAGGACGATCAGCGCGCCCAGCGCAGCACGATCGCGGGCAGCGTTACGGCCGGCAGCTGCCAGTCCCAGTCGATCGATGCGTGCAGGAACCAGGCGAGCGAGCGCGGCGCACGATCCGGCGGCCGCCGCGCGCTCGCGCGCGCAGCGCCTCGCGCGCGGCGACGGCGACGCCGGCGAGCAGCAGCGCGAACGCGAGCAGCCCGACGAGCCCGAGCTCCGCCGCGATCTCGACCTCGAGCGAGTGGGCGTCCTTGACGGTCTCCGCGAACGCGCGCTCGCGCAGCCACTCGACGCGGAAGCCGCCCGCGCCGAGCCCGGTCAGCGGCTCGCGCGGGAACGCGCCGAGCCCGACCCGCCAGTACTCGTAGCGGTTGGAGCTGACCTGGCGAGCCGCCCGGCGTCGGCGCCGCGCGGCGAGCTCGGCGCGGCTCGGCCGCTCGCCGAGGCCGCCGACGACGAGGCCGGGCGCGAGCAGCGGCGACGACCGCGCGCCGCGGCGGCCAGCCGGCGGCGCCCGGCGAGCGCGCGGGTCGCGCCGCGCGCGCCGGGGCGGGCGCGTGACGAAGGCGGCGCAGCGCGGCGAGCGGCGACGAGCAGCGCGAGCGCGACCGCGCCGTCGCGCACGCGGTCGCCGAGCGGGCCCTCGAGCGCCGGCGGGGCCGGGAACGCCGCCGCGGCCGCCGCGCGGCGACGCCGGTGGCGAGCGCGAGCGCCGCCGCGCGCAGCTGCGCGCGCGACGGCGCGAGCGCGACGAGCACGATCAGCCCGAGCGCGGCGGCGGCGATCGCGCCGCGCGAGTAGGACAGGTAGACGGCCGGCGCCGAGCGGCGCGCGGCGGCCGCCGCGGCGGCGCCGCGCAGCAGCGGCGGGCGCGCGCGCGTCGCCGGCGAGGCGGGCGCACAGGACGAGGCCGAACGCGGCGAGCGGGCCCTCGGCGTTCCAGTAGGTGATCGGCTGCTCGAGCCGGCCGCCGGCGCGCGCCGAGCGCGCCAGCTCGACGATGCCCGGGCAGCAGCCGCCCGGCGAGCCCGTAGCCGATGACGATCGCGAGCGCCGGCGGCGAGCGCGGGCTCGACCGCGCGCAGCAGCGCGCGGCGTCGCGCAGCACGCCGACGGCGAGCGAGCAGCGCGCCGAGCGTAGAGCGACGAGCCGCTGCACGCTCTCGACCGCGGGCCCGCCGAGCGGCGCCCAGGTGATCGAGAGTGCGCTCCAGAGCGGCGAGCGCGGCGAGCCCGCCGAGCGCGAGCCGCCCGGCGCGGCGCGTCGGCAGCGGCGCCGGCCCGGCGAGCGCCAGCGCGAGCACGAGCGTCCACACGACGATCGCCGCGATCAGCCGCGGCTCGGCGAAGTAGCCGCCGGAGAAGAACGCGAGCGCGGTCGGCCCGACCAGCAGGCAGGCGGCGCTCGCGCCGAGCAGCGGCGCGCGCCTGGGTCCGATCAGCGGCTCGTCCGGGGCGTGCATGCGGTCAAGCGGCCCTCGGGCGGAGCGCGGACGTGCCACGGCTGCGCTGCGCCGTCAGCGCGCGATCCGGAGCTCGGCCGGGCGCCGGCGGCGAGCGTCGCCTGCGGCTCGGGCGGGAAGCTCGCGGCGAACCGCCGCACGCTACGTCGAGCGGCGCATCCTCGGCGGTCAGGAGCAGGATCCCGCCGGCGGGGACGGTCAGCTGGAGCTCGCGCGGCGTGCCGCCGGCGACCGCGGCGAGCGGCTCGGAACGCGACGCACGGGCCGCGCGCGCTCGTCGTGCCGCCGGTCGCCGCGTCGACCGCCGGGGCATCGCCCGCCGGCGCCGCCGCTCGGCGCCGTGAGGGCGATGCGATGGATGTCGGCGAGCTCGGCGTCGGCGAGCATGCGGGCGGGCTCGGGGGCGGCCGCGATGTCCGCGGGGCTCGCTGCCGGCGAGCCGTGCTCCTGCGACCGCGGCGAAGTAGCGGCCGGCGCGGATGATGAACAGCGGATAGCCGGGCATCCGCGGTCGCGACGTGATCGTCGCGGATCGCCGGCCGCCCGAGCTCGAGCGCTCCGAGGACGGCGCGCGTGGAGTGCGCGGTTCCGCGCAGGAAGCGCGCCCGGCCTCGCGCACGTCGCCGAGGTTGGCGATGACGGCGAACCCACCGCGACCAGCGCGACCCGAGCGCGGCCACGCGCAGCGAGAGCCGGCGGCCGCGCGGCCAGCTCGGCGATCAGGCGAGGCCGAAGAAGGCGCCGACGTAGACGTAGCGGCTCTCGTTGCCGACCGAGGACCCCGCTCTCCGCAGCGCGGTGAGCGCCCAGAACGAGAGCAGGATCGTGAGCAGCGCGCGACCCGCGCGGGATCGGTCGCAACTGCGCGCGAGCCGCCAGGCGAGGAGCGCCGCGGCGCGCCGACCGCGAGCGGCCGACCCCAGCGGCAGCGCCCCGGCGCTGCCGGCCCGATCGGCTCCTCGGTCGAGGCCGGTCAGCGCGCTCATCGGGCCGGCTGCGCTATCGGCGACGAAGTCGGGCGCGATCACGATCTTGTGCCGGATGAGGGCGGTGTCCGGCAGACGCATCCACCAGGGCACGTACAACGCAGCGGCACGGCGACGATCCAGACGTCGCGCGAGGCGACGCCGGCCCGCCGACGTCGACGAGCGACCCGAGCGGGATCGCGCAGCCCGAGCCCGGAGCTCGCGAGCGAGAGCGCGAGCAACACGCACGCGGTCAGGTCGCCCGCGGCGGTCGCGCGGTCGAGCGCCATCAGCGCGCCGAGCCCGGCGCCGAGCGACGATCAGCCACGCGATCTGGAACGGCCAGAGGAAGTTCTGCCAGCCCGGGCCGAGTAAGAGGATCAGGATCGCGGCGAGAACGCCGGCGAAGTCGCCCACCCGCTTGCGCGCGTAGAGGAACACGAGCACGACACAGCCGAGGTGAGCGGCGATCACGAGCACGCGGTACGGGCGATAGTCGGTCAGCCCGGCGATGGCGAACAGTGCCTTGTAGATCGACACCGGGACGAGCGAGAGGTGGCCGTTGTGCGGGTCTAGGAACGTGTCGAGCCCGCTGCCGCGACGGCGGAGCGCCCACGACCATTCGTCGAACCAGAGCGTGGTGCCCCGCGTCTCGCGATACAGGAACGCCGCGGCGAGCACGAGCAGCAGTGTCAGCGCGATCCAGTGGCCGTTCCGCACGCGCACGCGGCACGACCTTAGATGCTTGCGCGGCGGTGGTCGTGCCAGCCGGGGTGGCTACAGTGCAGCGCCGCATGGGAAGGAGTGTGTGGCAGCCGCGATCGCTGTGGCCGCGATGTTCGTGACGGCGGGTCCGGCGGCGGCGGGGTCGTACGACGTCGTCTCGTGCGGCGCCCCGGGCGCGAACGGCGTCAATCGCGCGTGGCAGGTCGCGCCCGACTTCAGCGCGCGTACTGAGCCCTGGCGGCGTTGTGCCGGACGATGACCGCGTACTCGGAGCCGCGTGCCGGCGTGACAGCGCCATTCTTCACGGGCGCCGGGTTCCAGCTGACCGCACCGCAGGGGGCGATCCTGGACAAGATGGTGATCTGGCGGCACGGCTACCGTTTCAATCACGATCTGCTCGTCCAGGGATACCGCGGCGATGCCTCGGTGATCGGCGGGCCCCTCTTGAGCGAGACGTGCGCGATCCCTCGGGCCTGCTGCTGTGCGAGTTCGGCAGGGGCGATGGGATGTCCGCCGGCGCTCGCGTCGAGCGCGACCTCGAGACCGACAAGATCCTTTAGTCGGCCGCGTGCGCCGCGTCGGCCGGCTGCCAGACCGCGGGCAGCAACGGCTTCCCGCTGGTCGGCTTGAGCAGCTCGGGCTCGATCGTGACGATCCGCGACGAGGGCCAGCCGGGAGTGGTCGCCCGCGGGCCGCTGCTCGAGCCGGGGCTGCGCACCGACGATAGTGCCACTCAGCTTCGGCGCGAGCGACCCGGTCGGCATCCGCCAGGCCCGCGTCCTCGTCGACGGGTCGCCGGTCCATACGGTGGAGCCGCCGTGCGACTATCGCCTGGTAGCGCCGTGCGGCCAAGCTGCCGAGCGGGCGCTGCCACCGGGCTCGGGCCTGCCGGACGGCGTGCCACCGTCAGCGTTGAGGCGACCGACACGGCTGGCAAGTGTCCCGGGTCGATCGGCAGGTGTCCGCCGGATCGCCCCCCCACCACCCGGCGGAAGGTCGTGGTGGACGCGCCGGACCCGGGTTCGGGCACCGTGCGCGGGACGATCGAAGTGCGGCGGCGCGGACGCTTCCGCCCGCTGCGCACCCCGCTGCGTGGCGGCCGCCTCGTCGCCCGTATGTGCGGTTGGCGCGCGGGGCGCACGTTCCGCGGCGCGACGGACGCGCTGGGGCGGAGCGCCCAGATCGTGGGCAGGCCGGTGCGGCTGCGGGCGGGCTTCGGCCGCAGGATGCGTGGAGGAGTCAACGGCGGGCTCCGGCGCGGCCCGGTCGTGCGCGGGCGCCTTCGCGCCTGGCGCGGCGGTCCGCTCGCCGGGCAGCAGATAACCGTGCTTACGCGGCTGCGCGTCGACGGCGCGCGCGGAGGAGGTCGCGGCGAGTACGCGTGACGGGCCCCAAGGGCGGGTTCCGCATGAGTCCTGCCGGTGGGCGCGAGCCGCGCCGTGCGGGTCGTGTCGCTGGGCCACGCGGGCTGCAGGCTGGGCTGCAGCGGCTGCGCTACCGGGTGCCGTGGTCGTCGACGTTGCATATGCGGCCGCGCGCTATCGCGCGCGGCGGCCGCATGCATCTGTCCGGCCGGCTACGGCTGCACGGCTTCTTGCTCCCGTCGATCGGGAACACGCGTCGAGATGCAGGCATTCGAGCGTGGGCGGTGGCGCGTTTTCGCGACGACGCGGACGCGCGGCACGCGCGCGACGTGGCGCGCGAGCTACCGCTTCAGTGGAGGAACGGGCAGCTTCCGGATCCGCGTCCGGATCCCGCATAACGGGCTCGTCCCGCTCGAGCGCGGCTACTCGCGCCCATGACGATCTCGCGTTGGCTAGGCGCTCGCCGCGCTCGCGGCTAGCCCGCGCAGCGCTCAAGACGGCGGCGAAGCGCCGCACGGCCGCGGCGCCGTCGAATTCCGCCGCGCGTGCGCGCGCCGCGGCGGGAGCCGCCGGGTCAGCGAGCGCGGCCGGACCGCTGGCGGCGGCGTCGCCGCCGGGCTCGTACAGGCGACCGGATGCCGCCGTGACGATCTCCAGCGGTCCGGCGGCCGCCGGCGCCACGACGGGCCGTTTCGGCGAGCAGCTCGCGGACGGCGCTTGCGCCGGCGGCGGCGTCGCCGGCGGCGTAGAGCCGGCCGCAGGCGGGCGTCACGATCTCGAGCGGCCCAGCGGCCGCCGGCGCGGCAACCGGTCGGCCGGCGGCGAGCGCTTCGACCAGCGCGAGACCGAACGGCTCGCGGTCGGCGCAGTGGAGCAGGAGGTGCGCGTCCGCGAGCGCGGTGCGCGGGTCGTCGACTTGGCCGAGGAAGCGGACACGCCCGGCCAGGTCGGGGCGCGCGGCGCGCTCATGCAGCGCCTGCGGGTAGCCGGACGGTCGCCTGGCAGCGGCGCCCCCGCGATGTCCAGCCGCAGCTCGGGGACGTGAGCGGCGATCTCGAGCGCGAGGCCGGTGCGCTTCCAGGGAACGAGCGCGCCGAGGCAGAGCGCGCGCGGCGGCCCGGAGGGCGGATCGGGGAGCGCCCACGCGGCGAGATCTACGCCGGGGTGGATGACGGTCGTGCGGGCGAGCCGACGAGCGTGCGGGTCGGCCGCGCGGGCGACGGCGCCCGAGGTCGCGACGATCGCGTCGGCGCGGGCCGCCGCCGCGCGGAGCGGCGCGGCGAGCGGGCGTGAGGGGCAGGTCGTGCAGCAGCGCGAGCAGACGCGTGGCCTGCGAGCCGCGCCGCCGCGGCGGCGAGCAGCGGGCGCTGTCCGGACGCGACGACGACGGCGGGGCGGTGGGTCTTGGCGAGCCGCGCGATGTCGCGTGCGAGCGCGGCGAGGTCGAGCGCGGCGCGGCCGGGCCGGCCGCGCCGCTGCAGCGGCCGCTCGTCGAGCGCGACCACAGTGAGGTCGGGCGTCGCCAGCGGCGTCGGCGAGCGGCTCCGGGCGGGCAGGCGAGCAGCACCGGTCGCTCGATCGCGGCCGGCCCAGTCGACCAGCACCCGCTCCGCGCCGCCGAGCACGCCCGCGGCGCTCACGACGAGCACGGACGGGCGCGCTCGCTGCTGCCTGCGCTCACGCGAGCTGCACCCCGCCGCGCGCTCGCGCCAGAGGCCTGGAGCTGACGCCACGGCCGCTGCGCGTCGCCACCGAGCAGCGCGTGCCCGCGGCCCGCGACGCGAACGTGAGCGCCTGGGCGGCATCGTCGAGCGCCAGTGCGCGGTCGCCGCGGATCGCCCCGACCACCGCCCGGCGGCGGCGCGGCCAGGACGTCGAACGGCTCGCCTGCTCGCATCACCGCATGCCCGCCCGTGTGGCGGACCCGCAGCTGTGGGTGCAGCACCGTCGGAACCCCCGCTGCCCGAGCACGCAGGCACAGCTCCATGTCCTCGGCGAACAGGTGCGTCGCCGGGTCGAAGGGGCCGAGCTGGCGCAGCGTCGCCGTGTCGCCCGCGAGGCACGCTGCGACCGCCCACCCCACGGTTCGCGACTGCTCCGCCCGGTACGGCTCCAGCCGGTCGCGGAGCGGCGCGCGGCAGCAGCGGCGCGTAGAGCGCGGCGCCGGCCAGCGCGCCGACGGTCCCGGGCAGCGGGTGCGCCGAGCGCTGCACGCTGCCGTCGCCGTTGAGGAGCCGCGGCACGTGCAGCGCGCGCGGGTACGCCCGGACGAGCGCGGCGAGCGCGCCGAGCGAGCCGTCGAGCAGCTCGCAATCGGGGTTGAGCAGCACGCCGACGTCGTGGCGCGCCCGCTCGAGCCCGGCGTTGCTCGCCGCGCCGAAGCCCGGGTTGTCGCGCCGTTCGAGCACCTCTGCGCCCCAGTGCGGCGGCACGCTCGGCGCCGCCGTCCGCGCTGCCGGTGTCGACGACCACGAGCTGCGGGCGCTCGTCGAGGCTGCTGCGTCGATCGATCGCAGCAGCACGTCCAGCTCGGCGGCGGAGTCGTGCAGCACGACGACGACCGTGAAGGGCACGGCGCGGCACCGTAGTGGATAGCGTCGCGGCGGTGGACGTCGCGGTCGTCATCCCCAACTTCAACGGCGTCCCGTGGCTGCCGGGAGTACTCGCCTCGCTCGCGGAGCAGACCCTCGCGCCGGACGACGTCCTCGTGGTCGACGACGGCTCGACGGACGGCTCGATTGCGTTGCTCGCGGAGCGCTTCCCGCACGTGCGCGTGCTCGCGCTGCGGTCGAACGGCGGCTTCGCGCGCGCGGCGAACGCAGGTCTCCGCGCGGTCTCCGCGGAGGCGGCCGCGCTCGTCAACACAGACGTGGTGCTCGCGCCCGACTGGCTCGCGCATGCCGCCGCCGCGTTGCGCGCGGCACCACAGGCTGCGGCGGTGGCGACGAAGCTGGTCGACCCGAGCTGACCCGACGCTGATCTATGACGCGGGCGACGTGCTCCGGCGCGACGGCGCGTGCGAGCAGCGCG
The DNA here is from genome assembly GCA_963835735.1 of uncultured Solirubrobacteraceae bacterium. Taxonomy (GTDB): domain Bacteria; phylum Actinomycetota; class Thermoleophilia; order Solirubrobacterales; family Solirubrobacteraceae; genus DASQMT01. The sequence continues at coordinate 340,561 of CAWIGP010000003.1, forward strand.
GGCGCTTCGAGCGCGACGGCGGGCGCTACGCGGCGCCCGGCGAGGTCTTCTCCGCGTGCGCCGGGGCGGCGCTCTACCGGCGCTCGGCGGTGCTGGACGCCGGCGGATTCGAGGAGCGCTTCGGCACGTACCTGGAGGACGTCGATCTCGGCCTGCGCCTGCGCCTTGCGGGCTGGCGCTGTCGCTGGGAGCCCCGCGCGGTTGCCCGCCACGCGGGCGGCGGCGTCGAGCGCGGCACTGCGCCACGGGCCGGACGCCTGGGTGGAGCGCAACACGCTCCTCCTCGTCGCGCGCGCGTTCCCGGCGCGCTGGCTCCACCTGGTCGCGTACCGCCAGCTCGCGTGGGCCTGGCACGCGGCGCGCAGCGGCGGCCTGCGCGCGCACCTCGCCGGCATCGGGATGGCGTTGCCGCTGCTGCCGTCGTTCCTGCGCGAGCGCCGCGTGCTGCGCGGCGGCGCGGCCGTGCCCGTGGAGGAGGCTGTGCCGCCGCGCCCGATCCGCGGGCCGCGCGCCGGCGGCCATCCGTCGCGGTATGCACGGTGACGCGCCGCGCTCCGAGGCGAACCGCGGGCAGTGAGGAACGGCTGGATTGCGGGTGCGTCTCCGCGGAGACGCACCCATGTTCACGTGGGGCGCTTTTGGGTCGATATGACCCCAAAGCGCCCGGCGTCCGTCGGTGCGGCCGAACCCGCTCACTCAATGCTCGCCGTTCGCCAGTCCATGCACGGGGGACCGAGGTCGACCCCCTTCGACCGTCAAGGCCGCTCGCTAAGGTGCGCCGTCATGTCGCCGCGCCGTCGCCTGACCGTCGCCGTCGCCGCGCTCGCTCTCGCCGCCGCCGGCCCGGCGGCTCCCGTCGCGCTCGGCCAGAGCGCCGGCGACGAGCAGTACGAGGATCCGTTCGCGGGCGAGGAGCAGAGCCAGCCCGAGCCGACGGCGACGCCGGCCCCCGCGCCCGGCCCCGGCCGAGCCCGCGCCGGAGGCTCCGGCGCCCACGGCGGAGTCCGCGCCGCCGAGCGCCACCGCCGAGCCGGCGTCGCAGCAGCAGCAGTCAGAGCTCCCGCGCACCGGATTCGACGCCGGTCTGATCCTCGCGGCCGGCGCCTTGCTGCTGGGCGGCGGCATCGCGCTGCGCCTCCGCCTGCGTGACCGCTCCTAGCGAGACCGACGGCCCCGAGGCGACCGAGCGGGCCGGCGCCGAGCTCGCGGCGCAGCTGCGCGCCGGCGACGTCGTGCTCGTCTCCGGCGAGCTCGGCAGCGGCAAGACCACGTTCGTGCGTGGCGCCCTGCGCGCGCTGGGCGTGACCGAGGTGATCACGAGTCCCACGTTCGTCGTCGGGATCCTCTACGACGGTGCAGCCGGGCCGCTCGCGCATCTAGACCTCTACCGGCTGGCCGGGCTGCAGGACGAGGACCCGGGGCTGCTCGACCCCTACTTCGGACCCGACACGATCACGTTCGTCGAGTGGCCGGAACGCGCGGAGTCCGAGGCGCTGCTCGGCGACCGCGGCATCGCGCGCCACGTCACGCTCGCGCACGCGGGCGGCGACCGCCGGCGGATCGAGGTGCGCGGGTGATCCTGCTCGCGTTCGACACGGCGACGCCGGCTACGGTCGTCGGAGTTCTGCTCGGCGACGGGCGCGTGGTCGAGGCGCGCGACGACCCGCCGGAGGGCTCGCGCGGCCAGCACGCGAGCCGGCTGCTCCCGCTGGTCGAGCGCGCGCTGGAGGAGGGCGGCGTCGGCTGGGACGAGCTCGAGCGGATCGCCGTCGGCGTCGGGCCGGGCGGGTTCACGGGATTGCGGATCGGAATCGCCACGGCGCGCGCTCTCGCGCAGGCGCGCGGACTCCCGCTCGTACCGGTGTCCTCGCTCGTGGCGCTCGCAACCGGCGCGGCTGAGACGGGCGGGGCGCGCGTCGTGGCCGCCGTCATCGACGCCCGCCGCGGCGAGGTCTTCGCCGGCGCCTGGCAGGCCGGCGAGCAGCGACTGGCCCCGGCAGCGCTCGCTCCCGCCGAACTCGCGGCTCGGTTGCGCGCGCTGGAGGAGCCCGTGCAGGCAGTCGGGGACGGGGCGGTACGCTTCAGGACAGAGCTCGAAGCCGCCGGCGTGGAGGTGCCGCGCGACGGATCCACCGTCCACCGGATAGCCGCAGCGCCGCTCTGCCGGCTCGGTGCGGCGGGTGAGCCGGCGCAGCGCGACCGGCTCCTACCGGACTACCGGCGCGAGCCCGACGCCAAGCCGCAGTGATGACCGCACCACCCACCGCCGCAATCGAGGTCCGCCGCCTCACCTACGCCGACCTTCCCCAGGTCGTCGCGGTCGAGCGCCGCGCCTATCGCACGCCGTGGTCGCTGGCGATGTTCGTGCTCGAGCTGTCGAAGGCCTCGGGGATCTGCCTCGCGGCGTTCGTCGAGGGGGAGCTGGCCGGCTATCTCGTCTGCTCGCGCTACGACACGGTGTGGCACATCATGAACGTGGCCGTCGACCCCGACCGGCGCCGCCACGGGATCGCCTCGACGCTGCTGGCGCGCCTGTTCGAGCGCGTCGACGACCCCGACGCGCAGTACACGCTGGAGGTGCGGCGCTCCAACGAGGGGGCGATCGCGCTGTACGAGCGGCTGCGCTTCCGCAGCGCCGGGCTGCGGCGCCGGTACTACGCCGACAACGGCGAGGACGCGGTCGTGATGTGGCGGACGCCCGCCACGCTGCGCGGCTCGCTCGACGACGTGCCGAACGCGCAGCCGCATTGATCCTCGCGATCGAGACCTCCTGCGACGACACGTGCGCCGCGGTCGTCACCGGCGCGGGCGACGTCCTCGCCAACGTCGTCTCCTCCCAGGGCGTGCACGACCGCTACGGCGGTGTCGTGCCCGAGATCGCCTCGCGCCACCACCTCGAGCTCGTCAACACGGTGATCGACGACGCGCTGCGCCAGGCGGGCAGAGGGCTCGACGATGTCTCGCTCGTGGCGGTCACCCAGGGTCCCGGACTCGTCGGAGCGCTGCTCGTGGGCGTCGCGACCGCTAAGGGGATCGCGGCGGCGCGCGGCCTCCCGCTGGCGCCGGTCGACCACCTCCAGGGCCACGTCGCGGCGAACTTCCTCGCGCCCGACCCGATCGAGCCGCCGTTCTTGTGCCTGATCGCGTCCGGCGGCCACACGCTGCTCGTGCGGGTAACGGACCACCGCGGCTACGAGGTGCTGGGCCAGACGCTCGACGACGCCGCCGGAGAGGCGTTCGACAAGGGCGCGCGACTGCTCGGCCTCGGCTACCCGGGCGGGCCGGCGCTGTCGAACCTGGCGCTGGACGGCGACCCGGCCGCGTTCGACTTCCCGACCGCCGCGCGAGTCGCGGGGCTGGACTTCTCGTTCGCGGGCCTCAAGACCGCGCTGCTGTACAAGGTGCGCGACCTGGGGGAGGAGGAGACCGCGCGCCGTGCGGCCGACCTGGCCGCGTCGTACGAGCACGCGATCGTCGAGGGGCTGGTGCTGCGCATCGAGCGCGCGCTGCGTGACGAGCCGGGCGCGAGGCTCGCGATCGGCGGCGGCGTCGCGGCCAATCGCCGACTGCGGGCGCGGGTGGAGACGCTCGGCGTCGAGGTCAAGGTGCCGCCGCCGGAGCTGTGCACCGACAACGCGGCGATGATCGGCTCGGCCGCACGCTGGGTCGACCCGCTCGCCCCCCCGGACTACCTCGCCCTGGACGCGTACGCGACGAGCCGGCGCCGCGCCGCCTGACGAGCCGTGACCGCGGACGACGAGAAGGGGGACGCGGCAGACGAGCGCCGCGATGATTCGGACGAGCCGGCCGCGGCGGATGAGACGGCGGGGGCCGATGAGCCGGCGGCGGCGGATGAGACGGCGGCGGCCGATGAGCCGGCGGCGGCGGATGAGACGGCGGCGGCCGATGAGACGGCAGCGCCCGACGAGCCGGCGGCGGGCGCGCTCGCGCGGTTGCGCGCGCAGCCGCGCAAGCGGCTCGCGATCATCGGGGCGACCGGCGCTGCGCTGATCGTCGCCGTCATCGCCGCGATCCTGCTCGCCGGCCCGGGCGACCCGCCGCCGCGCACGCTCGCCGACGCCGTCCCCTTCGACGGTCGCTCCCCGCGCGAGCCGAGCGGGCAGGGGACGCGGGTCATCGTCGCGCTGCCGCGCCCGTCGCTCGGCGAGGCCGGGATCGCCGATCCCGCCGATCAGCGCGACTACGTGCGCTCGCTCGAGGACGAGTCGGCCGCGCTGCGCTCGGCGCTCGGCGCGCGCGGGATCCGGCTGTCCGGCGTCGTCACGTACGCGCGCACGTTCAACGGCTTCGCTGCGACGGTACGCACGGACGACCTTGCCGACCTCCCTTCGCTCGGCGTCCGTGCGCAGCCCGTGCGCCGCTTCTACCCCGCCGCCGCCGAGCCGGCCAAGGTGCCCGGCACGCGCCCGCCGACCGCCGCCGCGCCGCTCGGCGGTGCGTCGATCGCCGTGCTCGACACCGGCGTCGATGCCACGCACCCGCTGCTGGCCAACCGACTCGACCCCGGGTACGACGCCGTCGACCGCGACGATGACCCGTCGCCGGCCCGCGATCCCCGCGGCGGGCGGCAGGAGGCGAGCGGGACCGCGCTCGCCGGGATCCTCGTCGCCGCCGGCGAGCGCGTGCTGCCGATCCGGGTCGCAGGACTCCAGCCGGCGACGCAGGGCTCCGGACTGGAGGACGTCGCGATCTCAGACCAGCTGCTCGCGGGCTTCGAGCGCGCCGTCGATCCCGACGGGGACGGCGCCACCGACGACCACGTCCCGGTCGCGGTCGTCGGCGTCAACTCGCCGTACGCGGGCTTCGGCGCGTCGCCTGAGGCGCGCGCGGTCGAGAGCGCCGCCGACCTGGGCACGCTCGTCGTCGCGCCCGCCGGCGGGGAGGGCGCGGCGGCCGGGCCGGAGGGCACGATCGGCTCGCCCGCGACCGCGCCCGACGCGCTCGCGGTCGCCGCGCTCGCCGCGCCCCAGGCGGTCGCGCACATCGATCTCGAGGTCGGCGACGCGGACGCGCGCGGCGCCGCGCTGCTGTCGGGCTCCCCGCCACCCGGGCGGATGACCACGGCCGGGCCGGTCGACGCGACCGACCCGGCCGAGCTGCTGGCCGGCGGCGCGCGCAGCCTCCGCGGCCGGCTCGCGGTGGTGCGCGCCGGGGACGAGCCGGTGGCGCGCGCCGCGGCGGCGGCCGCGGCGGGCGCGCGCGCGGTGCTGCTCGCGGATCCGCGCAGCCGACCGCTGCCCGCGATCCCGGCGGGCCGCATCGCCGCGCCGGTCCTCGGTGTGACCGGTCCCGCCGCCGAGGCCGTGCTCGGCGAGCGGTCGGGCGCGACCGTCGAGGTCGGCGACGTCGAGCCGGGCAGCCCGCCGATCGCGCGGCTGCCGGCGCCCGCGAGTGGCACGCCCGGTGGCTCGTCGGGCGGCGACGAAACCGGCGGGGGCGAGGAGCCCGGCGGCGAGGCCGGCGGGGGCGAGGAGCCCGGCGGCGAGGCCGGCGGGGGCGAGGAGCCCGGCGGCGGGCCGGCGGGGGCGAGGAGCCCGGCGGCGAGGCCGGCGGGGGGGAGCCCGGCGCGAGCGGCCGGCGGCGACGACGCCGGCGGCGCGGCCGCCGAGTCGCTGACCGCGACGACGGTGTCGCCGTTCTCCAGCCGCGGCCCGAGCGCCGCCGGCGCCGTCAAGCCCGACGTCGCCGCGCCCGGCGCGGCCCTGACCGCGATCCCGGGCAACGGCGGCGCGATCGCCGGCGGCACGGCGGTCGCGGCCGCGCGCGCCGCGATCGAGGCCGCTCGGCTCGTGCGCGAGCGGCCGAGCGCGTCGCCGCGAGAGCTGCGCGCCGCGCTGATCGCCGGCGCGGAGCCCGACCCGCGCGTGACCACCCGCGGCGCCGGCGCGGGCGTGCTGCGCCAGCCGCCAGAAGCCGCAGCGGTGACCGCGAGCACCACGCCCGCCGCCCGCGCCGACCCGTGCCCTGGCACCGAGGCGTGCGTGCGCGTCGTGCTCGCCAACCAGGGCGCGTCGGAGCTCTCGCTCGCGCTCTCGCTGCTCCCCGACCCCGGCACGAACGCCACGCTCGTCCGCCCGCGCGTGACGATCCCGCCCGGTGGCCAGCGCGAGGCCGAGATCCACATCGACCGGCCGAGCGAGGACGGACTCGCCACCGGCCGGCTCGTCGCGCGCGCCGCGGGCGGCGTCGCCGTGCTCACGCACCCGTTCGCCGTCGCCACGCGCCCGCCGCAGCCGCCGCCGCTGGGCGCGCTCGCGCTGGAGCGCGAGAACGGCCGCACGAGCGGCGTGCGCTTCAGCCTCGGCGCGTTCGAGCGCGGCGATCCGCTCGGCGCGGGCACGCGCGTGCAGCTCACCGAGCGCCTCTCGCTCACGCTCGTGGAGGCGGACGGCGATCGCGTCGTCCGCCGCCTCACTCCGCCCGGCGGTGCGCGCGAGCTGCTGCCGGCGGAGTACTCCTACACCCTGCCCGCGGGAACGCTGCGCTCGCTGGACGAAGGCCGCTACGCGTTCCGCGCCGTCGCCCGCTCGCCACGCGGCGGCGAGCCGGCGCAACAGCGCTCGGAGCCGTTCTCGCCGTGAGGACCGTGACGCTGTACGGCCGCCCCGGCTGCCACCTGTGCGACGACGCGCGCGTGGCGCTCCAGCGCGTCCGCGCCATTCACCCGTTCCACCTGCACGAGGTCGACATCGAGGCCGACGACACGCTGCTCGGACGCTATCTGGAGCGCATCCCGGTCGTCGCGCTCGACGGCGAGGAGCTGTTCGAGCTGTTCGTCGACGAAGAGGCGCTCGCCCGAACGCTCTAGAGTGATCGCCGCCATGAGCTTCGACGTCGCGAGCAGCGCGAACCGCACCGACGGCTCGGCCGGCCCGCTGGCCGAACGCCTGTCGCTCGGGGTCGCGGCCAGGCTGTCGCGCTACCTGCAGGTGCTGACCCAGGCCCGCAAGATGGGCAAGGAGACGATCTCCTCGCAGGAGCTGTCGGAGTACACCCATGTGAACTCGACGCAGATCCGGCGCGACCTCTCCGGCTTCGGCAAGTTCGGCAAGCGCGGCGTCGGCTACAACGTCGACTCGCTCGTGTCGCAGATCCGCAAGATCCTGCGGACCTCGGGCCAGCACAACATCGCGCTGTTCGGCGCCGGACACCTCGGTCGCGCGATCGCGTCATCGGACATCTTCGCCGACCACGGCTTCCGCGTCGTGGCGATGTTCGACACCGACCGCGCCAAGATCGGTGAGCAGATCAACGGCGTCGGCGTGCGCCACATCGACGACCTCAAGCAGGTCGTGGAGGAGGAGGACATCGTCGTCGGCGTGCTCGCCGTGCCGACCGCGGCGGCGCAGGAGCTGGCGGACCAGCTGGTCGACGCCGGCGTCAAGATCATCTTCAACTACTCCGAGGCGCTGCTGCAGGTGCCGCCGGAGGTGACGGTCCACACGTCCAGCCCGGCGGTGGACCTGCTCTACGCGCTCTACTTCTACCTCACCTAACCCGAGCCCGATGATCGACCTGGCCGCCGCGCGCGAGACCTTCGAGGGCTCGGCCGACTTCACCGTCGGGATCGAGGAGGAGTTCGCGCTCCTCGACCCCTTGACGTTGCTGCTGGTCCCGCGCTTCGAGGTCCTGCGCGCCGCCGGGGCCGCCGACCCGGTGCTCGCGGACTCGATCGCGGGAGAGCTGATCTCGTCGGAGATCGAGATCCGGTCGGGCAAGGGGGCCGACATCGACGACGCCCGCGTGCGCCAGGCCGAGGCCCGCCGCCGGCTGTTCACGCTCGCGCGCGAGCACGGCGTCGCGCTCGGGTCCACCGGCACGCACCCGCTCAGCGACTACCGCGAGCAGCACATCATCGACACCGAGCACTACCGCCGTGTCGAGGAGGGGCTGAAGTACGTCGCGTGGCGCAACAACACGTTCAGCCTGCATGTCCATGTCGGCATCCAGGGCGCCGACCGCGTCGTGCGCGTGTGCGACCGCCTGCGGCCGGTGCTGCCGCTGCTGCTCGCCGTCAGCGCCAACTCGCCCTACATCGACGGGCGCGACTCGGGCCTGCACTCGGGCCGCTCGCAGACGTTCACCAAGTCGTTCCCGCGCTGCGGCGTGCCGGACGTGTTCGGCTCCTGGAAGGCGTGGGACGAGTACGTCGAGCTGCTGGTCCGGACGGGCTCGATCGTCGAGTTCACCCAGCTGTGGTGGTCCGTGCGCCCGCACCACGCGTTCGGGACGGTCGAGATGCGGGTCTGCGACGCGCAGATGACCGCGGCGGAATCCGACGGCCTGGCGGCGCTGATCGTCGCCTGCGTGCGCCGCGCGGCAGCGGAGGTCGACGCGGGCGAGACACCGCCGGACCTCCCGGGCCGGCTGATCGAGGAGAACATGTGGCGCGCGATCCGCTACGGGCTCGACGGGCGGTTGCTCGACCTGGACGCGGACCCCGTGGTGGAGTTCGACGCCGCTGAGACGCTCGATCGCCTGCGCGCCTGGACCGGCGCCGACGTGGCGCTGCCCGAACTCAACGGAGCCCAGCGCCAGCGACGCCTGATCGACGCCGGTGCGACCCCGGCGGAGGTGTACGCCGAGTGCGTGCGGGAAACCCATGCCACATACCTTCAGGAGACCGTGCGATGAGCCAGCCGGAATTCAGCGAAGAGGAGCTGCGCCAGCTCGAGGCGGAGATGGAGCGGATCACGGTCGACGACGTCCTGATCCAGACCACGGTGACGCTGCTCAACCTCGCGGCGCGCAAGGCCGGGCTCGGCGCCCCGCCTGATCAAGCACCCCCGGCCGACTGGGAACAGGTCCGGCAGGCGATCGACGGCGCACGGGCGCTGCTGCCGCTGCTCGAGTCGCGCCACGCTGAGCAGCTCGGCCCGATTCGTGACACGCTCGCGCGTCTGCAGATGGTCTACGCGCAGCGGACCGCCGAGCAGCCCGCGCCCGCGCCGGAGCAGCCGTCCGAGCCGGAAAAGCCGGAGGGTGCCGGGCCCGCGCAGAGCTCGGGGCGCCTCTGGATCCCGGGACAGTAACGCGCCGCGCCGCCTCAAGCCTCGATAAACTGCGCGCCGCTCCGGCGGCGGCCGTTCTTCCGGCCGCCGTTTTCGTGTTTGTCTGAACGCATTCAGAGAGGGATCCCTTGTCCGATTTCCTAGCCGACCACGGGGTCGTCGTTGCGCTCGTCTGCGCGCTGGCGGCCGTCGGGTACGGCCTGGTCACGAGCCGAGCGCTCCTGGCCCTGTCGCCCGGCAACGAGGTCATGCGCGGCCTGTCCGCCGCGATCCAGGAGGGCGCCTCGGCGTACCTCCGCCGCCAGTACACGACGATCGCCATCGTCGGCGTGGTCCTGTTCATTGCGCTGATCCCGCTGCAGAACATCGAGGTCGCGATCGGCTTCCTCATCGGTGGGGTCGCTTCAGCGTCCGCGGGCTTCATCGGCATGAACGTGTCGGTGCGGGCAAACACGCGCGTGGCAGAGGCGGCCCGCGGCGGGCTCGGGCCGGCGCTCGACGTCGCGTTCCGCGGCGGCGCCGTGACCGGCATGCTGGTCGCGGGCCTCGCTCTGCTCGGCGTCGCCGGCTACTACGGCGTGCTCACGTGGATCTTCGACGTGGAGACCAAGGACGCGGTCGACGCGCTCATCGGGCTCGGCTTCGGCGGCTCGCTGATCTCGGTGTTCGCGCGCCTCGGCGGCGGCATCTTCACCAAGGGCGCCGACGTCGGCGCGGACATCGTGGGCAAGATCGAGGCGGGGATCCCCGAGGACGACCCGCGCAACCCGGCGGTGATCGCGGACAACGTCGGCGACAACGTCGGCGACTGCGCCGGCATGGCGGCGGACCTGTTCGAGACGTACGCCGTCACCGCCGTGGCCGTGATGCTGCTCGGCGTGCTCACGTTCGAGGACACCGTCGTCGTGCTCTACCCGCTGGTGCTCGGCGGCGTCTCGATCATCGCCTCGATCATCGGCACGTTCGCGGTCCGGTCGGAGACCGGCAACGTCGAGCGCGCGCTCTACCAGGGCCTGATCCTCTCGGGCGTCCTCGCGGCGGTGTTCTTCCTGCCGGTGACCGCGTGGATGATGGACGACCTCGTCGGCGGTGGCTCGCCGAGCTGGACCGACATCTACCTCTGCGCCCTGATCGGCCTCGGCGTGACCGCGTGCCTGTTCGTGATCACCGACTACTACACGTCGACGCGGTTCTCGCCGGTCAAGTCGACGGCGGCCGCGTCGGTCACCGGCCACGCGACCAACATCATCCAGGGCCTCGCCAAGGGCATGCAGTCCACGGCGCTGCCGGCGCTCGTGATCGTGCTCGGCATCTTCGGTGCGAACGAGCTGGCCGGCATCTACGGCGTCGGCGTGGCAGTGATGGCGCAGCTGTCGCTGACGGGTCTGATCGTCGCCCTCGACGCGTTCGGCCCGATCACCGACAACGCCGGCGGGATCGCCGAGATGGCGGACATGCCGGAGGACGTGCGCAACGTCACCGACCCGCTCGATGCGGTCGGCAACACGACGAAGGCGGTCACGAAGGGCTACGCGATCGGCTCAGCCGCACTCGCCGCGCTCGTGCTGTTCGCGGCGTTCAAGATCGAGCTTGAGGAGGAGGTCGGCGGCATCGTCGTCTTCGCGCTCGACGACCCGGACGTGCTGATCGGCCTGATCATCGGCGGCATGATGGTCACGCTGTTCGCCGCGCTCTCGATGGAGGCGGTCGGCCGCGCCGGCGGCGCCGTGGTCGAGGAGGTCAGGCGCCAGTTCCGCGAGAAGCCCGGCATCATGGACGGGACCGAGAAGCCCGAGTACGGCCAGGCCGTGGACATCGTCACCCGCTCGGCACAGCGCGAGATGATCATCCCGTCGCTGATCCCGATCGCCGTGCCGGTGATCGTCGGCATCCTGTCCTACAAGGCGCTCGGCGGCCTGCTGATCGGCGTCATCGTCGTCGGCCTGTTCTTCGCCGTGATGATGACCTCCGGCGGCGGCGCGTGGGACAACGCGAAGAAGCTGATCGAGGACGGCGCGTTCGGCGGCAAGGGCTCCGAGGCTCACGCCGCGTCGGTGACCGGCGACACCGTCGGCGACCCGTTCAAGGACACCGCCGGGCCGGCGATCAACCCGATGATCAAGGTGGCCAACATCGTGGCCCTCCTGATCATCCCCCTGATCGCGTAGCTACCGGAGCCCGGAGAGCAGCTCGCGTGCGCGCGCGGCATTCGCGTCGTCGACCCGTACCTCGTAGCGGTCGGCGACGATGCCGCGCGTGGACGCGAAGTCGCGCTGGCCGCGCGTCGCCCACTGGGCGATGAACCCGAACACCGCGCCCCAGAAGGCGCCGATGAGCAGGCCTCCGAGCACCAGCCCGAGCCACTCCGGCCCGCTGGTGAACAGGCCGACGAGCAGCCCGATGAACAGGCCGAACCAGGCGCCGGCCGCAGCGCCGGCCATCGCCGCGCGGACGTGGTAAGCCGGCCCGTGACCTGCTCGACGATGCGAAGGTCGAGGCCGACGATCGTGGCGTTCTCGACCGGGAAGCCCGAATCCGAGAGGTGATCGACCGCGCGCTGGGCCTCGGCGTAGGTGGCGTAGGTCCCCACCACCTGCCCCGACTTGCCGCCCGATGGGACGATGTCGCTGGTATCCATGGGCACCGGCATACCACGCCGGCGGCGGTCGCGCCACTCGTGGCAGACGGCGCCCCGCCGCCGTCAGCCGCGGGACGGTGACCAGGGACGTCGCCGCGGCCACCAGCCGGGGACGGCGTGGCGGTAGGCCTCGTACTCGGCTCCGAAGCGCCGCGCGAGGGTCGGCTCCTCGTAGACGTGCACGAACGTCCACACCGCCGCGCCGAACGCGAGCGCGTAGAGCAGCAGCGCGGGCGGCCGAGGATCAGCGCCTGCCCGACGATCGTCGCCGCCACGGCGAGGTACATCGGGTTGCGGACGTAGCGGTACAGGCCGCCGACCACGAGTCTGCTCGGGCGGCGCGACCGGCGCGGGCGTGCCGATCCCCTCGACCACGAAGCGCGCGAACGCGTGCAGCAGCACGGCGACGCCGGCCGCGACGAGCACGAAGCCGGCGACCACGAGCGCGAGCGGCACGTCGGCGGCCGCGTCCCAGCCCGTGAGCAGCCACGGGACCAGCCCCGCGGCGACTCCGGGCGCCACGATCAGGAACAGGGCACTGCCCACGGCGGCGCGGCGCATGGACGGGAGCGTACGTGCCTAGAATCGCCCGCGACGCATGGCCAGACGCCGACTGGAAGGGCTCGAGCGGGTCCTGGGGGTCAACGCCCTCTTCTCCACCGCCTACGGCAACGTCGGGTCGTCGATCTACTACGCGCTCGGCCTCGTCGCGTCCTACGCGCTCGGCCTGACCCCGGTCGTCTTCATCATCACCGGGTTCTTCTTCTTCCTCACGGCCGCCAGCTACGCCGAGGCGACCACGATGTTCCCCGAAGCCGGCGGCTCGTCGAGCTTCGCGCGGCGCGCGTTCAACGAGTTCTGGTCGTTCTTCGCGGCCTGGGCCGGGATGCTGACCTACACGGTCACGATCGCGATCTCGGCGTTCTTCGTGCCGCACTACATCGGCGGCGTGTTCGACTTCGCCGAGGCGCTGAGGACGAGCCCAGGCGACATCATCGCGGCCGCCGTCGTGATCTCGCTGCTCGCCGCCGTCAACGTGCTCGGCGCCAAGGAGTCGACCGGGATCAACGTCACGCTGGCCGTCGTCGATTTCCTCACCCAGCTGCTGCTGGTCGTGATCGGCGCGGTGCTCGTGTTCTCGCCCGAGACGCTGGTCGACAACGTCGACCTCGGCGTCGCGCCGAGCTGGGACAACTTCATCCTGGCGATCCCGATCGGCATGCTCGCCTACACGGGCATCGAGACCGTCTCGAACATGGCCGAGGAGGCCAAGGACGAGGTGCACACGATCCCGAAGGCGATCAACCGCGTGCGGATCGCGGTGTTCGCGATCTACTTCACGCTGCCGGCGGTCGCGCTCTCCGCGCTGCCGGTGACGCAGGTCGACGGCGAGTACCAGACCCAGCTCGGCCTCACCGAGGAGGAAGGCGGCTTCGCCGGCGATCCGGTGCTCGGCGTCGTCAAGCAGCTCGACCTGGGGATGTTCCAGGGCGCGACCGAGATCTACGTCGGCCTGCTCGCCGCGACGATCCTGTTCCTCGCCACCAACGCCGGGATCATCGGCGTGTCGCGGCTCGTGTACTCGATGGGCATCCACCGCCAGCTGCCCGACCCGCTGCGCCGGCTGCACCCGCAGTACCGCACGCCGTGGATCGGCATCCTCGTGTTCTCCGCCGCGGCGATCCTGCTCATCCTGCCCGGCCAGGAGACGCTGCTCGGCAGCGTCTACTCGTTCGGCGCGCTGCTCAGCTTCACGATGGCGCACGCGTCGGTCGCGCGCCTGCGCGCCAAGCGGCCGGACATCGAGCGTCCGTACCGCGGTCCCGGCAACGTGCGGATCGGCAGCTACGACGCGCCGCTGTTCGCGCTCGTCGGCGGGACGTTCACCGGTGTGGCGTTCGTCGTGATCGTCGTGCTCGACCCGCAGGTGGCGGCGATCGGCGCCGGCTGGCTGCTCGTCGGGACGGCCGTGTACGCCGCTTACCGGCGGCGTCAGGGCCTGGACCTCGCCTCCACCCACAAGGTGGCGATCGCGCAACCCGTCGTCGACCACGAGGCGGAATACGACTCGGTGCTCGTACACGTCGGCGAGGACGGCTACGACGAGCAGACGATCGGCACCGCGATCAAGCTGGCGGCGCGAAGGAGGCGTGGGATCCACGTCCTGGTCACCATCACCGTGCCGAACTCGCTCAAGCTCGACGCGCCGATGCCCGACGCGGAGGCCGGCGCCAACTCGACGATCGAGCAGGCCCGGCTGCAGGGCGGCGGGCGCGTGTCCGGGCACTGGGAGAAGGTCCGCGCCGGCCAGGCCGGGCGGCGGATCATCGAGGAGGCGCAGGACATGCGCGCGGCGGCCGTGGTGATGGCGCTCCCGCGCCGGGTGCCTGGGACGTCGGTGTTCGGCAAGACGATCGAGACCGTGCTGGCCGAGCGCCCGTGCCGCGTGATCATCGAGTCGCGCCCGCCGGTCCGGCCGCGTCGGCCGCCCGGCCGCGAGAAGGCGAAGGTGCCCGCGTGAGCCCGATCACCATGGTGCTGTCCGGCCTGATGGTGCTGATCGGGCTCGCGCTGATCGTCCGCACGCTGTCGGGCGGCGGCGGCCCGCTCGCCGTGGGCTTGCTGCTGGGCCTGCTGTTCGTCGCCGCCGGCGCGGGGCGGCTGTGGGCGGAGCGGCGGCGATGAGCGGCCCGCGCCGCCTGCCGCGGCTCGAGCAGCCGGCCGCGCTGAAGCGCGGCACCGGCTCGCCGCCGCTGTTCGGCATCGTCCAGGGCTTCCTGTCGGCGTCGCTGTACTTCGCGCTTGGCGTCATCGTCGTCAACGCGCTCGGATTCACCTGGCTGGTCCTGCTCGCGCGCGTCGCTGTTCTTCACGCTGCTGGTGCTCTCCTACATGGAGGGCGCCTCACTGCATCAGGAGCGCGGCGGCGCGACCGTGATCGCGCGCTACGGCTTCAACGAGCTGTGGAGCTTCGTGGCGGGCTGGGCGATCCTGCTCGACTACCTGATCCTGATCGCGATCACGGCGTTCGCCACGACCGACTACATGGCGATCTTCTGGGACGAGTTCGCGGAGGGCGCGCCGGAGCTGATCCTCGCGATCGGCGTGATCATGTACGTCGCCTGGGTCAACATGCGCGGCGCCGGCTCGCGTCGCTGGGACCGCGCGGCGTTCGCGGTGGTCGCGGACCTCGGCCTGCAGCTTCTGGTCGTGGTGCTCGGCCTGGCGCTGCTGCTGGAGCCGGACGTGCTCAGCGACCCGGCGCAGATCGCCGGCACGCCCGACGTCGAGGAGCTGCTGTTCGCGTTCACGATCGCGATCGCGGCGTTCTCGGGCCTGGACGCGTCGTCCGCGCTGGCCGGCGAGGTCGCGGTCTCGCGGCGCGGGCTCCGGCGCCTGTTCGCGGTACGTCTCGCCACCGCGGTGCCGTACCTCGGGATCGCGCTGGTCGCGTCCTCGACGCTGCCGCAGACCGGCGAGCGCTGGGTGGAGGCGCCGATGCTCGGGCTCGTGTCCGCGTTCGAGCAGGACTGGATACGCGAGCCGCTGCGGTACGCGATCGCGATCGCCGCGCTGGTCATCCTGGTGATCGCCTGCAACGCCGCGATGTTCGGGCTCTCGCGCCTCGGCTACTCGCTGGCGCTCAACCGCCAGATCCCGTCGCTGGTGGGGCGGCTGCACCCCCGGTACAGCACGCCGGTCGTGCTGATCGGGCTCGGTGCGCTGCTCGCGAGCGCGCTGGTGCTGCCGGCCGACCTCGAGCTGCTCGCCGCGATCTACGCGTTCGGCGCGACGCTGGCGTTCACGCTCGTCCACCTCTCGGTGATCCGGCTGCGCTTCCGCGAGCCCGATCGCGACCGGCCGTACAAGATCCCGTTCGGCGTCCGGATCGGCCGCGGCGAGTTGCCGCTCACCGCCGCACTGGGCGCGCTGATGGCCGCCGTCGCGTTCGGGTCGGTGCTCGTGCTGCACGACGCCGCGCGCTTCGTCGGCGCCGGCTGGATGCTGTTCGGCGTCGTGCTCTACGTCACGTACCGCCTGACGGAGGGCAAGCCGGTGTTCAAGCGCGTGACGGTCCCGGAGAAGGCGCTGACCCGCCGCCCGGTGGCGTCCGAGTTCGGCTCGATCCTCGTGCCCGTACTGGGCACGCCGCTCGACGACGACATCGTGCAGACCGCCGGGCGGCTCGCGGCCGAGGAGAACGAGGACCTCGGCGAGGGCGGCGCGGTGATCGAGGCGCTGTGGGTGTTCGAGATCCCGATCGCGCTGCCGCTCGACACGACCGTGTCCGACGCCGAGCTGCGGCGTGCGCGCCAGGCGCTCGCGCGCGCCAAGGCGGTGGGGGAGGAGTACGAGGGCGTGGAGGTGGCAACCGCGACGGTGCGCGCGCGGCGGGCGGGCGAGGCGATCGTGCACGAGGCCAAGCGCCGCGGCGTCGAGGCGATCGTGCTCGCCGCCGAGCAGCCGACCGGCGTGCGCGGCGGGCTGCGCCTCGGCGGCAAGGAAGGGCTGCACGACTCGTTCGTGGGCGAGACCACGCGCTACGTGCTGCAGAAGGCGCAGTCCCGCGTGATCCTCACCGCGCCGCCGGCCGCGGAGCCCGCCGTCGACCTCGTGCGCGCGGTGCCGGACGCCGCTCCGGAGACCCCGCTCGGGCACCCCACGCTGGGTGCCGATGGTTCCGCTCCGGGTCGCTAGAGTCCTCGCCCGCATGTTCGTCCTCGTCGTCGGAGCCGGCCGAGTCGGCTCGTCCGTCGCCACCGCAGCCCTGACGGCCGGCCACACCGTCTCCGTCCTCGACGAGGACCCGCTGTCGCATGAGCGGCTCGACGTCGAGCTCGGCAGGTCGTGGGAGGAGGCGGGCGGCCGCTTCACGATCGGGACGGCGCTCGAGCTCGATGCGCTGATCGAGTCCGGGATCGAGGAGGCCGACGTGTTCATCGCCTCGACGAACGGCGACAACACCAACCTGGTCGTCTCCCAGCTCGCGCAGCGGGAGTTCGACGTGCCGAAGGTGGTCGCGCGCATCCTCGATCCGCGGCGCGCCGCCTGGTACGCCGAGCAGGGCCTGGAGACCGTCTGCCCGACCCAGATCGCGATCGAGCAGCTGCAGAAAGCGGCGCTGAATCCCTGATGGCCGGCCTTTACGTGATCATCGCCGGCGCCGGCAAGGTCGGCTGGAACCTCGCGCGCGAGCTGCTCGAGCGCGGCGACGAGGTGACGGTGATAGAGCAGGACCGGCGTCGCTATCTCACCGTCGAGCAGGAGCTCGAGCACGCCGTCCAGTACGGCGACGCGACCGAGCTGTGGGTGCTGGAGCGCGCCGGCATCCAGCGCGCCGACCTCGTCGTCGCGGTCACCGGCGACGACGAGGACAACCTGCTGATCTGCCAGGTGGCGAAGGAGAAGTACCTCTGCGAGCGCATCATCGCCCGATGTAACAACCCACGGAACCTGGCGCACTTCAAGCTGCTGGGGATCCAGCCCGCGGTGTCGGCCACCGACTTGATCCTGCGCCTGATCGAGCACGAGGTGCCGCGCTACGGGCTCGTGCACCTGCTCGACCTGCCCGAGGAGCGGCTGGAGATCATCGAGCTCGTCGTCGGCGAGGGCTCTGAGGCGGCCGGCCAGCGCGTCGCGGACCTGCAGATGCCCGACGGCGCGCTCGTGATCTCGGTACTGCGCGACGGATCCGGCTTCGTGCCGAAGTCGGACAGCGTCGTCGACGCAGGTGACGAGGTGCTGATCGTGCTCGACCCCGGGCTCGAGGACGACATCACCAAGCTGTTCGTGTCGTCGGACGGCTCCGGCGCTTAGGGCTCTTCGCGCGCGCCGCCGTCAACCGGCTCCAGCACGAACACCTCGACGCCGAGCCCGCCCGCGGGGTCGACCTGTGACATGAACGAGTGCACGCGGCGGCCGGTCAGGCGCTCGATCTCAGCGCGGAATGTCTGCGCCATCGTGGACTGGAACGCGGTCCGCACTTCGCGCACGGTGTCCGCGCGGTCGACCTGCACGAGCGTGCGCTCGGCGGTCGTGAGCACGTCGCGCAGGACGCACACGACGAGGTTGTCCCACACGTACGTCTTGGCCTGCGTCGCGCCCTTGCCGTAGTGCTCGGCGTGGAGGCGCACGATCGCCTGCGAGATCGCGGACCTCAGCGCGCCGTCCATCGGCGGCGGGCGCGCCGCTGGATCGTCCATCCTGGTCACGTCCCCCGAGCGCTGCGCCGCTAATCAGACCTCGAGCGGGCGCTCGAAGCGGACAGTGCCGAGGGCGCGGGCCCGCGGCGCTTCGCCGCGCAGGACCCACTCGCCGTCCGCGCGGCGCTCGAGCTCGCCGCGGGCCATCAGCTGCCCCAGCGCGGTGGTGACCGACGGCCGCCGCGCACCGATCATCCCCGCAAGCGTGCGATGCGACAGGCGCAGCGAGACGAGCACGCCGTCGGGCACGACGCGGCCCCACCGCTCGGCGAGGCACCAGAGCAGCGCGAGCAGGCGGTCGTCGACGCGCGTGAGGTGTGCGATCGCCTGCAGCACCACGAGCCGCTCGGCGCGCCGGGCGGCGCGGTCGATCAGGCCGGCGAACACCTCCGGCCACTGCGCCGCGCGCACCGCGAACGAGTGGTCGATGACCGCGACGCGGGTCGCCGTGAGCGCGCTCCAGCCGATCGTCCGCGGGAGCAGCTCCTCGTTCCCGGAATCGGCCCAGGCGCGGATCAGGTCGCCGGATCCGAGCAGCTCTGCCGAGGGGTGCACGCCGACCGTGGCCTCGCGGACGAGCACGCCCTCGAGTATCAGCAGGCCGATCGGCCGGCTCCCCGTGAGCGGGCCGGCGCTCGGCGTCCAGCGGCCGCGTGGGATGTCGATCGTCCTCGCGTAGAGACGCTGGGCGGCCTCGCGCGCGCGGCGCGGGTCCAGTCCGCGGGCGAGTTCGGGATCGACGTCGAGCAATTGGACCGAGCCGCCGCCAACGTCAGCCATGACGTTTCCTTCCGTGTGAATCGATTCGCGATGCCGACGGTCCTGCACGGGCCCTGCTCTGGGGCTGACGGTGCCGTCCCGCTCGGTAGTCCAGGTGATCCGGTGTCCGTCTCCCGCCGAGGGGGCCACCGCGACGCCCCACAATCTAGCGTTGCGTTCTGACAATGGAAGGGGTTTCTGACCGTTCTGGCGCGCTTTAGCCACATTCCGGTCAGACAAGACACACGGCGGACCGGAGCTATACTGGCCGCCGCCCGTTGCCGGGTGGTGTAATTGGCAGCACGCCAGATTCTGGCTCTGGTAGTTGGGGTTCGAGTCCCTGCCCGGCAGTGCCTCTCGTGACTCCGTTTGCCGCTTCGACGCCGATCCGGCCTAAGCGACGACGAACGTGTAGTCGCGCTCGATCCGGCCGTCCGCGGCGAGGACGAGGAAGACGAGCCCGACTGCGAACAGCTCGCCGTTCTTGGCGACCGCCTCCCAGTGGAACTTGACGACGTCGGCGAGTCGTTCGGCGTCGTCGCGCGCGCGGAAGCTGAGCCCCTCGGAGCCGACCCAGTGCTCGTACGCGCTCGCCGCGCGAGCCTGTATCTCCGCGTATCCGCGTGCCTCGAGGATCGCCGTGATGGCGAGCCCGGGTCGCGCCGCGATCTCGCGGATCTCCTGCGGCGGCTGGAGGATGTGCGTCCCGTCCTCCGTCCAGAGCTCGGCGATCATCCGCCGGCGCCGGTCGGCATCGGGCTCGTTCCAGAGCGCGAGGTAGTTCTCCGCCAACTCGGCCGCGCTCCGGGATGAGATTTCGACGAAAGCCTGCGTGTCGGTCATCGGGTACCTCCGTTGATCGTCTGGTTGCTTCGCCGTCGACGTTCCCGCACGAAGGGCCGCGCGTCGATTACCTCTCGTGTAACGCGGACGCCCCGCTAACTTCAATCGGGTGGTCGTCCAGATCGAGCAGGAGCCCCACACCGCGGGCGAGCTGATCCGCTTCTGGCGCACGCGACGCGGCCTCAGCCAGCTCGAGCTG
Source organism: uncultured Solirubrobacteraceae bacterium (assembly GCA_963835735.1). Lineage (GTDB taxonomy): Bacteria > Actinomycetota > Thermoleophilia > Solirubrobacterales > Solirubrobacteraceae > DASQMT01. The sequence continues at coordinate 360,235 of CAWIGP010000003.1, forward strand.
TCCCTGGACGCGAACGTCTCGACCAAGCACCTGAGCTTCGTCGAGACCGGCCGGTCCAGCCCGAGTCGCCAGCTCCTCGTCCACCTGGCCCAGCACCTCGATCTGCCGATCAGCGAGCGCAATCGACTGCTGCTCACGGGCGGCTTTGCGCCTCCCTATCTGGCGCTGCCCTACGACGGGGAGGTGATGCAGCCGCTTCGGGAGTCGCTCGAGCGGCTGCTCGAGGCGCACGAGCCGAACCCGGCTCTGATCGTCGACGGGCTCTGGAACCTGATCGAGTCCAATCGAGCCGCGTCGCTGCTCTGGGACGGCGTCGACCCCGAGCTCCTCGAGCCACCGATCAACCTGCTCCGCCTCGGCGTTCACCCGGGCGGCCTGCCGCGGATCTCGTCGATGACCGCCGCCTGCAACGCGCCGCTGATTCACCGGCTGAAGCGGAGGAGCCGCGAGGACGCCGATCCCGCCCTCGCCAAGCTCATCGAGGAGGTTGAGTCCTACCTCCCCGGCGAGCCGCCGGACAGCCCGGCCACCCAGCCGGTGGTCTCGCTCAGGCTCCAGACCCCGCTCGGCGAGGTCGAGCTGTTCACGGTCATCGCCACCCTTGGAGCCCCGCTCGACGTCACGGCCGCGAACCTCGCGATCGAGACCTTCCTGCCGATGAACCCCGAGAGCGCAGCGCGGCTCGCCGAGCTCAGCGCGCCCCGATCTGCCTGAGCATCGACGGCCAACGCCTCAGGCGAACGCGGCACGAACGACACAGGAGTTGACACCCGGTGTGCCGTCGGAGAGCCTGCGCCCGATTCAGCGATGCGGCGCGCGGGGACTTCACTACAAGGTGCGGCCGGTGCTGCACGAGCCAGGGCCGGCGGACATGAGCTGGACGCAGACGGCCGCCGGGATCCCGGTCGGCAAGGGGGAGACGCTGCAGGTCAGCTCCCACTACGACGCTGAGCGGCTGCACACGGGCGCGATGGGGATCATGCACGCCTACGTCCATCACGACCCAAGCGTGAGCAGCTCGTGCGCGCCGCCGCCGGCGGACCTCGTCAACGAGCGCAAGCCGATGCCGGGGCGCACTGCGCCGCCGCCGGTGAGCGTGCCGCTCACCGCGCTCGACTGGCGTGGCCGCACGCGCACGATCCCGAGGCCGCCGGGTCCGCCGCGGCGCTACCAGGGCGACGCGACCGTCGCGGTGCGCGAGCTCGCCTTCAACCCGCGCAACCTCTCGGTGCCGCTTGGGGCGCTCGTGCGCTGGCGCTTCGCCGACGGCCGCTCCGCGCACGCTGTGACGGTCGCGAACGGGCCCGTGGGCTTCTCCTCGCAGCCGTTGCGCGGCGGCGGCAGCTTCGAATACAGGCTCCACCGTGCCGGCACCTACCGGATCCTCTGCTCGCTGCACCCGGTCGACATGACACAGTCGATCGTCGTCCGCCCGGCTGGGGCGAAGCTGGGCGCGTCGCAAGGCGAAGCGATTGGCGGCCTTCGCGTTCAAGGGCGTTTCCGCGGGAGTAGCTAGCCTGGCGCCGCGTGAACGGCTCCCTGCCCGGCTACCTCGCGCGCCGCTTCGCCCTGCTGGCGGTCACGCTGGTGCTGGTCCCTTCGCTCAGCTTCGTGATGTTCACGCTGATCCAGGGCGACCACACGTCGCCGCTGGACGTGCTCGCCGAGCTCGCGACGTACCTGTCGGCGACGTTCCTACAGGCCGACTTCGGCGGCGAGGCGTTTCAGAGCGACACGTTCATCCGCACGCGCGGTGCGTTCGAGATCGTGAAGGACGGGTTCCTCGTCGACGTCTACCTGCTCAGCGGGGCGCTGATCCTCGGCGTCGCGATCGGTCTGCTCGCCGGAACATGGCAGGCGACGCGCCCGCGCTCGGTCGGCTCGCGGTCGATCTCGTTCGTGACCGCGTTCGTGCTCTCCTCGCCGGTGTACTGGCTGGGGTTGATGCTGGTGCTGCTGTTCGCGCCCGGCGTAGGGTCGGTGGTCGAGATCCCGTTCCTATCCACCGTCGGCGGCTACCGCAGGCCGTCGCATGACCCGCTGCTGTTCCTCGAGGGCATCTGGCTGCCGTGCCTGATCATCGCCGCGCCGCTCGCCGCCGCGTGCACGCGCATGTGCTCCGGCGCGCTCGGCGGCACCCTCGACGAGGATTTCGTGCGCACTGCGCGCGGCAAGGGCGTGAGCCGTGCGCGTGTCGTCGCGCGCCACGCGCTGCCGGCGTCCGCCGCGCCGGTGATCGCGCTGGTCGGCGTGAACATGAACCTGATCCTCACGAACCTGGCGCTGGTCGAGATCGTGTTCAACATCCCGGGTTCCTATCGCTACCTCGAGCGCGCCCTGGTCAACCGCGACGTCGATCTCGTGCAGGCGCTCGTGCTGGAGTCGACGTTCTTCATCGTCGTCGCCAACTTCGCCGTGGACGCGATCCAGGGGCTGCTCGACCCCCGCGTGCGCGGCGGCGAGGCGATCACGTAGGCTCGCCGCGATGGAGGAGAACCGCGTCGAGGTCCAGGGCACGGCGCGGCGCAGCGTGGCGGCGGATCGCGTGCGCTGGGCGCTGGTGGTGATCGAGTCCGGCGACGAGCCGGCCAGCGCGTTCGCGCGCGCCGGCAAGCGACTCGACACCCTCACCCGCGGGCTGCGAGAGGCGCTCGGCGACCGCGCGGAGGTCCGCACCGGCGCGCTGTCGGTGCGCGCCCAGCACGACGAGCACGGACGGCGCATGCCCGCGGTGGACGTCTCCGGCCAGGTGACCCTGGACGTGCCGCTGGCCGACGCGGGGCGCGCCGCCGGGGCCGCGATGTCCGCCGGCGCAGACCACCTCAACGGCCCTGCGCTGCAGCTCGGGAACCGGGACGCGCTGGCGGAGGCGCTGCTCGGCGAGGCGGTCGCGGCGGCGCGGCGCAAGGCCGAAGCGGTCGCGACGGCGGCCGGGCGCCGGCTCGGCCGGGTGGTCGGCGTCGCGGAGGAGTCCGACCGGCCGTTTCCGGTGGCTCGCATGGCGGCGGCCGACGGCGGGCCCGAGCTTGCGCCCGAGGATGCGGAGATCGCGGCGAGCGTTCGCGTGCTCTTCGCGCTCGAGGACTGAGCTAGGCCGCCGCGGCCTGCTCGGCCCAGTCGCGGTACAGGCGCCAGTACGCACCCTCCGCCGCGAGCAGCTCGTCGTGCGTGCCCTGCTCGACGATCCGGCCGTGGTCGAGCACGACGATGTGCGCGGCGCCCCGGATCGTCGAGAGCCGGTGCGCGATCACGATCGCGGTCCGCCCGGCCAGCAGGCGCCGCAGGCCCTGCTCGATCCGGCTCTCGGTGTGGATGTCGACGTTCGAGGTCGCCTCGTCGAGCACCAGGATGCGCGGGTCGGAGATCAGCGCGCGCGTGAACGCGACGAGCTGTCGCTGGCCGGCGGAGAGCTGGATGCCGCGCTCGCCGACCTCGGTGTCGTAGCCGTGCTCGAGCGCCGCGATGAAGTCGTGCGCGCCGACGGCGCGCGCGGCCGCCTCGATCTCCTCCGGCGTCGCGTCGGGGCGCCCGAACGCGAGGTTGTCGCGGATCGAGCCGCTGAACAGGAACGCCTCCTGCGGCACGATCCCCATCTGCGACCGCAGCGAGCGCGCCTGCACGTCGCGCAGGTCGTGGCCGTCGACGAGGACCCGCCCCTCGGTCGGGTCGTAGAAGCGCGCGGCGAGCTTGGCGAACGTCGATTTGCCGGCGCCCGTAGAGCCGACCAGCGCGACGGTCTGTCCCGCCGGCACGTGCAGGTCGATGCCGTCGAGCGCCTTGGCGCCGTCCGGCGAGTACGCGAACGAGACGCCGTCGAACTCGAGCTCGCCGCGCAGCCGCGGCAGCGCGATCGCGCCCGGGCGGTCGGTCAGCTCCGGCTCCTCGTCGAGCAACTCGAAGATCTTGTCGAGCGCGGCCATGCCCGCCTGATAGGTCGTGTAGAGCTGCGAGAGCTGCTGGATCGGGTCGAAGAAGTTGTTCAGCGCGGCGATGAACGCGACCAGCACGCCGACGGTCACGTCGCCCTGGATCGCCTGCAAGCCCCCGTAGAACAGGATGCCGGCGGTCACGAGCGCGGACAGCAGCTCGACCGCCGGGAAGTAGGCGGCGTTCAGGTTGACCGTCTTCATGTTCGCCGCGCGGTTCTCCTCGTTGAGGTCGGAGAACACGGCTTCGTGGCGGCGCTCCTGCGCGAACACCCGCACGACCCGCACGCCCGAGAGCGTCTCCTGCAGGTAGGCGGTGATCTGGGCCACCTTCTCGCGCGTGGCGCGGTACGCGTCGGCGCTGATGATCCGGAACGCGAACGAGCCGATGCCCAGCACCGGGAAGACGAGGAACGTCAGCAGCGCGAGCTGCCAGTCGAGCCATAGGAGGATCACCGCCGTGCCGATGAGCGTGAGCGAGGAGCCGAACAGCGTCACGATCCCGTCCGACACGAGCTGGTCGAGCGCCTGCACGTCGTTCGTCAGCCGCGAGATGATCACGCCCGCCTGGCGGCGCGAGTAGAAGCCGATCGAGAGCGACTGCAGGTGCGCGAAGAGCTGGATCCGCAGGTCCTGCAGCACCCGCTGGCCGATCCAGCCGACCAGGTACGTCTCCGCGTAGGTCGCCGCCCAGTAGACCAGCGCGGACACGACGAACGCCGCGACCACGAGGTTGAGCGTGGCGGTGTCGCCGGGAACGATGCCGTCGTCGATCGCCAGCTTGGCCAGCGGCGGCGGCGCAAGCGACGCGGCGGTGCCGGCGACCAGCGCGATGAACATGAGGATCGTGCGTCCGCGGTAGGGGCGCAGCAGCTCGAGGAGCCCGCGCAGCTTGCGCCCGCGGCCGCTGGTGGCTCGCCAGCGGCGGACGAGCTCGTCGCGCCGCGTGGTCACAACGTCTCCACGCTCTCGAGCGGCTTGCGTGTGAGGAACACCTGGTCGGGCAGGCCCTTGGCGGCGATCTCCGCGTACAGCGGCGAGCGCTCGATCAGCTCGCGGTGCACGCCGCGCGCGGCGATCCTGCCCTCCTCCAGCACCACGATCTCATCCGCCAGCGCGATCGTCGACAGCCGGTGCGCGATCACGAACGTCGTGCGCCCGGCCATCACCTCGCGCAGCGCCTGCTTGATCGCCTGCTCGGTCGACGCGTCGACCGAGGAGGTGGCGTCGTCGAGGATCAGGATGCGCGGATCGCTGAGCAGCGCGCGGGCGATCGCGATCCGCTGGCGCTGGCCGCCCGACAGCGTCAGCCCGCGCTCGCCGATCCGCGTGTCGTAGCCCTCCGGCATCTCGGCGATGAACGCCGCTGCCTGCGCCCGCTCGGCCGCGCGCTCGACCTCCTCGCGCGCCGCGTCCGGGCGCCCGTACGCGATGTTCTCGTGCACGGTCGCGCTGAACAGGAACGGGTTGTCGTCGACGACGCTGATCGCGTGGCGCAGCGAGCCGAGCTCGACGTCGCGGACGTCGGCGCCGTCGATCAGCACCGCGCCCTCGTTGACGTCGTAGAGGCGCGGCAGCAGCTGCACGAGGGTCGTCTTGCCCGAGCCGGTGGCGCCGACGAGCGCGACCGTCGTGCCCGCCTCGACCACGAGGTCGACGTCGCGCAGCGCGGGCTCCGGCGCGGTCTCGTAGCGGAACGTCACGTCGCGCAGCTCCACCCGGCCGCGCCCGTCGGGCAGCGGCGGCGCGTCCGGCGCCGACGTCAGGGCCGGGGCGCGGTCGAGGATCTCGAACAGCCGCGCGCCCGACGCCGTCGCCCGCTGCGCCATCCCGAGGGCGATCCCGAGCCCGCGCATCGGGCCGATCAGCATCAGCAGGTACGTGTAGAAGGCCGTGAAGTCGCCGAGCGTGAGGTCGCCGTCGATCACCTGGCGGCCGCCGACGAGCAGGATCACCGCGAGCCCGATGCTCGGCAGGAAGCCGATGAACGGGTTGTAGAACGCGCGCAGCCGGGTGGCGATCATCGACTGCCCGAACACGCGCCCGACGCTGTTCTCGAAGCGGTCGAGCTGCTGCGGCTCGGCGGCGAACGCCTTCACCACGCGCACGCCCGAGACGTTCTCCTCCACGTCGGCGGTGAGCTCCGCGATCCGCTGCTGGACCTCCTGGAGCGCGGGCCGCGACCGCAGCCCGTAGCGCGTCGCCACGACCACGACGAACGGGACCGGGGCCAGCGCGAGCGCGGCGAGGCCGGGTTGCAGCGCGAACATCGCCGCCGCTGCGAGCAGGATCGTCAGCCCGCTCTGGGTGATGAAGATCAGCCCGTAGCCGAGGAAGAACCGGACCGACTGCAGGTCGACCGTCGCGCGCGACATCAACTGGCCGGTCTGCTGGCGGTCGAAGAACGCGAGCTCGAGCGACTGCAGGTGGCGGTAGAGCAGGTTGCGGAGGTCGAACTCGATCGCCAGCGACACGCGGCCGGCGACGAGCCGGCGCGCGACCGACAGCGCCACCCGCACGAGGGCGGCGACTCCGATGAGCAGTGCGTAGCGCCGGAGATCGTCCTCGTCGCCCGCGTCGAGCCCATCGATCGCCCGCCCGGTCAGCCATGGAATGGCTACCGTGGCGACCATCGCGAGCGCCGCCAGCAGCAGCGACCAGACGACGCCTGCGCGGTAGGGCTTCAAGAACCCGAGCAGGCGCCGGAAGGTGCTCACGCAACTACAGGATACGGCTCGCCCGTTCGGGTATCTTCGCCCCCTCGGATGTCGGACGCCATCACACTCCGCAACCGCTTCGCCATGGTCAAGGGCGCGTGGGACGACCACCTGCGCGGCACCCCGTTCCCCGCGCTCGGCGAGGGTACGGCGGAGGAGAAGATCGAGCGCCTGGAGCTAGCGCTGGTGGACCTCATGCGCGAGCGCGCGACGCCCGAGACGGCCGAGCAGGCGGCAGACGCGATGTGGGGCCTGGTGCATTCGCGCCCGGACGAGGACCCCGTCAAGCAGCGTGTCACCGAGCATCACGAGGAGCTGGCCCGGATGGGGCATCGCCGCGTCTGAGGACTGGTTCGTAGCCCGCGCACGCCAGCACCGGTAAGCGCGGGTACTTCGGATACGCCGGGTCGGTCCGCGCGCGCAGGCACATCGAGAACGCCGAGCCGCGCGTGGTCCGGATCACCTTCTGGTGCCGGCAGCTCGAGCAGAGGCCTGCGTCAGGCGGCGTGGGCTGCGGATCCCCGTGCATCAATTCGCCGCATAGTGCGGGAAATCTGACTGTATCCGTAAGAAAGGAATCAGGGCGAACGTTCAGTTGGAAATAGGAACTTTGCCGACCAGGGAGAAGCAGCGGGATGGCCTGGGAGGCACCGACACGGCTCATAGGATGCATCGGCGGCCGGCAAGGGGGGCCGGCACTCCTGAGCCATGAGAGGCTCATATGAACAAGCACCGCCGCCTGAGTAGGCCGCTCGCCGCGGCGATCGGTCTGCTCGCATTCCTTGTCGTTCCCGCGGTCGCCCAGGCACATCACCTGGAGGTGAAGGCGACCTGCAAGCTGGTCGACAACGCGTCGGTGGTCGACTGGCAGGTCAAGTTCGCCGGGTTCAGCAGTCCTGGCTCGCACGATCCGACCGGCACCGTGAAACTCGACGGCGCGGTCGTCGGGAGCGTCCCGCCGGACACCGTGATCTGGAACGGCAACGACGGCTACCTCAGCGGACGCGACGCAGCCGCGCCCGACCGAACGCACACGCTCGTCGCCGAGTTCAGCTGGAAGAACGGTCATGAGAAGAAGTCGGCTACCACGGAGAAGTGTCCGAAGCCCGCTGAGCCCGCTGAGCCGGCGATCGCACTCGACAAGACCGGCGCGGCAACCGCCGCCGCGGGGTCGACGTTCACATACACGTTCAAGGCCACGAACGTCGGCAACGTCATGCTGACCAACGTCGTTCTGACCGACGACCGCTGCCAGGCGACGTTGACGCGCGTCGAGCCGAACGCCGCCGACCCGACGTTCGACCCGGGCGACGAGTGGTTCTACACGTGCACGCTGGTGGCGCCGCCCGGCCCGGCGCAGGTCGACAACCTCGCGCAGGTATGCGGTGACTACCAGGCTCCCGACGTCGCCGTAGAGACGGTGTGCGACGACGACCCGCACACGTTCACGGTGCCGCCGCCGGCGACCCCGGTGACGACGCCGCCGGCGCAGAACACGCCCAGCACGCCTCCGGGCACCAGCGTGCTGCCCGGGAAGGTCGTGTCGGGCCGCGCCGTGCTGCGCGGGCCCGGCGGCTGCGTCAAGCAGGCATTCCGGGCGCGGGTCCGCGGCCGCAGCATCGCGGCGGTCACGTTCTTCGTCGACGGCCGTCGCGTCAAGCGGATCACCGGCGGCAGCGCGGGCTACTCGCTGAGGGTGCGCCCCGGCCGCCTCGGCGTCGGCCGCCACAAGATCGTGGCGCGCGTCGAGTTCACCGCCGCGAGCGGCACTGAGCCGCGCCGGCTCCCGCTCACGTTCCGCCGCTGCGCGCAGGGCACCGCCACGCCGCGATTCACCGGCTGAGCCGCACTTCCGGAACCGGAGGCCCCGAGCGATCGGGGCCTCCGCGCGCCTACCGCGCGCGCTTGAGCGCGAGCACGCGCGCGGCCGCCTCGCGAACGCGGGCGCGGAACGCCGGTGAGCGCTCCGCGATCTCGGCGAGGTGCTCGTACACCGGCGTGTAGGAGCCGCGGCCGGTCAGCAGCAGCAGGTCGGCGCCGGCGCGCACCGCGCGCTCGGACACCGTCTCGATCCCGCCGGTCGCGAGCGACGCGCGCGCCTCCATCGAGTCGGTGACGACGACGCCGCGGAAGCCCATCTCGCGGCGCAGCAGCTCTCCGATGATCGGCTGGGACTGCGACGCGATGCGGTCGGGGTCGAGCGCCGGATAGAGCGCGTGGCCGACCATCACGAGCGGGACGCCGGCCTCGATCGCCGAGGCGAACGGCGGCAGATCGGTCGCCTCCAGCTCGGCGCGCGAGCGCGTGATCGTCGCCGGCCCATCGTCGGTGTTCACGGTCGCGCCGCCCAGGCCGGGGAAGTGCTTGGCGGTCGCGGCGACGCCGCCGGCGTTCCAGCCCGTCACGGCGTCCGCCATCGCCTCGCTCACCGTCTCGGGCGTGCTCGCGAACGCGCGGCCGGCGAGCGCCGCACCGGCCACCGACGGGACGTCGCCGACCGGCGCGAGGCTGACCGTGATCCCGAGCTGCCGCAGCGCCGCGCCCGCGGCCTCGGCGTCGGTGCGCACGGATCCGGCCGCCTGCTGCTCCGGCGCGGAGGCCGTCGGCGGCGCCCACGGCACGATCCGGACTTCGCCGCCCTCCTGGTCGACGGCGACGAGCGGGCGGCCGCCGGCGCGGCGGAGCGCTCCGGTCAGCGTCCGCAGCTGGGAAGCGGAGACGACGTTGTCCCGGAACAGGATCGCGCCCGCGGCACGCCGCTCGCGTAGCGCCTCGCGCACGTAATCCGGGGGCGTCGTACCGGCGAAGCGCAGGACGATCAGCTGCCCGACCTGCTGGCGCAGGGTCAGCGCGTCGACCGGCTGTGCCCGCTCTTCAGGCGGCGCCGGCGTCGCCGTGGCGCCGGGCGCCGCGCGGACCGCGCCGGGGCCATCGTCCTCGCCGCCCGAGCCGGCGCCGATCGCGAGGCCGAGAGCGAACGCAGCAGCCGCCCCGGCGAGCAGGTTGCGGCGGCGGCGGTTGATCAGCGCACGGCGGTCGGGCACGTCGGTCGCCGGCGAGCGTAGTGGGTCCACTGGCGGCGACACCCGCTAGCCTCGATGCGCATGACGGAGCGCATGGCCAAGGTAGGCGACCTGGATATCTGCTACGAGACGTTCGGGAGCCCGGACGACCCCGCACTGCTGCTCGTCATGGGGCTGGGCACGCAGATGATCGGCTGGCACGAGGGATTCTGCGCGGCGCTGGCCGAGCGCGGGTTCTACGTCATCCGCTACGACAACCGCGACAGCGGGCGCTCGACGCACTTCCGCGGCCACCGGCCGCCGACGATCAGGCAGCTGCTGCTGCGCGACCGGACGGCCGCCGCATACTCGCTCGCCGACATGGCCGCGGATGGGATCGGCCTCCTCGATGAGCTCGGGATCGAGCGCGCCCACGTCGCCGGCGCCTCGATGGGCGGCATGATCGCCCAGACGATGGCCGCCCGCTTCCCGGACCGCGTCGCCTCGCTCGCGTCGATCATGTCCAACACCGGCCATCGCTGGAAGGGCACACCGGGCCTGCGCGTCTACCCGGTCCTGATGCGGCGCCCGGCGGACAACCGCGAGGGCGCGATCGAGGAGACGGTCTCGACGTTCCGCCTGATCGGCTCGCCCGGCTTCCCGTTCCACGAGGACGAGCTGCGCCGGGTGGCCCAGCTCAGCTACGACCGCGGCTACAACCCGGGCGGCGCCGCGCGCCAGCTCGCCGCGATCATCGCGGCGGGCGACCGCACCGAGGAGCTGCGTGGCATCACCGCGCCGACCGTCGTGATCCACGGCACGCGCGACCGCCTGGTGCGGCCGTCCGGCGGTCGCGAGACCGCGCGCGCGATCCCGGGCGCGCTGCTCGTCGAGATCGCCGGCATGGGCCATGACCTCCCGCCCGGCGCGTGGGATCGCATCATCGACGCCATCGTGTCGAACATCGAGCGCGCGGACGCGTCCTCCCGGAACGCCGCCGCCGCGTAGCGTTCGGCGCGTGGGCCTCACGATCACGCGCGCGGGCGCCGAGGCGCTCGACCGGTTGCGACCTCTCTGGCTGGAGGTGCACCACCACCACCAGGCCGTCGGCGGGCCGGCGCTCGGGCCATATGTCGACGACGACACATCGTGGACGGCGTGCCGGGCGACGTACGCGAAGCTCCTGGCCGGCGGCGGGTTCGCGTTCCTGGCCGAGCGCGACGGTGAGCTGGTCGGATACGCGCTCGTCGCGGTGATGCCGTCGTCCGAGACGCTCGTCGACGACACCTGGCGGGTGGCTGAGCGCATCGCCGAGATCGAGACGGTCAGCGTCGCGCCCGCCGAACGCGGCAACGGAATCGGCTCGGCGCTGCTGGACCGCGTCGACGCCGAGCTCGCCGCGGCCGGGATCGAGGACGTGCTGATCGGCGCGGTGGTGACGAACTCGGACGCGATCCGCCTGTACGAACGTCGCGGCTTCCGCCCGGCGTGGCTCTACATGACCCGTCTCGCGGGGCGAACCTGAACAGGTACGATCCGGCTGAGGGCCAATGGCTGGCACGGAGCCGATCATCGTCGAGTGCCCGAAGTGCGGCGACCACTTCCAGGACTGGTGGCGTCCGTGCGCCAACGCCGAGATGGATCCCGAGCTCGCCGACCCCGGCTACCTGGACTGCGCGGCGATCGCGACCTGCCCGCACTGCGGAGCGACGATCCGGCTCGGCCCGACCTCGACCATCCGGTAACGCGGACCGTCGTTGAGCCCGGCTTGAGGGGCGCGTGCTTCGCTGGCCCGCGATGCATCGCATCCCGCTGACCCTGCGCGCGCTCATGTTGCTCCCCCTCTTCGCGCTCGGAGTCGATCACGCGCGCGCCACGATCGCGTGCGGTCCGGGGGGCGAGAGCTGCCTCCAGGCCACCGGTCACGGATGGCTCGGCGTCGCCGGCGTCGTGCTGCTCGTGCTCTCCGCGGCCGGGCTCGCCGCCACGATCGGCCGGCTCGCCGCCCGGCGCGCGCCGGGCTTCCTGCGGCTGTGGCTGCTCGGGACTGCCGGCGTGGCCGCGATGTGCGGCGGCCAGGCGCTGCTCGCCGGCGCGCTGGGGCACGGCGCCGCGCTCGGCGGCGGCTGGATCGAGCTGCTCGCCTTCTGCGCGGTGGCCGGCGCGCTGCTGGCGCTCGCGCTGCGGGTCGCGCCTGCAGCGGTCGCCCTCGTGCGCTCGCTGCGGCCGGCCGCGCCACGGCCGCGGTTGCTGGCGGCCTCCTCCCTGAGAATCGCTGCGCCGCCGTCGCGCGCGCCCCGCCTGCTGCTCGCGCCGTCGGCGCCGAGCCGCGGGCCTCCATCGCTGGGCTGACGAGTCACACCCGTCCGCGCGCGCCCGCCGCTTCCGGCCGGCGCCGGCCCATGCCCAGCGTCCTCCCGGAGGAAACGAAGATGTCCAGCCAGCCCAACCTGACCAAGCGCGAGCTGCGAGAGCGGCGACGCGCCGAGCGCGTCGCCGCAGAGCGCGCCGAATCCGCAGCCGCGACGCGGCGCAGGCGAACCTGGCGGCTGCTCGCCGCCACCGGCCTCGCAGTCGTCGTCGCCGGCGTCGCCGCGATCGCCTCGTCGTCCGGCGGCGACACCGAGACGCCGGCGGTCCCGCCCACGCAGGCGGCGAGCCTGTTCGACGGGATCGAGGAGCACGGCGGCGTGCTCGGCGACCCCAAGGCGCCGCTGACCCTGACCGAGTACGTCGACCTCCAGTGCCCGGTCTGCGCGGCCGCCTCGCGCGAGACGCTCCCTGCGCTGGTGCGCGACTACGTGCGCACCGGCAAGGTCAAGCTCGACGCGCGCACGCTTCACTTCATCGGCCCGGACTCCGAGCGCGCTGCGCGTGTCGCGGCGGGCGCAGCACAGCAGGGGAAGCTCTGGCCGTTCCTCGAGGCGTTCTACGCCGCTCAGGGCGAGGAGAACTCCGGCTACGTGACCGACGAGTTCCTGCGCTCGGTCGCGCAGGCGTCCGGCGTCGATGCTGACGCGGCACTGAAGTACGCGGACACGGCCGCCGCGCAGGATCAGCTCAACCGTGCGAACTCCGACGCGCAAGCGCTCGGGGTCGACTCGACGCCGACGTTCACGCTCGCCCACGGGGACGGCCAGGCGCAGGTGCTCGCAGCCCACGACCCGCAGACGGTGAGCGCGGCGATCGACGCGGAGCAGGCGGGATGAGCCGCGCCGGCGCTCTGACGATCCGCGCCGGCGGCGGCGCCGTGGGCGGCGCGCGGGCGCTGCGCATCGCGTCGGCGCTCGTCGCGCTGGCGGGGCTCGCGATCGCCGCGTACCTCACCGCGACCCACTACGCCGACGCCGCGCCGGTGTGCGCGGTCGCGCACGGCTGCGCGACCGTGCAGCAGTCGGACTACGCGGAGCTCGCCGGGGTGCCGGTCGCGCTGCTCGGGCTGGGCGGCTACATCGCGATCCTGGTCTCGCTCGTCCGCGACGGCGAGGCGTGGCGTACCGCCACCGCGTTCCTGGCGCTGGCCGGGTTCGGCTTCTCGGTCTGGCTGACCTACGTCGAGGTCGTCAAGCTCGACGCGATCTGCATCTGGTGCGTCGGCTCGGCGATCTGCATGACTCTGCTGGCGGCGCTCTCGGTCGCGCGCGTGCTCAGCGCGCCGCCGCCCGCCCCGCGGGCGTGAGCGTGAGGACGGCCGGGGCGGACGTGCCGCAGATCCCTTCGGGTCCGCAGTCCGCCTCGGCCGACGACCACACGAGCCCGCGCTTGACGGCCTCGTCGACCGCCCACGTCAGCGCGTCGCGACCCGGGCCGCCGAGCCGGGCGGCGAGCGCGTCCAGCGTGGCCGGGCCGCCGCGCAGCGCTCGCAGGATGTCGTCCGCGCTCATACGCACCAGTGTGACAACGGCCCCGTCCGGGCGTAGTACGGGCATGCGCCGGCTCGCCTTCCTGCTCCCCACCCTGCTCGTGGCCGCTGCGTTCGCCGCCTGCGGCGACGACGCGGATGACGAGGCCGCCGCCCCCTTCGGCGGTACCGAGCTGCGCGTCGAGGTGACGGAGGCAGCGGGCCAGCCGATCCGGATGACGCTGCGCTGCGGCGCCGACTGCGACATCGCCGCGCTGCGGCAGGCGCTGAAGGACGAGGATCCCGAGCGCGCCTGCACGCAGCAGTACGGCGGGCCGGAGCAGGCGCACATCACCGGCACGCTCGACGGCCGCCCGGTCGACGTCACGCTCGACCGCGCGGACGGCTGCGGCATCGCCGCCTACGACGCGCTGTTCACCGCGTTCGGCCGCCAGCCGCCGCTCGCCGGCTGACGCGCGATGATGCGGGGATGAGCGATCCCACGGAACGCACCCCCGCCAAGCGCCCCGAGGACAAGCCCGACCGCACGGGAAGCACACGCACGGTCGCCGCCGCGGTGCTCGGCGGCATCGCGGCCATATTCGCGGTGATCAACCTCGACGAGGTCGAGGTCAACTGGGCCATCGACTCCTGGCAGACGCCGCTGATCGTCGTGATCGTGGTCTCGATGCTGCTCGGCGCCGGGCTCGATCGCCTGCTGGTCCGCCGCGCGCGCAAGCGCAAGCTCGAGCGCCGCTCGCGCACCGCGTCGTAATCACGTCGACGTCGAGCGGGAGCTCGCCGCGGCGATGGCGCGCGACTGAGTCAGTCTTCTTCGAGCTCGTCGTCGTCGCCCGCGAGCTGCTCGAGCAGCTCGAGCGCGGTGGCCTGGGCCGGGGTGGCGGCGACCTCGCCGCCGCCCAGGTCCTCGAGCTGCGGGTAGAAGCTGGCGTGCACGGTGATCTCGTCGCCGCCCGCGTCCTCGAGCACGATCGCGGCGCGCCCGCCGGCGTCGCTCTCCCCCGGCCCGGACCCCGACGCGGTGCGCGCGGCGGTCAGGACGACCATCGCGAGCTCGCGCCAGTGCCCGACGGCGTCGGCCTGCTCGCGTTCGCTCATGTCGGCGAGGTGGTGCTGGTTGCGCTCCGCGAGCGCGGCGACCGCGGCCTGGAGGGCGGGCTCGCCGAGGAGGTCGTCGGGCTGGAAGGCCATGCGAGCAGCCTAGTCTCCGCGGACACGAAGTGCCCTCCGGCCGCGGCTTCACCCGGGGCGGGTGATCCCCGCTCACCCGCGCCGGGGAGACGATGAACGTTCGATGGACCAGTACGAGATCCGGGTACGTGGCCGCGTCACGCCGGCGCTGCTCGCGCGCTTCGAAGGGCTGCATGCCGCAGTGGAACCCGTCGAGACCGTGCTGCACGGACCGGTCCAGGACCAGGCGGCGCTGCACGGGATGATCGACCTGGTCAACGCCCTCGGCCTCGAGCTGGTCGAGGTCCGCCGCCTGCCGGGCGGCGGCGACGACTGAGCTGCTCAGCGTCCCGCGGCCGGGGTGACGCGATCGATGCAGCGGAAGCCGATGTGGCCGGTCGAGGTGTCGATCGCCTCGCCCTGCCGCGCGGCCGGGCGGTAGCGCAGGCAATAGCTCGGCGCGCACAGGTGCGAGCCGCCCTTGATCACGCGGCGCGGGATCTCGCCGCTGCGGAGCTCCGGCCCGCAGCACGGCGACGGCGCCGGCTCGTCGTGGTCGCTCGTGAACCAGTCGCCGGTCCACTCCCACACGTTCCCGCAGACGTCGTGGAGGCCGAAGCCGTTGGCCGGGAACGTGCCGACCGGCGACGTGCCCGCGTAGCCGTCCTGCAGCGTGTTCTGCCACGGGAACTCGCCCTGCCACGTGTTCGCCGCCGGCGCGCCGCCGGGCAGCTCGTCGTCGCCCCAGGCGTACGTCGCCCGCTCCAGGCCGCCGCGCGCCGCTCGCTCCCACTCGGCCTCGCTCGGGAGCGCCTTGCCGGCCCAGGCGGCATACGCCGCGGCGTCCTCGTGCGCGACATGCGTGACGGGGTGGCGCCCGCGCGTGTAGGTGTCGGTGCCAGGGCCCTCGGGCCGGTGCCAGCACGCGCCCGGCAAGTAGCGCCACCAGGCGCGGTAATCGCGCAGGTCGACCGGCCCGCGGGTGGGCTGGAAGACGAGCGAGCCCGGCACGAGCAGCGCGGGGTCGGCGTCCGGGTACTGCTCCGGGTCGAGCGGCCGCTCGGCGACGGTCACGTAGCCGGTCTCCTTGACGAAGCGGCGGAACTCGCGCACGGTCACGGGATGCACGTCGATCCAGAACCCGTCGACGTCGATCTCGCGCACCGGGCGCTCCTCGGGATAGAAGTCCTCCGACCCCATCGCGAACCGGCCCGGGGGTATCCACGCCATGCCGTCGGTCACGGGCCCAGCAGCTCCATGTCGCGTGCGCGCCGCACGGCCTCGCGCCGGTCGGGCACGTCGAGCTTGCGGTAGATCGATTTGAGGTGGGTCTTCACGGTGTTGACGGAGACGAACAGCTCCGCGGCGATCTCGCCGTTGGACATCATGGTGGGAAGGAAGCGCAGGACCGCCGCCTCACGGCTCGACAGCGGCTCGGCCAGCAGCGTACGCGGGCGCGCATGCGCGTCGCGGCTGTCGAGATCGCGCAGCAGCTCCTCGACCAGTGACCGGTGCGCGGTGCCGAGCCGCAGCTGGCGCCGCAGCAGCGTGGCGACCGGCGCTCCCAGCTCGACGAACGGCCGCCGCAGCCCGTGCGGCTCGGCGTCGTCGAGCGCGCGCTCGAGCGCGGCGGAGGCGCCTGCCACGTCGGCCTGGGCGTCGCGTGCCAGCGCCTCCAGCAGGCACAGCTCCGCGCGCGTCGGGCCGTATGCCGCCGGCGCGCCGTCCAGCCACGGGGCGAGCGCGCCGCGCGCGCCGTCCGGGTCGCCCGCGTGCAGCCGCAGCCGGGCGAGCGCCGCGCCGCCCTCGGCGGTGCCGCCGCCGCTGCCGTTGCGTGACCGCGTCAGCGACTCCTCCGCCAGCTCGCGGCGCCCCACGGCGGCCTGGCCGAGCGCGTGCAGTCCGCTCATCATGCCGCGCAGCGCCGGGGCGACCGGCCAGGCACCGATCAGCTCATGCGCGCTCTCGAGTGTCTCCAGCACGGCCTCCGGCCTGCCGTCGGCGGCGAGCAGCCGCGCGCGGTGGACGCGCGCCGCCGCGCGCAGCGGGACGTCGGAGGCGTGCGCGAGCAGCTTCTCGCAGCGGATCGCGCGCAGCTCGGCCTCGGCGCGCTGGTTGCGCTCGAGCGCGACCGCGCTCAGCGCGCCCTCGGCCAGCCCGACCGGCCAGGTGCGCCGCCAGCCGCGCCGGGTGGCGAGCGTGATCGACTCGTCCGCGAGCCGGCGCGCGCGCTCCAGCCGGCCGGTCAGCACCGCGTGGGCGCTCAGGTGCGTTGCGGCGAGCAGCAGCAGCCAGTCGCGCCCGGCCTCGCGGCGCGCTGTCTCCAGATGTGTGCGCGCCGGGTCCAATGCGCCGGTCCACAACTCCGTGATGCCGAGGTTGACGAGCGCGAGCGCGCGCAGGTCGGTTGCGGCCGCGTCGGCGCGCGGGGCGGCGGCGCCGTCGCCGATCAGCTCGCGCGCGTTCGCGATCGCCTCCTCGATGTCGCCGCGCATCCGCGCCCGCAGCAGCCCGACCGTGGCGACGCCGAGGTCGAAGCGCTCCCGGCGATCGGCCGGGACCGCGTCGCCGCGACCGCGCGCGCGGTCGAACAGCACGCTCGCCGGGGCCTCGTCGCCGAGGTCGAGCAGCGCCGCGGACAGCGCGAGCGCCACCTCGGGGTCGGCGTCGAGCCGTGCCGGCGGCAGGCTCTCGAGCACCGCG
This sequence comes from uncultured Solirubrobacteraceae bacterium, assembly GCA_963835735.1. GTDB lineage: Bacteria > Actinomycetota > Thermoleophilia > Solirubrobacterales > Solirubrobacteraceae > DASQMT01. The sequence goes on from CAWIGP010000003.1 coordinate 377,615, forward strand.
CGCAGCATCGACACGTCGCCCCGCGCGAGCAGCGGCACCCAGTGCTCGCCGGCGATCGCGGCGACGGACGCCCAGTCGCCCGCGTCGGCGACGTGATGCAGCGCCTCGGCCGGGCGGCCCGCGTCGACGTACCAGCGCGCGGCGCGCCCGTGCAGCGCCGGCAGCTCGTGCGGGTGGCGGAAGCGCAACTCGGAGCGGAGCAGCTCGCGCAGCAGCGGGTGGTAGCGGTGCCAGCGCCGGTCGTCGCCCAGCGCGGTGACGAGCGCGTGCTCGCGCTCGAGCCTGGCCAGCACCTGGCCGGAGTCCGCCCGCCCGGTCAGGACGTCGGCGAGGTCCGCGGACACGACGTCGAGAATCGACGTGCGCAGCAGGAAGTCGACGAGCTCGGCGGGCTGCTGCGCGAGCACCTCGGCGAGCAGGTAGTCCGCCATCGCCACGTCATCGCCGGCGAACGCGGCGACGAAGCGCGACGGCTCCGGGTGGCGGCGCAGCGTGAGCGCGGCCATCCGCAGTCCGGCCGCCCATCCCTCTGTGCGCTGCCACAGCAGCGTCACGTCTGCCGGCTCGAGCTCGATCCCGGCGGCATGCAGCAGCGCCGCGGTCTCGGGTTCGGTGAACGCGAGGTCGCGCTCGCGGATCTCGGTCAGGTCGCCCGCGAGCCGCATGCGGCCGAGGCGCAGCGACGGGTCGACGCGTGTGGCGGCGACCAGGCGCAGCGCCGGCGGCGGGTGGCGCAACAGCCGGTCCAGGTCCGCGAAAACCGCGCCGTCGCCGATCTCGTGCAGATCGTCGAGCACGAGCACGACCGGCTCGTCGAGCGCGTCGAGCGCGTTGACCAGCGAGGGCACGATCTGCTCGACGCTGTCCGGTGGGTGGTCCGCCAGCGACGCCAGGGGCTCGGGCGCTCCCTCGCGCGCGAGCGCTCCCAGCACGCCGCGCCAGAACCTGCGCCTGTCCCGGTCGGCGGCGTCGAGCGACAGCCAGCCGAGCTGGAGGGTGGAGGCCCGCTCGGCCGCCCAGGCGCCGAGCGTCGCGCTCTTGCCGGCCCCGGGCGGCGCCGCGAGCAGCGTGAGCGGGCCCAGCAGGCCGCGCTCCAGCGTCTCCTCCAGGCGCGGCCGCGCGACCCAGCCCGACGGGACCCGGGGGGCGGTGAACTTCGTCGCGGCGAGCGCGTCGCTCAGGTGTGGTTGTCCAGTCAGACGGTCGGGGTCCCGGGATGCCGGGGCAGATCCTACGTCTGACTGCCGATGCGAGGCGGAGCCGGTCGCTAACCGGAGAGCGCGGACGCGGCGCGGCGCGTTTGCCAGCCGACGTAGAGCGCGAAGAACCCGCGGACCAGGAACGCGATCGCGGCCAGCACGGCGACGGTCGCGAGGCTGAGCTCCGGCAGCGCGAGGATCAGCACGCCGAGCACGAGCTCGACCAGCGCGCTCAGCAGCCGCGGCCCCCGGTCGGCCGGCTCAGTCAGCGCGACGATCGCCTCGGTCACGCCGCTCAACACGAGCCAGAGGCCGAGGACGAGCACGATCACGAGGATCGTCTCGCCGGGCCGGCGGATCATCACGATCCCGCCCAGCACGCCGAGGACACCGAGCACGGCGATCAGGATGCGCGGACCGGTCCCGCGCTCGCCCGCCACCGCGTCGACGAGCGCGAGCACGCCGAGCAGCAGCACCTCGATCCCGACGATCAGGCCGAGCGCGAGCAGCGTGATGTCGGGATAGACCAGCGCCAGGATGCCCGCGATGATCGAGATCACGCCGACGACGATCAGCAGCCAGCCGGACGCCTGGACCGCCCGGAGCGGATCAGGCGTAGTCGTCGCCATGGACGGCCAGCCCGTAGATGACGAGCAGGTCGAGGACCAGGATGGTCGCCGACCAGAGCGGATACGCCGCGAACGAGAACATCGCGTTGATCGCGCTCAGGCCGGCCAGCACGAGCCCGAGCATCTGCCCCGAGCGGCGGGACTGCGCGATCAGCCACGCGGCGAAGAGCTGCAGCGCTCCGACGACGAGGTAGAAGATGCCCCAGAGCGTCAGGTCGCCGAACAGGAGCTCGTCGGAGACGAAGTTGTCGTCGTTGGCGATCGCCGCGATCCCCCACATCGCGTGGAAGATCCCGTCGAGCAGGAACAGCACGCCGGCGAACACGGCCCAACCGCTGTCCGAGGTGGGGCGGGAATGCGAGGACATGCGCGTGGACGCTAGGAGCGGGGTGGGTGATCGGCGATCACCCGGCGCGGGTGATCCGTGGCTCGTCGCGACCGCGCGTCTCGACCAGCGTCGCGCCGAGCGCCGCGGTCGCGACGAGCACCAGCGCGAGGGCGAACAGCAGCGACAGCAGCGTGAACGCGACGCCGAGCACGCCGAAGTCCGAGGATGTCGTCTCAATCGCGCGCGGCAGGTAGATCGCGCCGCCGATGCTCAGCGCCACCAGGCTGACGGCGGTGAGGAAAGCCTGCGGCAGCAGCCGGTGCCACGGGATCCGCTTCGCGACCAGGAGCCAAGGCGTCCAGAGCCACAGCAGCGTGGAGAGGGCGAGCGCCACCACGAAGGCGAGTGTGTCGTCGAACAGTTCGACGATCACGGGCTGGAGCGACCAGTACGCGACGAACGTCGCGAGCCAGATCAGTCCCCAGACGTTGCCGCGCACGCCGAGCGGCGGCAGCCGCCAGGCGCGCACGTACAGCCGCTGCATCGCGCGCGTGAACGAGAGCGCGGAGATCACGAGCAGCAGCACGCCGACCACGCTGACGCCGCTGTCGGGCGGCTGCGCCACCGCGCTGCGCAGCGAGTCGGCCGCGCTCCCGGAGACCTTGAAACGGTCGATCAGGTCGTCGGCCACCTCCTCGCTGCTGCCCTGCGCGATGGTGCCGAACACGATCAGCAGCGGCAGCAGCGCCGCGAACGCCTGGCCCGCGAGCGCCATCGCGCGGTCGAACCCCTCGAGCTCGACGAAGCGGGCCAGCGAGCGCCGTCCGATGTCGAGCACGACTCGCATCAGCGGGAACGGTGACAAGCTTTGGCGCGATGAGCGAGCAGACCGGCGTCGACGCCACGCGCCGCACGCGGCTGGCCAACGAGCGCACGTTCCTCGCCTGGTGGCGTACCGCGCTCGGAACCGAGGGCCTGGCCGTCGCGGTCGGGAAGATCCTGCCCGAGGTGACCGAGGGTGCGCACTGGCCCTATGTCGCCCTCGGCCTGCTGCTCGCACTGCTCGGCGCCGCGCTCGCGGCGATCGGCTGGTGGCGACACGTCACTGTCGACCGCGCGCTGCAGGGGGGAGAGGAGGCGGTGACGCCGCCGTGGCTCGTGGCCTCGCTGGGCTCCGTGCTCGCGATCGCCGGCGTCGTCGTCGCCGTGCTGGTCGTCGCCACCTGACTCAGAAGCCGCTGATCGCGTCGCCGATGAGCTTGGCGCCGAGCACGACCAGCACGCACCGCGATGATCACCGCGTTGTTCGACGCCATCCAGTCCTTGAGCCGGTCGAGCGGCTCGCGCGAGCGCTCGCCGAGCACGAGCGCCAGCACCACCGGCGTCGCGACGCCGATAGACGCGATCACCACGAACACCGCGTACGCGATCGCCTGCTCGCCGGCGTCGATGCCGGTCTGCGCGATCGCGACCGCGCCGGCCACCGCGAGCAGCAGGTTCTTCGGGTTGATCGCCGACAGGGCGAACCCCACGCTCGCGGCTCTGACGGCGGTGAATTGATCGAGCGCGTGCATCCACTTCGGCGTCTCCGGCTGCTCGTCCCCGTGTGGGCGGCCGCGGAACTGCCGGACGCCCAGCAACAGCGCGAGCAGGCCGATCACGAGCTTGACGATGCTCACCCACGTGGCCGGCTCGCCGTCCTCCGACGCGTCCGCGCCGCTCGCCGCCAGCAGCACGACGCGTTCCCACGATCGCCAGCCCCAGCACCCAGCCGAGCACGAACGACGGGCCGTTGACACGCCCGCGCGGCGTGACCAGCATCAGCACGACGGCGACGATCGGCAGCGGGCTTAGTGCGATGCCGACGGCGGTCGGCAGGCTCTGGCCGATGGCGTCGCCCACGTACGGGACTCAACGCGGCGGGCGGGTGATGCGGCATCACCCCGCCTGGGTGATCACGAGATCCCCGACAGGCCGGCGGCGAGCGCGAACCCGAGCACGAGCACGAGCCCGCCGGCCAGCCCGGCCTTCTGGCGCGCCTCGGGCATCATCGAGTCGGCGAGCATCACGAGCAGCGCGCCGGCCGCGAACCCGTTGATCGCGCCCTTGAGCTCGTCGCTCGCGGCCTCGGCGATCGCGTAGCCGACCACGGTCGCAAGAGTGCAGACGAACGCGACCGCGACCCACAGGCGCACGATCTCGGCGCGCGGGCGGCCGGCCGCCAGCATGTCGCTGCCCGAGCCGATCGACTCGGGCAGGTTCGACACGAACACCGCGGCGAGCAATCCGACGCTCACGCCGCCGCCCTCAGCCAGCCCGATGCCGAGCACCAGCTGCTCCGGGATGCCGTCGAGGAACGCGCCGAGCGCGAGCGCGGAGCCGCCGGCCTCCGGGCGCCGTTCGAGCGGGCGGTCGGCCAGGAAGTAGCCCAGCGCCCCTGCGCCGAGACCGAGCGCGACCGGCAGCCTGCCCGCCTCCTCGATGCCCTCCGCGAACAGCTCGAAGCTGACCGCGCTGATGAGCGCCCCGGCGCCGAACGCCAGCACGAGCCCGATCGTGCGGTCCGGCCAGCGCCGCGCCAGCGCGAGCAGGGCGCCGAGCACGAGCGAGGAGGCGGCGAGTGCGCCCCAGCCGATCGCGGCGAGCACGGACGGAACCGTACGCTGCGCCGGTGACGGACGACCTCGCACGGCTGATTGCCGCGGCGCGAACCGACCCGGCGCTCGTGCCGCTCGAGGGATTCCACGCGCTCAAGCACGCGCAGCGGTTCGGCGCCGAGGTGATCGCCGCGGTGACCGCCGACCCGGGTCGCCTCGCCGAGCTCGCGGCGGAGCTCGCTCCCGATCTCGATCTCGGCGGCGTCCAGCCGGTTCCCGCCGCCGCGCTCGGCGCGCGGCCGCATCCCACGCGCGTGCTCGCGGTCGCACGGCGGCCGCCCTTCGACGCCTCGGCGCTCGGGCCAGGGCGCCTGGTGCTGCTCGAGGACCCCCGCCACCTGGGGAACGTCGGCGCGGTCGTGCGTGTCGCGGCGGCGGCGGGCGCGGCCGGCGTGCTGACGACCGGCGCGCTGGATCCCTGGGACCCCGCGGCGCTGCGCGGCTCCGCGGGCCTGCATTTCGCCCTTCCGGTCGGGCGCGTCTCGGCGCCGCCGGAGGACCGGCCGCTGGTCGCGCTCGACCCCACCGGCGAGCCGCTCGGGCGGCTGCCCGCGGATGCCGTGGTGGCCTTCGGCAGCGAGCGCCACGGACTCGGCGACGAGCTGCTCGCGCGAGCCGAGCTGCGGATCGCGATACCGATGCGCCCCGGCGTGTCCAGCCTGAACCTCGCGACGGCCGTGGCGGTCGCGCTCTACGCGGGCGCTTGAGCGAGCAGCTCGCGCAGCGGGTGCTCGGCGCCGCGCGGGAGCACGAGCACGGGGCAGCGGGCGGCAGCGGTGACACGCCGCGACACGCCGCCGAGCAGGACCGCGCGCTGCGGCCCATAGGCGCGCGAGCCCATCACGAGCAGGTCGACCGTCTCGGTGAAGCCGAGCAGCGCCTCGGCGGGGTCGCCGTACACCAGGTCGATCTCGCTTTCGAGACCGGTGCCCGCGACCTCCGCCACCGCCGACTCGACGGCCTGGGCGACCGCCACGCGGTGCTGCGCCGCCTCCTGCTCGTCGTATTGGGTAGCGCGTCCGACGTCGCTGGCGTGCCGCATCACCACCGTGCCCTGCTTCTCACGCAGCACCGTGATCACGCGCAGCGTGGCGCCCGAGTGGTGTGCCAGCGCCACCGCCGAGAGCAGCGCCTGCTCGCCCTCATCGGAGCGCGCGTACGCGACCGCGACGGTCCGAAGCTCGCGCTGCTCGAAGTCCGCGGGCACGACGGCGACGGGGCACGGCGCGCCGTGGATGACCCGCTCGGCGGTGCTGCCGATGACTCTGCGTCCGACCGAGCCGCGGTTCGTCGCCCCAACGACGGCGAGCCCGGCGCCTGAGTCCTCGAGCAGCACGTGCAGTCCGCGCGCCGCCGACGACGCCTCGACCGGCTGGAGCTCGGCCCGGATGCCGGACTCGCCCTCCAGGCGGGTTTGCAGGCCGTCGAGCGCGGAGCGGGCGTCCGCGCTCAGCTCCTCGCCGAACTCGTGGTCGGGCATGCGTTCTACCGCGGAGGCGCCGGCATAGATTGCGGCGACGATCACCGGTGCGCCGGTCGCGCGCGCGGCCGCGAGGCCGAAGTTGACCGGTGCTTCGCCGGCGTCATAGGGGTCGTAACCGACGACGATCGGAGCGCTCATAGCCCCATCATCTCCTACGACGGGCGACTCCGCCTCACCCGCGGCGGGTGAGGAGCGGCTTCTCCCACCGCTCGATCGTCCACGCCGGCGACATCCCGACCGACTCGTACAGGCGCGTGGCGCTCGCGTTCTCGCCCTGCACGGAGAGCTCGGCGACCGCTAGGCCGGCGTCGCGGAGAGCCACGAGGCCGTGCAGCAGCATCGCCCGGCCGAGCCCGTGGCCGCGTGCCCGGGCCGCGACCGCCAGGTAGTCGACGTAACCGACACTGTCGTCCCAGTGCTCGCACAGCACGACGCCGGCGAGGCCGCCCGCGTCCTCGTGGAGCAGCCACAGCGACGGGTCCCAGCCATCCTTGTCGACCTTCGCGGCCTGCCAGGACTCGAGCGAGCGCGGCTCGTTGCCCGGGACGCCGGCCATCGCCTCCTCCACGAACGCGTGCACCGGCGCGTCGTCGGCGCCGCGGCTGAACGGCCGCACGTGGACGTCGGCGGGCGGCGCCGGCGCGGCGGTGAGGTCCATGCGCATCCTGAAGTAGCTGAGCGCGGGCCAGTAGCCGGCCGCGAGCAACACGGCGCGCGCCGCCCCGTTGGACGTCGGCACGTACTGGCGCACGAGCGCCGCGCCGCGCTCGCGCGCCCGCGTCTCGGCGGCCTCGCGCAACGCGGTGCCGACGCCGCAGCCCTCGGACGCGGGAGGAACCGTGATCAGCGCGGCGCCGCGGTCGTCGAGCAGCGCGTACCCGAGCGCGGCGCCGTTCTCCTCGACGATCCAGGCGTCGCGCGCGAGCTCGAGACCCGGGGCCGCCCAGTCCGCCCGCACGTCCTCGAGCGTGTAGTCGGGGCGGCCGAGGTCGGCGATGTCGCGCGCGACGATCAGCTCCAGCACCGCCGGCGCGTCCGCGGGTTCGGGGGCGCGCACTCGCATCGAGCCCGGCACTGTACGCCGACGGGCTGCTGGACCGCGGGCCACGCGCCGCTACGGTTCCGCGGATGGACATGCAGACGCGACTGCAGGAGTACCGCTCCGTGCGGCGTGAGCTCGAGGAGTCGGTACTGCCGCTCGCGACGTCGATCGACGGCAGCGCGTTCACGTTCCAGACGTCGCTGCACGACCTCGCCCTACAGGTCGGCGGCTACGTGACGATCGAGACCGATCGCGACGCGCGGCTCGGGCAGGTGCTCGCGCTCGAGGCGGTGAGCTTCGACGGCGCGGAGATCGAGCTCGAGCCCGGCGCCGGCAATACCGCTGTGACGATCCGGGCCGGCGCGGGGAGCGGGGTGGTGCTCGACGGCGATCGCACCCCGTTCCACGATGGGCTCGTGCGGCCCGCCGAGCCGGCGGAGGTCGCCGCGTGGCTGGAGCGGGTCGCGCCGCATCGCGCGCGGCTGGCGGTGGGCGAGCTCGCGCTCGCGCCCGGTGTTCCGCTCGCGCTCGACGCCGGCGGCTTCGACCGGCACACGTTCCTGTGCGGCCAGTCGGGCTCCGGCAAGACGTACTCGCTCGGGGTGATGCTCGAGCAGCTCCTGCTCGAGACGAGCCTGCGCATCGTCGTGCTGGACCCCAACTCGGATTACGTGCGGATGGGGGAGGTGCGCGCGGGTGTCGAAGAGCCGCTCGCCGAGCGCTATCGCGCGGCGGCGGCCGGGCTCGCCGTGCATCGGGCGGGGAGCGACGGGCAGGACCGTCTGCGCGTGCGCTTCCCCGAGCTCGAGCCCGCAGCGCAGGCGGCGCTGCTGCGGCTCGACCCGCTGGCCGATCGCCAGGAGCACGCCGAGCTCGACGCGCTGCTGGCGGCCGAGCGGCTGCCGTCGCTGGAGTCGTTCTTCGCCTCCGAGCGGCCGGAGGCGCAGCGGCTCGCGCTCCGCATCCGCAACCTCGGCCTCGACCGCTTCGGCGTATGGGCGCGGGATGACGCCGGCTCGACGCCGGAGGCGCTGCTCGACACGACGCGGCGCGGCCTTGTGGTCGACCTGGGGTCGCTGCGCACGCGCGCCGAGCAGGCGCTCACGTCGGCCGCGGTGCTGGGCGCGCTCTGGCACCGGCGCGAGGAGCGCAAGCCGGTACTCGTGGTGATCGACGAGGCGCACAACGTCTGCCCGGCAGAGCCCCTGGACCCGCTCACCGCGTTGGCGACCGACTACGCCGTGAGGATCGCCGCCGAGGGACGCAAGTTCGGCCTGTACCTGCTGGTCGCGACGCAACGGCCGCAGAAGGTCCACCCGAACGTGGTCACCCAGTGCGACAACCTCGTGCTGATGCGGCTCAACTCCGCCGCCGACGCCGCGTACGCCCGCGACGTGTTCTCGTTCGTGCCCGCCGGCCTGCTGGCGCGCGCACCGGCGTTCGGTGTGGGAGAGGCGCTCGTGGCGGGCAAGATCTGCCCGGCGGCGGCGCTGCTGCGCTTCGGCCGCCGGATCGCGGAGGAGGGCGGCGCCGACGTGCCCGCCGATTGGGCGGCGGCTCGCTAAGAGCCACGTGCGATTCGGCACGAAAGGGAGTAGCCTGGGTGCATGGTCCGTCACAAGCGGATCGCTGCTGCTGCGGTGACCCTCGCAGCCGCGTTCTTCAGCGCAGCACTTGCGCCGGCGGCCGGTGACCAGCGCGTGACCGGCTCGTCCGAGGCGAAGCTCTCCTACAGCAAGGACGGCGTTCCGACCGTCCGCTCCGGGCCCGAGTGCTACGCCGGCAAGTCTGCCAAGCGCGCGCACGCGCAGCCCGACCAGTCGGACTACTGACCCGCAAGCCAGGCGCGCGCCTCGTCCGCCTCCGCGAGCGGGTGGATGCGCAGCTCTCCCGGCACCATCCACGAGAACATCTGCGACGCGCGCGCGATCCAGTCGACGTCCGTGACGATCGCCGTGCGCTCCCAGGCGTCCAGGTGGCGGATGCCGAGGTTCCAGCCGGTCTTCATGTCCTCGAGCACCGCGCCGGGCTCGAACTCGTCGAAGCCGGGGCCGATCTCGACGAGCATTCGAATGCGGTCGCCGCGCTCGATCGCCTCGCGGAGCGGCGGCAGCAGGGTCTCCCGGTACTCGTCGCGGGTCACGTCGCCCGCCAGGACGAAGCCGAGCGTGCCCTCGGGCATGTCTGGGATCTGATCGATCATGCCCTCATCCTGCCGCAGGCGCGCCGCGCGGCGCGGCGTCGGTGCGCGTCATGCGCACCGAAGCGTCGAGCTCGGCGGTCGCCCCGCCGCGGAAGACGCCCTTGATCGGCGGCACGTCTGAGTAGTGGCGGCCGTGGCCGATCTTGACGTGGTCCTCGCCTGCCAGCTGGCGGTTGGTCGGGTCGGCCGCGACCCAGACGGGATCGCCGCCATCCGGCGCCGGGATCAGCGCCTCGACCCAGGCATGCGTGTCGACCTCGGCCGAGTCGGTCTGATCGCCCGACGCCGGCGCGAACAGGTAGCCGGAGACGTAGCGCGCGGCCAGCCCGTGCCGCCGCAGCAGCACGAGCGCGAGGTGGGCGAAGTCCTGGCACACGCCCGCGCCGGCGTCGAGCAGGTCCTCCACGGTCGAGCCGACGTACGTGACGCCCGCCCGGTACTCGAAGCGCTCCGGAATCAGCTCGCCGACCGCGGTGAGCGTGGCCGCCGGCGTCGCGGCGCGTGAGAGGCCGACGAGCTCGTCGATCGCCACGCTGTCGGGGTCGGGGCCGAACGGGAGCCGGTACTCGCCGGCCCGCGTCGCGTACTCGGCTGTCTCGGCCGGCTCCCATGCGGTCTCCGGCGGCGCCGGCGGCGGGGTCGTCACGACACGCGCGCGCACGTCGATCGCGAGCTGCTCGTGCGGCCGCGAGATGCCGAACTCGATCACGGTCGTGCCGTAGTAGTCGCTGTGCTGGTGCAGCCGCGTCTCCGGCTCCACGCGCACGCCGAAGTCGTCTACGCGCTGGACCGGGGTCGTGGCCGGCCTCACCCGCAGCGCGTTGAGGTTGTCGGTGACCGGCTCGTCGTAGCGGTACTCGGTCAGGTAGCGGATCGCGAAGTGCATCAGAGGCTCGCGAGTCTAGGCACCGGCGGCGACGCTCCGCCGAAGTAGCGCTGGGCGATGTCCGCGTCGACCTGCGCCAGTTCTTGTTGCACGTGCCCGAACATCGCCGTGACCTCGCCCGGCTCGCCGTCGAGCGCGCGCGAGCGGAAGTCGAGGTCGGCCTGCAGCCGCCCGAGCCGCAGCACCGGCGCCGAGTTGCGGTAGTTCGCGTCCGCCTCGGTAAGCGCGTCGTGCAGCGCCTGCACCGAGGCGGCGACCGAGTCGGGATAGGCGCGCTCGTACAGCAGGAAGCGCCCGACGGGCCCCGCGTTGGGCGGCTCGGGCACCGCGCGGCGGAACGCCTGGATGCCGCCCGCCGCCTGCAGCAGTGCGAGCGCCTGGCCGTCGCGCAGCGCCACGCGCAGCATCCGCAGCATCATGTCGGCCGCCTCGATCCGGGCGCCGGCTTCGAGGAACGCGTGCGCCTCGTCGCGCAGCATCGTCCTCCCGGTCACACCCCAGAACAGCCCGCAGCGCTCCTTCACGAACGCGTAGACCGAGTACGGGCCGGTGCGCAGCGCGGCGGAGTTGTCGCGGCGCAGCAGGCCGAGGTGGAACGTGTTGATCGCCTCCCACATCTCGGCCGAGAACACGTCGCGCACGGTGCGGGCGCCCGCGCGCGCCTGGGTCACGCAGCTCGCCACCGAGGTCGGGTTCGTGCGGTCGAGCGTCAGCCGCTGCACGACCTCGTCGCGCGTCGCCGGCCGGGCGGGCCGCTCGGCGCCCATGATCGCCAGCAGCGCGTCCCAGGAGAGCAGCACGCCCGCGTCGTCGCGGCGGCCCTGCACGTCGGCGTGGAAGACGCCGTCGAGCATGCGCGCGGTGTGTTCGGCGCGCGAGAGCTGGCGGCCGATCCAGTAGAGCTCGTGCGCGATGCGGGCGAGCATCAGCCCTGCTGCTGCTGCTGTTGCTGCTGGCTCGACCACTCGTCGGCCTGGCGCAGGCCGGGTAGCTCGGGCGGCGACCAGGCGGGCGTCCGCAGCTCCTCGGTCGCGGCGCCGGCGTCGTCCTCGGCCTCGAGCACCCAGGTGTCCTTCGAGCCGCCGCCCTGGGAGGAGTTCACGATCAGCGAGCCCTCGCGCAGCGCGACACGCGTGAGGCCCCCGGGGACGATGTGGATGTCGTCGCCGAACACCGCGAACGGACGCAGGTCGACGTGGCGCGCGACCAGCTCGCCCTCTGGCGACGCCGTCGGGCAGGTGGAGAGCCGGACGAGCTCCTGCGCGATCCAGCGTTCGGGCCGGCGGCGGATCTCGTCCGCCTGGCGGGCGAGCTCCTCGTCGCTCGCGCCCGGGCCGATGAACACGCCCTTGCCGCCGGACTCGTCGACCGGCTTGACGACGAGCTCGCCGAGCCGCTCCAGCGCCGCGGCGCGCTGCTCGCGGTCACCCATCAGGTAGGTCTGCACGTTGGCGAGGATCGGCTCCTCGTCGAGGTAGAACCGGATCATCTCCGGCACGTGCGGGTAGACCGCCTTGTCGTCGGCGACGCCGGTCCCGACCGCGTTGACGATCGCGACCGTGCCGGCGCGGTACGCGCGCATCAGCCCGGGGACGCCGAGCAGCGAGTCCGGGCGGAACTCGAGCGGGTCCATGAAGTCGTCGTCGATCCGCCGGTAGATCGCATGCACGCGCTGCAGCCCGTGGGTCGTGCGGATGTAGCAGGTGGCGTCGCGCACCACGAGGTCGGACGCCTCGACCAGCTCGACACCCATCTGGCGGGCGAGGAACGCGTGCTCGAAGTAGGCAGAGTTGAAGGGCCCGGGCGTCCAGACGACGACGGTCGCGTCCTCCTCGGCGCTCGTCGGCGCGACCTCGGTCAGCGCCGTGCGCAGCAACGCCGGGTAGTGGTCGACCGGGCGCACGCGGTAGGAGCCGAACAGCCCGGGGAGCAGCCGCGTCATCGCGACGCGGTTCTCCAGCACGTAGGAGATGCCGCTCGGCGTGCGCACGTTGTCCTCGAGCACCTTCCACGAGCCGTCGGCGTCGCGCACGAGGTCGCAGCCGGACACGTGGCAGTAGACGCCGCCGGGCGGGCGGATGCCGTGGGCCGCGCGCGCGAAGCCGGACCGCGACACGATCAGCTCCCACGGCACTACGCCCGCGTGGACGATCTCGCGCGCGTGGTAGACGTCGTCCACGAACGCGTTGAGCGCGCGGATGCGCTGGGCCAGGCCGCGCTTGATGTTGCGCCACTCGGCGGCGGGGATGATCCGCGGGACGAGGTCCAGCGGGAACGGCCGGTCGCGCACCGGGCCGTCCGCGTCCGGTCCGCCGGCGTCGAACGTGATGCCCTGCTGCATGAAGATCGAGTCGCGCATGCGGCCGGCGTCTGAGAGCGCCTCCGGCCCGAGCTCAGCCAGCGCGTCCGCGAGCGCGACGGCGTACTCGCGCGGGCGGCCTGCTTCGGCGAACACCTCGTCGTAGCTCTCGGACATCTCCCGGCATCCTCACACGGCGCGGGCGCGGTGCAAAGAGCGGCGGCCAGTACGGTGCGGAGCCATGAGATTCGCGCTGATGATCGAGGGCCAGGAGGACGTGGGCTGGGATGACTGGGTCGCGCTGGCGCGCGCGTGCGAGCGGCTCGGGTTCGAGACGCTGTTCCGGTCCGACCACTACCTGTCGGTCATGGGAGCGGAGGCGCGCGGCTCGCTCGACGCATGGTCGACGGTGAACGCGCTCGCGGCGATCACGTCGACGGTCCGGCTCGGGACGCTCGTCTCCCCGGCCACGTTCCGGCATCCGTCGGTGCTCGCCAAGAGCGCGGTGACCGCGGACCACGTGTCCGGGGGGCGGATCGAGGTCGGCATCGGCGCGGGCTGGAACCCTGCCGAGCATCGCGCGTACGGGTTCCCGTTCCCGCGCATGCGCGAGCGGATGGACCGGCTCTCCGAGCAGCTCGAGATCGTCACGCGCTCGTGGCAGGAGGGCGCGTTCTCGTTCGCGGGTTCGCATTGGACCGTCGAGTCGTTGGACGCGCTCCCCAAGCCGGTCCAGTCGCCGCTGCCGCTGCTGATGGGCGGCGCCGCGATGCCGCGCGGGGCCGCGCTCGCCGCGCGCTACGCGGCCGAGTACAACGTCGTCTACGCGAGCCCGGACGACGCGGCGGCGGCACGCGGGCGGCTGGCGCAGGCGTGCCACGAGGGCGGCCGCGACCCGGCGACGCTGCGCTTCTCGCTCATGCACGGGTTCCTGATCGGCGCCGACGAGGCCGAGCTGGCCGACCGCGCGCGGCGGCTGGGCGAGTTTACGGACGCGCCATCCGACCTGGACGAGCTGCGCGCGGTCCTGGCTCGCCGGGACGCCGGACGAGATAGTCGCGCGGCTGCGCGCGTACGAGCGGGTCGGCGTCGAGCGGGTGATGCTGCAGCACCTGCTGTTCCGCGACGAGGCGGCGCTCGAGCTGATCGCGGCCGAGGTAATGCCGGCGTTCGCGTGACGGCTGCGAACGCGTTCACGGGCGCACGCCTGGACCGGGCCGGCGACGCGCGCCGGCGCGACCCGGCGTGGGTTGCAGAGCAGCGCGCGCATCCGGCGGCGCGCGCGGTGATGGCGGGAACCGCGGGCGTGGTTCTGGACGGCGACAGGCTCGCGGTCGTGGCGCTGGCCGACGCGCTCGCGGCGCCTCCCGGCGCTGCGCCCGCAGCCGGCGCCGCTGCTTCGTCCGGCGCCGCTGCCTCGTCCGGCGCTGCGCTTCGTCCGGCGCCGCGCCGGCAGCCGGCGCCGCTGCTTCGTCCGGCGCTGCCGCCGCGTCCGGCAGCGCGCCCGCGCTCAGCGGCGCCGCGGCCTCGTCCCGCCCGCACGAGCCCTACCTGCTCGGCGTCGACGACACCGGTCCGCTCTTCGCGGTCGACGTCGACGCGCCGGCGCCCGGCGGCGACCGGGCCGCGCCGCTGATCGCGGCCGGGCTCCCGCGTGGCAGCGGCGCCGCGCGGCCGGCGCCCGCCGACGGCCCGCGGCCGGTCGGACTGCGGGAGGCGGTCGTGGTGCTGCCGCAGGGTGAGGGCGGTCTCGTCGCGTACGTCGCGTCGCTGCTGAACTGGCACCGGCGCCACCCGTTCTGCGCGGCCTGCGGCGCGCCGACCGAGGTCGCCGAGGCCGGCCTGACCCGCGCGTGCACGCGCTGCGGTACGAGCCACCATCCGCGCACCGACCCGGTCGTGATCATGCTGGTGGCCGACGGCGACCGGCTCCTGCTCGGCCGCTCGCCGGCCTGGCCGCCGCGGCGCTACTCGGCGCTGGCCGGGTTCGTCGAGCCGGGCGAGAGCCTCGAGGAGGCCGTGGTGCGCGAGGTCCACGAGGAGAGCGGCGTGCGCGTGGGCCCGCCGCGCTACCTGGCGTCGCAGCCGTGGCCGTTCCCGTCGTCGCTGATGATCGGCTTCGTCGCGCCGTGGGAGTCGGGCGAGCCCGCGCCGCGCGAGGCCGACATCGACGACGTGCGCTGGTTCCGCCGCGCCGAGGTCGCCGCGGCGGCGGCCGACGACGCCGACGGTTGGGGCGCGGACGCCGACCCGGACGCGCCGCTTCTGCTTCCGCCGCGCCTGGCGATCGCGCGGCGGCTCGTCGAGCGCTGGCTCGCCGGCTGAACCGCGGCGGCGGCGCTCGAGGAAACGTCAACTGCGGCATTGAAGGGGAGCGTGGAGTGTCGCAGCGCTCACGTGGGGCGCGTCAGTAACGCATAGCGAGATCAAGCCGCCCCGCGTCGCGTGGGGCGCTTTGAGGTCGCATACCGACCCTGAGGCGCCCCGCATCGGACGCGGGTGCGTTTCCGCGGAGACGCGACCGCGATCCGGGCCCTTCCTCAATGCCGCAGTTCAAGAACCTGCCGGGGCGTTCACGGAAGCTGGATCAGCGCCACGCCCACGAGCAGAGCCGCCACGCCAAGCGACCGGCGCACCGTGATCGCCCGGCGCGGCAGCCGCAGCAGGCCGTACCGGTCGACGAGGACCGACGCGATCTGCTGGCCCGCGACCGTCAGCCCGATCGTCGGCGCGGCGCCGATCTCGGGGATCAGCAGGAACACCGACGTCACGTACGTGGCGCCGCAGAGCCCGCCGAGCCAGCCCCACCAGGGCACGCCGCGCAGCGGCGCGACCCGCGGCCGCGGCGCGCCGGCGACGGTGAGCGCGACCGCGAGCGTGAGCGCCATCGCGCCGGTCGCGACCACGAACGAGAACGCGCCGACCGTGATCGGCGCATCGAGCTCGGCGCGCAGCTGCGCATTGATCGCGCCCTGGACCGGCAGCGCGGCGCCGGCCAACAGGCCCAGCGCGATCCACTGCGGCGCGACTCGCTCGGACACCTGCGCGCGGACGATGAGCCAGGCGCCTGCGACGACCGCGGCGGCACCGAGGAGCGCCGCGGCGCCCGGGGGCTCGAGCGGCACACCGAGCCAGCCGAAGCCGTCGAGCAGCAGCGACGCGAGCATCTGGCCGGCGATGAACAGGCCGACTGCGACCAGCGCGCCGATGCGTGGGAACAGCACGATCCCTGCGGTGATGTAGACGGCGCTGCCGAGACCGCCGGCGAGCATCCACGGCTCGGCACCGCCGAGCAGCTCGACCGCGCCGAGCGAGCCGACGATGGCCGCGAGCGCGACCAGCAACGCCGCGCCGATCCCGAGCTGCAGAGCGGAGGCGCCGAACGGGCTCGTCATCGCGGTCGAAAGCTGTACGTTGGCCGCCGCCTGGAGCGCCAGCAGGCTGCCGACGAGCAGGAGGAAGGGGAGGGCGAAGGCTTCCATGATGTCTCCTGGGGAACTGGACGCAGCGTCCGGTTCAAGATAGCAACCGGACGATCCGTCCGGTTCGGCAGCTAGCATTCGTTTGGATGGAGCTACCGACAGTCCAGCCGCGCGAACGCGCCGACGCCGCCCGCAACCGCGCCCGCGTGCTGGACGCGGCTGCGCGGCTATTCGCGGAGCGCCACGGCCGCGCCGTCACCATGGAGCAGATCGCCGCGGCGGCCGGCGTGGGGAAGGCCACGCTGTACCGGCGCTACCCGGATGTCGCGTCGATCGCGGTCGCGCTGCTGGACGAGCACGAGCGCGCGCTGCAGGACCGGCTGCTGCACGGGCCGCCGCCGCTCGGTCCCGGCGCGCCGCCGGGCGAGCGCCTCGCCGCGTTCTACCGCGCGATGGTCGATCTGCTCGAGCGCCACGGGCATCTGGCGCTGGCCGCGGAGACGGGCGCTCGCCGGTTCGAGACCGGCGCCTACCAGGCCTGGGCGCTGCACGTGCGCACGCTGCTCGAGGAGGCAGGCGTCGACGGACGCGCGGCGCTCGCCGACGCGCTGCTGGCCCCGCTGGCCCCGGACTCATACGCGCACCAGCGCGCGTCCGGTCGTTCGCCGCGTGCGATCGCGAACGCGCTGGCGACGCTCGCGCGCCGGGTGCTGCGGTGACGCGCGCGTCCGCGGTCGCGGCGCCGGTGAACTGCGGGCATTGAGGGAGCGGGTTCGGCCGATGCGCGGGACTGCGTTGCGTCTCGTGGTCGCTATGCGACCTCAAGGCGCAACGGAGTCTCAGCGCCGCGGATCCGGGGCGCGTTGACCACCGCCACGGTGGATAGAGCGCCCCGAGTGAGCGCGCCCGCAATCCGGGGCGCGTTGACCACCGCCACGGTGGTTAGAGCGCCCCGAGTGAGCGCGCCCGCAATCCGGGGCGCGTTGACCACCGCCACGGTGGTCAAGGCGCCCCGAGTGAGCGCGCCCGCAATCCGGGGCGGGTTGAGTGCGCTATTTGCACCTGATCCGCCCCGCGTGAGCGCGCCCGCAATCCGGGCCCTCCTTCAATGCCGCAGTTCTCCGACGCCAAGGCCGCCGCGAGCGCTCCGTCAAGGCGAGGCCGCGCGCGCGGCCCGGCTACGCCGTCCAGGCCGTCGCCACTGCCGCGACGTGGCGCTCGTCGGTGCCGCAGCAGCCGCCGAGCACGGTCACGCCCGGCAGGGCCGAGCGCAGCGCCGCGCAGCCCGCGGCCAGCTCGGCCGGGTCGCCCGCGTCGAGCTCCTCCGACTCGTCGAGCTCCTCGTGGCTCTTGGCCGACGCGTTCGCGCGCAGGCCCGCGATCCGTTCGCGCCACGCGCCACCCTCGGCGACGACCGCCGCGAAGTGCGACGGGTGCGCGCAGTTGACCATGTAGTAAGCGGGGGAGGAGAGCGTCTCCGCGTCGACCTGCTCGATCGCCTCGCCGAGCGCTTGCCCGCTCGGCAGCCTGCCGTCGGTCTCGACCGTGAACGAGATCGCCGCCGGGACACCGGCGCGCGCCGCCGCGCGCGCGACGCCGATCGCCTCGCCGGCGTAGGTCATCGTGACCGCGGCGATGAGGTCGGCGCCGGCGAGCGAAGCGGCCTGGTCGGCGTGGTAGGACTCCGCCTCGGCCGCGGACATCAGCGTGTCCGCCTGGTAGCCGTCGCCACGCGGGCCGATCACGCCGCTGACGAGGATCGGCTGCGGCGTGGCGCCCGCGCCGGCCCGCAGCTCCTGCGCGAACGCGACCGCGTCGCGGTTGATGCGGTCGAGCTCGGCCGCGTCGTAGCCGAGCTGCGCGCCCCAGTCACGGTTCGCCCGCCACGTCGACGGTGTCGAGCAGGAAGCCCGCGTCGCGCTCCGCGAGCCGCGGCGAGGAACGGCGCGAAGTACTCGCTGCAGGACCGCGCGGCCCTCCGGGTCGTCGAGCAGCGGGAACGCGGCGAACGCCGGCAGCTCGAGTCCCGTGATGGAAGATCAGCGCGGTCTCCAGGCCGCCGTCCGTGAGGAAGACGCGGTCGCGCTCGAGTTGGGGAAGGCTCATGCCTCCGAGACGCTATCCGCATCGGGCGCATTCCCGGGACGGAAACGCCGCAGCCGCAGCGCGTTGGCGACCACGCGAGACGCTCGAGAGCGCCATCGCGAGCCCGGCGAGCAGCGGGCTGAGCAGCCCGGCGGCGGCCAGCGGGAGCGCCGCGACGTTGTAGCCGAACGCCCAAGCCAGGTTCTGCCTGATCGTGCGCAGCGTGGCGCGCGAGAGCCGGATCGCGTCCGGCGCGCCGCGCAGGTCGCCGGACACGAGCGTGAGGTCCGACGCCTCGATCGCGACGTCGGTCCCGGTGCCGATCGCCAGCCCGAGGTCGGCCTGGGCGAGCGCCGGCGCGTCGTTGACGCCGTCGCCGGCCATCGCCACGACCCGGCCCTCGGACTGCAGCCGGCGCACGACGTCCGCCTTGTCGCCGGGCAGCACCTCGGCGAAGACGTCGTCGATCCCGACCTCGGCCGCCACCGCCCGCGCGGTGCTCTGCGTTGTCGCCGGTCAGCAGCATCGGGCGCAGCCCGAGCGCCTTCAGCGAAGCGACCGCGGCGGCCGACGTCGGCTTGACGCTGTCGGCGACGACGAGCACGCCGCGCGCCGCGGCCGTCCCAGGCCGCGAGCGACCGCGGTACGCCCGAGCGCCTCGCGCGCCGGCGAGCGCGGTCGCCAGGTCGGCGGAGATCGCGACGCCGCGCTCGGCCATCAGCGCCGGGCGGCCGACGAGCACCGCGCGGCCGCCGACACGGCCTTCGGCGCCGAGGCCGGCATGGCTGACGAAGCCATCGACGAGCTCCGCGCGGCGTTCGGCGCGCGGGCCGGCGAAGGCATCGACGGGGCGGCCGCGGCGATCGCCTGCGCGACCGGGTGCTCCGACGCAGCCTCGACCGCGGCGGCGACCGCGAGCACCTCGTCGCGCGCCTCGCCCGGCGCCGGCACCAGTTCGACGAGCTTCATCCGCCCGGTCGTCACCGTGCCGGTCTTGTCGAGCACGATCGTGTCGGCGCGGCGCGTCGACTCCAGCACCTCAGGCCCCTTGATCAGCAGCCCGAGCTGGGCGCCGCGCCCGGTGCCGACGAGCAGCGCGGTCGGGGTCGCGAGCCCGAGCGCGCACGGGCACGCCACGATCAGCACGGCGACCGCGGCGCTGAACGCGAACGTCGCGCCCTCGCCGGCGCCGAGCCAGAAGCCGAGCGTCGCGACCGCGAGCCCGATCACGACCGGCACGAACACGCCCGAGACGCGGTCGGCGAGTCGCTGCACGGGCGCCTTGCCGGACTGCGCGTCCGAGACGAGCCGGGCGATCTGGGCGATCGCGGTGTCCGCGCCGACGCGCGTCGCGCGGACGACCAGGCGCCCGCCGGCGTTGACGGTCGCGCCGGCGATCTCGTCGCCCGGCTGCTTCTCGACCGGCATCGACTCGCCGGTCAGCAACGACTCGTCGACGGCCGACACGCCGTGCTCGACCACGCCGTCGGTGGCGACCTTCTCGCCCGGCCGCACCACGAAGCGGTCGCCGACCGCGAGCTGCTCGATCGGCACGCGCCGCTCCGCGCCGTCGGCGTCGAGCACTGCGACGTCGCGCGCGCCGAGCTCGAGCAGCGCGGTCAGGGCGGCACCGGCGCGCCGCTTGGCGCGCGCCTCGAAGTACCGCCCGGCGAGCATGAACACGGTCACGGCGGAGGCGACCTCCAGGTAGAGCTCGTGCGTGCCGCCGGCGCTGTCCGGGATCAGGTCGAAGGGCATGCGCAGCCCGGGATCGCCGGCGTCGCCGAGGAACAGCGCGTAGAGCGACCAGCCGAACGCGGCCAGCACGCCGACCGAGACCAGCGTGTCCATCGTCGCCGTCGCGTGGCGGAGGTTCAGCCATGCGGCGCGGTGGAACGGCCACGCGCCCCAGACGACGACCGGCGCGGCGAGCGTCAGCGACAGCCACTGCCAGTTGTCGAACTGCAGCGGCGGGATCATCGACAGCACGAGCACCGGCAGCGTGAGTGCGATCGAGACGACGAGGCGCTGCCGCAGCGGCGCGGTCGGGTCCTCGTCCTTCGCCGTCCCCGGCAGTGTGGCCCGGTAGCCGGCGGCCTCGACCGCCGACACGAGCTGCTCCGGCGCGACCGTACCCGGGTCGAACGAGACCGTCGCGCGCTCGGTGGCGTAGTTGACCGACGCGCTCGACGCCCTCGAGCTTGTTGAGCCTGCGCTCGATCCGGTTCGCGCACGAAGCGCACGTCATGCCGTCGATCGGCAGCTCCAGGTGCTCGGCGCTCATCGCGCGACCACCGTGAACGCGGCCGTGCGGACGCGGCCCTCGTGCTTGAACTGGAGGAACAGGCGATAGCGGCCGGCGCTCGGGAACGTCGCCGCGAACGCCACCGCGTCGCCCTCGGGGTGCACGTGCAGGAACGCGAGGTCGCCCTCGCGCAGCGCGACCAGGTGGCCGCCCGCGCCGAGGTAGGGCTGAGTCCGGACGGGCTGCGCCGCCGCGGGTGATCTCGAAGCGCAGCTCGGTCTCGGCGCCGGCGCGGACCGCGCCGGAGTCCAGGCGCACGTCGTAGCCGCCGTCGCCGGTCGCGGTCGCCGCGGGCGCCGGCAGCGGGGCCAGCTCGGCCGGCCCGTCGACGCGCAGGTCGGACGCGAGCGTGTGCGCCTCGCCGTCGCGCGTGAAGTCCGCGAACACGCGGTAGGAGCCCGCTTCGGGCAGCGTCACGGGCGTCGACCAGCGGCCGTCCGCGTCCTGCTTCGGGTGTAGATGCTGGAAGCCGGCGAGGTCGCGCCGCACGACGATCAGGTGCATGCGCCGCTCATGCGCCACGTCGAAGTCGCGCACCGGCGCGCCGGACGCGTCGACGATCGCGAAGCGCAGCGCCTCGCGCCGGCCGCGGCGCAGCTCGGGGTCGGCGACGACGAGGCGCAGTCCGTCGTCGGCGACCGCGAGGCCGCGCACCGGCGCCGCCGCGCCGGCGTGGCCGGCCGACGAGTCGCCGGCGTCGGCGCTCTCGTGGCCGCCGGACGAGGCGCCTGCGTCGGCGCTCTCGTGGCCGTCGGACGAGGCGCCTGCGTCGGCGCCCTCGTGGCCGCCCGACGAGGCGCGCTCGGCGCCGGGTCGATCGCACCGCCCGCCAGCGCCGCGGCGACGAACACGAGCGAGAGCAGCGCGGCGAAGCCCGCGATCTTGGCCGGCGCGCTCAAAGCGCCACCCGGTAGCCGGCCTCGGCGACCGCCCCGCGCACCGCCGCGTCGGAGAAGCCGTCGCCGGACACGGTGACGCGTCCGGACGCCAGCTCCGCGGACACTCCGCGGACGCCGCCGATCGTGCAGATCTCCTCTTCGACCGACCGCACGCAGTGATCGCAGGTCATGCCGGTCACGGTGTATGTGCGCTGGTCCATGAGCGGGAGCGTATCATACCCCCAGGGGGTACTACTACAAGTACCGTGCGCGAATGGACCTGACCTTCTCGGAGCGCGAGACGGCGTTCCGCGACGAGCTGCGCGCCTGGTTCGCCGCGAACGACCCGGGTCCGGAGCCGCAAGGCGACGAGCGCGCGCACTACGCGTGGCGGCGAGACTTCCAGCGGCGCCTGCACGCGGGCGGCTGGGCGGCGCCGCACTGGCCGGTCGAGTACGGCGGCCGCGGCGCGACGCTGATGGAGTCGGCGATCTTCTTCGAGGAGCTCGGCCGCGCCCGCGCGCCGCTCCCGGCCAACGTGCTCGGCCTGCTGCTCGGCGGCCCGACGCTGATGGCGTGGGGCACCGAGGAGCAGAAGGACCGCTTCCTCGGCCCGATCCTGTCGGCCGAGGAGATCTGGTGCCAGGGCTTCTCCGAGCCCGAGGCGGGCTCGGACCTCGCGGCGCTCAAGACGCGCGCGGTGGCGAACGGCGACGGCTGGCTCGTCACCGGCCAGAAGGTCTGGACCAGCGGCGCGCAGCACTCGAAGTGGTGCATGCTGGTCGCGCGCACCGACCCCGACGTGCCGAAGCACAAGGGCCTGACCTACTTCCTCATGGACATGGAGCAGCCCGAGGTCCAGGTCCGCCCGCTGCGCCAGATCACCGGCGAGTCGGAGTTCAACGAGCTGTTCATCGAGGGCGCGCGGATCGCGGACGAGAACGTGATCGGCGGCGTCGGCAACGGCTGGAAGGTCGCCCTGACGACGCTGATGAACGAGCGCGCCGGGCTCGCGTTCTTCCTCCAGGTCGGGCTGCGACGGCTGCTCGACGACCTGATCGCCGAGGCGGCCGCGCGCGGCCTGCTCGACGACGACGTCGTGGCAGACCGCCTGGGCGCGCTGCACGTCAAGGCGGAGCTCCTGCGGCTCACGTCGTATCGCGGGTTGTCCGCGATCGAGCAGTACGGCCAGCCCGGGCCGGAGGGGTCGCTGACGAAGTGGATGTGGTCGGACGCCAATCAGGAGCTGACCGAGCTCGCCGCCGACCTGCTCGGGACCGACGCGCTGCGCTCCGGCTCGCGCTGGGGCTACGAGCTGCTGCGCGCCCGCGGCAACTCGATCGAGGGCGGGACGACCGAGATCCTGAAGAACATCGTCGCCGAGCGCGTGCTCGGGCTGCCGCGGGCGCGCTGATGAACTTCGGCTTCAGCGAGGACCAGCGCACGATCAAGGCGACCGCGCGCGAGCTGCTCGGCGACCCGCTCGCCGTTCGAGCGCGTGCGTGAGGCGGCCGAGGCGCGGCGCTACGACGACGAGCTGTGGCGCGAGCTGTGCGAGCTGGGCTGGCCGGGGATCGCGGTGGCGGAGGAGCACGGCGGCCAGGGCCTCGGCGCGGTCGAGCTGGCCGTGCTGCTCGAGGAGCTCGGCTACGCGGTCGCCGCGACGCCGCTGCTCGGCAGCGCGCTCGCCGCGCTCGCGATCCAGCACGCCGGCGGCGACGAGCAGCGCGCGCGCTGGCTGCCGGCGCTCGCGGCGGGCGAGGCGACCGGCGCGTTCGGCCGCGCCGGAGCTGGTGGTGGGCGGGGAGGACGCGGCGGTGATCGTGCTCGTCGAGGAGGGTGTCGCGCGCCTCCTCACACGTGAGCGACGCCGACGTCGAGCCGCTCGACGCGATCGATCCGACCCGGCGTTACGCGCGCGTCCGCGGTGCGGGCGAGCCGCTCGGGGACGACGCCGGCGCGGTGCTCGACCGCGCCGCCGGCGCCGTGGCGGCCGAGCTCGTCGGCGTCTGCCAGCGCGCGCTCGACATGACGCTCGAGTACGTCAAGGAGCGCAGGCAGTTCGGCGTGCCGGTCGGCGCGTTCCAGGCCGTCGGGCACCGCTGCGCGCAGATGCTGCTGCACACCGAGGGCGCGCGCTCGGCCGCCTACTTCGCCGCCTGGGCGGCGGACGCGGCGCCCGCGCGGCTCGCCGAGGCGGCCGGGCTCGCCCGCGTCGCGGCGGGCGAGGCCGGGCGCGAGGTGACCGCGTCGGCGATCCAGGCGCACGGCGGGATCGGCTTCACCTGGGAGGCGGACGTGCACTGGCTCTACAAGCGCGCGCAACTCGACGCCGCGCTGCTCGGCGGCGCGTCGGCGGCGCGGATCGCGCTGGCGCGCCGCGCCGCCGCCGCGGCGACGCACGCTTAGCCCGCAGGCAGGGCTTGTGCCCGCCGCCGCGCCGAATACGTTTCGCGGCACGATGACCGTCGTCACCCTCTCCGCCCCGTACGGCGCGGGCGGCAGCGAGGTCGGGCCGGAGGTCGCCGAGCGGCTCGGCGTCGAGTTCCTCGATCGCGCGATCCCGACCGGCGTGGCCGAGCGGCTGGCCGTCCCGCTGCGCGAGGCGGTCGAGCGCGACGAGGCGATCGGCGGCTGGTTCGCGCGGGCGCTGCTGTCGTTCGGGCAGGTCGGGCCGGTGCTGGCCGGCGCGGCGCCGCCGCCGGGCGCGATGCTGAACCCGGACGCGTTCTGCCAGGCGACCGAGCAGGTGCTGCGCGAGCGGGCGGCGGGCGAGGGCGCCGTGATCCTGGGCCGCGCCGGCGCGGTCGTCCTGCGCGACCATCCGGACGCGCTGCACGTGCGGCTGACGGGTCCGCGCGATGCGCTGATCGAGCAGGGGATGCTGCTGGAGGGCGTCGACCGAGCGACCGCCGAACGCCACGCGGACGAGACCGACCGCGCGCGCGAGACCTACGTGCGCCACTTCTACCGCGTCGACGCGCGCGACGCCAAGCACTACCACCTGGTGATCGACTCGACGGCGATCCCGCTGAGCGCGTGCACGGATCTCATCGTCGACGCAGCCCGGGCGCGGAGCGGCTAGGCGGGCGCCGCAGCGCGCACCGGCGGCGGCGTCATCGCGGCCGCGCCGATGACGAGCGCGAACGCGGCGATCCGCACCGCCAGCGCCAGCGGCTCCTCCGGCAGCGGCTCGCCGAACACGGCCGGGCCGGCGGCGATCGTCAGCGCGTTCGCCGTCGTGCTCGTCAGCGCGATCACCGGCACGACCGGGCCGATCTGCAGCGAGCGCGCCGACACGAGCAGCCCGATCAGCGAGAGCACCAGGATCACGAGCGCGAACGGATGCACCAGCACCGCGGCGCCGAGCTCGCCGGTCTTGCCGCTCAGCGCCTTGATCGTCACGTCCGAGCCCGCCCACAGCAGGCCGGCAGAGACCGCGAGCGCCAGCCCGCCGGCTGGGCGCAGCGCGACGAGCCCGAGCCCGGCCACGCTCACCAGCCCCACGTAGAGCCCGAGCTGCCACGCGCCGTAATCGGCATGCGCGGAGTCGCCCGTTCCCTCCAGCGTCGCGGCCAGGAACGCCAGCCCGGCGGCCATCAGCGCGACACCGATCCACTCCCGCCGGCTCACCTCGTGGCCGAACACGCGGTCGGCGAGCACGGTCACGAGCACGAGGCCGCCCGCGATCACCGACTGCACGAGCGAGATCGGCGCGAGCGCGAGCGCCGCCACGTGGAAGCCCCACGACGTCGTCGCCACGACGCAGCCGAGCGTGTAGATCGGCGAGCGGAACAGCGCGACCGTGCTGGCCACCGGCCGGCGCCACTCGACGGGCGCCGCGGCGACCGCGCCACGGTGCTTGAGCAGGAATCCGAGCACCGACATCAGCGCGGTGACGAACGCCATCAGCGAGGCCCAGCTGGACGGATAGGGGCAAGGCCGGGAAGCGTACGAGGCTAGGCTCATCCGCCATGAATCGCTCCTGGACCATCGTTTTCGCCCTCGTCGCTGCGCTGGCGCTGCCGGCCGCCGCGCACGCCGCGAAGCCCAAGCAGCAGTACTACGTGTCGCTCGGCGACTCCTACGCCACCGGCTTCCAGCCGACCGCTCCCGGCATGGGCGCCAACACGCGCAACGGCTTCGCCTATCAGGTGCCGAAGCTCGCCAAGGCGCGCGGCTACCGCTACAAGCTCGTCAACTTCGGCTGTGGGGGAGAGACGACCGTCTCGCTGCTCGAGCGCAAGGAGAAGTGCAGCCTGGCCGTGCCCGGTGGCGTGGACTACACCGGCCGCACGCAGATCGCCGCCGCAGAGCGCTTCCTCCGCGCCCACCGCGGCAAGGTGGGGCTGATCACGGTGTCGATCGGCGGCAACGACGTCACCATGTGCGCGCGCCAGGCGGACCCGATCCCGTGCGTCGTCGCGGCGGTCCAGGCGATCAACAAGAACGTCACCAGGATCGCGCAGCGGCTGCGCGAGGCGGCGGGCCGGAAGGTCCGGATCGTCGGCATCACGTACCCCGACGTGATCCTCGGACAGTGGATCGGCGAGAACGCGAACCAGCAGCTCGCGCGACTCTCGGTGACCGCGTTCAGGGACTTGATCAACCCAGCGCTGGCGAAGGCCTACTCGAAGGTGGGCGGCAGGCTCGTCGACGTGACCGCCGCGTCGCGGGCCTACGGCTCGCTCGACGAGCTGGTGACGCTCCCCTCGGGCACGCAGGTCCCGAAGCCGGTCGCCGAGGTCTGCCGGCTCACGTACTACTGCGAGTTCCGCGACATCCATGCGCGCACGAGCGGCTACCGGCTGATCGCCGAGCTCGTCGTCAAGTCCCTGCCCCGGCGATGAGCGTCGCGGTCTACGAGCTGCCCGACGAGCACAAGGACTTCCGCGCAACGATCCGGCAGCTGGCACAGGAGCGGATCGCGCCGCGCGCCGCCGAGATCGACGCCACCGACGAGTATCCCTGGGACATCCGCCGCCTGCTGGCCGAGCAGGACGTGCTCGCGCTCCCGTTCGAGGAGGAGCACGGCGGCACCGGCACCGGCACGCTGATGCTGCAGGTGGCGGTCGAGGAGCTCGCGCACGCTTCGGCCGCGTGCGCGCTGATCCTGATGGTGCAGGAGCTGGGCACGCTGCCGATCCAGCGCTTCGGCTCGCCGGAGCTCAAGGCTCGCTTCCTGCCGCGCTGCGCGAGCGGCGAGTGGTCGCCGGCGTTCTGCCTGTCCGAGCCCGACGCGGGCTCGGACCCGGCCGCGATGCGCACCAGCGCCGTGCCCGACGGCGACGAGTGGGTCATCAACGGCACGAAGAACTGGATCAGCAACGCCGGCGTGGCGGACTTCTACGTCGTGTTCGCGGTGACCGATCGGGACGCACGGCGCTTTACGGCGTTCGTGGTTGAGAAGGATCGCCCCGGCTTCTCGGTGCCGAAGTACGAGCACAAGCTCGGCATCCACGGCTCGCCGACCGGCCAACCGGTGTTCGAGGACGTCCGCGTGCCGCAGGAGAACGTGATCGGCGACGTCGGGCGCGGGCTCGCGGTCGCGCTCTCGACGCTCGAGCGCACACGTCTCGGCGCGGCCGCGCAGGCGGTCGGGATCGCGCAGGGCGCGCTCGACTACGCGGTCGGCTACGCGAAGGAGCGCGTGGCGTTCGGCAAGCCGATCATCGAGCTGCAGGGGCTGCAGTTCAAGCTGGCCGACATGCAGACGCGCACGGCGGCGGCGCGCGAGCTGCTCTACAAGGCGTGCGCGCTGGCCGACCGCGACGACCCGCAGCTCGCGCTGTACTCCTCGATGGCCAAGCTGTTCGCGTCCGACACCGCGATGGAGGTCACGGTCGAGGCCGTCCAGGTGCTCGGCGGCTACGGGTACGTCAACGAGTACCCGGTCGAGCGGATGATGCGCGACGCCAAGATCACGCAGATCTACGAGGGCACGAACGAGATCCAGCGCGTCGTGATCGCGCGCCACTTGGCGCGCTAGCGCGGTTGACGACGGCCTAGGTGTCGCGTATATATGCCTGGCACCTATGAAGCTTCCATTCCTCGCGCTGCTCGCCGATGGACCTGCACACGGGTACGAGCTGCGCGGCGCGGTGCAGGAGCGCTGCGGCGCGCTGCTGCCGCCGCTCAACGCCGGTCAGGTCTACAACACGCTGGGGCGGCTCGAGTCGGCCGGCCTCGTGGAGGGCGAGGACGTGGCCCAGGAGGGCCGGCCCGATCGGCGCGTGTACCGCATCACCCGAGCGGGGCGGGAGGAGCTGGAGGCGTGGGTGGGCCGGCCGGTCACCGCCACGCGCTTCGGCGACGACTTCTTCTTCAAGCTCGCGTTCGCCGGCCTGGCCGGCCTGGCCGATCCTGAGGAGCTGCTCGACGAGCGCCGCGCAGAGTGCCTGCAGGCGCTGCGCGACATCGACGCGGTCGCCCGATCGGGTGAGCGCGACGCGCCCGCCGCGCTGCTCGCCGAACGCGCTGCGGTGCACCTGGAGGCCGAGTTGCGGTGGCTGGAGACGTGCCGCGAACGGATCGTGGGAGGTGGCGCGTGACCGTCGTTCTGGAGGCGCGCGGGCTGGGGCGCACGTTCCCCGGCACCCCGCCGGTGCATGCCGTGCGCGGGGTCGACCTGGCGGTCGAGGCGGGAGCGTTCGTCGCGCTCATGGGCCCGAGCGGCTGCGGCAAGTCGACGCTGCTGCACCTGCTCGGGGGTCTCGACTTGCCGGACGCCGGCGAGCTGTCGCTGCAGGGCCGGCGCGTGGACACGCTCGGCGAGGCGGCGCGGGCCCGGCTCCGCCGCCGCACCGTCGGCTACGTGTTCCAGTCGCTCAACCTGGTCGCGTCGCTGACCGCGCGGGAGAACGTCGAGCTCGTCGCGGCGCTCGGCGGCCAGCGCCCTGCGGTCGCGCGGCGACGGGCGGGCGAGCTGCTCGAGTCGCTCGGCGTCGCGGCGCGCGCGAGCGATCTGCCGGCGCGGCTCTCGGGCGGCGAGCAGCAGCGCGTGGCGCTCGCCCGGGCGGTGGTGAACGAGCCGGCGGTGGTGCTGGCAGACGAGCCCACGGGCAACCTCGACAGCCGCGCTGCGGCCGAGGTGGTCGACCTGCTCGACGACCTGCGCGCAAGCGGACCGGCCGTCCTGCTCGTCACCCACGACGCGCGCGTGGCAGCGCGCGCGGATCGGGTGCTGCGCATGCACGACGGCCAGATCGCGGGCGGCGCCGACCTGCGCGCCGCCGCGTCCGCCGCCGAGGTTCGCGCCCGTCTCGCCGGCCTCGAGGCGTGATGGTCGCCCGCATGCTGCTGCGCGCCGAGCTGCGGCACCGCCTGCACGTGCATCTGGTGATCGTGGCGCTGCTCGCCGGAGTCGCGGCGGCCCTGACCCTGGCCGCCGTGATCGGGCGCATGGCGACCGATCCCTGGGAGCGCACCTGGCGCGCCACCGGCGCAGCGCATCTGACCATCTTCGCCCCTGACCGCGCCGCGCTCGCCACGCCACTCGCGGCGGTCCCCGGGATCACGGCGTCGAGCGGGCCTTTCGAGTCGGGCTTCGCCGGCCTGCACGCGGGGCGCCTGCACGTCGAGACCCGGCTCGTCGAGCGGCCCCGCCGCGCACGCGGTCCTGGCCGGCCGGCGATCGTGGAGGGCTCGGACGGCGGCCTGCTGCTCGAGCGCAGCTTTGCTCGCCGCCTCGGCGTGGCGCCCGGCGACGCGGTGGCGTTCGACGCGCCCTCCGGCCGGCGAACGGTGCGCGTGACCGGCCTCGCGGTCGTCGCCGACCAGGAGCCGTACCCGTTCGGGCAGCCGGGGTTGTCGTTCGGCTCGCGCGCGCTGCTGGACGCCGTAGTGCCCGTCGACGGGCCGCGTTTCGCGACCGCAGCCGTGCGGCTCGCCGACCCGCAGGCCGCGCCGGCGATCGCCGAGCGCGTGCAGCGCGGCTCCGGTCGGTTCGGCGCCGAGACCTGGCAGACGCAGCGGGACGACGTCGGCGAGCGGCTCGAGAACACGCGCGTCGCTCTGGTGCTGCTCAGCGCGCTGCTTGTGCTGTGTGCGGCGCCGATCGTCGCGACGCTCGTGTCCGAGCGGATCCTCGCGCGCGCGAGCGAGTACGCGATCCTGCGCGCCGGCGGCCTGACCGCGGCCGGCCTCGTGGCACCGACCAGCTTGCTGTTCGGCGTGCTGGGCGCCCTCGGCGGCGTGCTCGGGGTCGTCGGCGGCACGCTGCTCGCACCGCTGGTGACGGGCGAGTCGGCGGAGCTCCTCGCCGCGCCGGAGGTGGTCGGGCCCGCGCCGGCGGCCGCGCTCACCGTCGCCGTCGCGACCGCCGGGCTGGCCGCGCTCGCCGCGGCCGTGCCGATATGGCTGCTCTCGCGCAGGCCTGCCGCCGAAGCGCTCGTGACGGCGGCCGCCGGCGGACGGCGGCGCCCGTCGCGGCTGGCGCGTGCGGCCCGCCGGGCGCGGCTGCCGCTGCCGGCGGTGCTCGGCGCCGGCGACGCTTTCGCGCGCCGGCCGCGAGCGCTGCTGGCGATCCTCGCCCTCGCGCTCTCGATCGCCGCGGCCGTAAGTGCGTTGGCGATGGAGGTGGACCTGGCCACCGACCCCGGCGCCGAGCGCGTGGAGGAAGAGGCGCAGACGTCGGCGTACTCGGGCGGGGAGCCGTTCGACGTCGTGTCCACGTCCGACACCGAGGCGGAGCGGCTGCGCGGCGTCGTCTACCCCGGTGTGGCGGCGCTGCTCGTGCTGGCGCTGGCCAACCTGGTCGCGGTGCTCGCGCTCGCGTTGCGCGAGGGCCGCCGCGACACCGGCATCCTGCGCGCCGTCGGCCTCACCCAGCGCGACGTCGCTTTCACGGTCGTGTCGCGCCAGCTCACGCTCGCGCTCGCCGCCGTCGTTCCCGGCATCCCGCTCGGCCTCGCGATCTGGTGGCTCGGCGTCACGATGTCGAACGGCACTGGAGTCACGTTCCCGCCGGCGCCGGCGCTCGCGGCGGTCGCTGCCGCCGTCGTCGCCGCCTGCACGCTGGTCACGGCGCCGCTGGCCCGGCACGCAGCGCGCGCACCGGTCGCCGGCGTGCTGCGTCAGGAGTGAACGGCTCAGACTTCGAACCAGACCTGCGTGCGCCCCTCGCGGACGCCCCAGCGCGTCGCGAGCTGGCCGACGAGCCGCAGCCCCCAGCCGCCGTCCGGGCCGGGCTCTGGGCGCACCGCGGGCTTGCCGTCGCCCTCGTCGCAGACCGTGAAGCGCGCGTCGCGCCCCGCGACGTCGATCGTCAGCCGGATCTCGCCGGTGCCGTGCAGCACCGCGTTGGTGACCAGCTCGGAGATCAGCAGCACCGCGGTGTCGAGCCGTTCTTGCTCCAGCCCGTTGGCGTGCTCGCGCAGCAGTGCGCGTGCCCGTCCGGGCGCACCGTGATCGCGCACTAGCGTCAGCGTGATCGGCGCTCCGCTCACGGCTCCGGCTCGAACGGGAGCCGGTCCGTCACGCCGGCGGAGGCGAACAGATGGCGCACCTGCTCGGACCCAGGTGTGAGCGTGAAGCGCCAGCCGCTCGTGCGGCTGGTCTCGGCCGCCTGCAGCACGACGCGCAGTCCGGAGGAGTCCATGAACGCGAGGCTGTCGAGGTCGAGCAGGACCGGCTCGCCGGCCGCCGAGAGCGTTTCGAGCCGCTCGGCGACCGCGTCGGCCGAGGCCAGGTCGAGGTCGCCGCGCAGCCGCAGCACGACCACGCCGTTGCGGCGCCCCTCCTCGATCTGGAACTCCTCCCTCGCGTCCTCGTTCATGACAGTCGAAGGCCGGATCGTACCCGCGGGGGGCGGATGGAACGCCATAGCGGGCAAGAAAACGGTGAACCGCGCGCCACCGCCGGGCGCGTCCTCGGCCTGCACGCGGCCGCGGTGCGCCTCGACGATCCCGGCGACGATCGCGAGCCCGAGCCCGGCGCCGGCCTTGCCGCGCTCGCGGCCGCCCTCGGCGCGCCAGAAGCGGTCGAACAGCGCGTCGGCGTCGGCGGTCGGCAGGCCCTGGCCGTGGTCGCGCACGTCGATCCGGACGTCGTCGCGCGCGCGTGCGACGGTCACCTCCACCGGCGTGCCCGCGGGCGTGTGGACGACCGCGTTGCGCAGCAGGTTGCCGAACACCTGGCGCAGCTGGTGTGGGTCGGCGAGCACGTCGGCGCCGGTCTCGGCGCGCAGCTCGAACGGGCGGTCAGGGGCGGTGGCACGCGCGTCGTCGACCGCGTCGCGCGCGATCGCCGCGACGTCGACGCGGCGGCGCACCGGCTCGCGCTGCTCGTCGAGCCGCGCCAGCGCCAGCAGGTCCTCGACCAGCACGCCCATGCGGGCGGCCTCGTCCTCGATCCGCCGCATCGCCTGCTCGACCTCCGCCGGCTCGCGCGCGGCGCCCATCCGGTGCAGCTCGGCGTAGCCGCGGATCGCCGCCAGCGGCGTACGCAGCTCATGCGACGCGTCCGACAGGAAGCGTCGCAGCCGGTACTCGGACTCCTGACGCTTGGCGAACGCGTCCTCGAGCCGGTCGAGCATCGCGTTCAGCGCGAGCCCGAGGCGCCCGACCTCGGTACGCGGCGTGGCCGGGCTGACGCGGCGTGAGAGGTCGCCGCCGGCGATGATCCCCGCGGTCGTGCCCATCCTCTCCAGCGGTCGCAGGCCCAGCCGCACGAGCCACGCCGCCGCGAACCCGAGCAGCAGCAGCACGCCGCCGATCACCAGCGCTTCGACGACCAGCAGCCGATCGAGGATCGCGTCCGCGTCGCCCAGCGGCACGGCGACGACGATCGTCCCAGTCCCGTCGCGATCCGGCGCCGCCAGCACGCGGTAGCGCGGGCCGCCACCGTCCTGCGCGGACACGGTGACCAGCTCGTCGACCGTCAGCTCGGCCGGCAGGTCCGGCGGCGAAGGCGGGGTCTCGCCGTACGTGAAGACCGTCGGCCCCGCGATCACCGCGCCGCTCGCGTCGCGCAGCTGGCCGTACGTGCCCGGCGGCAGGTTGACCTCGCCGGGCGGCGGGCCGCCGCCGCGCGGACCGCCGCGGCCGGTGAGCTCGTGCGCCATCGCCGGGATCGCGCTGCGCGCCTGCTGGTCGACGCGGTCGTAGACGTACGAGCGCAACACGGCGTAGGTCACGCCGGCGAGCGCCAGCAGCCCGGCCGCCGCGACGACCAGCAACACGGCGATCAGGCGGGCGCGCAGTGAGGCCATTACGCACGCGGCGCGCGCAGCGCGTAGCCCACGCCGCGCACGGTGTGGATCAGCGGCGGGCCGTGCGTGTCGAGCTTCTTGCGCAGATAGCTGACGTAGGTCTCCAGCACGCGCGCGTCGCCGCCGAAATCGTAATCCCACACGTGGTTGAGGATCTGCTCGCGGGTGAGCACGCGGCGCGGGTTGAGCATCAGGTAGCGCAGCAGCCGGTACTCGGTCGCGGTCAGGTCGATCGGGGCGCCCGCGCGCGCCACCTCGCGCGTGTCGTCGTCGAGCTCGACGTCCTCGAACTCGAGCCGGCTGGAGTCGGCCTCGGCCTGGCCGGTGCGGCGCAGCACGGTGCGGATGCGGGCGATCAGCTCCTCCAGGCTGAACGGCTTGGTGACGTAGTCGTCAGCCCCGATCGTGAGCCCGCGGATCTTGTCCTCGGTCGCGTCACGGGCCGTGAGGAAGATGATCGGGATCTCCACGCGGCGGGCGCCCAGCCGGCGCGCGACCTCGAACCCCTCCATGTCCGGCAGCATGATGTCGAGCACCATCAGCTGCGGTTTGAACGTGGCGGCCGCCGCGAGCGCCTGCTCGCCGGTGGCGGCGGTCTCGACCTCGAAGCCCTGGAAGCGCAGCGCCATCGACAGCACCTCGAGGATGCTGGGCTCGTCGTCGACGGCGAGGATGCGGTGGGCGTCGGTCATCACCACCCATTGTCGACGGAAACCTTGGAGTTGCCTGAGAGCGTGAACACCCAGGCGCGGAGCGCGACGAAGCGTGTGATCGTGGCCGCCGTGCCGGCGGCGACCAGGACCGCGAGCTCGACGCCGCGCGCCGGGGTCGTGTCGAGCCCGTGCAGGACGGCCAGCGCGCCGGTCGTGAGGGCGAGCGTGAGCACGAAGACGACCGCGCCGAGCACGTGCTGGCGCAGCAGCCCCGCGCGCCCGCGCAGCCCGAACGTGAACCGGCGGTTGGCGGCGGTGTTGCCGACCGCGGTGAGCGCGAGTGCGAGCGCGTTCGCAGCCTCGGCGCCCAGCGGCGCGGCCAGTCCCAGAAACAGCAGCGCGTAGGCGATCGTGGACGCGACGCCGACCGCCATGAAGCGCGCGACCCGCGACGCGGTCGCCAGCCGCGCGACGCCCTTGAGGTCGTCGATCGCGGTCCGCACGACGTCGACGCGCGAATCGGGGTCGTCGACCCAGTCGACCGGCACCTCGTGGATCCGCAGCCCGCGCCGCTGGGCGAGCACGAGCAGCTCGGTGTCGAAGAACCAGCCGTCATCGCGCACGTCGGCCAGCAGGCCGTCGAGCACGTCGCGCCGGACGGCCTTGAAGCCGCACTGGGCGTCGGAGAAGCGCGTGCGCAGCGTCGCGTGCAGCAGGCGGTTGTACGAGCGCGAGATGAACTCGCGCCTGGTGCCGCGCACGACGCGCGCGCCGTGGGCGAGGCGCGTGCCGATCGCGAGGTCCGAGTGCCCGGACAGCAGCGGCGCCACGAGCGGCAGCAGGCCGCGCAGGTCGGTCGACAGGTCGACGTCCATGTAGCAGACCACGCGGGCGGCGCCGGACGACCAGGCGGCGCGCAGCGCGCGGCCGCGGCCCTTGCGCTCCAGCCGCAGCAGCTCGACGCCGGGCAGCTCGCGGACGAGCCGCGCGGCGATCGCAGGCGTCGTGTCGGTCGAGGCGTTGTCCGCCACGACGATCCGCCAGGTGAACGGGAACTCGGAGGAGAGGAAGCGATGCAGCCGCCTGATGCTGCGCTCGAGCACCGCCTCCTCGTCGTAGACCGGGACGACGACGTCGATCTGGGGCGCCGGCGCGGTCACCGGCCTGGCATACGGGAGACGGGCGGGAGCGGGAGCTGACATGGAATTCAGCCTCGGTCCCGCCCGTGGGACCACCGTGGGAGAACACTGAGAGCCGCCTGAGAGCGAAGGTTCTCCCGCGTCGGCCGCCGGTGCGGTTAGTGTCGGCTGACCCGTCCCCGGAACGGAGCAGATCGATGACGGCCGGGTTGTATGCGCTCGGGCGCTTCTGCGTCCGAGGTCGCTGGATCGTGTTGTGCGTGTGGCTCGCGGTGTTCGCCGCGCTCGCCGTCCTGGCCCGCGCGGCCGGGCCTGAGGTGAACGACAACCTCACGCTGCCCGGCAGCGGCAGCCAGGCGGCGACGGATCTGCTGGAGCAGCGGTTCCCGTCGCAGGCGAACGGCACGAACCCGGTCGTGCTGCGCGCGCCCGCGGGGACCGACATCACGGCCTCGAAGTACAAGCAGCCGATCGACGACACCGTCGCCGCGCTCAAGAAGGATCCGGATGTCCGCAGCGCCACGAGCCCGCTCGCGAAGGGGTCCGCGCTGCTCGCGAAGGACAAGAAGATCGGGTACATCGCGCTGAACCTGCGGCCGAGCCCGAGCGAGCTCACGACCGACGACGCGGAGCGAATCGTCGCGCTGGCCGACCCGGCGCGCGACGCGGGGCTGGACGTCGGGTTCGGCGGCTACCTGGGCCAGAAGGTGTCCAAGCCGGAGACCCACGTCTCCGAGCTGGTCGGGCTCGGCATGGCGGTGATCGTGCTGCTGTTCACGTTCGGAACCGTGGTGGCGATGGGGCTGCCGATCGTGACCGCGCTGATCGGACTGGTGAGCGGCCTGTCGATCATCACGCTGATCAGCCACATCTCGGAGGTCCCGACGGTCGCGCCGACGCTGGCGACGATGATCGGGCTCGGCGTGGGGATCGACTACGCGCTGTTCATCGTCACCCGGCATCTCGAGCAGCGGCGCGACGGAATGGAGACGCGCGAGTCGATCGCGCGCTCGTGCGCGAGCTCCGGCGGCGCGGTGGTGTTCGCCGGCTGCACGGTGATGGTCGCGCTGCTGTCGCTGGCCGTCGTCAGCATCCCGCTCGTCACGACGCTCGGCTACACGTCGGCGCTCGTCGTCGCGGTCGCCGTGGTCGCGGCGATCACGCTGCTGCCGGCGCTGCTGGGGATCGTCGGGGACCGGATCGACCGGCTGCCGATCCCGCTGCCGCACCGGCGCGCCGACGACCAGCCGCACGGCTGGCGCCGCTGGGGCGAGAACGTCGCGCGGTTCCCGCTGCCGGCCGCGCTCGTCGCGGTCGCGGTGCTCGTCGTGCTGGCGCTGCCGGCGCTCGACCTCTACCTCGGCCAGCAGGACAACAGCGCGATGCCGGAGAGCACCGATGTGCGACGCGCCTCCGATGGCCTCACCGCCGGCTTCGGGCCCGGCACGAACGGGCCGCTGCTGATCAGCGTGGACATGTCCGCCAAGCCCGCCAAGCCCGACCAGAAGAACCTCGACAAGCTCTCCTCCGACGAGCAGGACCAGAAGGACAAGGCCACCAAGCAGGCGGACGCGCAGGAGCAGCAGCTCGAGGCGCAGGGCATGCCCCCGGACGAGGCGCAGGCGCAGGTGCAGCCGCAGCTCGACAAGCAGATCTCCAAGATCGAGCAGCAGTCGGAGACGAAGCGCAAGCAGCTCGAACAGCCGGCCACCGATCCGCGGCTGCAGGACCTGCGCGACGACATCAAGAAGACGAGCGGCGTCAAGAAGGTCTCGCAGCCGCTCGTCAACAAGGACGGGACCGCGGCCGTGCTCGACGTGACGCCGACGACCGACCCGTCCGACCGGGCCACCGCCGACCTCGTCGAGCGGTTGCGCGACGACACGATCCCGAAGGCCACGCAGGGCAAGGACATGTCGGCCGACGTGGGCGGCACCACCGCCGGCTACGTCGACCTGGCGTCGGCGATCAGCAGCCGGCTGATCATCACGATCCTCGTCGTCGTCGGGCTCAGCTTCCTGCTGCTGATGCTCGCGTTCCGGTCGGTCGTGATCCCGCTGACGGCCGGCCTGATGAACCTGGTGTCGATCGGCGCGGCGTTCGGCGTCGTGACCGCCGTGTTCGAGAAGGGCTGGGGCGCGAGCATCGTCGGGCTCGACGGCGAGGTGCCGATCGTCTCGTTCGTGCCGCTGATGATGTTCGCGATCCTGTTCGGCCTCTCGATGGACTACGAGGTGTTCCTGATGACGCACATCCGGGAGGCCTGGCTCGAGAAGCGGGACAACAAGCTCGCGGTCATCACCGGCGTCGCGACCACCGGGCGGGTCATCACGTCGGCCGCGCTGATCATGGTCAGCGTGTTCTTCGCGTTCATCCTCAACGGCGACCCGACCGTCAAGCAGTTCGGCGTCGGGATGGGCGTCGCGGTTGCGGTCGACGCGACGATCGTGCGCTGCCTGCTCGTGCCGGCGGTGATGGTGCTGCTGGGGCGCGCCAACTGGTGGTTCCCGCGCTGGCTCGACCGGATCGTCCCGAACTTCTCGATCGAGGGAGAGGCGTGGTTCCGCGAGCGCGACGCGAAGGCCGCGGACGCGGCCGCGGAGCGGGAGCCGGTGCCGACGTAGCTCACGTCGCCTCGGCCGGCAGTTCGCGCATGCGCGGTAGCGGGGAGGGAAGGAGCAGCAGCGCGCTTGCGATGCCGCCGACGGCGGCGAGCCAGAGCGCGGGCCGCAGCCCGAGCCACGTGCCGACCGCGCCGGCTACGACCGCGCCGAGCGGCCGCGCCCCGTAGTTGAGCGCCAGGTATGCGCCCTGTACGCGCGCCCGCAGGCGGTCGGGCGTGAGCGCCTGCCGGATCGCGCCGGCGCAGATGTCGTCCAGCATCAGCCCGAGGCCGGAGCCGAACTCGGCGGCGACCAGCAGGACGACTGCGAAGGCTGCGGGGCCTGATGCGAGCGGCACGAGCAGCAGCGCGCCGGGGTAGAGGAACGCGCCTGCGATGCACGCGGGACCGACGCCGATTCGGCGGGTGGCGGGGCTCGCGATCGCCGAGCCTGCGAGCGCGCCGAGCGCGCCGGCGCCGAGCGCGAGCCCGATCGTGCCGGCCGACAGGCCCAGCTCGCGCGCGGCGAACAGAAACAGCAGCGTGAAGTAGATCGTGTAGAAGAAGTTCAGCAGCGCGCCCGCGACGAACTGGGCGAGCAGCGCCGGCGTGCGGGCTACGAACCGCAACCCTTCGCGGATGTGGCCGCGCGCCGTCTCCTCCCCCGGCGGCTCGTCTGCGTGCACCGAGCCAAGCAGGAACGCGGATCCCAAGAACGAGACCGCGTCCAGCATGAGCGCGGCCGGCCCGGACAGCAGCTGCACGAGCACGCCTCCGGCGCTCGGCCCGGCGACCCACGAGAACGAGTAGCTGCCGCGGATCAGCGCCGTGCCCTCGACGAACTGCTCGCGCGGCACCAGCGCCGTGAACAAGCTGTTAGCGCAGACGGCGAACACGACGGCCAGCGAACCGGTGAGGAACGCGACCACGTAGAGCTGGGACAGCGTGAGCGCGCCGAGCCAGTACGTGATGGGCACGCTCGCGAGCAGCGCCGCGCGCAGGAGGTCGGTGGCGATCATCGTTCCGCGCCGCCGCCCGCGGCGGTCGACGAGCGAGCCCGCGTGGAGCGCGAACAGCAGGTTCGGCAGCGAGCCCGCCGCGGCGAGCAGGCCGATCTCCGCAGCGGTG
Organism: uncultured Solirubrobacteraceae bacterium; assembly: GCA_963835735.1. Classification (GTDB taxonomy): domain Bacteria; phylum Actinomycetota; class Thermoleophilia; order Solirubrobacterales; family Solirubrobacteraceae; genus DASQMT01. The sequence continues at coordinate 415,762 of CAWIGP010000003.1, forward strand.
ACGTCGAGCGCGAGGACGGCCACGAGGGGAAGCGCGACGATCGTCACCTGGTCGCCGAGATAGGAGACGGTCTGTGCCGTCCAGAAGCGGCGGAACGCGAGCCGGCCCAGCGGACCTTGTTTGGTAGTAGCAAACAAGAGTTTGCTCACTATAATCGATCGCGTGACGGCGATCGAGATCGGCGCGCGCCTGCGCCGCGCGCGGCAGGAGCAGGGGCTGACGATCGACCAGCTCGCGCACGCGACCGGGCTCACCAAGGGGTTCCTGTCGCAGGTCGAGCGCGACCTCGCGAGCGCCTCGGTCAGCTCGTTGCTGAAGATCTGCGCCGCGCTCGGCCTGCGGGTCGGCGACCTGTTCGACGAGGAACCGGAGTCGGGGCTGGTGCGCGCGGGTGAGCGACCGCTGCTCGACTTCGGCGGGATCGGCGCCGAGGACCGCCTGCTCACGCCGCGTGCGAACCGGCGGCTGCAGGCGTTCCACTCGACGGTGGGACCCGGGGGGCGGAGCGGCGACGGGCCGGGCTATCCGACCCCGACCGAGGCGCAGTTCGTGCACGTGACGAAGGGCGAGCTCGAGATCACGGTCGGCGGCGAGGTGTTCCGGCTGAGAGCGGGCGACTCGCTGACGTTCGGTGGCCGCGAGCTGGGCGGCTGGCGCAACCCGTCGGTCCGCCGGGGCGCCGAGCTGATCTGGGTGCTCACGCCGTCGCTGTTCCAGCTCTGACGATCTCGTGGGTGCCGTCGTCGAGCACGACGACTCCGCCGTGCGGGAGCCATGCGCGGGCGTCCGCCGGTCCGCTCAGCAGCGCCGCTTTTGCGCGGGTCTCGGCCTCGAGCGCCGTCGGCGCGAGCGCGGTGGCCTGCACGACGCCGGTGAACGCCGGCCTGCCCGTGGCGGGGTCGAGCAGGTGATGGGCCGGCCTGCCGGAGTCGTCCAGCCAGCTGCGCGTCGTGATCCCGCTCGTGGCGGCGGCGCCGGACGTGAGCGCGAACGTGTGCAGGATCGCGTCGCCGAACGGGCTCGCCACGCGCACTGGCCGCGGCCGGGCGCCGCCCATCCGCAGGTCGCCGGCGCAGTTCACGACGAAGCCGGGGTGGGCCGCCAGCTCGACCGCGAGCAGATCCGCGAACAGCCCCTTCGCGAGGCCGCCGCTGTCGATCGCCACGCCCGGCGGTCTGCGCACGACGCGCCTCTCGCGGTCGGCGACGATCGTGCGCCAGCGCGCGTTGGGTGAGGGCCCGGCAGGCCGGCGTCGCGGCGCGAGCCGCAGCGCGAGCGCGAGCGGGAGTGCCCCGGCGCGCGGGCCGCGCCGGCCGGAACGCATCATGGCGCGGCCATCGTCGGTCGCCGCGTTGGCACGCGTCATCGCTTGACCTTGGTTGGACGCCACGTCCGTGCCGGTCGTCGATCGGCCATACCCGGCCGCCTCGATGTCGCGCGCCAGCGTGCCGTCGACGAGGCCGCCGGTGCGTGCGCCCGCGGCGGCGACGGCCGCGGCGAGGGCCAGCATCGTCTCGCTCGCCGGCACCGCTTCACGCGCGTCGGCGTTCAGCCGCGACAACTCGCTGTCCGGCGCGAATCGGGTGAATCGGTCGTGCCACTCGAGCAGTCGCTCGCGCGCCCTTGCGGCGGCCGCGCGGCCGTCGGCGCCGGCCACGCGCACCTCGCAGGTCCCGCCGAAGCACGCGAACCGCTCGACCGCCTCGCGGCTCATGACCGCTGCACCTGCGGCGAGGGTGGCGGGCCGGCCAGGCGTACGGTCAGCAGCGCGGCGGCCGGCACCACGGCGGCGGCGGTCGCGATCAGGAACCAGGCGGTGCCCGCGTCGGTCCCCTCGAAAAGGCCGTGCAGCACGCCGAGCAGCCAGCCCAGCGCCGTGAAGCGATGCAGCGTGCGCCATCGCGCCACGCCGATCCGCCCGCGCACGTAGTAGGACAGGCCCAGCACGATCAGCGTCCAGCCGGCGACGATGCCGGTCGTCGTCCAGATGCGCTCGTAGCCGCTGACGAACGGGATCGTCACGTCGGCGAGGCTCGGGCTGAGGTAGCCGTCCCCGAGCAGCGCGCCGGCGTGGATGACGATCGCGGCAATCGTGGCGAGCGACAGCGCCTCGTGCGTGACGCGGAGCTGGGGCTTGCGGCCCTTCGCGAACGGCCCGGCCATCAGCAGGCCGAGAGTCACCGCCGCGCTTGATGCCAGCAGCGCGACGACGCCCGCGGCCCGGCTCGTGATCCAGAAGATGTGCTCGGGATCCATGACTCAGGACTGCGCCGTGGTGACCGCGTCGGACGAGTCGCCGGTCGTTGCCGACGACGTCGCGTCATCCGACGACGACGACGAGGTGCCGCTCGCTCCCGACGACGTCGTGTCGCCCGCGGACGAGGACGAAGCTGCGCTCGCCGACGAGGACGTGGACGCCGCGGTCTGCGTCGACGCGGTGGCGCCCATCGAGCCGCTGTAGGCGATCACGCCCCAGGCGAGCACGAAGGTGGCGAGCGCCGCGGCGGCGACGCGCCGGCGGATGGCGGCGATCCTCCGCGCGCGAGCGGCGAGCCGCTCGCGCGCGGCGTCGGGGAGCGGCATGCGATCAGCGCTCCACGTTGAGGGTCATGCGGCCGAGGTAGCCGCCGGCCCGGCGCCGGCGTACGGCCATGCGCGAGCCGGATTCGTAGATCCCGTCCTCGGCGTTCGTCGTCTCGGCGGCGCCGCGCGCGCGGTAGTGGCGCGTCCGGTACACCGCGTCGCTGAGCGAGTCGCGGAAGAACAGCTGGCCGGTGTGCACCTCGTTGCCGCCGACGTGGACCTTGAGGTGGATGTGCGGCGTGCGGCCGCGGTACCAGCCCGGGTAGATCGTGTCGAACACGGCGCGGCCCTTCGAGTTCGCCTTCTGGTGTCCGCGCAGGTAACGGCTCGAAGAGTCGCCGTCGAAGCCGGAGTACTCGCCGCCGGCGTCGGCGTGCCAGATCTCGACGTCGGCGCCGGAGATGACGCGGCAGGTGCTCGCGTCCTGGACTGTGAACACGATCCGCAGCCGCACGCCGGCCCGGTCCTCGGTGATGTCGCGCCGGGTCAGGTTCGTGTCGATCCAGTACGGCCCTTCGGTCAGCTCACGACTGAGCGTGCACGAGGCGCCGGCCTGCTCGGCGACCGCGGCTGCGCGCTCCGGCTCGAGCCAACCCTGCCGCGACGCTGCCCAGACCAACCCGAGCCCGGACGCCGCGGCGCCGGCGAGGAACTCGCGCCGCCGCGGCGCGCGCACCTCGCGCCGGCCGCTCATGATCGCGTCGCGATTGTCGTGGCGTCGTCCGACGACCCGTCCGGCGGCGTCGTGCCGTCGCCGTCCGGCGGAACGGCGCTGTCATCCGGCGGCGCCGCACCGTCCGGCGGCGCGGCGCCCGCGGGCGGGGCGCCGCCCGGCGGGTGCATCCCGCCGGCCGGACCCTGTGGCCGCACCGACTCGAGCGCGGCCGACACCTTGTCGACGGACAAGCCGAGCTCCTCGGCCAGCGCAGCCGCCAGGTCGTCGCCGCCGGCCTGGAGCGGCCCGGCGGACGAGCGTGCGGCGTCCATCGCCGCTTCCAGCTCGTCGGTCGTCACGCCGAGTTCGTCGGCGAGCGCGCTGAGGTGCATGCCGCCCTGAGCGGCGCCTGCTCGCGGCTGCGATGCCGCCTGCGAGCTCGCGGTGTCGCCGCCTTGCGCGGCGACGCCGATGCCCGTGCCGGTGGCGAGGGCGGCGACGCCCGCGAACACGGCGACCCTGCGGAAACGGGGGTCCATCTAGGTGTCCTCCTCGTATTCGATCACGGGCTCGATGGTCGGCGCGCTCGCCGGGAGCGCGCTGGGCGCAGCCTGAGAGGTTCCTGAGACGGTCCGCTCTCAGGCGATTCCCAGGCTTCGCTGCGGCTGCTCCAAGCCCGCGCGCCGACGCTGCCGGGCATGACTTCGATCCCCATCGAGGGCGCGCGCCCGTCGGCGCGCCGGATCGCCCTCTCGCTACCTCGCGTCCGCCCGGAGCTCGCCGTGCTGGTCGGGCTCGCCGCGCTCCTCAACCTCTGGGCGCTCCAGCGCAACGGCTTCGCGAACGAGTACTACAGCGCCGCGGTGCGGGCGATGAGCTCGGACTGGCACGCGTTCCTCTACGGCTCGTTCGACGCGGCGGGCGTGATGACGGTGGACAAGCCGCCGCTCGCGCTGTGGGTGCAGGCGCTCTCGGTGAAGCTGTTCGGCTTTCATTCGCTGAGCCTGCTCGTCCCGCAGGCGCTGATGGGCGTCGCGTCGGTTGCGCTCGTGTACGACCTCGTGCGCCGGCGCTTCGGGCGCGCGGGCGGATTCGTCGCGGGCCTCGTGCTCGCGCTGACGCCGATCAGCGTCGCGATCGCCCGTCACAACAACCCGGACGCGCTGCTCGTGCTCTGCGCGGTCGCGGCGCTCTGGTGCGTCGTGCGTGCGCTGGAGGACGGCCGCACGCGCTGGCTCGTGCTCGCCGGCGTGGCCGTCGGGCTCGGCTTCGAGACGAAGATGGCAGCGGCGCTCATGGTCGTGCCGGGAATCGTGGCCGCCTACCTGTGGGTCGCCCCGCGCGGGCGCGTCGCGGCGCTGCGACAGCTGCTCGGCGGCGGCGCGGCGATGGTCGCGGTCGGCGGCGCGTGGCCGGCGCTGATCGCTCTGACGCCGGCGGACTCGCGGCCGTGGGTGTCCGGGACGAGCGACAACAGCATCCTCTCGCTGATCTTCGGCTACAACGGCTTCGGGCGGCTCGGTGGCCAGGCGGGCGGTCCGGGCGGCGGTGGCGGCGGTGGCGTCTTCGGCGGCGACCCCGGCTTGCTGCGGCTGCTGGACAGCAGCCTCGGCGGCCAGGCCGGATGGCTGCTGGGCTTCGCGGTGGTCGGCGGGCTCGCGCTCGTCGTGGCCAGCCGCCTGCGCCGGACCGACGCGCGCACCGGCTGGGTGATCGCGATCGGCGGCGCCTTCGCGGTCACGGCGGTCGCGTTCAGCACCGCGCAGGGCATCTTCCATCCGTACTACGTCTCGCTGCTGGCGCCGTTCACCGCCGCGCTGGTCGGGGCGGGCGCGGCGCAGCTCGCCGGCGGCGGGATCACAGCGCGGGTGCTCGCGCCGGTCGCGGTCGTCGCGGGCATGGCGACCGAGCTGGCCGTGCTCGGCAAGCTCCCGGGCCAGTTCGAGACCTGGGCGCCGGTGATGGCCGCGACATGCGTGGCCGCCGCCGCGGTGCTGGCGATCGCGCTCGTGCCGCGCGTGCGACGGGCCGCGCTCGGCGGTCGCGATCGCGGCGCTGCTGATCGCGCCGGCGACCTGGTCGGTGCAGACGCTCGGTCACGCCACGAGCGGGACGTTCCCCGCCGGCGGGCCGGAGAACGCGTCGTTCGTCGGCGGCGGCGCGCCTCCGGGTGGCGGTTTCGGCGGCGGTGGCGGGACGAACGGCGGCACCGATGGAGGCGGGCGCTTCGGCGGCGGTGGCGGAGCGACCGGCGGCTTCGGCGGAGGCGGCGGCATGTTCGGCGGCAATGCCGGGCTGAGTGACGCGCTCGCGTACGTCGAGGCGAACGGCGGCGGAACGGTCTTCGTGTCGAGCCAGAGCGGCGCCGCGAGCGCCGCGCTGGCGTCGGACGCCGACGTCGCCGCACTGGGCGGTTTCTCGGGTCGCGAGAGCGAGGTCAGCGTCGACTGGCTCGCGCAGCGCGTCGCGTCGGGCGAGATCCGCTGGGTGCTGACCGACGGCGAGAGCGGCGGGATGCCCAACGACGGCCGCACGGGGAGCCAAAGCGTCATGGCGGCGATCCAGGAGACGTGCACGCCGGTGTCGGGCGTCGACGGGCTTTACGACTGCTCCGGCGCGGCGGAAGCGCTCGCCGCGCTCGCGTGATCGGGGCGCGCCGGTGTGAAGCGCGACTCGCCTTGGGTGCGCCGACGCTGGGGAACGGCGGCATTGACGGAGAGCGCGGAGTGCCGCGGCGCTCACGTGGGGCGGATTAGCCTCGCTATGCGAGTCAACCCGCCCCACGTCGATGCGGGGCGCCTTGACCACCAATGCGGTGGTCAAGGCGCCCCGAATCGAGCGGGAGCGTCTCCGCGGAGACGCACCTGCGGTCCGGGCTCCCCTTCAATGCCGCAGTTCGAGGGCGGTTGCGCTGCGGCGCCGATACGGTTCCCGGCGTGGTCACGCGCGTCGTGCTCATCGCCGCCTTCCTGCTCGCCGCCGCGCCCGCCACCGCCGGCGCCGAGACCAAGTGGCTATGCAAGCCGGGGCAAGCGACAACCCGTGCGACATGCGCATGGACACCGCGCGCTTCTCGCCCGACGGGCGGCTGCTCGGCACCGAGGAACCGAGGCCGGCGCGGCGGCGGATCGACTGCTTCTACGTCTACCCGACGGTCAGCGGCCAGCCGACGACGATCGCCAATCGGCGGATCGATCCCGAGCTGCGCTCGGTCGTCCGCTACCAGGCCGCGCGCTACCGGCAGACGTGCCGGATCTTCGCGCCCGTCTACCGGCAGGTCACGCTCAGCGGCAACGCCACGGCCGACCCTGACCTGCGGGACCGCGGGTATCGCGACGTCCGCGCCGCGTGGCGCGACTACCTCGCGCATGACAACCGCGGCCGCGGTGTCGTGCTGATCGGCCACTCGCAGGGGGCGTTCCACCTGCGCGAGCTGATCGCCGACGAGATCGACGACCGCCCGCGGGTGCGCCGGCGGCTCGTCTCGGCGCTGCTGCTCGGCGGCAACGTCACGGTTCCGCGGGGCAGGGACGTCGGCGGCGACTTCGGGCACGTGCGCGCGTGCCGCTCGCCAACGCAGATCCGCTGCGTCGTCGCGTTCTCCACGTACATGCGCCCGGTCCCGTCGGATGCACTGTTCGGGCGCACGACGATCCCGGGACGGGAGGTGCTCTGCACCAATCCGGCCGCACTCGCCGGCGGTGAGGGACGGGTGAACGCGGTCCTCCCGCGCGAGCCGTTCGCGCCCGGCACCGCGATCGCGGCGGCGCTCGCCGCCGTCGGGGTTCCGATTCCGGCTTCGAGCGCGACGTGGCTCAGCTTCCCGGACAACTACCGCGCCCGGTGCGTGAACGCCGGCGGTGCGAACGTGCTCGAGATCAACGGCGCGCCGCCGCTCAACCCGGTGCCCACGCCGGCCTGGGGCCTTCACCTCACCGACGCGAACATCGCGCTCGGGAACCTCGAGGCGCTGGTGCGCAGCCAGGCGCGCGCGTACGGGCGATGACGGAACCGCTCGGGAGCCTGGAGACCGAGGGCCGCACCGCCGCGCTCTCGGACCTCGACCTCCGCCCGACGGTCGAGATCGTCCGCGCGCTCGTCCGCGGCAACCGCGACGTGGTCGTCGCCGTCGAGGCGGCGGAGCCCGCGATCGCGCGCCTCGTCGACGCCGCCGCCGCGCGGCTGGAGGCGGGCGGGCGGGTGTTCTACGCCGGCGCCGGCTCTGCCGGCTGGCTCGCGTTCGTCGACGCGATGGAGTGGGCGCCGACGTTCTCCGTCCCCGCGACCGCGCTCGTGGCGGGCGCCGGCCATCCGCCGGGATCGCCCGCCGAGGCCGCGGCGGAGGACGACGAGGCCGCCGGCGCCGAGGCCGTCCGCGCGCTCGACCCGCGCCCGGAGGACGTGATCGTCGCCGTCTCAGCGAGCGGACGCACCCCGTACGCGCTCGGCGCGCTCGCAGCGGCGAACCAGGCGCTGACCGGCGCGGTCGTGTGCGCGCGCGACAGCGAACTGGCCCGCCGCGCCGACATCGCCGTCGAGGTCCCGGTCGGCCCCGAGGTCATCTCCGGCTCGACGCGGCTGAAGGCCGGCACGGCGCAGAAGCTCGTGCTCAACGCGTTCTCGACCGCGCTGATGGTCCGGCGCGGGCGCACGCTCGGCGACCTGATGACCTCGATGCACGTCGCGAACAGCAAGCTGCGCGACCGTGCGACGCGGATCTGCCAGGCTGCCACCGGATGCGACGAGGACGCCGCCCGGCGGGCGCTCGCAGAGGCCGGCGACGACATCGCCGTCGCGATCGTGATGCTCGCGACCGCGCGTTGACGCCCGCACGCGCCAGCGCCGCCCTCGAGGCCGCCGGCGGCAACCTGCGTCGGGCGCTCCAACCATAAAGAGGGACTGTCCCCGTTTAGGTTGGCGCGCCAAGTGGTTGAAATTGGTCTTGACCACTTGTTGACCACTCTGTAGTCTGCCCGCGCGGCAGCCCTGGGGAGGGAGCCGCGAGGGGACATGACCGAGATCGTCAACAACAACGCACGCCTGCGCACGGCCGGCTCGAAGCAGACGCAGGTGCGCGACGAGCTGCTCACGCTGCTCGACGAGCTGGCGATCGGCGACGCGATCCCGCCGGAGCGGCGGCTCGCCGCTCACCTCGGCGTCTCGCGGCCGACGCTGCGCACGGTGATCGACGAGCTCGTTCGCGAGGGCCTGTTGCGCCGCCGCCACGGCAGCGGCACCTACGTGTCGGAGCCGAAGATCGCGCTGCCGCTGACGATGACCTCGTTCACCGAGGACATGGCCCGGCGCGGCATGCGCGCCGGCAGCCACGTGCTCTCGTTCGAGCCGATCAGCGCCGGCGCCAAGCTCGGCCAGCGGCTGCACGTCTCCCCGGTCGACGAGGTGTGGGCGATCCGCCGCCTGCGGCTTGCCGACGAGGAGACGATGGCGATCGAGTTCCTGCACGTGCCGCGCCGGCTGCTGCCCGAGCTGCGCCGCGAGGACCTCGAGGAGCACTCGTTCTACGGGCTGTTGCGGGACCGGCACGGGATCGTGATCGCGTCGGGGATCCAGACGATCGAGCCGACGGTGGTCAACGAGGACGAGGCCGAGATGCTGGCCGTCCCGGTCCACAGTCCCGCATTCCTGTTCGAGCGCACGACGGAGAGCGAAGGAGGTGAGGTGGTCGAGTACGTACGGTCGCTCTACCGCGGGGATCGTTACCGGTTGGTGACGGAGCTCCGCCCGCCGCTGCGCTGAGCGGAAGACGCCGGCCGCCGACGGATGTCGGCGACCGGCGACCACACTGAACGTCAGCGTCGCCCGCCGTGAACGGACGACGCCTCAATCATCCCATCCGAGCGGATGGGCGAAGAGGAGGTTGTAAGTGATGAAGGGGATGAGGTGGCTGGCCGCGAGCGCGCTGATCGGCGTGCTGGCGCTGGCCGGGTGCGGAGGAGATGACGACGACGACGGCGGCGGCGCGGCCGCGACGTCCGGTGGTCAGGGGGAGGTCACCGGATCGGTGACGACGTGGATCATGGATCCTGGGTCGCCGGCGCTGCAGGACGTGTTCAAGGGCTACGCCTCGGACTTCGAGGCGCAGCACGCCGGGACCGACGTGAAGATCGAGTTCGTCCCGTGGGCACAGGCGCACGACAAGTTCGTGACCGCGATCGCGGGCGGCAAGGTGCCCGACGTCGCGGAGATGGGCACGACGTGGACGCCCGAGTTCGCCGACCAGGGCGCCTTCGAGGCGGTCCCGCCGGCGGCGCAGGGTGACTACGTCTCCTCGCTGGTCGACGCGGCGACGCTCGACGACGAGGTCTGGGGCAAGCCCTGGTATGCCGGCTCCCGCGCGCTGATCTACCGCAAGGACGTGCTCAAGAAGGCCGGAGTCGAGCCGCCCAAGACCTGGGACGAGCTGAAGTCCGCGTCGCAGGCGATCAAGGAGAAGGGCGGCGGGATCTACCCGATCGCGATGAACGGCCTGACCGAGCACTACTACCTGCCGGCGATCTGGCAGGCCGGCGGCGAGATCGCCGAGCAGTCCGGCGACACGTGGAAGGCGGCGCTGAACTCGCCCGAGGGCGTCGAGGCGATCGACTTCTACACGTCTTTCTACAAGGAGGACCTGACGCCGAAGGCCTCGATCGGCTGGGAGGAGCCCGACGCCCAGACGGCGTTCATCAACGGCGACGTCGCGATGCTGATCGCGGGCGGCTGGACGTACAACTCGATCATCGATACCAAGCCCGAGCTGGAGAAGAAGATCGGCGTCGTGCTCGCCCCGGCCGGGCCGAGCGGCGAGGACACCGCGTTCGCCGGCGGCAGCCACCTGGTGGTGTTCAAGGAGTCCCAGAACGTCGATACCGCGAACGCGTTCGTCGACTTCATGCTCGAGCCGGAGAACCTGAACAAGTTCACCGGTGAGATCGGCTTCCTGCCCGGCACGACCGCCGGCATCGAGGCCTCGGGCTACCTGGAGGACCCGGTCCGCAAGCCGTTCGCCGAGCAGCTGCTCGACCACTCGAACGTGTACCCGCCGTCGCCGCGGTGGGGCGCGCTCGAGGGGGCGAACATCTTCGACGGCGTGATCCAGAACGTCATGAAGGGCAACGAGACGCCGGAGGAGGCCGCCAAGAGCCTCGCCGAGCAGATGGACGAGGAGTTCGCCGGGTGAGCCAGGCTCCGGCCACCATCCCCGCGGAGCGCACACGCGCTCCGCGGGGGCCGGACCTGGCGGTGGTCAGGCGCGCGGTCGCGCGCCTGACCCTCCCGGTGCTCCTGCTCCTGCCCGCGATCATCATCATCGTCGGGCTCGTCGGCTACCCGCTCGGCCGGACGATCTTCCTGTCGTTCACCGAGACGCGGCTGGGCGACCTGGTCGACGGCTCCGGCGACTGGGTGGGGCTGGAGAACTACCGCGAGGTGTTCACGGACGAGCACCTGCGTACGTCGCTGATCAACACGGTCGTGTTCGGCACGGCGTGCGTGATCGGGACGATGGTGTTGGGCTTCGCCGTCGCGCTGCTGCTCAACGAGCGCCTGCGCGGCAACCTGTTGTTCGGCATCGCCGTGCTGCTGCCGTGGGCGGTGCCCGCGATCGCCGCGAGCTCGATCTGGCGCTGGTTGTTCGACGCGCAGTACGGCTTCGTCAACTGGGCGCTCGTCAACCTCGGCTTCTCGCACTTCCAGGACTACGCCTGGTTCGCCGATCGCAACTCCGCCTACGTCGCGATCTTCGTCACCGTCGTGTGGCAGTCGTTCCCGTTCGTGGCGCTCAGCCTGCTCGCCGGGCTGCAGACGCTGCCGAAGGAGACGCTGCACGCCGCCGCCGTCGACGGCGCGTCCTCGTGGCAGCGCTTCCGGCTCGTGACTCTCCCGCTGCTGGCGCCGATCATCGCCGTGCTGGTGATCTTCTCGACGATCTGGGACTTCAAGATCTTCGACCAGATCTACGTGATGGCGCAGGGCGTGCCCGACCGCGCCGCCGACACCGCCGCCGTCACCGCCTACCGCGAGTCGTTCGCGCTCGGCCACTACGGCGTCGGCGCCGCGGTCGCGGTCGTGCTGTTCATCGTGCTGCTGGGCTTCTCGATCGCCTACGTGCGCATGATCGGCAAGGAGGCGCGGGCATGACCTGGTTCCTCAAGCGGGGCTGGAAGTACCTGGCCATGCTCGCCGTCTCCGCGTTCGCGCTGTTCCCCGTGTACTACGTGGTGATCACGTCGCTCAAGCCGCGCTCGGAGATCTACACCAAGACGCCGGACCTGTGGCCGAGCGACCCGCAATGGCATCAGTACCCGGACGTGCTGGGCGAGGGCCACGTCGGCCGCGCGCTGATGAACTCGCTGATCGTCGCCGGCGCGACCACGATCGTCTGCCTGATCGTCGCCGCGATGGCCGCCTACGCGCTGACGCGGTTCGAAATCCCGCTCAAGGGCGTCCTGATGATGCTCGTGCTGATGGTGCAGATGTTCCCGCTGGTCGTGCTGGTGATCCCGCTGTTCGTGGTCATGCGCAACGCCGACCTGCTCGGCACGTACGCCGGCCTCGTCATCTCGTACCTCGCGTTCACCGTGCCGCTGGCCATCTGGGTGATGCGCGGCTTCCTCGTCGGGATACCGGCCGAGCTCGAGCACGCCGCGCGCACCGACGGCGCGACGCGGTTCGGCGCGATGTGGCGCGTGATGCTCCCGCTCGCCGCGCCCGGGCTCGCCACCACCGCGGTGCTGTGCTTCCTGGAGGGCTGGAAGGAGTTCATGCTCGCGCTCACGTTCATGAACGAGGAGTCGCGCAAGACGGTCCCGGTGGTGCTGCAGAGCTTCGTCGGCCGCGGCGACACGGACTGGGGCTCGATCATGGCCACCAGCGTGCTCTACACGCTGCCGGTCGTGATCGTCTTCATCGTGCTGCGCAAGTACCTGATGCAGGGCACGACGGCCGGGGCGGTGAAGGGATGAGGCTCGGCGTTGAGGCGGCGCTCGTCGACGGCGCGCTCGTCCCCGGCGACGTCGAGGTCGACGGCGGCGCGATCGCCGGCGTCGGGCTGGCCGGCGCCGGCAGCGGCGTCGCCGCGCCCGGCTTCGTCGACCTCCAGGTCAACGGCTTCGCCGGCGTCGACTTCATGCACACCGACCGCGACGGCTACTCGCGCGCAGGCGAGGCGATCCTTGCGACGGGCACGACCGCATACCAGCCGACGTTCATCACTGCGTCGGAGGAGGACCTGCTCGCCGCGCTGCAAGAGGTGCCGGAGGAGGGCGACGGCCCGTCGATCATCGGCGCGCACGTGGAGGGCCCGTTCCTGTCGCCGCGCCGGCTCGGGGTGCACCCGCCGAAGTGGCAGCGCTCGCCCGACCCAGCGCTGCTCGAGCGTCTGCTCGACGCCGGCGGCGTACACCAGGTGACGCTCGCGCCGGAGCTGCCCGGCGCGTTCGAGCTGATCGACGTGCTGCTCGCGCGCGGCGTCGTCGTGTCGGCCGGCCACACCGACGCGAGCGCCGCCGAGGCGCACCTCGCGTTCGACCGCGGCGTCCGCACGGTGACGCACCTGTTCAACGCGATGCGCCCGCTCGTCCCGCGCGATCCGGGGATCGCGCTGGCGGCGCTCTCGCGCACCGACGTCACGGTGCAGCTGATCGCCGACGGGCACCACGTCGCCGGCGACACGCTGCTGGTCGCCTGGCGCGCCGCGCGCGGCCGGATCGCGCTCGTCACCGACGCGGTCGCCGCGACCGCGATGGGCGACGGCGCCTTCGCGCTCGCCGGGCGCCCGCTCGTCTCGGCCGAGGGCGTCGTGCGCGGCCCCGAGGGTCAGCTCGCCGGCAGCGTGCTGACGATGATCGACGCCGTGCGCAACGTGCACGCGCTCGGCATCCCGCTCGAGGAGGCGCTGGCCGCCGCCTCGGAGGTGCCCGCGCGGATCGCCGGGCGGGCCGACCTCGGCCGGCTGGTACCCGGCGCCCCCGCCGACGTGGTCGTGCTCGACGACAATCTGGAGATCGTCCGTGTGCTGGTGCAAGGAGGCGACCGTGTCGCGCGTTGAACCGCCCAGCGGCTCCCTCGTTCGAGCCGAGATCGCCGAGCAGCCGGCCGCCGTCGCGCGCGTGCTGGCCGACGGCGACGGCGCGATCGCCGCGGCGGTGCAGGAGATCCGGCGCCGCCGCCCGCGCTACGCGGTGATCGCGGCGCGCGGCTCCTCCGACAACGCGGCGCGCTACGCCCAGCACGTGCTCGGCCGGCTCTGCGGCCTGCCGGTCGCGCTCGCCGCGCCCTCACTGCACACCGTCTACGACGCGCGCGTGCGCTACACCGACGGGCTGGTCATCGGCATCTCGCAGTCGGGCGCCTCGCCCGATGTGGTCGCCGTGCTCGCCGCCGCGCGGGCTCAGGGTTGCGTGACCGTGGCGGTCACGAACGAGCCCGGCTCGCCGATGGCGGCGACGGCCACGCACGTGATCGCGCTCCAGGCCGGAGTGGAGGCGAGCGTCGCCGCGACCAAGACGTACACGACGTCGCTCGCCGCGGTCGCCGCGCTGGCCGCCGGGATCGCCGCCGACGGCGCCTTCCGGCGCGGGCTGGACGGGGTCGCGGACGCGCTGGAGCGCCAGCTCGCGCGCACCGCCGGGATCGACGAGGCGGCCGAGGCCGCCGCGGAGTGGCAGCGGCTCGCGGTGATCGGCCGCGGCGCGAACTACGCGACGGCGTTCGAGGCGGCGCTGAAGATCAAGGAGCTCGCCGGAGTCGCCGCCGAGCCGGCGTCGCCGGCCGACTTCCTGCACGGGCCGGTGGCGATGCTCGACCCGGGCTTCCCGGTGCTGGCGGTGCTGCCGCCCGGCCCGACCGGGGCTGCGGTGCGCGACGTGCTGGCGGCCGCGCACGAGCGCGACGCCGACGTCACCGTGATCGGCGCTCATGCGCTCGGCGACCGGCAGCTCGCGCTCGAGCCCGGGCCGGAGTGGCTCAGCCCGCTGTGCGCCGTCGTCCCCGCCCAGCTGCTCGCCGTCGGCGCCGCCGAGCGCCGCGGCGTCGACGTAGACCGACCCGCGGGCCTGCAGAAGGTCACGAGGACGCACTAGGAGACCCATGCCACCGATTCGAATCGAAGGGCTGACGAAGACCTACAAGGACGGCCCGCGCGCGGTCGACCACGTCGACCTGGAGATCCGCGACGGCGAGTTCATGGTCCTGGTCGGGCCGTCGGGCTGCGGCAAGTCGACGCTGCTGCAGATGCTCGCCGGGATCATCGAGGCGACCGAGGGGACGATCCACATCGGCGACGTGGACGTCACCCGGCTGGACCCGCGCAAGCGCGACATCGCGATGGTGTTCCAGAGCTACGCGCTGTACCCGCACCTGTCCGTCCGCGGCAACCTCGGCTTCGGGCTCAAGCTGCGCGGCACGTCCAAGGAGGAGATCGCGCGCCGGGTGGAGGACGTCGCGCGCATCCTCGGGCTCGACGAGGTGCTCGACCGCAAGCCCGGCGAGCTGTCCGGCGGTCAGCGCCAGCGCGTCGCGATGGGGCGCGCGATCGTACGCGAGCCGCGCGCGTTCCTGATGGACGAGCCGCTCTCCAACCTCGACGCCAAGCTGCGCGTCTCGATGCGCGCGCAGCTCAGCCGGCTGCACGAGCGGCTCGGCGTCACGACCGTGTACGTCACGCACGACCAGGTCGAGGCGATGACGCTCGGCGACCGCGTCGCGGTGCTGCGGCGCGGCGTGCTGCAGCAGTGCGACACACCGCAGGCCTTGTTCGCCTCGCCGGCGAACCTGTTCGTGGCGGCTTTCATCGGCTCGCCGGCGATGAACCTCGTGGAGGCGACGGTGGAGGGCGGCGAGCTGCGCTTCGGCGCCTGCCGGATCGCGCTGCCGTCCGGCTCGCGGCTGCAGGGGCGCGTGATCCTCGGCCTGCGGCCGCATCACCTCCAGCTCGCGGGTGACTCCCAGGCGCCGCGCATCTCCGGCGTCGTCCAGGTCGTCGAGGAGCTGGGCACCGAGACGCAGCTGGTCGTCGGCATCGACGCGCCGCGCCTGCGTGCCGACGCGGTCCGCGACGCGCTCGACGCCGCGCCGGGCGACGACGTGCTGCTCGCCGACGAGCAGCGGGCGTCGCTCACGGCGGTGGTCGACCCGCGCACGCGCGTACGCACGGGCGAAACGGTCGAGCTGGCGATCGACCCGTCGCACCTGCACGCGTTCGATCCCGAGACCGGTGCCGCGATCGCGCTCAACGGCTCTCGCGTCCAAGCCGTCGCCGTCGCGTGATCATCCCCGCACCCGCCGAGCTCGGCGACGACGAGCCGCTCGGCCCCGAGGGCTATCGGCTGGAGGTACGCGACGGGGAGGCGCGGATCGAGGCCGAGGGCGACGCCGGGCGCTTCTATGCCCAGCAGACGCTGCAGCGCCTGCCCGCGGGCGACGTCACGATCGCCGACCGCCCGCGCTTCGCCTGGCGCGGCGCGATGCTCGACGTCGCGCGCCACTTCTTCGGCGTCGACGACGTACAGCGCCTGATCGACCAGCTCGCCGCCTACAAGCTCAACGTGCTGCACCTGCACCTGTCCGACGACCAGGGCTGGCGCATCGCGATCGAGCGCTGGCCGCGGCTCGCCGAGCACGGCGGGCGGTCCGCCGTCGGCGGCGACCGGGGCGGCTTCTACTCCCACGACGACTACCGCGAGATCGTCCGCTACGCGGCAGAGCGGTTCATCACCGTCGTGCCGGAGATCGACGTTCCGGGCCACACCCATGCCGCGCTCGCCGCCTACCCGGAGCTGGCGGACGGACAGCCCGCCGAGCCGTACACCGGGATCGAGGTCGGCTTCTCCTCGCTCGACGTCCACGCCGACGTCACCTACCGGTTCCTCGGCGAGGTGTTCGCCGAACTGGCGGCGCTGACGCCGGGCGAGTTCCTGCACATCGGCGGCGACGAGGCACACAGCACGTCGACGGAGGACTACCTCGCGTTCATGGCGCGCGTGCAGCCGCTCGTGGCGGCGCAGGGCAAGCGGCTCGTGGGGTGGGAGGAGGTCGCCTCGGCGCCGCTGGCCGCCGGCAGCCTGGTGCAGTACTGGAACACCGGCAACGCCCGCGGCCACGACCTCGCGCGCGCCGCGGTCGCGCAGGGGGCGCGGCTGATCATGTCGCCCGGCGACCGCGTGTACCTCGACATGAAGTACGACGAGTCGACGCCGCTGGGCCTGGACTGGGCCGGGCACACCGAGGTGCACGACAGCTACGACTGGGATCCGGCGACGCTGGTCGACGGGGTGGGGGAGGAGGCGATCGCCGGCGTCGAGGCGCCCGTCTGGACCGAGACGCTGCGGACGCTCGGCGACGTCGAGACGATGCTGTTCCCGCGGCTGTGCGCGGTCGCCGAGGTCGCCTGGACGCCGCAGGAGCGGCGCGACTGGGACGGACTTCCGCACCCGGGTGGCGGCGCAGGCGCCGCGCTGGGATGCGGCCGGCGTGGCCTACACGCGCTCGCCGCAGATCGCCTGGGCCTAGGATTTCTCCGATGGGCTGGCAGGTATATCTCTCGGGCGAGATCCACTCGGACTGGCGCGACCGCATCGAGCAGGGCGCGGCGGACGCCGGGCTGGACGTCGCGTTCAGTGCCCCGGTCACCGATCACTCGGCCTCCGACGACGCCGGCGTGGCGATCCTCGGCGCCGAGCAGCGGCCGTTCTGGCGCGACCACGTCGGCGCGGGCGTGAACGCGATCCGCACGCGCACGCTGATCGAGCGAGCCGACGTCGTCGTCGTGCGTTTCGGCGACCAGTACAAGCAGTGGAACGCGGCCTTCGACGCCGGCTTCGCCGCGGCGCTCGGCAAGCCGCTGATCACGCTCCACGCCGAGCAGCACGACCACGCGCTCAAGGAGGTCGATCGCGCCGCGCTCGCGGTCGCGCGCGAGCCCGAGCAGGTCGTGGAGGTGCTCCGCTACGTGATCGAGGGGGCGCTCGCGCGCTGACGTGGGATCGACCGCTGAGGAGAGCTGGGGGCTCGCCGAGGGCGACGAGATCGCACCCGGCCGGACGGTCCTGAGGCCGCTCGGCGGCGGTACCCGCTACGAGGTGCTGCTGGTCTGGGACGACGCGCGCTTCGCGATCATGGTCGCCAAGGTGCTGCGCCCGGCGGTGGTCGCTGACGAGGAAGCGCTGCGCGATCTCGCCCGCGAGGCCGAGGCGCTGGCGACGCTCTCGCACCCGGTGATCGTGCGCGGCTTCGACGCGGTGCTCGACGGCGCGCATCCGCACCTGCTCCTCGAGCACCTGGAGGGACCGACGCTGCGCCGCCTGCTCAAGGCCGAGCCGCGCCTGCCGCTGCAGCAGCTGATCCCGCTCGGTCTGCACGTGGCCGCCGGCATCGCGTATCTGGCGACGGTGGGCTGGGTCCACCTCGACCTCAAGCCCGACAACCTGATCATGGGCGTCCCGCCGCGCATCATCGATCTCTCGATCGCGCGGACGGTCGAGCGAGCCGCGCGCACGCGCGGGCTCCTCGGCACCGATCCGTACATGGCGCCCGAGCAGTGCGGGACGCCGGAGTTCGAGGGGCGGCTGGGCCCGCCGGCCGACGTGTTCGGGCTCGCCGCGACGCTCTGGCGCGCCGCGACGGGCGCGGCGCCGTTCCCGCGCGCAAGCGGCGGCTCGCGCAGCGACGATCCGGCGCTGCGCTTCCCGCAGCTCGTCGCGCCGCCGCCGGAGCCGCCTCGCGACGTGCCTGCGGTGATGGCGGAGCTGCTGCTGGCCGGGCTGGCGCGCGATCCCGCGCAGCGCCCGACCGCGCGCGAGCTCGCGACCGGCTTCGAGCCGCTGCTCGACGCGCTCCCGGTGGCCGCGCCGCGGCGCCGTGGCAAGCGGTGACGCGCCGCATCGCGTAACGCCGGCTTTGGAACGCGTGTCAAAGAAGTGTTAACGCCCTGCGCGGTTCCGAGGAGGAGGAGTGGCGATGTCGCATCATCCGGCAGACCTGTACCTGCGCCTGCACGACGACGGTCCGGTCGTGGGGTCCACCGCGCCGGGGCGACGGCTCGTCGCACTGCTCTTCGCGACGCTCCTGCTCGCCACCGTGCCGCTGGCCTGGCTGGCGTCGGATGCCGTCGCGACGACCGGCTCCAAGGTGACGCTGGCGTCCGACGACGACGACGACAACTCCGGCCCCGGCGGCGGCAGCGACGACGACGACACCGGCACATCGACGCGGTCGAACTCCGTGACCAACACGGACAAGACTGGCGTCTCGACGAAGCAGCCGACGGCGACGCAGTCGAACACGGCCACCCGCACCGGCAAGACCGGCATGTCGACGAAGCAGCCGACGGCGACGCAGTCGAACACGGCCACCCGCACCGGCAAGACCGGCATGTCGACGAAGCAGCCGACGGGGACGCAGTCGAACACGGCCACCCGCACCGGCAAGACCGGCGCGTCGACCAAGGCCTGACGTCAGCGCTCGGGATCTCGAGGTCGGCCACGCGCACGCGCGCGCCGCGGACCTTGAGCACGGTCTCCAGCAGCCCGCGCTGCTCGCCGCCCTCCGGCCGCGGCACCGGGACGGCCAGCGCCACTACGGGCGCGGCGCGCGGCAGTCTCGAGCGAACCGTGAACCGCTCAGCGCACGCGGACCCTGAAGGTCTTGCCGAGCTGTATCCCGCCCGCGAACACGGTGACGCGGTAGCGGCCGCGCTTCAGCCCGCGCGTGGAGACTGCCCCGGAGCCGTCTCTGGTGCTGAGCCTGCCCTGCGCGGTGCGCGAGCGCGGGCCGCGGAAGCGCACCGTGATCGCGCCGCTGATGTTGCACTTCAGCGCGAGCTTGCGGCCGCGCCGAACCGAGCTGGTCGCGGCCTTGCAGCTCGGCTGCTCCACGCGGACCGGCAGCTGGAACCCGGCCACGTCGTCGATGATGTAACGCTGGTAAGCGCACAGCAGCACGCGGTCGAGTCCGGGCTTGACGGCGAACGGCAGCGACACACCGGACCAGTCGATGCCGGAAGCGGGCGGCGCCGGGTTGATGTTCAGGTCGCCGTCCATCACCCAGCCGCTGATCGACGTCGTGGCGTTGAGATCGATGTTGATCCCCGACTGCAGCTGGCTGCTGTACGACGCCGCGCACGCCGGCACGATGTCGGGGTTCTGGACGAACAGCGAGAGGTCGTAGGGCGTCGTGAACTCGTCGGTCGGCGGGTCGTTCCAACGATCGGGCCGTCGTGCGCCAGCGTGAGCGTGTTGCCGGGATAGGAGAGCGCCCTCCAGCCGCCCGCCTCCTGCGCCGAGCCGGGCGCGGAGTCGTGTGACTTCATCGTGCCCTCACGCGCGCGTGGAACGCTGTCAGCGGTGCGCGTGCTGATCGTCGAGGACGAGGCCAAGCTCGCCGGCATCATCCGGCGCGGCATGCGCGAGCGCGGGCTCAGCGCCGACGTCGCGACGACCGGCGAGGACGCGCTCTGGATGGCCGGCGCGACCGACTACGGCGCGATCGTGCTCGACCTCATGCTGCCGGGGATCGACGGCGTCGAGACGTGCCGGCGGCTGCGTGCCGACGGCGTCTGGACGCCGGTGCTGATGCTCACAGCCCGCGGCGCGGTGCGCGACCGGATCGCCGGCCTCGACGGCGGCGCAGACGACTACCTCGTCAAGCCCTTCGACTTCGAGGAGCTGCTCGCGCGGCTGCGCGCGCTCGTGCGGCGCGCGCCGGCGGAGCGCCCGGCGGTGCTCGAGGTCGGCGCGCTGCGACTCGATCCGGCGGGGCGACGCGTCTGGCGCGGAGCGGAGGAGCTCGAGCTCCCACGGAAGGAGTTCGCGCTGCTGGAGGCGTTCATGCGGCATCCCGGCGTCGCGCTCTCGCGCTTCCAGCTGCTCGAGCACGCGTGGGACGGCGAGTACGAGAACCGCTCGAACGTGGTCGACGTCGGCGTGAAGTCGCTGCGCGACCGGATCGACCGGCCGTTCGGGACGGACTCGATCGAGACGGTGCGCGGCGTCGGCTACCGGCTGCGCGCGCCGTGAGCCGGCTGTCGATCCGCTGGCGGGTCACGCTCGCGTTCGTCGGCGCGCTGGCGATCGTGCTGTTCGCGGTCGGCACGTTCATCTACCTCCGCTACGAGACCGAGCTGAAGAAGACCGTCGACGCTGGGCTGCGGACGCGGGCGGCGGAGGTCGCCTCCGGCTCTGACCTCTCCGCGGTCGGAGCGATCGACGACGAGGAGAGCTTCGCGCAGATCGTCGCGCCCGACGGTCGGGTGCTCGACGCCACGCCCGGCGCGGCGAACGTGCGCCTGACCGAGGCGGAGCTGCGCCGCGCGCCGGTGTTCGTCGAGCGCGACGACGGCACGATCGACGAAGAGCCGGCGCGGCTGCTCATCGTCCCGTCCGGGTCCGAGTTCGTCGTGGTCGGCGCATCGCTCGACGATCTCCAGGAGGCGCTGTCCTCGCTGCTCGCGCTGATGGCGGCCGGGTTCGGCGCGGCGCTGCTGCTCGCCTCGGGCGCCGGCTACTGGGTCGCCGGGCTCGCGCAGCGGCTCACGCGGCTCGAGCGCGTGCGGGCGGCCGAGCGTGCTGCTGTCGCGCGCGAGCGCCGCTTCATCGCCGACGCGAGTCACGAACTGCGCACGCCGCTCACGACGCTCAAGACGGAGCTCGACGTCGCGCTGCAGCGCGAGCGCACGCCGGACGAGCTGCGCGCCGCGCTCGGCTCCGCACGTGAGGAGACCGACCGTCTGGTCGCTCTCGCCGAGGACCTGCTCGTGCTCGCGCGCGCCGACGAGGGCGAGCTGCCGATCGCGCGCGAGCCGCTCGACGTGCGCGAGCTGCTCGAGGACGTCGCTGCGCGGGGCGGCGTGCGAGAGCTCCATGTCGACGCGCCGCGCGGCCTCATCGTGTCGGCCGACCGCCGTGCGCTCGAGCGCGCGCTCGGGAACCTCGTCGACAACGCCGTAACGCACGGCGGCGGGCGGATCGAGCTGAGCGCGGCCGACGGCGCGGGTGCCGTCCGGATCGCGGTGCGTGACCACGGCCCGGGCTTCCCGCCCGGGTTCGCCGACCACGCGTTCGAGCGCTTCGCGCGCCCCGATGCCGGCCGCAGCGGCAGCGGCGCCGGCCTTGGCCTGGCGATCGTCGACGCGATCGCGCGTGCGCACGGCGGCAGCGCGACCGCCGGCGCGGCCGAGCCGGGAGCGCGAGTGGAGCTCGTGCTGCCGGCTTCATCATCACCTCATCAGGCGGCGGGACGCTGACCATGAAACAGCGACGAAGGGAGCGTCATGCAGCGCACACGCAAGGTGTTCATCGCCGCCGCCGCCACCGTGGCGCTCGCCGCGGCCGGCGCCGGCACGGCGATCGCCGTCTCGGGCGGCGACGACGACGGCGAGCGCCAGGCGACCGGGGCAGGGGCAGACCGCGCCCGCGACGCCGCGTTGAAGGTCACCGGCGGCGGCACCGCGAACGCCGTCGAGCGCGACGGCGAGGACGGCGCGACCTGGGAGGTTGAGATCACCAAGCCCGACGGCGCCACGGTCGACGTCCGGCTCGACGAGCGCTATCGGCTGGTCGTCGTCGAGTCCGACTCCGAGCGCGGGGACGGCGACGAGCGAGAGTAGCGCCCCGGCAGGATCGTTCACCATGTAGCCGATGGGGCTGGCCATCGGCGTGTTCGTGATCGCGCTCGGCCTGATCGCGACCGAACGGCTGCACCGCACCACCGTCGCGCTGGCGGGCGCGGTGTGCGTGGTCGTCACGCAGACGATCGCACAGGAGGACGCGATCGCGGCGATCGACTTCAACACGCTCGGCCTGCTGGCCGGGATGATGCTGATCGTCCGCCTGACCGAGACGACCGGCCTCTACACGTACCTCGCGATCCGGGCCGGCCAGCTCGCGCACGGACGCCCGCTGGCGGTCGTGATCGCACTCGCCGGCTCGACCGCGCTGCTGAGCGCCTTCCTCGACAACCTCACGACGGTGCTGTTGATGGTGCCGATCACGTTCCTGCTGGCCGACACGCTCGACATCGACCCGCTGCCGCTGGTCCTGATCGAGATCATCGCGTCGAACATCGGCGGCACCGCGACACTGATCGGCGACCCGCCGAACATCATGATCGCCGGCGCGACCGGGCTGAGCTTCACGCAGTTCATCACCAACCTCGCGCCGATCGCGCTGCTCTCGTTCGTCGTCGTGACCGGTCTGCTCTACGTGTGGTTCCGCCCGCAGCTGCAGATAGCGCCCGCGGCGCGCGAGCGCGTGATGGATCTCGACGCGCGCCGCTCGATCGAGGATCCGCACGAGCTCAAGCGCGCGCTGCCGGTGCTGATCGGGACGATCGCGCTCTTCTTCCTGCACAAGCCGCTGCACCTCGAGCCCGCGACGGTGGCGCTACTCGGCGCGACCGTGCTGCTGCTCGTCACCACGCAGTCGGTCGAGGACTCGCTCGCAGGCATCCAGTGGGCCACGCTGTTCTTCTTCATCGGCCTGTTCGTGATGGTCGGCGCGCTGGAGGAGACCGGCGCGATCGGGCACATCGCCGACGGCATCGCGTCGGTCACCGGCGGCGACCGCACGGCCGAGCTGATGGGCATAACGTGGGTGTCGGCGATCGCATCCGGGGTCGTCGACAACATCCCGTTCACCGCGACGATGATCCCGGTGGTCGAGCAGCTGCAGGGCGATCCGGGCGACCACGCTTACTGGTGGGCGCTCGCGCTGGGCGCGTGCTTCGGAGGCAACTTCACGCTCGTCGCCGCGGCTGCCAACGTGGCCGCCGCCGGCATGGCCGAGCGCAGCGGGCAGCCGATCAGCTTCGTCGAGTTCTTGAAGGTCGGCGTGCCTGCCACGCTGGTGTCGCTGGTGCTTGCCAGCATCTACATCCTGCTGAGGTACGCCTGATGCCGCGAACGATCGGCCCGCTGGTCCACCGCGAGGTTCCCGTCCTCGCCCATGACACGACTGTCGCCGACGCCGTCGAGCAGGTCGTCGCTTCCGGGCTGCCCGCGTTGCCGGTCGCGGACGACGCCGGCCGCTACCTCGGCATCTTCGGCGAGCGCGAGCTGATCACCGCGATGTTCCCCGGATACGTGAGGAGCCTCGGCTCCGCGGCGTTCGTGCCGAAGTCGCTGGAGGCCACGCTCGAGAAGCGCAGCGCGTGCATGGGCGACCCCGTGGAGAAGCACATGAACAGCGAGCACATCGACGTCGAGGCGGACTTCTCCGACCTCCAGCTCGCCGAGATCTTCATCCACCACCGCGTCCTGATCATCCCCGTGACCGAGAACCGGCGCGTCACCGGCGTCGTGACCCGCACGGACTTCTTCCGCGCTCTGGCCGAGCTGCTGCCCGACCGGTAGCCCTCGCTCGCGTCCGCCGGGACGGATAGGGTGGTGACGTGAGCACTCCTGAGCCGCCTTCCGGCCCGCCCCCCGAAGAACCGCCGTCCGGAGGCCAAGAGCCCCCGGCTCCGATGCCCCCGCCTCCGCCGCAGGCGCCACCGTCGACCGGGCTCGAGGTGTCCGCGGCCGTCGCGGTGCCCGATCCGGCCGGCCCCCCGTCGCCCGACTACCCGGCCCGCCTGGAGATCAGCTATCCGTCGGAGCTCAACCGCTGGCTGCCGCTGGTCAAGTGGTTGCTGGCGATCCCGCACTACGTCGTCCTGTTCTTCCTGAGCATCGGCGCGTTCTTCGTGCTCGTCTTCGCGTTCTTCGCCGTGCTGTTCACCGCTCGCTTCCCGCGCGGCGCCTTCGACTACGTCGTCGGAACGGCGAGATGGGCCTATCGCGTCGCCGCCTACGTCCACCTGATGACCGACGCCTACCCGCCGTTCTCGCTCGCCGACGATCCGAACTACCCGGCGCGGCTGGAGATCGTGTACCCGGAGCGCATCGCCCACTGGCGGCCGCTCGTGCAGTGGCTGCTGGCGATCCCGTACCTGATCATCGCCTCGGTGCTCTACTGGCTGACGGGCATCCTGACGATCGTCGCGTTCTTCACGGTCCTGTTCACCAAGCGGATCCCGCGCGAGCTGTTCGAGCTCATGATGCCGGGCCTGCGCTGGAACCTGCGCGGCAACGCGTACACCTACTTCGCGACCGATCGCTACCCGCCGTTCGTCTGGGGGTAAGCGGATGGCCGGGCGCCATCCTGGTGCGCGGTTCTAGTCAGCCCTCGTAGTTCTCGACCGTGCCCTCGTCGCGCAGCGACGCGTCGTCGGGGTCGTCGCCGAACTCCTCGCGCGCGCGGCGCTGGCGCAGCAGGTCCCAGTAGCGGTCGAGCTCGACGCGGACCTGGGCGAGCCGCTCGTGGTCGTCCGAACTCAGGCCCTCCGCGCTGCTGCGGCCGAGCAGCCGGTGCTCCTCGGCGACCAGCTGCTCGATGTGGTCCTGGACCTGCGAGTCGTCCACGCGCGGGAGCGTATCGCTTCCCCTTTGGCGTAGCGTTCGCGCGACCGATGCGTGCGATCGTGCTGGACGAGCCGCAGGGGTCGCTGCGGCTCACGGAGCGCCCGGCCCCCGAACCCGGCGAGGGCGAGGTCCTGATCCGTGTGCACGCGTGCGGCGTCTGCCGCACGGACCTGCACGTGCTCGACGGCGAGGTGCGCTGCGGCGGGTTCCCGGTCGTGCCCGGCCATCAGATCGTCGGCACCGTCGAGGGGACCGGCGAGCGGGTCGGCGTGCCATGGCTCGGCTGGACCTGCGGCGTGTGCCGCTACTGCGTCAGCGGGCGCGAGAACCTGTGCGACCGCGCGCAGTTCACCGGCTGCGATCGCGACGGCGGCTTCGCCGAGTACGCCGTCGCCGACCGCCGCTTCTGCTTCCGGCTCCCGGACGGCTATGACGACCTGCAGGCGGCGCCGCTGCTGTGCGCGGGGTTGATCGGCTACCGCGCGCTGCGGATGGCGGGCGACCCGGGCCGCGTCGGCCTTTACGGCTTCGGCGCCGCCGCGCACATCGTCTGCCAGGTCGCCCGGCACGAGGGCCGGCGTGTGTTCGCGTTCACGCGCGAGGGCGACGAGGAGGGCAAGCGATTCGCGCTCAGTCTGGGCGCGGAGTGGGTCGGGGAGTCCGGCGAGCGGCCGCCCGAGGAGCTCGACGCCGCAATCGTGTTCGCGCCCGTCGGCCCGCTCGTGCCGCTGGCGCTGCGCGCGCTCGCCAAGGGCGGGACCGTCGTGTGCGCGGGGATCCACATGAGCGACATCCCGTCGTTCCCGTACGCGGACCTGTGGGGCGAGCGCGCGATCCGCTCGGTCGCCAACCTCACGCGCCGCGACGGCGAGGAGTTCCTGGCGCTCGCGCCCGAGGTGCCGGTGCGCACCACGATCACCACCTATCCGCTCGAGCATACGGCCACGGCGCTGGAGGATCTGCGCGCCGGGCGCTTCCGCGGCGCGGCGGTGGTCGAGGTCACGCCGGGCTGACACCGCCGCGCTGAGGTCGATCGGGTGCGGATAGGATCGCGCCCGCGATGGAGGCGAGCGAGCAGCCCACGGCTCCGTACCTGGACGCGGTCGTGGCTTATGCGTTCCGGGGACCCGCGCGCTACCACGTGCCGGGCCACAAGGGCGGGCCCGGCGCCGATCCCGGCGTCCGCAAGGCGATCGGCATCGACTGCCTGGCCGCCGACGTCCCGCAGGACATCCACGGGATCGACCTCGGGCCTGCGCCGACGCCGTACGTGCGCGCGGAGCAGCTCGCCGCCGACGCATACGGCGCCGCGCGGACGTTCTTCCTCACGAACGGCGCGACGCAGGGCAACCACGCGCTCTGCCTCGCGCTCGCGCCGCTCGGCACACGGATCGTCGCGCAGCGCAACTCGCACTCCTCGATCGTCGACGGACTGGTGCTCAGCGGCGGCGTGCCCAGCTTCGTCGCGCCCGAGCACGACCAGGAGCTCGGGATCACGCACTGCGTCACCCCGGCGGCGCTCGAAGTCGCGTTGCGCGAGGCGCCCGACGCGCGCGCCGCGTTCCTCGTCTCGCCGACCTACTACGGCATGGCCGCCGACATCGCGGCCTGCGCGGAGGTCGCGCACCGCGTGGGCGTGCCGCTCGTCGTCGACCAGGCCTGGGGCCCGCACTTCGGTTTCAACGAAGCGCTGCCGCCTACCGCGCTCTCGCAGGGCGCGGACGCGATGCTCACCAGCACGCACAAGATCGCGGGCTCGCTGACGCAGAGCGCGATGCTGCACATCGGGGAAGGTGGCCGCGTCGACGCCGCCGCGGTCGGGCGCGCGCTGCGGCTGCTGCGCTCGACCAGCCCGTCGTCGCTGCTGCTCGCCTCGCTCGACGGCGCGCGCCGGCAACTCGCGCTGCACGGCGAGCAGTTGCTGTTCGAGACGCTCGAGGCGATCGACGTGGCGCGTGCGAAGCTCGAGACGATCGACGGCATCGCGATGGTCGACGCGGAGCTCGTCGGCCGTATGGGCATCGCCGGCTACGACCCGCTGCGGATCGTGCTCGACGTGCGCGGCACCGGCCGCACCGGCTACGAGATCGCCGATGCGCTGCGCCGCTCCTATGACGTCCACGCCGAGCTGCCGATGCAGGCGACGGTCGTGTTCGTCGTCGGACTTGGCGAGTCGGCCGCTGCGCTGCGGCGCCTGGCGGGCGATGTCGAGGAGGTCGTAAAGCGGCTGCGCGAGCCCGGAGCGACGGCGGCGATCGTGCCGCCGATGGCGGCGCGCGCCGGCGATCAGGTGGTCGCGCCGCGCGACGCGTTCCTGGGGGCCGCCGAGCAGGTCGCGGTCGGCGAGGCGGCCGGGCGGATCTCGTGCGAGTCGATCGCGGCCTACCCGCCCGGCGTGCCCGCGCTGCTGCCGGGGGAGCGGATCACCGAGGATGTGGTCGAGTACCTGAGCAGGCTGGCCGCGAGCGGCGCGCGGCTACACGGCGCGTCCGATCCGGAGTTCCGGACGATCAACGTGCTGGCGGAGGGCTCCTCGTGATCGACCCGCTCGAGCGCTGGGCGCAGTACGGCGAGAAGCCCGACTACGCGGGGCTGCTCACGTTCGGCGGCGTGCCGTACACCCAGGATCCCGCGGAGCTCGACGGCTTCGACGTCGCGATCGTCGGCGCGCCGATGGACGACCTCGTCTCGGACCGTCCCGGCGCGCGCCTCGCGCCGCGCGCGATCCGCTCGGCGAGCTGCCCGCCCGGGCCGCATCTCGAGGTGAAGATCGACGCGTTCGCCGCGCTGCGCGTCGTCGACTTCGGCGACGCGCCGGTGATCCCGGCCGACGCGGTCGTGTCGCATGACGCGATCGAGGGGACCGTCGCGCAGGTGCTCGCAGCCGGAGTGCTGCCGGCGGTCCTCGGCGGCGACCACTCGATCACCGAGCCGGCGATCCGCGCCTGCGCGGCCGTCCACGGCCCCGTCGGCGTCGTGCACTTCGACACCCACACGGACACGGGCGCTGAGGTGTTCGGCGTCGAGCGCTCCCACGGCACGTTCATGCGCCGGCTCATCGACGGCGGACACGTCGACGGGCGCCGCTACGCGCAGATCGGGCTACGCGGCTACTGGCCGGGCGAAGCGGAGTTCGCCTGGCAGGCCGAGCGCGGCATCACGAGCCTGTTCGCGCACGACGTGCGCGACCTCGGAATCCGCGAGGTCGTGGCGCGCGCGATCGCCGCCGTCGGACCCGGCCCTGCCTATCTGACCGTCGACGTCGACGTGCTCGATCCGGCGTTCGTCCCCGGCACCGGGACGCCCGAGCCCGGCGGCCTGACCACGAGCGAGCTCCTGCTCGGCGTCCGCACCGTCGCGGCCGAGCTCGAGCTCGTCGGCACCGACGTCGTCGAGGTCATCCCCTCGCGGGTCGGCAGCGACGACTACGCGGCGCTCGTCGCCGACCGGATCGTGCGCGAGGCGCTGACCGGCATCGCACTGCGCCGCGCCTAGGAGGCCACGTCAACCGGCGGGGCCCGCGTTCGGGATCGTCACGAGTCCTCGCCGCGGGCGAGACGCTCCAGGGCTGCGCGCCGCTCGGGGTCGAGGCCGGCGACGCGGCGGGCGAACTCGCTGAGCGCGAGGTCGCCGTGCTGCTCGACCAGGGCCCGGACGTCGGCCGCCACGCGCGCCGCGGCAAGGTTGTCGCGCGAGAGCGCCGCGGAGTAATGGTCGACCTTCGCCTCGCGCTGCCGCTCGAGCAGCCCCTTGCGGTGCAGGCGGACCAGCACGGTCATGTACGTCGTGTACGCGCGGTCGCGCGCCGCGCGCTCGTTGATCGCCGTCATGACCTCGCGCACCGTGACCGAGCCACGGCTCCACACCTCCTCCATGACCTCGGCCTCGAGCCCGACGAGGGGCCGGAGCGATGTCGGCGGGCGGCGGCAAGCACGCCGAGCGTGCCGGGCACGAGCGCCAGGGCGACGACGCAGGGCTGGCGCGAGAGGCCCGGCAGCGCCAGCGTGGCGTACCCCGTGGCGGTGCGGCCGGCGAGCATGACGACCAGCAGGGCGAGCGCCAGGCCGGCGATCACCGCGACGCCGAACAGCAGCGGCAACAGCCGGCGGGGCGGGCCGCCGAGCAGCGAGTCGACGCGTGCGGCCTCGATGCCGACCGCGCCGTCCGGGTGCTCGGCCCGGGCGAGCTGGAGCATCGCGCGCGCCAGCCCGTGCCCGTCACCGCGCGCCGCGACCGCCGCGGCGTCGGCGTCGATCTCGGTCAGCAGCGCGTGGTGGCGGGCGAGCCGCCGCACCGCGGGAAGGAAGAACAGCGCGTCGCTGAAGATCTGCGCCACGGCCAGGCGCAGCGGGTCGCGCCGGCGGCGGTGGTGCGCCTCGTGGGCGAGCACCGCCTGGAGCTCCTGCGGGCCGAGTAGCTCCAGCGCCGCGGTCGACACGTAGATCCGCGGACGCAGGAGACCGGCGCACATGGCACTCGGACGCGCATCCTCGATCACGCGGAACGTGCCGGCGCGGCGCACGCAGCGGCCGGCAAGCTCGCGCGTCAGGCGGCGCTGGTCGAGCAGCTCGCGGCCGACGCTGCGCAGCGCACGGGCGAGCGCCAGCAGGCCGACGGCCGCCATGCCGAGCACGATGATGGCCGCGACGTTCGCCGCCGGGTAGACGATCGTGTTCCCGAACGCCTCGACCCGGTGCACCGGGGGCGTCGGCGCCGATCGTGACCGCGCGGGCGGCGAGCACGAGCGCGACGGTCGCGACGGCGAGCGGCGGCGCCGACCGCCAGCCGCGTGCCAGCGGTGCGGTCTACTCCGCGCGGCGTACTTCTGATAGTCGACCTACGGGCGACGACAAGCGTCCGCATCTCCGCGACGCTGCCCGAGGAGTTCCATGACAAGCACCCGCGTCCGCGACCATGCGGTGCCGCTGCCCGTCGGTACCAAAGCGCCAGACTTCGCGCTTCCGTGCACGCCTGACCAGGCCGTGGCGCTGTCCGAGCTGCGGGGTCAACCGGTGATCCTCGCCTTCTATCCGGGGGACTGGAGCCCGGTCTGCTCCGATCAGCTCGCGCTCTACCAGGAGCTGCTCGCCGAGTTCCGGCGGTTCGACGCTGCGCTGCTCGGCATATCGGTCGACGGCATATGGAGCCACCTGGCCTTCGCCCGCGATCGCAACCTGCACTTCCCCCTGCTCTCCGACTTCGAGCCCAAGGGCGAGGTGTCCCGCGCCTACCAGGTCTACCGGGCGCAGGACGGCACGAGCGAGCGGGCGCTGTTCGTCATCGATCCGGATGGGATCGTGCGCTGGAGCTACGTCTCCCCGGTCGGCGTGAACCCCGGCGCCGACGGGATCCTGCGCGCGCTCGAGAGCCTGGGGACGGAGGGCGCTACATGAGCGCGATCGGGTCGGCCGCCCGTCTGACCAAGCCCGTCGACGAGCAGCGCGACCACGTCCGGGGGTCGGCGGACGCGCCGGTGACACTCGTCGAGTACGGCGACTACCAGTGTCCTTACTGCGGCGCCGCGCATCCGATCGTCCAGGAGGTGCTGGCCCGGATGCGCGGCAGGCTCCGGTTCGTGTTCCGCAACTTCCCGATCACGACGTCGCACCCGCGCGCCCAGCAGGCCGCGGAGGCGGCCGAGGCAGCGGCGTCTCAGGGCAGCTTCTGGCCGATGCACGATCTGATCTTCGGGGACCAGGCGCGCCTGGGGGACAAGGACCTACGCGCGCGCGCCGGACGGCTTGGGCTCGACCTAGAGCGGTTTGACGACGAGCTGGCCAAGCACGTCCACGAGCAGCGCGTGCGCGAGGACTTCATGAGCGGCGTCCGCAGCGGCGTGAACGGCACGCCGACCTTCTTCATCAACGGCGTGCGGCACGAAGGCAGCTACGACGTAGAGACTTTGGTCGCCGCGCTGGAGCGAGCGGCTGCGCCGTAGTGCATCGAAGTCAAGCGCCGCGGTTAGGCGCCTTGACCTGGCGAACGTCGAGGTCGATGTCGCCGGCGGGCGGAATCAGCGTGGGATCGACGAACAGGGCGCAGACGTCGACGCTCGCGCAGTCGCAGGATTGCGCGACCTGAAGCCAGTGCTTGACCGCCTGCGCGCGGGCGATCAGGGCGTCGATGTGCGGGAGCTTGTCCTGAGCGAGTTCGCGGATGTGGCGGCCGGCGTCGGCGCTGCGGTTGCCCGGACCGGTGAGCGGCGCGATCTCCTCCAGCGTGAGACCGGCGCGCTGGGCGACATCGATGATCGACAGCCGGTGCAGCACGTCGTCGCGGTAGCGGCGCTGCCCCGCGACACGGTCGGGCTCGGGCAGCACGCCGACCCGTTCGTAAAAGCGGATGTGCGAGGTGTTCAGCCCGGCGCGCTCGGCGACCTGGCCGATCGTCAGCAGCGGCTCGTCGGTGGTGGTCGGTGATGCCATCGGCGCGAAGTCCTTGACTTGAAGTCGTGTTCAAGGTGCACGGTAGCCGACCTGCTCGGTGCAGCGATGTGCGTGACCGGCGTGGCCGTGATCATGTACGCACGCTGAACAGGTGCGTGGGACGATTGCAGTCATGCCGACGCTCAAGCCGATTGGTCGACTCGGGCTCGTCCTGCATCCTCGCAACGACCCGACGCCGGCCGTGGAGAAGCTCACCAACTGGGCGCGATCGCACGGGAAGCAGGTGATCGTCGACGCCCGGGACGCTGCGCGCGTACCCGCCGAGGTGGAGCCGGTGACCGAGGCTCAGCTCGTCGATGAGGTCGATGCACTGGTCAGTCTCGGAGGAGACGGCACGATGCTCGGCGCGCTGCGACTCGTCGCGCAACGGCCCGTCCCCGTCCTCGGCGTGAACTTCGGGAACCTCGGCTTCCTCGTCGAGGTCCAGCCGCACGAGCTCGACGCCGCGCTCGACCGGCTCGAGACGGGGGACTACACGATCGAGGAACACTGCGCGGCGGTGCTGGCGGATGGATGCGAAGAATCGATCGCGTTCAACGACATCGCCCTTGCCAGCGTGCCCGGCGAGGGAGCGGTACAGGCGTTGCTGGCGGTGGGCGGGCGCGCGAGTGGGCGATACCGCTGTGACGCTCTTGTCGTCGCCACGCCGATCGGCTCCACGGCCTATTCGTACGCGGCGGGAGGGCCGCTTGTCTCGCCGATGCTCGACGCCATGGTCATCAGCCCGGTAGCGCCGATATCCGGCATCTCGCGACCGGTCGTGATCGCGGCCGCCGAGCCGATCGCGTTGTCGCTGCTGGAAGGCAGCGGCCAACCGGTACTCCAGGTCGACGGCACGATCGTGCGACGGATACGGCACGGCGAGGCGCTCGAAGTTCGCCTGCGACCCCGGGCGGGCCTCGTGGTGCGACTGGACCCCGAGCGCCACCTGCGCCGCAGCGTGGTCAAGCTCAGCCTGCTCGACCTGCCCTTCCTACCTGAGGAGATGCGCGATCTGCTCCCCGGCGGCGATCCTGTTGCGCTGACCCTTGATACCTAGCCACGTCTCGGCGCCGCCGCGGCCGGCCCAGACACGGACGCGGTACGTAAGCCGGTCGAGCGCACGGGGAGCAGTAAGTGTGCCCGCCGCGGGCGAGCCGGGCCGTGCTCAGGCGGCGGCGCGGAGTTCGACGTGTCGGCGGCGCAGATTCAGGGACTGGATGGCCGGCGGGACGTATGCCTGGTCGAGTGTGCCGATGTCGGTGCCGGGCGGGACGATCTCGTCGATGCGGTCGAGGATGTCGTCGCTGAGCGTGACGTTCATGCCGGCGAGCAGGTCGTCGAGATGGGTCATCGTGCGCGGTCCGATGAGCGCGCTGGTGACGGCGGGGTGGGTGATGGCGAAGGCCATCGCGAGGTGGGTCATCGGGAGGCCGGCTTCTTCGGCTAGCGGGATCAGTTGCTCGACGGTGTCGAGGCGGCGTTCGTCGCTGAAGGCGTTGAGGAAGCGGGCGCGGACGACGTCTGTTTCCTGTCCTTTGCGGACGCGGCCGGTGAGCATGCCCTGCCCGAGCGGTCCCCACACGAGGATGCCCATTCCATAGCGCTGCGCGGTCGGGAGGACTTCGCGCTCGATACCGCGGTTGAGGAGGGAGTAGGCCGGTTGCTCGGCGCGGAAGCGTTCGAGGCCGCGGCGCTCGGCGATCCAGTGGGCCTCGACGAGGTCCGACGCGGGCATCATCGAGGACCCGATAGCTCGGACTTTGCCGCTGTGGATGAGGTCCGAGAGGGCGGAGAGCGTCTCTTCGATGTCGGTCTCGGGGTCCGGTCGCTGGATCTGATAGAGGTCGATGTAGTCGGTTTGCAGCCGGCGCAGCGAGTTCTCGACTGCCTTGACGATCCAGCGTCGCGAGGCGCCTTGCTGGTTGGGATCGTCGCCCATCGGGCGGCTCACCTTGGTGGCGAGCACGACGTTGTCGCGGCGGTTCTTGAGCGCTTTGCCGACGACTTCTTCGGAGTCGCCGTAGGCGTCGGCGGTGTCGACGAGGTTGATGCCCGCGTCGAGCGCCTTGTGGATGATCCGGATCGAGTCCTCGTGATCGGGGTTGCCGACGGACGAGGCGAACATCAGCGTGCCCAGCGCGTACGGGCTGACCTTGATGCCTGTGCGGCCGAGGGGTCGGTACTGCATGTCGTGCTCCTTGGTCGGGGTGAGCGTTCCTGTGCCGTACACTGGCTTATGCGGAATGCCATTCCGGAAATCACTATACGGAACGCGATTCCGGATAACAAGGACTTTGATCGGATGCCGAAGAACACGACGGAGCGACAGCGCCGACAGCGGGTCGACGCCCAACGCAACACCGGCTCTCTGCTGGAAGCGGCGAAGACCGCATTCGCGACCTCCGGCGTCGACGTGCCGGCGAAGGAGATCGCCGCACTCGCCGGAGTCGGTGTCGGCACGCTCTACCGGCATTTTCCCCGGCGCTCGGACCTGATCGTCGCCGTGCTTCAGCGCGAGATCGACGCCTGCGCCGAC
Organism: uncultured Solirubrobacteraceae bacterium; assembly: GCA_963835735.1. Classification (GTDB taxonomy): domain Bacteria; phylum Actinomycetota; class Thermoleophilia; order Solirubrobacterales; family Solirubrobacteraceae; genus DASQMT01. The sequence continues at coordinate 449,358 of CAWIGP010000003.1, forward strand.
GCAGGCCCGGCCCTCAGCGCGCGTCACGAACCCACGGCCGCGCTCACGCAATGGCTGCACCGGTACACCACGTTCGTCGCCACCAAGCGAGGGCTGGCCACGGCGCTTCACTCAGGCGACCCTGCCTTCGACGCCCTGCCCGGCTACTTCTGGGAGCGACTCGGACCCGTCCTCAGCGACTTGCTCGACGCCGCCACGTCGGCCGGCGAGATTCGCGCCGACGTCAGCGCCAAAGACCTGCTGACCGCCGTCGCGCTCCTGTGTCACTCAGCGCCGGACACAGGCCCCGACTACAGCCAACGGATGGTCGGATTGCTCATCGACGGTCTGCCCAAACACCGAGCAAGCGCGACCGTAGCCATGCACAGCGACACTGCGGTGTAGCCGGCGCCGCCGGCCACCGACCGTCTCGGCCTTGACGACCGACGCGCTCGAACGCGGATGGGAGAGCGCACGCTCTCGGCAGCCTTGCTCGCCTCCGCATGAGAGGGGCTTGGTGGAACATCGGTTACCCTCACCAACCGATGGCTGATGTGAATCGGATCAGCCGGCTGGGATTCGTGAATGCGTACCTGGTGCGCGAGAACGACGGGCTGACCGTGATCGACACCATGATCGGGGGCTCCGCCGGCAAGATCATCGCGGGGGCCGACGCCATCGGTGCGCCAATCGTCCGCATCCTCCTCACCCACGCCCACGCCGACCACATCGGCTCGCTCGACGCGCTGAAGGAGAGACTTCCCGAGGCAGAAGTGATCATCTCGGCCCGCGATGCCCGGCTTTTGGCCAAGGACATGAGTCTCGATCCGGGCGAGCCGGAGGACAAGCTCCGGGGCGGTTACCCGGGCGCCAAGACCAAGCCCGACCGTACCGTCGAGGCCGGAGAGCGCGTGGGCTCGCTCGAGGTGATCGCGACCCCAGGCCACACCCCGGGCCACGTCGCGTTGCTCGACCACCGGGACCGCACCTTGTATTGCGGCGATGTCTACTCGACCCTCGGCGGCGTCGCGACCTCGGCGAAGCTGAATCCGCTGTTCCCACTGGTCCTGTTCACTTGGCACCGTCCGACGGAGCTGGAGAGCGCGCGTGGGTTGCGCGCCCTCGAGCCTGCCCGGCTGGCGCCTGGGCACGGGAGGGTCGTCGAGAGCCCGCTCGAGGCGATGGGCCGGGCTATCGCCCGCGGGTCTTAGCCTGGATCCACCGCGTAGTTGTGCCGGTTCTGTCCGGTGCGCGGCCTCCGTCGCGTCACGCGTTCCTCGTCGGTTGCAGGCCGTACGACCCGACCACACGCCGCGTCGCGACCTGAAGGGCCGGATCAGGCCGCGAGCTCGTCCTCCAGCGCCTCTGCGTATGCGCGCACGGACTGCGCCGCGCGCTCGACCAGCACCCGAGAGAGGCCGCCGAGAACCCCCCACGCGTCACGCAGCCGGTCCGCGGCCGCCTCGTCGGTGGGCGTGAAGCGGGTCTGGATCGTGAGCCAGGAGCCGGGCTCGGAGGAGGTCGCGTGGAGCGTCCAGCGCACCTTGACGTGGCCCGAGCGCCGGAACGCGTCGAACTCGCCGGGCGCGGCCCGCGCGCCCGAGCTCGCTCCGTCGATCCGCCAGATCAGGCCGAGCGCGAGCTGGACGGCGCGGGTCGCGGCGGGCGCGAGCTGGTCTGGGTCCCTCGGGCCGATCGCGGGCGAATCCAGGCGCGTCGGCAGCAGCGCGATGCGGTCGCTGACGTCGAGGGCCAGCAGCGCTCGGGTCGAGGGGCCGGTCAGGTCGAGCCGGTCGAGGGCGATGCGCGTGGACTCTGTGCCGGCGTCGACCGCGATCGTCAGCGAATCGGTGATGTCACCTGCGCCGGCGCCGGGCCGGTCGCCGATGCACGGGGTGCCCGAGTCAGCCCGGTCGCTCGCCACACGCGGCCGGAAATTCCTAGTCATCGTCGAGTGCTCCTCGGAGGTTGTTCGCCGCCAGGCCGTAGCGGCCGCGTCGGGCGTACGGATAGGTGTTGCGGACACGATGGTGCTCCTGTTAGGGGTCGGGTCGCGGTCCCGCTGACTAGCCGTGCGCGGTCAGGAACAGGCCGTCGGGGTCGACCGTCTCGCGGATCCGCTCTAGGCGCGCGAACGTCGCGGCGTCATGGAACTCTTCGGCATCGGCTGGGACCTCGACGAAGTTCGCGTACCGGCGCCCGCGCAACCACGGCCTCATCGCCCCGATCAGGGTGCGCGCATCCGCAATTGCGGCCTGTTGGCTCGCGGGGTCGGGCGCGAGCGCGAGGGCAAAGAGCACGAAGTCGCCGTCGAGCGCGGCGAGCGCGCCCGCGTCCGGCGCCGGGCGCCCGAGCGCGCCGCCGAGCTGGCGCAGCTCGGCCAGCAGCAGCGACGAGCCCGACTGCGGGCCGGCGGCGTCGACGAGCGACGCGATCGCGGCTGGCGTCGAGGGGGCCCAGCATCGCGGTGTCGCTGACCACGGGCGTGGGTTGCTCGGGGTCGGCGTGCAGCCGAGCGAGTGCGGTGGCGGGCATCCGGCCGAACGTGTCGATCTCCGGTCGCAGCGCTCGCAGCGGCGTGAGCCTCGCGGCCGCCTCCTCGTCGCTGGTGCCGAGGACGGCGCCGTCGACGGCGACGAGCTGCCGGCCGCGGATCGGCTCGGGTACGTCCGGCAGGGGCGGCAGCTTGATGATGCGTGCCGAGCTGGTCACCGCCTCAGGCGCGTTCTGCGCCCACTCAGCCCAGGCGGTCAGCACGCGCTCGCTCTCCGTCCAATCCCACGCGAGCCAGCCGGCGTAGGCGGTCCTGATCGGGAGCAGCGTGAACTCGAGCGCCGTGACGACGCCGAACCCGCCGCCGCCGCCGCGCAGCGCCCAGAAGAGGTCGGGCGCGTGATCGGCATCGACGCGCAGGAGTTCGCCGTCGGCCGTCACGAGCTCGGCGGCCACGATCTGGTTTGCCTGCAGGCCGTGCCGGCGCGCGGCCCAGCCGAGGCCGCCGCCGAGCGAGTATCCGACAACGCCCACGTTGGGCGAGGAGCCGTGCAGCGGGTACAGGCCGTGCTCGGCCGCTGCCGCGATGACCGGATCCCAGAGCGCGCCGGCCTCGACCCGCGCGATCCGGGAGGCGGCGTCGATCCGCACCCCGGACATGGCCGACGTGCGGAGCAGAAGCGCGTCCCCGAGGTCACCGAGCGGCCCGGGATTATGCGCGCCGCCCTGGACGGCGACGCGCAGGCCCGCCGCGCGGGCGGCCCTGACGACTTGCGCGACCTGCGCGGCGTCGCTGGGGAGCGCGACGGCGGCGGGACGCTGGTCGACCGCGAGGTTCCACGGTTGCCTGACGGCGTCGTAGTCCTCGTCGGCCGGGGTGATCAGCCGGGTCCCGATATCGAGACCCGGGAGAGCGGAACTGGACATGCTGGCTCCTTCGGAGCGTTCTGGGGAGGGGGCTCCGATCGGCGTTACCGATGGCTATACTGCAACAGTACGACAGACAACAGTTGTAGCAAGAACAATTCTGCAGCGAACCATCCCGTGTCAGAACTCACACCCGAACGCCGCCACGCCTGGCAACTGTTCTTCGAGAACGCGCGCGCGCTGAACGACCTGCTCGACAGCAACTTCGAGCGCGACTACGGCATCCCGCCCAGTGGTACGACGTCCTAGTCCACCTCGAAGAAACCCCCGACGGGCTGCGCATGAACGAATGCGCCGAACGGATCCTCTACAGCAAGAGCGGCCTCACCCGCGTGATCGACCGGATGGAGCAGGCCGGCCTCGTCCGCCGCTACCGCCCCGAGAACGACCGCCGCTCGATCTTCGTGCAGCAAACTCCCGACGGTCGCCAGGCGATGGAGCACGCCCGACCCCTCATCCACGCCTGGATCGAGCAGAACTTCTCACGCGCGCTCACCGACACCGACATCAAAGCCCTCACCCGCGCGTTCGAGAAACTCAGCACCCACACCCAAACCCACCGCCCAAGCCGCGACAACGCCTAACACCGCACCTCGCACGCGTTCGCAGACGATCGAAGCTCGTGGGATCAGGCCGGAGGATCGGCGGCGGCGGGGGTAGCGGGTGAGATGGCTTGCGAGACTGGCGTGGTGGTCGTCTCACGACGAGTGGGCGGTGATCGAGCGTCGCGGAGCGATGAGGTGATCCGGACTCCTGATCAGCGTCTGCGGGTGTTCGTGAGTTCCACGCTCGGCGAGCTGGCCGACGAGCGGCGGGCGGTGTCCCGGGCGATCTCGGCGCTGCGGCTGACGCCGGTGATGTTCGAGCTGGGGGCGCGGCCGTACCCTCCGCGCGAGGTATATGAGGCCTACCTGGATCAGAGCGACATCTTCGTCGGGCTGTACTGGCGGCGCTACGGACAAATCGGGCCGGAGATGCAGCTGTCGGGTCTGGAGGACGAGTTCGAGCTGTCGCGGGCGTTGCCGCGCCTGTTGTACGTCAAGGCGCCGGCGCCCGACCGCGAGCCGCGCCTCACCGAGCTGCTCGCTCGGATCGAAGGGGAGGCGTCCTATCGGGTTTTCCACACGCCCGCGGAGCTGGGGCGGTTGGTGCGCGACGACCTGGCGACGCTGCTGAGCGAGCGGTTCGCCGTCGCCCGCCTGCCGGGGCGGGCGCCGCGCGGCCCTCGTCCGCTTCCGGTGGCCGCGACGTCGCTGGTGGGGCGCGAGCGGGCGATCGAGGAGGTGGCCGAATTGAGCGGTCGGGCCGACGCGCGGCTGGTGACGCTGAGCGGCCCGGGTGGAGTCGGCAAGACCAGGTTGGCACTGGCGGTGGGGGAGGCGCTGCGTGACCGCTTTGGTTCTGGGATCGCGTTCGTGGCGCTGGCGCCGGTCACCGAGCCCGAGCAGGTCCTTGTCAGCATCGGTCGAGCGGTGGGTGCCGAGGTGGCCGGGACGGACTCGCCGCTGCAGGCGCTGGTCGATTACTTTGGTGACGGCCGGTGGTTGCTGATCCTCGACAACCTGGAGCAGGTGGTCGGCGTCGCCCGCGACCTCCAGGAGTTGCTGGTTGGCTGTCCCGGCGTTGCGATCCTTGCGACCAGCCTGATGGTGCTGCGGCTGCGGGGCGAGCGCGAATACCCGGTGCCGCCGCTGCAATTCCCGCCTGACCCCGGAACCGTGTCGCTCGAGCCGGAGGCGGTGGCCGCCGCCCGCAACATGAGCGGCCCCGCCACCTCGGCGCCCTACGACACGGCTCGGTGGCGTGCTAAGTCGATGCCGTGGCTTTCAGCTCGTTGGGGCGGGAAGTGGGGCCGTCATGACGTCGGGCGGGCGGCCACGCTCAACCAAAGGGCGAGCAGCTGTATAGTGCGCCGATCGGTGCACTATCGCCAACGCTCGACGCGACGTTCTTCGCGCTCTCGGACCCCAAGCGGCGGGGCATTCTCGAGCGCCTGGGCCGCGGCCCCGCGACGCTGAGCCAGCTCGCGGAGCCGTGGGGCCTGACCCTCAACGGGATCAAGAAGCACGTCGGGATCCTGGAGCGCGCCGGCCTCGTCGAGACCGAGAAGGTGGGCCGGGCGCGCGAGTGCCGGCTAGGCCCGGCCACGACGCTCGGCGAGGCGGGCGAGTGGATCGAGGCCCATCGCCGCGCCTGGGAGGGCCGGTTGGACCGCTTCGAGCGCTTCGTGGAGCGCGCGCGGTGAGCCGCGAGCTCCGCTACGAGCGCCTGATCCAGGCGTCGCCGGCGCGCGTGTTCGACCTGTTCACGAGCCCGGCGGGGCAGCGCGAGTTTTACGGCAACGACGCGCCGGGCTGGGGCGTCGACTCGCGCTGCGAGTTGCGCGTCGGCGGCGCCTGGGAGATCGCCTTCGGCCCGTCGCCGGGCGAGCTCTACCGGCACCTGCACGTGTTCGAGGCGATCGAGCGCCCTCGCCGCCTGCTGCTGGCCACGACCGAGACCCGCCTCGACGGGTCGAGGCTCGCCTTCAGCACCGAGTTCACGTTCGCGCCCCGAGACGGGGCGACCCTGATGACGATGGTCCAGTGGGGCTTCCCGTCCGACGAGCTGCGCGACGAGCACGGCCGCGGTCTGCCGCACGCGTTCGACCGGCTGGAACGGGCGCTGTAGGCCTGAGGAAAGAGACCGCATGGCGAAGTCCGTCCTGTACATGTCGATGTCGCTCGACGGGTTCATCACCGGCCCGGACGACGGCCCGGGCAACGGGCTCGGGACCGGCGGCCACCGGCTGCACGAGTGGCTCGGCGAGCCCGTCTCCGAGCGGCCGCACTTCGACCCGCCGGGGCCGAGCGGGCAGGTGTTCGCCGAGCTGATGGCGACGGGTGCAGTCGTCGTCGGCCGCAAGACGTTCGACTACGCCGGACACTGGGGCGGCGACCACCACGGCGTGCCGATCTTCGTGCCCACGCGCGGCACCCCGCCGGAACCGCAGAGCGGCTGGGTCCACTACGTGCCCGACGCCGCGACCGCGATGCGCGAGGCCAAGGCGGCCGCCGGCGACGAGGACGTGATGGTGCACGGCGCCGGCCTTGCGCAGTCGCTGCTGCGCGAGGGCCTGCTCGACGAGCTGGAGATCCACCTGATCCCGGTCGTGCTCGGCGACGGGCGGCGGCTGTTCGGCGCAGACCGCGTCGAGCTCGAGCTGACGCGCGTGCTCGACGCGCCCGACGTCACGCACCTGCGCTACCGGGTGGCGTCATGAGCGGCCGCAGGCTGATCCTGCTGATGTCGGTCTCGACGGACGACTTCGCCGGCCGCGCCGACGGGACGATCGACTGGCTGACCCCCAGCATCGGAGGAACCCATGTCCCAAGTCTGGTTCGTGACCGGAAGCTCGCGCGGCCTGGGCCGCGCGATCGCCGAGGCGGCACTGGCCGACGGCGACCAGGTCGTCGCCACCGCCCGCAGGACCGCCCACCTCGACGGCCTCGTGGAGCGCTACGGCGAGAACGTGCGGCCGATCGCACTCGACGTCACCGACCCCGAGCAGGTCCAGCGCGCGGTGCAGCAGGGCCTCGATGCGTTCGGGCGCTACGACGTCGTGGTCAACAACGCCGGCTACGCCGATGTCGCCGCCATCGAAGACGTCACCCTCGAAAACTTCCGCGCTCAGATCGACACCAACTTCTTCGGCGTCGTCCACGTGACCAAAGCCGTGCTGCCCGCTCTGCGCGAGCGGGGATCCGGGCACATCTTCCAGGTCTCCTCGCTCGGCGGCCGCTTCGCATCACCGGGCCTGAGCGCCTATCAGAGCGCGAAGTGGGCCATCGGTGGATTCTCCACCGGGCTCGCTCAGGAGATCGCACCGCTGGGCATCCGGGTCACCGTGCTCGAACCCGGTGCGATGCGCACCGACTGGGCCGGCTCGTCGATGACGATCCCCGAGGTCAGCGAGCCCTACCAGCAGACCGTGGGACAGATCGCGACCATGATCCGCTCCACCTCCGGGCAGGAGCCCACAGAGCCGCACCAGGTGGCCCGGATCGTACGCGACCTCGCCGGGCGCGACGACGCGCCGGTGCGGCTACTCATTGGCGCCGATGCGTACCAGTACGGTCAGGAAGCCGCCAAAGCCCTCGCCGAGTCCGACGAGAAATGGCGCGGAATCACCGAATCCGCCTCGCAAACTTGATCCACGCCGGACGACACCCAGGCCTCCGATAGTCCGTCAGGGGACCCCCTACGGCACGGCCTCCGGGCGCCGATTCGGGCTCGCGCCTGTGGCATTTAACCTGCGCGGGCCGTGCCACCTCACTTGCGCCCGACAACCAGGCAATCCGCCGGTGCGCAATTCGGCCCACCGCGCTCCTGCATCCGTGGAAAGCAGCAGTCGCGCGGCGACTATCGCGTTCCATGCAACGCCGCGGCGCGGCCGACTGTTCGTATTCGTCCATCTCAGCAGCGAGCGGGCGCGCCAGGCGGTGCGCCAGGACTGCTCCTTTGCCGAGAAGCAGGCGTCTCCCCTGCGCTCCTGGTCGTCGTCCGCGGCAGGCGTGATGCTGACCGGTTCGGTGGATTGCGCTTTCCGGCGTGAGCGGCGCCGGACGGCGTCCCGGCGCGGCGCGGGGCCGGACATGCCGGCCCCGCGTTCGCGTCGATGGTGGGCTCGGGGTGTCAGGCGACAGTCGCCGTTCGGCGCCCTCGGCGCCTGCGCTGCAGGATCGTCGTGGTGCCCGCGAGCCCGAGGGCGATCACGCCGAGCAGGCTCGCGGCGCCGATGCCGGCGTCGCGCCAGTCGATGCCGTCGTCGGCGCGGACAGGCGCGGGCTGGGGCGGCTTGAGGGCCGTGATCGCCTCGCGCAGCGCCTGCTGATACGTCGGCGAGCGCTTGAAGCGCGTCACGACCGCACGCTGTCGGTCGGTGAAGATCTGTGGCGAGCTCACGTCGCGGCTGGTGAAGGTGCCGCGGCCCGCCGCGGCGTCGCGTGCGTCCGGGGAACGCAGGTCCTGCTGCGGCGCGCTCGCCGCGGCCGCGCCGGTCATGGCGAGCGCGAGCAGGACGCACGCGATGGTGGGGCGGTAGATGCGTCGGGCGGTGGACATCTGGCCTCCTGGCCGAGTGGTGGGCGATGGCCCGAACGCTCCAGCCGCTCGGTCTACGTCGGCTCTCCCTCTGGTCAGTCGGCGCCGTAGACGAGCGTCGTAGACCGGGCGTAGAGCGGCCTCTGGCAGCGTGTGCACCCCCGCCCGCCGCCCCCTTGCCCGGGGTTCGGTGAGGTGATTGGGTTGGTCGTGCACGAGCACCCGAAACCCGCGAGGCTGCATGCGGCTCAACATCCTTGGACCCGTCGAGGCCACCGTTGACGGCCGCCCGGCCGCGCTGGGCAGCCCGAAGCAGCGCGCCGTGCTGGCGATGCTGGGGCTCGAGGCCAATCGTGCCGTCCCGGCCGACCGGCTGATCGAGGGGCTCTGGGACGAGCAGCCACCGCCGAGCGCCGCCAACATGGTCCAGAACTACGTCTGGCGACTGCGCCGGGCGCTGGAAGGGGAGGGCGAGGCCGAGATCGTCACGCGCGCGCGCGGGTATGAGCTGCGGATCGACCGCGAGCTCGTGGACGTCTGCCGTCTCGAACGGCTGGTCTCCGAGGCGGCTCGGAAGGCTGCGGCCGGCGAGCCGGTGAACGGGGCGGCGCGCGAGGCGCTGGCGCTGTTTCGCGGCGATCCGCTCGCCGACGTGGCGGATGAGCCGTTCGCGGTCGCGGAGATCCGTCGGCTCGAGGAGATGCGGCTGACCGCCGCGGAGCTGGCGATCGACGCGGATCTGGCCGCGGGCCGTCACGCGGAGCTGAACGGGGAGATCGACGCGCTGCTGGCCGCGAACCCTTTGCGCGAGCGGTTGCACGGGCAGCGCATGCTGGTCCTGTATCGGTGCGGCCGCCAGGCGGAGGCGCTTGAGGCATACCGGCAGGCGAGGCGCACGCTGGTCGAGGAGATCGGCGTCGAGCCGTCGCCCGAGCTGCGGCGCCTGCACGACGCGATCCTGCGCCAGGACCCGTCGCTGGACGTCGAGCCGGTGGCGGCGGAGCTTCCCCCTGAGCTCGACGCGTCCGCGTCGCCGCCGCTGATCGGGCGCGAGCGCGAGCTGCGCGTGCTGCGGGCGCGCTGGCGGCGCGCTGCGGCCGGTGCGGGCGCGCTGGTGACGATCGCCGGCGCGTACGGGATGGGTAAGACGCGTCTGGCCGCGGAAATTGCAGGCGAGGCGCATCGCGAGGACGCGGCGGTCTTCTACGCGGCCGGGACCGGTCCGCCGGAGGCGGCGCTGGCGGCGATCGCCCGGAC